>NZ_JBVASY010000001.1:0-3684267 GCF_057814235.1 Cupriavidus sp. F041
GGTGCATCCAGGGCGCAGGAGAAGACATCGGCGGCCTGGGGGAATTTCAGGTTGGCGTCCTGGGCCGCCAGCCGCCAGCGCGCCGTGCCGCGCAGGGGCAGGTTGGAACGCGCGATCTCGTCGTCCAGCGCCTGGGCGGCCGAGCCGGGCGCTGGCGGTGGCGGTACGAGTGCAAGGCTGTCGGGCCGTGCCTGCGCCGGCAGGTAGCCGGCAAGAATCCCGGGCCGGATCTCCGGCACCGGGGCTGCGGCACTGCCTTGCCCCCGGCTGGCGCATCCGGCTGCGATCAACGCGCCGGCCAGGACGGACAAAGTCGCGATCCCGTTGATGAATGGCGCAAGCTGCTTGGATGAATGGCGTGTGTGCATCTGATAGGTGTTCCCCAGTTATCCCCGTCGGACCGGTGTGGCACCGGCAAGCCTGGCCGCCGTGCTCCCTTTCACGGCGGCCAGGTTGCTATGCGTGCCTGGTTAAAGCCCGGCGTCAGGCCGCCGCGTCGAACATCTTGCGCAGAGTCGATTTCAGGATTTTGCCGTTGGCATTGCGCGGCAGCATATCGGGGCAGAAGACGATTCGCACCGGCACCTTGAAGCCCGCCAGCCTCTCGCCCACGAACGCTTGCAGTTCGGCCTCCGTCGCTTGCGCACCCGGCTTGAGGCTGACCACCGCCGCCGGTTCTTCGCCCAGCGTGCGGTGGGCGATGCCCACCAGCGCCGCGTCCATCACCGCCGGGTGATCGTACAGCGCGCTCTCGACCTCGATGCAATAGATGTTCTCGCCGCCGCGGATCAGCATGTCCTTCATGCGGTCGACGATATAGACGAACCCTTCCTCGTCCAACCGCGCAATGTCGCCGGTCTTGAGCCAGCCGTCGATGAACGTCTGCGCGGTGGCTTCCGGCTTGTTCCAGTAACCGCGCACCACATTGGCGCCTCGCACCATCAGTTCGCCGGTTTCGCCGGTTGGCAAGCCGCGGCCGCGTCCATCCACCACCTTCATCTCGCCAATGGGCAGTGCCGGCCCGCCGCTTTCCGGGCGCGCCACATATTCCTCGGCGCTGTGGCTGGTGAAGGTGGCCGAGGTCTCGGTCATGCCCCAGCCGATGCCGGGCGCCGAGTGCGGGAACACCTCGGTGATGCGGCGCACCAGTTCGGCCGACGCGGGTGCGCCGCCGTAATTGACGTTTTCCAGCGAGGACAGGTCGAAGCGCTCGCGCTCCGGATGCTCGATGATCTGCCACGCGATGGTGGGGACACCGCCAGCCGCCGTGCAGCGCTCGCGTTCGATCAGTCCCATGGCGCGCACCACGTCCCAGCGGCGCATCAGTACGATCTTGGTGCCGCTGGCCAGCGCGCCGTTTAGCACCGCCATGCAGCCGGTGACGTGGAAGAAGGGCACCGACAGCAGCATGCCTTTCTGCGGCGCGGCAGGGTCAGGGGCCGGGATGGTTTCGCCACGGCGCAGGCAATTGCGCATCGGGCTGAACGCGGCGGCCACGGCTACGTTGGTAGCATTGCGGTGGGTGCCGAGCGCGCCCTTGGGCTTGCCGGTGGTGCCCGAGGTGTAGAAGATGGTGGCGTCGTCGTCGGCGTCGAGCGGAATGTCCGGCACCGGCAACCCGGGCAGCGCGGCCCATTGCGCGGGCGTGCCGATCAGGCCTTCCAGCGCCGCGATGCGCGCGTCGGCCTGTGGGGCAGTGGCGCGGCTGACGTAGATCTTTTCCAGCGCGGGGCAGCCCGGCAGATGCTCCAGGATGCGGCCCAGGCGCTCATCGTCCACGATGGCGATCTTGCTGCCGGAGTCGGCCAGGCCGTATTCCAGTTCGGCACCGGTCCACCAGGCATTGAGCGGCGTGACGATGGCGCCGGCCAGCAAGGCGCCATAGAAGACCGCCGGCCATTCCGGCAGGTTGCGCATGGCCAGCGCAACGCGATCGCCCTTGCGCACGCCGTCGCGGATCAGCGCATGCGCGATGGTCAGCGCGGCACGGCCGAACGCGTCATAGGACACGCGTTCGTCTTCATAGACGACGAAGGTCTTGTCACCCAGCGCGCGGGCTTGCAGGAAAAGGTCGCGCAGCGTGGGCGGCGCGTTTTTCCAGACGGTGGTGGAGATGCCCCGGATCACGCGCGTTTCCGTTTCGAAAGGGGCGCCGGGAGCGGTAAGGCGGGCGTGCGCTTCGGCCAGGCTGATGGCCGGCCAGGACGTAGCGGTTTGCGGGTTGTTCGACATCGATGCCTCCCTGACTGCATGGCAGGATGGGCAGCGCTCTGGCGTGCCGGCGATGCATGCATGCCCGCACCCATTGCCGCCCGGCGAGCCGGGCGGCAATGGGTGCGGGCACGGTGCGCCCCGGCTCAGGCCTCAAGCTTCAGGCTTGGAGCGAGCCCGTAAAGGGAACAACGGGTACGGCGTGGCTCAGATCGTGACGCCGCCGTCCACCACCATGGCCTGGCCGGTCATGAAGGTGCTGGCAGCCGAGGCCAGGAATACCGCGGCGCCGGCGATTTCCACCGGTTCGCCGATGCGGCGCAGCGGCGCGCCCTGCGTCGACAGCTTGTAGCGCTCCGGATCTTCCCACAGCGCCTTGGCGAAATCGGTACGGATCAGGCCCGGTGCGATGCAGTTCACGCGCACGTTGTGCGGACCGAACTCCACCGCCAGGTTGCGCGCCAGCTGGAAGTCGGCCGCCTTCGAAACGTTGTACACGCCGATGGTGGGCGAGCCGCGCAGGCCGCCGATGGACGACACGATGATGATCGAGCCGTCCTTGCGCTCGATCATCTGCGGCGCGACCATCTGAATCAGCCAGTGGTTGGAGATGACGTTGTTGTCCAGCACCTTGCGGAACTGCTCGTCGGTGACGCCGCTCATCGGGCCGTAGTAGGGATTGGAGGCGGCGTTGCAGACCAGCACGTCGATCTTGCCGAACGTGCTGTTGGTTGTGTCGACCAGGTGCTGGAGATCTTCCTTGGAGGAGATATTGGCCGGTACGGCGATGGCGGTGCCGGCACCATGCCTGGCATTGATGGCATCGACGACTTCCTGGCAGGCCTCGGCCTTGCGCGAGGAAATCACCACTTTAGCCCCTTGTACCGCCATCTGCTCCGCGATGGCACGGCCAATGCCGCGTGAAGAGCCGGTGACGACGGCAACCTTGCCGGTCAGGTCGAACAATGACATGCGTGTCTCCTGGTGTCCTGGTCCTCGCGGGGCGGGACCAGATGTTCTGTAAAGGGCGCTATCGAAACTTCATATTGGCAGCATCGCCGGATGTGTGTTCTGCACAGCGGATCACGCCGTGGTGCCGTGCGGCCAGGCCGCTGATCGCGCGCCCGGCAATGCTACCGCCCGGTACATTATGGTTGGGCGCTATCGCGCAGTCCACACACAAATCTGCGGCTGGCCCGGCTTATCAGCGTTTTTTCTTTTGGCAATGAGCGCGGTGCATAGCGCGCGTGCGATGCGCGCGCAAGGGTATGCTTGCAACGCGCCCGGCTTGCAACGCGTCGCGGGGCCAAACCAATCATTCAGGACAAGGTAAGCACCACATGCTCTGGCAAATCAGGAATACCGAGGTCTACCTGCTCGGGGCGATCCACGTGCTGGATGCGCCGTTATCGGCCCTGGAGCGGGCCGCTGAGCAAGCCTGGCACGCGTCGGCCCGCATCGTCTTCGAGGTAGCGCTGGACCGGCAACCGGATTTCGGCGCGGCGTATTTCCCGGAGGGTGATGGTCTCAGCCAGCACCTGCCGCCTGCCACGTTCGAGCAGGTGCGGGCGCTATGGCTGGACTTCGGGCTGCCCGGTGCTGAGCTGGAACACCTGCGGCCCGTGTTTGCTGCAATGCACCTGCAGTTCGCGCTGGCCGCGCGGCACGGCATCCTGGCGCAGTATGGCCTCGATCGTTTCTTGTGGACGCGCGCCACGGTGGAAGGACGGGCCACGGATGCGCTGGAAGACGGTACCGAAGCGCTGCGCATGCTGCAGGGCGTGCCGCTGGATGAGCAGATGTCGATGCTGGCCTTCTTCGCCGAGCAACCCGAACTTGCCGCCGCGGAGCCGGCCAACATGGTGCGGTGGTGGCGGCAGGGGCAAGCCGAACCGTTCGACAGGCTGCTTGCGCAGCGCCGGGCACAGTGGCCGTGCTCGCTGGCGGTCCTGGTCGACGCGCGCAACCGGCAATGGATGCCGAAGATCCGGTCGCTGATCGCGGACCGCGTGCCGACCCTGATCGTGGCGGGCGCGCTGCATATGGTCGGGGACGCGGGCCTGCCGGCGCTGCTTGCGGCGGCAGGCTTCGAGGTCCGCTCTGAATCGGGCTGAAGCCGGGTATCGGCGCGCCTAGCCTGGCCGCCGCGCCGCTATCAGCGCGGGCAGCATCTGCGTTAGTTGATCCCGGTCGGCGGTATCCAGCGCGAGGCCGAAGCTGTCCGCCAGCGTTTCGACAATTGCCGCCGGGGTCTCCAGGCGCTGGCGTTGCGCGCTGCCATCGCCAGCGCGCACGGTAAGGTCGTCGTTGATCAGCGTCAGCCGGCTGTCGCCCTGCGAGCGCGCCATGGTCAGCGCGTTGCGGAACAGGCTGCCGGGATGGGTTGAGGTGTACCAGTTGCGCGGTTCGAAATCGATCGCCTGCTGCGGCGAAAGATCGAATCGGTAGAGCTTGAGCCAGCCGTTTGCGCCGCCGACTTCCAGGTCGTAGAGATGAAACGCGGCGCCGGGCGTATCCACCGCGGCCAGGCGGTAGGGGAATACTGTATCGGGACGCTCCGTCTGCGGCAGCGGCATCGCGCGATACGGGTTGGGGCCGCCGAAGCCCACGTCCACAATATAGCTGTGATGTGCCGCTTCCACGCGCAGCAGCATATGCGATTGCATGGTGGGCACATCGTCAGGGATATTCCACCGCACCCGCGCGGCGAGCGCTGTGACGCCATAGCCAAGCGTTCGCAGCACGGCGGCAAGCAAGGTGTTCTGCTCGAAACAGTAGCCGCCGCGCGCATGCGTGACCAGCTTGTCGAAGACTGCGTCCAGGCCGATGCGGATCGGGCGCCCGAGCAGCACGTCGACATTTTCAAACGGAATATGCACCAGGTGCGCGGCAATCAGGCTGTCGAGCGCCGCGCGGTCCGGCTGGCCGGGTCGCGGATGGCCGATGCGCTCGAGATAGGCGTGCAGGCGGATGTCGTCTAGCGTAGTCATGTGGTCATATCGATGTTTGCCTTGCGCTACCCGCGCGGGCCGAAGTATCGGGAAGTCATGGCAGGTTCAGTCCAGCGCCAGCAGTGCCGGCAGGTCGAGCAACTCGATGTCGGCGTAATGCAGCCGCAGGAGCCCTCGCGTTTCGAGCTCGCGCAGAGCCTGGTTGACCGTCTGGCGAGACAAGCCGAGCATCTGGCCAAGCTGTTCCTGCGGGATGTGTACGGAGCGGCGCTCCAGTCCGGGCAGGTTGCCGTAAGCCTGGGCCATGGCCACCAGCCGGCGCGCGGTGCGCGCGAGCGGGGGCAGCAATTGCGTCTCTTCCACGTAAAGGAACGCCTCCCGGGTCTTGGCTGCGAGCAGCTTGCCAAATTCCCGCCACCATTCGGGATGCGTGGACAGCATCGCATAGAGCCTGTCGCGCTGCAGGTGCAGCACGGTGGCCGCGCTGGTGGCGTGGGCATCGTGCGTGCGGGCCAGTCCGTCGAACAGGCAGATCTCGCCAAACCAGTTGCCCGGTTCCAGCAGGCCGAGCAAGGCCGCCTTGCCCGACTCGCTGTGGGTGTCGATCTGCACCGTGCCGGCCACCACGGCGTAGATGCCATCAAAGGCGTCGCCGCGGGCAAACAGCAACTGGCCGGCCGCGAGCTTGCGGCTGACGGCGTCCCGCAGCAGGGTGTCCTGCAGAGCCGCCGGCAAGGTGCCGAACCAGTTGCCGCCACGCAGGACGCGCAGCGGATCCGGGGACGGCTCCTGCCGTTCGCGGGGCGCCAAGCGCATGATGATCTCCTTTTATCGGCGCCGTGCCGGATTGTCAGAAACCGGACAGACGGGCTTTTCCCTGCCTATTACTATACGGCCACAACAGGCGGCCACCGTAAAGCAGCCGCGATAACTATGCCCCGGCAGGAGGAGCCCCGTGAAGACCCTGATCGACCACTTGGCCAACTACGCAGCCTATCACCGCGACGCGCGCAATGTGTTCACCCATTTCATCGGCATTCCCATGATTGTGCTGGCCGTGACCACGCTGCTGGCCCGCCCGGCCATGACGCTGGGCGAAGGCCCGGCGTACCTGACCCCGGCCATGGTGGTGTATGGGTTGTCCTGCCTGTTCTACCTGCGCCTGTCGGCGGGTTTCGGGCTGGCGATGACACTGATCCTGGCCGGTTTCGTCTACCTCGGCGACGCGATCGCGGCGCTGTCCACCGGCGTGTGGCTGGCCTGGGGCCTCGGCCTGTTCGTGGCGGGCTGGCTGATCCAGTTTATCGGCCACTATTACGAAGGCCGCAAGCCGGCGTTTGTGGACGATCTGGCCGGACTGCTGATCGGGCCGCTGTTCCTGGTGGCGGAAGCCGCCTTTGCCGCAGGCCTGGCGCGGGAGACACGAGAGGCCGTCATCGCCCATGCGCAATGACGGCAGGATCCTCCTGCGCGCCGCACTCCAGCAGCCAGCCGCGTAGCTGCAGGACCTTGTCATCGGGTGCCAGGCCGCGTCGGTGGGCGAAGTAATAGGCCTTGCGATTGTCGATGCCGGCCGGCAGCGTGGTGAATGGCACCACCAGCCGGCCCTGCGCCAGTTCCTCGGTGATCAGGATGCGCGGGATCAGGGCTGCGCCGACGCCGGCCGCCGCCGCCTGCGCCAGCATGGTGTAGAGGTCGTAGCGCGGGCCGCGCAAGGCTTGCGCAGGCTGCGCCGCGCCCGCGGCGGCAAGCCAGTCGCTCCAGGCGCGCAAGCGCGTGTTCAGGTGGAGCAGCGGAAGTTCAAGCAGTTGATCCAGGCCCAGTTGCTTGCGGCGTCCCAGCAGGGACGGACTGCACACCGGGACCGAAGGGCCTTCTCCCAGGATGCGCTCGCCTTCGGTCCCCGGCCACAATCCCTCGCCGTAATAGATCGCCGCGTCGAAAGCGGTATCGCTAAGCTCGAATGCCTCGGTGCGCGCCGACAGGTGCAGCGTCAGGTCGGGCAGGGCGCGGGCGAGCAGCGGCAGGCGCGGGATCAGCCACTGGCTGGCAAAGGTGGGCCCGATCGCCAGCTCGATGGCGCGCCCGCGCGGGCGCTGGGCCATGACATCCAGCGTGACCTGCTCGATCTGGTCGAGCCGCTCCCGCACTTCCTCGGCATAGGTCCCGCCCGCCGGCGTCAGCACGATGCGCTTGCGGATGCGGTGGAAAAGCGGCACGCCAAGCCGCGCTTCCAGGCCGGCGATCTGCCGGCATACTGCGCTTTCCGTTACCGCCAGCTCGTCCGCGGCGCGGGTAAAACTGCCCAGCCGTGCCGCGGCCTCGAACATCTGCAGCGCCGTGAGACTGGGAATGCATTTGCGCATAGTGCGTTTTTGGAAGGAAGTTGGTGCGAAGTTATCAATTGTACGAAGTCTGCCGCGGTCGCACAATAAGACCCGCCCGGGGCCTTCGGCTCCCGCTATCCCCTGAAAACAAACGAATTCAAGCGCATTGACCATGACGAAGCCGAATCTGCAACGCCTCCTCGAGACCGTTTGTGGCGAGACACAAGCAGCCGAGTTGCTGCAATTGATGAATGTTTCCCCGCAACTGCTGTCTTCCAGCAGCGAACAAGCCAGCCGCGCCGAAGTAGCGCAGGCGCTCAATATGGTGCTGTTCGCCGGCATCCTCGAACGCGTGCCGACGGGCATGGCCTATACGCGCGACGTCATCGAGGCGGGCGGCCAGGTAGTGTTCGACCACGGCGCGCTGCGCACGGTCAAGTGGGAATGCGGCGACCTGCCTTCGGGCGAGATCGCCTTCACCCGCATCCTCGCCCCGCTGGGCTACCGCCTCAACGGCACCTATCCGCTCGATCGCATCGGCATGACGGGCCGCTCCTACGCGCATGCCGACCTGCCGGACGACATCGCCCAGTACTTCCTGAGCGAACTGCACCCTGAGCGTTTCAGCGCGGCATTCCAGGCCGCGGTATCGCGCGTGGTGTCGGCGTCCGCCGACCCACTCGATGACGATGCCGTGGCGCAACTGGCCGTGCTGGAGCGCGATGCAAGCCTGCCGATGGCCGACGCGGCACGGCTGGTGCCCAAGCTGGCCGCCTGCTTCGACCGTCATCATGCCGAGCCGGCGCTGGCCGACTACGAATTGCTGCTGAAGGAATCCGCCGAGATGGCCTGGATTTCCACCGAGGGCAATGCGTTCAACCATGCCACCGACCGCGTGGCGGACGTGCGCGCCGTGGCCGACGCGCAACGCGGCCTGGGTCGTCCAATCAAGGATACGGTGGAAGTGTCGCGCTCCGGGCGGGTTCTGCAGACGGCGTTCAAGGCTGACCCGGTGGAGCGCCGGTTTGTCGGCACCGACGGCATCGTGGTAAAGCGCACCGTGCCGGGCTCGTTCTACGAGTTCATCACGCGCGATTTCGTGCCCGCCTCGGAAGCCGCGGGCGGCACGCTGGACCTGTCTTTCGATGCCAGCAATGCCCAAGGCATCTTCAAGATGACGGCTGCCTGCTGACAGGCAAGCGCGGGCCTGTCATGCCTGGCCCGCCGGCAGCCGCAGGCGGGCCAGCAGCCCGCCCAGGTCGCTGCCGCCTAGCGCCAGTCCTCCCTCGTAAAGGGCTGCCATCTCGCTGACGATGGCCAGCCCCAGTCCGCTGCCGGCAGCGGACTCATCCAGGCGCCCGAAGCGGGCCGTAGCCAGTTCGCGCGCTTCGGGCTGCATGCCCGGACCATCGTCTTCCACCACGATTTCGAGCATGCCTGCATGCTCCGCGAGCCTGACGCGAACGCGTGAGCGGGCCCACTGGCAGGCGTTGTCGAGCAGGTTGCCGAGGATCTCGATCAGGTCCTGGCGGTCACCGGCAAAGTGCCCGTTGCCTTCCACTTCGATGACGATCTCGCGCCCGCTGTGCAGGCGGGTAAGCGCGCGCGCCAGCTCGGCCGCCGCCGGACCGGCCTCGATACGGGCACCGCGAGCACTGGCCGCACCGGCCGCGCGCGCGCGCGCCAGGTGGCGATCCACCTGCCGGCGCATGGCTTCGACCTGCGCGGCGGCGGCGCGGGCCGCCTCGCCGGGCAACCGCCCGGCTTCGTTGGCAAGGATGGCAAGCGGTGTCTTGACCGCATGGGCGAGATCGGCGGCCTGGCGCCGGGAGCGCTCCAGCGCATCGGCGTTGCGCGCCAGCAAGGTATTGATTTCATTGACCAGCGGCACCACTTCGGTCGGCCACGTCCCCCCCAGCCGGCTCTCGCGGCGTGCCTGTAGCGCGGCCAGCGCCCGGCGCAGCCGCGCCAGCGGCGCCAGCCCGAATTTCACCTGGGCCGCCACCGCCAGCAGCAGTCCGGCGCCGAGCGCCGTCAGCGACCAGCCCAGCAGCCGGTTGAAGGCCTGGCGCGCGGCGCGCAGCTCGGTGCGGTCCAGTGCGACCGAGAGCGTCACCGGCGTGTCCGCCGACGCCAGCACGATCGGGCGCGATACCACCAGCAACGATTGTCCGTTGGGCCCGGGCCGGATCTCCGCGTGGCTGCCCGCCACCTGGTTGCCCACCGTGGCAGGCATCTCGGCATCCCAGAGCGAGCGCGAGCGCAACGTGGCACCCTTTGCCTGCGCCTGCCAGTAGGCGCCGGAATAGGGCAGTTCGTAGCGCGGATCGGCCGGCGCGCGGGCCAGCGCGAGCTTGCCGTCGGGACTCCAGTCGAGCGCGGCGGCCAGGCTGGTGAGCTGGTTGTCGAGCTGGCGGACATAGGTCTCGTTGACATGCCGCGCGAACAGCGTGGAGAGCAGCCAGCCGGTGCCGCCAAGCGCGGCGGCCAGCCAGATAGCCGCGACCGCGAGCAGGCGGATGGCTAAGGAGTGGCGCATGGATCAGGCGGTGGGCGGGCGCAGCCGGTAACCCTGGCCGCGCACCGTCTCGATCACGTCGACGCCGAGCTTGCGTCGCAGCCGGCCGACGAACACTTCGATCGTATTGCTGTCGCGATCGAAATCCTGCGCGTAGATATGCTCGGTCAGCACCGCTTTGCTGATGATCGCGCCCGGGTGGTGCATCAGGTAATCGAGCACCTTGAACTCATGCGCGGTCAGCACCACGGCGGCGCCATCGGCCGTCACCACGCCTGTGCGTGCGTTCAGGCGCACCGGTCCGCAGGCCAGTTCGGGCGCGGCCATGCCGTGGGCGCGCCGGATCAGGGCGCGGATGCGCGCCAGCAACTCTTCCATGCGGAAGGGCTTGGCGAGATAGTCGTCGGCCCCGGCATCGATGCCTTCCACCTTGTCGGTCCAGCTATCGCGCGCGGTCAGGATCAGCACCGGCAGGTTCACCTGCGCCGCGCGCCAGCGGCGCAACACGGATAGCCCGTCAAGGCCGGGCAGGCCAAGATCGAGCACCACGGCATCGTAGGGCTCTTCGGCGCCCAGGTGCCAGCCATCGACGCCGTCGGCTGCCGTATCGACCGCGTAGCCCGCGTCGACCAGGCTCGCGTGGATCTGCGCGGCCAGCGTGGGTTCGTCTTCTACCAGGAGGATGCGCATGGGGGATCAGGATTTCTTGCGGGCCTGCTCAAGGCCGTGTCCCTTGGCCTTGAGCAGGGTGGCGGTCTTGGCGTCGTATTCCAGCTTGGCCACCGAGCCGCCCGGCAGCAGCAGCTTGACCTCGTATTGCCAGACGCCATCTTCGCGGTCGAGCTTGACGCCGATCACATCGCCCGCGTATTGGGCCGATACCGCTTCCAGGATGCGCGTGAGCGGCAGGATTTCGCCGGACTGCACGGCCGCCCGGGCGCGGTCGGCATCCTTGTCGGCGTGGGCCGGCGGCGCGGCCGCCAGCAGCAAAGCCAGGGCGGCCGCCAGCGGCAGCAGCGCACGCGCCGCGCGCGGCGGCCGGGTGGGCGAAGTGGCAGTGCGCGCAGGACGCGCGCCGCGGAATGGAGGCAATGGCGTAAGGAAGCGGGGCAATACGGGAGCGGGCAAGCCTTGGTCGATCGGAGCAGTGTGCCTGGGCCTGCCTGAACGGAAGCTGAACGGCGTGCTCAGCCTCGGTTCAGGCTCGGGTTACCACAATGGACGCCGTTCATCGTCACGCTCACCGCTAAACAGGAGTCAGGCCATGCAAGGCGTCCGCATCCCCAATGATAGTCCTTCCGGCATCGACCACCGCGCCACGCGCGACGGTCTCGCGCTGGCCGCGGCCGTGCTGGTCGTCCTCGCGGGCGTTGTCGCGCTGTTCTGGGCGCAGGCCGATGCCCGGGCTGTGCTGCACGAATGGAAGCACATGGACAGCGGCCTGTCGATGATCGTGCTTGGCGCGCTGGGGCTCGGACCGCTGCTGGCTTTCGGGCTGGACGACTGAGCGCGCAGCCTTGGCACCCCGCGGATTTCCGGCGGGTTTTCCATGTCTGGACAACGTCCGTTCCATGGTCCTACACTCGGCCCACAATAAAACGCGCGACCGTTCGCATTTATTGGCTCCGCGCATGATGGACCATGCGCGCGGGGCATGACTGCGAAGTGCGATTCCACAGGGTCAATCCACCAAGGAGACATGGCATGGAATCAAAGAACGTCCCGCTGGTTGCCGAACTGTTGCGCGATGCGCCGAAAAACTGGGGCAAATGGGGCCCGGACGACGAGGTCGGTTCGCTGAACTATCTCACCCAGGCGGAGGTGTTGCGCGGCGTGGCCTCAGTTCGCTCCGGCAAGACCTTCACGCTGCAGATCCAGATGGGCAATCCCGCCGGCGACCCCGTCTGGCCGGGACGCTCGCAGGCGCGCCGCCTGAACGTGATGGACAAGGGCCATTACCTTTGCGGCAAAGGTCCGAAGTTTCCGGGCGAGGGCGAGTACGCGGACGACATGATGATCATGTACCTGCAGGGCTCGACCCAGTACGATGCCCTGGGCCATGTCTGGTATGGCGACCAACTGTGGAACGGCTACGATGCCAGGTCCACCATCGGCGGGCTGGACAAGGCCAGCGTCCTGCCGATCGCGGAGCGCGGCGTGGCAGGGCGGGGCGTGCTGATCGACATGGCGCGCCATCGCGGCAAGGATGTACTCGACCCTGGCGAGACCTTCACCCACCACGACCTGCTGGCCGCCGCCGAAATGCAGGGCGTGCGCATCGAGAAGCGCGACATCCTCTTGATCCGCACCGGCTGGATCGGCTCTTTCTACAAGCGCGACCAAGCCGAGTTCTACCGCAATTTCATCGAGCCGGGCCTGACCTATAGCCCGGAGCTGGTCGAGTGGTTCCATCGCATGGAAATCCCCAACCTCGTCACGGACACCATCGCCAACGAGGTAACTGTGGACCCGGTATCGGGGGTGGCCCTGCCGCTGCACAACGCCCTGATGCGCAACCTGGGCGTTACGCTGACCGAGATCGCCCAGCTCGATCCGCTCGCGGCGGATTGCGCCGAAGACAAGCAGTGGACCTTCCTCTATACGGCTGCACCGCTCAAGGTCGTGAACGGGAGCGGCGCACCGGTCAACCCGGTGGTGATCAAGTAAGGCCGGCGGCCTGCCAGGCGGCGGTGCCCAAGGGGCATCCCACGCCGGGCGGCCGTCAGTTCCGTTCCGGCCAAGCGCTATCCTGACACTACCCGCCGCGCAAATCGAGGTGCCTCATGACGCCCTATGAAGAAAAGCCCTGGCTTTCCAGCTACAACGCCGGCCAGCCGCACACCATTACCCCGCAATTTGCCGACGCGCTGACCATTTTCCGTGCTGCCGCAAGCCGCGCGCCGGCCAGTCCGGCGCTTCACTATTTCGATGCCACGCTCACTTATGGCGAGATCGATTCGCTTTCCGACGCGCTGGCAGTAGCGCTGTCATCGCGCGGCTGCACGCGTGGCGAGCGTATCGCGCTGTACTTGCAGAACGTGCCGCAGTTCGTTATCGGCCTGGTCGCCGCGTGGAAACTCGGCGCCATCGCGGTGCCGGTCAACCCCATGAACCGCGCGCGTGAACTGCGTTTGGTGCTGGCCGACTCCGGCGCCAAAGTACTGATTTGCCACGAATCCCTCTATGCGGACGTGGTCAAGGGCCTGTTCGAAGCGGAGCGCGGCGGCCGGGCCGATGCCGGCATGCCCCTTGCGCTGCCGGCGGTGATCACCACCTCCGAACTCGATTTCCAGACGCGCAACGATTCCCGCCTGTTTGCCGCAGCCAGGCGCCAGCCCGCCGAAGGCGTGCCCGACATGCTGGCGCTGGTGCAGGCGCATCACGGCCAGCGTCCGGCGCCGGTCACGCTGGCGGCCAGCCATATCGCGATGCTGGTGTACACATCCGGCACCACCGGGGTGCCCAAGGGCGCGATGAACACGCACGGCAATGTCGCTTTCAATGCGCAGGTGTACCGCGACTGGATCGGCTTGCGCGAAGGCGGTCCGATCCTGGGCGTGGCGCCGCTCTTTCATATCACCGGCCTGGTGGGCCACATCGCCGCGGCTTTCATCTGCGCCGCGCCGCTGGTGCTGGCCTGCCGCTTCGAGCCGGGCGTGATTCTGGAAGCCATCCGCGACCGGCGGGTGGCGTTCACCATCGGCTCGATCACGGTGTTCATCGCGCTGATGAACCATCCCGATGCCACCCGCGCGCATTTCGCCACGCTGGACAAGATCTATTCGGGCGGCGCGCCGATCCCGCCGAGCGTGGTGGAGCAGTTCCGCGGCAAGTTTGGGCACTATATCCACAACGGCTACGGCCTGACCGAGACCAATTCGCCCACCCATGTGGTGCCGCTCGGCCAGGAGGCGCCAGTGGACCCCGCGTCCGGCACGCTGGCGATCGGCGTGCCCGCCTTCAACGTCGATTCCTTTATCGGCGACGACGCGGGCGAACCGGTGCCGGTGGGCGAAGTCGGCGAGATCATCTCGCGCGGGCCGATGATCGTGCCGGGGTACTGGAACAAGCCGGAAGAGACGGCCAAGGCCATGGCCGGTGGCTATTTTCACACTGGCGACGTCGGTTTCATGGATGCGCAAGGCTGGTTCTACCTGGTCGACCGCAAGAAGGACATGATCGTTGCCGGCGGCTACAAGGTCTGGCCGCGCGAGGTGGAGGATGTCCTGTACACCCATCCCGCGGTGCGCGAGGCGGCCGTGGTGGGCATGCCAGACGCCTATCGCGGCGAGACGGTGAAGGCCGTCGTCAGCCTCAAGCCGCAGGCGAGCGTCACGCCGGAAGCACTGCAGGCCTGGTGCAAGGAGCGCATGGCGGCCTACAAATACCCGCGCGTGGTGGAAATCATCGATGAGTTGCCGAAGACGGTGACCGGCAAGATCCTGCGGCGCGAGCTGCGCGGTTGAGGCCGGAGCGCGCGCCAGGGACGCTCCGGATCCCCGGCGCGCGCGAGCAAGCGAGCGTGGCAAAAAAGATAAAAACACGCGTTTAGCCCTTGTATATAGGGTCCGGCGACCTATCCACTGCTGCGTCCGCGCGACAGAACAGCAGGCCGCGAGAGACAAAACCTCAAAAAACACCGGGGAAAACCCCGGTTTTTGCGTTGGCATGTGCGAAAACCCCTTGACGTCCCGTAGTTTCCGCTATGATTCAGTCGATGCCGCACGCCGATAGTCGATCGACGAAGCGTCGAGCGACATCGGATGCCACATCCCGTGCGACATCATTCTGTTCAACTCATATTTATAGATATGGCGACCAAAGCGAATCCGACCGCGAAGACTGCAACCAAGACCGCTGCCAAGAAGGCACCGGCAACCAAAGCTGCACCTGTAAAGGCTGCTGCCAAGAAGGCCGCGCCGGCCAAGAAGGCTGCTCCCGCAGCTGCCGCGGTAACCCCGCGTCCGCTGAAGGAAACCTTCAACAAGTCGAGCCTGGTCGCTCACCTGGTAGCACAGACCCAGCTGGAGGCCAAAGCCGTGAAGACGGTGCTGGCTCATCTGGAAAACACCATCGTCAGCGCGCTGCACAAGAAGGGCGCAGGCGAGTTCACGCTGCCCGGCCTGATGAAGGTTACGGCCCAGCAAGTGCCCGCCAAGAAGAAGCGCTTCGGCAAGGACCCGTTCTCCGGTGAAGAGCGTTGGTTCCCGGCCAAGCCCGCCAGCGTCAAGGTCAAGGTGCGCCCGCTGAAGAAGCTGAAGGACGCAGCAGCTGCCTGATCGGGGCCTGTTTCCAGCTTGAAAAGGAGCCGCTAGCCGGCTCCTTTTTTGTTTCTGGCGTTTTGGCGTTTGCACCGCGGGCATACCGTGTGCATTCGCAGGTGCGCCGTAGTGCCTCAGCCGGCCGCGAATGAAGCCGGTGCAATACTCCGGGAGATCGTCATGCCAAGCATCCAGTACCGCCTGTGGCGGCTAGCCCTGCGCCTGGTCCGGCGCAAACACCGTTTTTCCAGTGCGCAGGCGCTGCACGAAGAGATTCGCCGGCGCCGCAAGATCGGCCGGGCGGATCCCACGCCGCGCTTGCTGGCGCGCCATGAAATCAGCATGGAACTGGTTGCCGGCGTGGAGGTCTACACCGTGCGCCCGCGGGGCACCGACAGCGGCCGCCAGATTCTCTACCTGCACGGCGGCGGCTACGTATTCGATATCGTCAGCCAGCACTGGGACTTCATCGGCAAGCTGGTGGATGCCCTTGGCGCGACGGTGATCGTGCCGATCTATCCGCTGGCGCCGGAGCATACCTACCGCGACGTGTTCGCCGGGATGCTGCCGCTCTACGACAAGATCGTGCAGCGCCAGCCGCCCGCCAGCCTGACCGTGATGGGCGATTCGGCCGGCGGCGGCATGGCGCTCGCGCTGGCGCAGATCGCACGCGATTCGGGGCGTGCGCTGCCCGGCAGGCTGGTGCTGATGTCACCGTTCGTGGACGCGACGGGGAGCAATCCGGGCATCGATGCGCTCGAACCGCTGGACCCGATGCTGTCCAAGCCAGGCGGCATCGAGTGCGGCCGGGTCTATGCCGGCGGCGATCCCGCCACGCTGCCGCAGGTCAGCCCCATCTACGGCAGCCTGCGTGACCTGCCGCCGGTGACGCTGTTCATCGGCACCCATGACGTGCTGCTGCCCGACTGCCGCGCCTTCCGCCTGCTCGCGCAGGAACAGGGATTGCCGCTGCGCTACTGCGAATACGAGGGCATGTTCCACGTGTGGATGCTGTTGCCGATGCCGGAAGCCGACGCAGCGTTCGCGCAGATCGTAGCCGCCGTGCAGGCCGACGGCAGCGCACAGCGGCACCCGCCGGGCTTGGCCCCGCTCTGCGCGGAAGCGGAAACCGCGGACCACGCAGGGCAAGGGTAGCGCCCGGGGTGCAACCCGGCGGGAGCGGAGGCCGCGAGGAACGGCGATAATCGCGGGGTTGCCGGCCAGTTGCCGGCCTTTAGGAGTCCCCATGTTTTCTCGTCGTTACGGCGCGGTCTGGCTGACCGTGCTCGCGTTGCTCGCGCTGGCGGCGCTCGCCGCCATGCAACGGATTTCCCCGGCATGGCTGGCAGCACCGGTCGCGCTGCTGGTGGTCGGTTTGTGTGACATTGGCCAGTCGCGCCACTCCATCCTGCGGAACTATCCGATCTGGGGCCACCTGCGCTTCTTCTTCGAGTTCATCCGCCCGGAGATCCGCCAGTATTTCATCGAGGACGACACCAACGAGATGCCGTTCTCGCGCCAGCAGCGCAGCCTCGTCTACCAGCGCGCCAAGAACGAGGTCGACAGCCGGCCCTTCGGCACCGAGATCGATATGCGCCTGGCTGGCCACGAGTGGATCAGCCATTCGCTGGCGCCGACCCGCATCCCCTCCGCCGACTTCCGCATCACCGTGGGCGAGGGCCGCGCCCAGCCTTACTCGCTATCGATCTTCAACGTCTCGGCGATGAGCTTCGGCGCGCTGTCCGGCAACGCGATCCGTTCGCTCAACCGGGGCGCAAAGCTTGGCGGTTTTATCCACGACACCGGCGAAGGCTCGATCTCCCCGTACCACCGCGCCGAAGGCGGCGACCTGATCTGGGAGGTGGCCTCCGGCTACTTTGGTTGCCGCCGCGCGGACGGTGGCTTCGATCCCGACAAGTTCGCGGAGCAGGCGCGCTCGCCCCAGGTCAAGATGATCGAGGTCAAGCTCTCGCAAGGCGCCAAGCCGGGCCATGGCGGCGTACTGCCGGCGGCCAAGGTCACGCCGGAAATTGCCGCCACGCGCGGCATCGCCATGGGCGAGGACTGCATCTCGCCGGCCACGCACAGCGAATTCTCCACGCCGCTGGGCCTGCTGCAGTTCGTCGACCGGCTACGCACGCTGTCCGGCGGCAAGCCGACCGGGTTCAAGCTCTGCATCGGGCACCCGTGGGAGTTCTTCGGCATCGTCAAGGCCATGCTGGAATCGGGCATCCTGCCGGACTTCATCGTGGTGGACGGCGCCGAAGGCGGCACCGGCGCGGCGCCGCTGGAGTTCGTCGACCATATCGGCGTGCCGCTGCAGGAGGGGTTGCTGCTGGTCCACAACACGCTGGTCGGCGTGAACCTGCGCGACAAGATCCGCGTTGGCGCCAGCGGCAAGATTATTACCGCCTTCGATGTGGCGCGTACCCTGGCCACCGGTGCCGACTGGTGCAATTCGGCGCGCGGCTTCATGTTTGCGCTGGGTTGCGTACAGGCGCAGAAGTGCCATACCGACCGCTGCCCGGTGGGCGTGGCCACGCAGGACCCGGTGCGCCAGCGCGCCATCGTGGTGCCGGACAAGGCGGATCGCGTAGCCAGCTTCCACCGCCAGACGCTGCATGCGTTGCTGGAAATCCTGCAGGCAGCCGGCCTGCATCATCCGGCCGATCTCAAGCCACACCATATCGTGCGGCGTATCTCGCCCAACGAAGTGCGGCTGATGTCTGAACTGCTCAAGTTCCTGACGCCGGGAGACCTGATCAACGGGAATTTCCGCTACCAGCTCTACGAGAAGTATTGGCCGCTGGCGCGCTCCGACAGTTTCTCGATGTAAAGCGCCGCGCTAGCGGGCGGCTTGCGGCGCCGGCAGGCGGGCGCGCCCGTGCTGGCGGAATGCGCTGGGCGCCTGCCCAACATGCTTGGCAAAGAAGCGCGCGAAATACGCGGCATCCGCAAAGCCCAGCGTCGAGGCGATCTGCTTGATATCGAGATCGCTATACAGCAGATCGCGCTGCGCCTCCACGATCAGGCGCGAATGGATCAGCTGCAGCGCGCTCCTGCCGGCAAGCTGCTGGCAGATGCGGTTGAGCTGGGTGGGTGAGATACCGAGCGTGTCGGCGTAGCCCGCCAGATCCTGGTGGTTCCGAAAACGTGCCTCCACCAGTTGCTGGAACTGCTGAAAATGGCGTGCGGTCCTGCCCGCCGGCTGCGCCCCGGTTGCACCCGCGCCCGAAGCGCGCCGGGCAATACCCACCAGCAGCAAGGACAGCAGCGCCGACAAGGCCGCGCCGCGCCACAGCGAGACCGCATTCATCTCCGCACGGAACAGTTCCAGCGCTCCGGCGAGCACGGTGGCGTCATCGCGCTCGCCACGGGCCGGGTCACCGAACTGGTCGTGGTAGGGCCGCTCGAACAGCGGCAGCGCATCCGGCACGCCAGCCAGCAAGGTGTGCAGGTAGTGATCGGTCATCGTGATCACGATGCCGTCCACATCAGGCGTAAACCGAAAGCCATGCACGCAGCGCGGCGGCACCGTCACCACGGTGCGCGAGCCCAGCGGGTACTCGCGGTCGTCGAGCAGCGCGCGGCCGCCCCCCTGGTGCACGTAGAGAATCTGGAAGAAGCGCTCGTGTCGGTGCGGCTTGATCTCCCAGTCGTTGATGCCGCTGCGCTCCGGGATCGACTCGAAATGCAGTTGTTCCAGCAGGGGCTCGTTGGAGTTGACCCCGTAGAGCGAGTAGGTCGGGACGGTTTTCATGGGGCGGGGGCGGCACCGGGGTGCCAATTGTCTCGCCAGGGGGCGGATCTGTCCATCGGCGCTGCCGCTTGCCATGGCAGCGCGGCGATGGTTACTGATCCGCCTTGGCGCCCGACTTGCGTACGATCTCGGCCCACTTGTTGCCCTCCGCCACGGTGTATCGCGCGAACTCGGCGGGGGAGGAACCTACGGGCTCGGCGCCCATGTCGGCGTACTGGCGCTGCACGTCGGGCTGCCGCAGCGCCTGCGCGGCGTGGGCCGCCAGCTTCGCCACGATCGGGGCCGGCGTGCCGCGCGGTGCCCATAGCCCGTACCAGGTGCTGATATTGAAGCCAGGCAAGCCCGACTCCGCCACCGTGGGCACGTCCGGCAGGGCACGCGCGCGCTTGAGCGTGGTGACGGCCACGGCGCGCAGCTTGCCGGCCTTGATAAACGGCATGGCCGATGGCATGGAATCGAACATCAACTGGATCTGGCCGCCCATCAGGTCGGTCAGCGCGGGCGAGCTGCCTTTGTACGGCACGTGCTGCATCGAGACGTTGGCGGCGAACTTGAACGACTCGCCCGCCAGTTGCTGGGCCGACGCATTACCCGCCGAACCAAAGTTGATGCTGCCGCCCTTGGCTTTTGCATAGGCAATCAGGTCCTGCACGGTCTTGACCGGCGAATCGTTGTTGACCACCAGCACCAGCGGTACATCGGCCAACTGCGTGATGGGCACAAAATCGCGGAACGCGTCATAGCGCATCTTGGGGTAGATGCTCGGGTTGATCACGTGCAGCGAGGCATTGGCCAGGATCGTGTAGCCGTCGGGCGCGGCCTTGGCGACCACTTCCGCGCCGATCATGCCGCTGGCGCCCGGCTTGTTGTCGATCACGACCGTCTGGCCGAGCGTGTCGCCCATCTTGACGCCGACCACGCGCGCCAGCAAGTCGGTGGGCCCGCCCGGCGGGTAAGGCAGCACCATGCGGATGGGGCGTTGCGGGAAATCGTCGGCGGCACGGGCGGGCGCTGCGCCAAAGCCGGCAATGGCAGCCGTGACCAGGGTCGCCAGCAAGACCAGATGGCGTGCGCAACGGCGATGCTGGGTGCGGTGTGTACCGTGTTGCGTGTTCAGGACCCTGAATCGGAATGGCATGAATTTGTCTCCTTGATTTTTATCGCGACTTTGCCGACGACCTGCCTGGCTTCCAGGGCGCCCAGCGCCTCGGCCAGCCCGCTCATCGGATACACCTTCGACACGGTCGGTCGAATCTTGCCCTCGCTAGCCCAGGCGCACAGCGTGCGCATGACGGCCTGCAGCGCAGGCGCATGCTGTGCCCGCTCGTTGGCGGGGGTCCAGCCGATATAGCGGCCTACAAAAAATCCATGCAGCGTCAGGTTCTTCACAAGCAGCAGGTTCAGCGGCGCTTGCGGGATGCGGCCACTGGCAAAGCCGATGCTGAGAATCCGCGCATTGGCAGCGGCCGCGCGCAACGCCTGGTCGAACAGGTCGCCGCCTACCGGATCCACCACCACGTTGGCACCATGCCCGCCGGTTACGCGCTTGACGGTGGCGGCCAGGTCTTCCGGGGCCAGCGCATGCTGAGCGCCGCGGAGCAGGGCCTCCGCGCGTTTCGATTCGGTGCTGGCGCAGGCGATCACCTGCGCGCCCAGCTGGTGGGCGATTTCCACCGCGGCCAGCCCCACGCCGGCGCCGGCGCCGAGCACCAGCACCGTTTCGCCCGGCTGCACGGCGCCGCGCCACACCAGGCCGCAGTAGGCGGTGCCGTAGGAGAGCGGGATCGGCAGGGCTTGCAGTGCGTCAAGCGCATCGGGTATGGGGTAGACGGTGTACTCCGGCAGCGTGACTTCGTCGGCAAAGCAGCCCCAGTCGGCAATGGCCACCACGCGGTCGCCGGGGCGCAGGCGCGTGACGGCCGCGCCGCAAGCTACTACGCGGCCGACCGCCTCGGTGCCGGGCACGAACGGCAACGGCGGCTTGGTCTGGTAGCGTCCCGCGACCATCAGGCCGGTGGCGTGGCTCACACTTGCATATTCCACGGCAAGCGTGACCGCGTGCGGATCCGCAAGCGCCGGCCGCGGGATGCTCGCCAGGCGGACGTCTTGCGCTTTGCCGAAGTGCTCGCAGAGCAGGGCGCGCATCATGTCTTGGCTCCCGCCGATTTTTGGCCAGCCAAAGGGCTAGCCTGCCTGACAACGCCCCAATCCAGCAATCGGGCGAGCTTGTCAGGCGCTATGCCGCATTCGCGCAGCACGGCTTCGGTGTGTTCGCCGACTCGCGGCGCTGCGGTGGGCACGCGCCGCATGCCCTTGGCCGGGATGCCGGCAAACGGCAGGGTACCCAGGCCAGGCTGCGCTACCGTCTGGAACGTCTCCTGCTGCGCGGCCTGCGGGTGGTCGAGCACTTGCCGGTAGTCGCGCACCGGCGCATGGAGGATATCGTGCGCCTGAAGGATGCGCAGCCAGTGCCCCGTGCTCTTGCTGGCAAGCACCGCAGCCAAGGCGTCCTGCAGCCACGCCGCATGCGCCATGCGGCTGGCATTGTCGGCAAAGCGCGCATCGTCCGCCCACGCCGGGCGATCCAGCGCCAGGCACAGCCTGCCGAACTGCGCGTTGTTCAGCGCCAGCAAGGTGAGGCTGCCGTCGCTGGTGGCAAACACGCCATTCGGCGCGCTCACCGGCCCGGCAGCCACGGCTCCCTGGATGGCGTACTCGAGGATATTGTTGGCCTGCAGCGCTACGCAGGCGTCGAACAGGTTTAGCTCGACATGCGCGCCGAGGCCGCGGCGAAAGCGCCTGCACAAGGCAGCGGCGCAGGCTTGCGCCGCATACAGGCCGGTGGCCGCGTCCGCCAGCAGCATGCCGACGCGGCGCGGCGTGCCGTCGGCCGTGCGGTTAGTGTGCATGAGGCCGCTGTCGGCCTGCATCACCGAGTCCGAGGCCGGATAGTCGGCATAGGGGCCGTCCGCGCCGTAGCCGCTGATCGACACATAGACCAGCGCCGGGTTGCGCGCGCACAGCGCGGCATATCCCACGCCGAGCCGCTCGGCAACCTGCGGCCGGAAGTTCTGCACCACGATATCCGCTTGCAGCGCGAGGTCGAATAGCAGCGCCTTGCCGGCGTCGGTGGCCGCATCGATGCAGACGCCGCGCTTGCCGGCGTTGTACGCGATCGACAGCGCGCTGTGCTCCCCGCGCACCACGCCCACATGCCTGCCCCAGTCGCCCGCCGGCGGATCGACCTTGATGACCTCGGCGCCTTGTTGCCAGAGGATATGCGCGCAATACGGGCCCGCAATGCCCTGGCTGATATCCAGGATGCGCAGGCCAGAGAAGGGCAGTTCGTCAACCGCTTCGGATGAAGAGGCGGTAAGTGAAGCTAGTGCGGATTGCAGGTCGGTCTGGGCCATCGGCAGGGATCTGGGAGTCGTAAGGTGGCGTCGGATGTCTTATGCTAGGGCGTACTCCTGGCCGTGACAATCCGCTGGCCTGTGCCACCCGTGTTGACTCATGATTGACAATAATCCCAGCTTCGACCTGAACCTGATCCGGCTGTTCGTCACGCTGGTGGAATCCAGAACGCTCACGGCCGCCGCCGCGCGCGGCGGCATGACCCGCTCCAATGTCTCGCGCCGTCTCAAGGCCCTTGAGCAGCATATGGGCGCGCAACTGATGCGGCGCACCACCCGCCATGTGGAGCTGACCGAGGCCGGGCGGCTGCTGTATGCGCACGGCGTTCGCATGCTCGATGAGCTGCAGGCAGCGGGCACCTCTATCGACAGCCTTGGCCAGACCGTGCGCGGCGACGTGCGGATCCGCCTGCCCACCGGACTCGGGCATCTCTACCTGGCGCAGGTATTACTGGAATTTGCCCGGCAATACCCGGCCATCTCCCTGCGCGTGCTGATCAACGACTACATCGGCGACCTGATTTCCGCCGAGGTGGATGTGGCGCTGAAGATCACCTCCCTGCCGCCGGAGGACCACGTGGCGCGCAGGATTTGCGGGGTAGGCTGGTGCCTGTGCGCAGCGCCGGCCTTCCTGGCTGAGCATGGGCCAGTGAGCCGCGCCGAGGATCTTGGCCATTGCGACCTGATTGCGCCGGCATCGCTCGGGCGGCGCTTTGATCTCAAGCTGAGACTGGCCGGCACGCCGCTGATCCTGCGGGTCGCCCCGCGCATCCAGTCCGGCGATTATCCCTTCCTGTTCGAGTCGATGATGGCTGGACTTGGCGTTGCTCTGTTGCCGCGCTATGCGGTGTGGCAACAGATCGGCCGCGGCGAAGTGGTGGAGGTGTTGCCCGAATACGAACCCGAAGGCGTGGGCGACAGCATTTACATGCTGACGGCGCCGAACCGGTTTCCCACGCTGGCCACCCGCACCCTGATGGATTTCATCCGGGCGCGGCTGGAGAGCCAGGCGGGCAACTGGGTTGGGCGTGGGGCTGGTGGGGAGGTTGCGGCCGCTCGATAGCTTGGCGGCTCACACCAGCGAACGTGCGCCGGATGGGCTGCCCTGCTGGCGCCTTGCCGGCGGCTTCGCGCAGCGCCGGCAGTATCGCCCGTACGGCTTTCTCCTTTGCCGTTTCGCTCGACAGCAGGTTGACGCTGATGCCGGCAAGCGAACCCATGGACACGGGCGACAGCGGCCGCATGGCACACATCTGCGCGCGGCTGACAGACTTGTTCAAGAGCCGGACGCAGGCGCAATGGGTGGCGCTTGGCAGGCAGTGGGATGTTTGCCTTGGACCGGTGCTCACTGGCGCCGAGGCACTTGTCAAGGCGCAGGCTGATCGGTTGCCGGTGTTCGAGCTGTTCCGTTGTGGTGGGCGGGATTGCGCGACGCTCAGCGGGCGGCCAGCGGATCTGGCGTGGCGAGCGGCGGATGCGGTGGCGCGTCCACCCGCGTCAAGGTGAACACAACATGGAGGTCCTGGCGGAACTGGGCCTGGCCGGGGATGCGATCCTGCACTGGCACGCCACAGGCGTGGTCAGGTCCGCTTCCCCGGCATTGCCCGGGGAGTGGATGCCTAACGCCGGTGCTGGCGCGCCGGCGTAGTTCTGCGTTCCCCTTACTGCGGGCCCAGCTTCTTGATCAGCGCATCCAGCATCGCCAGTTCCTGCTCGTCCAGATCGGTCAGCGGCGCGCGGACCGGGCCGGCGTCGTGCCCGACCAGCTTGGCGCCGGCCTTGACGATGCTCACCGCGTAGCCTGCGCGGCGGTTGCGGATGTCCAGGTAGGGCAGGAAGAACTCGTCGATCAGGCGGTTGGTGGTGGCGTGGTCGTCGGCCGCGATCGCACGGTAGAAGTCCATCGCCGTCTTGGGGATGAAGTTGAACACGGCCGAGGAGTACACCGGCACGCCCAGCGCCTTGTAGGCAGCGGCATAGACTTCGGCGGTGGGCAGGCCGCCCAGGTAGGACAGGCGGTCGCCCAGCTTGCGGCGGATACGCACCATGTTCTCGATCTCGCCCACGCCGTCCTTGAAACCGATCAGGTTGGGGCAGCGGTCCGCCAGGCGTTCCAGCATTTCCGCGTTGATGCGGGAGTTGCCGCGGTTGTAGACGATCACGCCGATATGAACCGACTTGCAGACTTCCTCGATATGGTTGGCGATGCCTTCCTGGCAGGCTTCGGTGAGGTAGTGCGGCAACAGCAGGATGCCCTTGGCGCCGAGACGCTGGGCTTCCTTGGCGTAGGCGATGGCCATGCGGGTGGGGCCGCCGGCGCCGGCCAGGATCGGCACCTTGCCCGCGCAGGTTTCCACGGCGGTGCGGATCACATTGGAATAGTCGTCCGGCGTCAGCGAGAAGAACTCGCCGGTGCCGCCGGCGGCGAACAGGGCCGTGGCGCCGTAGGGGGCCAGCCATTCGAGGCGCTCGACGTAGGTTTCGGGACGGAAGTTGCCTTGCGCGTCGAAGTCGGTCACGGGGAAGGAGAGCAGGCCTTCCGAGACGATCTGCTTGAGTTCTTGTGGTGTGGTCATGATGGCTGGTCCTGAGCGCCGCAAGGGCAGGGTTTAGGGCAGTGGCTCTGGTGCTTTCCGGAGGTCCGCACATTTTCGAGATACGTCATCGTACAAGTAGGTTGACGATTGTGCAAGTGGATTTGTTTGGCACCAGCAGGGCGCCGCACGAAATCCCGATGGCCGGCCTATGAGCGTCGGGGTCATGGCAAAACGCTGCGAAATGCCTGAACCGGCCTGAAAGCTGCTTGAAAGCTAGCTTCGAACAGCGTGCAGCCGTCATACCGATGAACGCGCAACGTGAGCGTGCATCGATCTTCCACAAACACTTCACCTCGGGTAAACACTGAATGCTGCGTGGGAAACCCCTTGCCTATAATCCAAGTCATACGACGACATATCACGCGGCCATGAAAGCTTCGGCTTGGCCGGTAACCGGATAAGGGTACCGGCCATATCCGTCGCGGCCGGCGCCGGAGACCCCATGAATCCAAGCAATACCCTCAGCGTGGCCGGGCAGGCCACCCGCCGCAGCAATGTCCGTTACTGGATCCTGCTGATGATCTTTGTGGTGACGACGGTGAACTACGCCGACCGCGCCACGCTTTCCATCACCGGTCCCGCGATGCGGGCGGAGTTCGGCTTCGACGCCGTGCAGATGGGCTTTATCTTTTCGGCTTTCAGCTGGGCTTATGTGATGGCGCAGATCCCCGGCGGCTGGCTGCTCGACCGTTTCGGCGCCCGCCGCATCTATGCCTGCAGCATCTTCCTGTGGTCGTTATTTACGCTGCTGCAGGGCTTTATCGGCGCGTTCGCCACGGTTGGCGCTGCCGTCACCACGCTGTTCGTACTGCGTTTCGCGGTGGGCCTGGCCGAGTCGCCGGCGTTTCCGGCCAATGCCAAGGTGGTTGCAAGCTGGTTTCCCACGGCAGAGCGCGGCACGGCGTCGGCCATCTTCAATTCCGCCCAGTACTTTGCCGCGGTGCTCTTCACGCCGCTGATGGCCTGGCTGACCCACGCGCTGGGCTGGCACCATGTCTATCTGTGGATGGGCGCGCTGGGCATGGTGCTGGCCGGCCTCTGGCTCAAGCTGGTACGCAGCCCGGCTACCCATCCGGCGGTGAATCGCGCCGAACTGGAGCATATCCGGCAGGGCGGCGGCCTGATCGAGATGAGCGGCGACGCCGGCAAGAATGAGCAGGAGCCCGCGGGCGCCCGCTGGTTCTATGTACGCCAGTTGCTGTCCAACCGCATGCTGCTGGGCGTGTACCTGGGCCAGTACTGCATCAACGTGCTGACGTACTTCTTCCTGACGTGGTTCCCGGTGTACCTGGTGCAGGCGCGCGGCATGTCGATCCTGAAGGCGGGCTTCGTCGCGTCGCTGCCGGCCATTTGCGGCTTCCTCGGCGGTGTACTGGGCGGCGTGATATCCGACGGCCTCCTGCGCCGCGGCTATTCGCTGACGGTGGCCCGCAAGGTGCCGATCGTCGCCGGCATGCTGCTGTCGGTCAGCATGGTGGCCTGCAATTATGTGGATAGCGAATGGCTGGTGGTGGGCTTCATGGCGCTGGCCTTCTTCGGCAAGGGCATCGGGGCGCTGGGCTGGGCCGTGGTGGCGGATACGGCACCGAAGGAAGTGATCGGCCTGGCCGGCAGCATCTTCAATATGTTCGGCAATATCGCGGGCATCGTAACGCCAATCGTGATCGGTTATATCCTTGCCACCACCGGTTCCTTCAATGGCGCGCTGGTGTTCGTCGGCGCCAACGCGCTGGTGACAGTGATCAGCTACCTGGTGATCGTCAAGGAAATCAAGCGCGTCGAACTCAAGCATCCCTGATGGCCGTGGCCGCGCCGTGTTGCGTGGCCAGGCTACCGGAAGCATTTCGCAAGGAAAAAGAACATGTCGGTTATCGATATCAAAGTAGAGCAAGTGGAGCGGCCCGCCGGTTCGCAGCCGGGCACGCAGGTGCAAGGCACCCCGCTGTATATCCGCATCCATGAACGGGATAACGTGGCCATCGTCGCCAACGATGGCGGCCTGCCGGCGGGAACCGTGTTTCCCTGTGGACTGACGCTGCGCGAGCGGGTACCCCAGGGTCACAAGGTGGCGCTGGCGGACCTGGCGGCCGGCGATGCGGTGGTGCGCTACAACGTGGTGATCGGCTATGCGCTGCATGACCTGCCAAGGGGAAGCTGGGTCAATGAGCGCGTGATCGAGATGCCGGTGGCACCCGGACTGGACGACTTGCCCATCGGCACCCGCGTGACGGCGCCGCTGCCGCCGTTGGAGGGCTACACCTTCGAAGGTTTCCGCAATCCGGATGGCTCGGTCGGCACCCGCAATATCCTCGCCATCACCACGACCGTGCAATGCGTGTCGGGCGTGGTGGAGCATGCCGTGCGCCGCATCAAGGCCGAGTTGCTGCCGAAGTACCCCAATGTGGATGACGTGGTGGGCCTGGAGCATACCTATGGCTGCGGCGTGGCCATCGATGCGCCGGACGCCATCGTGCCGATCCGCACGCTGCGCAATATCGCCCTCAACCCCAACTTCGGCGGCACCGCGATGATGGTGAGCCTGGGTTGCGAGAAACTGCAGCCCGAACGCCTGATGCCGCCGGGCACCATGCCAGTGCAGACCGGCGCCGGCAACGTGGAGGTTGGCGTGGTGTGCCTGCAGGACGACCAGCATGTGGGCTTCGAGAGCATGATCGACTCCATCATGGCCATGGCGCACACCCATTTGGCCAGGCTCGACCAGCGCCGCCGCGAAACCTGCCCGGCCTCGGAACTGGTGGTTGGCGTGCAATGCGGTGGCAGCGATGCATTCTCCGGCGTGACCGCCAATCCCGCCGTGGGGTTTGCCACGGACCTGCTGGTGCGCGCGGGCGCCACCGTGATGTTCTCGGAAGTCACCGAGGTGCGCGACGGCATCGACCAGCTCACCGCGCGCGCCGCCACGCCGGAAGTGGCGCAGGCGATGATCCGCGAGATGGACTGGTACGACCGATACCTGGAAAAAGGCCGCGTCGACCGCAGCGCCAATACCACGCCGGGCAACAAGAAGGGCGGCTTGTCCAATATCGTCGAGAAGGCGATGGGTTCGATCGTCAAGTCGGGCAGCACCGCCATCACCGGCGTGCTCTCACCCGGTGAAAAGCTCAGGCAGAAGGGTTTGATCTACGCCGCCACGCCGGCCAGCGACTTTATCTGCGGCACCCTGCAACTGGCCGCGGGCATGAACCTGCACGTGTTCACCACCGGCCGCGGCACGCCGTACGGCCTGGCCGAAGTGCCTGTGATCAAAGTCGCCACCCGCAGCGATCTCGCACGCCGCTGGCACGACCTGATGGACGTGAATGCGGGCCGCATCGCCACTGGCGAAGCCACCATCGAGGACGTGGGCTGGGAGCTGTTCCGGCTGATGCTGGATGTGGCGAGCGGCCGCAGGAAGACCTGGGCCGAGCACCATAAACTGCACAATTCGCTGGCGCTGTTCAACCCGGCGCCGGTGACCTGAGCGAAGTGCACCGGGACATACGGGCGAGCAATCGGGACCAGTGTCACGATTGCTTTACATTACCCGGGGACCAACCTTAAATGAGGAAGGATTCGACCCCTCCCAGCCTTCCTGAAGCCAGCCGGCAGCCGCTTTCCCCCTTCAGTCCGCCATGCAGTCCTCCCTGCGGACATGACGCCGGAGACGGATCAAGCCGTGCTTCGTGGCGCCTTGCCGGTAGCGCGGCCGAACCCGAAACCGGGGATTCCGTCGCGAGGTGCATCATGGCTGATCTGTCCAGCGAGCTGGTCGAAGGCTTGAAGTCGAAATTGAGAGGCCAGGCGCTGCAGCCTGGCGATGCGGGCTATGACGAGGCACGCAGCATCTGGAACGCCATGATCGACCGGCGTCCCGGGCTCATCGTCCGAAGCGCCGGCGCAGCCGATGTCATCCATACCGTGGCGTTCGCGCGAGACAACGGCCTGCTGCTCTCGGTGCGAGCCGGTGGCCATAATATCGGCGGCCTGGCGATATGCGAGGGCGGGATCACGCTGGACCTTTCTGCCATGAAGTCAGTGCGGATCGACCCTACCGCGCTGCGCGCCTATGTCGAGCCTGGCGCGACGCTTGGCGATTTCGACCACGAGGCCCAGGCCTTTGGCCTCGCCACGCCGCTGGGCATCAACTCGACTACCGGTGTGGCAGGCCTGACGCTGGGCGGCGGCTTTGGCTGGATCAGCCGGAAGTACGGTTTGTCGGTCGACAACCTGGTCGGTGCGCAGGTTGTCACTGCCGACGGCAAGCTGGTGCGCGCCAGCGCCTCCGAACATCCCGATCTGTTCTGGGCCATCCGCGGCGGCGGCGGCAATTTCGGCGTGGTCACCCTGTTCGAGTTCGCGCTGCATCCGGTCGGCCCGGAAGTGTTCGGTGGCCTGATCGTTTATCCCTTGTCACAGGCAGCTACGGTCTTGCAGGCACTGCGCGACCGTTTCGCCGGCATGCCGGACGAGCTGACCGTCTGGGCCGTGATGCGGCTGGCGCCGCCCTTGCCGTTCCTCCCGCCCGAAGCGCATGGCAAGCCCATCGTGGCGCTGGCTATCTGCTATATCGGGCCGGTGGCGGACGGGCCGCAACTGGCCGAGCCCCTGCGGAAACTGGGCACGCCCTACGGCGAGCACGTGGGGCCCATGCCATTCACCGCGTGGCAGCAGGCGTTCGATCCCTTGCTGACGCCCGGCGCCCGCAATTACTGGAAGTCGCACAATTTCGCCGGGCTCGACGACGGCCTGATCACACTGCTGACGGACTACATCAACAAGCTGCCTTCCCCGCACACCGAGATTTTCATCGGCTCGATGGGCGGCCAGACCAACCGGGTGGCGGTGGATGCCACGGCCTATCCCAGCCGCGATGCCAACTTCGTCATGAACGTGCACGGACGCTGGACCGATCCGGCTGACGACGATGCCTGCGTCGCCTGGTCGCGCGAGGTGTTCCAGGCGGCAGCGCCGTACGCGCAGGGCTCGGTCTACGTCAACTTCCTGACGCAGGAAGAGGGCGATCGCGTCGGGGCAGCTTATGGGCCGAATTACGCGCAGCTGGCCGACGTCAAGCGCAGGTACGATCCCGACAACCTGTTCCGCCACAACCAGAACATCAAGCCTGCGTAGGGGTGGAGCCTGGCCTTGCCGCCGGCTCGCCGCCGACGGCATGGCCGACCGCCAAAGGGGTTCCGCGGGCCAGCGTCTGGTAGACGACGCAGTAGCGCTCCGTCAGGCGCAGCAGGGTCTCGACCTGCTCGGCCGGGGCGTCGGTATCCAGTTCAAAACGCACCCGGATCGCCTGGAAACCCACGGCGGTTTGCTTGCTCACGCCAAGCGTGCGTGTGCTATGCGGTACTTATCGGGTGCATTATTGGAAAGTGTTGCACTGGGTGCTAGACTTCGTCATCCGATCTTTGACGAGCCACATGAAGTTCCTTGCGCCGCGCGCCTTCAAAACATCCTGGTTCAGCAAGGCAGCTCGCAAAGCTGCAACTGACGATGTCGAACTATGCATGGCGGCACAGGCGTTGATGCAGGGCCAAGGCGAAGATCTGGGCGGCGGCGTTTGGAAGAAGCGGCTCAACAAGAGAGGGTTCAAGAAACTACCCAGGGATTATGCGGTGGCCTCCGCGTCTCAGATTGCTGGACTACTCGAGCAAGGGGAGCTACTGGAGATTTGCCATGACTGCTAAACGATCCAAAACAGACGCCTTTGAGGCAATTCACAGCGCCGCATCCGGTCTCTTGAAGGTGAAGTCGATCGACAAAAAGACCATGCGCGAGTATGACGACCTGTGCCTTGAAGAACCCCCACACTACGGGGCAGAAGACATCGTTCAGATCCGCAAATCGGTCAACGTGAGCCAGCCCATTTTTGCTCGTTACCTGAACACAAGTACTTCAACGATTCAGAAATGGGAAAGCGGCCAGAAGCAGCCTAGCGGAATGGCAGCGAGGCTGCTCCAAGTTGTCCAGAAGTACGGTTTGGAAGTGCTTGCATGAACTTCAGGTCCCCCGCTTTCGCCGCCGCTGGCAAACAAGTCAACTGAACAATATCAAATCAACCGCGCCCCCGGCCACGCCCCCGACATCACGATATTCCGCACCGACTGCCTGACCGTCTGCATGATGTCCCACAGTTCAGGCACCGGCGTGCGGTTGCGCGCGGTGGCAAGCGCCACCTGCCGCGTCACCACCGGATCCACCAGCCGCGCCGAATGCAACCGGCCTTGCGCCACGCGGTCGGCCACCGCGGCAAAGGGCAGCAGGGTGGCGCCGCAGCCATCTTCCACCAGCCGCATCGATACGGTATTGGAGGCATCGCATTCCAGCGCCAGTTGCAGGCTCGTGCCGGACCTGGCCGCCAGCGACTCGGCCAGCACGCGCAGGCCGTGTCCGGTGCTGGGCAGGATCAGTGGCACCTCGCCCAGCCGGCGCACCGGAAAGGTGGGGCCGAGATGGCTCCACGAGGTTGGCGTGACCAAGGTCAGGTCTTCTTCCAGCAGGATGTCGACCTTCAGCGCGCCTTGCTGCTCGGGCAGATAGAGCAGGGCGACGTCGATCTCGCCCGCCGCCAGCCAGGCCAGCAACGGGCTCGCCAGCCCTTCGACAAAGCGAACCCTGGTGGCGGGAAAGCGCTGCTTGAGCGCGGTGCCGATGCTGGCGAACGCGGTGTTGGCAATGGTAGGTTGTGCCGCAATCACCAACTGCGCCGGACCCTGCGCCGACGACGCGCGAATGGCTTCGCGCGCCTCCGCCAGCGTGGCCGCTACCTGGCGCGCGTAGACGATCAGGGTCTGGCCGGCTTCGGTCAATACCACGCCGCGCCCGCTGCGGTGGAACAGGCGGGTGTCCAGCGCCGCTTCCAGCCGGGCGATCTGCCGGCTGACGGTGGACTGGTCCGCGCCCATTTCAAGCGCCGCGCGCGAGATGCTTTGCGTATTGGCCACGCAGACGAAGCAGGCCAGGTCCTCGGAGTTGAGCGCGGTCATACGGTATGTGCGGGCAAGTTCAGGCCTTGGCCGCGGGCTGGTCGCCGATGGCGTGCCCGGCCATATGTTCCAGCGCCCGCACCAGGCCGGAATGGTCCCATCTGGCGCCGCCAAGCGCGCCGCACACATTGAACAGTTGCTGGCACGAGGCGGTATTTGGCAGGCTCACGCCCAGCTTGTGCGCGGTCGACAGCGCCAGGTTGAGGTCCTTCTGGTGCAGTTCGATGCGGAAGCCCGGATCGAAGGTGCGCTTGATCATCCGCTCGCCATGCACTTCCAGGATGCGCGAGCTGGCAAAGCCGCCCATCAGCGCTTCGCGCACGCGGGCCGGGTCGGCGCCTGCCTTGGCGGCCAGCACCAGGGCCTCGCCCACGGCCTCGATGGTCAGCGCGACGATCACCTGATTCGCCACCTTGGCCACCTGCCCGTCGCCCACGCCTCCCACCAGCGTGATGTTCTTGCCCATCAACTGCAGCAACGGCAGCACGCGGTCGAACGCGGCTTGCTTGCCGCCGGCCATGATCGACAGCGTCGCGGCCCTGGCGCCGAGTTCGCCCCCGGAGACGGGGCCGTCCACGTAGTCGCAGCCGAGCGCTTCGATTTTTCCGGCGAAGACGCGCGTTTCAATCGGCGAGATGGAACTCATGTCGACCACGACCTTGCCTTTGGAGAGGCCTTGCGCCACGCCGTTTTCACCAAACAGCACGCGCTCCACATCGGGCGTGTCGGGCAGCATCAGGAAGATCACATCGCTTTGCCGCGCCACTTCGGTGGCATTGGCGCAGGCCTGGGCGCCGGCATCGAGCAGGGCCTTGGGCGGGCCGCTGCGGGAGTGGACGTAGAGCGTATTGCCGCCGGCCAGCAGGTGTTGCGCCATGGGCGTGCCCATCACGCCCAGTCCGATAAATCCGATCTTGCTCATGTCAGTCCTCTCGTCTGTCGTCTGTCGTCCGTTGGGGCCGCGCGCGGCGCCGCTTCAGGCGGATGCCGCTCCTAGCCGGCGAAGCGATCGCGCAGCGCTTGCGTGGCACTGCGGAAGATATTCTGGTCAAGGCCCACCGCCACGAAGCTCGCGCCCATATCCAGGTAGCGGCGCGCGTCGGCTTCTACCGGCGTCAGCGTGCCGACCGCCTTGCCCGCGCGATTGGCGGCGTCAAAGATGCGCGCCACCTGCGCCTGCACCTCGGGATGGTTGGGGTTGCCGAGATGGCCGCAGGCGGCAGCCAGGTCCGACGGGCCGATAAAGATGCCGTCCACGCCTTCCACGGCACAGATCTCATCGGCGGCATCGACGCCTTTCCGGCTTTCGATCTGTACCAGCACGCAGATATTGTCGTTGATCTGGCTGAAGTACTCCGGCACGGTGCCGTAGCGGTTGCTGCGCTGGACCATCGACACGCCGCGCACACCGGCCGGCGGGTAGCGGGTGGCGCTGACGGCGCGCTCGGCCTGTTCGGCGCTCTCGACAAAGGGAATCAGGAAATTATAGAAACCGATGTCCAGCAGGCGCTTCATCACCACCGGATCGTTTACCGGCGGGCGCACCACAGGCGCGCTCACGCTGCCTTGCAGCGCCATCAGTTGGGGGATAAATGTGAGCACGTCGTTGGGCGAGTGCTCGCCGTCGAGCAGCAGCCAGTCGAAGCCGGCCAGGCCGAGGATCTCGGTAGTGGTGGGATTGCCCAGCGAGCACCAGCAGCCGATCACGCGCTTGCGCGCGAGGATGTCGGCACGGAAGCGGTTGGGCAGCGGGGAGGGCAAGTTCGAATTCGGCAGTGTTGACATATCGATTTGTGTTCCTGATTTTCGAGGAGGCGCGGTGCGCGATAGCGGTTGGGGGCTGCGTCAGCCGGTGATGCCGATCTGCCACGGCGCGAACTCGTGGTCGCCCAGGCCGAGCAGCTCGCTCTTGGTGCGCTGGCCGGAGGCCGCCGCCAGGATCCGCGCGAAGATGTGTTCGCCCATGCTTTGGATGGTAGCGGTACCGTCAAGGATCTCGCCGCAATTGATGTCCATGTCTTCTTCCAGGCGCTGGTACATCGGCGAGTTGGTGGCGAGCTTGAGCGATGGCACCGGCTTGGCGCCGAACATGGAGCCGCGCCCGGTGGTGAAGCAGATCAGGTTGGCGCCGCTGGCGATCTGCCCGGTGGCCGATACAGGGTCGAAGCCGGGCGAGTCCATGAAGACGAGGCCCTTTTGCGTGATCGGCTCGGCGTAACGGTACACGCCCATCAGCGGGCCGGTGCCGCCCTTCATCGACGACCCCAGTGATTTCTCGAAGATATTGGCCAGGCCGCCGGCCTGGTTGCCGGGGCTGACGCGGCCATTGATCTGCACATCGCGGCCGGCGGCGTAGATATCCTTCCACCAGCGGATGCGCTCGACCAGCTTCTCGCCCACCTCGCGGCTGGCCGCGCGGCGCGTCAGCGTATGCTCGACGCCATAGATCTCCGGCGTTTCCGACAGGATGGCCGTGCCACCGTGGCGCACCAGGATGTCCATGGCCGCGCCCAGCGCCGGGTTGGCCGTGATCGACGAAAAGCTGTCCGAGCCGCCGCATTGCAGGCCGATGCTGATGTGGCTGGCCGACACCGGCTGGCGTACGGCACGGTTGGCATCCGGCAGCAGTGCCTGCACCGCGGCCACGCCGGCGGCAATGGTCTTGCGGGTGCCACCAGTGTCCTGCATGGTGAACGCATGCAGCCGGGGCCCGGGCTCCAGCCCTTCGGCCTTCAGCAGCGCATTGACCTGGTTGCGTTCGCAGCCCAGCCCGACCACCAGCACCGCTGCCAGGTTGGGGTGGCGCATATAGCCGGCCAGGGTCCGCTGCAGCATGGCCATCGGCTCGCCGCTCATCTCCATGCCGCAGCCGGTGCTGTGGGCAAAGGCCACCACGCCGTCCACGTTGGGATAGTCGGCCAGCCGCTCGGGCGTGAACCATTCGGCGATCTTGTGCACAACGGTGGCCGAGCAGTTGACAGTGGCGACCACGCCGATAAAGTTGCGCGTGGCCACGCGGCCATCCTCGCGCACGATGCCGTCGAAGGTGGCTCGTTCCGCTTCGGGCAACAGCGCTACCGGCACGAAGTCGCGCGCATGGGCGTAGTCGCGGTCGAACTCGCGGAACTCGATATTGTGTCCGGACACCAGCGTGCCCGGCGCGATGTCGGCGCCGGCAAAGCCGATCGTGGTGTTGTACTTGAGGATGGGCTCGCCCCTGGCGATGGCGCGCGCCGCGATCTTGTACCCGGCCGGCACCTGGCTGCGGATGCTGAATGCCTCGCCGGGCACGGGCGTGCCGATGCTGAGTTCGGTACGCGCGATCAGTACGTTGTCCTGCGCGTGCAGGCGAATCACCGGGGCAGCGGGTTGGGTGGCGGACACGTTATCTCCTGGGGCTTTCTTCGCGAATGGATATGGCGTGGCCTTTCATTGCCGCCCACCGCATGTGCGGCAGGCGCCGAGGCCATCGTTCTTGCCGGTTCCCGGCGGGCCGCGGCAGCGGCCCTGGGGCAGCCTCAGCGTGAGCCGCTGACGATCTGCTTGGTAAAGCTGGCGCGTTCCATCTGCACGACTTCCACGCTGACCTGCACGCTGTCTTCCGGGCTGCCAGGCCGTACGGCTTCGACGATGACGTCGCAGACCGCCTTGCTGAGCGCCTGGCGCACCGCCAGTTCGCGCCCATCCAGGATGTGCAGGCGCGCATGCACGAAGGCGCGTTCGCGTGCTTCGGTGCCCTGGCGGAAGGAAGTCAGCGTGATGCAGCGCGACTTGATGTCGGGTTCGTCGAACTGGCCGGAAGCCAGCAATGCGGCATTGGCTTCGTCCAGCAGTTCCTCCTGCGAGCAGGTCAGGCGGGTGTTTTCGGTGATCTCGATAATAAGGTGCGGCATGGTGGCTAGGCCTCGGTTTGTCGGTTTGTCGCCCGGAACAAGGCGGATCAGTCCACTGCCAGCCGCGACAGCGGGCCGGGCGACTTCCCTCGCGCGGCCTGCACGCGCGCCGCGGCATCGTCGAGCTGGGCGAGCGTGCCGCTGTCCACGGGCATGAATTCGGCGCGGGCCCGGCGCCACGCGCGCTCGGGCTCGCCGGGCAGGAGGATGGCATCGGTGCCGGGCTGCAGGTGCGAGGACCGCAGCCAGTCGACGAAGGCCTGCACCTCATGGCCAAAGGTGGTGCTGCTGCCCAGGCGCGCCGGGTCGAACACGATGGCCAGCATATTGTTCCAGACCGCATGCTCGTGGGTCAGGGTCTCCGGGCGAATGGTGTGGCCTCCCGTCACGGCAGCGCCCAGCAGTTCGCACATTACCGCCAGCACATAGCCCTTGTGCTCGCCGAAGGCGCGCAGCGCGCCTTGCGGATCGCCTGCGGGCGGGAACATCACGGCGGGGTCGTCGGTGGGCTGGCCTTGCGCATCCAGCAGGCAGCCCGGCGGCACCGGCACGCCCTTGTTGTTGGCCACGCGCACCTTGCCCAGCGCGATCGCACTGGTGGCGAAATCCATCACCAGCGGCTCGGCGCCGGCCACCGGCACGCCGATGGTGAACGGGTTGGTGCCATAACGGGCCTCGTAGCCGCCATGCGGGGCCACGATCGGCTTGGACAACACGTTGACGAAGTGGATGGAGATCATGCCGGCCGCGGTGGCCTGCTCGGCCCAGTGCCCGACCCGGCCCAGATGGTGCGAGCGGCGCAGGCCGAGCACGCACACGCCGTGCTCGCGCGCGCGTTCGATCGCCAGGCCCATGGCCTCCTCGGTCACCGCCTGGCCCATGCCGCGGTTACCGTCCAGGCTCAGGATGCCGCCGGCCTCGTGCACCACGCTCACGCGCTGGTTCAGCCGGAGCTGCTCGCCCAGCCAGGACAACACGTACTTGGGGATCATGCCGACGCCGTGGGAATCGTGGCCGGACAGGTTGGCGCCGACCAGGTGATCGGCGGTGAGGCGGGCCTCGCGCGCGTCGGAACCGGCGGCGAGCCAGAGATCGACCACCCACTGATGGAGGGCGGCGGTCGGAATGCGGTGTTCACTCATGGGCTTCAGGGGGAAAGAGGGAAGGGGTCACAGGCGAAATCAATTGGCCATCATAAGCCGCCGGCCTCCGCTTGGGTACCCGGCAAGGCACCCGAGCCATGCGCTGGCGTCATTCCGGCCGGATATTCGCGGTCTTGATCAGTTGCGCCCATTTGGTCACTTCGCTCTTCTGGAAAGCGCCCAGTTCGGCCGGGCCCGCTCCGGACGGCTCGATCCCCAGCGCGGCGAGGCGGGCGCGCATGTCGGGTTCCTGGATGATCTTGCCGATGTCCGTGGCAAGGCGGTTGACGATGGGCGCGGGCGTGCCGGCGGGGGCGAACACGGCTTGCCAGGAAACGATCTCGTAGCCCTGCAGTTTCGGCCCGCCGGCCTCGGCCACCGTTGGCACGTCCGGCAACTCGCGCGCGCGCCTGGCCGCCGTCGTGGCCAGGGCGCGGAATTTGCCGGACTGGATCATCGGCATGGCGGCCACGCTGTTCTCGAACAGCACGTCCACCTGGTTGCCCAGTAGCGCCTGCACTGCCGGGCTGCTGCCTTTGAATGGCACATGGAGCAGCTTGACGCCTGCCATGTTGGCGAACAATTCGCCGGCGAGGTGCTGCGAGGTGCCGTTGCCCGCCGAGCCGAAGGAGACCGTACCGGGCTTGGCCCTGGCCGCGGCGATCACGTCCTGCACGTTCTTCCACGGGCTGTTGGCATTGACTACCAGCAGGTTGGGCAGCGTGCCGATCAGGGCCACCGGCTGGAAGTTCCTGATCGGGTCGTAGGGCATCTTCGGGTACAGGCTCACATTGATCGCGTGCGAGCTGATGGTGCCGCCCACCAGGGTGTAGCCGTCGGGCGCCGCCTTGGCGACGTAGTCCGAGCCGATATTGCCGCCCGCGCCGGCCCGGTTTTCCACCACCACCGGCTGGCCGATCATCTGCGACAGGCGCTGGCCGATCAGGCGCCCCAGCACGTCAGTGGTGCCGCCCGCGGCGAAGGGCACGACGTAGTTGACCGGCCTGGTCGGCCACGCGTCCTGCGCATGCGCCGGCAGGATGCTGGCCAGGGTGCCCAGCGCGGTAAGTGCGGCGAGTGCGCAGGTCCAAAGCCTGGCGAAGCGGCGGGAAGGCTGGAGTGACTGGCCGGGTTGCGGGCGCATGGGCATATCTGGGTCTCCTGATCGTTTTTGTCGAAGCCATCTTCCTTTCCGCTGCCTCACCGTACCGCCATGCCTGGGCAAGGGACGCGGGGGCAGGGCGGGATCGCCTGGCAACAATCTACACGCGCCCGGCAAGCGCAGCCTTGCGTTTTACGCATAGCAGAAATGCGGCGTATGCCAGGCGCACAAGGCGTTCGCGGCATAACAATCCATGCATTCCCGGCTATTCCGGATTCGCCGGACGGTTTCCGATGCGCTCGTGCCCAGGCACCGCCAGGCATCTGTCCGATTGCACCGCACCATTCCATATCATCATGACCAGCCAACCCGTTGCAGCCACCGCGCTATCCTCGTCATCGCCCGCCAGGCTGGCCCGCTCCGGCGGCCGCGTGCTGGTGGACGCCCTGCGCATCCATGGCGCCGAGCGCATCTTCTGCGTGCCGGGCGAGAGCTTCCTCGACGTGCTGGACGCCTTGCATGACCAGCCCGCCATCGACCTGATCGTTTGCAAGCACGAGGGCGCGGCGGCCAATATGGCCGAGGCCGACGGCAAGCTCACCGGGCGCCCCGGCATCTGCTTCGTCACCCGCGGGCCGGGCGCCACCCACGCCAGCATCGGGGTACATATCGCCGCCCAGGATTCCACGCCGATGCTGCTCTTCGTCGGCCAGATCGCGCGCGGCCACAAGGGTCGCGAGGCCTTCCAGGAGGTGGACTACGGTGCCATGTTCGGCTCCGTCGCCAAATGGGTGGTGGAGATCGAGGATCCGGCGCGCATCCCAGAACTGGTGGCCCGCGCCTTCCAGTGCGCTACCTCCGGCCGGCCCGGTCCCGTGGTGATCTCGCTGCCGGAGGACGTGCTGGACGGCCTGTGCGAAGTGGCCGATACGGGATGTTATTGCCCGGTGGAGGCCGCACCGCGCGCGGCCGACGCGGCAGCGCTCGCCGTGGCGCTGGCCGGCGCGCAGCGTCCGCTGGTGATCGCCGGCGGCGCCAACTGGAGCGCGCGCGCGGCGGCCGATTTCGCTGCCTTCGTGCAGCGCTGGAACCTGCCGGTGGCATGCGTCTTCCGCCGCCAGGACGTGTTCGACAACCGCGACCCGCACTACGTCGGCCACCTCAGCCTTGGCGTCAATCCCGCGCTGGCGGAACGCGTGCGCGACGCCGACCTGATCCTGGCCTTCGGCACGCGGCTGGGCGACATCGCCACCGATGGCTACACCTTGCTGGAAGTGCCGCGCCCGCGCCAGCGCCTGATCCACCTGCATGCCGACAGCGCCGAGCTTGGCCGTGTGTACCAGCCCGAACTGGCCATCCATGCGGCCATCGAGCCCGGCGCCGCCATGTTGGCTGCGCTGACGCCGCCCACCGCCGTGCGCTGGGGCGAATGGACCCGCGCCGCGCGCGCCGCGCATACCGCCTTCGCCATGCCGGCCAGGCCGCACCCGCAGCTCACGGGCGTGGACATGGGCGCGGTGATTGCGCACCTGGACTGCGTCTTGCCCGACGACGCCGTGCTTAGCAACGGCGCGGGCAACTACACCGTCTGGCTCCATCGCTTCTACGCCTACCGCCAGCCGCGCACCGAACTGGCGCCGACTTGCGGCGCCATGGGCTACGGCCTGCCCGCGGCGGTTGCCGCCAAGCTGCGCGACCCGCGGCGCACCGTGGTGTGCTTCGCCGGCGACGGCTGCTTCCTGATGTATCCGCAGGAACTGGCCACCGCCGCGCAGTACGGCGTCAACCTGATCGTGGTGGTGGTCAACAACGGCATGTACGGCACCATCCGCATGCACCAGGAAAAGCGCTATCCGGGCCGCGTCAGCGGCACGGCGATCCCGAGCCCGGATTTCGTGGCGATGGCGCAGTCGTGCGGGGCCTGGGCCGAACGCGTGACGCAGACTGAGGACTTTGCCGCGGCCTTCGCGCGGGCACAGGCGGCGGGCAAGCCTGCGTTGCTGGAACTGGTGACGGATCCGCGCCAGATCACGCCGGCGATGCGCATCGCCGATTAGCACTGCCATTAGCACTGCCAGTACAAGAAGACACCCCACATAAGACAAAAATAGGAGACACGCCATGACCGATGCCACGCTGGCCGACCTGCGCAGCCGGTTTGCCGGCCACTTGCTGACCGCGCCCGAGGACACAGCCCCGTTCCTCACCGACTGGCGCCGCAGTTGGACCGGCCGCGCGCTCGCGGTGGCGCAGCCGGACACCACCGGGGATGTGGCTGCGATCGTGCGCTGGTGCGCGGCGCGGCGGGTGCCGCTGGTGCCGCAAGGCGGCAATACCGGCATGGTGGGCGGCGCCATTCCCGACGGCGGCGGGCACGCACTGGTGCTCTCCACGGCACGGCTGAACCGCATCCGCGAGATCGATCCGCTCAATAACACGCTGACCGCCGAGGCCGGCTGCATCCTGGCCGCCGTCCAGCAGGCGGCGCAGGAGGCGGGGCGCCTGTATCCGCTGTCGCTGGGCGCGGAGGGCAGTTGCACCATCGGCGGCAACCTCGCCAGCAACGCGGGCGGGGTGCAGGTGCTGCGCTATGGCAATACGCGCGAGTTATGCCTGGGCCTGGAAGTGGTCACGCCCGACGGCGAGATCTGGGACGGCCTGCGTGGCCTGCGTAAGGACAACACCGGTTACGACCTGAAGCAGCTCTTTATCGGCGCCGAGGGGACTCTGGGCGTGATTACCGCCGCTACCCTCAAGCTATTCCCGCGACCGGCCGCGCGCATGACCGCGCTGGCCGCGGTGAGCGATCCGCATGCGGCGCTGCGCCTGCTGGAACTGGCCCAGCGCCGGCTGGCTGCCACGCTGACCGCATTCGAACTGATGAGCGGCGTGTGCGTGGCACTGGTGGCACACCATTTCCCGGACTGCCGCGCGCCGTTCGACCAGGCGCATCCCTGGTACGTCCTGCTGGAAAGCAGTGACCCGCACAGCGAAGCCCATGCCACGCAAGCCTTCGGCGAATTGATGGAAGAGGCCTTCGAGGCTGGCATCGTGTCCGATGCAGCCATTGCCGCATCGCTGGCGCAGTCCGATGGCCTGTGGCGGATCCGGCATCACCTGCCCGAGGCCCAGTCGCAAGAGGGCGACAACCTCAAGCACGATATCTCGGTGCCGATCTCGGCCATCGGCGAGTTCATCGCGCACACCAGCGCCGCCATTGTGGCCGCGCATCCGGGCGCACGCGTGCTGGCCTTCGGCCACCTCGGCGACGGCAACCTGCACTACAACGTCAGCGCGCCGCAGGGCATGCCGCAGCCGGAGTTCGTGCGGGCCAACGGCGCGGCGATCAGCGCGCTGGTGTATGAGGCGGTGCACCGCACGCGCGGATCGATCTCGGCCGAACATGGCATCGGCCAACTCAAGGTCGACAAGAACGCGCACTACAAATCCGCCGTGGAAATAGCGCTGATGCAGAAAATCAAGCACGCGCTGGACCCGCACGGGCTGATGAATCCGGGGCGGCTGCTGCCGGATCCGTCTCATTGAGCGCACTTCGCATGACCCTGGGGCCGGCAGCATGGCCACTACAAGAACCACAGAGGAGACAACCATGCATCAAAGCTTCAAGCCTTCGCGCCGCGCGCTGCTGGCAGCATTGGCTGCGGCCACCGCCTGCGCGGCATTGCCCGCGCAGGCGGATACCTATCCCTCCAGGCCCATCCGCGTGGTGGTGCCGTTTGCCGCCGGCGGCAATACCGATATCGTGGCCCGCCTGATCGGGCGCGACCTGCAGAAGGCGCTGGGCCAGCCGGTGGTGGTGGAGAACCGCCCCGGCGCCTCGGGCAATATCGGCGCCGACATCGTCGCCAAGTCCGCGCCGGACGGCTACACGCTGCTGATGGGCACGGTCGGTACCAACGCCATCAACGCCAGTTTCTATCGCAAGATGCCTTACGATACGGCGAAGGATTTCACGGCGGTGGCGATGGTCGCTTCGGTGCCGAACATCCTGGTGGTCAATCCCTCGGTGCCGGCCCGCAACGTCAAGGAGCTTACGCAGTTCGTGAAGAGCGAGAACGGACGCGCCACCTTTGCCTCGTCGGGCGCGGGCAGCTCGATCCACCTGTCGGGCGAGCTGTACAAGGTGATGACCGGAACCGCGATGGTGCACGTGCCGTACAAGGGCAGCGCGCTGGCGGTGACGGACCTGATGGGCGGCCAGGTGCAGATCATGTTCGATAACGCGCCGACCTCGCTGCCGTTCGTCAAATCCGGCAAGCTCAAGGCGCTTGCGGTCACCGGCGCCAGACGCATGGCCGCGCTGCCTGACGTGCCTACCATGGAAGAGGCCGGCCTGCCGGGTTTTGTCACCGGCTCCTGGTTCGGCCTGTTCGCCCCGGCCGGTACGCCGCGCGAGATCGTGGCGAAGGTCAGCGACGCCGTGATGGCAGCCATGCGCCGGCCCGAATTCCGCGAGCAGCTGGTCAATGCCGGCGCCGAGCCCGATCCCAGGCCCAGCACCGAATTCCAGTCCTTTGCCCTGGCCGAGAAGGTGCGCTGGGAAAAGGTGGTCAAGGCCGCCGGCGTATCGGTCAACGAGTAAAACCAGAGGCGTGCCCGGCACGCCCGACCTGACGGAGCCTCTATGCAAAGCCAATCCACAGCCACTGCGCGCCATGATGCCGCTGCGCTGCGCAGCATGGCGCAGGCCATGTTCGAGCGCGCGGGCATGCCCGCCGAGCGAGCCGCCGACGTGGCGGACATCCTGGTCGAAGGGGACCTGATGGGCCACGATACGCATGGCCTGCAATTGCTGCCTACCTACCTGGCCGAGATCGAAAGCGGCAGCATGGCGGTCAGGGAAGACTACGAGGTGCTGGCCAATCGCGCCGCCGTGGCCACCTGGGACGGCAAGCGCCTGCCAGGGCCGTGGCTGACGCTGCGCGCCATGGAAACCGCGATGGCCCGGGCACGCGACTACGGCACCGGTACGGTCACGATCCGCCGCTCCCACCATATCGCCTGCCTGGCGGCTTACTTGGAGCGGGCAACCAAGGCCGGCTTCGTCATGCTGCTGTTTTCCTCGGCGCCCGGCGCGGCCACCGTGGCGCCCTTTGGCGGTATGCGCCCGGTGTTTTCCCCCAGCCCGCTGGCGGTGGGGTTTCCCACGCCGGAGGGCCCGGTACTGATCGATGTCTCCACCTCCATCACCACCAATGGCCTGACTGGCCGCCTGTACAAGGAAGGCAAGCGGCTGCCGCACCAGTGGCTGATCGACGAACACGGCAATGCCAGCGACGACCCGGCGGTGCTGTTCCCCCCGCACTCGGGTTCGATCTTGCCGCTGGGCGGACTCGATGCAGGCCACAAGGGCTTTGCGCTGTCGCTGATGGTGGAAGCGCTGACCGCCGGGTTGACGGGCCATGGCCGCGACGATCCGGGCAAGCGCTGGGGCAATACGGTGTTCCTGCAGATCCTGGATCCGGCAGCCTTTGCCGGCGAGGACGCCTTCGCCACCCAGATGGGCTGGGTGGCGCGCGCCTGTACCGGCAACCCGCCGCGGCCCGGTGTGGAGCGAGTACGGCTGCCAGGGCAGGGCGCGCTGGAGCGCAAGGCGCGCCAGTTGCGCGATGGCGTGGCGCTCAACCCCGTCATCCTGCCGCAGTTGGCGCCGTGGCTGGAAAAATACGGCATGGCGGCACCCCCGCCGTTGGCTTGATGCGGGCGGGCGGCTGCCTGGGTGGATGACAGCCAAGGCACCGCCAGGGCCGGGACCGGGGCTTAGCGGTCCTGTGCGCGGAGCACCGATTCGATCTCACGAATGCGCTCGACCAGTCGCGGGCGCACCTTCTCGAGCAATTGCGTGGCTGGCAGGATGGCCGTGGGGCCGCTGCAGGACAGCGTCATCGGCGGCAGCGCCGGGCCGGGGCGGAAGGCGGCGGCGATCGAATTGATGTCGGGCAGCCATTCGCCGAAGGATGTGGTGCAACCCAGGCGCTGTACGTCCGCGCGGCTGCGCTCGACGATGGCCTCGGCACTGGCGGCATCCATCCCGTCCTGGTGCCGGAAGGCAGCGAGGGCCTGGCGTTGTTCGCCAGCGGGCAGGGCCTCCAGATAGGCACGCCCGGCAGCCGAGGTCAGGCCGGAAATCCGCGTGCCGACCGCCACCCGCAACGTCAGGTATGACTCCGACTGGCAATTCTCGTAGATCAGCATCTGCGCGCGGTCGCGCACGATCAGTGAAGTCACGCCCTGTGACAGGTCGGCCAGCTCCTGCATATACGGCCGTACCACGGCGAGCACGTCGACGCCGCGCTGCGCCGCAGGCGCCAGCGCCAGCGCCGAACTGCCGAGCTGGTACTTGAGCTGCTCCGGGTCCGGCCGCAGGTAACCAAGCTCGGTCAGCGTATGCGTAAGGCGCGACACGGTCGACTTGGGCAGGCCGCAGCGTTGCGCCAGCTCGGCATTACCCAGGCGCGTCTCGAAGCTGCGGAAGCAGGCCAGCACGTCCAGGCCGCGCGCCAGCGCTGTCACGAAATGCCGGTCTTCCTTGTGCCGGGGCGCGTCGTCGGTCTGCGGGTCGCTCTGCGGTTCGGACATGCGGTGGCCTCGGCGGCGTGAGGGTTGTGCTTCAGCCCGCGCTGGCCAGCAGCTCGCGCAGTCTGGCCTTGAGGATCTTGCCCGACGGCGCGGCCGGCAGGTGGGCCACGACCCTGACCTCGGCTGGCATCTTGTAGGGCGACAGACGCTCGCGCAGGAAAGCGCGCAGGGCGGCCTGGTCCACTTCCATGCCGTCGCGCACTTCGATAAAGGCGATGACTTCCTCATTGCCTTCCACCGTGCGCCCGACCACTGCGGACTGCAGCACGGCCGGGTAGGCGTTGATCGATTGCTCGACTTCCTCGGGGTACACGTTGAAGCCGGAATGGATGATGATTTCCTTGGAGCGGCCCACGATGGACACCGCGCCGTCCGCGTCGATGCGGGCCAGGTCGCCGGTATGCAGCCAGCCGTCGGCATCGATCACCTGCGCCGTCAGGTCGGGGCGGCGGTAATAGCCCTTCATCACATTGGGGCCGCGCACCAGCAGTTCGCCGCTGCCGTCGGGCAGCGGCTCGCCCAGGCGAATCTCGACATCAGGCACGACCGGGCCCACCGAGCAGTCCGTGCGCGGGGCTTCCACCCGGGTCTGGCAGACCGTGGGCGAGGTTTCGGTCATACCGTAGCCGTTGTGCAGGATGATCCCGAAGCTGGCTTCGAAGGCGGCCTTGAGCGAGGCCGTCAGCGGCGCGCCGCCGGATTGCGCCATGCGCAGCGCGGGCGCCTGCAGCGGCGTGGCCTGGGCGCGGCTCCATTCGATCAGCTTGGCGTACATGGCGGGCACGCCGTGCAGCACGGTGAGTTGCTCCGCGACCAGCGCGTGCGCGAGTTTTTCCGGGCGGAAGCGCGGCTCGTAATAGACGGTGGCGCCGTTCGAGAGCGGGCCGACCAGCAGCACCGACAGCCCATAGACATGCGAGATCGGCAGCACGCCGTAGACCCGGTCACCCGGCTGCACGCGCGCCTGCATGCGGTTGGAGCGGCCAATGAACATCAGGTTGGCATGCGTCAGCATCACGGCCTTGGCGGCGCCGGTGGTGCCCGTGGTGTAGATCAGCGCCGCGACCTGGTCGCGCGCCGCCGCTTCCACCGGCTCGGCCACGGCGGCCTGGTCGGTCGCGCCCAGCAGCAGCCGGCCCACGTGCGGCCATTCGGCCGGCTGTGCGCCGCGTGCCAGGCCGTGCTCGCGCGCCTCGGGATGGGCGCTGTCGAGGTACAGTGCGATGCGCGCCCCGCAATGCTCGACGATGTTGTCGATCTCGCGGGCGGACAGGCGGGCGTTGACCGGCACGGCCCATGCATCGAGTGCGCTCAGCGCCAGGATCAGCACCGCGCAGCCCACGCTGTTCTCCGTCACCAGCACCACGCGATCGCCGCCGCGCACGCCCTGGGCCGCAAGGGCGCGGACAGTCTCGGCAATGGCGCCGTCCAGTTCGCCGTAGCGCAGCGACCGCTCGGCATCCATCAGCGCCACGCGCTCGGGATGGCTCTGGACCCAGGGGCCAAAGGTCTGGTGCAGGCGGGTAAACGAGGAGGAGGGGGCGGCAGCCGGCGCGTGCGCGCCGGACATGGTGGTGCTACTCATACAGTCTCCGGGTAAGGCTTCCGGCGTGGGCCGCCGGATTGTTCGATCGCCGGATATTCCCACCGATCGCCTTGCGCGTCAACTGCACGGTGGAACTACAGTTCTGCATTGCAGAACTATAGTTCGATTGCCATGACATTCGCCACTCAGGCCGCCTCCCGACGGCCGCCCTCAGAACCGGAAGCGAGCGACCCCGGCCGCCAGCCCGGCCGCTTGCTGGTCGAGGCTGGCGGCCTGCGCCGTGACGGCTTCCACGAGTTCTGCGTTCTGCCGGGTGGTCTGGTCGAGCTGGGCCACGGCCTCGCCGACCGAGCGGATGCCGCGCGCCTGTTCGTCCGCCACGCCGCAAAGCCGTTCGGCCAGAGCATGGCTTTGAGCCACCGCCTGCTCGATGCCGCCCATCGCGCTGACCACTTGCCCGCTCAGGCGCGCCCCGCGGGCGATCTCCTCGCTGGCGTGGCCAATGGTGGCGCGAATCTCGCGCGCGGAGGTTGCGCTGCGCTGCGCCAGCCCGCGCACTTCCTGGGCCACTACCGCGAAGCCGCGCCCGGCCTCGCCCGCGCGCGCGGCTTCCACGGCGGCGTTGAGCGCCAGGATATTGGTCTGGAAGGCGATGCTCTCGATCACCTCGACCATTTCCGTGATGCTGCGCGAGTGCTGGTTCACCGCCTCCATGGTGCCGCTCATCTGGCCGACCACCGCCATGCCAGCGTCGGTGGCTTCGCGTGCCCGGAGCGCCATCGCGCTGGATTCGGTGGCCTGCGCGTGGGCCTGCCCGACCAGCGCAGTAAGGCGCGCCACGCTGTCGGCGGCGCCGGCCAGCGCGGCAACCTGCAGCGCGGTGCGGCGGGACAGATCCTGGTTGCCATGGGCAATGCCTTCGCTGGCCGCGGCGATTTCGGCTCCGGAAAGCTGGATGCCTTCCAGTACGCCGGCCAACTGGTCGCGCATGCGTGCCAGCAGGCACATCAGGCTGTGCTCGTCGCCCGCTCGCACGCGCACCGGCTGCTGCAAATCCCCCGAGGCGATGCGGCTCGCCACCTTGGCCGCGTCGGCCGGTTCGCCGCCCAGTTCCGAGAGCAGCAGGCGCGAAGCAAACCAGGCCAGCGCGGCCGCCGCCGCCAGGCTCGCCACCAGCATGGCCCCCATCACGGCCTGGGCCCGCAACTGGCTGGCGGCCACCGTGGCGACCGTATCGGCGGCCTGTCGCTCCTGCTGCTTGCGGGTGACTTCGACCAGCCCGGCCAGCTTTTGCAGCTGTTCGCCCAGGAAATGGCCCTCGACCGAGACCGAACTGTCGAACTGCAACGCATCGAGCGGCTGCTTGCGCAGCAGGGCGACGTAATCCCGCAGCATTGCGGCGGCACTGTCGCGCTCCTGCTGCAACGCCGGAGCCTGCGCGGGCGCCGCATTGCGAACGATCGACAGGGCCTGGTCGAGGCCGCCGAGGGCGCTATCGATATCGGCCACCGCGCCATCGCGCTCGCTGCCGCTGGTGGCCATGGTCAGCGCCAGCTGGGCACGGCCAAGCCGGGCCAGCGCCGATTGCGCGCGTTCCGCGGCGATGGCGCCCTGCATATCTCGCTGGTAAAGCGTATCTGTCATCTGCTTGACCGAAACCAGGCTGAAAATGCCCGTCAGCCCGACCACGGCACCAAACACGTAGACCAGCGCGAACGCGGCGCACATGCGCGCGGCAAGCGGAAGCCGGCCCAGCCAGGACGGGATGCGCCAGCCCATGCGGCGTGGAAGACTGAGTTTGATGGTTTGCGACACGTTGAGACTCCGATGGACCGGGCGGTCCACTTGCTGACCCTGGGGATCCGCCATCCCGCGCTTGCGGCGGGCGGCGGCGTGGATTCTATTTGCCTCGTATCCTGGCCGGCGGCTGTGACGCATCCATGACATCCCGGCCGCCCGAGGGGGTAATCTCTTTTGTCATACGGGTGACATATTTTTGACATGAAATAAAGGGAGAGCCACTTCGGCTCACCATTTGTTCACGCCTGGCGCCGCGCCTTTCCACGTCACGTTCACTCCGTCAATGCAGATTGCCTCTCCCCTGGCCGGCACGCCCGTGCCGCGGCTGCGCTTGCCGCCGCTGCACGCCGTCTTCCAGCCTATCGTGGCCTTCGGCACTGGCGAGATCCTGGGCTATGAGGCATTGGTTCGCGGCCCGTCCAACTCGCCGCTCGCCATGCCGGACGCTTTGTTCGGCCTCGCCCGCAACGAGGCCGAGACCGTCCAGATCGAACTCCAGGCGGCGCGCACCGGACTATCCGGTTGCCTGGCGCGCGGCTTGCGCGGCAAACTGTTCCTCAACTTCAGCGCCATGGCGCTGCGTTACCTGCTGGCCGAAGACGGCCGCGCGATGCGGGCACTGGTGGCGGACAGCATCGCGCCGAAGCGGGTGGTGATCGAGGTCACCGAACAGACCCCTATTGAGGACGCCGAGCGTTTTGGCCAGGCCATGGCCGTGCTGCATGCGTTGGGCATGCAATACGCGCTGGACGATTTCGGCACCGGCCACGCCAATCTCGACCGGCTGATCCACCTTGCGCCGCACTTCACCAAGCTGGACAAGTCGCTGGTGCGCGGCATCGGTAGCTGCTCGCGCCGGCTCGAGGTCGTGCGCACGGTGCTGGCCCTGGTGAAGGCGCTGGGTGGCGCGGTGATCGCCGAAGGCATCGAGGACGCCGACGAGCTGGCGGTGCTGCGCGACCTGGGCGTGCCCTTCGGCCAGGGTTATTACCTCGGACGGCCGGAGCCGCAGCCGCTGCGGGAAGTCGGGCAGCAGGCCCGCCAGGCGCTGGTGTCCAGGCAGATCGCCGTGTTTCCGCAGGCCGTACGCTCGGCGCATCCCGGCGTGTCGGCGGGCAAGCTGCTGCGGTCCGCTCCCGCCGTGAGCCCGGCCACCAGCAACAACGAACTGCTGGCGCTCTTTCACGCGCATGCGGGACTGCACGCGGTGGCGGTGGTGAGCGAGGACGACACACCGCTTGCCATCGTCAACCGGCACTACTTCATCGACCGCTTCGCGGTGCCGTTCCATCGGGAGCTGTATGGCAAGAAGGCCTGCATCGGCATGGCCAATCGCGCGCCGCTCTGTTTCGACTTGAGCGCGAGCATCGAGGAAATGGCGCAGGCGCTGTCGGGCGAGGACCAGCGTCCGCTGGCCGACGGCTTCATCATCACCGAGCGGGGGCGCTACGCCGGCCTTGGCACCGGCGCCGACCTGATCCGCGCGGTGACGGAGATCCGCATGGAGGCGGCGCGCTACGCCAACCCGCTGACCTTCCTGCCGGGCAACATGCCCCTGAACCGCCATATCGATCGCCTGATCGAGGCAGGCGTGGAGTTCCATGCCTGTTATGTGGACCTCAACCATTTCAAACCCTACAACGACCAGTACGGCTACTGGAAGGGCGACGAAATGCTGAAGGGAGCGGCCGCCATCCTCACGCAAACTTGCGATCCCACGCGGGATTTCCTGGGCCATGTGGGAGGAGACGATTTCCTGGTGCTATACCAGAGCCCCGACTGGGCGGAACGCACGCGCTCGGCGATTGCGCGTTTCAATCGTGCGGCACGCGAGATGTATGACGACGCCGACCGCGCGGCCGGCGGCATCCATGGGGAAGATCGCCGCGGGCAGGCCATGTTCTTCCCCACCGTGTCGATGGCTGCTGGCGCGGTGCGGGTCGGGCCATGGGTGCTGGAAGGCATTGCCGGGCTGCCCCGCCTGGGCAGCAGCCATATCGGCGCGGCAGCGGCCATGGCCAAGCGCGAAGCCAAGAAGGCCGCCAGCGGTTTTGCCGTGATCGACCTGCGCGACCTCATGCAATGCAGCCGGCCTGGGGCCTGACGGACGCCGCCGCGGCAGCGGTCAGCCGAACCCTTGGGAGCTCGGCGCGGCCAGCCCCGGACCGGTTTGATCGAGACGATAGCCCTGGGCATAGATCACGGTGAGGACCAGGCCGTTGCGGGGACAGAGCCGCAGCGTGCGGCGCAGGCGCGAAACCAGGCTCGCCAGCGCGCGCGACGACGGCGGCAGCGGGTAGCCCCATATCGCCAGCTCGATATGCGTGTGCGATAGGACGCGTCCGACATTGGAAAACAGCAGCGAGGCGAGATCGAACTCCTTGGGCGTCAGCGGCAGCCGCCGGCCCTGGAATACGGCCTGGTGAGAGAGGCAATCCAGTGCGTAAGGGCCGACCTTGATGGCACGATCAAGCGATTGCCGGCGCGAGGCAGTGCGGCGCTGCAGCGCATGCAGCCGGGCCACCAGTTCCCGTGAGCGCAGGGGGCGGATCATGTAGTCATCGGCGCCGGCCTGCAGGGTATTGACGACGGAGTCTTCGTCTCGCCGGCTGGAGAGCACCATGACGGGCACCTCGCAGCGCCAGGCGCCACATACCGCGCGCACGGCATCCACGGCGGGCATGTCCGCCAGTTCGTGGTCGATCAGCAGGACGTCGTACCCGGCCTGAGCGATGCCATCGAAGAGTGCCTGGCTTGCTTGGTAGGTGTTGCAGTACAGGCCGGCGCGCGACAGGGAGTCTGCAATGGCCTTGGCCTGAACCGATAAGTCCGCTAGCAGTGCGATCTTCATAGAATCGTCATAAGCGTTACGCAGGTTTGATGGTGGCGAACCGATCCGTCTCAGGCGCGGCCTGCGCCTGGTCGAAGAGAAGTTCTTCCAGGCGCAGCTTGGCGATCTGAAGCTTCAGGTGCCCGATCCCGGTCGCCGAGGCCAAGAGCCCGGACTCGAGCAAAGCGATGCGCTCGTTGAGTTCGCCTGGCATTTCGGCATGCGCGCGCCCCATCGCCTGCAAGGCATGGATGTTGGTGGGAAGGAATGCGGCGGCGAAAAGCATGTCGCGAGTTTACTGGCGGCATGGCGCCAATAAAATCGGACTTATCCTAAATGGAGGGTGTAGGGCGCAATGCAGCGTGAATCCGCAAGCTCCGCCGGACTCTTCCCAATACGGGATTGGCGTGATCCCAACGTCTCCCGGCATTGCGCATGGCCGTGCAAACGCAGCGCGGATTGCTGCGACGCACGTACACAATTTGTCCACAATTGCCAGATCGCGTTATCCACAGTTTGTGTGGATAACCAAGTCCGGTGCGTCGCGTTCGCCCAGTAGTGGCGGTTGTGCATCGGTCTGCCTAATTTTTGGACAGTACCGTGGGGCGACGGCCAGCGGGTGACAGTTGCCAGGGGCGAGCTCAGCGCGCTTGCGCGCGCAGCAGCAATCACGGCAGGGTGGCCATGCCATGCAAGAGCAAGCCCAGATAAAGAAGGGCGCCGAGCCAGCGCCCCGGTCAGTCCTGCCCAGGCGAAGCCGCCCCAGCGCCGGCCGTCGCTCATGGCGCCCAGGGCGATGGTGGCGGAAAAGATCAGCCCGAACAGCAGCGCCTGCCGCTGGCCCTGCCAGTCGCCGTCGCGATGGATGTAGTGGATCACGGTGGCGAACAGCAGCAGGCCGCCCAGGCCGATCAGGAGGTCCGGCATGGGCCAGCGCTGTGCGGAATTTCCCGCAGCCTTGCCGGCAGGGGCGCCGATCAGGCGCAGCAACGGCAGGTTGCTGGCCAGCAGCGGGTTGTCGCTGTGCGGCGTGCCTGGCACGCCGTAGTGCAGCGGCACGTCCTCCAGCCTAGGCTGGAAGGTGCCGAACAGCTTGTCCCACCAGAGGAAGGCTTTTGGCGGACTAGCTCTCGCGGCCCCCCACCCGCGGATAGCGAGTGGAGACAGGAGACAGGAGACAGGAGACAGGAAGTTTAAGCCCCCAAATTCCAACGACCCGCAACGTCGTCAAACTCCCGATTTGGTGTAGCCGTGTTTACCGCCCGCGGGGCGGCAAACACCGTCCCGCGATGCGAAGCGAGCCGTGAAGGTGTAGCCGTATGGGGCGCCTCGGGATCCGGCGAAAAGAGCGGAAAAGAGGGACCCATGTTTGAGTATCGCCTTAAGGCGATGCGAGTTTGGGTCCCGGCCGCTCTTTTTGCCGGATCCCGAGGGGATGTCGCCCCATCCGGCGCGCCTTCTTTGCCTACTTTCTTGGCAAGACAAGAAAGTAGGTCGCCTCCCCGAAGGGGAGGTGAAACTGCCTTTGATTTTGACTTTGACTTTGAAGACTTTGATTTGGACTTTGACGTTAAGCAGCCAACATTAAACCCAAAGTTAAACCCACCTACCTAACCGGCCGCCCAATCAACGGATAATTCGGATCGTTATACCCATGCGTAGAAGCATGCCCCGGCCTGACCAACCCATCCACCAACACCTCCTCCTCCCCCGAAACCCCCACCCCCACCGCCCCAAAATAATCCTCGAACTGCGCCAGCGTCCTCGGCCCTGCAATCACCGAACTGACAATAGGATTAGCCAGCACCCACGCCGTAGCGAACTGCCCCAGCTTGAGTCCGCGCGCCTCGGCGTGCGTCTTCAGAGTCTGCGCGATCACCAGCGATTCCTCGCGGAATTCAGTCTCCATCATGCGGCGATCGGCGCGGCCCGCGCGCGAATCTTCCGGAGGTTGCTGGCCGGGCAGGTACTTGCCGGTCAGCACGCCACGCGCAATCGGGCTGTAAGGCACCACGCCGAGTCCGAAATGCTGGCAGGCCGGCAGGATTTCCACCTCGGGCATGCGATTGAGCAGGTTGTAATAGGGCTGGCAGACAACCGGACGCGGCACGCCCAACTGATCGCACAGCCGCGCGATCTCGGCGATACGCCAGCCGCGGAAGTTCGACACCGCCCAGTACCGGATCTTCCCCGCGCGAACCAGATCCCCCATCGCGCGCACGGGTTCCTCGAGGTTTTCACCGGGGTAGTCGCGATGGAGGTAGAGGATGTCGAGGTAATCGGTCCCCAGGCGGCGCAGGCTTTCCTCCGTCTCGCGCAGGATCCACACGCGCGAGTAACGCGAATGATTGGGCGCGGCCTGCATCGGGTTGCCGAGCTTGCTGGCCAGGATCCAGTCATGGCGGTCGGCGGCCAGCAGCTTGCCCACCATGCGCTCGGAGCCCCCCTTGCTGTAGACATCCGCGGTGTCGATGAAGTTGACGCCGTGCGCGCGGGCGCTGTCCACGATGCGGCCAGCCTCGGCTTCGTCGGTCTGGTCGGCGAACATCATGGTGCCCAGGCACAGCACCGATACCTTCAGGTTGCTGGCGCCCAGGCGCCGGTATTCCATCTTGAACTCTGACATTGCGTTCTTCCTTAATGCGGCGAGGGGAGGCCGGGTGCGAAAGCCTCAGAGCTTACCCCTTGCGAAGAAATCCTGCCTGCCGCACCAGCAGGCAATGCCCTCGGGCCGCGCCTATGCCAGAATGCTAGCCATTGTGATCCGGCGCCGCCGGGCGAAATCTAAATCCGACGACCATGCTCAGCCCATCCCTAATCGCGGCGATCGTGCTGGTGTTTCATATCCTCGGCGTCATCGCCGCCCTGCATGCGGTGATGACGGTGCGCACCGCCCCCGGCGCCATTGCGTGGGCGGGCTCGCTGGTGATGATGCCGTACTTCACCCTGATTCCGTACCTGATCCTGGGCAGCAGCAACTTTGCCGGCTACGTCAATGCGCGCCGCTTCAACAACGACCGGCTGCGCGAGGTGACGCACGACATGGATGCCAGCGAGCGCGAGGCACGCGATGCCTGCGTGGTGCATTCGCCCTCCCAGGCTTGCCTGCGCGCCTTGCCCCGGCTGACCGGCATGCCATGCCTGGCCAACAACGCCGTGCGGCTGCTGGTCAACGGCGAGGCAACCTTCGCCGCGATCTTCGCTGCCATTGCCGCCGCGAAGAAGGTAGTCATCGTGCAGTTTTTTATCGTCCATGACGATGATCTGGGCCAGGAGTTGCAGCGGTTGCTGTGCGAGCGGGCCGCCGCGGGTGTCAAGGTGTATTTCCTTTACGACAGCATCGGCTCGCATGCGCTGCCGGGCGGCTATGTCAAGCGCCTGCTGGCGGCAGGGGTCGAGGCGCGCGCCTTTGCCACGCGCAAGGGCTTCGTCAATCGTTTCCAGCTGAACTTCCGCAACCATCGCAAAGTCGTGGTGGTGGACGGCGAATGCGCGTTTACCGGCGGGCATAACGTCGGCGACGAGTACATGGGCCTGCAACCGCCGCTGGCGCCGTGGCGCGATACCCATATCGAGCTCCGTGGCAGCGCCGTGCTCGATATCCAGATGGTATTCGCCGAGGACTGGTACTGGGCCGCGCGCGAAGTGCCGATGCTGCTGCCGCCGCCGACCGCTGTCGCCGGCGCCATGACCTGCCAGGTGGTTCCGTCAGGTCCGGCCGACGCGCAGGAAACTTGCTCCCTGTTCTTCGTCGAGGCGATCCAGGCGGCGCGCTGGCGGGTGTGGATCACCAGCCCGTACTTCGTGCCGGACGAAGCGGTATTCGCCGTACTGAGGCTGGCGGTGCTGCGCGGGGTGGATGTGCGCATCCTGTTGCCGGCGCGGCGCGACCATCTGGTGGTCTTCGCCGCCTCGACGCTGTACGCCTACCGGGCCATCTGCGCCGGCGTCAAGATCTATCGCTACCAGCCGGGCTTCCTGCACCAGAAGGTCATCCTGATCGACGACGAGGCCGCGGCGGTGGGCAGCGCCAATCTCGACAATCGCTCGTTCCGGCTGAATTTCGAGTTGATGGTGATGACCGCCGACCACGGTTTCGCCGCCAGCGTGGCGCAAATGCTGGAGCAGGATTTCGCGCTGGCGCGGCGGATCGACCGCAACGAGTACATCGGCGGGTCCAGCTTGCGCAGGGTGGCAATGCATGTGGCATCCCTGTTCGCGCCGATTCTCTAGTGTCCGGCGGCTATACCTCGGCCTGCGCGGCCTGTTTCGAAGTGCCAGTCTGCCAGTCGCGCCGCATGATGATGTATGTGAATGAGGTCGACCAGCCGATCAGGATCAGGCCCACCAGCGGCTCGATACTGGCGATCAGGCGCGTGGCCCCGACCGGCGAGATGTCTCCGAGGCTCTGCGTGGTGAAGGTTTCCAGCGAGAAATAAAAGTACACGATGGGCGCGATCGGGCCCGGGCCGGACAGCCCGCCCAGTCCCAGCGCGGAGCCCGACAACCAGTACCCGACCGCGAACACCAGGGCTTCCAGGATATGGGCAACGATGATGCATACGATCAGCACGCCCACATTGACGCGCCCGGTCCAGCGGCGGGGATTCATCCCCGACAACAAGCGCAGGGCCTCGTAATGCATGGCGACGACGGTCACTGTCAGGACGCTGGCGCAGGCCAGGGCCAGCAGGTCGTCGGTAGTGATTCCCATAAGCTTCCCTCGTCAGGCCGGGACCGCCGCCGGTCACGGCACGCTCACAAACTGCTTGGAATGTAATGGGGGATCACCAGGAAAGCCAGCCCGCGGACGATGCACGGCCAAAGGGAAAGCGGCGGCGCGACCAGGCCACCGTGGGACCGGGCAAGGGAAATTTTTGCCATAGTTCCTCGGCAGCAGCCCGGTAGATCCGGTGAAAAGTGCCGTATTCGGCATCATAGGGACGAGAGTGCGAACTGCCGTGCACCTGGAACCTTGCCTCTCAGGATGAAGTGGACGTCCCAGACATCGAAAGCCTGGCCCGGCACGCCGGACTGCGCACCTGCCGAATCAAAGCGGCCTGGTCAGGCCGGCTCAATCAAACTCTACATAGATCTCGCCGCGCGGGCCGTCATAGCCCAGGCGCGGTAACTTGCCGTGCTCGCGGCTGGAGCGGGCGAGAGCGCGGAGCTCAGCCTTGCGGGTGGGCTCGCGCAGCATGCGACGGGCACCGGTGCTGATTTCGACGGGGCCGCACTCCGGGTTATTGCACTCGAACCGCACCCACTGCCCGTAGCTGCCGCGACGGGGCTGGGCTTTGGCCTCAGCGCCGCAAAGAGGACAGATTTCTTGTTTTTCCTTCATAGGCTGATTCTATCGTCGAGACCATGCCGGACATTGCAAACAAGTGTGCGCAGTCCAGTGCCGCGCGGCTGCCCCTCTTCCGGGGGGGATCGCCGGACGCGAGGTGAGTGCTTCTCACGGTGCAGGCAACAGCCGCGCCACCGGCAGGCAGGCGAATCAACCCGCGCGGTACGCGTCGAGCCGGTTGTACAGCGTCTTGAGACTGATGCCCAGCGATTGGGCTGCCTGCCGCTTGTCGCCGTCGAAGCGCGCCAGCGTGGCCAGGATGATCTCGCGCTGGGCGTCGGCCAGCGACGTCCCGATGCGCACGTTGACGAAACCGTTCAGCGTCGCGGGGCGGGGCGGCTGGGTAGAGATATTGGGGTTGGCGATATCGACGACACGGTCGGCCAGGATAAAGGCACGGTAGATGGTGTTCTTCAGTTCGCGCACGTTGCCGGGCCAGCCGTAATGCCGCAGGCGTTCCAGGGCGGTGGAAGCGAAGGTCTTCTCCGTCCCCTCCATGGCATTGAATTCCGTAAGGAAGTGCCCGGCCAGTTGCGCGATGTCCTCGCCGCGCTCGCGCAGCGGCGGAATGTGCAAGGGAAACACGGCGAGCCGGTAGAGCAGGTCTTCGCGCAACTGGCCGGCGCGCACGGCTTCGACCGGATCGCGGTTGGTGGCGGCGAGAATCCTCACGTCGCACACGATCTGCGCGTCGCCGCCCACGCGGTGGAAGGTGCGCGTCTCCAGCACCCGCAGCAGCTTGATCTGCATGTCGGGCGCCATCTCCGTAACTTCATCGAGGAACAGCGTGCCGCCGCGTGCCTGCTCGAAGTACCCGTCCTTTTGCTGGATGGCGCCGGTAAAACCGCCTTTCTCGTGGCCGAACAATTCCGACTCGATCAGCGTTGCGGGAATCGCGCCGCAATTGACCGCGATGAACGGCCCGGCCCGGCGGGCGCTGCGGTCGTGCACGGCACGCGCCACCAGTTCCTTGCCGGTGCCGCTCTCGCCAACCGCCAGCATCGTGACCTCGGTAGCGGCCACGCGGTCGATCTGCGTCAGCAGTTGCTGCATGACGGGCGAAGAACTCTGCCACAGCAACGCCGTGGGCCCGCCCGGGACAGCGTCACGGCGCGGCGCACCGCCGGCCGGCGCGGCGGGACGAGGGGAAGGGGCAGGGGGATCGCAACTTGTCATCGGCAACCAAGGGAGGGTTTCAGCCTAATCCTATCGCCTGCGTTGACCTGAAGCCACTGTTTTGATCGGCTGGCACGCGTTCGTGCATTTGGTCCGATCCGCGCGTGAAGTTGTCAGACGGACACTGGTACCGGTGCCGGTGACGCCTGCCTAGAATAAGACGTATCCCCGGATTCACCCTTGGCGCCGAGGCGCATGCTCGCCGTGTTCAGACATAGGGCCCGCGTTGTGTTTGCCGTCGCCCGCATGGAACATGCCCGAACGACGCACCCGGATTGCCCGCGGTCCCCGCGGCGCATCTGGTGGCGTTGTACGCTGCCGATACGGAATATATGCCTCACATTCTGATCGTCGATGACGATGAAAATACCTGTGCTGCACTGTCGGAGATCGCGGCGGCTGAAGGCTTTACATCCGCCACAGCCGGCGATCTGCGCGAGGCCTGCCTGCAAATCGGCTGGCAGATGCCCGATGCCGTGCTGGCCGACCTGAAGCTGCCCGACGGCAACGGCATGGACCTGTTCAATGAGGTCGGCACCGCAGGCGTCGAAGTGATCCTCATGACCGGCTACGCCAGCGTGGAATCCGCTGTCGACGCCTTGCGCCGGGGTGCAACCGACTACCTGGTCAAGCCGATCAACGTGACACGGCTGTGCACCATCCTGAAACGCATCGCCACCACTGGCGACCTCAAGGCAGAGATCCATTCGCTGCGCGGCGAGTTGCGCCGCTACGGCCGTTTCGGGCGGCTGCTCGGCAGCTCGGAGGCCATGCAGGTGGTCTATGACCAGCTTGGCAAGGTTGCACCTACCGAGGCCACCGTGCTGCTGGTGGGAGAGAGCGGCACCGGCAAGGAGCTGGCCGCGCAGACGCTGCACGAGCTATCGGCCCGCCGGCGCCAGCCTTTCCTGCCGGTCAACTGCGGCGCCATTTCTCCCACGCTGATCGAATCCGAGATGTTCGGCCACGAGCGCGGCAGCTTCACTGGCGCCGAGCGCCAGCACAAGGGCTACTTCGAGCGGGCCGACGGCGGCACGCTTTTTCTCGATGAAATTACCGAGATGCCTATCGAACTGCAGGTCAAGCTGCTGCGCGTGCTGGAATCCGGCGCCTTCATGCGGGTCGGCACTAACCGCGAACTGCATGCCGACGTGCGCGTGGTGGCCGCCACCAACCGCAATCCGGAAGAAGCCGTGACCGACGGCAAGCTGCGCGCCGACCTCTATCACCGGCTCAATGTATTCCCGATCGAATTGCCGCCGCTGCGCGCGCGTGGCGACGATGTGGTGCAGATCGCCAATACGCTGCTGGAACAGATGAACGGCGAGCACGGCACCCAGCGCCGCTTCGCACCGGAACTGTTGGACAGCCTGTTACTGCATGCGTGGCCGGGCAATGTGCGCGAGCTGCGCAACTTCGTGCAGCGGGCCTACATCATGGCCGACCGGGACTTGATTGCCGATGCCCATGTGCCGCTGCAGGTGGCGGCGGCGAACCCGGCCGCCACCGCCGTGGTGTCGGTGCCGGTGGGCATATCCCTGGCGGACGCCGATCGCCAGTTGATCTTTGCCACGCTGGAGCAATGCTCCGGCGTAAAGAAGCATGCCGCCGAGATCCTCGGCATCAGCCTGAAGACCTTGTATAACCGCCTGGAGGAATATGCCTCGAAAGGCGAGCTACCCGAGTGGCTGCGAGCCAATGGCGCGGGCGCCGCGCAGAACGGAACCACGGCGTCGAACTAACGTGCGGTGCGCGTGGTCCGGCACGCGTCAAGCCTGCCGGACAAGTGCCTGATTGCGGCTTTGGTCCGCGCGCATGCGGCGGTTCCGCCGCGCGGTATGCTAATTGCATGGCAACCGGGTGAGCACGCCGCCCGCACAAGGTACCGATGTCGCAGCAACACAACTCCTCCGAAGACCCCGGCGCACCCGGCCAACCCGCGTCCCGCGACTCGCATGAAACGCATGAAGCATGCGAGCCACGGGAACCGGTCCAAAGCAGCGCCGAAGTCGCCACGCTGATCGGCCAGGTCGCACATGACCTGCGCTCCGCGCTCAACGGGGTGCAGAGCTGGGCCTATGTGCTGGACCACTCGCTGGACATGCCACCCACCTCGGCGCAGCGCGCGCTGGCCGGTATCCGCACCGGCATGCTGCAGCAGCTAGGCCTGATCGAACACATGGAAGAGGCCGTCGCGCTGCTCACGGACGACAGCCCGCCGCAATGGCAACGCGTGGATCTGCTGGCGGCGCTGGAAGCGGCCATGGACGCGGCACGCTCCATGGCGCAAGCGCGTGCCGTGAACCTCGCGGCGGCACATGTGGACAGCCCGGATGGCACCTCATCGAACCACGCATTGGTAATCGATGCCGACCCGCGCCGCCTCGAACCGCTGCTGCGTTATCTGCTGGTGCATTGCATCCGCCACGCGCGCAACGCCGATACGGTCGAAGCACACCTGAAGCCAGAAGCGGGCCGCATCCGCCTGCGGATCACCGAGAACCGGGCTCCCAGCGACGCCCGCAGGGACGAGCGCGTCGCCGTGCTATCCGACTTCTTCAGCAGGCGCCCCCCCGATGGCGGCGCATCGGCGCCGCGCCAGGGTACCGCGTTGCTGCTGGCAAGGCGGCTCGTGGAAACTCAGGGCGCGCACATCGTGGCGGAAGGACAGGGGTGCTCCACGGACAGTGGATCCGTATGCGTCGCAGTGAGTTTCCCGGTCCATGCGGAGCGGGGCTGACCTAGCCCGGACCCCGTAGTTTTTACCGGTTTCGGCATAAAGTGCATGGTGCCCGCATGCGCGGGCATCGTCTTTTTTGCATGCCGTTGTGCCTTGCGTGGCGGATCGGCGGCTCCCGCAGGCTGGAGTTCGCTGATTCCAGCAGAGGCAGCCACACGGCCGTCACAGGCGGAGCCCCGGTGTTCTGCGTCCACTCAGGCGCGCTGCGGCGGGGGCGCTGGCAAATCCCCTGGAGGCGGGTCGCTGACAGGCGCCGGGGGATCGGGATCGGGCACTGCCGGTTGTGGAACGTCGGGGTCGGGTGGCGCCTGATCGGGTTCGGGCGTGATGTGGAACTGATTCCGCATATGTCTCTCCTGGGTCTGTAGCGCGGCCGGTTGCGGGGTAAACCGAGTTGCGGTCATAGGCAAGGGCGGGGCAAGCGCCTGGCTCAGGCTCGGGCTCAGCTGGCTTCCCCCGGTTCATCCAGGATACGCGACAGCGCCTCCAGGTCCACCGGCTTGACCAGGTGGCGATCGAAACCGGCCTGCGTTGTACGCTGCCGGTCCGCCGGCTGGCTGTAGCCGGTCAGCGCCACCAGGCGTACGTGCTGCAATTCCGGGATGGTCCGCAGGCGCCGGGCGATCTCAAAGCCGTCCATGGCCGGCATGCCGAGGTCGAGCAAGATGACGTCGGGCTGGGTCTTGACCGCGCGCACGATGGCGGCGGGACCGTCGATGGCGGTCACCACCGTGTGCCCCATGGCTTCGAGTGTAAGGGCTATGGCCTCCAGCGCGTCGATGTTGTCGTCCACCACCATCACCGTGCGCGGCGTGCCCGGCGGGGACCTGAGCTTGCCGACCTCTGGCCGCCAGCTCTGCCAGGGCTGGGCGGGCAGTTCCACCACGAAGGCGCAGCCAAGGCCAGGGCCGGCGCTCTCGGCATGGACATTGCCGCCATGCAGCTTGACAAGCTTTTGTACCAGCGAGAGCCCGATACCCATGCCCTCCTGTCCGGCGGCGGCAGGGCGCTTGTCGCCGTGATGCGCCGTGGCCGGATCGAAGATGGCCTGCAGCGCTTGCGGCGACAGCCCGGGCCCGTTGTCCCGCACCTTGACGGTAAGCAGGCTGCCGTCGCTCGTGACTTCAAGCGCGAGCTGGCCGTCCGGCTGCGTATATCGCGCGGCGTTGTGCAGCAGGTTGCTGAAGATCTGGGTCAGCCGCACCAGGTCTCCGCGCACGGGCATCGGTCCTTCCGGTACGCTCAGCCGCAGCGAGTGGCCACGCGCGTCGATCAGCGGGCGCACGGCTTCCACAGCGGTGCTCAGCGCCGTGCGCAACTCGACAATATCGTCGCGCAGCACAATACGGCCCTGGGTGAGGCGCGAGATATCGAGCAGGTCGTCGACCAGCCGGGTCAGGTGATGCAGTTGGCGGGCGATGATGTCGCGGGCCTTGAAGGTCTCCTCGCGCGTGGGTGCGCACCGCATCAGCAGGTCGGCAGCGCTGCGCATCGGCGCGAGCGGGTTCCGCAGTTCGTGGGCCAGCATGGCCAGGAAATGGTCCTTGCGGTGGTCTTCTTCCAGCAGCATGCGCTCGGCGCGCTTTTGCGGCGTGATGTCCTGGCAAATGCCGGCCACGCGATAGAAGACGCCCGCCGTATTGCAGACCGGGAACGCGCGCGCGCGGACTTCGCGCACCACGCCATCGCCCCGCACCAGCCGGAACTCGGCATCCATGTGGCCGTCCGCCATCATCGCGCCGAAGGCCAGTTCCATGCGTTCGCGGTCCTCGGCCTGCACGCAGTCCAGCCAGGTGCGCGGGTTGTGCTTCAGTTCCTCCAGAGGACGGCCCCACAACCGCGCGAACGACGGGCTCATGTACAGGAACTGGCTCTCCGCCGGATCGAGGATCCACAGCGCATCGGAAAGGTTCTCGGTCAGCTGGCGGAACAATTCCTCGTTCTCGCGCAAGGCTTGCGAGGACTGGCGGCAAGCTTCCTCGGCCTTGCGCATGCGCAGCAGGGCCTTGATGCTCGACACCAGTTCCTCCGCTTCCACCGGCTCGCTCAGGTAACTGTCGGCGCCGCCATCGAGCGCCTGCACGCGGTGGCGCGACTCGGTCAGCGCGGCAGAGGTCTGCAGCACCAGAGTACTGGCGGTTTCGGGATCGCTTTTGATCAGCCTGCACACTTCCAGCCCGTTGATGTCGGGCAGATTCACATGCAGCAGCACCAGGTCCGGGGCGTGCTGGCGGATCAGCGACAGCGCGGCCTGTCCGCTCGCGGCCTCCAGCACGGAGAAGCCGGCGCGTTGCAGGATGCGGCCCTTGACGTAGCGAGACCCGTCGCTGTCGTCGACATTGAGGATCAGGGGCCGCCCGGCGGCGTCTGGAGAGGGCAGAATGTTCATGGCAAGCTCAGCGATATTGGGTATCGAACGAGGCGGCCGGACGCGCGCGCGCGGGGTAATGGGCGGGGATCACCGGCGCATCCACGGGGGATGCGCCGGTGATATTGATGATGGCAGGTTCGCCTGTAAGAGCTTGTAAGAACTACAAGGAAGTCCGGGCTCTCATCGGTAGATTCTGCATGTAGTGTTCGCGCCACGAGTCTCCCCTTGCTGAGCGCAATGCCTGGCGTTCCTTTGCAGGCCAATGTTGGCGGGCGAGCCACGCAACCAAGCCAGTCCGCTACGGCTCATGCGGCGGGCGGGATCGCAAAAATCGCGCAAAAGCCGTGCCCGCGTGTAGACACCTGGACACCAAGACACCAGGGGACGCCCGGAATGCGGCGGCAAGGAACGGTAACGTGCGCGCGGCGCCGCCGCCGCGGGCGCCTTCACCGGATGCCGTGCCACCGGTGAGGCCGGCGCCGCGCAGCCATAAGCGGCCGGATTGCCAAGTGCAGCAGGCGCGACCATACTGGCCGTTCCGCAGTGTCAGAGCCAGAACGAGCCCAACGCCGATGCGCCAGGATCCTCCCCACCCGCCGAACTCCCTGCAGGAAAAAGCGGCCGCTGTGCATGGCCATGACCATGAACACGGCGGCAGCACGCTGTCCGAGATGGACCTGCGCGTGCGCGCGCTGGAATCGCTGCTGGTGGAGAAGGGTTACGTCGACCCCGCCGCGCTGGACATCCTGATCGAGACCTACGAGCAGCATATTGGCCCGCGCAATGGCGCGCGGGTGGTAGCCAAGGCCTGGCGCGACCCGGCCTACAAGGCCTGGCTGCTGGCGGACGCCACCGCGGCGATCGCCTCGCTGGGCTTCAGCGGGCGCCAGGGCGAGCACATGATCGTGCTGGAGAACACGCCCGAGACCCACAATATGGTGGTGTGCACCTTGTGTTCCTGCTATCCCTGGCCGGTGCTTGGCCTGCCGCCGGTCTGGTATAAGTCCGCGCCGTACCGGGCCCGGGCGGTGATCGATCCGCGCGGCGTGCTGCGCGATTTCGGCTTCACGCTGCCGGACGCGGTGCAGATACAGGTGTGGGACTCCACAGCCGAGCTGCGCTACCTGGTGCTGCCCATGCGTCCGGCAGGCACAGATGGCTGGAGCGAGGAAGCGCTGGCCGCGCTGGTCACGCGCGATTCGATGATTGGCACCGGGCTGCTACCCGACATCGTGGCGCCGGCAACGGCAAAGGAACCGGCATGAACGGCGCGCAAGACCTTGGCGGCATGCAGGGCTTCGGCCCGGTCCGCCCCGAACCCGGCGAACCTCCGTTCCACGCCGAATGGGAGCGCCGGGTACTGGCGCTGACACTGGCCATGGGCGCGGTCGGCAAGTGGAGCATCGATACCTCGCGCGCGGCCCGCGAAAGCCTCCCGCCAGCGCAGTACCTGGGCAGCAGCTACTTCGAGATCTGGTTTGAAGGGCTCAAGACCCTGCTGATCAAGACGGGCCTGGCCGACGCCGGGGAGATCGCCAGCGGGCATTCCAGCGTGGCGCCGGTCCCCCTGGCGCGCATCCTGGAAGCGGAGCAGGTAGCGCCCGCCCTGGCACGCGGCTCGCCCAGTGCGCGGCCGGCCACGGCCGAGGCGCGCTTCCACCTGGGAGAGCGGGTCCGCACCCGTCAGATGCATCCCGCGGGCCATACCCGGCTGCCGCGCTATTGCCGTGGCCGGCAAGGCGAGATCGTGGCGGTCCATGGCGCCCATGTCTTCCCGGATGCCAGCGCGGCCGGCGCCGGGGACCAGCCGCAATGGCTGTATACGGTGCGCTTTGCCGCCAGCGAACTGTGGGGCGCAGATACCACCGCGGCTTCGGTCAGCGTGGATTGCTGGGAGCCTTACCTGGATCCGCTGGAGGCTGCTCATGGCTGAGCCCATTGCCACCCCGCCGGCGCCGCCGGCCACCCTGCAAGCCATGCGCGCCGCGTTGCCGGCCTTGCCGTGCGACAGCACCGGCCCGGTCTTCCGCGAGCCATGGGAAGCCCAGGCCTTCGCCCTGGCGCTGGCGCTGCATGAACGCGGCGCCTTCACCTGGACCGAATGGGCAGCCAGCCTTTCCCAGGTCATCCGCGATGCCCAGGCCACCGGGGACCCGGACACCGGCGAGCATTACTACCTGTTCTGGCTGACCGCGCTGGAACAGATCAGCGCCGCCAAGGGCCTGGTCGACCATGCCGCGCTGCTGGACCGGCGCGACACCTGGATGGCCGCAGCCCGGCGTACCCCGCACGGGCAGCCAATCGAGCTTGGCTGAGGCAGTTCGCGGCAGCCTGGCCTGGACAGCGTTATGCTTGTTCCCTGCGCGGCGCGCAGAGTGGAGCCGGCTTGCCGGCCGGGAGGTTCAAGGCGGACTTCCGGGCAGACAGGTATGGCTGCTTAGAGCGCCAGATCAAGTGCCGAATCACGCGCCGCCTGCGGTCCGGCCCCGCTCGTGCTACCGTAGCGGGCTAGACGCTGCAAAGCGCCCCGATGCCGTGCCACCAAGGCCGGCGCCAAACTCCGACTGACATGACTGACACAGAGATCCAGCTGATCGGCTCCGCCCGCCTGCCGACCCGCTTTGGCGAATTTACCGCCCACGCCTTCAAAGGTGCCGTTTCGGGCACCGAACACCTGGCGCTGAGCGTCGGCGATATCACCGGCGAAGCCGTGTTGACCCGCCTGCATTCCGAATGCCTGACCGGCGACGTGTTCGGCTCGTGCCGCTGCGACTGCGGCGAGCAACTCGACTTGGCGATGAAGAAAATCGCCGAAGAAGGGCGCGGCATCCTGCTCTACCTGCGCGGCCAGGAAGGGCGCGGCATCGGCCTGGGCCACAAGATCCGCGCCTATGCGCTGCAGGACGGCGGGCTCGACACGGTCGACGCCAATCTGGCGCTGGGCCAGGAAATCGATAGCCGCAACTACGCCTTCGCCGCCGACCTGCTGCACCAGTGGGGCGTCAAGTCGATCCGGCTGATGAGCAACAATCCCAAGAAGAAGCAGGCCCTGGAAGCCGCCGGCATCACGGTGGTGGAGCAGATGCGCCACATCGTGCCGTCCAACGCCGAGAACGAGAAATACCTGGAGACCAAGCGCGAGCGAATGGGGCACCTGCTGGACTGATCGCGCCAGGCTGAGGCCGCAGGCCAGCGAGCCCTGGGGCCAGGCCGGCCGCGAAGGTGGGCCCGAGCAACTAAAAGCGCACAAAATCGGCAAGCTAACCGATTTATCCGGCTACACTTTCGTATCAGCGCCACCATCCACAGCCATTAGCCGGTTCTCAACATGCTTGCCCAGATTCAACGCAGTTGCGGTGAAAGCGCGATGCGCCTGCGCCGGGTGCTTGCCAGGGAAGTTCATCTGGACATCCGCCAACCAGCGCAGGTCAAGCGCATCCGTCTGCTGGGCTGGCTCGCCTTCATCGGGTTTCCGACCTTCTACGTGGTCTGGAAATTCGTCTTCCCCCAGCCGTATGAAAGCCTGACCCTGCGGCTGGTGGCGATGGTGATGTGCCTGCCACTGATCGTGAGTCGCGACTTGCGGGAAAAAAAGTGGCTACCGTTGCACTTTTGGGTGACGCTGACGTACGCGCTGTCGTTCTTCTTCGTCTACATGTATCTGATGAATCACGGCAACCTGGTCTGGTCCCAGTCGCTCGTGATTGCCGTCATCATCCTGTTCAACTTCAGCGGCTGGCTGGGCGGCGCCACCTCGCTGCTACTGGGCACGGCGACGGCCTGGCTGGTCTACAACTACGTCACCCCGCCGCCCGCGGCGCTGCTGGCGGTGAACTGGCCGATGGAGCTGCCGATCATCGGCTTCACCATCTGCACCATCGCCGTGCTCAAGATCGACCAGCGCATCCTGATCCAGGAAAAACTCGACGGCATGGCGATTGCGCTAGGCACCGTTGCCCACGAACTGCGCACGCCAATCCGCAGCATCGGCTCGACCGCGCTGGGCATGGGCCGCTACCTGCCAGGCCTGATCCGCTTTTACGAGGAAAACGAGACGCCGGAGAACTCGCTGAACCTGCCGCGTGCGCATTTCGGCTTGCTCAAGGATGCCTTGCCGCGCATCCAGTTGGAGGTCGACCGCATGAACCACGGCATCGACGTGCTGCTGGTCAAGGCGCAACAAGGGCCCAGCGAGCATTTCCCGCTGGGCCAGGCGATCGAAGAGGCGCTGGCGCGCTATCCCTTCGAACCTGGCCAGCGCGACCTTGTGCATGCCGACCTGTCGACGGATTTCCCTATTCACGCCGACCAGAAGCTGATGGTGATGGTGCTGTTCAACCTGCTCAAGAACGCCCTGCATGCGCTGGCGCGGGCAGGGCACGGCGAGATCCGGCTGCACATGGAGCTAGGCACCCGGCGCAACCGCCTGATCTTCCGCGACACTGGCACAGGCGTGCCGGAGCGCGAGCTGTCGTCCATCTTCAAGCGCTTCCATACCTACCCGCGCAACGAGGGCACGGGCATCGGCCTGGCGTTCTGCAGGGAGACGCTTGAAGCCTGGGATGGCCGTATCCACTGCAGCTCGGTCGAGCACGAATATACGGAGTTCGTCCTCGAATTCCCGCCAGCCACGCCGCGCCGTGAAGGCGCAGGCACCGCTGGCTGAGGACCGCGGGACGCGGCGGCCTCTCGCCGGCGCTCAGGCCGTGCCGTGCAGCGCTTCCAGCGTCTCGTGCAGCACGGACTGCCTGGCCATCGGCGGCCGTGCCACGGCCGCGCGCGGCTTGCGCTGGGAGGAACGCCAGCCGGCCAGGTTCACCTCGTCGCGGATTTCCGCGCAGACCTGGATCAGCCGCTCGATTTCCACGGCGGTCAGGCAGGCGTGCATGGTCAGACGCATCAGGGCGCGGTCGCGCGCCGTGGCCGGCGCGCAGAACACGGCGCCAAAGATGCCGCGCGATTGCAGGGCATTGCGCAGCACCAGGGTTTGTTCCTCGGTGCCGGATTCCAGCGCAATAATCTGCTCGGACCCTGCCGAGACGTTGTATCCCAGCCCGGACAAGGCATTGCGCACCTGCGCCGAGACCGCGTGCAGCTGTGTGCGGCGTTCATCCGCCTCGGCAATGAAATCCGCGGCGGCGTCAAACCAGGCCAGTTCATGTTGCAGCAGGCCCGAGCTGAAAATGGCCGGGCGCGATTCCGCCGCGAAATAGCCCTTGAACGACGAAGGGCATGTGACCAGCCCGGCACGGCCGCCGAAGGCCTTGGCCAGGCTGGCGGTCTGGAAGTGAACCCGGCGCGAGAGCCCGAGCTGCGCGACCAGCCCGGCGCCGGCCGGGCCATGGGTGCCCAGCGAGTGCGATTCGTCGACCACGATCACGCTGCCCGTGCGCTCGGCCACCTCCACGAAATCGGCCAGCGGGCAAAGGCTGCCATTGGTGCTGTAGACGGAATCCACCACGATGATGCCCGGGCCATCCTTGCTGATCTGGCGCTCGGCGTGCTCGGCATCGTTATGCATGAACGGCACGGCACGCGCACGCGCCGCGTGGGCGCCTTCCCATAGCGACATATGGGCCAGCATATCGAGATAGACCGGCGTGCGTTCATTGGCGATGCTTTGCAGCAGCCCCACATTGGCCGCCCAGCCTGACTGGCACAGGATGCTGTCCTCCGCGCCGCTGAATGCCGCCAGCTTGCGCTCGAGCCGGCTGGTGGGATTGTCGCCGTACTGGAAGACCGCCGACATCAGCAGTTCGCTCTCCGGCCCGCGCATCGCGGCGGTCTGGGCCCTGACCAGCTTCTCTTCGCCAAGCAGGCAAAGGTAGTCATTGCTGGAAAAATGGACGGCATCCGGTCCGGGTTGCCGGCCGTGCAGCAAATGGCTGCCGCCCCAGCGCTTTTGTACCCGCTCGACCTCGTGGCCCGCGACCCGCTGGGTGACGAATTCCGGCCAGGCGGCCACTGAGGCGGCGTGGCAGGTACGGCTAGTTTGCAGGCGACCCGAGTCCATATTGATCATTACATTCCCCTAGGAGGTACTCCGACAAAAAATTCGGCCAAATGGCCGAAGACCGGTCGTGGCAATGCAGGCGCTGCCCGCGCCCTTTGTTTGCATGTATGTTCCGGGGCGGGCGAGGTGCCTGTTACGTCTTTCGAAATTCGAGTTTCGTGATGCGCCGACAAGCTATTCTGCCGTGTGTCGGGGAGTTCGCCTCGTTCACTCGCGCACGACTGGCGTGGCAAAACCACGCTTGCGGTCACGCGAGGGCCGCGGCGGCAGTATCCGCGGGGTGGGGCGGACAAGATTCAGTTGAAGATATTTTTCCGGAGTGGGTCCCGGCGCCCGGCGGAACATCTCCGGGAAGCCAGTCGCGCTGCCTTGGTTGGCGTCACTTAGTCGATAAAAGCGCTTAATTTGCCACTTTATAGTAAGACTTGGCGGGAACCGAAGCATGGCCACGGTACAGCGTGGCCGGCGCGCACTACATCGTGGCTGGGTCAGCCTGCGCACCGGTGGAGGGCCAGTACCAAGGCGTACCGCGCAACCACGACCTGATCCGCGACGTGCGCAACCGTTATCGCGCGACCTGAGGCCTGGCGCCCGGCCTGGTCGGCCGGCACGGTGCTCATCCAGGATTGGCATCCCCCCGGAAAGCCTTCTAAGATCAAAGTCCACCCCATCCAGGACCAGACAATGAGCAAGCCCGCCGCCCCGGCTCCGCCGGCTTCACCACCGCCCAAAGTTGCACCTGAGCCCGGCAGCAAGGACGACCATGTGGAAGACGAGTTGGATGAAGCGCTCAGGGAGACCTTTCCCGCGAGCGACCCGATTTCGGTGGACCATGGGAGCCCGGCCCGGCCTCGCAAATAACCGGCGCGCCGCGCCGTCCGGGCCGCGTGTGCCTAGACCAGTTGCCGCAACTGCGCGACGACCTTCATCAGTTGCCCGTGCGCGACGATTACGCCGGACTCGTCCTGCAGGGCTTGCTGGTAGCGATCGCGAAACGCCTGGTCGCTGTTGGGGCCGAACAGCTTCTCGGTGGCTGCGGCAACCGCGCGGCAGGTTTCATCATGGTGCTCGGGCGCATCCAGTTCTTCGTCGATCTCGATAATCAAGCGTGACAGCGGATCGAGCCAGCGAAAATAGGTCTCCTCGGTCACAACCTGCACGAACAGTCCAGCCGGGATCGGGCCATGCAAGCGCTCGTACTCCGTGCGATTCAGTGCGATCACTTCCTTGTGCACTTTCAACAGAGCGGCACGCAACGCGCGCAGTCCACTGCGGCGATCTTCCTGCTTGGCGAGGAACTGTTCGTGTGGCATATCCCTTCTCCTATTCCCATTTCTATTCGCGTTCCGTTCCTGTTCTTTCGGCCTGGAGCGCGGGGGCCGCCTTGCGGCCCGCTAGTCAGTATAGGCAGGTGAGCAAGGCTGGCGGCAGCCCCGCACACTCGGGGGCATCCCTGATGGATAGTTTGCGAAATCACTGAATCCGGCCGGCTTCCGCCATGGGTTGCGGGTGATGGCCAGCCTTCCGGAAAGCCTTGTTCTCGTACATGGAGGCATCGGCCTCGGCAAACAGCGCGGCGATGCCATCGTGGCGCGCGGGCTCGAACTGGATGGCTCCCACGCTGAACTCGATGGCATAGCCACGGGCGGCGTGCCTGTTGAGCGCCGCCATCTCAGCCTCCAGGCGTGACAGCGTGGCGCTGCACACGGTGGCATCGGTGCCGGTGAGCAATGCCACGAACTCATCGCCGCCCAACCGGCCAACCACGTCGGAGTCGCGCAGGGCGTGGCGCAGTTGCGCCGCGAAGGCGGACAGGGCACGGTCGCCCTCCGCGTGACCGAAACGGTCATTGATGGTCTTGAATCCATCCGGGTCGAAGAACAGCAGCGTGGCAGCCTTTTCCAGCCGCCTGCAAACGCTGAGCGCTTGTTGCGCCAGCGCGCAGAACCACGGCGGTTGGGAGCGGGCCGGCGGCAATTCAGCGCGGCGCGTCCTTGTCGCCTTCATCCTGGGTTTGACCCGCTTCCTGGCCTGGATCCGGCACGCCGATCAGGTCCGCCGCCGTCGAGCGCCGCGCGTCCGCCGCCCGGAAATACCGCACCAGCGTAGCCACGCTGGTATGCCCGGTCATGGCCATGGTCTCTGCCAGCGGCACCTGCCGTGCAGCCGCCTCGGTGACAAAGCCTGAGCGTAGCGAGTGCGCCGAGAAGTCGCCCTTCAGGCCTGCCGCCTCGCAACGCTGCTTGACGATTTTGCGCACGGCGGCGTCCGATAGTGCCTCGCCAACATGGCCCCCCCGGCGAACACGCCGGAAGATGGCGCCCTCGCTAAGCGCCGCCGCCTGCAGCCACGCCTCCAGCGCCGCGCCCGCGGCGCCAATGACCGGCTTGTCGTTGTCCGGCAGATCCGCGCCGGCCTGGTTGGTCTTCGACCAGCCCAGTAGGTAGACGAACTCCCCGGGTGCGATGCGTGTGAGGTTGGCCAGCGTAGCGCCCGCCACCTCCGAACGCCGCCGGCCGCCGCTGGACCAGGCAAACAGCAGCAGGGCACGGTCGCGCAGGCCGATCAGCGAATCGTCGCAGGTTGCCAGCAGGCGGGACAGGGGTTCGCGTGTGAGCGCCGCCTTGCGCGCCGGGCGCTCGCCACGCTTCGCGTAAGCGCGCCGCGTGCGCGATACCAGTTCACGCACGGCAGGGTCCGCGCAAGGGTTATCCGCGTTCTCCAGCCGGTGCGCCTTGGCGATGACCGCCAGCCGGTGCATCAGCGTGGCCAGCGCGGGTGGGCCGGCGCGCGCCTTGAGCCCGCGCGCCACCAGCGCGGCATCGATCGCCGGCGGCAACGCACTCACCGGCCCCTGCGGTGTGGACCGGGTGGCGTGGTCTACCACGAACTGGATAACGACCGCCGGCAGCAAGGGAAGGGCGATCGGCTGGCCGTAGCGCAGAGCGAACCAGCCCGCCCAATACCGTAGGGCGGAACGATAACTGGCCACGGTGTTGGCGGATTCTCCCTCGCGGTACAGCGCCTCGGCGGCCTGGCGGCCAAGCGGATCGAGTTCGGACGGGTGAAGCGGCGCAGGAAAATCGGCATGAACGGGCGTCAGGCTGGAGGATTCGGGGCGTTTGGGCTGGCTTTCGGCGGGACTGCCCGGAAGCGGCTGCGATTTGCGAGTGATCATAATAAATATGATGTATGCTGTATTAAATTATACATCAAGAACGGATAAGGCGCGATAACTATTCCTTATCGAGCCTTATCTAAGTGGCGCGACCAGAACTCGCCGAAAAACTTGCCCGACCATGCAAATTGCCAACATGCCCGCCGCAACGCGCTCCCGCTCCATCACCCAACAAGATGTCTGGCAGGCCGCCGATGCCTTGCTGCTGGCTGGCCAGCGGCCCACCATCGAACGCATCCGGCTGCATCTGGGGAGAGGCTCACCGAATACCGTCAGTCCACACCTGGATGCGTGGTTCGCGGGGCTAGGCGCGCGATTGCAGGATCCGCAAGCCTTTGCCGCTCCCGCAAACCTGCCGGACCCGGTGAACCAAGCGGCACGCTATCTTTGGGATGCGGCACAGGCCGAAGCCAGGGCCAGCGTAGCGGCCAGCTTTGCATCGCGGGAAGCCACGATGCAGCAGGCGCAGGAAGCCCTGGAAGGGGAGCGGGTCGCGCTCGCCCAGGAACGCGCCATCCTCAAAGCCAGACTGGAAGCCGCCGACAGCGCCCTGGCCGAACTGGCCCGCGCCCGCGACGAAGCCAGCGAACGCGCGGCCCGTGCCGAGGCGCAGTTGCTGGCGCAACAGGCAGACAGCGAAGCCCTGCGTGCAACGCTGGCACGCTCACATGAAGAAAAAGACTCGCTGCTGCGCGATACGGCGAGCCAGCGCGCCGCCTGGGACAAGGAGCGCGAGACCATGTCCGAGCGCTTTGGCGCCAACGAACGGCGCATGGCGCTGGAACTGGATGCCGCGCGCGTAGCGTCCAGGGAAGGGCAGCGCTTGCTTGAGAATGAGCGCAAGGCCGGTCAGCAGAGGCTGGCGGAAGCCGCCGAGCGTGCCAGACGGCAGGCTGAAGACGCTGCACGGGTGGCGAATGCGGCGGCGGTGCTGGATGAGCGGGTCAGGCAACAGGATGGCCTTCTGGCTGAGTACCGGCAGCTGCTCGATAGCCGCGCGGAGGCGGACGCGGATTCCGCGCGGGCCGGTAGCACGCCGGCGCGGCAGGGTGTGGCCAGGGCCAGACCTCTCAAGCCGGCGCGGCGGCCACGTTTCAAGGTTTAGAGACTGCGCCCATGCGCATGGCGTAGCCGTTGCCGGAGGCAGCGCGCGTCGCAGGCTACCAGCATGCCTGGCTGGCGCTGCGCAATTCACCTCAGGCGTTTCCGCACACCAAATGCACATGCCCCCCGTTGTGAAACGTGGCGCGGACTGTGTCCGCGAGTTCGCGAATCCAGCAATCCGCGGCCGCTCCCTCCAGCGAATGAACGCGCAAGCCGTCAATTCGGAAATCAGTTAGCCAGTACATTGCGTTTTCAGTAAAAAATTGCCGCACCTCGGACTGCTGGAAATTAATGGAATTTCCTAATTCATCGCGTTTAAAAAATGGGCTCGCATAACGGAAAAGGTGGTTATCCTCACAGCCGAATTGGTCATAGACGAGGTCCATCAACACCATCATTCCAAGGCCGTGGGCATGGTCCACCAGCGCACGCAGATGATGCGGGCAACCGTATGAACGCTCGGGGGCAAATGGCAGTGGAGCGTGACGCAATTTTTTCGCGGGCGAACTTTGCAATGGCGGTTTCAGGCCGATCGCATTGTATCCGCGTGCCACGAGCGTAGGCAGGTGGTTTAGCAGATCCGCAAAGCTTCGATGGAGCCCGATGTCCAGTTCATGGATGACAGCCGCTTCCATAGGGCGGCCGCGCCATTCTGAATTGCGCCACGCATACTCGCTGGCATCGCAAAGGATGCTTGCACCATGGACATCCACGGCCTGCGCACGCGACGCCGGATCGGGAACCGAGATGCCGTCATCCAGGCGAAACCAATAGCGGCTGCCAGGGCCGCATGGTGCCTCCGCTTCAAGCCAGCCATTGCCGCACTCGTGCATCGGCCTCGGCCCAAGGCCAAGCACTTCGAGGCGCACCGGGCAACCTTGTGCAACGGCGTCGGGCGCCCACAAACGAAAGCGGGTAGGACCACCACCGGAAAACTGAGGACCAAATTGCCATGCGGTCATTTCCATTCCTCCTGCCCGGATCGACACCAACGGTAGTGCAGCCGATCACGGTCTAACGATGTCCTCGACACACGCATCGGCAACGCGAGGACTGTGCTCTTCAGCCTTGGCGCAGCCGATATACGCCAGCTTAAGACAACCGCACACAGATGGCACGACCCTATGTGCGACTAGCAACCAATCAAGCCGCGATGGCCTCGTGCGAGCATCGACGAGCGACGCCCCACGCCTTGCCGATTGCCCGACAATCGCTTGCGCCAAACCTCGCTGCGGTGGATGCAAACCAAGTAAGCCTTGTTAATCGGTTATCATGTCGCCGGACTCCAGCAATCGACGAACAACCGAGTGGCTGCCACTGCGCAGACCGCCTCACATGCCGATAGTGCCGGGTCACTCACACGACGTATGACAGCACTTTTGCTCATACTGCACATATAAAGACACGAGATCTTTGGTGCACGGGAAGCCAAGAGCAAGCGAGCTATCAAGCACGAAATTATCCGAATGCAAGCACCGGAAGGGGCTTGATCACGTTCGGAAATTGCTATTGGATCCGGGTCGACCCCACATTTTTCTATTCCGGGGAATTGACTTGTCCACGATGCACCGGTTGGCGATGCATAGTGGACTGAACGGAACTTTATAGATGAGAAAAGCATTACAAGTATTGAAAGTGGCGATTGCGGCAATGCGCACGCGGACCGCTGCGACCCTGTTCATTGCGCTGGCAGCGGGACTGTCCATGGGCGCCGCGAGCGGCCAGGTGGCGAGGCCAAAAGCCCCCATCTATGGCGTGACGCTGGATGACCTGTCGAACCTTGATGCCATCGTGGCGTCGCTGACGAATCTGCCGTACAAGCCGACGGTGCGCGTGGTGTTCGATCCCGGCACTTCGGCGGCTTCCTACTACAAGGCCCTTGTGAGGTTGCACTCCGTTGCCTATGTGATGGGTGAAATCATGGATTCGTATTACTTCCCGACGGACGCGGCGACGTATACGGCGAGAACCAAGGAATTGGTGACAGGGCTCGCGGGAACCGTGGACGTCTGGGAAATCGCCAATGAGATCAACGGCGAGTGGTTGCGCGCACATCCGGCCGGGACGCGCACGCAAGTGCAGGCTGAAGAGACCGCGATCGGGCAAATGGTTGCTTCCGCCTACGATATCGTGAAGGCCTCCGGCGGCCTGGTGGCCGTCACGCTGTACTACAACGACGACGGCAAGGGTAACAACTGCTACGAGAAGCCCGCCGACTCGTGGCGCACGTGGTCGCAAGCCTTCCTGCCGTCGCGCGTACTGCAGGGGACCGACTATGCGTTGCTCAGCTACTATTCGTACCAGGATTGCACGGGGCTGCAGCCGCAATGGGCGTCGGAATTCGCGCTGCTTGAGAAGATCTTCCCGAACGCCAAGGTTGGCTTTGGCGAGATTGGCACCTCCAGCACCAATGCACCGACCTCCGTCCAGCAGAGCCTGATTACGACCTACTACCCGATGGCCGACCAGCTGAACGATCCGCGATTCATCGGCGGCTATTTCTGGTGGAACTATGCCGAGCAGATGGTCCCTTACCAGACCAGTTCGTATTGGGCACTCCTGCGCAAGACGATCTCGCCATTGCGTGCGCCCAATTGATCTGATTGATCTTCCAGGCCAGGTATCGGGACGATGCAGTACGGCACTGACCGTGCTGGTTCCGAGATAGGTATCACGGCGGGTTGGGGGCGGGTTGGCAGCAATCAATGCCGAGCCGCCCCCGAACAGCCGTGCAGCAGCGCCGCATCCATTCATGATCAGCCTCTCGCTAGTGCGGAAGGTTCGAGTCATTGCGGCCTCCGACATGCGCTTCAAAGCGGATAAATGTCAGGCGGGAAATACGCCATTGACCACCCCGATCGCAGCGAAACTGCCGCTCGCCGAGTCCGGCCTGCAGCTCCCCCCCCAATTGAATCCATAGCGTCGTCTGGCCAAGCTTGAGGTCATCGTCGGCAAATTGCGTGCCGACATAGCGCGCGGGCAACAGTCCTACGAAGCTTTCGCCGCTCCTGAGGCGCACGATAACCTGGCGCCAGACCCGATCCACCAGGGACATGACAGGGGCCAGGTTGACTTCGCAAATGATGTCAAACGGTATCCAGAAGTATCGCCCCCCAAGGAAAATCTCACAGGTCTGCCCAAGCCGAGAGTCGCTATCGATCAACCATCCAAACTTGCCAAGGTTGGTCACGCCCGGGATTTCCGATGGCTTGAGCACTACATCCTCGGGAACGGAGAGTGGCGGCACTGGCCTGCTTCGGTTTATTGCGTGCATCAGTGCAAGCCTCTCCTTGATCAGGTCCTGCGTGCCAGGCAGGGAGCCGGGGTGCGTGGATGGCTCATCGGCAGAGCCTTTGAAGACGTTAGCGCGTTGAACTTCCGCGAAGGCGCAACCGCAGTATCGATCGAAATAGGGTATGAATTCAGGCTTCAAGATTGCGCATCGCTCAAGCATTGCTATGGCAAGCTCCCATTCGCCAACAATGATGCACCATTGAAATGCAATCCAGAAAAGCGACCACGATTGTGGGGTCTTGGTCGCGAGCCGCACTGAATCCCTAAGCAAGGTCCCGATGCTGGGACGCGCAGAGAGAATCGACGCCGCCCCGATCTCGGGCACATAGTCATGCTTATGCGCAATGCGTCGCATACCCAAGTACGATCTGGTGGATCGATCACACCGATTTTTACGCGTGAATGACACGAAACCCCTCTCGCTTGCAAGCTTCGATCCATCGGTACAAGTGCCGAACATGCCCAATGAGAGTGAAGCCAGGGTTTCACCCTGGCTTGATCTCCCTCTATTCAACAGTGACAGATTTGGCCAGGTTCCGTGGCTTGTCGACGTCGGTGCCGCGCCTGCAGGCTGTGTGATACGCCAGCAACTGCAGAGGCACGACGTGAAGGACAGGCGAGAGCAGGCCGTAGTTCTCCGGCATGCGAATGACATTTACGCCATCCGAGGAACCAATCATGGTGTCTGAATCGGCAAGGACGTACAGTTCGCCGCCACGCGCCCGGACCTCCTGCATGTTGGACTTGAGCTTCTCCAGCAACGTATCGTTGGGGGCGATGGTCACAACCGGCATCTGGTCGGTCACCAGCGCCAAAGGCCCATGTTTCAGTTCACCCGCCGCATAGGCCTCGGCGTGGATGTACGAAATCTCCTTGAGCTTCAATGCCCCCTCCAGGGCGATGGGAAAATGCACGCCCCGGCCCAGAAAGAGCGCATTCTCCTTTTGCGCAAGGACGTCCGCCCAGGACATGATCAGTGGCTCGAGCGCAAGCACCCTGATGATCGAAGCCGGCAGGCTGCGCAATTGTGCAAGGATGGCCTGCTCCTGTGTGGGATCGATCCTCCCGCGTTGCTTTGCCAATGTGACGGCCAGCAGGAAGAGCCCAACCAGCTGCGTCGTAAACGCCTTAGTGGAGGCAACGCCTATCTCGGCGCCCGCTCGCGTCAGGTAGTGCATTCCGGCTTGCCGCACGATGGCGCTATCCGGCACGTTGCATATCGCAAGCGTGTGCCCGTGCCCCAGGGACTGCGCATGCTTGAGCGCCGCGAGCGTGTCTGCCGTCTCGCCAGACTGCGAAACCACGACCACGAGCGTGTTGGGATTCGGTACGCTGTCCCGGTAGCGATACTCGCTGGCGAACTCCACCTGGGTCGGTAATCTCGCAATCGATTCGAACCAGTATTTCGCTGTCAGCGCGGAATGGTAGCTCGTACCGCAAGCCAGCAGGCGCAGGGAGTCGATCTGGCTCAGCGCACTCTCGGCGGCAACCCCGAAGAGTTCGGGGCCAATCGATTCAAGATGCTCCGTGCGATCTGCGATAACGGCTGGCTGCTCAAAAATCTCTTTCTGCATGTAGTGCTGGTAGGGAGCAAGCTCCACCGCTCCATTCCATGTGTCCAGTTCCCTGACTTCCCGCGCGACGACGACTCCGTCCCGGTTGAGGATCGTGATGTCGGCGCGCGACAAGGCGACCATATCGCCTTCTTCAAGGTAGATGAAGCGATTCGCACTGCCAGCCAGCGCCATCGCGTCGGACGCAAGATAGTTGCCGTCTTCCCCCAACCCCACCACCAGTGGTGAGCCGCCACGAGCCCCGATCACCATGTCCGGCTGGTCGAATGTGAATACCGCAATGGCATAGGCGCCATGCAACTCCGCCACGGTGCGCCGGACAGCATCGAGCAGACTGGCACCTTGTTCCTGGTGATAGTGATAGTGAACCAGGTGGGCAATGACTTCGGTATCCGTCTGAGACTCGAAGGCATAGCCGCGCTCGCTCAAGGATTTGCGTAGTGCTTCGTGATTCTCGATGATGCCGTTGTGAACAAGCGCAATCTCACCGCAGGAGAAAATGGGATGGGCGTTGCAGGTGGCCGGTGCGCCATGGGTTGCCCACCTGGTATGGGCGATGCCCAAGGTGCCGGACAAGCCCGTCTCCGCTACCTGTTCGGTTAGGCTGGCCACGCGAGACACACTGCGCAGCCGCTGTGGTCTTCCTTCCTTGAGCACTGCGATTCCGCAGGAATCGTAGCCACGGTATTCGAGCCGCCGCAGTCCCTCCAGCAGAGCAGTAGTCACGTTACCTTGCGCAATTGCGCCGACAATGCCACACATGGTAATACTCCTCAAGTCCTTAAGCAGATGATCCACACCGATCATCTGCCGTTCGGCTACCCACGCACGCTGCCCGCAGGCATCGCGGTGCCTACATGGGACGGATTGCGGCAAGTAAGCAACAGAGATCGCGGATCAATTCGATGTCATCTCAGGCGCGGCAATGTGTCGGGCCGATGAAAACGGCCCTTATGCCACGTCGATATTATCTCCCTGCATCGATATATAAAGAATCAGACTCGGCTTGGGCGTGGGGAAGGGAGGAGCAGTACCGCAAGCCACCCGCTACTGCTCCATGTTATTACCTTAGAAGGTACTGGCATCCGCCCACGTATATCCGAGCTGTGTGATCCCCTGGACAAGGCTCTTGAAATCCGCGAATCCCGGCGTGCCGACATCAGGTTCGAGCCAGAATGGGTGGAAGAAGAAGGACGCTACGCTGTCCTGCACGAGTAGTGCATATTGCGCATTGAGATAAAGATCCTGCCACGTGTACGTCAGGCACGAAGTGGGATCAATATTGCAGATGTTGTACTCGATATTACCGAGATTCTCCGGAATGACTTTCTGGCCGTAATAGTCTTTCTTGATGAGGTAGGGGAAGAATTGCCCAACGGAAAAATCACGATTGATTGCCGTGGAGTTCAAGGTCGTCGGATTGTCTGACGTGTAGTAGACCACCCGCTGATAGGTCGTGGGGAACCGCGAAGGCACGGCCTTGATACTGAGCGGCGAGGACTGATAGTGCGGCGCTTCCCAGGCGAATGGGGTAAAACCACCGGCGACCAGCTCCAGACGTCCGCTGTCCAGGCGGCCTCCCGCCCACTGTATCGAATCCTCGGCGACCGGGGTATTTGCGACAGCATTCCAGAACTCGAAATCGTCGCCGCTGACAGCCGTGTTAAGGTTTCGCATGGAGTTGTATTGGTGCGTAAAACCATGCATCACGATTTTCCCGCCGCGAGCCACCGCGTATCTGAGCGCGCTCTTCAGGCCCGTTGCTTGCGCAAAGGGGATGTCTTGCGCGACTCCGCCGTTATATATGCCCAGCGGATCACGGTAGTGCGGGATGGTGGCAACCGAGAACGGTATGTGCTGCCCGACGAGGTAGTCCGAGAGTGTCCTCATGGTGCTTACACTCACCAGCGCACCCACGTCCTCCAGCCTTACCAGGGCTTTGTGACCAGGCGTGCTCGCACGGTTCACCATGCTGAAGAGCATGTCGCAGAGGACCAGGTAGCGATCACGGGGGCCGATGAACGAGAAGGGCATGTCAGCCACGTACCAGAAATTGCCGGAGCGGATGATGTATGGCACTTGCTCGTTCGTCTTGCTGTCCATGATACTGACCAGCACTTGCGCCTTGGTCGCATCGGTGACTGCCGTCACACCAACGTCGGGATCCGCGCGTACGACGCCAGTAGCGGCATTGAAGTCGAAATACTTGAGGAGGTTTTTATTCTTATAGATCACCGTGTCGAAAAATCCCGGCGTCGGATTGCTGGAGGACGGCGAGGAATCAAGCCCTCTCAATCCGCTGAACGAGATACCGTAGCGCTGCGTGAACGGATACGTGGCGTTCCATGCGGCCTGCCAGAGGTTGTATTTGAACCAGACGACTGTCTTCTGCGTCGTGGTGACATCGCTCAGGAACGCCGCAGGCACGCCGGGATTGTCATAGTAGGCGCCGAGATAGAAGGTGGCCTGGTAGTTCTCCACCATCCCTGCCGTGTACTGGTCCACGGGCTTAAGCGTGACAGTGCCGTCAAAGTGGCCGAGCAGATTACCCAGCATGATGGCGTAGGCCTGCCCCAGTTTGCTATACGCGTCGTTGGGCGGTGCATCGTAGAGGACCAGGGCGCTGATCGGCCCTGTTCCCGTCTGTGCGCTGGCGGTTTGCTGCGTTGCGCCGAAACAGAATATGCCTAGTACCAGCGTAATCGCGATCAGTAGTTTTCTCATGATAGTCCCCTCAGTCCCTCGTGAATCCACCAGTGGCGCTATCGAACTTGCCCTGGTTGTAGCCGCCATGCCTATGCCCATGTTCCATTTTCTTCATCTGCTCCGCAGGAACGCCGGGCTCGATCGAGGTAAGGTAGGGCGGACGTGGGGGAGGGGTAACGCGCTTCTTGGAACCCTTGTCATTCTTGCTCGAATCGGCATTCAGCGCGCTGTTCATCGAGTCAATCTGAGTAGCGGTTTGCGCTGCCGGGGTGGTACTGGACTGCGCATGAGTTGTCCCCGCCGCGCAGCCGAGCGAGACAGCGCCTGCCATGAGAAGTAGTTTTATTCGGGTCGCCGTGCTGCGTAGATTTGTCATGATGGTCTCCTTGCGCTGCATAAAGAGGCTGGATTCAAGCCCTTGAACGGGCTGCCCGGCCTGGGTATTCCAATCATCGGTTTCGACGTCGAGGGCCCGTATCGCGGACATCGATCCTAAGCCGTCGAATGACACATCTATGCTGTACGACGACCTGTTCACTAGGGGGATACTTTCATCGCTAGGCGCATCTCCCTAAAACCAGAGGATCAGGCGAGTGACGAGACCCTCGGCCCTTTCCGCTGAAGTGAGTCGAAATCGATACTGGATGCTGACGTCGAGCCAGCTCGCCGGCGCACTGTCGCGCGTTTCGCGAAACCAGTAACGGAACGCAATGCCAGGCCCGATGCCAAGTGCGGTTTGTGTCAGCGCCCGGTTGTCGTGGTCGCCGGCCAGCACCAGATGGGGGTAAAACACCATTCTTTCGCTGACCGTCGCCACGCGCCGGCTTTGGCCATACCGCAGCTCACCACTCAGGATGAAGCGGCCGGCCTGCAGGAAGTACGCGCCTTCGGTGTAGATCTGCCATGTTTGCCAAGGCGCACCGACCGGCTTCAGATCGATGCCGCGGTCGTTGGAGTAACCTATCCGCATGAGCCAGTCGTCGGTTGACAAGTGCCCGATGCGAAACAGCCGCTCGGTGGTGAAGACAAGGTTCATGTCGCGCACGGGCTTGTAGCGGGCGCCAACCGCGCCCTGGACAGTCGGCATGCCGGTCGGGCCATCCTTGCCGTCATACACAGTGCCGTAGGCACGGGTGAAGACCTGGAAGATACGGCCGTCGCGATACCCGATATCCGGCGGCTGCCAATAGGCTTCGATACCAGTCTGCAGGTTTTCCACGCTACTTTGCGGATTGAACCCGCTGGCCTGGTACGGAGCGCTGAGCACGAAACCCCATTGCCGCTGAAGGGTCTCGACCTCGCGGCGATAGCCGAATCTACGCTCAGGATCGAATGACACATCGCCTTCGCCTGCTGCCAGGCTGCGTTTGAAGAGGTCGATAGCCGTTTTATTGTCACCCAGGCGTTTGGCAGCATAGGCTGCATCGGCCAGATTGCCGGCATTGCCATATCCTGCCGCAAAACTGCCCTGGAACAGTTCCAACGCTTGCTTGTCATCGTGCTGCCGCATTTGCTCGTAAGCTTGATCCAGTTTGTTGGGGGCCTGGGAACGGTTCTGCTCTGCCTCGATTGCGCGCTTGGCCTGTTCGACGCGTGACTGCACCTCGCTGTCACCGGCGAACTCCTTCTGCGATGCAAGCGGTTCGATGGCTTCCAGCGCCTGTCTGGGGCGCCCGGCACTCATTTCGCTGTCGGCCCATGCCAGGCGCAGATTGCGTACTTCGGTACTGTTCCATCCCCCAAGCCGCAACGCTTCGGCAAACTGTTCGGACGCCAGCGTGAAGTCCTGCTGGCGCTGGGCAAGGAACGCGCGTTGGGCGTGGATCTTTGGATCGTCGGGATACTTCTGCAGCAAGAATTCCGCATAGGTGCGTGCTTCGGCGAGCAGGTTTGCCCGGACCAGCAGGTTCAGCCGCAGCGACTCGCGGTCGCGGTTATTGGGCTCCAGGGCCAGGGACGCTTCCACGGCCTTCCTGGCGCCGTCAATGTCTTCGGTTTCAGCCAGCTTGTAGGCGCGTTCCGCCAGGCGATATGCCTGTGAATCCATGCTGGAAGCAGGGGGATCCTGGGACTGCCCCGATGGTTCTGCCGTGGCCTGAGCGTTTGCGCCAAGGCTCATTGTCATCAGGAGCGGCGTGGCGAGGATCAGGGCGGAGCGCCCCGGGCGGAAGAACGTTGACCGGCGGGAATGGTTCATGGCGTTTCCGGGTTGTTATTTCCGACGCCAATATTCCGTGGTAGCGATGTAGATTGCAAGTGGGACGAATCCACCCCTTTTTCAGGGCTGGCGGGGGAGGAACTCCCGGGAGCCGGTGCCGCGAAGGAAGCGGTTGTGAGGGTGGAAACCTTTCGTTGATGCTGCACCTGGCGGATTTCCAGGGCGGCAATCACCTCGTGCGCGCCTGCGATGAAATACTTGACCTCGGCGTTAGCGGCGGCGCCGATTGCGCTGAGCGCCGCCTGGTCCGGAGGCGCGTAGGTCGCGAGACAGAGCCCGACGTCGATACCGTACGAGAACGGCACCACCTTATACTGCAATGCAACGTCTTCCGGGAAGCTGCCGACAAACAACTGGCAGGGTATTTCCCTATCGACGAGGCTGATCCGCGGCAGCGCGGATGCCTCGGCAATGGCGTCGGCCAGTATGTTCGCGTCGACGCATTGCTGTTCCAGCAGGATTTGATCAAGCGAACGTCCGCTCTGCGCCTGCAGGCTGCAAAGCTGCTCCAGGCGCTTGATGTCGATTGCCCCCTTGGCAATCAGGATTTCGGGAAGCGTGCGCCTGCGCTCGCCAGCTTCCACGCTGGTCGGATAAGTGTGGCTGGTCTTGTCCCAGGCGATCGGCTTCTTTGTCACCAGATGCAGCACAAAGACCTTCCAGGCGCGGCACGCAGCAAAGAAATTGATGAAGTTATTGACCGCGATCCGTGGGATGGCGAGCAATCCGTGCTCGATTCCGTTGAGTTTTGAGACAAAATACACGCGCTGCGCAACCCGGTTGGCGAAAAGCACGCCATTGATGACGACAATGGGGGCCAGCACCGCGAGCCCTTGCGTGGAATCGCCATGTGCAACCGTCACGTAGCCAGCGCCTTGCAGCAATCCGACGGCAGCGAAGTTCGCGGTGATCGCATAGGCGGCGACGCTGAAGAACGATGTCACCAATGTCTTCCTGTCATGGAAAAAAAGGTACTTCGTGCTAAGACTGCCGCGCCATCCAAGTTGCTGCCAGCCCTGAAACGCGATACCGAGAATCCAGCGGGCACGCTGGCGGTACGCGGCCCGGAATTTGCTAGGGAAGTACTCGCGGGCACCGATATAGCTCCGGATCTTGACCTCGCGGTTCAACAAGCCACGCAGGTAGCTGCGCTTGACCGTATAGGTCACGGGACAATGGACAAACAACTCCCGCATGCCGAGATCGTGCATACGAAAACTGAAGTCGTAGTCTTCCGTCAGGGTCGTGGTGTTGAACGGGTTGTCGCTATTGTGCTTTGTGATTGTCTCTATGGCATGCCGGCTGTAGCAGGAGGCAACTCCGGCACCAGGGACAAGCCCGCTCAAGTTGGCACGCACGACGATGTCCTTCGAGTGAGACTCGCTGAAATCGTCCATATAGGTGCCGGCTACGAAGTCATTCCACTTCCGATCGAGTGAAAGTACCGGTAACTGTATGAGGTCGGCCTCGCCGACAAAGTTGTTGAACAGGCTAAACTCGAGCGGGTGGATGACATCCTCGCTATCGTGCATGACTACGCCGGCGAAATGCACCTTGTGTGTGCGTTCGTACTCCAGGATGTCGTGGATGATCCAGTTCAGGCAATCCGCCTTGCAAGTGGGTCCGTCGTTGCCGACGGTCACCTTATGCACCTTTGCCGGATAGCGATGTGCCACGCGATCGACCTCTGCGATAGTCTGCGGATCATTCTGGTAAGCACCAATAAAGAGGACGTAGCGCTTGTAGTCGATGGTGTCCAGCGTGTTCTCGACCATCTGGGCGATCACGTCATGTTCCTGCCAGGCAGGGACCATGATTGCAAGGTATTCCTCTGCCTTGTCTTTCAGCTGGGAGGTGTCCGCCGTAGCGTGCGATGATCGTTCGGGCGGATTCCGAGACAATGCAAACGTCCAGTAGTAAAGATCGAAGAACAGGTCATCCAGCGTACTGACAAGAATCACGCTAGCTGTGACAATAGCCAGGATGACGAGAAAAGAAAGGTAATCGTCCCAGAGTGCAATGGAATGCATCTTCGCTCCCTGTTGCTCTGATCCAGACTGTTTTCTTACTCGTTGGTCTCTGACGCGGAGGGGTGGCCGGGCCGCCGGCGCCTGGTTGTTTTCTTGGGAGCGACAATCTCGGCAGGCAGGCCGGGCCGAATCTCGATGGCGTCGCTTGTGCGATCGCCTGACGGGAAAGCCGCGATGGTTCCGATGTGACCCGGGGCGGGGGCAAAGTGGTCGTTCCCGCCCAGGAGCGCAGCGGTGATGCGTTCACTGGCACGCCCATCGCCGAAGGGATTGTGTGCACGCGCCATCGCGGCGTATTCTTCCTCGCTCTCAAGCAGCAATTCCGTAGTGGCGAGAATACGGTCGATATCCGTGCCCACAAGCCGTGCTGTCCCGGCGGCAACGGCCTCGGGGCGCTCGGTCGTGTCGCGTGTAACCAGGACCGGTTTACCAAGCGCCGGCGCTTCTTCCTGAATGCCACCGGAGTCCGTAACGATCAGGTGGGCGCGCGTCATCAGGAAAACGAAGGGCAGGTAGTCCTGTGGTTCAATTAAATGGATATTCGGGTGATTGCTCAGGATGGCGTTCACCGGCTCCCGCACTCGTGGGTTTAGGTGCACGGGATAAACGATCTGGATGTCATCATGGCGGTTCGCCAGCGTGCGCAGCGCAGTGCAGAAACGCTCGAAAGGCGCGCCGAAACTCTCGCGACGGTGTCCTGTCACCAGGATGAGCCTGCGCGACATGTCAAGGAATGGATAGTATTTAGCGATGCCCGCCGCCAGGGCTGCGTTCGTCTCCAGTCGATGCTTGATCTGCAGGAGGGCGTCGATCCCTGTGTTGCCAGTCAGCCTGACGCGTATGGGATCGATGCCTTCGCCCAGCAGATTGTTCTGCGCTTGCAAGGTCGGGGCGAAGTGCCACGATGAAATAGCGTCGGTGACGCGCCGGTTCATTTCCTCGGGCCAGGGTGCGCTCATATTGCCAGTGCGCAATCCTGCCTCGACGTGCGCGACGGAAACCTGCCTGTAGAACGAGGCTAGCGTGGCGCCGAGCGTGGTGGTGGTGTCGCCATGCACGAGCACGACATCCGGGCCGTAGTCGACCAGGACATCGTCCACGCCTGCAAGAACCCGCGTAGTAATGTGGGAGAGGCTCTGTCCGATACTGATCAGGTTCAGGTCATAATCCGGAACGATATCGAACAGGCTAAGAACCTGATCCAGCATCTGTCGGTGCTGGCCGGTGACGCAGACACGCAGGTCGAAGTGCGGCGACGCACGCAGCGCATGAACAAGAGGCGCCATCTTGATGGCCTCAGGACGCGTGCCGAATACAGCAAGAACCTTCGTCATTTTTCTCCCCTGCTTTCTTTCTTATGTGCGGGATAAATGCGCTCATGCCCCAAGGGAATGAGTTCCCGCACTGGATTGCATTTTTTACAAATGCGTGCTGCATGCGCCTGCGCCATCAGCACCGAAGCGCTCTGGCCAGTTTTTTTGGGTGATACGGGAGCACCTGCAATGAGCCCGCCCGCAATAGCCATGCCATATTTTTCAAGCCATTGATTCTTAAGACTTTTATTCTAAAAAAAACAGGATATCCCAGCGGACGGCGCGACTCTGTCATAAGGCTGCAACGCAGTCAGGCGCGAGGGCCGCCATCGCGCAAATGCACCATGAGCCACATCGCGTGACGCACCGCTTGCATTCCATGTCAAACGCGGGAGCCAAGTGCTGTCAGAGGGAGGGTGAGCGCAGGGAATGCAATTTTTTCCCTGCTGATGAGTGGACGTAAGAATTACCAGGCATGTTCAGGCAACGAGACATGAACTCCGATGTTGCCGACCGTTTCCCGATTACGGTGGCGCCAAAAAGCAGTCTGGCTATCCAATTTAAGGATGAGACAGCGGGACGCTTTTAGATCAAAAGTATTAATGCAAAATAATAATGGTTGCGTGTCAGGCAACTTCTGTCCACGCGGCTACAGCAGATGGCTAACACCGGACGTCAGCATCGGATGCAAGCCCGCCAGCCCACACATGTTTCATTTCTGAAACGCGCTGCAAAGGCGAATGCGTCGCGAGCGGAGGCCGAATCAAGCCCTCGCGAGCGGGTTCAGCGCCTTTGGCCTTGCCGTCTTCCAGGATGAACGCCAGTTCCTGCGCGGCCAGCCGGTAGTTGATCGGGTTGAAGATCGCGCCCGGCCTGGCCGCCGCCATAAAGTCCGCGCCGCTTTTCTGGAAATAGCGATTAGCACTGTGCATATATGGATCCGGCGGGGTGAGCACCGTCCGTTGCACGGCAGGCAGGAGCCAATTGACGCAAGACGTGCCGGCAGCGCCTGGCTATCGTGCCAGCGAGGGTCGATGCGACATGACAGGCTGACGCATCGGCGACACGCCAATCGCTAGCGGAAGGAAGAGGAAAACGCGTCCATGAATAAGCAAAATCGGCAGGGCAAGGAAACCGTAAGGATCGGCGGCGCCTCGGGCTTCTGGGGCGACAGCGGGATCGGACCGGTGCAGTTGGTGGAGAAGGGCAAGGTCGATTACCTGGTGTTCGACTACCTGGCCGAACTCACCATGTCGCTGCTGGCCGCCGCGCGGCTGAAGAACCCGGATGCCGGCTATGCGCTGGACTTCGTCACCGGTGCCTTGCGCGCTGTGCTCAAGCCTGCCCTGGCGCAGGGCATCCGTATCGTCAGCAATGCCGGCGGCGTGAACCCGCGCGCGTGCGCGGCCGCGGTGCGCAAGCTGGCCGAGGAACTGGGCGTGCCGGTGCGGGTGGCGGTGGTCGATGGCGACGACCTCCTGCCGCAGCTGGATGCGCTGCGGGAGTCCGGCGTACGGGATATGCAGAGCGGCGCCGCCATGCCCGCGCGCATCCTGACCGCCAACGCCTACCTGGGCGCCGTGCCGATCCGGGCCGCGCTGGATGCCGGCGCGGATATCGTGATCACCGGGCGCTGCGTGGACAGCGCAGTGACGCTCGGCGTGCTGATGCATGAGTTCGGCTGGGAGCCGGGGGCGTACGACCTGATGGCGGCGGGCAGCCTTGCGGGACACATTATCGAGTGCGGCTGCCAGGCCACCGGCGGCCTGCACACCGACTGGGAGCAGGTGCCGGACTGGGCCAACATCGGTTATCCGGTGGTGACCTGCCGCCCCGACGGCACCTTCCTGGTCGGCAAGCCGCCTGGCACCGGAGGGTTGGTGAATCCCGCCACGGTCGGCGAGCAGATGCTGTACGAGATCGGCGATCCCGCCGCCTACCTGTTACCCGACGCGATCTGCGATTTCACGGGCGTGACGCTGCGCCAGGCCGCCCCGGACCTGGTGGAGGTGCGAGGCGCCAAGGGCCGCGCGCCTACCGCCAGCTACAAGGTGTCGGCCACTTATGCGGACGGCTACCGCTGTTCGGCGCAACTGACCATCGTCGGCTTCGACGCCGTGCGCAAGGCGCGGCGCAGCGGCGAGGCTTTCCTGGAGCGCAGCCGCGCCTTGCTGGCCCGGGCCGGGCTGCCGGACTTCACCGAGACCCGGCTGGACGTGCTGGGCACCGCCGCGTCCTTTGGCCCGCACGTGCCGCAGCCGCAGTTGTTCGAGGCCGTGATGTGGCTGGCGGTGGCCCACCCGGACAAGCGCGCGCTGGAACTGTTCGCCCGCGAGATCGCGCCGGCTGGCACGTCGTGGTCGCCCGGCACCACCGGGGTGGGCGGGCGGCCTTCCGTCAGCCTGGCCATCAAGCAGTTTCCCTTCCTGGTGCCAAAGACGATGGTCCGGCCCGCCGTGTGGCTGGACGAACAGCCGCTGCCGTTGCCGGCGGCGTTCGTCCCCGGAGATGAAGCCCAGGCCAGCCCGGCCTCCGGAAACGGGGCTGCCACCGCAGCCTCTGCTTTTACCCCGGCGGAGCCCGGCGGCGACTGGGTCGAAGTCCCGTTGATCCGGCTGGCCTGTGGCCGCAGCGGCGACAAGGGCGATTTCTCCAATATCGGCATCATCGCGCGCGATGCCGCCTATCTGCCGCTGATCGCGGGGCAACTCAGCGAGGCCGCGGTGGCCGCGTTCCTCGCCCATAACGTGAAGGGCAGGGTGACGCGCTATTTCCTGCCCGGCATCGGTGCCTTCAACTTCCTCTGCGAGCAGGCGCTCGGCGGGGGCGGCATGGCCTCGCTGCGCAACGACCCGCTGGGCAAGGGGATGGGGCAGGTCTTGCTGGCGATGCCGGTGCGGGTCCCCCCCGGGCTGGCGAGGGCACTGGGGGCATGAGCCGGTCCGCGGGCCATGCGAGTATCGGGATAAACCCCATCGGAGCGCTGTTCGGCCGGCTTCGCTGGCATGATGCTGGAGGCGTGGGAAGCCGCGGTGCGGCTGCCGGTGCCCGCGCCTTCTTGCCGAACCAGGTGCCAGCCGTCAGTCACTCGCGGCGCCGCGAACAGTGAGACCCAGATGCTGCCAGTCTTGGAATGCAAGCGGGATACCCCGGCCCGGTCCTGCGACCGGCCGAGCGGAAATTTCATGTGGATCGACCCCGACCGCGTGCTCTATGTCGGCCTGCTGGGCGCACCGTCGGTGCGCTCCATTGGCGCCATCCTGCTGTATGTGGCGCTGGACGCGCCGTTTCGCCTGAGCGTTGCACAGGGTGCGTGGGAGACCGCCGAGATTGCATTCGTGCCGCCCTACGTGCCGCACCGCATTGCTTCGGGCAGCCGCACCCTCTGCGGCTTCCTGATCGAGCCCGAGACCGTCGATATGTCAGGCTTGCCCGCGCTGCTGCGTGGCCCCGGCGGTGCGCTGGCCGCGCCCCGCCTGGCCCAGCATGCGCGCGACCTGATCGCCCAGTTGCGCGGCATGCGCCGGCCGGAACTGGATCCCCGCCTGCTGGATACGCTGTTGCTGGGGGAGCCGCTGCCGCCGCGCGCGCTCGACCCCCGTATCGACGCGGCGGTGCGGCAAATCAAGAGCGATCCAGGCAGCCGCAGCGCGGCCACCGATCATGCGCGCGATGCCAACCTGTCGTTCTCGCGTTTCCTGCACCTGTTCAAGGAGGAAGTCGGTACGCCGTTCCGCACCTTCCGCACCTGGAAACGCGCCCGCAGCCTGCTGCACTACGTCACGCAGGAGGCCAACCTGGCAGAAGTCGCGCTGGATACGGGCTATCCGGATTCCACCCATTTCAGCCATTCCATCCGCCGCGTCTACGGCCTCAAGCCGCGGGACATCTTTGCCGGTTCGCGCAAGCTGGCGCTGCATGGGCTGCCCCCGCTGACCGCCTGCCGCCCGCTGTAGGCCGGCGGCGACCAGTTGGCACAAGATCGCCGGGTCGCCTTGCGGCACAATTGCGGCCAACGACAATCAGCCCGTCAAGGGCAGCGGGATACCACCCCATGAAAGAGACCTGCCAGGACCTGCTGGCCGAATACAACGAGTTGCACGCGCTTGCCGCCTCGCTCAGCCCCGCGCAATGGCGCCTGCCCAGCGCCTTCTATGACTGGAGCGCTTGGGACGAGATTGCCCACCTGTGCTATTTCGACCAGACCGCGCTGCAGTCCGCCACCGATCCGGAAGCCTTCCTGCGTGACGCGCAGGCACTCAACACGCTGATGGCGGCGGGCGGGCATATCAGCGCGGTGGCGCGGGAAGTCTACCGCCACCTCGACGGGCCGGCACTGCTGGCCTACTGGCAGCCCGTGTACGAGCGGCTGGTACAGACCCTTGCCGCGCTCGATCCCAAGGCGCGCCTGCCCTGGTACGGGCCGCCCATGAGCGCACGCAGCTTTGCCACTGCGCGGCTGATGGAGACCTGGGCGCATGGCCAGGATGTCTGGGACACGGCAGGCCGGGCGCGCGCGCCCACGGCCCGCCTGAAGCATATTGCGCATATCGGCGCCACCACCTATGGGTGGACCTTCGTCAATCGCGGCGAGCCGGTGCCGGGGCCGGCGCCGTACGTGGAACTCACCGCGCCCGATGGCGGGCAATGGACCTGGAACGAACCCCAGCCGGATAATTTCGTGCGCGGCGGCGCGGAGGATTTCTGCCTGCTGGTCACTCAGCGCCGCCACCTGGACGACACCCGGCTGCGGTATAGCCCGGGCCCGGCGCAGCGATGGCTGGCGCAGGCACAGTGCTTCGCGGGGCCACCCGCCACGGGACCGGCCGCCGGCACGCGCGTATTGCGCATGGCGCCCGCGGAGTGAACGGGATCGCACTACCGCAGTGCGTGGCGGCCGGCGAACCGCTCACGCTGGCACTGGCCGCCGGGATCGATTCGGCCCTGCGTGCACTCAGCCTTGACCCGGCCGAAACCTGCCTGTCCGAACACTTCTTCGCCAACCTGTATCTGTTCCGGCAAGCCCACGCCTACCGGTACTTTGGCGGCCGCTATCCGCATATCAGCGGCCTGACCTATGACGGCGCGCGCCACGCGCTGCCGCTGTTTGATCTCGCCACGGCGCCGCGCCACGTCCTGCAGGCGCTGCTTTGCGAGCACCATTGTTTCTATCCGCTTTCCACGGCCCAGATGGCGCGCCTCGATCCCGCCGTCTTTACCGGGAACGAAGCGCGTGCCGACGCCGACTATCTCTATCCGGCCGCCAACTTTGCGGGCTATCGCGGCGCCACGCTGGCCAAGAAGCGCAACCTCATGAAGCAACTGCTGGCCGCGCATGCCGTCACCGTGCGGCCTTACCACGCCGGACTCGCCCTGGAAGCCCTGTCCGTGCACAAGGGATGGATGCACGCCAGGCACAAGGCCCAGGGCGAGGCCGATGACGCGCCGTGCGGCGAGGCCTTGCTGCACGCCGGTGCGCTGGGGCTGGAAGGCTTCTTGTACGAGGTGGCCGGGCAGCCGGTGGGCTTCGTGCTGGCGCAGGAGATCCGCCCGGCGGTCTTCGCCATGCGCTTTGCCAAGGGCCTGGTGGCCTGCAAGGGCATCTACCAGTACATGTTCCACCATTTCTGCACGGCCTTCGCCCGCCCGGTGGCATGGCTGAATTTCGAGCAAGACATGGGGCTGGAAAACTTCCGGCAGACCAAGCTTTCGTATGCGCCCAGCGCCTTGCTGCCGAAGTACCGGGTGCGGCTGCGGGCGGACTGAATGGCGGCCGCGGGCCGGTTTGCGCTGGTTCTGAAACCGCGCCCCCAAAGGCCCGAAGCAGCACAGCCAGTTCTCGCAAGACCGTACCGCCTCCCACCCCTACCATGACTTCACACCGGCGCACCGCGCGGCCCGGCGCGCCAGGCGGCCAGATGGCCGGCAGGCGCAACGGGCGGCAGTGCGGTGACGGCCGGACCGCCCCGAGCAAAGTGAAACCCACATGGCAAATATCGAATCCAGACTCTCCGCCGGCAGCGAAGCATTCCAGGCCAACCGCGCCGGCATGCTCGCCCTGCTGGAACGTATCCGCGCCTTCGAGCAGCGTGCCGCCAATACGTCCGCCGCATCGCGCGCGCGCTTCGAGCAGCGCGGGCAGTTGCTGCCGCGCGAGCGCCTGGCGCTGCTGCTTGACCCGGGCGCGCCGTTCATCGAACTGTCGTCGCTGGCCGGGCTGGGGCTGGATAACCCCGACCTGGACAAGAGCGTGCCCGGCGGCGGCCTGATCGCCGGCATCGGCTTTGTATCGGGACTGCGCTGCATGATCAGCGCCTCGGACTCCGGCATCAACGCCGGCGCCTTGCAGCCCAAGGGGCTGGACAAGCAACTGCGCGCGCAAGAACTCGCGCTAGAAAACAAGCTGCCGTACGTGCAACTGGTGGAGAGCGCCGGCGCCAACCTGATGACCTACAAGGTCGAGGATTTCGTGCGCGGCGGCAACCTGTTCCGCAACCTGGCGCGCCTGTCGGCGGCCGGCCTGCCGGTGGTGACGGTGACGCATGGCTCGTCCACTGCCGGCGGGGCCTACCAGACCGGTTTGTCGGACTACATCATCATGGTGCGGGGCCGTTCGCGCGCGTTCCTGGCCGGCCCGCCGCTGCTGATGGCGGCCACCGGCGAGGTAGCCACCGAGGAGGAACTGGGCGGCGCGGTGATGCATACCTCGGTTTCCGGCCTGGGCGACTACCTGGCCGAGGACGACCGCGATGCGCTGCGGATTGCGCGCGAGATCCTGGGCAAGATCGACTGGAACCGCGACCAGCCCGGCGCCGCGCCGCGCGCGTTCAAGCCGCCGCGCTACGACGCCGAGGAACTGCTCGGCGTGATGCCGATGGACCACAAGCGCCCCGTCGACATGAAGGAGGTGATCGCGCGCATTGCGGACGATTCCGACTTCCTTGAATTCGGCGAGAACTACGGCGGCGCCACCGTGTGCGGCCATATCAAGATCGAAGGCTGGCCGCTGGGCATCATCACCAACAACGGCCCCATCGATCCCGCCGGCGCGACCAAGGCCACCCACTTTATCCAGGCCTGCTGCCAGTCGCGCACGCCCATCCTCTACCTGAACAACACCACCGGCTTCATGGTGGGCCGCAGCTACGAGGAAGCCGGCATGATCAAGCATGGCTCCAAGATGATCCAGGCCGTGAGCAATGCCACCGTGCCGCAGGTCACCATCTACTGCGGCGCCTCGTTCGGCGCGGGCAACTATGGCATGTGCGGGCGGGGCTTCCATCCGCGCTTCTGCTTCTCCTGGCCCAATGCCAAGACCGCCGTGATGGGCGGCGAACAGGCGGCCCGCACCATGGCCATCGTCACGGAGGCCGCCATGAAGCGCAAAGGCGGGGAGGCTGACTCCGACCAGCTTGAGGCGTTGCAGAAGGGCATCGTGGAGCGCTTCGACCGCCAGATGAGCGTGTTCGTCACCAGCGCCCATGTGCTGGACGATGGCGTGATCGACCCGCGCAATACGCGTGCGGTGCTGGCCAATGTGCTGGCCGTCTGCCGCGAGGGCGATGCCAGGACACCGCAACCCATGCAATTCGCCGTGGCGCGGCCCTGACCTGCAGGCCACGGCCCCACCCGGAACATAAGACAAGAGAACAGAGAACGGAGACCCGAGACATGCAACTCACCCCCGAACACGAGGCGCTGCGCGCCACCATCAAGCGCTTTATCGCCGAGCAGATCAATCCGTACGTGGATGCCTGGGAAGAGGCCGAGATCTTCCCGGCGCATGAAGTCTTCCGCAAGATGGGCGAGCTTGGCCTGCTGGGCCTGTCCAAGCCGGAAGAGGATGGCGGCATGGGCCTCGATTACTCCTACAGCGCGGTGCTGGCGGAGACGCTGTCCGACATCAATTGCGGCGGCGTGCCGATGGCCATCGGCGTGCAGACGGACATGGCCACGCCGGCCCTGGCCCACCACGGCAGCGCGGAGCTGCGCCGCGAATTCCTGGCGCCCGCGATCCGTGGCGAGTACGTGGCCTGCCTGGGCGTCTCGGAGGTGGGCAGCGGCTCCGACGTGGCCTCGATCAAGACCACGGCACGGCGCGACGGCGACGACTACATCATCAACGGCGGCAAGATGTGGACCACCAACGGCACCCAGGCGGATTTCTGCTGCGTGCTGGCCAATACGTCGGATGGGGCACCGCACCGCAACAAGACGCTGATCGTGGTGCCGATGAAAACCCGCGGCGTCTCTGTGGCCAAGAAAATCCGCAAGATCGGCATGGACTCTTCCGATACCGCGCAGCTTTACTTCGACGACGTGCGCGTGCCGCAGCGCTACCGCATCGGCCAGGAAGGCATGGGCTTTACCTACCAGATGGAGCAGTTCCAGGTAGAGCGGCTGTGGGGTGCCCTGAGTTCGTGCAGCCGGTGCGCCAAGGCCATCGACCTCACCATCGAGTACACCCGCGAGCGCAAGGCCTTTGGCCGCTCCATCCTGGACAACCAGTGGGTGCACTACACGCTGGCCGAACTGCAGACCGAGGTGGAAGCGCTGCACGCGCTGTGCTGGCGCGCGGTGGAGATGATGGTGCGGGGCGAGGATGCCACGCGGCTCGCCACCATGGCCAAGCTCAAGGCGGGCCGGCTCTCGCGCGAGGTGGCGGATCGCTGCCTGCAGTTCTGGGGCGGCATGGGTTATGTGCTGGAAAGCCCGATCTCGCGCATTTTCCGGGACGGGCGGCTCACCTCCATCGGCGGCGGCGCCGACGAGGTCATGATGCAGATCCTGTGCAAGTTCATGGGGACGTTTCCCCAGGCGAAGTAAGCGTTCAACGCTAAAGACCAGAACAGGCCACCATGAAGCAGCCCACGCCATTCCATAAGATCCTGATCGCCAATCGCGGCGAAATCGCCCTGCGCGTGATGCGCAGCGCCACCGCGCTGGGCTACCGCACGGTGGCGGTCTACTCCAGCGCCGACGCCGATGCGCGGCATGTCCACGAGGCCGGCCAGGCGGTGTATATCGGCGAGGCGCAGCCGGCGCAATCCTATCTGCGCATCGACGCCATCATCGAGGCCGCCAGGCGTTGCGGCGCCGATGCGGTGCATCCCGGCTACGGCTTCCTGGCCGAGAACGCCGCCTTCGCCCGGGCCTGCCGCGAGGCGGGGCTGGTGTTTATCGGCCCGTCCGCCGAGTCCATCGTGGCGATGGGCAACAAGGCCGGCGCCAAGCGCCTGATGATGGCGGCCGGCGTGCCCTGCATCCCGGGCTACCAGGGCGAAGACCAGGACGAGACGCGCCTGTGCGCCGAGGCCGGACGCATCGGCTTTCCGGTGATGATCAAGGCCACGGCGGGCGGGGGCGGGCGAGGCATGCGGCTGGTGCCCGATGTGCGGTCCTTTCCCGAGTTGCTGCGCAGCGCGCGCTCGGAGGCGCAGGGCGCCTTCGGCGATCCGGAGGTGATTCTGGAACGGGCCGTGGTCGAACCACGCCATATCGAGATCCAGATCCTGGCCGACCGTTATGGCAACGCCATCCACCTGGGCGAGCGCGACTGCTCGGTGCAGCGGCGCCACCAGAAGCTGATCGAGGAAGCGCCATCGCCGGCGGTGAGCCCCGAGTTGCGGGCCCGCATGGGCGCCACCGCCGTGGCCGCCGTCAAGGCGATCGGCTATGAAGGCGCCGGCACGCTGGAGTTCCTGCTGGACCGCGACGGTAATTACTACTTCATGGAAATGAACACGCGGCTGCAGGTGGAGCATCCTGTGACGGAGGCGATCACCGGCCTGGACCTGGTGGCGCTGCAATTGCGGATCGCCGCCGGCGAGCCGCTGCCGCTGGCGCAGGACGACGTCACCTCCTCCGGCCACGCCATCGAAGTGCGGCTGTGCGCCGAAGACGCCGACCGGGGCTTCATGCCGCAAAGCGGCGCCATTGCGCTGTGGCAGGTGCCGCCCGCCTTGCGGGTGGAGCATGCGCTGGACAGCGGCGCGGCGATTCCGCCTTACTACGATTCCATGATCGCCAAGCTGGTCAGCCACGGCGGCACGCGCGACGAAGCCTGCCGCAAGCTGTCCCGCGGACTGGAAGACCTGGTGGCGCTCGGCGTGACCACCAACCAGGTATTCCTGGGCCGCTGCCTGGCGCATCCGGCCTTTGCCGCAGGCGAAGCCACCACGGCCTTTATCGGCCAGCACCAGGATGCGCTGTTGCGGCCCGACGCGGCGCTGCGCCGGCGTGCGGCCGCGCTGGCCGCGCTGCTGCTGTACGAAACCTCCCCCGAGCGCCAGCCCGGAGAGCCCGCCGCCAGCCTGGCGCCGACGCTGCCGATCGGCCTGCGCTACCGGCTCGACGGCGCGGAGCACCAGGCTGCGCTGGCGTTCGGCGGCGGCAATCGCTTTGAAGTCGCCATGGGCGAAACGCGTTTCGCCTTCGAGACCCTTGCGCTGGGCGAGCATGCCGTGCGGTTCCGCTGCGACGGCGTGGTCGAGAGCGCGGTCTTCCATCGCGACGGCAGCACGCTGCTGCTGCAATACCAGGGCGCGCCGCTGCGCGTCGAGGACCATACGCGGGCGGCGGCCGCGCGGGCCGGCGAAGCCGCTGGCGATGGCAAGCTGCGCGCCTCGATGAACGGCCGGGTGGTCAATGTCATGGTTGCCACCGGCGACCAGGTCGAAGCCGGCCAGCCCATGGTGACGCTGGAAGCCATGAAGATGGAGCATATCCACGTGGCGCCCGCTGCCGGGCGGGTCGGCGCCGTGCATGTGCAGGTCGGCGACCAGGCCGCGGCCATGCGCGTGATCGCGGAGATCGAGTTCGAGGCGACGCCGGCTGAGCCGGTGAAGGCTGCCGCTTGAACCGCCTCTGCCACTTCCTTTTCCCTGAGACAGACACAGCCTATCCGGCGGAGCACCATGAGCGAATCGGAAAACCCAGCCGTCCTGCATGAAAAACGCGGCGCCGCGTTCTGGATCACCATCAACCGGCCCGACAAACGCAACGCCATCAACAGGGAAGTGGTGGACGGCATCCGCGCCGGCTACCGGGCGGCTCACGCCGATCCGGCCATCCGCGCCATCGTACTCACGGGTGCCGGCGACAAGGCCTTTTGCGCCGGTGGCGACCTGCAACCGGGCAAGGGCTTTGCCTTCGACCTGTCGCGGCCTAATGTGGACTACGCCGACATGCTGCGCGAGGCGCAGCAGGCCACGCTGCCCAGCATCGCGCGGATCAACGGCACCTGCATGGCCGGCGGCATGGGACTGCTGTGCATGACGGATATGGCGGTGGCAGCCGACAACGTGCTGTTTGGCCTGCCCGAAGTCAAGGTAGGCGTGTTCCCGATGCAGGTGCTGAGCCTGCTGCAGACGCTGGCACCGCCCCGGCTGGTGCGCGAGTGGTGCATCAGCGGCGAGCCGTTTTCCGCCGCCGAGGCCAAGGCCGCCGGGCTGGTCAACCACCTGGCCGCGCCGGGCGAACTGGACGCCCGGACCGAATGGCTGATCGCCCGCGTGGCCGACAAGTCGCCCACCGCGATACGGCGCGGCAAGTACGCGATGCAGGCGATGGCGTCGATGAGCTTCGCTGAGGGCATCGCCTATACCGAAAGCCAGATCGCGCTGCTGGCCATGACCGAAGATGCCCGCGAAGGGCTGGCCGCCTTCAACGAGAAGCGCAAGCCGGTCTGGACGGGGAAGTAGACCGCGAAGCAGATCGGGCAAATCGACGGGTAATCCGGGCGCCGGGCAGGGAAGGGCGCGCCGGTTGTCAGGTATTTGAGGAACGGGAGCCGAATATGAACGCAGCATCGTCCTTGCATCCGGCCCTTGCCGGCGCAATCCATGACAACAGCGACAGCGCGGCAATGCTGGCGCCCGGCATGGCGGAATGGCTGCGCCGCCGCGCCGCGCGCAGTCCGGACCGCCCGGCGCTGACCTGCGCGGGGCAGACCTGGACTTACGCCGGACTCGTGGCGGACGTGGAACGGATGGCTGCCGTGCTGGCGGCCGGCGGCATCGGCCGTGGCCAGCGCGTGGGTTACCTCGGGCTGAACGATCCGCTGTTCCTGGTGACACAGTTCGCCTGCGGCTGGCTGGGCGCCATCTTCGTGCCGCTCAATTTCCGTCTGACCGGCCCGGAGCTGGCCTATATCCTCAACGATGCCGGCGTGCATACGCTGTTTGCCGACGAAGACCATGCCGGCCTGATCGACGAGGTGCGCGCGAGCCTGGAATGCCAGCGCTACCTGCGGCGCGCCGCGGCGCCGGGCTGGGAGGCACTGGTGCCGCTGATGGCGCAGGCCAAGGCCGCACCGTCTCCTGCGCCCACCCATCCCGATGAAGTGGCCGCGGTAATGTACACCTCGGGCACCACCGGCCACCCCAAGGGCGCCATGCTGACGCACGGCAACTTCTGGGCCAATAACCTCAACGTGATGATGATGAGCGACCTCGCCAGCAGCGATGTCGCGCTCAACTTCGCTCCGCTGTTCCACGTTGGCGGCATGTGCTGCGTGAGCTTGCCCATCCTGATGGCGGGCGGCCACCTTGTGCTGCAGCGCAGCTTCGATCCGGCCGGCGTGATGCAGGCGGTGGCCGAGCACCGCGTGACGGTGAGCTTCGCCGTGCCCGCCATGCTGCTGTTTGTCAGCCAGCATCCGGAATTCGAACGGGCCGACCTGTCCAGCCTGCGGGGCATCTCGGTGGGCGGCGCACCCATGCCCGAGCCCTTGTTGCGGCTGTTCGTCGCGCGCGGTATCCCCGTCAACCAGGGCTACGGCCTGACCGAGACCGCCGCCGCGACCACCTTCCTGGACCCCGGGCGCGCGCAGGACAAGCTCGGCTCCTGCGGCACGCCGGCCATGCTGACTGAAGTCTGCATCCGCGATTTCGACCGCAGGCTGCTGACCGAACCCCACGCGCGCGGCGAGATCTGCGCGCGTGGCGGCAATATCATGAAGGGCTACTGGAACCGCCCGGACGCCAGCGCCGCAGCGTTCTATGAAGGCGGCTGGTTCCGCACCGGCGACGTCGGCTATGCCGACGAAGAAGGCTTCTACTATGTCTGCGACCGCCTCAAGGACATGGTCATCACCGGCGGTGAGAACGTCTACCCGGCCGAGGTGGAGAGCGTGCTGTACGAGCATCCCGCCATCGCGGAAGTCGCCGTGATCGGTGCGCCCGATCCGCGCTGGGGCGAGCACGTGGTGGCGGTGGTGGCACTCAGGCCGGGGGCCAGCCTGACGCTCGAGGCATTGCAGGCCTTTGCGGAGCCGCGGCTGGCGCGCTACAAGCTGCCGCGTGCGTTGCGGGTGGTGGCGGCGTTGCCGCGCAATCCAACGGGGAAGGTGTTGAAGGTGCGGTTGAGGGAGATGGGATTGGAGTAGGGGGGTGGTCCGTGGCGGGGGTGGTCTTGCTGATTCTTTCGCTGTTTCTTTGTGCGGCGTTGGTTTTTGCACCCAAAAGCCATATGACATCCCCCTACGGGGGTGGTCGGTGTTTTCTTGAGCGGCGATGGTTATTGCACCCAAGTGCATACGACATCCCCCTGCGGGGGCTGCCGGTCACTCTTCTTTGCTTCGGCGTAACTATTCAGCAGATGTTGTAAACCGATGCGAAGTGCTTCATAGTGCTACGCATGACGAAGATCCCCAGCCTCAACGACCTGACGCCAGAGCAGAAGGACGCGCTCATCATTGAGCTGGTGACGCGGCTGAATGCGCTTGAGGCGAAGCTGGAGAAGGATAGCCACAACTCCAGCAAGCCGCCTTCGACCGACGGCCTGAAGCGCAAGCCGAAGTCGCTGCGCGAGTCGGGCACGAACCCGCCGGGTGGTCAGCCCGGCCATCCGGGCAAGACGCTCAAGCGGGTGCAGGACCCTGATCACACGGTGACGCACCCGGTGCCCGAGCGCTGCGACGTCTGCGGCAGTGCCATTGCGGCAGATCAGGTCACCGTGCTGCCGCAAGGCCGCCAAGTGTTTGATCTGCCCGCGATCCGCTTTGAAGTGATCGAGCATCGTGTGCAAGTTGCCCAGTGCCGTTGTGGCAAGACCCATACCAGCCAGTTCCCGAGCGGGGTCAGCCAGGCGGCGCAGTATGGCCCTCGGGTCAAAGCCGCGGGGGTCTATCTGACGCAGTACCAGCAAGTGCCGATCGACCGTACAGCACAAGCCCTGCGAGATCTGTTCGATCTGCCGGTGAGCACGGGCACCATTCAAAACTTCATCAACGAGGCTGCCGGCGCGCTAGCACCGGCAATTGATCAGATCCGTCAAGCGATCCTGGCCGAGCCGGTGGTGCACTTTGATGAGACAGGCATGCGGGTTGGGCGCAAGCAGCACTGGCTGCATAGCGCTTCGACAATATGGCTGACCTGGTATGGCCCGCACGCCAAGCGTGGCAAAGAGGCATTGGATAGCTTCAACATCTTGCCTGCCTTCGACGGTGTGGCCGTGCATGACGGCTGGCGCCCTTATGCCGACTACGCGTGCCAGCACGCGCTGTGCAACGCGCATCATCTGCGCGAACTCATCTACATTTGGGAGACCACCCAACAGACCTGGGCTCAGGACATGATCACCCTGCTACGCCAGGCCAAGCGCGAAGCCGACGACAATCTGACGCGGGGCAACACCAGCCTGGCGCCAGCACGCCTGGCCGACTACCGGCGCCGCGCTGAGGCGCTGATCGCGCAGGGACAGCAGGACAATCCTGCGCAGGCACGGAATCCAGCCCTGGACCCGCGCGGCAAGACCAAACAGTCCTTCGCCTACAACCTGCTGGCTCGCCTCCAGCGATATGCGACCGAGGTGTGGCGCTTCATCGCCGATCATCGTGTGCCGTTCGATAACAACCAAGCCGAACGGGATATCCGCATGCCCAAGCTCAAACAGAAGATCTCCGGAGGCTTCCGCGTCATACATGGGCTGCAGGCGTTTTGCACCATCCGCTCTTACCTCGCCACGCTGCGCAAGCAGCAGCGTGAGCTCTTCACGGCTTTGACCTGCACCTTCTCTGGCTGCCCACCTTCGCCTATCCCCGGCTGCTGAATAGTTACGCCGACGCAAAGAAGAGTGACCGGCGTCCCCCGCAGGGGGATGTCGTACGCACTTGGGTCCAACAGCCAACACCGCTCAAAGAAACAACGACCAACCCGCAAAGCACAAGGCGCATTCGCCCCACCAGACCAGAACCATCCGAACTCGGCAGGGAAATTTCGCAAAATGAGGAGGAGCACCCAATGGCAGGACCAACCATCGACTTCTGGCAAGCCCGCTTCGAATCCGGACAAACCCCTTGGGAACGCGAAGCCGCCAGCCCGCAACTCCAAGCCTGGCTAGCGCAAGGCGCCATCCAGGCCGGGGAGCGCGTGGTCGTGCCCGGCTGTGGCGGTGGCTGGGAAGTCGCCGCGCTGGCCGCGCATGGCGCGCGGGTCAGCGGTATCGACTACGCGCCCGGGGCGCTGGCCCGCACGGTTGCCCGGCTGGAGCCGAGCGGACTGCAAGCGGACCTGGAAGAGGCGGACGTGTTGCATTGGCAGCCGGCGGCGCCGGTAGACGCCGTCTACGAGCAGACCTGCCTGTGCGCGCTGCATCCCGACCACTGGATCCGCTATGCCTCCCAGCTCCATGCCTGGCTGCGTCCCGGCGGACGCCTGTTAGCGTTATTCATGCAGATGCGCCGCGACAGCGCCAGTCAGGGCATGGTGGAAGGGCCGCCGTATCACTGCGACATCAACGCCATGCGCTCGCTGTTCCCCGCCCAGCAATGGGAATGGCCCAAGCCGCCGTTTAGCGCTGTCGCGCATCCCAGCGGCGCATTCGAGCTTCCGCTGGTGCTGGTGCGCCGCTGATCCCCTGGCGGCGCACAGCGCCAGCCGCGTTATCCATGGGTAATCCCCAATCCATATACAGCCAGTCCACACAAGAGCCACACCGGTAGTTTTGTTACGGTGGCACCAGCGCACCAGTTGCATCAGTCGCACCAGTCGCAACACGGCGAAGCGCAAGACGGTACGTGCCGCACCCGGTGCCATCGGGCGCGCGTGACCCACCTAATTCCGAGATCGACCCTTTGCCGCCCGCACACCGCGCGCGGCAAGGGGCGGCCGGCACAGGAGACAAGATTGGAGATCCTGCAATTGACGATCTCGGGCATCGCGCTGGGCTGCATCTACGCGCTGATCGCCCTGGGTTTTGTGCTGATCTACAAAGCCACCGAGACGGTGAACTTCGCGCAGGGCGAGTTCATGATGCTCGGCGCCTTCGCCGGCGTGGTACTGACCATGCTCGGCCTGCCCCTGCTGCTGGCGGTGCCGCTGACGGTGGCGGGCATGGCCGGCTTCGGCATGCTGGTGGAGCGCCTGGCGATTCGCCCCATCCTCGGCCAGCCACAGTTCACGGTAGTGATGCTAACCATCGGCATGGGCTACGTGATGCGCGGCCTGATCACCATGGTGCCGGGCATCGGCGCGGGCACGCATACCCTGCCGGTGCCTTACCAGGGCATGGTATGGCGCACCGGCGGGCTGGTGCTCAGCGTGGAGCAGGTGGCGGTCATCGGCGTCACCGCCGCGCTCTGCGTGGTGCTCTACCTGGTGTTCCGCTACAGCCGCATCGGCGTGGCCATGCAGGCCAGCTCGCAGAACCAGCTGGCGGCCTATTACATGGGCATTCCGGTGCGGCGGCTGAACGGGCTGGTGTGGGGGCTGTCGGCTTCGGTGGCGGCAATCGCGGGCCTGCTGCTGGCGCCCATCACCTTTGTCCACGCCAGCATGGGCATGCTCGGCCTCAAGGCGTTCCCCGCTGCGGTGGTCGGTGGCTTCGGCAGCCTGCCGGGCGCGATCGTGGGCGGGCTGGTGATCGGGGTGGTGGAGTCGCTGGCGGGCTTTTACCTGCCGGAAGGCTTCAAGGATGTGGCGGCCTATGTGGTGGTGCTGGTCATGCTGGTGATCAAGCCCAACGGCCTGTTCGGCGAGAACCTGCGTAAAAAGGTGTAGAAACGCGATGCGATTCCTGTTCAAGACCGACTATCGCCAGGACCTCAGCCTGGCAAGGCACTCCGGCCACGTGTTCTGGTACGGCTTGCTGCTGGTTTGCCTGCTGATCGCGCCGGGCTGGGCCAGCAGCTACTGGATTGCGCAGCTTGGCTTCGTGCTGATCTACGCCATTGCGGGGCTGGGCCTGATGGTGCTGTCCGGGTACACCGGGCTGCTGTCGATCGGGCATGCGGCATTCCTGGGCGTTGGCGCATATGCGCAGGCCTGGCTGACCAGCCACGGCGTGCCCTTCGTGCCGGCCTTGCTGGCGGCGGGGGCGCTGTCGGCGCTGGCGGGCGTGGTGGTGGGGCTGCCGGCGCTGCGGGTCAAGGGCATCTACCTGGCCATCGCGACGCTGGCCTTCGGGCTGATCGTCGAGGAAGTCCTGGCGCGCTGGGACAGCGTGACCGGCGGCAATGCGGGGCTGCCGGTGGCCGCGCCGCAACTGTTCGGCTACGTGCTGGAGGGGCCGGTGGCGTTCTACTACCTGGCGCTGGCGGTTTGCCTGCTGGCTACGCTGGCGGTGCTCAACCTGCTGCGCAGCGCCACCGGGCGGGCGTTCATCGCCATACGCGATTCCGAGATCTCGGCCCAGAGCATGGGTATTCACCTGGCGCGCTACAAGACGCTGTCCTTTGCGCTGTCTGCCGCGCTGGTCGGCATCGCGGGAGCGCTCTACGCCCACAAGCTGCGCTATATCTCGCCCGAGCAGTTCGGCATCGCCCAGTCGATCGACCTGTTGCTGCTGGTGGTGGTGGGCGGCCTGGGCTCTGTGCACGGCGCCTTCCTCGGCGCGATCTTCCTGATCGTCATGCCGCAGACGATCGTGCTGGCCAAGGATTTCCTGCCGCCGGCCATTGCGCAGGCCAGCGGGCTGCAGGCGCTGGTGTACGGGACGGTGCTGATGGCATTTGTCCTGTTCGAGCCGCTCGGGCTGTATGGGCGCTGGTGCAAGATCCGTACTTACCTGGAGTTGTTTCCCTTCTATCGCCAGGGCATGTTCCGGCGCCAGAAGGCGTTCCAGCGCTCCGAGCGCCTGAAATAAGGAGGCCGGCACCATGACAGACACTCTTCTCAGCGTGCGCGACCTGTCGGTCCGCTTTGGCGGCGTGCTGGCGCTCAACGGCGTGAGCTTCGATGTCCGGCGCGGTGAGGTCTTCACACTGATCGGCCCCAACGGGGCCGGCAAGACCACGGTGTTCAACCTGATCAGCCGCATCTATCCGCCCACCAGCGGCGAGATCCTGTGGCAAGGCGAGGTGCTGACGCAGTTGCCGCCGCACGCGATCGCAGCGCAGGGCATCGCGCGCACTTTCCAGAATATCGAGCTGTTCGAGCACGCCACGGTGCTGCAGAACCTGCTGATCGGCCATCACACGCATCGCGCCGCCGGGTTCTGGGCCGACCTGCTGTTCACGCCCGCAGCGCGCCGTTCGGAACTGGCCGCGCGCCACAAGGCTGAAGAAATGATCGAGCTGCTGGACCTGCAGGCGCACCGCGATGCGCTGGTGGCCGGCCTGCCTTACGGCGTGCGCAAGGTGGTGGAACTGGCGCGCGCCCTGTGCAGCAGCCCGCGCCTGTTGCTGCTGGATGAGCCGTCCTCCGGGCTGAATGTGGAGGAGACCGAGGACATGGCCTGGTGGATCCGCGACATCCAGAGCGAACTGGGCATCACCGTGCTGATGGTGGAGCACGACATGAGCCTGGTATCACGCGTGTCGGACCGGGTGCTGGCGATGAACCAGGGCCAGGTGCTGGCGCAGGGCACGCCGGCCGAGGTGCAGGCGCATCCCGGCGTGATCGAGGCTTACCTGGGCACGGTGGACGACGTGGCCTCACTGCGGAGGGCGGCATGAACCTGATGGAAGGCACGGACAAGATGCGCGAGATCCAGGATGCCCCCGTGCTGGCGCTGGCCAACGTGGAAAGCGCCTACGGGCCGGTCAAGGCGATTCGCGGCGTAAGCCTGGCGGTGCAGCGCGGCAGCATCGCAACGGTGCTGGGCGCTAATGGCGCCGGCAAGACCACCATCCTCAAGACCATTTCCGGCGTGCTCGACCCGACCCGCGGCAGCATCGCCTTCAAGGGCGAGAGCATTGCCGCGATGGACCCGGCGCAGATCGTGCGGCGCGGCCTGAGCCATGTGCCCGAGGGGCGCGAGGTATTCCCGCTGCTGTCGGTGCGGGACAACCTGCTGATGGGCGCCTATACGCGGCGCGACCGCGACGGCGTGGCGCGCGACATGGAAGCGGTCTACAGCTACTTCCCGGTGCTGCGCGAGCGCGCCGGCCAGGACGCAGGCCTGCTGTCGGGCGGCCAGCAGCAGATGCTGGCGATCTCGCGGGCGCTGATGGCGGCGCCGGAGCTGATCCTGCTCGACGAGCCGAGCCTTGGCCTGTCGCCCAAGCTGACCAAGGACATCTTCGAAATTGTTGTCCGTATCAACCGCGAGCGCGGCACCACCATCCTGCTGGTGGAGCAGAACGCCAACATGGCGCTCAACGCGGCGGACTACGGCTACGTGCTGGAGAACGGCCGCATCGTGGCCGAAGACACCTGCGCCGTGCTGCGCGAGAAGGACGATATCAAGGAGTTCTACCTCGGCATGAAGGACAGTGGCGTGCGCGGCGAGCGCCGCTGGAAGAAGCGCAAGACCTGGCGCTAGCACGCGGCAAGGGCCTCCGCAACCGATACCGAAACCGATCACCCGTTTTCCCGAGAGCAACCAATGGCAATGGCGACAGCGCACACCATGAAGCCCCTTTCCGAAGCGGCATTCGACACCCTGCCGCAAATGTTCTGGCATGGTGTGGCCGAGCGCGGCGACGCGGTCATGATGCGGCAGAAGGATCTCGGCGTCTGGCGCAGCTACCGCTGGCGCGAAGTGGGCGAGATCGTGGCCGATGTTGCCGCCGGCCTGGCCGAACTGGGCCTGCAGCCGGGCGAGGTGGTGTCGGTGCTGTCCAATACCAACCGGGAATGGGTGTGGAGCGACCTGGGCGCCTTGACGGCCGGCGCCGTGGTAAGCGGCATCTACCCCACCGATGCGCCTTCGCAGGTGGAATACCTGTGCCACGACTCCGGCAGCGTGATGCTCTTCGTGGAAAACGAGGAGCAGCTCGACAAATACCTGGAAGTGCGCGAGCGGCTGCCACGGCTGCGCAAGGTGGTGGTCTACGACATGGAAGGGCTGGCCGGCTTCGACGACCCGGACGTGCTCAGCTTCGACGCGCTGCTGGCACTCGGCAGGCAGGTGCGGGCGCGAGAGCCGGATCTGGTGGCGCAACGGCTGGCCGCCGGGCGCGCCGATGCGCTGGCGGTGCTCGTGTACACGTCGGGCACCACGGGACGGCCCAAGGGCGCGATGCTGTCGCACCGCAATGCGCTACGCAGCTGCCTGACGCTGCGCGAGTTCCTGCCCGCCACCACCATCGGCGAGCGCATGGCCTTCCTGCCGCTGTGCCACGTCTCGGAGCGGATCTTCGGCGAGTATTACTCGATCCTGTCCGGCGCTGTCGTCAATTTCGTCGAAAACCCGGACACCATCTTCGACAACATCCGCGAGATCCAGCCCGATGCTTTCCTGGCGGTGCCGCGCGTGTGGGAGAAACTCTATTCCAGCGTCACCATCGCGGTACGCGAGGCCACCCGCCTGCAGCGCTGGGCCTATGACTGGGCCATTGCCGCCGGACGGGCCCGCGTGCACGAAGACGGCCAGGCAAAGCCGCTGCCACCCGGCGCGCGCCTGAAGCTCTGGCTGGCCGATACGCTGGTACTGGGCAACGTGCGCCGCATGATGGGGCTGAACCGCGTGCAACTGGCGGTGACCGGCGCGGCGCCGATCTCGCCGGATCTGATCCGCTGGTATATGGCGCTGGGCATCGTGCTCCACGAGCTATGGGGCATGACCGAGATCACCGGCGCGGCCACCTGCAACCCGCCGGGACGGACGCGGCCCGGCAGCATCGGCATCGCCTTGCCGCATACCGAGGTGAAGATCTCCCACGAGGGCGAGTTGCTGGTGCGCGGGCCGCAGGTGTTCATGGGCTACCTGAACCTGCCCGGCAAGACCGCCGAAACGATGGTGGACGACTGGCTGCGCACCGGCGACGTGGGCCGGGTGGACGGGCAGGGCTATTTCTATATCACCGACCGCATGAAGGACCTGATCATCACCGCCGGCGGCAAGAACGTCACGCCCTCGGAGTGGGAGAACCAGCTCAAGTTCAGCCCCTACGTAACCGACGCCGTCGTCATCGGCGATCGCCGGCCCTACCTGAGCTGCCTGGTGATGATCGACCAGGACAACGTGGAGCAGTGGGCGCAGGAGCACGACGTGCATTTCTCCGACTACGGCTCGCTGTGCCGCAGCAAGGAAGTGATCGCGCTGGTGGGGCAGGAAATCGACAAGATCAACAAGCAGTTTGCGCGGGTCGAGCAGATCAAGGCGTTCCGGCTCATCGAGACCCGCCTCGGCGCCGAGGACGAGGAACTGACCCCGACCATGAAGCTCAAGCGCAAGCTGGTCAACGACAAGTACAGCGCGCTGATCGAGTCGATGTACCTGGCTAAGGTGGCCTGAACGCAAGCGGCCCCAACAGGAGGCGCCATGAGCGATGCAGACAAAGCGGTTCCCGTCAGCCTGGTGCGCCACGGCCGCATCGGCCTGCTGTGCATCGACCATCCGCCGGTGAATGCGCTCTCGGTGGCCACGGTAGCAGGGCTGGATGCCAGGTTGGCCGCCTTCGAGGCCGATCCCTCCCTCGATGGCTTGCTGATCTGGTGCGCGGGCCGGACCTTCGTGGCCGGTGGCGACATTGCCCAGTTCGACGCGCCGGATTTCACCGCCGCGCCTTACAACCGCATCCTGGCCCGGATCGAAGCCAGCGAACGGCTGGTGGTGGCGGCCCTGCACGGCACCGCGCTCGGCGGCGGGCTGGAACTGGCGCTGGCCTGCCATTACCGGGTGGCCTTGCCCGGCACGCGGGTCGGGCTGCCGGAGATCAAGCTGGGGCTGCTGCCGGGATCGCTCGGTACCCAGCGGCTGCCGCGCGCCTGCGGGGCAGCGCTGGCACTGGACCTGATGCTGAGCGGGCGCATGCTCGACGCCGAGGCGGCGCTGGCCGCCGGCATCGTCGACGCGCTGGTGCAGGGCGAGCCGCTGGCCGCGGGCCTCAACTTCCTGGAAGACCTGCTTGAGCGGCTGGCGCCACCGCGACGCCTGTCCACACTATCCGTACCCGTGGCTGGCCTGCCCAAGGACTTCTTCACGCAAGCCATGCAACATGCCACGCAGCAGCGCGCGCACTATCCCGCCGCCGCGGCCATCGTGCAAGCGGTGGAAGCGGCAGCGACGCTGCCGTTCGCGCAGGGCGAGGCGAGGGAGGCAGCCTTGCTCACCGCCTGCGTGGCCTCGCCCGAATCGCGGGCGCTGCGGCACCTGTTCTTTGCCGAACGGCAAGCGGCCCGCGTGCCCGGCATGCCTGCGGGAGCAACGCCGCGCGCGCTGCACACGGCAGGCGTGGTCGGCGCCGGCACCATGGGCAGCCGCATCGCCATGAGCCTGGCGGATGCCGGCTTGCCGGTGACGCTGGTGGAAGCCAGCGGCACCGCGCTGGCGAGGGGCCTGGCCTCGGTGCGCGCCCAGTACGAAGCCAGCGCGGCGGCGGGGCGGATACGGCCGGACCAGGTCGCCAGGCGCATGGGCCTGATCGCGGGGGCCCTGGACTATGAAGCGCTGGCCGGCTGCGAACTGGTGATCGAGGCGGTGGACGAGGACATGGCGCTCAAGCAGCATGTATGCGCCCGGCTCGGGCGCATCTGCAAGCCCGGCGCGATCGTCGCCACCAACACCTCGACGCTGGATGTGGAAGTGCTGGCCGAGGCCAGCGGCCGGCCCGCCGATTTCGCCGGCCTGCATTTCCGCAATCCGGCCAACGGCGGGCGGCTGATCGAGGTGGTGCGCGGCAGTGCCACCGCGCCGGATGTGCTGGTGACGGCCATGCAACTGGCCCGGCGGCTCGGCAAGGTGGCGGTGGTGTCGGGCGTGTGCTTTGGCTTTATCGGCAACCGCATGGCCGAAGCTTACCTGCGCGAGAGCGAGTTCCTGCTGATGGAAGGGGTAAGCCCGGCGCGGCTCGACGCCGTGATGCAAGCCTACGGCATGGCGATGGGCCCATGCCGCATGCTGGACCTGGCCGGGATCGACGTGGGCGCCAAGATCGTGCTCGAGTACGGCAAGGCGGGCGGGCTGCCGCCCGATCCCGCCTATCGCGCGGTAGTGCGCACGCTGTTCATGCTAGGGCGGCTCGGCTGCAAGAGCGGTGCGGGCTATTACCGGTATCCGGACGGGCAAGCTGTGCCCGACCCCGAAGCGGAACGCATCTGCGCCGCGCTGGGGCGCGCGCACGGCATCGCCCGCCGCATGGATATCGCCGATGCCGAGATCGTCGAGCGCCTGCTCTATCCCCTGATCAACGAGGCCGCCAAGCTGCTGGAAGAGGGCGTGGCCTGCCGGCCCGGCGACATCGATATGGTGTGGACTGCGGGCTACGGCTTTCCGGATTACCTCGGCGGCCCGGTCTGGCAGGCCGACAGCATTGGCCTGCCGCGCATCGTGGCGGGACTGGAGCGCTATGCGCGGCTGCGCGGCAATCCTTACGACTACTGGGACATCTCACCGTTGCTGGCGGCACTGGCGCGGGGCGGGCAGCGCTTGTCCGGCTGGTCGGCACCGCTGGCCCCGGCCGATGTGCCAGCGCCGGCGGGGCAGGGACGTTCCACAGCAACCATCTCGCTCTCGCCGGACCCGCTGGCCGGGCCAGGCAGGGTCCACGCGGGACCCAAGCCGCCACAGAGCGTCCATTGACCAAGGCAGTCCGCCGGTTCCCGGCCCCCTGAAGCACCATCAGCACCACCATAGAGCGCCATAAAGCACCATAAAACAAGGAGACAACCATGATCTTGAAGACCACCATCGCCGCCCTTGCCCTGGCCTTGAGCGCCGGGGCCGCTGCGCAGACCCGCGGCGTCACCGACAAGGAAATCGTGCTCGGCCTGATCACCGATATGTCCGGGCCGATCGTCAACTACGGCAAGGAATCCCGCAACGGCATGACCATGGCCGTGGAAGAAATCAACGCCCGCGGCGGCGTGCAGGGCCGCAAGCTGCGGGTGGTGGTGGAAGACAACGGCTATGAACCCAAGCGTGCCGTGCTGGCAGCGCAGAAACTGGTCACGCAGGACGGCGTGTTCGCCATCATCGGCCACCTGGGCACCGCGCCCAATATGGCCACGCTGCCGTTCCTGGTGCAAAGCAAGGTCTTCAACTTCATGCCGCAGAGCGCCGCGCGCGACATGTATGAGCCCGCCAGCCCGTACAAGATAGCACTGGGGCCGTCCAATTTCCTGATGTCCACCACCATCATGGATTACTTCTTCAAGCAGAAGCCCTACCAGCGGGTGGGCGCGCTTTACCAGGACGACGACTACGGGCGGGAGTCGGTGGAAGGCGTGCAGGCCTATCTCAAGGCCAGGAACATGACCCTGGTGGAGAAAGTGTCGTACAAGCGCGGCGCCACCGATTTTTCCTCGCAGATGGCGCGTCTCAAGGCGGCCAACTGCGACCTGGTGTTCAATGCCTCCACCATGCGCGAGTACATCGCTTCGGTCCAGGAAGCGCGCAAGATCGGCTTCAACCCGGTCTTCGCCGGCACCTCGGCCAATTACGCGCACCAGGTGCCGCTGCTGGGCGGCAAGGCCATGGAAGGCCTGCATGCGGCGGCCTTCATCATGCTGCCCTATGCGGATGACGCAAACCCGGCGGTACGGCAATGGGCAGCCGCCTACAAGAAGCGCTTCAATGAAGACCCGGGCGTGTACTCGATGTTCAGCTACTACGCCTACACCACCTTCGCCACCCTCGCCGACAAGGCCGGGCGCAACCTGACCGCCGAGTCCTTCAACGCCGCCATGGAGTCGACCAAGCTGCCGCAGGACACGCTGGGCAACCCGGGCTTCAATGTCTCCGCCAGCAACCGCCTGAGCAACGACCGCATCCGCATCATGAAGGTGGCCGGCGACAAGTGGATTCCCGCCAGCGACCTGCTGCCGCCGCCCAAGATGAACTGAGCGCGGCGAGCCACAACGGGATGGCGATCCCCGCCGCCATGACAGGCGGCGGGTCCGGAGCAACGGACAATCGGAGACAGACATGAGCACAGCAACGGAACAGGCGCGCGAGCGCATCGGCCGCATCGCCCTGGGCGATGTGGTCCACCGCTCCGCCCGGCGCTTCGGCGGCCGGACGGCGCTGATCGAGGGCGACCATAGCCTGAGCTACGCGGCGCTGAACGCCGCCACCAACCAGTTCGCCCATTACCAGCTGGCGCAGGAAATGCGCAGCGCCGAGCGTGTCGGCATGCTGTGCAACAACTCCATCGGCATGATCGTGGCGCTGCTGGGGATCCAGAAGGCGGGCATGGTGTGGGTGCCGATCAATACGGCCCTGGCGCCGGACGCGATCCAATACATCCTGGAACACGCCGAGGTCACGCGGCTGGTGGCGGACGCGTCCGTGCTGGCGCGGCCCGGCATCGCGGAGCTGGTGGCGGCGCTGGGCATTCCCGTTGTGCTCCTGGTGCCCGCAGGCGAGGTGGCAGGCGACCTGGCGGGCCTGTCCGTGACGAAGTACTCCGACGCGCTGGCCGGCCAGCCGGAGGCGCTGCCCGACGTGGATATCGCCAGCGGCCAGCTGGCGCAGATCATGTACACCAGCGGCACCACCGGCCCGCAGAAGGGCGTGATGCATTCGCACGCTTCGGTCCATTCGGTGCTGTCCGCCAACCTGGTCGATACGGGCTGCGGCACGGCGCGGGAGCTCTTTACCTGCCTGCTGCCGATGTTCCACTGTGCCCAGCACGGCAATACCATGAGTGCGCTGCTAGGCGGGCACACCGTGGTGGTGGGTCGCGGCTTCGATCCCGCCCGCGTGCTGGCCGACCTGGCCCGGCACCGCGTCAGCGTCGTGGTGGCGCTGCCAATGATGTACCGGGCCATGCTGGAGCACCCGCAGTTCGCCGACACCGATCTTTCCAGCGTGCGGCTGTGCATCTACGGCATGGCGCCGTTGCCCAAGAACCTGCTGCTGCGCCTGCAGGATGCGTTCTGCCCCAACTTCATCCTGTGCTCTGGCCAGACCGAGATGTACCCGGCGGCCACCATCTTCGAGGCGGAGGAACAGCGCAAGCGCTTTGGCGCTTACTGGGGCGTCGGCACGGTGGTCAACGAGGTGGCGGTGATGGCCGACGACGGCAGGCTGCTCGGCCCCGGCGAGCCGGGCGAGATCGTGTTTCGCGGGCCCAACGTGATGCTGGGCTATTACAAGGACCCGGAGGCCACCGCTCGCGTGCAGCGCTTTGGCTGGCATCACTCCGGCGACCTGGGCGTGCTGGACGAGGACGGGCAACTGCTGTTCCTCGACCGCATCAAGGACATGATCAAGACCGGTGGCGAGAACGTACCCTCGATCAAGGTCGAAGAAGTGCTGCTGCGCCATGCCGCCGTGGCCAATGCTGCGGTGGTGGGCCTGCCGCATGCGCGCTGGGGCGAGGCGGTGACGGCGTTCGTCACGCTCAAGCCAGGCGCGGCGGTGGAGCAGGAGGAGCTGGGCGCCCACTGCAAGGCGCATCTCGGCGGCTTCGAGGTGCCCAAGGACGTGGTGCTGCTGGCCGCGCTACCGGCGACTTCCACGGGAAAGATCCAGAAGTTCGAGTTGCGCCAGCGTTATCGGGAGCACTACGATACGGCGGGAGCGCCTCGCTGACCAGCACACGGTCCGGCCCCTGGCGCCACCGGGCCGGAACGCCTGGCCATAGCCACCTGACGCAAGACGTAGCTGGCTGCTCCGGCTACGCTGCTTTTTGCGCCGCGGCACGGCAGCACCGCCCGGTCAGCGTCGTCCGAAGCACCCAGACCGCACAACCAGCAGGCCTGACGACGCACCAACCGGTGCGCGGACAGCGCCCGGCAGGAGACAAAGGACATGCAGATGCAAGCACAAGGCATTGCGTGCCCGCCAGCCATGACCTTGGCGCCGGGCGCCAGGGCAGGGACCGGCCGGGTAATGTGGCTCACGCCGGACCGGCTCTTCTACGCCGGCCTGCTGGGCTCGCCCTCGGTCCGCACCATGGGCGGCTTGCTGATTTATGTGGCTTTGCGTGCACCCATCCGCATCCGTTTCGACGGCGGGCCCTGGGAGTCCACGGAACTGGCGGTGGTGCCAGCCTATATGCCGCACTCGGTGGCCTGCGATGACCGCATGATCTGCGACCTCGGGCTAGAGGCCGAGAGCATCGACCTCGCCCGCCTGCCGTCGGTGATCCGCGGCCGGGCGGGGCCGGTGGACGATGCGGCATTCGTGCGCCACGTGCGCCAGGCCCACGCCTACCTGAGCGAGCGCGGCCGGGAGCTTGACCTGCAGGCGGACAGCTTCGACCAGATCTTCTTCGGCCATGCGCTGGCGCCACGCCGGATGGACCCACGCATCGACGCCGTGGTGCGGCGCATCCGCAACGCGCCCTCGGCCACCGCCACGGCCGAATCTTGCGCCGCATCCGCCCACCTGTCGTTTTCGCGCTTCCTGCACTTGTTCAAGGAAGAGGTTGGCACACCGTTCCGCAGCTTTCGCACGTGGAAACGGGCCCGCAGCCTGCTGCACTATGTCACCCAGGACTCCAACCTGGCGCATGTGGCGCTGGATACCGGGTACCCTGACTCCACGCACTTCAGCCACTCCATCCGCCAGGTCTACGGGCTCAAACCCAGCGACATCTTTGCCGGCTCGCGCAAGCTTGCGCTGATCGGCGAGCGGGTGGCGGTGGGCGACGGCATGCCTGGCTAGGCGGCTCCCGCAACAAGCACGGATTTCCTGCTCCGTAACCTGGCAACCGGGCTTTGGCACGGCTTGGCAGCGGCCGATCTCGCCCCTTCCTACCCACTAAATTGGTAAAATGCAAATACCCATTAAATTGGTATTTGCATAATACCTATATTACTCATAAAATGATTTTACGCACATAACGGGTAAGCCTGGATCACCAAGATGAAGCAATTGCTCTCCACCGCTGGCCAGCTTGGGCAGGTGCTGCAATCCGCACGGCGTGCGGGGAAGCTGTCCCAGACGGACCTCGCCTCGCGCCTGGGCATCAGCCAAAGCCGCGTCTCCCATATGGAGCTGAACCCCGGCAGCATCAGCGCGGATCAGTTGCTGGCGCTGGTCAGCAGCCTGGGCCTTGAGCTGGTCGTCCAGGACAAGCGCCCGGCCGGCGCCGATTCCCCAACGGTGGAGTGGTAGGCATGGGCCGCAAATCGCATGCCCGAGCGCTTTCGGTGTGGGCCAATGGCGAGCGGGTAGGGACGTGGCGCATCCCCACGCGGGGCGATATGGAACTGCAGTATGACCCCGGCTGGATCGCCTCGCCCGCCGGCCGGCCCTTGTCCCTGTCGCTGCCCTTCGGCGTCGGTGCGTCCCCGCTGAAGGGCGACAGGGTGCGCAACTACTTCGATAACCTGCTGCCCGACAGCGACGCCATCCGCAAGCGCCTCGCCACCCGCTTCCGGGCAGCGACCACGGAGGCCTTCGACCTGCTGGAAGCCATCGGCCGCGACTGCGTCGGCGCGGTACAGTTGCTCGGCGAAAGCGAGCAGCCGGTGGGACACGACCGCATCGACGGCACGCCGCAGTCCGATGCCGATATCGAAAGACTGCTGCGGCAAACGGTCAGCCCGGCCGCCCTGGGCGCGCAGGGCGATGAAGACGACTTCCGCATCTCCCTGGCCGGCGCGCAGGAGAAGACAGCGCTGCTGTGGCACGGCAGCCAGTGGATGAAGCCCCACGGCGCCACGCCCACCACCCACATCCTCAAGTTGCCGCTCGGGCTGGTGGGCAACAAGCGAGCCGACCTCAGCACCTCGGTGGAGAACGAATGGCTCTGCCTGACCATCCTCGCCGCCTATGGCCTGCCGGTCGCGCACAGTGAAATCAAGACCTTCGCCAGCCAGAAGGTTCTGAGCGTGCAACGCTTCGACCGGCAACCGCACTCGTCGGGCAACTGGATCCTGCGGCTGCCGCAGGAGGACTTCTGCCAGGCGCTGGGTGTCGCTCCCCACCTGAAATACGAAGCGGACGGTGGCCCGGGCATGCGCGATATCGCGCAGATCCTGCGGCAATCGACCCACGCCGACGAAGACCTCGAGTCCTTCCTCGCCACGCAGATCCTGTTCTGGATGCTGGCGGCACCCGACGGGCATGCCAAGAATTTCAGCATCCGGCTGCTGCCCGGCGGGCGCTACCGGATGACGCCGCTCTATGACGTGATGTCGATCTGGCCGGTGGTCGGCAACGGGGCGAACCAGTGGTCGTGGCACAAGGCCAAGCTGGCCATGGCGGTGGCCGGCAAGAACCGGCACTACCTGTTCAAGGACGTGCAACGCCGGCATTTCAACGCGATGGCGCCCAAGTGTTTCCACGGCCCGGATGCCGAGGGCATGATCCAGCGGCTCATTGCGCAAACGCCGGCGGTCATCGGGAAGGTCGGCGCCGCCTTGCCGGCTGGTTTCCCGCAGAAGGTGGCGGACAGCATCCTCCAGGGACTGGAAGCTTCCGCCAGACAGCTCGAGGCAATGCCACCCGGATAGCGGCGGGTCCGGGCACCGGAGCGCCGACCACTTTGCGCAAGACGAAGTGCGCGGCGCAGCCTATGGTCGCGGCATGCCGGCAGTGCCGCATGGAATCGCCCGCCGGTTTGTGGCCGGCTCCCATGCCGCATGCCCCCGACCCCAAACGGCAGCCGCGCCGGCTGCCTGCCCACTGACAGGACCCACGATGAGCCTCCTGACCCTGCCGCCGCTCGCCCACTATTTCACGGCCGAGCACGAACAGTTTCGCAGCACCCTGCGCGAATTCGTCGCCCGCGAGATCTCGCCGTTTGTGAACGAATGGGATGAAGCCGGGACCTTTCCCCGCTCGCTGTACCGGCGCGCTGCCGAGATCGGCTTGCTCGGGCTGGGTTACCCGGAGCGCTTCGGCGGCACGCCCGGCGACATCTTCTACCACCTGATCCAGGCCGAGGAATTCGCCCGCAGCGGCTCGGGCGGCGTCAATGCGTCGCTCCATTCCCACTCCATCGGTGTGCCGCCGATCGTCGCGGCAGGCAGCGAGGCGCTGCAGCAGCGCGTGCTGCCCGCGGTTATCGCCGGCGACAAGATCGCCGCGCTGGCCATCACGGAACCGGGCGGCGGTTCCGATGTAGCGAGTCTCAGGACCACGGCCGTGCGCGACGGCGACCACTACGTCGTCAACGGCGAAAAGACCTTCATCACCTCCGGCATGCGCGCCGATTTCATCACCACGGCGGTGCGCACCGACCCTGCCAACAAGGGCGCGGGCGGCATCTCCCTGCTGCTGATCGAAGGCAACCCGCGCGGCCTGACCCGCACCGGACTGAAGAAGATGGGCTGGCTCGCCTCCGACACCGCCCACCTGCATTTCGACAACTGCCGCATCCCCGCCGCCAACCTGATCGGCGAGGAAAACCGCGGATTCCAGATCATCATGCGCAACTTCAATTCCGAGCGGCTGGGGATGAGCGCAAGCGCCTATGGCTATGCCGAGGCCTGCCTGCAGGAAGCGCTGGACTGGGCACGCCAGCGCAATACCTTCGGCCAGCCGCTGGTGGAGCGGCAGGTGATCCGCCACAAGCTGGTCGACATGGCGCTGCGCATCGAAGCCGCGCGCAATCTCGTCTATGACCTGGCCTACCGCGTCCAGCACCAAGCAGGAGACCCCGCGCAACTGGTGGCGCGCACCTGCATGGCCAAGATCCAGGCCACGCAGGCGATGCAGTTCTGCGCCGACCAGGCCGTGCAGATCCTGGGCGGGATGGGTTTCATGCGCGGCACGCTGAGCGAACGTGTATACCGGGAGGTCAAGGTCATGATGATCGGTGGTGGGTCCGAGGAGATCATGAAAGACCTAGCAGCGCGGCAACTGGGGTTTTGAGGGGAGGGGCCTGGGTGGCATCGGCGTCCGTACTGCCCGCATGCCAGCCTTATAATCCGACCAGAGATTCCGCCGCCGGGCACCGCCGGCGGGCGAGAGCGTCCTGGAACCGGCCGAATGCCTTCGTACCCCCTCATCCTTTGTCTCACCTTTGCCGTCGTTGGCAGCCTCACGGTTGCCGTGGCCGCGTGGACCAGGCGGGACGACCCCACCGTCAAGGCCTTCCTGATGCTGGCCTTCGGCTGCGTGATATGGAGCGGCGGCCGCCTGCTGGAACTGAGTTCCTTCGACCTGGAAACCCGCGTGATGTGGGCCAAGCTGCAGTACTTCGGTATCGTCGCGGTACCGATCGCCTGGCTTTGCGCCATGATCCAGCTCAGCCGGCCCAGGTTCGTCATTCCCTGGTCATTGCTCTCGATGCCCATCGTGATCAATATCGTGACGCTGGGCCTCGTCTTCACCAACGAACGGCACCACCTGATCTGGGATTCGATCGCGATGGTACCTGGTGGCCTGCCACCCGGAGCGGTCTTCACCCATGGTCCAGCGTACGCGGTGGTGGCCGCCTATTCCTACCTGCTGTTACTGATCAGCCTTTACTTCCTGCTGACGGCCCGCGTGCCCAGCAGCAGCCTGACGCGGGGCGGGCGCACCGTGCTGGCCGGCGGACTGGCGCTGCCGCTGGTGGCCAATATCGCGTACCTGCGTGGATGGACAGGGCTGCTCGGGGGCGACCTGACCCCGGCCACCCTCTCCGTGATGACGGTGCTGGTGTGGATATGCGCGCTGCGCGGGCACCTGAATGACGTGGGGCACTACGCCAGGCTACGGGTGTTCGATGCCCTGCAAGAGGGCTGCGTAATCGTGAATGCGGACGACATCATTGTCGATTTCAATCCCGCCGCCCGCCGGCTGCTGGAAGCCGTGGAACGCGGCAACCCGTACCCGGCAGCCTGGAATGACGCAATCGCCGCCAGTCGCTCTGGCATGCCCGGTAGCGGCGCATCCCACCTGATTTCGGAGGAGCGGGTCGACTACGAGCTCACCGTGGACCCGGTACGCAACCTCAACCGGCAACCGGTAGGGAGCATTGTGTTCCTCCGCGACGTCACCCGTTTCCGCTCGCGCGAACAGGCGCTGACTTCGGAGAACTCCACACTGGCGGTGCGGCTGGGCGAAACCGAGGAAAAGCTCTCTCGCATCGAGGCCGACCTGTACCGCGACGCGCTGACCGGGGTGTTCAACCGGCGGTTCTTCCAGCGCGAGGCCGCCGCCGCGCTGGCCAATGCCTTCGAGCGGGGCATCCCCGTCGGCCTGCTGATCATCGACGTCGATTACTTCAAGCAGTACAACGATCTCCACGGCCACGTGCACGGCGACGAATGCCTGCGCCGGATCGCCGGCGCCCTCGGGGACGCCATGCGCAACGGCCCCGGCGACTTCTGCGCCCGCGTTGGCGGCGAAGAGTTCGCCATCGTGCTCCCGCACATCTCGCCGCGCGAAACCAGGGAAGCCGGATTGCGGCTGCTCCAGGCCGTGCGCTCTCTGGCGCTGCCGCACGGTGGCTGGCCCGAACACCCGTACGTCACCATCAGCGTCGGCGCGGTTTGCGAAATCCCGGCATCGCCGTTCCTGGAGCCAATGCTGGAGAAGGCCGACGCCGCCATGTACGAAGCCAAGCGCAATGGTCGCGACCGCTTCGTGATGCGTGATGCGCTGGCATTGCCCGCGTATCCTGCGTAGCCATTGCCGCGGGCGGATTGCATCCGCGTGACTGTGCATATGCGAGCGCTCTGCGCGATGGCGCGCCCTCCATGCTGCGGTACTCCGTGCCGGTCCATGCCCCCTGAGGCGTGAGCCCGCCCGGGCACGGAAGCGGCCGCTTTCAATTCCGTCTGCCGGAAATGCGGGGCTGTATCGGACGGCATTAACGCTTACTCTGGACTCATCAAAAACGGGCGGGGCAAGGCGCGAAAGTGGCGCCGGGTCCCGCACTGAACCCAGACCGGAGACGCAAGTGCCGAACTCAATCCCTCTCTTTGGCCGGATGCTGGCCAAGCTGGCCATTCCCTTCGCCGCCATGGCCGCGCTGGCGCCATTGGCCGCCACGGCGGCCTACCCGGAAAAGCCGATCCGCCTCGTGGTGCCTTTCGCCCCCGGCGGCGGGACCGACCTGATCGCCAGGACCATGGGGGTCACGATGTCCCAGGACCTGGGCCAGCCCGTGATCGTCGACAACAAGCCAGGCGCTGGCACCATCATCGGCTCCGACGTGGTGGCCAAGAGCGCGCCGGACGGTTACACGCTGGTGATGGCAACGCTGGCCCACGTGGTCAACCCGAGCATCCACGCCAAGCTGCCCTATGCGACCGACAAGGCATTCGCCCCCGTGATGCTGGTAGGCCGGTCGCCCAACGTGCTCGTAGTGCGTCCGGACAGTCCTTACAAAACAGTCCAGGACCTGGTCGCGGCCGCCAGGGCCAAACCGGGAAAGATCTCATTTGCCTCTCAAGGCCCGGGCACCTCGGCGCACCTTGCCGGCGAGCTGTTCAAGTCGCTGGCCAAGGTCGATCTCAATCACATTCCTTACCGTGGCGCCGGCCCCGCGATTACCGACCTGCTGGGCGGGCAGGTCGACGTCATGTTCGCCACCGCCTCGGCGGTCGGACCGCAGCTGGAAAGCGGCAAGCTGCGCGCCATCGCAGTGACCACCGCGCAACGCTCCGCAAGCCCGGTGCTGGCCAAGGTTCCCACCATCGCGGAGAGCGGCGTGCCCGGCTATGTGGCCGAAAGCTGGTACGGACTGTTCGTGCCGGCCGGCACGCCCGCCCCGGTGATCGCCCGCCTCAATGCGGCAGCCAGGAAGGCCGTACAGACCGACGCGTTCCGCAAGCGTGCCGAAACCGAGGGTCTTGAGGTCAGTGCGGGCACGCCAGAGGAATTCGGGCGCTACGTGCGCAGCGAAGAGGCCCGCTGGAGCCGCGTGGTCAAGGAAGCCAAGATCACCGTCGAGTAATCCCGCCGCATCGGCAACACATGATACGCAAGGCCAATCGCATGGCCACCAGACAAAGAGAGACCAGCCAATGACCACCACCTCACTGATCACGCTCGACATCGATGCCGGGATCGCCACCTTGTCGCTGAACCGCCCGGAAAAACGCAATGCCATGACCGATGACATGCGCACCGAGCTGATCGCCGCCCTCGAACACATTACGCAGGACAAGAGCATTCGCGCACTGGTCCTCACCGGCAACGGCAAGGGCTTTTGCGCGGGCGGCGACGTGGCCGGCATGCAGAGGCGCATGGACGCGCCGCCGGGCGAAGTTGCCTTCAATGGCTGGGCGCGCCAGCAACGGGTGCACCATACGGTCGCGCTGCTGCACAACATGCCCAAGCCGACCATCGCAGCGGTCAATGGCGCCGCGGCCGGGCTCGGCGCGGACATGGCGATGAGCTGCGATTTCGTGATGGCGTCGGAAAGCGCCAGCTTTGCGTGGTCCTACATCCATCGCGGCCTGATCCCGGACGGCGGCGGCATGTATTTCCTGCCGCGCCGCACCGGCCTGGCCAAAGCCAAGGAACTGATCTTCAGCGGCCGCAAGGTCGATGCCGCCGAGGCGCTTCAGCTTGGCATCGCGGATCGCCTGAGCGAGCCGGAAACGCTGCTGGCCAATGCGCGCGCCTGGGCCGCCGAGTTGAGCCAGGGGTCGGCCACCGCCCTGGCGCTGGGCAAGTCCATCCTGAACCAGACCTTCGAGCTGCCGGCCGGCCAGGTGTTCGCGCAGGGCAGCCAGGCACAGGGCATCTGCTATACCAGCACCGAGCACCGCGAGTCCGTGCTGGCATTCCTGGACAAGATGGCAGCAAAGGAAAAGGCCTGACACCATGGACACAGCAAACACACGCTCCGTCATCGGCCGCCTGCTCAATCCGCGCAGCGTTGCCATCATCGGTGCTTCCGCCGATGCGGCCAAGACCGCCGGACGCCCCGTTGCCTACCTGAAGAAGCACGGATTCGCCGGCGCCATCTACCCCGTCAACCCAAAGGTGAGCGAGATCGACGGCCTGCGCTGCTATCCGGATGTCCGGTCGCTGCCCGAGGTGCCGGATGTGGGCATCGTCCTGCTTGGCGCGGAACGCGCCCACCTGGCAGTTCGCGACCTGGCCGCCCGCGGCACCGGCGCCGCCATCGTGCTGGCCAGCGGCTATACCGAAACCGGCGCCGAAGGCGCGCGGCGCCAGGCCGAGCTGATCGAGGCAGCGGGCGCCATGCGCCTGCTGGGCCCCAATACCATCGGCCTGGTCAACCTGACCGACAACATCCCGCTGTCGGCCAGCGGCGCGCTCGAGATGGCGCATTTTCCGGCCGGCAACATCGGCGTGGTCTCGCAAAGCGGAGGCATTCTTGGCGCCTTGCTGTCGCGCGCCGCCGCGCGTGGCATCGGGCTGTCCAAGCTGGTTTCCACCAGCAACGAAGTGGATCTGGAGCTGGCGGATTTCATTGACTACCTGGCCGATGACGAAGCCACCAGGGTGATTGCCCTGTACGTCGAAAGCGTACGGAATCCGGAGAAATTCCGCGCCGCCGCGCTGAAAGCCGCCAGGGCCGGAAAGCCGGTGGTGGCCTTCAAGATCGGTCGCTCCGAGGCCGGAGCCCGGGCGGCGGTATCGCACACGGGCGCGCTCGCCGGCGCGGACCGGATGTACGATGCGCTATTCAGGCAGGTTGGGGTGATCCGCGCGGAAACCTTCGCAGACCTGCTGGATATACCCGCCGCGCTAGCCACCGGCAGGGTGCTGCGCGGCAACCGGATCGCCATCCTGACGTCGACAGGCGGCGCCGGCACTCTGGTGTCGGACAGCCTCGGGATGTCCGGCTTCGAGACGCCCCCGCCCGATGAAGCCACCGCGCAACAGCTGCGGGCACTGCAAAAGGGCGATCATGCTGCGCTGGATCGCAATCCCATCGACGTCACCCTGGCAGGCCTGCAGCCAGACCTGTTGCGCGGTGCGATCAGGGCGCTGCTGGATAGCCCGAGCTACGATGCCGTCGCCGTGATCGTCGGATCGTCGGGCCTGGCGATGCCGGACCTGATGGCAAGCGCGATCCAGCAATGCCTGCCCACCAGCGACAAACCGATCCTGGCTTATGTCAGCCCACATGCGCCGCAGGCTGCCAGCTTGTTGAACGAGCGCGGCGTGCCCGCGTTCAGCGTGCCGGAAAGCTGTACCGTGGCATTTGACGCAATGCTGCGCGCCGCGCAATGGCGCGAGACGCCGGCAGACCAGGCTACGACGCCCGGCTTGCCCGCCGCGCATGCCAACGCCGTCCGCGCCGCAGCAGATTACCCGTGCGGCGCGCTCGACGAAGCGGCCGCAAAGCAACTGTTCGCGCGCTTCGGCATCCCCGCCGTGCGTGAAACCATCGTCGCGAACGGAGAAGAGGCAGCCGCGGCCGCCAGCGGCCTGGGCGCACGCGTGGTGCTGAAAATCCTCTCGGCCGAGATCACGCACAAGAGCGATGTCGACGGCGTAGCCGTCAACCTGTCGCCAGAAGACGTGGCGGGCCGCCTTTCGGCCATGTGCGCCGACGTGCACGCGCATACCGGCGTGGTGCCGCGGCGCTTCCTCGTCCAGGAGATGGTCAGCGGCGGCGTCGAGATGATCCTCGGCATGCACCGCGATGCCCTCGGCACCGCGATCCTGCTCGGCATGGGCGGCGTCGCGGCGGAGCTGTTCAAGGACACCACCCTGCGCATGCTCCCGCCGGCGGGCGGGCTGTCGCGCGCCGAAGCGCTGGGCATGATTCGCGAACTCAAGACCTGGCCGCTGCTGGATGGCTTCCGGGGGCGGCCCAAGGCTGACGTCGACGCCCTCGCGGACGCCATTGTGGCTTTCTCCGCCATGACGGCAGCGCTGGGCGAGCGGCTGGTGGAGGCGGAGATCAACCCGGTTTTTGTGTTGCCGGCCTCCCAAGGAGTGAAGGCGGCGGATGGTGTAGTCGTGCTGGCGGACTGAAGAGGGCGGGAGAGGGCGGGAGAGGGCGGGAGAGGGCGCGCAGAGTCGCAATGTGCCTGGTTCCGCGAGCGCTGACTATGTCAAACTCGGCTCCGATACGCTTGATTCCGGCTACCGGAAATCGGCCCCATCAGGAGCAATACCGTGAACCCCGAACAAGCACTGTCGAGAGCGCGAGGAAGAGCGACCAGCACGTCAGCAAACCGCTCCCTCGAACGCGGCATGGAGATACTCCGGGCCTTTCGTCCAGGCTCGGAGGTACTGGGCAACGGCGAGCTGGCCGAGCGTACCGGCCTGCCGCGCTCCACCGTCAGCCGGCTCACGCAAAGCCTGGTGGACGCCGGCTTCCTCCAATACGACCCAACGCTGCGCGCCTACCGGCTCGGCGCACCGGTCCTCAGCCTGGCCCACGCCATGCGCAGCGGCTCGGCAGTCCTGCAAGTGGCGGCACCGTTGATGCGCGAACTGGCACAAAGCCAGCACATCAATGTCGGGCTGGCCATGGCCGATCGCGACGAGATGGTCTACCTGGAGTCCATCCGCTATAGCCGCAAGGTCTCGCTTCGCACCGTGGTGACCGGCCAGCGCGTGCCGATGGAGCATACGTCCCTGGGCCGCGCCTACCTGGCCGCAGCCCCGGCGCGGGAGGCCAAGGCCTTGCTGGAAGGCTTCGGCAAGCGCTTGCGCGCCAACTGGCCGGCGCTGGAGCAACAGATCGAGCAGGGCATCGAGCAGGTACGGAAGCAGGGCTGGTGCATGGCCAGCTGGCAGCCGGAAGTGGTCGCGCTTTCCACGCCCCTGGTGTTCAAGAGCTACGCAATCCACATCCTGAACGTCAGCACGACCACGCAGGCAACGCCGGCCAGCGCCGCGCGCCTTCTCAAGCCGCACCTGATGCAGCTGGCGGCGCAGATCCGAAGCGCCGTAGGGGATGAGGCGCCGTGATCGGGTTAAATGTAAGCGCGATTTTCTCCGCACGTAGCGTTGACGCCCCGAAAGGCGCAGGATTGTGCCCACGATTTTTTTCGTGGGCACAATTCATGGACGATAGCGATTTTGACTTCCTGCCGCTGCGAGTGACCAATGTCGGCGCCAACGGGAAACGCAGCTACGACAGGCAGGGCAAGCGAAGATTGATCGAGGCTTGCCTTGAACCCGGCGTATCGGTTGCCAGCATGGCGATCCGAGCCCGGGTGAACACGAACCAATTGTGGCGCTGGGTCAAGCAGTACAAAGCAGAAAGACAAGGTGGTATTGACATGGATAGCGCCGTCGAAGGCGCGCCATCGGCCTTCGTTCCGGTAGTAGAGGTTCGCGGCGTACCTCCTCAAGCCCAGCGGTCACGGCCGGCATCGCCGGAATCGACATCTGTTCCCGTGCCGCAATCTTCATCTTCGCCACAATTGGCACGCCTGTCGGCACGGCTGCCAAACGGCGTAACCATCGAGCTCGAATGCACACCGAAAGATGGGACGCTCGTGAAGGCGATGATCGCGGCGCTGGGGGACACCTGATGTTCCGCCTCGACGCTGACCTGCGGGTCTATCTGCACCGCGAGCCTATCGACTTCCGGGCCGGCCTGAACAGTCTGGTGACGTTGGTCGAGCAGTCGATGCAACTCGATCCGTTCGCCCGGGCCGTCTTCGCGTTCCATAACCGCGGCCGCAATCGGGTCAAGCTTCTGCTCTATGACCGCTCCGGATTCTGGCTCCTGATGAAGCGTTTGGAAGCAGACCACTTCGCCTGGCCACGCCGCCAGCAGGCGGTGATGGAACTCACCACCGAGCAACTGCACTGGCTGCTTGAAGGTATCGACATCGAAGCCGTTCGCCGACACCCTTCGCGGCGCTACCGGCACGCGAGCTGAGTCAGCGTGAGGGAGGCCAGGGTGCGGGCTCTGGCCATAGGCTTCGCGAGGCGGCTGCTCGCCAGGGGATTGGCCGATACCATTGATATGGATTCGACGTAAACCTGTTGGCGATGCGATTGCACTATCGTGAATGGCATGCCTGCACATGACCTCATCCCTGATCTGCCGCCTGACGTCCAGGCCTATATCCGAGAACTCGAGAAGAAGAATCTGGATCTCGAGTCGCTAGCCCAGCAACTCTCGCAGCGTATCGAGCAGCTCGAAGAGCAGTTCCGCCTCGCGCAGCTCAAACGCTACGCGCCGAGCAGCGAGAAGCTCAAGGATCGGGTGTTTGACGAAGCCGAGCAGATCGCCGCGACAGAACCTGCTGGCGACGATCCCGATGACGCGTTCACGCTGCCCGATACGGGACTTCCGGAAGTCGATGAGTCTGCACACCGCAAGCGGGGACGCAAGCCGCTGCCGGCGTCGTTGCCGCGCCAGCGCATCGAGTACGACCTGCCCGAGGAACAGAAAATCTGTCCATGCTGCCAGAGCCCGCTGCATCGCATGGGCGAGGAGACGAGCGAGCAGTTGCACATCGAGGTAAAGGCCTCGGTGTTGCAGCACGTACGGTTCAAATACGCGTGCCGCCATTGCGAGCGCAACGCGGAGCGCACGCCGATCGTGGTCGCGCCGATGCCAGTACAACCGCTGCCAGGTAGCAACGCGAGTCCGGCGATGATCGCGACGGTGACGACCGGCAAGTACGTGGATGGCACGCCGCTATACCGGATGGAAGACGCGCTGGCCCGTGCGGGCATTCCGGCGGGCCGCGGCACGCTGGCGAACTGGATCATCAGGCCTGCCGAACTGCACTACAGCCGGTTGTACGAGGCGATGCGCCAGACGCTGCTGTCGCAGCCGCTGATCCACGGCGACGAGACGACGGTGCAAGTGCTCAAGGAAGAAGGCAAGACCGCGCAGAGCAAGAGTTACATGTGGCTCTACAGAAGCGCACAGGACTGCGAACAGCCTGTGGTGCTGTTCGACTACCAGCCGGGGCGTGGTCAGCAATATCCGCAGGCGTTTCTCGCCGGCTACGAAGGCATGCTGATGACCGACGGCTACAGCGCCTGGCGCACGCTCAAAGCCGTCACGCACTTCGGGTGTCTTGCACATTCGAGACGACTGTTCGTCGACGCGCACAAGGGCCAGAAGAAGCCCGGCGGTCGCGCACAGCAGGCGCTCGAGTACTTCAAGGCGCTGTATCAGGTCGAGACACTTGCTCGCAGAGAACTGCCAGAGGGCGAGACACGGGCCGGCTACACCTACCGACTGCGGCAGGAACACAGCGTACCGCTACTGGAGGCGCTCAGGAAATGGCTGGACGAACTGGCACCGCAGGTTCTGCCTGAAAGCCTGCTGGGCAAGGCGATCAGCTACACGCGCAATCAGTGGGAATACCTCAGCCGCTATGTTATCGATGGGCGTGCACCCCTCGATAACAACGTGATAGAGCGCGACGTGAGACCCTTTGCAACCGCGCGAAAGGCATGGCTCTTTGCAGACACGGTTGCCGGTGCGAAGGCGAGCGCGACGATCTACAGCCTGATGCTCACGTGCCGCGCCTGCAACGTCGAGCCGTATGCGTATCTGCTTCACGTTCTCACCGAGCTGCCGCAGCGTGCGGCGGACGCCGACATCAGCGACCTGCTGCCGTTCAACTACGCCAGCCAGCAGAGCGCAATGACGAACCCCGGTTGATGACATGACAGGGCGCCGGCACTGCCCCGGCGCGCGATTCCTGGTACCTCCATCGGACATTGCCGATCCTGCTCGAGCGTCGCAATAGGGCCGAGCCCGCCTGTTCACCGAGAACGACTCTCAATACAGTGTGCTGAATTGCGCGGTTACGGTTAAATAAGGTCCCAGATCTCATCGAGTGCTTCGCGCGGGAAATCATTGCGCCAGGCGCCACCGTTTTTCTCGCGAGCGAGCGGGAATTCACCACGCCACGTCTGAGTCGCTGAGGACTCATAGGATTTCCTGATGTTCTGGATCTCCTTCTGGCACTCCTGCGCACTGCACTTGCTGCCGCAAGGCGCTGAACCGCGGCGGGCCAGCGCTCCGGCACCGTGACCACCTGACACTCGAACGACGGGGCAATCCTGGCCCCATCTCCAACTGCCCGGCAGCCGGATATCCCTCAGCAGTAGGTCAAACACTACCGACAGGAATTGACAGTCGCGTCCATTATTCTTTGGATTCCTGCGGGAAGGGCAATTCCCCCAGGCATTTATCAACACCATAGGGTGACACGTGCCATTACTATTCTCATCTAGCCCTGTGTTGCAAGTCTGGAGTTCACACTTGAGGAGAAACGGGCATGACGAAGAGCGGGTTGCAGGAAAGCAAGTCTCCTTCTCAGCTGATCGACGCGAGAATCAAGGAGCTAGACGACTGGCGGGGCAAGATGCTCAACCGGCTCCGTACTTTAGTCAAGGAAGCCGATCCTGAAGTCGTCGAGGAGTGGAAGTGGAGAGGGGTTCCGGTGTGGTCGCACGACGGCTTGATCTGCACAGGCGAGACTTACAAGAACGTCGTGAAGATGACCTTCGCCAAAGGGGCGGCTCTGAAGGATCCTTCGGGCCTTTTCAACTCCAGTCTTGACGGAAACACAAGGCGTGCCATCGACTTCCATGAGGGCGAGAAGATAGACGAGGAGGCGTTGAAAACGCTCATTCGCGCCGCCGTCACCCTGAACAAGTCCAAAGCCCAAAGCTAGTCCACGGTACCAGCCATCAGACCGTCCTTTACGACGGCCTGCCTGCTGATAGCCCGCCCCAGATAAACGACAGCCTGAATCACCTTGAACCGGTCCAGTTCACGCATCGACATGGTCACCATCTCGGGCTTCGGCATGGCTGGACTCCGATCCAAGCGGATAGAGCGCCAGCATGCTCGCGTTAGCTCATGGGTACGACATTACAACTTAGCCCTGACAGTCTATGTCTATCTATTGTCGAGGCAGTTTTTAGATGTCAGCGCGCTGGCTATTTAGAAATGTCAGTGCGGTCGTGCTTTTTGTGGTTTGCCCGTAACGCGGTCAAGCTGGCCGGAAGGGGAGAAGCCGGCACCGGGTGGGGCGGTGGAACCCGCGATGGCGCGCTCCAGATCCAGCCGATTGATCAGCCTCTGGCGCTTGGTGTGGGGTGCCGGGTTGACGGGCCGCGGGGGCTCGCCCGACAGCGTGCGCGACGCGCCCGGGCCGCTCCACGTAGGGTCGCGTCGGGAGTGTCTGCGCGCTGGTCTTGGCGGCATAGCGCGACCGGCGTATCTCTGTGCTTGTATCGTGTCCGGCCCGGAGGGCACTCCGCAGACCGAGCAGCGGGTTGTGCGATGGCGTCCTTTGCGAAGCTGCCGCGTGTCCCGACCCCCTCTCATTGGTTGCTGCCTTTTCCCGCCGCGTGGGGTGCATCTGTGCGTTGCTCTGAGAGCCAGGGCGCTCTTGCGTTCAGGTGGGCGTTGCAGCGCCATACCCATGGCGAGTTTTGCCGCAAGGTAGAGCAGCATCGCGCACCACCCCAGCAAAAGGAGCTTGACCGACCAGTGCCAGTCGGTGGGCTGGCCATTTAGAAATGTCAGTGCGGTCGTGCTTTTTGTGGTTTACCCCTAACGCGGTCAAGCGGGCCGGAAGGGGAGAAGCCAGCACCGGGTGGGGCGGTGGAACCTGCGATGGCGCGCTCCAGATCCAGCCGATTGATCAGCCGCTGGCGCTTGGTGTGCGGCGCAGGCTGGTGTGGCCGCGGGGGCTCGCCCGACAGCGTGCGCGACGGCCCCGTGGTGTGCCGGCTGTCACGCAACGCCTGGACCTTGGCCGCAATGGCCAGCACGTGCCCCAGCCGCTTGTGCTCCACGATCGCGCCCTGGTCGATCTCGGCCAGCCGGTCATAGGTGGTGTAGGGGAGAGCGACGCCATCGGCCCACAGCTCGATCCGCCCGTCCGGATATTCCGCCACCTCGATGTAGCGGTGAATCAGCCGCCGGAACTCGGGCCGGTCCGCCAGCAGGTACATGACCTTGTCGTACTGCAGCGTCAAGCTCTGCGACACCTTGCGCCATTCGCGCCAGGTAAAGATCCGGGTCAGATCCTCGTCCGCGCGCAGCGGCCGGTGGGCATCGAAGTCGCTGCGCGGCGGCTTGGCGAAGCGGGCATTGAAGTCGGCTATAAAGGCCGGCGCAAAGGCATTGGCGGTTGGCATGGTGCTGATGCCGCGCAGCCGCAGTTCCTTGACCAGGCGGTCCTGCAGGGTGCCATTCATCCGCTCCACGCGGCCCTTCTCAAAAGCAGTCAACTACACGTGATCTGACCGGTGGGATGCAATCCTTCCGGGTTACCCATCCCTTTCATCCGCTTTACGGGCGAGAATTCGCGCTGCTGGAATGGCGCAATGCGTGGGGAGAGGACCGCATCTATTTCTACGACGAAATGGGCAACCTCAGACGCATGCCGGCGGCCTGGACGAGCGCAGCGGCGCCAAACGTATTCGAGGTAACGTCGGCCGGACGATCGCATTTCCGAGTAGAGGACCTGTTGCAACTTGTCGCGCTGATTGCCCGACAGCGGGAGGCTAAGCGATCTGGAAGGCCGCAAGCGCGCAAGCGCAAGGTGTCAAGGGAATAATGCCGCTTATGTAAAGATATTTATGCCATTTAGTATCCCGTGCATCTACCTATCCATGGGCGCCATGACACTGAATGCGGTTCGTTTATACAGTTACTGCGGGCATTCTCTACTTTTTTCTAGTAAAAAACCTTGACATAGGTGATGCGTGGGCATAATTTAGATTACATATGACTCGCATTCGAAAACCCGACCCTAAGCTTGCAGCGCTCGAAGAGAGCGGCACGGTGAATCCTCACTCGCAGGGCATCGATGATCCCGCCTTTATCGCCAGCGACTTCTTCGACCCCCGCGATCTGGTTCAGGCCCGCTATGAAATGCTGCGTCGCGTACGTGTCGATGGTCAGGCCATCGCCGATGCCGCTGCGCACTTTGGGGTCAGCCGACCGACGTTCTACAAGGCGCAGGCCGACTTTGATCGAGAGGGCCTGGTCGGGCTGCTGCCAGACAAGCGAGGCCCCCACGGGCCACACAAAATCACCGACGACGTGATGCGCTTCATCGAAGATGCACGTGCCGTGGAGGATGGTCTCGATGTGCAAATTCTTGTCGAACGGATCGCGGAACGCTTCGGTTTGACAGTGCATCGACGCACCGTGGAACGCGCCTTGGCGCGGTCGAAAAAAAAACGGCCATAAAAGCCCCCGCGGCAACGCTTGATGTTCATGTGCTGACCAGATACTACGAGGCGTTGCGTAAAGATGTCGTCGAGCCAAGCGAATGCGGCCGCACGATGATGCGCGGTCGCGCACTTGTCATGTTCAAGGGGATGGCCGCCTGGATGAAGTGTGCGGCCGAAGACGGCTCGCCTCGCCCAGTGCCCGTGGCCGCGAGGAGCGGGTTGAGCCTGCCTGTAGGTATCGAACGGAATCTGGTTGACATCGTGGCAACCATGGCAATCGCGACAGCGCTAGAGGGGATGACATGACTGCAGAGACCCACTCGAAAGTACAGGCAAGACACCTCAAGAGGAACGCCTATCTGTACGTGAGGCAGTCCTCGTTGCGGCAGATGTTCGAGAATACCGAGAGCACCAAGCGCCAGTATGCTCTGCGACAGCGCGCCATCGCGCTCGGATGGCGCAACGATCAAGTCGTGGTCATCGACTCGGACCTCGGCTTATCCGGTGCATCTGCGGTCGAGCGCGAGGGCTTCCAGCGCCTCGTCACCGAGGTGAGCCTGGGACGGGCCGGGATCGTAATGGGTCTGGAGGTGTCTCGGCTGGCGCGCAACTCAACCGACTGGCATCGGCTATTGGAGATCTGCGCACTCGCCGACTCCCTAATTCTTGACGAAGATGGAATTTATGACCCCGCGCATTTCAATGATCGGTTGCTGCTCGGCCTGAAGGGCACGATGAGCGAGGCAGAGTTGCACGTCATGCGGGCACGGCTACGCGGTGGCATCCTCAACAAGGCGCGCCGCGGAGAACTCGAGATGCGGCTGCCGATCGGCTTTGTCTACGACACCGAGGGGCGCGTGCGCCTGGACCCGGATGCACGTATCCAGGAGAGTGTTCGTCAGCTCTTCCGCACGTTTCGTCGCACGGGCTCTGCCACCGCGACCGTCAAGGCCTTTCGTGACCAGGGTCTTCAGTTCCCGCGCCGGATTCACCGCGGAGAGCGCAAAGGCGATGTGCTGTGGACCGAGCTCGAACACGCACGCGTGCTGTGGGCTCTCCATCATCCGCGCTATGCCGGTGCATTCTGCTTTGGGCGCACGCGGCAACGCAAGCATCCCAATGGTCAGAACGTCTGCCTGCGACTGCCGCCCGAGGAGTGGACCGCGCTGATTCGCGATGCGCACGAGGCTTACGTGAGCTGGGAGGAGTTCGAACAGAACGTTCAAATCCTACGCGACAATGCCCACGCACTTGGCCTCGACCGTGAGAGAGGGGCGCCTCGCGAGGGGCCGGCGCTGCTGCAAGGCTTGGCGATCTGCGCCAAATGCGGCGAGCGAATGACCGTTCGCTATCACATCCAAGGCACGCGTAGGGTGCCGGATTACATGTGCCAGCGCCGGGGCATTCAGCACGCGCACCCTGTGTGCCAGAGTCTCCATGGTGGTGAGCTTGACGATGCAATTGGCAGGTTGCTCGTGGAGTTGGTCACGCCGGTAACGCTTGAGGTCGCTCTGGCCGTGCAGAACGAGCTTGAGAGCCGTACCGAGGCGAGCGACCGACTGCGCCGCCAAGAGCTCGAGCGAGCGCGCTACGAGACCGATCTGGCACGCCGTCGTTACATGCAAGTCGATCCGGAGCATCGATTGGTTGCGGACTCGCTTGAAGCGGAATGGAACCATGCGCTGCGCGCTCTCAGTGAGGCCCAGGAACGCTACGAGAAGCAGCGCGAAGCCGATCGCGCCGGAGTTGACGACACACAGCGCAAGAGCATCATGGCACTTGCGAAGGACTTTCCTCGCCTATGGAACGATCCGCACACGCCAGATCGTGAGCGCAAGCGCATGGCACGCCTACTCATCGGCGACGTGACCCTGCTAAAAGGCACGGACGTCAGCGCTCAGATACGCTTCAACGGCGGCGCAACACACACGTTGCACGTGCCACTATCCAAGCCCGCGTGGATGTTACGGCAGACCCCGCCAGCCGTCGTCGCTGAGATCGACCGGCTCCTGGAAAACCACACTGACGGTGAAACGGCAGAGCTACTCAATCGCCAGGGACTCACGTCAGGTCAGGGCAAACCGTTTCACCACGTAATGGTCACCCGGATTCGGCTCTCCTACGATCTGCAAAGTCGCTACGACAGGCTGCGCGCGCGTGGCTTGCTCACGCTGGACGAGATTGCAAAGTGCCTCGATGTCGCACCGACTACCGTCAAGATATGGCGCCGTGCCGGCCTGCTCGTGGCGCACCGCTACGACGACAAGGGGCAGTGCCTCTTCGAACAACCTGGCGCGGATGCGCCAGTGAAGTATCGCCATCAATGCAAATCTCGCGGTAAACGTGCAGTCACCGCGTAAGTATCATCCCACTCGACCCATGAGGTGCATTGTGATGCATAGTCCTTGGCCGGGCTGGAATTGGCGCACAGGATGTCGATGTTCAGCTCGAACAGGGCCCGCCCAAACTGCGTGTAGCCGCGTCCTTCGGCGGCATCTTTGGCGTTGACGCGGAAGATGCTGGCCTTGTCGCTGTAGAACGCCATCGGCTTGCCATGACGCTCGATATAGGCCCGCGTCGCCTCGAAATACGCCTGGGTCGATTCAGTCGGCACGAAGCGCAATGCCATCAGCTGGCTGGTGGCGTCGTCGACATAGACCAGCAGCGTGCAGGCCGGCGCCCGCTGCTCGAACCAGGCATGGTCGCTGCCGTCGATCTGCACCAGCTCGCCCAGGCACGCGCGGCGCCTGCGCGGCTGGTAGACCTTGGGCGGGCGCAGCTTCCTCGGGACCCAGAAGCCGGCGTCAATCATGATCCGGCGCACGGTCTCCTTGGCCAGAGCGATGCCATGGCGCTCGCGCAGCTTCTCGCAGGCCAGGGTCGGACCGAAGTCGGCGTAGGTGTCGCGGATCAGGCCGCGCACGCGAGCTTCCAGGCCAGCATCGAGGGCGCGGTTGCCTGGTGTGCGGCCACGCTTGTGGGACAGCATCCCAGTCGCGCCATCGAGCCGGAATCGATGGGTCAGCCGCTCGACTTGACGCGTGCTTAACCCCAGCTTCTCAGCAGCGCGCCACGGCTTCAGCTCGCCCCGGGCTACCGCGTCAATCACCTTGAGACGATCCAGCTCTCGCATGCTCATGGTCACAAGATCCGGCCTTGCCATGGCGGCCTCCCGATACCCGCTACAAACCCGGTAGCATCGCACCCATGGCGCTGACCGCGACATTTCTATCTAGCCAGATCCCGACATTAGCATCTGGCTGCAACACGTAGTGGGCGCATAATTATCGTTATGTTAAATAATAGCTACGGGGCTGCGAGGCAATACCTCCTGCCTGACGTTGACAGTCAGGCCGTAAGACATCACCTAATTGGCTCTGATGCATCCACCAACAGCTGCCTAGGCCCAATACTGTTAACAAATTCGAATTTGTGTTAACTTTCAAGCCTCTGCAACAACAAGAAGAGCTTGAAGGATGGCAAGAACGGAGGCAACGCTGCCCGGCGGTGCGAGGCTCGCGGACCATTTGGCGGTGGGGTATTTGGCGCTGAACTGTTCCCTGGGGCAGGTCAAGGAGGCGCTCGTGAAGTGCGGTGTGCAGACGCGTCTGCGCCGGGATATGCCGCGGGAAGTGCTGGTGTATTTCGTGATGGCGATGTGCCTGTATCCGCGCGTGGCCTATGAGGAAGTGTTTCGGCTGGTGATCGAGGGGCTGCGGCGCATCTACGGCGATCAGGTGCGCGATGCGCAGGTCAGCAAGGCGGCGATCTCGCAGGGGCGGACACGGCTGGGCTGGCAGGTGATGCGCGAGCTGTTCGCCAGACAGGCAGCGCAACACCCGCGAACTGCAGGCGGTGACTATGCTGGCTATCGGGTCATGAGCGTGGATGGCTCGACGCTGGATGTGCCCGATGAACAGGTCAATGCGCAGGCGTTCGGGTATGCCCAGGGCGGGCGCGGTGAAGGCGCGTATCCGCAGATCCGCTTTGTGGCGCTGGCCGAATGTGCGACGCACGCGCTGTGTGAGGTGCAGATGGGCGGGGTACGCGAGGACAGCGAACAGGCGCTCACGCGGCAGCTGTTTCCGGCGTTCTCGAGCGAGATGCTGGTGCTGGCCGATCGCCTGTTCTACGGCTATGACATGTGGCGCGAGGCGGTAGCGACCGGAGCGAAGCTGCTGTGGCGCGTGAAGTCGAATGTGCGACTGCCGTGCGAAGTGCCGCTGGCAGACGGTTCGTACCTAAGCACCGTCTATGCCAGCGACACCGACCGACGACACCAGCGCAACGGCATGCGGGTGCGGGTCATCGAGTATCGCCTGGAAGGCGTGCCTGACGCTGAGCCGCAGTATCGCCTGATCACCAATCTGCTGGACCCGGCGGTGGCACCTGCCATCGAGCTGGCGGCGCTGTACCACCGGCGCTGGAAGATCGAGGAGATGTTCGACGAGATCAAGACACATCTGTGCGATGGAAAGAAGGTGCTGCGCAGCAAGACGCCTGATCTGGTACGTCAGGAATTCTATGCGCTAATGCTCACGCACGCGGCGATTCGTCGACTGATGTACGAAGCGGCACAGGACAGCGGGCAGCGACCCGAAGACTTATCCTTTGTTCATGCCGTGCGTGTGCTCAACCGACGCCTGCCCGAGGCGGCGGCTATTTCCCCCTGAGCAGTGGCAAAGCTGGAAACAAAGTCTGCTGCGCGAACTCGCCAGCGGCCCCGCGGTGCAAAGCCGCGGCAAGCGCAATCCCCGCGGCGTGAAACGAAAGATGTCGAATTTCCGAATCCGGCGGCGATCCGAGCCGCTGAATCAGCGAATCGTCCCCAAAGTGGTTGTGAAGTGAACAGTATTGTGCCTAGGCCCGTAAATTTAGGCTGCTCCCTACCCGGGTTTTTGTCGCCGGCACCGGTGCCTGGGCGAAACCAAGCGCTTCGCCGCAGAGGCTTCCACTTCAGCGCGCTCGGCCCGCTGCAGCGCCGTCCCGCTTCGGCCCGCAAGGCGGCCAGTTCGCGGGTGGCCGCCTCATATAGACTTGAGCGCCTCCGGCGACCCGGGGTGGTCGATGGTCACGCGCAACTTGCCGCGCAGGTCCACCCAGAACCCTCGGTTGGCATGCCCATGGTGCCCTTGCGCACCGGGCCGTAAAGGCTTTCGCCGGCCCTTGACATGATCAATGCGGGGCACGCGTATTTGAGCAAGTACAATCGGCGCGCTCGCGCTTGGGCGGAGTGACGACCCCGAACATGCATCCAGATAACCTTGGCCGGCGCCAAAAAGTGAATTTCAAATCCCTCAATCTTTTCGTGGCCAGCAGCTTTGCGCTTGCTGTTGCCATTGCTGCCGTAGGGGCCGGTGCGCTCCATGAAATGCGCCAGGACGCGTATGCCCGCGCACAGGAGGGGGCCGCCAATCTCTCGCTGATCCTGGAGCACGATATCGCCCGCAATCTGGAAATCTATGAGCTGTCGATGCACTCCGTGATCGACGGCGTCAAAGATCCCGAGATTCTCCGGTTGCCTCCCGCCATCCGCCAGCTAGTGTTGTTTGACCGTTCCACAACCGCAACGGACATGGGCTCCCTGCTGGTGACGGACGAGCAAGGCCACCTTTTGCTCGACTCCCGCTCGATCCCTCCCCGTCCCGTCAATCTCGCCGACCGCGATTACTTCAAGGTGCATCGCGATTCGGCCACTGCCGGACTGTATGTCAGCCAGCCGTTCCAGCCACGCCTGACGGACGGTGGCCAGTCGATCGGCCTTAGCCGAAGGTTGTCGCACGAAGACGGCAGCTTTGCCGGCATTGTCGTCGGCACGCTGCGTATCCACTATTTCAGGAGGCTGTTCGAAGGGACGAAGCTTGGCCCGGGGGGCACCATCACGCTGCTGCGGGACGATGGCATCGTTCTCATGCGCCGCCCGTATGAGCCAAGCACCATTGGGCGGAGCATTGCCAGCAGCCCGTCCTTCGCTCCGCTTACTCAAGCCTCGCAAGGATCCTATGTCGGCATTGCCGCACTGGATGGCACTGAACGGCTATATGACTTCCACCACGTTACCGGTTTCCCGCTCGTGGTTGTCGTTGGCCTGTCGACCGATTACGTTTATGCGGAATGGCGCAAAAGGGCGTGGCTGTTGGGCGGGCTTATCCTTGCCCTCGACGCCATGCTCATCGCCCTCTCGGTGCTGATTTCCCGGCAGTTCAGGCGCAGGCTGGCAATGGAAAAACACCTGCGACTCATGGTCAATACGGACGGTCTGACGGGTATCGGCAGCCGGCGCGCCCTGGATGAAGCCGCCGACATTGAATGGCGCCGGGCATGGCGCAACCAGCAGCCCTTGTCATTGATCATGATCGATGTCGATCATTTCAAGAACTTCAACGACCACTACGGGCACGCGGGCGGCGACGATGCGCTGGCTGCGGTTGCCCGCTGCATAGCCGACAGTATCCGCAGGCCTGGCGACTATGCCGCCCGCTACGGCGGCGAGGAATTCGCCGTGCTGTTGCCCAACACCGGCATGGAAGGCACCATTGCCGTGGCCGAAAAAATTCGCTCGGCAGTCCAGAGCCTGGCGATCCCGAATTTAGGGAGCGCCGACCAGGTGCTTACAGTCAGCATCGGTGTGGCTATCGCAGAGGACCGCGCGCGTTTCGCCAACCTGCGGGTCTTCTTCAATGCAAGCGACGAAGCGCTATACGAGGCGAAGGCGTCCGGGCGCAACCGGGTGGCCGTCGCCGCGGACGAAGCGCAAAGGAGCGCGGCCAAAAGTGCGGCCCAGAAGGGCTAGAGGGCAAAAGAAAGCCTCGCCCGGCCAGTCCGGCCAGTAACCAGTTGCTGAGAACATCGCGTCAATCGGCGACCAATCCGCAGTATTTGTGCAACGGCAATCGGGGATCGGCAATGGTCGGAGAAAGGCGCCGCGCATAGGCGCGGGCGCCGGGCAATTGGGGCAGATCCTGTGCCAATAGGTCGAGGAAAATGCGGCTGCCCCGCCGGGCGACGATACTCCTTCGGAGCGTCGCCGCTTGTTTCGTGCCGGCGTTCCGGCGCCCGCGCCGACCGCAGATCAGGCGGCCTTGGTTTTCGGCGCCTGCTTGAGCACCGTCGAGCTGGTCGCTTCGACATTGGATCGAACGACTTCCGATGCTTGCCTTGCGGCCTTGCTCACCGTGTCATATGTGCCGTTAGCAGCCGTCACGGCAGACTTTAGAACAGCCGTCACCACCTCGGATCCTGCGGGAGCGTGTTTCGCAAACGCGTCAACGAATGCCCCCAAGCTGCCGTTGTAATGCCCGTACTGCGCCTCGGCGATGCGCATGAACTCCGCCTGGGTCTCAGTAAAAATTTCGTACAGATCTTGAACGTAGGCAATTACCTTCTCTGCGGTCGGCTGCGAAGCGCCGCCCTGCGCGTCTAGCAACTCCCGCAGATCCCTTTGTGTGCACAACTTCGTGACGTGTTCGCTCCCGCTCTCCAGGGTTTCCTTCATTGCTTGAAGGTTAAGTTGGGCAACCCTCTGCCAGCTGTTGAAATATGCCTGGCTGAAACCAGATAGCGCAGCCAGATTGGATTCTTGAAGCGCGGCGAACGGGTTTTGCGCAAACTCAGACATTCAGTGTCTCCTGTAAGTTTTCTCTACAAGAACTTCCCTGAGCAAAAACCCTAAAGCGATTGCACGAGAGATGGCTAGCAGGGATTGGCGGACGGATGGCTGACGGCGATGTTTGTGCTCTGGACCATCCGCTCTCGAGTGTAGAGGCGATTGGCTTCGGGGCGCCACTCTACAATGTCAGGAAAAACCCGATAGCATCCCTGGGCTTTGACCTAGCTCAAATCGCATGTGCAACATGGCGCGCCCAAGCGACGCTTGCCGGGGTCCAGCTCTTTGGCTGGCGTGATCAACGCGTGTTTGCGTATATAAACTGGCTCTGGTGCAAACTACGGGCACGGCAAGCAGCATGGCGTCCGTCTCCGCCATTATGACCGCCCTCGCCTTTGCGCGGCCCGCGACTTTCCACGCCAGGTAAGCCCCGGCCTTCGCAAGCAGGTTTTGACGCGAATGCGGCGCAAGGTCTGCGGGGAAAGCGATCTGCAGCGCATATTCAGGATGAATCAGATTGACTCCCTCGGTTCTGTCCCGCCTCAATGCTTCGCTTAGCCTGTTCGACGCGTGACTGCACTTCACTGTCACCGGCAAACTCCTTCTGCGTGGCAAGCGGTTCGAGCGCTTCCAGCGCCTGCTGGGGGTGCCCAGCACTCAGTTCGCTGTCGGCCCACGCCAGGCGCAGATTTCGTACTTCGGTACTGCTCCATCCGCCAAGCCGCAGCGCTTCGGCAAACTGTTCGGACGCAAGCGTGAACTCCAACTGGCGCTGTGCGAGAAAGGCGCGCTGGGCGTGGAGTTTCTGATCGTCGGGGTACTTTCGCAGCAGCCCTTCCGAATAGGTGCGCGCTTCGACGAGGAGGTTTGCACGGACCAGCAGGCTCAGCCGCAGCAACTCGCGATCCCGGTTGTCGGGCGCGAGTTCCAAGGATGCTTCCACGGCCTTCCTGGCGCCGTCAATGTCTTCTGTTTCCGCCAGCGTGTATGCGCGCTCCGCCAGACGATAGGCCTGGGAATCGAGACTGGCTGCTGAGGAATTCTGGGACTTCCCCGACGGCTTGGCCAAGGTCCCAGCATTTGCGCCCAGGCTCATCGTCACCAGGAGCGGTGTTGCAAGGATCAGGGCGGAGCGCCCCGCGCGGAAGAACGTTGACCAGAGAGAGTGCTTCATAGGGCTTCCAGGTTGTTAGTTCCGACGGAAATCAGGGCGCATGCCGAAGATGGCAAGAGTTTTTTCACTTGCTCTCCCCTACTTGCTTTTTTTATATGCAGGACCCAATGCGCTCATGCCGGCGCGAACGATTTCGCGTACCAAGACTGGTCTCTCTGCGGCACTGGCGCGTTGCCGGGGATTCCTGCAATTTAGATAGTTGCGATAACCATGCCGCAATGTCAATCTGTTGATTTTTAAACAACTTCTTGGCACAGCACCAGGCTGCAGCGCCTGCTTGGCGCGACAGTGTCAAAAACCTGAAACACAGGTATGCATTAGGGTGACGGGGAGGGAGCAATATTGCGCACATATCAATGTGCGCATCACCGGTATCCCGAGCAATCGTGGATAGGATTCGATTTTTATCCCCATCAGCGCATCACACGCGAACATTACGAGACTTGTAAAGATCGCGAAACTCGCGATCAGGATATTTCATCGTCGTCGGATAAAGGGCTCGCCGAAAAGTGTCTTGGCCATCCAACCTATGTATGAGCTATCGGGGTACGTCTCAATCAAGAGTGCTAAGGCGAAAGAAAAAATGTTAGGTTAATGTCACTATCATCCCCTGGCCTCTACCGAAGACGGGCTAAAGGCAGGGGTTTTCAGTGGATGAAAGGCTTACATGGCAAATCTGGTTGCATCCGTGAGACATGCTGCAGGGCTCTGTCAGGCTATCTCCGTAGCGCGGTCCGGAACCGTCATGAAGGTCCAATGTGCCCCCTTAGCTCCTCCCAGGCAATCGGGATCGATCCCCCCGCCCCCTGCAGTGGGGTGACGTCACGGCTGCACGACGCTATCATCGATGCGTGTATGCACATGCAACGATGAGAATTGGTTATGTCGCCCAAGAGCCAGATGTTTCCCTTAACAAGATGTCCGAGGACGTCCGTAGAGGCACTGGCCACGCAGATCCGCCGCCTGGACGCCGGCAAGGTGGTCATTATCGGGGGCGAACCACTCAAGGCGCAGGCACTGAGAGACAAGCTCGCCGCCGATGCATGGTCGTGAACATGGCCGCAGGGTAAACGGCAAACCGACCGCGCCGCTCCCCCCCTGCTCAAGGATCCGCCCCGCCCCTCAACGGCCGCTTATGCATGCCGCGATCCGCTCACGCGCCTGCCACGTATCCTCGATGCCGATACTAATGCTGTTACGTACTTCCATGCGTCAACTCTATATCTGTGCCCTGCTGCTCGGAGGCGGCCCGACCAATGCGCCCGCCCATGCGGATACTTTCCCTGAGCGCCCGGTGCACCTTGTCGTTCCCTTCAGTCCGGGCGGGCTTAGCGATTCAATCGCGCGCATGATTGCAGACAAGCTGCGGTTCAGGCTAGGGCAGCCGGTGGTCATTGAAAACCGCCCCGGCGGGGCCACGCTGATAGGGGCAGAACATGTCGCAAAGGCACCCCCTGACGGCTACACGCTTCTACTGGGCAGTTCCACCACTTTCTCCATGCTGCCGGCCCTACGGCCACATCTGCCGATCGCGGCTGAGGACACGTGGGCGCCTGTCGCCATCGTCGGTGAGACCTCCATTGTCGTATCGACCCGCGCGGAGAACTCCACCATTGAGTCGTTCGCCAGCCTGCTGGCGCAAGCGCGCGCGCGGCCTGGCGCGGTCACGTATGGCACCACAGGCCCAGGGACGGCCCCCCACCTTGTGGGAGCGATGATTGCCTCTACCTTCCAAGTGGACATGACGCCTGTAGCCTATCGAGGCAGCATGCAGGTACTTGCCGATGTCATCGGTGGACAAATCGACCTGAGCCTCGACCCCTTTTTCGTTGCCAAACCGCTCATTGATGCTGGCCGGCTGAAACCGCTAGCAATCAGCAGTGCGGCACGGTTGCCTCAGTACAGCGCAGTTCCCACCTTTTCTGAAGTCGGCGTCACCATGTCGAGCGGTGCGTTCTGGTACGGCATAGCCGCCCCTCGCGGTACTCCGCAGAAAGTCCTGGAGCGGCTGCGAGTGGAACTGCAGGCGGTCCTGCAGAATCCGGAATTTCAGAATACGCTCGCCGAGCGAGCCATTGTTGTCGGGCATGGTCGCGCCGAGGATTTCCGTCAGCGCGTGCGTGCCGAGATCGCACAGTATCGGCAACTGGCAAAAGACGCGCGAATTAAGCTGGATTAAGCTCCCCCTATCTGGTCCACTTTGGACCGTTTGGGGGTTACGCGCAGCGCTCGTAGACATCGACCAACCACTCGCCTGCCCGCGAGCAGTGCAAGCTGGCCCACAATGCCCCGGCGGAACAGCAGGACGCAAGCGATAAAGATGACGCCCGTCACCATCGTGACCGACTCCCCCAGCGAGCCGAACCATGCGATGCCCGTGGCAGAAGCCAAGAAGCTGCCGATCGCGCCAAGCTTGGTCTCCAGCGCCACGACAACCAAGGCGCCGGCCAACGGCCCTGACAGCGTGCCCAGCCCGCCCACCAGCGTCATCAGGATCACCGAGCCCGACATCGCCCAATGCACGTCGGTCAGCGTGGCAAAGCCCAGCACCAGCGCCTTGATCGACCCGGCCAGCCCTGATAGCGCGGCGGACAGCACGAACGCCATCAGCTTGAAGCGGTCGGTGTCGTAGCCTAGCGAGACGGTGCGCGGCTCGTTCTCCTTGATTGCCTTGAGGATCTGGCCGAACGGGGAATGCACCGTGCGCACGATCAGCGCAAACGCGGCCACGATGACGGCCAGCGCCGCGTAGTACAGCGTCAGGTCGTCGGCCAGCGGCAGTACCCCGCACAGCTTGCCGCGCGGGATGGCCTGCAGGCCATCCTCGCCGCCCGTGGCCGGCGCTTGCAAGCAGACAAAGAACAGCATCTGCGCCAATGCCAGCGTGATCATCGAGAAATAGATGCCCTGGCGCCGGATCGCCAGCGTCCCCACCACGTAGCCGATCAAGCCGCCGGCCAGCGTCCCTAGCACCATTCCTGCTTCCGGCGTGACGCCCCACACTTTCATGGCATGGCCGGCGGCATAGCCCGCGCCGCCAAAGAAGGCGGCATGGCCGAACGACAGCAGCCCGGTATAGCCGATCAGCAGGTTGAAGGCACATGCGAACAGCGCGAAGCACAGTACCTTGAGCACAAACACCGGATACGCCCCGGCCATCGGCGCCAGCATCAACGCCACCAGCAGCAATCCGTACCACAGCTTCTTCTGCATGCCCCGCTCCTGTCTTGCGTGCCCTGCCTGTCCTGCCTGTCCTGCCTCGCCCGCGGCCACCGCCGCGCCAGTTGGTTGATGCATCATCTCTCTCTCCCGAACAGCCCCGACGGGCGCAGCATCAGTACGATTGCCATGATGAGGAACACCACCGTGGCCGAAGCCTCGGGATAAAACATCTTGGCCAGCCCTTCGATCACGCCCAGGCCAAGGCCGGTCAGGATCGAGCCCATGATCGAGCCCATGCCGCCGATCACCACCACGGCGAACACGATAATGATCAGGTTCTGCCCCATCAGCGGCGAGATCTGGATCACCGGTGCCGCCAGCACGCCGGCAAAGGCCGCCAGCGCCACCCCGAAACCGTAGGTCAGCGTCACCATCAGCGGCACGTTGACGCCGAAGGCCTCGACTATCTTGGGATTCTCGGTGCCCGCACGCAGGTAAGCACCCAGCCTGGTCTTCTCGATCAGGTACCAGGTGGAGAAGCACACCACCAGCGAAGCGGCCACCACCCAGGCGCGGTAGTTGGGCAGCATCATGAAGCCCAGGTTGGTGGCACCACCCAGTGACTCCGGTGCCGAGTACGGCAGCCCGGACACACCGTAGACCGAACGGAAGATGCCCTCGATCACCAGCGTGATGCCCAGCGTCAGCAGCAGGCCGTAGATATGGTCGAGCTTGTAGATCCAGCGCAGCATCGTGCGCTCGATCACGATCCCGATCAGCGCCACCGCCAGCGGCGAGAGCACAAGCATCGCCCAGTAGCCGAGCCCGAGGTAGATCATGCCCATCCAGGCCAGCACCGCGCCGAGCATGAACAGCGCCCCGTGGGCAAAGTTGATGACGTTGAGCAGCCCGAAGATGACCGCCAGGCCAAGGCTCAGCATCGCGTAGAAAGCACCGTTGACCAGCCCCAGCAGCAACTGGGACAGCAAGGCGGGAAGGGGAAAATTCAGTATTGTCATAAAGCGTTCCTCACACCCCCAGCAACTCGTTCAGTACCGGCATCCTGGCCTGCAGCTCCGCAGCCGCGAAGCGCTCTACGATGGTGCCGTGTTCCATCACATAAAAGCGATCGGCCAGCGGCGCGGCGAAGCGGAAGTTCTGCTCCACCATCACCACCGTGTAGCCCTTCTTCTTGAGCATCAGGATCATGCGCGCCAGCGCCTGCACGATCACCGGCGCCAGGCCCTCGGAGATCTCGTCGAGCAGCAGCAGGTTGGCCCCGGTGCGCAGGATGCGGCCAACGGCCAGCATCTGCTGCTCGCCGCCCGACAGGCGCGTGCCCTGGCTCTGGCGGCGCTCCTTCAGGTTGGGGAACATGTCGTAGATCTCGGCCTCGCTCATGCCGGTGACCGCGCTGCCGCCCTGCCCTTTCAGCAGCGGCGGCAGCAGCAGGTTCTCCTCGCACGACAGGCTGGCGAAGATGCCCCGCTCTTCCGGGCAATAGCCGATGCCGCAATGCGCGATCTTGTGCGTCGGCATGCCGATGGTCTCGGTGCCGTTGACGCGGATCGAACCCTTGCGCTGGCCGGTCAGGCCCATGATCGCGCGCAGCGTGGTGGTGCGCCCGGCGCCGTTGCGGCCCAGCAGCGTCACCACCTCGCCAGGATTCACGGTCAGGTCCACGCCATGCAGGATGTGCGATTCGCCGTACCAGGCGTGCAGGTCCTTGATTTCTAGTGCGGGCGTTGTGCTCATCCTGGCTCCTCAGTGCGCGCCCTGCAGTTCAGCGTCAACGGTGCCCATGTAGGCCTCCATCACGCGCGGGTCTTTCGATACTTCGGCGTACGGCCCTTCGGCCAGGATCGCGCCGCGCTGCAATACCGTGATCTTGTCGGCGATCGACGAGACCACGTTCATATTGTGTTCGACCATCAGGATGGTGCGCCCCACCGCCACCTTGCGGATCAGTTCGGTGACGCGCGCCACGTCTTCATGGCCCATGCCCTGGGTGGGCTCGTCGAGCAGCATCAGCTCCGGCTCCATCGCCAGCGTGGTGGCGATCTCCAGCGCGCGCTTGCGGCCATACGGAAGGTTGACGGTCACGGTCTGCGCAACGTCCGTCAGGCCGACCTGCTCGAGCAGCTCCATGCCGCGCCCGTTAAGCGTGTCGAGCGTGTTCTCGCTGCGCCAGAAATGATAGGACGTGCCGAGCTGCCGCTGCAGGCCGATGCGCACGTTCTCCAGCACCGTCAGGTGCGGGAACACGGCCGAGATCTGGAACGAACGAATCACGCCGCGCCGGGCGATCTGCGCCGGTTTCTCGCGCGTGATGTCGATGCCGTTGAACAGGATCGTGCCGGTCGTCGGCTCAAGGAACTTGGTGAGCAGGTTGAAGCACGTGGTCTTGCCGGCGCCGTTGGGGCCGATCAAGGCATGGATGGACCCGCGCCGCACCTGCAGGTCGACGCCGCTCACAGCGGTGAAGCCGCGGAACGACTTGGTCAGGCTGCGCGTTTCTAATATGGAATCTTCGTGGGGCATCGTTTGTTCGCCTCTGGCATGCATCGGGAATGCGGGTCTGGCCGGCGGCCTTATCCGTGGACGGGCAGCGCCTCGACGGCGTAGGCATGGTGCAGCGAGCGGGCCAGCACCGGATCCTCCAGTTCGATCTCGAAGCGATCCGCCGGCCGGATGCCACCGATCGCCGCCAGCGTGCCGCACAGCATGGCGGTGCCATCGTCAAAATTGCCGCCCTGCTCCGCAAACCTGTCGAGCAAGTCCTGGGGCGAACGCATCGCCGTGACCGGCCCCTGCTGGTACAGGACCCGCTCGCCGCCGATGGTCGCGTAGGCACGCAGGACAAGCTGGTCCCAGTGCTTGCCGATGTCCGCCAGGCGCCAGAGCACCTGCGCGCATGGCTTGTCGCACATCTGCTTGGACACCGTGATGCCGTAGGTCTCCACCTCCCGGTCCGTGTGGTCCGAGGCAATGCCGACAAAGATTTCACCCTGGTGCTTGATCAGCAGGAACTCCACTTCGCCGCTGCTGGCGCCTCCGCTGACCTGGATCGCGGGCTGCGATTGGAGCCGGTGCGCCGCAACCCGGTAGAACACCGGGGTGGCCGATGGCCGCCTTACGCCCAGCTCCTCCAGCTCTCGGATGTGCTTCTCCATCGCGTCGGCATCTCTCCCCGTCCAGCCCGCGATGACAAGCCGCTTGATGTCCACAACGCGCTGCCACCTGCCCGTGCGTGTCTCAATATCGAATGTCAGCATGTTCATGTCTCCGTAGTTGCTAATTGCTAACCGTCACTTCTTGATCAGCGCGCATTTGCTTGCCGAAATCGGCCGGAATGCTTCGCTGGCTGGAATGACCTGCCTGATCTTGTAGTAGTCCCATGGCTTCCTGGACTCCTGCGGCGTCTTGACCTCGGCGAGATACATGTCATGCACCATCAGCCCGTCGGCGCGGATCTTTCCATTGGCCGCAAAGAAGTCGTTGACGGGGCTGGACTTCATCTTCGACACCACCGCATCGGTCTCGTCGGTGCCCGCGGCCTGGACGGCCTTCAGGTAGTGCATCGTCGACGAGTACACACCGGCTTGCACGAGCGTGGGCATCTTCCTGGTCTTGTCGAAGAAGCGCTGCGACCAGGCCCGCGTGGCATCGTCGCGGTCCCAATAGAAGGAGGTGGTCAGCATCATCCCTTGTGCCGCTTGCAGGCCGAGACTATGGATGTCGCTGATAAACATGTGCAGTCCCGCCAGCTTCTGCTTTCCCGCGCCGCCAATGCCGAAGTCCCGGGCGGTCTTCAATGCGTTGACGGTATCGCTGCCGGCGTTGGCCAGGCCGATCACCTTGGCGCCCGATGCCTGGGCTTGCAGCAGATAGGACGAAAGGTCCGGGGAATTGATGGGATGCTTTGCCTTCCCGATCACCTTTCCCCCTACCGAGGTCAATGCATCGACCGCGTCTTTCTCAAGGGACGCCCCCAGCGCGTAGTCGACCGTCAGGAAGTACCAGCTGTTGTCGCCGCCCTTTGACAGGGCTTTGACAGTGTTGGCTGCAAAGGCATAGGTGTCATAGGAATACTGGATGGTGTAGGGCGAGCAATCCTCGTTGGTCAGCCTGGTCGTGCCGGCGCCGCTGGCAATCACCAGCTTGTGCTTCTCCCTGCCGAGATTGGACACCGCGAGCGCCACCGAGGACGGCAATACGTCCTGGATGACGTCCACCTTCTGGTTATCGAACCAGTCTCGCGCGATGGTCCCGGCCACATCGGTCTTGTTCTGGTGGTCGGTGCTGACCACTTTGATGTCCGATCCCAGCACCTTCCCGCCGAAATCGTCCACCGCCATCTGGGCGGCAACGAGCGACCCTTTTCCACCAATATCGGAAAATATCGACGACATATCCGTCAACACCCCGATCTTCACCACGCCGTCGCTGATCTTGCCCGGCTGGGCCGCGGCAAGCGCCGAAGCGCCCAACATCGTGCCGGCCAGGAACATCGGCTTGAACCGAAAATGAAACATGATCTCTCCTCCTCGTTGTTAGAAGCCGCCACAAAGTCTTGCCGGCGGATAAGGCGTCTACATCTTGTGGCTACGCAGGATGCACTCCATGCCCATGCCGATGGCGAGTAGTCGCCGGTCCGCCATCGGCTGGCCGAAGAGCATCAGCCCGACCGGTGCCTCGCCCGTTTCATGGCATGGCATGGTCAGTGCGCACAGGTCGAGCACATTGGCGATGGCGGGATTGCGCAGCAATAGCCGGTTGGCACGAAAGAACGCGGCGTCATCGGCGAGGTCGGCAATCCGCGGTGCCGCGATCGGCACCGCCGGCAGCACCACTGCGTCGAACCATTGCAGCTCCCCTTGTGCCTCCCGGCATAGCGCTTCGCGCCGGGCGCGCATCCGCAGGTAATCCACCGCGCTCTGCTGCTCGCCCATCCGGATGCGCGACAGGACTCGCGGGTCGTACCGATCCGCCTGGGCGGCAACCCGCTCGGCATGCCACGCGCTCGCCTCCGCCGCCACCAGGCCCCCGTTGATGCTCAGTTCCGGCAACTGGTTCCAGCTATCGAAGGCAGCCTCCCGCAGCAAGGCGCCGGCGGCAGCCAGCCGGCCAAGAGCCCGCTCATAGGCACTGGCGACTTCGCCGGAAAGCCCGTCGAGCACCACGTTCCGTGCCACGGCCAGCCGAAGGCCGCGTACCGGCCTCGCTGCCAACGGCACGTCCGGTTCCCCCGCCATGACCCCGTCGAGCGCGGCGCAGCAGGCAACCGTCTGCGCCAGGCAACCGATCGAGTCATAGCTGGGCGACAGTGGCACCGTGCCCTGCAGCGGCACCCGGCGCGCGGTGGGCTTGAACCCCGCGATGCCGCAGAGCGCCGCAGGAACCCGGCATGAGCCGCCCGTATCCGAGCCGATCGCGGCCACAGCCATGCCGTCCGTCACCGAGACCGCCGCCCCGGACGAGGAACCGCCGGGAATGCGGCCAACCGCGCGCTCGAACGGATTGCGGGGCGTGCCGTAGTGCGGATTGGTGCCAACCCCGGAATACGCGAACTCGGTCATATTGGTGCGGCCGACGAAGACCGCGCCGGCCGCGCGCAACCGTGCAATGGCGACCGCGTCAACCGTGGCAGCCTGCTCGGGCAGCACGCGGGCGCCGGCCCGCGTGACGTCGCCCTGCACATCGAACAGATCCTTGACCGAAATCGGCAAGCCAGAGAGCCGCCCGACAACGCCTTGTCTGCGCAATATGTCGCTGGCCGTGGCTTGCTTCGACGCGGCCATGCTCACGCCGTGCGGAAACACGCGAGCCCCCTCCCCGCCGGGATTGCAGGCGCGCTCCACGCAGTCCGCCAGCAGCGACGCCGCATCGGCGGCGCCCGCCGAGAGCTGGCCCATCACGGAATCTATGGTCGCCACCATGATCAGGCCGGGTCGAAGTAATGGATTTCCAGCAGCATGCAACCCGCGTTCGACTTGAAGGGACCGTGATATGCACCCGGCGGACGGCATGCATAGGTGTTTGGATCGAAAGCCCGCCCGCCCTCGCCGCGCTCGTCGTTACCGACGGTCAGGTCGCCGCTGAGCAGATACACCTCCTCCCAGTAGCGATGGACGAACGGCGCGGTGGTGAAGACGCCGGGCTGGAATCGCAGCAGGCGCGTGCGGCTGCCGCGGCCGCCGCCTTCGTCGAGGGAGCCGGAGAGTATCTTCTGCTGGATGCCCGAAGGATAGCCGGGAGGCACCTCCCAGCCGCTCTCCATATCAATGGTGTGAAACTCATCGTGAAGCTTGTTGATCGCCATGGTTATCTCCGTGGGTGTCAGCGAATCTCAAAAACGGCTGCCGGCTTAGGCAGCGCGCGCCACCTGGCCCAGCTCCGCGCCCAGCGAATAGCTGTCCAGGATGTTGTCGACCAGGTCGGTGGCCTTCTTCCAGTCGTAAGATCGATATGCGTGCCCTTTGGTGACGAAGCCCGCGCCTGCATAGAACATCTCGTATTGGTTATGGCGCGATGCAAACTCGGACCCGACGGCGTCCCAGGCGAGCTTGAAAAACTTGACGCGCTCTTCCGGGCTGCAGGTCGGCGACTTCTGCGTCTTGTCGATAATCGAGGCCAGTGCCGGGTTCTCGAAGTCGCGGATGCTCGACGGCAGCATGATCATTCCGCCACCCGCCAGCTCGCGCAGGGCGTTGAGGACCTTGGCATAGAGCTGCTGGGTGATGACCTGCGATCCGTACAGCAGGTTGCGGTCGGGCACGAAGTAGCCTTTCTCCATGTGGCCCTTGGATTCCATGCCATAGACCCAGGCCTCCACCATGGCCGCCTCGGCGGCGAGCTGGCCCAGCATCTCCCGTACCTGCGGGAAGGCATTGGTGCCGTTGACCTCGGTAATGCGCTGCGCGATGCCCACCAGGAAGCGCAGCTTCACCATCAGCCGGACCTGGCACTGGTAGTTCTGGTAGCTATGCGCCGGAGTGGCATGAAACTGCTTTGCGCACATGCCGACATCGCCCGCGATAAAGACGCGCTCCCATGGCACCTTGACGTCGTCGAAGTAAAGGACCGCATCGTTCTCGTCATAGCGGCTCGACAGCGGGTTGTCGAAAACCGAAGTCGCGTTGCCCTCGTACGACTTGCGCGACATGACTTTCAAGCCCTTGATGTTCATGGGCACGGCGAACGAAAGCGCATACATCTCGTCGCCCTCGCGCAAGGGCTGGATACAGCTGCAAAATACCTCGTTGGCCATGATGCCGCTGGTTGCCAGCATCTTTGCGCCGCGCACCGTGATGCCTTCGGCATCCTGGTCGAAGATGCCCACCGCCAGGTACTTGTCTTCCTGCTCGTGCGCCGCCTTGGACTGGTTTGCCTGCGGATTGACGATGACGTAGGTGAGGAAGAGATCGTTGTCCCGGGCGTACTTGTAGTACTCGCGCAGGGCGCCGGCCCGGGCCCGGTCGTATTGCTCGAAGACGTCGATCCCCATGTACATGCCGGAAATGCAGGATGCGACATGGTCCGGCGAGCGGCCCATGAAGCCGTAGTGCAGTTCCGTCCAGGCCTCGAGGGCCATCCGGCGCTCGACCAGATCGTCGTAGCTCTCGGGCAGTTGCCAGATCCGGCTAACGCGCTCGCCGGTGTCCGGCGACTCGAAGGTCATCTTCTCGATGTTCTCCGGGCGGGCCTGGAAGTCATAGAGGTTCGCGTAGCTGCGGATCGAGTTCCGGAATGCAGGGTCGGTCGTTACATCCGCGACCCGCTTGCCATCCAGATAGACCTCGCGGCCGTCACGCAGCATGTCGATATGCCGGCTACCTGTCTTGACCATGTCTTCTCTCCTAAATACGTATCTGTCGTTGAATCAAGCGGCGGCCGGCGTCTCGTCGAGAACGCGATACCTGCCTCCGAAAAAAACCAGTGGCCTGCCATCCGGCCGGGCCCGGTGGCGAACGACGCGTCCAATGAAGATCACATGGTCGCCGCCGTCATGGCGCGCATACGGCTCGCACTCGAAGGTGGCAAGCGCGTCGGGCAGGAGCACCGCCTGGCCGCTCCCCTCCGGGGCAATACCGATGCCGTCCCACTTGCCGGAGTTCGCCCGAGCAAAGCGGTTTGAAAGGTCTTGCTGGCTCGCCTCGAGCACGTTGACGGCATAGCGTGGCGTCGCGCAAAGGTCGTCCAGGCTAAGGCAACGTCGGTCCACCGAGAACAGGATCAGCGGGGGATCGAGCGAGACAGAGTTGAACGACGCAACCGTGATGCCCACCGGTGCGCCTTGGGCGCGGGGCGCGGTGATCACCGCCACGCCCGTGGCGAACATTGCGAGCGTGCTGCGAAAGCGACGCTGCTCGTCGGCATTGGCGTCGCGCTGTGCATGGGTTTCGGCCATCATCCCTCCTGTATGGAAACCGTGGCGCGGATCGCGTTCCGACCCGCTGCTTCACTTGTCAATCTTGCTTCGTTTATTAGCTTTGTAATTTAGGTAGTATTGAATGCCAATCCACGTCTCCATTCAAGCTGGTGAAAACCCTTGGTTATGGGGTCAGGCTTCGCGCAACGACGGGCCCGGCGCCGCAAAAAATGGCCCGGAGCAGGCTTGCGATCCGGGGAATCGAAGCCCAACATAGCTGCCATGATGGAAGTAGCCGCGGCGCGCCGTGACCAGATGCGCACCAAGCGGGAGCTCGCGCCCTGCCGCGTCGCTGCCCGCGGGGGCGCAGAGGAGAAGCTGCGTCTCGTCATCGTGGTTCATGAGCGCCCCTGAATCGGGTTGACGCGGTCAGGTCTTGCCATGCCATTTAGCTTTGTAACATAGCTACTAATAAACGCTACTATTCATTGGTATGCAAATTAGTAGAAACCCTTGGTGCGGTACTCACCATTGGCAAGCATGGTATCCGTCACGAACACTGAAACCCTTTGCCGGCATGGCTTTCCGGGCAATTGTCCGCGCGGCTTTCATCCGGAGCCGGTCGATTCGGCGTTGCGGACAAGCCGACGAGCAACCCTACCGGCGGCATGGTGCCAACGTGTTTTTTCCCGGCCGGCGGTAGACTCGCGGCAAGCTCTCGCCGCCGGCCCGCGCATCAAGCGGACCAAGGGCGCATCAACCGCATCAGGAGAACCACGGAATGCAGGACGCAGCCACCGCACGCCCGATCTACATGGACTACAGCGCCACGACGCCGGTCGACCCCAGGGTCGTCGACAAGATGGTGCCGTACCTGTACCAGCACTTTGGCAACCCGGCCTCGCGCAGCCACAGCTATGGCTGGGAAGCCGAGCAAGCCGTGGAGACCGCGCGCGCGCACGTTGCCGCACTGCTGAACGCGGATCCTCGCGAGATCGTCTGGACCTCGGGCGCGACAGAGGGGAACAACCTGGCGCTGAAGGGCGCGGCCCACTTCTACGGCGGCAAGGGAAAACACATCGTCACGGTCAAGACCGAGCACAAGGCCGTGCTCGACACCTGCCGGGAACTTGAGCGGCAGGGCTTCGATGTCACGTATCTCGACGTCGAGGAAGATGGCCTGCTTGACCTCGGCAAGCTGCGCGCCGCGCTTCGCCCGGACACCGTCCTGGTGTCGGTCATGATGGTCAACAACGAGATAGGCGTAATCCATCCGGTTGCGGCCATCGGGAACCTGTGCCGGGAACACGGCATCCTGTTCCATTGCGACGCGGTGCAGGCGGCCGGAAAGATCCCGATCGATCTCCAGGCGCTGAAAATCGACCTGCTGACCGTGACCGCGCATAAGGTGTACGGTCCAAAAGGCATTGGCGCGCTCTACGTCCGGCGCAAGCCGCGGGTTCGCATCGAGGCGCAGATGCACGGCGGCGGGCACGAACGGGGCATGCGTTCCGGTACGTTGGCGACGCACCAGATCGTGGGCATGGGCGAGGCATTCCGTCTCGCCAGGCTCGAACTAGCCGAGGAATCGCGCCGCGTTGGCGCATTGCGGGACAAGCTGCTGGCCGGGCTCGAACAACTCGACGAGGTCTACGTCAACGGCAGCACGGCGCACCGGATCCCGCACAACCTCAACGTCAGCTTCAATTTTGTCGAGGGTGAGTCACTGATGATGGGGATCAAGGGCGTTGCCGTTTCATCCGGATCCGCGTGCACATCGGCGTCGCTGGAGCCATCTTTCGTGCTGCGCGCGCTGGGGCGCAGCGATGAACTGGCGCACAGTTCGATTCGCTTTACGCTTGGGAGGTACACCACGGAGGCGGAAGTGGATCAGGTGATACGGCAGGTCCGGGACACGGTAAGCAGACTGCGCGAACTCAGCCCGCTATGGGATATGCATCAGGAAGGCATTGACATCAGCACGATCCAGTGGGCGGCGCACTGAAGCCACAGCGTGAACAGCCGCGTGAGCGGACATCACGCTTTTTGCTGCCGCGCAAGAAGGTGCGCCAGGTCGAGCGAGGCGCGATCGCCATTCGCCACAAGGCGATCCACCACCGAGCACAAGACCTTGAACTCGGTGCGGTTGACGCCTTCGAAGAGGACGTCATTGATGCGTTGCTGAACCGGCGTCAGCTCGCTCAGCAAGCGGGTGCCGGCCGCTGCCACCGTAAGCAGCATCTTGCGCTTGTCCTCGGGGTGGGCCGTCTTGTCGATCAGGCCGAGCTTCTTGAGTTTCCCGGTTTCGATGGTAACGAACGGACCGCTCAAATGCAGATGCTCGGCCAACTGGTTCACCGTCACTTCGCCTTGCGAGGAGAGATGCGCGATCGAACGGATCAGCGAATACTGGACGCCGGTCAGGCCGATCAGACTGCCGAAACCATCGCGCACGGACAGCAGGCGGGCGGCGAACGGCAGCAGGCCGTTGACCAGGTGCCGGAATTCGCTATCCGAGCCATCGACCAGGCATGCGGGATTGGTAATCGTCAGCGCCTTGACCTTGGTGTTCGTTGCCATACCTCACGCACTCCTTTAGCTAACTAAATTATCTTTTCCAAAAATAATACCAAAAAATTGGCAATGCACGTGCTACCCCTCTGTTGAGGGGGCGGCGCTTGAGGTTACGCTTTCGGTCGACACACGCCCCAACGACCGCTCGGCCACATTGGGGGCGATGCGCATCGAAGAAGCTCATATCGCCGATCGAGTATCGAGACAGCGATGCATCGAATGTCTCCTCCCTTCTTGTGCCGCCTGCCCTCGCGTGAGCGCCTGCTCGGCCTTCTGGCGAAGCGGAGGGTCGGCCGGAATTCGTGAAAAATCCGCCACATCCCTGACAACCCATTGATTTGTCGAGGGAATCTAGCCTTTCCGGCACACGGATGTCTGAATAGTTAATAAAACAGCACATTTACGCAAAATGAGGCGGAAGGCAAGAGCGCTTGGCCCGTCAACCTGTACGACGGCTTTCCCCTGCTCGGCATCGACATTTTCGTCAACAACCAACACCGTGATCACGGTTGTCGCGGGACGAAGCAACACATTCTCCTGTGACTCGGTCGGCGGCGACGGGACAACAACAGGAAATAGGAAGCGTCAGCGTGCTTCCCATATGCGCCGTCATGTGCGCTTGCCAGTGTTCTGATCACCGAAAGGCCAATGCCGAACCCTCCCTCCTGGAGATTTTGTCCGGACGGAGACAGAGAAAGAGCGCGCGCATGGTGAGAATAGCGCGCATGTATGGCTTCCGCGCACTACCCTACTTATAAGATAGCTGCCAGGCTCGCTACAGAAATCAGGTCGCCCCAACATGTGAAATCGGAGGTGGTGTGTCGAACCGTCACACGAAGCGGATAGGTTGGGCGAGCGGCCATGGAAGCAGGCTGGCGCTCCATCTTCTCGCCGCACTGCTGGCCATCTTCGCCGGATTCATCGCCCCGGCCCGGGCACAAACACCATCACCTGCCGCCGAATGGCAATACTCGGCCGGTGTGCCACTGATAAAGCTGTTCGAGCCGAGTATTCCCGATTGGGAAGTCCGACTGGGTCTGGGCACCAGCCTGCGGCCGAGGTATGACGGGGCCCAGCAATATCACTGGCTGGTCGGCCCAAGCATCGATATCCGTTACCGCGACCTGTTCTTTGCCTCCACTGGCGAAGGCATTGGGGTTAATTTGCTGCGCGCGACGCACTGGCGTGGCGGCGCCGCCATCACCTATAACCTGGGGCGACGGGCGGCCGACGATGCGGGGCACCTGAACGGCATGGGCAATATTAACGTTGCCCCCGAAGCCAAACTGTTTCTGGAATATGCCGTATCGAAAGAATTCCCGCTGGTGGTGCGAGCCGATGTCCGGCGCAGCATGGGCGGCACCGACGGATGGATTGGCGATCTAGGTGTCTATTTGCCGCTGCCGGGCAGTTCGGAGAGGTTCTACTGGTTCGCGGGTCCCACGATAACCTTTGCCGACGCCCGCTATATGAATGCGTGGTTCGGTGTCAGCCAACCCCAGGCGGCGCGCTCTGGCTACCCCCAATACAATCCCAGCCCGGGACTCGTGTCGTACGGCGCCGCCATCACTACGGTCTGGTACTTCCGCAAGCACTGGTTGGTGACCGCCGACACCGCAATAGGGCAACTGGCTAGCAGCGCGGCGCACAGCCCGATCACGCAGCGGGCGACCAACTTTGCCCTGGATCTATCCATCAATTACGAGTTCTGAATGCCCCCATCGGGAGACACTGACGAGACGCCGCTTCGGCCGTCCGCGGCGCTCAGTCCTGGCTAAGTCTTCGGCGTTAAGCTCTGCTGTCGCGCAATACCCTGCCGGCACCCCGGCGGCCGAAGCCATCATGGAAACACTCAACCACAGCCTCTTTCTGCTGATCAACGCGCCGGATCATCCCGGTGCACCGGCACTCGCCGCCGCCACGTTCTTTGCCGAGTATGCGATCTGGATCATCCCCGCCATGGTGGCAATCGGTTGGCTGCGTGGCGGCGAATCCCACCGGAAAGCGCTGCTGGCGGCCACCGTATCGGGCTGCCTGGGATTGCTTGCGAACCAGCTCATCGGGCTGTGCTGGCAGCATCCCCGCCCCTTCATGACCGGCCTGGGGCACACCCTGATCCCACATGCTCCCGATTCGTCTTTCCCAAGCGATCACCTGACACTGATCTGGGCTGTAGCGTTCAGTCTCATGATGACGGCCCGCGCAAGAATGGCAGGACTGGCGCTGGCCTTGCTCGGCATCCCGGTGGCCTGGGCACGCATCTACCTGGGCGTGCATTTCCCCTTCGATATGGCGGGATCCGCCGTGGTCGCCCTGCTGTGCGGCTGGCTTGCGCTACGCACCGGCGGATGGCTCGCCATGCCCATCTACCGTGTGGCAATAGGCATCTATCGCCGCTTGTTCGCCAAGCTGATTCACCGGGGCTGGGTGCTGCCCTGACCTGCTATGGCTGGCCTAAGTCAGGCCCGCCAGACTGCGCACTGCATCCATGCGATGAAGCAATCAATCCCGGAGAGAGGCATGAACAAATCGGATACGCGATCCCCGGCTGAACAGGGCCTGAGCAAGGTGCCGGAAGTCACCCTGGTTTTCTGGATCATCAAGATAGCGGCAACCACGCTGGGAGAGACCGGCGGCGATGCATTGTCGATGTCCCTGAATCTTGGCTACCTCATCAGCACGGCGATCTTTGCCGTAATTTTCCTGATCGCGGTGTCGGCACAGATTTCTGCCACGCGCTTTCGGCCGGTGCTCTACTGGGTGACCATCGTTGCCACTACGACCGTGGGCACGACCCTGGCAGACTTTGCCGACCGGTCGCTCCGTATCGGCTATGCGGGCGGAACAACGGTGCTGTGCGTCTTGCTGATGCTCTCATTGGCGGTCTGGTACCGAACGCTTGGAACCGTATCGGTTGATACCGTGAAGTCGCCCAGGGCCGAGATGTTCTATTGGGTGACGATCATGTTTTCACAGACGCTCGGCACGGCCCTGGGCGACTGGACGGCGGATACAGCCGGGCTGGGCTATCTGGGCGGCATGGCCCTGTTCGGCGCGCTGCTGGCTGCGCTGGTCGCGGCCCACTACTGGACGCGCGTATCCCGCACCGCGCTGTTCTGGGCAGCTTTCATCCTGACGCGCCCGCTCGGCGCCGTGGTGGGCGATTTCCTCGACAAGCCGCTCCATGCCGGCGGGCTGGCCGTGAACCGCTTCTCCGCCTCGGCTGCACTGATGTCGCTGATGGTGGCATGCATCCTGTTCTTTCCGCAGAAGGCTGCGGCGCGCGCAGGCCACTGAACCCTTCTCCACCGCCGCATGTCCGTCGATTTGCGCTCTGGAGGCGATATGATGTGGAGCCTGGAGACTGTCAGCCCGCCGGACTGGCAGCGCTCCGCAGGCAATGGAGAGGGGATGCGCGTACTGCTGGTCGAAGACGATCCGATGATCGGGCAGGCGATCCGGGAGGCACTGAAAGATGCTTCCCACGCCGCCGACTGGGTCAGCAACGGGCAAGCGGCGCTCGATGCACTAGCCTGCCAGGACTACGACATCGTGCTGCTCGATCTCGGTCTGCCGGGCAAGAACGGCATGACGGTGCTGGCTTCGCTTCGCGCCCGCGACAACACGGTGCCGGTGCTCATCATCACCGCGCAAGACGGGTTGGACGACCGGATTCGCGGCCTGGACGCAGGCGCCGACGACTATGTGCTCAAACCGTTCGAGATGGCCGAATTGCTCGCCCGCATGCGTGCCGTGTGGCGGCGCAAAGGCGGGGTGGCGGCACCGGTGCTGAGCAACGGGAAACTCTCCCTCGACCCTGCCACCAGGCAGGTAACCGCCTTGGGCAGCGAAGCCGTGCAACTCACCAACCGCGAGTTCGCCCTGCTGCAGACCTTGCTGGTCCGGCCAGGGGCCATCCTCTCCCGCAGCGATCTCGAAGAACGCATCTACGGCTGGGGCGAGGAAGTGGAAAGCAATGCGATCGAATTCCTGATTCACTCCTTGCGCAAGAAGGTGGGGAGCGACGCCATCAGGAATGTAAGGGGCGTGGGATGGATGGTTTCAAAAGCAGGCTGAAGGATTCGGTCCGCCTTCGCCTCTCGCTCTGGCTGTCGCTCGCCATCCTCGCGATTGCGCTGGTCGCCGGCGTATTCTCCTTTGCCGCAGCCTTCCGGGAAGCCAACGAACTCCAGGACGACATGTTGCGCCAGGTCTCGACCCTGTTCGACCGCCAGCACCTGCCGGTGCCCCACCTTGGAGACACCGGGCGGCTGCCGCACAGCGACGAGGAAGCCCGCGTCATCGTGCAATACCTGCCGCAGGCCGGCACCGGTGACGGCAGCCCGGAAGCCGGCCTGGCGTTACCGGCGACGCTCACGGACGGGTTGCAATCCCTGAGCATCCGGGGTGAGCACTTCCGTGCCATCGTCCGAACGCTTTCCTCGGGCGAGCGCATCGTCGTGGCGCAGGAAACGGGCATTCGCGACGAGATCGCCCGGGATGGCGCACTGCGCACCATTCTCCCTTTCCTGGTACTCGTGCCCATCCTGCTCCTGATCGTTGCCAGGCTGGTGGGCAAGATGTTCAGTCCGATCGCCTTGCTGTCAGCGGAGATCGACCGGCGCGGCGACCAGGAACTGCACCCGTTGCCGCAGGAGCATGTCCCGACAGAAGTCCGTCCGTTCGTGGTGGCCATCAATCGCCTGCTGGGCCGGGTCTCGCAATCGATGGAAGCGCAGCGGCGCTTCGTCGCTGACGCCGCGCACGAGTTGCGCTCCCCTCTGACGGCGCTCTCCCTGCAGGCGGAGCGGCTCGCCGGCACCGAGATGTCAGAGACCGGCCGCGCGCGGCTCGCGACACTCCGCCAGGGCATCGAGCGAGGCAGGAACCTGCTGGAGCAGTTGCTGAGCCTGGCCCGGGCGCAATCCGCCGTGCCTGTGCCGGCGGTCCCGCTGCCTGTGCGGCGGATCTACCGGCGCGTGCTGGAAGACCTGATGCCGCTGGCCGAAGCCAGGCACATCGACCTGGGCGTGGAAGGAGAATCCGATGCAAAGGTGCTGGCCAACGAGGTCGACCTGCTCACCATCGTCAGGAACCTGGTCGACAATGCAATCCGCTATACGCCGGCGGGCGGCCGCATCGATCTGTCCGTCCGGTCGCTGGCGGGAGAGGCGATCCTGCAGATTCAGGACACCGGCCCCGGCATTCCGCCTGAAGAGCGAAGCCGCGTTTTCGATCCTTTCTACCGGGTGCTGGGCAACGAGACGATGGGTTCAGGGCTTGGCCTGTCCATCGTCCGGACGATCGCAGACCGCATCGGCGCACAGGTCAGCATTGGCTACACCGACGAGGATGCGCAGCGCGGGTTGAGGGTGACCATCCGTATTTCGCACGCACCCGCCTCGGCAGTCCCGGCTGCCTCAGATGCCTGAAATCGGGCGTTGCTCAGGAAAAACAGGATGACCGGTTTCCAGCCAGCCGACCGAGGTGCGCAGCCCTAAACCGGAAATCGTGCTGCGCACCGCTCAAGTTCTCTCGCGACAACTCGGCTAGGCAATCAGTGTGCCTCGGATGCGCTGAACCGTCGCCTGTAGTAACCCGGACTGGTTCCGAGGCGAGTCCTGAAATGATTGCGCAAAGTGGCTGCAGCACCAAAGCCGACTTGCACCGCGATCTCATCCACGGATAAATCGGTCTCTTCGAGCAATGCCCTGGCCCGGCCCAGGCGCTCGGAAAGCAGCCACTCCCCTGGCGGCATCCCCATCGTACTGACAAAGTGCCGCTGAAAGGTTCGGGCACTCATCGCAGTTTGCTTTGCCATTCTGACAATCGACCAGCCTTCGTCCAATGTTGCGCGCACCGCGTCCACCAAGGGTGCCAGCGAAGAGCCGCTACGCTTTGAGACCGGCTCGTCGATATATTGGGCCTGCCCGCCTTCGCGGTGGGGTGGCATGACAAGTCGGCGTGCGACCTGATTGGCTGCGCGCGGGCCAAGGTCCCGGCGAATCAGGTGGAGGCACAAGTCGATTCCCGCCGCACTACCGGCAGACGTGAGGACATCGCCGGCATCGACGTAGAGCACGTCCGCTTCCACGTGGACTTCCGGATATCGCGCCGCGAGTGCTGCGGCATGACGCCAGTGCGTAGTCGCACGCAGCGGGGTGTGACCACCGCAAACCACGCAGCCGGTTGTTCATGCGTGTGAATCACCCTTCAGATTCCAGTCTCCACCTAACGCCAGCAATAGGGTAATCCGCTGGTTGAGATGATCACCATGCACGCTGATGAGATCCATCTCGGCAGCCAGCAGTGCCTGCCGATCCTTCAGCAAGCTGCGCGTGTTCGAGGCGCCGATCCTGACGCGTGCCTCTTCTCTCTGTACCAATACCCGGCTCTCATTTACCCGGTCCTGCAGTTGCTTCCCGCGCTCTGCGAAGATGGATTCGGCACGCAACCCCGCTTCGACCTCACTCAGTGCTTGCAGGGCACTGTTGCCATAGGCAATCAGGGCGGCCTTCTGTTCAGCGGTGTAGTAGTCCGCCCTGGCCTTGAGCTCTCCTCCAGTGAATATCGGTGCGAAAAGCGAGCCATTCAGTCCTTTGATTGGGCTGCCGGCCTGATTGAGCAGGAACACGTCGCTCCGGATGCCTGTAATGGCCGCGCTGATCGAGATGCGCGGCAGGCGCGCTGCCTCAGCCGACTGCCTCAGATCGAAGGCCGCAGCAACGCGGAGTGCCGCGGCCGTGAGATCCGGGCGGCGATCAACCAGATTTGCCGGCAAGCCTGCCTCGGGGGCCGCAGGCACGGCCGGCATTTCCAGCTCCGTCGCGATTTCCCCGGCAGGGTAGCGGCCCAGCAGCAGTTCCAGGGCTTGCGCAGCCTGGCTTCTCGCCAGCTCGGACTTCTTGAGCGCATCAAGATGCGCCCGGAGCGAATTTCTTGTCTCCACCAACTCAGTGTCTGGCGCTACGCCGATGTCAACACGCTGGCCCGTGATCTTCACCAGTTGTTCCTGTACGCCGACGGCCTGCCGCAGCCGATCTTCCAGCTTCTCGTACTGGATCAGCGTGAACCATGCTCTGGCAGTCGCTGCGGCGACGACGCGCTGGGCCCAAAGATAATCGTCTGTGGTTGCAGCGTATTGGGATTCTGCTGCCCGCGATTGCGCGCGGATGCGCCCCCAGAGATCGATCTCCCAGCTCGCGCCAATGGAGAGGATCTGGGTTTCCGAATTGCCGGCCCTGCCCTTCACGCCTGCGCTCGGCAACAGACCACTGCTTTGCATGGTCACAAGCGCCTGCGCCTGCTGGACGCGAACCGCGGCGAGCTTGAGATCGCCGTTGTGCGCGATCGCTTCTTGCACCAGCCGTTGGAGCTCGGCATCCTCGAAGGTTGCAAGCCAGCCGTCTACAGGATCGCCTGCCACGGCCTCGTTCGCCCAGGTGTGCTGTCCTTCAAGCGCCGGAACAGCCTGGCGTTGCAGCTCCGCGCCATCAGGCGGCGCCTGCAGGGCGCAGCCGAAGAGCATTGCGAGCGGAAGCACCAGCAATACCGGAAAGGTCTTCTTGAGGTGAGACGACACAGACTTCCCCTTAGTGAAGCTTGAATACGAGATAGTTCAGCTTGGAACTGACGCGCAGGAAGACCATGCGAATGATGTGAAACATCTTCATATGCGCTGTATAGATGGCACCCGCGCCGACAGCCCCGACAGGAAGCATCAACCCCTTCGATTCATCACGCAGATCCAGCTTGACCGCGAATCGGTTCGGCGCGACTTCGGTAGCACCTGTGTTCGGGATCATTCCGCCCTGCGCAAACTGGCCTTGCGATTGCGCCCACACGATCGAATCCACCTTCGCCTTGATGATGTCCCCCGGATTCGTCGGCAGATAGATCTCAGCGAGATCCCCTTCCTTGACCTTGTAAAGCTCGTTCTGCTTGTATAAGGCGATCACCTCCTGCTCATTCTCCACGAAGCTGAATGCTGGCGAGAAAGGGAATGGAACCAGCATGGTGCCCACCCGCACCTGCAGATTCACAACCTTGCCGTCAGCGGGCGCCCGATACTCTGTCTGGGCGAGTTCCCATCTCGCGTTCTCAAGCGTGACTTCAGTTTCCGCACGCTTGGCACGCGCGGTGGCAATGGCGGCAAACTCCCCCTGGCTTTTGGCCGAAAGCTTCTGCCTGACCTCGTCCTCGACGGCTTGCGCGCTGATCAGTTCGCCCTCCAGTTCGTGGTGCCGGGCCAAGGCATCTTCGCGGTCGAACTTCGAACCGGCCCCCGCCGCAAGCAGCGCCTCGTGTTCCTTGAGCCTCTGGCTGGCAAGTGACAGCTTCGCTTGCACGGTGCTAACCCTTCCGGCCGCGCCGCGCACGGATTCGCTGAGCTGACGAGCAGCGGCCTGCGCCTCCGCAAGCGCGGCGTCGTCAGCCATCAACCTGCCCTCGAGTTGCCTGACAGAAGCCTGATAGGGCGTCGGATCGATGCGCAGCAGGACATCCCCCTTCTTGTAGCTCCGGTTACCCTCAGCCGGAAGCTCGACAATGCGCCCCCGGACCTGCGGCACTACCTGAAGAACCTTGCCAACGACCCTGACATCATGGGAGGAAGGAGCCACCACGTTGAGCGTCAGGACCAGCAGCGTCATCGCGATCACCGGAATCGTGACCACGATGACCATGGAAGTCGTGTTCCACGGCAGCCATTTGAGCTTGAAGAAGATCAGCCAGACGGCCAGCGCATAGATACCAAGCAGCAGCGCATCCATTCAGATCTGCTCCTTTGCGCCGGACATCCCGCCGGGAATGCCGTCCAGCGCGCCGTTTGTCGTCGCCAGCGCCTGAAGGGTTGCGACGTTACGGGGCCCATTTGAAACAGCATGCTCCGGCCTTGAAGCCGGCTCCGCCGTGTTATGCCCTGGCGCCTCATCGTTCTCCGGCGCCTTGTCGGTGCCATAGGCAGCCCGGTAGAACACCGGCTTGGTGTGCGCCCAGAGCCAGGCCAGCGGCCACAACAGTCCCCCAAAAAAGAGCGAAAGCAGGCACAGCGCGTGGATGGCTTCCTTTTGCGGGTGCTGCTTTCGCTGAGCGACCTTTTCAGGCCAGATATGCAGCATCCAGAACAGGTAGACCCCTGCGATCGGCACGAATATCAACACCACCCACGAAATGGCATTGGCAGCGGTCTCGAGAGCCTTTCCACTGAGTGCGGATGCGAGAGCTGGTTCACTTAATGCCAGCAGGCCAGCGCCCGTCAGCAGATATTGACGTAGTTTCATCGGGGAATATTGAGATGGAGCACACAGGGCTCAGTGTTTGACGTGCAAATCTCCGCAGTGATGCGCCAGCGCCGCGCTGCTGCGGGGACTTCAGGTGAACGGTAGGGTTACGAATTACAGTGTGCCGTCCAGGCACACGTTGCTTCACTGCGGTGGCCGCCTCCGGAGGCGCCCTCTTGCGTGCGCCCTGCAGGCCGGTCGGATATTCCGCCTGCTCCGCAGTTCTGGCACGGGCGAGCGGCCTCAGCTCCGGGCGACTGCACGCCTTCGCTTGCTGGCGCATCGTCCGCGTACAGGAGGTTGTATTTGCTCTGGCTGGAATCGCTTTCGGCACGGCAGATTGCGGAATTCGAACCAAGACCGGCTCCTGAGCAAGCATCTCTCAGCCCCAGGCTGGGCGAGATCTGCCCATACGATTGCCCGGCGCCGGCAATCAACAGGGCCATCACCACGTTCGCTACCCCACGGCCACCCGCGCCGGTCCACGTGCGGCGCCATTTCGAACCAACCGCGAAAAGCGCGCCCGCGCCCACTGTCGAGACAGCCGAGAGGCAGTTCTTGATCATGTCTGCAGTTTCCTTCGAAGTGAATCAGATAGCGTCGACGCGCACCGGTGAGGCCGGTCACGTCGCCATAGAGCGCACACCTTATGCCGGAGGGCCGATCGCCGCTATCAAAGAAATTAGAAAGTGAGGGGGCACAAGATTGATCCGCCCCGGGTGTCGCGCAGCTTTTCGAATTCCTTCGATAGCCGCCGCGTCGAGGCCGCCGTAACCTGTCTGCCGTCGTATGCCCTCGGGTGAAGCTCAGGCTCACCTCGACTGATTAGCAAAATGAATGCCGTTTCCTTGATTTCCGCGAGAGTCATTGCCCTCGCAGCCGCAAGCGCCTTGTCTGGGTGTGCGATCCCCGATGCCGGGACCTTGAGTCCGTTCCAGGACCCCTGGCCGTGGAAAAAGCTCGTTGCCGTCAATCACACCGATCATGACGTGCGGGCAGTGCGCGCCGGCCACTGCGAGACCGGGCCCGCATTGCGGCACTCACAGTCATCCCCATCCTTCTGCTTCCTTGGCACAAAGCCAGAGGGGCCCATCGCGATTACCTGGAGCGAAGCCAGGGCCGGTACGGAACCCAGCGCCGCGTTCGGTCAGGGCGAGCAGCACGCCTTCACGGCGCCCCTGCCGCCGCTGTGGCATGAAGATCCCGGTCCGGACGATGTCACAGGCAGCTTCTTGTGCGTCGTATTTCACAACGATGCGCGTGTCAATGTGGCTGCTGCCGCCAGCGCCGAAGATTGCGCTGTCCTCTAGGACGTTTCCAGCATGGCCTCTCCGGCGAGAGTGGAGCGGCTACCGTCACCCCGGCCCCCTTATGCAGGGCTTATTGCACTGAATAGCCGCGCCCCGTCATGCATGCAGGCTTGCCAGTACGACGTCAAGGCCCAATTGCAGGCCGCGCGGGCGGGGGCGCAATCATTGAACCTGGAGAACCAGCAGATCGGCGCTGCCGGCAATCTGGTTAGTCAGCGTCCAGGCGCTCACACACCCGGCTGAGGCCTTGCGCGATGAAGGCGGACTGGAGTTCGACCTCATCGTCCCAGCATGCGACCTGCGCTGCGTAACTGCGCAGGTCCTCACAAAGCTCGGACAGTTCTGAGCGGCCGACGACCGCGAGGGGGCCTGAGATGCGATGCAGCAGCCGTTCCAATCGAGGCATGTCCCTCTCTGTCCGAATCGCGTCGTACGCATCCAGATCTGCCCTGGTCTGCGCCAGGAATGCTTCGGCGTACTCGGCAGGGATCGGCGGCAGCTCAGGAAGATCGTCGTCGGCCGGCAACGCTGCCGCCGCCTCCTCATCGTCCGCATGCGTCATGCCGGCCGGAGCGGCGACGCACGCAAGAACCGAAGCCAGAGTCGCCAGAGACACCGGTTTCGTGAGGTAGCCCGTGAATCCTCTTGCCTGCCCTTCTGCGACATCCTCGGGCCTCGCGCTTGCGCTCACGGCATAGACGGGAATCTTTGCACCACCCTGTTTCATTTCATGGAGCAGGTCGAATCCGTTCATGACGGGCATGTCTATGTCTGTCAGAACCGCATCCACGCTCTGCTTCGACAGCGTTGCCATGGCCTCGTTGCCGTTGCCCGCTTCGGCAACCCTCGCACCCAGCACGTGGAGCTGGTCCCGCAGAAGAGTTCTGTTCAGCAGGTTGTCTTCCGCGACCAGCACGGAAAGGCCCGCAAGCGGGGCGACGGATCCCTCTTGCATGGCGGGGCCGGGTCGGCTTTCGTCTGAGTGCTTCGGTTGCGGAGCTTTTGTGATGGCCGCCTGCGCAGCAGCGTATATGCCGGACAGGCTATAGGCAGACACCTCCTGGCTACCATCCGGCCGCTTCGCCGCGACCAGCGGTCCCAACTGTTTCAACCAGACGACTGAGGCCGGCATTCGCCACCACGCAATGACTTCGTCCGGATCAAATGCCTCAGTCACCAGCAGGAAGTCAAAGCTATCCGCGTCAACGGGGTCGTCCAGGTTTGACCGGGCAGACGGCTGGCATGCTCCCCAGTCGAAATGGTTCAGCATTCCCTCAAGACACTCCGGCTCTCGGGACAGGACAAGCGTCCGGTTCGGCGGCAAACTCCAGCGCGCTGCGGGCCGAGCTGCATCGGACACACTGAGAGGCAAGCGGACCGTAACGCGCGTTCCGACGCCCAAGATGCTGTCCAGCGTGATGCGGCCGTTCATCCGCTCCACCAGCCGCATGCAGATTGACAGTCCAAGCCCGGTACCCCGGGCCTGGGCGAGGCGATTGTTGTCAACCTGGGAGAATGGTTGGAAGAGTCGATCCTTGTACTCTTCCGGTATGCCGACGCCGGTATCGGTAATGACGATCTCAAGGTTCTCATCCACCCATTGCGCGCGCAGGACGATCTTGCCGACCTGGGTGAACTTGAAGGCGTTGCCAAGCAGGTTGTTGATGATCTGGGTCAGGCGCACCGGGTCAAGACTGAGTCGTGCCGGGATGTCCTTTGCATATACGGCAAAAAATCTCAACCCGCGCTGCGCCGCAAGCGGGGCGTGCGAGATCGCGATACGACTGAGGAGCTCCGTGACGAACACAGGCTCCTCCGTAATGCTCAACGCCCCCACATCGATCTTGGAGAAATCGAGCACGTCATTGACGATCTGCAGCAGCCCCTCGGCCGACACCTGCATTGCGCTAACCCTCGCCCGCTGCTCCGGCCCCAGAGTGCCCATGGCGACAAGCTCCATGTTCCCCAGGAGAGAGGAAAGCGGCGTCCGTATCTCGTGACTCATCGACGCAAAGAAGGCCACCTTGGCCCTGGCGGCCGCATCGCTCGCGAGTTTTGCCTCGTGCAGGAGTTGCTGCGCGCGCGCTGCTTCGGCGTAAGTGCTGGTCAGGAAGCGATAGTTCCAGTAGCGGTACATCGCAAACAGCAATGCAATAAGCGCGGCTGTGATCAGGCAGATGACAAACAGTTCCCCCCTCATTTCCTGAAACTGTTGTCCTATCGGGAGCGCAAAGATCAGGTGGCCAAAATCCGCAACGAGTGGCGGACGGCGCAGTGCCCAGCCATAGTCCTGGACCCAGTGAAACTGCGCATCCGGACGTCCCTCCAGCCTGGAGTCCAGTCGTTGTGCATTGTCCCTTGCGCCTGCCGCAACCAGGGGGATGCCGAGGCTATTGAAGAAAATTGGCTCCGGGATGGACAGGTTTGGCCCGGCAGGCCGCAGCAAGTCTTGCAGGGGGATTCGCGTCAATACGATGGCGTAGAGCTCGTTGCCTTTCGCGACCAGCGATGCGCCAACTATTTCCGGATCATCTCCGGGCATCCGCGCCGGCACTCCCAGCCAGACGACGCGCTTTTCCCTCGCCGCCTGCAGGAGATCCATATCGCGGCTCTTAAAGCGTTGAAGGATCGTCCTGGTGATCACTGACGACGGTACCAGCGCAAGCGCCGGCCGCGCACCTGGCGCCTCATAACGATACGTCGCGCCGTTTGCGATCGAGACCATTTCGATCGACGGCTTCTGGCTTGCGGCAGTCAGCGTCCGGACGGATTGGTCGCAACTCTGCTGCAGAACATCATCCGGCGGAGCAGACGGTGAAACCTGCGCGCAGAGACTGTGGGCTTGCCTGCCCTGCGACAGGGGGAATGTGCCATTGGCACGCAGCTCCAGAATCAGGTTTGTCGCGGTCAGAGTACTCCGGCGTTCAAGGACGGCATCGACGACCCCCTGTTCATACAGGCGGGCCACCTGCTCCTGGGCACGCAGGGAGCCATTCAGCCGTACGAACACCATTGCCGAGGCGATCGCGATGGCGACCAGCCCCAGCAGCAGTATCACCATCGAGAACACCCGGCGTTCCCGTTGCAGGTTCCGCTCAACCGAGTGGGCGCCATGCAATGACGATTGCTGCGACCGCTCGCGTGTTCTTTGCATCAAGTAAGACCGTTCTCGCGCGCGTACGTGACAAGGTCTGCATTACCGGTGATGTTCAGCTTCCGCATTGCGGAGCGCTTTTGCGTCGCTATGGTTGCGAGGGATCGATGGAGATATCCGGCGATTTGCGTGATGGTGCTACCAGCCGCGAACATCCGCACCACCTCGATTTCCTTCGGAGACAGCGGCTTTGTGCTGCCCTCGACCAGCGCACCCGCGCTCGCCATCCGTGCCGATATTCCCGGTGAAAGGCGCTGGGCATTGCCGGACATCGCATCGATACAGATTTGCCTCAGGATGCCTGGCTCTTCATTCTTCCCCACGATGGCATCGACACCCATCTCCTTGATGCGCGTGAGCAGGCCGCCATTGGTCAGCATCGTGAAGACAACGATCGGCGTGTCGGGGCGGGACTTTCTGAGTCGATGAATAAGCCGAAGTCCATCGTCATTGCCCTGCGAACGCTCCATTGTGAAATCGGTGACGATGAGATCAGGCTGGTGGGATTCCAGCGCGGCGAAGAGCTCCTTTCCTGAAGAGCACATTGCAGAAATATGGACATTCGGGATCTCGCTCAAGGTGGTCTTGACTGCGAGCTGAATCACCGGGTGATCGTCCGCGATCACGACGGAGATGGTACGTGGCGGCATGCGCGTTAACTCTCCATACTCCAGATCGATTCTGGGAGGACATTTTCTCTTACAGCATGCATTTGATCGTACATCCGTGAGGCAGGCATGCCTCCAGATGTCTCGCGGCGCGTGGATGAATTGAGGGGCGGCGTGACCAGCGGGCGGACCAGTCTGCATAGGGGGACAGATTCTACCAACCGGCTCTCACGCCCGTTTGACAAGACGAGACGGATATATGACCGATCGTCCCACGCCCAGCAGAGGTTTTTAGGATCGCGCGCGCAGCATGCCAGGCCACCGCATTGCATCCCTGGCGAACGCGCCGCGACGGAATTGCTTGCTTGAGTGCCGCTGAGCCGACCTGGCTAGATGGGCAAGCCGGAAAGGGCGTTCGCTTATAGCCGTTGTCTGCAGTTGCATTCAAAGCGACCACTCAATTGAATGTGGCAAACGTCCGAGAAGCGAAACGGGACGGATTATAGCAGCCCTTGAACAACGCATCTACAGGCGTCGGCACTGTCGTTGCCCCAACGCTGCCTTTTCTATGGCACGCGCCAAAGCGCCCGACGGAACCCATTGCTTTCGTATGCACGCTTGGTGTCCTCGTCGTTGACCGTGGCGAACCAATCACCTCGCTCGGCGCGTGGCGCGTGGCAGCGGAAGAACAGCCGGTACTGCTGAAAGAACTTGGCCCGGAACCAGTGCTTGTGTTTAGTCATCGAGGCTGTCGCCTTGCCGGTATTCGGGCCTGGTCGAGTCTTGCGAAATGACGTCGAACGCCAACTTGCTGATCGCGACTAGTCGCCTGCTGGCGCTCTTCATCACGTACCCCACCAATCATCCCGTACCCTTGCGGCTGCCGGTGTGCGTCGAAGTTGAACGTGGTGCGAAAGCCGCGCAGGAATTTGGCGAGGCGAGAGGCTGGAGCCAACACCACGGGCCCGAGAACCTAATGGCGCTCACTCAGCCCAGTGATGAACCCCCGGTCATAGCCCGGGCGTTCATTGTTCAGGCTTGGGTTGCGGACCGTGCCGCCGTGGCTTAGCGAGTCGTTAAGGGCACCGCGGCTTGCGCTTCATGGTTTTGCCGGCGCAGGTTCTCCGTGGTGTCGCCCTTGCCGTCCGGGCTCCAGCCCGGAGGCAGGGCCAGGTAGCTGATTGCGTCCCACAGGTTGCGTGCCGAAGCGATGTCCCGTGCCAGGCTGACCCAGTGCTCGAACTGGTTGACGATCGGGTTGTGCGTCGTGGTCGGAGTGGTCAGGCCGTAGACACAGGGTTCGTCGGCGCGTTCTTCCACATAGGTGCCGAACAGGCGGTCGAAGATGATCAGCACGCCGCCGAAGTTCGCATCCAGATAGCCGATGTTCGAAGCATGGTGCACGCGGTGGGCCGACGGAGTGTTGAACACGTACTCAAACCAGCCGAGCTTCGGGATCCAGGTGGCGTGGAGCCAGAACTGGTACAGCAGATTGAAGCTCAGGGCAGCCAGCACGACTTCCGGACGCACGCCGAGCCAGACCAGCGGGGCGAAGAACAGTGCCGTGCCGGTGAGCTTGCCGGTCCAGCCAAGGCGGTAGGCCGTGCCCAGCGTCAGTTCGTTCGGCGAGTGGTGGACCGCATGCGTTGCCCAGAAGAAGCGGATGCGGTGCGAAGCGCGGTGGTACCAGTAGTAGCAGAATTCCTGGCCGATGAAGAGCAGCAGCACCATCAGCGCGCTGTTGATCTCGACCGTGAAGATGCGATGTTCCCAGGCGAACGAGAAGATCGGCGTGGCCAGCGACAGCGGAAGCAGCGCAAACAGCTTGCGGCCGGCCAGGTCGGCCAGCGAAATCCAGACTTCGTGCCAGGGGTAGGCCTTGCCTTCCTTTCGCGCCTTGCGGGCCAGGACGTAGGCCTCGACCAGCGAGACTGCCACGATGAACGACGTGACGAAGAACGCGATTTTTGCAAAGTTGTGCATGTTCATTCCAATGCAGTGAGTTGGACGCGTTGTCTGCGGAAGGGCCGCGTTCGCGTCGGTGAGGCAAATGTAGTAGTCGGCCGCGCCGAACGCCATGCGGGAAATATGTCGCCGGGTGTCACCGCATCCGGCCTGCACGGCGCACGGCGCCTGCAACAACGCGCACTACGGCGAATGCGGCAGCGCCGACCGGACGCTCGGTGCAGCATGACGGCAATACCAGTTGCGCCGGCGCCACCTGTCTGCGCTCCGAAACCGCGACCGCCACCAACGGCGGTACGAGTACGTGGCGGCGCAGTCACCGCCGGCGGCACAGTGACGCGGCCATGATGCCCACTAACAGCGCTAACGTGGGTGCCACACCTGCCCTGCGCGCAGGACCGCAGTGCATCATTCGATGCCATATCTCGTCGGGGATTGAAATCTGATCGACGAGCTTCCTGCCTGATTTACCCCCGGCATTCGCCTACTCCCTATTGGTGCCGCCACCCGGCTTGCGGCGTCACCTTTCCGTTCAAAATGCCCATCCGTCCACCTGCCCGGCGCCCTTCTCTTGTGCGCCGCACCATTCGCGGGCACGGTTCACGCTTCCGGCGTCCGCGCGTCCCGTCCTCTTTGCAACGAATAAATACCCTTATAAATCAGATATTTAAACCAACATCACCGCAGGCTCGCACGAGGACAGAAAGGTGGTCCGCAATTTGCGTTATTGGTGTAACTGCCTACTGTCGACAGTTGAATATCGACATACAGTCACCCTATCGCCAATCCGAGGAATAAAAAAATGGGCAATAACGTCTCTTCCCGCCTGGTTCCCGCCATCTCCGAGGCTGAGCAACGGGTGCGCGAGGATCTCGCCGCCGCCTACCGCCTGGTCGCGCTATATGGCATGGACGACAGCATCTACACCCATATTTCGGCGCGTGTGCCCGGCACGGAAGACCGCTTCCTGATCAACCCCTTCGGGATGCTGTTCAGGGATATCACCGCCTCATCGCTGGTCTGCATCGACCTCGACGGGCACATCATCAGCGGGCCGCCGGGGCAGGACGTCAACCCCGCGGGCTTCACGATTCACAGCGCGGTGCACGCCGCGCGCCACGACGCAGCCTGCGTATTGCATACGCATACGGTGGCAGGCGTGGCGGTATCGTCGCTGGCCTGCGGCCTGCAGCCGTCCAACCAGTGGGCGCTGCAGTTCCACGAACGCGTTGCGTATCACGACTTCGAGGGCATTGCGCTTGACCATGAAGAGCGCGTTCGCCTGATCGCCGATCTCGGCCCCGATAAGCGCGCCCTGATCCTGCGCAATCACGGCCTGGTGACGCTTGGCCGCAGCGTGGCGGAGGCCTTCATCCTCATGCACAACCTCGAACGCGCCTGCCGCGTGCAGGTGGCGATCCAGTCGAGCGGCCAGTTGGTCAATCCGGTGCCGGAGGCCATCCGCGAGAAAACTGCGCGCCAGTACGAAAGCGGCGATACCAACCGGCTTGCCGGGTCACCCGACCCGTACACGCGTGAGTGGCGCGCCTTGCTCGAGCGGCTGGAACCCGCCGCTTCCACGTCGTTCCGCGACTGACCCCCCACCCTTTCGTCTTGCCAGTTCCACATACCAAGCCCCCAGGAGAGTCTCGCCATGAATCGTCGCCAACTGATCAAAATGGGTGTCGCCACCACCGGGCTGTCGCTCGCGGGTGTACCGTTCCACGTCCTCGCGCAGGGAAAGAAGGGCGGCGTGATCAACGCGCTCGTGCAGCCGGAGCCCTCCGGCCTGATGATCGGCATTACCCAGAACGGCCCCACCCAACTGATCTCCGGCAACATCTACGAGGGCCTGCTGCGTTATGACGAGAAACTGGAGCCGCAGCCGGCGCTGGCGACTTCCTGGACGGTCAACCCGACCGGTACCGTGTACACATTCAAGCTCAAGCCCAAGGTCACGTGGCATGACGGCAAGCCGTTCACCGCGGCCGATGTGGTGTTTTCCGCCGATGTGTTCCTGCGCAAGACGCACGCCCGGCTGCGGGCCAACCTGGCGGCCGTGGAAAGCATCCGCGCAGTGGACCCGCTCACGGTGGAGTTCAAGCTGAAGTATCCGTTTGGCCCGTTCCTCGGCATCTTTGAAGTGGGCACCATGCCCATGGTGCCCAAGCATATCTACGAGGGCACGGATTTCCTGACCAACCCGGCCAACGCCAGGCCCATCGGCACCGGCCCGCTGAAGTTCAAGGAATGGGTGCGCGGCTCGTACATCCAGCTGGTGCGCAACGACGCGTACCACCAGCCCGACGTGCCGCTGGTCGACAGCGTGTACTTCCACGTGATTCCCGATGCCTCCGCACGAGCCGCGGCGTTCGAGTCCGGCAAGGTCGACCTGGTGCCCGGCGGCGCGGTGGAGTACTTCGACGTGGCGCGCCTGAGCAAGCTGCCCGGCGTGCAGGTCACCACCAAGGGCTGGGAATTCTTCGCGCCGCACTCGTGGCTGTGGGTCAATAACCGCAAGGCGCCGATGGACAACATCAAGTTCCGCCAGGCGCTGGCCTTTGCCATCGACCGCGATGCGATCTCCAAGGTGGCATGGCAGGGCTATGCGAAAACCGCCACCGGCCCCTTCAACAGCCACATCAAGTACGCCAGCACCGATGTGGCCAAGTATCCGCGCGACCTGGCCCGCGCCAAGCAGTTGCTGACCGAATCCGGCTACAAGGGCGAAACGCTGCGCCTGCTGCCCCTGCCCTACGGCGAAACCTGGACCCGCTCCGCCGAAATCGTACGGCAGAACCTGCAGCAAGCTGGCGTGAAGATCGAGATGACGCCCACCGACGTGGCAGGCTGGGGCGAGCGCCTGAACAAGTGGGACTACGACCTCGCCTTCACATACGTCTACCAGTACGGCGATCCGGCACTGGGCGTGGCGCGCAACTACACCTCGGATAACATCGCGCAGGGCTCGCCCTTCAACAACGTTGAGGGCTATCGCAACGCCAAGGTCGACGAGTTGTTCCAGGCCGGCGCGCGCGAGATCGATCCCGCCAAGCGGGCGGCGATCTACCACCAGGTGCAGAAGATCCTGGTCGACGAAATGCCCGTCGTGTGGATGCACGAGCTCAATTTCCCCACCCTGTTCCGCACCCGCATCAACAATCCCATCAGTTCCGGCATCGGCCTGAACGACGGCCTCGGCCGCGCCTGGCTGGCGTGATGGCAGTCATCTTCATCTCGGGGGCAAAGCCATGAGTCGTACGCAGCGCATGCTAGGCCGGATGGTACAGGGCGTGATCGCGATCCTGGTCATCGCGACCGTCAACTTCCTGCTGATCCGGGCCGCACCGGGCGATCCGGTCTCGGTGATGGCTGGCGAGGCCGGCGCATCGGACCCGCAGTTCGTCGCGCAGTTGCGCGCGCAGTTCGGGCTGGACAAGCCGGTGCCGGAGCAACTGGCCACCTACCTCGGCCATGTGGTTCAGCTGGACCTGGGTTACTCGTACCGGCAGCAGCAGCCGGTACTGGACCTGATCCGACAGCGCCTGCCCGCCACGCTGATCCTGACCGGCAGCGCCTTCCTGCTCTCGGTGCTGTTCGGCGTGGTGTTGGGGGCATGGGCGAGCCGGCGTGCCGGGAGCTGGGTGGATAACGCCATCACCCTGTTCGCCCTGGTGTTCTATGCCACGCCGCTGTACTGGCTGGCGATGATGGCGGTGCTGCTGTTCTCGGTGAAGCTCGACTGGCTGCCGGGCTTTGGGTACTTCACTGTGGGCGCGGACCTGCACGGCCTGGCGCTGGTGTTCGACATTGCCTCGCACCTCGTGCTGCCGGCGCTCACGCTGGCCCTGTTCTACATGGCGGTGTATGCGCGCATGACCCGGGCCTCGATGCTGGAGGTGGCGCAGATGGATTTCGTCAAGACCGCGCGTGCGAAGGGCGTGCGGCCGGGGCGTATCCAGCGCGCCCACATTTTGCGCAACGCCCTGCTGCCGGTCGTCACGCTGGCCGGCATCCAGGCCGGCGGCATGATCGGCGGCGCGGTGCTGACCGAGACGGTGTTTGCGTGGCCCGGCATTGGCCGCCTGATGTTCGACGCCCTGCTGCAGCGCGACTACAACCTGCTGCTGGGCTGCTTCCTGGTCACCGCGGCCATGGCCGTGTTGTTCAACCTGTTGACCGATTTTGTCTACACGCTGGTCGACCCGCGGATCGAGATGCAATGAAAAATACTTTCTGGCGGCGTTTCTGCCGCAACAAGGCAGCCGTGCTCGGCATGGTGGTATTGGCGGGCTTTGCCGTGCTCGCGCTGTTCGGCCCGTGGATGGCGGGGAACGATCCCTGGGACATGGTGCAACAGCCGTTCCTGCAGCCCATGCAGGAGGCCGGCTTTGCCATGGGCACCGACACCATGGGGCGCGACATCCTGGCGGGCGTGATCCACGGCGCGCGCATCTCGCTGCTGATCGGTGTGGTGTCTACCGTGGTCTCGCTGCTGATCGGTGTGACGCTGGGCGCCGTTTCAGGCTACTTCGGCGGCTGGATCGATGCAGCGCTGATGCGCTTTACCGAGTTGTTCCAGGCGGTGCCGAGCTTTGCGCTGGCGCTGGTGCTGGTGGCGATCTTCGAGCCGTCCATTGGCTCCATCGTGGCCGCGATCGCCATCGTGTCCTGGCCGCCGGTGGCGCGCCTGGTGCGCAGCGAGTTCCTCACGCTGCGCCAGCGCGACTTTGTGCAGGCCGCCAAACTGGCCGGGCAATCGACGCCGCGCATCATCCTGTCGCAGATCCTGCCCAATGCCAGCTCCCCCATCGTGGTGATGGCGTCGCTGATGGTGGCGACCGCTATCCTGCTCGAATCCAGCCTGAGCTTTCTTGGGCTGGGCGACCCTAACCATATGAGCTGGGGCTATATGGTGGGCTCGGCACGCACGGTGCTGCGCCAGGCCTGGTGGATGGCAGTATTTCCCGGCACGGCCATCTTGCTGACGGTCCTGGCACTCAACATGGTGGGCGAAGGCCTGAACGACGCGCTGAACGCGCGGCTTGGCGGGAGCGGACGATGAGCGCACCGGTACTTGATATCCAGGACCTGAGCATCCGCCTGCCGGCCGGCGGCGACCGCGCCCTGGCGGTGCAAGGCGCATCGCTGACGCTGGAAGCCGGCCAGACGCTGTGCGTGGTGGGCGAGTCCGGCTCGGGCAAGTCCATGATCGCCAATGCGGTAATGGGCCTGCTGCCAAGGCCACATGTGGAACCGGTTGCCGGGCGCATCCTGTTCGAGGGCCAGGACCTGCTGCAGCTGGATGACGCCGCCATGCGCGAGTTGCGCGGCCAGAAGATCGGCATGGTATTCCAGGAACCCATGACGGCGCTCAACCCGGTGATGCGCATCGGCGACCAGATCGCTGAAGTGTTCGACGCGCACCAACGTCTGGGCGCGGCCGAGAAGCGCAAGCGCATCGTGGCGGCGCTGGCCGATGTCGGCCTGCCCGATCCCGAACTGCTGTACGACAGCTATCCGTTCCGCTTGTCGGGCGGGCAACGCCAGCGCGTGATGATCGCGTGCGCCATGGCGCTGGAGCCGCGCCTGCTGATTGCCGACGAGCCCACCACCGCGCTCGACGTGACCACCCAGGCGCAGATCCTGCAGTTGATCCGCGATTTGCAGAAGCGGCGCGGCATGGCCGTGCTGTTTATCACGCACGATTTTGGCGTGGTGTCCGAGATCGCCGACATGGTGGTGGTGATGCAGACCGGCACCATTGTCGAAGCCGGGCCGGCCGCGCGCGTGCTGACCGATCCGCAGCATCCCTATACGCGCAAGCTGATCAGCGCGATTCCCGGCGGCCATTTGCGCCAGCCGCCCGTGCAGGCGGAACTCAACCGCGTCCTGCAGGTGCAGGACCTGTGCAAGACCTATCGCACTGGCGGCAGCCTGCTGCGGCGCGGGCGCGAGGTGCAGGCCGCGCGCAACGTGAACTTTGAACTGCTGCGCGGGCAGACGCTCGGGCTGGTGGGCGAATCGGGCTCAGGCAAATCCACGGTAGGTCGCTGTATCGTCGGCCTGGCGCCATTCGACAGCGGCCGCATCGTGATCAACGGGCGCAACCTGTCGCAGGGCAGCGGCTTGCTGCAGCGCTCCGGCGGCAAGCTCCAGATGGTATTCCAGGATCCCTACGCCTCGCTCAATCCCCGCCACAGGATCGGCGCGGCCATTGCCTCCGGCCCGATCGCCCAGGGGGTCTCGCGCGAGGAGGCGCAGGCCCGCACAATCGAGCTTCTCGGGCTGGTCGGGCTGGGCCCGGAGGCGGCCGAGCGCTATCCGCACGAGTTTTCCGGCGGGCAGCGCCAGCGCATCGGCATTGCCCGGGCGCTGGCCATGCAGCCGGAGTTGCTGGTGGCGGACGAGCCCGTCTCCGCGCTCGATGTATCCGTGCAGGCGCAGGTGCTGGAGCTGTTCGCCAAGGTGCGCGAGCAGTTCAAGCTGGCCATGGTCTTCATCACCCACGACCTGCGCGTGGCGGCGCAGATGTGCGACAAGATCGCCGTCATGCAGCGGGGCGAAGTGGTCGAATACGGCGAGACTGCCCGCGTGCTGAGCGCGCCCGAGCATCCGTACACGCGCAAGCTGATCGAGGCCATCCCGCGCCTGACACGGGCGCAGGAGGTTACCGAGGCACAGGAGCCGGCCCGCCTGCAGGCGGTCGGAGGCTACGCATGACGCGCACCGGCCTCGAAGATTCAGCGGCGACATTGGACATGAAGGATATGGCGGCCGGCAAGCCACCCTGCGTGGCACTGCTTAGCAGCGTGCTCGACATGAGCTACCTGGTTCCCGCCTTCCGCGCGGCGGCGCCCGGGCTGGACCTGCGCATGGGGCCCGACCTGGGTGCGCTCGACGAGATCGATGCCGCGGTCTGCTGGGTGCCCCCGCCCGGGTTGCTGGCCGCCATGCCGAAGCTGAGCCTGGTGCAGTCGCTGGGCGCAGGCATCGACCATCTGCGGAGCGACCCGGACCTGCCGTCCGGGCCAACCGTGTGCCGCATCGTGGATACCGCGATGGCCGGCAGCATGACGGCCTACGTGACATGGGCCGTGATCCAGCACCAGCGCAGCATGGGCGCCTATCTGGCCAGCGCGGCAGCCAGGCAATGGCAGGAGCAGCCCATCGTGGTGCCGTCGCGGCACCGCGTGGGCATTGCAGGGCTTGGCACGCTGGGCGTTGCCAGCGCCCGCGCACTGCAGGCGGTGGGCTATTCGGTGCGCGGCTGGAGCCGTAGCCCCAAGACTGACTTGCCCGAGGGTGTCGAAGCGTTCCACGGGCAGGACGGCCTGGATGCCTTCCTGGCAGGCTGCGACGCACTGGTTTGCCTGCTGCCGCTTACCGCGCAGACGCAGGGATTCTTGTGCGCCGACCTGTTCGCCCGCCTGCCGCGCGGCGCGCATCTGATCAACGTGGGCCGCGGCAGCCATCTCGTCGAGGCAGACCTGCTGCGCGCGCTGGACGAAGGCACGCTGGGCGCGGCCACGCTGGACGCCTTCCAGCACGAGCCGCTGCCGGCGGAGCATCCGTTCTGGCGGCATCCGCGCATCGTGGTCACGCCGCATGTGGCGGCTCGCACCGATTCGGCTACGATCGCGCGCCAGACGCTGGATAATCTGGCTCAACTGCGCCGTGGGCAGCGACCCGCGGTGGCAGTCGATCCGGCGCGGGGATACTGATCTTGCTGAGCCAGGCCTTGCCATGCCGCTGCCCTCCCCTCCAACACACCAGACAACTACAACAGGACGTGACCCGACATGACCGTCGCCTTGCCCTCGCACGCCGCCCTTGCAGCCGACGATATCGCGGCCCACCTGCACCCCTTTACCAACCTGGCCACTCACCCCGGCGTCGGCCCGCTCGTCATCACGAAGGGCGACGGCATCTATGTGGAGGATGACCAGGGCAAGCGCTACCTGGAGGGGATGTCTGGCCTGTGGTGCAGTTCCCTCGGGTTCAGCCATGCGCGCGTGATCGAGGCTGGCGTGCAGGCCATGCGCACGCTGCCCTGCTATCACACCTTCAACCACCGCTCCAACCCGGCGGCCATCATGCTGGCCGAGAAACTGGTCGCGATGGCGCCGGTGCCAATGTCCAAGGTGTTCTTCGCCAACTCCGGCTCGGAGGCCAACGACACCGCAGTCAAGCTGGTCTGGTACTACCACAACGCCATCGGCAAGCCGGACAAGAAGAAGATCATCGCGCGCACCAACGCCTATCACGGCGTCACAGTGGCGGCGGCGAGCCTGAGCGGCCTGCAAGCCAATCACCGCGATTTCGACCTGCCCATCGACCGCATCCTGCGCGCCGGCTGCCCGCATCACTACCGCTACGGCGCACCAGGCGAGAGCGAAGCAGCGTTTGCCAGCCGCCTCGCCCGGGAGCTGGAAGCGCTGATCCAGGCGGAAGGCCCGGATACCATCGGCGCCTTTATCGCGGAGCCGGTGATGGGCGCGGGCGGCGTGATTGTGCCGCCGGCCACCTACTTCGCCGAAATCCAGGCCGTGCTGCGCCGCCATGACATCCTGCTGATCGCCGACGAGGTGATCTGCGGCTTTGGGCGAACCGGCGCGATGTTCGGCTCCACCACCTACGGCATGCGGCCGGACATCCTCACCTGTGCCAAGGCGCTGTCCTCCGGCTACATGCCGATTTCGGCGGTGATGGTATCGGAGATGGTGCACGCGGCGATAGCCGCCAACAGCGGCAAGATCGGCACCTTCGGCCATGGCTTCACTTACTCGGGTCATCCGGTCACCACGGCAGTGGCGCTGGAAACACTGCGGGTCTATGAGGACGACAGCATCCTCGACCACGTGAACGCAGTCGCGCCCCGCTTCCAGCAAGCGCTGTGCGCATACGCCGGACGTCCGCTGGTGGGCGAGGTGCGCGGGGTCGGGCTGCTGGGCGCGATCGAGCTGGCGGCGGATCCGGCGGCGCGGCGCAGCTTCGACCCTGCGCTAAAGACTGGCCCACGCCTGGCCCAGCTGGCGCAGGAGCAAGGCCTGATCGTGCGCGCCATGGGCGACACCATCGCGTTCTGCCCGCCGCTGATCGTCACCGAGGCGCAGATCGATGAACTGTTCGCGCGTTTCGAGAAAGCCATGATGGCGCTGGAGCATGAGCTCCCGGCCAGCGACAAGGCTGCGGCCTGATGACCGGCCCCGCCAATCCATCGCTACGGCTTACCACGGCAAGCGCGCGCCGCGACGGCATCCTGCTGTTTTTCTGCGCGCTGGTGGCGTTTGCCAGCTATGACGCCTTCTGCAAGTGGATGCTGCGCGACCACTCGGCGCCCATGATGAACCTCACCCGATACGTGTCGGTGAGCGTCATCGCGCTGGTGTGGCTGGTGCGCAAAGGCGACCTGAAGCTGTGGCGCACGCCCTGCAAGTGGCTGTTACTGGTGCGCGGGCTGGCGCTCGGGATCGTGGCCAGTTGCTTCATGGCCGCGCTGGTGTACATGCCGCTGGCCGAGGCAACGGCGATCTACTTCACCGCGCCGCTGATCATGGTGGCGCTGTCGCCGGCGGTGCTGGGCGAGCGGGTGGGACGCGCGCAGTGGGCTGCCGTGCTGGCCGGCTTTGGCGGCATGCTGCTGATCGTGCGGCCAGGCGGTGACCTGCCCTTCGTGGGTACGGTGCTGATGATGGTATCGGCCGTGTGCTACGCGGCCTTCCAGCTGCTGACGCGCCGGCTGGCCGGCGTGGTCGCCGGGCCGGTACTCTACGCCTGGACCGCGCTGATCTGCCTGGTGGTGACCGGCGTACCCGCGCTGGTGACGCTGCCCGAGGTCATGCCGTCCGCGCCCGATATCATGCTGATGATGGCCGGCGGCGCCTGCAGCGGGCTGGCCCAGCTCCTGCTGCTCGGTGCCTTCCGGCGTGTAGCCGCCTCCACGCTCGCGCCGCTCAATTACTTTCAATTGCTGCTCGCCGTGCTGATCAGCACCTTTGTCTTCCAGCGCCCGCCCGACGGCATCGCGCTGGCGGGCATCGTGCTGATCACGCTGTCGGGCGGCTACCTCGCATTGCGCGGGCGGCCGGTGCCATCAGGGCAGCCGGTCGTGGCCCGCCCCAAGGACTAAGCCCATGTCGGATTCCATATTCAAAGACACCTCGCCCTCCTCTCCGTTTGCCTCGATCGAGGTTTCCGACCTGGTGGCGGCGGTAGAGGCCCAGCTCACCCAGGCCATCGTCGAAGGGCGGCTGCCGCCCGGCAGCCGTATCGTCGAGGCGGACATCGCCCGCCGCATGAATGTCAGCCGCGCACCGGTGCGCGAGGCGGCCCGGCGGCTGGAGCGGCAAGGCGTGCTGATCTCGCGGCCGCGCCACGGCTTTGCCGTCCGCACGGTGACTGTGCGCGAAATAGACGACCTGTTCCAGGTACGGCTGAACCTGGAACTGATGGCGGCGTCGCTGGCGTGCAAGCAAGCGCCCGAGGCCGGCCTGAAGCAGCTCCTGGCCATGGTCGAGCGCATGGTGCTGGAGGCCGACTCTTTGCCGCAGATCGAGCGGGTGGCGCGCGACCTGGCCTTCCACACGGCCATTTGCGAGCTGTCCGGCAATGCCTACCTGCATCGGATGTTCTCGCAGATGCAGACGGAAATCCGCATGATCGTGGCGTTGATCGACAGCGTCTACCACGACCCGAAGGCCGTGGCGGAGACCCACCGCCCCATCGCCGAAGCGATCTCCCGGCGCGACGAAGCCGCCGCCCAAGCCGCGGTGCGCTTCCATATCGAAGACGCCTGGGTGCATGTCCGGGCGGTGTTCATGCAGAAACAAGGCGCCACCGAGGCGCCTCCGATGGAGTCCGTCCTATGAAAGTCGTCTACAGCGATCAGCATCTCGACCACGACCCGCACGCGTTCATGGTGCGCGGCAAGATGAAGCGTAGCAACGAGCAGCCAGAACGCGCCCTGCGCCTGCTGGCCGCGGTGCGCACCAACGGCCACGACGTGATCGCCCCCGCCGATCACGGTCCGGGCCCGCGCGCCGCGATCCACACGCCGGAGTACCTGCGCTTCCTGGAAACCGCGTACGACCGCTGGCAGTTGCTGCCCGATGCCTCTGAAGAGGTGCTACCCAACATTCATCCGTTCCCCGGACAGCCCTGCACCTATCCCGACAGCGTGGTCGGCCAGGCGGGCTTCCATATGGGCGACACTGCCTGCTCCATCGGGCCCAACACCTGGCGCGCGGCGGTCGGCTCGGCCGACGTGGCCACCCACGCCGCGCAGCTGGTAGCAGACGGCGAACGTGCCGCCTACGCGCTGTGCCGCCCGCCGGGCCACCATGCCTATGCGGACCGCGCCAACGGCTTTTGCTACCTGAACAACACCGCCATCGCCGCGCAGCATCTGCGTCGCCACCATGAACGCGTCGCTATCCTCGATATCGACATGCATCACGGCAACGGCACGCAGGGGATCTTTTATCGCCGCAACGATGTGCTGACGGTGTCGCTGCATGGCGATCCGATGCTGTTCACGCCCTTCTTCACCGGCCATGCGCATGAGCGCGGCGAGGCGGAAGGGCTGGGTTACAACATCAACCGGCCACTGGCCCGCGGCACCGGCGACGAGGCCTATCTGGCGGCCCTGCGCGACGTGTGCCAGAGCATCCGCGCCTTCGCGCCCGGCGCGCTGGTGGTGGCACTGGGACTGGACGCCCACGAGCGAGACCCGTATCAGGCACTCGCCGTCACCACGCCCGGCTTTGCCCTCATCGCTGCGGAAATCGCCCGGCTTGGCCTGCCGACCGTGCTGGTGCAGGAAGGCGGCTATCTCTCCGACGACCTCGGACCCAATCTCTCCAGCGCGCTGCGCGGCTTCGCGAGCGCAGCATGAATGGGCCGGCAAATGCGGCGCTGGCCGCCGGCTCCCAAGAGGGGGATGTGCTGAGCGAAGGCACACCCGAAGTCCCGCTGGCGTGGGCCATAGACTTGCTGGCGCGGCAGTACGGGCTGGCGGGCCGGCTCTCCCCGCTGACCGGCGAGCGCGACCAGAACTTCCTGCTGGAAACCCTGGCGGCAAGCTATATGCTCAAGGTCTCCCATCCCGCCGAATTGCCGCTGGTAGCGGACTTCCAGACGCAGGCGCTGCTGCATATTTCAGCGACCGATCCCACGCTCCCGGTGCAGCGTATTGTGCCGACCCTGACGGGACAGCCTTCACTGATCGCGCAGCCGCCCGGCGGCGACGCGCGCGTGGTGCGGCTGTTCAGCTACCTGCCGGGCGAGCCGCTGCCAAAAGCGCAACGCTCGCAGGCGCAGACGCGGGAACTGGCGCGCACGCTGGCACGGCTCGACCTGGCGCTGCGCGGCTTCCGCCATCCCGCCGGCGAGCTTGAGCTGCCGTGGGATATCCAGCGCGCCGACAGTGTGCGGAGCTTGCTCGACTGCGTCCCGGACAGAGCACGCCGCGAGCAGGCGATACGCGCGCTGGATCGTTTCGCCACCAACGTGCAGCCCCGGCTGTCGCGCCTGCGCGCCCAGCCGATCCACAACGACTTCAATATCTATAACGTTCTGGTCGACCCGCAAGACCATGCGCGCATTGCGGGTGTGCTCGATTTTGGCGACATGGTCCATGCGCCGCTGATCGACGACCTGGCCGTGGCCGCCGCCTATCAAGTAGATCCGGCCGGCGATACGATGGCCACGCTGGCGGACTTCGTCGCCGCTTATCACGCGGTGCTGCCGCTCGAAGCCGATGAGATCGACGTGCTGTTCGACCTGGTGCAAGCCCGGCTGGTGATGGTGGTGGCCATCAGCGGCTGGCGCGCCGCGCGGCATCCGGAGAACGCCCCTTACCTGCTGCGCAACAATGCGGTCTCCTGGGACCGGCTGACGGCCTGCGACGCCATTCCCACCGCACAGGCACGCAACGTCCTGCGACGAGCTTGCGGGCTGGCGTGACCACGACACCAAGGAATACGATGACCCCTTCCGTTCCCGAACTGGCCGAGCGGCGTGCCCGCGTGCTCGGGCCGGCGTACCGCCTCTTCTACGAGGAGCCGCTGCACATCGTGCGCGGCGACGGCGCGTGGCTTTACGACGCCGGAGGAGAGCGCTACCTCGACGCGTATAACAACGTCGCATCGGTCGGCCATTGCCATCCGCAAGTGGTGGATGCCATCGCCCGTCAGGCAGCCCAGTTGAACACGCACACGCGCTACCTCCATGAAAGCATCCTGGATTACGCGGAGCGCCTGCTGGGCACCATGCCGGATGCGCTTGGCCATGCCATGCTCACCTGCACCGGCAGCGAGGCCAACGACCTGGCAATGCGAATCGCCCGCGCCCACACCGGCGCGCAAGGTCTGATCATCACGCGCTTTGCCTATCACGGCGTCACCGCATCCATTGCCGAGGCATCGCCTTCGCTCGGGCGCTACGTGAAGCTCGGCGACAGCGTGCGCACCGTGCCGGCTCCGGACAGCTACCGCGTCCCGCCGGCGCAACTTGGCGCCGTATTCGCCGAGGGCGTGCGGCACGCCATCGACGACCTGCGCGCGCACGGCATCCGCCCGGCCGCGCTGCTGGTCGACACCGTGTTCTCCAGCGACGGCATCTTCACCGATCCCCCCGGCTTCCTGAAAGACGCGGTCGCCGTCATCCGCGCGGCCGGCGGCGTGTTCATTGCCGATGAGGTGCAGCCTGGCCTGGGCCGCACCGGCGACGCGTTCTGGGGATTCCAGCGGCACGGCGTGGTACCCGACATCGTTACCATGGGCAAGCCAATGGGCAACGGCCACCCCCTCGCCGGGCTGGCTGTGCGCCCCGAGGTGCTGGAGGCGTTTGGCCGCGAGTGCCGCTATTTCAATACCTTCGGCGGCAACCCGGTCTCGGTCGCGGCCGGCATGGCGGTGCTGGACGTGATTGAGCAGACGAATCTCACGGCGCAGGTACGGCGCGTTGGCGCGCACCTGCGCGAGCGGCTGGCCGGCGTTGCGGCACGGCACCCGCTGATTTGCGACATCCGTGGGGCCGGCCTGTTCGTCGCAGTGGAATTTGTGAATGGTGGCGATGCCGGGCAGCCAGCGACAGCGCAAACCGCCCGCGTCGTCAACGGCCTGCGGCGCCGCCATGTGCTGGTCGGCGCCACCGGGGAACATGCCAACATCCTGAAGATCCGTCCTCCCATGGTGTTCACGGAGGCGCATGCCGACCTGCTCGCCGACACCCTGGACGCGGTGCTAACCGACGTGGCGAACGCACCCCCGACATAGAAAGTGGCTACGGGCAGGTCGCATCAGAGACCGGGCGCCGCGCTACTAGCGCGGGTGTCGTGCGCCGACGAGGCGCGGCCCGGCATCGCATGCCTGCGTTGGCACTACGATGCACGCTCGTGGAGCGCCCCGGACCGACACAAGACTGTCGCTGACCAGAGCGGCCCGCGACAGGCGCTCACGGCGTGACAATCTGTCAATGCCGAAGCCCTGTAGGAAAAGTCACCCTGCAGAAGCCCCTTTCCGGACAACGCGAAGACCGAGCAGACCGAGTGGTCACGCCAATCTGCCCGCTCCCTGAACCGGAGCAGCCAAGCTCAGTTCAAGTCGTCGTCCTTGTAGTACTTGGTCCCTTTAGCGGTGAGTTCGATCGCCAGGCCTTTATCGGTAAGCTGGTAGAGCCAGACGCCAGGCCCCACGGCTATCGCCCCCTGGTACGCGCTGCCCTTGTCGCCGGCTTTCGCCGCGGCGGTTGCCTGCCCACCGAACGTCCACCCGGACGTGATGAAATCGTTCAGCGCGGTCTCGTTCTCGAATACCCAGACCAGCTGGAATTTCTTCACGCCCATGCCGAGGCCGGCCTGGACCTCCGCCATCTTCATATAGGTCATGGCCTTGGTCTTGTTATTGACCGCGACGCCCTCGCCCGACCCTCCGCCAGCGAGGAGGATCTTCATGCCGAAGTTGCTGAACGCCGCATAGCCTGCCGCAGACTCCACAGCCTTGCGCGCCGACGGTTGCACCCTGTAGAGGGCAGCTAAAGAATCTTGTGCCGCTTTGCGTACTTTCCCCTGCTTTTCCTCCTTGCTTGCGCCGAGCGCGATAGCCGGCGTGGCCGATAAGCAAGCCAGCGCCAGGATTACCATGCGACGATTCATGACCACCCCCTGATGAGCGATGTTGCATTGGCGCGGGAGTAACGGCGGCCCTCAGGCCTATGGGCACTGGCTGATGGCGCTAGCCGCATTGCTGTCAGTGCCACGGAAACCCACCGATGAACCGGACCCACTCGCGCCCTGGCGTACGATGGCGGCCGCGCCGCTTGGTGGTTGCTGGCCTGGAACGTAGACATCGAATGCCTGGTCGTTAGCGAGCATGTACTGCATATAGACCACCTGCCCAGAGCTATTCGCCCATTTAGACCCGATGCATTGAGCGGCCGCCTTGGGGGCGAGCTGACTTTGGCCGACGGGACGAACGTCTGACGGCGGTGGTGGTGGTAGGCTGGCGCACCCGGAGACTGCGATGACCAACGCGATTAAGGGATATTTCATGTTAGCGACTCCATATCAAATCGCAAAAAGCACGGACGTCGGTACGGGAGTCATCCGGCGCAAGGGGTCTCTATGCCGCGCAGCATGCCGATGAAACCCTGGTTCGAATGGCAGTTTCGCTGACCCCAAGTTAGCGCGTCCGCATCACAGGCTTGCACTATTCCCAGACTGCAAGTACATAGTGTCACACCGACACTATGATTCAATTGGACCTTGGTCCTACACAGCGTGTACGGGAACGGTCCTTTCGATCACTCCGGCTCAGCAAGCCCCTTTGCACGTGTATGCCGAACGCCGCACGGCGGACCGCGCGAGGGTAAGCGTAGCGCCTGGTCAGAGGTTGAAGGCGAACTTAGCGAGTCGGCGGCGGGCGTCTCAGGCTTTTCGATTTACATGCTCCCCACCCATGAACCCTCCGTGGGTCGAAGATGTAGCGGATGTCGATCTGGTCCTTGATGACGTCTTCGCCTATGATCAATTTGCGGCCAAAAAATATGAAAAATCTCTAGAATTTTTCGTGCAATCACCCTTCCTGACTCTCTTCTTTTCACTGTCGCCTATAATCCCGCCATAGGATACTCACATCATGAAAAGATATTATCCTCAACTTTATTCCTGCACTGTAATATTATTTACCTTGGCGGGATGCGCGAATCGCCCATCTTTTTCCGGCGAAAATAGTGTTGCCACAGCAGAAAGAGTAGTAGATTCTGCCGGAACCAAATATATAGATTCGTGTGGCGGGATGGCACCAAATGTTTCAGCCACAGCTCAGACCATTACCATTTGGGCCAGGCCGAGGAATCCCCCAGGCAGTGTTAGTCATGTGACCCAGCCAAGTGAGGGTTTGAACGTGCCTCAACAATCGGTCGTATGTAAGGTCAACTACAAAATCCTTGAGCACAATAACCCCGCTCAAGCCGGCTTCTGGGTCCAGGATGGGAGAACGAGATATAGCGCAGTTGCCTGCAGCGGATTCTGGGAGGTACTCACCGGGATTAAAGTTATGCTTTGCCCTTACGTAACAAGTAAGGACGCGGCAAGTCAGCCAAACTCCGGCTGCACTCCGATCGACAAGCTGTATATTGGCTCCGACGCACCCCATGAGCTTATTTGCAATTAAATATTTATCCAAGGATTCATGACGCACGAATCTTTAAAAAATTGAAGAATACAGGTAGGTCACAAAGAATCAGGGATTTTCCCCTCCGGGCAGGCAGCTGAAATATATGCTGGACCAGCTACCTCCAGCCTTCTTCCTCCCGACGTGTGCCCCGCGCGACTTCCAGGCCCGACTGTCGCCCGAGATCCTCCGCGTCACGAAGTTGCCCGAGGTGTGGCAGCGGCTAGTGACGATGCGCCTCCAGCCGGTGGGTTCGGCGCCCAGGGAGTCGGCGGCGGTGGTCAGCACGGATACGCCGAAGTGGGCCCACATCATGCGCGACGTCCATATTCAGCGCGACCGAGATCCCGGCCGCGCTCGTCAAGACCTCCCTCAGACTAATACGTGACGTGTTTCAACGAAGAAGCGTTGAATCTGGCGATCTATATCAGGATCGACCATCACCTCGGGCCGGTTTCCATTCGGGCAGGCCAGCCGGGGCGTAGTGCCAAACAGGCGGCAGACCAACGGGCGCTCGGCATAAACCTGGCAACCCTTGCTGCCAAGATAAGGGCAACTCAGGTTTTCAAGCGCAGCTTCGTGCTCGGCATCGCTTTTTACGGGAAGCCTCGACATCTCTTCCGTCGACGCCATCACCGGCCCACAGCAGTCATGGCAGCCAGGTGTGCATTCGAATGAGGGAATCCGTGAGCGAAAGAATCTGATTTTTTGACTGGTCATTTCAGTCACTTGAGTCATTTGAGCGTCCCCCATTTGAGCGTCCCCCTTCATTGGCCTGTCCACCTACCTGCGATTGACCTGGTGGCCGGCGGCGCGCGCATCAAATGCGCAGCCGCGCCAGCCAGGCCACTGCCACCGCAGCCGTGGCAAGCCAGAGTGCAACAATCACGACGACCGCAATGCGGCTGCCGGGACGCTCCGCAGCGAGCGCGGCGGCAGTTCGATGCTCCTCCATCACTTCAACCGGGATCATCCGGACCACCAGCAACACGCCGAGGGGCACCAGCACCACATCGTCCAGATAGCCAAGAATCGGGATGAAATCCGGAATCAGGTCGATCGGAGACAACGCATAGGCGGCCACCAGCATGGCCAGCGCTTTCGCATACCAGGGCGTGCGGGGATCGCGCGCAGCGAGCCACACCGCGTGGACGTCGCACTTGACCTCCCGTGCCCATGCGCGCGCGCGGGCGGCGAGTCGTGGAAGGAAGTCCGAGCGCAACATGTTGCTTCGCACATCATCCATGACCGGTACGGCACCAAGTGCGAGCAGCAATGTGGCCAATGGCAGGGTCACACTGAACCCAACGTGCCTGAACCCTACCGCCCCGACTACACCGCCGGCAAAGAACAGCGCGACCAGCGTAACGAGCACCCGCAGTTTTCTCCGGTCGGCCAGCACAGTTGGCTTGGCGGAATTGGCTCTGGCCAGGTTCCAGTAGAACAGCTTACCCAGCTCAATGCCGATGTCGGTGACCATACCCGTTATGTGCGTGGTGCGGATCTCGGCCTTCGAGAGCTTTGTGATCATGGCATTCTGCAACCCCATGATGAAACAAAGCACCATGACCGTCGCCGGCACGAACAGCCATTCGTGACGCTCGAGATTGCTGCCCAGCAGACCGAAACACACCAGCAACACGGATTCAAGCATCAACGGCAGCGCGAATTCGCTGTGCAGGCTCTCGCGCCGCCCCCAGTTGATCAAAATCGCAGAGCAGGCCGCACCCGCCAGAAACGATAACAAGGCACCCAGGCCGTCCAGGATGAGTCCGATGCTGCCGAGCGCCAGATTGTCGGCCATGGCCGACACGATGCCCGACATATGGGAGGTGTATTGCTGCACCGCCAGGAATCCGCCTGCGTTGGTAGCACCTGCCACAAACGCAAGATAGCGCGCCAGTTGCCGGTCGGCCTCCGGACTGCGTTCCCTCCCGGTCAGTCTGCGCAAGTATGGAATCGGCATGGTCACATCGGTGAGCGTTACCTTCGGTTCAGATCGTGTCTATCCAGACATCGGCCGGAGAACTCGTCAGCCCGCGAGCTTTTGCCAGAACTTGTGATCCGCCGCGAGCCGTTTGCCCTGTTTCAGGCGACGCGCGGCCGAGCGCAGATTCAGCGGATGCGTGGTTTCCAGAGCGCGCGCACGCATCAGCAATTCGTCCAGCGAGGGAAGTGCCTGCGCGCCCTTCCAGGCGAACAGCGCGTAGTTGCAACTGTCCTCAGACGGAGAAATGGAAAAGGAGTCGCCGAACACCGAACGAATTTCTTCCATATAGAACGGAATATCGGTATCGCTGTCGATGAAGTTGGCGACCAATACTCCATCGTCGGCGAGCCTCGCGTGGCACGCCGCGTAGAAGTCCGCGCTGCCCAGTTGTGTCGGCATGCCATGGGCGAGAAAGCCATCCACCAGGATGACTTCCGGCCGCGCGTCCTGACTCTTGACATATTCGGCGCCATCCGCGCAAACCACCTCGAGCCGTTCGTCGTCGGGCGGAATGTGAAACGTATCGCGCAGGGCAATCACCGCCGGATCGATTTCGATGGCGACAACCTTGGCATCCGGCAGATGCCGATAGCAGTATTTGAGCAATGATCCCCCGCCGAGGCCGATCATCGAAATCCTGGCGGGCGCCGGCTGCAACAGTAAAAACGCCATCATCGTCCGTGTGTAGCCTAGAACAAGCTTGTCGGGGTCACGCCGCGACATGACGCTTTGCGTTGCCAGCGCGTCGAAATGCAGTGAAAGCGCAAGCGAGGTTTCCAGTACCGTCGGCGTGCCGTCGCTGGGTGCTTCGGACAGAAACTTTAGGTAGGCTTCGAAGGACGTGCGCGTGGGGTCCATCTGAGGGGTTCGATCAGGCGTGTTATTCAATTCATCACTCAGTCAGCAGGGCGGCGATGACTTTCACGGCAGCAACTTCATCCGGCCCGATGGCCTGAATACGCACCTCGGTCCCCGCCCGCGCCGAGAGCCGCATCACCTCCATCACATTCTTGGCATTCGCTGTGCAGTCATTACTGACAAGCAGAATCTCGGATTCGAACTGAGCGGCGGTAAAGGTTAGCCGCGCTGAGCCCCGGCCTTGCAAGCCCATGCGGTTCGTCATTTCAATTGTCGCGTTTACCACATCGCCCTCAGATAAGAAGCGGCCCCTAAGCAACTTGCATACGTCACGCCTTCTGGCTCGCCGCCATAGGCCGGACAAGACGGGCTGGCATGCCGGAACATCGTCAAGTTGTATATAATGATAACTCTATTATCATACAACACTATTCTAGAGCGCATGGAATCCAAGACCGCCCGTTTCACCGTGTTGATCGACCCCGTGAAGAAGAAGGCCTTTGAAACGCTGTGCGCGGCGCAGGATCAGACGCCGTCGCAGGTGGTGCGCCAGTTGATCCGCGACTATCTTGAGCAGCATGGAGTGGCTTACGCCACCCGGCCCCAAGTCGGTACTACGCTTCCGGCCAGGAAGGACCACGAGTGACCGATGTCCGCGTCGCGGACTACCAGCATCAATCCGCAGTTCCACTTCGCGGTTGCATCCGGCAAAGATCCGTGCGAGGGCCCCGAGATGCCTGCCCTCCCTGCGAGGTGCCGACCAGGAGGCAATGCTTCTTGCCGGCACGGAATGCCGCGGCCGGAGTCAGGCCCTTGCAACAATCGGGAGAGATCCGTGCACAAGCCGGCGGTTAGTTATCGCGTTACTCCGCGCGCAAAGGCGCTCGTCGACGGCAGCTACCAGCCGAAGGTGCTGGTGGCCATCTATCGGGGTGACGCTCTGCTTAGAGATGTCACGCTCTACGCGCTCGGTGGCTCTTGTCCGTTGCGCGCCACCGCGGCAAGGCTTGCCGAAGCGCTGGCCTTGCGGATTCAGGCGGTACTTCAAGCGGTGCTTGAGGACATGCAAGAGACGGATGACGTCGCCACGGCCGCCATTCACACACTATTGCACCGTATTGGACTCAGGACGAGCCTGCGATCCGTCACCATAGGTGATGCCGGCGCCAGCTAGCCGCACCGCATGTCCATGCCCCCTGTCAAGCAACCCAATCCTCCACCTGCTCCACAAGCTGTTCCATGGTTGCTTCGCCAGCCCATTCGCGCAAATGCCTCACGCGCTTTGACGCCTGCTTGGTTTATGTTAATCACATTAGCATAGTGATTACACGTATGGCGTATTGAATTACGGTTCCTGGCATATGCAATCTTCATTCCGTATGCTAGGTTGTAACAAGCATATGGCGAACTTTGCTGCCGCTTCACCGGCGGTGCTCGGTGGCAGTGCCGAGCACCGCCTGGTCGCGGACATTCATGCATGATGTGGTTCATCTGACCATCGTATTAGCGCGTTGAGGCTCCATGGAGATCAAGACTGCTCGGCTGACGCTGCTCATCGATCCAAACAAGAAGGCCGCTTTCGAGCGCCTTTGCGCGCAACAGGATCTGACGGCATCGCAGGTGGTGCGCCAGCTCATCCGCGAGTACCTCGCTCAACATGGGGTCCAGTACGTGCCCAGCGGATTGAACGTGGGCAATGTCGAGCCTGCCGGCAATGAGACAGTGCCAGAAGCACAGGCGCAGGCGCAGTCTGACGCGCCGCCCGCCAAACGGCGCACCGCACGCCGCAAGGCCTAGGCCATGAGCAGCCTGCCCCCGGCCGCGCAATGGCTCCATATCGACTGGGTGCTTATTGTCGTGGGGGCCTGGTTGCTGGTCGGGGCCGCAGGCGTTCTCGCGCTGCAGCGACTGACGCTGGTGTCTCGCGTTCTCTTTCCTCTCGGTGGATTGCTTGGACTGGCGCTTTCCGGCCTCGCGCTCGCCGCGACACTCGGCACGCCCGAGGTCGCAGTACTGGCCATCGGGCTGCCGTCGCTGCCCTTCCACGTCCGGCTCGACAGCCTCTCCGCTTACTTCTTGATGGTCATCGGCGGCGCGACCGCGGGCATCTCCATGTTCGCGGCCGGGTATTTCCGCAAGGGCGAGGGCACGCCGCCAGGTTTGCTTTGCCTGGAATATCACCTGTTCCTGGCCAGCATGGCCGGTGTCATCCTGGCTGACGATGCCTATTCGTTCATGGTGATGTGGGAGACCATGGCGCTGTCGTCATTCTTCCTGGTGACCGCGAATCACCGCATTCCGGAGGTGCGCAGCGCCGGCTACCTCTACATCACGATGGCGCGGATCGGCGCGATCGCGATCCTGCTCTGCTTCGGTGTGCTGCAGGCCAACACCGGTGACTACACCTTCGCCAACATGCGCGACCAGGCTCTGACGCCCTTCTGGGCATCGGTTGCCTTCCTGCTTGCCGTGTTCGGCTTCGGCGCCAAGGCCGGCATACTGCCCTTGCATGTCTGGCTGCCGGAGGCACATCCGGCAGCGCCCTCGCCGGTCTCCGCGATGATGAGCGGCGTCATGCTCAATACAGCCATCTACGGGCTGTTGCGCGTGTCCTTCAATCTGCTGTCCATGCGCCTGTGGTGGTGGGGTGCGCTGCTTCTGGCCATCGGCCTGGCCACCGCCCTGTTCGGCGTGGTCTTCGCCGCAGTGCAGACCGACATGAAGCGCTTGCTGGCCTACTCGTCGATCGAGAACATGGGCCTGCTGTTTGTCGCCATGGGCCTGACCCTGATCTTTTCGGCTTACGACATGAGGCCGATGGCGGCACTAGCCCTGACAGCGACGCTTTATCACGTCGCAAGCCACGCCTTCTTCAAGAGCCTGCTTTTTCTCGGCACAGGCAGTGTGCTGCATGCGACCGCCGAGCGAAGCCTGGGCAAACTGGGCGGATTGATACGGTACATGCCATGGGTTGGCTGGCTCACATTGCTGGGGGTGCTGGCCAGCGCAGGCCTGCCTCCGCTCGGCGGTTTCGTGTCGGAGTGGCTGCTGCTGCAGAGCTTCCTGTTCACGCCCGGCTTGCCGGTGCCGCTGCTGACCATGCTGATTCCGGTGGTCGCCGCGCTGATCGCGCTGGTGGCGGCGCTGGCCGGCTATACGATGGTCAAGTTCTTCGGCGTGATCTTTCTCGGCCAGCCGCGCGAGCACAAGCTAACCCACTCGCATGACGCCGGCCCCTGGGAATGCGCGGGCATGGCGTGGCTGGCCCTTGGGTGCGTGGCGCTTGGCCTGTTGCCGACGCAGTTCATTCAACTGATCGACCCGGTGACACGACAACTGGTCACCGCCGGCCTCGGTGCCCGGGTAGCGGCAAGCGGCTGGCTGCTGGCGCCGACCAGCCAGGACCAGGCCAGTTATGGGCCGGTGATCTTCCTGCTCGGCATCCTGGCCAGCTTTGCCCTGGCCTACGTGCTCGTGCGCTGGCTGTACCACGGCCGGTTGCGCCGCGGCCCGCCGTGGGCCTGCGGGTTTCCCTGGGGCACCGCGCGCATGCAGGACACCGCCGAGGGATTCGGCCAGCCTATCCGGCAGATCTTCGAACCCTTTTTCCTGATGGAGCGCGAACTGCCGACGCCCTTCGACGAACGGCCGCGCTACCGCGTGACCATTGAGGACCGCTTCTGGCGCTGGCTATACCTGCCCGCTGTCGATCTGGCCTCGTACCTGGCGCGGCTGGCCGGCTTGATGCAGCAGGGGCGCATCTCCGTGTATCTGCTGTATAGCTTCCTGACTCTGATTGCCACGCTGCTGGCGGTGATGCGATGAGGTCTCCATGACAGTCACCGGCTTGCTGTCACAGTCGATCGAGATCGTGATATCGATCGCCATGGCGCCGCTACTGACGGGCTGGGTCAATCAATGCCGTGCCTGGTTGCAGAACAAATCCGCGCCCAGCCTCTGGCAGCCATATCGCACGCTGCACAAACTGTTCAACAAGGAATCGGTGGTGGCAGACAACGCATCGCCGCTGTTCCGCGTCACGCCCTATGTGGTGTTCGGCTGCATGGCGCTGGCATGCGCGATCATCCCAACCCTCTCGACGGACCTCCCACTGGCGCCCGCGGCCGATGCGATCGCGCTGGTCGGCCTGTTCGCGCTGGCACGGGTTTTCATTTCGCTGGCGGCGATGGACATCGGCACCGCCTTCGGCACCCTGGGGGCGCGGCGCGAGATGCTGATCGGCTTTCTTGCCGAGCCGGCATTGCTGATGGTGCTGTTCTCGGCCTCGCTGGTTTCCAAGTCGACATCGCTCACTACCATCGTCGAGACACTCGCCCATCGCCAACTGGCGATCTACCCCGGACTGGCCTTTTCCGGCGTTGCGTTCACCATGGTGTCGCTGGCGGAGAACGCACGCGTGCCGGTCGACAACCCCGCCACGCATCTGGAACTGACGATGATCCATGAGGCGCTCATCCTGGAATACTCGGGCCGCCACCTCGCACTCATCGAGTGGGCTGCGAGCCTGAAGCTGTTCGCCTACTCCTGCATCGGACTCGCGCTGTTCTTCCCCTGGGGCATCGCCGAGGCCCAGGCGCCATCGTCCATGTTGCTGGCGCTGCCGGCGCTGCTGGCCAAACTCATGGTGGGCGGCATCCTGCTTGCCGCGCTGGAGACGGCGAGCGCCAAGATGCGCATCTTCCGCGTCCCGGAATTCCTGGCTACCGCCTTCTTGCTGGCAGTGATCGGCATGCTGGTGCATTTGCTGCTTGCCCGCTGACATGAGCACCCTGCTGACCCAGTTCGTCAACCTGCTCGGCGCGGTGCTGCTGATCCTGGCCTTCGGGATGATCTCGCAGCGCCGCATCCTGACGCTGATCCACCTGTTCACGCTGCAGGGCGCCACCCTGGCGCTGGCGACAGCCGTGGTCGGCTATGTGACCCGGCAGCCAGACCTGTACCTGTCGGCCGGCGTGACATTCGCGCTCAAGGTGCTGCTGATCCCCTATCTCCTGCACCGGATCATTGCCCGGCTTGATATCCGCTGGGACGTAGAGACGCTGATCAATATCCCAACCATCATGGTGATCGGCATTCTGGTGGTGATCTTCGCGTTCAACCTGGCCATGCCGATCTCGCGGCTGTCGGTGAAGCTGGCCAGCGGCACGCTCGGAATCGCGCTGGCCTGCATACTGCTTTCGTTCCTGATGATGATCACCCGGTCGAAGGCAATACCGCAGGTCATCGGCTTCCTGGCCATGGAGAATGGATTGTTCTTTGCCGCGACCTCGGCGACCTACGGCATGCCGATGGTGGTCGAGCTAGGCATCGCGCTGGACGTGCTGATCGGCGTGCTGATCCTGGGCGTGTTCATGTTCCAGATCCGCGAGCAGTTCGACAGCCTGGACATCCGCCACCTAGAGAAGCTGAAGGAGGACTGATTTGATCGCGCTAGCCTTCCTGCTTGCAACCCCGCTCGCCGGCGGGATGGTGCTGGCGCTGGTCGGTCATCGCGATCATGCGCGCGACGTCAACGTCGTGTTCAGCCTGGGCACCTTCATCGCGGCCTGCCTGCTCACCGGGCAGATTATCGACGACGGTCCCACGCTCGCGTGGGACCGTGCGTTCTACATAGACGCCCTGAATGTGTTTCTCGTTACGCTGACCGCGTTCGTGGGCCTGACCACATCCATCTTCTCGCGGCCCTACATGCGCGTGGAGCGCGACCACGGCAAGATGACGCCGCCGCGGCTGCGCCTGTACCACAGCATGTACCAGCTATTCACCTTTACGATGCTGCTGGCGCTGACCACCAATAATCTGGGCATCGTATGGGTGGCAATGGAAGCTGCCACGCTGACCACGGTCCTGTTGGTCAGCGTCTACCGGACCGCGGCCAGCCTCGAGGCGGCCTGGAAGTACTTCATCCTGTGTGGCGTGGGTATCGCCCAGGCGCTCTTTGGCACGGTGCTGCTCTACATGGCGGCCGAGCAGGTCATTGGCCCCGAGGGCGGCGCGCTGCTGTGGACCAACCTCGATGCGGTCAAGGGCCGGCTGGACCCGAATATCATCACCCTGGCATTTGCCTTCCTGTTCATCGGCTATGGCACCAAGGTCGGCCTGGTTCCCGTGCACAACTGGCTGCCGGACGCCCATGCCGAGGGACCGACCCCGGTGTCCGCCGTGCTGTCCGGCCTGCTGCTCAATGTGGCGCTCTACGCCATCCTGCGCTGCAAGGTGTTGACGGACGGCGCGCTGAACAACCATCTCACCGGCCACCTGATGATGGGCTTCGGCCTGGTTTCCGTAGTGGCGGCGGTCTTGCTCCTCATCCGCCAGCGGGACGTCAAGCGCATGTTCGCCTACTCCTCCATCGAGCATATGGGCATGATGACCTTCGCTTTCGGTATGGGCGGCCCGATCGCCAGCTTCGCCGGACTGCTGCACATGACGGTGCATTCGCTGGTCAAGTCCGCGATCTTCTTCGCCGTCGGCCATGCGGCCCAGCAAGCGGGAACGCAGGCCATGGACGAGATCCGCGGGCTGGTCCGGGTCAGCCCCACGGTCGGTTGGGGCCTGATGCTAGGCGTACTGGCCATTCTGGGCATGCCGCCGTTCGGCGTGTTCGCCAGCGAGTTCCTGATCGTGACGACCGCGATGCGGGAACAACCCTGGGCCACGCCCTTCCTGCTGGTCGCGCTCGGCATGGCCTTTGCGTCAGTGTTCAGCCGCGTGCAACCGATGGTCTTCGGCGAGACCACCCTGAAGCCCCTGCCGCACCCGCCGGCGCTGGTCCCGGTGTTCTTGCACCTCATACTCGGCTTGATGCTGGGCCTCTATGTCCCGCCGTATCTGGATGCGTGGTACCGCCAGGCGGCCGCCATGCTGGGGAGTTGAGCGTATGGCCCTGCCTGAACTCGGACTCAACCTGCATCGCCTCCCGGCACCGCTGCCGGTATGGCACGGGCTCGCCAGTCCCGATGCATGGAGCGCGGCAGCGCGCACGGTCGCGGACACGGGCGGGCGCCTGATCTCCGTGTGGGGCGCCGATCGCAGCGCGGCGGGCGGGACGTTGGCGGCATGCGCCGCGTATGCCGTACCGGCGGGACTGGTCTGGCTCGAACTGCGGCTCGGCGGCCCGGCACAGGGGGTTCCGGACCTGGCCGGCATCTTCCCGTGTGCCGGGCGGATGCAGCGTGCCATGGCCAACCTCTCGGGCATCCGGGTGCAAGGCAACCACGACCAGCGCCCGTGGATCGACCATGGCCTGTGGGCGCCCGGGTCATTCCCCCTGCAACATGCGACGCAACCGCTGGCCGCCGCGGGCAGGCTGCCCGCGGACTACGCCTTCGTACGTGTCGATGGCGATGGGGTGCATGAGATAGCCGTCGGCCCGGTGCATGCCGGCATCATCGAACCCGGCCACTTCCGCTTCTCCGTCGTCGGCGAAAAGGTGCTGCGCCTTGAAGCCCTCCTCGGCTACACGCACAAGGGCATCGAACGCCGCTTCACCGAACTGGCGCCGAGTGAGGCTTACCGGCTCGCGGGCCGCATCTCAGGCGACTCGACGGTGGCCTATGCCTGGGCCTACTGTATGGCGCTGGAATCCGCCTCGGGGAGCGAAATACCGGCAAGGGCGGCCTCGCTGCGCGCCCTGATGCTGGAGCGCGAGCGCGTGGCCAACCACCTCGGCGACCTCGGTGCGTTGGGCAACGATGCCGGACTGGCCTTCGGACTGGCTCAGTTCTCGCGGCTGCGCGAGGATTGGCAGCGGCTGTCCGGGGAAGCCTTCGGACATCGCTTCATGATGGATGCGGTGGTGCCCGGGGGTGTCGCAATGGATCCGGCGCCGCCCATGATGGACCGGCTGCGCAAGCAGTGCGACGGCATCGAGCGCGAAGTTCGCGCGTTGCGCCGCGTCTACGACGAGCATGCCGGACTGCAGGACCGGTTTCGCGCCACGGGACGGGTAACGCCACAACTTGCCGCCCGGCTTGGCCTCGCGGGGCTCGCCGGGCGCGCCAGCGCGCAAGCGGCGGACCTGCGCTGCGACCACGCATGGCCGCCCTATGACCGGTTAGACGTCACGATGGCCACGCACCGCGATGGCGATGTCGCTGCACGCGTGGCGATGCGCTTTGACGAGACCATTGAATCCCTGCGGCTTGTTCGCGCCATCTGCTCGGAACAGCCGGGCGGCGCGATCCATGCCGGTATCCGGGCGCAGGACGCGATCTCCATCGGAGCAGGCTGGGTGGAGGGCTGGCGCGGCGAAGTCCTTGTGGCGCTCGAAATCGGCGCTGACGGCAGAATCCTGCGTTGCCACTGCCATGATCCCTCCTGGCAGAACTGGCCGGTGCTTGAGCACGCGGTCATTGGCAACATCGTTCCGGACTTTCCGCTGATCAACAAGTCCTTCAACCTCAGCTATTCGGGACACGACCTCTGATGTGGCACATCCTCAAACAAATCGTCCGCACTGGCATCGTTACGGAGCCGCCGCCCCCGGCCGTCGATGGCGATGTTCATGGCGTTGGCGATGGCGGCGCCGCGATGCAACAGATCCACCAGGACATCCTCGACATCCTCGGTCAGGCGCTCACGATCAGGGAGGTCGATGCAGGCTCGTGTAACGGCTGCGAGCTGGAAATCCACGCACTCAACAACCCCTACTACAACATTGAGGGGCTTGGCATCAAATTCGTTGCCAGCCCGCGGCATGCTGACATGCTGCTGGTGACAGGACCGGTTTCGCGCCACATGGAAGACGCTTTGCGGCGTACCTATGACGCGACGCCAGAGCCGAAACTCGTGGTCGCGGTGGGTGACTGCGGCTGTACAGGAGGCATATTCGGCGAGAGCTATGCGAGTTGCGGTCGCGTCGCCAACGTCATCCCCGTCGACGTCGCCGTGCCTGGCTGCCCGCCTCCCCCCATCGAGATCCTGCGGGGAATACTGACCGCCGTGCAGCGGCGCAAAAGCTAAATCCTCCACATGATCCTCATGGAGGATGGCGACGGCATCTTTTGAGGCAACGGGAGTGCCCCCGAATCCGCGCAGTCAGAATCGCCAGCAGCCTTCGATGACAGGTGCCCTACCCTGGCAGCCCGCAGCAGAGATGCGCCGCCTTATTTGCGTTTCCGATCGGAGATCGTAGCCCTTCCAAACCACCGTCTCAGACCTGCAGAGGAATCGCTAGAGTAAGCGTTGCAAAGGCGCGGATATCCACTTGCCACCTGCCGGACAAGCTTGGCCGGATAGAGGCAGGCAGCGGCGCTAGTGCCAAGAACAATCAGCCTGAAGAGAAAAAGATCATGTCCCTGTATCAAATCGGTTCCCTCGCGCCCGTCATTGCCGAATCCGCCTTCATTGCCGAGCAGGCCACCATCATTGGCCGCGCCATTGTTGGCGAGCAGGTCAGCGCGTGGCCCGGCTCGGTGATTCGTGCCGACAATGAGCCCGTCACCATTGGCGCGCGATCCAATGTGCAGGAAGGCGCGGTGCTGCACACCGACCCGGGTTGCCCGCTCCATATCGGCGAGGGCGTCACGATTGGCCATCAGGCCATGCTGCATGGCTGCACAATCGGCGACGGTTCGCTGATCGGAATCCAGGCAATAGTGCTGAATCGCGCGACCATCGGCAAGGAATGCCTGGTGGCTGCCGGTGCCCTTGTGACAGAGGGCAAGGTATTTCCGGATCGCTCGCTGATCCTGGGCTCGCCCGCCAAGGCCGTGCGCCAGTTGACTGACGACGAGGTCGCCAGTCTGCGCGCCAACGCCGACGACTATGCGCGGCGCACGGCCCAGTACACGCGCGAACTGCGCAAGCTCGCCTGACCAGGGGGCGGTGCGCGCGGGCGTCTAGCGCACGGATCGCCTGGATTCCCCAAACGATGCGATGCGCCATGCCCTCCCGACGCTTTACAGCCTGTCGAAGCGCACCGATCTTTATTTCAACGCCTCCTATATGAACAACAAGGGCGCGTCGAAGTTTTCGCCCAATGCGCCCACGCAACTGCCAAACGGAAACCGCGCCGGTATGCCAGGGCGCGGCGCCGGCTCCCCCGCCGGGACGGCACGCCCCAACCTCACTCGAGGGTCACATTGGCCTTCTTGACCAGTGCCGCATAGCGCGCCGCTTCGCTCTGGAAGAACTTCGCGGCGGCCTCCGGCGTGCCGGGATTGATCGTATTGCCCTGCCTCTTCATCGCTTCCAGGACATCCGGGCTGGTGAATGCCTTGACGAACACGGTGTTGAGGCGCTTGACCTCGGCCGGCGGAAGCCCTGCCGGACCCACCACGGCAAACCAGCCCTCGACCGCGTAGTTTGGCAAACCTTGTTCGGCGATGGTGGGAATCTCCGGCGCGGCGGGCGAGCGCGTAGCGCCGCACAAGCCGATCGCACGCAGGGTGCCGTTCTTCAGGTGCGGCGCTACCGCATTCAACGCCACCACGCCTATCTCGACCTGGCCCGCGATCAGGTCGGTGATCATTGGGCCGGTGCCTTTGTAGGGAACATGCCGGGCCTTGACATGCGCTTCGTCAAGGAACATTTCAGCGGCGAGCTGGATGATGGTGCCGTTGCCCGACGAGGCATAGTTGAAGGCATCGGGCTTGGCCTTGAGTAGCGCCACCAGCTCCTGCACGTTCTTCGCGGGCACCTTGGGGTTGACCACCAGGACCAGCGGCGTCGAGCCGATCACGCTGATGGGCGTGAAGTCCTTGATCGCGTCGAACGGCATCTTTTTGTACACGCTCGGATTAATGACATGGTTGTTGGAGAACAGGCCCAGCGTCGTGCCGTCGGGCTGCGCCTTGGCCACCGCCGCTGCGCCGGTAATACCGCCGGCGCCGGGGAGATTCTCGATCACCACCGGCTGGCCCAGGCTCTTGCCGAGCGACGGTCCGGCGGCGCGCGCGATAGCATCCACGCCCGAGCCTGCGCTGATAGGCAGGATCAGGCGTACCGGCCGGCCCGAGCCTTGGGCCATGACGGTGCCGGCCGGCAAGGCGACCGCGAGTGCGATGGCCGAAGCGGCCATGCCGAGTAGTGCCCGGCGCGAAAGGGGGAATGCCATGTCTGTCTCCGTGTATTTATCGTTCTGGTCCGCGCGGCCATCCGAAGCCACTCGGCAATGCGGGTAGATTCAGTCCGGGGTGCGCATGCGCAGGCCGGACAGGATTTCATCGTTGTGCTCGCCGATGCCTGGCAGCGGCATGCGCACGCCGGGCCTGCGTCCGCCCATCAGCAGCGGCAGCAGCACAACGTCCGTGGTGCCGCCATCCTCGGTCTGCATCGGCACCAGGCCACCACTTGCCTTCAGGTGAGGGTCATCCAGCAGTTGCTCGGGACGCATGATGGGCGCGTAGGGGATGCCCGCGGCTTCGAGCTTCGGCGAAAGCTCTTCCACGCGATGGTCCTTGAGAATCTCGCCAAGCCGCTCCAGCAATGCCGGACGCACCGCAACGCGCATGGCGTTGGTGGCAAGTGCCGGATCGGCGGCCAAGTCGGGGCGTTGCAGCACGTCGCACAGGGTGTTGAACTGCTTGTCGCTGACAGCACCAATAAACAATTGCTCGCCTTCGGCCAGCGTGAACACGTCATAGACACTCCAGGCGGAGACGCGCGACGGCATCGGCGGCGGCGGCTCGCCAGTCATCGAGAACTGCTGCATATGCTGGGACGACAGGAACACGCAATTCTCGAACAGCGCGCTCTGCACTTCCTGCCCCCTGCCGGTACGGTCGCGCTCCCGCAAGGCGGCCATCACGCCGATGGCGCCGAACATTCCGCCCATGATGTCGTTCACCGAGGTGCCCGCGCGCAGCGGGCGGCCCTTGGGCCCGGTCATGTAGGACAGGCCTCCCATCATCTGCACGACTTCGTCGAGCGCCAGGCGGTTTTCATAAGGGCCGGGCAGGAAGCCCTTGTGCGACACGTAGATCAGCCCGGGGAATCTGGCGGACAACGTGGCGTAGTCCAGCCCGCATTTCTCCATCAGGCCCGGGCGGAAGTTCTCCAGCAACACATCGCACTGGCCAACCAGTTCCGCGGCCGTGGCCTGCCCTTCCGGGGTGGTGATGTCGATGACGACGCTCTTCTTGTTGCGGTTGAACGAGCGGAAGAAGCCGATGCCAAGGCCGGGCAGGTTGCGCGTCTTGTCGCCGCCGGGGGGCTCGACCTTGATGACTTCCGCGCCCAGGTCCGCGAGGATCATGCCGCAGGTCGGGCCCATCACCATATGGGTGAACTCAACCACGCGGACGCCGGCGAGCGGCAAGGAGGCATGTTCAGTGCTCATGATTTTCTCTCTCAGGCGCAGGCGGTAGCCGCATCGGCAACCGACGCAGGAAATGTCTTGGGCAGGCCGGCGCGCCACAACGTGCCGTGCAGGGTCTCATTGGTCAGCCAGCCGGCCACGCGCTCGCGCAGCGCCAGCAACCGGCCGATATCGAGGGCGGTATCGAAGCCCATGCTGCCCAGCAGGTAGGCCAGGTCTTCGGTGGCGACATTGCCGCTGGCGCCGGGCGCGTGCGGGCAACCGCCAATCCCGGCGAGACAGGCATCAAAGCGGGTCACGCCGGTTTGCAAGGCGGCATACACGTTGGCCAGGCCAAGTCCGCGCGTGTCGTGGAAGTGGCCGCACCAGAAGCGGTCGCCGGCGATTGCCGTGGCGCGTTCGAACAGGCTGCGCACCATCGCGGGATCGGCATAGCCCACCGTGTCCGCCAGGCTGACGCGATCGGCACCCGCATCCAGCAGGGCCTGCATCAGGCGGAGCACCTCGTCCGGATCCACATGTCCCTGCAGCGTGCAGCCGAAGGCCGTGCCCACGCCACCTTCGATCAGCGTCCTGGAGCCGGCCGCGTCGCGGGCGGCGCGGATCTTCGCCACCTCGGCCACCACGTCGTCAGGCGTCTTGCGCAGGTTGGCCAGGCTATGGGCATGGCTGGCGGACAGCGGCACCAGCATCAGGTCGGCGCCGCTGGCGATGGCGTTTTCCGCGCCCCGCAGGTTTGGCACCAGGACCGAGACGAACAGCCCCGGCAGCGACCTGGCGAAGTCCACGAGTTCCGCGGTATCGGCAAGTTGCGGCAGCAGCTTCGCCGGGACGAAGGAGCCGACTTCAATTTCCCTCTGGCCTGCCGCATAGGCCGCCTGGATCCACTCGCGCTTGGCGGAGGTTGGCAGGATGGTGGCGATGCTCTGCAGGCCGTCGCGCAGCCCGACCTCCCGAATCACGGCCCGGCGTGGAGCAAATTCAGCGTGTGTTGTCATTCTGTCTGTGTCCCCTCGGATGTTCGTGTTTCGGTCTGGCATGAGCACTCTATGCCGTTCCAGCCCAAGGCAGAAGCGCTAATCCAGAAGCACTAACATTCCGAATCGGAATAGCTGGGCAGCGTCACGCCACCCCATGTGCCCCTCGGCTTAGAGATTCCCGGACAAGGCAACATCCGCTAAAATTACCACGATAAATTTCCATATCGGAAATCCTAAACTCGACACCAACTCGACACCAAAAGCTTCAGATGCGTGACCTGGACCTCACCTCCCTGCGCCTGTTCGTGGCAGTTTGCGAGACGCGCAACATGGCGCGCGCTGGCGAACAGCAACACATTGTGGCTTCGGCCATCAGCAAGCGCCTGGCTCAACTGGAAGACACCGTGGGCGTCACGCTGTTCGAGCGGCGCCGGCGTGGGGTCATACCGACCGCGGCTGGCGAGATCCTGCTAGAGCACGCACGCGCCATGCTGGCCGCGGCCGATCGCGTGGAGCGCGATATGGCCGACTACGGCACCGGCATCAAGGGGCAAGTCCGCCTGCTGTCCACCGTCTCGTGCATGGCCGAGTCGCTGCCCGACGATATCGCGAGCTTTCTACAGGTGCCTGACCATCGGGATATCCGCGTCACCGTCGAAGAAAGTCTCAGCCGCGACCTTGTCCGCTCACTGCGCGAAGGCTCCGCGCCGCTGGGCATCTGCTGGGATGCCGCGGATCTCGAAGGACTCCAGACCCGCCCCTATCGCAGCGATGCCTTGGCAGCCATCGTGCATTCCTCGCATCCGCTCGCGAGCCAGGCGGAGTGCTCCTTCGAGCAGACGCTTGAATTCGACCATATCGGCCTGCCCGGGCAGACCGCGGTACACACCATGCTGGCGCGTGCGGCGGCCATCATCGGCAAGCCGATGGCGTACCGGGTGGTGGTTTCCTCCTTCGATGCGTCCCTGCGCTGCGTCCGCGCGAACCTCGGTCTTACCATCGTGCCCCGCGAGGTGGTTGAGCCCGTTTCCGCCAGCTTTGGCTTGCAGGTGGTCCCGCTCACGGATAGCTGGGCGCAGCGCCGCTTCGCGATTTGCTTCCGCGACGAGGCGAGCCTCTCGCCGGCGGCGAAGCTGTTGGTGGATTACCTGGTGCGCCAGGCGGCGTCCTGACAGCCCGCAGGCCACCCGGGGGCGACAGGGACGCCTGTCGCTGCGCGGGCACCGTCGGGCCAGAACACCTATGCTTGAAACCTGCGAGGCGCGTGAACCTGCGGGACTGCGCCCCCTGGCGCTACTGTTCCAGCGCGCCACAATACAGAGCAGAGCGTGGCCTCAGGCCACGGGTACCGGGAGACCTCCATGGATTCGAAAGCGCAGCGCAACGTACATGTCGTGCCTCACGGCGACGGCTGGGATGTCGTCCATGAAGGAGCCAGGGGCGAGCGAGCCCATTTCCTCAACCAGGACGAAGCCGTCGAGGCCGCCACGGTGATCGCCAGGCGCGAGAAGGTCGAACTGCTGGTTCACGGCCAGGATGGCCAGATCCGCATGCGCAACAGCTATGGCCACGACCCTCGCGACGTGCGGGGCTAGACAGTAAGCCGGCGCCATCGGGAGCGACCAGGAACCCGAAAATACCAAGCCATTGCTTGTGTAATTCACGGCATCACCTTATTATCCAAGAATAATTTTGGATAATAAGACGGCAGCCATCCTGCCGCACGCTCTCAATGCCTCCTGAACAAGCCTCCACCGGCGCCTGGCGCGAACTGCTCCTTGGCAAGAACGGGTTACTTGCCCTCGCCCTTACCGGCGGCGTGGCGCTTCACGCCATCAACGTCCACATTGTCACCACCGTGCTGCCGTCCGTGGTACGGGACATTGGCGGCCTGGACTGGTACGCCTGGAACACCACGCTTTTCGTCGTCGCCTCCATCGTCGGCGCCGCGCTGTCCGTCCGGCTTCTGGCCGCCCTGGGACCGCGCGGTGCCTCCATGACCGCGCTGGCCGTGTTCGCGCTGGGATCGGCCGGCTGCGCGCTCGCGCCGTCCATGCCCTGGATGCTGGCCAGCCGCGCCGTGCAGGGCCTGGGCGGCGGCACGCTGGCGGCGCTTAGCTATGCACTGATCCGGGTTGTGTTCGCGCCGCCGCTTTGGCCCCGCGCGGTGGCCCTGGTCTCGGGCATGTGGGGCATCGCCACGCTCTGCGGGCCGGCCGTGGGCGGGTTGTTCGCCCAGGTGGGGCATTGGCGCTGGGCGTTCTGGACGCTGCTGCCGGTGTCCATCATGCAGGGCTTGCTGGTGGCGGTGCAATTGCGCCCGGCCGGCGAGCGCGCATCGTCCACCGCCGCGCCGAGCATTCCCGCCGCGCAGATCGCACTGCTGGCTGCGTCGGTCCTGGCTGTCGCCGCCGGCAGCCTGTCGGCGGCGATGGGCTGGCAGGCCGCTGGCGTGGCCGCGGGCCTGGCATTCGGCGCCGCCGCCATTGTGTGGGACCGGCGCGCGCTGGTGCGGTTGCTGCCTAGCGGCGGCACCGAGCCCGGCACGCCGCTGGGCGCGGTCTATGCCAGCGTGGCCCTGCTCCTGATCGGCACCACCACCGAAGTCTTCGTGCCTTATTTCCTGCAGACCTTGCATGGCCACACACCGCTGGCCGCGGGCTATCTCACAGCCGCGATGGCGGGTGGCTGGAGCCTGGGGGCGCTGCTTTCCTCCGGCCACGGCGGTACGGGCGCGGCACGGCTGCTGCGCGCGGGGCCGGTACTGTGCGCCGCCAGCCTGATCGCGCTGGCGATAGTGGTACCGGCGGGGGCAAGCCTGGCGCCGACGGCTCGCACGCTGCTCAGCGGCCTGGCGCTGGCCGGCGCGGGCGCTGGCGTGGGCATCGGCTGGCCGCATTTGCTGACGCGCGTGCTGACGCTGGCGCCGCACGGCGAGGAAGGCACGGCTTCGGCCGCGATCACAACCGTCCAACTCTACGGCATGGCGATCGGCGCGGCGATCGCGGGGCTGGTGGCGAATGCCGCTGGCCTGATCGTCCCCGGCGGCACCGCGGGCGCGCAGTCGGCTGCCGCCTGGCTGTTCGCCAGCTTTGCCGTGGCGCCCGTGCTGGCAGCGCTGGCCGCGCGCCGGATTACAAGCCGGGCGCATTAGGATTCCGTGGCGTTGCGCCATCTCCTACGCCGCTACCCGCGCCCGGACGCGCTCAGGCCATGCGGCGCGCCTTGGCGCGCAAGTCCGCTAGCGTCGCCACCGGCGTCAGGTCGCGCCAGCTGAACGGCAGGTTGCTGACCACCGGCACGGTATGGAGCGCGGACGAGGTGACCAGCAACTTGCGGGCCCCCACGGCACAAGCGCCACCGGCCGATGCATCAGCGGCTCAGGCCCCGCGCATCGATATCCCACAGGCCTGCTACCCGCCCCTGCCGGAAGCAGACGTAGTGCCGGTGCAGGTTGGCGGTAGGGTCGCAGTGCCCCGGGATCAGCAGCAGCTTGCCGCCCAGCAACTCGTGGCTGTCGCCGTTGAGCACTTCGAGCACGCCGTGCTCGTCGTTGGCGGCGACGTAGCGCAGCGACCCGTTGCTGTCGCGCGACCACAGCCGCGGCAGGCCGGAATCGACCGCCACCGTCTTCAGGCCGACATCGCAAACCACCACGCCGGGGCGCGCCGTGCTCATCACCGTGGCCGCGATGAACAGGCTGTGCACCGGCCGGAATTGCCCCATCCATTCGTTGGCGCCGTAATGTCCGTCCAGGAACAGATAGGACCCCGGCTGGATCTCGGTGTAGACGCCGCCGCCGACGTCGAACTCCGCGGTGCCGGTACCCCCGCCCGTGACCACCGGGCAGGCGATACCGCGCGCATCCAGGTGCCGGACATAAGCGTGCGCCGCTTCGGCAGCCCGTTGTGCGGCCTGGCGGCGCTGCGCCCAGACGGCGATATGCTGGGCCGGGCCGTGGTACGCCTGGAGGCCGCCGAACCGCAATGCCGGAAACGCTGCGATGGCGTCAGCCAGCGCGCTCAAGGCATCGCGGCTGGCAACGCCGCAGCGTCCGTGTCCCACGTCGACCTCCGGCAACACCGTGATCTTCACACCCGCGGCGGTGGCGGCGGCCCCCACCGCCCGCACCTGCCGCACGTCATCGGCGCAGATGCTCAGCGCCACATGCCCGGCCAGTTCTACCGCCATGGCCACCTTGTCGGCGCCGGCGAATTCGTTGCTGATGTGGATGCTGGCGATGCCGGCCGCCGCGAACGGATAGGCTTCGCTCAGCTTCTGGCAGCAGATGCCCACGGCTCCCTGGGCCATCTGGGCCCGGGCGATGGCGACGGACTTGTGCGCCTTGGCATGCGGGCGCAAGGCCACCCCCGCGGCCGCCGCCAGGCCGCGCATCTGCAGCAGGTTCGACTCGAAGGCGTCCAGGTCCACCAGCAGCGCCGGCGAACTCACGTCCTCCAGCGCATCGCCCTTCGCGGCCGGCTCGGGAAGCCGCAAGGGTGGCCGCCTGGCGGCTGCCGGGCCGGTGTGCTCACGCATGATGCGGCTGCCCCTGGTCTGTCCGTTCCAGCGCCATCGCCAGCACGCGCGCCACGTGCACGGCCTTGGTGTCCGCGCCGTCCAGGATCTGGTGGCGGCAACTGGTGCCGTCGGCGACCACAATGGCGTTGGCCGCGCGCTGGCGCACCGCCGGCAGCAGCGAGAGTTCCGCCATGGCTTTCGATGCCTCATAGTGCTCGGCCTCGTAGCCGAAGCTGCCCGCCATGCCGCAACAGGAGGATTCCACCGGCGACACCTTCAGGCCGGGGATCCAGCCGAGCACGGTCTGCACCGGGGTGAAGGCATCGAAGGCCTTCTGGTGGCAGTGGCCATGCACCAGGGCTTCACTGGCCTGCAGCGCATCGAGATCGAGGGCCAGGCGTCCCGCCGTCTTCTCCCGCACCAGGAATTCTTCGAACAGGAAGGCCTGGGCGGCCAGCTTCCTGGCCTCGTCGCCGTAGCCGTAATTGAGGAACTCGTCGCGCAGGGACAGCAGGCACGAAGGCTCCAGCCCCACGATCGGGATGTTCCGGTCGACATAGGGCTTGACGGCATCCAGCAGGCGCCGCGCTTCCTCCCTGGCCTGGTCCACCAGCCCCGCCGCAAGGAAGGTACGGCCGCAGCACAGGGGGCGCTCGCCCTCGCGGGTGTTGAAGTGCACCGTGTAGCCGGCGGCTCCCAGCACTTGCTGCGCCGCCCGCGCGTTTTCCGGCTCCATATAGTTGGTGAAGGTGTCCACGAAGAGCATGACTTCGCGGCCCGGTGCTGCCTGCTCCCTGGTCCGGGCTTTCGACAGGAACGATGTCTTGAAGCGTGGCAACGAGCGCTGCGGCGCGAATCCCATCGCGCGCTTTATCGCGCCGGAGATGCCGGGAATGCTGTCGGCCAGCGCGAGCAGCGCGGGAAACCGGCTGGCGACCGGCGCGTAGCGCGGCAGGAAGGCCACCATGCGCTCGCGCAGGGTGATGCCGTGGCGCTTGGTCCAGGCATGGCGGGCCTCGATCTTGAACTTCGCCATATCGACGCCCGTCGGGCAGTCGCGCCTGCAGCCCTTGCAGGAGACGCACAGGTCCAGGGCTTCCTTGACTTCCGCGCTGGCGAGGCCCTCATCGCCCAACTGGCCGGAGACCGCCAGCCGCAGCGTATTGGCCCGGCCCCGCGTGACATGCTGCTCGTCCTTGGTCACGCGATAGCTCGGGCACATGGTGCCCGCGTCGAACTTGCGGCAATAGCCGTTGTTGTTGCACATCTCCACTGCCGCGGCGAGCCCGCCCGCGCGGTCGCTGCCCGTGCCCGGCGCTGTTTCCTCGCCGGTCAGCGGGTTGCGCGTCACGTTCCAGGCGGACCAGTCCAGTGCCGGCGCGAGCGGCAGCGCGGCGTAGCCCGGCGCGAAACGGAAGTTCTCGCGTGCGTCCATCTTCGGCGGCCGCACGATCTTGTCCGGGTTGAAGCGGTTGTCCGGGTCGAACAGCGCCTTGATCTCGCCAAAGGCGGCATTGATGCGCGGACCGTATTGCCAGGCCACCCACTCACCCCGGCACAGCCCGTCGCCGTGTTCGCCGGAATAGGCGCCCTTGTACTCGCTCACCAGTGCGGCCGCTTCCTCGGCGATTTCGCGCATGCGCAGCGCGCCATCGCGCCGCATGTCCAGGATCGGGCGCACATGCAGCGTGCCCACGCTGGCATGGGCGTACCACGTGCCTTCGGTCTCGTGCTTGTGGAACACGGCGGTGAGCCGGCGCGTGTACTCGGCAAGGTGCTCCAGCGGAACAGCGCAATCCTCGATGAAGGACACCGGCTTGCCGTCGCCCTTCATGCTCATCATGATGTTCAGGCCGGCCTTGCGCACATCCCACAGTGCCTTCTGGGCTTTGGCGTCGGGCATCTTGACGACGGAGCCGGGCAGGCCCAAGTCGCCCATCAGCGTCGCGAGGTCGTCGAGCTGCGCCAGCAGCGCGCTGTGCTCCTCGCCCGCGAACTCGACCAGCAGGATGGCCTGCGGCTCGCCGGACAAGGCCTGCCCGATCACCGGGCGGAACGCCGGGTTCTCCATCGACAGGTCGATCATGGTGCGGTCCACCAACTCTACCGCCACGGGCTTGAGCCTGACGATATGCTGCGTCATGTCCATCGCCTGGTAGAACGTGGGGAAGTTCACCACACCCAGCACCTTGTGCTGCGGCAACGGCGACAGCTTCAGCGTGAGCTGCCGGCTGTAGGCGAGCGTGCCTTCGGATCCCACCAGGATATGCGAGAGATTGGCGTAGCCGTCGTCGGTATAGGCGCGCGGGTTCTGGCATTCGAACAGGTCGATGTTGTAGCCCGCCACGCGGCGCAGCACCTTCGGCATGCGCTCGGCGATTTCCTCGCGCTCGCGGGTGGCGATTCGCCGCAGGCCTTGCAGGATGCCCTCCACGCGCCTGTCCGCGACAGCCTCTTTGAGTGAGCCGAAATGGCATTGGCTGCCGTCGGCCAGCACGGCATCGATGCCCAGTACGTTGTGCACCATGTTGCCGTACTCGATGGAGCGCGAGCCGCATGAGTTATTCCCGGCCATGCCGCCGATGGTGCATTGGGCGCCGGTCGATACATCCACGGGAAACCACAAGCCGTGCGGCTTGAGCCAGGCATTGAGGTGGTCCAGCACACTGCCGGGTTCCACAGTCACGGTACGGGCGACGGGATCAAAATCCACGACGTTGTTGAGCCACTTGCTGTTGTCGATCACCAGCGCCTCGCCAACGGTCTGGCCGCACTGGCTGGTGCCCGCGCCGCGCGCCAGCACCGGGGCCTTTTCGTCGCGGGCGATCTCCAGCGCCAGCAACAGGTCGGCCTGGTCGCGCGGCACCACCACGCCGACCGGCATGATCTGGTAGATCGAGGCATCGGTAGCGTAGCGGCCCCGGCTGGCCCGGTCGAAGAGCACATCGCCGCGCAACTCCTTGCGCAGTCGTGCCGACAGCGGCGAGCTGGCGCGGCCTTGCGACGGCACGAGGTGGATCGGCTTGACCAGCAGCGAGGGGGAGGAATCGTTCATGGCTTTCTACCAGTGGCTTGTGGGTATCGGTGCCGCGTCTGCGCGCGGCTTGTTACGCAAGGATGAGTTCGACCGGGGGCAGGCCGGCGATCCTGCCCAGCGCCGCGCCCGGCTTGCCCGGGAAATGCATGCCGGTGTAGGACCCGGTCGTGACCAGCGTGCCGTGGCCCACCGTCATGCCGCGCGCGGTGCAATGGTTGACCACCCACGGCAGCAGGCGGCGCGGGTCGCCGGCGGGATTGGCCGGCGCGCCCTTGACCACGTCCTCGCCATCGAAGGTGAAGAACAGGCTTGGATCCAGGAAGGGATAGCCGGGTTGGTAAGGCACGTAGTCGCCGACGATCAGGGCACCGTGGTTCTGCAGGTCGGCAAGCTGCGCCAGCTTGTCCACCGCGGGCCATTCCTGGTACCGGCTCGCCACCACCTCGATCGCGGCCGCCATGCATTGCACGCCTTCCAGCACCTCGTCACAGGAATAAGAAGCGCCTCGCGGCGCGAAAACCCGCCCGAAGCAGAACGCAATCTCCAGTTCCAGGCCAAGCGGGCGGAAGCCGCCGCGCGACAGCGTGGCCGGGCTCGGATGCACGCAGTCGTTCGGCAGCGGCGCGCCCTGGATCGGGCCGGTCGCGGATTTCGCGCCAGCCTTCCAGCCGCGGATGCCGGCTTTGCGCAGCCGCAGCACTTCGGCTTGTACGGCGTAGGCGGCGTCTGCATCCTGCGGTAGCAGTTCGCCTGGCAAGGCGGAGAAGCGAATGCCTTCGTTGCCCGCGCCTGCAAGCCGGCTGGCGAGTTCCTGTTCCGGGTGGGGATGGCTCATGATTGCGTTTCCGTTGGCGAGTGAGGGGCGCGCATCGCTTATGCGTGCAATTGCTTGGGATCGGTTGCGCCGGCGGGCTCGCTTTCGAACTTGCTTTCCGGCTGCATGCGGAAGGCCAGCACCACGCCGATGCCCATCAGCGCCATGCTGCCGATAAAGGGCAGCTCCCAGCTGCCGAAGCGGTCGATCAGGTAACCCGACAGCACCGGCGAGATGATCGCCGCCAGCGCGGAGCCGGAATTCATCATCCCGCTCGCGGTACCGGAATGCTCCGGCGCGATATCCATGGGGATCGCCCACATCGGCCCGATGGTCATCTCGGAAAAGAAGAAACCGGCGGCCAGGCAAGCCATCGAGACGTAGAGCTGGTGGGTGAACAACATGGGGATCAGCGACAGCATCGTCAGCAGCATGCAGACCGCCACCATCCAGCTGCGGGCGCGCTTCAGGCTGCCGGTACGCTCGTAGAGCTTGTCTGTGACAATGCCGCCGAGCGTGTCGCCGAGCACGCCGGCAAAGAACACGGCGGAGGCGAAGATGGCGGACTTCTTCAGGTCCAGGTCGTAGCTATGCAGGAAGTACTGGGGAATCCAGCTCAGGAAGAGCCACAGGGTCCAGGCGTAGCAGAAGTAGACGATGGTCACCGGCGCCATGCGCTTGAACAGGCGGCGCCAGGGCACGCTGCCAGCCTTCTTCTTGGCGGCGGGCAGTGTTTCGAGCTCGTCCGCCGTGATGCGGGGATGATCCTTCGGGTGCTCGGTGAAGGTCACCGCCCACAATGCCACCCAGACCAGGCTGATCACGCCGCAGAGATAGAACGACTCACGCCAGCCATAGACCGCCATGATCGCGACGACCGCGGCCGGGGCCACCGCGTTGCCTACCCGTGCGCAGGCGTGGGTGATACCTTGCGCGAAGCCGCGCTTTTCCTTGGGCACCCAGCGCGCCATTGCGGCAGTGGCCGCCGGAAACGTGGCGCCCTCTCCCAGGCCCAGCAGCAGGCGCGCGGCCAGCAGGGAAATCAGCCCGCCGGCGAAGCCGGTCAACATGGTGGCGATGGCCCAGAGCACGCCGCAGACCATCAGGGTGCGCTTGGCGCCGAACCGGTCGCTGACCCAGCCGCCGATGATCTGGAACACCAGGTAGGGGTAGGCAAAGGCCGAGAACACCAGGCCGATCTCGGTCTTGCTGAGGTTGAACTCCTGGCCAAAGCCGGCTGCGGCCGTGCTGACGTTGACGCGGTCCAGGTAGGTGATGAAATACATGATGCATAGCATCCCCAGCACGACGCTGGTTGCGCGAAGGCGCTTCATTGCTTGTCTCCAATCCATTTTTCCTGCCGGCCCGGCCGGGGCCGGGGCTGATTCATCGCGGCCGGCTCTATGGCCGGTTCCCGCTGGTGCGCGCAGGCGGCGGGGCACCAAAAGGCAACACCTCTGCCTGGGCTCACCCCGGGGGGTGAAGCCATGCCTGTCTGCACTTGCCGTGATTCAGGAAGGCCGGCGTGCGCCTGCCGCGCGGGCAAGCCGCCCGGCCTTCCGGTGCCGGTTCAGGCCGCAGCCTTCAGCGCTGGCGTGTCCGCATGCGAGGCCAGGTACTCCATCGCCGCCACGACCCCGCTCGCAGCCACCGGCACGCCCGCGAGCTTCAGCCCCATCTCGCAACCGGACAACGTGGCCATCAGGGTCAGGTCGTTGCAGTCGCCGAGATGCCCGATACGGAACATCTTGCCGCGCATCTTGCCCAGTGCCTGCCCCAGCGACATGTCGAAGCGTTCATAGATGCGCTTGCGCACCGCGTCGGCGTCCACGCCCTCCGGCATCATCACGCCGGTCAGCACCGGGCTGTACACCGATGCGTCCGCACACTGGATCTCCAGCCCCCAGGCCCGCACCGCGCGGCGGGTCGCCTCGGCCAGCCGCTGGTGCCGCGCGAAGACGTTGTCCAGGCCCTCGTCCAGGATCATGTCGAGCGCTTCCGACAGGCCATAGAGCAGGTTGGTGTTCGGCGTGTACGGCCAGTAGCCGTTCTTGTTGGCTTCGATGATTTCGTCCCAGCCCCAGAAGGCGCGCGGCAGCTTTGCCTGCTTGCTGGCCGCGATCGCCTTCGGCGACAACGCGTTGAAGCTGATCCCCGGCGGCAGCATCAGGCCCTTCTGCGATCCCGACACCGTTACGTCCACGCCCCACTCGTCGTGCCGGTAGTCCGCCGAGGCCAGGCCGGAGATGGTGTCCACCAACAGCAGCGCCGGGTGGCCGGCCGCGTTGATAGCGCGGCGCACGGCGGCAATATTCGAGGTAACGCCGGTCGAAGTCTCGTTATGCACCACGCATACGGCCTTGATGGCGTGCGCGCTGTCGGCACGCAGGCGGGCTTCGATCATGTCCGGCTGCACGCCGCGGCGCCAGCCCTCGATGCCGGGCAGGCCCAGGAATTCCGGCTTCAGCCCCAGTGCCTCCGCCATCTTCTTCCACAGCGTGGCGAAGTGACCCGTCTCGAACATCAGCACGTTGTCGCCGGGGCTCAGCGTATTGGTCAACGCGGCTTCCCAGGCACCCGTGCCGGAGGCCGGATAGATGATCACCGGCTGCGCGGTCTTGAAGATCTTCTTGATATCGGCCAGGACCTTGCGACCCAGCGCGCCGAACTCCGGACCGCGGTGGTCGATGGTCGGATAGCTCATCGCACGCAGGATGCGGTCGGGCACGGGGCTCGGACCGGGGATCTGAAGGAAATGGCGGCCAGCGGGGTGGAAGTCGAGTTTGATCATGGGTTGGTCCCTCCTTTGTGGATTATGCATTTTGCATTCAAAATACTTTAGCAGACGAAAGGACCTCCTTCCAAGCGTTGAATGACTGTAAACACTGGGTGTTTACCCCGAAGCTGCGCGTCTGGTATGAGATGCAGTAAAATGCGGAAAACGCAAAGATAAGGACTTTGTATGCAGAATCCAGTTGGCGGCGACCTCTCCCGCCCTGCGCCGGTCCTCCCCAAGGTTGAACGGCAACGGCTTCACGACACGGTGGTCGAGCACCTGCGCAAATTCATCGTGGAAGGCGTGCTATCGCCAGGCATGAAGCTCAATGAACGCGAACTGTGCGAAACCCTCGGGATCTCGCGCACGCCGCTGCGCGAGGCGTTCAAGGTGCTGGCGGCGGAAGGCCTGATCGAGATTTCTCCCAACCGGGGCGCCAGCGTCTCGCGCATGACGGACTCGGAAGTGTGGGAAACCTTCGAGCTGATGAGCGGCCTCGAAGCTTTTTCGGGCGAGCTGGCATGCGAGCGCATCACGCCGGCCGAGCTGGCGGAAATCAAGGCGCTGCATTATTCGATGCTGGCCTGCCGTGTGCAGAACGACCTGCCGGGTTACTACAGCCGCAACCAGGAAATCCACGACCGGATCAACGAAGCAGCGCGCAATGCCACGCTGCGCCAGACCTACCAGAGCATCAACCGGCGCCTGAAGGCGCTGCGTTTCCGGTCGAATCACGAGACCGACAAGTGGGACCGCGCCGTGCACGATCACGAAGACATGATCAAGGCGCTGGAAGCCCGCGATGGCAAGCTGCTCGGCTCGATTCTCAAGCGGCACCTGCTGGAAAAGCGCGACGCCATCATGCGGATCCATCCGGATCCCGTCGGCGACCCGCCCACGGCTAACGCGTAGGCGCGCCGGAAATCACGGCATATTTCTTGCGGCGATGTCCTGACGGGTAAAGCGCTACCGCCACATCCTGCACTGAAAAGGAGTCGGCTCCGCCTTGCGCTTTTGTCAGACGCTCCCCGATGGTCATGCGTCACGGCGGGTCCAGAATGGAGTATTCACACGTCCCAACACGTTCCAAACAGGAGATCGCCATGACAGCCAGGAATATCCACGTTTTGCCGCACGGCACCGGCTGGGACGTGATCCAGGAGGGGGCGAGGTATGCCAACTCGCATCACGCGTCCCAGGAGGACGCCGTGGAAGCCGGTACCCGGGACGCCCAGCGCGAGCACGTCGAACTTCTGATTCACGGCCTGGACGGACAGATCAGTGCGCGCAACAGCTTTGGCCATGATCCTCGTTCGACGCACAGCTGAGCGCCGGGCCGTGAAGACTTTCTTACCGGCGCGGCGCTTTCCACGAAGCGCGGCGACCGGAAGGCAAGTAGCCTGAAAGGCGCCTCGAAATCCATGGTCAAGTCGATGAGCGAAGCCGAGCTGCACGACATGGCCGCCACGAGGCAAAAGGGAAAGCCGGGCCATACGAGCAAGTCATAACGCATTCCGCCAGGCTCCCCCAGACAAGGAAGACATTCCTCCGGGCGATTCCGGGTCGCTTCACTAATCTGTTGAAACCCGAGCCGGCCTGATAACGCTGGGCGCAACGGCGGGAGATTGCACGAGAAACAGCGCACAGTGCAGACTGCCGATGCTCAAGAGGGCGATGACGACACCCATCCGCCAGGGTGTACCGTCCGTGCCGACGCCGACCAGAGCCGACCCGACGATGCCGGTCCCGTACTGGATGGCGCCGATCAGCGCCGACACGGCACCGGCGCGTCCGGGAAACGTGCTGAGCGCACCGGCAATCGAGTTGGCGACGATAAAGCCGGTTGCGGAGACGAACAGGAAAAGCGGAATCACCAGGCCCGCCAGCCCGCCCCAGCCAGTCCGGGCGGCGACTGCCAGCAGCATGCCCGCGATTGCCGCACCGACGGTACCGGCCCGCATCAGGCGATCGCTGCCGAGCCGGGTCACCAGCCTTGAGTTGACCAGGTTGGTGATCATGATGCCGGCGATGCCCGCACCAAACAGCACGCCGTAGGCCTGCGGCGATACGTGGTGGTAGGTGATGTACGCGAAAGGCGTACCGGCGATATAGGCATACATGCCGCCATAGAAAAACCCGCCGGTACCCGCGTAGCCCAGCAGCCGGCGATGCCGGAGCAGTTCGCCGTAGCGGCCCATTGCGCGCGTCAGCGGCTCGCGGTTGCGACGCTCCGGCGGCAAAGTTTCGGGAAGGGCGAACAGCGCCGCGAGCGTCGCCAGGCCGACACCCGCCAGCACCCAGAAAATGGCCCGCCATGACGACACCAGGAGGATCTGCCCACCCAGGCTCGGCCCGAGCAGCGGAGCGATTGCCATCACCGTCATCAGCGTAGACATCATCTGGGCCGCGCGGTGCCCCGCATGGAGATCGCGCACCATCGCACGGGCAAGCACGACGCTGGCGCACGCTCCCACGGCCTGCAGTACGCGCCAGCCGATCATCATCTCCACGCTCGTCGACACCGCGCAACCGGCCGAACCGATGACGAACAGAACGAGCCCGATGGCGACCGGCAGGCGACGGCCATAGCGGTCGCCGACGGGGCCCCAGACGAGCTGGCCCAGGCTGAAGCCGGTCAGATACCCCGAAATCGTCAGCTCGACAGTACCGGCGCCGGCATGAAGCGCCGCAACCATGGCAGGCAGAGCGGGCAAGTAGAGGTCTGTCGAAATCGATGCGAAGGCCATCAAGGTGCTCAGGATCGCGAGGACCCGCAGGCCGCTCGCATCCACGGCCCGGTGCGCGGATGCGTTTTCGGCCGCGCCGTCGGGAAACATGCCCGGCTGGCCGGAAGGTGGATCGTTCAGTGACATGGTTCGATATCCTGCCGCGCACGGCAAACGCGCCGGTACCCGGAAGGCCGGACACCGGCGCGTTGCTGCCACAGGCAAGTCAGCGATCGACTCGCTGCTGGAGATGGGCCGGGTAACGATCACCCGCGACGGTGATCTGTTGCAGTGCCGCCTCGATGACGGACAAATCCTCGGCCGACAGTTCGACGGCGGCCGCGCCGACGTTCTCATTCAGCCGGTGCAGCTTCGTGGTACCCGGAATCGGTGCGATCCACGGCTTTTGCGCCAGCAGCCAGGCGATCGCAATCTGTGCCCGCGTGGCGCCCTTGCCGTCCGCAATCCGGCCAAGTACCTCGACGAGGCCCGCATTGGCCTTGCGGTTTTCCTCGGAGAAGCGTGGCACAACGTTGCGGAAGTCAGTCTTGTCGAACGTCGTGCCCTCGTCGATGGCCCCTGTCAGGAAGCCCTTGCCTAGCGGGCTGAACGGCACGAAGCCGATGCCGAGTTCCTCGAGGGTCGGCAGCACCTTCTCCTCCGGCTCGCGCCACCACAGCGAATACTCGCTCTGCAGCGCCGCCACCGGCTGCACGGCGTGCGCGCGGCGGATCGACTGCGCGCCAGCCTCGCACATGCCGAAGTGCTTGACCTTGCCCTCCCGGATCAGATCCCTGACGGTGCCGGCCACGTCCTCGACCGGCACGGCCGGGTCGACACGATGCTGGTAGAACAGGTCGATGCGATCCGTCTTCAGACGCTTCAGCGATGCCTCCGCGACGGCGCGGATGCGCTCGGGCCGGCTGTCGAGGCCCTTTGTCGAATCGCCGTCCTTGAAGCCGAATTTGGTGGCGATCACCACCTGGTCGCGAAATGGCGCCACGGCCTCGCCGACCAGTTCCTCGTTGACGAACGGGCCATAGGCCTCAGCCGTGTCAAAGAATGTGATGCCTCGCTCGAATGCGGCCCGGATCAGCTTGATGCCTTCGGACTTTTCAGTGGCCGGGCCATAACCGAAGCTCAAGCCCATGCAGCCAAGGCCAATCGCCGACACCTCTAGATTGCCACTCCCAAGCTTGCGCTTTTGCATAACCTTCTCCTTTCGAAATGTTGCAGGCGGCGCGCCGCCCGTCATTGCAACCACCGGCAGACAATCAGCGGTCGATAAAGCCCATGTGTGCTTCAGACAGGCGGGGCTCCTTGACCGGCGCACTGCCCAGTGCTTCATTGATCTCGCGCAGGTCTTCGTTGTCCAGCCGCACCCTGGTCGCGCCGAGGTTTTCTTCCAGCCGCTGAATGCTGCGGGTGCCGGGAATCGGCACGATCCACGGCTTCTGCGCCAGCAGCCAGGCCAGGGCGATTTGCGCCAGCGTCGCGCCCTTCCTGTCGGCGACCTTCCGGATCAGCGCCAGGAACGCCTGGTTGGCGCGCAAGGCCTCCTGCGTGAAGCGCGGAAACGTGCTGCGCAGGTCGGTCGCATCGAAGGCAGCATCACTGTCCAATCTGCCGGTGAGATAGCCCTGCCCCAGCGGGCTCCAGGGAACAAAGCCGATGCCCAGTTCTTCGACGGTCGGCAGAATGCCGTTCTCGGGATCCCGCGTCCACAGCGAATACTCGGTTTGCAGCACACTCACCGGCTGCACGGCGTGGGCGCGGCGGATGGTGCCGGGGCCGGCTTCCGACAAGCCGAAGTGCTTGACCTTCCCCTCCGCCACGAGGTCCTTCACCGCGCCGGCGACCTCTTCGATCGGCACGTTGGGGTCCACGCGGTGCTGGTAAAGCAGGTCGATGACGTCGGTTTTCAGGCGCTTGAGCGAGGCTTCGACAACTTTCCTGATGCTTTCGGGGCGACTGTCCAGGCCGACGATCTGGTTGTCCCGGATGTCGAAACCGAATTTGGTCGCCACAACGATCTGGTCGCGGAAAGGCGCCAAGGCCTCCCCCACGAGTTCCTCATTGATGAAAGGACCGTAGGCCTCGGCGGTGTCGAAGAACGTTACGCCGCGCTCGTAAGCGCCGCGGATCACGTCGATCTGCTCACGCCGGCTCAGCGATGTCGGGCCATAGCCAAAGCTCATGCCCATGCAGCCGAAGCCGAGTTCCGAAACCTCAAGACCGCTGTTACCAAGTGTGCGCTTTTGCATAATCTCTCTTTCCAAATGTCGCAGCGGATCGTTGCCGTTGATCGGGCGCTACTGTCACGGCCTTTGCAGGGAGGCCGTAGCTGCGCGGGCAACGCCGCCAACGCCTGACACGTGTCAGTCGCTATTTGCTGTGGTGGATTCTAGGTTGCTGTACTTCATTCAACAATCCGGCTACCCTTTCACAAGGAGTTGAGATAAATTCAACAATGATGCGCGCTGGCCTGTCTGAACTGACTGCTTTCATGACCATCGCCGAGCAGCGAAGCTTTCGCGCGGCCGCGCGCACGCTGGGCGTTTCGCCGTCGGCGCTAAGTCACGCAATGCGGAATCTCGAAGCGAAGCTGGATGTGCGATTGTTTAACCGGACGACCCGGTCGGTCGCGCTGACCGAAGCGGGTGAACAGCTTCTGCGGCGCGTCAGGCCAGCCATCGCCGATATCGAGGATGCGGTAAACGAAGTTGCGTCAGCAAGCGACCGGCCGTCGGGCTCGATCCGTATCAGCGCATCCGAGTCCGCGGCAAGGCCGCTTGTGCGCCATGTGCTGCCAGACTTCCTGGCGGCTTACCCCGGCATACACGTCGAGTTCATCGTGGACACACGACTCGTGGATATCGTGGCCGACGGTTTCGACGCTGGCATTCGGGTTCTGGACGATGTGCCGCGCGATATGATCGCCGTCCACTTCGGACCTGACATGCGGTTCGCCGCGGTGGCATCCCCGGAATATCTGTCGCGTCACGAGCCGCCGAAAGCGCCACACGACCTGGGGCAGCACCGGTGCATCCGCTTCCGGTTCGAAAGTGGCGCGCTCTACCGCTGGGATCTCGAGCATCGCGGCAAAAGCGCCAGCATCGATGTCGACGGGCCGCTGACGCTTGGCAACCTGAATCTGATGGTCGAGGCAGCACTGGCAGGTATCGGCATCGCCTGGGTCCCGGAAGATCAGGTCGCAGAGCACCTGGCCTCGGGCCGGCTGATCCACCTGCTGCCGGGATGGAGCCCTTCCTTTCCCGGCTTGTGCCTCTATTACCCGGCTAACCGGCACCCGCCTACCGCGCTGAGGCTGTTTGCGCAGGCGGTGCGCGAGTGGGCCAGCCGTCGGCCGGCGTTGTGATGATCAGTAGTGACGATCAACGCGGTTCGGCGCCGGAGATCGTTCACTTCATCGCCCGCATTTCCGGAGCGGGGCAAAGCGGCGGAGGCAACGAGCGTTGCCTCCCCCTTCCTCAATCCGCAGAACTGGCGGGAAGCACCGAAACGCGGACGCTGGTAATGCCCAACGGCTCGCGCCCGGCGGCGCCACGCGCGGCGGATGTATCGGTCCAGCCTTGCAGCGTGTTGGCCAGCGACCGCAACAGCGCCGTGCCTGCCGTGGACGCCTGCTCAAGCCCCAGCAACACTTCGAACGACACGCTGCGCTCGCCCGCGGCCTGCAGCCGCGCGTCCAGGTCCGCCAGCAGGCTGCAGACGGCATTGCCCATCTGCAGCACGAAGCCGCTCTCCAGCCCGAGCTGCCGGTATTGCGCCCGAAGCCACGACTCGACCAGGGTCACGAAGATCACGCCGGTTTCGTCGGCATTGATCTCGAACGCGCAATAGCCGACCGGATGCAGGTCCCGCGCGAGGATCAGCCGGTAGAAGAGGACCTGGCCGCAGACCTCGTCGCTATCCATGTCCATCTCGAACGCCTGGCCGGGCTCCCAGTCCTCGCTGTCAAGGACTTCGCCGGATACAGGCGCGTCGTCGCCGGGCAACGGTACGCCGGCTTCCGCTTCCAGCTGAGCACGCAGGGTTGCCAGCACTTCGTCGCGTCCGGGCGCTTCCGGCGGTTCGGTATAGATGGCAAAACGCTCGCCCTCGGCCGTCCCGGCGAAGTCCGGGCCCATCAAAGGCGACAGTTGCAACGCTAGCGGTTCCTGCAGCGCCTGGCGGAGGGTATCGGTGTTGGTGCGAGCGGTCATGGGCGTAGTGGTGGATGGCGTGTGGTTGGCGTGGCGGCAGTGAACCCGCCGGCGGCAAAAAAGGTAGCGCCGAGTTTGCCATAGGCCAGCCAGCGGAGCCACGATTATCCCGATTCACCCTGGCTTGTCCATTCTGCGGAGAATCCAGTGGCGGCGAAGCGCACATGCCGCGCCAGGCGACGGCCGCTGTGCCACAATCCACACCAGCCGGACGCCGGAACTCCCCCATAGAATATCGGCCGTCACACCAGTCAACCAGGCGCCGCGCGCGGTCCGCTAGCGGTGATGTCGTCGAGTCCGGCAGTCTTCAATCCCCACAGAAAAAGGAAGCCGCATGTCGACCCGCCGTCAATTCCTGAAGACACTGCCGGTAGCCGTGGCCGCAAGCCTCGCGGCCGTTGCGGCGCCGTCCGGCGCCGGCGCGGCCACGCTCGATGAGAAGGATCCGCAGGCCGTCAAGCTAGACTACAAGGCGGATACCCGCAAGGTGGACCAGGCGAAATTCCCCAGGCATGCGGCCAGCCAGACCTGCGCCAACTGCCAGCTGTTCCAGGAAGGCGCCAGTCCGTCGACGGGCAGCTGCGTGCTGTTCGGCGACAAGCAGGTGGCCGCCGCCGGCTGGTGCAGCGCGTGGGAGCAGGGCTGAAAACCGAACGCCATGCCGGCGCCATCAACTCTCGGGAACCTTCCCCGCCGATGATGGATCCGCGCCCTGCCCGCGCGGCTCGCCGCGCTCCCGGTCCTCCGCCTCCCATATGCGCCCCCGTGTGCGCGGGTCGACGGGCAGGCGCTGCTGCATCGCCGCCTTGGCCAGCATATGGGCGCTGATTGGCGCGGTCAGGAACAGGAAGGCGGTGATCAGCAGTTCATGCAGGCTCAGGCCGTTGCCCTGGTTGCTGAAAAACACTACCGAAGCCACCACGACGCCACCGACACCCAGCGTGGTGGATTTGGTCGGCCCGTGCAGGCGCATGAAGAAGTCCGGCAGCCGGAACAGCCCGATGGCGCCGACGAGGGCAAACACGCTGCCGATCAGCAGCAGCGCGCAGGTAGCGAATTCCGCGATTGGGCTCATATTGTCCATTGGGCCTCCCATCATGGTTAGCGGACCGGTCCGATCCGTTCGAGCCGGCCGATCACTTGAGTTCGATGATGTCGCCGCGCTGCAGGTACTTGGTCAGGGCGACGGTGCCGATAAAGCCCATGACCGCGATCAGCAAGGCAACCTCGAAGAACAGTTCCGAGCGCAGCCAGATGCCGAACACCACGATCAGCGCGATGGCATTGATATTGAGCGTATCGAGCGCGACGATGCGGTCGGGCAGGCCCGGCCCGCGCACCAGGCGGATAAAGGCGAGCAGGAAGGCGACCCCGAGGATTGCCAGCGAGAGCGGTATTACGACGGCAAGCATTCAAATATCTCCCGTAGCGGCGCCTCATAGCGCGACTTGATCAGCGCGATCAGCTTGGTTTCATTGCCCAGATCGAGTACGTGGACCAGCAGCCGGCGGCGGTCATCGCTGAGTTCGGCGCATAAGGTGCCCGGGCTGAGCGACACGATGCTGATCAGCGCGGACAGCGCCAGCTCATGCTCGACATCGATCGGCACCTGGATAAAAGTCGGGCGCATCCGCGACACCGGCCCCAGCACCAGCAAGGCCACCTCCACATTGGCCACCACGATGTCGATCAGCACGTGCGCCGCCAGGCGCAGCATCAGATCGGGCCGGCTCACGCGCATCGGACGCAGCCAGAGTCCCTTGCCGATCAGGAGCGAGATCGCCCAGCCGAGAAATGCGCCCAGCGCCCAGTCGGCAGGCGACACCCCGTTTACCAGCAACAGCCATGTCGCCAGGAGCGCCAGGCTGAGCCACGGATGCGGAAACAAGCGTTTGACCATGGCCTTAGCTCCCCGCAGCCGGCAGCACCGCGCGCAGGTAGGCCGCGCGGTCGAACAATTGGGCGGCGGTGTCCGCCAGGTACTGGCTCAGCGGCTGCGCGAACAGGACCAGCGCGACGCTGCAGGCCAGCAGGAAGGCGCAACAACCCAGCTTCCAGCCATCCGGCGCGACCCGATGGTAAGCACCGTGGCGCTCGGGATCGTGTTCCTGGGGCAGGCGCCAGAGCAGGCGCGTGCCGGTGCGGCTCACTGCAATCAGCAGCGCCAGGCTGGATAGCAGGACGCCCGGCCACAACACGGCCGCGGCTGGCAACGGCGCGCTGCGCATCACTATGACCTTGCCGATAAAGCCCGACAGCGGCGGCAGGCCGATCGCCGCCAGCGCCGCAACCAGGAACAGCGCGCCGGCCAGCCGCGAGCCGTGGACAACCGGGACAGGCTGCCCCGCCGAGCCCGCCGGCGGCGCCGGCTCAAGCGCATCCGCAAGCAGGAACAGCGCCGCCGTGCACAGCGTGGTACTGAGCAGGTAATACAGCGCCCCCGCCCAGCTTTGTCCGGTCTGCATCGATACGCTGGCCGCCAGCAGCCCGACCGATGCCAGCACGAGGTAGCAGGTCAGCGTCTTCAGGTTGGGGGCGGCAAGCGCCCCGAGCGCGCCAAACCCCATGGTGGCGAGCGCCATCCACCAGACCCAGTCATGCAGGAACGCCGCCAGCATGCCGTCGGGCGCGCCGAAGATCAGCGCGGCGCAACGCAGGATGGCGTAGATGCCCACCTTCGTCATGATGGCGAACAGCGCGGCGGCCGAGCCCGTAGCGCTGGCGTAGGCCTTGGGCAGCCAGAAGAGCATGGGAAACAGCGCCGCCTTGAGCCCGAAGACAAGCATCAGCATGGCCCCCGCGGCCGTGGCCAGCGGCACGTCGGCAGGCGGCAGCCCGGCCAGCCGGAGGCCCATGTGCGCCATGTTCAGGGTGCCGCTCAGCCCGTACAGCACGCCGATGGCGATCAGGAAAAAGACCGAGCCCGCCAGGTTCAGCAAGACGTAATGCAGCCCGGCGCCGATCCGCGCGCGCCCGCCGCCATGCACAAGCAAGGCATAGGAGGCGATCAGCAAGATCTCGAAGAAGACAAAGAGGTTGAAGAGATCACCCGCCAGGAAGGCGCCATTGAGGCCCATCAGCTGGAACTGGAACAGGGCGTGGAAATGCCGCCCCATCCGCGCGTCTCCCCTGCCCGCGGCCACCACAGCAGCCGCGCCCAGCACGGCGGTCAGCATCAGCATCAGCGCGCCAAGCCGGTCGAGTTGGAGCACGATGCCGAACGGCGCCGGCCAGTTGCCGACGTGATAGACGGGGATGGCGCCGGTGGCTGCCTCCAGGACCATGCAGGCAGCCACCGGCAACAGCAGCAGCGCGGCGGCCGTACTCAGCATACGCTGGGCCCGGAGCCAGCGCAGCGGCATCGCCACCAGTAAACCGCCGGCAAACATTGGCAGCAGGATGGGCAGGAGGATCAAAAAAAGCAGGCTATGGTTCATGGGCCGTCCGCCTCGTTCCTGCCGGCGCTGCCGGCCTCCTCCTGGCCCGTTTCCTTGCCATCCACATGGTCACTGCCTGTGATGCCAAGCGAGCGCAGCGCCAGCACCACCGCGAATGCGGTCATGGCAAAGCCGATGACAATGGCCGTCAGCACCAGTGCCTGCGGCAGCGGGTCGGCATACCGCGCCCCGCTGGCGATGACCGGCGGGCGGCCTCTGGACAGGCGGCCCATGCCCAGCAGGAACAGGCTCACTGCGTACGAGATCAGCGCCAGTCCCAGCACCACCGGGAATGTGCGCGCGCGCAGCAGCAGGTAGATGCCGCAGGCCATCAGGATGCCGACCGTGCCGGCGTAGACGGCTTCCATCAGACACCCTCCCGTGCGTGGATGCGCTTGTCGCGCACGCCGAGGTGCGACACGATCAGCATGGTCGTGCCCACCACCGTGAAATAAACGCCGAGGTCGAACAGCATGGCGGTGGCCAGTTCGATTTCGCCCAGCACCGGCAAGTGGAAGTGCCCGAAGGCCGTCGTCAGGAACGGGAAGCCGAACGCCCAGCTACCCAGCCCGGTCAGCCCGGCCGCCAGGATGCCGCTGCCCGCCAGCGCGCGGTAATTCAGCGCGATGCGCGCCTCGGTCCACAACACGCCGCTGGCCACATACTGCAGCAGCAAGACCACCGCCGTAATCAGCGCGGCGATAAAGCCTCCGCCCGGCAGGTTGTGCCCGCGCAGCAGCATGAAGACCGCGACCAGCATGGTCAGCGGCAACATCAGCCGGGCCAGGATGGCCAGCAGCAACGGGTGGCTCTGGCTCGACCACGGCAGCCCGTTGGGCCCCGCCTGCGGCGCCGCCAGGCGCATGCCCTTGAGCAAGGCCTGCACCGCAAGGCCGGCGACCAGCAGCACGCAGATCTCGCCCAGCGTATCGAAGCCGCGGAAATCGACCAGGATCACATTGACCACATTGTGGCCACCGCCGCCTTCAACGCTGTTGGCCAGGAAAAAGGCGGAAATCGAATCATAGGGCCGGGTCATCACGGCATATGCCAGGATGGCTAGCAAGCCGCCGCTGCCCAGGGCAAGGCAGGCATCGCGGATACGCCGGGACACCGGCGCGGCGTCCGGCCGGTCGATGGGAAGAAAGAACAAGGCCAGCACCAGCAGCAGGATTGTGACGACTTCGACCGAAACCTGCGTCAGCGCCAGGTCGGGAGCCGAGAACCACGTAAACGCCAGCGCCACCAGCAGCCCGCACGCGCCCAGCAGGATCAGCGCGCTCACCCGTTGCCTGTGAGCGAGCACCACGCCGATCGCCGTCAGCCCCAGCAGCGCCATGCCTGTTACGGTCATGGCGTCGAGCGGGCCCGAAGGCACCGGGCCGGCCAGCGTGTCTAGATCCGCCAGGAAAGTGGCCGGAATCAGCAGCATGGCGGCCACCATCCACGCCAGATAGCCTTGCAGCGAGCCGTTCTCGAACGCCCCGGTCATGCGGCCGGCCAGCCGCGCCAGCCAGCCGATGGCCGCCTCGAAGGCATCGCGGGCGTTCAGGTGGACCATGCGTGCGTGATGGCGATGGAAGGCATGTCGCCGGAAGAAGAAAAACACCGAACCGCAGACCATCGAGATCAGGCTCATCAACAACGGCAGGTTGACGCCATGCCACAGGCTCAGGCTGTACTCCGGCAACGGCCCGCCCAGCGTGGCCAGGGCCGCGGCGGCCAGCAAGGGCCCCACCGTGTACGCGGGGAAGAGCCCGACCACGAGGCAGATGGCAACCAGCACTTCCACCGGGATCCTCATGGAACGGGGTGGCTCGTGCGGGGGGTAGTTCGGCAGCTCGACCGGCTTGCCGTCGAAGAACACGCCGTAGATAAAACGCAGCGAGTAGGCCACCGTCAGTGCCCCGGCGAAGGTTGCCGCCGCCGGGATGATCCAGTTGAATTCACCGAGCAGGCCTTGCGCCAGGGTCTCGCCAAAGAACATCTCCTTGCTCAGGAAGCCGTTGAACAGCGGCACGCCCGCCATCGATAACGAGGCCACGATGGCCAGCAGCGCGGTATGCGGCATGTAGCTGCGCAAGCCTCGCAGCCGTTGCAGGTCGCGCGTGCCGGTCTCATGGTCGATGATGCCCGCCGCCATGAAGAGCGACGCCTTGAACACGGCATGGTTGAGGATGTGGAACAGCGCAGCCACCGTGCTCAGTTGCGTGTCCAGGCCGAACAGCAGCGTGATCAGGCCGAGATGGCTGATGGTGGAATACGCCAGCAAGCCCTTCAGGTCGCGCTGCAACAAAGCCATGCCGGCGCCAACCACCAGCGTGGCCAGGCCGGTGAGGCTGACCGTGTAGAACCACCAGTTGGTGCCGTCCAGCACCGGATAAAGCCGGGCCAGCAGGAAGACGCCAGCCTTGACCATGGTGGCGGAATGCAGATACGCCGAGACCGGCGTGGGCGCCGCCATGGCGTGCGGCAGCCAGAAACTGAAGGGAAACTGCGCGGACTTGGTGAACGCCGCCAGCAGGATCAGCGACAGCATCAGCGGATAGAGCGGGTGCCGTTGCACCGTGCCTGCCTGCGCCAGCACATCGGACAATTCCATGCTGCCGCAAATGTGGCCGAGCAGCAGCACGCCGGCCAGCAAGGCCAGCCCGCCCCCGCCGGTCACCGTCAGGGCCATGCGCGCGCCCTTGCGCGCGTCCGAACGATAGGACCAGAAGCCGATCAGCAGGAACGACACAATGCTGGTCATCTCCCAGAACACTGCCAGCAGCAGCAGGTTGCCGGACAGGACGACACCGAGCATCGCCGCCATGAACAGCAGCAACAGTGAGAAAAAACGTACGGTGGATTCGCTGCGCGGCAGGTAATAGCGCGCATAGAGAATGACCAGCAGTCCGATGCCCAGCACCAGCAGCGCGAACACATACGCCAGTCCGTCCAGCCGCAGGCTCAGGCTCAGCCCGATATCCTCGATCCAGGGCTGCCGCCAGACGATGGCGCCGCCATCGGCCACCCGGCCCCGCGCGCTGAGCAGCAGGCCCAGGCCCGCGAGCGGCGTGGCCAACACGATGGGCGCGGCCAGGCCACGGGCCAGGCGCCGGGCCAGCGGCATCAGCACAGCCGCGAACAGCGGGAGCGCAATCAGCCAGACCATCAACATCGGCCAACTCCGGGAGCCGGGCCAGCGATGCCGCTGGACAAGCTGTTCGCGGCGAGCGCCACCATGGTCATCACTCCCTCCTGTGTGGCCGGCACCGGTGGGGTGCGGGCTGTTGAACGGGAAAGCGCTTCAGGTACCGGTCCTTGCCTCGTCCCGGTTGACGACAACCACCGGCACTTGCGATTTGCCGAGGATCGTCGTGGCGACGGAACCGAGAATGGCATTGGCCAGCGCACCGCGCCGCTTGGAGCCGACCACGATCGCGTCGGCATCCAGCTCGGCCGCCAGCCGCATGATCTCATGCGCGGGGTCGCCAGTGACCCAATGTCGATGCAATTCAGTGGCAACCGGGCCCAGCGCCGCGCTGACCGCGTCGAACGCGCGGGCCGCCGCGGCCTTGTTCTCCAGCGCAAGCTCCGCGCCCGGCATCACCTGGCGCCCCGCCGCGCCGAGCGCGGGCGAGACATGAACGACATGCACCACCAACGGCGGCGCGAACAAGGGCCGTGTCACCAGCCTTGCCGCTGCCGCCTCGCCGCTTGGCGACCCGTCTGCTGCAAGCACTACAACTGTCATCGCGCTATCACCTCTAATCCAATGCACGCGGCCACGCTCCGCGCATGCGAACCGATCGCCCGGCGCCAGCCGGCAATCATTGTGCGCTACAACCTCCCGCCCTCGCCCCCGCGCGGCCGGCAGGCACAAAGAATTCAGATCTGTCTCAAAAATATTCAAAACGGCGCGCTACCTGAGCGTGGCCACGGTTCGCGGCCTGTCCGCAAGGTGCTGCCGGGCGACGGTAGTCATGATCGCGCATGGGCACAATGCATCATCTTCCTTACGACGACGCCCGTGTCTTCCTGCCGTCCCGATCACATTGGCCGGCCCCGCTGGAACAACGGGACGGAACACACGCCCTGCAAATATAGAAACGAGGGTTGAATGCACAAGACAAAAGCGGGCTAGCCCATGGCCGTAAAAACCAGGCCCGCTATGCCGAGCCCCACCGCCGCCAGCGCATCGCCCGCGATCAGCCCGCCGCCCACCAGCGACGTCGTGCTCATGTCCTCGGGCAAGGGGTCAGGCGTGCCCTTCGACCCCGGCAGGCTATTGAGCACGCTGGCCACTACCCCGCCCAGCGCGAACCACGCGGAGGTGGGGAGGTTGACGAATCCGCCAAAGGAGGACGCATAGGGCGATGGCAACACCACGGTATCCAGCAGGAAGTCCGCAATGCGTCCAACCCTGCCGGCCTGGATGAAGCGCTGATAGCGCGCCCCGGATCTGACCAGCAAGCGCAGCAGCGCCGTGGCAAAGCCAAGGGCGATGCCGAGCGCCACCGCAGTGCGCTGGTGCGGCAGGTCGTCGGTCAGGCCACGCAAGGCGCCGACGATCTTGTACGTCATGGCCGATGCCCAGCGATGCGGCTGATCGCTGGCGGCAAGCACGGTCTGGTCCAGCGCTAGCTCGGGATAGGCACCCATGAACAGCCTGGCGAACAGCACCGCCAGCACCGCGCCGGCGACAATCCCCGCCACCTGGAAGCGAAACTGCAAGGTGCGATTGGTCCCGAGCCGCCAGCCGGTGGAGCGGTCCTGCTGCATATCGCACGCCTCGCTGGTCGATACCAGCAGCACCGTCGCCGCCATCAGCCCCACGTGCGGGTCGCGCAAGCCAAGCGCGGCCATCAGGATCACGGAAAGCACAAAGGCCGAGGAAATCGGGTTCTGGTCGACCATGCCGACCGAGATGCCATTCACCATCGCGAACACGAACACCAGCAGCACCGCCAGCACCAGATAGCCCGCGGGCTGGTGGAGCAGCCCCGAACCAACCACCACGATGGCGGCGCCCCAGAACAGCACCCACGCCGCCAGCCGCCACTGGCTGCCCCGCGATGGCCCTGCCGGCCCGGGCATGCCGCTGCCACGCAGGGGCCGGCGCTGCCGGTACGCCTTGAACAGGATCAGCGCGATATCGACCAGCGCCGCGCCCATGATCATCCCGAGCGCGATCAGGAAAGTGATCTTGCGAAACGGCTCGCCTGGCCCCAGCCAGTTGATCGAGATGAAGAACGGAATCAGCGCCCAGCTAGCCAGCCCGGCCACCAGCGCGGCAAGGCCGATGCGCGCGCCGACGATCATGCCGGCGCCGAAGGTGGACGCCGACAGGTCGATGGCGGCAAGCCGATCGATCCGGGCCGCGCCGATACCGCTGACAATGCCCAGCACCGTGCCGCCGGCCAGGCGGGATAACGACTGCCGGAGCAGCACCGGATCGGTCAGCGCGCGCAGGATATTGGCCACCGCCAGGCCGGACGGAAAGGTGAGTTGCAGGCGGTCGACCAGGACCGGCGTGTACAGCATGCCCACGCCCACCCCGAACATGCCGACGCAAAGCATGTACAGCATCAGTTGCCACAGCGGCGGCTCGGCCATGCCCATCCAGGTCATGGCCTGGATCACAACGGCCATGCCGCTCATGCCGGCCACCGACGAGGCGATGGTCTGGATATAGTTCGCCCCGTGGCGCCCTTCGGTGCCGTAGCCATAGGTCACCGTGGAGCCGAGAATCCCCGCCAGGACCTGCCCGCCCACGAAGAAGCCGAGCGAGAAGTTCATATAGGCCGCGGCGATCCCGCCGAGCGGGCCGAGCACAAAAACCCCGACGGCGCCGAGCAGCGCGTAGTACCGCCATCCGCCCTGCTCCGGCAGCCAGGCCCAGCGCCGGCCAGTGCCGTCGCCGCCGTAGGCTGGCGGCAAGGGTGCCGGCTCGGCATGAGCGCGCGATGCGGCGTCTTGCGGTGGCCTGCGGGCTGCCGTCATTGGCTCCCCCCATGCGCGCCTGGCGCATCAGTGGCTGCTTGGCTCGAAGGAAACGAAAAGTGCCGTCACGCAGAGGCGGTCTGCTGGAGAGACAACCGTGCCGGGGCTGGGGAGATGCTACCGCAAGCGGGGTAGCGCGAGGCGTGCGTTCGTGCGCAAGGGCACCTTATGCCGGCCGTACCAGGCTACACAAGGCGGCCCGCAAAAAAGACCGGACACGAGACGTGTCCGGGAACCCATTTGCTGACTCAGATCGTGTCACTAGTCCGATGAAATTAAATGATACTGATAAGCATTATCATTTAAAAGATCAAGAATGAGCCAGCTAGTCCGCCCGGTTCAACCCTCAGGCTGCCACCGCCATGCGCCGCGCCTGGCCCGCGCGATGGCGCCCGAACCGGAGCATGGTCGCGCCCGCGATCACGGCCGGGATCCCCACCAGGAGGAACAGGGCCGGCATCGTCAGGCCCAGCGACAGCATGGTGCCGCCACCGACCGATCCCACCACCGAGCCCATCCGGCCGACCCCATTGGCCCAGGCCACCCCGGTGGCGCGGCAATCGGTGGGATAGTAGGCCGCGGACAGCGCGTTGGCACCGACCTGCGAACCGGAAACGCAGAACCCGGCGGCGAACACCGCCAGGCCCGCCAGCCAGGGCACGGCGGTCAGGCTGCCGATGGCCGCCACAAAGATACCCGCCAGCGTATAGCTTGCCGCCAGCACGTAGTGCGGGTTGGCGCGATCCATCAGCCAGCCCAGCACGATGGCGCCGAGGGTGCCGCCCACCTGGAACATCGTGGTGACCAGCGCCGCGGTCTTGAGCGAAACGCCGGTCGTGCGCAGCAGCGTGGGCAGCCAGCTGGAAAGCAGATAGATCACCAGCAGGCTCATGAAGAAAGTGAGCCACAGCAGCAAGGTGCCCCGCACCAGCTCGGGCTTGAACAGGTGGGCGGCCGGCGAGCCGGGCATGCGCTTGTCCGTGACCACGATGCTGCCGGGCGTAATCGGCTCGCCCGGCGCGATCCGCTGCAGCGTAGCGGCAACCCGCTCCGGCTGCTTGCCGCTCATCACCAGGTACCGGACCGACTCGGGCAGTTTCCACAGCAGGAATGGCAACAGCAACAAGGGCAGCACGCCGCCCAACAGCAGCACCGAGCGCCAGCCGTGTTCCTCGATCAGGTTCGCCGAGGCCAGGCCGCCCAGCGCCGAGCCGATGGTGAAGCCGCAGAACATGGTCGTCACCAGGAAGGAGCGCCGCTTGGCCGGGCAATACTCCGAGGTCAGCGTGATCGCGTTGGGCATGGCGCCGCCAAGGCCGAGGCCGGTCAGGAAGCGCAGCGCCACCAGGCCCCACAGCGAGCCGGAGAAGGCGGAAGCCAGGCTGGCGATGCCGAAGAACAGCACGCAGTACACAAGGATGGTCTTGCGCCCGAAGCGGTCGGCCAGCGGGCCGAACAGGAAGGCGCCCGCCATCAGGCCGGTCAGCCCGGCGCCAAACAGCGGCGCGAGGTGCCCGGGCGTGAGCTGCCATTCGGCGCGGATCGCCGGCGCGATAAAGCCGATGGCGGCGGTATCGAAGCCGTCGATGGCGACGATCAGGAAGCACAGTACGACGATGCCGACCTGAAACGCCGACAAGGGCTGGCGGTCAATGAACTCGGTGATACCGATGGATGGTTGGGTGGGCACGGCTGTCTCCTTCATTGTCTTTCGAGGCGGCCGATTTGCTGTCGGCTCGCCCTTGGTGGCCTTCCCGGCCTTCTCTGGCCTTCTCTGGCTTTCTCCGGCTTTCGTAGCCGGCTCTACCGCGCCCCTCCCAGGCAATCCTCGGCACGCCAGCCGTGCAGCCATTGCAGCGCGTCGTAGAACTGCTCCTGCGTCCGTCCCACCCACAGCGAATTGCGAACCAGCCGCTCCACGCCCTTGGCGTGGTAGAGCCGGCCCATCTCGCGGGCGGAGTACAGGACCCGTGCCGTGCGCGAGATGCGCACCTTCTCGTACAGCGCGAAGGCCGTCTCGAAGTCGCCGTCGCTGGCCTCGATGGCCGCGCCCAGCGTGACGGCATCCTCCAGCGCCTGGCAGGCGCCCTGCGCGAGGTACTGCGTCATCGGGTGCGCGGCGTCGCCCAGGATGGTGGCGCGGCCAAAGCTCCAGCGCTCGACCGGGTCGCGGTCCGCGGTGGCCCAGCGTCGCCAGGAGGTCGGCCGGTCCAGCATCTGGTGCGGACGGGCATGGATGCCTTCGAAGTACGACAGCACTTCCTCCTTGCTGCCATCGCGCACACCCCACACTTCCTGCTCGCGGCTATGGAAGGTGACCACAAGGTTGTACTGCTCGCCCCCGCGTAGCGGGTAATGCACGAGATGGCAGTTGGGGCCGGCCCATACCACCGGCGCGTTGATCCGCAGGTCGGCAGGCATGTCGGCCACGTCGACCACGGCGCGGTACACCACGTGCCCGGTCACGCGCGGCTCGTCGCCCAGCAAGGCCTGGCGCACCGCCGATTTCACGCCGTCGCAGCCAATCACCGCGTCGGCCTGGTGGCGCTCGCCGTGCTGGTCGATCACGGTGACGCCGCGCTCGTCCTGCTCCAGCGCGCACACCGTGGTCGCGGTGCGGAACTGGATCAGCGGGTGATCCTGCACGGCTTCCAGTATCGACAGGTGGATGTCGGCGCGATGGATCACGGCATAGGGATTGCCGAAGCGCTCGCGGTAACGCGCGCCCACGTCCACCTTGGCCACTTCGGTGGCATCGATGGCGTCCATCATCATCAGGTAGTCGGTAAAGACCGAGCGCTTGCGCGCGGCTTCGCCCACGCCCAGCGCATCGAGCGCGGCAAAGGCGTTGGCGCCAAGCTGGATGCCGGCGCCGATCTCGCCGATTTTCTCCGCCTGCTCCAGCAATTCGACGCCGATGCCCTGCCGGGCCAGCGCCAGCGCGGCGGCCAGGCCGCCTATGCCGCCGCCCACGACGATCACCTTGCGGTCCATGCTGCGAATGGTATTCATGATGGTCTCCTTGGGTGCGCGCTGGAACAAAAACGCCCTGGGGCACCCCATTCGGTTAGCGCGCCGTGTAGTCCGGCTGCCGCTGAGGTTCTGCCTGCCGGAAGGCCCGGTGCTCGCTGGCATGGCGGTACACCGCCATGGCCCGCTCGAAGCCGCTGGTATCGCAGCCCATGCGCTGCGCGTTGGCGATCTGCGGCACCAGGCAGCAGTCGGCCAGCGTGGGCGCCTCCCCGAAGCACCACGGGCCGCGCCCGTGCTGCGCGAGCAGCCGCTCCACCGCGCCAAGCCCTTCATCGACCCAGTGCTGGTACCAGGCGTCCTTCTGCTCCGGCGATACCCCGAGCGTGTCCTGCAGGTAGCGCAGGATGCGCATGTTGTTCACCGGATGGATGTCGCAGGCGATCACATTGGCCAGTTCCAGCACCCGGGCGCGCAGTTCAGGCTCTCGCGGGATGAGTCGCGGCTCCGGGTGGTGGGCATCGAGATAGTCGATGATCGCCATCGACTGGCCGAGATGGAAATCGCCGTCGACCAGCGCCGGCACCACGGCAGACGGGTTGATCGCGGCCACGTAATCCGCGGCGCGATGCTCGCCGACGCGGATATTGACCGGGTGGTAGTCGTAAGGCAGGCCCTTCAGGGCCAGCGCGATGCGCACGCGGTACGACGTGGAACTGTTGAAGAAACTATAGATCTGCACGGCGCAGCCCTCGCAAAGATGAATCAGGCCACCCGCACCGACAATTCGCCAAGGCGCTCCACACCGGCGACCATCAGGTCGCCCGGCTTGACGGCCCCGACGCCCTCGGGCGTGCCGGTGTAGATCAGGTCGCCCGGTTCCAGGCGGAAGTACTTCGACAGATCGGCAACGGTCTCGGCCACCGACCAGATCAGGTGCGTTACGTCGCTGCGCTGCTTGTCGGCGCCATTGACGGTCAGCCAGATCGCGCCCTGCGCGAAATGCCCGGCGTCGCTGGCTGGATGGATCGGGCCGATTGGCGCCGAGGCGTCGAAGGCCTTGCCGATTTCCCAGGGGCGGCCCATCTCGCGCATCTTCATCTGCAGGTCGCGGCGGGTCATGTCCAGGCCCACGGCATAGCCCCACACGTGTTCCAGCGCCTGTTCCAGCGGAATATCCGAGCCGCCCTTGCCGATGGCGACGACCAGTTCGGCTTCATAGTGGTAGTTGGCGGTCTGCGCCGGATAGGACAGCGTCAGGGTCTCGCCATAAGCTACCGGAATCACCGCGTCGGCAGGCTTGCAGAAGAAGAACGGCGGCTCGCGATCGGGATCGAAGCCCATCTCGCGGGCATGCGCCGCGTAGTTGCGGCCCACACAGTAGACGCGGCGCACGGGAAACTGGTCGCTGCTGCCCACGACCGGAATGGCCACGGTAGCGGGAGGAGTAATTACGAAAGACATGGGAAACCTCACACGGAAAGAATGAAAGAAGCCTTGCAGGGCGGGCACGCGCCGCGTTCCGCCCCCGGGCAAAAAAAAGATCAGGTGCGTTCTTCGCGCAGCAGGTTGAGCGCGGACAGCACCGGACGATCGGAATAGCTGAACAGCACCGTGTCCCCGACCGAAGCCAGTTGCACGGGCTGCCAGGACGGCACCACGAAGGTGTCGCGCGGCTCGAACTGGAACTGCGCTTCGCCGATGCGCACGGTGCCGCGCCCCTCCACCACCGAATAGACGGTGGCGTCGGTGCTGCGATAGGTCTTGCCCTGGAAGCCGGCCGGCAGGTACTGCATGAAGGTCGCCATGGTCGGCATCGGCCAGCCGCCGGTTGCCGGGTTCACGTAGCGCAGCTTCACGCCGTCCCAGGCATCGAGCTCGCCATTGCGGTAGAGCTGGTCCAGCGCCTCGCGGCTGCGGGCGTACGGGTAGCTGAAGATTGGCGAAGTGGGATCGGTGACGCGATGGCGCACCGGCAGCATGTTGTGGCCGAAGCGGGCAAAGCTGTCGCCCTCGGGACGCAGCACCGGCTGCGAGGCTTCGGGATAGTTTTCGGCAAACCCGGCGTCCAGGTGCTGCAGCAGCGGGATATCCAGCCCGTCTAGCCAGACCACCGGCTCGCCGCCGTCGGCCACGGCAGGGTTGCCGTGGTCGTGCCACGTCCACGATGGCGTGATGATGAAATCGCCCGGATGCATGGTGGTGCGCTCGCCGTTGACGGCGGTCCAGGCGCCTCGGCCTTCCACGATAAAGCGCAGCGCGGACTGCGTATGGCGATGGCTGGGGGCGATCTCGCCGGGCAGGATCAGTTGCAGTCCGGCATAGAGGGTGGACGTGATGCTCAACTTGCCGGGCAGGCCGGGATTCTCCAGCACCAGCACGCGGCGCACTGCCTCTTCCGCGCTGATGACCTCGCCAGCCTGCATCACCAGCGGACGGATCTCGGCGTACTTCCAGATCGCCGGCTGCGCCTGCGGGCGCGGCTCGCGCGGCACCAGCGCGTGCAGCGATTCCCACAGGGGGGCCAGATGGTTGCGGCCGATGCGGCCGTAGTACGCCGAGCGATCCGCGTTCTTGCTTGCGTCTGACATGCTTGTCTCCGGGTCCTTCGCCCTGCGGGGCGGGGAGCAGCCACTGCGGGCTGCGGGCTTCGATGGAAGATTTATACGCCCGGAGATATACCTTGTAAAATAACCAATTCCTCTTATCCATACCGATATGGATATGGCTCAAAGGGAATACCCTGATGGATTGGACCCAGCGCCTCCGGTTGCGCAACTTGCAGATGCTGCTCAGCCTGGCCCAGACCGGCAATATGAGCCAGACCGCCGTGGCGCTCAGCACCACGCAGCCAGCCCTGTCGAAATGGCTAAAGGAACTCGAAGACGACATCGGCCTGCCGCTGTTCGAGCGCCATGCGCGCGGGCTGCGGCCAACGCCCTACGGAGAATCGATGATTGCGCACGCCAGGCGCATCGAGGCGCACCTGGATAGCGCCCGCGACGACATGCAGGCCATGCGCGAAGGCGGCGCCGGCCTGGTCGTGATCGGCACCTCGGGCGCCTCTGCCGCCGATACCGTGCCACTTGCCGTCACCTCCCTGCTGCAGCGCCTGCCGAAAGCCCGGGTCCGGCTGGTGGAAAGCACGATGAACCTGCTGATGGCGCAACTGGCGCGGGGCGAGGCCGACATCGTGGTGGGGCGCTCCGCCCCGGAACTGCAGGACGGGCAGATGCGCACCGAGGCGCTTTACATGGAGCCGATCCATTTCGTGACGCGCCCGCGCCACCCGCTGTTCGAGCTGGCCGAGCCCGCCTGGAGCGACCTGCGCGCCTACCGGTGGATCGTCTGGCCGCGCGGCACGCCCATCCGCAACACGCTGGAATCGGCGCTGAACGCGGCTGGCGAGAACATGCCCGGCGACTGCGTGGAGTCGAACTCGGTCATCCTCAACCTGACCTTGCTCAACCACAGCAATATGATCGGCGTGGCCTCGCACCGGACCGCGCGCCGCCTGGAACAGCTCGGCGCCCTGCGCATCCTGCCCTTGCGGCTTGCCGGCTTCGGCTCGGTGTCGATGTACTGGCGCGACGACGGCTTCGGCCGCACCGCCGTGAGCGCCGCGCTCGACGCCTTGCGGCGCGCGGCGGTCCGCTCCGTCGACGAACACCCCGGCGACGCGGGCAACTAACGCCGGCGCCTCAGCGGCAAGGCACCAGCCGCCATTCCCCGCCGTGCCAGGCCAACCGATGTGTCAGCCGTAGCGCATCGAGAAAGCGCTGGTCGTGCGACACCACCAGGATGGCGCCCGGATAGGCGCTCAAGGCCTGTTCCAGCGCGCGCACCGAATCGATGTCGAGGTGGTTGGTCGGCTCGTCGAGCAGTAGCAACCGGGCCGGACTCCCCGCCCACAACGCGCACGCAAGCGCCGCCTTCAGGCGTTCCCCGCCACTCAATGCGCCCGAGGGCTGCCGCACCAGCTCGGCGCCAAGGCCGAGCAAGGACAGGTGACTGCGCAGCACGCCCTCCGGCAAGGGACTGTCCAGCTCCCGCAGCCGCTCCAGCACCGACTGGCCAGGCGGCAGCAGCGAAGCCGCGTGCTGGTCGAGCCAGGCGCTGGGGACACCTGTCGTGCAACTGCCGGAAACGGGCGCGCGCATACCGGCGAGCATGTTCAGCAGCGTCGTCTTGCCGCTGCCATTCGGGCCGGTGACAGCTACCCGCACCGGCCCCGACAACGTCAGGCTGAGCGGGTGCGCGCCAACCGGGAACGGCGCGACGGCGTTTTCCAGGTGCACCACGCGCTTGCCGGCGGCAACCACCGCGCCCGGCAGCATCAGTGCCACCGGCGGGCCCGAATCGGCGCGCTGCGCGGCTTGCATGACGGCCTCGTCCAGCGTCGCGCGGGCTTCGTGCTGGCGCCGCTGTTCGCGGCCGGAATATGCCTGCGCGCCGTCCTTGAGCCGGCTGAGGTAGATCCCGGGCAGGTTGGCCGTCTTGCCCGCGCGGTCGTTGCCGGCGGCACGGCGCTGGTGGGCATCGTGCTGGCGCCGCAGGTCGCGCAAGGCCGAGCTCCTGCTGGCGCGCGCATGGTCAAGCGCGGCCTGCGCGGCGGCGGCTTCGGCATCCCGTTGCGCCGCGTACAGCGTGTAGTTGCCGCCGTAGTGCCGCAAGCCCTCCGGCGTCAGCGCCGCGATGTGCGTCATCTCTTCCAGTAATTCGCGGTCGTGGCTGACCACCACCAGGCCGCCGCGCCATTGCCGCAACTGCTCGCGCAGCCAATGCCGGGCGACAAGATCGAGGTGGTTGCTGGGTTCGTCCAGCACGAGGCCATCGGCACCGGAAAGAAAAGCGCCGACCAGCGCCACGCGGGTGAGTTCGCCGCCGCTGAGGCTGCTGGCAGGCCGCTCCGGCTCCAGATGGCCCAGGCCGGCTGCCTCGCAGGCCAGCCGCAGCTTGTCGCGCAGATCCCAGCGTCCCTCCAGCAGATCGAAGTCCGGCCCGCCGGCCTCGCCGCGCTCAAGCCGCGCGAGCGCATCGAAGGCCGGCGTCAGGCCGGCCACGTCCGCCAGCGTTGCGCCGTCGGCCGGTCTGGCGTCTTGCGGCACATAGGCCACCGTGCCGCTGCGGACCACGCGCCCGGCATCCGGCGCGACAAGGCCCGCCATCACTTTTGCCAGCACGCTCTTGCCGGTGCCGTTGCGCCCCACCAGGCCGATGTGCCCGGCATGGAAGGTGTCGCTGAGGTCGTCCAGCAGGACCCGCCCGTCGGGCAGCGCCACGGTGACATGGCGCAGCGACAGCGAGAACGCCGGGGATGAGTTCGAATTGGAACCAGTGGGGAAACCGCCGGACGGCGGCGCGCAGAATACCGCGAACGGCATCGATGTGAAGTCAGCCATGCAAGCTCCAGGCAATACGGATAACGCGTCCGGAACCCGAGGGCTCGACAGGCGCGACCAGTCTTGAAGTGGGCTTACAGGATCATTTGGCGTTGACTCTGGGGATGATGGGGGATGTGACCGGTCAGGCCCTGACCGAGTTCCCTCGTCCTGCGCCAGCTTGTTCCGGACAGGGTAAAGCCTTCTACTTTTACAGCACTTTTCGGCCTGGATAACACAGGGCACCTGGCAGGCTGGCCCGGCAAGCCGCCGCCTTCCTGCCTTTGCCGGATTTGCATGCCGCAGACGCTTCCCTCGCCCACCCTTTCGTGCACAACAATGCGCCATTGCACTTGCTTGTCATGACAAGCATTCACGCCCACTGTGGAGGTGAACAAGCAGGAGTCAACCATGAACTCCCACTTCGTCTGGCACTACACCACCGAGACCCATTTGCCGACGATTGCCCAGTCCAGCGCCCTGATCCCCACCGCGCAGCCCTTCGCCTCCGCCGCGGCCAAGGTGCTTTGGTTCTCGCGGCAACAGCAGTGGGAACCCTCGGCAGCCAATATCGAATGGAAACGCCGCGACGTGTTTCGTCGCCGTGCCAGGGACCATGCCAGTTAGTTGAGCGGCCCGTACCGGTTTGGCCTGCCCGGCTCGGATAGCCGGCTTCTGCCCTGGCCTACCGTGACGCGGGTAGCGGGGATTGACGTGCCCGAGGCGATGGTCATGGTCGCCAACGGTATCCGCGCAGGGGCAAACCCCACCGACTGGCTCGGCACGATGTCGGCCGTCCCGCTTGCCGAACTGCGCTTCCAGGCCTGGGACGGCGAGAAGTGGCTGGATGCGGACCTGCATGAATACGAACTCGCTGCACGGGATGGGAGTGCCCCCGGGACTCAGTCGATCCCTCTCGGGGGCATGGATCTCGCTGCTCGCCGGGGTACGGCGCACGACCTGCATTGATAAATAACGCCAACCAATACAAAGCAAAGCGAGACAGGAGGGCCGCCTTGTTTCAGCCGCCTCGCATGGCTCATCAGGCACTAAATTTCCGTTTATGGAAACTATCGTGCCTTATCACCATCATTACCTATAGTTTCGCTAAACGGAAACTATATTGACTTTGGCAGCAACCGGTCCTAAAGTCTCCATATACGGAAACAATTGACCAGAATTCACTTTGCGCGACCATTGTTTCCGTAAGACGAAACAATCCCCCAGAAGCCAGGAAGTCTCAAACCATATGCCGCGCCAGCTGCCAACCTCCCTGCCCCCTCCCCAGCCGCGGATCTCCAGTCTTGGCGAACTCGGCGCGCTCGTCCGTCATCGCCGGCTCAAGCAGCAGCTCAGGATCGACGACGCGGCGAGCTTTTGCGGCGTATCGGCGAATCTTCTGTCGCGGCTGGAAAATGGCCGCCCGGTCCAGACCGACAAGCTCCTGCTCGTCCTTTCCGGACTGGGCCTTGGCATGATCCTGGGACCGAAGGCGGCCACCGCGGATATCGAGATTCCCGCCATCGCTTTCGAGGGTGCCTGATGGCAACGCACTCGCTCCGCGTTTTCGATGGTTCCGATCTGGTGGGCACCGTTCAGTATGACGCGCTGGAAGACAGTTTCTCGTTTGCCTATGACGAGGCCTGGCTTTCGGCCGCGCATCGCTACCCGCTCTCGCCAGCCATCCCCTTCGATAGGCCAGCCAGTTCGGCAAGTCTCAGGCGCTTTATTGAGAACCTGCTGCCCGAAGGGCGGGCACTGGACATCGCCTCGGTCTACGGGCAAGTCTCAAAGAACAACGTCTACGGCCTGATCCGCCAGCTTGGCGGGGAAACTGCGGGGGCACTCAGCTTTCATGCCGACGCCCCGCCGCCAGCGCAAGCGCCACAACTGCGCGAGATCTCCGCCGTTGAACTGAACCAGCGCATCCGCGACCGGGAGCAAGTGCCTTTCACCGTCTGGGATGGCCGGGTTCGCCTGTCCATCGCCGGCTACCAGGACAAACTGGCTGTCTTCATGGACGGGGAGCGCATCTACCTGGCCGACGGGGCCGGCGTCGCGTCCACCCACATCGTCAAGCCCGAGCCGGTCCATGACTCGGCCAGCTGCATGGTGGCCAACGAACACTTCTGCATGACGCTGGCCGGCCGCCTGGGCTTGCCCGTGGCGCCAGTGTCGATTCGCCGCATTCCCAGCCCGGTCCTGCTGGTCACGCGCTTTGACCGCGTGAAGGAAAACGGCATCGTCAGGCGGCTGCATATCGTCGACGCGTGCCAGGCGCTGGATCTTCCGGTGAGCTACAAATACGAACGGAATTTCGGCGCCGCCAATGACGTTGCGGCGATCCGCGACGGCGTCAGCTTCGCACGGTTGTTTTCATTGCGAGAGAAAACGGTCGACCAGGCTGTCGCCCAGCGCATCATGCTGCAATGGGCGATTTTCCAGTTCCTGATCGGCAACAGCGACGCGCACGGGAAGAACTTCTCGTTCTTCTGCACGCGAGCCGGGCTGACGCCCACGCCCTTCTACGACCTGGTCTCCGTGGTCCAGTACGATCAGTTCCTGCATGACTTTGCGATGGCGATCGGCGATGCTTTCGACATGGCAGAGGCCACGCCCTATGCCTTCGCGGATTTCATGTCACGCATCGGCATCCGCAGGCCGACCGCCGTGCGGACCATGACAGGCCTGGCGCGCGCCGCTGCCGCACAGGCCGCCGGGCAAGCCGAGGATCTGGTGTATGTCGGTGAAGAGCGTGACATGGTGCGCTCGATCGGTGCCTTGGTCCGGCGCCAGGCAGACCGCCTCATCGATATGGCGCCGAAGATACTGGCGGTTGACGCAGCCTTGCTGTAGGCCCAGGTGCTCCGGCTTGCCAGATTCCGCCCCGCCTCGGGCGAGAGCCGCACATACCCGATCAACGACACCAGCGTCAGCACCCCCGCGAACAGGAACGCCCAGCGAAAATCCGCCAGCATGAAATGCGGCGCGTCGCCGGTCTCGCCACGCAGCGATGCCGCAATGCGCAGCGACAGCGAACCAAACGCGATCCCGAGGCCAATCGAAATCTGCTGCGCGGCATTCCGCAACGTATTGGCGCTGCTCATCCGGGCCTGCGGGATATCGGCGTAGACGAGCGTGGCAAGCGTCGAGAACTACATCGACCGCGTCACGCCGTGGCACACCGCACCGCTCAGTCCACGGTCGCGCCCGTATCGTGCACGATCTTGCCCAGCCTGGTGGTTTCGCTGCGTATCAGCGTGCCGAAGGCTTCCGGCGTGCCGCCCACCACCGGCGTCCCAATGGCTTCCCAGCGCTTGCGGAATTCAGGATCGGCAAAGATGGTGTTGATGGTGCCGTTGAGTTTCAGCACGATCTCCCGCGGCGTCGCGGCCGGCACGGCAATGCCGTGCCACGCCACGAACTCAAAGCCCGGCAGGCCGGCTTCGGCCAGCGTCGGCACTTCCGGCAAGGCCGGCACGCGCGCCTTGGTGGTGACCGCCAACGCCCGCAATTTGCCCGCTTTGATATAAGGCAGCGAACTGCCCAGGATATCGAACATCACCGCCACCTGGGCACCCAACACGTCGTTGAGCGCTGGCCCCGCGCCCTTGTAAGCGATGTGCTGCATCTTCGTGCCGGCGGCGGTATTGAACAGTTCGCCGACCAGGTGCTGCGGCGTGCCGTTGCCCGCCGACGCGAAGCTGTAGTCGCCCGGCTTGCTGCCGGCGGAGGCGATAAATGCCTTCACGTCCTTGAGCGGGCTGGACGGATGAACCTCCAGCACCAGCGGAAACGCCGATATCTGGATCACCGGCGCGAGATCTTTCTGCGGATTGAACGGCAGGCTCTTGTACAAAGTAGCATTGACGGCCATCGGTCCGCTCGCCGCGAGCAGGATGGTATAGCCGTCCGGCGCCGCCTTGGCCACGGCATCGGTGCCGATGTTGCCGCCAGCGCCGGCGCGGTTTTCCACCACCACCGGAATGCCGAAGCGCGCCTGCATGCTGGCCTGCAGCAGCCGCGCCATCAGGTCGGTCGGGCCGCCCGGCGGATAGGGCACGACAAAGCGGATCGCCTTTACCGGATACGCCTCGGCCGCAACCGCGGCGCCTTGCATGCCAATGGCGCTGGCGGCCAGCATGACTGCACAGGCAACAGCCCGTCCTTTTTCCATCTTTGTCTCCCCTCGCTTCGGTCAGGTCTTTGCCTTCATTTCTTGGAACCGGAGGCGCGCGGCCCTGGAATCTGCCGCGCGGCGTGTCCCGGTGAGCGCGAGTATAGGGGGCTGTCTTCGATGCGGGAATCCGCATTTCCCAATGGTTTGATCGCCGCAGCCGATCAATGCGCGGCGCGGCGGCCAGTCATGCCGCGCCCTGCCGGACCGGCTCCGCGGCTGGCTGCGCCACCACCGGGACCGGGTCGACATGGGTCATCACATTCAACACGCCGCGTACTTCCAGCGCGCGCCGGCGTGCCTCCACGGCAATGCGGTGCCCGGCTTCCACGGTCATTGCACCATCGATCTCAAGGTGCACATCCGCAAGGATGAAGTCGCCCATCTTGCGTGTCTTCAGGTCATGCAGGCCCTGCACGCCTGGCGTGGCAGCCATGGCCTGCCGGATCGCCTCGACGGTCTGCTCGTCCACGGCGCGATCCATCAGGTCGTGCAGCGCGTCCCGGGAAAACGTCCAGCCCATCCTTGTGACCATCAGGCCAACCACCAGCGCCGCTACGGGGTCGAGCATATGGTAGCCGAGCATATTGCCACCAATGCCGACCGCGACCACCAGCGACGAAGCCGCATCCGAGCGCGCATGCCACGCATTGGCAACCAGCATGCTGGAGCGCACGCGCTCGGCTACGGCGAGCATGTAGCGGAACAACAGCTCCTTTGCCGCCAGCGCGCCTAATGCCACCCACAGGGCGATGGGCTTGACCGGCAGCACCAACTCCGGGTGCTCGAGCTTTTGCACGGCCGACCACAGCATGCCGGCGCCGACCGCGAGCAGCAGCACGCCGATCGCCAGCGACGCGGCCGTCTCGAAACGCTGGTGGCCATAGTGGTGATCGGCGTCCGCGTCCTTGCTGCTATGGTGGCTGGCAAACAGCACCACGAAATCCGAGACCAGGTCGGACAACGAGTGGATGGCATCGGCAATCAACGCCTGCGAGCCGGCGAACAGGCCGGCCAGCAGTTGCATGCAGGTCAGCAGGATGTTGACCGCCACGCTCACCCACGTGCTGCGTCGCGCAGCCTGGGCCTTGGCTGGGGCAGCCTCGCCGGATTCTTCGTCTATCGTATCGACTTCCATCGATTTCTCTCTATGGCGTTGGGGGCGTGTGGGTGCAGGGGGCCGGGGATTTCGCTTCGCGCGGCAGCCATGATTGTGCCCGGCAAAGCTTAAGCGTGGGCGGCTTGCGCGGGAGCCTCCCGGCCATTCAAGGCGTTCACGCCATTCGAACAACGCCATGCAGGCCAGTGTGGCCAGTGCGAAGACCGCGCCTTGCCATGCGCGCGCCGGGCTGCACCAGGCCAGCCTTGGCGTCGGCAATCGCACGGGAAAATGGCCAGGCGCAGCCAGGGCGGCACCTGACCAATGCATTCAATATATGACTACTTATTGTATTACTCAGCAGTCAGAAATATATGCGACAGAAGGATGGCGGAAGAATGAGCGTACAAGCGTCGGGTTTTCCGCCACGGTTTGAAGCTGTTCGTTAACCTTTTGTTGCAGGTCCTCACCTTTACGAAGAGGCCTGCGTGCCACACCTGTGCGCTTGGTATGACTCCACACCAACTCGTCTGGATTAAGGTCGGGCGAGTAGCCAGGCAAGAAGTGCAATGCGAGCTTGCCCTTTGTCGATTGAACGTAGCGCTTCACGCATGCCTTCTTGTGCGCGGGCAGTCCATCGACCACCATGTGCACGCTGTTTTTTCGCCCGCGCATCAACTTTTTGAGGAGTTCGACGAACAGCTCTCCCGTCAGACCGCCTTTGTAGGTGGCGAACCAGAAGGCCCCCTTGGAGTTGACCGCCGACGCGGCACTGATGCTCTGGCGCTGCCCCGGCCGATCGATCACCGGGGTCTTGCCACGCGCACCCCATGTCTTGCCATGCACGGTGTCGGCACGAAAGCCAGACTCGTCCCAGAAGAAAATGTCAGCCTTCTGTGCCTTTGCCGCCTTCGCGATGGCAGGAAAGGTCTCCTTGCGCCATGTCTCAACGGCCATTGGATCGCGTTGATAGGCGCGTTGCAGTGGCTTTTGCGGCGTCAGTCCCCTGCGCGCCAGAAGCGCACCGATGCTAGCCAAGGACAGATCCACTCCGAATTTTTCTTCCACCAACAACTGAACAATCTGGCGCGTCCACAAACCAAAGTCAAAACCGTATTGCGTCGGATTCTTGCCATTGATCCAGCGAAACACCTGGGCTTCTTGGCTGTTCGTGAGTTTGCGTGGCCTGCCACTACCTTTGGTTGAGCGCAAAGCCTGCAAGCCCTTGCCGCGGCCCATGGTCATAGCGCGACATCGGAAGGCCCAGGAACGATGCATGCCAAAGGACTTGGCCACGTCCTCGGGATGCTCACCCTCCCTCATCCGCTGCACCGCCAGTACGCGCATTTCCTCAAGGGTGTTATGCGCCAAGGTTCGTCCATCTCGTTTCATTAACGTCGGATTTCAACAGATCATGGAAGTTCAATTTTTGTCGCATATATTTCTGACTGCTGAGTAATTCATATATTGATGCCACCGGCAGGCGAGCCGGCAGCCCTGGACACCGCTGGCACGTCAGTGCGACATCAGCAACGGAATTTCGGCATGGCGCATCAGCGTGCGCGTGGTGCCCCCGGTTACCAACTCGCGCAGGCGTGCGTGACCATAGCCCCCCGCCACCAGCAGATCGGCCCCCAGGTGACGCACGGCTGCCAGCAGCAGCCGGCCAACCCCGTCGCCGCCTTGCACGGCATGCATGACAGTGACAATGCCATGCCGCGCCAGATGATCGCGCAGGCCTGCGTGCGCGCCGGGGACATCGGGCACGCCGTGGGTGCCTGTCCGATCATGCGTGCTCGACGCCGAAACCACCGTGACGCGCCGCGCCTGGCGCAGCAGGGGCATCGCATCCGCCACAGCGCGGGCGGCCTCCCGTCCGCCGTCCCAGGCGATGGCCACATGCTCGCAAGTCAGGCGGCGCACGCCAGGCGGCACCAGCAACACCGGCCGGCCGGCGTTGAGCATCACATACTCGGCAGTCTGCGCCACCAGCACGGGGATGGATTCAGGGCCGGGCGGGCGGGCCAGGACAACCAGGTCGGCCATCCGCCCCTGTTGGGCCAGGGCCCAGCCGGGCTCGTCCTCGATGAGCCGGTGCGTGAAGCCCACGCCTGGCGCCGCCTCGTGCATGGCACGATGGAACGCGGCGCTGGCTTCGGCGCCCTGCGCCAGCAACTGGCGCCTGGCCAGTTCGGCGTAGCGCCCGGCCTCGTCGCCCGCGCCCCGGAAAGGCTCGAGCCGCATGCCAGTGGCTGTCACGCCGATCACATGGCCCGCGGAGCGCTGCGCCAGCCCGGCGGCAAGGCCGACGCGATCCGCACAGCCAGCGTCTGAGCCGAGTTCGACCAGCACGGTCTTGAAATTCATGGTGTTTTCCCTCAGTTCCGGGGACGTCCGCTAACGCACGGAGACATTGTCCGACCATCCGGGATGGACTCTACTCCGTGTGCCGTGCAGCGCAAGCGGGCGATGCGCCGGCGTTGCGGCAGATCAAGTTTTCTCCTGCCCCGAGCCGCCCTGCGCCGGGGTGCGCCGTGGCTCAATCTGGCTGGGCATCGGCGCCAGGCTGCGGATCAGCATGATGCTCATGTCGCTGAACGCCCGCGTGCGTTCAGCCAGCGTGCCCCGCCACGCGGCATCTGCCAGCGTCAGGTTCTCCCAAACCTCGACCGGATGCGCCGGCGCAACGCCCTGGGCCACCAGCCAGGCGGCGATGTCCCTGGGCATGAAATCCCACGGCCGTGGAATGACGATGGCATTGCCCACGGATGAGGTCCGCTACGCCAAGGGTGAGGAAGTCAGGGTGCCCGGGACCTACGCCGGCGCAGATGATCATGGGAAATTCCGGTTCGATGAGAACGGCACGTGCATCGCGCCGCCAGGACAGCGCGCCATTATGCCAAGCCGGCCGCGTCGCGGCGGCCTTGCAGCAGGCTGCCATTGCGGTCTTGCGCGGGCAACCCGCGGTTTTCAGCGGCCGCTGAATCAATTCCCCGAAAGCGGTATGCAAAAAAAACTTCAGGATCCGCTACCGGATGCCGATACCTGCATCAGAGCCGAGTCAATGTCCCATGAGCCCAGGCGGGCCAGGCAGGCATTCTCGGGCGTTAGCGACGTTTACCTCACCCATGCCAGACAGAGACAAAGCGCTCAGCATAGCCGACCCGCATCAGTTGTTCCGCAATTCGCTTGAGCAAGCCTCCGACGCCGTCTTCGTACTGAACACGGACAACCGGGTGATCTTCCTGAACGCAGCGGCGGAGACACTCTATGGGGCATCCCGCAAGCAAGTCTTCGGGATGGACGTGGACGCGCTCGTGCAAAAGCTGCCCGGCCAAAAGGTGCCCGGCATCGGCGCCCGCGCTCACGGCGCGGAACCCGGCCAGGACGGCGAGCATGCCCTGCCTTTGCCCGCCGTCCAGATCCTGCGTCCGGACGGCGAGCGGCGCTTTGGCTTTATCGCGGAGGCCAGTACCCAGCTCGGGGACGTCACGCTGCGCACGCTACTGTTGAAGGTGGCGGGCAGCATCGAACCCCGCCGCGACGACCATCCACTGCTTTCGGTCATCGCCGACGAGATCGACAGCGCGGTCCTCGTGGTCGATGCCGACTGGCATATTGTGTACGCGAACGCCGGGCTCACGCGCATGCTCGGCTACACGCGCGGCGAGATGGTCGGAAAGACGCCGCGCGAGCTGCTGGCCCGCGAATTCACGGATCCGGGCGTGATGGAACGGCTGCATGCCCACCGCTCCTCCCCCGGCGGCGAGCGCCATGAAGCGCTGGTGTACGCGCGCGATGGCAGCCCGCTGTGGGTCTCCGCCACGGTCCGGCATCTGGTCGCCAGCGACCGTCATCCGGCCGGGGGCGACCGGCATCACGGCATCGTCATCCTCACGGATATCACACAGCAGAAAGCCTACGAACTGCTGCAGCGAAAGGTGTTGCAGGCCATGGTGATGGAGCAACCGCTCCCGGCCGTGATGGAACTGATCTGCGAGGAAGTGCAACGCGTTGCGCCTTCAGTGATTGCTTCGGTACTGCGGGTGGACGCCGATGGCCGCTTGCGCCCGCTGGCCGCGCCGAGCCTGCCGGCGCACTACGCGGCGGCACTGGATGGCATGAGCATAGGGCCCGCCGCCGGCTCCTGCGGCTCGGCCGCCTGGCTGGGCGAGCCGGTGGTGGTCAGCGACATCGCCAACGATCCGCTGTGGGAGGATTGCCGCGATCTCGCCCTGCCGCTTGGCCTGGCGGCGTGCTGGTCGTATCCGATCAAGGCCAGCGATGGGCGCGTACTCGCCACGCTGGCGTTCTACTACCGCACTGTCCGCCAGCCCGACGCCTTCCACCAGCAGCTCTTCGAGGTGTGCACTTCGCTATGCAAGCTCGCGTTTGAACGCGAGGAAGCGGCCGAGCGGATCATGCAGCTCGACCACTACGATTCGCTGACCGGCCTGCCCAACCGCAGCCTGCTGCAGATGCAGGCTGGCACCCTGCTGCTCGCCGCGCGCCAGGCCGGCACCACGCTCAGCGTGCTGTTCGTCGACCTGGACCGTTTCAAGCATATCAACGACTCGCTTGGCCACGCCGGCGGCGACAAGCTGTTGCGCGAGGTTGCCCAGCGCCTGATCGCGCATGCCGGGGAATCCGCGCTGGTGGCACGGCTTTCGGGCGACGAGTTCGCTCTGGTGCTGCCCGACAGCGACCGCGCCCGGACCATTGCCGCGGGCAAGCGCATCCTGACCGCGCTGCACCAGCCACTGCGCATCGATCACGCCAGCATCGCGCCATCGGCCAGCATCGGAATCAGCATGTTTCCCGCCGACGGCGATGCCCTGGACTACCTGCTGCACTGCGCCGAGATGGCCATGTACGACGCCAAGGCCGCGGGGCGCAACCTGTTCCGCTTCTTCAGCATCGAGATGAACTGGGCCGCCCAGGAGCGCCTTGCGCTGGAGTCGGCGCTGCGCGATGCCTTGCTCGCGGAGGAACTCCATCTCAATTTCCAGCCCCAGGTGTTCCTGCGGGATGGGCGCCTCTACGGCCTGGAAGTCCTGGTCCGCTGGCATCACCCGCATTTCGGCATGGTATCGCCCGACCGCTTCGTACCGCTGGCCGAAGACAGCGGCCTGATCGGCGCACTCGATCGCTGGGTGCTGGAGCAATCGTGCGCGCAGCTCGCCGCCTGGCGCCGGCAGGGGCTGTCCGTGCCCACGATCTCGGTCAATATCTCGCCCGCCAGCTTCCGGGACCCGGGGCTGCCGGCACAAGTGGCCGAGACCCTGGCCCGCCACGGCCTGCCCGCCCAGGCGCTGGTGCTGGAGATGACCGAGGGGCTGCTGATGGAGGATGACGCCGGCATTGCCGCCACCGTCGCGGCCATCCACGCACAGGGCGTACGCTTGTCCATGGACGACTTCGGCACGGGATATTCCAGCCTTGGCTATCTCAGGCAGCTGCCCGTGCACCAGCTCAAGCTCGACAAGAGTTTCGTGATTGACCTGGAAAGTGATGCCGCCGCCCGCGAACTGGCCAGCGCCGTCATCCGCATTGGCGACAGTCTGAAACTCGCGGTGGTCGCCGAAGGCGTGGAAAACGAAGCGCAGCGCCAGTTCCTGCTCTCGCAGGGATGCCATATGGGACAAGGCTACCTGTTCTCGCGCCCGCTGGACGCCGCCGCGGTAGCACGCTGGATCACCACGCCACGGCCGGCCGAACACCATTCCGCGGTGCCCGGCGACCGGCATTCCAGGCGCTGAGGCCAACGTTCACGTCGGGACCCGCCCAGGGCGATAGCCCGGGCGGTTCGCGCGGCCGGCTCGGGACGGCGACGCCGGCCTCGCGTTTCCAGCCGCCCCCACCGCTTTGGCGGCCTGCGCTCAGGCTTCCTCGCCTCCCACCTGCGCCTCGCTGCCAAGCCGTGGCTTGGTGGCATAAGCTACGCCATGCATTTCCAGATAGTCGCGAATCAACTGGCGCACTACCTGGGAGGGCGTCTTGTCCTGTGCCGCGCACAGGTTCTCGAAGGCGCTCTTCTTCACCGGGTCGATCAGCAGGGTGAGACGGGCGGTTTTGGATTCCATGGGATTACATGTGTGCCAGTCAATGCGCCAGCCATGTTAATTTTATTAACATTTGATGATAATATAACAACGACCCAAGGGCAACCGCCCGTCTTCCGCGTTGCACACAGGGCTGCACATTATCGATGTTTTTACCGAGGGTGCCGGAAGCTCGCCATGCAATACCCCCGCTCGACCTCATCCACGGCTTGCATTATTCCTGTGCCGGGGGCGGCTGCCGCGGTGGCCGCGCAACGCCCCACCGGCCGCATGGCTGCCGCGGTCATCATCGCGCCATGGATCGGGGAAGCCATGGTGATGGCCACGCGGCTCGCGCGGTACACTCCGTGGCTCGGACGCAACTCATTTACGGCCCAACACCACAAAGGTTCGCGCAGACACATTGCTTTGCAATTGCCCGGCTTGCCGCTACCTACAATCGAATTGTCGGGAGGCACATCCCGCCCATCAACGAGCCAGCAACGCATCATGCAGGACCAAGCCTTACCCCCCATCGTGATTTGCCTGCAGGGCCTGCGCGAGTTTGCCGCTTCGCTCACCGCGGGCTCCTTGCTCCAGTCCGCCACCTTGCAGGTGATCGCCGAATACGAACGCAATGCCCGGACTTCCGAGGACGCGTACTGCGCGCGGCTCCACTGCTGGGACTAGCCGCGGATCCGGCAGGACCGCCGTGCCTGCCGTTCAATGCCGGCACGCCAGCGGAGAGCGCGCGCCGCCGTCGCGCACCAGCGGCAGGATCGTAGGCGCGAGCGATTTCAGCAGTTGCACGGACAGCGCGCTGGTGAAGGCGTAGCGCGCGGCGTAGGGCTCCTGCACATAAGCCGTAACGTTGCCGAAGTAACGGTCGCCCAGGAAGAACACAAAGGTGGCCGAGCGGCTGACCACGCGCGAGGAAATCAGCCGGCCGCCCGGCCCGTAGACTTCGTAGCGATGGTCGCCGGTGCCGGTCTTGCCGCCGGCCACGATGCCGCTGCTGCCCAGCGCGGCTTTCAGCGAGCCTGCCGTGCCCGAATTCACCACGCCGACCAGCGCCGCGCGCACCACCTCCGAGATGTCCTCGCTCAACAGCCGCTTGCCCTGCCCGGCCAGCCCGAAATCGGTGGCGTACGGCGTGCCCTGCGCGAATTCCAGGCTGCGCAGCGCGGTCGCCTGCTGGCGCACGCCATTGCCCTGGATAATCCCGACCAGTTCGGCCAGGGCGGCGGGACGATCGCCGGCAGCGCCGATCGCCGAGGCATATGACGGCGTGATCCCGCTGAACGGATAGCCCAGCCGCTGCCAGCGCCGCGCGATTTCGGCGAAAGCCTGGCGCTCCAGCTGGCTGCGGATGCGGCGGGTCTGGCCACCGGGATTGCGGGCCTTGAACAGCCAGACGTACACCTCCTGACGCTGGTCGGTGCTGTCGCGCAAGACTTCATCCAGGCTGGCGTCAGGCCGCTGGCGCAGGTAATCCAGCAGCCATAGCTCCAGCGGATGCACCCGTGCGAGGTAGCCGCGGTCGTTGAGCGAAAAGCTGGTCTGGCCGTACTTGCGGTACAGCGTCGCCAGCTTGTCATCGGTCAGCCCCACGCGCGGCAGGGTGGCGCGCATGATCTTGTTGAACTGCTCCGGATCGATGTCGGGTTCGATGCTGCGTAGCGCCACCGCCAGCCCCACCGGCGAGAAGTGCCGGTTTTCCAGCAAGCGCTTCAACGCTTCCTGATGGGTCTTGCCGCGATACTTCAAATAAAAAGCGCGCAGGTAGTCGCTACCCTCCTTGTCGGCAAAACGGACCAGGTAGGCCCGCCGCTGCGGCGCGGCCGGGTTGTTCAGCCACTCGTCTGCATCGGGGTGCAGCCGGTAGGTCTCGTAACGCACGATATCCCGCATCAGGCGGATGAAGACCAGGTTCACGGAATGCTCGAAACCCTCCCGCACGGGCATGATCTTCGTGTTCTCCCAACGCTCGAAGTTGGTGAAGGTCTGCAGCCCGCCGCCGGTAAAGAACGCTTCGCCCGTCCCGCCGGAGTAGCGGCGCAGCATGGCGGCCTCCAGGATGGCGCGACGGCTCTTGTCGGAAGCGGTGGGCAGGTAGCTCAATACCCACTGGGTCAACACATCGAGCTTGGCCGGCTTGACCTCACGCAACTCGGCGGGCGTCATGTCGGCATATTTCTCATGCAGTTCCGAGATGATCTCGAGGTAAGTCACCAGCGTGCGCAGCTTGGCGGTGGAGCCCAGGTTAAGCCGCGCGCCGCGGTTGAGGTCGAATGGCAGGTCCAGGTTGTCGGCCTGCACGCGCAGCAGGTTCGAGCCGTCGATCTTCTCATAGAGCGTGAAGCTGATCGCCAGCTTGCCGGGGTCGTCGCCTTCGCGCAGCAGGTTGTGGCCATACATGTTGAAGGCATGGGCGCCATCGCGCGTGCCCGCCTTCAATAGCGCCTCGGTGACGACACGCTGCAGTCCGGTATTGATGGTGCTATGGGCCGTCAGGTCGAGGCGGTCCAGCTCATAGCTGCTGTCGAGATCGAGATAGCGCAGCAGGTCGGTGCGCACGCCGCTCAGGGCCTTGCGCGAAACAAACGAGATTTCGGGCCGGTCCAGCGAGGGGGGCGACAGCTTCAGGGGCTGCGCCAGCGCCGCGTCGCGCAGCCACGGCGGGATGGCACCCGCAGCCGCGAGCAAGCGCAGGTAGCTGTCGGTCAATGCCACCAGCCCGGCGGTATTTCGGCGCAGGAAATGCGATGGCCCACGCTGCGCGATGATCAGCGAAAGCGCCTCCTTGAACACCTTCGCCTGCCGCTCGCCGAGCTCGCCTTCGCCCTGGCCGGCGCCGGGTCCCGGGCCCGCCGCATTCGCCAGCAAGCGGTTGGCCTCGTCGAAATCCTGCCCGTACCAGGCCCACAGCCCATCTCCCAGCCCGTTGATCTCGCCTAGGCCGGCACGGGCCGAAAGCGGCACGGAATTCAGGTAATCGAGCAGGATGCGCTGCCTGGCGGCCACGGTGTTCGGCCCGTCCAGATAGGCGCGCATCGACGCGCTGGCCATCTGCCGAAGCTTTTCCTTGGGCGAACTGGTTCGCCCCGCGCGCGAATGGCGATATTTCTCGATCTGGGTGGCGAGCGTGCTGCCGCCGGCGGCGTCGTGTTTGTCGTTGAAAAAGCGCACGCCCTGGTCCATTGCGGCGCGCGTGAAGCGCCGCACGTCAAGCGCGGGGTTGCGCGTGGGAAACTCGGGATCGAGCAGGTCGCGGTTCTCGATAAAGAGCAAGGCGCTTACCAGCAAGCCTGGAATCTGGTCGAAGCTGTCGTAGGTACGGGGCGGCGCGCTCCCGGCATTGAACGGATCGTCATTGCAATCGAGCAGGTCCAGGCGCGCATGGGTCTTTTCGTGGTACGGCGCGAATAAGCCGGAATCGGTCAGTTCGAGCATCTGGTCGGACCAGCGCGCCTGGCGTTCGCGGCGATAACCGCGCGCCTCCAGCAGTTCCGTGAACCCCGGCAAGCGGCTGTAGCCGAAGCGCAGGTCATAAGGCCCGTCTTCCGGAAAGCGGATGCGATCGCTCGGACCGTCCTTGACCGCGAACGCGATGTCCTTCGCCCGCCCGGCAAAGTAGCGCGCCTGCAACCGCGAAGTGGCCAGTTCCTCGCTGACGGCCGCGCAGACGAAGTAGACGCCACCAATGAGCAGCGCCAATAACAGTAGCCTGGGCCAGAGACGTCGACGCACGATTCAGGTCCGTTTGCGAGGAAACCGGGGATTCCCGGCACTTCGGCCACCGCAGGCCGCCTGCTGGCAACGATGGCACTGTTCCGCCACCTTTGTCACTACGTATACCCTAGCTCAATGGGACCAAACGCACAAAAGTGGCATGCGGCGCCACTGCGCATCCCCCATCCCGCAATATACGCGGGCCCGACCGCCAGCTTACACGCGGAACGCGGCGATAGCCTGATCCAGCTGGCGCGCCTGCTCCTCCAGCGAGGCCGCCGCGGCAGCAGCCTGCTCGACCAGCGCGGCGTTTTGCTGGGTGCCTTCGTCCATCGACGTCACCGCCCGGTTGACCTGCTCGATGCCGCTGCTCTGCTCGGCCGAGGCGGCGGCGATTTCGCCCATGATGTCGGTCACGCGGCGAATCGCCGCGACCACTTCCTCCATGGTGCTGGCCGCGCGCCCGGCCAGGCTGCTGCCGGTCGCGACATGCGCCAGCGAAGTCTCGATCATGGACTTGATCTCGCGCGCCGCGCCAAGCCGCGCACTTCGCCCGCTACCACGGCGAAGCCTCGCCCCTGCTCGCCCGCACGGGCAGCCTCGACGGCGGCATTGAGCGCCAGGATATTGGTCTGGAAGGCAATACCGTCGACGACACCGATGATCTCCGCGACGGTCATGGCCGCAGCGCTGATATCGGCCATGGTGGCCATCACGTCGCCTACCACCGCGCCGCCCTGGTGGGCCACCTCGGCCGCGCTGACGGCAAGCTGGCTGGCCTGGCGCGCGTTGTCGGCGTTCTGGCGCACGGTGGAGGTCATCTGTTCCATGCTAGACGCCGTTTCCTCCAGGGAGGCGGCCTGCGCCTCCGTGCGGCCGGAGAGGTCGGCGTTGCCGGCTGCGATCTGCCGCGTGGCTGCGGTGATCGCACCGGCGCCCTGGCGCACGCGCCCCACGGTGTGCGCCAGGCTTGACTGCATGCGCGCCAGGCCTTCAAGCAGGCGCCCCATCTCATCGCGGCGCGTAAACTGCACGGGATGGCTGAGATCGCCCGCCGCAATGCGGTCGAACTGCTTCAGCGCCAGTTCCAGCGGGCCAACGATGGCGCGCAGCAGGAACACCGCGCAAGCGGCCGCCACCAGCAGCGCCAGTACGATGGCGGCAATCACCCCGTTGCGGAAGTGGCGATACGCCACCTGCGAGGCCTCGAAATTGCCGGCGGCCATCTTGAGCTGGAACTGGCCCAGCTTGAGGCTGCTGTCATTGGCGTCGCGAAACAGGCGGGAGAGCTTGCCGTCCATGATCTGGTCGGCCAGAGCGCGGTCCCCGGCCCGCAGCGCGGCGACGATGGCGGCGATGCCATCGCGGTTGGCGGCCTCCCGCTTGGCCGCGACAGCCACGGCCAACTGGTCTTCCTCGCTGTTGCGCGGCAAGCCCATGAAGCGCTTCCATGCCTCGTCCGACCGCCGCGTCAGTTCTTCGGTGCGGTCCAGCAAACCCTTGGCATCCGGGCTGTCCGGGTAGAGCATGGCGCGCTCCAGCGCCGTACGCGCGCGGGTGAGGCTCAGGTCCGCCTCGCCCAGCGCCAGCGCTGAAGCGAGCTGGTTCGTGTAGGTAGACTCATGCGCCTCGTTGGCGGCACGCAAGCCGAGCAAGGCGGCCACTCCCACACCCAGGGCAAGCAGGACCAGCAGGGAAACGGTGGCGAGAAGTCGGGCGCGAATGGTAAAGCTGGCAAGCATGGCGAGGTACCCGGAGGCTAATGGCTGTGGAGCCCGCGCTGGGCTGAAAGCCTGTCTATCGGTGCGGTGCGGCGACAACTTGAGGGTCGGCCACAAGTTGTGCGCAAACAGACACCTGGCCGCCTATTTCACGCATCGGAATTGATCTGACGCAAACATCGGCATGGTCCCGGTCAAGTCCGGGCCGCGGCCTCCGTTAGTCCAGTGATCTCAAATCCCTGTCCCGATCCGATGATGAAAAACCTGAGCGTGCGCACCGCCTTGCTGGGCATCCTGGTGACCTTTGCATGCATGATCGTGTTTGGCGCCGGCGTCGGCGTGCTCGCGCTAGGCGCCGCCAACCAGGCAACCGGCCGCGTCCAGCAGCTTTCCGCCACCACGCTGTTGCTCAACGATGCGTACAAGGACATGACCCGGGCCCGCGCAGCGCTAGCACGGGCCTACACCACGGCGCGCGAAGGTGGTGCCGGGGTCGATGCCGGCGCGCTTGATGCCGCCGCCAAAGCCCTCGGAAATTCCGCCAAGGCGTTGCAGCACTTCGAGGCCACGCCCGCGCACGAAGAGCAGGACGCGTCCCTGCGCCGCCAGGTCGCCGACGCCGCGCGGCGCCATGCCGGCACGGTGGAACGCGCCATGGCAGCACTGCGCAGCGGCGACGCTGCTGCCTATGCCGCCCTCAACGACAAGGAAGTCACGCCTTCGGGCGCGGACTACTCGGCGGGTGTCGAGCGCTTCCAGGTGGAAGCGGCCCGGCTGTCGCAACAGGAAACCGAAGCAAGCAGCGCGCGCTACCAGTTGGTGGGGAAACTGGTGGTGGTGGGCATCACTGCGGCGCTGGGCCTGATCGTGGCGGTACACCTGGGGCTGCGCGCGTTCGTCGTAGCGCCCCTGGCCGCCGCCGCCGAGCATCTCGACCGCGTGGCCAAGGGCGACCTGAGCCACCGCGCGGTGGCGGCCAGCGGCAATGAAGTGGGACGCGTGCTCGCCGCCGTGGCACGCATGCAGGAGGCGCTGACGCGCACCGTCAGCCAGGTGCGCGCAAGCTCCGACTCCGTCAACACCGGCGCACGCGAGATTGCCGCGGGCAACACCGACCTGTCGGCGCGCACCGAGCAGCAATCCGCATCGCTCGAGCAGACCGCCGCCAGCATGGAGGAACTCACCTCCACGGTCAGCAACAACACGGAAAGCGCGCGCCAGGCCAGCGAACTGGCCGCCGAAGCCGCGCGCCTGGCCACGCGCGGCGGCGACGACGTACGCGGTGTGATACAGACCATGGGCGACATCAGCAGCAGTTCGAAGCGGATCGCCGACATTATCAGCGTGATTGACGGCATTGCCTTCCAGACCAATATCCTGGCGCTCAACGCCGCCGTGGAAGCGGCGCGGGCGGGCGAGTCGGGACGCGGCTTCGCCGTAGTGGCGGGCGAGGTCCGCGCGCTGGCGCAGCGCAGCGCCAGCGCCGCACGAGAGATCAAGTCCCTGATCGACGACTCCGCCAGCAAGGTCGGTGCGGGCAACGCGCTCGTCGCCCAGGCCGGCCAGACCATGAGCGAGACCGTGGACGCCGTGCAGCGCCTGGCGCGGATCATGGAAGACATCTCGTCGGCATCGCTTGAGCAAAGCGCCGGCATTGTGCAGGTCAGCGAGGCGGTCACCCAGATGGAGGCCGTCACCCAGCAGAATGCGGCGCTGGTGGAGCAGGCGGCCGCCGCGGCCGGATCGCTCGAAACGCAGGCGCGCCAGCTTGCCGAGGCGGTCGGCGCCTTCCGGCTCGCGCAGGCTGCCTGAGGGCCGGCACGCACGCCCCTCCACAACCACCTCAAGCCACCTCAAGCCACCTCAAGCCACTTTCACGCCGCCGCCAGCCCGCGCTGCAAAGTGGTCTTGAGCATGGAGAACACCTGCCGCGCCACCGGGTTGGCCGCATTCGGCCGGGCCCACAGGTAATACGTCACATCGGGCAGGCGCGGCAGCCCGTCCTTGTCGCCCAGCACCCGCATGTCGGCGCCCAGCAGGTCGATACTGCGGGCCGTGATGCCCAGGCCCGCGCGGATGGCCGCCTTGATGCCAATCAGGCTCGGTGCAAAATAGGCCGTACGCCAGGGCACGCCGGCCTCCTTGAGCGCATCCAACGCCAGCTTGCGAAACAGGCTGGGCTCGTCGGCCAGGATCAAGGGCACCGTGCTGCCCTGCTCATAGGCAAAATCCGCCGCGCACACCCAGATGGTGGGCGAAGTGCGCAACACCAGGCCATCCAGGCTGCTGTCTTCGCGGGTGGAGACGGTCAGGTCGATCTCCCCGCGCCGCAACGACTCCATCAGGAAAGGGCTGCGCCCGACATGGATCTCCAGCCGCAAGGCGGGGGAAGCCCGCGCGATGTGCGACAGCAGCGGCGGCAGGATGGTGTCGGCCACATCGTGCGGCGCGCCGATACGCAGCGATCCGGTCAGGTCGCCCTCACGCAGCACGCGTAGCGCCTCGTCGTTCAGGTTCAGCAGTTGCCGCGCATATTCCACAAGCTTGTTGCCATGCCGCGTGAGCTGCTTGCCGCGCCCCTGCCGCTCGAACAACACCAGCGCCACCTGCTCCTCCAGCCGCTGCATCTGCTGGGTGACGGCAGACTGGGTGCGATGCAGCCGTTCCGCCGCCGCGGCAAAGGTACCGTGGTCGGCAATGGCCACCAGGGTGCGCAGCAGGTCCAGGTCGAGATTACGCATTCATTAGACTTGCTTAAGTGTTTTCATGGGTGATTAAGTGGTTTTGGGCACTGGCCTTCATTACAGTGAAACCAGACAAAGATACGTCCCGCCCCGCAAACCAAGAACTATCAAGACTCAGCAAGGATTCTAGAGACATGTCGATCGCACAACAACGCCAGGCCGCCGTCGGGGAAACCATTCGATCCATCAAGGAAATCGTCGCCAGCGGCGGTGTCACCCGCGACTCGCTGGCCAGCGTCCTGGATCAGGTGGCGCAACTGGCGGCCAGGCCGCAACTGTGGGCCGAGAGCGAATTCGCCCCGCCCGAGGAAGGCGAGCGCCAAGCCCGCTACCTGATTGCGGAAGATCCCGACCAGAGCTTCGCGCTGTACCTCAACGTAATGCGGCCGGGCAAGCGCATCCCGCCGCATGACCACACCACCTGGGCCTGCGTGGCCGGCGTGGTGGGCACCGAGCACAACGACGTCTACCTGCGCACCGACGACGGCAGCGTGCCGGGCATGGGCACGCTGGCGCACTCGCACACCGTGGAAGTGGGCCCGGGCTCGGGCATCGCGCTGCTGCCCGACGACATCCATTCGGTGGAGATCCGCGGTGAATCCGTGATCCGTCACCTGCATATGTACGGCCGCGCCCTGGAAACCCTGACCGGCCGCACCGCTTATGACCTCGAAACAGGCCGTTGCCAGGCCATGAGCGTGGGCGTCAAGACGCGCCGCTAAGCGGCGCCGGGGAGGTGCGGCGCTGACGCGCCCGCACCTCCCCGCCTCTGCCGGTGCCCTTATCCAACGCATTACCGCTTGCCTCCCGCCCGTGCGCGGCCAGGAGGCCAGGCCCCCTTTTTGCCTGAAGAACCGCATGCCCGACACCCTTCCTACCCATTACACCCCGCTCGATCCCGCTACCCTCAAAGGCTGGCTGCACGACCAGGGGGAGATTGCCCTGTTCGATATCCGCGAGCATGGCCAGTACGGCGAAGGCCATCCCTTCTACGCGGTACCGCTGCCTTACAGCCGTCTCGAACTCGACATAGGCCGGCTCGCGCCCAATCCTTCGGCGCGCATCGTGCTGGCCGACGATGGCGACGGCGTGGCGCCGCGCGCCGCGCAAGCCCTGGCCGCCCTCGGCTACACGCGCTTGTTTGTGCTCGACGGTGGCGTACCGGGCTGGCACGCCGCCGGCTATGCGCTGTTCGCCGGTGTCAATGTGCCATCCAAGACCTTCGGCGAACTGGCCGAGCACCATTACGGCACGCCCCGCGTCTCGGCCGCCGAGCTGGCCGCCATGCAGGCCGGCGAGCAAGCCCCGGTGGTGCTTGACGGCCGGCCCGTCGCGGAATTCCGCAAGATGAATATCCCCGGCGCCATCTGCTGCCCCAATGGCGAGCTGGCCTACCGCCTGCGCGACCTCGTGCCGGACCCGGCCACGCCCATCGTGATCAACTGTGCCGGTCGCACGCGCAGCATCATCGGTGCGCAGACCTTGATCAATTTCGGCGTGCCCAACCCCGTATACGCACTGGAAAACGGCACCCAGGGCTGGCACCTGAACGACTTCAGGCTGGAGCACGGCGGCACGCGGCGCTATCCGGACAACGCCGCGCCCCGCGGCCTTGATGCGGGCCGCGCCGCCGCGCAGGCGATGGCGCAGCGCTTCTCAGTCCCCCCCATCGATGTGGCCGAGGCCCGCGCGTGGCTCGACGACCGCTCGCGCACTACCTTCCTGTGCGACGTCCGCACGCCGGAGGAATATGCCACCGGGTCGGTACCTGGCGCCCAGCACACACCTGGCGGCCAGTTGATCCAGGCTACCGACCAGTACGTGGGCGTACGGCGTGCTCGCCTCGTGCTGATCGATGCCGATGGTGTGCGTGCCACCGTGGCAGCGAGCTGGCTGCGTCAGATGGGTCACGACGCCGTAGTGCTCGAAGGCGGGCTGGAGGCGGCACTTGGCGGCCGCCTGGCAGCGCCCGCCGGTCCGCAGGCGCCGGCTCGCCCCCTGCGCCGCGTCGATGCCCCCGCGCTGGCCGCGGATCTGGCCGGGCAACAGGTGCTGGCGCTCGATGTGCGCGCCAGCATGGCGTATCGCGCCGGCCACGTGCCCGGCAGCCGCTGGTCGATCCGCCCGGTCTTTGCCCGCGACCTGGCCGGCGTGCCGCGCGACACGCCGCTGGTGCTGATCGGCGACGAAGGCCAGCCGGGCCTAGCCGGGCTGGCTGCCGGCGAACTGGCGGTGCTCGGCTACCGCGATGTCCGCCTGCTGGCCGGCGGCGTTGATGCCTGGCAGGCCGCGGGAAATACGCTCGCCACCGGGGACGAGGCGAACAGCCTGCCGGATGCGCGCTGCATCGATTTCCTGTTCTTCGTGCACGACCGCCACGACGGCAACAAGGAGGCCGCGCGCCGCTACTTGGCGTGGGAGACCAACCTGATCGGCCAGCTTGACGCGCAGGAACTGGCCACTTTCCGATTCGCCTGATCCAGCCAGCCCGAGATCGTTCCGCAACATGACCCGCCAACAGCGACCGAGCCCTTCGCGCATCCAGCACCCGCCCGCACGCGTGCGGGGCGACGCGCGCGGACGGCAAGGCGAGTCGCCTGGCTTTGATTCCCACACGGCTCGACGGTGCAGCGCCAAGGGGACGTCCCGGCATTCCGGGAACACAGGGGCAAGAGAGGCCGCAGAAGCCCGCCCGGCCCCCCTTCGCTCTGACATCTCTCTACATACACAGGGGTTCTTCATGTCACGTATCAAGCAGGTACTGGCCGGCACTTTCGCCTCCGTCGCAGTCCTCGCCATCACGATGGCCACGTCCGCTACATCCGCCACTGCACAGCCGCTGGCGCCGGTTGGCGGTTTCCCGTCGCAGCCGCTGCGCTTCGTCTCGCCGTTTCCGGCCGGCGGCGGCAACGATGCCGTCACCCGCATCGTCACCACGCGGCTCACCGAAGTGCTCGGGCAGACCGCCGTCACGGACAACCGCGGCGGCGCCGGCGGCAATATCGGTACGCGTTTCGTGGCCGAATCCAAACCCGACGGCTATACCTTGCTGACCTCGCAGGTGTCGGTGATGGCCGTCAATCCGACGCTGTACAGCACCCCCGGCTTCGACCCGGTCAAGAACTTCACGCCGGTCACGCAGATCAACGCGGCGCCGCTGGCCATGGTGGTGGCGGCCAATGCGCCGTGGCAGACGTTTGCCGAACTGGCCGCCCAGGCCAAGGCCCAGCCGCAAAAGATCACCTTTGCCACGCCCGGCAACGGCACGCTCTCGCACCTGGTTGGCGTGGTGCTGGACAAGGACAGCGGGGTGGCCCTGCAGCATGTGCCTTACAAGGGTGCCGGCCCCGCCATCAACGACCTGCTGGGCGGGCAGGTAAATGTGCTGATCACTTCCACCTCCTCGGTGGCGAGCTTTATCCAGAGCGGCCGCATGCGCGCGCTGGCGGTCACCAGTCCACGCCGCCTGGGTGTGTTCGCCAAGGTCCCGACGCTTGAGGAACTCGGCTATCGCAATGCCCGCTTTGAAGACTGGTATGGCGTGTTCGCGCCGGCCGGGACTTCGCCCGAGCGTATCGCCTACCTGAACCGCGCCATCGCGCAGGTGCTGCAGATGCCCGAAGTGGTGAAGCTGATCAACGAAGGCGGCAGCGACGTGGTGGCCAGCAAGCCGGACGCATTCGCCGCGCAGCTCAAGAGCGACATCGCGCGCTGGTCGCACATCGTCAAGCTCTCCGGCGCCCGCGTGGACTGATCAGCCTGGATTCGAAGCAGGCGGCATGGCTCTTGCAGCCGCCTGTACGGGCAACGACAAAGTACAGGAACAAGCACCAGCCGCCATCACCGCCGTGCCGCCCCGGCGCTGCACCCTACCAGGCCAAGCCATGAAGAAGCACAGCAGACTTACCCATCTCGCCCACGCCGGCCGAACCGCCTCCGTGGACGGCGGCCAGCCGGTCAACCCGCCCGTGGTGCGCGCCAGCACGGTGCTGTTCGACTCGGTGGCGCAGATGCGCGAGATGCGGGCGCGGCGCGGCAGCGAGCGCCTCTTCACTTATGGCGCGCGCGGCAACCCCACCGCGTTCGCACTGGAAGACATGGTCACCGAGCTGGAAGGCGGCTACCGTACGCGGCTCTTTCCCAGCGGGCTGGCGGCGGCGGCAATGACGCTGCTGGCCTATCTGCGCCCCGGCCAGCATGTGCTGCTGCCCGATTGCGTCTACGAGCCGGTGCGCAAGCTCGCCGAAGGCTTTCTCGCGCAGCACGGGATTGCCGCCAGCTTCTACGCCGCCGACGGCCACGACCTGCAAGCCAGGCTGCGGCCCGAAACCCGTCTCGTGTACGTGGAAACGCCCGGCTCGCTGGCCTATGAGATGTGCGACCTGCCGGCCATCGCCGACATAGCGCATCGTCATGGTGCGCTGGTGGCGGCCGACAACACCTGGGGCTCCGGCCTGCTGTACCAACCACTTGCGCTCGGCGCCGATATTTCCCTGATGGCCGCGACCAAATACCTGTCCGGGCATTCCGACGTCATGATGGGCACGGTCTGCACGACCGAAGCCGCCTGGCCCGCATTGGCCGCGCTGGCCGACGCCTTCGGCATGGCAGTCAGCCCGGACGACGCCTATCTGGTGCAGCGGGGCATGCGCTCGCTGGGTGCCCGCCTGTCCCAGCACGAGCGCGGCGCCTTGGCGGTGGCGAACTGGCTGCGCACCCGCCCCGAAGTCGCCGAAGTGTTCTGCCCCGCCCTGCCCGGCGACCCTGGACACGCACTGTGGCGCCGCGACTGCCACGGCACCAACGGCTTGCTGTCGTTCTCGCTGCGCACCGCCGCGCCGGATGCCGCCGAGCGCTTTATCGACAGCCTTGCGCTGTTCGGCATCGGCGCCTCCTGGGGCGGCTTCGAGAGCCTTGCGGTGATCGCCGACATGCGCGCCGCGCGCAGCGTCACCGACTGGTCGGCGCGCGGGCAGGTGATCCGGTTGCATATCGGGCTGGAGGAGATCGACGACCTGCTGGCGGACCTGGCGCAGGGGTTCGCGGCGATTGCCGCCGACAAGGAGATGGGCCTGTCTTTAGCGACACACGCGGATCCGCTGCCTGCGCTGTCCGGGCATTAGCAGGTGCGCGAATGGCACCGCGTCTTGTGCCTCTGTGCTAGCATTGCATTCAATGCAAGCAGAGGAGACCGGATATGGCGACACTGACCATTCGCAATATTGATGAGGATCTCAAGGCACGTTTGCGCATTGAGGCCGCACAGCACGGTCGCTCAATGGAAGAGGAGGTTCGCGTCATCCTGCGTCATGCCCTGAGCAAAGCACCTGGCCCCGGCCCATTCGGAAGCCGGTTACACCAGCGCTTTGCAGGCCTGGCTGATCCGGGGATCGAGCTACCGCCACGCGAGGAACAGCCTCGGTCGGCGGATTTGCCCGAATGATCGTACTCGATACCAATGTAGTGTCGGAGTTCATGCGGGCACGGGCCGAGCCGGCTGTCATCGGATGGCTCGACCGGCACTCACAACATGAATACGCTGTAACGGCGGTGACCGTTGCCGAGCTTCTATATGGCATTGCGCGCTTGCCGGAGGGGCGCAGAAAAAGCGGGCTACGAGAAGCAGCGCTCCAGATGCTCGAGGAAGAATTCGCGGGACTGGTCCTTCCATTCGACGAAGCGGCCGCCGTCCACTACGCCGCGCTCGTGGCCCAGCGGGCTCAAGCCGGACACCCCATCAGCATGGCAGATGCCCAGATTGCGGCTATTTGCTCTCATCATGGCGCCGTACTTGCCACGCGCAACGGAAAGGACTTCGAAGGAATTGGCCTGACCGTCGTGAATCCATGGCTGGGTTGATGGCGAGCGCGCCCGCGGAGATGTCCAAGCCTGTGCCCTGACCGTTTATCCGTGCGAACAACATCGGCGATCTTCAGGCTCGCCCTCTCGGCTTGCCCGCCTCCGCACAGGATTACAATGCCGGCTTTGGCGTCCCTCACGCAATGCCCGCGACCATAGCCGACTGCCCCCCCGCCATATTCTCGTCTGACGAGCAGCAGAGCTTCTACCGCCTCATCGCCTCGCGCCGCGACATGCGGCACTTCATTGCGGGGGCTTCGGTCGACGAGGCCGTCTTGCTGCGCCTCCTGCATGCCGCGCATAGCGCCCCCTCGGTTGGCCTGATGCAGCCGTGGCGCTTCATCCGTATCGCCGATCCCGCCCTGCGCGGGGAAATTGGCGCCCTGGTCGAGGCTGAACGGCAGAACACGGCGATGGCGCTGGGCGAGCGTGACCGCGAGTTCCTGCGCCTGAAAGTGGAAGGCGTGCGCGAATGCGCCGAGCTATTGGTGGTCGCGCTGGCGCCCGACGACGGTACCGTGTTTGGCCGGCGCACCATGCCGCGTGAGATGGCGCTCTGTTCCGCCGCCTGCGCCATTGAAAACCTCTGGCTGGCGGCGCGTGTGGAGAATCTCGGGCTGGGCTGGGTTTCGATGTTCGCGCCGGACGCGCTCGCCACGCTGCTGAAACTGCCGCCGGGCGCGCAGCCTATCGCCATTCTCTGCCTGGGGCCGGTGCAGGCCTTTTATCCCGCGCCGATGCTGGAAGTGGAAGGCTGGCGGCAGGGGCGCCCGCTCGAAGCCATGATGTCCACCGATACCTGGGACCAGCCTGACGCCTGAAGCGCCTGAAGCGACGTCAAGGTGCGACCGACGGCTCCCGCTTCATGCAACGCAGCACAAAGGTGGAATGGCTGTGCCGCAAACCCGGCAGCTTGTAGAGCTTGTGGCGCAGGAACTCTTCGTAGCCTTCGGTGCCCGCCACCGCCACCTTGATCAGGTAATCGTATTCGCCGGTCAGCAAGTAGGCTTCCATCACTTCCGGCAGTTCGGCCAGTGCTTCGCCGAAGCGATCCAGCATGTCGTCATCGTGCCGGTCCAGCGTGACTTCGATCAGCACGGTATCGGGCAAGCCGAGCGCCTTCTGGTTCAGCAGCGCCGCATAGCCCTCGATCACCCCGCTTTCCTCCAGGGCACGCACGCGGTTCCAGCAGGGCGTGGGCGACAAGCCGACCTGCTCGGCCAGCTTGAGATTGGAGAGCCGGCCATCGCGCCGCAACGCGCGCAGGATGCGCCGGTCCGTTTCATCGAGCTTCGGGGTGGTTGTCATGGTTATTGCCACTATAAGAGATAGAGTCACTCCTCAATCTATCATAGATAGATGATTCATCTCCAATTCATTGAAAACCGCAGACAATAAAGAAGCTCATTCTGGGGCCCCACTGGTAAATTTGCCGCATGAACTTCACACCCGCCTCCCCCACCGGTGCCGACGCCATGCCTACCCTGAACCTCGCAGTGCAACTCGAACGCAGCGACCTTTTCAGCGCCATCGAATGGACGCTTGCCAACGCCCGCCGCACCGGGCTGCACCTGCTCGACATGCGCTTCGGCCACGCGGCGGCGCCCCACCAACTCACGCTGTCGGTTGCCGCCGGCGATGCGAACCTGCTGGATCTGTTCCTCAAGCGGCTGGAAAACGGCGCCGATGTGCTCGAAGTGCTGGAAGTCCCCGCGCCGGCAAAACGCGCCGTACCGGTGGCGCAGCCGGAGGCCATGGAATCTTCGCTAGAATTCATCTGAGCCGGCGATGCCGGAAATGGTCAGCGCGGCTCGATGACGCCCACTCCGGGCGCCGTCTCCAGCGCCGCGACGCCTCCGCATCGCGGCGGATACCATGCCAGGCAGTTGTCGGGAATGCGTCATGCCACGTCGTTTGCCTCCGCTCTCATCCCTTCGCTTCTTTGAAGCAGCCGGGCGCCACCAGAGCTTCAAGCTCGCTGCCGCGGAATTGAACGTCACGCCAAGCGCGGTGAGCCACGGGATCGTCGGACTGGAGCAGTCGCTCGGCGTCGAGCTCTTTATCCGCGAGCCCCGCGGGCTGTCCCTGACGCCAGCGGGCGCGGACTACCTCACCTACGTGTCCAAGGCATTCTCCCTGCTCGAAACCGGGACACAGCGCCTGCCGAACCAACAGGAAAATCGCACGATCGCCGTGAGCTGCGCGCCCACCCTGGCATCGCGTTGGCTGTTGCCGCGCCTGCATGGCTTTCGCGCGCGGTGGCCGGATATCAATGTCACCGTCGACACCTCGCAGCGGCTGGTCGGTTTTCCCGCCGACGGGTTCGATTTCGCCATCCGGATGAGCCGGGCGCCCGCCGCTGGCGCTTGCTGGACCCGGCTGTTCGGCGAGCAGCTGGTCCCGGTATGTAGCCCGGCCTATCGCGACAGCTTGCTCGATGCAAACGGCACCATGGATCTTCGGCGCGCGACGCTGATCCACGTCAACCCCGCGAGCGAAGACTGGCAGGCGTGGCTGGATGCCGCGCGCGTTGCCGGGATCGCGTCATCCGGCGGTTTGCGCTTCGATACGATCCAGCTGGCCTTCGAAGCGGCCAGCGCGGGCCTTGGCGTCGCGCTGGGCAGGCGGCCGCTGGTCGACAGCGATCTCGCCAGCGGGGCGCTGGTCGAAATCGGGCCCGAAGTGATCTCCGCCCAGACCGCCTACTGGCTGGTAAGTGCGGCGGGTGCGGATCACCGGCCCGACCTCTCCGGCTTCAGGCAGTGGTTGCTGAGCGAAGCCGGGGCCTTCGAGGACAGCGCCTCAGCCGCCGTTTCAAGCCAATAGCAAAACCACTGGCAGAGCCGGCGCATCGCGCATCGATCCGCGATATCACAGGTGAATTTCCCTCACCTGTCGTCAAGATCTTTTCCTTTGCCGCATCGCCCACCCGCTGCCAGTATTGGCGGCACGAGGAGGGCCAAACACCATGTTGACGGCAACCAACAGGCAAGCTGCATCTTTGAAGCACCAGGCAACGCTCGTCGTTGTTTCGGCGGCACTCATCCTGAGCGTCGTCATGGGTATCCGGCAGACCTTCGGGCTATTTATCGGGCCACTGTCCTTCGACCGCGGGATGCCGGTCACCGTGATCGCGTTCGCGATCGCGCTTCATAATCTGGCGTGGGGATTCGCGCAACCGTTCGCGGGCGCCGCGGCCGACCGATATGGGTCCGCGCCGGTGGTTGCCGCCGGCGCGGTCAGCATTGCCGCCGGCCTGGCACTCGCGGCCATGGCGCAGTCGGGCGCCATGCTTGTGGTCGGCATCGGCCTGCTGTTCGGTATCGGGATCAGTTGCACCAGCTTCGGCGTCGTCCTGTCGGCGGTCGGCCGCATGGCATCCCCCGAAAAGCGCAGCATGGCGATGGGCCTGGCGAGTGCCGGCGGATCGCTCGGCCAGGTCCTCATGGTCCCGCTTGCGCAGGCGGTGCGGGAAACGTCGGGCGTATCGGCGTCGCTGTTCGTATTCGCGCTCCTGATGCTCATGGTGGCGCCATTCGGGATCCTGCTGGACCGCCGGGATGCGTGCCGCGCGCCACTGGCGGAGCCGCAGGCGTTTTCCCTGCGTGAAGTCTTGTCCAGGGCGTGCCGGCACCGCGGCTATCGCCTTCTCACCATTGGCTTCTTCGCCTGCGGATTCCAGCTTGCCTTTATTGCCACGCATTTGCCGGGCTACCTGACGCTTTGCCATATGCCCATGGGACTGGGAGCGACGGCGCTGGCCCTGATCGGGCTGTTCAATATGCTGGGAAGCTGGGCATGTGGCTGGCTGGGCGGACGCTTTCGCCAGCAGTACGTGCTGGGCTGGCTCTACCTGGTCCGGTGCGTGGCCATCGGCGCCTTCCTGCTGCTGCCGAGGACCTCTGCCTCGGTCGTTATCTTCGCCGCCGTGATGGGCCTGACCTGGCTGGGGACCGTGCCGCTGACGAGCGAGCTGGTGGCGAAGATCTTCGGCACACGCCACCTGGGGACGCTGTTCGGCGTCTGCTTCCTGAGCCATCAGGCCGGCTCGTTCCTGGGCGCATGGCTAGGCGGCTTCGTCTTTGACGTGACCGGTTCCTATTCGCTGGTATGGGGCGCCACGGCAGCCGCCGGGCTGCTGGCGGCGATATTGCACTTCCCCATCGACGATACCGTGATGGGCACCCCGGCCCTTCGATCGGATCCGGCGCCAACGTAGCCAGCGGGCGTTCACGCGCGCTCGCGCTGCTCGAAACTCCGCGTGAAATAGACCAGCCCGGACTGCTCTCGCAGCCGGTAGAGCGAAGCCGGGCGCCGCCCGGTGTCCTTCTGCGTGCCGAGCTCTTCCAGCAGGCCCGCCGCCAGCATGCGGGTCCGGAAAGCCTTTTTCTCCAGCGGCCGGCCCAGCACGAGTTCATAGACGTGCTGCAGCTCGCCAAGCGTAAAGTCCGGCGGCAACAGGTGCGCGGGCAGCGAAGTGTATTCGGTCTTGCCGCGCACGCGCCCAAGCGCCGCGCCCAGGAGGTCGGCGTGATCGAAGGCCAGCGGCACGGACACGCCATCGCCCTCCACCGGCGCCCAGCGCAGGTCGGCGGCATTGCCGCCCTTCTGCGGGGCCAGGGTGGCATCGGCCAGCAAGGCCATGTACACATGGGTAGTGGACCAGCCGCGCGGATCGCGCATGGCGCTGCCCCAGCTGCCCACCTGTTCCAGGTACGGGCTATTCACTCCGGTCTTCTCCGCCAGCTTGCGCAGCGCGCACCCCTGCAGATCCTGATCCCGTTCGATGTCCACGAAACCGCCCGGCAGCGCCCATTGCCCGGGAAAAGGCTCGCCTGGCAGCTGCGGGCGCTGCACGAGCAGCACCTGCAAGGCCCCGGCACGGATGGTAAGGATGACCACGTCCACGGTGGTCAGCGGGCGCCCGAAGGCGGGCGCGGCGGGCTTCGTCATAGGGCTGTGCGCTCCTTGCGGCAGGCTGTTCAGGCCGGATTATAAATTGACAAGTGTCACAGCCCCACTTATATTAGTGGCACAGACACACTTAATACCCGCCACCGAATGCGGGCCACCAAAGACACCACGCGAAAGGACCACCATGTTCGGCATCCGATTCATCAAGGCAGATCCCACCACCTACCTGATGCAGATGAAGAGCGGCAAGATCGTCCGCGAAGGCAGCGGCCAGTCGTTCTACTACTACGCGCCCACCACCTCGCTGGTGGCGGTGCCGGTGGGCAGCCAGATCCTGCCCTACATCTTCGAGCTGATCACCACCGACTTCCAGTCCGTCACGGTGCAGGGCAATCTCTCCTATCGCATCGCCGAGCCGCGCAAGACAGCCGCCATGCTTAATTTCGCGCTCAAGCCGGACGGCCGCAACTACATTTCCGAGGATCCGCAGAACTTGCGCACCCGCGTCGAAGGCGTGGTGGAAGTGCTGGTGCAGCAGGCCGTGAGCGCGGAAACGCTGCGCTCCGCCCTGCAGTCCTCGGACCGCATGGCGCGCCAGGTCGAAGGCGCGCTCAAGAGCCAGCCGGACGTGCTCGCGTTAGGGCTGGAAATCCTCTCGTTCTCGATGGTGGCCGTCAAGCCGCGCGCCGAAACCGCGCGCGCCCTGGAAGCTGAAGTCCGCGAACAGATCCTGAAAGCCGCCGACGACGCCATCTACGCGCGCCGCAACGCCGCGGTGGAAAACGAACGCGCCATCAAGGAAAGCGAACTCGACACCGAAGTCGCCGTGGAACTCAAGCAGCGCACCATCCGCGAGACGCAGATGGAAGCCGAAGCCGCGGTGCAAAAGAAGCAGGCCGAACTCGAAGCCAGCGGCATGGAAGCGCAGATCGCGCTGGAAGCGCGCCGCAAGGAATTCGTGGGCCTGGAGGCCGATAACACCCGCACCACCGCCGAGGCCGAGGCACACCGCCTTGGCGCCGTGATGCAGGCACTGCAGGGCGCAGACGCGCGCATCGTGCAGGCGCTGGCCGCATCGGGCATGGCCCCCGGCCAGTTGATCGCGCAGGCCTTTGGCGGCATTGCCGACAAGGCTGAGCGGATCGGGCAGCTGAACATGTCGCCGGAGCTGCTGCAGTCGCTACTGGCGCCGCAGGCCAAGGGCCGCGGCTGAGACCATACGGGACAAAGGGAGCAAGACACATGGGCACAGCCGCCGATCGCAAGGTAGTGCTGGTGACGCGCAAGACGCGGCTGGAAGAACTGCTGGCGCGCTACCACTCACTGGCGCAGGCACGCTTCTACCTGGAGCACCTGGGCGCGGACATCACCGATTACCAGCGCGAGCACGACACCTACCTGGCCGCGCGCGAGCAGGTCGCCGCCGTGCTGTCGCGCTACCTGCGCAGGCAGGTGGTGGACCGCCAGTTCCTGCCTAATTTCCTGTTCGGCCCGGACGACATCGTCGTGGCGCTGGGCCAGGACGGCCTGGTCGCCAACACCATGAAGTACCTCAATGGCCAGCCGCTGCTCGGCGTGAATCCCGACCAGGCGCGCTATGACGGCGTGTTGTTGCCGTTCCAGGCTGGCGACCTCGCGCGCGTGCTGGCCGAGGCGATGCAGGATCGCCGCCCTGCCCGGCCAGTCACCATGGCGCGCGCCGAGTTGTCGGACCAGCAGGTGCTGTACGCGGTCAACGACTTCTTTATCGGCCCGCGCAGCCACACCTCGGCGCGTTATGAGGTCCGGCTCGGCACGCAATGCGAAGTGCAATCGTCGAGCGGGGTCATTGTCTCGACCGGGCTCGGATCTACGGCCTGGCTCAAGAGCATCGTCACCGGCGCGCGCGCCATCGCGCAGGCGGACGCACCGTATCAGGCCTTGCCGTGGGACACCGACCGGCTGGTATTCGCCGTGCGCGAGCCCTTTCCCAGCCGCGCCACCGATGCCACCCTGGTGTATGGCGACATCCCGCGCGGCGAGCGGATCGTGCTGCGCTCGCTGATGCCCGAGTCTGGCGTGATCTTCAGCGATGGCATCGAAGCGGATTTCCTGCAGTTCAATGCGGGCACCGAGGCACGCATCGGCGTGGCGGAGCGCAGCGGGCAACTGGTGCAGTAGCAGCGGCGCGTGCTGCTGTCCTCGCTATGCAAGCTCCGGCAGCAGTTCGATCCCGTCCAGCTCGGCGGCACAGGTATCGCGCACGATAGAGACAAAGTCGCGCACATAGGGCCGCTCCGCCAGCGCGGCCGGCGTGGCCGCATACAACTCGCTCCACAAACCCTTGGCGCCAATTCGCTTGGCCAGCACATAGTCGTGGTCGACGTAGTTCTTCACGCCCCAGTTGGGCAGCGCGGCCACGCCGCGGCGGCTGGCCACCAGTTGCAGCACCGCCACCGTCAGCTCGGCCGTGCGCCGCTGCAGCTTGATGCCGGCGGGCTCCAGCACTTCGCGGATCAGGTCGATGCGCTGCTCCGGCACCGGGTAGGTGATCAGGGTTTCGCCGGCCAGGTCGGCCGCCTCGATCCGGCGCTTGTTGCGCAGCCGGTGCTCGTTGGCGATCACCGCCAGGATCTCGAAGCGAAACAGCGGCGCCACCGCCAGGCCGCGCTTGGCCGGCGGCAGCGAGCCGATGACCATGTCGGTGCGTCCCTCGGCCAGCAAGGCCAGCGGATCGGCGTGGAACCCCGCCACAAGGTCCACCTCCACTTCCGGCCAGCGCCGGCGGAACTCGTCCATCACGGGCATCAGCCAGTCGAAGCAGGTATGGCACTCCAGCACGATGCGCAACTCCCCGCGCGTATCGCCTTTGAGCCGGGCGAGATCGCGTTCGGCCGTGCTGATGGCGGCAAGCGTCTCGCGCGCCAGCACCAGCAGCCGTTCGCCGGCCGGCGTAAAGCGCAGGCCCTGGCGGGTACGGTCGAACAGCGGCAGGCCGTAGTGCGCCTCAATGCCCTTGATCTGATGGGACAGCGCCGACTGGCTCACATGCACGCGTTCGGCGGCCGAGGCCAGCTTGCCTGACTCGGCGATCGCCACCAGGGAGCGCAGGTGCCTGACTTCGATCACGGCTGGCTCCTGCGTTGGGCCGGGCAGCGCCTGGCCGGATTGATATGAAACTGATTCATACGTTGATTAAATCTTATCGCTTGATTCATTTTACTCCGGATTCCAAACTGGGCGCCATCGTCACATCTCACATACGGAGCATTGCATGGCACGCACCCATATCCCGGGCTTTCCCCGCATCGGCGCGCAGCGCGAACTGAAGTTCGCCCAGGAGGCCTTCTGGCGCGGCGAAACCGACGAAGCCAGCCTGCGCCAGGTGGCGGCCGGGCTGCGCCAGCGCCACTGGCAGTCGCAGGCGCAAGCCGGGCTGGACAGCGTCGCGGTGGGCGACTTCGCCTACTACGACCAGGTGTTGAGCCTAAGTGCGTTGCTTGGCGCCCTGCCCGCGCGTTTCGGCTTCGACCCCAGGCAGCTGAGCCTGGCGCAGTATTTCGAACTGGCCCGCGGCAACAAGGCGCAGCCCGCCATGGAAATGACCAAGTGGTTCGACACCAACTACCACTACCTGGTCCCCGAACTCGCACCCGACACCCGCTTCGATGGCGGCGTGGACTGGTTCTTCGATGAAGTGGAAGAAGCGCTGGCGCTGGGCGTGACGGCCAAGCCAGTGCTGATCGGGCCGCTCACCTACCTGTGGCTGTCCAAGACCCACGTGGATGGCTTCGACCGACTGAGCCTGCTGCCCGGCCTGGTGGCCGCTTATGGCCGCATCCTGGCCCGCCTGCGCGAGCGCGGCATCGAATGGGTGCAGATCGACGAGCCGGCGCTGTGCCTGGACCTGGAGCCGGCGTGGCTCGATGCGTATGACGGCGCCTATGCCGAACTGGCCGGATCCGGCGTAAAGCTGCTCCTTGCCACCTATTTCGACAGCGCCGCCGACCACGCGGCACGCGCTGCCGCCCTGCCGGTGCAAGGCTTCCACATCGACCTGATGCGCGCGCCGCAGCAGCTCGACGCCTGGCGCAAGGTGCTGCCGGCCAATGCGGTGCTGTCCGCCGGCGTGATCGACGGCCGCAATATCTGGCGCACCGACCTGCGCCGCGCGCTGGCCGTGCTGGCGCCGCTGCACGCCGAACTCGGCGAGCGCCTGTGGGTCGCGCCGTCCTGCTCGCTGCTGCACGTGCCGGTTTCTCTCGATGCCGAGCACAAGCTGGATGCGGAGATCAAGACCTGGCTGGCCTTCGCCACCGAAAAGCTGGCCGAAGTGAATGTGCTGGCGCGCGCGCTGAATGAAGGCGAGGCCGCAGTCGCCGCCGAGCTTGCCGCTACCGATGCCGCACTCGCCTCGCGCCGCAGCTCGCGCCGCGTGGTCAACCAACAGGTGCAGGCACGCGTCGCGGCGGTCAGCGCCGCCATGGCGGAACGCAAAAGCCCCTTCCAGGCCCGCATCGAACGCCAGCGCGCCGCGCTGCAGCTGCCCGCGCTGCCGACCACCACGATCGGCTCCTTCCCGCAGACGACCGCGATCCGCCAGACGCGCGCCGCCTACCGCCGCGGCGACATTGGCGCGCTGGACTACCTGCAACGCATCCGCGCGGAAATCGAGACCGCGGTGCGCAAGCAGGAAGCCCTGGGACTCGACGTGCTGGTGCACGGCGAAGCCGAGCGCAACGACATGGTCGAGTATTTCGGCGAGCAACTGTGCGGCTACACCTTCACCGAGAACGGCTGGGTGCAGAGCTATGGTTCACGCTGCGTCAAGCCGCCCGTGATCTACGGCGATGTGTACCGCCCCGAGCCGATGACGGTGGAAACCACGCGCTATGCGCAATCGCTGACCGAACGTCCGATGAAGGGCATGCTGACGGGTCCCGTCACCATGCTGCAATGGTCCTTCGTGCGCGACGACCAGCCGCGCGCCACCACCACTTTGCAACTCGCGCTGGCCATCCGCGATGAAGTCTCCGATCTGGAGCAGGCCGGCATCCGCATCATCCAGATCGACGAACCCGCCTTGCGCGAAGGCTTGCCGCTGCGCAAGGGCGACTGGGCCGCCTACCTGGAATGGGCGGTGCACGCGTTCAAGATCTCGGCCGCATCGGTGGCGGACGAAACGCAGATCCACACGCATATGTGCTATGCCGAATTCAATGACATCCTGCCTGCCATCGCCGCGCTGGATGCCGACGTGATCACCATCGAGACCTCGCGCTCGGCCATGGAACTGCTCGAAGGCTTTGGTGCCTTCGACTATCCCAACGAGATCGGACCCGGCGTGTACGACATCCACTCGCCGCGCGTGCCGAGCGTGGAAGCCATCACGCACCTGCTCGAACGGGCTTGCGAGGTCATCCCGCCGCAACGCCTGTGGGTCAATCCGGACTGCGGGCTGAAGACGCGCGCCTGGCCGGAAACCGAAGCCGCGCTGGCCAATATGGTGGCCGCCGCGCGCAGCCTGCGCGAGCAGATCGGCAAGAAGGGCGCCACCACCTGGCAGCGCACCACCCGCCGGGCGGGCCTCGGCGGGCACGCGGCACAGCATGGCACGGGCCACGCAGCGAGCTGTGTCGATTGCGTGAGCCACGCGGCCTGAGCAACCCGGCATCGAATGAAGCTGGTTTAGATTGAATTAGATCGAATTAAATCAAATTAGCAAATACGTCAGCCAACTTTCCGGTGTGCGAAGCATGCCGGAAAGTTGGCTGTTTTTTGTTTCCCGACGGGTAAAAGGAACGGCTTCGCCCTGCCGTCCACATCGCCCGGATATGCCCTTGTGCAATTAATGCGGCACTGTGTCACATAGCGCGCGGCAGGGGGTCTTCCGTATCGTACGCGCCTATCCAAGCACGACGAAAAGGCGCGGCCCAAAGCAGGTCCGGCGCCACAAGGGAAAACATGAAACGAGCCAGACACTGGAAGCGGCGTGCCGCCGCCCTGCCCGCCGCGGCATTCACCAGCGCCGCCCTCGCACAAGCCGCCAGTCCAGCCCCGGCGGATGCCGCTGCCACACTGCCCATAACCACCGTGACAGGCAAGGCGCCCGGATCGCTGACCGTGCCGAATGTCCAGCAGCAGAAACAGGCGCTGGACCAGACGGCCGGCTCGGTAGGCCTCGTCGACGCTGCGTCCTACAGCGACACTTACGCCAGCAACCTGCGCGATGTTCTCAAGGATGCGCCAGGGGTTTATGTGCAGGACCGCTACGGCCAGGAACTCCGGCTATCCGTTCGAGGGTCGGGCATTGCGCGCGGCTATCACACGCGCGGCCTCGAAATCCTGCAGGACGGCATTCCCACCAACTTCGCGGATGGCAGCGGCGATTTTTACCAGATCGACCCGCTCGGCCTGAGCGCCGCGGAAATCTACAAGGGCGGCAACGGGCTGGCCTATGGCAGCACCACGCTGGGCGGCGCCATCAACTTCACCACGCCCACCGCGCTGATCGCCGACGCGCCCAACCAGTTGCGCGCGGACGGCGGCAGCTTCGGCACCGTGCGCGCCAGCGGCCAGGTCTCGCGCCAGATCGGCGCTTTCGATTTCCTGGCCAACCTGAGCGTCAACCACTCCGATGGCTACCGCGCTCATGAGCGCGGCCAGTACGAGCAGTTCAATGCCAACTTTGGCTACCGCTTCAGCCCGGCGGTGGAAACGCGCTTCTACCTCGGTGCCTATATCGTCGACCAGAAGCTGCCCGGCTCGCTGTCACTGTCCGATGCACTGAACAATCCGACGAAGGCCTCGCCCGCCGCGGTGGCCGGCGACCAGGCGCGCAATACGCGTACGGAACGCATTGCCAACGTGACCACCGTCAAGCTCGACAGCGGCCAGCTCGATTTCACCACCTGGGTCATCCACAAGAGCCTGTACCACCCGATCTTCCAGGTCATCGACCAGGACTCCTGGACCTATGGCTTCGCCCCGCGCTACACAGGCACGCAAACCATTGGCGGCCTGCGCAACCAGCTTATCGTCGGCGCGCGCTTTTTCGGTGGCAACAACGACGCACGCCAGTACATCAACAACGCGGGCAACCGTGGCGCCCAGACGCTCAACGCCGCGCAGGACGCCTATAACTATGAAGCCTACCTTGAAGACCGCCTTTACGTAACGCCCACTGTCGCGCTGATGGCGGGCGCCAAGGCCTATCGCAATGTCCGCAGTTACCACGACTACGGTGGCCTGCCGGCCGACCCCACGGCCAAGTCCGACAGCATCACCTACAGCGGCGTGAATCCCAAGTTCGGCGTGCTGTGGGAGCCGGTTCGCGACGTGCAGGCCTTTGCCGACATCACGCGCAGCGCGGACGTACCTGACTTCACCGACCTGACCCAGACCTTCGCTGCCACCACCCGCTTCGTGCCGCTGAGCGCCCAGCACGGCTGGACGCTGGAACTGGGCACGCGCGGCAAGCGCGAGCGATTCTCCTGGGACGTGACGGCGTACCGCTCGCTGGTACGCGACCAGTTGCTGCAATACACCACAAACCCGAATATCCCGGCTGCCACCTTCAACGCCAACCGCACCACGCTGCAAGGCGTGGAGCTTGGCGTCTCGGGCGACGTGCTGCAAAACGTGTTCGGCTCGGGCGACAAGCTCACGCTGTCGCAACTGTGGAACTACAGCGACTTCCGCTTCGACAACGATCCGCAGTACGGCAATAACTGCATCGCCGGCGTGCCCGAGCACGTGCTGCGCACCACCATCGCCTACAGCCGTGCGGCCGGGCTGCGCGTGGCCGGCACCATCGACTGGGTGCCGGGCGGCGCCTATGTCGACTACGCCAACACGTTGCGCGCGCCCGGTTACGCGCTGTTTGGCCTGCAAGCCAGTTATGAATTCCAGCGCGGCGTGACAGTCTTCCTCGATGCGCGCAACCTCGGCAACAAGCGTTATGTGAGCGACTTCAGCACCGTGACCGATGCCCGGACCGCAAACACCATGGTGTTCTACCCCGGCTCCGGCCGTGCGCTCTACGCCGGCATCAAATACAAGTTCTGAGCCGGCAGGCAGTTCGCTGGCATCCTGATGAGAAAAACCCGCAAAAGCGGGTTTTTCTCATTCCGGTGGCCGGATCCGCCCGGAAATCAATCCACCCGTTCCAGGGCGGGCGCGTTCCATGCACCGTCCAGCATCGCTTGCCGGGGCCAGTACACGCGAAGCATCAGGTTGAAGGCGTCTGGCGGCGCCGGCAGCCAGTTGGCGACGCCGCCGCCCGGCGGGCGCGCATTCTGGATAAAAATATCGAGCGAGCCGTCGCGGTTATACCTGAGCCGGTCGCGGTCGCCGATGGCGTAGCGGCCAAGGGGATTGGCGACGAATGCCTGTTTGCTGTTATAGAGGGTCAATGACCAGAAGGCATCGGTCGGCGGCATCTGGCCCTTGTTGAAATGCATCACGTAGCGATGCGCGCCACTCAGCGGCTGGCCCGTGGCATCCACGCGCGTGCTGGGGTAGAGCGCATCCTCCGGCAAGTTGGCGCCCAGCCCCACCCAGGCCACCACCGCGCGCTTACCGTAGGCCGTGCCGTAATTGCCGAGATCTCGGTGCACGGTCCATTGATTCCCCGACTCGCCGCCGCGCCTGGTGGCGGCGACGATGCCCGCCAGGGCAGTCGTGGCGCCTTCCTGCACCGCGCGCGCCGTCGAGGGTTCCATCGCCGTCACGGAGAATGGCATGCCCGGGACGATGCCGAGCTTTTTGATCGATTCCACCATGGCGGCGTCCGCCGCCGCGGGCGGGTTGGCGGGCAGCAGCGCTGCGAAACGCGTGAAGAACGCCTGCGCGTCCATGGCTGCCACCTGCTCCACCGGTGGCGTCTCCACGTCCACGGCAACCGCTTCGGTCAGGCTTGGCTGCGTGGCCTTGGGCCGCGCCTTGCCACCCCGCTGCCATGCCGAGAGCGGCATCAGCCGATACTGGTCTTGCAAGTGGCGGACCGCCGCGTAATCCTGCTTGCCGTTGGTCTGGGTACGGCCAATCAGCCACACCATATCCGTGGGGGCGCGAATTTCCTTTACACCCGCTGGCAATGTGCCTTTCCAATTAGGCCCCGTTACAGCAAACACAGCCCGCTTGGTACCGGTGGTGCGCTTGCCCGGAGACGCGAAGACATTGGTCCATGCGTCCATCAGCGGCATCAGGTAATAACGGCCGTGTGTATCGGGCAGCGACAGGATCACCGGCTCTGCGGACAAGTCCAGCCATGCCGTCGAATAAAGCGTGTCGGCATTTGGGCTGACCACATCGGAGAAGGAAGCATCCGGGAAGCTGCGCTTGTGCGAGAGCGTATTAACAGGCGTGCGCGCTGTCATGACTTCGCGCGTGACGTCCATCAGCACCAGTGGATAAGCGTAGACAAATACCTCGGTCGACAAAGCCTTGTTGGCCGCATCGGACGGAAGCGAGGATGCTTGCGACACGTCGCGCGATTGCGGGCCCGTGGCACAGGCGGACAACAGCAAACCGAGCGCAAGCGCACTCGTCATTCGGCGTAGCGAAATCATCATGCCCCCGGTTCCTCGTCGGAATGGCTACCTTCTCCGCGCTATCGCCTACGAACGGACGACATCCCCGCGCAGAGGTGCTTGTGTTTTCCCCGAGCGATGATGTTCCGGAGCACGGTACTTGTCAATTGATCCACGAGGAACAATGCGGGGAAGCGAACCAATGCCGGAGCGCGCCAGGCCGCGGTCCTGAAACACGCTCCGGATGTTCGGCTTGGGCGCTCCGCTCATTTGGCCGATACTGGGAAAAGTTGGCCGATACTGGGAAATCTGGCCGATACTGGGAAATCTGGCCGTCATCGCAGCGGGTCCCCGGCGTTGGAAGGCGCTCGCCGCACGGAGCTTCGGCCCGACTTGCCTCCGCCCCAGATGCGAGCGGACCGGACCGCGGATTGCATTCACGCGATGGGTGAGACCGTCATGGCAACTGGCAGCGCGATGTTGGCCAAGCACCCCAATCTGTCACCGGCGCAGGTATATCTCTTTGCGTTCACGCTGGGCTGCGCTACTGGCGTGGATTTCGTGGCGTCATCCATGATGGGCGTCGCCGGTACGCACATCCGGGGCGGCATCCACGCCTCGCCGGAGGATTTTCTCTGGAGCCTCACGTCCTATGCCGCCGCGGCCATGGCCGCCAACCTGGTGCTGCGGCGCATCGCGCAAGACATCAGTTATCGCGGCTATACCCTGCTCGGCCTGGCCATCGCCACCGTGGGCGCCGTGCTGTGCACCGTTTGCAATACGCCGCTGGAACTGAGCCTGGCACGCGCCGTGCAAGGTTTCGGCGCCGGCGGCTTGTTCACCGCCTCACGCATCATCATCCAGTTGGTGGCGGCCCGCGAAGAGCGCCGCCCTCTCTTTCTCGGCTTCAGTGCCGGCGGCATGGGGCTGGCGGCGCTGGCCCCGTGGCTCACGGCGGTGCTGGTGGAGGATACGAGCTGGCGGATGATCTTCGCGGTGCAGGCAGGCATGTCGGCCGCAGCGATCCCGCTGGTGCTCGTCTCGTATCCACGACGGCTCGCGGCATCGCTTGCACCGTGGGAAGTGGACGTCGGCGGCATGGATTGGATCACAGTGATCTTGCTGGGCACGGGCGCGCTAGTCCTGCTGCACGGGCTAGGCGACCTGCGCTTCTATGAGCTGACCAGTTCGCCATCGGTGGCCATCACCCCTCTTGCCGGACTGGCGCTTGTTGCGGGTGTCTTCATCCACCAGCACCGCCATCCCGATCCCTGGCTCAATCCCAAGCTGCTGTTCGGCCGCCGCTACCTGGTCGGGCTAGGCTTCTACACCCTGTACTACTTCCTCAATGGACTGTGGGGATATGTGGTGCCCAGCACGCTGCAGTCCGGGCTGGGCTTCACGTTCCAGACCACGGGCAAGATCCTGACCATCACCGGGCTGATCGGCTTTGCGGGTCTTTGCGCCTTTACCTATGCGGGCACGAGGCTGAAGGGGCAGCGGCGCTACATCGCCCTGGGCTATTTCATGTTTGCCGGCGCGGCGTGGCTGCTGAGCCAGCGGATGATGCCGGGCGCATCCATGGCCGTCCTGCTGCCGGCCCTGATGCTGCAGAGCCTGACCACGCCCTTTATCCTGGCACTGGTGGCAGGCCTGACCTATGCGGACTTCAGCGTCGAGGATTTTGCGCACGCGTATCAGTTCAAGAACATCATGCGCCAGATCGCAACGGCCGGCGGCACCGGCGTAGCCAGCCTGTGGCTCCAGTACGGCGAGGCACTGGCGCGCACGCAACTGGTTGCCCGGATCACCCCGTTCGACCTGCCCGACGGCTTCGATGCCGCCACGCTGACACGCTGGTCGGCACTGATCGACCAACAGGCGCAGTTGATTGCGGTGAGTAATCTCTTCGCGCTGCTGGCCTTCGCCTGCGTGGGTGTGGCGCTGGTTGCCGTGGCACAGCGGGCGCTGCGGTAAATCACGCGAATACTACACAGTCATGGACGAGCCGCTCTCCAAAATCCCCCGAAGCGGCGGGATTATGAGTCAGCAAAGGGACTCTACAATGCTGCAGCGCGGCGCAGATGCCACGCCGGCCAGCCGTACAGGAAGCATGACCATGACGTATTACGTTCTCGGATTCTTACTCTTCGAAGCTTTGTGGTTCTTCCCGTTCAGGAAGGTCTTCAAGGCTGCGCATTTTGGTGGGCTGTACGCCTACCTGGCGCTGATCCCGCTCATCGGCCCGCTGCTCTGCATCTGGATCCTCGCGGCCCGCCCCTGGCCGCTCAAGACCAAGCTCGTGCGCACGTTCTCCCAGACCTGACCCGCGCGAGTCGCCAATCCCGGGCCGGCATGTGCCTGGCGCCAGGCATCCAGGCAAATCGCCAGTCGAACGTTTCAGAAGTCGTGCTCTTCCAGCATCAAGGGGTTCAGTGAGCGATCCGCGGACCATTTCGCCCATGCAGCCTCCTGGATGCGGCCAAGATTCCGCTCGAAAATACCCAGGTGGCTACCGATCTGGCCCTGGGCCAGCGCATCGAGTGCCGAACGCGACACAAAGCCGCTGCCAGCCACGCCGTCCGCCACGATGGAGAAGCCGATGAGTTCGCCATCTTCGGACGGGGCTGGATTATGTATCTGGAAGGCAGTCGACATCATTTGCTCACTTTGAATCGGAGACAGGATCCTAGCATGGCCGGCCTGGCGCAATAACGCCAGGGGCCCGGCCCGGGCCACCCGCACATTCCTGCACGCCGTCATGGGAAGGGTATCGCCCGATTCCATCATCGGCCTCTCCTCCATGAGTATCCCCCTTATGCAATAAAAAGAGCATTTCTCTGCTCATCACCGTCAGGAGGCACAAGCATGGATCGTCGTCATTTCCTTACCGCCGCGGTAGCCGCCGCGGCTGTCGGCTCTGCCCCCGCGTTTGCCAATAGCTGGCCGAGCCGTCCGCTGCGCCTGGTCGTAGCCTATCCCGCCGGCGGCGGTACCGATGTGGTGGCGCGGTTGTTCGCAGACTTCCTTGGCAAGTCCCTCGGCCTGTCGGTCGTCGTGGAAAACAAGCCCGGCGGCGCCACCATTCCCGCGACGCTGGACGTGATTCGCACCAAACCGGATGGCCACACGCTGCTAATGACGCTCGGCTCCTCGGCTACCTCCGGCGCGCATATCAACAAGGTGCCCTATGACCCCCTCACGGACCTGACGGCACTGGCCGAAGCGGCGCGCGCGCCGGTCCTTCTGGTGGCAACCAAGAACGCGCCCTTCTCCACGCTCGCCGAGATGATCGCGTATTCCAAGAGCGCCAAAGCGCCACTGCATTCGGCTTCCTACGGCCCGGGCACGTCGTCGCACTTTGGCCCGCTGCTGCTCAACAAGCTCGCCGGCAGCAGGCTGGAGCCTGTGTTGTACAAAGGCTCGGCGCCCGCCACGCAAGACCTCGTGGGCGGCGTGGTGCCGGTGATGATCGACGGGCTGACCACCGCGGTGCCGCTGTACCAGTCCGGCAAGACCAAGGCTCTGGCCATCACCACGCCGGAACGCTCGGACATGGCGCCGGGCGTTCCCACGTTCCGCGAGCAGGGATTTCCGGGCATGGAGCAATTGAGCGGCTACTTTGCGTTGTTCGGTCCCAAGGCCATGACACCGGATGTCGTCGCCGCGGTCTCGGCGGCCATCCAGAAAGTGCTGACCGATCCGGCCTATCACAAGCGGCTGTTCGCGGTCGGCGTGCTGCCGCCGCAGGCCATCACGCCGCCGGCCTTCGCCGCCCAGGTCAAGGCAGACTATTTACGCTGGGGGGAATTCATCAAGGAGATCGGCCTCACCATCGACGCTTAAGCCGCGGTGCTGGCGCGCGCAGCGCGCGCGCCGGTGGTGCCGTCGTCAGAGCCGCGCGGCAGCCGCCGTGACCCACGCCGCGGCCTTATCCGGAATCGTGACCGGCAGCATGTGCCCGCCCGGCACGAGTTCCAGATCCAGCGCCGGCAGCTTGTCCTTCATCGCCTTGCCGTGCGCCTGCCAGTCAAGTACGGCGTCGGCGGTCCCGTACAGGATGCTGATCGGCAGGGTCAGCGATGCGTAGCGCTGCGCCATGCCGGGGAGATCCTCCGCCACGCTGACCATATCGGACGACGCGGCGTAGAAACTGCCGGGCCGCAGGCCAAGCAGCCCGCCACCGGTAATCGCAAAATCCTTGGGCGGCTGATCGGGGCTGAAAACCAGATCGAGCATTGCCCGCCCGCGCAGGATGGACCTGGGTACCGCCCATGTCCACGCGATGGCGCGACGCAGCGTGGCGGACGAGATCGACAACGCGCGGAACATGGGCGGTACGCCCTCCACCGGATGCGTCAGCGGCGCGATCAGGGCGAGGCCGCCGACCGCGCCGGGATGATCGAGTGCAACGCCCAGGGCAACCGCACCACCCAGGGAATGGCCAACCAGCAAGGGATTCTCCACGCCGAGCGCCCGGATGAACTTGGCCACGACCGCGCTTTGCACGCTCAGGCGGGCCGACATCGCCGCTGGCCTGGTCGAGTACCCCGAACCCGGCCGGTCGACCAGGATGACGCGGAACTGGCTGGTCAGCCGCTCCAGCAACGAGTGCGAGAAATTCCCGGTCTGCCCGCCCAACCCGTGAACCATGACAATGACGGGGCCCTGGCCCTTGTCGATGTAATGAAGCCGGGCACCATCGATCTCAATGAACTTGCCCTTGGGCGGCAGCGCCTTTTCCACCTTGTGCGCAATGAGTCCGGTAAATGCCACCAACCCAAGCAAAACAATCCCACCGATGGCAATGCAGGCAATCAATATGGCCATTGCGTCTATCCTTTCAACTGTTAACGGAATCAGCGGTCATGCCGGCAGCCACCGCCGGGCCGGCGCGGCCGAACGCCATCTCGCTGTCCACGACCCTGCCGAACTTCAGGGCCATCAGGTCGAACAGGTAGTTCTGGTGGACCTTCCAGGGCCGCCTGGAACCCTGCTTGGGCAGAATGTTGCTGGCACGCCGGACATAGCCGGAACTCAGCGACAACGAAGACTCCTCACCGGCAGAGGGATCCGTGCGGCGCGGTGCGCACCACGCATGGCCATGCGCGTCCATATGATTGAGCAGGCGGCACACGTAAGTCGACGACAATTCCGCCTTCAGGGTCCAGGAGGCGTTCACATAGCCCATGGCGACCGCCAGGTTTGGCATGTCGCTGTACATCATGCCCTTGTACATAAAGGCCTGCGCCGGGTTCATCGGGGTTCCGTCCACCTCGATCTTCATCCCGCCCGCCACCTTCAGTTGAAGTCCGGTGGCCGTCACGATGACATCCGCATCGAGCCGCTCGCCTGAGCGCAACTGCAGTCCGGTCTCGGTGAACGCTTCGATCTGGTCGGTGACTACCGACGCCTTGCCGGAGCGAATGGATTTGAAGAGATCGGAGTCCGGCACAAGGCAGAGCCGCTGGTCCCACGGCTTATAGGACGGCGTGAAATGCTTGTCGACATCGTAGTCCGGGCCGAGCTGCGCGCGCACGCCCCTGAGGATTTTCTGCTTGATCAGATCCGGCTTCTTGCGCGACAGATTGTAGAAATACATGCCCAGCAGGACGTTTTTCCAGCGCGTGACACGATGGGCCATCCCCGCCGGCAAACGCCGCTGCAACCATGCGGAAACGGCATCGCTCGACGGCCGTGCCACGATGTAGGTTGGCGAACGCTGCAGCATGGTCACATGGGCCGCGCGCTCCGCCATCGCCGGCAGCAGCGTGACGGCGGTCGCGCCGCTGCCGATCACGACCACGCGCTTGCCGTCATACGCCAGGTCAGACGGCCAGTGCTGCGGATGCACGATCTTGCCGCCGAAGCGCTCCATGCCAGGCCAGCCTGGCATATAGCCATCGGCGTAATCGTAGTAGCCACTGCACAGGTAAAGAAAGCCGCAGGTAAAACGGACCGGCGTGCCTTGCGGACCGGCCGTTGCCTCGACTGTCCATCGTGCGGTCTCGGTCGACCACGACGCCTGCGTGGCGCGGTGGCCAAAGCGGATATGCCGCTCGATGCCGAATTCCCTGGCCGTACCCCGGATGTACGCCAGGATGGAGTCGCCATCGGCAATCGACTTTTCACTGCGCCAGGGGCGGAAACTGAAGCCGAGCGTATACATGTCCGAGTCCGAGCGCACGCCGGGATAGCGAAAGAGGTCCCAGGTACCGCCGATTGCCTCGCGCCCTTCCAGGATGGCGAAGCTCTTGCCGGGGCAACTGGTTTGCAGGTGGTAACCAGCGCAAATACCGGAAAGCCCCGCCCCGACGACCAGCACATCGACGTGTTGCGCCGCGCCTTCATTTGCGGCGTGCCCCGCCTTCAACGCTTCGGCCAACGTGCCGGCATGGGCCTGGGAATGCGGATGTTCCGCGTTGCCTGATAGCATCGATAGTCTCCTGTTGACCAAACCGGGCCGGACGCTTGCCGCGCCGAATTATCAAGGTGCGTTTGTGTTGCCTTCAGACTAGACTAGGGTGTTCACCCTAATTAATCAACCGGGATTGCCAGATCTAGGGCTTACCCCTAAGACCCAGCGAAGCAAACATGCAGATGACGAAACATGACAGGAGTGGCCGGCCATGACGGTGGAAGGTGCGCCGGCCCGGCGTCCCAAGACGCGCGAGCGCATTCTGGATGCCTGCCTGAGCCTGTTCAACGAGCGCGGCCCGGTCGTGGTGACCACTGCGGAAATCGCGTCGTCAGTTGGCATCCAGGAGGGCAACCTCTACTACCACTTCCACCGGAAGGAGCAAATTCTCGAGGCACTCTTCGACGATTTCGAGCGGGCGCTACGTGAGACCTCGGTAGCGGATCTGGCGCAGGGCGATGACCCTGGCCGTTTTGCAAGCTACCTGAGCGGCTGGTTCAGCCTGATGTGGGAGTGGCGCTTCTTTTATCGCGACGCGGCGTCCATCCGTGGCCTTGCACCGGCATTGCGATCGCGCAGCGAGTTGCTGGCCAACGACGGGCAGCAGCATGTCCGGCGCGTGTTCGGCTGCATGGAATCCGCTGGACTGTTGCGTGCCACGCCCGAGCAACTTGACCAGCTGGTCGTCAACACCTGGATCGTGTCTACCTATTGGATCGACTATCTCCGGTCCCGTCATGGAATTGATTCCATCAAGCGCGAACACATCAGTTGGGGTGCGTCACAGGTGATGAGCCTGTTCTCGCCATACATGACGAAAACGGGGACGGCACTACTGAATATTCAGGCTGCGCAGGATTGACGACACCCATGACGCCATCTCTGCGGAGGGCGGCATGGCGATCTCCACCATGGCCATCGCCATTGACGACATGCAGGAAAGCGAATTCGGTCTAAGGTGAAAGCTTGCCCCGCCTGCGCCATGACGGCATCCGGGATTCCTTGAGTCACTTACCGGAGAGGAACATGACAGTGACGCTCAGGTATTGGTCTGAAGACGGCGATGAGGAAACCGTCGATGTATCGTCAGTACAACTCCTGTCGCAGATGACACCCCACCCGCCTTCGCAATTGCCGAAGAGCGCCCCGGCCAGCGAAAAAAAGCCTGAAAAGTGGACCATCCCGGACGACCCCCCAGGTGATTTCGCCTAGCGCGCATGCGGCGGCAGGCCAAGCAAAAAGCCCGTGCGGAGTGAACCGGACGGGCTTTTGGTGTTGGTTGCGGGGGCAGGACTTGAACCTGCGACCTTCGGGTTATGAGCCCGACGAGCTGCCAACTGCTCCACCCCGCGATAGAGAATATACGCGGATTAAGAGCATCTGGATACCCCTAATACAAAAAGAACTGGAAAGTGCTATGGCAAGCGGCCATTTGCGTAAGCAAGCGGCGTCTGATCCATGTGGCAAGTGAAGGACAACTGGCCTCACGTGAGCTACATGTACGTCGCACCTGCTCCACACTCGCCTGGAAAATATCTCCAAAAGTGCTCAGCTATTGCCGTCTATCCACAGCTTCGCCCATTCATAGGCCGCCACCTTCGCGTCGGCGGGCGAGGCATGATTGCGGCCAATCGACCTGGCATCCTGCACGACCGCCCCATCCTCCCAGATCGCGCACGACGCAATGTGCAATCCTTCCTTGATCGTCTTGCAGTAGACGTGGACGACATAGCCTTTGTATTCCGTGGTGCCGCTTTCCATCTGCGTCCTAGCTCCATTTCCATTTCGGTGGATGCTAGCACGCGGCGCCCGGACAGCCCGGTGTCACAGGCGTTGTGCAGGCGAACCGGCCGGAGGCCGGTCGCTTTCCAACTGCCTGATCAGCAGATCAAGCAGCGGTCGACTTCTTGGCTGCCGCGCCAGCGGTGGCGCCTTCTTGCTCGGCGGCCTTGCTAGTGGCGACGGCTGCTGCCTGGAAAGTGCTTTCAGCAGTTTCAACGGCCTGCTTGGTTGCCTTCTGCACTGACTCGTAGGCGTTGTTTGCGGCGCTGATCGCGGACTTTACGATGGCCACGGTCGACTCGGCGCCGGCAGGCGCATTCTTGGCCAAGCTCTCGACGAGTGCCTGGATCTTCTTCGAGTTTTCAGCCAGTTGGACTTCGGCGACCTTGGTGAACTCTGACTGGGTCTGCGAGGCGATGTCGTACACATGGCGGCTATACGCCAGGGCCTTTTCGGCAATCGGCTGGACTAACGAGGCATGGATGGCCAAGATCTCCTGGGCATCCTTCGCGGCGAGCGCCTTCCTGGCGTTATCCACGTTTTCGGCGAAAGTTGTCTTGACCACTTGCAGGTTCAGTTCGACCAGCTTCTCAATGCCTTCGAAGGCTTTGGTGGTCAGGCCGAACAGCGTTTCCACATTGGCTTTATGGACAGCCGCGACTTGTTCCGGGGTGAAGTTCATGCTGGTCTCCATGGGTTAGGTTCAACACCGTGCAAGGTAGGCTGTTTTGATGTCAAAGACATGACGCAGCCGACTTTCGCCGATCAGCCGTGATCGCGACGGATGACAAAATCGCCGCCGCAAAAGCAAAACCCCCCAGTACTTTCGTACTGGGGGGTTTCAAGGGAGAGCCTGGCGATTACCTACTTTCACACGGGTATCCGCACTATCATCGGCGTAGAGTCGTTTCACGGTCCTGTTCGGGATGGGAAGGGGTGGTTCCAACTCGCTATGGTCACCAGGCATAAACGGTGGCCGCGTTGAGGTTGAGTCAACGCAGCGAATAGGGATGTAGTAGAGGTTGTGCGTATCGGCCAAGCTGCTTGTTACTGCTGCAGCGGCACGCGATACTCAACCAGCAGAAACACACTGGTTATAGGATCAAGCCTTACGGGCAATTAGTACTGGTTAGCTTAACGCATTACTGCGCTTCCACACCCAGCCTATCAACGTCCTGGTCTCGAACGACCCTTCAAGGAGCTCAAGGCTCCAGGGAATCCTCATCTTCAGGCGAGTTTCCCGCTTAGATGCTTTCAGCGGTTATCTCTTCCGTACATAGCTACCCTGCGATGCCTCTGGCGAGACAACAGGTACACCAGCGGTACGTCCACTCCGGTCCTCTCGTACTAGGAGCAGCCCCCGTCAAGATTCCAACGCCCACGGCAGATAGGGACCAAACTGTCTCACGACGTTTTAAACCCAGCTCACGTACCTCTTTAAATGGCGAACAGCCATACCCTTGGGACCGGCTACAGCCCCAGGATGAGATGAGCCGACATCGAGGTGCCAAACACCGCCGTCGATATGAACTCTTGGGCGGTATCAGCCTGTTATCCCCAGAGTACCTTTTATCCGTTGAGCGATGGCCCTTCCATTCAGAACCACCGGATCACTATGTCCTGCTTTCGCACCTGCTCGACTTGTCGGTCTCGCAGTTAAGCACGCTTTTGCCATTGCACTTTAGGTACGATGTCCGACCGTACCAAGCGTACCTTCGAACTCCTCCGTTACACTTTGGGAGGAGACCGCCCCAGTCAAACTGCCTACCATGCACTGTCCCCGACCCGGATTCACGGGCCAAGGTTAGAACCTCAAACAAACCAGGGTGGTATTTCAAGGTCGGCTCCACGCAGACTAGCGTCCACGCTTCAAAGCCTCCCACCTATCCTACACAGATCGGTTCAAAGTCCAATGCAAAGCTACAGTAAAGGTTCATGGGGTCTTTCCGTCTAGCCGCGGGGAGATTGCATCATCACAAACACTTCAACTTCGCTGAGTCTCGGGAGGAGACAGTGTGGCCATCGTTACGCCATTCGTGCAGGTCGGAACTTACCCGACAAGGAATTTCGCTACCTTAGGACCGTTATAGTTACGGCCGCCGTTTACCGGGACTTCAATCAAGAGCTTGCACCCCATCATTTAATCTTCCGGCACCGGGCAGGCGTCACACCCTATACGTCCACTTTCGTGTTTGCAGAGTGCTGTGTTTTTATTAAACAGTCGCAGCCACCATTTTATTGCAACCCCTTCACCCTCCTGGCGCAGGCCAGTCAAGCTACAAGGGCGTACCTTATCCCGAAGTTACGGTACCAATTTGCCGAGTTCCTTCTCCCGAGTTCTCTCAAGCGCCTTAGAATACTCATCTCGCCCACCTGTGTCGGTTTGCGGTACGGTCTCGTATGACTGAAGCTTAGAGGCTTTTCTTGGAACCACTTCCAATTGCTTCGCAGCACTAGGCCGCTCGCCCCATATCCTTGAATTCCGCGCCCGGATTTGCCTAAGCGCCTTCTCCAATACAGGGACCGGGACTTCCAACACCCGGACAACCTTCCGCGATCCGTCCCCCCATCGCATCATACGACGGTGCAGGAATATTAACCTGCTTCCCATCAGCTACGCATCTCTGCCTCGCCTTAGGGGCCGACTCACCCTACGCCGATGAACGTTGCGTAGGAAACCTTGGGCTTACGGCGAGGGGGCTTTTCACCCCCTTTATCGCTACTCATGTCAGCATTCGCACTTCTGATACCTCCAGCATCCTTTACAAGACACCTTCACAGGCTTACAGAACGCTCTCCTACCATGCACTTACGTGCATCCGCAGCTTCGGTGACTGGCTTAGCCCCGTTACATCTTCCGCGCAGGACGACTCGATCAGTGAGCTATTACGCTTTCTTTAAAGGGTGGCTGCTTCTAAGCCAACCTCCTGACTGTTTTAGCCTTCCCACTTCGTTTCCCACTTAGCCAATCTTAGGGACCTTAGCTGGCGGTCTGGGTTGTTTCCCTCTTGACACCGGACGTTAGCACCCGATGTCTGTCTCCCGTGATTGCACTCTTCGGTATTCGGAGTTTGCTATGGCGGGGTAATCAGCAATAGACCCCCCAACCATGACAGTGCTCTACCCCCGAAGGTGAGACACGAGGCACTACCTAAATAGTTTTCGGAGAGAACCAGCTATTTCCAGACTTGTTTAGCCTTTCACCCCTATCCACAGCTCATCCCCTAACTTTTCAACGTTAGTGGGTTCGGTCCTCCAGTACGTGTTACCGCACCTTCAACCTGGCCATGGATAGATCGTCTGGTTTCGGGTCTACACCCAGCGACTGAACGCCCTATTCGGACTCGCTTTCGCTACGCCTTCCCTAATCGGTTAAGCTTGCCACTGAATGTAAGTCGCTGACCCATTATACAAAAGGTACGCCGTCACCCGTTTCCAGGCTCCGACTGTTTGTATGCATGCGGTTTCAGGATCTATTTCACTCCCCTCCCGGGGTTCTTTTCGCCTTTCCCTCACGGTACTGGTTCACTATCGGTCGATCACGAGTATTTAGCCTTGGAGGATGGTCCCCCCATCTTCAGACAGGATTTCACGTGTCCCGCCCTACTTGTCGTACACCTAGTTCCACAACGCTGTTTTCGCATACAGGGCTATCACCTGCTATGGCCGGGCTTTCCATCCCGTTCTGCTAACAACACTGCTAAAGAGTACAAGGCTCTTCCCATTTCGTTCGCCACTACTTTGGGAATCTCGGTTGATTTCTGTTCCTGCAGCTACTTAGATGTTTCAGTTCGCCGCGTTCGCTTCCCTGACCTATGTATTCAGTCAGGGATGACCCATTCGGGCCGGGTTTCCCCATTCGGACATCTCCGGATCAAAGCTTGTTTGCCAGCTCCCCGAAGCTTTTCGCAGGCTACCGCGTCCTTCATCGCCTGTGATCGCCAAGGCATCCACCACATGCACTTGTTCGCTTGACCCTATAACGAGTGTGTCTCAAACTTGCGTTCAAGCCGTGCTCGCTACAGGATGAGTTCTCGCATTTGTGCCGTATTCCAAGTCATCTTTCGATCACTTAAATACATTTTGGTTGATACAATCACAACCCGGTATCGTGTGTTACTTCAGCGTCTCATCAACGCTCACGACACCTTTACTACATCCCATATTGTTAAAGAACAGCCGTGCGAAACTTGGTCTCGCAACGTCTTGGCCAAGGCCAAAGGCAAACGCTCAATCCTAAGCGCTTGCCTTTGACGACCAATCCAAGGTGCACACCGAAGTGCGCGGTAAATGGTGGAGGATGACGGGATCGAACCGACGACCCCCTGCTTGCAAAGCAGGTGCTCTCCCAGCTGAGCTAATCCCCCATGTACTTCTGTCCGGAGGTTCAGCGTCGAACCACCATCCGTAACTTGGTGGGTCTGGTAGGACTTGAACCTACGACCCCCGCCTTATCAAGACGGTGCTCTAACCACCTGAGCTACAGACCCTTGGCTGTAACAGCAAACAAACCGATAAGTGTGAACGCTCGACTTTAGATGCACGCTCTTGAAAGGAGGTGATCCAGCCGCACCTTCCGATACGGCTACCTTGTTACGACTTCACCCCAGTCATGAACCCTGCCGTGGTAATCGCCCTCCTTGCGGTTAGGCTAACTACTTCTGGCAAAACCCACTCCCATGGTGTGACGGGCGGTGTGTACAAGACCCGGGAACGTATTCACCGCGGCATGCTGATCCGCGATTACTAGCGATTCCAGCTTCACGTAGTCGAGTTGCAGACTACGATCCGGACTACGATGCGTTTTCTGGGATTGGCTCCCCCTCGCGGGTTGGCAACCCTCTGTACGCACCATTGTATGACGTGTGAAGCCCTACCCATAAGGGCCATGAGGACTTGACGTCATCCCCACCTTCCTCCGGTTTGTCACCGGCAGTCTCTCTAGAGTGCTCTTGCGTAGCAACTAAAGACAAGGGTTGCGCTCGTTGCGGGACTTAACCCAACATCTCACGACACGAGCTGACGACAGCCATGCAGCACCTGTGTCCACTTTCCCTTTCGGGCACCTGATGCATCTCTGCTTCGTTAGTGGCATGTCAAGGGTAGGTAAGGTTTTTCGCGTTGCATCGAATTAATCCACATCATCCACCGCTTGTGCGGGTCCCCGTCAATTCCTTTGAGTTTTAATCTTGCGACCGTACTCCCCAGGCGGTCAACTTCACGCGTTAGCTACGTTACTGAAGAAATGAATCCCCAACAACTAGTTGACATCGTTTAGGGCGTGGACTACCAGGGTATCTAATCCTGTTTGCTCCCCACGCTTTCGTGCATGAGCGTCAGTGACGTCCCAGGGGGCTGCCTTCGCCATCGGTATTCCTCCACATCTCTACGCATTTCACTGCTACACGTGGAATTCTACCCCCCTCTGACATACTCTAGCCTTGCAGTCACAAGCGCCATTCCCAAGTTGAGCTCGGGGATTTCACGCCTGTCTTACAAAACCGCCTGCGCACGCTTTACGCCCAGTAATTCCGATTAACGCTCGCACCCTACGTATTACCGCGGCTGCTGGCACGTAGTTAGCCGGTGCTTATTCTTCCGGTACCGTCATCCCCCCGCTGTATTAGAGCAAGGGATTTCTTTCCGGACAAAAGTGCTTTACAACCCGAAGGCCTTCTTCACACACGCGGCATTGCTGGATCAGGGTTGCCCCCATTGTCCAAAATTCCCCACTGCTGCCTCCCGTAGGAGTCTGGGCCGTGTCTCAGTCCCAGTGTGGCTGATCGTCCTCTCAGACCAGCTACTGATCGTCGCCTTGGTGGGCCTTTACCCCACCAACTAGCTAATCAGACATCGGCCGCTCCTATCGCGCGAGGCCTTGCGGTCCCCCGCTTTCACCCTCAGGTCGTATGCGGTATTAGCTAATCTTTCGACTAGTTATCCCCCACGACAGGGCACGTTCCGATGTATTACTCACCCGTTCGCCACTCGCCACCAGGATTGCTCCCGTGCTGCCGTTCGACTTGCATGTGTAAGGCATGCCGCCAGCGTTCAATCTGAGCCAGGATCAAACTCTTCAGTTTAATACCTGTGTGGTTCCGCGCAGTTGCCTGCTGAAACCTCGCTCTTTCGAGCGGTCGCTCACTCTCAGAAAACTGACTGGTTACATCCGCGATTTGCACCCCGGACATAACCAACATGTTTTACTGTGCGAGCACTTTATAACTTGTAAGCTAAAAGACCGAAGTCTTCCGCATCCGCTATCAAGCGCCCACACTTATCGGTTGTTTGTTTGTTTGTTAAAGAACTAACCGCGGTTCGCTTTGCTTACCGCGTCGCTGCGTTTGCTGCAGCAGAGAAACGAGATTATGAAGAACTTTCTACGTTTCGTCAAACACTTTTAATCTTTTTTTGCTTCGGCAAGCCTCGCTTTTTTGCGCCGCCCACCCTTCCAGCAAACCCTGCAACCCTTGCCCCGCCTGCTTTGCAGCGCGGTGTTTGTGTTGCGAGGGGGCGAATACTAAAGCGTCGGCGCCTGCCTGACAAGCCCTTTCTGGAAAAAATTGCAGGAGCCGCTTCGATCACCCATCGCAAAGCACTTCCGTGCCCTTTCTGGTGACGCCTGCGCGCATCGCATAGTGCGCATCAGCCATACCTGGCAAAGGCGATGCCCCCGCACTCAGCACCCGCCCCCCCCTCAAAGGCGCCCTGCCCTGCAGCCAGCTGCATGCGGGAAGTCTATCCGCGCTGGCAGCGCCTGGACCTGCCGCCTCATCTGTTTGCTGTCGACATGTCGCCCTTCGAGCAAGAGATCAACCAGTTCCGTACCTATCAGGGGCAAAGCGACGTGTACATCATCAACGACAAGGGAACCATCCTGGCGCCGACCTTCGGAGGCGGCGCGAATTCCCTGGTGACGCAAATGCTGGGAGACGATGCCATTATCTCTTCCGACTTCGGCGGGAACCCGCCGTACGAGAAGATGAAGCCTGTCGCCAGCATCTGCTTCAATCATTGGCTCAAGCAGGGCAAAGTGCTGTTCATCATCGGTGGCAAGTCCAACAACACCGATATCTTCGAGACCTTCCGCGCCAAGGCTGACGCACTGCGGGAGCATTTCGGCAAGTACGGCGCAACGCCGCTCTACGTGGAGGTCGGACGCGGGGGACCGAACCTGGTCCACGGCATGGCCGTGTTGCGCGCTACCTGCGAATCGCTCGGCCTGCCCTACGTGAGCTTTGGATTCGACTCGGCGATGAGCGAGGTGGTGGACTATGCTCGTAAGGTAGACGCCTGGATGAAAACCGGTGGCCGCGCACAAGTCGCGGCCAATTTGAATGTGACCGCCTGAAGTCACTGTACAGGAGACAACCATGCGCGCCAAAGGTGTGGGGGATTTCAAGTATTTCGTCGGTATTCAATCCTTGTCGGAAATGGCCACGCGCGAGGACCGCGTGTGCGTGCTCAACATGATAGGAGGTGAGTCCGGCGCGCTGGGCGGGGACGCGCCGGCCGACACCTTGCGCAAAGGCTCGATCGCGATCCTGTCGAACTCGGGCGGCTTCACCACCACCATGGCGCAGTACCTGCGCATGGCCGGCTGGGGCACGACCACGTTGATCTCTAGCGGCAAGGATGTCTATATTCACTACGCCGCCCGCGAATTTGCCTTCGCGCTGGCCAACGACGACCGTAGCAAGGCTGCGGTACTGTATTGCGAGCCAGGCGGCTACTACGAACGCGATGCCAGCGTTACCAAACCGGTGGTGGCCTGCGTGGTCGGCCGCTGGAAGAGTAAGCTCACGCGTGCCGTCGTCCATGCCGGGGCCATGGAGCGGACAGTACGCGGAAAGCGCGCTGGAGACGACCGCCTTCACGATCTTCCTCTACCCGCGCATGCTTGGCAGCGCCGCCGAGATCGACGACCACCTGAACCGGGGCCGCAATATGGACACGCGCACACCCGCTTCCCAGTGCCGGTTCGTAGCCTGAGAGAGCGGAAATACACGACATGCTGACCCTGCTCGCTTATTCAATGGTGGTCGTTTTCATGGCGCTGATCATGACAAAGCGCCTTTCGGCCATGGTCGCACTGATCCTGGTGCCGATCGCGTTCGGGCTGATCGGTGGCTTTGGCATGGAACTGGGGGCGATGATGCTGGATGGCATCAAGAAGCTCGCGCCGACGGGCGTGATGCTGATGTTTGCCATCCTGTATTTCGGCGTGATGATCGACGCCGGCTTGTTCGACCCGGCGGTGCGCGTGATCCTGAGAATGGTGGGCGGGGACCCGATGAAGATCATCGTCGGCACCTTCGTGCTGGCGGTGTGCGTCTCGCTTGACGGCGATGGCTCCACCACCTACATGATCACCTGCGCCGCCATGCTCCCGCTCTACAAGCGGCTCGGCATCAGCCGCCTCGTGTTAGCGTGCGTGATCATGATGGCTGGCGGGCTGATGAACATCCTGCCCTGGGGCGGTCCCACCGCGCGCGCGGCGAGCGCGCTTGGCGTGGACGTGGGCCTGATCTTCGTACCGATGATCCTGCCGATGATCGTCACCGGGGGCTGGGGCTTGTTCGTCGCCGTCCTGCTGGGGCGCCGCGAGCGCAAGCGGCTCGGCGCCATTGCGGCAGGCTCCGCGGATCCCGCTTCCGCCGCGCAACCGCAGGTGACAGCGGGGGACCCCGACATCGCCAGGCCCAGGCTCCTTTGGGTCAATTTCCTGCTGACCCTGGGACTCATGGTGCTGCTGATTCTCGGCACCATGCCGTTGCAGGTACTGTTCATGGTGGCCTCCGCGCTGGCGCTGATGATCAACTACCCCAGCCTCAAGGACCAGAAGGAGAGGCTCAGCTCGCATGCCGCCAATATTGTTCCCGTGGTGTCGCTGATCTTCGCCGCCGGCATCTTCGTGGGCATCCTGTCGGGCACCAAGATGGTCGACGCGATCGCGGCCAGCGTGATCAGCGCCGTGCCGGACTGGATGGGCCCTTACATGGCCATCGTCACCGGCGTGCTGAGCGTCCCGTTTACCTTTTTCATCTCGAACGACGCGTTCTACTTCGGCATCCTGCCTATCCTTGCCAAAGCGGCCGCCGTCTATGGCATCGGCGCCGCCGAAATCGGGCGCGCATCGCTGATCGGCCAGCAGGTGCACCTGCTCAGTCCACTGGTCGCATCGACCTATTTGCTGGTCGGCCTGGCCGAGGTCGAATTCGGCGACCACCAGCGCTACACGTTGCTCTGGGCCTTGTCGGCGGCGCTGGTCATGTTGGTGGCCACCGTTGTCTTCGGGGTCATCCCCATCGTTGGCCATGCCCATTGACGGTAGCCCACCATGCACAACGAGATCCGATCCATTCTCTACGCCGCGGACCTGAGCGAAGGCTGCGAAGACGCGTTGGCCTACGCCATCGGCCTGGCCAACCGGTTGGGCGCAAGACTGCAGGTGCTCACCGTCATCCCGGACCAGCGCGAGAAGTCGCTGATCGAGATCGATTCCCACGTGCCGCAGGACGCGCTCGACAAGTATCACGATGATCGCGCGCAGCGGGTGAAGCTGCACATTGAAGCGCAGATCGCGGCCTTCTATGCCGTGCGTACGGACAAGAACCCGCCGCGGCCGATCACAGAGATCATTGTGTGCGAGGGGGACGACGTGGCCCAGCTTATCCTCGACGAGGCCCGCCTTGGGCCCGCTGACTTGATCCTGATGGGTTCACATGGCGATGGTGTCCTGGCCGGCCTGCTGTTCGGCTCGGTAACCCATGAAGTCATGCGCAAGACTCGCACCCCCCTGCTGCTGGTGCCAGTCAGCGGACGAGACGAAGCGGAAGGCAAAGCATGAGATTCCTCATCGGACTGGGGTTCGGGCTTATCTGCTCGCTCGGCATGGCGCAAGAGCCTGCAGAGCTCATGGGCTATGCGTCCAAGGGCAGCGTTCCGCCAGGCTATGCACCGGCGTACGCGCAGACGGTCAAGGCCGCTGAAGACGAAGGCCGGCTGGTGATTTACTCGACCACGGACGCCGGCATCGCCAAGTTCCTGATTGCGGATTTCCGGGCCATGTATCCGCGTATCGACATCACCTATGAAGACCTGAACAGCACCGTGCTGTACCACCGCTTTGTCGCCGAGACACAGCTGGGCGGCGAATCCGCTGACGTGCTGTGGAGTTCAGCCATGGATCAGCAAGCCGCGCTGGTCGGCAGTGGCTACACCATGACTTACGACTCCTCCGAAAAGGCGAACTTCCCGGAATGGGCCAACTGGAAGAACCAGGCCTTCGCCACCACCTACGAGCCGATCGTCGTCGCCTACAACAAGAAACTGCTGCGGGCCGGCGAAGTGCCGCAGACACATGCCGACCTGGCGCGGCTTCTGAACAGCGACCCAACCCGCTTCAAGGGAAAGGTGGTCAGCTACGATATTGAAAAATCCGGACTCGGTTTCTTTCTTGCCACGCAGGATGTCGCTGTATCGCCGGCATTCTGGGATGTCGCCCGCGCCCTTGGCAAGGCCGCGGCCCGCCTCGACCTGACGACCGACGCCATGGCCAGGCGCGTGGCCTCGGGCCAGGCGCTGGTTGGCTACAACCTGCTGGGCGCCTACACGGTGGCGCAGGCGCAGAAGAATCCATCGCTGGGCTATGTGTTCCCGAAGGACTACACGCTGGTCATGTCACGCATCATCGTGATCAACAAGAAGGCGGCACATCCCAACGCCGCGAAGCTCTGGGTGGACTACACGCTGTCGAAGCGCGGCCAGGCCGTGATTGCGAACAGCGCACACCTCTACGCGCTGCGCGACGACGTCGAAGGCGAATTCACGGCCACCCGCCTCAGGCAAAGGCTTGGCGGCAGCCTGAGGCCGATCGCTGTCGGGCCGGCCCTGATTGGCTATCTCAACAACCAGAACTACCGGGATTTTATCCTGCAGTGGCGGCAAGCCGTAGTGCAACCCTAGGCTTTGCGCGGCTGTGGTGGTTACGCAGTCGAATGCTGATCGCGAAAGAAAAGACTGCCCGCTATCGACAAGCTACGCCTGGAGAATTTTTCCGAGGGCCGCTGCGCGCAAGTCCTGCACATTGGACCATTTGCTGAAGAAGGGCCGACGATTGAACGATTGCATGAATATATCGACATGCATGCAGGCCTAACCGGCAAGCACCATGAGATTTACCTGAGCGATGTACGACGGGCGGATCCCAAAAAATGGAAAACAACTCTTCGTCATCCCATGAAATGACGGTGCCAACATTTGGACGGGCGAAAGGCGACATTGTGCCCGGTCAACCGACGACCCGGAAATGTTCCTGGCTCTGGCCCGCGCTGACCGCCCGCAGCAACCAGGAAGGCATCTCGCCCTGCCCGTCCCAGCTTCGCCCCTCCGCGTCGCGATAGCGTGCCACTGGCTTATGTTCCGGTTCCGGCAACGGGAAACAGCCAGCATCCTCCAGGTCTGCCAAGGAGAGTCCGTGCTTCGCCATCTGGATCTTGACCCAGACAATGGCCGCGGCTTTTTCAATTTCGGAGGACATGGATGGAGGAGGAGACGGTATGGAGTTGGCTTGCTGACGGGTTCGGCGCGGCTGGTGCAGCCGCTGACAATCGCATGAAACTGCAACAAGAGTAAGGAAGGCGTCTTCAATCCGCCTCCGCGCTAGTCAGGCCAAAGAATCGAAAGCACTGACCATCGACCTGCCCGCCCTCAACCTGGCACAAGACAGCCCGTTCTTCGGTGTACCCTGGGTGTATCCCGGCGCCCGAGAATCGGGATAGGGGCGGTCAGGTAATCTGACCGGTCCCCTCCCACACCACCTGGCATGCGGGTCCGCACCAGGCGGTTGGAATGGTTGAGGTCGTCAGGCTTGTGTTGCTCCCGACCCGACGCCCAGGCTTGCCTTTGTCCGGTTCGGCGGAACTGATTCCTCGCTGCCGGGGCCTGTCGGGCTTCACCCTATCCACCCTACCGACGAGCTTCGCTCTCGCGAACATCTGAGGCGCTTCACTTCCGATAACCAGAGGGCTCCCCCTCCCATTCCTTCGGCCCTTCGCCGGCAGCTTTAGCTTTCCCAGCCACGCCGCCCAACTACTTTGGCCTCTGCTGACTCCTCGCTCCGACTCGACGTCGTTGCCCTTTCAGGCATGAGGCGAGGCCTCCCCAGGTAAGAACGCACTCCTTCACCGCACAGCCGCTGCATTTACGCCACTTCGCCTTGGTCACAAGAGCTTCGCGGTTTCTTGCCCGCTCGCCCTGCTCGGCAGCGCCTTCTATGCAGTTCTTGTCCATCGGCTCGCGATTTACGCTCCACGCTTCCTCCCCACACTCGGTCGCCCTCATGCGGTTGCGCTTCACTTCATTCGCCGTGACCAGCTTATGGCGGGACTTACACCCGCAGGAGTGCGCCCATGCTGGGCGCACAAGACAAAAGGGTCAGCACGCGCAAACGTGCTGACCCTTGTCATTGGTGGTGCGGCTGGCAGGATTCGAACCCACGACCCCTTGGTTCGTAGCCAAGTACTCTATCCAACTGAGCTACAGCCGCACGCGAAGACGGCATTCTAGCGCAACGGCGCAGAAATGCAAGCCCCTTCTTTGATTTGGTGTGAAGGGCCCCTTCATGCGGCGATGAACCGGCTGACTCCGGCGCAGCGCAAGCGCGCGCAACTCCCCCCCTACCAGCGATAGCGTGCCCCCAGAGTGCCGCCAGGATTGTGGCCGGCTTTCAGCTTGACCCAGACCTTGACGCCGCCGTTAGTGCTGCCGTGCGCTCCGAGATTGACAGAGAGAAGTCCCCGCAGCATGTCGGGATCGATGCGTGTGCCGTTGATATTGATCACCTGCTTGCGGTCCTGCCACAGGTCGGCCTCGACAAATGGATACACCCCGTTGACTCCGGTAAGCCGACTCGGCTGTGTGCGGTAGACCCGCAGGACGACTTCTGCGGCGCTTGCGTCTGCCTGCTGCCCGGCCAGGAAGCCGGATGCACTCTTATCGGGACCAGGCTGATAGGCGAGCTGCAAGCGCGGTTGTATCGTCAGGCCGCCACTGCGCGGGAGTACGGTATCCAGCGCGACAGCCATGCTTTGCATCCGGTTGCCGACGAAGCCGGTGGCAGATGTGACATCGTCCAGGTGCAGGGAAAGTTTGGCTGGCCCCGGCCCGCTGGCCGGTCCGGCATATATCGGATCGAGCACGGCCGCCGTGCGACCGGGGGCGTCATTGTCCGCACCCGGAGGAGGCGACCCACCGGTCCAGGTCCATTTGCTGATCGACGCCACCAGGGGTGGCTGCGTATCTTCCACGGCGAGCCGCGCTGCCGGCGCAGGCGGATCCGGGAGGTCGCTGCCGACGATCTGCGGGGGCAGCGCCAAGGCGATGCCGGCAGCCTGCTCAGACGACGGCGGAGCATTGCTGGCAACCTGTGCGTACGGATCAGATTCAGGCTGGCTCCAGCCGAGGCCGGCGTTGCCCGGCGTGGGGCGCTCTTCGGCCTGCACCAGGGCTGCCAGCAGCATCGCAAGAATCGAGCAACAGCACTGGCGGCACGGATGGGAGTGGACAGCGTGCGCGCAAAGACCAGTACCAGCGGTGCTGGCACCGCCTCCTGTTGCGCTCGCAGATGACACGCGCCTGGCCATGACTGCAACCCCTGGCTGAAATGAACCATGTCGGCATTGCTAGAGCATAGGTCAAACACTGGCCAAACGTTAGGGCGCTGGCGCGCCTTGCGTGGGGCGCCGCACAGGACCGTTCGCCTGCCAGCCTGAACGTGGCGGAAGGAGCTACATTGCTATGCAAATCGAAAGCGCTCCGCTAGCATCGCGGCTGGCGGCCAGGACCGGCAGCGAAGCCCGGCGCGCCAGCCGTAGCAGAACAAGAAGAAGCAAAACAACGGAATAGCGGAAGATGCGGATAAATAGCGACTCGACCGACAGGCCTGAAAATCCTGGCGGGCCCGATGATTCAAAAATGAAACAGAACGGCGCAGCCGGCAAACTGCCAATCGCCCCGGTGCACAACGTGTTGCGCGACACGCGCGACCTGCTGGGCAGCAGCGGCGAGCTCGCGGCCGGACGCGGCCTGATCACGGCCATCCTTGCGCTGGCCCTGGGCGGACTCAGCCTGCTGGGCGTGATCGCTTTCCATTTCCCGCAATACCTGACCACGCCCGAGCTGCGCCACAAGTATTCGGTCGACGTATTGCGCCACGTCCTGTTTGCCGCACTGCTGGTGTCAGGCGGCCTGTCGCTCAGCAACCTGGTGCTTGGGCGCCGCCGCAGTCTGAATGCCGCTGCCTTCGCGCTCGTGGCGCTGGCCGTGGCGCTCGGTGGCTCGCGAGTACCGGTGGGGGACTTCCCGGACCACACGCCATATATCGGCCTGGACTGGTTCATCCTCGACCTGCTGGGCTCGACACTGATTTTCGTGGTCATCGAAAAGATGTTCCCGCTCTATCGCGGGCAAGCCGTGTTTCGCCGTGAATGGCAGACCGACCTCGTGCATTTCGCGGTCAATCACTTCATCGTTGGCCTGATCCTGCTGACGGTCAACTTCCTGATCTTCCGCTTGTTCGGCTGGCTGGTACGCGACAGCGTGCATGCTTTCGTTGGTGGCATCCCCTTCGTGCTGCAACTGCTGCTGTGCATACTGGCAGCCGACCTGGCGCAGTACTGGACCCATCGGGCCTATCACGAGGTGCCCTTCCTGTGGAAATTCCATTCCGTGCACCACAGCACCAAGACCATGGACTGGCTCGCCGGTTCGCGCCAGCACATCCTCGAACTGGTGTTCACACGGGTGCTGGTGCTGGCGCCGTTGTATGTGCTCGGTTTCAACAAGGCGGTCATCGACGCGTACATCATCATCGTGGGCTTCCAGGCGGTATTCAACCACGCCAATGTCCACCTGCCGTGGGGCCCGCTGCGCTACCTGGTGGTGACGCCGGATTTCCATCACTGGCACCACGCCTCGGATGACGAGGCGATCGACAAGAATTACTCGGCGCACTACGCCTTCCTCGATTACCTGTTCGGCACCGCGGTGAAGTCCGGCAAGCGCTTCCCCGAGAAATACGGCGTGGTCGGCGACTACATGCCCGATGGCTTCATACGGCAGCAGCTCTTTCCCTTTCGGCGCATGCCTCCGGCGCGCAAGGACGGCGAGGCATGAGCCGGACCCTGAGTATTGCCGGTGCGGCGCTGGCAGGCCTCGCACTGAGTGGCTGCGCGACGCAATGGGGTAGCCACGCGGACGATCTCAATGTCGCTGCGGCACAGGGCTCCGGGCTGCCGCTACGCTTCCAGCAGATGAGCCTGGAGGTGTCCGGGGTCGAAGTGCGCCCGCTCGATATCGGCGCCCTGCAGGTCGGCGATATCCTGCTCTCGGCAGCCCCCTCCTTCAACTCTTCGGCGATCCGGCTGGCGACGATATCGCAGGTCAGCCACTCGGCCGTCTATGTGGGCGGCGGCAATGTGGTGGAGGCAGTGGGCTCGGGCGTTCGGGCCTATCCGCTGCAACAGGCGCTGAATGACGGCGACATCATCGTGACTTACCGCCACCCCGGGCTCAACGATGACATGCGCCTGAAATTGCATGCCTTCGCGATGGCCCAGGTAGGCCAGCCGTATAACCATCTCGGCATCGCCATGCATGCGCCGTTCTCGCTTGAGCGGCGCCTGTGCGAACTGCCGGGTGTGCCCGGCGTGGTCCGCAACGCTTGCATGCGCAGCTTCAGCGCCATCCAGATGGCACCCAATGAGCTGGATGCGCGCAACAGCTTCTTCTGCTCGCAACTGGTGCTCGCGTCCTACCGGGCGGCCGGCCTGCCGCTGACAAGCGCGGCGGACGACGCAGTCTCGCCGGCCGACCTGCTGCATATGCGGGAAGGCGACGTGCCCTCTTTCCGGGTCACGCGCAAGCTGGCATATGTAGGGCGGCTGACGCAGGCATCGGCCTTGAGGGCCGATGGCACATCGGCAAGCCAGTCCGCGGACGACGATGAGTGGAGGATGCAATCCTGGTCCGCAGGACCCTGAGCAGGCCGGGAGGCCTTGCCGCGGTACAGATCGCGCGGCAATCGGCATAGGGGGTAGCCATGGAGGCTACACCCCTGCCACACCACCCGGCATGCGGGTCCGCACCGGGCGGTTCGAGAAGTTGAGGTTAAGACAGGCGAGGAACGCCCAGTCGGTCGGGTGAAGCCATGCCTGATGCTTTCAGCGACGAAGCTTGCCGCCCGCGGCGTGCGACCGGAAACACGGGAACGGCGCTGCTGCAAGCGGCGCTGGCAACAGAGAACCTGCGGCAGGCGTTCAAGCGTGTGCGACTTGCCCTACGGCCTCCCGCCCCGCTGGCGCGGGCATCTGACGCATGGCTTGCTGCATCGACATGTCGGAAATCACTCCTTCTCGTTCAGCCCTTCGTCAGCGGGATCGAGCCTTCCCGGCGCTACCGCCAACTACTATGGCCTCTGCTGAGACCCCGCTCCGGCTCTCGCCGTCGCCCTTTCAGGCACAAGGCGGGGCGTCCCCAGGTAAGGGCCGCACTCCTTCATCACACAACCGCCGCATCTACGCCGCCTGATCCTTGACCACAAGAGCTTCGCGGTATTTGGCCCGCTCGCCCTGACCGGCCGCGCCTTCTATGCGATTCGTGTTCCTCGGCTCATGATTTATGCTCCACGCTTCCTCCCCACACTCGGTTGCCCTCATGCAGTTGCGCTTCACTTCGCTCACTGTGGTCAGCTTGCGGGTTGCACCTCCAGGAGTGCGCCCATGCTGGGCGCACCAAAAGAAAAAGGCCGCTGCATAAGCAACGGCCTTTTTCATCGAGTCTTGGTGCCCAGAAGAGGACTCGAACCTCCACAGTGTTGCCACCGCTAGGACCTGAACCTAGTGCGTCTACCAATTTCGCCATCTGGGCTTCGTTTCACTGCTTTACCGCTGCAGCGCTGCGAAGAACAACATTATGCAGATCGCAGAATCTGCTGTCAACACCTGCCCTGCAATTTCTTTCCAGCCTTCCCAAAGCCGGACTCAAGGCTGGAAACTGACCTGCCCGGGCCTGCCATCCAGGTGCAAGGTGGCGCTAGCCGGACGCGTGCTCGCCACCACCTTGCCTGCCCGCAGCACGAGCAGACGGGTAGCGCGCAAACGGATCGCCTCGACCGGGTCGCGTGCCTGCAGCAGCACCAGGTCGGCGCGGCAGTCCGGCGCGATGCCGTAGCCCTCCAGCCCGAGGATCCGCGCCGGTGTCTCGGTGACGGCGGCGAAACACGCGCGCATCGCCTCCTGCCCCGTCATCTGCGCCACATGCAGGCCCATGTGCGCCACCTCCAGCATGTCGCCGGAGCCCAGGCTGTACCAAGGATCCATCACGCAATCGTGGCCGAATGCCACCGGCACGCCCCCGGCCAGAAGCTCCGGCACGCGGGTCATGCCACGCCGCTTCGGGTAGCTGTCGTGCCGGCCCTGCAGCGTGATGTTGATCAGCGGGTTGGCGATGGCCGCCACTCCGGACTCGCGGATCAGCGGAATCAGCTTGGACACGTAGTAGTTGTCCATCGAATGCATCGAGGTCAGGTGCGAACCCGTGACCCGGCCCTGCAACCCGAGCCGCACGGTCTGGCATGCCAGTGTCTCGATATGGCGCGACTGCGGATCGTCGCTCTCGTCGCAATGCATATCCACACGCAGCCCGCGCTCGCAGGCCAGCTCGCACAGGATGCGCACGGACTCCGCGCCATCGGCCATGGTGCGCTCGAAATGTGGGATGCCGCCCACCACTTCGACGCCCATGCCCAGGGCGCGCTTGAGATTGTCGAGCGCGCCGGGAGCGCGCAGCATGCCGTCCTGCGGAAAGGCTACCAGTTGCAAGTCAAGGTAAGGCCGCACCTTCTCGCGCACGTGCAGCAGCGCCTCCGTGGCAAGCAAGCGCGGATCGCACACATCCACATGCGAACGGATCGCCAGCAGGCCCTTGGCCACCGCCCAGTCGCAATAGGCCAGTGCCCGCTCGACAATGGCATCCTGCGTCAGCAGCGGCTTGAGCTCACCCCAAAGCGCAATGCCTTCGAGCAAGGTGCCCGACTGGTTGATGCGCGGCAAGCCGTAAGACAGCGTGGAGTCCATGTGAAAATGCGCATCCACAAAGGGCGGCGTGACAAGCTGCCCCGCCGCATCGACCTCGGCCGCCGCTGGCGCCTTGAGCGCCGGCTCGACTGCCTTGATGCGGTCGCCCGCGATGCCGATATCGATGCCGGTGCGGCCATCGGGAAGCGCGCAGTTGCGCAGGATAAGGTCGAGCATAGTGGTTGCTAGTTATTCGCTACGTGTTATTGGACTCAGCGTTCGCCCTTGCGATAGGGCTTCATCAGCGCCTGCGGGTATGTGGCGCGCCGCGCCACCAGCACCAGCGCGAGAATCGACAGCACGTACGGCAACATCAGGTACAGCTGATACGGCAGCGGCGGCAGTCCCGGCAGGCTGGCACCGCTCTGCTGCAGGCGCAGTTGCAGCGCATCGAAGGCGGCAAACAGCAAGGCGCCCGCCAGCGCGCGGCCCGGCCGCCAGGACGCGAACACCACCAGGGCCACGCAGATCCAGCCCCGCCCGTTGATCATATTGAAGAAGAACGCATTAAAGGCGGACAGCGTCAGGAATGCGCCCCCCACCGCCATCAACGCCGAACCGGCCATGATCGCACCGATGCGCATGGCGCCTACCCGAATCCCCTGCCCCTCCGCCGCGGCTGGATTCTCGCCGACCATGCGCACGGCCAGGCCGAGTGGGGTGCGATAGAGCACCCAGGCCATCACCGGCACCAGGCCCAGCGCCAGCAGCGTCAATGCGCTTTCCTGGCCGAAGACGGGGCCCAGCACGCGGCCGAGCAGCGGCACGTCCTCGATCCAGCGCATCGGCGCGAAGGGCGTGATGGTGGGTGGCGTGGACACCGAGGCGAAGCCGATCCGGTAGGCATAGTAGGACAGGCTGGTGGCCAGCATGGTGACGCCCAGGCCTGCCACGTGCTGCGACAGCGCCAGGCTCACCGTCAGCCAGCCGTGCAGCAGACCGAAGGCAAGTCCCACGGCGGCGGCCACAGCGACCCCGCCCCACAGCGGGGCGCCATGATAGACCGCCAGCCAGCCGCCGTAGGCGCCCGCCACCATGATGCCTTCGATGCCGAGGTTGAGGACGCCGGCGCGCTCGCACAGCAGCACACCCAACGTGCCGAAGATCAGCGGCGTGGCCACGCGCAGCACCGCGATCCAGAATGGCGCCGAGGCCAGGATATCGAGCAGTTCCATCAGGCCGCCTTGCCCCGCGCATCGAAACGGATACGGTAGCGCGTCAGCATGGTGGCCACCAGCATGGCGAGCAGCGCCACCGCCACGATCACGTCGGCAATGCTGTTGGGCACGCCCACCGCGCGGCTCATGCCGTCCGCCCCAACCAGCACCCCCGCCACGAATACCGACGCCGCCACCACGCCCAGCGGATGCAACCCCGCCAGCATGGCGATGACCACACCGGCGTAGCCATAGCCCGGCGAAATGTCGAGCGTGAGATAGCTGGTGCGCCCTGCCACCTCCACCACACCTGCCAATCCCGCCAGCCCGCCCGACAACAGCGCGGCCCACATCGTCACGCGCCGCACCGGCATGCCGGTGAACGCCGCGGCGCGCGCATTGGCGCCCACCGCGCGCATCTGCAGGCCGAACACCGTGAAGCGGTTGACCGCCCACAGGATCACGGCAAGCGCGCCAGCCAGCAGCAGGCCGCTGTGCACGCGCGAGCGCTCCATCAGTTTCGACAATTCCAGTTCCGGCACCAACGGTACCGATTGCGGCCACCCCATCGCCGTGGCGTCTTTCATCGGGCCGTCCAGCATCATTGAGACAAACAGCAGCACGATAAAGTTGGCCAGCAAGGTCGTAACCACCTCATCCACGCCAAGCCGGGTCTTGAGCCATGCAGCGCAGAGCAGCAGCAAGGCACCGGCCAGCATGCCGGCCGCCACCATCAGCACGAACAGCAAGCCCATCGGCAGTTGCTGCGCCCAGTGCGCCGCCGTGCCATCGACCTGCCCGCCAACGGCCACCGCCGCCAGCGCGCCGAGATAGAGCTGCCCTTCGGCGCCGATGTTGAACAGGCGGGCGCGAAAGGCTACAGCAACCGACAAGCCGGTCAGGATCAGCGGCGTAGCGCGCGTGAGCGTTTCCGACCAGGCAAAGCGCGATCCGAAACCGCCTTCGAGCAGCAGCATGTAAGCACGTCCCACCGGCGCACCGGCCCAACGCACCAGCAAGGCGCAGATCAGCAAGGTAGCAACGATCGCCATGATGGGCGCGGCCAGCATGGCCACGCGCGAGACGCCGCTTCGGGCTTCAAGCCGCATGCAGTACCTCCCCCGTTCCAGCAGCGCCATGCGCGCCTTCGCCGGCACCGGCCATCGCCAGCCCGAGTTCTCCGAGCGTCCATGCTGCCGTCGGACGCGCCTCGGTCAGCCGGCCTGCGTGCATCACCGCAATGCGGTCGGCCAGCGCATGGAGTTCATCGAGGTCTTCCGAGATCAGCAACACGGCCGCGCCCTCTTGCGCTGCATCGAGCAGGCGGGCGCGCACATAGGCCACCGCGCCGATGTCCAGCCCCCAGGTGGGCTGGCTGGCCACGACCAGCAGCGGCGCCCTCCCTTCGCCCCGCACGGAGAGCGCCCGGCCCAGGATCAGCTTTTGCATATTGCCGCCCGACATGGTCCGGGCCGGCACGTCGATACCGGCGGTGCGCACGTCGAAACGCGCCACCAGTTCCCTCGCAAACCGCTGAGCCGCCGCGCGCCGGATCACCCCCCCACGAGAAAAACGCGGCTCGCCGAGTTGCTCGCTGGCGGCGTTCTCCCAAACGGTCAGGTCGCCGATCACGCCCACCGCGTGGCGATCCTCCGGCACGCGCGCCACGCCTGCCTCGATCCATGCGCGCGGCCATGCCGGCATTGGCTTGCCAGCCAACGTGACATGGCCCTCGGCGGCCGCCAGCGTGCCGCTGGTCAGTTCCGCCAGCGCGGCCTGGCCGTTGCCGGACACGCCGGCGATGCCCACGATTTCGCCAGCCCGTACCTGCAGGCTGACTTCGCGCAACAGCGCGCGGCCGTCCGCGCCACACGCGCCAACCTTCTGCAACGCGAGCACGGCGGGCGCCGCACTGGCACCGCTGGCGTCCAGCCGCGCGGCGCGTTCCGGCATGGCTACCACCCGGCCCACCATCAGTTCCGCCAGTTCGGCCTTGCTGGTCTGCGCCGCCGCGCACTGCGCCACCAGCCGCCCGCCGCGTAATACGGCGATGCGATCGGACACCCGCAGCACTTCGTCGAGCTTATGGCTGATAAAGATCACCGACAGCCCCTCGGCAATCAACTGCGCCAGCGTGGCGAACAGCGTTTCGGACTCGTGCGGCGTCAGCACCGCGGTGGGCTCGTCAAGAATCAGCACGCGAGCGCCGCGGTACAGTGCCTTGACGATCTCCACGCGCTGGCGCTCGCCCACCGACAACTCGCCCACCCTGGCCTGCGGCCGCACGGCCAGGCCAAAGCGCTCGGCCAGCGCCAGCACCCTGTCACGCGCCGCGCGCCGCTCCAGGCGCCATTGCCACAGCGGCTGGGTGCCGAGCATGATGTTGTCCAGCACCGAGAGATTGTCGGCCAGCGTGAAATGCTGGTGCACCATGCCAATGCCGGCGGCAAGCGCCGCGCGTGGCTGGCCGGGTGGCAGAAGCTGGCCGTCGACCTCCACCGTGCCGGCATCGGCCACGTAATGCCCGAACAGGATGCTGACCAGCGTGCTCTTGCCGGCGCCGTTCTCGCCCAGCAGGGCCAGCACTTCGCCGCGCCGCAGTTCCAGCGAGATATCGTCATTGGCGGTCAGCTGGCCGAAGCGCTTGGTGATGTTGCTCAGGCGCAGGATGGGGACTTGCATGGGTGGTTGATCGATGTGGCGGTCAGGTTGCGCTGGCTTGCTCTTCGCTCCCAGGCGGAGGAAAGGGGCAGGCCAGCGGCGGGAATAGCGAGGCGAAGCCGCCCTCACTGCGTCGACTTCGGCTCCGTCTCCACCACCTTGACGGCGAACTTGCCGTCAAGGATGGCCTTCTCCCTGGCCCTGACCCTGGTCATCACATCGGCGGGAACCTTGCCTTCGAACGTGCCCAGCGGCGCCAGTTCGGCCCCCTTGAATTTCATCAGCGAGTAAGGACCGTAGTCCTCGCTCTTGAACTGGCCCGCCTTGACCTTGCCAAGCGCCGCGCCGACCGTGGGCTCCATATTCCACAGCGCCGATGCCACTACCGTGGCGGGATATTGCGGCTGGGTGTTGATGACATTGCCGATGGCCAGCTTGCCCTTTTCCTTGGCGGCATCGGATACGCCGAAGCGTTCGGCATAGAGCACGTCGGCGCCCTTGTCGATCATGGCGAAGGCCGCCTCCTTGGCCTTGGGCGGATCGAACCACGAACCGATGAAGCTGACCGTGAACCTGACCTTCGGATTCACCTCGCGCGCGCCTTCCATGAAGGCGTGCATCAGCCGGTTGACCTCGGGGATGGCATAGCCGCCCACCATGCCGATGTGGTTGGTCTTGGTCATGCCGCCGGCAATCATGCCGGTGAGGTAGGAAGGCTCCTGGATATAGTTGTCGAACACCGAGAAATTCGGCGCCTGCGGCTTGCCCGAGGAGCCCATCAGGAAGGCGGTCTTGGGATAGTCTTTGGCCACCTTGCGCGCCGCCGCCTCGACGGCGAAGGACTCACCCAGGATCAGCGCCGACCCCTGCTCCGCGTACTGCCGCAGCACGCGCTCGTAGTCAGCATTGGACACGCTCTCCGAGAATACATAGTCGATCTCGCCGCGCGCCTTGGCCTCGTTGAGCGCCTTGTGAATCCGCGACACCCATTGCTGTTCGACCGGCACGGTGTACACCGCCGCCACCTTCAGCTTGGCTTGCGCCTGCGCGGGCGCGGCGCCGCCAAGCGCGGCAACGCTGGCGGCGGCGGCCGCGAATTTCAACCAGGTCCTGCGCTTACCCTCAAACCTCATGACGTTCTCCCCTTGTTGACGATAACTCCGTGGCCAGGCCGGCCGGCTCCAGCCCGCATCCGCGCAGCAAAAGCCGCACAAGATGGTCGGTGGCCTGTTCGTAATCGCGCTGGCCCAGGTGGCTCACCCCAAGCACGGCGCATACCTGCGACTCGAAATCGGCATAGGTCTGGGTAGCGGCCCAGATGGTGAAAAACAGGTGCTGCGGATCCACGCTGGCCATCTCGCCACGCGCGATCCACTCACGGATCACGCCGGCCTTGCGCGCCACCAGCGCGCGCAGCGCGCCGTTGAGCACATCGCGGATTTCCGGCGCACCGTGCAGCAGTTCATTGGCGAATACGCGCGAGGCGTCGGGATGGCTCGCCGACAACCGCATCTTGGCGCGGATGTACTGTTCAAGAGCTACCTGCGGGCTTTGCCCCGCGTCGATGATGTCGGTCTCGGACAGCCACAGTGCGAGCGTATGGGCCAGCACCGCCCGGTACAGCGCCTGCTTGGTGCGAAAGTAGTAATGCAGGTTGGATTTTGGCACGCCGGCGCGTGTGGCGATCTCGTTCATGGTGGCGCCGGCAAACCCGGCCCGCGCGAACACATGCTCGGCCGCGTGCAGGATCAGCGCCTCGTTCTCCTGGCGGATACGGCCGCCCGCCGCCTCCCGCGGCAGCGGAAAGCATGGCGGCGGCGCCGTGGCCGGCGCTCCCATTACTTGGTGCCGTAGAGCCTGTCGCCGGCATCGCCCAGGCCGGGCACGATGTAGCCGTGCTCGTTGAGCTCCTCGTCGATGGCGGCGGTGACGATGGCCACGTCGGGGTGCGCTGCCTGCAGGGCACGCAGCCCCTGCCGCGACGCGATCAGGCACACGTACTTGAGCGTGCTCACGCCGGCTTCCTTCAGGCGATTGAGCGCGGCAATGGCGGAGTTGCCGGTGGCCAGCATGGGGTCCACCACGATCACCAGCCGCTCGTGGATGTCCTCCGGGATCTTGAAGTAGTACTCGATCGGCTCCAGCGTTTCGGGGTCGCGGTACAAGCCGATGTGCCCTACCCGCGCGGCCGGCAGCAACTCCAGCATGCCATCCAGGAAACCGTTGCCGGCACGCAGTATCGATACCAGGCACAGCTTCTTGCCCGACAGCACCGGCGACTGCATGGGCGCGATCGGGGTCTTGATGGAGATCGTTTCCATCGCCAGGTCGCGGGTCGCTTCATAGGTCAGCAGCTGGCTGATCTCGCGCACCAGCCGGCGGAAGTTATCGGTGGTGGTGTCTTCGCTGCGTACCAGCGTGACCTTGTGCTGCACGAGCGGATGGTCCACCACCAGCACGGACGGAGTGACGGGCGGTACGGCGGAGAGGTCGGTCATGATGCGCTCCTGGAGGGCGGTCGCGAAGAGGTCTTGCTGCGGCTCGGCGCGTGGCTGCGATATCGGTCAGAACACCGTGCCATCGCTATTGATGACGAATGGCGGCGGACCGCCGGGCCTGCGCTTGGCGGCAATGCGCCGTCCCGCGGCCCAGGTGCCGCCTTCCAGCACGCGGGCAAGCGGGAACGCCGCGGCCGACAGGCCAAGCGCCTCGCGCACCGACGCGGCCACAAGGTCGAGCCCCGTCACCGTAAGGGCACGCCATTCCACGATGACCGGCTCATCGACCGTATGCGCCACGGCTGCGAATCCGGGATCGCGCGGCACCATCAGTTCGAAATCGAATAGCAGGCCGCCATTGCGGTATTCGGGCAAGCCGGTCAGCGCCTCCAGCCCGGTCACGGTCAGGCCGGCATCTTCGAGCGGCTCCAGCAGCGAGTACGTCAGCCACTGCGTCAGCTTGTGGAAAGGCACCAGCCCGTCGGTACAGGCCGGATGTGCCCAGCAGTCCCCCAGCGATATGCCGCCGAGGCTGACGCGCCCCGGCCACACGGGACCGAGCGCTACCAGCAGCGTGGTCAGCACGAAGCCGGCCTCGATCTGGCCGTCGACGGCATGTGCCTTGAGGTAGTCATAGAGGTTGCCCAGACGCGCAGGCGTGCCGAACACGGCCGGCGTGGCCTGCGCCACTTCGCCCAACCGGCGCAGCAGGCCGGCACGACCGTCCAGGCCAACCAGCCGATTGTGCTGTGCCACCTGGAAGGCCGTCGCGATGGAGGGCGCATCGATCCGCATCAGCCGCTCGGCGTCGGAGCGCAGCGGCTGGCCCGGCTGGGCGGAAAAGCCACCGCGCGCGAACAAGTCGAAGCTGGCTACGCCAAGCCCCTCGGAACGGGTCAGCAGCAGGTCGCTGGCCGGATCGCGGTAGCGCCAGTCGGGGCCTGCGCCGGCGTCCAGCAACACGCTGGGAATCACCAGATCGATGCCGATGCGGGCGCGCTCCTCGCGGTCAGCCTCGCCGGAAAGCCCGCCGCGTTCGCACAGGATCTGCCAGCGGTCCAGCCTCTCGCCGGGACCGCCGCTTTCAAAGTGGCGCCAGCGGCTGTGGTACGGCACGTTCAGGTCCGGATAACGCTCCCGGATGGTGGCCGCCACATAATCGCCCACCGCCGGAATCCGTTCCGGGTGCCACGTGAACAGCTCTGACGCGCCTGCCGCCACATGGTCCGTCACGGCGGCGCATCGGGTGCGTACCGCCAGGCCGGTCAGCAGCGCCGCGGCCGGATGGCCAGGTGGCACGGGACTGGCCCATCCGCCGCGGCCATCCGCGTCATTCGTGAACGCACTGGGGGAGCCCTGCGGGCCGCCCGCTTCAGGTATCTCGTTCATTCGTCCAGTCCTCTACCCTTGGCCAGCGCGAGTTCCTCGGCACCGGGCGGGGTATAGCTCGTGAAATAGCCAGCCGCCACCTTGGCGTCGATTTCCACTCGGGCATCGGCCGGGATCAGTGCATCGGGAATCGCTACCTGTTCGACCACCTCGATACCCTGAGCGGTCAGCGCCCCGTGCTTCATATTACTCATCGAAGCCCAGCGATCGATACGCTTGATGCCAAGCCAGTGAAATACATCGGGCATGAGTTCCTGGAAGCGCATGTCCTGCACGCCGGCCACGCACTCCGTACGCGCGAAATACGTCTCGGCCCGGTCGCCGCCGACCTGGCGCTTGCGGGCGTTATAGACCAGGAACTTGGTCACTTCGCCCAGTGCCCTGCCCTCCTTGCGGTTATAGACCACCAGGCCCACCCCGCCCTGCTGCGCCATCTCGATGCAAACCTCGATGCCGTGCGCCAGGTAGGGCCTGCAGGTACAGATATCGGATCCGAACACGTCCGAGCCGTTGCACTCGTCGTGCACGCGGCAGGCCACCTTGGTCTCGGGCTTGCCCAGCTTGCCCACATCGCCGAAAAAGTACAGGGTCATGCCACCGATCGGCGGCAGGAACACCTTCAGGTCGGGCCGCGTCACCAGTTCGGGGAACATGCCGCCAGTCTGCTCGAACAGGCTGCGACGCAGCATGCTCTCCTTGATGTCGAAGCGGCGCGCCAGCGCCGGCAGGTACCAGACCGGGTCGATCGCTGCCTTGGTGACACGTACGTCGCCATTGGCGTGCAGGATCTGGCCGTCAGGCGTGAGGCGGCCGGCTGCAATGGCTCCCATCAGTTCCGGCATATTGATGTGTGCGCGCGTAATGGCGATCGTCGGCCGGATATCGATACCCGCCGCGATGCGGTCTGCAAAGGCAGTCGAGACCAGATGGCCCCAAGGATCCAGGGAGACGATCTTGTCCGGGTCGCTCCATTGCGGATGGGGCCCGACGATCTCCGCCGGAGAGGTATCGGTGAGATCGGCGCGATGATCCCGCTGCAGCTTGCCGGAGGCCACCGCCAGCGCCCGGTACACCGCATAGGCGCCGGAGTGGGTGCCAATGACATTGCGTTGGGCCGGATTGGTCACGCTAGCGATCACAGGTCCGCGCTCCGCCGCCGTGGCGGCCCCCCAGTGGATGGGTTCGGCCGGCTTGTCGCGGCGCGCGTGCGAAGTCAGGACAATATGGTCGGACATGGCAGCCTCGGAACAGGAATCCTGACCAAACGGTCAGGTTTGCAATTCCATAGTAGGCAACCTTCGTGCCATATCCCAATGCTAGTTTCTACCTTGTGTTGCATGCCGCACGATGGCGTGCCGCACCATCCGCGTGCGCGCGCGCCGCTCCGCTCGCCAGTTCATGGTGCACAGGCACCATGCAAAAGAAAAGCGGCACCCGGCCGCTGGGGCGGGGTGCCGCTAGGCTGTGATCGCGAGGGGTCAGGTCGACCGGTGCTGCCCGCCCTGCTGCCGCTGGGCCGGCTCCGCGCGCGCCGGCCACAAGGCCATGCGCAAGGCGCGCAGCGGGTCGGTACTCTCCACGTAACGGTGGAACACGGCGCCGGCAACGTTGCTCAACAGCCATGCCAGTATCATGCCCAGCGCATTGAGCAGCGGCCGATTCGGTGCAACGTGGAATACCACCGCGTTCACGACCAGGCATACCGGGAAATGCACCAGGAAGACCGAGTAAGAAATGCGCCCGAAAAATGCCAGGCTCGGGGCCTGCGGCCAGCGATCCAGCCACCCTCCGCGCCGCGCAACGGCCAGCAGCAGGGCGATGGATAGCGCCACGGCAATGCGCAGGCGGAAGTCCACGATCAGTGCCGCCAGCACCACTGCGCCCAGCACCAGCAACGCAACCGGCGAACGCTCCGGTGCGGAGGCCCAGAACGCCAGCGTGCCCATGCCATAGGCGCCGAAGAAGTAAAGCGCCCAGATATCCCAGGCCGCATCCCGGTTAAACCAGAACAGCGAAGCCACGACCAGCCCCGCCACCGCCAGCGGCCCGAGCGGGCTGCCGCCGACATCGAACCATTGCGCGCAGCGGCGCGCCGCCCATAGCGCAACAATCAGCAAGACGAACAGTTGCAGATCGATGGCCACGTACCAGACGCCGGCCGACAACGCGTCGAAGTCGAGCAAGTTGTGCAACAGCAGCACATGTGCCAGGATCTGATACAGGTCGGGGGCCGACGGAATGGAATCGTGATGCATCCAGGTGCGCGCAATGGCGGCACCGGCAATCGCAATCAGGATGGCCACGCTATAGGGGACCACCAGCTTCTGGTAGCGGCGCCAGATCGCCTGCAAGGGATGCGGCACCACCAGATGCCCGCCCGGCGCCAGGCTACGCGCCGCCAGGAAGCCGCTGATGACAAGAAACGCCTGAACGGCGATGCGCGCGTACTGCGAGAACCAGTCAAGGAGGTCGGGAGCCAGCACGTGCGCCGCATCGGACATGGGGCCGTAGAAGGCAAGATGGTGCAGCACGATCAGTTGGGAACTGACCGCCTTGAGAGCGTCAATGCACGCCATGCGCGAAGGACGGGGGCTCATTTGTTATAAGAATGCTACAAAGTACACAAGGAACGGATTTTACTCCTAAGAATCACGATCGGTACCGAAGCTGGCCAGGATGTAGCGTGACGAGATGTTTCAATGAGGTATAATCACCACATTTTTTCGAAAAATAGATATCTTCGCGTCACATTAATATGGCTTCGGCTTAGAAACCGTGGCCGATGCCTGCCGTCGCTCCGGCCAGTTTGTCCCGGCCAGGGCGTTCGGTGAACGCCGCCGCCTTGGCGGAATTTGCGCTGCAACGCGCAAGCGGCTTCGGCCTGATTCAGTTCGCGCTGCGCCGGCTAGCGGCGCGCCACCCGGCACGACTGCCAGAAAAGCACCGCCGCCGCCGCTAGCGAAACCCAGTAATCCGTCGGCGCGCCGGCCCACCAGTGAATATGCCAGGGCACGAAACCCGGTGAGAAGCGCGCCAGCCCGAACGCCGGGTTCAGCACGAACCACAGGAAGTCCTCGGCGATCCAGAACAGCATGATGCTGGCAATCACGCGCGCTTCGGCTCGCCAGTTCCAGCGTCCGCCGTAGACCAGCGGGAAATGGAAGAACAGTGCCACGCAAGGGAACACCCACGCGTGATAACCGGTCATCGGGCGGCCGCCCCAGAAGATATCCAGGAGCCAGTGGTGTTCGATGCGCCAGGTGGGCAGGTTTGCCGCCCAGCCCGCGGCCCCTTCAATCTGGATTTCCACATTGGCGAAGAAATACGCCAGCAGCAGCGTCCAGGCAACGGTAAGCATCAGCACCCGTGGATGTCGCGACGGGTAGGACTGCGCGCGCTGGTGCGAAGCCGAGAGATTCAGGGCGCGCATCTCAGCGTCCCGCCTGCGCCACACCCGCAGCCTGCCCGGTCAGTTGGCCGCACCGCTCCAGGTGCCCCAGCACGGTTTCCAGCACGCGGCGCGCCGCCGCCGGTCGCCCCAGCGCGCGGGCGCGCACGCGCATCTGATCGAGCCGCGCCGGCTCCGCCAGCAATAGCCGGACACGATATTCGAGCGACACGAGATCGACTGCCTTGAGCGCAGCGCCCTGCTCCAGCAGGTAATCGGCATTGCGCTCCTCCTGGCCGGGGATGGGCGCATTGACCACCATCGGCACACCCATCGCCAGGCATTCGGATGTGGTCAGGCCACCGGGCTTGGTGATGACCAGGTCGGAGCACGCCATCAGGCGCTCCACTTCGTTGGTGAAGCCAAAGGGAAAGAGCCGGGTGGGATACGCGGAAGCCAGTGTCTTGAGCCGCGCCAGCGCCGTCTCGTTGCGCCCGGCGAGCACGATCAGCTGGAAATCGTGATCCAGCCGCATCAGTGCATTGGCCACTTCGTCAAGGCCGCCCAGTCCTGCCCCACCACCCATCAGCATGATCGTGCGCCGGGCCGCATCGAGCCCGAAGTGCCGCGCGCAAGCCTGGCGGTCCTGCGGGTGGGAAAACGCCGGCACCACCGGGATGCCGGTGGTATGGACGCGGCCCGCCTCGATGCGATTGGCCCGCATGCGAAAGGCGATTTCCTCGCTGGCGGCGAAATAGCCCGTCATATTGGGAATCACCCACATGCCGTGCAGATCGAAATCGGTCACCTGCACCCACACCGGCACCGCCATCCGCAGCCGGCGTACCTCATGCATCAGGATCTCCGCGGGGAGGAAATGCGTGCAGACGATGGCATCCGGCGCAAATTCATCGATCGCGCGGCGCAGCGCGCGCGTGCTCAGTCGCTCGGCGGCGCGCCGCAGCTTCTGCATCGGCGCGGCCGGGTCGGCCTCGGAGGTGCGCTGGTATAGCATGCCCCACAAGGCCGGATAGCTATTGACCAGCTTGATGTAGAAATCGGTGTAGACCTTGCGGAAAGTGGCCGGGACGTACTCCATGACATCGAGGTGCAGCGTCTGCACTCCCGGAAATTCGGCTTCGGCGGTGAGGCGAAGCGCTTCGGCGGCGCGCATGTGGCCGGCGCCGGCGGAAACGCTGAGGAACAGGATCTTCTGCTGCGACATGTGAATTGTGATTTCCAGGAAAGATCCGGGCTGGCCGGGAATGTGAAGCCTGCGCCCGCAGCGGGATCACTTCATGACAAAGGACTTGATCAGGGTCAGCTCGCCGGGCTTGCGCATCGGCACCCGGAACACCTGCTGCTTTTCGTTGGGGGTGTTCTCGTCGGTGATCAACGCGACTTGCGCCACGGTGATGGCCTCCGGGCCGGCGCCGCTGCCATAGTAGTTGACGTAGACCAGATAGGTGCCGGGCGGCGGCGCGGCGATGGAATAGATCTCGGGCCCGTAACCTGTGGTGACATCGACGTCGAGCGCGCCGCCATTGGTGGCCACGCGGTTCGCATAGAACGTGTGCTGGCCATCGGGCGCCACCACATGCAGGTCCAGGTCGGTCTGATCGCTATCCCAGGACAGCACCACGCGCAGGCGCGGGCGTGTCTTGCCCTGGTAGCCGTCGTAGAACTGCACGCGCTTGCTGGCGCCCTGCGCGCTGCGGATTTCCACGCTGTTGCTGCCGCCGGAGAAGGCGTACGGCCGCGAGAAGCGGCCATCTTCCTCGACCCGCTGCGGCATGGCCACGCCGTTGACCACCAGGGTAGCAACCGATGAGCCGGCGCGGCGCCCGCCCGGCGACGGGCTCGTGGCCTCGCCCTCAGGCTTCGGCGCTGAACGGATGCGCCCGGCAATCATCGCGCTGGCGGCCTGTCCCGCCCGCGTGGAAACCGCCACAGCGGGGTAGTGGACTTCCTGCGTATAGGCCGAGGCCGCGGTGTCCCCGGCGGAATTGCGCCAGCCGTTGCGCGGCGTGGTGAACTCGATGGCATCGTCCGCGCGCGCGGCCCCCGCCAGCAGCAGCGCCGGCAGGGTCAGGCTGAAAATGGCTAACTTCGGCAAACGCTGCATATCCATGCTTCCTTACTGACGTTCTTTGCGGCTGTTTTTCCGCTCTTTTACTGACCGCGTGCCCGCTACTGCTCAGAACCGCACCAATTTCATAAGCGCCAGCTCGCCCAGCTTGCGCAGCGGCACCACGAGCGTTTCACGCTTTTCGTTGAGCGTGTTCTCGTTGTAGATCAGCGTGAGCTTGGCGGTGATCAGGTCGCGCTCGTTCGCGCCCTTCTCGAAGTTGTAGCCGGCGGCATTGAAATTGCCCCAGTAGTTCACATAGAACAACCACACGCCGGGACGCGGCGCCGCGCTCGAAAAAATCTCCGGTCCCGCGCCATCCACACTGTCCACGTCCAGCCCGCCGCCCTCCGGCAAGAGCGGGTTGGCAAAGAAGGCATGGCCGCCGTCCGGCGAAATCACATGCAGGTCGACCTCTGCCTTGGGATCGTCCCAGGTCAGCACGGCGCGTAGCTTGGCCTGGGTCTTGGTGGCATCGGCCTCGTAGAACTGCAAGCGCTGGTGCGAAGCGCCATCGGCAGACACGATCTCCACGCTGTTGGAGCCGCGCCCGAAGGCCCAGGGCCGCGCGAAGCGCCCCTGCTCGTCGGTATATAGCGGCATGGCGGTGCCGTTGACGACCAGGGTGGGCGGCTTGCGGTCGGCCTTGCCGACCTTGCGCAGGCGTCCTTCGATGAGCGTGCGGTACTTTTGCGCGCCCCGGTCCACCGGCGGCTTGGGATAGGCGGCGGTGTAGCGTTCGAGTTCGCTGGACAGGCCACCGTGGCGCCAGCCGCCGACCGGACCTTCGAGATCGGCGACCGGCTCGGCCGCCACGGCCAGCGGTGCTGCGGCGCAGGCCAGGGCCAGCGCGCCACGGCGCCAGTTGCAGATGCATTTGCGGGTGGGTTTCATCATGGATTCTGCGTACGTACCAGCTTGCGCGCCAGGGTTTCGACAAAGCCTTCGTCCTGCCCGCGAGGGTGGCGGGAGAACGCAAGATGGAGATATTCGTGGGCCAGCGCAATGCGATCGTCCTCACTGGCAAGCCGATGGATATAGAGCCGGTTGCGGCGGGCATCGGCATAAGGGCGGCCTTCGCGCACTTCGCACATGGCAGGCAGCGGCGGGGCTTCGTAGCCCGGCTCCGCCGCGAGCCGGCGCTCCCACTGGGGCGCGCGCTGGGCCAGCCATTGCCGCGCATTGGCCACCGCCAGGCAGTCTCCGGCCACCGGGCTCTGGAACGAGGTCAGCGTGGCCTGTGGCCACCAGCGTGCCAGGATGGCGTCGAATGCCTGGCCCTGCCCGGCAGCGCGCCGGGCCTCCAGCCAGGCCATGCGCCCCTGACCGCCCGCATCATGGTGGTAGCGCACCGCGACGCCGGACAGCACCAGCGCATCGGTCAGGTCGGCGGCGCGCCGCGCCGCCGCGGTGGGCGCGCGCGCCAGCACGCGCTGGGTGCGGCTGCTGTCGGCGATATGGAAGCAGCCTTGCTCGCGCGTGGCCTGCTGGATCAGGTAGCTGCGCGCGGCCACCGCCAGCGCGCGGGCGGCCTCGGGTTCGGTGGTGTCGCCCTCGCGCTCGACCACCCGCGCCACATAGGCGTTGAGCCCGAAGCGGCCCAGCACGCGCGGCGCGGCGCCGGGCGTGCGCATCAGCGTCAGCTCGCCCCGGCTTTCGACGCGCAGGCTGTTGCCGTTGGTGAATTCGGCGCGGAAGGTGCCGTTGAGCGGGCCATCCGGCAGGGCTTGCCGCTTTGCCCCGGCGCCAACGGCTTGCAGATCGCGCAGCGGGTAGCGCTCGAACATGTCGACCAGCACACAAGCTCCGTCATCGGGCACCGGCACGGATGCCAGCAGTGGCTGCAGGTGCGGCGCGGCACGGCGCAGCACGTTGGCGCTGGCGCCGGAGCCGCCCAGCCAGACGGGGCTGCCATCGGCCAGCCAGCCAGCGGCGCCGCCGATGGACGCGCCCGGCCGCGCGGGATCGGGCATGGTCCAGGTCTTGGCGCGCAGCAGGCTGCCATAGGTGGCCAGCGTGCCTTCCCCGCGCCCCACGGTCAGCACGGAGACCAGGGTGGCGGCGGCGGCCTGTTGCGCGGCCGGCGGGACCGCATGCAACCCGGCCAGCAGATCGGCCACGGGCACCTTGCGCTCAGGCTGCATCGCCTGCATGTCCTGCAGCCACGCCGGCGCACCGGCCTCCTTCCAGAAACGGCGCCAGTCAGTACCGGACAAACCCAGCCGGCGTGGTTCGAAATAGCGTCCGCAGGACTGGATCAGCGCGCGTTCGCGATCAATGCTCTGCCCGGCCGTGCAGCAGTAAGCCTCCTCCGGATCGCCGCCGCGGCAGGTGTAATCGTCTGAAGGCTTGTCGCGGCCCACCAGGTAGCTGTATACGAACAGCTTCCACACGCTGCCCAGCGGCGCCTGCAAGCTCGCGGACAGCGGCGCGGGCGCTGCTGCGGCGTTGCCGTCGAGACGGAACAACTGGGCCTCGGCACCGGCGAGGCGCGCGAAACGCAGGGGCTCGCCCGCGCCGGGCCGGGCGGATGCCGGCGCTGCGGCCAGCGCAGTCCCGGCGCACGCCGCGCCCAGCGCGACGAGTGCCGCCACGCGCCGCCCCCGGCGGCACGCCGCATAAGCAGCCCGGGCTGTCGCCTTGCGCACCGCCCCGCTCATGCCGGCCTCACTCCACCGTCAGGGGGAAGCCGGCCGTCTTGCCATCGCCTTGCAGGGCCTTGGCATCCGGCTGGTACATGCGGAAATAGCGCACCGGCGGCAGGTTGAACTTGCCCGGCAGCGAGAAACGCACCAGTTGGCGCAGCACCACCGGGCGCTCCAGCGAGACCACCGGCTGGTGATAGGACAGCATGCCCATCTCGTAAGTGACAGCGCGCTGGAACGGCTGCAGGCCTGTGGCCTTGTTGTCCGGATCCGGCAGCCCCTCGATGCGCAGGCCCCAGGTCGTGCCTTCGACCTCGCCGCCCGGCGGCAGCGGCGCCTCTACCAGGCCGTAGCGGAACGTGCCCTGGCGCGGGCTCAGTACGATCTCATCGACATAGAGCGTATTGCTGTCGAGTTTGTCGCCCGGCTTGACCGGCTTGGCCGAGAAGGCCAGGCCAGCCGTACCCGCGGCGGCTGCCTCGGCTTGCTTGCCCTCTTTCGCGGCGCCATCGCTGGTGGGTACCAGGCGATAGAGCTTGCGTTCGATGCCGACAGGCAAGCGCGAGGCTTCCTGGGCACGGCTGCGGTAGGACAGCACCGCATTTGTATTGAACGATTGCGATGCCGCTTCCATGTTCTGCGGCACGGCGAGGGCCAGCGTCTCGGGCAGTTGCGGCCCGTTCCAGCGCCATTCCGGCAGGCCTAGCTGGCTACGTGCGGCCTTCCAGTTGCCCTGTGGCACCCGCAGCGCGGGATCGCTTTCGCCGGCCAGGCCACGGCCCAGGCCGCCGCCAAGGGCTTTGTTGAGCCAGACCAGCGTCACCGCCCGGTCGATGGTGGGCGAGGCGGCACCGGCGCGCGACAGCAGCGCCTGCACGTCGGAGGTGGCTGCGCCCTTGCCGGCCATCAGAAGCAGGCTCTGCACCAGCGGCGACGGGTCGTTAGCCAGAGCCTGGCGCGCGGCGTCTGCCGCGCCGGCCAGGCCTTCCGGCATCGGCTGGCCGATCTGCTTGTAAAGCTGCGCCGCCAGCACGGCCGCCACGCGGCGGCCTTGCAGCGAATCCGGCGCAGCGAAGACCAGGCTTTCGCCCGCCGCGGCACCGGGCACATCGGCACCGGGACGCGCCAGCTCACCGGCCAAACCGCCGAGCTGCGTGGCGACCGGCAGGCCCATCTCGTTGATGAACCAGAGTGCAAGCGTGCGATGCAGCAGCGGCTCCTTCATGGCCTGCTTGTAGGCTTCCAGCGTGCGCTTCCAGTGATCGGGCGGCAGGCTGATGCCCACGGCACGCGTTGCCAGCCAGTCGGCGTAGTAGGCATAGGCCGTCAGCAGCGCGCTATTGCCCACCGTATCGCCCCACCAGCCAAACTGGCCATTGACACCGGCCAGCAGCGCCAGGCGCTGGCGCTGGGTGCGCAGCAGCGCATCGATGCCCTGCGTGCCGCCGCCGGTGTCGGCGCCTGTGGCCGCAAGGCTGCGCTGCGCCAAAGCCAGCGGGATCAGCCGGCTGGCCGTCTGCTCGGTGCAGCCGTAGGGATAGGCCAGCAGATCGTCGGCCACGCGGGCGAACTGGCTGGCGGCGCCATCCACGAAGCGCAGGCGTACGTCCTGCGCATCCGCCGGCAGCTTGAACGCGGCGTTGGCGCCGGCCAGCGGCAACGTCAGCTCTCGCTGCGAGAGCCAGCCGGTGGGCTCGACCGTGAGCGTCGTCTGCAAGCGATCCACCGTCTTGCCCTGCACCTTGATCTCGGCATTGACCACGCCGCTCTGCAAGGCGCTTTGCGAGACCGGCAGGCGCACGTAGTTGGCGCCACGCTTGAGCGCCACGCTCTGGTTGACGTTCAGGCCGGCGCCGATCACCACGAGATCCGCCGCCACTTCCTGCTCGCCCTGGTTGAAGGCCACCATGTCGATGCGCGGGGCGTCCTCGGCACGGTAGCGCTGCGGCCCGGTCCACTTCAGATACAGGCCCTTGTCGGAACGGATGCTGGCGGTGCGCTGCCCGACCATGCCATCGCCCGACATGGCACGCACCGTGACGCGCCAGCGGGTCAGCGAATCGGGCATGGTGAAGCTCATGCGCGTCCGCCCGTCGGCGCCCGTGCGCAAGCTGGCCTCCCACGCAGCGGTGTCCCTCTCATCGCGGCGCGGGCGCTCCAGCACCTTCACGCCCCGCTCGTTGTAGCGGCCCCGCTCCGGCCCGCCCGCACCCGGCTGGGCCGAGACGGCAAGGTCGTAGCCGATGAAATTCAGGCTGGACGTGGTGCGCACGCTGTTGCGACGCGGATGGTAGAAAAAGTCGACGATGCTCGGCGCGATCTCCGGCTGCAGCACATAGACCATCTCGTCGACCACGCTGACGGTGAGATTGGCCGGCACGGGCTTGCCGTTGAAGGCGCTCGTCAGGTCCAGCGTGACAGTTTCGCCAGGGGCGTAGACAGGCTTGTCGCTCTTGACCGTCAGTTCGATGGTGGGTTGCACCACGGCAATGCCGGCGTTCTGGAACACATAATCGCCGTCCTTCACGTACAGCACGGAGAACGTCATGTTGGGGCTGAAATCGTTGCCCACCTTGATGCGCGCGCGCCACTGCTTGTCGGTGGCCTTCTCCAGCGAAAGCCAGTCGCCGCCCCTGGACAGCAGGCCGCGCCGCTCCACCCGGTCGCGCTCTAGCGTCAGCAAGGCGTCTTCCACGGCGAGCGGAAAGGTCACCAGCGCCTCGGCGGTGTCGCCGATGCGGTAGCGGTCGCGATCGAACACGATCTCGATATTGCCCGGCACGGTCTGCAGGCCCTCGCCCGCCACCCAGTGGCTGGCGGCAGCCAGCAGGTTGCCGGCGCCATCCTTGACGGAGAGCGTGTACGACCCCGGCTGCTCGAACTTGACCGGGAACGCCAGTGCGCCGTTTGCGGCGGCGCTGAGCGCGCCCTCGCTGCGGGTGCGCGACTCGAGCCGCACCAGTTCCCATTTGGCGGGGGCCTGCGCCAATGCCTGACCAGTAGCCGCAAGCGCCTGCAACTGGAAGGTCACGCTCTGGCCGGGGTTGGTGAAATTGGCTGGCGCGGTCAGCTTGTACGGCGTGGCGCCGCGCGCGATCAGCAGTTCGCGCGTGACCTTGACCCGATAGGCCGCACCGTCGTTGGCAAATACCGTGACCACGTAACGACTCGGATCCTTGGCCGCGGGCAGGGTCAGCGCGGCATTGCCGCTGCCGTCGGTGGTCAGTTCCTGCTGCTCCAGCTTGACCGGGAACAGGCCGGCGTACTGCAGCTCGCCCTCCACCATCGTCACCTGCTGCGCGCGCAGGCTGACAGACAGCCTGGCATCCTTGACGGGCTTGCCGTCCGGATAGCGCAACTGGATCTTGCCCTTGACCGCCTCGCCAGTGGCATAGTCGGCCTTGTCCAGTGCGAGATTGACATCGAAATGCGGCTTGATGTATTCGGCCACGCGGAAAGCGCCGCCGTAGGTGTTGCCACCGTAGTCGAAGCGCAGCGTATAGCCGCCGGCTAGTGCATTGGCCGGCAGCGTGAAGCGCGCGTCGGCGCCATTGTCGGCCGCCAGCGCGGTACCGACCGAAGCCAGTGGCGCGCCATTGGGGTCCAGCACCTCCAGCTTGATATCGCCCGCCGCGGCCGGCGCCGACTCGGTGGCGTTGCGGAAATTGCGCCCGATGAACTTGACCCGGACCTCGTCACCGGGGCGGTATAGCGGCCGGTCGGTGAAAGCGTACAGCTTGGTGTTGTAGATCTCGCTGTCGTAGTAGAAGTTTTCCGAGATAAAGGCGCCGCCGGCCGGGTCCACGCCCAGCAGGTAGCTTCGCTCCGGGCTGGTGTGGGCCAGTTCCGCCGCGCCGTCGGCGCCGGTGGTGGCGCTCTGCAGCACGCCCAGGCCATCGGTCCAGGACAGGCTGGCGCCAGCAACGGGACGCCCGCTCTTGCGGTGCGCGGCCCAGACCAGCATGCCGTTGCCCGTGCTCTTGGTGATGGCCACGGTGTCGGAGACGAACAGCAGCGTGTGGGCGCGGTAAGTGCCGATAATGGCTTCGACGATATACAGGCCCGGCTTGAGCTTGCCCAGCGGCACCATGACATTGCCGGCGTCGCGCGGCAGGAACTCGCTGCTGCTGCCTTCGAGCTTGACGTCCTTCGGCGGCTGGATCTCCCTGGCATCCCAGATCGGGTAGCGGAAACGCTCGACCACGTCGTAGCCCTTGAGCGGCTCATACTGCGGATTGTTCTCGAAGCGGGTGGGCTGGGAGATCTGCTCGCCCATGCTGAACTGCGGGGATTCCTCCACCGCCTTGCTGCGGGTGGCGAACGACAGCACGCGCTGCCATGCGCGGCGCGCCTGCTTGTACCAGCTATCCCAGAGGTAGGACAGGGTGTTGGCCAGCCCTTCTCCACGGTAATTCGCCTTGACGTCAATGCGGTGGAGGTTCTTTTGCGCCTTCAGGAAGGCAATCGGATCCGCGACCCGGTACACCAGGACATCGGCGCCACCGTAGCGTTGCAGCTCGCTCTTGTATTCGCGCCCCGGCGCTTCCAGCCGTACCTGCGCGGTCTGGTCACTGCCGAAACTGGCGTCCGACAGCAGGAAGAATGGCTGCCCCTGGAAGGCGCTGTAGCCGCTGGACGGCACCGTATCTAGCGTGGCGCCGGGCTGCCCGGCGGCGGCGGCCGCATGGGCGCCGGCCAGCAGGGCAAGCGCCAGCAGCATGCGGGCAATCACGGAATTCAGGAACGCGCTCGCGCGCATCATGACGACAGGCATCGTCTTTACCTCGACAAAAAGGCGAAACGGAATACGCCGATGAAATTGGGATTGCCGTCCTGCGGCTGCCAGCGCGAATCGTTCCATTGCATCAGACGGGAAAGGGTGACGGCACGCAGGCCGTTATCGGTACTGGTCACGGTGCCGGTGTGGTAGGCCAGGTACTGGCCCATCCAGATCATCAGGTGCTGTTCGTCGCCTTGGTCGTAGAAAAGCAGGTCGCCGGGCTGGGCCAGGTTGACGTTCCGGGCAACGAAGCGGCTATTGCCCTGCACCAGCGCAAGGGCCGAGGCATAAGCCCCTGTAGTGCCGTCGGCGCGGGTCCAGCGCTGGCCAAGCGTTCGCTGGCCCGGGCTCAGGCTCAGCTCAGGCGGCAACTGGCGTGCCGAAGCACCGCCTTGCATACCGTTGGCATGCAGCCAGCGTGCGTCATGCACCTTGAGCGCCTCGCCCACGGCAAAGCGCACTAGACCCGCGCAATCGCGCTGGTACCAGCGTGGGGTCGGGCCCTGGCGCAATTGCTCGCCGACGATGCGTACGAACCATGCGCGAAACGCCGCCGACTGCGTGACATCGAGCGAGTCCGCCTCGGGCGTGCCGGCGTCCAGGCCCGACAAGGCCCAGGCGCGACCGCTGCCAGCCAGCGGCAAGCCAGCCACCAGCGCCGCCAGCATTGCGCGGCGGCCTCGGCTTACAGCCATCACTGTGCGGCCTCTTGCGCCGACAGGGTGCCCGACGGGACCCCGGCCAGCACGCCGCGCGGCGGCACGCCTGCCTGTTGCCAGTTCACCGGCACCCATCCACGTCCGGACGGCAGGCTGTCGGCCAGCACCAGTGACATGGCCGGGTAGGCCCCCAGCGCCTTCAGCTTGGGGAACAGATGCGCGCGCGCGGCGTTCAGGAACAAGGCCTCCTGGTCCGCGGGCAATGCCTTCGTGGCCTCGCGCCGCACCAGGGGTGCCAGCGCCGAAGGGGTGAAGCTCAGCACGGTGCGAGCCTGCTGGCCGCGCTGCATGGTGTCGGCCACCGCCGGAAAGCGTTTGCCCTGCACCGCCAGCGCATCGTCGACCAGCGCGCCGTCAGGCGAGAACAGCACGGTATTGCCGGCCAGCACCAGCGTCACGGGGAAATAGGCGCCCGCCGACAACTGGGCCGCGAACGGCGCACCCTTGGCCTCGCGCGTGCCGTAAGGCGAGCTGACCGCGCGCGACCAGAGCACGGCCCCGCCAGCGCCCTCGCGGTTCTGCACCGGCAGCCGCGCGTACGCGCCCTTCTCGCCACCGGCATTGGGCTCGTAGGCGCCGATCACCTGCCCGAACAGACTCGCGAGTACCGGGCGCAACGTGGCGGCGGCGTCAGCCGACTTGATCCGCGCGACGAACAAAGGCGCCACCAGCGCCGACTTGCTGTACCAGCACACCGCGGCCGGGCCGTCGAAGGCCTGCCCCACCTGCGTTGCCAGCTCCTCCTTGCCGTCACTGACCTTTTGCAACATCTTGCCGGCGGCCTGCCAGTCGACTGGCAGCGTGGCGCAAGCGGCAGGGTCGGCCGGCAAGGCCTTCCAGAGTTCGGCCGTGTTCCACTGGCCGGGCAGGCGCGCGCCGTCTACCAGCACCGCGCTGCGCCAGACGGCATCGTCGGTTCCAGCCTTGGGGTCGGCGCCGGCAAGATCGAAGCGCAGCGCTTCGATGCCTGAAAAGAAGGCCTGGTAGCCGAACGAGAGGTAGTTCGCCCCCACCACCACACGGTGGCCCTTGGGCGGACCCTTGGCGGCATCCAGCGCGAACGATTGCAGCGGGGCCTCGCGGGCGCCGGCGTCGTCGGACAGCCAGGCGGCCACTGCCTTGGCGCGGGCCGCGATCGGCTTGCTCTCGGCGTCCAGCAACATGCCTGCTTCGGACAAGATCACCAGCCGGTCGCCCTTGCCCGCCAGCAGCAGACTGCGCGCCGGCCCGATCCGCAGCGCGTACAGCGGCGTGCCGTCGATTTCGCCGGCGCGGCTCAGTTGCGTGTCGGCCGGGGCGATGGTGCCCAGAGTCTGCAGCACCTTGGCCAGCCCGTTGCGCTCCATCGACAGCGCCCAGTAGCGCAAGGTGCCATCGGCGCCGCGCCACGCCATGAGCCGGCCCGGTTCGTCGAACACGCGCTTGAGCAATGCGTCGCTCCAGTCCAGCTCGTGTTCGAAGGCAATGCGGCGCAAGGCGCCGGCAGCGGACAGACGGCCTTCGTTGTCTTCGTAGTAATTGACGAAATCTTCAGTGAGCACGTCCCGCAACAACGGCACGCGCAGCATGTCGCGCGGCAGGCTGGACAGGCTTTCGCTGTCGGCCAGCGCGTCCGGGCGGCTGAAATCAAGCTCAAGCTGGCGCGGCTGCCCCTTCCAGGCGCGGCCGAAAGGGTGCCAGACCAGTTGCACCGCGACACCCGCGGCTACTGCCAGCGCAACAGCACCCAGCGCGATCTTCTTGCGCGAAATAGTCATGATTCCCTTCGCTATCGTGATCACTGCACGTCACAGACGCAGCGAACTCGGTAGCGTACCGCGCACATCCAGTCCGCCGCAACCCGACGAACGTGAAATTTTGTGAAACCGCGCCAGGCGCTGCGCGCGCCGGGAAGCCGCTCATCCGCGGCATCGCATTGCCTCTGGCTGATCTCCAGGCGGATATTTGCTAATGACGAAGATGTACTTTGCCTCGCAAGGCCTCAGGCGTAGCCTTGCGATTTTTGAAATATTCGACATATGTTTCCGTTTTCCACTTTGACCAGCGCCGGCGCATCGCGCGCCTCACATCTGCTGGTCAAGCTAGTCTTCGCCGCGGCTGCCGCGCTGTCGTTTTCCGCCCCTCAGGCAGCCCAGGCGCAAAGCCCGGTACTGGACAAGATTCGCAATACCGGCACGATCGTGCTTGGCTACCGGGAATCGGCCCTGCCCTTCTCCTTCGCCGACGACAAGGGCGAGCCTGCGGGCTACGCGGTGGACTTGTGCCTGCGCGCCGCCGAAGCCGCGCGCGTGAAGCTTGGTCTGAAGACGATCAAGGTGCGCTGGATGCCGCTCACGCCGCAGAACCGCATCCCGGCCGTGGTCAACGGACTGGTGGATCTGGACTGCGCGCCCAATACAAATTCGCTGGAGCGCCAGAAGCAGGTAGCTTTCAGCGTCTCCCATTACATCTCCACGGTACGCATGCTGGTGCGCGCGGACTCCGGCATCCAGTCATTCGATGACCTGCGCGGAAAGAACGTGGTAACGAGCGCCGGCTCCACCGGCGACCGCCACGTGCGCCGCCTGAAGAACCAGTATGGTTACCACGACATCTACGCCAAGGATCATGGCGAGTCCTTCCTGCTGCTCGAATCCGGCCGCGCCCAGGCATTTGTGATGGACGACGTGTTGCTGTCGGGGCTGCGCGCCCGTGCCAAGGACCCGGCGCAATTCGTAATCGTGGGTCCCGCCCTGTCGGTCGAGCAGAATGCGTTGATGATGTCCAAGGCGGACCCGGAATGGAAGCAACTCGTCGACCAGACCCTCGCGTCGGTATTCGCCGGCCCGCAGGTCGTTGCCTTGCAGAAGCAATGGTTCCAGCAGCCGATCGGCGCGCGCAATATCAATCTTGCACTGGCGCCGAGCACGCAGGTGCGGGATGCATGGAAACACCCTTCGGACGTCGCCACGGAATAAATCCTGACGACGCATCGAAAGCCTCCGCGGCCGCCAGGCTCCCGGGGGCTTTTTTTTTCGCAGTTGTCGGCGTGCGCCTGGCGCCCAACGGAACCGAACTCGCAACAGTGCGCGCCGACAGCCGCCAAAGTGCTCAACAATTCATATTCGTCGGTAACCGTCAAGCAAGTCTTGCCGACAAAGGCAATAGCGGCTTTCCATAAGTCAGCACCAAGCTGTGCATTTCACAATACAGCACGTGTTGACAGCCGGGCGAAATGTTGGCGACACTGGGACCAGGCGGACAAACCCGGCACGGTGCCTGGCCCTTGGCAAGGCCACCTTTCCCCGTCAGTTTCCGCGTATTCGAACCGCCGGAAGGCGGCATTTTCCAGGAGAAAACATGAATAAGTTCGTCGCGACAGCCATCGCGCTGTGCATTGGCGCCGTCTCCGTGGCTGCCCAGGCGCAATCCACCGGCAAGAAGCAATTCGACCCGTATTCCCAGGGCGCCAAGTCGGGCGAGAAGTTCGACCCGTACAGCCAGGGTGCCAAGTCCGGTGACAAGTTCGACCCGTATTCCCAGGGCGCGAACAAGAGCACCCGCACGGACCTGACCGACGCCTCTGCGCCGGAGGCCAAGAAGCCGGCCACCAAGAAGACCAAGAGCAATAGCAAGAGCAAGAAGCCCGCTGCATCGGCCGCAGCCGCCAGCTGACCGGCAAGGCGCGCCGGAACCCGGCGCTCGCCAGCAAAAAGCCCGCGGATCCTGGCGGGCTTTTTGTTTTGCGATCCACGCGCTATCGCGCGGGGGGAACGTCAGGGGCTGTCGTGTCCAGTTCCATCGCCGTGACGTCGATACGTTGTACCTTGTCCTGCTGGCGGATCTCCGTACGCAGCACGAATGCCTCGGCAGGGCAATACCAGTCCGTTACATGCATGACGGTGGGCTCGACCTGCACCACTTCCTCTCCCACCATCAGCGGCCCCAGCGAGGTCCGCTTGTCGTAGGTGATAGGCATGCACTCCTTGCGCCCCAGCACGGTATCGATCATCTGGCGCTTGCCCACATGGCGGGAGCTGACACTGATCGAGGCGTACAGCGCGCGCATGCTTCCCACGACCTCATCCGCGCCCAGCGGGAATATCTGCAGCGAGACGCTGGACTCGAACGCCTCGCCCTCGATGGTGCTGCCCTCGTGGATATCCATGCCCGCGTAGCTGAACACGCCCTGGCCCCTGAAGGCGGCCTCGCCATACATGCGCGCATAGCGTCCCTGCGCGTTGATGACGGCATGCTCGCTCTCAATGCTGCTCCTGGCAGTCGCGGAACGGCGGTCGATATTGACCATGTGGACCTGGTTCATGATGACCGGCGGCCCCATCAGCGCGGACAATGCCGACTTGGAACGCACCTCGAGTTGCGCCCGGCATCCTGTCGGGCTCTTGGTGGTGCGCCGCAATGTCATGGTGACCGACATGGGCATGGCGCCATCGCCCTCCATCTGCACCCGTGAACCGGAACGGAACCAGGGCGCATCGCAAAGCACAGCAAGGGGCCGCAGCGGCGCACTATCGGCCGGACCCGCCGCGGCCACTGAGGTGGTCTGCGCCTGCGCAGGATTGCCCGCTGCCAGCCACACAGCTCCGGCAATCGCAGCAGCCCTCGCCATTTGCGCCTTTGTCCTCACATGATTCCTGTCTAGAATGATTTCATGCCCCCGCCCGTTCCGCCGAAGGATCGCTGGCTAGAAATTAGCGCTTTTTTGCACGCATGTCTTGCCGATCTTCGACGGTCTTCGTCACTGCCGGCCCGGTGCCGGCAGCTCGCAAGGGAGTTCCTATGCTTCAGTATTACGCCAAGCTTTGGTGGGTCGTGGCACTACGCGGCATTTTCTCCATTGTTTTCGGGTTTTGTGCCTTTTTCGCCCCCATTGCCACGCTGGCCGCGCTCGTGCTGCTGTTCGGCGCCTTTGCCGCTGCCGACGGCATCACCGCGCTGCTGATGGCGATCTCCGGCAGTCAGCGGGAAGCCAGTGATCGCGGCATCCTCGCACTGCAGGGCCTGCTTGGGCTTGGCGTGGGCCTGCTGACCTGGTTCAGCCCCGTTGTGACCGCGTTTTCCTTGCTGTTATATATCGCGGCCTGGACGCTCGCCACGGGCGTCTTGCAAATTGTCGCCGCCATACGCCTGCGTAAGGACATTCCAAATGAATGGTGGCTGGTGCTGGCCGGGCTGGTCAGCATCGTGTTCGCCTTTTTGCTGCTTTGGCAACCGCTTGCCGGCGCGCTGGCGCTCCTGTGGCTGATCGGTGCCTGGGCGGTGGTATGCGGTATCCTGCTCATCGGCGTCTCGCTGCGTTTAAGGGGCGCCAGAAAGACGCCCAATACATCACTTTCAACCTGAGAGGCGCAGCCTGCCTGGAGCGGCCTGAGGGCGCTGGCCCAGCGAGCGGCGGCGGGTCCCGGCGGTCGTGCTAACATTGCGCGCCTTTGTCACATAGAAACTACGGTTAGTCATGCGGCAAGGGCGTGGAAGGCCAAACGCTTGGAAGGCATAAAAAGCAAAGGCGGCCGGCATGATCGATTGCCCTTATTTTGTGTCTACCGAAGCTATGGTTGCCGCGTTGTGATGTTTTCGCCGGGCTCCCCGTACCGTCAGCCCCCTGGCGATCAGGGTGTGGCGCGAGGCGGAGTGATTTCCGGGGCGCCAGCGCGGCAGCGGTGTGCTAACCGTGCGGGGGGATTCGCGCCATGGCGAACCGGTGCACTTGCCTGCATGGCCGCAGGCGGAGCAAACCGACTGGCCTGAAGCCGCAGGCTGTGGCGACTGGGCTGCCCGGCAACTGCCGGGCACACCGGCAGCAGGCGCCACGACCGTTACACCCCGTCAGGCCCGAGAATCGGCCGTTCCGGGCGCAAGCCCAACGGCCACCCGATCAGTTTCCAGGAGACGTATGCGTAGTTCCGTGACCTCGCGAGACACCTCGCGAAGCACCGCACAAGGTGTTTCGCAATCCGCCGGCCTGCCGATTGGCGCGATTGCACTGGTTTGCCTGTTTATTCTCCTGGTCTGGTTCGGCACGCTCGACGCACGCCACCTGCTGCGCTCCGATGAAGGGCGCTATGCCGAGATCGCCCGCGAGATGTTTGCGAGCGGTGACTGGGTCACGATTCGCTACAACGCGCTCAAATACTTCGAGAAGCCGCCCTTCCATATGTGGGTGACGGCCCTGTCCTACTCCCTGTTCGGCGTAGGCGACTGGCAGGCCCGCCTCTGCGTGGCGCTGTCGGGGATGATCGGCCTGCTGGCTTCCATGCTGGCGGCACATCGCTGGTATGGCGCGCGCGTCGCCCTGTTGACCGGCCTGGTCCTGGTGGCAGCGCCCATGTGGAGCGTGGCCGCGCACTTCAACTCGCTGGACATGACCCTGTCTGGCGCCATGGCCTGCGTGCTGGCCTTCATGCTGCTGGCCCAGCATCCCTCCGCCACACCGGCCGCGCGCCGCTACTGGATGTGGGCTTGCTGGGTGGCCATGGGCGTGGCGATCCTGACCAAAGGCCTGGTGGGCATCGCCCTGCCGGGGCTGGTGCTGGTGATCTACACCCTGGTTTCGCGCGATTTTGGCCTGTGGCGCCGTCTGCACCTGATCACCGGCATCGCGCTGATGCTGATCGTCACGGTGCCCTGGTTCTGGCTGGTATCGGAGCGCAATCCGGAGTTCCTCAATTTCTTCTTTATCCATGAGCACTGGCAGCGCTATACCTCGACGGTGCACTCCCGCAAGGGCCCGTTGTGGTATTTCGTGCCGCTGCTGGTGGCCGGCTTCATCCCCTGGCTGGGCCTGATGCCGCGCATGTGGCAGGTGATGCGCGGCGGCGCCGCCGCGGCCCGCACGGCCACCGTTAAACCATTCCAGCCAGCGTTGCTGGCAGGGATCTGGGCCATTGCCATTTTTGGCTTCTTCAGCCTGTCCAGTTCCAAGCTGCCCGGCTACATCGTGCCGATCTTCCCGGCGCTGGCTATCCTGGCCGCGGTCGCGCTCAGGGAGATTGACGAAAAGGCCTGGAAGCGCCAGCTCAATGGCATGCTGGTGGTGGCTGCGCTCGGCTTGCTGGCCAGCCCCGTGGTGGCCACGCTGAACTCCGACAATACGCCCAATGAACTGTACCGCCTGTTCGCGGTGTGGGTTGGCGCGGCCTTCGTGCTGATGCTCGGCGGCATCTTCCTGGCGCGCAAGCTGCTGGCCAGCAAAGGCCTGATGGTCAGCATCACGTTCTATGCGCTGGGCATGTTCAGCAGCTTTACCGTAGCGCTGCTCGGCCATGAAGTGATGGGGCGGCCGACTTCGGGCGTGGACATGGTCCCGGCCATCAAGGCGGCCCTTACCGATGACATGCCGATCTACGGCGTGCGCATGCTGGACCACACCTTGCCTTACTACCTGCGCCGCACCACCATCATGGTGGAGTGGCCCGACGAACTCGAGTTCGGCACCAAGCAGGAGCCCGGGAAATGGCTGCCCACGCTGGAAGCCTTTATTGCAAAATGGCAGGATGGCCAGCACGCCGTAGGTATCATGTCGGCCGCCACCTACAAGCTTCTTGAAGAGCGCAAGGTGCCGATGTACAAGATCGGGCAGGACAAGCGCCGCGTGGCGGTCACCAATTTCCCGCCCTCCGGCCAAGCGCCGGCAGCAGCCCCGCAAGAACCGAACCGCGCGCCATGACGCTTTCCACCTTCGCATTTATCTTTACGGGCGTGCTGCTTAATGCGTGCGCCCAGTTGCTGCTCAAGGCCGGCACCAACGCGGTGGGCGCCATCACGCTCGACCGCGCCACGCTGTTCACCACCGCCCTGCGCGTGTTGACGCAGTGGCCGGTGCTGGCCGGGCTGACCCTGTATGTGGTCAGTGTCGGCGTATGGATCGTCGGCTTGTCGCGCGTCGATGTGTCGATCGCCTACCCGATGCTGTCGCTCGGCTATGTAGTGAATGCCCTGGCTGCCTGGTACCTGTTCGGCGAAATGATCGGCCCGATGCGCGTGGCCGGCATGCTGCTGATCCTCGCAGGCGTGTTCCTTGTTGCCCGTTCCTGATCACCGCCACCCCGTACCAAGAGCCTGATCGCCATGACCGCTACCGCTGCGCAAGCCTTCCTGCCCTTCGTCAAGCCGAATATTGACGCCGATGCCATCGCCGAGGTCGGCAAGGTGCTGGCCTCGGGCTGGATCACCTCCGGCCCCAAGATGCACGCTTTCGAGGCCGCCCTGTCCGCGCTGTTCGGCGGCCGCCCCGTGCGCACCTTCGCCAATGGCTCGGCGACGATGGAAATCGCGCTGCGCGTGGCCAATATCGGCCCCGGCGACGAAGTCATCACCACCCCGATTACCTGGGTGGCCACGGCCAATGTCGTGATCACGGTGGGCGCCAGGCCCGTCTTCGTCGACATCGACCCGCGCACGCGCAATATCGATCTTGACGCGGTGGAGGCCGCCATCACGCCGCGCACGCGCGCCATCATGCCGGTCTACCTGTCGGGCCTGCCGGTGGACATGGACCGTCTCTACGCAATCGCCCGCAAGCATGATCTGCGCGTGATCGAAGACGCCGCCCAGGCCATCGACTCGCGCTGGCGCGGCCAGCGCATCGGCGCCTTCGGCGACCTCGTCAGCTTCAGCTTCCAGGCCAACAAGAACATCACCAGCGTCGAAGGCGGCTGCCTGGTGATGAACTCGCCCGAGGAAGCCGAGCGCGCCGAGCGCCTGCGCCTGCAAGGCGTGATCCGCACCGGCATGGACGGCATGGACGTGGAGGAGCCCGGCGGCAAATTCAACCTGACCGATGTCAACGCCGCCATCGGCTTGTCGCAGCTCGCCCACCTGGACGCCATCACCGCGCGCCGCGCCGAACTGGCGGAAACCTATTTCCGCTGTGCGGCCGACAGCGGCCTGACCGAACTCGGCATCGAACTGCCACTGCCGCGCGACGGCGACCTGGCCACCACCAACTGGCATATGTTCCAGGCGGTGCTGCCAGCCGAACGTATCGAAGGCGGGCGCAACGCCGTGATGGAAGCCATGCGCGAGCGTGGCATCGGCACCGGCGTGCACTACCCCGCCCTGCACCTGTTTTCTTATTACCGCTCCCTGGGCTGGCGCGAAGGCATGCTGCCGCATGCCGAACGCATCGGTCGGGGCATCGTCACGCTGCCGATGTTCCCCGCCATGCAAGCCGCCGATGTGGAGCGGGTATGCGCAACTCTTAGCGAAACATGCAAACGCCTCTTCAAATGAGCCCAGTCGAAGTCTCGGTCGTTATCCCTGTCTACAACGAGGAAGACGGCCTGCAAGCCCTGTTCGACCGGCTCTACCCGGCAATGGACGGACTCGGCTGCAGCTACGAGGTCATCTTCGTCAACGACGGCAGTCGCGACCGTTCGGCGCAGATCCTTGCCAGCCAGTTCCATCAGCGCCCGGACGTCACGCGCGTGGTGCTGTTCAACGGCAACTTTGGCCAGCACATGGCCATCCTGGCCGGCTTCGAGCACACCCGCGGCAAGATCGTGATCACCCTCGACGCCGACCTGCAAAACCCGCCGGAAGAAATCCCGCGGCTGGTGGCGACCATGCGCGAAGGCCACGACTACGTCGGCACCATCCGCCGCGAGCGCAACGACACAGCCTTCCGGCGCATTGCCTCCCGCGCCATGAACCGGCTGCGCGAGCGCATCACGCGCATCAAGATGACCGATCAGGGCTGCATGCTGCGCGCCTACGACCGCAACGTCATCGACACCATCAACGCCTGCCGTGAGGTGAACACCTTCATTCCCGCGCTGGCTTATACCTTCTCGTCCAACCCGGTCGAGATCGTGGTGGAGCACGAGGAGCGCCACGCCGGCGAATCCAAGTACTCGCTGTTCCAGCTGATCCGGCTGAACTTCGACCTGGTAACCGGCTTCTCGATCGTGCCGCTGCAGTGGTTCTCCGCCATCGGGACGCTGCTTTCGCTGGCATCCGCCGGCCTGGTGGCCGTGCTGCTGGTACGGCGCTTTGTTCTCGGCGCGGAAGTGCAGGGTGTGTTCACCCTGCTCGCCTTCAACTTCTTCCTGGTGGGCATCATGCTGTTCGGCATCGGCCTGCTGGGCGAATACATCGGGCGCATCTACCAGGAGGTGCGCAACCGTCCGCGCTACCGCATCCAGGCCGTGCTCGAAGGCAGCCCGGAGCAGCAAAAGAAACCGGAGCCCTCGTGCGCGCAGTAGTCTTCGCTTATCACAACGTCGGCGACCGCTGCCTGCGCACGCTACGCGCGCGCGGCGTGGAGGTGGCGCTGGTGATCACCCACCGCGACCGCCCCGATGAGAACATCTGGTTCCGCCGCGTTGCCGATACCGCCGCCGAACTCGGCCTGCCCGTCATGTACGGCGAAGACCCGGCCGACCCGGCGCTGGCCGCCGCGGTGGCCGCCGCGCGCCCGGACGTGATCTTCTCCTTCTACTACCGCGCGATGATTCCCGCGGCAGTGCTGGCGCTGGCACCGCAAGGCGCGTTCAATATGCACGGCTCTCTGCTGCCCAGGTATCGTGGCCGCGTGCCGGTGAACTGGGCGGTGCTGCACGGCGAGACCGAGACCGGCGCCACGCTGCACGCCATGGAAGCCAAGCCGGATGCCGGCTATATCGTTGACCAGACCTCCGTGCCGATCCTTCCCGACGACACCGCAGGAGAAGTCTTCGAGAAGGTGACCGTCGCCGCCGAGCAAACGTTGTGGCGCGCCCTGCCCGCCATGATGGCCGGCAACACGCCGCAATTGCCCAACCGGCTGGCCGAAGGCAGCTACTTCTCGGGCCGCAAGCCCGAGGACGGCCGCATCGACTGGCAGCAACCCGCCGCGCAGGTGTATAACCTGATCCGCGCGGTAGCGCCGCCCTATCCCGGCGCCTTCACCGAGATCGGCGGACGCCGCTTCGTGGTGGCCCAGGCTCGCCGCCCGCAGGCGGCCCTGTTCCAGTCCGCCAGCGCCGCCCGCCCGGGCTTGCACGTGATCGACGGGCAGATCGTCGGCGTGTGCGGCGATGGCGGCGTGATCCTTGTACGCGAACTGCTGGACGATGGCGGCACCGCCGCCCCGGTCCCGGCAGACGCGCTTTCCGTATTTCTTACCGCATTGTCCAAAGAGGAAAACCGATGAAAAAGGTCCTGATTCTTGGCGTCAACGGCTTCATCGGCCACCACCTGACGCGCCGCATTCTCGAAACCACGCCGTGGGAAGTCTACGGCATGGACATGTCCAGCGACCGCCTGGGCGACCTGATCGAACACCCGCGCATGCACTTCTTCGAAGGTGACATCACCATCAACAAGGAGTGGATCGAGTACAACATCCGCAAGTGCGACGTGGTGCTGCCGCTGGTGGCCATCGCCACCCCCGCCACCTACGTGCGCCAGCCGCTGCGCGTGTTCGAGCTGGACTTCGAAGCCAACTTGCCGATCGTGCGCGCCGCCGTGAAGTACGGCAAGCACCTGGTGTTCCCGTCCACCTCCGAGGTGTACGGCATGTGCCACGACGAGGAATTCGATCCGGAATCCTCCGAGCTGATCTGCGGCCCGATCAACAAGCCGCGCTGGATCTATGCCTGCTCCAAGCAGCTGATGGACCGCGTGATCCACGCCTACGGCATGGAGCAGGGCCTCAACTACACGCTGTTCCGTCCGTTCAACTGGATCGGCGCCGGCCTGGATTCGATCTTCGAATCGAAGGAAGGCTCCTCGCGCGTGGTGACCCAGTTCCTGGGCCACATCGTGCGCGGCGAACCGATCAAGCTGGTGGACGGCGGCGCGCAGAAGCGTGCCTTTGCCGACGTCACCGACGGCATCAGCGCCCTGATGCGCATCATCGAGAATCCGAACGGCGTTGCCACCGGCAAGATCTACAACATCGGCAACCCGCGCAATATCCACTCCGTGCGCGAACTGGCCGAGATGATGCTGAAGATGGCCGGCGACTACCCCGAATACGCGGAAGAAGCCAAGAAGACCCAGATCGTGGAAACGTCCTCCGGCGACTTCTATGGCAAGGGCTACCAGGACGTGCAGAACCGCGTGCCGAAGATCGACAACACCGTGGAAGAACTCGACTGGAAACCCGAGGTCAGCATGGAAGACGCGCTGCGCGCCATCTTCGAAGCTTACCGCGGCAAGGTCGTGGAAGCGCGCACCCTGGTCGATTCGGCCAACTGAGCGCAAGCACCCGATGGCCCGTATCGCCCTCAAGGTCGACGTCGACACGCTGCGCGGCACCCGCGAAGGCGTGCCGGCGCTGCTCTCCATGCTGGCCCGCGTGCGGGCCGAGGCTACGTTTCTCTTCAGCCTTGGCCCGGACCATACCGGCTGGGCGCTGCGGCGCGTGTTCCGGCCCGGCTTCCTGAAGAAAGTCTCGCGCACCTCGGTGGTGTCGAACTACGGACTGCGCACGCTGATGTATGGCGTGCTGCTGCCCGGCCCCGACATCGGCCGCAAAGGCGCGGCCGGTATGCGCGCGGCGCGTGCGGCGGGACACGAATGCGGCATCCACACCTGGGACCATGTCTACTGGCAGGACAACGTGCGCGAGCGCGATGCCACCTGGACCCGGCGCCAGATGCAGAGCGCGTTCGACCGCTACGTCGAGATCTTCGGCGAAGCGCCGCCCACGCATGGCGCCGCCGGCTGGCAGATGAACGATGATGCCTTCCGCCAGATCGACGACTGGGGCATGGCGTATGCCTCCGACGGCCGCGGCACCGCGCCGTACATCCCCACCGTCGATGGCGTCGCATGCCGCCATGTGCAGATGCCCACCACGCTGCCAACGCTGGACGAACTCATCGGCGTGGACGACCTGACCGAGGACAACGTCCACAAGGCCGTGCTGCGCCTGAGCGAAGGCGAGCGCGACCATGTCTTCACGCTGCACACGGAACTGGAAGGCGGGAAACTTGCGCCAGTGTTCAACCGGCTGCTGGATGGCTGGCGCGCGCAAGGGCATGAACTGGTATCGATGGGCACGTTCTACCGGCACCTCGATCCTGCCAGCCTGCCGACGGCGCCTGTTACCTGGGGCGCTATCGAAGGCCGCAGCGGCGAGGTGATCATCCAGCCCTGATACCACGGCAAAAGGACAAAAGGATTCTCGCGCCCCCTTCCCAGGGGGCGCGTCCGTTTTCAGGCGCGCCCTGCCTTCGCCAGGCGCAAGCCGTTGAACATCACCAGCAAGCTCGCCCCCATGTCGGCGAACACCGCCATCCACATGGTGCCCATGCCCATGACCGTCAGCGCGAGGAACACCGCCTTGATACCAAGCGCCAGGGTGATGTTCTGCTTCAATATGGCCGACGTCTGACGTGACAGCCGGATAAACGCCGGGATCTTGCGCAGGTCGTCATCCATCAGCGCCACATCGGCGGTCTCGATCGCCGTGTCGGTCCCGGCGGCGCCCATGGCAAAGCCGATATCGGCGCGGGCCAGCGCGGGCGCGTCGTTGACGCCATCACCCACCATGCCCACGACCACGCGCTTGCCGCCGCCCTCGCCACCCTCGGCCCCCTTCACGCTCAGCGCCGCAATGGCATCCGCCTTGTCCTGCGGCAACTGATTGCCGCGCGCCTCGTCGATCTGCACCTGCGCGGCGATGGCCTGGGCCGTATGCGGGTTGTCGCCTGAGAGCATCAGCGTCTTGACGCCCAGCGCACGCAACTCCGCCACCGCCTGGCGGCTGCTGTCCTTGACCGTGTCCGCCACGCCGAACAGCGCCTCGACGCCGTGGTCGGCACCCAGCAGCACGACAGTCTTTCCTTGCCGCTCAAGCGCTTCCAGCGTGGCTTCCAGATCCGGCGAGCACAGTCCGCGGTCGTGGATCATACGATGATTGCCCAGGTAGTAGGCGCGGCCGTTCACGCTGCCGCTGACTCCGTAACCCGGCAGCGCCGCGAAATCCTGCACTTCCAGCACCGCAAGGCCCTCGGCGCGCGCGGCGTTCGCCACGGCCATGGAGACCGGATGGTCGGAGCGGGCCGCGAGGCTGGCCGCGATGACGCGCGCCCTCTCGCTGGCCGCCGCGCCGGCCGCCGCGATCTCGCCCAGTGGCTGGAAATCGGTCTGGGCCGGCTTGCCATGCGTGATGGTGCCGGTCTTGTCCAGCGCCAGCCATTTAAGATCCTTGCCTTGCTCCAGGTAGACACCACCCTTGATCAGGATGCCGCGCCGCGCGGCCGCGGCCAGCCCGCTGACAATGGTCACCGGCGTAGAGATCACCAGCGCGCATGGGCAGGCAATCACCAGCAGCACCAGCGCCTTATAGATCCAGGCGCTCCAGTCGCCATCCAGCACCAGCGGCGTCACCACGGCCACCAGCACGGCGCAGAGGAACACCAGCGGCGTGTAGATGCGGGCAAAGCGGTCGACAAAGCGCTGCGTGGGCGCGCGGCTGCCTTGCGCCGCCTCCACCGCGTGGATGATGCGCGCCAGCGTGGACCCGCTGGCCGGCGCCGTGACTTCGTACTCCAGCTCGCCTGCCTGGTTGATGGTGCCGGCAAACAGCGCATCGCCCACGGCCTTGTCCACCGGCACGCTCTCGCCGGTGATCGGTGCCTGGTCCAGCGTGGACTGGCCACGCAGCACGCGGCCGTCGAGCGCCACACGTTCGCCGGGACGCAGCCGCACCAGCGCGCCGATGGGCACCGCGCGGGCATCCACCGGCAGCCAGTTGCCGTCCGGCTGCCGCACCGTGGCCCGCTCCGGCGCCATCGCCATCAGGCCGCGCACGGCATTGCGGGCGCGATCCAGCGATGCCGCCTCGATGCGCTCGGCCAGCGCAAACAGCACCATGACCATGGCGGCCTCCGGCCATTGCCGGATCAGCATGGCGCCGGTGACGGCGATACTCATCAGCGCATTGATATTCAGGTTGCCGTTGGACAGTGCAATCCAACCCTTCTTGTAGACGCCAAGCCCGGCCATGGCCACGGCCGCCAGTGCCAACAGGGGGGCCAGCCAATCCTGGGCAGGCACTTGCAGCCATCCCACCACCTCCGCACCGAGCGCGGCCACGCCGGCCAGCGCCAGCGGCCACCACGGCTTGGCGGCTTGCTGTGGCAACTCCGCCGCCTGCTCCGACAGCGGTTCGGCCTTCATGCCGAGGCTCTCGATGGCGCGCACCACCGGCTCCAGGGAATCCAGCGTGTGGTGCACCGTCAGTACGCGCTGCATCAGGTTGAACTGCAGCGCCGCCACGCCGGCCATGCTGCCCAGCTTGTTCCGGATCAGGGTCTCTTCCGTGGGGCAGTCCATCGCATCGATGCGATAGCTGGCCGCAGCGGCGCCTGCCGGGACCGAAACGAGAGCCGCAGGCGCCGCACTGGCGCAGCCACAACACGCCGGGCTGCCAGCTTGGGCGCGGTGATCGTGATCATGGCCATGCTGGTGCACATGCCCGTGCTCGTGCCCGTGCTTGTGCGCGTGATCATGTGCGTGTGAATGCCCGTGATTGACACCCTTCTGGTCACGAAGCGAGGCTTGGTCTGGCGTGGCGCTAGGCATGGCGGTTTTTCCTGCTTGTTATTGCTTACCGCCCATTTAAGACCCTGGAGCGACTACAGGGTCAAGCGCATTGTGAATCATCCTCAAAGTGCAACATCCGGCGCCTCTGCAGGGAACCTCGCTGGCGGCACGCACTCGCACCCGGCTTGAATGCAAGCGGCTGACCCGATACGGCACCTGCCGCTGCCTCTTGCGCCAGGTGTTAAGCCACAGTCTTAAGCCACAGTCGCACAAGGGTCATGCTTCCTGCCTATATAATCCGCCGCATGCGACGTTTCCTGATCCTGCTTTTCGCCATCATGCTGCCGCTCCAGTTCGCCTGGGCCGGTGCAGCGGCGTATTGCCATCACGAAAGCGCACCCCAGGACAACACGATCGCCGCGGCCAGCGACAACTGGCATTTCGGCCACCATAGCCACGCCCACCAGGGCAAGGTCACCCAGCACGGCAGTACCGACAGCAAGGACGGCAAGGGCAATATCAAGCTGCCCGATCTCGACTGCGCCGTCTGCCACTTTGCCAGCGCCCAGCTGGTCCTGCCGGACCTCGGCGCGACCGCCTCGCATCACGGCGTGGCCATCAGCTACCGGGCGCTTGCCGCGTCCTACCTGTCGGCGCCCGGCGCCACCCCCGACCGCCCGCAGTGGTCTCTCGCCGTCTGACCGGCGAGACGACTCCCTTTACCTCCAGACTCTCGTCTCGCCGAACTTCCCTGGCTTTTTCCCGGTGAAATTCGATGAGAACACTTGTGATGCCGCTCGGGCTGGCGGCAGCTTTGCTCAGCCCTTCCGCGTTCGCCCAGAACGCGGCGACCACGCCATTCCCCGCTGCACAGGCGGCCCGGCAAATCGCGGAGCCTGCCGGCAGGCTAACGCTGGAAGATGCGCTCGCCCTCGCGGCCGGACGCAATTTCACGCTCTCGGCAGCCGGCCATGAACTTGATGCTGCCGAGGGCGGCATCATGCAGGCGCGCACCATCCCCAACCCGGAAGTCGCGGTGCTGTTCGAGGACAACCGCCGCGACACACGCACCACAACGGCCCAGGTCAACCTGCCGGTCGAACTTGGCGGCAAGCGCTCCGCGCGGATCGGCGCGGCGCAGAAAGCGCGCGAACTCGCGCAATCGCAACTGGGCGCGACCCGCACCGACTTGCGCGCCGCCGTTGTAGGCGGCTTCTTTGCGGTGGTTATCGCGCAGGAGCGCGTCAGGCTTGCGCGGGGCTCGGCCGACATCGCCGCCAAGGGCGCGCTGGCCGCGGCCCGCCGCGTGGCCGCCGGCAAGATCGCGCCGCTCGAGGAAAGCAAGGCGCGCGTCGAACAGGCCAATGCCGAGCTCGAAGTCGCCGACGCCGAGGCCGCGCTGGCCGTAGCGCGGCAGGCCCTCGCTGGCCTGTGGGGCAGCAGCGAAGCCCGCTTCCTTGAGGCCACCGGCAATCTGGACACCCTCCCCGCGCGCCCCGACGGCGCCATCCTGACGCAAGCGCTGGACAGCGCGCCGGAACTGGCGAACAGCCGGCTGGAGCTGGAGCGGCGGCAGGCCATCATTGGCGTGGAACGCAGCCGCCAGTATCCAGACCTGACCGTCAGCCTGGGCAGCAAGCGCGACAACAGTTCCGATCGCGGCACCATGCCAGTGCTGGGCGTGTCGCTGCCGTTGCCGCTGTTCGACCGCAACCAGGGCAATCTGTACGCCGCCATGCGCCAGGCCGACAAGGCCGCCGACGAGTACCGCGCGACGCAGGTGCGGCTCGCCAATGAACTGCAGCAAGCCGCGCGGCAACTGACCGTATCCCGGACTTCGGCCGAATCCCTCAAGGGCACCGTGCTGCCTGCCGCCCAACAGGCCTACGAGGCCGCCACGCGCGGCTTCGAAGCCGGCAAGTTCAACTTCCTCGACGTGCTCGATGCGCAGCGCACCTGGTTCCAGGCGCGCATCCGCTATCTCGGCGTGGTCGCCACCGCCTACCAGGCCGCCACTACCATCGACCGCATTCTTGGCCGTTGAGTCAAAGGAACCCATCATGGCAATCAGCAGCAAGCAAAGAACGAGCATCGCCATCATCCTGGCCGGCGGCACGCTGGCAGGCGCGGCATTGATCTTCACCGGCCGCGGCAACAGCGCGGCCGAAGGCGGACACGGCGCGCATACAGAGGCCGCCGCCCACAACGACGGCGAGCATCACGACGGCAAAGCCGGCTCTGCGCACGACGACGCCGCCGCACATGGCGACGGCGAGCATCACGAAAGCAGCACAGGCCCCAATGGCGGACAGCTGTTCAAGCAAGGCGATGCCAGCGTGGAAGTGCTGGTGGCCGAAGCCGGCGCCAGTGAAGGCGGCCCGCGCATGCGGATCTGGGTCGCGCAAGGCGGCAAGGCGGTGGCGCCGGCGGGCATCAAGGTGTCGGGGCAACTGCAGCGCCTCACCGGCGAGAAGGAACCGCTGGGTTTCCGGCCCGCCGGGTCCTACCTGCAAAGCGAAGCCACAATCGAGGAACCGCACGCGTTCGATGCCAGCCTGAATGTGACGCTGCCGGGCAGCAATGCGCCCATCGCGATCAAGCTCGGCAAGGAAGAAGGCCGCGTCGAGATGACGCCCGGGCAGATCCAGGGCGCCGGGCTCACGCTGCTCGCCGCCGGGCCTGAGCGTATCGAGGCAACAGTCTCCTTCCCCGGCGAGATCCGCTTCAACGAGGACCGCACCGCCCACGTGGTGCCGCGCGTAGCCGGCGTGGTGGAAAGCGTGTCGGCCAACCTTGGGCAGCAAGTGAAAAAAGGCGACTTGCTGGCGGTGCTGGCCAGCACCGCGCTGTCCGACCAGCGCAGCGAACTGCTGGCCGCGCAAAAGCGCCTGGAACTGGCCGAATCGACCTTCCAGCGCGAGAAGAAGCTCTGGGAAGACAAGATTTCCGCCGAGCAGGACTACCTGGCGGCGCGCACCGCGCTACAGGAGGCGCGCATCGCCACGCAAAACGCCACGCAGAAGCTGACCGCCATCGGCGCCAGCGGCAATGCAGGCGGCAAGTCGCTCAACCGCTTCGAGCTGCGCGCCCCCTTCGACGGCACCGTGGTGGAGAAGCACCTGGCGCTTGGCGAAGCCGTGGCAGCTGACGCCAACGTGTTCATCATCTCGGACCTGAGCACGGTATGGGCCGAATTCGTGATCGCGCCCAAGGACCTGGACCGCGTGCGCGTCGGCGAGAAGGTGAAGATCGCCTCGACCGCCTTCGACGGCAAGGCCGAGGGAACTGTCTCGTATGTCGGATCCCTGCTGGGCCAGCAAACCCGCACGGCCACGGCCCGCGTTACCCTGCCCAACCCGAAGATGGCCTGGCGTCCCGGCTTGTTCGTTACCGTGGGCGTGACCGATTCCAGCGCCGAGGTGCCAGTGGCCATCGACGCCCAGGCGCTGCAAAGCAATGGCGAGCAGCAGGTGGTGTTCGTTGCGGTGCCGGGCGGCTTCCTGGCGCAACCGGTCAAGACCGGACGCAGCGACGGCAAGCTGGTCGAGATCACGAACGGGATGCAAGCCGGCTGGAAGTACGTGGCCGACAACAGCTTCGTGATCAAGGCCGAGCTGGGCAAGGCCGGCGCCGAGCATAGCCACTAAGCGGAGACACCATCATGTTTGAACGAATGATCCGCTTTGCCATCGAGCAGCGGTGGCTAGTGCTGCTGGCCGTGTTCGCCATGGCGGCGCTCGGCATCTACAACTACAGCCGGCTGCCCATCGACGCGGTGCCCGACATCACCAACGTGCAGGTGCAGGTCAACACGTCCGCGCCAGGCTACTCGCCACTCGAAACCGAGCAACGCGTCACCTATCCGATCGAAACCGCCATGTCCGGGCTGCCCGGGCTGGAGCAAACCCGTTCGCTGTCGCGCTACGGCCTGTCCCAGGTGACGGTGATCTTCAAGGACGGCACCGATATCTACTTCGCGCGCCAGCTTGTCAATCAGCGCATCCAGGAAGCCGCGCAGAACCTGCCTACGGGCGTGGCGCCGCAGATGGGTCCGATCTCGACCGGGCTCGGCGAGATCTACCTGTGGACGGTGGAAGCCGAGGACGGCGCAAGGAAGGCCGACGGCACGCCGTACACCCCGACCGATCTGCGCGAGATCCAGGACTGGGTCATCAAGCCTCAGCTCCGCACCATGCCAGGCGTGACAGAGATCAACTCCATCGGCGGCTTCGCCAAGGAATACCTGGCGACGCCAAGCCCGGAAAGGCTGGCTTCCTACGGCCTGAGCCTGCAGGACGTGGTAGCGGCGCTGGAGAAAAACAATGCCAACGTGGGCGCCGGCTATATCGAACGGCGCGGGGAGCAATACCTGGTGCGCGCTCCGGGACAGGTCAAGTCCATCGACGATATCCGCGACATCATCGTCGGCAGCGCGCAAGGCCAGCCCATCCGCATCCGCGACCTGGCCGATGTGGGAGTCGGGCGTGAACTGCGTACTGGCGCCGCTACGGACAACGGGCGCGAGGTAGTGCTGGGCACCGTCTTCATGCTGATCGGCGAGAACAGCCGTGCCGTGTCGCAAGCGGTAGACCAGCGCATGGCTGCCATCAACCGTTCCCTGCCGGCGGGCATCAAGGCCGTCACGGTGTACGACCGCACAGTGCTGGTCGACCGCGCCATCGCCACCGTCAAGAAGAACCTGGTCGAGGGCGCGATCCTGGTGATCGTGATCCTGTTCCTGTTCCTCGGCAACCTGCGCGCCGCCATCATCACCGCGCTGGTGATCCCGTTATCCATGCTGTTTACGTTCACCGGCATGGTGACCTACAAGATCAGTGCCAACCTGATGAGCCTGGGCGCGCTGGACTTCGGCATCATCATCGATGGCGCGGTGGTGATCGTGGAGAACTGCGTGCGGCGGCTGGCGCATGCCCAGCAACAGCACGGCCGCCCGCTCACCCGCAGCGAACGCTTCCACGAAGTCTTTGCCGCCTCCAGGGAGGCGCGCCGGCCGCTGATCTTCGGCCAGCTCATCATCATGATCGTCTACATCCCGATCTTTGCGCTGACCGGCGTGGAGGGCAAGATGTTCCACCCGATGGCAATGACGGTGGTGCTGGCGCTGATCGGGGCCATGATCCTGTCGGTGACCTTCGTGCCTGCGGCGGTAGCGCTGTTTATCGGCGACAAGGTGGCCGAGAAGGAAAACCGCCTGATGCTGTGGGCCAAGCGCGCCTATGCGCCGATGCTCGGCAAGACCATCGCCAACACACCGGTGGTGCTGACCCTTGCCGCCGTGGCGGTGCTGCTGAGCGGCCTGGTGGCGACGCGCCTGGGCAGCGAGTTCATCCCCAACCTGAACGAAGGCGATTTCGCCGTGCAGGCGCTGCGCATTCCCGGCACCAGCCTGACGCAGTCGCTCGCGATGCAGCAACAGATCGAAACGCGCCTCAAGGAGAAGTTCCCCGAGATCGAGCGCGTGTTCGCCCGCACCGGCACCGCCGAGATCGCCTCGGACCCGATGCCGCCCAACGCGTCCGACGGCTACATCATGCTCAAGCCGTGGGCAAAGTGGCCCGACCCGTCCAAGACGCGCGAGCAACTGCTGGCGGAGATGGAGGCCGAACTGGCGACCATCCCCGGCAACAAGTACGAGTTCTCGCAGCCGATCCAGTTGCGGTTCAACGAACTGATCTCCGGGGTGCGCAGCGACGTGGCCGTGAAGATTTTCGGCGACGACAACGCCGTGCTGGAGGATACCGCGCAAAAGGTCGCCAACGTGCTGCAATCCATCCCCGGCGCGACCGAAGTCAAGGTCGAGCAGACCAGCGGCCTGCCGGTGCTCACGGTGGACGTGGACCGTGCCCGCGCGGCCCGCTACGGACTCAATATGACCGACGTGCAGGACACGGTGGCCATCGCCGTCGGCGGGCGCGATGCCGGCATCTTCTTCCAGGGTGACCGCCGCTTCAATATCGGCGTGCGCCTGCCGGAAGGCATCCGCGCCGATGTGGAAGCGCTGCGGCGCCTGCCGATTCCCTTGCCCAAGGGAACCACGGCAAGCGCCAGCTACATCCCGCTGGGCGAAGTGGCAACGCTCACCCTCGCCCCCGGCCCCAACCAGGTCTCGCGCGAGAACGGCAAGCGCCGCATCGTGGTCAGCGCCAATGTGCGCGGGCGTGACGTAGGCACCTTCGTGCCGGATGCCATGGCCACGCTCGATCGCCAGGCCAAGATCCCCGCCGGCTACTGGGTCACCTGGGGCGGCACCTTCGAGCAATTGCAATCCGCCACCACGCGGCTGCAGATCGTGGTGCCGGTGGCATTGCTGATGGTGTTCGTGCTGCTGTTTGCCATGTTCGGCAATATGCGCGATGGCCTGCTGGTCTTTACCGGCATCCCCTTCGCGCTCACCGGCGGCATTCTGGCGCTGTGGCTACGGGGCATTCCGCTGTCGATCTCGGCGGCGGTGGGATTTATCGCCCTGTCCGGCGTGGCGGTGCTCAACGGACTGGTCATGCTGTCCTTCATCCGCAGCCTGCGCGAAGAAGGCAAGCCGCTGGATGAAGCCATCCACACTGGCGCGCTGACCCGGCTGCGCCCGGTATTGATGACGGCGCTGGTGGCATCGCTGGGCTTTATCCCGATGGCGATCGCCACCGGAACCGGAGCTGAAGTGCAGCGCCCGCTCGCCACGGTGGTGATCGGCGGCATCCTGTCTTCCACCGCGCTGACCTTGCTGGTGCTGCCGGTGCTCTACCGGCTGGCCCATCGGCGAGATGAGGACGAGGCTGGCCAGGTGCGCGAAGCTGGCAACGAACGCCTGGCCGGTGCGGATCCGGCGCCAGCGTTGCCGAACGGCTAAGACCTGGGGAAGTCCACACAGGCCCCTTCAAACGGGCCTGCGTGGCCGGGGTCTGATGACCCCACCTTGCGCGCGGCCTGGCCTGTCAGGGAAGAACCGTCGACGTAGCTCCGCACAAGCGGCTCCCCTGCGCTTCGTCCCTTAACCTTCAAACCTTGGCCGGCCGCGCGCCTGTCGCCTGAGGCATCAGCGGAAACGTCAGCTCAGCCACCGTCTCGCCAGGCAGACTGCGCAGGCTGACGCTGCCGCCATGCAGGCGCATGATGGTGTCGACGATGGCCAGCCCGAGCCCGGTGGAGGCCGCCGAATTGCTGCGCGCCGGATCTCCCCGGTAGAAGCGCCCAAATACATGCGGCAGCGCCTCCGGGGCGATCCCGCCACCGCCGTTGCCCACCCGGATCCTGGTGGCATGGGCGTCCGCCGCCACCCGGATATCCACGGCGCTGCCGGCGGGGGCATGGCGCAGGGCGTTGTCGACGAGGTTGGTCACCGCGCGCCGCAGCAAGGTCTGGTCGGCATGCACGCTGCCCTGCCCCGCCAGTTGCACCTTGATATCGCGGTCCGCGGCAACGGCCTCGTAGTACTCGGCCACCTTGTCCAGCTCCGCCCTCGCGTCCAGCTCGCGCACCTTCATGGCCACCTGCGCATGGTCGGCACGCGCGAGAAACAGCATGTTCTCGATCATGCGGGCCAGGCGCTCGTATTCCTCCAGGTTGGACTCCAGCAGGTTTTCGTACTCCTGCACCGGGCGGCTCTGGCCGAGCGTAACCTGGGTCTGGCCGATCAGGTTGCTGATGGGGGTGCGGAAATCATGCGCGAGGTCGGCCGAGAATTCGGAGAGCCGGCGAAAGCCATCCTCCAGGCGCGCGAGCATGTCGTTAAGCGCAGCCACCAGCGCGCGCAGTTCGGTGGGCGCCTGCCCGGCATCGAGGCGCGTGGCAAGCCGGCTCATGGTGACGGCCGAGGCGTCCTCGGCCATGCGCCTGAGCGGACGCAAGCCGCGCCTGGCCAGCAGGTAGCCCAAGCCGGCCGCCACCGCCGCACCGCACAGCGTGGCCCAGAGCATCTGGGTCTGGTATGCCTTCATCAGCGCGACGCGGTACCCTGCGTCGCGCAGCACCACAATCTCGACTGCGCGATCGGAATCTCCCAGTTGCCCAAGCGCGGAGATGCCGCGCGAAGCAACGCCATTGCGCGGGTACCAGGTGTGCAGCCGCGATTTGTCGGGGTGCGTCTCGGCAGGCAGCACGGACAACACCGGCACCGGTTCATGGCGCGGATTGAGGCTCACCAGCGGCGCGCCCTCGCTGCCGCGTACCAGCAGGATCAGGCCTTCATGGCCCAGCGCGAGATCGGCAAAGCGATGTGTGTCGGCCCGGATCTCCTCCTCCGAACTGACTTCGCGCAGCAGGTGCCGCACCAGCAGGACTTCGCTGACCAGTTCGCTCTCGTCGCGATCCTGCAACTGGGCGGCAAGCGCGCTCGCCAGGTAAGTGCCTACGGCCACCAGGATGGCCACGGTGGCGGCGCCATAGGCCAACGCAAGCCGTGCCGTGAGCGATGCCGGCAGGCGCAGTACAGCGCGGATCAAGACGCGGCCTCTGACATCGCCCGGCTCACAGGGCCTCCTCTTCCAGTACGTAGCCCATGCCCCTGCGGGTGTGGATCAGCTTGCGGGGGAAGGGATCGTCCACCTTGGCGCGCAGCCGGCGGATAGAAACATCGACCACATTGGTATTGCTGTCGAAATTCATGTCCCATACGTGCGAGGCGATCAGCGAACGCGACAGCACTTCGCCGCTGCGGCGCGCCAGCAGTTGCAGCAGCGCGAACTCCTTGGAGGTCAGCTCGAGCTTCTGCCCGTCGCGGGTGACACGCCGCTTGACGCTGTCGATCTGCAGGTCCGCCACTTCGATCAGCTCGCTTTCACGCAAGGGGCCGCGCCGCAGGATGGTACGGATGCGCATGACCAGTTCGGCAAAAGCGAAGGGCTTGACCATATAGTCGTCAGCACCCAGCTCCAAGCCCTTGAGGCGGTCCGAGAGCTCGTCGCGCGCGGTCAGGAACAAGACAGGCGTATCGCGCTCGCGCCGCAGTTCCTGGAGCACCTGCCAGCCATCCATGCCCGGCAACATCACATCCAGCACGATCAGGTCGTACTCCTGGCCGCGCGCATGGGCAAGCCCGTCCACCCCGTCGCGTGCCAGGTCCACCACGAAACCGGATTCAGTCAGGCCCTTGCGCAGGTAGTCGCCTGCCTTGGGTTCGTCTTCAACAATCAATATGCGCATTTCCATTCACTCCGAGCCATCTGCCGGGCATCCGCCGGCCATCCGCCGGTTATCGGGCGGCCCTGCAAGACCGACACGCTATACGAGGAAAACCCGCCGCGGCAAAAGATGACAGGTTTGTCATGTTCGCGTCACGCTTTCGCACCTTTCAATGCAGGTACAATAACGGCTGCCATTTTCCTGCCCCGATGAAACGTCTCCTGAGCTCCTTCCTGCTATGTCTCGCCATGATCGCGCTGCCCGCACAGGGTGTCGCGGCGGCAGTCATGATGGTCTGCAGCGCGGCGCAGTCGGTGCAGGCATCCCACGGGCTGCCGACCGATTCGCCTGCCATGACATCGATGATGTTACGTCATGCGGCAATGAAATCGCAGGCGGAGGATGCGCTTGGCAGCCATGCCAGCGCGCATTGCCATGACGCCGTGGACCCGGCGCATGACCAGGCCGACGTGACAGACATCGCCGACCAATCCGGCCCGCAGGATCACCACGCCAGCCACGGCGCCGGTGGGGCCTGCAGCGCCTGTGCCGCCTGTGCGCTCGGGGCGGTCATGCCCACGATCCTGCCTGAACTCGCCCTGGCCAGCCACGGCCATGCCACACCGGCAGCCGCCCTGGCCGCCTATACCGGTTTCCTTCCCTCGCCCTCGTACCGCCCGCCCGCCGCACGCTGCTGACACCCGAGGTGCGCCCAGCGCACGCTCATCCCCCGTTCGTTTTGCCCCGCGCCGCTAACCGCGCCCCCCCACGAACACTGAGGTTGTCATGCATTTCGTCCGCATTTTCGCGGCGGCTTGCCTGCTGCTCGGGCCGGCCTTGTCGTCGGCCCAGTCCAGCGCACCTGCCGCCAATCCGCTCGACCCCGGCGCATCCGTGCCGCCCTTGCCGGCACTGAACGTGCTCGCCGGCTACGTGCCGTTCCAGGCCCAGCCGATCGCCCCATGGCGGGAGTCCAATGCCCAGGTCGCGCCCCCGGCAAGCAAGGACGCGCCAAGCGCCGGCGCGCCGATACCCGCCGGCAAGCCTGCCACGCCCGGGCAGGCGAGCGCCAGCCACGGCCGCCACCACTAAGGGCGCCGCATGTCTCTCCGATTGCCATTCCGGCCCGGGCTGGCGGCAGCGGCTTGCGCCCTGCTGCTGGCCGGCTGCGCCGGATTTACCCCCGATGGCGGCTTCGGCACCGCGGCCACCGCCGCGCGCGAACGCCTCGGCAAGGATGCCCTCTGGGTGCGCTCCGATGAGGATCGCGCCGCCGTCTTCGAGCGCACCCAGGCCTTGCTGGCGCAGCCGCTCGATGCCGACAGCGCGGTACAGATCGCGCTGCTCAACAACGCCGGCTTGCAGGCGGCCTTTGCCGAACTCGGTATCTCCGAGGCCGAATACGTGCAGGCCACGCGCCTGCCCAACCCTGGCTTTTCCTTCAGCCGCAAGCGCCAGGGCGACGACCTGAAGATCGACCGCGCCATCTCGGTCGGCCTGATGAACCTGCTGGTGCTGCCGCTGGCGGCCCGCATCGAACAGGACCGCTTTGCCCAAACCCGGCTGGCCGTGGCCGACACCTTGCTGCGGCAAGCGCTGGAAACGCGCAAGGCCTTCGTCAATGCGGTCGCCGCGGAACAGTCGGCACGCTATGCCGAGCAGGTGAAGAATGCTGCCGAGACAGGCGCGCTGTTCGCTCGCGACCTCGCGAGGGCGGGTAACGTCAGCGCGCTCGATCACGCGCGCGAGCAAGCCTTCTATGCCGACGCCGCCACCCAACTCGCGCGTGCGCGCCAGCAGGCCCTGGCAGCGCGCGAGCAGCTGACGCGCCGCCTTGGCCTGTGGGGTACCGGCGCGCAATACCGGCTCCCCGAGCGCTTGCCGGACCTGCCGAAAGCCAGGCCCGCGCTGGCCGACCTGGAGGGCTTTGCCATTGCCGGCCGGCTTGACCTGCAAGCCGGCCGGTTGCAGCTGGACAGCCTGGCACGCTCGCTTGGCCTGACCAGGGCGACGCGCTTTATCAGCGTGCTCGATGTGAGCTACCTGAGCAACTCGGAGACCGCCAAGCCGCGTGAAACGGGTTACAGCATCGATATCGAGATCCCGCTGTTCGACTGGGGCGGCGCCCGCGTGGCCCGCGCCGAAGCGGTCTATATGCAAGCCGCCAGCCGGCTGGCGGAGAGCGCCATCAATGCCCGCTCGGAAGTCCGCGAGAGCTATGCCGGCTACCAGGCGCGCTACGACATCGCGCGGCACTACCGCGACGAAGTGGTGCCGCTGCGCAAGCGCATCTCCGACGAGGGCTTGCTGCGCTACAACGGCATGCTGGTCAGCGTATTCGAACTGCTGGCCGATGCACGCGAGCAGGTGGGCGCGGTGAATGGCTATCTCGACGCGCTGCGCGAGTACTGGGTGGCTGAAACCGAACTCCAGGGCGCGCTCGGCGGACGGCTGCCGGAAGCTGGCGCCTTGCCGCCGCCTGCATCGCCCTCTTCCGCCAACGCGCCCCCGGCCCCCGCAAGCCCGACATTTCCGGCCTCGCCCAAAGGACAATGATCATGGTTACCCGTAGACAATTCCTGCATGGCTCCGGCGCCACCATGCTCGGCGCGGCGCTGGTGACGCGCGCCGGCGCCGCTGTGCTGCCCGAAGCCGCATTGCAAGCCAGCGCCGCCACCCAGCCGCCGCTGGCGCCCGCCACCGGCCGTCCGTACAACCCGGTGGTTACGCTCAATGGCTGGACCCTGCCGTGGCGGATGCACCAAGGCTGGAAAGAGTTCCACCTGGTGGCGGAGCCCGTCGAGCGCGAATTCGCGCCCGGCATGAAGGCGCACCTGTGGGGCTACAACGGCCAGAGCCCCGGCCCCACCATCGAGTGCGTGGAAGGCGACAAGGTGCGCATCTTCGTCACCAACAAGCTGCCTGAACACACGACCGTGCACTGGCACGGGATCATCCTGCCCGCCGGCATGGACGGCGTGGGCGGCTTGTCTCAGCCGCATATCCCGCCCGGCAAGACCTTCGTCTACGAGTTCGAGATGAAGCACGCCGGCACCTTCATGTACCACCCGCATTCGGACGAGATGGTGCAGATGGCGATGGGCATGATGGGCTTCCTGGTGGTGCATCCGAAGGACCCCGCGCAGATGCGGGTCGACCGGGACTTCGTCTTCCTGATCTCGGCCTACGACATCGATCCCGGATCCTATACACCGCGCGTGGCCGAGATGACGGACTTCAATATGTGGACCTGGAACAGCCGTGTGTTCCCCGGCATCGACAGCCTGCCGGTGCGCCTGGGCGATCGCGTGCGCATCCGCTTTGGCAATCTCACCATGACCAACCACCCGATCCACCTGCACGGGCACCGCTTCGAGGTGAGCGGCACCGACGGCGGCTGGGTGCCGCCGTCCGCGCGCTGGCCGGAAGTCACCACCGACGTGGCGGTGGGGCAGATGCGCGCGATCGAGTTCGTCGCCGACAACCCGGGCGACTGGGCATTCCACTGCCACAAGTCGCACCACACCATGAACGCCATGGGCCACCAGATGCCGACCATGATCGGCGTCAAGCAGAAGGACCTGGCCAAGCGCATGAATGCGCTGTTGCCCGACTACATGGCGATGGGCGAGGCCGGCATGGCGGATATGGGCGGCATGGAAATGCCGCTGCCCGACAACACGCTGCCGATGATGACCGGGCAGGGACCATTCGGGCCGATCGAGATGGGCGGCATGTTCAGCGTGCTCAAGGTGCGCGCCGGCCTTGGCCGCAACGACTACCGGGACCCCGGCTGGTACCGCCACCCGAAGGGCACGGTTGCCTTCGAGTACGCCGGCACGCCCGGCGCAAGCCAGTCATCGCACCAATGAGCACGTCAACCCAATCAAGGAAAGAAAAGATGCGCAAAATGCAATCCCGTGCCGCGGCCGCCGCCAGCGCCCTGTCCCTCGCGCTTGTGTGCGCCAGCGCCCTCGCCGCGGGCAACCACGGCAGCCATCATGGCGATGGCCCCAGCGCCATCGGCGAGCCTGGCGATGCTGCCAGCGTGAGCCGCACCATCAAGGTCGACATGACCGACAACATGCGCTTCAGCCCGTCGGACATCACCGTGCAGGCCGGCGAAACCATCCGCTTCGTCGTCCGCAACGCCGGCAAGCTACGGCACGAGATGGTGCTCGGCAGCGAGGCCGACCTGCAAGCCCACTATGCCGACATGCTGAAAATGCCCGAGATGGAACACGCCGACCCCAACGCCGTCACGCTGGAAGCCGGACAGAGCGGAGAAATGCTGTGGCGTTTCACGCGCGGCGGCCACGTCGCCTTTGGCTGCCTGCTGCCCGGCCACTATGACGCCGGCATGCGGGGACAGGTCCGCGTGCGCTAAAGATCCATGTATCGAATACCAAGTAATCAGAAAGGCATCCACATGAAAATCCACAAGATCCTGCTCGCGCTGCTGCCCCTGCTGGCGGCCGCCACCATCCTGCCGGCCCGCGCCGCCACCGATACTGGCAATAACGTCAATCCCGCGGACACCGGGAATGCCGCCGGGGCGCCCGGCGCGGTCCAGGCGGAGGCAGCGCCCATGACCGATGGCGAAATCCGCAAGGTGGATGCGGCTGCCGGCAAACTCACCATCCGGCATGGCCCTATCGCCAACCTGGATATGGGTGCCATGACCATGATCTTCCGTGTGCAAGACCCCGCCCTGCTGGGGCAGGTCAAGGAGGGCGACCGGGTGAAGTTCATCGTGGTCCGCGCCAACGGCGTGCTGACGATAACCACGCTTGCGGTGCAGCCTCCGGCGCAGTGAGGCGCACCCGGCGGGCTTGAAGCGCGGGGGATGCCCGGAGGTGTTATCCGACGCGGAAAAAGTCGATCGTCTGTCCGGCATTGACCGCGCGCTGCAGCCATTCCGGGCGCTCGCCGGTTCCATCCCAGCTCTGCCCCATGGCATTGCGGTACAGCGGCCGCGCGGGATTTTCCGCCTCTGCTGCCTGCGCGGGAGCCGGTGCGGGAACGGCAAGTGTCGCCGCCGGTATCACCGGGGCAGGCGCCGGGGGTGCGGCAAAACAGCCCGCTTCAAGTAAATCGTCGAGCGTGAGGCCGTGGAGGTCCATCTGCTCACGGACCCACGTCGCCGCGGCTATTTTGGCTTCATCAGACTCTGACATGACTTTCGTAATTGACTTTCCCGGCGGCGGATGGCCGGCATAGCGGAGGAAGGGGGATCGCCAGGCAGATCGAGCCGCCTGTAGGGTACGATTTTACAGGGTCTTGCGCCCATGCTGGCACAGACATTTCCCAAGCGGTATCCCCATCGCCGCCATGCTCCTACGCCAGGCAGGCTGCATTGACGATGCCCGCGGAAAGCGACACTACGCCCATCAGCGCGCCCATGCCGCGGTTATCCGCGGTAATTTGTTCGCTGACGCCGTGCAGCGCCCGCGCCACAAGCACATAGGCCAGCACCTGCACCACGAAGGCACCGAACCCCCAAAGCACAAACATCGAGAAGGCGGCATTGTGCTGGATGCTGGCCGACAACGTCAGAGAAAACCCCAATACCGCGCCGCCCAGCGATAAGGCCGCCGCCACATTCCCCTGGCGGATCAACTCGAACTCACGGTGCGGCGTAATGCGCGTATACACCAACAGGAACAATCCCAGCATGGCGAAACTGGCGAGAATATAAATCAGGTAGGCGTAAACCGGCTGCAGCGGGAATGTCATTTGGACTCCTGGTTATTTCGTACCGGCCGCTTGGATCGGATACAGCATGCCGGATAGGTCAAATCGTCTGCCAAGCAAGAAATGGAATCGCGCGGTGCGCCGCCTCAACCGCCACCTGAGCGGCCGGACCCGCCAAAGCGGCTGGTAAAGCCGCCGCGCGAGGATACCGGCGCCCGGCTGACCGCGGCCGATCGCATCGAGATACCGCCGGTCACACCGCGCCCGAGGCTGCTCCGGCGCAGCGTGCCCTCCTCCACCATGGTCGCATGCGGCGTGCCAGGCGCCTCGGCGATACGGGAGAGGCTGCCGTTACTGTCGTAGACACCCATCGGACGCGCGGCGCCGCCCGACATATCGCGCCGGGTCTGCGTGCCGTCGGGATGGTAGACCGTACCCGACTGGGTGTAGTACGGCCCGTACCGGCGGGCCACGGTGCCGCCGTAATATCCACCATGATAGCCACCGCCATGGCCGCCGCTGCTCCCGCTCGCACTGCTGGCATTGCTGCCAGCCGGATCCGCGAGGCTGGAGGCGTAGATGTCGTCAACCGGCACGCTCTCGCAATCCTCGGGTGCGTTCCAGTCGGCTTCGCAGTCGGCCTGCGATGCGTAGCTGGCGCGCCGCACGGTCACGGCTTCATCGTCGCCGTCGTCGCTGCATGAGTCGATGGCCGCCACGCCTGCAGCCAGCGCGCAGGCGCCGATCAGCCACAGGGCCGGCGAGCGGGATTTGCGCTGGGCGCGCGGGACGGACGCAGCCTGGCCGGGCCATGCCGACCGGCTGGAGCCGCTTGCCCGCGGCTGGTACGGGCTGCCATATTTTGACGGCTGGCCGCCCTTCTTGCCTTTCTTCCTGGCCATTGCTCTGTCTTTCTCCAGGCTTATGATTGCTGAAAATAATGCGGGACGAAGAAGCTGGTGTTCTTCGCGATTGGACCCAGTTCCTCACGTACGCACAGGCCGGCGGGCACGTCATCCACAAGCCATACACCGAGCGTGGTGTAACGTTCGTCAAAGCGCTGCGCGGGCGCGTAGGCCTGGTACATGAAGCCATCCTCGCCGTACTCGCCGGGATTCTCGAAGCGGCCCTGCGGCGTCACCAGCGACACGTTTTCGCCCTCACGCGACAGGAAGGGCTTCCTCGCGTATGAGCGCCCGGCAAAGATGCCTTCGCTGAACGAAGCCTCCAGCAAATTGGGATGGCCGGGGAACAAGTCCCACAGGATCGGCAGGATGGCCTTGTTGGATAGCACGGCCTTCCATGGCGGCTCGACCCACCGCACCGCGCTGCCCGCCAGTTCGGCACGGTAATCGGAAGTGGCCATCCATTCCCACGGATAGAGCTTGAACACCAGTTCCATCGGCTGGTCGTCGCCGTCGAAGAACCCGCCGCGTCCATCGGAGCCAACCTCCGCCAGTTCGGTCATCTTGACCGACCAGCCCGCCTGCAGCGCCGTATCCATCAGGTACTCCACATTGCAGACATCTTCCTGGCTGTCATACATGCAGGCGAAGTGCAATACCGTGGCGTCGCGGTAATGGCGGCGCAGCCATTGCCAGCGCGACACGAGCGCTTCGTGCAGGCTGTTGAACTGGTCGGCATCCGGCCGCACGGCCTCCTTCCAGAACCACTGCGCCAGGCTCGACTCGATCAGCGAGGTTGGCGTATCGGCGTTGAACTCGTACATCTTGGGCACGCCGAGCGCATCCATGGTCATGTCGAAGCGGCCAAACAGCGTCGGCTCGTCGCGATCCCAGGAGGTGCGGATCAGCTCCGCGAAATCCGGGGCAATGGCGTGCCGCGCAAACAGGTCGTGATCGATCACGTGCTGCACGGCCTCCAGGCAGCGCTGGTTCAGGTCCAGCGCCGCGGCATACAGCGCCTCGATCTCCCGTGCCTCAAACTCATAGGCAACATCCTCGCGCCAGTAGAAGAAGGTATTGCGGTCTACCTGGCGCGGCAGGTTCTGTTCGTCGAGCGAGTGGAAATGAAAGCCGATGCGCTCAAGCTGCTGCGGCCAGTCGGCGCGCGGGGTCTGTGGAACACGTTTCATGGCAAGGCAATTTCCGCGGCCAGAGGCGTGGGCGCGGCAAGGAGGAATTCGTCGAAGGCCAGCGTGCGGCGGCCCGGCATGGGCGTCCAGTCGGTAAAGCGGGTAACCAGCGGCGCCCACCACCCGGCGGCATGCTCGAGCACCGCCTGGTGATCCATGGCATCGGACTCGGTCACGCCACGCGCCGGATTGGCCTGCGCCCAGCGCATCGCGGCGACGATGCTGGAAGCCACCTGCAGGCTGGTGGCGGAGTTGTGCGGCGCCAGTGCGCGGGCCCGCTGTATGTCGAGTTGCGAACCGTGCCACACCGCGCCGTAACGTCCGCTCATCAGCAGCACGCCGAGTTCGTCCACGCCATCCGTGATCTCTGCCTTGAGGATACGGTGGCTGGCAATGCGGCCTGCGTCGCGCTCGCCCAGCCACTGCATCGAAGCCAGCGTAGCCCGGGTGGGCCGATAGGCGTAGTAGGCGGTGGGCCGGTACGGCGGCTGCCCATACGCGGTACAACTGAGGTACTCGGCAATCGAGATCGACTCGTTGTGCGTGATCAGGTAGGCATCGAACGGCCCATGCAGCGCGGACCAGGAACGCACGCGCGTGCGATGGCCGGGCCGGTCCAGCACGATGGCCGCGCCGCTGCCGTAGCTGTGGCGCCTACCCTCCGGGGGCAGCGCGGGCTCATGGCTGCCCCACCCGAGTTCGGCGTCCTGCAGGCATTCGGTGACGAAGCCATCGGCCGACCAGGTGTTGGCGAACTCGCCGTGCGCGGGATAGCCCGGTGCGGACTGGCTGTCGTACTCGGCCACCTGGATCACGCGCACATCGAGCCGGCGCGCGAGCCCGGCCCAGCCGGCCCGATCCGCTGGCTGCGCGCCGGGCAACCCGGGGATGCCCGCGTGCCGCGCCAGTTTCAGCAAGGCGGCCTTGACCAGCAGGGAGACCAGGCCGGGGTTGGCGCCGTGCGCGACCAACGCGGTGGACATCCGCTCGCGGCCGTGGGCAAACGCCAGCATTTCGCTGCGCAAGGCGTAATTGCCAAGCGGGGAAGCGTGCGCACCGTCCTCGTAGTCCCAGGGCTCGATGCCGCTATCGAGGTAAAGCGACTGGTGCGCCTGCGCGAGCGCGATCAGGTCGCGGCTGCATACTGCAGGCGCCAGGTTGAGCAGGAAGGTTTGCGGCCCGAGCAACGGGCCCAGCAGCCGGGTGTGGCTACCGGGTGTGACGGTGGCATGCACTGGCGCCGCGCGGTATTGCGATGCGAGTGACAGCCGGTGCGCGTCCATCGCCCAGTCCACCACCGTGACGGCGGCCTCCGGGTAGGCATGGGCCAGCAATGGCAGGATGGCCTGGCCGATGCAGCCGAACCCGACAATAACGATTTGCTCGATGCGCTTGCTTGACATGATGATATGGCTGCCGGCCGGGCACCTCGGGTGCCGTACCGGTAAAGAGTCCGTACGCCTTCAAGGCGACGAACTGAATGGCGAAGTGAATGGATGAGACCGATGGGCAGGAACGGGGCGGCGCGCGGACGCTCCGCTCAGGGCACCCACCAGTAACGAGTGATGTGGAAGAAGATCGGCGCGGCGAACACCACGGAATCCAGCCGGTCCAGCATGCCGCCGTGGCCCTGGATCATGTGGCCCCAGTCCTTGATGTTGCGGTCGCGCTTGATGGCCGACATCACCAGTCCGCCAAGGAAGCCCATCAAGGCAATCACCAGCGCGATCAGGCCCGCTTTCCAGGGAGAGCCGTAGGGCGTGATCCACCACAGCGAGGCACCCAGCGCGGTGGCGCTGGCCACGCCGCCGATAAAGCCTTCCACGGTCTTCGACGGCGACAGCAGCGGCGCGATCTTGGTCTTGCCGAGCAGCTTTCCCCACACGTACTGCAACACGTCGCTGCCCTGCACCACGATCACCAGGAAGGCGATCAGCAACAGGTTGCGATCCTCGAAGCCGGGAATCGGCAAGGTCAGCAACGCAGGCACGTGCGAGACGCAGAACACGCAGATCATCACCGCCCACTGCACTCCCGCGCAGCGTTCGAGGAAGCGCGTGGTCTCCGCCGACAGCGCCGAGAGGATGGGCAGGATCAGGAAGGCGTAGACCGGGATAAAAATCGAAAACAGCCCATACCAGCCGATATACACCAGCACATACTGCAGCGGCAGGAAGACGAAGAAGGCGGCGACGATGGCGCGGTGATCGCCGCGCCGGGTGGTGGTGATGGTAATGAACTCGCGCAAGGCGAAGAACGACAACAGATAAAACAGCACGACAATGGCGGTCCGCCCCGCGGCGAACGCCACCCCGAGCACGCCGATCATCCACCACCACGCCGATACCCGGGCGGCCAGATTATCGATCACCGCGTGCGGGCCACCCCTGGCAATGCGCCAGCGCAGCAGCGCGGTCACGGTGGAGGCCAGCACAAGCACGCCCAGCACCCCACCGAACAGCAGCCAGGTCTCGTGCATCATGGTCAGGTGAGGAAGGTTCATAGATTCTCAGTCCAGCGCGGGCGCCAGCGACAACAGGCCTGCGCGGCAGCGCGCCAGGAAATCGTCTTTGGCTTCTTCCGCACCAAGGGTCAGCGGCTTGCCGAAGGTAACGGTGCACAACAGCGGCACCGGCACGAACTCGCCCTTGGGCATCACGCGGTTGAGGTTATCGATCCACACGGGCACGAACTCCACGTCCCGGCAAACGCACGCCAGGTGGTAGATGCCGCTCTTGAAGGGCAGGAGCCGCTCGTCGGTGGTATTGCGCGTGCCTTCGGGAAACAGGATCAGCGAGTCGCCGCGGCGCACGGCCTGCTCCATCAGCGCCACCGGGTCGCTGCCCGGGTCGCTGCGTGTGCGGTCGATCAGCAGCGCGTTGAACACATCCTTGCCGATGAAACGGCGCAAGCCCGATTTGTTCCAGTAGTCCGCGCCCGCCACCGGCCGCGTCAGCGGCCGCAGGTCCGGCGGCAGGCAGCCCCAGATCAGCACGAAATCGCCGTGGCTGCTGTGGTTGGCAAAGTAGATGCGCTGCACCGCGGCGGGCAGGCAGCCGTTCCAGCGGGCCTGCATGCCGGTCAGCAGGCGCGCAAACAGGATGATGGCGCGTGCCACCAGTTTGGAAAGCCACATCTTCCGTTATCTCAGCAGCAGTAGCAGCAAGGCCACCAGTAATTGGAGGGCAGCCAGCGCCCCCGCCCAGTGAAGGAAGCGCAATGCGCCGCGAGCGCGCTGCGCCAGGGACCGCCCGCCGGACCCGGGCCTGGCCCAGCCCAGCCGCACGAGCGCCTGGTCCAGCGAGCCCAGCATCTCGTCCGTGCCGGCGCTTTGCGACATATCGGCAAGCGCCGCGAACAGCCGGCGATCGATTGCCACCCGCGCCAGCAGCCACAACTGCACGGCGCCGAACAGGGCCGCCACGATGCCCAGCACCAGGTAGACCTGGCCCGCCGGCGACAAGGTGCCGGCCAGCAGCAGGTTGATCAGCGCAAGCACCAGCCCGGCCCAGAGCAGCCGTGCCGCGCCGTCGAGGCCACCCACCGCGGCGAGCGCCACCCAGCGCTGCGCGGCAACGCCGAGGGGCTCGTCATCATGCACCGGGACCGACATAGCCTGCTCCCCCTGAAGACTATGCAGCCGCCTGCCGGCGGCCGACGAATTGCGACAGCGCGGCCACGCTGTCCGGGCCCAGCACCACGGCCGGCCGGCCCTTGCGCAGCAGCGCCAGCGCCTGTCCGGCATCGTGCGCGCCGGCACGGCCTGCCAGCCAGGCGGCTGCCACCAGGGCGCTGCGCGAGTAGCCAAGCGCGCAGCATACAAGCACTTTGCGGCCGTCGCGATGCCATGCGTCGAGCACGGCCACCGCTTCATCCAGTTGCGCCTGCGTCGGCACGGTCAGGTCCAGCACCGGCACGCAACGATACAGCGTAGCGCTTGCCAGCCGCGGCAGCTCGGCGGTCAGGTCCAGCACGGCATCCGCCCCGAGCCGGCGCAGTTCGCCGCCGCCGGGAAAACGGCCGACCCAAAGCCCGGGCACGATCTCGCTGGCGCCGGACTGGCTGCGGGTCCACCAGCGCGAATTGGCAAGCGCCCCTAGCAGATAAGGCGCCAGCACCCAGTGCGCGGCCATCGGCATCGTGCCGTCGTGTCCCTTCTGGAACAGGCCAGGCACGCCTTGCCGGTAAATCGCCGCGACACAAGCCAGGGACAGGGCCAGCCAGCCCAGCAGCAGCGCCGCGAGCGCTGACACCGGCAACAGCGCCAAGGCAACCGCGCCTACGGCCAGGGCGCCGGCGGCGTAGCGCCCGGCAAGCTGCCGCGTGCGGGCGCGGGCGGCGGGCCCGCCAATCCACCGCCCCTGCCCAAACGGAAACAGGAAGACGCAGAACCAGCCCACCAGCCAGCCGGTAGGCACGTCGATGGCATGGTGCTGGTATGTAGTCAGCACCGACACGCCAATCAGGACGAACCAGCCGTGCAGCAGCCAGCGCCATCCGCCTCGCGCGTGGATGGCGTAAGCCACCCACAGGATCACCAGCAAGCTGATATGCAGCGACGGCGCCTGGTTGAACGGCTTGTCGAAGCCACCCAGCAGCGTGAACAGGTGACCGGGCAAGCCGTCAGCCTGCGGGCGGTCGAAGGCAAAGCGCAAGGGGAAGGCGATGAAACATGCCACCGAGATCACTTGCGCCGCCAGCAAGCGCCTGGCGTGCACGAGCAGTTCGGCACGCGTGCGCCACAGGAAGAACGACAAGCCGTAGAGCAGGTCGATCGACCAGTACGGCACGATGCTCCAGGGCACAAAGGGTATGCGCCGCTCCCATTCAAAGTAAAAGAACGGGACTTCGGCGCGCTGGCTCGCCAGCCAGTTGGCCAGGCCATACGAGGAAAAGAACAAAGCCCCCATGCCGGCCAGCAGGACCAGCGCCAGGCCCCATGGACGAGCCTCGGCGGGCGCCACACCAGCTCCCCCTCCCGCCCTGTCCTCGCCCTGCTGGCGCAGCATCATGCCGTCCTGCGCGCCAGGCTGACCGTGAAGATACCCCACGGATCGATACGCTGCGCAACCTTCTCGAAACCAGCCTGCCGGACAAGTTCGTCCATCTCCGCCTGCGAGCGGCGCCGCATCACCCAGGCAGAGCCGGCACGGTGGCTGGTGAGCGCACGCGCGATGAATTCCAGCTGCGGGTGCCAGGGCTGGCCGGTATAGACCAGATAGCCGCCGGGAGGCACCGCACGCGACAGTCCACCCAGCGAACGCGCCACCATGGCGTTGTCGCCGAACAGTTCATAGAGGCCGGAGACGATGGCCAGCGTGGGAGCCGGGTCGAGCGCCGCGAGATCGTCGCCGTCGAAGGCGTCGCCCTTCTCGAAGCGGGCGATATCGGAGAGCCCCTTGCTGCGGATCAGCGCGCGCCCCTGCCTGACATTGATATCGCTGTAGTCGCGCAGCAGAATGCTTTGCACCTGTTGCGCGGCAGTGCCATTGAAGCCCTTGGCGGCCAGCGCCTCCAGCACGTAGCGGCCATGGCCCGCAGCGATATCGACGATGCGCACCGGCACGCCAGCGGCGCTCAGGCTGCCGATGGCCATGCCCAGCAGCTCTTCGATATTCACCTTGCGCTGGCGAATCCCCCGCCAGCCGATGGCGTCCAGGTAGTTGCGGTCGATCACCGGACCGACGCCAAACCGCCCTTGCGCCTGATTGCAGTAAACGTAATCCAGCGTGGAGCCCGAATCGAACCCGGTCTGGTGCCCGAGCCGCACGCCGTCGGACAGCATGCCGCCGACCTTCAGGCCAGCCCGCGTCAAGGCCCAGTAGATGCCAGCCGGGCTGGCCGGGGACAGCGCTTGTGCCAGCCGGTCTGACTCGTCCTTGAAAGCGCCAATGCGGTCGGCGTTGAGCAGCGTGACAGGCGGCGATGGCGATTCGAACTCGCGCACGATAAAGCGCCGCGCCGCCGCCACAGCCTGCGCGCGATCGCGCTCGCCAAGGGTGTCGTGGTAGAAGCCGTCCAGCACGATGCGCTCCTTGACGCTGGAACCCAGGCGCTCGTAAAACGCGTCCTGCGGGGCGCGGTGCACCACCCAGTCGGCGCCGGAGATCAGCAATTGCGTGGGCACCGTGATGGCGGCCGCATCGGCCACGATGCGATCGGCCGTCTCGTAGAGATCCAGCAGGATATTGACGGCGATCGGACGCGTAATCAGCGGATCTTGCTGGTAACTGGCAATGCGTTCCGGGTCGTGCGTCAGGAACTTCGCCTTGACGTAGCTGTTGACGAAGAACTTGCCACGCAGCTTGTGCATGAGCTTCAGGCCTGGCCGAGCGAACGGCACGTAAAGCTTGACCTTGAACGCCGGCGAGGCAAGCACCAGGCAGCGAATCCGCGGCGCATAGTCATGCACCCAGGTGGAAGCCAGTACCGCGCCCACGCTCTGGGCTACCACCGCGATGCGTTCCACCGGGATGCCATGGACCGCCGCGATATGGTCGACAAAGGTCTGGATATCGCGCACGGACGTGGCCAGGCTGGGGCTATAGCCGCGCTCGCCGGGCGAGCGTCCATGGCCGCGCGCGTCCCAGGCGAAGAATGCGTGGCCGGGCAAGTCCAGTTCGTCCACCAGGTGGGCGATCCGGCCCGAATGCTCGTGCCCGCGGTGGAACAGCACGACGGCGCCCTGCGGTGCATTGTCCGCGGTTGGCCAATGCCGGTAGAACAGCGACTGGCCATCGTGTGTTTCGAACTGCGCCTCGACGGGGGTACGGCTGGTTTGACTATCCACGTAGTATCACTCCACGGGTTGGGAAGAGGATCAGGCGTGCGGTGCCGCCTGTGCACGTGCCTGGCGTAGCTGTTCCGCCTCGGCCACGCCGCGGCGGACCCGGTTGGCGATGGTAAGCAGCGACAGCAGCGACAACAGTACCCACAACCAGTGCGCGGCGTATGCGAGGCTCAGGCCGAGCCCGACCCACAAGCCCAGCGCGCCCAGCACCAGGGCCCGGTCGCTCTTGCCAAGCGGGCCGTCATAGCGCCGGCTGGCGCCGGCCAGCGGCCCGATCAGGCCAGCACACTCGACGATCACGGCCAGGACGGCAAAGACCATGACCTCCCCCGCGCCGAAAGGCGAAACCAGGGCGAATGGCAGGATCAGCGCAAGATCGGAGACGATGTCGCCCAGTTCGTTGAGATAGGCGCCCAGCACGCTTTGCTGGTCATGTTCGCGCGCCAGCATGCCGTCGACGGCGTTAAGGGCCATGCGCACGAACAGCCAGACTGGCATCAGCAGGAAGACAGCGGGCAGCCAGGCCAGCGCGGCCACCAGGGCGCCAACGACCAATGAGCCCGCGGCGGCGGCAAGCGTCACCTGGTTGGCGGTCACGCCGCGCGCGGCGAGGCGCTTCACCAACGGTCGCAGAAGTGCCTGGAATTTCGGTTTGATCTGGTAAAGCGTCATGTTCCATGGCCGTTGAGGCCTTATGTTATTAGCGGCCATGGTGCCTGTACCCACGGCAACCGGCCATGTCAGTTCCCTGCCCCAGCCTCCCGGCTGCCTCCTTGGCGCCCGTCAGGTGTGCTGCGTTCCCGACAATCGGCAAGCATAGCCGGATATTGTGCGCTTACGTCATTTTTTAAGAATTTATGAGATTTTTGACACATTCAAGACACGTTTGACAGGCTGCGGCAGCGCGCTGCGTTGCTTTACATGATTGGAGATGCGGCGCGATTTCGCAATATTTTGGATGTCCTGGTGGGCATTGCGCGAAATTGCTCGAATTTGGAGAAATCGGAAGGCCAGGCCAGCAACCGCACGGCATAGCACGGGCAGTGGTTGGGAATCTGGCTGCCCGGCCAGGCGGTCGGCGCGATGCATGACAGCATTGTCATGTGCCAGTCATGTTGCCGTGGGTGCGTGCTTTTTAGACTGTCGGCACGGTCGATCCATGCCGGTCGCCGCCCCTTGAATCCTCGGAGAAAAAGAATGCGTACTCTCAAGCAAGCCCTGCTGGCCACTGCCATTGCCACAACGCTGGCCGGCGCCGCCGGCCTCGCCAGCGCCGCCTCGCGCAGTGTCGACCCGTACCTCGACGGTGCCGCCACCGGCCAGGCCCGGGATATCTATACGCAGAGCGCCAACAAGCTCGGTCCGCGCGACCCGTTCACCGACGGCGCGCACAACGGCGCGCGCGACCCCTTCACCGACGGCGCCCGCAACGGCACGCGCGACAAGTTCAGCGACGGCGCATGACCCCCCTCGCTGAACGCCGGGATTCAGCGGATCTCGCTGTAAATATGCCTGGCCTGCACGGCCGTGGCTAGCGGGCGGCCCAGCGTCCGCGCTCCCTCCGCCGCCTGCCCGACAAGCGCCGCGTTGCCTGGCGCGGTGCTGCCGTCGCGCAGCTTCAGGTTGTTCTCGAAGCCCACCCGCACGTGCCCGCCAAAGGCGGCGGCCGTGGTTACGCAGGCATTCTCCTCGCGCCCGAAGGCGCAGATCGCCCACGGCAGCGTGCCGTCGAAGGCCTGCAGGAACGGCAGCAGGTCGCGCGGTGACGAAACCTGCCCCGCCGAATACCGGCCCAGCACAAACAGCACCGACCATGCCCCCGGCGGCACCAGGCCGCGCGCGCGCAGCGCTTGCCAGCGCGCCACATCGGCCGCGTCGTACAGGATAATCTGCGCCATCACGCGCTCCCGCGCCAGCCAGCCCAGGAAATCGGCCAGTTCCGCCTCGGGGATATCTGGCACCGCGATTTCGCGCAGGCCGATGGAAACCGCCTCGGGACGGAGTTCGCGCACCATCGCGATCTGTTCCACAGCGCGGTAAATGCCGGCGGCTTCGCTGGTCACCTGCACCAGCAATTGATCGCCGACCTCCCGCTTCACGGCGGCAAGCGCTTCGCGATAGATCTGCGCATCCAGGGAGTGGCGCCCGTCGGGCTGGCGCACGTGCATGTGCATCATGGCCGCGCCGGCTTCGAGGCAAGCCCGCGCCTCGGCCGCCAGCGCCGCTGCGGTCATCGGCACGGCCTGGTGGTCGGCGGCGGTCTTGTAGGCGCCATTCGGCGCCACGGTAATGATCAGCGGCGAATCCGCCAGCAAGGTGTGTTCACTCATATTGCACTCGGTGTCGGTGTGTCCGGGGTCGCCCGGCAGGCCCCGGGCGGATACTGGAACCTTCAGGGTTGGATCTTGGGCAGTTCCGGCGCGATCAGGTCTAGACCCGCGCGCAGCAAGCGATCGTAACGCTCACGTTCGGCCGCGATGGTCCCGGGCGTCCACTGGTAAAACCCTTCGCCGCTCTTCATGCCGTGGCGGCCGTCCGCCGCGCGCTCGGTCAGGCACCGGGCCGGCACCGCCGAATTGTTGAAGGTGGGATACATGGTAGCGCCGGCCGCCGCGTGCACGTCGATGCCGGCATGGTCGCGCTGCATGACCGGCCCTGCGGCCAGGAAGCGGAAGCCAAAGCCGAAGCGCACCGCCGCGTCCACATCGTCGGGTGAAGCGATGCCGCGGTCGATCAGGTCGAAGGCTTCGCGCGACAAGGCGTGCTGCAGGCGGTTGGCGAGGAAACCGGGCAAGTCTTTCTTCACCTTGACCGGCACCATGCCGCAACGGCGCATGAAGGCGATCAGGGCGTCCGCGCCAGCCTCGGCACTGCCCTCTCCCAACACCACCTCCACCAGCGGAACCAGGTGCGCCGGCATGAAGAAATGCAAGCCGAACATGCGCTCGCGGGTGGGCAGGCCTTCGCCGATGGCGCTGATCGGAAAGCTGGAACTGTTGCTGGCGAGAATGGCGTCGGGGCGTGCGCGCTGCACGAGGTCGGCGAACAGGGCGCGCTTGATGTCGAGCCGTTCGGGGATGCATTCGATCACCAGGTCCACGGTGCTCCAGTCGACGGCTTCGAGCGATGGGGCCACGGTCAGCCCGGCCAGGCCGGCTTCGGCTGCCGGCCCGATGGCCGCGAGATTGGCGGCGACCTTTGCCGCCACCGCGGCAGCGCGCTGCGCCTCGGGCTCCACCACCGTGGTGCGGCAGTGCGCGCGGGCGAGCACCACGGCCACGTCGGCGCCCATGGTGCCGCCGCCCACCACCACGGCATGGGTGGCGCCGGGAGCGGTTAGAGAAAAGGTTACGGGGGCTTCGGCCATGGTGTTCCTTTGCACTGTCTGTAGGGCGTTGTTGGGGCGGCGTGACCACGCTTGCCATGCGAATATGGCTAAAGCTGCGCTTTGCCATGGATCATGGCGCCCCAGTCTGGCAGGATCGAGCGCCAGTGTAGACAAACCGCTTTGATTGATGAATCAGAATTTTTGGATAAAATGATCGGAAAACGAGATCAATTCCATGAAAATCAACCTGTCGATGCGCGATGTCGAGACCACGTTGGTGCTTGGCCGGACCCTTAACTTCCGCCAGGCCGCGGGGCAGTTGCACTTGTCGCAGTCGGCGCTTTCGACCCAGATCCTGCGCATCGAGGATTCCCTGGGCGTGCGGCTGTTCGACCGCACCACGCGCACGGTGCGGCTGACCGCGGCGGGCGAGGTCTTCATGCAGCAGGCGGCGATCCTGCAAGCGGCCTTCCGCGATGCCATCGATGCGGTCAGCGGCATTGCCAGCGCCGAACGCGGCCAGGTTGCCGTGGCCGCCCTGCCGTCGCTGGCCGCCCGTTTGCTGCCGCGCGTGCTGATGGCCTATCGCCGGGACCACCCCAAGGTCACGCTGAAGGTCTACGACACGCTCTCCGGCCCCGCTTTCGACCTGGTGCGCGCCGGCGAGGTGGATTTCGCGCTGACAGCAGCCGATCCGCAGCAGGCCGACCTGCACTACGACCCCATGATGTCGGACCGCTTCGTGCTGCTGATTCCCAGCGAGCACCCGTTGGCGCAGGGCAAGGGGCCGCTGCGGTGGGCCGACACCGTCAGCGCCGAACACGTTTCGATGACGCACCCCAGCAGCGTGCGCCAGTATGCCGAATGGGCTTTCCTGCAGAACCGGATCCGCTTCCAGCCGGTGTTCGAGGCCGAGCACCTCGCCACCATCGCGGCGATGGTGGAATGCGGCTTCGGCGTCGCCGCGCTGCCGGAGATCGCGGCCGGCACCGTGCGCCAGTCCGGCATCGTCGAGCGGCTGCTCACCGCGCCGGTGACGGAGCGCTCCATCGGGCTGGTGACAGCGCGCAACCGCAGCCTGTCGCCGGCGGCGGCGGCTCTGGTCGGCGTGTTGCGCACCCACCTGGCCCAGGCCGGCGGCGGCGTGCCCGCAGCCGTATGACCGAGGCGTGACGGCCACCTCGCCACGCGCGCCGGCCTGGTGGCACGCGAATAAATACTATGCCGGCCCGCCGGCGCGTTCACGCTCCGCCGCAAGGTAAGCATCGCGCGAAGGCAGCAGGTGATTGCGGCACAGCGCAATCAACGCCTCGCGCCGCCCTTCGCGCAAGGCTTCGATCATGGCCCAGTGCTCCTGCCGGGCGCGTTCCCGATAGCCCGCCGCCGCCAGCGAGCCAAAGCGGATCGGATGGGCGCGCCGCGCGTATTCCTCGATGGCCTGCCGCAGTACCGCGTTATCGACCAGGGCGAACAGCTCGCGATGAAAGCGCTGGTTGATGCGGAACACGGCGCGCGCGTCGCCGGCGGCCACGGCGGCGTCGTGTTCCTGCTGCACCGACACCAGCGCGTGCAGGCGCGCCGGCGGCACCGGCAGCGCGATCAGGCTGGCGGCATGCGCTTCCAGCACCTCCCGCAAGGCATACAGCTCCATCACCTCGCGCGCCGGAAAGGCCCGCACCACGGCGCCGACATTGCGCTTGCGCTCGACCACGCCCATGCCTTCCAGCGTGGCCAGCAACTGGCGCACCACATGGCGCTTCAGGCCAAAGCGCGCCATCAGGTCGTCCTCGACCAGCCGCTCGCGCGGACTCAGCAAGCCGAAGACGATGTCTTCCTCAAGGATGGCGGCGGCGGCCTGCAGGGCATCCGCACCGCTGCCGGGCGCATCGTCCTGGTTGCCCTGCGCAGCCTGCGCATGCGTACCTGCACGGGTTGGTCGATCCATGACAAGGCCCTCAGGACTGGCGCGGCACGGTTTCGCTGGTCTGCGCGGCGCGGAGGAAATCGAAGTCCACGCCCTGGTCGGCCTGCGTCACCGTGGCCAGGAACAGTTTGCGATAGCCGCGCTCGGCGGTGGGCCGCACTACCTCATGCTCGGCCGCACGGCGCGCCAGTTCGGCGTCGTCGACCAGCAGGGATATCTCGCGCCGGGCTACCGACAAGCGGATGCGGTCACCGCTGCGCACGTGGGCGAGCGGGCCGCCGATGGCGGCTTCCGGTGTGACGTGCAGCACGATGGTGCCGGCTGCGGTTCCGCTCATGCGGCCGTCGGAGATGCGCACCATGTCCTTGACGCCGGCGCGTGCAAGCTTCCTGGGAATCGGCATATAGCCGGCCTCGGGCATGCCGGGGGCGCCGGTCGGCCCGATGCGCTTGAGCACCAGGATGTCGTCGGCCCTCACATCGAGGGCCTCGTCGTCGATGCGCAAGGCCATGTCCTCGGCATTCTCGAACACCACCGCGCGCCCTTCATGCTCCATCAGCACCGGATCGGCGGCGGACTGCTTGATGATGGCGCCGCCCGGAGCGAGGTTGCCGCGCAGCACGGCAAGGCCGCCCACGGGGTAGATCGGCGCATCGAAGGGACGGATCACATCCTGCGCGAACGGCGCGGGCGCGGCGTCCAGTTCCTCGCCCAGCGTGCGGCCGGATACGGTGAGCGTGTCGAGATGCAGCAGCGGGCGCAATTCGCGCAGCAGCGCCGGCATGCCGCCTGCCGCGTGGAAGTCTTCCATGTAGTGCTGGCCGGAGGGTTTCAGGTCAACCAGTACCGGCGTCTCGCGGCTCATGCGGTCCAGCCCCGCCAGGTCGATGTCGATGCCCAGCCGGCCGGCGATGGCGGTCAGGTGCACGATGCCGTTGGTGGACCCGCCGATGGCCAGCAGCACGCGGATGGCGTTCTCGATGGCCTTGCCGGTAAGGATGCGGTCCGGCGTCAGGCCAGAGCGGGCCATGGCCACGGCGGTAGTGCCGGTGCGCTCGGCCACCCGCACGCGGTCGGCTGTGACCGCCGGCGCCGAGGCGCCGGCGGTCACCATCATGCCCAGCGCCTCGGTCAGGCAGGCCATGGTGCTGGCCGTGCCCATCACCGAACAGGTGCCCACGCTGGCAACGAGCTGGTTGTTCACGTCGGCAATCTCGGCCGCGTCGATCTCTTCAGCGCGGTATCGGCCCCAGTAGCGGCGGCAGTCCGTGCAGGCACCCACGCGCTCGCCGCGATGCGAGCCGGTCAGCATCGAGCCCGTGACCAGCTGGATCGCCGGCACGCCGGCCGAGGCCGCGCCCATCAGTTGCGCGGGCACGGTCTTGTCGCAACCGCCGATCAGTACCACCGCATCCATCGGCTGGGCGCGGATCATTTCCTCGGTGTCCATCGACATGAGGTTGCGCAGGTACATGCTGGTCGGCGCGGAGAAGCTCTCGTGCACTGAAATGGTGGGGAAGTCCACCGGCAGCCCCCCCGCCAGCATGACGCCGCGCTTCACAGCTTCCACCAGTTGCGGGGCGTTGCCGTGGCAAGGGTTGTAGCTGCTGTTGGTGTTGACGATGCCGATCACCGGGCGCGAAAGCGCGTCGTCGGTATAGCCCGCACCCTTGATGAAGGCCTTGCGCAGGAACAGCGAAAAACCCTTGTCGCCGTAGTTGGTCAGCCCCTTGCCCAGCCCTCTCTCGGCTTCCCGTGCGGGCTCGAAGGGGGCCTGCGCCGCAGTGGAGGGGTCCTTGGGGGAATCGTGGGAGCCGGCCATCCTATCTCCAATAATATTATTGATAATCGAGGAAAGCATGATAGCCGGCACGGTAATACAGACGCAACGGGAAATTGGATCCACTAGATTTAATCGAAAATTTGGATCAGTCGATAGAAAACTTCTGATTCTTCAATCAAGAGACGCCCCCTACACTCTGCGTAGCGACGAGCCGGGCGTCCCGCGCTGCACTGCAGCGAAGTCTTCCCATTCATACCAACCCGGCGCAGGAGATCCTCATGACCGGCATTCGACGCCCCGCTCGCCGCAGCGTTTCTGCGCCCCGGCGCCAACTGTTGTTTTCCGTCCTGGCCACTGCCGGCGCGTTGCTGGCAGGCGCCACCGCCGTCCCCGGCCTGGCCGCCGCGGCCGACTATCCTTCCAAGCCGATCCGCCTGGTTGTGCCCTATCCCCCTGGTGGCGCCACCGACGTCATTGCCCGCACGCTGGCCCAGCACCTGTCCAGCGCGCTGGGCCAACAGGTCGTGGTCGACAACCGTGCTGGCGCCGCCGGCAATATCGGCGCGGAACTGGTGGCCAAGGCTCCGGCCGACGGCTACACCTTGCTGATGGGCGCGCTGACCAGCCATGCGATCAACGCTGCGCTATACAAGAGCCGCGTTTCCTATGACATCGAGAAGAGCTTTGCCCCGGTGGCAATCGTCGGCACCGTCCCGCTGGTGTTCGTGGTCAATCTCAGTGTCAAGGCCAGCAGCCTGCCGCAACTGATCGCGCTGGCCAAATCCACCCCCGGCACGATTACCTTCGCCTCCGCCGGCAACGGTTCGCCCCAGCACCTGGCCGGCGAGATGTTCAAGCGCGTGGCGGGCGTGGACATGCTGCACGTGCCCTATAAAGGCAGCGGCCCCGCCATGACCGACCTGATCGGCGGCCAAGTGCTCAGCATGGTCGAGACCGTGCCGGCGGCGCAGTCCTACGTCAAAGGCGGCAAGATCCGCGCGCTGGCCGTCACCACCAGCGAGCGCGTGACGGCGCTGCCTGATGTCCCGACCACCAGCGAAGCGGGCCTGAAGGACTTCGAGGTCAACTCCATGTTCGGCATCGTGGCGCCGGCCGGCACCCCGGCCCCGGTGGTGGAGCGGCTCAACGCGGAACTGAAGAAGATCCTCGCCGAACCCGACGTGAAGGCCTCCCTGCTCAAGCAAGGTGCCATCGCCACCTGGACCACGCCGGCGCAAACGCAGGCCCGCATCAAGTCCGAGCTGGCGAAATGGACGGCGGTGATCCGGGAAGCCGGCGTCAAGCCTGAGTAAACGCGGCGGAACTAAACGCGGCGGAACGCCCGGGGGCTGGCCATGCGAGCCCTCGCATCCGGCATGGAATTGCCCGCCCCGCCGCGCAAGTGACGCGGCATGCGCCTTTCGCTCCGACTCTTGACACCCCGATGATTGCGCCTATCATGACAAGCGCAATGCTGCGCCGCAGCAAGCAATGATTGCCACCGGCGAAATCCCTTCGCACGCGTTGCATCGTCCATCGGAGACGCTTATGGCCACCCCCTCTCACTCCGAAGTCGTCGAAGTGCTCGCGCCTTATCCGGGCATGGCTTTTGGCCTGGCTGGCGCGTGGGCGCAAGTGGCCCAAAAGATCGGTGCGCTGAACCTGGAAACCGCCAGGGCCGCGATCGCCGAGAGTACCGAGTACTTTCGCGAAGCGGTAACGCAGCCGCCGGGCTTCGCCTTGTTCCGGCCGGAACTGGCCGACGTGATTACCGAGCACTTTGCCGCGTATGCCAACAGCCTGCACGAAATCCTGTTCGGCGCGAACGGGGAATTTACCGGCGAGCTGCAACGCCAGCTTGCCGCGATGACCGGCCAGGATCCGTTTCAGTGGTGCTTGATGGGACGGGATTTCCTGCCGGACTATGGCAGCACCCTGCCTAACATGAGCGTGGCGATGACGGGGTGGGTCGCGGCCTACCTGCCGGGCGCCAAGCCGCTGCCTGTAGCAACGGTCGAACCCGCGCAGCGCAAAACGCCGCTGCTGGCAGCACCGGTCGACGCCAAGCCGGGTACGGCAGCGGAATAAGCCGGAGCGCCGTTGCGCAGGTCAACTAGACCTCGACCACCAGCATGGAGGCCGCCGCATTGCCCGTCACCCGGCTCAGATGGCCCTTGCCGCTAACGTCTTCCAGCAGCAATGCGCTTCCCGCGCCGAGGGACCGGCGCTGCCCGTCCGAAGCTTCGAACTCCATCTCACTACTGAGCAGGACAATCCACATGCGGATTGGGGAAGGATGGAGTTCGCCACGCCACCCGCAGGGCAGCAGCAGGAAACCATAGCGGGATGCCTGCCCGAACGCCGAAACGTTGAACGCCGGCGCGGGAGGAGCGAACTGGCGGGGGACGGTCTCGATCGCAACCGGCCCGAAGTGGGATTCTCCGGCTGCGTCGGCATGGATTCGCTCATAGGCTAGTACAGGTGTCAGCGATGCCATCTCAACCCTCCCCGCGCACAAAAAAACGTTGATCGGGGAAGTCTGTATCAGCGCTCGCCAGGCCGCCCCGCTTTCCGGCATGGACCGTCACTGGCAGGCGGTACCAGGCACAGGCTTGCCCGAGTGGGTCACGCCCTGGCAAGCGTCGCCGACATTGGTATCGGCATCGAAGGCCGCGCTGTTGTACGGCTTGAGCCGGCCGGCTACCGTGCAGCAAAAACGCGGCTCCGACGTGGCCGGCGCAGCCGGAGCAACCGACGTGGGTGGCGGGGGCGGCGGGGGCGGCGCGTTCCTCACCATGCGGGAGGAGGTGGGCGCTTGCGCCGGGCTTGCGGTGGGCACCGGAGCGGGAGCGGGGGCCGGAGCGGCGCGAGAAGCTGCCTGCCTGGAGGCCTGGGCGGCGGCATCCTGCTCATCGTCATCGGGGGAAACGCACTGGCCCTTCTGGCAGATTCGCTCCCCTTTGCACTGCATGTCATATTGGCAACCCGCTGCATTCGCATGCAGCGGTAGCGCTATCGCCATCGACGTGGCGAACAGCAAGCCCAGCGTTCTCATATGCCCTCCTACGCGACCGCCAGCGATAGACGCGCACGTAGCGTCCCCACTCCGCGCTAGCAGCATCTTCAGCCTCCGGCATCTGCGGCCCGGCGGCCCTGGCCTCCTGGCTGAACACCGCGTTGGCCGGAGCGTTCAACCACCATCTTTAGAATAGCCAGCGATAGGGCACATCGGAGCACCGCGCGGAAAATTTTGTGAGCGCGGCCCCACCAACGATCGTGGTGGCTTGCAAAGCGGCGTCCGGTTTCCGGCGTGGTCCCGACCAACCATGCCGTGACAGCGCGGGCGCCGAAACTTGCCGCGACGCGCCCTTGCACAAAGCGAACTTCCTGTTCAGCGCACCAGGAGCACTCGCAGCGTCAACGGCGCAGCCCGTCAACGTGCGCGCGTGCCTGGTCTCGCCGCGCGGCCTCGGCGACTTCGTTTGTCACCACCATCTGGCCGATCGGCGCAAGCGCGATGCCGGCCAGCTTGAGATGCTGGATGGCAAAAGGAATGCCGATGATGGTGACAAAACAGGCAATGGCGGATGCCACATGGCCAAGCGCGAGCCAGACGCCGGCGAAGACGAACCAGATCACGTTACCGGCCAGGCCAAGGGCACCGGTGCCGATGTCATCCCGCTGGTGGAGTTCGCGGCGGCTGATAGCCTGCTTGCCGAACGGAAAGAAAGTGAATTTACCGATCACGAAACAGGCCTTGCCCCACGGGATCCCGACGATGGAAACGAAGGCGAGCAGCCCGGCCAGCCACCAGGCCAGGCCCATGAATACGCCGCCGAGGATGAACCAGAGAAAATTTAAGATGGCACGCATGAATCTCCCTCAAACAATTGAAGTCACGGCAGATGATACGCGAAGGCAACTTGCTTGCCTGGGGTACAAGGCATGGCGTGTGCCAGACGGGATTGAGACCCTGTAAGATCATCGCCGGACACCATCCCGGAACGCTTCCCCGCACACGATAAGTCAGGGTGATCCATGTTTGGAACTGTCGAATCCGAAGTGCTGAAGAAACCCATCCCGCCAGCCACGCTGGCGGAGTTTGCCCAGCATGAATACGAACGGCTGCATCGTTTCTGCCTGATCACCTTTGTGGTCAGCGTGGGTATCTGGCTCCTGTTCGACCTCCTGGTCAGCATTAAGGGCGGCCAGGGCTTTACGATCAACTCCGTGCTGCACCTGGCCCTGCTTTCGGCCCTGACGGCGTCCGTGCCGGTCGTACGGCGCGCGGATCATTTCCAGTTGCTCAACTTTGTCTTCGTCGTCGCCTACTGCGTGGGCGCCCGGCTGGTGCGCGATGGCCTGCAGGTCGAGGTACGTCCCATCTGGTTCATGCTGGTTGCCGCGAGCGTGCTGTTCGGCGGGTCAACGCTGCCGATAAGCCTGCGGGCATTCGTAGGCGTGATAGCTGCCACCTGGCTGATTCTTTTTCCTGTGCTGCCGCCGGAAGAGATCTTCGGCCTCAAAGGTATCCTGATCATCTGCTGCGCGCTCTACTTCAGCGGCATCACGGTGTACACCTTCGTCACGCTACGGCGCACGAAGCTGCACAACTTCGTCTTGTCCAAGACCTTGCTGGAGCAAGCTTACGTGGACGCGCTCACGGATATCCCTAACCAGCGCGCCTTCATGGTCAATGTGGCCCCCCTGCTGACGCGCGCCGCCGCTGCGCACGATCACTACCTGGCCATGGTGGATATCGACGACTTCAAGAAGGTCAACGACCGCTATGGCCACGATATCGGCGACGAAGTGCTCAAGCACGTTGCCGCGGAGATCAGGGAGGTGATGGCCGGTTGCCAGTTCGCGCGCCTGGGCGGCGAGGAGTTCGGCATCTACCTGAGCGGGACGTTGCGCGCCGAGGCGGAGCTACGTATCGACCTGCTGTGCCGCTGCCTCCGGGATCTGCCTTCGGCCCATCCGGTAACCATCAGCATTGGCGTCGCCCACCTGGACGAAGGCGACACGCTCACCAAAGCCCTCATCAAAGCCGACGAGGCGCTCTATGATTCAAAGAGGACCGGCAAGGATAAATACACGTTCCACCGGGAAGCCAGTGCGCCGCGCGCCAGGGTCGGCGTGACCGGCGAAATTGCTTTCGGCTAGGGCGTTACTGGCGGGCCCGCTGGCCGGGCATCTCCCGGAACATCCGGCGCCACCCGGCGCAAGAGGATCGCCATGACCCGCTTCAGCACGCCACGCGCCACCTGGCTGGCATCCGCCTGCCTGACCAGCGCGGCACTGGCCCAGCAAAGCACCGTTGTCATCAACCAAAGCGGCGTCTCGGCCTCGGGAACCTCCGGCAGCAGTGTCGTCGTCGTCAATGGCCAGGTGGTGTCTTCCGTCGACGCCACCAGGGGAACGGGTCCCGAAAGGACCGAGCGGCGCACAGTCGGGGCGTTTTCAAGCGTGCAGCTCAATGCCCCGGTCGAAGCGGTGTTTTCGGCGTCGCCCACCGCGTCCGTTTCCATCACTGGCCCCGCGGACATCCTGCCGCTGATCGTGACCACCGTTGCCGACGGCAAGCTGTCGATCGGTCTCACGGCGCCCGTCGTGCTGGCCGCGCCGCTCAGGGTAGCCATTACCGGGCCATCGCTCCAGGCGGTCAGCATTCCCGGCGCCGGCACCCTGCGGGCGTCCGGGCTGCATGAGGCTTCCATCGACCTGCGCTTGTCCGGTTCCGGTTCGATCGTGGCCGAGGGACAGGTCGGCAGCGTGCGCGCCGCCATCTCCGGCTCGGGCGAGGTGGACGCCAGCGCGCTGCGCGCGCAAAGGCTGGATGCGCAACTGAGCGGCTCGGGACGTATCCTCGGATACGCTTCGGATGCCGCCAGCGTGGCACTGACGGGATCGGGCGATATCGTGGTCGCCGGCAGGCCGCCCCAGCGCACGGTCAGCCGGACCGGCTCCGGCCAGGTGTATTTCGAGTAGCCGCGCGCCGGATTGCTACCAGGCGGCCAGCCCGTCCACCGCCTGTTGGGTGATGGCAACGCCATGCCGCACCGTGGCATCGCGCCACGGCTGGGCCACCGGGATGAAGGCATCGAGCATGTCCGCCCGCAACTGCGCATAACGCCCGGTGCCGCGCTCCGCCTTGAAGCGCAGCCATTGGTCCAGGCGCAGTGCATGCCCCATATTGCTGCCCCGCGTGCCGAACTCGACCACCGCGCCCACCAGCGGCCGCTCCCCGAGGAAACGTTCGACGCCATGGAATACCAGCCCGGTATAGGCCGGCCGTGCCAAGCCGTGCGGGCGGACACCGAGCACGCGCTGCTCACCCCACCAGCTGGCGGCACGCGCCTGCTGGCCGCTGCCATCCGGGTTGAAGCACAGGAAGAAGGGTTCGCCGTACTCGCCGATGCCGGTATGCCAGTCGATCAGGCCGACCCGCCCGGCATGCGCCAGGTGCTCCCGCACGATGGTCTCCAGCGTCAGGTTTGACCACTCCCGGTGGTGGCCGCCGAACACCAGACCATCGGGGTGGCTGTACTGGCCCCGGGCGCGCGTGTCGAACAGGGCGTCGGCGCCATGCCTGGCCCCGTAGGCTTGCGCCGCGGCTTCCGCGTCGGCAACGCTGTCCCAGCTCCACTCCGCCGGAATCAGGCTGGCATGCAGTTCCGCGTAGCCGGGATTGGCGGGAACCGGCTGCGCCGGGTCGAAGAGATGCGCGGCGAAGTTGCGGTTCAGGTCGACATTGTTTTCGGTGGTGCGGGTGCCGTGCGCGAAGCCATAGGGATTGAGCCCGTGCACCAGCAGCACGCCCAGCCCCGCAGGCAATTGCCGGGCCGGCGCGCAGCGCAGCCATGCTACCTGCGCGGCCGAGCCGGCGTAGCCTTCCTGGCCATGGGTGCCGCTGATCAGGATCAGCTGGCGCGGCGCGCGCGTGTCGCCGAGATGCGCCACGTCGATGGCCAGCGGCTCGCCGGCCGGCCCGCTGGCGTGCGGATGCGGGTAGACGCTGAGCGCCGCGCCGGCCGCATCGGCAGCCGCGCGGAACTTGTTGCGGGCGCCGGTGTAGTCGGGCGCGTAGAAGTCCGTGAAATCCATCGGGATATCGTCCTCGCTTATTCGGTGAAGGCGATGGTGACACCCGCCGCTTCGGCCGGCGGCACCACCAACAGGCCGTCGATTTCCGCAATACCGCGCACCTCGCCCGCCGCCAGTGCGGCACGCGCCGTTTCCAGCGCCGTCGTGCGCAGTACCAGCGCGACCATGCGGTCGCGCCCGTCAATCAGCGGCGGCACGCTGGCGCCGAAGCGGCGCACTGCCGCATCCGGGCCTAGCACCACCACGGATGCGCCCCCGGCGCGCAGCCGCTGCCCGTGCTGCCCCTGGCTCACGTGCTCGCTGCCAAACAGCCGCGCCAGCAGGCCAATGGTGCGCGCCGGGTCGGCTGCCGCGATCACGTATTCCGCGACGCCGGTCACGCCATTGGGGTGCGCCTGCCAGTGGCCGCGCCAGACCAACTCGGGCGTGAAGTGGTGGCAGAAGTAGATGCGGCCGTTGGGCACCTGGTGGGCCGCCAGCCGCACCGTGCGAAAGCGCGCGTCGGCGCTGGCGCCGGGCAGTTCAACCGGGCGCGTGAACTCGCGCGGGGGCCCTTCCACGTCCAGCCCGCGTGCCAGGATCTCGCGGTGCAGCCCGGTCGAGTCGGCGCTCTTGAAGACTAGCCCGGTCAGGCCCGGGGGCTCGGCCAGCAGGTCCCCGCGGCCCGTGGTGGCCTTGCCGGCTTCGAAGCCCAGCAACTCCAGGTAGTCCGTGTCGAAGATCGCCAGGTGGTTACTCGACCCGAGGGAATGGTGGCCGCGCGGCGTGAGCTGGAAGCCAAGCCTGCGATAGCGGCTGGCAGCGTCATCCAGGCGTTCGTGGACATTGACGACCACGTGGTCGAGCAGCGGGATCAGGTTCGGCATTTCAGGGTTCCGTTGGAACGGGCGCGGGCTGGGATGGGATGGCTATGTCTGCGGCCGGAGCGCATGGAGATTACGTGAGCCTGGCCCGTTACCCAACTGCGCGTTTCGTCTTTGCTTATGCGTGCCGATGCCATGCCGGGGCGACAGCGCAGCGAGCGCCGCCACCAGCCAACTACCGTCTTTGCTTAGACGAAAAGCGCGTTTCCCTCGCGGAGCGGCGCCCCCTACACTCGCTGGCTGTCCAGCCTTCGTGCTTCTCTCGATCCTTGTGGAACCCCAGCCATGTCCCTGACCCGACGCGACTTCCTGATTCAATCCGGCGCCCTTGCCGCTGGCGCCGCCCTGCCGGGCACGCTGCTGGCACAGTCCTCCGAAGCGCCGCGCAAGGGCGGCGTGCTGACGGTCCTGCTGGGCGGCGAACAGCGCATCCTCAACCCTGCCCTGCGCGCATCCACCGGCGTCTACGTGGTCTCGAGCAAGATCATCGAATCGCTGGTGGACCTGGACGCCAGCGGCAGGCCGGCACCCGTACTGGCCACCGGCTGGAGCAGCTCGCCGGACGGCAAGACCATTACCTTCAAGCTGCGCGAGGGTGTCACCTGGCACGACGGCAAGCCCTTCACCTCGGCCGACGTGCAGTACAACGCGCTGGAGCTGTGGAAGAAGCACCTGAACTACGGCACCGCGCTGCACCTGTACCTGGAAGCCGTCGACACGCCCAATGCGCAGACCGCGGTGTTCCGCTATTCCCGCCCGATGCCGATCGAGCTGCTGCTGCGCGCGCTGTGCGACCTGGGCTACGTGGTGCCACGCCACAAGTTCGAAGGCACCAGCGTATTGGAAAATCCGGCCAATACCGCGCCCATCGGCACGGGTCCCTTCCGCTTCGTCCAGTATGAGCGCGGTCAGTTCGTGATCGCCGAGCGCAATGCCGCTTACTGGCGCAAGAACACGCCTTACCTGGACCGCGTGGTGTGGCGCATCGTCACCGACAAATCCGCCGCTGCCGCCGCGATCGAAACCGGCGAGGCGCAGCTGACCACCTATTCGCACGTGGGGCTGGCCGACCTCGAACGCTTCAAGAAGGACGGTCGCTTCAAGGTGTCCACCAAGGGCCTGGAGGCAAATTCGTACAACAACACGCTGGAGTTCAACGTGCGGCGCAAGGAGCTGTCGGACGTGCGGGTGCGCCGCGCCATCGCGCATGCCATCGACGTGGAATTCTTCATCAAGAATTTCCTGTACGGCACCGCCAAGCCGGCCACCGGCCCGATCCCCTCGACGTCGTCCTTCTATCCGGGTGGCAAGCAGCCCTACCCGTTCGACCGCAAGCGCGCCGAGGCCCTGCTCGACGAAGCCGGCTTCAAGCGCGGCGCCGACGGCAACCGCTTCACGCTCAAGCTGGTGCCGATCCAGAACGGCGAGGACGTGCCGCTGTTCGCCACCTTCGTGCAGCAGTCGCTGGCCCAGGTGGGCATCAAGGTCACGGTGCAGCAGTTCGACATCGCCGGCGCGCTATCGACCGTCTACCGCGACTGGAATTTCGACCTTGCCACGGGCTGGCACCAGTACCGCGGCGATCCGGCGGTCTCGACCACCGTCTGGTACCGCTCCGGCAGCCCAAAGGGCGCGCCCTGGACCAACCAGTACGGCTGGCAATCGGCCAAGGTCGACAAGCTGATCGACGATGCCGCTTCGGAAATCAACGCGGCCAGGCGCAAGGCGCTCTATGCCGAATGGGTCAAGGAGGTCAACGACGAGCTGCCGGTCTGGATGGTGACGGAGCGCGAGTTCTACTCGATCACCAGCAAGCGCGTGCACAACGACCACAACACGCCGCGCTGGCCCTCCAGCAGCTGGTATGACACCTGGCTTTCGGCCTGAGCCGGCCATGCGTGTGTTGTTGCTCGCGCTGCGCAGGCTGGCCGCCAGCCTGCCGTCCCTGCTGCTGATCCTGTGCGGCCTGTTCCTGCTGCTGCAATTCGCCCCCGGGGACACCGTCGACGCGCTGGTGGCGGAGATGGGTGGCGCCGATGCGGCGGTCATTGGCCAGTTGCGGCAGTTCTACGGACTGGACGCATCCACCACGGTGCAGCTCGGCCGCTACCTGTGGCGTCTCGTGCATCTGGACCTGGGCTACTCGGCCATCTATGGCAAGCCGGTGGCAGCGGTGATCCTGGAGCGCCTGCCGGTCACGCTGCTGCTGATGGGCTGTGCCCAGGTGCTGGCCGCCGTGTGCGGCGTCGCGCTGGGCGTCGCCGCGGCGCGCCGGGCCGGCCGCTGGCCGGATACGCTGGTGTCCATGCTCGGCCTGGTGTTCTATGCCACGCCGTCGTTCTGGTTCGGCCTGATGGGCATCGTGGTGTTCGCCATCCACCTCGGGTGGCTGCCGCCAGGCGGCTACCTGGATGTGGCCGCGGGATACAAGGGGCTGGAGCGCATCGCCGACATCGCCTGGCACCTGGTGCTGCCCACCGTGACGCTGGCGCTGATCTACCTGGCCATCTACCTGCGCATCATGCGCGCGTCGATGCTCGAAGTGCTGAGCCTGGATTTCGTGCGCAGCGCGCGTGCCAAGGGGCTGGCGGAATACGCGGTGCTGGTGCGGCATGTCTTGCGCAACGCGCTGCTGCCGCTGCTGACGCTGGCGGGGCTGCAGTTCGGCACCATGCTGGGCGGCTCGGTGGTAATCGAGAGCGTGTTCGCGCTGCCCGGCCTGGGCCGGCTCGCCTACGACTCGGTGGTGCAGCGCGACCTGAACACCTTGCTGGGCATCGTCTTTATCAGCGCGCTGCTGGTGATCGCGATCAATTTCATCGTCGACATGCTGTATGCGCTGCTCGACCCCCGCATCCTTCACGAACGCAAGGCATGAAGCTGCTCCAACGCTATCTGCGCAACCCGGCCGCCTTCTTCGGCTTGCTGGTGTTGCTGGCGGTCATCGCCATGGCGGCCTCCGCCCCGTTCTTGTTCCCGGCCGACCCGCTTTCGCTGGCCGGGCGCCCGTTGCAATGGCCGCTGGAGGACCCGCGCTTCTGGCTCGGCACCGACCAGACCGGCCGCGACATTGCCGCCCAGATCTTCCATGGCGCGCGCGTATCGCTGCTGATCGGCTTCGTGGCCACGCTGATCGCCGTCTGCATCGGCATCCTGATCGGGGCGTTCGCCGGCTATTACGGCGGCTGGGCCGACAACCTGCTGATGCGGCTGACCGAAGGCTTCCAGACACTGCCCAGCTTCCTGTTGCTGCTGGTGCTGGTTTCGGTATTCGGCTCCGGCATCGCCACCGTGACGCTGGCGATCGGAGCCGTGTCCTGGCCCGCCACGGCACGGCTGACCCGTGCCGAGTTCCTGACGTTGCGCAACCGCGACTTCGTCCACTCGTGCCGCTCGCTGGGCATGCGCGACCTGCAGATCATCTTCCGCGAGATCCTGCCGAATGCGCTGCCGCCGGTGGTGGTGTACGCCAGCGTGGTGATGGCGCTGGCCATCCTGCTGGAAAGCGCACTGGCCTTCCTCAACCTGTCCGACCCGAACGTGGCCTCCTGGGGCAACCTGATCGGCGGCGGGCGCAGCGTGCTGCGTTCGCAATGGTATGTATCGGCCATCCCCGGCATCGCCATCCTGATGACCGTGCTGGCGGTGTCGCTGGTCGGACAAGGCCTGAACGATGCACTCAACCCCAGGCTGAAGCGCCCATGAGCGGACCCTTGCCCTTTCTTCTCAGCATCGACGCGCTGAGCGTCGCCTTGCCTGCCGGCGCCGATCGCGGGCTGGCCCTGAACAACGTCTCGCTGGCGCTGGCGCCTGGCGAAGTCCTGTGCGTGGTCGGCGAGAGCGGCTCCGGCAAGTCGATGACCGCCGGCGCCGTGCTTGGCTTGCTGCCCGACGGGGTGCGGCGCAGCGCCGGCCATATCCTGTTCGAAGGCCGCGAGCTCACCGCCCTGTCCGAAGCCGGGTTGCGGCGCATACGCGGCGCCCGCATCGGCATGATCTTCCAGGAGCCGATGACGGCGCTCAACCCGCTGCGCACCATCGGTGACCAGATTGGCGAGGTGTTCCGCACCCACACCCGGCTGGGCAAGGCGGAAATCGCGCGCAAGGTGCTGGGGCTGCTGGAAGACGTGCAGATCCCGCAGCCACATGCTGCCGCCGGCGCCTACCCGCACGAGTTGTCGGGCGGGCAGCGCCAGCGCGCCATGATCGCCATGGCGCTGGCGCTCGAACCCAGCCTGCTGATTGCCGACGAGCCCACCACCGCGCTCGACGTCACTACCCAGGCCCAGATCCTGCGGCTGATCCGCGAACTGCAGCGGCGCAAAGGCACGGCGGTGCTATTCATCACGCATGACTTCGGCGTGGTGGCGGAGATCGCCGACCGCATCGCGGTCATGCGCCAGGGGGAAGTGGTGGAAACCGGGCCCGCCGCCGAGATCCTGGCACGGCCCCGGCACCCCTATACGCAGGCGCTGCTGGGCGCCGTGCCCGCGCTGGAGCCGCCGGCGCCACGCGTGGTGGCGGGTGACACGCTGCTCGCCATCGACGGTATCGCCAAGACTTATCGCAGCGGCAGCTGGCTCGGCCGGGGCCAGCGCCAGGTCCGTGCACTCGACCAGGTCTGCCTGACGCTGCCGCGCAGCGGCGCGCTGGGCATCGTGGGCGAGAGCGGCTCTGGCAAGAGCACACTGGCACGTTGCCTGGTGGGACTACTAGACCCGGACCGCGGCAGCCTGCGGCTCGATGGCGAAGATCTTCTCGCCGGCGGCGCGGCGCGGCGCCGGCAACGCGCCCGCCGTATCCAGATGGTGTTCCAGGACCCGTTCGGTTCACTCAACCCGCGCCGGCGCGTGGGGGAACTCGTTGCGCAGGGACCGCTGATTCACGGGGAGCACCCGCTGCGCGCACGCCAGCGAGCGGCTGAACTGTTCGAGCTGGTGGGACTGGACCCCAGCGCGCTCGACCGCTATCCGCATGAATTCTCCGGCGGCCAGCGCCAGCGCATCGGCCTGGCCAGAGCGCTGGCGCTCGAGCCTGACGTGCTGGTGGCCGACGAGCCGGTCTCGGCGCTGGACGTCTCCGTGCAAGCCCAGGTGCTGGCCCTGCTCGACGACCTGCGCTCGCGCACCGGCTTGTCGCTGATCCTGATCACGCACGACCTGCGCGTGGCCGCCCAGGTCTGCGACCGCGTCGCCGTCATGAAGGACGGGCGCGTGGTGGAGCAAGCGGATACCGCAACGCTGTTCGGCTCGCCCCGCCATCCGTACACGCAGGCCTTGCTGGCAGCGGTGCCCGGCAGGCAGGCGGCGGGCCGGGCAAGGGCCGCCGGGGTCTCGCCTGCCACCGCCGCCGCCGAACCGGATAAGGCGCAGGCTGGCCTCTGGTGATCCCCTGACCGAGCGCCACGAGGCCCGTCGTCCTGGCCCGTTCCGGTACCCGCTTGCATTTGCCAGGCATTCGCCTATGATCTTGTAAACCGATTTACTAAATCGTTTTACTAAAGTGTTGCTTAAGACGGCCATGAGGAAGCGGAATGTATCGAACCCATGCAAGACGGCTGTCATGCGCACGATTTGCCTGACGCACGGGCCCGGCGCGCGCGCGCTGTACTTCAGCGGCCACGCGCTCGCCAGGCTCGGTGCGGTGGCCGCGCTCAGGCTCAATGACAGCGAGGCCGGGCTCGCGCCGGACGAACTGGCAAGCGCCGCGGCGGGCTGCGACATCATCGTCGCCTCGCGCGAGCTGGCGGTGCCCGCCGCGGTGTTCCAGGCACTGCCGGACCTGGTGGCGGTGTGCCGGGTTGCCGTGGACATCCGGCAGATCGACGTCCAGGCGGCAAGCCGTCACGGCGTCCTGGTGACGCGAGCCTCGCCCGGCTTCGCCGCCTCGGTGTCCGAATGGGTGGTGGGAGTGATGATCGACCTGGGCCGCGGCATCGGCCGGGCCAGCGCCAGCTATCGCACCTGGGGCCACGCAACGCCTGCGATGGGCCGCGAGTTGCGGGGCGCCAGCCTCGGCATCGTGGGCTACGGCACCATCGGCAGCTATCTCGCCTCGCTCGGCCGCGCACTCGGCATGAAGGTGCTGGTCAGCGATCCCTATGCCGACGTCGATGACCTCACGCTGGAGCGCCTGGACTTGCCCACCCTGCTGTCGCACGCCGACTTCGTGGTCTGCCTTGCGGCGGTCACCCCGGGCACCCTCAATCTGTTCGATCGCGGCGCCTTCAGCGCCATGAAGCGCGGCGCCTGCTTCATCAACGCCTCACGTGGTGATCTGGTGGATGAGCCGGCACTGCTGCACGCGCTGAACCGGGGGCATCTCGGCGGGTGCGCGCTGGATGTCGGGCGGGGGCACGATCAGACACCCTCCCTCGCCCTGGCCCGCCACCCGCTCGTCATCGCTACGCCGCATATCGGCGGGCTGACGCCGCAGTCCGCGGAACACCAGGCCATGGATGCCGTGCGCCAGGTGGAAGACCTGCTGCGCGGATGCATACCCGATGGCGCCGTCAACGCCGAACATGCCAGCCGGTTGCCGCGCCTGCGCGGTGTTCCCGCTGGCGGACTTGCGCAGGATGCCGGCAAATAGCCCGGCGCCTGCAACCAAGTCATGGCCCGCGGCAAAGACCGCGGACCAGGACACGGGAGTCATGGCATCGGGACGGCCCGGTGCGCGGGGATTTTCGCCAGAAAAAGCGCGGAGGAACGACATGGTGACTGACAAAGCGGAACGGCGGCTCGCGGGGCCCGCCTGGACCTGCACGGAGGGAGAATATGCGATTGACGTGGATATCTTGCCGGTGGAGGACGGCCGCTGGGGCGCACTCGTCCGCTTATGCAAGCCGGGCAACGGCATGGAGCTCTCCTCACAATTCATGCTCAACCGGACTTTCGACAATCGGATCATGGCGCTGGCCTACACGCTGGCGCTGACGCGCGAGTGCGTGCAACAATTTGCTCCCGCCACAGCCGCGTCGATCGCCCGCATGCTGACAACCGGGAGCACCGGCAACGCTTGTTGACGCTGCATTGCAAGAATGGCAGCATTCCCGGCTTCGGGGGCTGCCCACTTTGTCATATTCGCCCGCGCTCACCGCGGGCCCTGGAGTTTCTTAGTCATGCGTGTCGCATTTATCGGCCTGGGTGTCATGGGCTATCACATGGCGGCCCATCTCGCCGCCAAAGGCCATCAGGTCACCGTGTACAACCGCACGGCAAGCAAGGCCGAGCAGTGGGTCGCGGCCTTCGGCGGCAAATCGGCGGCCACCCCGGCGCTGGCCGTCCGGGACGCCGAAGTGGTCTGCTCCTGCGTGGGCAATGACGATGACCTGCGCGCGGTGCTCACCGGCGCCAATGGTGCTTTCGGCACGGCGCCGGCAGGCTGTGTGTTCGTGGATCACACCACCGCCAGCGCCAATGTCGCGCGCGAGTTGTACGCCGCCGCCGGCGAGCGCGGGCTGCACTTTGTCGATGCGCCGGTGTCGGGCGGCGAAGTCGGCGCGCAAAAGGGCATCCTGACCATCATGTGCGGCGCCGACGAGGCCGTGTTCACCCAGATCGAGCCGGTGCTGGGCGCCTATGCGCGCGCGGTCACCCGGATCGGCGGCGCGGGCGCCGGCCAGCTGGCCAAGATGGTCAACCAGATCTGCATTGCCGGCCTGCTGCAGGGCCTGTCGGAAGCCATCGCCTTCGGCGAGCGCGCCGGGCTGGACATGAAGGTCGTGCTCGACGTGATCAGCAAGGGCGCCGCGGGCTCGTGGCAACTGGAAAACCGCGGCCCCACCATGATCGAAGGCAAGTTCGACTTCGGCTTCGCGGTGGACTGGATGCGCAAGGATCTCGGCCTCTGCCTGGACGAAGCGCGCCGCAACGGCGCCAGCCTGCCCGTCACGGCTGTGGTCGACCAGTTCTACGCGGACCTGCAGAAAGACGGCTGCGGCCGCGCCGACACCTCCGCGCTGATCAAGCGCTTGCGGTAACAGCTGGCGGGCAGCCCTTGCCCGCTGACTTCCCCTTCCGCCTGGCCCGCCTCCCTCCCTGACGCCGCACTCGCTGCGTCGTCCAATTCCTACATCCTTATCAGAGGCAGCCCCGCTGGGGACGCCAACTTGCCCGGCTATCTTGTAGGCATGGCTGGCGTGCCTGTCCCGCGACCGGCACCACGCATCAAGGAGACCAACATGCTAAGACTGGCAAGCGCGCTCATCGCGGGCGCGGCACTTCTGATCGGGCTGAACGGCTGTACCGCTACCGGCGCCGTGGCCGGCGGCGTTGCAGGCCATGAACTGTCGCACGGCAATACGGCGGCAACCATCGGCGGCGCGGTGGCTGGCGGCGTCATCGGCCACGAACTGGGCAAGTAACGCTGGCCCCGGTCCGCACCGCATTGCGTAGCCCGCACAGATTAACCATCAGCACCCCACAGGCATCCCATAAGCACCTCACGCTTATCCATTCGTCAAGGAGCCCGTCATGGCCATCGGTACGATCTTGCTTATCCTCCTCATCCTGCTGCTCGTCGGCGCATTGCCAACCTGGCCGTACAGCACCGGGTGGGGCTACTACCCAAGCGGCGGTCTTGGACTGGTCCTGCTGATCATTGTGGTCCTGGTCGTGATGGGTCGGCTGTAGAGACAGAGACCTACGGAAAGCCGTATTCGCTCAGGGAAACAAGGGCGCCCCGCTGGCATCAGCGGGGCGCCCTTTATTATTTTCATCGCTGAAAGAATGCGGGTTCCCCGCGCGGAATTGTCCCGCCGCCTCCGTCAATAGGACTTCGGCAAACCCAGCACGCGCTCGGCGATATGGCACATGATCAGTTGCGCGCTGACCGGTGCGATGCGCGGGATATACGACTCGCGCAGGTAGCGCTCCACCTGGTACTCGCGCGCATAGCCCATGCCGCCCAGCGTCAGGACCGCGGTCTGGCAAGCCTGGTGGGCGGCTTCCGCCGCCAGGTACTTGGCGGTATTGGCTTCGGCGCCACAAGGCTTGCCCTGGTCGTACAGCCACGCCGCTTTCCAGACCATCATGTCGGCCGCTTCCAGCGCCATCCAGGCCTGCGCCAGCGGATGCTGGATGCCCTGGTTCTGGCCGATCGGGCGGCCGAACACGGTGCGCTCCCTGGCATAGCGCGTCGCCGCTTCCAGCGCGACGCGGCCAAGGCCGACGGCTTCGGCGGCAATCAGGATGCGCTCGGGGTTGAGGCCATGCAGGATGTACTCGAAACCGCGCCCTTCTTCGCCGATGCGGTCTTCCACCGGCACCGTCAGCCCGTCGATAAAGAGCATGTTCGAGTCCACGGCGGCACGTCCCATCTTGTGGATCTCGCGCACCTCGATATGCTTGCGGTCCAGCGCGGTATAGAACAGGCTCAGGCCCTGGGTCGGCTTGGCCACCTGTTCCAGCGGCGTGGTGCGCGCCAGCAGCAGCATGCGGTCGGCCACCTGGGCGGTGGAGATCCAGATCTTGCGGCCGTCCACGCGATAGCTGCCGCCATCGGCCGACAGCACGGCCTGGGTCTTGAGATGGGTGGTGTCGAGCCCGGCATCGGGTTCGGTCACGGCGAAGCAGGCCTTCTCCTGCCCGGCGATCAGCGGTGGCAGCGCCGCCTCCTTCTGGCGCTCGTTGCCGAACACCACCACCGGGTTGAGGCCGAACACATTCATATGGATGGCCGACGCGCCGGAAAAACCAGCGCCGGACGCCGACACCGTCTGCATGATCAGCGCCGCCTCGGTAATCCCGAGCCCGGCGCCGCCATAGGCCTCCGGCATCGCGATGCCAAGCCAGCCCGCCTTCGCCATGGCCTGGTGGAATGCGTGGGGAAACTTGCCTTCATCGTCCAGCCCCGACCAGTAGTCGGCGCCAAAGTCGCTGCAAATCTGCGTCACCGCCTCGACGATGGCGCGCTGTTCGGGAGTTCTTTCGAAGTTCATGCCTGCCTCATTCCGGCTGGATGCCGGCGTCCTTGACCAGCTTGGTCCACTTGACCAGTTCGCCGGCGACGAAGCCGGCAAACTGCTTGGGCGTTTGCCCGAATGCTTCAAACCCCAGCGCCTCGAAACGCGGCGCCACTTCCTTGCTGGCGGCGATGCGGGACAGCTCGCGGTTGAGCCGCTCGACCACGTCCGCCGGCGTCTTCGCTGGCGCGAACACGCCGTTCCAGGAGGTAATGTCGAACCCCCTCAGCTCAGGCGTGTCCCCCAGCGGCGGCAGGTCCGGCAGCAGGCGGCTGCGCTGCGCCGTGGTCACCGCCAGCGCGCGCAGCTTGCCTGCCTTGACGTTGGCAATGCCGGCCGCAACGTCGACGAACATCATCGGCACCTGCCCGGCAATCACATCCGTCATGGCCGGCGGCGTGCTCTTGTACGGCACGTGCAGCAGGTCCAGCCCGGCCATGCGGCCCAGGGTGGCGCCCGACACGATGCCGGTGCTGTTGCCGCTGGCGTACGACATGCCGGGATGAGCGCGCGCGTAGGCGATCAGTTCCGGCACCGTCTTGACGGGCAGCTTAGGATTGACCACCAGGATGAAGGGCAGGTTGCCCATGCGCGCCACCGGCGTGAAATCGCGGATCGGGTCATACGGCAGCTTCTTCATCAGCGAAGGGTTGGCCGAGTGCGTGGTGTTGGTGGTCATGAACAGCGTGTAGCCGTCCGGCGCGGCCTGCGCGACGATTTCAGCGGCGATGGCGCCGTTGGCCCCGGGACGGTTGTCCACCACCACGTTGGTCTTGAGCGCATCGCCCAGTTCCTTGGCGGTGATGCGGGCCACCGCGTCGGTGCCGCTGCCGGCGGCGAAGGGCACCACCATGCGGATCGGCTTGCTGGGATAGGCATCGGCCGCCGCCGCATACGGCGCCGCGGCGAGTGTCAGCAATGGCAGCGCCGCGCGCAGCAGCGTGGTAAGGCTTGGCATTGTGTTGTCTCCTGCTTCTTTCTGATCAGCGATCCCTTTGTGATGGATGCGCTTTGTGGTGGTGGCTTGGGACTGACCGCCGGACTGACGGCCGGACTGACAGTCCCGCCGCTTCATCGCGCGGCCTTTTCTTTATAGTTCGTGTCCTTCACCAGCTTGGCCCAGCGCGCGGCGTCGTCGGCAATGATGGTGGCGAACTGCTCGGGCGTGCTGCCGACGGCTTCATAGTCGATAGCGGCGAGGCGTTCCTTGATCTCCGGCATGGCCACGATCCGGACGATTTCCTGGTTCAGCCGCGTGACGATTTCCTTTGGCGTGCCTGCCGGCGCCAGCAAGCCAGCCCAGGAATTGAAGTTCATGCCCTGGATGCCGGCCTCCTGCATGGTCGGGACATCCGGCAGCGCCGGCGAGCGCTTGGACGACAGCACCGCCAGCGGGCGCAGCCGGCCTGCGCGGATCATTGCCATCCCGTTAAAGGGGTCGATGGTCATGTCGACCTCGCCCGCCACCACTGCCTGCATCTGCGGGCCGGTACCCCGATAGGAGACGCTGACGACATCCGGCGTGCCGGCCGTTGTCTTGAAGGTTTCCCCGATCAGCTCGATCATGCTGCTGCCGGCCGACAAGCTCAGCGGACGGCTCTTGGAGCGCGCCAGCCCGACAAACTCCTGCACGGTCTTGGCCGGTACCGAGGGGTGGACCACCATGACGAAGCCGATACTGCTGATCAGGCTGATCGGCGCGAAGCTCTTGAGCGGCTCGTAGCCGGCCTTGTAGAGGACAGGGCTCAGCGTCTGCGCGCCGGCGGTGTTCAGCAGCAGGGTGTAGCCATCCGGCGCGGCACGCGCGACCTGGTCGGTGCCGATGATGCCGTTGGCGCCCGGCCGGTTCTCCACCACCACCGGCTGCTTCAAGGCCTCCGACAGCTTCTGCGAGACCAACCGGGCCACCACATCGGAGGCTCCGCCCGGCGCGTAAGGCACCACCATGCGGATCGGCTTGCTGGGATAGGCGCTGCTCCAGGCCAGGGCCGGCGCAGCACTCCAGATCGCGGCGCACAGCATCAGGCGGCGTCGGGAAGACAGTTTCATCGGGATCTCCTTCCAGGCTTCAACTACGAACGTCCGTTCGGGTGCGGGCAACCGCGCGGGACGGGGCAACGCTCAGGCGGGACGGATCACGCGATCCGGGGATTCCTCATAAGGCGGGGCGTAGATCACCAGCAGCTTGACGGGCTCGTCGCTGATGACGGTGAACACGTGCATGGATCCGGCGGGGAAGAAGCAGCAGTCGCCGGGCCCAAGCTCGCGCGACTGGCCGTTCACCTTGGCGAGCGCCCTGCCCTCCAGCACGTAGCAAACCTGCTCGATACCGGGATGGGCGTGCGGCAAGGCGCCCTTGCCGCGCTCGATGGTGCCGTGAATCACCTCAAGCTGGGTGGCACCGACATTCTCGCGGCCAATGATGCGGCGGTTCAGCGTACCCACATGGTTGGCCGGGTGGTAGCCGGGCACGTCTTCGGCACGGACGAAGCAGGTCGGCGAGGACGAGGGTGATGTCATTGCAGTCTCCTTGCCAGTTTCGCCCCACCCAGGGAGGGCGACAGGCAAACCGATCATTTTTTCATGTTTGTGAATTTTATTTTATACCCATGAAAACAAACACGTCCAGCAAAGGTGCGCCCAGTAAGCGCCTGATCGAAGTGGACAGCAGTTTCACCGTCAAAAGTACTGTCTACAGATAGAAATACCCGGTTTAGCACCCTAGAGATGTAGTCAACCGCAGCGGATATAGGTTCCGCCAGGGAGGGCGTGGAGCGCCGGTGGCATGGGTGGACGCGCGAAGCGAAGTGTGACGGGCGCCCACCTTCGCCACGATGCCTGGTTTGGCCAATTCCCGCCGCGGCGTGGGCGGCAAGGCGAATCGCGTAGGGACTGCTACAATCGCACCAAGTTTTTTTACTGGCTGGACACGATGGGCTTCGAACAACTGGCGGCACTGAAGGAACAACTGGCAAGGCAGGCTAAGGCCGCGCCACAGGCTAAGACGCGGCGCGCGCGTCCGGTGGCTCCGGTCAGCCCGGCGAAGCCCGTGGATCCGGTGCTGCAGGCCATCGCGAAGCTGCAAAAGCGCTTCCCGCAAACCTTCCCGAAGAATCCTGCGCCGAAGGTACCGCTCAAGATCGGCATCTTCGAAGATCTCGTCCAGCACGCGCAGGAACTTGGCCTGACGGAGCCGGTGTTGCGCGACGCGATCCGGACCTGGTGCCGCGGCACCCGCTACTGGACCTGCCTGGTGGAAGGTGCCCCGCGCGTCGATCTGGCGGGTCAGGAAGCGGGACACGTTGCACAGGCCGATGCGAACCGGGCGCTGCAACTGCATGCCCATCGCGCGGCGCGAGCGTCATCTCGAACCGCGACTGCGCCCAAGCCCAGCTGATCTGCGACAGAGGCACCCTCCGGATTCGAATCGGCCCAATGGTGTTCCTCGATCCGCGGATTTCAGCGAGCGCCTAGATTTGAAAATCCGCGGCGATGTCTTCATCCGTGCGCGCCTCCAGCCGGCCAGATCGGCAGGCGCCGACAAACACGTCGTAGTCGCGCTCGACCTGATCCGCATACGCGTTCGAATACGCCAACAGCGCATCGGCCATCGCATCGCTGTTGCCAAGGTAGCCGCTGATCTCCAGCGCCATCCCGCTGGCCTTGGCATGGGCCCGCGCCAGCACCCAGCCACACAGCGCCGCGAACCTGCCCAGCAATTCATGATCCATCAACTCGATCTCGGGCGACAGTTTCATATCGCGCAGTTGCCGCAGATAGAAATGCCGGCCTGACGGCCCGTTGTTCCAGCCAAGGAACACATCGCTGGCCGCCTGCATCAGCCGCTGGCCCTCCACCACGCGCCGGCCTTCATGCGTCACGGGCGGCGACTTGAAATAGCGCGCCACTACCGACTGTGTGGCCTGCTTGCTTTGCAGGAACAGCGGCTTGCCGTGCTTGTCGATCATCAGGATGATCAGGCAGCGCGTGCCGACGCTGCCCACCCCCACCACCTTGAAGGCAGCATCATGGCGCGTGAAATGGCTGAGCAACTGGCGCCGGTCGGGCGACAGGGTGTCCAGGTACTCCTCGAAAGACTTGTCGAGCGCCTTTCCGGCGTCGTCGACCTTCATCCAGTCGTCGTCGGGGGAGAACAGCGTGTTCTGGCCGTGTAGATGGAAGATGGCCGGCGGTGCGTCGCGGATAACCCAGCGCTCGCCAACCCGCTCCGACAGCTTCGGCAACAGCGCCTCGCTGGCGCGCTTGGTCGCGCGCGCTATGCCGCGCTCCAGGCGCTGGCGGATCTGCGGCGAAGGCGTCTCGGCCATCAGGCGCTCGAAGGTGATGGCGTCATACCAGGTGTCGAGAATGCCCATCCCGGCATAGGTGGCCATGCGCTCCTGATAGCTGCGCACGACCCGATAGACCAGGTCGTCGATCACGCCCCGCTTGTGGCGCAGATGCCGGCCCGCCACCACGAAGCTGGCGGTAAGCCGCTTCAGGTCCCATTCCCAGGGCCCGAGGCTGGTCTCGTCGAAATCGTTGAGGTCGAACAGCAGCGAGCGTTCGGGGCTGGCAAACCCGCCAAAGTTGGCCAGGTGGCAGTCGCCGCAGATCTGGATGGGGAGATCGGAATTCGGCGTACCGGCCAGGTCATGCGCCTGGATGATGGCGCTGCCTCGGTAAAAGGTGAAAGGCGATTCGATCATGCGGCCGTAGCGCAGCGGCACCAGCCGTTCGACACGGCCGGCGCTGTTGATCTCCAGCAACTCGACGGGATCTCGTTCGACGTTGCCGACCGCGGCATGCGCGCTGCGGGGAACGTGTTTGCGCGTGCCCTTGCCGCGTTCGCGGCGGGATTCGATGTCTACAGGGGTGTCCACAAGCGCTCCTTGAATTTCGGCTCTGTCTCTGTGTTTTTCTGTGTTATTGCCGGTAGGGATTGCAACGCTCGCCTATCTCCGTAGCATAGGCCACAACATCATTTCTCCGCAGCATCCATTTAACGCGTCGGAATCGTGGCCTTCACCTGGGCGCAATCTCTTTATCCTCTATGGACCGCATCACGATATTTGATGTCCCGCACTCTGTCATTGGCACAAAATTGTTGGTTGCAATCATAGTATTCCTGAGCATCGGTGCGTTCGCTTGGTACTGTCTTCGGTGGATTCGACTAAATACTCCGTCCGGATGCTTGACCTTGACATAATCGGAAGCTTTAAAGTAGCCACCGTTCTGAAGGAGCTTCCCAATTTTTCAAGGAGCAGTGATGAGTTCCAGCCCGACAGGCAGTGTTGCGATCAGCATCCCGATCGAAGGCATGACTTGCGCTTCGTGCGTGGGCCGCGTCGAAAAGGCCCTGAAGGCTGTGCCAGGCGTGAACAAGGCCAGCGTCAACCTCGCGACCGAGCGCGCCGACATCACTTTTGACGGGGTACCGAATGTCGAGGCCGCTGTGCAGGCGGTGCAGAAGTCCGGCTATAACGTGGCTTCGAGCACCATCGAGTTATCGGTAACGGGCATGACCTGCGCCTCGTGCGTGGGCCGCGTCGAAAAGGCCCTGAAAGCCGTACCGGGCGTCAGCAATGCAACCGTCAACCTCGCGACTGAGCGCGCGCAGATTAGCGCCGCTGGCGGAACCTCGCCCGAAGCCCTGATCCAGGCCGTTGCCAGGGCAGGCTACGAGGCGCAGGTCATCTCGGGCGACACCAGCAACACCGATGCCGTGGCCGAGCGCCAGGCTGTCGAACTGAAGTCGCTCCGGCGCGCCCTGACGATTGCCACGCTTTTCGCCCTCCCCATTTTCATCATGGAGATGGGCGCGCACCTGGTTCCGGCGTTTCACCACGTGATTGCAAAAAGCATCGGCACGCAGAACAGCTGGTATATCCAGTTCGTGCTCTCTAGCATCGTGCTGTTCGGGCCGGGGCTGCGTTTCTTCAAGAAGGGCATCCCGGCGCTGCTGCGGGGTGCGCCGGATATGAATTCACTGGTGGCGGTAGGTACCTCCGCCGCCTATGCCTACTCGGTCGTCGCTACCTTTGCGCCGGGCCTGCTTCCCGCCGGCACGGTCAATGTCTACTACGAAGCCGCCGCTGTCATCGTGGCGCTGATCCTGCTTGGCCGCTATATGGAAGCCCGCGCCAAGGGCAACACCTCCGAAGCGATCAAGCGGCTGCTCGGTTTGCAGGCAAAGACTGCGCGTGTGGTGCGTGATGCCGCGACGCTTGAGGTTCCTATCGAAGAGGTGGTCGCAGGCGAGCTGATCGAAGTTCGTCCCGGCGAGCGTATTCCTGTCGACGGCGAAGTCGTGGACGGCGATAGCTTCATCGACGAATCCATGATCAGCGGCGAACGGGTACCCGTGGAGAAGAAGCCCGGCTCAGAAGTGGTGGGGGGCACTGTCAACCAGAACGGGGCGCTGACGTTCCGCGCCACCAAAGTCGGCAACGACACCGTGCTGGCGCAGATCATCCGCATGGTCGAGCAGGCGCAAGGCTCCAAGCTGCCGATCCAGGCGATGGTTGATCGCATCACCATGTGGTTCGTGCCGGCAGTCATGGCCGCCGCCGCGCTGACGTTCGTTATCTGGCTGAGTTTCGGGCCGGACCCCGCCCTGACATTCGCGCTTGTCAACGCGGTTGCCGTGCTGATTATTGCCTGCCCGTGCGCGATGGGCCTGGCGACGCCGACGTCAATCATGGTGGGAACCGGGCGCGCGGCGCAAATGGGCGTGTTGTTCCGCAAGGGCGAGGCACTGCAATCCCTGAAGGACGCCAGGGTGGTGGCCGTCGATAAGACCGGAACGCTAACCAAAGGGCGTCCCGAACTGACGGATCTGATCGTTGCCCCGGGGTTCGAACGCTCAGTGGTGCTGGGCAAGGTAGCCACTGTCGAAGCGAAGTCCGAACACCCGATTGCACAGGCCATCGTCGACGCAGCCAAGGCGCAAAAGATCGCCCTGGGCGCCATCGGGCAGTTCGAGTCGATTACGGGCTTTGGGGTCAGCGCCCGGGTGGATGGCGATGTGGTCGAGATTGGCGCCGATCGCTTCATGCGGGAGCTGGGCTTGGATGTCGACGCGTTCAGCGCGGATGCGGCACGTCTGGGCGACGAAGGCAAGACACCTTTGTACGCAGCTATCAATGGCCGGCTTGCAGCCATGATTGCCGTGGCCGACCCGATCAAGGAAACTACGGCGGCCGCCATCCAGGCCTTGCACGGCCTTGGCCTGAAGGTTGCCATGATCACCGGCGACAACCGTCGAACCGGCGAGGCAATCGCCCGCCAGCTGGGCATTGATGAGGTGGTTGCCGAGGTGCTGCCCGGCGGCAAGGTCGAGGCGGTACAGCGGCTGAAGAAGCGGTACGGTCCTATCGCGTATGTGGGCGATGGCATCAATGACGCGCCGGCGCTGGCCGAGGCCGACGTGGGACTCGCTATCGGTACAGGCACGGACATTGCCATCGAGGCGGCGGACGTGGTGCTGATGTCCGGCGACCTGGGTGGCGTGCCCAACGCGATTGCATTGTCGAAGGCCACGATCCGCAACATCAAGCAGAACCTGTTCTGGGCGTTTGCCTACAACGCTGCCTTGATCCCGGTCGCGGCTGGCCTGCTGTACCCGGTCAACGGCAACTTGCTTTCGCCCGTGTTTGCGGCAGGTGCCATGGCCTTGTCCAGCGTGTTTGTCCTTACCAACGCGCTGCGGCTGCGCGGCTTCGTTGCCCCCTTCGCGGTCAAGGCTTGAGACGAGATTGGTCCGGCCGGGATGGCTTGCGTAATCGACAATCCCAAGCCGAAGCCATCTGAGTCCGGACGGGTTCGCGATTTGTCTGCGCGGTAGTATGGCAGCCCATGGGGGCCGCATTGCCGCGAAGTCGACTGCGGGGAGAACGCGCTTTGTATTGATTTTCAGGCAACCGGAAGAGTGATCGAAGTTGCCGTAATGCGTCGATGGCGTGCCGGATCTGCTGGTCCAGATTTCAAAATTCGCGATGGCGCACCTCGTCGACATGATCTTCCACACCACGCTGGCGCGCCTGTCCACGCCGCAACTACACCAGTCAACTGCTGACATCAGGCGCGGACATTAAATCGCGCCTCGGCGTTTGACGGCATTGCGGCGATCTCTCGCCGGCCGCCCCGCCGCTTCCCCTTTCCGCATTCCCCTCACCCGATAACGGTTCCTGACCACCTCTGATCCGGCAAGCCCGGTCAGGGGCCGGTGGCGCTCGCCACGGCAGGCGGCAAAAATTTCTCCGGCGGCCCAGCAGATTCTACGACCTGAGCAAGCACTGGTCGGCTTACGCCAGCTATACCAATATCTTCAAGCCGCAAAACAACCGGACAGTCAACGGCAGCTTCCTCGACCCCCTGGTTGGCAACGGTTATGAAATCGGCGGCAAAGGCGCGTTCTTCAACAACCGCCTGAACATCAGCGGCGCGCTCTACTGGGTCAAGCAGGACAACCTGGCGGTGGCCATCCCCGGCGCCCTCGCGCCCGACGGCTCGCAGGCCTACTACGGCGCATCCGGCGCCAAGACCCGCGGCTACGAGCTGGAAATCTCGGGCGAACTGACGCGCGACTGGCAGGCAACCGCAAGCTTCGCACGCAACTTCAGCACGGATAAAGACGGCAAGGCGCTCAACACCAATATCCCGCAGGACACCCTCAAGCTGTTCACCACGTACCGCATTGCCGCCATTGGCAACGGGCTGACGGTGGGTGGCGGCTTGCGCTGGCAGAACCAGACCTACAGCGACAACCAGGGGCCCCTCAGGGTGCGCTTCACGCAGGGGAGCTACTCGGTGGTGGACCTGATGGCACGTTATGCCATCACCAGGAATGTCTCAGCGACGTTCAACCTCTACAACCTGTTCGACAAGCGCTACTACACCAGCACCAGTTCGTCGTTCTACGGCACGCCGCGCAGCTTCCGCCTGGGGCTGAACGTCAGCTACCGATGCGCCGCGGGCCGGGAGGAAGAATGTCGCGGGCCGATAGACTATGATGATCGCTTATCTTCCGGCCAACCCGGCCCGCGCCCTCCCCCCAGGCGCGCGGCCTGACCACACATGACCGCCAACGACAACAAAGCGCCGCCCATGAACGTGAAGACGGCGCTGCGCGTGCTTGAGATCATCGAAACCTTTGCCCGCGAGCGGCGCGCGCTCTCGCTATCGGAACTGGCCCGCCTGCTGGCGGTGCCGGCATCAAGCTGCCTTGCGCTGATCCGCACCCTGACTTCGCTGGGCTATCTCTACGAGACCGGCCGCCGCCAGGGCTATTACCCCACCGGCCGGCTGCTCGCCATGGCGCAGCAGATCGCGCGCCACGATCCGGTACTGGACCGCGTGCACGGCACCATGAACGAGCTGCGGGCCGCCACAGGCGAAACCGTGGTGATCGGCAAGCTGCATGAAGGCCGGTGGGTGGTGTACCTCGACGTGCTCGAATCCCCGCACGCGATCCGCTATATCGCCACCGCGGGCGAGCGGCGCGAACTCCACGCGAACTCCATCGGCAAGGCGTTGCTGTCCGTCATGCCGGAGGACGAGCGCCGCGCACTGATGGCGCAGCTCAGCTTCGAGCGGTTTACGCCCCGCACGATATCGGGCGTGGCGCAGCTGGAAGCCGAACTGGAGAAGTCCGCCCAGCAGGGCTGCTTTATCAACCTGGGCGAGTCGATGCCCGATGTTGGCGCGCTGGCCTGGCCGGTGCGGCTGTCGGGCGAATGCTATGGGATTTCCATTGCGGGCCCGGTCTATCGCATCGAACCCGCGCTGACGCGCTTCTCGGCCATGCTCAGGACGGCCTGCTCGGCGCTGGAACGCGACGAGCGCAGCCGGTTCGCCCAATAGCTGAAAAGCCCGATAGCCCGATAGCCCGGCAGGAAGCCGCTATCAGGCCGGGCCGGGCGCTTCCGGCTCGCCGCACTCGCGCAGCAGGTCGCGCAGCTCGTTGATGACCGGGAACACCTCGTGGTTCCAGTCCGCGCCCTGCTTGTCGTGCGCTTCCTGTTCCGCCTCCACGATCCAGCGGTCTTCCTTGAAGATCCGCTCGGTGAACCACACCAGCAGCGGCCACGCCAGGTTGAGCACGCCGGGAATGCCGGGCTTCTTGATCGACAGCAATCCGAAGGTGCGGTTGGTGCGCTGCGCCGCGTCGAGCGGCACATAGACGATCCACAAATCCATCACCAGCGTCCCTTCCGAGGTGCGGATCTGCAATGTCTGGTAGGGATAGCAGGTACGGACCGTCATTACATCCTTGCCGCTCTGCCCGCCGTTCTTGCCGCCGCCGAACACCAGCGCTTCGCCCACCGGCTGCTTGCCCTCTTCCCGCGAGAAGGTGTAGTCGACCTCGACCCACCCCTCACCCCGCCGGCGCCCGAGCGAGCGCGCGCGCATCTGGCCCATCTGCCGGCGGTGCAGGAACTGATGGTTCATATCCATCAGGTTCTCGTGCATGAACGAGTAATGGCATTTGACCTCGCGGCCGAAGCGGCGCGTCTTGTACGCCTTGTTGGCCACCGAGCCAAGGTCGGGCAGCGGCGTTTCGTCGGCGAGCACCGCGCTGCCGGGGAAAACGAAAATCAGGCCCTCCACCTCGCGGCAAGGATAGGAGCGCACCCCGTTGGGCAGCCGCTCGCGGCCCAGGTAAGGCACATCGATGCAGCGGCCCGTGCAGTCGTAGGTCCACCCGTGATAGCAGCAGCGAATCGATTCGCCATCGACCACGCCCGCATGCAGCGGCACCTGCCGGTGCGCGCAGCGATCCTCCAGCGCGAACACCGCGCCGGATTCCGTGCGCACCAGCACGATCGGCTCGCCCGCGAAGCGCACGCCATGCGCCTTGCCACGCTTGACTTCGCGCGACCAGGCTAGCGGATACCAATAATCGGGATGAATGGTGACGCGACGCAGGTCGCGGATCGGTACTTCGACGGGACTACCGTTGGCACTGCCATCTAGCAACGGGACTGCATGCATGGGGGACTTCTCCTTGCAAGACTGGAATCTCGATTGGCCGACTGCATGGGCTGGAACTCACACAGAGATCAGTCTACCTGAAGGCAAGCCGAAGCATGTGCGGCGGGACACAGCCGACGGCAAGCGAACGCCGCCGGACGGGCAGCGCTCGACAGAAACGCCATGCTTGAAGGAGGCGCCGTCAGGGCGCGGTGATGCGGGACGCCGCACCGTCCCGGGCGCACAGGCGGCGGCAGGCCAGCAGCGGCAGGCGAAGCAGGAAGCCGGCGAGCAGGCGCGCATGCATCCCGCTCAGCAAGAGGTTGTCGCGCACGTAGTGGAAGTGCGAGACGCCGCCTTCCTCGGCGCTGAAATAGCGCACCGGCGCGTCCACGTTCAGCGGCCGCACGCCATGCCAGCACATGCGCACCACCGCCTCGGGATCGAAATCGAAACGCCGCATCCAGCGCTGCTTGTGCATGACAGCACGCAGCGGCGCGATCGGGTAAATACGAAAGCCATAGAGCGAATCGCCGATGCCGGCCCAGAGCGTTTCCAGGTTGGCCCAGGCGTTGGAGATACGCCGCCCGTAGACCCGGGCCTTCGGCGCGCTGGCATCGAAGACGGGGCGGCCGAGCACCATGGCTCCCGGAGCGCGTTGCGATGCCGCCATGAAGGGGGCGATCAGGCCGGCCGGGTGCTGGCCGTCGGAATCCATGGTCAGCACGTGGGTGAACCCTTGCGCCGCGGCCTGCTCCAGCCCCTGCAGCACCGCAGCCCCCTTACCCTGGTTGCGGGGCAGCACGAGCACCCGCAAGCCCGGGTCGGCTGCCGCCTCTTGCTCCAGCCATTGCGTGCTGCCGTCGGTGCTGCCGTCCACCACCACCCACACCGGCGACCAATGGCGCCGCGCCTCGCGCACCGTGTCGCGAACCTTGGCCCCAGGGTTGTAGCTGGGAATCAGGACGAGATGGGTGTTGGAAGGCTTGATCATGCGAAGGCGAATCTGGAAACAGTGAAAAAACAAAAACAGCAAGAACAGGAGACAGGAGGCATGCCCGCCAACCCGCCGGCTAGCCCGGGCGCGCAAACCTGGCCGCTTAAACGTTGTGCACCGCGGCGCAGCCCGCGGCGCCCGGACGAAGCGGCTCTCTTTCCGGGCGCGACAGCTCCGCCTCATAGTATTGCGCCAGCTCGGCCATGAAAGCGCGCTCGCTGTCGGGCGCGTCGAAGCGCCGCCCCAGCCGGACGCGATAGCAGACCGGCATATCGGGCTTGCGAAAAATCGGCCAGCCCTTCCCGAGGAACGGCGAATCGGTCTCGATAAACAGCGTCTGCACCGGCACGCCCGCACGCTTGGCAATCAGCCCGACGCCGCCCTTGAAGGCATTGACCGGACGGCGGGTGGTGCGCGTGCCTTCAGGGAATACCAGCACCTGGCCGCCACGCCGCAGTTCCTGCACGGCACAGCGGATCATGCCGGCCAGCGTGTCGTTACGGATATAGCGCGCCAGCCTGGCAGCGGCACCGAGGAAGGGATTGTCCACCACGTCGGCTTTCATGATGCAGGCCGCCCCGGGCAGCCGCGACAACACCAGCAAGGCATCCAGCAAGCCAGGATGATTCGCCGCCAGCACGAGGGGCGGCCCGCCACGCAGGCTGTCAAGTTCGCGCAGGTCGAAGCGGCAGGCGCCCATGCCCTCCAGGGCCCACAGATAGAAGCGGAATATGCACATGATCACGAAACGGCCGAAGCGCCGCCCCAACCCGGCCGGCAGCAGCCAGTAGCAGGCCGCGGCGAAGGGCGCCCACAGCAGGGACACCAGCGCCAGCAACAGCAGGCCTGCATAGAACACGGTATATTCAGCTGCCACCGCAGCCAGGCCAAGCAAGGTTCCGCGTAGTTGACGCAGCATCAGGCCACCTCCACGGACGCGCGCATTCCCCGCTTTCCGCGCGGATGGCGGATTCCGCGAATATCGGGGTCAAGGCTGTGCCGGCGGCCTGGGGGATGCAGTGTCATGTCGCGCTCACGCCAACACTTCCAGCCCATGGCCGGCCGATGCCTCGATTTCCACCAGGAGATCGCCGCGACAGATGTCGGCCTGCACATAGGCGGCCACCACGCCGTGCCCGACCGCACTCTCCAGTGCCGCGCGCACGCTGGCGAGGGTGCCACGTTCCTGCGGATGGCGCACGTAAACCCGGTAGGCGAGTTCCGGCAGACCGATCCCCGCATGTCCATCGCGCGCGGCCTGCTCCAGGACGGCGGCAATATTGGCGATGCTCTCGCGCGTCTGCGCGGCTACATCGCCGGCATGCACCGTGCGATGCCCGACAATGCTGGCGGTGCCGGACACGAACAGCACGGGGGCTGCGCGTTCGTCGTGCGCCCTGGCCTGCCACACGCCGGCGCGTGCAAAGGTAGGGCTGCGCGGGCCGTATTGGGCAGGATAGTGATAGGCGCTGACCTGGCGCGGATTCTCCACCGCGACCGGCGCGCGCGGGCTGGCCAGGAAGCCGACCGAGAGCGTGCGCTGCGCCACGGGCTGGCCCACCGCGCCTAGCGCGCAGGCCGCCGGCACATTGCCCACGATTTCCCGGCGGCAAGCCGTGAAGGCATCCTGCCGCCCGATATTGAACTGGCGATACCGCTCCATGCCCGACTCCTCCGCATTGATGTCGGCCACGTAATTCCACACCCGCACGAGATAGGGATAGCCCTTCGCATCCAGCAAGCCGAAGATGTCGCGATAGGCGCGCTCGGTCGCCGACTGCAGCAGGCTCCCCTGCGCGGCGGCAAAGTCCGCCTCGCGCAGCGTGACGCTGCCGAAGATCAGGCCCAGCGTGGCATCCGTGCGGAAATCCACCACGCCGTGCCGGCCGGTGGCAGGCTCGCCCATGGTGTCCCAGGCAGCATTGCTGCCGTGCCAGACCTCGCATACGACGGGGTCCTCGCCCAGTGGCGGCGTGGCCACGCGCGCCAGCGGCAAGTCCGTCCCGGCAAGCATCGCCGGCGGCGAACCGCCGCCATACCACACGGCCCCCAGCGCGCCATCCAGCCAGCCCGGCCGTACCGCCGCCAGTCCACGGGCCGAGTACTGCGCCAGCCGTAGCGGTGTCGCGTTCATGGCGTCGCGCTTCATCGGCTGGCCACCGTGCCGGCGTCGTCGAGCGGGCGGATATTGCGGCGGCGTTGACGCCATGCGCCCAATGAGCGCCGCAGGTTGAACAGCGCCACGCCGTAGTAGAGCACCTTGAAGGCCAGCAGCGAGCGCCAGATCGGCGTCTTGCCGTAGATGTCGCCGGCCAGCACGGAGAGCAACGCCTCCTTCATGCGCAACACATTGCGCGGCCCCATGAACAGGTCGCGCATGGTCGGCGTCGTAATGCGGTAGATGAACCAGGAGAACTGCCTGGGACCGTGGCGCACTACCTTGTCGAAGCGCTGCAGCGCAACCTGCGCCCTGGCCGGCTCGCGCAGGCAGGTTTCGATGGCATCGGCGGCGGCAAAGGCGCTGGTCATGGCCAGCATCACGCCCGATGAGAACACCGGGTCGATAAAGGCATAGGCGTCGCCAAGCAGCACGTAGTTCGGGCCAAAGGTCTGCTCGGTCACATAGGAATAATTGCCGGTGGCCTCCACGTCCGCCACCAGCTCCGCGCCCGCCAACCGCTCCGCCAAGGCCGGGCACAGCGCGATGGTGTCGGCGAAGAAATCCCTGAGCGGCTTGTCGCGGCGTTTCAGGTAATACGGCCAGGTCACGGCGCCCACGCTGGTGGTCCCGTCCGAAAGCGGGATGAACCAGAACCAGCCGTGTTCGAACCAGAAAATGGTGATGTTGCCCTCGTTCTTGCCAGGATGGCGCCGCGCGCCGCGAAAGTGCCCGTACAGCGCGGAGCTGTTGTGCTTGGGATTGCGCAGCTTGGTCTTGAAGCGGTTGGCAAGAAACGTATCGCGGCCGGACGCGTCGACTACGAAGCGTGCCTGCCAGTCCTCCCGGCTGCCGTCGTCCCGTACCGCATGCACCACGGCGCCCGAGTCCTGCGCAAGGAACTCCACTTCCCGCACCCGGCATTGTTCGATCACCCGCGCGCCCTTGCGCGCCGCATTGCGGAACAGCAGTTCGTCAAAGGCAGAGCGGCGCACATGGTAGGCGTATGGCATCGACTTGTCCCAGGCATCGGCGAACTCGAATGCCTGGCCGCCTTCGTGCCACGGGGAGACAAACTCGGCAGCCCACTTCTCGATGGAGATGGCCCGCACTTCATCGGCCACGCCCAGGCTCTCGAACAGCGGCAAGTTGGCGGGCAGCAAGGATTCGCCGATATGGAAACGCGGATGGCGCGCCTTCTCCAGCAGAGTGACCTGGAATCCGCGCTCGGCCAGCAAGGCCGCGGCGGTGGACCCGGCAGGGCCCCCGCCGATCACCAGCACATCGCATTGGCGCAGGCCGGACGCCGGCAACGTGGCCGGCGTTGCGCCAGCGGTGCTGCAAGGAGCATTGTTATCCATCATGTTTCCTGGAATCCCGCGGCCGCACTAGGCCATGCCGCCATTGATGGAGAGCGTCTGGCCAGTGACGTAGGCCGCCGCGTCCGAGACGAGGTAGGCGATCATGCCGGCGACCTCCTGCGGGCTGCCGGCGCGCTGTGCCGGCACCAGTTGCCGGATGCGCTCAACCGGAAACGCCTCGCCGGTCATGGGCGACTCGATGACGCCGGGCGCCACGGCATTGACGGTGACACCGCGCGAGGCCATCTCAATGGCCAGGGACCGCGTGGCAGCGGTGATCCCGGCCTTGGCGGCAGCGTAGTTGGCCTGGCCACGGTTGCCGACCAGCGCCGCCACCGAAGCCATGCTGACGATGCGGCCCCAGCGGGTGCGCATCATCGGCATCAGCAGGGGCTGGGTGACATTGAAGAATCCGTTCAGCGAGACGTCGATGACACTGCGCCACTGCTGGCGCGTCATGCCGACCATCGGTGCGTCGTCATGGATGCCGGCATTGTTGACGAGTATCTGCACCGGCCCGTGCGCCAGGATGCGCTGCAACGCAGCGTCGGTGGCATCGGCATCGGTGACATCGAAGGCGATGGCATGCGCGTGGCCGCCGGCGGCGCGAATCGTCGCGGCTACCGCCTCGGCCTGGGCAAGATGGCGGTTGGCATGGACCCATACCTCATGGCCCGCCTGCGCCATCGCCAGGCAAATAGCCTGTCCAAGCGCACCGCTGCCGCCGGTGACAAGCGCCAGCTTGCGCCTCTCTTGTTGCTCCATTCACGCTCCCACAAGCGGCTGCTTCGTTACGTTGACAGGGCCCCACAGCGCATCACAGTCACCTTCCCGATGCCTCCCATTGATGCCCCTCTTCGGTATCCCTTGCCTGTCCTACGGCTTCTGACATCCGGACAAGGCCAGGCGGCCAGCCGGAGGCATCAACGCGTCCGGTTCGCTGCCGCATAGGCGGCGAGGCTGCCGAGCGAGGCGAAAATCTCGTGGTTGTCGGGATTGTCGGAGCGCAACTCGAACCCGTACTTCTTCGAGATCAGCAGGGCAATCTCCAGGATGTCGATCGAATCCAGGCCAAAGCCCTCGCCATACAGAGGCGTTTCGGCAGAGACATCTTCCGGCTTGATGTCGGAGATATCGAGTTCGCCGATGATCAACTCGGCGAGTTCATGTTCCAGTTCGGTCATCGTCGCAACGTTGCAAATATCGAAGGGTTCCGCATGCACGCTACGGTAGTCGTCCCCTGCACATGATGGGCAGCCCGGGGCATGCGTGAATTCAGACGGCTATCGTATACTCCGGCATCGTCTTTGGGGCAGATGCTACCAAGCTGGGGTAAATCCCACTAGAAAAGAGAAGTTTAGTAACAAGATTGTTCGCCGCTTCCTGAAACATCGCTCCACTTCAGCAGTCTTCACGCTATATGCTCTCGTCTTGCTTCCCGGCGCCCAGATCGGTGCCGGGCCATCCTGCCGGACGCCAGTGCAGGGCACGAGACCCTTGCATGCGGCAAGACAAGCCAAACGCCACAGCCGTCCCGATATAGCACCAAATGTCATCTTGTGATCCATCCACAACCTGCCGTCCCGTTCGCCTGCCCGCCAGGCCGGCGGACGACTGTCACACCAGTAATTCCACTGCCTCGCCCAAACAAATGCAGGCTACGGCACATGCCACTGGCCAGCACCCGCTGCGCCGTCACGGCTGGGTAATCGTTGCCGCACTTTTTGCGTTGTATGAGTACGCCTTGCACCATGTGGCCCAGCAGCCGGGCGCACAGGTGGCGGGCCTGCTGCTGGGGGCAGCGCCTTTTATCCTGCTGGGGCTGAGCCTCAGCTGGCGCTCAGGCCGGCGGTTCTCCTTGTTTGTGCTGCTGACGCTGGCCTGCGCCGGCCTGTGGCTGATGCGCGCACCGCTCTCGCAGCATTTCGGATGGACCTACTACACCCAGCACATGGGTGCGAACACCGCGCTCGGATTGATGTTCGGCCGCAGCTTGCGGCGCGGGCAAACGCCGCTGTGCACCCAGTTCGCCGCCATCGTGCGGGGAGCGCTTTCCCCCGCGCTGCAACGCTACACACGCGCCGTCACGCTGGCGTGGACGCTCTTCTTCGCCATCATGGCGACGGTATCCACAGTCCTGTTCGCGCTTGCGCCTATCGCCACCTGGTCCACCTTCGCCAACCTGTGCAGCCCGGTACTGGTGGCACTGATGTTCGTGGTGGAAGCGGGCTGCCGCCGTTTTGCGCTGCCGGGAGTGGCCCATGCCGGCGTTCGCGAAGCGATCCAGGGCTACCGCGCGGCCATGGCTGCGCGCGCGGGGTTGTCGCGTTGATGCCGGCCGCCCCCACCCACCGGCAGCCCGGCAACGGACGCGCCTATCCGCTGGTTTCACATACCTCGCCGGATAACATCATTGCCTGGCATCTCGGCCAGGCAGTGACGGTGCGCCGCTTCCTGGCCGACGTCATGCGGCTGGCCGCCGAGTTGCCGCCGGGCGACCATATCTTCAATGTCTGCGCCGACCGCTATCGCTTCACCGTAGGCCTGTGCGCGGCACTGGTGGCCGGCAAGATCAGCCTGCTGCCGTCCACCCATACCCCGGAAATGGTGCGCCAGCTCGCATCGTTCGCGCCCGACGCCTTCTGCCTGCACGACACGCCGGATTGCGATATCGCGCTGCCGCGCTTCCGCGTCCCCGGGTTCGTCGGGCAAGCCGCCGCTGCCACCCTGCCTGAGCCGCGCATACCGTCCATCCCCGGCGAGCGCGTCATGGCCTATGTGTTCACCTCCGGTTCGACGGGGCAACCGGTGCCGCACCGCAAGACCTGGGGCTTCCTGGTCAGCAACGTACGCGCCGCGGCGGCACGGCTGGGCTTGCAGGACGGCCGCGCCTATACACTGGTGGGCACCGTGCCGCCCCAGCACATGTATGGTTTCGAGTCGACGGTACTGCTGGCCTTGCAGGGCGGTATCGCCCTGAGCGCAGCGCATACCTTCTACCCCGCGGACATCTGCGATGCGCTGGAAGCCGTGCCGCGGCCGCGCGTGCTGGTGACCTCGCCGGTGCACCTGCGCGCGCTGCTGCTCTCTCCCGCCAAGCTGCCCCCGGCAGACCTCATCCTGTCTGCCACCGCGCCACTGTCGGAGAAGCTGGCATGCGAGGCGGAGGCACGCCTGGCGGCGCCGCTGATGGAAATCTACGGCAGCACCGAAACGGGCCAGCTGGCTACGCGCCGCACCGCGCAGACCAGCGCCTGGGAACTGTTCCCTGGAGTGAAGCTGGAAGCGCGGCGGCAAACCGGCGGCGAAAGCGGCGCAGAGGACCAGGACCAGGTCTGGGCAGCGGGCGGCCATGTGGAACAACCCGTTGCCATGGGCGACGCGCTGGAGCTGCTGGACGAAACCCGCTTCCTGTTGCACGGCCGCAAGGCGGACCTGATCAATATCGCCGGCAAGCGCACCTCGCTGGCTTACCTCAACCACCAGCTCAACGCCATCGAGGGCGTGGAGGACGGTGTCTTCTTCATGCCGGATGCGCCGCCGGGCGAGCAGGCCGAAGGCCATGTGCGGCGCCTGGTTGCGTTAGTGATGGCGCCGCGCCTGCAGGCCGCGCAGATCCTGCACGCGCTGCGCGAGCGCATCGACCCGGCCTTCCTGCCACGCCCGCTGCTATTCGTCGACACGCTGCCGCGCAACGCCACGGGCAAGCTTCCGCACGAGATCCTGGCGCCACTGGTGGCAAGGCTGCAGGCGGCCCGGCAGTCACAACCGCCCGGAGAGGGCGCATGATGCGCAAGGCCCACCTAGAACAAGGCGAAGCGCGCGCCACCGCTGGCTTCGTCATTGCGCCCGATCATCCCGCGCTGGCCGGCCACTTCCCCGGCCATCCGGTGGTGCCGGGGGTGGTGCTGCTGGATCACGCGATCGCGCTGATCGGCGCGGCGCTGGCGCAACCGCTGGAGATCTTCCAGCTCGGTTCGGTCAAGTTCCTGAGCCCGGTGTCGCCCGGCGAACCGGTGACGGTCACGCACGAAGCCGATGCACGCGGCACGATCCGCTTCACGCTCAGCGCCAGCGGCCGGGACGTGGCAAGCGGCACGCTGACCCCGGCGGCGCCGTCGTCAGGGGAAATCCGCGCATGACGTGGCCTGCCAAGCGAGCCGCCAGCGCCGACTGGTCCAGCCGTCAGGAACGCAGCAACACCACGCTGCTGCGCATCATGAGCTGGCTCTCCTTGCGCCTCGGGCGCCGGTTCGGCCGCGCCGTGCTGCGCCTGATCACCGCGTACTTCGTGCTGTTTTCCCCGACCGCACGCTATGCCTCGCGCGCCTACCTGGACCGCGTGCTGGGACGCTACGCGGGTTGGAGCGACGGTTTCAAACACGTCTTCACCTTCGCCTCGACCATCCACGACCGCATCTACCTGCTCAACGAACGCTTCGACCTGTTCGATATCCGCGTGCATGGCGGCGAGCTGGTGGACGAGGTCATGGCGCGAGGCGGCGGCGCCTTCCTGCTGGGTGCGCACCTGGGCAGTTTCGAAGTGATCCGCGCCGTGGGCCGCCAACGGCCCGGCCTGCGGGTCGCGATCACCATGTACGAGGAGAACGCGCGCAAGCTGAACGACGTGCTTGAAGCCATCAACCCGGCCATGCGCCAGGACGTGATTTCACTCGGCCGCATCGATGCCATGCTGAAGGCACGCGAATACCTGGAACGCGGCTTCATGATCGGCATGCTGGCCGATCGCACGCTCTCGCAACGCGCCACCGATCCCGTGCAGCAGTGCGATTTCCTGGGTGCGCCGGCGGGCTTTCCCACTGGCCCGCTGCGCATGGCGGCCATGCTGCGCCGTCCTGTGATCTTCATGACCGGGCTGTATCGCGGCGGCAACCGCTACGATATCCACTTCGAGGCGCTGGCGGATTTCTCCCAAGTGGCACGCGGCCAGCGTGAGCAGGAAGTCCAGGCTGCACTGACACGCTATGTCGGCATGCTGGAACGCCACTGCCACGACGCGCCATACAACTGGTTCAACTTCTACGACTTCTGGCAGTCCGGCCCGCCGCTTTCCAGCCAGCCGCCTCCCGGCAACGAGCCCTGACGCATGCCTCGATCCCCCGCCGCCCTCGCGCCTTACTGCCTGCGTGTTCTTGCGCGCCTGTCCATGCTTGCCTGCCTGGGCGGCGCGCTTATCCTGGCGGCCCCGCCTGCCGCCCAGGCCGCCGAACCGCCCGCCACCGCTTCCGCGGCCTGGGGCGTGGACCAGTTGATGTCCGCGCTGGCGCAGCGCAAATCCGGGCGAGTGCGCTTTACCGAGACGAAATATCTCGCCATGCTCGAACGTCCGGTGGAGTCATCGGGGGAACTGGTATTCGTGGCGCCGGATCACCTGGAAAAGCGTACCGTTGCGCCCAAGCCGGAGAACCTCGTGCTCGACGGCGACATGATGACGGTGGAGCGCGGCGGCAAGCGGTTCGTGATGCCGCTGCAAAACTACCCGGAAATCGCAGCCTTTATCGAGAGCATCCGCGGCACCCTGGCGGGCAACCGCAATGCGCTGGAGCGTTACTATCGCCTCGGCATCGAGGGCCGCGCTACCCGCTGGACGCTGACCCTGACGCCAGCCGATTCGCGCATGGCCGGCATCGTCAGGCAGATCCGCATCGATGGCGCACGGGACACGCTCGAGAGCGTGGAAATCGTGCAGGCAGACGGTGACCGCTCGGTGATGAAGATCAAGACGGCCGGCGCCCCATGACCGGACAGGCTCGCCGCGACAGCTGGCGCCAGCGCTTGGCCGAACGGCCGGCGCGCGTGGCCGTCGGCCTGTGGATAGTGTTCCTGCTGGCCTGCGCCGCGGTGGTTGCGCGCACCAGCTTCACGGCGGACTTGTCTGCTTTCCTGCCGCGCAGCCCGAGCGCGGAGCAGCAGCTGCTGGTGGACCAGTTGCGCGAGGGGCTGGTGTCCAGGCTGATCCTGCTTGGCATCGAAGGCGGCGACGCCGCCGGGCGGGCAGTGCTCTCCAAGGCCGTGGCGGCAAAGTTGCGGGCCGACCCGCGCTTTTCCTCGGTCAACAATGGCGAGCCGGTCAACCAGGCCAGCGACCAGCGTTTCCTCTATGCGCATCGCTACCTGCTCAGCCCCACGGTCACGCCCGAGCGCTTTTCGCCGGACGGGCTCAAGGCGGCGGTGGGCGAAAGCTTCGACCTGCTCGCCTCGCCGGCGGGACTCTTCACCAAAACGCTCTTGCCGCGCGATCCCACCGGCGAAATCACCTCCGTGCTGGGCCAGCTCGATAGCAGCCAGCGCGTGCCGCTGCGCGACGGCGCATGGATCTCGCGCAACGGCCAGCGCGCCGTGCTGCTGGCACAGACCGCCAGCGCCGGCTCCGACACCGACGGGCAGGCAGATGCCATCGCTGCCATCCGCCAGGCCCTCGGACAAGCCCGGCAGGCACAGCCAGCGCAGGCCGGCGCCGCACCTTACCGCCTTGTGATGACCGGCCCGGGCGTGTTCTCCGTCAGCACTCGCGACACCATCAAGCGGGAAGTGGAGCGCCTGTCCACGCTGGGCATCTGCCTCATCGTCACGCTGCTGCTGGTGGTGTACCGCTCGGTGCCCACGCTGCTGCTCGGGCTGGTGCCGGTGATATCTGGCGCGCTGGCCGGCGTGGCCGCGGTCAGCCTCGGCTTTGGCGGCATGGTGCATGGGCTGACGCTTGGCTTCGGCACCACGCTGATTGGCGAGGCGGTCGACTACTCCATCTACCTGTTCGTGCAATCCGCCCAGTACACACATGCCGGCCGGCGCGACGAACGGGCCTGGGTTGGCGCGTTCTGGCCCACGGTGCGGCTGGGCGTTTTGACGTCGGTCTGCGGTTTTGCTTCGCTGCTGCTTTCGGGCTTTCCCGGGCTCGCCCAGCTGGGGCTGTATTCCATCGCCGGGCTGGCTACGGCAGCGCTGGTCACGCGCTTTGTGCTGCCGCGGCTGGCGCCGGCCAACCTGCGCATGCGCGATGTCACGCCGCTGGGCACGCGCCTGGCCCGCGCCGCCGCCCATGCCCACCGGCTGCGCTGGCCGATGGCCGCCTTGCTGCTGGCAGCCGGCGCGGTGCTGCTGATGCAGCGCGGCCCGCTGTGGAGCCAGGAACTCGCCTCGCTAAGTCCTGTGCCCGAGCGGGAACAGGCACTCGACGCCGCGTTGCGCGCCGACCTCGGCGCGCCGGACGTGCGCTACCTGGTGGTCTTGTCCGGCCCCGACCAGGAGAGCGTGCTGCAGGGTGCCGAGCGGGTGGCGCGAGAGCTGGATCCCCTGGTGGCGCAAGGCGTCATCGCGGGCTATGAGAGCCCGGCGCACTACCTGCCCAGCCTGGCCACCCAGCGCGCCCGGCAAGCCAGCCTGCCACCGCGGCCTGAACTGGCGCAACGGCTGCAGGCCGCGGTAGCGCATCAACCCGTGAAGCCAGGCCTGTTTACGCCGTTCCTGGACGAAGCCGAGCAAGCGCGCGGCGCGGCGCCCCTGCGCCGGGAAGACCTGCGCGGCACCTCGATGGCCCTCGCGGTCGACGGGCTGCTGACCCGCCACGGCGAGCGCTGGAGCGCCACGCTGCCGCTGCGTGCGCCCACGGCGACGCCACAGGGCAATGCGGGTCCGGCAGCGGGGCCGAGCCTCGACGCCGCTCCGATCCGCGCCGCCATTGCGCGCGCGGCCCTGGACGACACGCTCTTTGTCGACCTGAAGAACGAATCCGACCAGCTGTATGCCAGCTATATGCACGAAGCGCTGCGCTTGTCGCTCGGCGGGCTCGCCGCCATCGCCGTGCTGCTGACTATCGCGCTGCGCTCGCCGCGCCGCGTGCTGAGCACCTTGCTGCCACTGGCCGCCGCCACGCTAGCGGTAGTCGCGGGGCTCGCCGCCAGCGGGCGGCAACTCACCATCCTGCACCTGGTCGGCATGCTGCTGCTGATCGCGGTGGGATCGAACTACGCGCTGTTCTTCAACGGCAGCGGCCGGCAGGCTGCCGCTATTTCGCCACATACGCTGGTATCCCTGATGCTGGCCAACATGACCACCGTGGCGGCTTTCGGACTGCTCGCCTTCTCGAGCCTGCCGTTGCTGCAAGCGTTCGGCATGACAGTGGGCCCCGGCGCGGTGCTCGCGCTGTTGTTCTCCGCTATCCTGGCGCCGCCGGCACTGCTGTCCACGCGGGCCAGGAGCCAACCATGAGCCGCATGACCCCGACCCCTCGCCTGCAAGCGGCCCCGGCCGCCATCCAGGGCGCCCGCCGGTGGCGTCCCGGCGCCCTGGTCAGCGGTACGGTGGCAGTACATGCCGGCGCCGCCGCGGCCATCGTGGCACAGCCTGCGTCCCTGCCATGGGCTGCCGGCGGCGTGATTGCCTCGCATCTGCTGCTGACGGCGGCCGGGCTGTGGCCGCGCAGTACCTGGCTGGGACCCAACCTGCGGCGCCTCCCGCCATCGGCACAGGGTTGCGTGGCCCTGAGCTTCGACGATGGTCCCAATCCCGAGGTGACGCCACGCGTTCTGGACCTGCTGGATCAGCACCGCGTGCAGGCCACTTTCTTCTGCATCGGCGCGCGCGCGGCGCAGCACCCCGCGCTGGTCCGCGAGATCGTGCAGCGCGGACACGCGGTGGAGAACCACAGCCTGGACCATCGCCATCACTTCTCCCTGTTCGGCCCGGCCCGGCAGTTGCGCGATATCGCCACGGCACAGCAGGTGCTGACGGAACTGACCGGCACCGCGCCGCGCTTCTTCCGGGCGCCCGCCGGGCTGCGCAACCCCTTCCTCGAACCCGTGCTGTGCCGGCTGGGCCTGCACCTGGCCAGCTGGACGCGGCGGGGCTTCGACACCGCCGCCGCCGGCGATGCCGATCATGTCGCGCGCCGCTTGCTGACCGGCCTGGCCGAGCGCGACATCCTGCTGCTGCACGACGGCAACCCAGGCCATGATCGCGCCGGCCGGCCGCTGGTGCTGGAGGTGCTGCCGCGTGTGCTGCGGGCCATCGACAGCGCCGGGCTGCGTTGCGTAACGCTGCGTGATGCTGCGTGACGCTGCGTGACGCCGTGCCCCATGCGGCTTGCTGACACAGGCCATTTGATACAATCGGCGCACCGCGCAAACGGATCCACAAAGCAGTGTCCCCCCTTCTTTTCTCGCACTACACCGCCACCAGTTGCCTAGGGCATGGCCTCGACGCCACACTGGCGGCCTTGCGCGCACAACGCGGCGGGCTGATTCCCTGCGAGTTCAGCGATATCAAGCTGGATACGTATATTGGCGAAGTCGCACAGGTGGACGAGACGTCGCTGCCCGCGGTGCTGGCTGAGTTCGACTGCCGCAACAACCGGCTGGCGCAACTGGGGCTGGAACAGGACGGCTTTGCGGAGCAGGTTCGCGCAACCGTGGCCCGCTATGGCGCGCACCGGATCGGTGTGTTCCTTGGCACCAGCACTGCGGGCATCCTGCAGACCGAGCTTGCGTACCGCCGGCGCGACCCCGACACCGGCGCGCTGCCCGCGGATTTTCATTACCTCGGCAGCCACAGCCCCTACTCCCTGGCGGAATTCGTGCGGTGCTACTTCGGCCTGCGTGGACCCGCGGCGTCGATCTCCTCGGCCTGCTCGTCCGGTGCCAAGGTGTTCGCCTCGGCACGCCGCATGATCGAGGCGGGACTGATCGATGCTGCCGTGGTGGGTGGCGTCGATTCGCTGTGCCACACCACGCTGTACGGATTCAATTCGCTGGAACTGGTATCCAGCCAGCCATGCCGCCCCTACGACGCGCACCGCAATGGCATCTCGATCGGCGAAGGCGCCGCGTTCGGCCTGCTGGAGCGCCTTCCCGCGGCAAGCGCCGCGCGCGCGGGCGAAGACATCCTGCTGCTGGGCATCGGCGAATCCAGCGATGCCCACCATATGTCAGCGCCGCACCCGCAGGGACTGGGCGCCCGCATGGCGATGGCGCAGGCGCTGTCCAGCGCTGGCCTGACGCCGGCGCAGATCGACTACGTCAACCTGCACGGCACCGCCACGCGCAGCAATGACGCGGCCGAAGGCAAGGCCATGCTGGACCTGCTGCCCGCCGCGCCGTGCAGTTCGACCAAGGGCGCAACCGGCCACACACTGGGCGCGGCCGGCGCCATCGAGGCGGTGATCTGCGCGCTGGCGCTGCGTCACGGCCTGCTGCCGGCGGGCATCAACACCACCGAGCCGGATCCCGAGTTGCCGCTCGATTACCTGCTGAAAAACCGCGAGCAGGCCGTGCACCGCGTACTGAGCAACGCCTTTGGCTTTGGCGGCTCCAACTGCAGCCTGTTGTTCGGGCGCGCCGATTCGCCAGGTTGACCCTACCCATGCAAGTGAGCGCATTCATCGAAGGCATCGGCCTGCTCGGACCCGGTTTCAAGGACTGGCCGCAAGGTGCCGCCGTACTTGCCGGCACGCTGCCTTATGTCAGCGAATCGACAGGGCTGCCACCACCGGCCGGCCTGCCACCCGCCGAACGGCGCCGCACCGGCCCCAGCGTCAAGCTGGCGCTGGGGCTTGGCCAGCAAGCCGCTGCGGCCAGCGGCATGGATGCGGCGGCCCTGCCGACCGTATTCACCGCATCCAGCGGCGACGGCTACAACTATCACGTGATCTGCGAGGCACTGGCCAGCGACGATCCGCTGATCTCGCCGACGCGCTTCCACAACTCAGTGCATAACGCGGCGGCGGGCTACTGGGGCATCGCCTCTGGTGCCATGGCAGCGTCCAATGTGCTGTGCGCCCGCGACGGCAGTTTCGGCGCCGGCCTGCTGGACGCCCTGTGCCAGGTGGCGGTGGACCGCGAAGCGTGCATGCTGATCGCCTACGACACGGACTACCCGGAGCCGTTGCGCAGCCACCGGCCGATCCCGGACGCGTTCGGCCTGGCGCTGGTGCTGCTGCCCGAGCCGACCCCGCGTTCCCTCGCGCGCCTCGACGTCACGCTGGCCGAAGCCCCGGCCAGCCGGATGGCGGACCCCGCGCTGGAACGGTTGCGCCAGGGCGTGCCCGCGGCGCGGGCCCTGCCCTTGCTGCAAGCGCTGGCGCTGGGCGGCCCGCGCGAGGTGGTGCTCGACTATCTGGATGATCTGCGCCTGCGGGTGGCCGTTACACCGGCCGTGGCGGCATAGCGCCATGCATCCCGACGCGGCACCGCTGGGGCGCGCGTGGATCGCGGCGCATATACCGCATCAGGGCACCATGTGCCTGCTGGACGCCGTGCTCGACTGGAGCCCGGAGTTCATCCGCAGCGAAGCCAGCAGCCATACCCACCCGGACAATCCGCTGCGCGCCCACGGACGCCTGGCGGCCGTTTGCGGCATCGAATACGCCGCGCAGGCCATGGCCGCGCACGGCGCCGCCTTGCAACAGCCGGCGCAACGCCCGCGCGTGGGCTACCTCGCCAGCGTGCGCAAGCTGGACCTGCGCGTGGCGCGCCTTGACGACATCGCCGCGCCGCTGCAGGTGGAGGCCCACCGCATCAGCGGCAGCGAGAACAACATTCTCTATGCCTTTGAAGTCAGCGCGGCCGGCCAGTTGCTACTGGCCGGCCGCGCCGCGGTCATCCTGGATGTCCCTCTGAGCCCGGCCGCTTAGCGCGCCGGCAGGATCTTGCCGGCCACTTCGCCAAACCCGACCCGATAACCGTCGCCCTGGCACCAGCCGGCCATGACCACTTCGTCGCCGTCTTCCAGGAAGCCACGCTTGCCGCCGTCGGCCAGCGCTACTGGCTCGGCACCGTTGCGGGTCAGCTCCAGCAGGCTGCCATAGGAATCCGGTGTGGTGCCGCTGATGGTACCGGAGCCCATCAGGTCCCCCACGCGGACATTGCAGCCCGACACCGTGTGGTGGGCCAGTTGCTGCACCATGGTCCAGTACATGGCCTTGAAGTTGGTGCGGCAGACGGTGGTGGCTTGCTCGGCGCCTTCCGGGCGCAGGGAGACTTCCAGCGCGATGTCGTAAGCATTGCGCTCCGGCTGTTGCAGGTATTCCAGCGGCTCGGGCGACTGCACCGGATTGTCGCGGCGGAACGGCTCGAGCGCGTCCATCGTCACCACCCACGGCGAGATCGAGGTGCCGAAGCCCTTGCTGTTGAACGGGCCCAGCGGCACATATTCCCACTGCTGGATGTCGCGCGCGCTCCAGTCGTTGAGGATCACCATGCCGAAGATATGCCCGGCCGCAGCGGCGGTGGTGACCGGCTCGCCAAGCGTCGACGGTTTGCCGACGATAAAGGCCATTTCCAGTTCGTAATCGAGCTTCTGGCAGGCCGTGAAGATCGGGCGCGGCGCGTTGGGAGGCTTGATCTGCCCCTTGGGACGGTGCAGCGCCGTGCCGCTCACCACCACCGAACTGGCGCGGCCGTTGTAACCGATGGGAATCTCTAGCCAGTTGGGCAGCAGCGCATTGTCCGGATCGCGGAACATGCGGCCAACGTTGGTGGCGTGCTCGCGCGAGGAGTAGAAATCCGTATAGCCGGGGATGTCCACGGGCAAGTGCAAGGTGGCCCAGGCCATCGGCACCAGGGCTTGCTCGTGCAAGGCGGATTTGGGACGCAGGATGGTGTCGTCCGCCGACAGCAAGGCCGTCAGGCGCTGTCGGGTTTCGGTCCAGGCCGGCTTGCCGAGCGCGATGAAGGCGTTAAGCGTGGCGCCACCGAACACGCCCTTCACCGCGGCTGGCAACAGGCCTTCAGCGTCCAGCACGGACAGGTCGAGAATCAGGTCGCCAATGGCGACGCCCACGCGCGGGCCCTGCCCGTTCGGGGAAAAGATGCCGTAGGGAAGGTTCTGCAGCGGGAAATGCGTAACGCCATCGTTGGCGGAATCGATCCAACTCTGCTGGACGGTAATCATCGGGGGCTCCGGAAGGGAATGACAAAAGGTGCCGGCGGCTTCGGCCGCGCGCGCACCCGAAAGACAAAATCGTTGGGTCGGAATCAACGCTGGCTGGGGTTGAAATGCTTCTTCAATCCTTGCCAGCACGTGTAGTAGTCGGCCTGCAACTGGGCCGACTTCGCCGCATACGGCGTCGGGCGGATCACGGCCGGGGTCTCGAACATGAAGGCCATGGTATCGCTGATGTGGTGCGGCTGCGCAGTATCCCCGGTGGTGGCCTTGGCGAAGGTCTCGGCATCCGGGCCGTGACCGGTCATGCAGTTGTGCAGGCTGGCGCCGCCGGGTGCGAAGCCATCGGCCTTGGCGTCGTAGACGCCCTCGACCAGGCCCATGAATTCGCTGGCGATATTGCGGTGGAACCAGGGCGGGCGGAAAGTGTTCTGCGCCGCCAGCCAGCGCGGGCCGAAGATGACGAAATCGATGGTATCCACGCCCGGCGTGTCGGAGGGGCTTTGCAGCACCAGGAAGATCGACGGATCCGGGTGGTCGAAGCTGATCGAGCCGATCGTGTTGAAGTGGCGCAGGTCGTACTTGTACGGCGCGTAGTTGCCGTGCCAGGCCACCACGTCCAGCGGCGAGTGCCCGATCGATGCGCGCCACAGGTTGCCCTGGAATTTCGCCACCAGCTCGAAATCGCCTTCGCGATCCTCATACCAGGCGTGCGGTGTCAGGAAGTCGCGCGGATTGGCCAGGCCGTTGGAGCCGATCACGCCCAGGTCCGGCAGGCGGAACAAGGCACCGTAGTTCTCGCAGATATAGCCGCGCGCTTCGCCGTCCGGCAACTCCACACGGAAACGCACGCCGCGCGGCACTACCACGATCTCCTGCGGCTCCACGTCCAGCACGCCCATCTCGGTGGCCACGCGCAGCCTGCCCTGCTGCGGCACGATCAGCATTTCGCCGTCGGCGTTATAGAAGAAGCGATCCGTCATCGACCGGTTGGCCAGATACAGGTGGATGCCGCAACCCGACATGGCCTCCGGGCTGCCGTTGCCGGCCATGGTGACGATGCCGTCGACAAAGTCGGTCGGCTCGGTGGGCATGGCCGGCGGGCTCCAGCGCATCTGGTTGGGCGACGGCTGCACGGCATCGAAGCGGCTGACGATGCGCGACTGCTCGACCAGCGTGAACGGCTCGTGCATGGCCGCCGGGCGGATGCGATAGCACCAGCTGCGCCGGTTGTGCGCGCGCGGCGCCGTAAAGGCGGTGCCGGAGATCTGTTCGGCATAGAGGCCATAGGGCGCGCGCTGGGGTGAGTTCTGCGCCACCGGCAATGCACCGGGCAAAGCCTCGGTGGCAAACTCGTTGGCAAAACCCGACTGGTAGCCGGGCGTACCGTGGTCCGGCGCTTTGCCCGGAACGTTCAGTTGCGTCTGCGTCATGTCTTGTGTCTTCCTCTTGCGCTTACGATTTACGATGGCTCTTGGTTTCTTGAAATGCGGTTGGGCGCAGCGTCAGGCTGCGGCCGCCGGGTCGGTGGCGGGCTGGACGACAGCCCGTGCGAGCACGCCCGCACGGGCGAGCTCCATGGCTTCCTGCAGGATGGCAAGGTCGCCGATGTGGTTGGCCAGCAGCAGGATGAGCTGCGCGTTGGCGGACTGGCTCTGGGCGTCTGACAGGTCGCGATGCATGTCGATCAGCGCCTCGTAGAAGTCGTCCGGCCGGGTCAGGTTGGGTTCGGTGTTCAGCGGCATCCGCATGTCTCCCTAACGTCTCAGGCCACGGCCGTGGCCGCGGCAATACGTTCGTCACCGGCGGCGCCGTCTTCCTGCCAGCCGAGCGCCCGCCGCAGCGCGGCTTGCACGCGGCCGGCATCGAATCCCCGCCAGCGCGCGCATACGTGCTGGTCAGGCCGCAGCAGGTAAACCGTGCCCGGCCGCCCGTCGTAGCGGCGCGCCAGCAGGCCTTCGCTGTCTTCAATCAAGCGTACGCCGGCGGGTGCGCCGGGCGTCTCGCCGCCACCTGCCGGGACCACGCACAGCACTGCCAGCCGGACCGGTCCGCAAGCCAGCGCCTGCAAGGCGGTCAGCGCCGGTGCCGGCAAAGCGCCCGCGTCCGCGAAGACCATGGCGGTGAACTGGCTGCCCAGCTGACGCAAAAGCCACGCGGCCTGGCCGTCCACCTTCACCGGCGCATCGGCGCACGACGTGCCTGGCACCATCAGCCCCGTGAACTTCGCCTCGCCCTGCTCGTCGGCCGCATCCGGCGTATTGAGCAGGGACGCGTGCAACACCGCCGGCACCGACAGCCGCCCGCTGTTGACGAGCTGGCGGGCAAAACCATGCTGCCGCGCCAGCGTCAGCACGGCGTCGCGGAAGACGCGGCTTACGGGTGTCTTGGGCGTGATGAAATCGGTAGAGCGAGTCGAGTGGCGGATATTCTCGTCGGCGGCGTGCTCGCGCTCGCTGGCGTAGCTATCCAGCAAGGCATCCGGCGCGCTGCCCGCCAGCACCAGCCCGAGCTTCCAGGCGAGGTTTTCCGCATCCTGCACGCCGCTGTTGGCGCCACGCGCCCCGAAGGGGGAAACGCGGTGCGCGGCATCGCCCGCGAACAGCACGCGGCCATGGCGGAAGCTATCCATGCGCTGGCAGGAGAAGGTATAGACACTGACCCACTCCAGTGCAAATTCAACACCATCTCCCAGCAACGCCTGGATGCGGGGGATCACCCGTTCCGGCTGCTTTTCCAGCTCGGGATCGGCGTCCCAGCCAAGCTGGAAATCGATGCGCCAGACATTGTCCGGCTGTCGATGCACCAGCACCGACTGGTTGCGGTTGAACGGCGGATCGAACCAGAACCAGCGCTCGCTCGGGAAGGGCGCCGCCATCTTCACATCGGCAATCAGGAAGCGGTCATGGAAGACGCGCCCCTTGCTTTCCAGGCCCATCGCATGGCGGACCGGGCTGCGTGCGCCGTCGGCCACCACCACGTAGCGGGCCTGCAGGGCATAGTTGCCATCGGGCGTTTCCACATCCAGCATCACCACGTCGCCATCTTGCGTGAGGCCCGCCACGCGATGCTTCCAGCGGATCGCCAGATTGGCCAGTTCGGCCGCGCGCTCCACCAGAAAACCTTCCACATAGTATTGCTGCAGGTTGATAAAGGCCGGCCTGCCATGCCCGCGCTCGGGCAGCAGGTCGAAGCTGTAGACCAGCTCCCGGTCGAAGAAGATCTTGCCGACGTTCCAGCTCACGCCCTTGTCCACCATGCGCTGGCCGCAACCTAGGCGGTCGAAGATTTCCAGCGTGCGCTTGGCGAAGCAGATCGCACGAGAACCAGCGGACAGCGTGCAGTCGTCGTCTAGCAGCACGACAGGCACACCCTGCTGGGCCAGGTCGACTGCCGTGGCCAACCCGACCGGGCCGGCCCCGATCACCACGACGGGATGGACCGGATGGCCACCGGCACTTGGCCGCGGCGCACTCTGCTCTGCGCAAGGCTGGTACGCAAAGGTACAGGCCTGGTAATTGGTTTCCATCTTGTCTCCATCCTCCAGCCATGACCGCTGGCGCGGTTCTCTTGGCAACGCAGCGGGTGGCCGCACTGCCGGCATGCCATCCCCCGGCCGCGCGCTACTCCTGCAGCGCCGCCCACATATCCTTGTCACGCTGCGCGGTCCAGATACGCGGATGCTTGATGCCGCTGGCCTCGTCGTAGGCACGCGCCACGTCAAAGGGCAGGCAGTGCTCGTAGATAAAGACCTGCCCGAACTTCTCGTCCATCGCAGCGCGGGTATGCGCCATGGCGCCCTTCAGGTCGAGCTTCTGCGCCACGGCTTCCTTGCCTCGCTGCAGCAGCGTGCTGACGAAGTCGCGCGTATAGTCCAGGCCGCGCCCCACCAGTTCGGGATCGGTCAGCGCCGGGCCACGGCCGGGGATCAGCGCCACCGGGTCCAGTGCGCGCAGCGCTTCCAGCGTAGCCGGCCATTCCTCGAGCTGCGCGTCGCCGCAATAGCAGGCTGCGTCGTACTCGACGAGGTCGCCGGAAAACAGGATCTTCTGCGACGGAATCCACACCACGGTATCGCCTTTGGTGTGACCGGCTCCGAGGTGCATGACCTTGACTTCGAGCGTGCCCAGGTACAGCGTCAGCTCGCGCTCGAACACCACGTTGGGCCAGGTCAGTCCAGGCACGGTCTCGACACCCGCGAACAGGCGCGGGAAACGCTCAATCTCGGACTTCATGTCGTCTTCGCCGCGCTCCACGATCATCTCGTAGGTACCGCGGCTGGCGATCACGTTTTGCGCACCTTCCCTGAAGTAAGCCGAAGCGCCCAGCACCCGCACTGCGTGATAGTGCGACAGCACCACATGCTTGATGGGCTTGTCGGTAACGGCGCGGATGCGGGCAATCAGGTCCTGCGCCATTGCCGGCGTAGCGGTTGTGTCCACGATCAGCACGCTGTCGTCGCCGATGATCACGCCGGAATTCGGGTCGCCTTCCGCGGTATACGCGTAAGCGTTCTCCGACAGTTTGGTGAAGGTGACCTGCTTTTCCTGCAGATCCGCCTGCGATGCAAAGGCCTTGCTCATGGCTGCTCCTGTCTCGTTCTTTCTAGTGGAACCGGCGCCTGACGGGATGCAGTGCCGCCTTGCCGCCAGCCGGCAGGCAGGCAGCACCGCAGGGGACAGTGGCGCCCGGTGAATCACACCGCCGGTGCGCTTCCAGCATTCTGGCGGGCTGGTAGCATCACTCGAAATTACACAATCCGTAATTCATTTACCATATCGTAATCCCAGCCTGCGGACGTGTCAAACCCGCATCCTGCTCGCAGACCGGCTGACGGCCGCGAAACCCGGATGGCTCAGGCTTCTAGGTTAGGCGTGAAATACAGCGACGGGAGCATGACGCGACACGAGACAGCACATGACGAGGCGCTGCGCGGAGATGCTCAGGCGCATATGGAGAACACGGGGAAAACGCCGCGAGGGCGGCGGGCAATAGCAGGCAGGCCAGCCACGGCGCAGGGGCCGAAGCCGTCAAAAGAGGGCAAGCGTCAGCCAGCCTGGCATGGCACCAGGCCATGCCAGGCTGGCGGGCAAAACTCCTTCAGCGGGCACATGGGGGTGTGCCCGCTGAAGGTATGGCAAGCGTGCGCCGGCCCGTCCCGAAAGCGGGACCAGCACAAACACTCAGGCTGGCTTGTGACCTTCGCCCGGGCCCGACGCGAAGCCCGTGCTGACCGGGGTGGCCGGTGCAGGGCTGGTGGCGGCGGTGGGTGTCGCGGCAGGCGCCTGTCCGGCCATGGAAGCGGCCGTGACGCCGCCATTGCGGCTGGCAATAAATGCGTTGACGTCTGCTGCAAGATGCTGGGGAGCCAGCACCACTTCCAGGCCCAGCGCCTCGCAAGCCGCTAGGAAAGTCGACATGCGGGGGTCGGCTTGACCCGATTCGGCCCGCAAGTAAGCTTCCCGGGAGATCCCGGCCTTACGGGCGACGTCTTCCTGCTTGAGCTTTCGCGCTCGGCGCAACGCCCGCAGTTGCCGGAACGGTTCGCTAGCGCCTCTAGGCACGGCTGTACTGTTCATGTCGGTCTCCAGTCACCAGTGAAAAAAAAGTGCGCGGACGTGCATTCGAGTATAGAGCACGCAAAGCGTTCCGTATGTAATCAGCGCAACACTTTGTGCAGATTTCTTGAGAGTACCCGAAGCAGGCGTATCCACGCCTGTCAATAGGTCCAATAAAGCACAATTATCTGCCTCCGTGGTGACATAACGGACGGCCGGGATTTAGGTTGACGAGAGCGCACTAACACAATATTGACAAACCGACCGGTCGTGCTATTCTCGTCGAATGCAAAAAGGTCAACTCACCCGCACAGCCATCATCGAGCAAGCCCTGGACACGGCCGCGCAGGTCGGGTTCGAGCAGTTGTCGCTCGCCACGCTGGCGGCCGACACCAGTATGTCGAAAAGTGGGTTGTATGCCCACTTCAAGTCCAAGGAGGCATTGCAGGAAGCCGTCCTGGGGTTGGCCCTCGAGCGTTTCTCCGACGTCGTCATCCGGCCGGCCATGCGCCAGCCGAGGGGCACGCGACGGGTGCAAGCCCTATTCGAAGGCTACATGCACTGGCTTGGCGGACCCGTCAACAGGGGCCGCTGCCTGTTCATGGCGCTGGGCCAGGAATACCGCGACCGCCCAGGCACCATCAGGGATCAGGTGGTGCAGTCGCTGAAGGACTGGCACAGCCTCATTGCCCGGGCCGTGACCGACGCCATCGAGGAAGGCGACCTTTCCCCCGCGCAAGACGCGCGGCAGTTCGCCTTCGAGATGGTCGGCATCGGCATGTCGTTTCAGCAGTCTTTCAAGCTGCTGGGCCGTGAGGACACCGAAATCATGGCGCGCCGCGCCTTCGAAGCCCTGCTCAGGCGTGCCGAGGTGGCGCAACCGGAGCGCAAGTAGCGCGGCACTTACGGGAACGCCTGCGAGACGCCGCGACGCTGCATGAGATAAATCAGGGCGAAATACGGGACGACCGGACGTCGTCTTTTTTTGAAATAAAAAATAGCACGACTGGTCGGTCTTATCGGATGCCATGGCCCCCGAAACCGCAGACCCTGCTCAGGACATTGTAAATTTTTGCTGGAGGTACCCGCCGTGACGCAAGCGACTTACCCATCCACGAAAACCCGGCAAGCCGCGCCGGTACAGAGAACCCCAATGCGCTGGGCCCGCCTTGGCTGGCAACTGGCCGGCCTCCTCTACCCCGCTGGCGCCGCGCGCGCGCTGGAACGCGCCTGGTTCCGCCCACCCCATGGCAAAGGCCCCGACGGCGCGGGCCGGGAGTTGCTTGCCCGTGCCCGCGTTGACTGGGCATTGGTGACCGGCCAGGGAGCGAGCCGGCGTGTGCGTGTCTATCGCTGGGGCAGCGAGGGCCCGACGGTGTTGCTGGCCCACGGCTGGGGCGGCCATGCGGCGCAATGGCAGCCCCTGGTCGCGCCGCTGCTGGCCGCAGGCATGCGCGTGGTGGCCTTCGACGCGCTATCGCACGGCGGCTCCGACGCGGGCGCGCGTGGCACCGGCCAGAGCTCCGTCGTGGAAATGTCGCGCGCGCTGCTGGCCACGGCGTGGCACGCCGGACCGGTCCACGCCGTGATCGCGCATTCGCTCGGCAGCGCCGCACTGGCGCTGGCCGTGCGCGAAGGCCTGTACCTGCAGGCTGCCGTGATGATCGGCCCGCCGGCGGATATGCACAACGCCGCCGCGGCCTTGGCCTGGCAGTTGGGCATTGGCCCAGGTGTGCTCGCCCGCATGCAGCGCAGCAGCGAGCGTTGGCTGGGCATGCCGTGGTCCGCCTTCAACGTCCCGGCGCTCGGCAACGCCCTGCCGGTACCGCCGACCCTGGTGATCCACGACCGCCAGGACAAGGAAGTGGGTTGGGAAAACGGTGCAGCGATTGCCGGCGCCTGGCCCGGTGCGCAACTGATAACCACGGACGGACTCGGGCATCGCCGCGTGCTGCATGACGCAGCGGTAATCGCGCGCACCGTGGCGTTCATCGGCGGCGCTGCCGGCACATTGTCCCGCGGTGTGCCAACGCGCATGGCCCAGGTCGAGGTCCATGCCTGAGTCTGGACCGGCCAGACTCGCGCGAAACTTACCCGCCTCGGCAATTCGGCGCCGCAATCCTGCCAGCCAAGTGGGTATGTGGCACGCCACATACCCACCATTGGTGGTTGGGGGAATTTTCTGGCGGTTAATTGCTTATTAGAGAAAAAATACTGGCCTGCGCGCCAGGGCGTGCCGGCCAGTTCCCGGTTGCCGGGCATTCCGCCCGCCAGCCTCGCCTCAGAACCCTTCCAGCACCAGCTTGCCTATCGTCTGCCCGCTCTCCAGGATGGCGTGGGCCCGGCGCAGGTTGGCCGCATCGATACGCCCGAGGTGTTCCCCCAGCGTGGTCTCCAGCTGGCCGCCATCGACCAGCCGCGCTACCTCGTTAAGCAGGCGGTGCTGCTCGACCATGTCCGGCATGCCGAACATCGAGCGGGTGAACATGAACTCCCACACAAACGTGGCGCTCTTGCTCTTCAGGTCGCCCACGGCCAGTTCGCCGTTGTTCTCCACGATCGAGCAGATCTTGCCTTGCGGGGCGATCACGCTTGCCATGGCGCCAAAGTGGCGGTCGGTATCGTTGAAGCAAAGGATGTAATCGACTTCGGCAAACCCGAGGCTGCGCAGTTGCGCCGGCATGTCGCCGCGATGGTCGATGGTGTGGTCGGCACCGAGCCTGCGGCACCAGGCGGCCGACTCGGGCCGCGACGCTGTGGCGATGACGGTCAGCCCCGCCAGGGTCTTGGCCAACTGGATGCCGATGGAGCCCACGCCCCCTGCCCCGCCGATTACGAGCACGGAACGCCCCGCGTGCTCGCCCCGGGGCGACACACCCAGGCGATCGAACAAGGCTTCCCAGGCCGTGATCGCGGTCAGCGGCAAGGCGGCGGCGTGGGCAAAGCCTAGCGAGGCGGGCTTATGGCCGACGATGCGCTCGTCGACGAGGTGGAACTCGCTATTGGCGCCGGGCCGGGTAATGCTGCCGGCGTAGAAGACTGGATCGCCCGCCTCGAACAGCGTCACATCCGGCCCGACCGCGGCGACCGTGCCGGCGGCATCCCACCCCAGGACGCGCACGGCGGGCTCCACCTTGTCTTTCGGGGCCCGTACCTTGGTATCCACGGGATTGACTGAAATCGCCGCCACCTTGACCAACAGGTCACGGCCTTCGGGCACGGGGGTTGCGATCTCGACATCGACCAGGGATTGCGGATCGTCGATCGGAAGATAACGGGTCAGGCCAACAGCTTTCATTGCAGGGCTCCATCGAGCAGGTTCTCGGCGGCGCGGGACCGCGCCATGACCATAGCGTAGTCCTGTCTGCCCGCATTGATTAGCCGGAAAATACAACAATCAATTTCCCGAAAATCCGGAAAATGGCAAGGCGTCGCCCTATCGCGTCATCCCCGGAATCGTCCCCGCCAGGATCTGCCCGCCTCCGTAGCTGGACTGCCGCGGCATCTCTCCGCCCAGCGTCATCCGGATCGCGCAGTACTTGAACTCCGGGATCTTGCCGAAAGGATCCAGCGCCGCATTGGTGAGTTTGTTGATGGCGGCCTCGTAGTAGCAGAACGGCACGAACACGGCACCGCGCGGGGTGCCATCGTCCGCCCGCGCGAACAGCGATACCTGCCCCCGGCGCGAAGCCAGCGTCACCAGGTCGCCGGGCTGGCCGCCGAGCGCGGCGAGGTCGAGCGGATGCACCAGCGCCACCGGTTCCGGCTCGATCGCGTCCAGCACGCCGGCGCGCCGCGTCATGCTGCCGGTGTGCCAGTGCTCCAGTTGCCGCCCGGTGATCAGCACCGTCGGGTATTCCTCGTCGGGCCGCTCGGCGGCGGGAATGATGTCGGCGGGCACGAAGCGGGCCTTGCCCGTCGCGGTGGGAAACGCGTCGGTGAAGATCACGGGCTCGCCGGGATCGCCTTCGGCACGGCAGGGGTAGGTCACCGCGTTCTCGCGCTGCAGGCGCTCCCAGGTAATGCCGCCGATGCTGGGCATGGCGTGGCGCATCTCATCGAACACATCGGCCACGCTCGCGTACGGCCAGTCCAGCCCAAGCCTGGCCGCCATCTGCTGGATGATCCACAGGTCCTGGCGCGCCTGCCCTGGCGGATCGATCGCCTGGCGCCCGAGCTGCACGGTGCGGTCCGTGTTGGTAAAAGTGCCGGTTTTTTCCGGAAACGCCGATGCCGGCAGCACCACGTCGGCCAGGTAGGCCGTCTCCGTCAGGAAGATATCCTGCACCACCAGGTGGTCCAGCGCCGCCAGCGCCTCGCGCGCATGGCGGGCGTCGGGATCGGACATGGCCGGGTTCTCGCCCATGATGTACATGCCGCGCACTTCGCCGCGCTCGATGGCCTGCATGACTTCGACAACGGTCAGCCCCGGCTGGTGGTCCAGCGGCATGCCCCACAGCGACTCGAAACGGGTAATGGCCTCGGGATCGTCGACGCGCCGGTAGTCCGGGTACATCATCGGGATCAGGCCGGCGTCCGAGGCGCCCTGCACGTTGTTCTGCCCGCGCAGCGGATGCAGCCCCGTGCCCGGCCGGCCGATCTGCCCCGTCATCAGCGCCAGCGCGATCAGGCAACGGGCATTGTCGGTGCCGTGCACGTGCTGGGAGATGCCCATCCCCCAGAGGATCATCGAGGCTTTGGCAGTGGCATACATGCGCGCCACATAACGGATGGTGTCGGCATCGATGCCGCAGATGGGCGCCATCGCCTCCGGGCTGTAGGCGGCCACGTTGCGCAGCAGTTCGTCGTAGCCGATGGTGCGGCTGGCGATGAACGCCTTGTCGACCAGTCCTTCATCCACGATCACATGCATCATCGCGTTGAGCAGCGCCACGTCGGTATCGGGCTGGAATTGCAGGAAACGATGGGCGAAGCGGGCCAGGTCGGAGCGGCGCGGATCGGCCACGATCAGCCTGGTGCCGTTTTTCACCGCGTTCTTGATCCAGCTCGCCGCCACCGGATGATTGACGGAGGGATTGGCGCCGATCACGATCACTACCTCGGCGCGGGCCACATCCATCACCGGGTTGGACACCGCGCCCGAGCCGATCCCTTCAAGCAGCGCCGCCACCGACGAGGCATGGCAAAGCCGCGTGCAATGGTCCACGTTATTGCTGCCGAAGCCGGTGCGCACCAGCTTCTGGAACAGGTAAGCCTCTTCGTTGCTGCCCTTGGCGGAACCGAAGCCGGCCAGCGCGCGCTTGCCGTGCGTATCGCGAATGCCGGCCAGCTTGCCGCTCGCGAGCGCGAGCGCCTCTTCCCAGCTGGCTTCGCGGAATACGTCCATCACGCGTTCGGGGTCCATCACGAAATCGCCGCGCTTGGGGACACCCTCGCGCCGCACCAGCGGCACGGTGAGCCGGTGCGGATGCTGCGCGTAATCGAAACCGTAACGGCCTTTCACGCACAGGCGCTTCTGGTTGGCCGGGCCGTCGCGTCCCTCGACAAACAGGATGCGGTTGTCCTTGACGTTGTAGGTGAGCTGGCAGCCCACGCCGCAATACGGGCAGACCGACTCCACCTGGCGATCCGGCACCGGCAGCGCCGCGTCGCGCGCGGGCATCAGCGCGCCGGTCGGACAGGCCTGCACGCACTCCCCGCAGGCCACGCAGGTGGAAGCGCCCATCGGATCTTCCATGTCGAACACAATCGCGGCGTGATCGCCGCGAAAGGCCAGGCCGATCACATCGTTGACCTGCTCGTCGCGGCAGGCGCGCACGCAGCGGGTGCACTGGATGCAGGCATCGAGATTGACGGCGATGGCCGGATGGGACAAGTCCGCCGGCACCGCGGCGCGCGGCGCAAAGCGCGGCTTTCCGACTGCCAGCCGCGCGGACCACTGGTCCAGTTCGTTGTTGCGCGTGTAGTGCGCTTCGGGCATATCGGACTGCAGCAACTCCAGCACCATGCGCTGCGCGCGCACCGCGCGCTCCGAGCCGGTCTCGACGTCCATGCCCTGAGCCGGGTAACGGCAGCAGGACGGCGCCAGCACGCGCTCGCCCTTGATCTCCACCATGCAGGCGCGGCAGTTGCCGGCGGCGTCCAGGCCGTCCTTGTAGCACAGGTGCGGCACGTCAAAGCCCTCGCGCTGCGCCACCTTGAGCAGGCTCTCGCCGGGCCTTGCGGAAACTTCCCGGCCATTCAGGCGGAACGTCACCGTGGTGCCGGAGGAGGCTTCGACTTGCGCACGTTCGGCGCGGGTCAGTGCATTCATATCGTCCTCGCGGCTCAGGCCAGTTCCTGGGGGAAATACTTGATCACGCAGTCCACCGGGTTGGGCGCGGCCTGCCCCAGCCCACAGATCGAGGCGTCGCGCATCACCGCGGACAGGTCCGCCAGCGCGGCCAGGTCCCACTTCGGCTGCCCGATCACATCCAGCGCCTTGGTGGTGCCCACGCGGCATGGCGTGCACTGGCCACAGGATTCGTGCTTGAAGAAATGCATCAGGTTGCGCGCCACGGCAATGGCGCTGTCCTGCTCGGAGAACACCACGATAGCGGCTGAGCCGATAAAGCAGCCGTAGGGCTGCAGCGTATCGAAATCCAGCGGGATGTCGCCCAGCGACGCCGGCAAGATGCCGCCGGAGGCGCCGCCCGGCAGGTAGCCGTAGAAAGCGTGGCCGTCCTGCATGCCGCCGCAGTACTCCTCGATCAGTTCCCTCACGGTGATGCCCGCCGGCGCCAGATGCACGCCCGGCCGCCTCACCCGCCCCGACACCGAAAAGGAGCGCAGGCCATGCCGGCCATTGCGCCCCTGCGCGGAGAACCATTCCGCGCCCTTCTCCAGGAGCTCGCGCACCCAGTAGAGCGTCTCGAAGTTGTGCTCCAGCGTGGGCCGGCCGAACAGGCCGACCTGCGCCACGTAAGGCGGACGCAGCCTGGGCATGCCGCGCTTGCCTTCGATCGATTCGATCATGGCCGACTCTTCGCCGCAGATATACGCACCGGCGCCGCGGCGCAGCTGGATTTCAGGCAAACCCGGCACCGGCGGATCGGCATGCAGGCGGCGCAGTTCCTCACCAAGCACCGCCCGGCAACCGGCATACTCGTCGCGAAGGTAGAGGTAGATCGCCGAGACCTGCGTCACTGCGGCGGCGATCAGCATGCCTTCCAGGAAGCGATGCGGATCCCGCTCCAGGTAGACGCGATCCTTGAAGGTACCTGGCTCGCCCTCGTCCAGGTTGACCACCATCAGGCGCGGCGCCGCCTCGGCCATCACGATGCGCCATTTGCGCCCGGTGGGGAAACCCGCGCCGCCCAGCCCGCGCAGGCCGGAATCCTCCATCGTGCGAAGCACGGATTCGCAATCGCGCTCGCCCGCGGCCAAGTCCCGCAGCAACTGGTAGCCGCCCTGCGCGCGATAGTCGTCGTAGCCCAGATAGGCTTCCGGTTCATGCCGCACGGCGCGCGCGGCCACCGTGCCGGCAATGGCTGGCGCGCTGGCGAAATCGACGGGATTCTGTCCGACCAGCGCCGCGGGCGCGCGCTCGCACCGGCCGATGCACGGCGCCGCCACGATCCTGACCTCGCTGCCCAGCAGGGCCGGCAACCTGGCGAGCAGGTCGCGGGCACCCGCAAGCTCGCAGGCGATGCCTTCGCACACGCGCACCGTCACGGCCGCCGGCGGCCGGATCGCGCCATCCGGATCCTCGCGCACCACGTCGAAGTGGTGATAGAAAGTGGCGACCTCGTAGACCTCGGCCTGCGACAGCCGCATCTCGTGCGCCAGTGCCACCAGGTGCGGGATGGCGAGCTGGCCGTAATGGTCGTTGATGGCGTGCAGGTGTTCGATCAGCAGGTCGCGCCGGCGGGAGGCATCGCCCAGCAAGGCTCTCACCTCAGCCAGCGCGGCCGGATCGGCCTGCCGCCCCTTGGGTTGGCGGCGCTTGCGCTGCTTGCCGATATCCTGGACCGCGATGGGAATGACGACCTGGTTCATGGCAATCTCGGTGACTGTCGCTCGTGGGTGCCGAATGGCAGTTGGGCAAGCGCTTGACACGCTTGCCCGCCGCTCTGGTTTTATCTTGCCGTGCCCGCCCGGCAGCCGCGCTGCCGGGTTCCGGCGGGGCGGGCGGGACGTCGCCTTCGATCATATCCCTATTCCCGCCACGCGCAGGCAAGCTACAGCCGGCCCAACGCGCCTCTCAGGTGAGGTCCTCCGGCACCGCGCGGTATCCCATCGGCGCCGCGGTATTGGCATGCACGTACTTCCGGGCGTGCGCCTGCCGCATCGGCTTGAGCACGAACAGGGCGAGAAAGGCGGACAGCCCTGCCATGCCGGACGCAAGCATGAAGACCGCGTGCCAGTCGCCGGTGGCGGCGGTGATGACGCTGGAGAACGGCACCAGCAGCGCCGCCGTGCCCTTGGCGGTGTATAGCAGCCCGGCATTGGTGGCAGCGAACTTGGGACCGAAGGTATCGCCGCAGGTCGCCGGGAACAGGCTGTAGATTTCACCCCAGGCGAAGAACACGGCGCCGGTCAGTACCACGAATGCGATGGGATCCTGCCCGTACCTGGCCAGCAGCAGGATGCCGACCGCTTCGACGGCAAAGGCCAGGCACATGGTGTTCTCGCGGCCGATGTTGTCCGAGATCCAGCCGAAGAACGGACGGGTCAGGCCATTGAGCACGCGGTCGATGGTCAGGGCAAAGGTCAGGGCCGGCAGCGTGAGGCCGAGCAGCGAAACCGGCACGCCATCCAGCCCGAAGTCCTTGGCGATCGGGCCGAGCTGCGCGGTAGCCATCAGGCCGCCAGCCGCCATCATCACGAACATGGCGTACATCACCCAGAAGATCGGCGACGACAGGACCTGGCGCGGCGAGGCGTTGTAGGCGGCGGTCTTGACCGCGCTCGTGACCTGGTTCAGCACCTTGGCCGAAGGCGGATAGAGCGCCATGCCCAGGAAGAACACGATCAGGCCCTGGCCCAGCCCGAACCACAGGAAGGTGGCCTCATAGCCGCTGCTCTTGATCATGTTGGCGATCGGCACCACGGTGAGCGCCGAGCCCGCGCCAAAGCCGGCAGCGGTGATCCCCGCTGCCAGCCCGCGCCGGTTGGGGAACCACTTGAGCGCGTTGCCCACGCAGGTGCCATAGACCGCGCCCGCCCCTACCCCGCCAACCGCCGCCGCGAAGTAAAGCATCGGCAGCGACGAAGCCACGGAGTTCAGCGCCCACGCAATCGCGCACAGCAGGCCGCCACCCACCACCACGGGACGCGGGCCGTACTTGTCGACCAGGTAGCCCTCGATCGGCACCAGCCAGGTTTCGGTGACGACGAAGATGGTGAATGCCACCTGGATCGCGGTGCGGCCCCAGTGGTACTTGTCGTCGATCGGATTGACGAACAGCGTCCAGCCGTACTGCATATTGGCGATCATCGCCATGCAGATCACGCCAAAAACGAGCTGTACCCAAGGTGAGGCAAAGCGTGATTCGGGCGCGTTTTGCTGATGTTCCATTGGTGTCTCCTTACGGCGGGCAGGGCCGCCTTATGTGGAAAGGGCGTCTTCGGACACCTCTTCGGGATGGCGCTCCTGTGCGCCATCCCAGATACTGCGGTCGTTTCAGTGCTATACAGTATGTGATATATCAATATAGTCAAGACGCTTTTAGGCGACTCGGAATCCACTGAAATCGTGTGGCAAGCGCCGCGGCGGCGCACCAGAAAGCGGCACGCAGGTTACTCGTGCGCCACGCGCATCAAAGCAGGCGGCCACGCCAGGATGGCCTGCTGACGGATCAATGACTTAGAGCGCCGCCCCACATCAATGGGGCGTGGGGAATAGCGGTAATCGCAATCGGAAACGGGGCGTGCAGAGTGCTCGGGCCCAAAGCATCAAGACCCACCCTCGGGAAAGTCCCTAGATAAAGTCAGGCTGGCGAACGGGTGAATGTGCTGAATGTCTGGCTCTTCAGGAAAGAAGAGCGGAGAGGCGCAAGCTTGATGCATACGCGTGCCTGTAGCACAGGCTGCGTTCAGACCAGTGCGCAAGTAGCGGCGGTCGCAACCAACCGGCACGCCAGGACATCGGACCGAACAAAGTGGAAAACGGAACCCGGGGTGGCTCTGCAGACAAGCCAAAAGGCTTACTTGGCGGGTAGGGCCTCAACCAAAGCGTAGTGGCAGCGATCGGCAGCCGGGCTCCGCCAATCACACCACGCCAACATCAGGCGCGGGCCAGCTGAGGTTGCACGCTCACGCCGGTTGCGGCGGGACTGGCGCGGCCAACACCGGCAGTTTCCTGCGACGCGCCGAGGCCAGCAAATCGACCGTGCTCCTGGGCGCGGACCAGCACGAGGGTCGGCACGCGGGTGGCGATCAGGAAGGTAACACCGACGCCAAGCGAAACCAGGCCAAGGGCGAAACCGAGAAGAAGAGCGCTGTCCATCAGAAAACTCCAGTAAGGATGTTGGGTAGGAGTTTTCATTATATGCTGCGGCGCACTATGTGTAAATATCCTGTATGTAATATATCAATGAAAGTTTTGCATCTCCGCAACAGTCCCTGTGCCGCTACCCGCAGGGGGCGGCCGCTTCGCCCTACCCCACCCGCGCCACCAACGCCTGCTCATACTCCATCCCCCGCAGCGCATCCCAGATAGCGGCAGCATTAGGCTTGAGCGAACGGCTCTTGCGCCGCACCAGCATCACCGAAGACGTGACCTGCGGCCGCAATGGCCTCATCACCGCAGCCGGGCTCAAGCCAGCCGAATTGGCCCGCGACGGCACGATCCCGATGCCCAGCCCCAGCGCCACCATGCCGAAAATCGCAGCGAAATGCCCCAGCGCCTGCAGCGACCCCGCCCGCACGTGATAAACGCCAAACGCCTGCTCCACGGCCGGCTGGATCCCAGAGTGCTGGTCCAGCATCAACACATTGGCATCGTTGAGATCGCCCCACCCTACCGTCTCCCGCGAGGCAAGCGGATGCTGCGACGGCAGCACGGCATGAAACGGATCCGAACACAGCGCTTCGCAATAAAGATCGCCGCCCGCCTCCGGATTGGTGGAGATGCCGAAGTCCACCTCGCCGCTACGCACGCATTGCAGCACGGACTCATGCGAGCGGTCCTTCAGGCAGATGCCAATCCCTGGCCATGCCGCGCGGCAACCCGCCAGCCAGCCTGGCAGCGACATCGACGACAACACCGGATCGGACGCAATCTGGACCGTGCCCTGGCACGGCTTGCCAGTACCCTGGCTCTCGCGCAGCGTCTGCTCGACTTCTTCGATCAGGTGGCAGATGCGCTGCGACAGGTGCTCGCCGGCATCTGTGAGTTCGACCTGGCGCGTGGTGCGGTCGAACAGCCGCTGGTCGATCTCGTCTTCCAGCTCGCGCACGCTGCGGCTGATGGCGGACTGCGTGAGTCCAAGCTCGGCTGCGGCGCGGGTAAAGCTCTTCTGTCGCGCCACGGCGGCAAAGGCCTTCAACTGCGGAAGCGAAATATTCATGATTACCCCTTCTGTATGCATGATGCGCGGCGAACAGCCTTGCGTTGCCCGGCGCGGCGCATCGTGATGGCAATCGGGCCCGGAATCGCTTGACGCGGTCCGGGCCCGGCCGGGGATTCAGTCGCTCTTGCGGGGGGATAGTCCCGCGAGGTAGGCCGGGCTGTCGGCCGCCGGCACCAGGGACTCGACATGCCCGGTGATAAACCGCCTTCGCATCGGGGCCAGCACGAACTTGGCGGACAGTCCGGCGGCGATGGTCACGGCCGCCGCTACCGTAAAGACCGCGTCCCACCCACCCCGCGCCGACAGGACCGAGGCCAGCGGCACCAGCATCGCGGCCGTGCCCTTGGCGGTGTACAGGGTGCCCGCGTTGGCCGCAGCGAACTTGCTGCCAAAGGTGTCGGCGCACAGCGCGGGAAAGATCGAGAAAATCTCGCCCCAGAACAGGAAGGTGAGTGCCGCGAACGTCATGAACCAGTACGGGTTGTGGCCGAACTGCATCAGGCCGAGCAGCGACAGCCCCTCGCCGATGAAGATAAAGAACATGGTGTTCTCGCGCCCGATGCGGTCCGAGATGAATCCGCACAGCGGCCGCGTCAGGCCATTGCACAGGTTATCGATCGACAGCGTCATGGTAAGCAGCGGCAGCGTGAATCCCAGCATCGTCACCGGCATCGATGCGAAACCGAAGTCCCGGGCGATCGGTCCCAACTGCGCGGTGGCCATGATGCCGCCCGCCGCTACCGCCACAAAGGACGCATAGATGACCCAGAACACAGGCGTCTTGACCATCCGCCCCGGCGTAAACTCGATGGGATTGGTCAGCACCGCCTTGGCGGCCACGGCACCGGCGGGCGGACGCGGCTTGACCAGCAGCAAGGCCATCAGCAGGATGCAGACGCCTTGCAGGATGCCGAAAGTGATAAAGGCGTGCTCGTAGCCGGAGCGCTGGATCATGTTGGCGATGGGGATCACGGTGAGCGCCGAGCCCGCGCCGAAACCGGCAGCGGTCAGGCCGGCGGCCAGCCCGCGCTTGTCCGGAAACCACTTGAGCGCGTTGCCCACGCAGGTACCGTAGACGCCACCGGCGCCGATGCCGGCAATCACCGCCGCCAGGTAAAGCTGCGGCAGGCTCGTCGCATAGGCGTTGATGACCCAGGCCAGCCCCGCGCACAGCGCGCCGCCCGCCACCACCGGACGCGGCCCGATCTTGTCGACCAGCCAGCCTTCCAGCGGCACCAGCCAGGTCTCGGTCACGATGAAGATGGAAAAGGCCACCTGGATGGCGGACTCGCCCCAGTGATGCTTGGCATTCATCGGGCCCACGAATAAAGTCCAGCCATACTGCAGGTTCGCTACCAGCCCCATGCAGACCACACCGATTGCCAGCTGGAACCAGCGATTTCCAAGCCAGCCCGAACGGCCCGGGGCCGCGATATTTTCATGCGCCATGTCGTGTCTCCTGCATAGTGCGTATCGCGCTCTGCGGCGCGACGGGTAGGCTTCTCTGTGAGGGGGAGCCCTTGGTCACTACTTGATTGAGCGCGCCTGACATTGCGGCACGTGCATCCGTGGACTGATGCTAGTTCAAACTAAGTTCGGCTAAGCATAAAGTTTTTTATTATGATCATTTACGATCCTTTATAGATTGGACGGATGAGTGCATGAAGAACGCGACGCTACGCCAACTCAAGGTTTTCGAGACGGTTGCCCGGCACCTGAGTTTTTCGCGGGCGGCGGAAGAGCTACACCTGACGCAGCCGGCGGTATCGACGCAGGTGCGGCAGCTCGAAGGCCATGTCGGACTCCCGCTGTTCGAACAGCTCGGGAAGAAGATCTACCTCACGCCGGCCGGGATTGAAATGCTGCACTACAGCCGCAGCATCATGCAGCAATTCCGCGAAGCGGAAGACGCCATGTCGCAGCTCAAAGGCATCTCCGGCGGGCGGCTCAATGTGGCCGTGATCAGCGCAGGCGATTACTTTTTTCCGCGGTTGCTGGCGGAGTTCATGCAACGGCATGCCGGCGTGACGCTTAATCTCGCAGTGCACAATCGCGAGGAATTGCTGCACCAGCTTGCCGGCAACCTGACCGACCTGGCGGTGATGGTTCGCCCGCCGGAAGGCATGGACACCATCAGCGAATCGTTCGCGCCCCACCCCTATGTCATCGTTGCCGCGCCCAACCACCGCCTGGTGGGCGAGCGCAACGTCCCGCTCGCGGCCCTGGCAGACGAAGCCTTCGTCGCGCGCGAGAAAGGGTCCGACACCTGGAACTCCATGCAGGAAGGCTTCGCCGGACGCCTGTCCAACCTGCGCATCGCCATGGAGATCAAGAGCACCGAAACCATCAAGCAGGCCGTGATCGCCAACATGGGCATCGCCTTCCTGTCGGCGCATACCGTGGGGCTGGAACTGCAGACAGGCAATCTCGCCGTACTGGATATCGAGGGGTTCCCGGTGATGCTCAACTGGTATGTGGTGCACCGCAAGAACAAGCGGCTGCCACCTGTGGCGCTCGCCTTCAAGCATTTCCTGATGGAAGAAGGTGCCAGCCTGATCCAGCGCATCACCGGCGTGGACAGCCTTATCAAGCATAAACAATAGGTTATGGTTATTCAGTTAAACTTTAATTATCGTTAATTGATCGGCGAACCTATCCTCAGCTCAGGCCCACCTTTGATAGCCGCCCGAGGAGTCCGATCATGAACCAGGTCCAGTTCGAAGCCCGCCCCGCCGCCCATGCCGACGCCGGAGCCCCGCGCGCCCACGACGAATCGCAACTCGCAGCCTACAACGCCGCATTCACCGAGCTAGGCCTGCGCTTTCGCTGGGACAGCGAGATGTACGCGTGGCTGTGCGGCATCGAATGCGAACAGAGCCGGATCGCGCGCTATATCGAGCAGTACCACGCGCACCTGCTCAACGCCTACGATGCTGATTTCCTCAGCCGCCTGATTCTCGACAAGAAGTGCGATTACCTTCGCGCGATGGGCCAGAAAGCCAACTGAGACATCGGAAGCGCGAGAGGACGCGGCAGGAAGAATGGGCGCGGGAAAGCGCCCTATTCTCCTGCCGCGTGCCGTATTGCGGCCGCGCCATGGCGCCAACGCGGACGCGCCTCCTGGACCACGGCTACAGCCATCCGCGCGCGCCGAATGTGCGCCAGCGCACTTCCGCCAGCGAACGTGGCGCGCTATGGTCTGCCCACTACGCACTAGAACGGAGACTGGCATGGGACAGAACATGTTCGAAGCCGGCGCACCAGCCGGTGCCCGCGCTCAGCGCCGCGAGGGGACGTTCGCCAGCTCCCGTGCGCTTGCATTGCAGAACTGTCCGATCGAACCCTCCTGGATCCGTACCGGTGCCCCGCGGACGCATGCCGCCCAGCACTCTGGCGCGATCGATGGCCTGGCATCCACCAATATCTGGGAATGCACCACCGGCACCTTCGAGTGGTACTACGGCTGGGAGGAAACCGTGTTTATCCTGGAGGGCCAGGTGAAGGTCACCAGCCCGGGCGGCCAGGTACATGTGCTCAAGGCCGGCGACATCGGCTATTTCCCCGCCGACACCACCTGGCTGTGGGAAGTCGATGACTATGTGCGCAAGATTGCCTTCTGCCGCAAGCATGTGCCACTGGTGCTGAATGTCCCCCTGCGGGTTCTTGCACGGCTGGGGCTCGGCCGCCGCCTGCGCAAGGCATGCAACGCATTGCACAGGCTGGCCCGGCGCATGCGGCTGCGCGACACCTCCGCCCTGACCCTGCTACTGATACTGCCGCTCTGACCCCTGCCCGGCGCGGGCCTTGCCCGTGCCCGCGCGCCCGCTCAGCCGCGCATGTGGTTGACCAGCGAACCGATGTCCTCAATCGTCACATCGACCACGGCGCCATCCTTCATCGAGCCGACACCGAGCGAAGTGCCGCAGGCGATCACGTCGCCAGGCATCAGCGTGAGATCCTGCGAGATCAGGCTGACCTGCTGCTCGGGCGAGAAGATCAGGTCCGACAGCGGGTAGTTCTGCCGCTCCGCCCCGTCCAGCCGCGTCACCACGCCGCGGCACGCCAGTTGAAATCCGTGACGATGGCCGGCCCCAGGCAGCCGAAGGTATCGAAGCCCTTGGCGCGGCACCATTGCGGGAAACCGGGATCCTCGGCAATGATCTCTCCGGCGGTCACGTCGTTGACCACGGTATAGCCAAAGATATGCGAGGCGGCATCTTCCGGCGACACGTTGCGGCAACGGCGCCCGATCACGATGCCCAGCTCGCCCTCGTAGACGATCTTGCCCCCGTAGCTGCGCGGCCGCAGGATGGCATCGCCCGGGCCCGCCACCGAGCTCGCCGGTTTGATCAGGAACAGCGGGTGCGCCGGCACCGGTTTTTCCAGCTTGCGCGCCAGCGCATGGAAGTTGTCCATAGCGCCACGATCTTGCCCGGGTCGCACGGGCTCAGCAGGCGCAGCCCCTCGCGCGGCAAAGTCGCACCGGTGGGTTCCGGCCGTGCGTAGCCGGGGCCGTCGTACTCGATGACATGATCCTCCTCAATACGGCCAAAACCGATCTCCCCGTCCCCGGTCTGGAAGCGAATCCACGTTTGCACAGTCAACTCCTCCGGCGGGCGCGGCATGCTGCCCGCGCCCACCCTTGTCCCGCATTGTCGAAAGCCGGGCCCGCACGCGGCGAGCCCGGCCTTACCGCTGGGTCTAGCTGCACCTGCACGCCGACGATATTGGCGTTGGGGTCGTACTTCTTCGCATTCCCAGACAATGGTCAGGTAGCCGCGTTCCACATCCGCGGCGCTCTTCAGGCCCACCAGCACGCCGCCGGCCTCGGTCTTGTGCAGGATGTCGCGCGAGACGATCTTGAGCACTACCGGCTATCCCATCTTGTCAGCCAACTCGACTGCGCCGGTCGGGGTCCTGGCCACGCCCTCGCCCGGCACCGAGATGCCGTAGGCGTCGCACACCAGCTTGCCTTCGGGCGCAGTCAGTGCATTGCGGCCTTCTTCCTTCACGGCGGCGAGGATCTTCCGCACCGCGTCCTTGTTGTGTGCCATGTCAGGTCTCCATCTGTTCATGGATTGCGTAGGGATGAGCCGGTCCGCGCCCTTGCGCGAAAGCGCGAGGGCGGGCGGCTTGCAAACTCACTGCGGGAATTGCTTGAAGTGCCTCGGGTACGTTCAGGGCATCAGACCGCCCCGGCGGCGCGCAAGGCTTCGATTTGCGAGGGCGTGCGGCCCAGCCAGTCGAGGATCTCTTCGGTATGCTCGCCCAGCAGCGGCGAGCGCTCGACCTCCACCGGCGATGCCGACAAGGTGATCGGGCAGCCAAGCTGCACATACTGGCCGCGTTCCGGGTGATCCAGTTCCACCAGGTAGCCGCGCTCGTACAGTGACTTGTCCTCGATCAGGTCCTTCATCGACAGGATCGGCCCGCACGGCACGTCGACCTCGTTGAGGGCATCCATCACTTCGAACTTGGTGCGCGTGCGCGTCCATTTCTCGATGATGGAGAAACACTCTTCCAGGCATTTGAGGCGGGCCTCCGGCGAGGCAAACTGCGGATGGGTGATCAGCTCCTCCCTGCCACACAAGCGCATCAGCGGCTCCCAGCCTTGCGGCTGCACGATCACGTAGACGTAATCGTTGGCGCCGCCGGGCGCGCAGCGCAGCGCTGCGCCGGGCTGGCCGCCGCCAGATGCATTGCCCGCGCGCGGCACGAAGTCGTCGAACTCCTGGTTGGGGTACTCGCGCATCGGTCCGGCGGCCAGGCGCTGCTGGTCGCGCAGCTTGACCCGGCACAGGTTGAGCACGGAGTCCTGCATCGCCACTTCCACGCGCTGGCCACGCCCGGAATGTTCGCGCTGCAACAGTGCCGCCAGGATGCCCACCACGCAGTGGATGCCAGTGCCGGAGTCGCCGATCTGCGCGCCGGTGACGGTGGGCGCGCCATCCGCCGTGCCGGTGGTGCTGGCCGACCCGCCCATGCACTGGGCCACGTTCTCATAGGCCTTGCAGTCCGCGAACGGTCCCGGGCCGAAGCCCTTGATCGACGCGTAGATCAGCCGCGGGTTCAGCGTCTGCAGGCGGTCCCAGTCGAAGCCGGCGCGGTCCAGCACGCCGGGGCCGAAGTTCTCCACCAGCACGTCGCAGCGCTGCACCAGGTCTTCCAGCAGCGCCTTGCCCTCCGGCGTCTTCATATTGAGCGTGAGGCTGCGCTTGTTGGAGTTCAGCATGGTGAAATACAGGCTGTCGGCGTTGGGCACATCGCGCAGCTGGCTGCGCGTGATGTCGCCGCGCCCCGGCAACTCCACCTTGATCACGTCGGCCCCCAGCCATGCCATCAACTGGGTGGCCGAAGGGCCGGCCTGCACATGGGTCATGTCCAGGATCCGCACACCGTCCAGTGCCTTGTTCATGGTTTGTCTCCTCGCCACCGGTTATTTGTACATGGTCTGGTTCTTGGTGCCCGGCGCGTACTCGCGCGGGTCCACCCAGATATTGATCACGGCCGATTTTCCGGTGCGCTGCACCGCCTCGCGTCCGCGCTGCAATGCGCCGGCGATCTTGCCCGGCTCGCGCACTTCCTCGCCATAGCCGCCCAGCATTTCGGCGAACCTGGAGAACGGCACGTCCGACAGCAGGTTGCCGACGTTGCCGCGCTCGTCGCCGTACTTTGCGAGCTGGCCGTAGCGGATCTGGTTCATGGCGGAGTTGTTGCCGATCACCGCCAGGTAGGGCACGCCGAAACGGTTGGCGGTTTCCATGTCGAACGCCGTCATGCCGAACGAGCCGTCACCGTAGTAGCAGAGGATTTCCTTGTTCGGGTTGGCCAGGCCGGCGGCGATGGCAAAGCCGGTGCCGACGCCCAGCGAGCCCAGCGCGCCCGGGTCCATCCACTGCCCGGGACGGCGCGGACGCACCGCCTGCGCGGAAATGGTCACCACGTCGCCGCCGTCGCCAATGTAGACCGTGTTGTCCGCCAGGAACTCATTCAGTTCATAGGCCACCCGGTACGGATGGATCGGCGTGTTTTCCGAGCGAAACAGCGGCATCAGCTTTTCGGCGGCCACGGCCTCGGCTTCGGTCAGCTGGCCCATCCACTTCTGCCGCGCCTGGCGCTTGTCGTTCTTGATGCGGCCGCTGGCGGCCTGCAGCACCGCGCCGAGGATGGCGCCAGGGTCGCCCACCAGGCCAAGGTCGATCTCGCGGTTCTTGCCGACCGTGCGGTAATCCATGTCGATCTGCACCAGCGTCAGTTCCTTGCTGATGCGCTTGCCGTAGCCCATGCGGAAGTCGAACGGGGTGCCCACGATGATCAGTACGTCGGCATTCGCGAAGGCTTGCGTACGGGTGCGGTCGAAGTGGTGCGGATCGCCCGGCGGCAGCAGGCCGCGGCTGGCGCCGTTGAAGTAGCCTGGAATATCCAGGCCCTTGAGCAACGCGATGGCTTCCTCGTGCCCGCGCGCGGTCCAGACCTGCTGGCCGTAGAGAATCGCCGGGCGTTCGGCATTGACCAGGATGTCGGCCAGGCGCTCGATATCCTTCGGGTCGCCAATCGATTTAGTGGAAGCGCGATAGTGGCCGGGGCGCGGAATCACCGCGCGCGCCGCATCGACTTCACGGTCGAGCACGTCGCGCGGGATTTCCAGGTACGACGGGCCGGGCGCGCCATTGAAGCACTCGCGCGCCGCCATCGAGATCATGTCCGCCACACGCTCGGTGCTGGGGATGGTGGCCGCGAACTTGGTGATGGGCGACATCATGTCGACGTGCGGCAGGTCCTGCAGCGAGCCCATCTTGTGCTGGGACAGGGCGCCCTGCCCGCCGATGTGGATGATCGGGCTTTCCGAGCGGAAGGCCGTCGCCACGCCGGTCACGGCGTTGGTGCAGCCCGGACCTGCGGTGGTCACCACGCAGCCCAGCTTGCCGGTCTGGCGCGCGTAGCCGTCCGCGGCATGAGCGGATACCTGCTCGTGGCGCACGTCGATGATGCGGATGCCCTCGTCCACGCAGCCGTCGTAAATGTCGATGATATGGCCGCCACAGAGCGTGAAGATAGTGTCGACGCCTTCGTTCTTCAGGCCCCGCGCTACCAGGTGGCCGCCGGAAATAACGCCGGCATCGCGGGTCTTCTGCTTCAGGGTGTCTTCGGCCGTGGTGGATTCGGACGGCGTGGGTGCGACTGCAGACATGTCTTGGTCTCCTCGTTGACAGGGTTGCGACAGGCTGTGACGCGGACCTGGCCCGTTGTCACGACACCCTTTCGCCCTTTGCTGCTTTGCTGCCTGGCCAGTGCCTACCCTGCATGCCACCGGCCCTGCGACGCCATCGATCCATTTCGAAGGATCTTTATGACATACGGTATGTGATATATCAACTAAGCTCAAGGGAAATTTGGATGCTTGCGCAGGAGTTTCAACGATGCGATGCAGCAAATCGCCGCAAGATGGAGGACAAATAAGCACTATTGCTGAATACGTGCCGATTCATTCCGTTTGCGCACAGCTGACGAGTGCCCCGGCCCCGGCCTCCGCTTCGTGGAAAATCCGCTTGTTTATATTTGATATATTACATACCATATTTCACAACGCGTCTTGCCGGACCATGCGGTTTCGCGGCTCGCCGGCACGCGCATTACCAAGAGCGAGGAGACTTGTGAACATTCACGAATATCAGGCCAAGGAATTGCTCAGGCGCTTCGACGTGGCCGTGCCGCGCGGGGCCATTGCGTTTACCCCGGAGGAAGCCGCCAGCGCGGCACGCAAGATCGGCGGATCGGTCTGGGTGGTGAAGTCCCAGATCCATGCCGGCGGCCGCGGCGCCGGCCGCTTTGCCGGCGATCCGGGCGGCAAGGGCGGCGTGCGCGTGGTCAAGTCAGTCGATGCCGTGCGTACGCAGGCCGAACAGATGCTCGGCAAAGTGCTAATCACCAAACAGACCGGAGAAGCCGGCCGCGAAGTGCGCCGCCTATATGTAGAAGAAGGCTGCGAGATTGGCCGCGAGCTTTACCTGGGCATGCTGATCGACCGCGCCACCTCCCGCGTCACGCTGATGGCCTCTACCGAAGGCGGCATGGAAATCGAGGAAGTCGCGGCCCGCACGCCGGAGAAAATCCTGAAGGTCGCGATCGACCCGGCCAGCGGCATCCAGCCCTTCCACGCGCGCCGCCTGGCCTTTGGGCTGGGGCTGACCGGCAAGCAGGTCGGCGCGGCATCGCGCTTTATCCTCTCGGCCTACCGTGCCTTTACCGAGCTGGACGCCTCGGTGGTCGAAATCAACCCGCTGGTGGTGACGCGCGCTGGCGACGTGATCGCGCTCGACGCCAAGTTCAACTTCGACGACAACGCGCTGTACCGCCATCCGGACATCGAAGCCTTGCGCGACGAAACCGAGGAAGATCCCGCCGAATCCGCGGCGGCCCGTCATGGGCTGAACTACGTCAAGCTCGACGGCAGCATCGGCTGCATGGTCAACGGCGCCGGACTGGCCATGGCCACCATGGACATCATCAAGCTCTACGGCGGGGAGCCGGCCAACTTCCTCGACGTGGGTGGCGGCGCCACCAGGGAACGTGTGACGGCGGCCTTCCGCCTGATCCTCGACGACCCCAAGGTCAAGGGCATCCTGGTCAATATCTTCGGCGGCATCATGCGCTGCGACGTGATCGCCGAAGGCGTGGTGGCCGCCGCGCGCGAGATCGACCTGACGGTCCCGCTGGTGGTCCGGCTGGAAGGCACCAACGTGGAGCTCGGCAAGGCCATCCTGCGCGACTCCGGCTTGCCGATCCTGTCGGCCGATCACCTTGCCGACGCCGCGGAGAAAGTGGTCAAGGCAGTTCAAGCGCGCGTGCAAGCTGGCAATAACGGCGATAAGGGAGGGAAATGACATGGCCGTACTGATCCATCAAGACACCAAGGTAATCTGCCAGGGCTTCACCGGCGCGCAAGGTACCTTCCACTCTGAACAGGCGCTGGCCTACGGCACGCGCATGGTCGGCGGCGTCACCCCCGGCAAGGGCGGCGAGACGCATCTCGGACTCCCGGTGTTCGACACCGTAGCCGCCGCGGTGGAGCGCACGGGCGCCGACGCCTCGGTCATCTACGTGCCCCCGCCCTTCGCTGCCGACGCCATCCTGGAAGCCGTGGACGCGGGCATCGGCCTGATCGTGTGCATTACCGAAGGCATCCCGGTGATCGACATGGTGCGGGTCAAGCGCGCGCTATCCGGTTCGGGCAGCCGTCTGGTCGGGCCAAATTGCCCGGGCGTGATCACGCCGGGACAATGCAAGATCGGCATCATGCCAGGCCATATCCATCGCCCCGGCAAGATCGGCGTGGTGTCACGTTCCGGCACGCTGACGTATGAAGCGGTGGCGCAAACCACGGCCGCCGGGCTCGGGCAGAGCACCTGCATCGGCATCGGCGGCGATCCGGTCAACGGCACCAACTTTATCGATTGCCTGCAGATGTTCCTGGCCGACGACGACACCGAAGGCATCATCATGATCGGCGAGATCGGCGGCTCTGCCGAAGAAGAAGCCGCGCAGTTCCTGCGCGATGCGCGCAGCGGCGGGCAGGCCAAACCCGTGGTGGGGTTTATCGCCGGCACCACCGCCCCGCCGGGCCGGCGCATGGGGCATGCGGGGGCCATCATCTCCGGCGGCATGGGGACCGCCGAGGCAAAGATCGATGCCATGCGCGCCGCCGGCATCCGGGTAGCGCGCTCGCCGGCCGAACTGGGCAAAACCATGGTGGAGGCGATGGGCGCGTAGCACGTTTGCGTTGTCAATGAAAAACGGTGGGCAGGATCCTGGCCGCTAATAAAATATGCTGAAAAATCGGGGGCGGTCTCCGCGACTCCCCGATTTCCATTCCGGCTGCGCGCGGGACGGCCCCTCGTGGCGGCGCACCTCGTCCGCGCGTTTCACGCCCCTCCCTCAATCACAGCCGTTCCAGCAGGCCGCCGCCACTTCGCATGCTACTGCCACGTCCTCCACGCAGGGATCAGATGTCGAGCTTGCTCACCTTGGTGCCCTCGAGGCTCAGGTTCGCCATCAGGCCGGCGTTCGTCAGCACGAAACCGAGGATCGACGCCCCCGTTTCCGTATCGATTCCACCACTGGCGCCCTTCTTCGCCACCGCTACCGAGCCATCCACACCAGCGGTCCAGCCCTTGCTCGCCCGGAAATGATCGAGCGCGTCCTGGGTCATGAACATCAGGAACATGGCCCTGGACTGGGCGCCAGCCAGCAAGCCGAACGAGGCCGTGGACGTCCGGTAGTAGCCGGTCGACACGCCATCGACGCGCAGCGCGCCCTCGCCATATTCACCGCCGACCACCAAGCCCGCGGCGACCACCGACGGAAAGACGAGAATGCCCTTGGCCTTGCTGCCCTGCGCCTGCGCTCCCGGCGTCGAACTGTACAGCTTGCTGAGGGCGTCATCGACGCTGGCATTGATTTCACGGCGCTTGTTGGCCGCTTCCGGCGACTCCGGGGTCGTGCCGCAAGCAGCCAGCGAGCTGGCCACGGCGATGACGGACAGGGAAAAGAAGGTTCGACGATTCATGAGACTCTCCTGGTCGATCTGGTGCAAAACCTGGCTGACCAACGCTGGGTTCGCATTATTGGCTTTGTTAGTTTCGCCGCGCAGGCGAGCGGCCCCGCTACCGGAAGACCGCGCCGTGATGCGCGCACAGCCCGTCAGGGCTCTGCAGGTCAAGCATAGGTGGCTGAGCGCCAGATCAGAAACCAGATCTCAAGGCGCCACTTGGGCAGCCCGAGGCTGGTGTTGGGAGCGACGTCAAGGACGGCATCATGTCGGGCTGGGGCAACCCGACGGGTGGTAACCACGCCACTTTCTCCCTCGGGGACGCGCGGGATCCGCCGTTATTCGTATTGACATGGCGTCCGTGACGCTTCCTGCTCAATCAAGGAAATCGCAGTGCTTTTCGACATAGTCGGCGAGGTCCAGCGAATGCTGGCGCACCAGCTTCTCCGCCAGCTCGGTATCGCGCTTCTCCAGCGCCTCGATAATCCGCAAATGATCGACGATGGAACGCGAGGCGCGATCACTCTGCGAGATCGTCATCTTCCGTATCGCACGCACATGGACAAAGATATTCTTGATCGAATCCATGATGATCTGCGACTTCGACAACTGCACAATCGCCTGGTGGAAGGCGATATTCGCGTCGGAGTACTCCTCGATATGCTCAGCCGGGGTCGCATCGCGGAAGCTGTCGAACATATGGCGCAACTGCGCGATCTCCGCGTCGCTGGCATGCAAGGTGGCCAGGCGCGCGGCCATGCTCTCCAGCGCCGCCCACACCTGGATCATTTCCACGATCTCGCGCTTGGTCTTGCGCATGATGTAGATGCCGCGCCGCGGCACCGTGCGCAGGAAACCCTCCTGTTCCAGGAGCGTCATGGCTTCGCGGATGGGGGTGCGGCTCACGCCCAGCGCTTCGCTCAGGACACGCTCGTCCAGCCGGATTTCCTCGGTCGACTGATAGATATCGGCGTCGGCAATGGCCTGGCGCAGCATGGCGTACGCCTGGTCGCGCAGGCTGGCGCCGGCATTGATGGGTTGCAGGGACAGGGTCAGTCCAGCTGGCTGAACGGCGGATGGGCTTTGCACAGACATGAATGGGCTCTTGTTGATACCAGCGCCTCGGCGCACAGGGTAGTGGCCGGCAGCTTGCCGCCTAGCTTACCAAAAGCAGCCATCACATGAGTCGAATGCATAGCAAAATGCACAATTGACATAAATCGGCTGCCAGGAACGGCGGTTTACGTATATGGTATATCACATGGCGCGCCGCCGTAACGGGCCGGCGCGGCCATGCCCCACCGGAATGCCTGCCCGGCAATCCCGCTCAAGCCACCTGCGTCATCCTTTCGCGCTGCTTGATCAGGCCCAGCACCGTGTCCACCATCGGCGTGGGCTGCCGCACCAGCCGCCCCATTTCCTGCACCACGGTCAGCAGGGGGTCGATCTCCATCGCACGCCCTGCTTCCAGATCCTGCAGCATGGAAGTCTTGTGCGCGCCCACCGCGCCGGCGCCGTCGATGCGGCGCTCCACATCGACGCGGAAATGCACGCCGAAGCGCTCGGCAATCGCCTGGGCTTCCAGCATCATCGCGCGCGACAGCCCGCGGGTGGCGGGATCGGAGGTGATGACATCCAGCGTGGCGTGCGTGAGCGCGCTGATCGGATTGAAGCACAGGTTGCCCCACAGCTTGAGCCAGATCTCGTCGCGGATATTGTCGCGGATGGGCGCGTCCAGCCCGGCGGCCACCATCATTTCACTCAGGTGGCTGACGCGCGCCGACTTGCCGCCGTCGGGCTCGCCGAGCGGGAACTTCTTGCCGTAGACATGGCGAATGACGCCGGGCTCGGCAATCTCCGCGGCGGGATACAGCACGCAGCCGATCGCACGCTCGGGTCCCAGGCCGCGCCACTGGCGCCCGCCCGGGTCCACGCTTTCCAGCGTGGTACCGGCCAGCGGGCCGCCATGCTGATGGAAGTACCAGTAGGGAATGCCGTTCACGCCAGTCACGATGGCCGTCTTCGGCCCGAGCAAGGGCTGCATCAGGTCCACCACGCCCGGCACGGAATGCGCCTTCAAGGTGATGAAGACGTAATCCTGCGGCCCCAGTTGGGCGGGGTCGTCGGTGCAGTTGACCCTGGCCACCCGCTCCTCGCCGTCGCTCAGCAGGCGCAGGCCGTTGGCCTTCATCGCGGCGAGATGGGGGCCGCGTGCGACCAGGCTGACTTCGGCGCCCGCCAGGGCAAGCTGAACGCCGATATAGCCGCCGATGGCGCCGGCACCATAGATACATACTTTCATCAGTTGTCTCCCAGGGGTTTTATGGGTACATCCATTGATATATCACATACTATATCCCACAGAAAAAGAGTACAACCTCAATCTTGCCGGGGCGGCGCCCCGGACACGTGTGGCCCCGCCATCTACACTGCGCGGGATCTCGTTGGCCGTTTAAGCCCCAAAAACGCCATTTACAGCACTTTCAATCACCCTTTTCCGAACTTTCCTTCACCCTCAGCGTCATTTAGAGTTCTGCCCATACCGGCGTGTTGCGCCAAGGATCCCTGCCCTCGATGATGAATCGCCGCACCCTGCTCGTTTCCGCGACCGCTTCAGCCGCCCTGGCGGCCCTCGGCATCACACCATCCGTGCTGGCGGCCGGCAAGATCAAGCTGGGCGACGCCCGCCCCTTCAGCTTCGACACCCTGATTGAGCGAGCCCGCACCCTGGCAGGCCAGGCTTATGCGCCCCCCGTCACGGCGCCGGCCGACATCCTCGCCAGGATCGACTATGAAGCACACGGCAAGATTCGCTTCAAGACTGATGACGCGCTGTTCGCGGACGGGCCCGGCCAGTTCCCGGTGACCTTCTTCCACCTGGGCACCTTCTTCCGCCAGCCGGTGCGCATGCACGTGATCGACAGCGCCAAGGGCGCGCCGGCGGCGCGCGAGATCGTGTATGACGAGTCGTATTTCGACATGCCGGCCGACAGCCCGGCCCGCAAGCTGGCGCGCGGCAGCGGCTTTGCCGGCTTCCGCTTCCAGGAAAGCCGCCTGGCTGACCAGAAGAAACTCGACTGGAAGAAGAACGACTGGGTGGCCTTCCTTGGCGCTTCGTATTTCCGCGCCATCGGCGAGCTCTACCAGTACGGGCTGTCCGCGCGCGGCATTGCCATCGACGTGGCCGAGACCGGCAAGCCGGAGGAGTTTCCGAGCTTCACGCATTTCTATTTCGAGACGCCAGCGGGCAACGGCGACAGCGTCACGGTCTATGCCCTGCTCGATGGCCCCAGCGTGGCCGGCGCGTACCGCTTCGTCATGCAGCGCGGCAAAGGCGTGCTGATGGATATCGATTGCGCGCTGTTCCTGCGCAAGGATGTGGCGCGCCTGGGCCTGACGCCACTGACGTCGATGTGCTGGTTCTCGGAAGCCAGCAAGGGCACCGCGGTGGACTGGCGCCCTGAAGTGCACGATTCCGACGGCCTGGCGATCTGGAACGGGGCCGGCGAACATATCTGGCGCCCGCTCAACAACCCGCCGCGCACCATGGCTTCGAGCTTTGGCGATGACAATCCGCGCGGCTTCGGCCTGCTGCAGCGCGATCGCAACTTCGATCACTACCAGGATGGCGTCCATTACGAGCGGCGGCCCAGCCTGTGGGTCGAGCCGCGCGACGGCTGGGGTGCGGGCACGGTGCAACTGATCGAGATTCCCACCGACGACGAGATCCACGACAACATCGTCGCGATGTGGGTGCCCAAGGCACAGGCCAAGGCCGGCAGCGACTTCCGCTTGCGCTACCGGCTGCACTGGCTGGCCGACGAGCCTTATCCCAGCCCGCTGGCGCGTTGCGTGGCTACCCGGCTGGGCAACGGCGGGCAGCCCGGACAGGCACGCCCGCAAGGCGTGCGCAAGTTCATGGTGGAGTTCAAGGGGGCGCCGCTGGAGAAACTGCCCTACGGCACCAAGCCGGAAGCGGTACTGAGCAGTTCGCGCGGCACCTTTTCCTATATATTTACCGAAGCGGTGCCCGATGGCGTCGCCGGGCACTGGCGTGCCCAGTTCGATCTCACCGCCGAAGGCAAGGAACCGGTCGACCTGCGCCTGTTCCTGCGCCTGGACGGCAAGCCGCTGTCGGAAACCTGGCTATACCAGTACCACCCGTTCAACTCGCCGACGGGCCATGGCACTTGAGCGTTGGCAGCATTCCGCACGACGGCCGGGCGATGCCCGCCGCTCTGAGCAGGCTGGTGACGGACATACTGCTGGCGTGATGTTGCCGGGCGTGGAGCGGGTATCATCACGGCAACCAGGCAGCCGGCTGTCCACCCTCCCCGGCTGCCGCGCCTTGTGCCATTACGACAACAACACATAACGACCACGGTTTCGGCCGTCTCCCATGATTTCCGCAGATCTCGCCGGCGCTGCCGGCACCGGTCCCGACGATTCCCTGCCCCGCGCCGAGCGGGCCTACCAGCACCTGCGCAACGCCATCCAGGCTGGGCAACTGCCCTCCGGCACCCGCCTGCGCGAAGTGGAGCTGGCGGCCACGCTGGGACTGTCGCGCACGCCGGTGCGCGAAGCGCTATCGCGCCTGGAGTCCGAAGGCCTCGTCGTCAACGAGCCCAACCGCGGCATGATGGTGACGCGACTCGACGCCAGCATGGTCAGCGAGCTCTATGTCATGCGCGAGGTGCTGGAAGGCACCGCCGCCGCGCTCGCCGCGCGCCACGCCACCGATGTGGAAATCTCGCTGCTGCGCGATATCGTCCAGCGCGACCTCGCCATCGCCGACCAGCCCGACAAGCTCGCCGCCAACAACCGGCTCTTCCACGAAACCCTGCACCGTTGCGCGCACAACCGCTACCTGCTCAAGACGCTACGCTCCCTGCACGAGTCGATGGCGCTGCTGGGCCGCACCACGCTGGCACTGCCGGGACGCGCGCAGGTTTCCTACGATGACCACATCGCACTGGTGGAAGCCCTGGAACAGCGCGACCCAGCGCTCGCCGAGCAAATCACGCGCCGGCATATCCAGCAGGCCTACAAGGCACGCCTGTCGATGTGGATCGAAGAACAATCCGAATCCTGAGCCGCCGCCCCACCAGTTGCCTCGGGCGGCCTCCGGAAGTCACGTCGCCGCGACCGCCCGCGCGCCGCGCCAGGCACCCAGGCTAAGCACCGCTAGCGCCCCCAGGATCAGCGCCACCGCACCCAGGGTCTGCGGCGCAATCTGCTCGCTGCCCAGCCAGGCGCCTACAGCCAGGGCCACCGGCGGGTTGACATAGACATAGCTGCTGGAAATCGTCGGCGAGACGTTCGCCACCAGATACATATAAGCGGAAAACGCCACCAGCGATCCCGCCACCACCAGATAAACCCAGGCCCACCACGCCTGGCTGCTGACGGTGCGCGGCCAGGGTTCGCCGAGCGCAACGGAAATCGCCAGCAGGATGGCCCCGCCCAGCAGCATCTCCGCGGCAAACGCCACCGCGCCGCGTGGCAGGTCCAGGTGTCTGGCGATCTGCGAGCCGAACGACCAGCTGGCAATGGCCGTCAGCAATGCCACAACCCCGGTGGCACTCGCACGGAATTCCGCGCCGCCCGTCAGCACCAGGATGCCCAGGCTGCCCAGCGCGATGGCCAGCCCCTCATACCAGCGCGGCCGCCCGCCGAAGCAGAATCCCCAGAACAAACCAAAGATCGGCATCGCGCCGATCATCACGGTGGTCGCTCCGGAGGAAATGGTCTGCTCTGCTACGGCAGTCAGCCCCATGCCGCCGACCAGCAGGAAGCCCGCCAGCACGGCGCAATTGCGCAACTGGCGCAGCGTCGGCATGGCAGCACCGCGATACCGCAGCCACAGCGCCAGCAGCAGGCCCGCGCAGACAAAGCGCGAGCCCATCATCAGGAACGGCGGGAAGCCCTCCAGCGTGAAGCGGATTGCGAGATAGGTCGTGCCCCAGACCACATAGGTGATCAGCAGGCAAAGGACGAGGCGGGGCGACAGCATGGCGAGCGCGAAGTGCCGCAGAAGACAGGGGCCCCCACGATAACGCCATCTCGCACGGCTTCAAAAGGAAAACGCCTGGCAAGCGTTGTCAGGCAAACTCACAAGACGGAGAGACTGGTCTACCCGGAAGGCAGCAGCCGAAAGTGGAAGCCGGTGAGCGCTAACCGCGGCCCGGTGAGTATCAAATAAAAAAACCGGCCAAGAAGCGTTGCGCTCCATGGAGCGACGCGTTGGCCGGTCTTGCCGCGTGGAAACATCCACGCCGGTTTCACGTAGTGCCTGCCCTCGCTTTTCAACACACGCCGGGGCGCGGTGCGAGCGGCAGTGATACAGCCGTCAAACCAAGACTACATACATCAACAACAAACAATAGCTAACTACAGTGCACTACAGCAGCAATTACTCTTGATTCGCGCTTCTTGATGTCGGTGCTCTGGCAATTCGGCAATCAGCCGTTCGCGAAAACGATCTTTGCCTTGCGAGCCTGGCTTTGCAGGCGGCCAAACACGTTTTGCACGGCGGCGATGGCGCTCTTCACGTCATCGATAAAGGCCGGGCTGCGGGGACCGAGTTCGCGTTCGATCAGTTCGCGTTCGAGTTGGTCGGTCATCTTGATATCGGATTGCGAGTTCATGGCTTTCTTCCTTTCAGGGATAACCCTCATCGGGTTTTCCCTAGTATAACAAAAGGAATGACGCATCGCAGCATTAGGTGATAGTACGTATGCAAGAAGACAACAGGGGCGCTGTTTCACCATATCCGCCCGAAAATGAGCCCCAAAAAGCATAAAACGACATTGTCACCAGTATTTGGTAACGGATGAAGGAAATGAGCCCGGGCCGGGTAACTTCGGCGAACCGCGGGCCAACCTGCGGGACCCTGCCCGCTGACAAGCTAGACTGGCCCGCCCTTGGGGTCGTTCCGCTTGGCCTCCGGATAGACCAGGCAACAGGCGCCGGCAGTGGAGAATGGCGCGTCGAAGGGGATTAGCGGCCACCCAGGCAAGACATCATCGTAGCTAAGCGCCACCGTGGTGGCGATAGGCAGGCCGCGTCAGGCGCGCGCCGCCAACTGCTCCAGCACCGACGCCAGGCGGTGCTCGATCATGCCGGCACTGGCGTACCCGGTCGTGATGCCATGGAGTTCGCGGCCAACGCGCAGCAGCAGCGTGGGAAAACTGGTGACGCCCCAGGAACGCGCCAGGGCAAAATCAGCCTGCGTCTCGGCTACAGTCGCCGGCGCGCGCCATGCCGCCTCGAACGTAGCGGCATCCATGTCGTACCCGAGCCGCGTCAGCGCTTGCGATGCGATGCCGGCCAGTACGCCGCCATCGGTCGTATCCAGGGCATCCATGTAGAACGCATGCTGCAGCGCATCGAATACGGCGAGGAGGTTGTCCTGCCCGGCGAGGATGCGCGCGGTGACGACCGCCCGGCACACCGGCTCCGTGTCGTAGACGAAATCTTCGCGCGCCAGCAGGCCTTCGCGGTTGAACGGCATGCCGCTGGCTTGCTCGACCCGGGCCCAGTGTTGCAGGCGCACATTCCGTGCCGCGTCGTCCATGATGTCCGTGGCCCCCGCGCGCAGGCCACCGACCACCATGACCAGCGGCAGATCCGGGAAACGCGCCACCAGCGCGGACAATTCCTTGCCGAAGCCGTAGCACCACGAGCACATCGGGTCCGCAACGTAGATCAGTTCCATTTGGGTTCCAGGCTTTGACTTTCCAGGCAGTGAAGCGGGCAATGCGCGCCGCAACGTTGCCAGGCAACGGCTCCATCATGCATGCGAGCGTCCCTGGCCGCAATCCATTACCGCCGCAAAGCCAGGGAACATGGAACAAGTCTTGCTTACGCGGTTTTGACATTCCCGCCGATGACAGGAACGACTGTGAGACGTTTCGCCCACAGTTCCACTCCTCAATCTCCGCGCGGCGCGGTAATATCTATCCAACTGGTCATCGGCGCGCGATGGCCCATTCCAAAGAAGGATTCAAGCGCATCATGGAAGAAGGCTCGGCTGCTCCACTAGAGATCGCCCCTTCCCTCCCTCTCGCACCAAGTGATGTTCGCGGCGTTCCGTCGGACTTCCTTGCCAGCGCGAGCGCCAACATCGGCGCCAACGCGCTGCAGCTCTTCCTGAATCGAGAAGCGAGCCAGCTGGAGTTCAACCGGCGCGTGCTCGCCCAGGCGGAGAATCGCGACATCCCGTTGCTGGAACGCTTGCGCTTCCTATGCATCTTCAGCAGCAACCTCGACGAGTTCTTCGAGATCCGCGTTGCCGGCCTCAAGGAACAGATCAAGCTGCAGGCGATCGCCAGCGGGCCGGACGGGCTGGACACGCGGCAGGTCTATGCGCTGGTCAGCGCACGCACGCATAAGCTGGTCGCGGAGCAATACCACCTGCTCAATGATGTGCTGATTCCCGAGCTGGACCGGCAGGAGATCCGCTTCCTGCGCCGGCCGCACTGGACGCCGGAACAGGCCGAATGGATTCGCGCCTTTTTCTTCCGCGAGCTGATGCCGGTGCTGACCCCCATCGGCCTCGATCCCGCGCATCCTTTCCCGCGAGTGCTCAACAAGAGCCTGAACTTCGCGGTGGAACTCGAAGGCAAGGACGCCTTCGGCCGGGAGGCTGGCGCGGCCATCGTACAAGCGCCCCGCTCCCTGCCCCGCGTGATCCTGCTGCCGGAAGAGATCTCCGGCTGCAAACACGGCTTTGTGTTCCTGTCTTCCATCCTGCATGCCCACGTCTGCGAACTGTTTCCCGGCATGCATGTGCGCGGCTGCTACCAGTTCCGGGTCACCCGCAACAGCGAACTGTTCGTCGACGAGGAAGAAATCAAGAACCTGCGCGATGCGCTGCAGGGCGAACTGCCACAGCGGCATTTCGGCGATGCGGTACGGCTTGAGGTCGCGGACAACTGCTCCGACGAGATGACCAGGTTCCTGCAGAACCAGTTCGGGCTGGAGGACACCGAGGTGTTTTCCGTGAATGGCCCGGTCAACCTCGTGCGGCTGCTGCCGGTGCCCGACAGCGTGGACCGCGAGGACCTGAAATATCCGCCATGCCGGCCAGGCTTGCCGAAGACGCTGCAGGGCCAGCCGGACATGTTCCGCGCCATCCGCGACGGCGATATCCTGTTGCACCATCCGTACCAGTCGTTTGCCCCGGTGGTGGATTTTATCCGCCAGGCCGCGGAAGACCCTGATGTGATGGCCATCAAGCAGACGGTGTACCGCGCCGGCAACGACTCGGCGCTGCTGCAGGCACTGATCGGCGCCGCGCGCAGGGGCAAGGAAGTCAGCGTGGTGGTGGAACTGCTGGCCCGCTTCGACGAGGAGGCCAACATCAACTGGGCGGCGCAGTTGGAAGAAGCCGGTGCCCATGTGGTGTACGGCGTGGTCGGCTACAAGTCGCATGCCAAGATGGCCATGGTGGTGCGGCGCGAAGGGAAAAAGCTCAGGCGTTACGCGCATCTCTCCACCGGCAACTACCATTCGCAGACCGCCAGGAATTTCACGGACTTCGGCTTGTTCACGTGCAAGGAAGCCATGGTCGAGGATGTGGCGAACGTGTTCTCCCAGCTGACCGGCCTGGGCCATCCTGGCACGCTTACCCACTTCTGGCAGGCGCCGTTCACCCTGCATTCGGCATTGCTCGACGCCATCCGCCGTGAAGGCAAGCACGCCAAGGCTGGCCGCAAGGGACTGATCATTGCCAAGATGAACGCCCTGATGGACCCGACTATCATCCAGGCGCTCTACCAGGCATCCTGCGACGGCGTGCGGATCGAACTCATCGTGCGCGGCGGCTGCGCCTTGCGGCCCGGCATACCCGGCCTGTCGGAGAATATCCGGGTGCGTTCGGTGCTTGGCCAGTTCCTCGAACACGCGCGGATTTTCTACTTCTATAACGACAAGGCCGAGGACGTGCGGTTGTCCAGCGCCGACTGGATGGGACGCGACTTCTTCCGGCGCATCGAAGTGTGCTTCCCCGTGCTGGACAAATCGCTCAAGAAGCGCGTGATCGAGGAAGGCCTGAAGGCCTACCTGAAGGACAACCGCGACACCTGGGAGATGGACTCGGAGGGCAACTACCGCCGCCGCCGTGGCCGCCACCTGGTCTCTGCCCAGAGCGAGTTGATCGTCGCACTGGCGTGATGCCGCTGCCGGCAGGCCATGCCGACCTGGCCTGGCGGATGGGCGCAGGGGTGGCTTAGCGGCGCCCCTCCCCAGAGCGGCGCGGCCCCTAATGTGCCGCGCCGCATCGGTGAACATTACCGGACAGCGTGACATTGGTCTGCTCCAGGGCAGTCCTTGCTGCCGGTCTGGCCGGCGCGCATCGCGCGAGCTCGCCCAGTACATCGGCATCACCGAGCCCAATCTCTCCCTGCTGAAATCCGGCAAGGTCAAAGGCATCCGTTTCGATACGCTGGAGAAAATCTGCGAGGCGCTGCAGTGCCAGCCGGGGGACCTGCTGGAGTACCGTGCCGATCAGCCTGAGGAAGACCAGGCATAGAAAAACCCGCCAGCCGCGCCAGGCCAACTGCAAACAATTGTCGCGCCCGGCAATCCCCATTTGCGCTCGTACGGCCAGCAGGCCGGCTTTGCGTGCGGACGCACCTCGCGAGGCCCCGGAAAGGAACCAGCAAGCTAGCCAGCGCCGCCGTCACGAGACGCGGCCCGCCGGGCAGGCACGAGTGCCGCAACGTCCTGGCGCAAGCGCGGCTGCCTGCATGGTGCTGTAGCGCGCCCTGCGCCCTGCCAGGCGAATCTGCTCCGCCCGAAGCGGGCTGCCCGTATCTCATCCTTGAAAAACGCGGATTACTGTATATATTTACAGTAACTGTATGGATGAACAGTATTCACGGGAGCCCATCATGGAACACCTGGTCCGGGTACAGAACGAATACGACAGGCAGGTCCTGGCCTGGCTGCGCGCCCGCGTCGGCGATGCGGTGGTGCAAGCAGCCGCGCAGCGGCTGGCGGGAGAACGCAAGCCGTATCTCTCCACGATCTGCCGCAGCCTGAAAATCGCGCCGCCGTCCCGCCGCACCCTGCGCGCCCAGTCCAGCCGCGCCAGCCGGGAGGTTGGGGACCGCTATCTGGCCTCGATCCGGCAATTGCTGGCGCGGCCAGCACCGGCGCGGTCCCCGCAGCCGCAGTCCGTCCGAGCTTGTTGACGCCGTTGAAGCAGGCCGTGCCGAGGCCCGCGCCGCGTTAGCGCGGCTCACCCGTCAATGCCGCTCCGGCGCACGCTCTGCCAGCACCACCTTGGCCGCCAGCGCGGCATTGATCGCGCGTGGAAAACCCGCATAGGCCGCGAGATGAATGATGGCCTCCACCATTTGCTCACGCGAGCCACCCACGTTCAGCAAGCCGTGCATGTGCACCTTGAGCTGTGGCGTGGCCGAGCCAATGGCCGCCAGCGCGGCCACGGTCGCCAGCTCCCGCGAGACCAGGTCGAGGCCGGGCCGGGTATAGATATCGCCGAAGGCAAACTCGATGATGAAGCGGCCGAGGTCGGGCGCAATGTCCTCGAGCGAGGCAAGCACGCGCTCGCCCACTTCGCCGTCGATCTCGCGCAAGCGGGCAAGCCCCGCCTCGAAGCGCGATCCGCCCTGGTCCGGCGCGGGAATGCCGGCATGCACGGCAACGCCCTGCTTCGCGAAGACTTCCCTTGCGGCGGCGATGCCATTGAGCGCCGCGGGAAACCCGGCATACACCACGAGATGATTCATCAGTTCGACCAGCTCGACCGGCGTGCAACCGGCATGCAGCGCCCCGGCCAGATGGAACCTGAGCTGTGGCTCAAGCCCGCCCATGGCCGCAAGCGCCGCGACGGTGACGAGTTGCCGGTGCCGCAGGTCGAGTCCTGGCCGCGGGTAGATCTCGCCGTAGACGAAACCGATCGCCAGGCTGGCCAGGTCAGGGGCGATGTCACGCAAGGCCTCGACCAGGGAGGGCTCGTCCGTCTGTTCAATGGCGGAAAGTTGGGCGCGGCCAAATGTCATGGTCTGCGTGTTCATGCGGTTTCCTTTTTTGATTCGCATCGGGAGGTCCTGGCTGGCGCGGTGCCGTCGGCAGGACAGTGAGGCAAGCTTAGCGAGCGCGTTCGCGCGCCGCCAATGCCTTCGGCGTGATACCTTTGGCGTATCACAAGGACATCCGATGCAAAGCCGCCTGGAACTCTGGCAGTTGAACTATTTCGTGGCCGTTGCGGACGAACTGAGCTTTCGCCGCGCGGCGGAGCGCCTGTCGATCACGCAGCCCCCGCTGACGCGGCAGATCCAGGCGCTGGAGGAAACCATCGGTGCGCGCCTGTTCGAGCGGGATCGCAATGGCGTAGCGCTGACGCCGGCGGGCAGCCGCCTGCTGCCCGAGGCACGCGAACTGCTCGCCAGCGCCGACGCCCTGCTCGCCCGCGCCCGGCAGCGCGCCACGCGCAACCACGGCCTGCGGCTGGGCATCACCACCGTGTTCGATGCCGCCCTGTTCACCTGGCTCGCGCCGGCGTTGCAGGCACAGGCGCCGGAAATAAGGCTGCTGCAGAAGCGCCAGATCTCGCAGCAATCGATCACCGACCTGCGCCGTGGCGCGCTCGACGCGGCGCTGATCGGCCTGCCGTCCGCCACCGGCGAACTGGCGGTGGAACACTTGTTCGACGACCCGCTGGTGGTGGCGTTGCCGGCCGCGCACCGGCTCGCCAGGCGCAAGCGCATCTCACTGCCGGAACTGCAAGCCGATCCGCTGTTCTGGGGCCAGCGGCGGCTGAATCCCGCCTACTTCGACCACTACGAGACCGTCTTCCGCGCGCTGGACTATGCACCGCAGCGAGTGCCGGAACCGGCGGACCACCATGTGCTGCTGGGCCTGATCGCCGATGGGCAGGGCGTGGCGCTGGTCCCTTCCTCGCTGCAGGCGATGGCGCGCGCCGGTGTGGTCTACAAGGAACTCAAGGAGCAGGCAGACCTGCGGATCGGCGTGGCCGTGGTCTATGCCACCAACAATCCGGCCCCCGCGCTGCCGCTGCTCCTGGAAACCCTGCGCGCCCGCTACCGTCCTGCGCCGGCTGCCTCCCCAGGCCGCAAGCGCCCGGCCACGCGCCGCTGAGCGCCAGGGCTGGCCGTCAGCCCCCCCGGTACCTTTCCCGGCGCGCCCACCCTGCCGGCGTCAGGGATTTCTTGACTTATGCATCCGCATCAATGATAGTAATCTGAAATATATTCTCTTTTTGAGAACAAATTTAGTCAAAGGATTGCCGTGGATCTGGCAGAACTTGAGATATTCCGGGCCGTTGCGCTGGAGGAAAGCGTGACCCGGGCCGCCAAGGCCCTGGACCGCGTGCAATCGAACGTGACCACCCGCGTCAAGCAACTTGAGGAGGAACTGGGCGTCGCCTTGTTCCTGCGCGACAGCAAGCGCATGACGCTGACGCCCGAGGGTCAGCGTTTCCTGGGCTATACCGAGCGGCTGCTGGCGCTCGCCGAGGAAGCCCGGCAATCGATGCGCGGCGATGTGCCCTCCGGCACGCTGCGCGTGGGCTCCATGGAAAGCTCGGCCGCCAGCCGCCTGCCCCGGCCGCTGGCGCGCTACCACGGCAAGTGGCCGGATGTGCGGATCGAGATCCAGACCGGCACCACGCAGGCCCTGGTCGATTCCCTGCTGGCGCATCGCATCGATTGCGCCTTGGTGGCCCATCCGTCGGAAGGCGCGCCGGATGCACTCGACATGGACGTACTCGGCCCCGGCCTGGAAGGCACCTTCCTGTTTTCCGAAGAACTCCTGCTGGTGCTGCCGCCCAGCCATCTGCCGGTGCGCACGCCACAAGACATCACCCTGCGCAGCCTGGCCACGTTCACGCGTGGCTGCACCTATCGCATGTGCGCCGAAACCTGGCTTGCCAGCGGCAAAGGCCCGCAGCTGGCGCTGAATGTGCTGGAACTGGCTTCGTACCACGCCATCCTTGCCTGCGTGACAGCGGGATCGGCAGTGGCCATCCTGCCAAGATCGCTGCTGGCGCTCCACCCCGGCGCGGCGAACCTGCAGACCGTGCCGGTACGTACGGCGCACACCTTCCTGGTGCGCCGCCCGGGCTTTATGACCTCGGCTTACGCGGCCTTCTTGCAGGAGTTGCAGCATGGCTAGGATCCAGCCGGTCCCCGCGAGCGGGGGCGCCGACCTGCGCCAGAGGATGGCGCCCTGGATGCCATCGCTTGCCGCTGCGCTGGTGCTTGCGGTCGGCATGGGCTTCGGGCGTTTCGCCTTCACCGGCATGTATCCGCTGATGGTGCGCGACGGCTTGCTGAGCGTCAGCGCCGGCTCGCTGGCGGCGTCCGCGAACTATGCGGGCTACCTGGCCGGCGCCCTTGCGGTCACCCGCATGCCGGAACGCGTGGCACCGCAACTCTGCCGCATCGCCCTGCTCGGTACGGCCGTGTGCCTGCTGGTGCTGGCACTGCCCGCCGCGCCGTGGTTCTTTATCGCGGTGCGCTTCGTGGCCGGCGTTCTCAGCGCCATCGCACTGATCAGCGCCTCCGTCTGGCTGTTCCATGTTGTCGGCCATCCGCATGGCGCACCGCTGTTGTTCTCGGGCGTCGGCGCCGGCATCCTGCTCTCCGCCGAACTGATCGCCGCCGGCAACCTCGCCGGCTGGCATAGCCCGTTGCTGTGGATTGCGATTGGCGGCGGTGCCGCCGTACTGGCCTTGCTGGCCTGGCCACAGCTTGGCAGCCACCGCGCGGTGTTGCCCGATGCCGCCGGGGCCGGCGATGCCCTGGCCCATGCCAACGGCCCCGGGCCATGGCCGCTCGTGGTCAGCTACGGTCTCGCGGGATTCGGCTATATCGTCACCGCCACCTACCTGCCGCTGTTCGTGCGCGATGCGCTTGGTCACATCGACCCGATCCATATCTGGGCCGCCTTCGGCCTTGGCGCGGCGCCTTCCTGTTTTCTCTGGCATGCGCTGCACGGACGCCTTGGCACGCGGCGCGCGCTCGCGCTCAACCTGCTGGTGCAGGCAGCGGGCGTGATCCTACCCGCGCTCAGCCGTTCGCCGGTGGCCTACCTGGCCAGCGCCCTGCTGGTGGGCGGCACCTTCGTAGGCACGGTGACCATCGCCATGCCGGCGGCAAAACGCGTGGCCCATCGCGCGAAGTTCAACCTGCTGGCCATCATGACCGCTGCCTATGGCGTGGGCCAGATTGCCGGCCCGCTGGTATCCGATGCGCTGATGGCGCACAGCCATAGCTTCAGCGGCCCCCTTGTCGCTGCCGCGGTCGCATTGCTGGCCTCGACCGCCGCGTGCTTTCTCTGAAGGCCATGCCATTGCATACCCGCTCCGCTGGCTACCTCCACGCGTAGCCTGAGCGCACACCGCACAGATCCAACCTCTCTCGAAGGAGCCTGCAAATGAACACCCCCACCCAAGCCACGCAGCCACGCACGCTGCTAGCCCGGCTCGGCATCGCTACCCCCATCATCCAGGCGCCGATGGCCGGCGTTGGCACGCCGGCACTGGCCGCGGCGGTATCGAATGCCGGTGGCCTCGGCTCGCTTGGCGTCGGCGCCACGGACGCCGACGGCGCTCGCAAGGTTATCCGCGAGACCCGCGCACTGACGGACAAGCCGTTCAATGTCAACCTGTTCTGCCACGCTCCCGCCGCCGCCAATCCTGCACGCGAAGCGCAATGGCTGGCCTACCTGGCGCCGAGCTTCGCCGAGTTCGGCGCCACGCCACCCGCATCGCTGCGCGAGATCTACAAGAGCTTTGTTGCCGACGACGCCATGTACGCGATGCTGCTGGAAGAGCGGCCGGCGGTGGTGAGCTTTCATTTCGGCTTGCCGGCGCAGGCCTGGATCGACGCACTGCACGAGGCCGGCATCTTCCTGATGGCCACGGCCACCAATCTCGCTGAAGCGCGGCAGATCTCCGATGCGCGCATCGACGCTATCGTGGCGCAGGGCGTGGAAGCCGGCGGCCACCGCGGCACATTCAAGACCGAGGGGCATGACGAAGGGCTTGGCACCATGGCCCTGGTACGCCTGCTGGTCCGCAACACTGCCCTGCCGGTGGTCGCCGCCGGCGGCATCATGGACGGCGCCGGCATTGCCGCCGCGCTGGCTCTGGGTGCGCAGGCAGCGCAACTGGGCACGGCATTCGTCGCCTCCCCGGAAACCGCGGCCGACGCGCCCTACCGGGCCGCGCTGCTGGCAGGCGAGCCGTCCCCCACGACGCTGACCCGCTCCATCTCCGGCCGCCGAGCGCGCGGCTTCGTGAACCGCCTCACCGAACTGGGCGAGGCGCCGGACTGCCCGCCGATTCCCGATTACCCCATCACCTACGATGCCGGCAAGGCGCTGCACGCGGCTGCCAAGGCACGCGGCAATGCCGAGTTTGCGGCGCAATGGGCCGGCCAGGCCGCGCAACTATCGCGCGCCTTGCCGGCAACCGAACTGATGGCGGTACTGCGCGCGGAACTGGCAGAGGCCATTGGAGGGCTGAGCCGGATGGCGTCCGGCGGCGACTGAACGGGAGGAACGCTGAGGGCGGGCGTCTTGCTGCTAACATGGCGCATCGGCATCGCGCCGACCCGCGGCGCATCTCCCTTCCCCTCCCGACAAGACAGACGCATGGACGCTTTCACCTCGACACTGGCCATTGGCGGCGCACTGGCGCTCGGCGCTGTCAGCCCCGGCCCGAGCTTCGTCATGGTGGCCCGCGCCGCCATTGCCCGCTCGCGCGCGGATGCGCTCCACATGGCGCTTGGCATGGGGCTGGGCGGCGTGGTGTTTGCCGCGGCCGCGCTACTCGGACTCAAGCTCCTGCTGGCGGCGGTGCCCTGGCTTTACATGGCAATGAAGGTGGGCGGCGGCCTTTATCTTGTCTACCTGGGCGTGCGCATCTGGCGCGGCGCCAGCGAGCCCCTTGCGATGGCTGCCGGTTCGCAGGCAGCCAACGGCGCACAAGCGCCGGGACGCGGCCGCGCTCTGCTGAGCGGATTCGCCACGCAACTGAGCAACCCCAAGACGGCCGTGGTCTACGCCAGCGTCTTTGCCGCGTTGCTGCCGGCCGAGGTGCCGGCGTCCCTGCTGCTAGCGCTGCCGGTGATGGTCTTTGCGATCGAGGCTGGCTGGTACGCCATCGTGGCGGTGGCGTTGTCGTCGGCAGCGCCGCGCGCCTTCTACCTGCGCTTCAAGCTCTGGCTCGACCGCGCCGCCGGCGGCGTGATGGCGCTGCTCGGTATCCGGCTGATCACCTCGCTGCGGCAATAGTCCGGCAACTGGTCGTCTACAGGTCGGCGCTGACTTTCAGTGCACTTGCTGAAGGCGGCGCAGCAGGCGGCGCCCGGCATCGACAACACCAGGATCGGCCGTCATCTGGTAACGCACGATCATGCCCTCGACGCAAAGCATCGCCTCTTCGGTAATCGCGTCGGGCTCCGGCAGGCCAAGCCGCCTGACCAGCGTGCCGATAAACGCAGCGAGCGCCGCCTTGTGCGCCACCGATTGCTCGACCTGCGTGCCCTCGCCGGAGGCTCCCGCTTCGGCCACCGCATTGATAAAGGCGCAGCCACGAAATTCTCCGTCGGTGAACCAGTCGGCCAACGTATCGGCAATGACTTCCAGCCCCGGCGTGGCGGCGAAGCGCGCTTTCACGTCCTGCTCGAACCATGCCATCCAGCTGTCGTGGCGACGGTCCAGGAAGGCGGAGATCAGTTCGTTTTTCGAGGCGAAATGCCGGTACAGCGACATCTTGGCCACGCCGGATTCGGCAATGATCTTGTCGATGCCGGTGGCGCGCAGGCCATCCTGGTAGAACAGGCGGGCCGCGGTATCCAGGATGCGCTCGCGGGCGGAAGGCGTGGCCATGGCTGAAAGTTTCCTTGGGTGCAAAGTTGGGCGGATTATCCCTGATCACGCTTCGGCCTGTCGCGCACGGCATGCGCTGCCGCGGCAGGCCGTGCGCCTTACAAGCCGAGATCGCTCAGGCTCGGGTGATCGTCGGGGCGCCGGCCCAGGGGCCAGAAGAACTTGCGGTCGGCCTCCTTGATCGGCGCGTCGTTGATGCAGGCAAAACGCCGCTGCATCAGGCCGGCCTCGTTAAACTCCCAGTTCTCGTTGCCATAGGAGCGATACCAGTTGCCGGAATCATCGTGCCATTCGTAGGCAAAGCGCACCGCGATGCGGTTGCCATCGAAGGCCCACAACTCCTTGATCAGGCGATAGTCCAGCTCCTTCTGCCATTTGCGCGTGAGCATGGCGACGATGGCCTCCCGGCCGTTGACGAACTCGGCACGGTTGCGCCAGGCGCTGTCGACGGTATAGGCGAGCGCCACGCGCTCGGGGTCGCGGCTGTTCCAGCCGTCTTCGGCGCCGCGCACTTTCTGGATGGCGGTTTCACGGGTGAACGGGGGCAAGGGGGGGCGGACTTCGGGGTTGGACGACATTCGGTTGCTCCTGGCTGTGAAAGAACCCGGCGGCCGGGATGGCCGCGACGGATTTTAGGAATCGGAAAGCGGGTCCGCAGCACATCCTTCACGGCCCGGCGGGTTCGCACGACCCATCGGAAACGGACGAAATGATACAGACCTGTCTACATTATTTATGTAGACAGGTCTGTCTGTCAAGGTGGATTTCGCAGGCGTAAAAAAGCCGGCGATCAGCCGGCAGGAACCTCGGGCGGCAGCGCCTTCAGCGCTCAGCGCGGGCGCCGCATGTGGAACAGTGCCTCGGGCCCGATCTCGAAGTAATCGGCCGGGCCGCCACCGCGCAGGATCGGCCGGGCAGCGGCGGTGTCATAAATGCCGTCCTTTAGCAGTGCCTTGTCGACATGCACGCCCACCACCTCGCCCAGCACCAGCCAGGTCGGCACCTTCTCGCCGTTGACGCCTTCGAGCTGGATCAGTTGCGTGAGCTTGCATTCGAACGAGACCGGGCTTTCCGCCACGCGCGGCACGGCAATCGCACGCGATGCTACGGGCGTGAGACCGGACAGCACGAACTCGTCGACCTCCGGCGGCACGGCGGCGCAACTCGCGTTCATGGCCTCCGCCAGCGGCCGCGTGGCGAGGTTCCAGCAAAACTCGCCGGTCTGCTCGATATTACGCACGCTGTCCTTGTAGCCAATGCTGGAAAAACCCACGATGGGCGGCGTGTAGTTGAAGGCGTTGAAAAAGCTATAGGGCGCCAGGTTGACAATGCCATCGGCACCGCGCGAGGAGATCCAGCCGATCGGTCGCGGCCCGACGATGGCATTGAAGGGATCGTGCGGCAGGCCATGCCCGTTGGCAGGCTCGTAGAAATAGGTATCGGCGGACACGAGGCGGGAGACTCAGGAATACAGCGTTGAAAAACGGAGGCAGCGGCGCAGCCCCCTTCATCCAGGGATATCGGGCACCCTTGGGCGCCCAACAAGCTGCCTGCGATGCTACCAGTTGCCGCGCCAGCGCGCTCGGCGCGGCGCGGTTGCCTCAGCGCCCTCCCGCGCCGGCGGCAGGCTCGTCATAAGCGTCCTGCGCCAGCAGCACCAGATCGGCGACGGCCTTGCCCCCCGCCGAAAGATGCGCGCGCATCGCGGCAGCCGCCGCGTCCGCGTCGCCCGCCAGCACCGCCGCCACGATCACGCCATGCTCCTGGAAGGAACTCGGCACGCGAGCGGGGTTGATGAGTCCGCGATGGCGCCAGTAGATCGCCAGCCGCCGCCGCAGCATGCGAATCTGCTCCGCCAGGTAAGGGTTGGCTGTAGCCTGATAGAGCACATCGTGGAAATCACGGTTGGCATCCACATAGCCCGGCGTATCGGCCGCCTCCACGAAGGCCCGGCCATGCTCGAACGCCGACGACAGCGCCGCCCTGCCCGCCTCGCTGATGCGCTGCGTTGCCAGCCGCGCCACCACGCCCTCCATCTCGGCCAGCGTCTCGAACATCGCCACCAGTTCGGCCACGGTCGGCTTGTGCACGAAGATCCCCGCGCGCGGCACGATCGTCACCAGGCCTTGCGCCGCCAGCATCAGCAATGCCTCCCGCACCGGCGTGCGCGAACTGTCGAATTGTTCGGCCAGTGCGCGCTCGTCCAGCTGCGATCCGGGCTTCAGTTTGCCGGCGTGAATCTCTTCCTCAATCGCCTCCCGGATCCGGTCTTGGAGCGATTGCACGGGTAAACCTCGATTTGATGGTTCTTTGGGCATATCTAAAATCAATTTTAATATATCTAAACACAAAACTCATATGCACCAACACGGCGAACCTCGGCTCAGCATCGATGGAAGCGTTGCAACCATCACCTTTGAACGTCCCGAAGTAGCGAATCGGCTAAGTCCGCGTGATTTGCAGGTACTTCGCGAGCATATCAACTCCGTCAATGCGATGGAGACTGTTTTGGTACTGCGCTTCACCGGCACCGGCAAGTATTTCTGCAGCGGCTACGACATCGGCGCGCTGGCCAATGCCGACGAGGCGGGGGCGCCGGCTTTCGGCGAGATGATCGATCTGATCGAAGCCGCTCGCCCGGTCACCATCGCAGCGGTCAACGGCGGCGTCTATGGCGGCGCCACGGATCTCTGCCTGGCCTGCGACTTCCGCGTGGGCGTGCCCCACTGCGACATGTTCATGCCGGCGGCCAGGCTCGGCCTGCATTTCTACCGGGGCGGACTGGAACGCTATGTCAGCCGGCTGGGCGTGGACACCGCCAAGCGCCTCTTCCTGACGGCCGACCGGCTCGATGCGGCTGAAATGCTCAAGGTGGGCTTCCTGACCGAGATCGTCGCGGCTGACGCCCTGGCGCAGCGCGTGGATACGCTCAGCGCCACGCTCGCCGGCATGGCACCCATCGCCCTGCTGGGGATGAAGCAGGCCCTGAACCAGATCGCGCGCGGCGCGCTGGACACGGCCGCGCTGGAACGCGAGATCGCGCGGGCCGAGGTGTCGGCGGATTTGCGCGAGGGCGCAGCCGCCTGGCGCGAGAAGCGCGCTGCGGTGTTCAGCGGCAGGTAGGCGCGCAGAGGCCGGCACGATCAACACAAAACACAGAATCAGGAGACAACGATGACCAAGCGACACCCAACCCTGCTGTTCCTGCTTGCATCCGCACTGGCCGGCCCCGCGCTGGCGGCGGACGCCTTCCCGTCCAAGCCGATCCGTCTGGTGATCGGCTTCCCTGCCGGCGGCGGCGCCGACAATGTGGCGCGGCTGTATGGAGACGCACTGTCGAAGGAACTGGGGCAGCCGGTCATCGTCGACAACAAGCCCGGCGCCGGCACCACCATTGCCGCCGAGACCGTGGCCAAAGCGCCCGCCGATGGCTACACGTTGTACATCGCCGGCGCCAGCTTGATGGGCGGCGACAAGGTGCTGTACAAGAACATTCGCTACGAGCCCACGGATTTCGCGCCCATCACGCGCCTGACGGTCTCGCCGCTGCTGCTCGCGGCCAATAAGGCATCCGGGATCAACAGCGTTGCCGACCTGGTGGCGAAAGCCCGCCAGCATCCCGGCACGCTCAACTACTCCTCTTCAGGCAACGGCGTGATCACGCATCTGGCCGGCGTGCAATTCACCAGGCTGGCGGATGTACAACTCACCCACGTGCCGTACAAGGGCGGCGCGCCCTCCGCGCAGGCAGTAGCCGGCGGCGACGCGCAGCTCACCTTCGCCACGCCGGCCTCCGTGCAAGCCATGATCGACACCGGCAAGGTGATCGGCATCGCCGTGACTTCAGCCAGGCGTTCGACGGTGCTGCCGAACTACCCGACCATCGCCGAAGCCGGCATCAAGGGCTACGACGTGACCAACTGGTATGGCCTGTTTGCCCCGGCGCAAACACCGCCTGCCGTGATCGAGAAACTCTTCGCCGCGTCGGCCAAGGCACTGGCCAAGCCGGAATTGCGGGCCAGGCTGGCCAGCCGCGGCGAGGAAGTCTCGCCGTCCGCATCGCCCGCGGAGTTCCGCCAGTTCGCGCAGCGCGAAGGCAAGACCGTGGCAGACCTGACGCTGAGCAGCGGCGCCAGGATCGACTGAGCCGCACGCCCTCCCCCCGCTCGTTCGATGTACCCGGGGCCTCCCGGCCCAAAAAGGATTTCCATGAATCGCAATGCCGCAGACCTCCCGCTCGCGGGCTTCACCGTGGTGGACCTGACCCGCGTGCTGGCCGGTCCCTACTGCACCATGATGCTGGCCGACCTCGGCGCGCGCGTGATCAAGATAGAGAACCCGGCAGGCGGTGACGACTCCCGGCATGTAGGCCCGTTCGTGGATGGCGAATCGGCGTACTTCGCCTCGGTCAACCGCAACAAGGAATCCATCGCGCTCGACCTGAAGTCCCCGCGCGACCGTGAAGTGCTGGCAACCATGATCGCCGGCGCCGACGTGCTGGTGGAAAATTTCCGCGCCGGCGTGATGGAAAGACTCGGCTTTACCTGGGAGGCCCTTCATGCGGCTAACCCGCGCCTGGTCTATGCCTCGATCTCGGGCTTCGGCCAGACCGGCCCATACCGCGATCGCCCCGCCTACGACATGGTGGTGCAGGCGATGGGCGGCCTGATGAGCGTGACCGGCCAGACCGGCGGCGACCCGGTGCGGGTCGGCGTATCCATCGGCGACCTGGGTGCCGGGCTGTACGCCGCCATCGGCATCCAGTCGGCGCTGCTCAAGCGCGGCCGCACCGGGCTTGGCGAACGCGTCGATATCGGCATGCTCGACTGCCAGGTCGCACTGCTGGAAAACGCCATCGTGCGCCACTCCGCCACCGGCACCGTGCCCGCGCCGCTGGGCACGCGCCACCCCTCGATCACACCCTTCGATATGTTCAAGACCGCCGATGGCTTCATCGTCATCGCCGCGGGCAATGACACCCTGTTCCAGAAACTCTGCGCCGCGTTAGGCCAGCCCGACCTGGCCGCCGATCCGCGCTTTGCCACGGTGGTGGCACGCAACCAGCATCACGAAGACTTGAAGACATGCCTGGAAGCGCGCCTGGCCGATGCCGACAGCGCCACTTGGTCGGCCACGCTGGAAGGCGCCGGCGTGCCGCACGGTCCGCTGCAAAGCGTTGCCGACATCGTGCAGGACCCGCATGTGCAAGCGCGCGGCATGCTGCTGCAAGCCAGCATTGGAGAAGACCGGCCCATCACCCTGGCGGGCAACCCGATCAAGATCGGCAGCCAATCCGGCCTGAGCAGCTTCAAGCGATCGCCCAGGCTGGATGAGCACCGCCATCGACTCCTGGAGGAATTTGGCCAGCACGTCGAGGCGGGCTGAAACGAGCAGGCGCCTGCCGCCAGAGACAAAACCACGAAACCAGCGCCGGCCGTGGTGACGCGGCCACTCACGCCCCCGAAGCTGCATGCCCTACAACGGCACCTCTGATTGATACGAGGGCCCGCATCACCTTCGAGGCGTTCAATGCGTTGTCTCCAGTTCGAGCCGGTTGTCTGTGACGACGAGTTCCACCGGATCGGCTTTCTTCCATCGCGCCTTCGGAATCACCAGTTGCCATTCGGCGTTCGACTGTTCACGGAAAAACGCCACGACGCCGACGTATTGCGCGTCATCAGCCATCGGCTCGGACAGCCTGACCGTTGCGGCGGGGCCAAGCGTCACTTCCGTGCGGCCGAGGATATCCGCCTTCAGCGGCTCGCTGGCACCTGCGAGCAGTTGCGCGTAGGTGGCTGTTTCAAACGCTTTCGAGTCCTTCAACTGGTAAATACGCAGCACAACCGGCAACGATACGCCGCGCTCATCCGGATTGAGCGCACTGCGGCTCACGATCACGAGGTTCATCTGCTTGACCTTCGCGAAGAAGACCGCACTCGTCGCCTCCACCGTCGTGGCTTTGACCGACTGCCAGGCACCGCAGCCGGTCGGCAGCGTGACCAGCCCTGTCAACGCCAGGGAAGACGCCGATCGCCGCACCCATCGCAACGTCACGTGTTTCACTTCCATCAGAACCCCGATCCGGTGAATTCGGTGGCGGGATACGCCATCTCCTTGTCGTTCGCAACAAGCACGAGCCGCACCGAATAGTGATAACTGGCGTACCGCCCCACGAAGTGACTCAGCACGTCCCCAAACAGCGCCACGTCGCCTGGGCCGACGAAGCCTGCTGGATCAATCTCCACGTAAATGACGAACTCCCGCAGCATGCCTCCTTTCCGGAGAACTCTCTGCTGATCAATCCATACGTGGCGGATCGCCGCGATGCGCTTCTGGAGGATGGCGGGAAGATCCTGCCCTCTCCAGGCCGAGGTTGCACTTTTGGTGATCCCGATTGCCAGACAGCAATGATTGGAGGCCAGGCTTATTGCGAAGCCTGCAAGAGCACCGGCATGATTGCTAAGGCCGGCGGGCCACGCCGGATGCAGTTCATGGGCGAGATTGCCCTGGACGGCGATATTGTCCTGTGCGGGTGCCCGACGCCGCCGCGCATTGTTGCTCGGCTTGCCGGCGAAAAGTGGTTCGACGATGTGGGCGCGCGCAATGGTGCACCCGCGGCTATCTCCCCCGCACAAAGCATATTTGCGGCATCCAACCCGCAGTACGACCAACAGATCCAGCTCATCAACGAGCAGACGGGGCAGCCGTTGGCGCGCATGAGGTATCGCCTCATTGGTGAGCGGGGTACGTTTGACGGCCGCACTGACGAACAGGGGATGAGTGAGCGCGTCGCCAGCGACACCGCATCGACCATGACGATCGAAATCTTGGGGGCGGGGCGCCTGACGCAGCCGATCAAGTCAGTTAAGGTACAACATACGCCCGTCGAGGACCGGGCGCCGGTCAAGGTCTATCTGCTACGGCCCCGCGGCACGCTGTATTGGGGCGGTGCCGGGCTGGACGGCGGATATGTTCAGCCGCTGCTCGATGCGTTCCGGAAGGCGGGGATTGCACACTGCTTCGCTGGACTGACCCATACTGCTAGCGCTGGCATGCCAAATGGAAACGAGTTCGCTGGCACATTGCTTGACGCTATCCATTCGGGAATGATGATCCGATCACGCGACGACAGCCAGTGGACGATTACGAGCGGTATGGCAGCGGAGGCGCCGCAGTTCAACCTGATCGGTTACAGCTACGGCTCTCTCCTGGCCGCGCAAACCGCATGGTCATATGCCCGCGCCGGCCACGTGATCGACCATTTGGTATTGGTGGGTTCGCCGATTGAGACGGGATTCCTTGCGCACCTACGCAGCCACGAGAACATCCGCAAGACCATTGTTATCGACCTGAAGCACCTTGGAGACCCGATCTACGCCGGAATGCCTTGGCGCGAGCTGGTCGAATCGGCGCCGATGCTAAATATGCAGTCGCTCGCCGGCAAGTGCGAGGGGCGCTTCTACTATGCCCATGTCGTGCGAGACAGCCCGAAAAGATGGGCTGCACTTGCCGAGCGCGTTGTGGCGGAGGGCCTTAAATGACGTCGAGCACACGGGTCCTGGTGCGATAAGATGCTTGGTCGGACCGGCTTTGTAATTCGCTGAACATCCCTCAGATAATTCAATGAAGGAACCCAAAAGGCCGAGGTGGCCGGCGACTGGTGTGACGCCTGGAAACTCAATGAGCCGCAGCTGCGGACCCTCTGTCACTCTTCTGCATCCAGAGAAAATCGAACTGTAGAGCCCGTGCCCCGGTAGGGTCGTCTTGCTTTTCGCTATTCTTTTGCCAACGCGCCAACGCAAAAAGTGACCGATAGCCCATGCAGCGGAACACCGTATGGCTTTTGCGCACAAAAGCCAACCCCACCCCAACGGCCGCCTCAGTATCCACTGGTAGAATCGCCCCCCCCTCAAACAAAAGCCAGCAAATCCGATACCGCACGTAAGTGCACTCCTGACTAACCGAGCAACATCCCCACCCCCACCGCATTCATCGTCGCCCGCCCACCCGCCAGCAGCCACAATTCACGGACTTGCGCCCCCTACAACCAGGGATCCGCGGGACACCTCACATATATCCAAATCCCAATAACAGGCATGTCTGCGCCGTTATGAACGAATCCTGCGCCTCCCTTAGTCTTGCGCCATGTCGGACCGGCACCACCAGCACGGAGTGGCGAAGATCCGGCCGACAGCGACGTACCGCGGCAAATGCAGTGCCGGACGCGACACAATCCAGTGCGCGACGGCCCGCAGACCCGCCCCGGTAACGACAACGAAAAAGCGAGACAGCCTGGAGTACGAGCGGCGTAGCCGCCGCCCCAGTGCACCACAAAGGAGACACTCCGCCATGCTTGAGCAGCCGTTCCCCGGCCGTGCCGCCGCCCCCGGCACCGAAGCGATCGAGGCCAAGGCCATCGACACCATCGAGGCCATCGAAGTCAATGGCTTCCTTGACCGCTACTTCCAGATCAGTGCGCGCGGCAGCACTGGCCGCCGCGAGGCGCTTGCCGGCGTCACCACGTTCATGGCCATGGTCTATTCCGTGTTCGTGGTGCCGGGCATGCTCGGCAAGGCGGGCTTTGACTCCAGTGCCGTATTCGTCGCCACCTGCCTGACCGCGGCCTTCGGGTCGTTGCTGATGGGTGTGTGGGCCAGGCTGCCGATCGCCATCGGCTGCGCCATCTCGCTGACCGCGTTCACTGCCTTCGGGCTGGTGCTCGGGCAGGGTCTCTCCCCGGCCGTCGCGCTGGGTGCGATCTTCCTGATGGGCGTGGTGTTCACCGCCATTTCCGTGACCGGGGTGCGCTCCTGGATCCTGCGCAACCTGCCGTCCGGCGTGGCGCACGGCACGGGGATCGGCATCGGCCTGTTCCTGCTGCTGATCGCGTCCAACGACGTGGGGCTCGTGATCAAGAATCCGGGCGCCGGCCTGCCCGTTGCGCTGGGCAAGATCACAGCCTTCCCGGTGGTGATGTCGATCCTTGGCCTGGCCGCGATCTTCGGGCTCGAACGGCGCAAGGTGCCCGGCGGCATCCTGCTGGTGATCGTCGCGATCTCCGCGCTGGGCCTGGCCTTCGACCCTGCCGTCAAGTTCTCCGGCGTGTTCGCGCTGCCCGCGCTGAGCGCGCCGGGCCATGCCTCGCTGATCGGCTCCATGGACATCAAGGGCGCGCTGTCGCTGGCAGTGCTGCCCAGCGTGCTGGCGCTGGTGATGACCGCCGTGTTCGATGCCACCGGCACGATCCGCGCGGTTGCCGGCCAGGCCGGCCAGCTCGATGCGAAAGGCCAGATCCCCAACGGCGGCCGTGCCCTGACCACGGATTCGCTGAGCTCGATCTTCTCGGCCTTTTTCGGTGGCGCGCCCGCCGCGGCCTACATCGAATCGAGCGTAGGCGTAGCCGCCGGCGCCAAGACCGGCCTGGCCGCGGTGGTAGTGGGCCTGCTGTTCCTGGCGGTGATCTTCTTCTCGCCGCTGGCCGGGCTGGTGCCTTCGTACGCCACCGCTCCCGCGCTGATGTATGTCGGGCTGCTGATGCTCAGCAGCGTCAGCAAGCTGCATATGGACGACATGGTCGACGCCATGGCCGGGCTGGTATGCGCGGTCTTTATCGTGCTGACCTGCAATATCGTCACCGGCATCATGCTGGGCTTCTGCACCCTGGTGATCGGCCGCGTCGTGGCCGGCGAGTTCCGCAAGCTGAATGTGGGCACCGTCAGCATCGCCCTGGCGCTGGCCGTGTTCTACGGCGGCGGATGGGCCATCTGAGGCTTGACGGCCGCGGCGCGCGCCGCGGCCGATGATGCAGGCGGCACCGCGCGGGCTGATGGGCCGCGCGGTGCCGCCACGCCAGTGGGTACTGAAAGCCAGCGCAACGATGACACTGGCTTTTTTGCGAAGCGGGCAAATTCCCGTCCCGCTTCTTTTTTTGTGCGGCCTCGCCCCGAATGACTGCGCGCAAGGCGCTGGCCGCCAAGCTCAGGCCGCCGCGCGCCGTTGCGGCAATACCGCCTGCAGCGCCAATTCCAGTCCCTGCTCCAGGTCGGCAATCAAATCCTCCGACGCTTCCAGGCCGATATGCAGGCGGATCACCGGCTCGGTGCCTCGCCAGTACGAATGCGTCGCCAGCCGTTCCGGCGCGGCCACCTGCACCAGGCTTTCATACCCGCCCCAGGAAGCCCCCAGCCCGAACAAGCGCAGCGAATCCACCAGCTTGCGCGCCGCCGCAGCATCGGCGCCGGGCAGCGCGAATGACACCAGCCCGTTGGCGCCCGAGAAATCCCGCCGCCACAGCGCATGACCGGGGTCCGAGGGCAAGGCCGGGTAGAAAACCCGCCCCACCGCCTCATGCGCTTCCAGGAACCGCGCCACCGCCAGCGCGTTGCGATGATGCTGCGCCAGCCGTACCGCCAGCGTGCGGATGCCGCGCAGCGCCAGGTAGGCATCGTCCGCGCCGATGGCCAGCCCGAAACTATCGTGAGTATCGGCAATCCGGCGCGCCAGCGCTTCATCCCTGACCACCACCGCGCCCTGCATCAGGTCGGAATGGCCGCTGATGTATTTGGTCGAGGCCAGGATCGATATATCCACGCCCAGCGCCAGCGGCTGCAGCACGTGACCGGACGCCCAGGTATTGTCGGCGGCAACCACCACCCCATGCCGGTGCGCGATCTGCGACAGTCGCGGCAGGTCCAGCACCTCGTACAGCAGCGAGCTGGGCGACTCCAGGTAAAGCAGGCGCGTATTCGGACGGATCAGCGCGTCCACATCATGCTGGCTGGGCGAGAAATAGCTGACCTCGATGCCCAGGCGGCGCAGCAGCGTCTGCTCCAGCCGGCGCACCGGCGCGTAGACGCTGTCCGCCACCAGCGCATGATCGCCGGGCGAGAGCAGCGCCAGGAAAGTCAGCGAGATCGCCGCCAGCCCGGAAGGCGCAAGGAAGGTACGGTTGCCGCCTTCCAGCGCGGCAATCGCATCTTCCAGCGCGCGATGCGTGTCCATGCCCTGCCGGCCGTAGGAACTGACGCGCTCGCCGCGCGCATGGCGGGCACGGATATCGTCGTAGGCGTCGGTATTCTCGAAGCGCACGGTGCTGGTCCGCACCACCGGCACATTGACCGGACCGTGGCCCTGGCTGAACGGTGGCGTGCCGGCATGGATCAGTTGGGTATCGCGATGATGGCTCATGGTTCTTCGATAGGGATTGGACCGGGCGGCGCTCAAACGGCGAAGCGCAGCTTGTCGAAAGAGAAGACGAAGGGATCGGCCGCCACGCGCGGCGCGGCACCCAGCGCGCGGTTGAGAAAGGCGCGCGTGCGCTCGCTGCGCGGTTCGCTGAAGATGCGGCGGGCCGGGCCATGCTCGACGATCCGCCCGCTCTCGGTGAAATACACTTCGTCGCTGATCTCCTCGGCAAAGCGCATTTCATGCGTGACCAGCAGGCAGGTCAGGCCCTCCGCCACCAGGTCGCCGATCACGTTCAGCACCTCGCCCACCGTTTCCGGGTCCAGTGCCGAAGTCACCTCATCGAACAGGATCAGTTCGGGCTCCATCGCCAGCGCGCGGGCAATCGCCACGCGCTGCTGCTGGCCGCCGGAAAGCTCGCCCGGATCGGCGCCCGCCTTGTCGGCCAGGCGCACCTTGCGCAGCAGCTCGATGGCGGTAGCCTCGGCCTCGGCCCGGCCGCGCCCCAGGACGCGCAGTGGCGCGATGGTGAGATTCTGCAACACGGTCAGGTGCGGAAACAGGTTGTACTGCTGGAAGACAAAGCCCACCCGCCTGCGCAGCGCGATGCGCTCGGCCTCGCTGCGCAGCTCGCGCACCGCCACGCCGCCCACCGTCACCATGCCCTGCTGCGGGGCCAGCAGGCCCGTAATGCAACGCAGGATGGTGGACTTGCCCGAGCCCGACGGGCCGATGATGGACACCGCCTGCCCGCGCCGCACTTCCAGGTCGATGCCCTTGAGCACCGCGTTGCCGCCGAACGCGAGGTGCACGTCGCGTAGCGCAACCAGCGGCGCTGGCGTGGGGACTGCGGACAAGACGGGTCCGCCGCTATGTTCAGGCAACAGCATGTTCTTGTTCCAGGAAACGAGTGAAGCGCGAGATCGGGTAGCACCAGGCAAAGAACATCGCCAGCACGATGAAGTAGATCAGCACGGTAAAAGCAGTCTGGTTGACGGTATTGCTGGCGATCTGCGCGGTGTCGAGCAAATCGTGCACGCCCACCAGCGAAGCCAGCGCGGTGCTCATGGTGAGTGTGGCGTACAGGTTCATCCATGGCGGCAGCATGCGCCGCACGCACTGCGGCCCGACGATCAGCCGCAGGATCTGCCAGCGCGAGAACGCCATCGAGCTGGCCGCCTCCCACTGCGTGAGCGGGATCGACTGCACCGCGCCGCGCAGCACCTCGGCCACATTGGCGCTGGCCGGCAGCGCCAGTCCGACCACCACCTTGAGCCAATCCGGGAACGGCACGATATGGCTGCCGATGTTCACCTCGAACGGAAAGACGTAGGTGGAGAAGTAGATCAGCACCAGCCACGGCGCGTTGCGGAACACCTGCACATAAAGCTGCGCCGGGCGCCACAGCAGCGCCAGCGGCGACAGCCGCAGCGCGCCGACCAGCAGCCCGCCAGCGGTGCCCAGCGCGATTGCCAGCAGGCTCACGCCGATATTGACCAGGAAGCCGCGCGCCAGCGCCGGCGACCATTGCCATGCGCTGGCCAGCGCCCGCGCCAGGTCCGGATGGCGGGTGGCGGCCAGCGCCACCGCCACGAGCGGCAGGAGCCACAGCAGGCTGGCGAAGCGGCCCACGCGCGGCCATGCCGGCACGCCGCGGAAAGTGGAGTCAGCGGTCGCCATAGCCGGGCATCCTCAGCCGAAGTTCCAGCCAGTTGCCGACTTGGCTGACCACCCAGGTCAGCAGGCCAAAAAACAGCAGCAACAGCACCATCAGTTCCAGCACGTTATCGCGCTGGGTCCAGATCATGATGGAGGCATAGGTGATATCGCCCACGGCAATGGCCGACGCCACCGCCGTGGCCTTGACCAGGTCCACGGAATTGTTGACCAGGGCAGGCAGCGCGAAGCGCACCGCCAGCGGCAACTGCACCCGCCACAGCAAGGTGCGGCGGTCGAAGCCGAGCGAGGCCGCCGCCTCCAGCGTGACCCTGGGCACCGCTTCGATGCCCGCGCGCAAGGCTTCGGCATGGAACACACCCTTGTGCAGCGACAGCACCACCACCACCCACAGGAACGGCGTGAGCGGATTGCTCCGCTGCGCATCCTGCAAGGCATGGGTGATCAGCATATTGAGCACGAGGAAGGCGCAATAGAGCTGCACCAGCGTGGGCGTATTGCGCGTGACCTCCACAAAGGCGCGCGTAGTACCGGCCAGCAAAGGCCGGCGCGAAGTCAGCAACGCCGCCATGGCCACCCCCGCCACCAGGCTGCCGGCCAGCGTGCAGACCACCAGTTGCACGGTGACCCATGCGCCATGCACGAAGGAAGCGCGGTCATAGGCGTCGGCAAGAAATGCATAGTTCAGGCCGAGGCGGCGCGCCGCTTCGATCCCCCAGGCAATGGCTGCATCCATCAGGAACGGCCGCCCTTGAACTTGTCGTGCAGTTCGGTCAGCGCAGGCGAAGGCGGCTGGATGCCGGCCTTCTTCTCGGTAGCCACCAGCCAGCCGCTGCGGTGCCAGTTCTGCACGATGCGGTCGACGGCCTGGATGGTGTCCTGCTCGCCCTTGCGGGTCCAGATCACGGTGGGCGCGGGGTTCAGTTCCGGCAGCACGATGCGGTAGTTCTGCCACTCGGGATTGCCGCGCACCAGCGGTTGCAGCAGCGTGTTGTCGTGCACGGCGCCAGCGCAATTGTCGCCGCGCAGGGCCAGCAGCGATTCCGCCGAGCCCTTGAAGCCCTTCGGGATGGCGCCGTATTCCACCTGTACCGGCCGCGTATAGCTGCTGCCTTGCGAGATGCAGACCGTCTTGCCCTTGAGGTCTTCCCAGCGGCGGATATCGCTCTGCCTGGGCACGATCACGGCGCCGCCCACGCGGTAGTAAGGCGTGGGCACGTGGCCGAGTTGCTCGCCGCGATCGGCGTTGTATTCCATCGATGCGATCAGCACATCGACCTTGCCTTGCTGCAGGAACTGCACGCGGTTGGAAGGCTGCACCTGCACCGTTTCCAGCTCCACGTTGAGTTGCCTGGCGAGGTCCTGCGCAAGCTCCGCGTTAAAGCCCACGGGTTTCTGCGTGGCGGGATCGATCGAGCCGAAGGCGCTGCCGGACAGCATGACGCCGACCACGATCCTGCCGCGCTGGCGGATCTTGTCGAGCGTGGCGTCGGCATGGGCGGCGCCGGTGAGGAAGGTACCTGCCAGCACGGCAGCGGCGAGGACGATGGGACGCGGGGAACGCAGGGGAAAAATGCGGATCATGGTGTGTTCGAGTTCTTGTAGGCGAAGTCGTGTTTTGCGCGGATGGCATGCCGCCGGAGGGGCTGGCTGGGGCGACAAGTGCGCCATTCGGTCAGCAAACTGTACGCATGCGCCAATGAACACGGAACGAATAAATGAGCCCATCGTTATGCGCTGCGCGTTGCCGGTCGCAGCGCCGCCGGGCCGGGCAACACCGCATATCCATGCGCGGAAAGATTCGTTGGCCGTGCCCGCCGCGCTTTCTAAGCTTTGCGCTCGATTCGTCTCCAGCCACATCCCATGCAACGCCGTACCGTGTTCCGCACCCTCTTCTGCCTTCCTGTCGCTGCCGGCGTGGCAGCCATCGCAGGCGTTCCGTTCCACAGCCACGCCACGGTAGCCGCGGAGACCTTTCCCTCGCGTCCCGTGCGCATCGTGGTGCCGGTAGCTCCCGGCGGCAGCGCCGACAAGCTCGCGCGCACGCTGGCCCTCAAGCTCAGCAAGAAATGGGGCCAGCCGGTAGTAGTGGAAAACGTGGTTGGCGCCAGCGGCACCCTGGGCGCGGCACAGGTGGCAAGGGCCAGGCCTGACGGCCATACGCTGCTGCTGGGCGGGGAAGGCGTGACACTGAATGCCTCGCTGTTCAAGACGCTGCCCTACGACACCGGCCATGCGTTTCGCGGCGTGAGCAAGGCGGTGGTCAATCCGCAGATCCTGGTGGCGCGGCCCGACCTGGGCTTGCGCAGTTTCCAGGATTACATCGCGCTCGCGCGCAAGAAGCCTGGCGAACTGACGCTTGGCCTGCCGGGCAACGGCGGCATAGCCCACGTCGCGCATGAAATGCTGTCGCGGCAGGTCGGCATCAAGGTCAACTACATTCCGTATGCCGGTGGCGCACCCGCCACGGTGGACCTGCTGGGCGGGCATATCGATGCCACGCTGATCACGCTGGCGGCGGTCACAGACTACGTGCGCTCAGGGCGCCTGACGGCGCTGGCGGTCACGACGCCTTATCGTTCGAAGGCACTGCCGCAAGTGCCAACCATGGCGGAAGCCGGGGCCGCCGGCTTTGCGGTGGAAAGCTGGCAGGGGCTGATCGCGCCCTCGGCCACGCCGACGCAGGTGGTGGAGCGCATCAGCCGCGATGTGGCGGCGGTGCTCAATGTGCCGGCCACGCGTGGACAGTTGGAGGATGCGGGATATGTGGTGGTGGGGTCTTCAGCGCAGGAACTGGACGCTACGTTGTCGCGCGATTTGCCGAAGTACGCCTCCGTGATTGCGGCTTCAGGGATTTCATTGCGTTGAGGCGCGAGGGACGGCGCTCGCGTGATGTGAGCGCTGTCCGCATGGCGGGCGCCCGCCCGAAGCGAGAACCTCCACGCTGCCAGAGCGCAGGAAAACCCACGAGGGCCATCCTGCCCTCACCACGCTCTCAGTCCTGCCGATAGTCCACCAGCCGCACCGGCAGATCGCCATCGCGTTCCAGCTGATCGACCAGGCCGATCTCCCAGTTCAGGTAGGCATGCATCTCTGCCTTGCGGCGGTTCTCGTCCTCGTAGGCGTAAGCGCTGTACCACGCGTCATCGTCACCGGTCAGCACGCGCGCCGCGGCAGCGGTACCCGCCCCCGCTGGTTCAACAGGCAGGCCCAGCGCCTGCCAGCGCGCATTGCCGCCGAGCAGTGCCCGAACGTCGCGCCCGCTGGTGCGGCGCAACTCTGCCGCAACCGACTGCGCCAGCACGCCATCCGATGACGTCACGACAATGATGTCTTCAGCCTCCCCATGCTCCAGCACCAGCGCCACCTTCTCCGGTGTGGCAAACCAGGCGCCAGGCACATGGCCGCGGCGGAATGCAAGGCTGCTGTCCACGTCGGCCACGCTTACCCCGCCCCGCGCTTGCAACTCGGCGAGCGATGCCGCCTCGATCCAGGGCGCCTCCACCTCGGAGGCACGCAGCACGCGCACGGGCTCCGGCCCGGACTCGCGCGGCGCCAGCGGCGCGGGACGGAACAGGTAGACCTCATGCCCGCTGAACTGCGCCAGCCACGCGGCCGTGATCTGCGCGCGCACGCCGTCCCAGTCGGCCAGCACGATGCGGGCGCTGCGGGTGCCGGCGTAGGCATCGGTGGCCTGCACCAGTTGCCCGCCGGGCGCGCCGCGCCAGCCGGGCAGGTGGCCTGCCGCGTATTCCTCGGGCGAGCGCACGTCGAAGCGGTACAGCGTGCGTGCGCCGGCTTGCTGCTCGAAAGCGGCCAGCTGCGCCGCATCGATATGCCGCACGCCGGCGCGTTCGGCCACCCGCGCCGCACGCTCGCGCGCGGCCGCCTGGGCCGCATCGCCCGGCTGCGGCGCGAAGCGGGTCTGGCCGTGGTCCAGCTTGTAGCCCGCCAGCAGCCAGGCCATGGTGCCGTCCTTGAGCGACACCACGCGATTAGGAATGCCCGCGTTGATCAGCGTCTGCGCGCCCACGATGCTGCGCGTGCGGCCGGCGCAATTGACCACCACCAGCGTGTCGGGATCGGGCGCGATCTCACCGATGCGGTAGACCAGTTCCGCGCCGGGGCAGTCGACCGCGCCGGGAATGCTCATGTTCTGGAATTCCGTGAAGGGGCGGCTGTCCACCACCACCACGTTGTCGCCGCGGTCCTGGTAGAGCCTGAGCGTCTCGGCGGTGATCCACGGCGTGCGCAGCTCATGCTCGATCACCTCGCCGAAGGCCTTGCTTGGCACGTTGGTGCCGCTGAATCCCTCATAGCCCGCCGCCTGCCAGGCGCGCGTGCCGCCTTCCAGCACGGAGACGTTCGTATAGCCGAAACGCAGCAGCTTGGCCGCGGACGCGTGGGCGACATCTTCCGCCAGGTCCGTCACCACGATGCGCGTGGTCCGGCGCGGCACCAGGCGGTCGATCGTGGTCTCGAGCCGGCCCAGCGGCGCGGGCACCGCGAACAGCAGGTGCTCGCGCGAGAAAGCACCTTCTTCGCGCGCGTCCAGCACGGCCAGTTCCTCGCCCGCTGCAATGGCGCGCTTGAGCGCGGCCGGGCTCACCAGCGGATGGCGGATCAGCGCCGGCGCGGCATAGGTGCGGTAGGTGTACTGGGTGCCGTCCTCGGGCACGGGCTCGAACTTCACGCGAGCGGCGAGGCGGGTCAGCGTGAGGCCGTAGAAGTGCAGGTGCAGCCCGGGCGTGTCGCCGGTCAGCTCGATGGTATGCACGTCGGCTGGCGACAACGTGATGGCATTGCCCGCCCGCACATCGAGCTGGCGCAGCGGCTCCAGCGTGTCCTGGCCGGGCTTGGTGCCCTGACTGCGGTGGAAGATGACATTGCGCTCGACGCCGCGCACCCCGGCGATCACCGCCCAGGTGGTGTGGTCGTGCGGCGGCTGCGCCTTGCCGGGCAGGCCGGCGGAAGCGAACAGCGCGAAGCCGCCGTCCGGATCTTCGGCCAGCCGGTAGATCGCGGCGGGCCGTGCCGTGTCCACGGGGAAGTGCTCGAGCGGGAACAGGTGCGCCTGGCCGGCCAGCGCCACCAGTTCGTCGGCCAGCACGGCCAGCGGCGCCCTGTCGGCGGCCTGGCGGGCGGCGATCTTGCGGGCGCGGGCGATAAAGGCCGCGACCGCAGCGGCGCGGGCATCGCTTACGTCGCCGGCGGCCGCGTCATCGACAAAGGTCTGGGTCAGGTCGGTAATGGTCATGGCGAGGAATTCTCGTGAATGCTGGGAGAGTGCGGGGACAGTGCGCGGCTTGCGCGGCCTGCGGCTTGCCCGCGCACCGGACACTAGAGCCTAAGAGAAGTTGCGCCGCCGGCTAACGAATCAGATCGCAGATCGTTATGCCGTGGCCGCCGCGCATGGGCGCGCTTCGCCCACCGGCACGGCTTCGCATATGCATCGTCGATATTGTTCGTTCTTGCGCAGCCGCGTATTCCTTAGAGTGAAGGCCTGCCGCCACCCGCCGCGGCTTCGCACCGACCAAGGACTCCCCCATGACGACCCGGAACCAGCGCACTGCCGCCATTGCCACCACCCTTGCCGAAGTCCGCGCACTGACCGCGCAGCGCGACATCGACCGCGCCACGCTGGCACAGGTCGCCGCGGTCCTGCAGAACCTGGCCAGCCGCAAGGACCTGTTCGGCTTTGCCGACTTTCCGCCGCCCGGCGATGGCACCACCACCTCCACCCGCTACCGCCTGAGCGAGGAAGGCCAGTTGCCGGCGCTCTACCTCAACTCCATCGTGCCGGGCAAGAAAACCATCCCGCACAACCACGACACCTGGGCCGTGATCGTGGCAGTACAGGGCGATGAGCTCAACCGCGTCTACCGCCGCACCGACGACGGCAGCAACCCCGAGCGAGCCAGCATCGAACTGGAGCGCGAACTGGTGGTGCGCCCGGGCACGCCGATCAGCTTCCTGCCGCAAGACATCCACAGCATTCACGTGGCGGGCGACGCGCCGACGCTGCATTTCCACCTCTACGGCCGTCCGCTCGAAACCTTGACGGGCCGCATCGGTATCGAGCCGGAAACCGGGCGCATCGTCAACTACAACGCCACCCAGTTGAACCGCAGCGAAAAGATCGCCGCCTGAGGCTGCAATGGACAGCGCCCCAACACCCTTCTTCACGCAGAGCAATCCATGACCCGATCCATCGACGCCGTCGCCTTGCGCGGCTGGCTTAACGACGGCCAGCCGCTGGCGCTGTTCGACGTGCGCGAGCACGGGCAGTATGGCGAGGGCCATCCCTTCTTCGCCGTGCCGCTGCCCTACAGCCGGCTGGAACTGGACGTGGCGCGCCTGGCGCCGCGCCTGGGCGAGCGCATCGTGCTACTCGACGACGGCGACGGCGTGGCCGGGCGCGCGGCGCAACGGCTGGCGGCGCTGGGCTACCGGGACGTCACGCTGCTGGCCGGCGGCGCTCCGGCCTGGGCTCTGGCTGGCTTCACTTTGTTCAAGGGCGTCAACGTGCCGTCCAAGACGTTTGGCGAACTGGTAGAACACCTGCAGGAAACGCCGCGCCTGAGCGCCGCGGAACTGGTGGCGCGCCGCGCCGCCGGCGAGCCGCTGGTGCTGGTGGACGGCCGCACCTTCGAAGAACACCAGAAGATGACCATCCCCGGCGCGCACAGCCTGCCCAACGGCGAACTGGCCTTGCGCCTGTCCGCCCTGCTGCCGGATGCACGGACCACCGTGGTGGTGCACTGCGCCGGGCGCACGCGCAGCATCATCGGGGCCCAGACGCTGCGCAACCTCGGCCTGCCCAATCCGGTGCTGGCGCTGGAAAACGGCACGCAGGGCTGGTACCTGGCCGACTATACGCTGGAGCACGGCAGCCAGCGCCGCTACCCGCCCGCCCCGGCAGCCGGCGAGCTGGCCGAAGCGCGTGCGCGCTTGGCCCGGCTGCTGCAGCGCGACGGGCTGCCCGCGCTGTCGGCCACGCAGGCGCAGCAGTGGCTGGACGACGACCGCCGCACCACCTACCTGCTCGACATCCGCACCGCGGAGGAATTCGCCCAGGGATCGATCGACGGCGCGCGGCATGCGCCCGGTGGCCAGCTGGTGCAGGCCACCGACCAGTACATCGGCGTACGCGGCAGCCGCGTGATCGTGTTCGACGACGACGGCGTGCGGGCGCCCGTGGTGGCGAGCTGGCTGCATCAGCTCGGCTACGAGAGCGCCGTGCTGGCCCATGGCGTCAATGCCGCCATCAAGGCACCCGCGCCGCCGCGCACCCTGCCCGCCCACGCCCTGCCGGTGCTCGACGCCAACCTGCTGCGCGCTCTGTATGCCGAAGCGCCAGATACGCTGCGCTTCGACCTGCGCGACAGCGCCGGATACGCACGCGGCCATGCCGAAGGCGCAGCCTGGTCGATCCGCCCGCGCCTGCCGGCCACGCTCGACCGCCTCGGTGCCACGCACGACCATCCGGTCATCCTGATCGCCAGCGAGCCGCATATTGCCAACCTGGCCGGCCTGGACCTGCTGGCCGAAGGCTACCGGCATGTATATCGCCTGGCCGAGGGCTACCGTACCTGGCAAGCCGCAGGCCTGCCCGAAGCAGCAGAAGCCACGCCTCTGCCCCCCGAGACGTGCATCGACTACCTTTTCTTCGTGCACGACCGCCACGAAGGCAACAAGGACGCCGCCCGCGCCTATCTGGCCTGGGAAACGGGACTGATCGCCCAGTGTGCGCCGGACGAGATCGGCCGCTTCCGGATCCCGGCGCCCGCCGCGCTGGCGCCGGCCCGTCACAAGGCCGCGTGAAATCATTCGCCGTTGGCTTTGGCCATCCCGGAAGCGTTGCTCTCGGGCGTTGTTATCGACTCGCGGACAACTCGCCTGCCATTGATTAATATCTCATAATAATTACCAATAAATTATGTAATACCATAATACGTAGATAGCTTTTGCTATGATATTTCATATCTTTTGATGTGAAACTATGCTGCCGTGCGGCGCCTGATCGAAGGCAAGGACAGCGGCCCGGACCGCGAAGCCAGGACATCGGTCGAGATGTTCCTGGAGCAGGAACCATGAACCCCGGACTGCGCCCCCGTTACCTGGAGGTACACCTGCACGGCGTGCTGTGCGGCTACCTGTGCGAAGTCGAGCGCACCTGCCGCTTTGTAGCCGCGGAAGCCTTTCGTGGCGACCCGTTGCGACCCACGCTCAGCCTCTCGCTGACCTTTCCCGGCAATGACACGCTGACCGCGGCGGTGCTGGCCAACCCCTTCCACCCCGCGCTCTACAACACCAACGGCGCGCTGCCGCCCTACATCGCCGGGCTGCTGCCCGAAAGCGAATTGCGCAAGCGGCTGGAAGCCACACGCCATCATCCCGAGGACCGCGACGATTTCGGCATCCTGGCCGCCGCCGGCGAGGACCTGCCCGGCGCGGTGGTGGTGCGCCCCGCGCCCATCGACGCCCTGCCCGCGCACGTACGCACGGTTGGCATGACGGGTGGCGCGGACAACCTGGAAATTGCCGTGATCGAGGGCGCCACCGAAGGCGCGGCCTCGGTCTCGGGCGTGCAGAACAAGATTGCGCTGTCCACCGCGCATGCCGGCAAGCGCTACACCATGCCCACCCATGGGCACCTGTCGGACCTGATCGCCAAGCTGCCCGCGCGCAACGACGACAGCCAGGTCTTCAACGAATACGTGTCGATGCAACTGGCACAGGCCGCCGGCGTGGCGGTCGCGCCGTGCCGGCCCGCGCCGCTGGCTGCCATCGAGGTGGAAGGCATGGCCGAAGCCCTTGGCGCGGATCTGCACTTCCTAGCCGTGGACCGCTTCGACCGCGAGCCGGGCGGACGCGTGCATGCCGAGGACGGTTGCCAATTGCTGACCCGCATGCCCAATCGCAAGTACGCCGGCCGTGACGCCCACGCCGTGCTGGTGCAATTGCTGGAGCGGCTGAGCGTGCGCGGGATCGAGGATGTGCGGCAGTTCTTTATCCGACAGGCCGTCAACACCCTGCTGGGCAACAGCGACGCCCACCTGAAGAACTTCTCCTTCCTGTACCGCAACGGCATCGCGCCAGAGCTGTCGCCTGCCTACGACATCGTTAGCGTGGCGGCCCTGCCGGGCTTTGCCGGCTTCGGCCAGAACGTCGCCGTCGACCGCCAGCAGCGCGTGCAAACCCTGCAGACCTACCGCGAGTTCGCGCGCGAGGCGAAAATCGCCGGGCGCATTGCCACCGCCGCCGCCAAAGATGCGGTGGCCATGGCCCATGAGCAATGGCCGGCCTTGCTGGAACAGCTACCGGCTCCGGCGGGCATGCGGGCGGTGGTGCTGGAGCGGCTGGCGACGCTACCGCTGGCACGGCGCAAATAGACGGACCCCGGAAAAGCGGACCCCGCCTCAGGCCAGCAGCCGGTACGCCAGCCGTGCCGCCACCCGCGCGCCCTGATGATCGCGGTCGTAGTTGGGGTTGTATTCCGCCAGGTCAGCCACACGCAACTTGCCGCTGCGCCGCACCTCGCCCACCAGCGCCTCGACTACCGCCAGCGGCACGCCAAACGCAGCGGGCGCCGAGACGCCTGGCATGACGGCGGCCGGCAGCGCATCCAGATCGATGGTGAGATAGACATGCCCGGCCAGGGCCATGCGCTCCCTCAACGCGGCCAGGCGAGCATCGAGATGCCGTTCCTGCAAGTCGACATCCTCGACGTAAGACACGCCCAGTTCGTCGGCCCGGGCAAACAGGGCCGGGGTATTGGCGAGACGGCTCACGCCCAGGCAGGCATAGTCGAACGGCAGCCCGCGGCGCGCACTCTCGCACGCGATCTGGTCGAACGGCGTTCCGGAACTTGCTGGCCGGCTGGTACGCAAGTCGAAGTGTGCGTCGATATTCACGATCAGCAGCCGGCCGTCGTCGCCGGCGGCATCCAGATGCGCCCGCAACCCCTGCCAGCTGCCCCAGGCGACTTCATGGCCGCCGCCCAGCACCAGCGGCAAGCCGCCGCCGTCCAGCACAGCACGGACCGCCCCCGCCAGGCGTTCCTGGGCGGCTTCCAGTGCATCGTCTTCGCAGATCACGTTGCCGGCGTCGTACAAGGCTGGCAGTCCGTGCGCCGGCACATTGGCCAGGGCGCGGCGGATTGCATCCGGCCCCTGCGCCGCACCGGCGCGGCCTTGGTTGCGCAGCACGCCGGCATCGCAGGCGAACCCCACCAGCACCGGCGATCCGGCCGGCAGCGGCGCACCCGCGGCGCGCACAACATGGAACAAGCGCCTGGTATCGCCACGCTCGCCTGCGTCGGTACGGCCCTGCCAAAGAGACTCTGTCATTGCCATGGTCATTGCCGCGTCAGCACGGCTTGCAGGAAACCGCGCGTGCGCTCGTGCGTGGGCGCGGAGAAGATGACGGACGGCGGACCGGCTTCGATGATGCCGCCGCCGTCCATCACCACCACGACATCGGCGACCTCGCGGGCAAAGCCCATCTCGTGCGTGACCACCACCATCGTCATGCCTTCGGCGGCCAACACCTTCATCACTTGCAGGACCTCGCCCACCAGTTCAGGATCGAGCGCGGAGGTGGGCTCGTCGAACAGCATCACACGCGGCGCCATGGCGAGCGCGCGCGCAATGGCCACACGCTGTTTCTGCCCGCCCGAGAGGCTGGCCGGCATGGCGTGCGCCTTGTGTGCCAGGCCCACTTTCTCCAGCAGCGCCATCGCCTTGCGCTCGGCGTCGTCGCGCGAGGCGCCGCGCAGCATGCGGGGACCGAGCGTGACATTGTGCAGCACGGACAGGTGGGGAAACAGGTTGAAGGACTGGAACACCATCCCGACTTCCGTGCGCAAGCGGTTCAGTTCAGGGTCGGCTATCAGCAGCCCCTGATCGAGCAGCCTGGTGCCACAGATCTCGATGGTGCCGCTCTCCGCTTGCTCCAGGCCGTTGCAGCAGCGCAGGAACGTGCTCTTGCCCGAGCCGCTGGGCCCGATCACCACCACCACTTGCGATGGCTCCACATCGAAATCGATGCCCTTCAGTACCGTATGGTCGCCGAAGGATTTGCCTAGATTGCGGATCCGGATGATTGCGGAATCGCTCATTGCACCATGCCTCCCATACGCAGCCGTTGCTCCATGTGCCGCAGGAACAATCCCGCGGCGCTGGTCAGCAGCAGATAGACCAACGCGATTGCCAGGTACACCTCCAGCGAGCGGTAGGACACGCTGATGATCTTCTGCCCTTCGTGCATCACGTCGTGAATGGTCAGCAGCGATACCAGTGCGGAGTTCTTGATCAATGCGATGAACTCATTGCCTAGCGGCGGAATCATGCGCACGATCGCTTGCGGCAGGATCACCGCGCGCATCGCCTGGCCTGACGACATGCCGATGGAACGCGCAGCTTCCATCTGGCCCTTGTCGACAGACTGGATCGCGCCCCGCACGATCTCGGAGACATAGGCGCCGGAATAGACGCCCAGGCCGATCACGCCGCAAACGAATGCCGGTAGAAGGATGTCGAACTGCGGCAGCCCGAAGAAGAGCAAGAACAGTTGCACCAGCAAGGGCGTGCCGCGAATCGCGGTCACATAGGCGGTACAGATGCCATACACGACGCGACGCCGCGGATCGAGCCGGCCGATGCCAACCAGCAAGCCCATCACGCACCCGAGCACCAGCGCGCAGGCTGTCACCTCGACCGTGACCACGGCGCCGCGCACCAGGTCGGGCCAGCCTGCCCAGACCGGCGAGAAATCCAGTTCCATGATGTCTTCCCGCCTTACTTATGCGCGGCGCCGAACCATTTCTGGATCAACTGCGCATAAGTGCCATCGGCCTTGAGCTTGGCCAGGGCGGCATTCACCGCGCGTGTCAGCTCCGGCGTATCCTTGCGCACCGCCATGCCGTACTCCTCGGTGGTCAGGGCTTTCTCGACCACGCGCATACCGCCGCGCGCCTTGACATATTGCATTGCGGCGGGCCTGCCGGTCACTGCCGCATCCGCGCGGCCAATCTCGACCAGGTTGAACATTTCCTGGTTCTTTTCGACTTCCACGCGCTGGACCTGCGGATAGTTTTCGCGCAGGAAATTGACTGACTTGGTACCGACCTGCACGCTTACCTTCTTGCCATTGAGATCCGCCGGGGCGTTGATGGCGGCATTGCCGGTCTTAACCAGCGCGACCAGGCCGCCGGTGTAGTAGGGATCGGTGAAATCCACCACCTTGCGGCGTTCCTCGGTGATGTAGATGCCGGACACCGCCATGTCGAAGCGGCGCGAGATCAGGCCGGGGATCAGCCCCTTGAAATCGATGTCGGTCCATTCGACGCGCTTGCCCATCGTCTTGGCGAGCGCTTCGACCAGTTCGACATCGAAACCCGTGCGCTTGCCGTTCTCGACGAATTCCATTGGCGGGAAAGTGGCGTCAGTGGCTACCCGCAGCACTGCGTTGTCCTGGGCTCGCGCCAGGCCGGCAGCCAGGCTGAGGCCCATCAGGCCGATAAGCAGGCATTTGCGTCGAAGATTCATCAGTCACTCCTCTTGTAGATATTGGAATTGGTATTGGTTATTGCGTACCCGGTACTGGGTGCTGGGTACTAGAAGGCCTGCAGTCCGGCCGAGACTCTTCCTGCGGCCGACCTCGTCATCTCGATCAGGAGCGGCTCGCGCCCCTGCGTGCGGGTGGCCGGCGCCATCAGCGTGATCGAACCAACCGCCGCCGTCTTCTCGCGCCGGCGGAACACCGGCACGCTGACGCCCCACACGCCGGCATCCACCTCGCCCTGGCTGACTGCATAGCCAGCCCGCTCGATGCCAGCAAGTTCGTCCAGCAACTGTTCTGCCTGCATGGCGTCCATATCAGGCAGGCCAAGAACGATGCGCCTGCGTGCGTCCTCATGCATAAACGCAAGCAGGGACTTTGCCGACGCCCCCGCTCGCAATGGCACGCCGCGCCCCTTTTCAAACGAGCAACGCAGCGACTGCCGGCTCTCTATCATTTCCAGGCACACCGCCTGGTCCTTGACCGCCACCACCAGCCCTACGCTCTCGCCGGATTGCTGTGCCAGCCATTGCATTTCCGGCTGCGCTTCACGCGCGAGGTGAGAGGCCATGTCAAAGCCAAGCGCCAGTTGCAGGCTGATCGGACCGGGCGCATACCGTCCGTCCGACTCCAGCACGAAGCCCCATTTCTTGAGCAGCACCAGTTGGCGGTACAGCGTGCTCTTGGGCAAGCCGGTGGCAGCGCCCAGTTCGCGCACGGTCATCGGCTTGCCCTGCTGGGCCAAGGCTGCGAGCACAAAAAGCACGCGATCCGCACCAGCGGCGGGGTAATTGGTTTCGGGGGCATCGGCTTCGATCTGCATAGGACGAGAGCATGCGGGTGTTTTCCCAAATATAAAAACTGTGATTCCCAATCCTTGGGAAATCAGGCCTAGGACTTACCCTAGCATCGAAATAAATGGCTTTCCGCTTGCGTCATCACCGGGATGCTCCCGGATCCACTTCCCATGCCATGTACACGTCAAGCGCCAATCGCGGCGAAGAACGAATGCCTGCGCGACTTAGACGCAGCGTCCCGGGCAGGCCTTGCGCCTGCCGGGTCCAGGGAATCCCTGTGGGAAGCCTCGCGCCGCGCCGGCCCACGTGCCGGCAGCGGATCAACTCAACCCGTCCAGCACCAGGTGCTGTCCATGGATGGCCTGCGCGGCGTCCGAGGCGAGGAAGGCAATGGCGCGTGCCGCCGCCGCGGTCGAGACCCAGTCGCTCGGGTCGGCGGCCGGCATGGCCGCGCGGTTGGCATGGGTGTCGAGGATGCTCGGCGCGATGCTGTTGACGTTGACGCCGCCCCTGCGCACCTCGTGCGACAAGCTTTCCACCAGACGCTGCAGCGCGCTCTTGGACGCGCAATAGGCCCCCATCGCGGCGGCCCCACTGGCCGCGCCGCGCGCCGTGACCGCCACCACCTTGCCGGCGCCCTGGGCGAGCATGGCGGGCACCAGGTGCTGCGTGACGGCCACCAGCGACCAGGCGTTGAGATCCATCATCCGCATCCAGGACTCCCGGCTGAGCGCATGGACGGACTCTCCCATCTCGAAGCCGCCAGCCACATGCACCAGTACGTCGACACCGCCAAACGCATCGAGGATGGTGCGTGCCGCCACCGCCATGCTGTCCGGCGAGGTCACGTCGGCCGCCAGCAGCAAATGCCAGTCGGCAGCCTCGGGCACCGGTGCCTGCGCCCGCAGGGCGTCCACGCCCCGGTCGATCAGGGCCAGCCGGGCCCCCTCGTCCGCGAACGCCTGGGTGACGGCCCGGCCTAGCGCACCGGCTGCGCCCGTGATCACGATGCGGCGCGGGGATGCTGACGAATCCATGGTGTTCTCCTGTGTCGTCGGGTAACGGATAGAGACAGACCGAGAGCGAGATGCCAAGGGCAGGCCCTGGCCGGACCGGCACCGGCTCCGCGCGCCCTCTCCAGCCTCCTAGTCACCATAGACCGCAGGCCTTCGCCTGGAAACCCGACTCTGCACATTCGGCGTGCCCGCCCCCTGGCAGGCGGTCCGGACGCCACTGGACAACCCTGTCCGGAAACGTTGCAAAATCTTACAAACGATAATCATTATCATTTACAATCCGCCGCTTTAGCCACTCCCGCAGTACGATGCTCTCTCGCCAACTGATTGCCCCCGTTACCCTGGGTTGCCTGCTCTCCCCCGCCATGGCGCAGACCGCCACGGACGCCGTGACCACCTTGCCATCCGTCACGGTCAGCGCCGCCGAAGATCCGCGCACCGATACCGGTTTTGCCACGCGCAGGGCGGCGAGCGTGACCAAGTCCGGCACCTCGGCGGCAGACAGCGCGCAATCGATCACCATCATCACGCGCGACCTGATGGACAGCCAGCAGGCGCAAACCCTTGGCGACGCGCTGGGCAATTCCGCCGGCGTGGTCACCAACGTCTACGGCCGGCGCGGCTGGGACGACGTCATCATCCGTGGCCAGCGCGCCTCGGAATCCGTGTTCGTCGATGGCCTGCTGGTCGAGAGCAACAACCGCGTGGCACAGGAACTGTTCGGCGCCGAGCACGTGGAAGTGCTGAAAGGCCCGGCCTCGGTGCTGTTCGGCAAGGTGCAGCCGGGCGGCATGGTCAACATCGTCAGCAAGCGCCCCAGGGCCGAACTGTTCGGCGAACTGGGGCTCACGGTCGGCAACCACGGCCTGCGCCAGGTCACGGCGGACGTCGGCACGCCCTTGTCGGAAAACGGCAAGGCCGCGCTGCGCGTAAATGCCCTGGCGATGAACAGCGACGACCCGACCGACTACGTGTACTACCGCAACCGCTATATCGCGCCGTCGCTGTCGCTGGACCTTGGCGCGCGCACCGACCTGACCCTGCTGGCGAGCCATAACGAGCGGCAATACGTGCGCCAGCAAGGCTTGCCCGTGAACGGCACGCTGACCGCCAACCGCAACGGCACCCTGCCCAACAGCCGCTTTATCGGCGAGCCCGGACTGGCCCCGTACGACGGCGAACAGAACCGGCTCGGCTATGCGCTGACCCACCGCTTCGATTCCGGCTGGACGCTGAACCAGAATTTCCGCTGGCAGACGCTGTCGCTGACCGGCACGCTGGTCACGGCCGGGACCATGGCTGTCAACAGCCAGTTGCTGAACCGCAGCGGCACGCAGCAGGACTTCTCCGGCACCACCATCGGCGTGGATACCAACCTGCAGCGGCGCTTCGACCTGGCCGGCACGCAGCACGAGATCACGCTGGGCGTGGACTACAACCGCAGCACCGAGAGCCGCCTGCAGCGCACCTGCAAGGTCGCGGCGCTGAACGTCTACCGGCCGGTCTATGGCGCGGCCGTCAATTGCCCCAGCACCTATAGCCTGAGTGCTGAAGACAACGTCAGCGCGCTCGGATTCTACGTGCGCGACCAGATGCGGTTTGCCGAGCGCTGGCTGCTGACGGCCGGCCTGCGCCACGACACGGCCCGCACCAGCAGTACCGACCGCCTGCTCGGCGCACGCACGGAAGACACCGCGCGCGCGGTCACCGGCAACGCTGGCCTGATGTTCGACCTGACCACCTGGGCGCGCCCCTATATCAGCTACGCCACCTCCTTCCTGCCGAACAGCGGCACCGACGTCAACGGCGGCACCTTCAAGCCCGAGACCGGCCGGCAGGCCGAGCTTGGCATCAAGTTCGACCTGCCCAACAAGAGCGGACTGCTGACGCTGGCGGCGTTCGACCTGACACGGCGCAACGTGCTGAGCTCCGACCCGGTCAACACCGGCTTCAGCATTGCCACCGGCGAGCAGCGCACGCGCGGGCTGGAGGCCGAGCTGACCGCCGATCTCGGCGGCGGCTGGAGCCTGGCCGGGGCCTATGCCTATATCGCCAGCGAGGTGACGGAAGACACGGTCGCGGCCAATGTGGGCCGACCGCTCAACAACGTGCCGCGGCATAGCGTTTCACTGTGGGGCACCAAGCATTTCCGCGGGGCGCTGGCGGGCTGGTACGCCGGCGCCGGCATGCGCGCCGAGAGCGCCAAGCGCGGCTACAGCTTCAACTACACGGTGCCCGGCTATGCGGTGGCGGACCTTGCCGTGGGCTATGCGGCATCGCACTGGAAGGCCGCGCTCAACGTCAAGAACGTATTCGACAAGGCGTACTACGCCGGCGGCCTCAACAACAATGTGCTGCCGGTGGGCAATCCCCGCACGGTCATGCTCAACATCGGGCTCAACTACTAAGCGAGCGCTACGCCGCCAGCAGGTTTTCGATCAGGCCCACCACATGCCGCACGGCCACGTCGTCGTCGCGGCGGATATGCCAGGCGAGGTGGAGGGCAAACCCCTCCACCGCCACCGGCGGTGCGAAGGTTGCCAGCGCCTGCGCAGGATCCGCCGGCAGGCAGCGGCTGGGCAGCATGGCGATCAGGTCGGAATCCGCCAGCAGCGGCGGCACCATCATGAAACTCGGCACCACCATGCCGATGCGCCGCGACAGGCCCAGCGCGGCCAGCGCATCGTCCAGCGGCGTGCGGCTCTCGCCACGGCCGGATACCAGCACGTGCGGGTAGTCCAGCCAGCGCGCCAGGCTGAAGCCCGCGGCGGCCGGATGGCCGGCGCGCATGGCTACCACATAGTGCTCGCGCAATAACGGGCGACACCGGAAATCCGTGCCCGGCGCGGGAAACACCGATACGGCCAGGTCGCTGTCGCCCCGCGCCAGGGATTCAAGCGCGGCGTCCGCGCCCTGCCAGGGCTGGAGCACCAGGTTCAGGCCCGGCGCGCTCGCGGCCAGCTGACGATGCAACTGCCTCGCCACCAGCACGGCGGGATGGTCCGCCATGCGTACGCGCACGGTCTGCGACAAGCTCGCCAGATCCACCTCCGGTGCACCGATCACCGCGGCCACCGACGCCAGCGCCTGCTTCAGCGGCGCCCGCAAGGCCTGCGCCCTGCGCGTCAGTTGCATGCCGCCGGGAGCACGCTCCAGCAAACGATCCTTGAACAGGTGGCGGCAACGCTCCAATGCGCTGGAGGCAGCCGGCTGGGACAGGCCCACGCGCTGGGCGGCGCGCGAGACGTGAGCCTCGTCGAGCAACGCATCCAGCACCGTCAGCAGGTTGAGATCGATCGCGCGTAAATTCATGAAACAGATAATAGAAAATACAGATTATCCATTGGAGTAATTTCACTCCGGGCGCCATCCTTGAGGCATCGCCACGGCATCACCACGGCATCACCACGGCAGGACCAACCGGAGCCAACCATGCCCAAGACCCTGATTCTCCTGTTCCACCCCCGCTTTGCCCATTCCAAGGCCAATCGTGCCTTGTGCGCTGCCGCCGCCACGGTCCCCGGCGTGGAAATCGCCGACCTCCACGCCTGCTACCCGGACGGTGTCATCGACGTGGACGCCGAGGTACGCCGGCTGCGCGACGCGGACCGCATCGTGTTCCAGTTCCCGGTCCAGTGGTACGCCACGCCCGCGCTGCTAAAGGCCTAGCAGGATGCCGTGCTGACCCGCATGTTCTATCTCGCCTACGAGACCGAAGGCCGCGCGCTCGAAGGCAAGCCCGTGCTGGTGGCGGCTACCGCCGGCAATGTGCCGCAGGCTTATGCGCCTGCCGGTGTGAACCTCTTCCCGCTTGCAGAACTAATGCGTCCCCTGCAGGCAACCGCGCATCGCTGCGGCCTGCCGTGGGCGGAGCCATTCCTGCTGTTCGAGGCCGGCAAGCTGGGCAGCGATGCGCTGGCGGCCGCGGGCGAACGCTACGCGGCACGATTGGAGCAGTGGGATTTCGGGTGCGGGGCGGATGCCCCGTCCCGGTGCAGAGCCGCCTAGGCAGCGGGCCCAAGATCGTTCAAGATGCGGGCTCGCCGCCCGCCGTAGCGTACGGGCGGCAATTCTCCCCACCCCCAACGACGCGGGCCGGCGGCAGCGATCGCCCTCGCCCGCCCGCTTGTTGGCACGCTTGAACGCCTGAGAGTCGCAATTGCCGCTGAACCGCCTGAAACAGAGTGCCACCCTGATCGCCGTGCTGGCGCTGATCGGGTCGATGGCCTCGCTTTGCATCGGCACGTCGTTTGCCAAGAGCCTGTTCACCGTCGTGGGCGCGCAGGGCACCACGGCGCTGCGGGTCAGCTTTTCTGCGTTGATCCTGCTCTGCGTGTGGCGGCCCTGGCGGATGCCGCTGAGCCTGGCCAATGCGCGCGTGATCGCCCTGTACGGCGCCGCGCTGGGCGCCACCAACCTGCTGTTCTATATGTCGCTGCGCACCGTCCCGCTCGGGCTGGCGATCGCCATCGAGTTTACCGGACCGCTGGCGGTGGCGGTATCGTCGTCGCGGCGGGCCATCGACTTCCTCTGGATCGCCTTCGCCGTGGCGGGCCTGCTGCTGCTGTTGCCGCTCGGGCAGAACGTGGCCAACCTGGACCCCGTCGGCATTGGCTACGCGCTGGCAGCGGGCGTGGGCTGGGCGCTGTACATCATCTTCGGGCAAATGGCCGGCAACGCGCACGGCGGGCAGGCCACTTCGCTGGGGCTGACCATGGCATCGCTGGTGGTGCTGCCCTTCGGGCTCGCGCATGCCGGCACGGCCATGTTCAGCCCCTCGCTGCTGCTGGCCGGGCTGGCCGTGGGCCTGCTCTCCAGTGCCATCCCCTATTCGCTGGAGATGGTGGCGCTCAAGCGGTTGCCGCGCCGGACTTTTGGCATCCTGCTCAGCATGGAACCGGCCATGGGCGCGCTCGCCGGGCTGGCGTTCCTGCATGAGACCTTGAACGCGCAGCAATGGCTGGCCATTGCCAGCATCATCACAGCTTCGATCGGCTGCACACTGACGGCGGGCTCGCGCAAGCGCGCCACCGCCGAGGCGTAGATCAGGTCGCCATCACCCGCGGCTCGCCGACAGCCTGCCCGCTTAGCGCCAGGCGCACCTCATAGAGCAGGCTGTCCTCCGGATTGCGCCGGGCGGAGAAACCGAACTCACGCATCAGCGCCAGCATGCGGCGGTTCTCGCTCAGCACGTCGCCGCGCAGCAAGCGCAGGCCGGCGCCAATGGCGGCATCCCGCAGGCGCTGGATCAGCCGGCGGCCGATGCCCTTGCCCTGCCAGTCGTCGGCCACCGCCACGGCGAACTCGCCAACCTCTTCACCCGTCACCACGTAGTTGCCGTTGGCGACGATCACCGGCAACCCGTCCACTTCCGCCGTGACCACCAGCGCCAGGCCGGCCTCATTTTCGAGGAACAGGTCGATCACCGCATCCGACACACGTCCGCCGGTCAGGAAGCGGTAATACCGGCTCTCCCGCGACAAGGCCTGGACAAAGGCCCTCTCCCGCTCCGCATCGCCTGCGCGCACCGCGCGAACCACCACCCGTTCACCGCCGCTCAGCAGCCAGGTTTCCGCGCATTCCGGGCAGGCTGCGTGCGAACCGGTCACGGACGGGAGGGCTTGGCTGGCCAGGCTGAGGTGGTGGATGGGTTGCATGTACGGCTCCTGACTTCATATTCCATATCCAGGAGTATAGGCAATACCATGACTATTGCAAATGAAGTTAGCCTGCTATCCTGAATCCATGGATCTCACCGCCCAAGAACTCCGCAACTGCTCGATTGCCGCGACCCTCTCGCTGATTGGAGAGAAGTGGACGATCCTGATCTTGCGCGACGTCTTCCACGGCGTCCGGCGCTTCGACGAATTCCTGGAGCGCCTGCAATGCTCCCCCGCCGTGCTGTCCGCAAGGCTTAAGACGCTGACCGAGGCAGGCATCCTGCGCAAAGTGAGCTATCGGGAACCCGGCGAGCGCGAACGATTTGAATACCGGCCCACGCGCGCTGCGGTGGAGTTGCTGCCGGTGATCATTGGGCTAATGCAGTGGGGCGATCGTCACATGGCCGCCAGCGGCAAGGGGCCGGTGGAGTTGCACACCCGCCCGGAGCGGCGTCAGGTGCGTGCCGCGCTGGTGGATGACGCGGACCAACTGGTGCGGCCCAACGATATCGAGATTTCGCGCACCAGCCGGTAGGCAGGATACGGAGTGTAAGCGGCGCTTACCTGAGGCCTTCCCAAAGGGATGCATGGCCAGCCCGTGACATAAAGCTGCAGCCCATGCCACGGCTGACCCCGACCGCTGCCCCAGATCGACATGGCGGCGAACTGGACGACCACTAGCCCCTCCTCACCGACCGGGCGGCGGACGGATGAAAGCGGTCATTTCCGTACGGTCGGAACTGCACGGATCATGCGGCTGCCCAGGTCGACGAGCCGCTGTCGCCTTCGGTAGAGCCGATAGTTGCGTTGCCAGCTCAATTGACCGGCTGGGGCTCGGGGAAGGTCCAGGCACCCGAGAGAATTTCCGCGCGAGGCCGGTACAGGCGCACCGTGTAGTTCCAGCCAGCGACAATCGGCACGCAGTTGGGCACCTGCGTGTCGCAGCCGCCGAAATGGATCGGGATCGAACCATCGCTGCCCTTCTTCGCCGTGAGGTTGTTGATCGTATAGGCGTTGGCGGGATTCTTCTGGAAGTAGCCCTCGGCGTTGTAGACGCTCACCGACCAGAACGCATCCACTGGCACATCCTTGACATTGAGCTGATAGACGGTCCCGCCGTCATTCCTGGCGGGGGTGATGTTGAGATAGGTGGCGTCCTTGTCGGGATTGCCGCCCCAGGCTGCCGCTGTGCCGATCAGGCGCCGTACCGGATCGACCTCCTCCTTTGTGCCGAACGCCTTCTTGAAGTCCGGCATCGTCGAAGACAGTACCAGGAGGGCATCGCGGACCTTCTTCTGGCTGACCGGATCCCAGTTGGGCGTTTCGAGCTTGCCGGGCACTTTCTGGCTGACCTTGATAGCGTCCTGCAGGGCGTGGACTTGCTTGATGTCGTTCGGGCTGTTGGGGTCGACGAGTGTGCGGATCGCGGTGACCACGTAGCGCGTGCCGACGTTCTCGCGAGTCAGGGTATGGGTGCCCGCGCCGTAAAACACGTTCGGCACGTAATGGTCCTCATTGATGACCTGCATGGACATGAAGCGCTTGCCCGGGTCCGGCAGGGTGATGGTCACCGGGCCGGCGTCAAGGTCAAAGACGCCAGACGAATAGAGGGTGTCGCGGTTGAGGCGGATCACCGTCTGATGGTCGATCGACGCAGGCTCCCGGCGATGAAGCAGCTTGCCCACACCGCCCTGTTTGGCGAGTCCCCCGACATACATATCGGTCTCCGCACGGATGAAGTTGTCGACCGTTACGGGAACAGGGGCGCCACCGGGCGGCGTCACCGCAGGTTGCGATTGCGCGGTGCCAAGCGTGGCGAGCGTGGCGCATATGGCGCAGGCGGAGGTTAGTGTTGTTCTCATGAAAGATTCCATTCGTTTGCTCGCGATCGCACATTTATTTAACGGCAGCGCCACTATTGAACCTGGTCACGCCTCATCAATCAACCCGCTTTAGCGGTGGACGCTGCCATCGGCCTGACGCTACCTCGGGCTTCGGCATATAGATCCGCATGATTGCGTAGAACGGTCCGGCAGGCGCCGGTAGCCAGTTGCTTTCCTTGGCCTTGCCAGGGGAATCGTGCTGGACGTAGAACGTAAGGCCGCCGTCGGCGTCTCGCTGGAGCCGGCCGAGCATGCGAGAGTTGAGCAGATATCGATTGAGAGGATTGTCGACCAGAAGCTTCGATTTGCCGTCATACATCGTCAGCGACCAAAACGCATCCGCCGGAGGCAGCCCATTCTTGTCGAAATGCATCACGTAGCGCCCGGTCGACGCATCAAGCGGCTGGCCGTCCGCATCCACGAAGTACGCCGGATAATTTGCCTCATCCGCCGAATTGCCGAAGATGCCAAGCGCCGCGCCGGTATAGCGGTACAGATAGTTGTTTTTCAGGTAGGCGCGCGTACCGAAGAAATCACCGCTACTTACCTCATGAGTATCAACTTTCGTCTTTACGAATTGCGCAAACTCCGCCTTCCCGTCAGCGATGCCATCGGCCAGCGCCTTCTGCACGACGGGGGGCGCCTGGCGTTCATCGAATGGCAGGCCCGGGCCCACACCGATCTTGGCGAAGCGCTCCATGAGGTCTTTCTCGCTCGGATCCGTCGGAGCAAACTGGAGCAAGAAACTCAGATAGCGGAAGATCGCCGGCGTATCGGTCATGCCCGGCGCCGGCTGAGGCCAGGGGATCGGCGTTGCTGGTGCGGGCGCCTTCGTTCCAAGAAATGCACTCAGCGTTTTGACTTTGTACCCGCGCTGGATACGTCTCACGTTGGCGAGATCCTTCTTGTCATAGAGCTGGGTCCGATAGAGCGCATAGGCAATGTTCGACTCGGTGCGGATCACGCCATTGATATTGGCCGGGGTTTCGCCTGTCCATCCCGGGCCGGCGATGATGTAGTTACCGCCCTTGTTGCCCGTTGTCCGCGTTCCGAGGTAGGCGAAGTTGTGCGTGTATAGATCAATCAGTTGCACGGAATAGTAGCGCTGCGCCTCTATCGGCGGCAGGGTCAACACAACTGGCTCGGCACGCAGATCCATCCACACGAACGAATAAGGCGTGTCGGAATTCGGCGTGATGATCGCCGTGTCCTTCGGCGTGAAGACATTGGCTGTGTTGCCGATCTGGTTGAAGGGTGCCTTGTAATTCGGACCACCTTTGTCAACTGCCTGGGCATATAGGGTCTTGTATGCCTCTACGATGGGGAATCCGTAGATGTAGGCATCTTTCGCGATTGAGCGCGTCTCCGACTGGCTGACTGAGCTTTCGCCTTGCGTCGTGCCCGCCGCCGTGTTTGCAGTCGGCGCGCCATTTGCTATCGATTTGCATCCCGAAATGAAGGTGGCAGGCGCCAGAATCGCAACCAGCAGAATATGCCTCAACATGATATTCCTTGCATGAGATCTAGAACGATTGTCGTCCTGAAGCGCTTCCTGGCTGACGTCTCCCTGCCGCAAGACCTCACAGAAGAAGGCCTAATCTTCGGTGGATATCCCATGGGTATGGCGACCAAGCGGACCAGCGCCGCTGTCGGCGGAGCGAACTGGCAATCATCCATGAGCGTACCCGATGACGAAGTAGCCCGTAGTTAGCGTTTTCGCGGACAGAATTAGATTTTCTTGTAGGCAGCGGAATGCTAGACGGTCGCCTTACTGGCGCCCCAAAAAGCTGCTATATACGGCCAACGGAAATTCCGTCACCACCGTCCTCCAGGGCCCATAACAGTCTTTCAAAATTCCGGCTAGGGGACGTTCGTCTGCCGGGCGATCCGATGATCCGAGAATATAGCGTGGTAAGACATTGCACCATAGATCGACGACAACACACGATTACCGCCGCAGCCACCAGTACACCGCGATTAGAAAGTCGGCGCCTCTGGTTGCCAAGACGCGGTTTTGGGCACCGTTAGTATCAGGCCATTCCGGCAGGAACCGCGCATTTCCGGCTAGTTCCTTGGCAGAAAATCTGAAGTCCGGAAAGCCGATCGGTCCACTCTGTCAGTCCGACGGACGCCAGTGATCATCCCATGTTCGCTGCTTGCCTGTAAGCGCACAACTACGGCTCCTCCGAGGGCGAGCCTGGAGCATTTTCTCCTGTGCTATGATCTTTACACTCATGTGACTGGCGCATACAGATAGAGCACTATCGGGGAGCGTGAGGTTGCTAGCCGCCGCGCGCCTGGGCATTACCTACTATCCTTGGAGATGGGTTATGCCTGATTTCGCACATTTGCTCATGTTCGCTCTTGTGGCGTTGGGAATGGTTCTAACGCCGGGGCCGAACATGATTTATATAATTTCCCGCTCAATTTGCCAAGGTAGACGCGCAGGCCTCATTTCGTTGGGAGGTGTTGCTCTGGGCTTTGTGTTCTATATGCTCTGTGCGGCATTCGGAATTACGGCTTTCATATTTGCGGTACCTTACGCATACGACACGCTTCGCTTTGGCGGCGCTTTGTACCTTTTATATCTTGCCTGGCAAGCGGTCAAACCGGGCGGACGGTCCGCGTTTGCAGTGCGCGACCTACCGGTCGATTCCCCAATGAAGCTCTTTAGCATGGGGTTTATCACTAACCTGGCGAATCCAAAAATCGCCGTCATGTATCTGTCTCTGCTTCCCCAATTTATTACGCCAGGACACGGCAGTGTTCTTACCCAATCGCTGGCACTCGGCAGCGTTCAGATTTCGATGAGCCTCGCTGTGAATGCACTTATCGCCGTGACGGCCGGATCGATATCTACCTTCCTGTCAGGACGCCCGCTGTGGCTATTGGTGCAGCGCTGGCTGATGGGAAGCGTTCTGACAGGTCTGGCGGTGCGGATGGCATACGAATCCAAGAAATAGCGACACCTCGCCAATACGTCGGCGTTCATTGGGTTCCGAAGGGAACACTGCGCCTCAACCCTGCTCGCCCCGCGGCACGATTGCGACAAACGCGCATCCTGTTCGAGCCGCGCTACGCGCATTTGTCGATATTGCCCGTTCGCAACGGGCAAAAATGGGCACAGTCGAGCTCAGGCGCAGTCCATCTGGCACAGCTTCCGAAGAAGAGTTTGTTACGTGGCAGTCGACACCCCCACAAACTGCTGCGTACAGAACGAAGTCTGCGCACGTTCGAGCAGCCTATGCATCCGCACTGCATCCGCAAATGTTGGCGCAGTGCGCGTTCCGTTCGCCACGTCGTCAGCATAGGCCCAATACAGCTCGGCCAGTTCAAGCAACGAGGAAGGCAGATTCGAGGCTGGAAGACGCTGATAGTTCTCTGGAACCTGGAGCGTCTTGAGCGGCTGCTTGTCGCCGTGCGCACCGAGGATTTGGTAGTCCTCGCCGACATCACCGAACGCCGACGCGTTCGTGATGCGCAGGTCACCTTCCGTGCCGGTGATGTCGATCTGGACACCCGAGCCGTTGCGTTTGCCACCCTCGATATGTACGGAGAGTACGGCGCGCTGGGCCAGCAATCCCACGAGCGCGAGTTGATCGGGTGCCGATGTCGGCGTGGAATCGCCGGTCTCCTTGATCGTGACCACGGGAAACTGGTTCGGCGTGAGCGCCGCAATTGAAATGGGCCAGCCCGTGGCTGCGAAGAGCATGTCGAGGAAGTGACCGCCGTAGATCGCGACAACTGACGAAAAATTCTCGGGCGGCACGGTCCATTGGAGCGAGCGTGTGCGCGTCGCCTGAAAATAGTTCATGTTCACGTGCATCCGCACTGAGCGTAGCGTGCCGAGGTAGCCTTGCGCAATCGGGTCGCGGACGTAGCGATTGTGCGGCGCGAGGCGACGCTGTAGCCCAACGACATGACGCACGCCTCGCTCCCCAGCGAGTCGCAGCAGTTCCTCAGAATCGCTTACCGTGGTCGTCAAAGGCCATTCACAGTACACATCCTTGCCGGCCGCGATGACGCGCCGCACCGTCTGTGCATGTTGCGGAGCCGTGTTCAGCACTACCACGAGGTCAATGTCGGGACTCTCGATAAGGGCGTCGACCGAAGACGCAACCCGCCCGATCCGATAGTCGCGTGCCGCCGCTTCGGCGGCGTCGCGTCGATGGCTGAACACCGCGTCGAGCGAGAATTGAGGCAACAGGTCGAGCACGCGTAGGTGCCCATGCTTTGCCCAGTTTCCGACGCCAATGATGCCCACATGCAGCGGCGCAACCCTAGCCCTACTTTCGCAAAGCAAGGGGCCGGATCGACGGTTCTTGCCCGTCAATCGTGGCTGAACGGGCGCCCAGGTCATACATGAAATAACGTTGGTCCCCACCGCTGCAGTTCGAAAACCTTCACGGCGCGGCGCTGCTCGGCCGTGAGCTTCGGCGCCAGCATTGCCGTTGGCCGTCGTCCCGCTGCCCCGGTCTTCGTCCTCACCAACGTCACCTTGATCTCGGCCAGTCCTTCCATCATGCGACGGGCCGAAGCGTCGGTCCGCAGGGCAATCTTCGCCAAGCTCACGAGCATCAGGCCGAGCACGGTCGCGAAGGTGTGCAGACGCAACGATCCATCGGCCCACTGGTGTGACGGTCCCCAGGGAACCACGCCGCCTTTCTTGGCCCTGCGGAACAGCTCCTCGACGTTCCACTGTCCTCGGAAGGCGGAAACGATTCGCCCGGTGCTCCAGTTGTGCCGATCCGTACACAGCACCCGCCTGCCCAGCCGTGTTCTCTCCAGTTCGCGGCGCAACGTGGCATCGACGTGCCAATGCAAGGTCGGTACCGCTTCGCTGCCGGCGATGGTGGTCACGACGAAGCTCGATAGGTGTTCCCGAGCGAGCGCCTTCTTGACCCGCAGCTCCAGCCGGCTGCGCGTGATGCGGCCCTTTTGGACCAACTCCTCCAGCGTGCTCAGTTCCACCTTCGCCTTGCGCAGTGCCGTCGCGATCCCGCGTTTCTGGCCCGCCAGCAACTCCTGGCTCTCCACCACGACGAGCGTGCGATCCAACTCGCCGACCGTGGTCCGAACCCGCGCCGCCCGCACGTCGCTGAGCTTGCCCGACAGCGGCTTCATGGCACCGCGCTGCGCCGCCATCTGCAGCGCCTCCTCTGCGGCCTTGTGCCCCAGTGGCAACGAGATGAGGCTGTAGTAGCCGGCGGCATCGAGATCGAGTTCCAGTTGCGGGCTCCAAAACCCGCCGTCCCGTACCACCGTGCGCTGCGCCGGCCGCGCGCGGCCCTCACCGCTGTCGAGTGCCTCGTGCAACTGCGCCAACCCACCCAGGCACGCCGCGAGCACGGCCTGGTCCGAGCCGTTGCCGGGATACGTCCGATACAACAGCGGCACATGCCCGGTCTCGCTGACCAGGACGCCAAGCCCTACGACACGCAGGTCACTTCTCTTGCTCTTGGCGTGGCCTCGCCGGGCCAGTTCGCCGGGCGTCTGCGTGTCGATGTGGGTATCGAAGTTCGTCGTATCGAACGCGAGCACGTCGGCGGACAGCTCGAAGCGGGCCACCGCGGCCTTCGCGATGGCCACCTGAGCCTGCTCCAACTGCTCATCGGTCACCTGCTGCGCGACGCGATGAAAGGCCTGACCGGTGAACGCGGACCCCGGCAAACACGACAGCCGCGGCAAACTCGCGTCCAGAAAATCACCCAGCTCGCACTTGGGTCCCGGCGCACACGCACGCTGAATCGCCACAGCCACCGCCAACTCACCCACCGACGGGCCATCCTTGGCGCCAACCCCTGCGCACGCGCGATCAATCTGCCCGACCAAGTCCAGCTGCTCGGCCACCCAGATCAAGGCTCCGACGTCGCCGACCCCGCGCGTGCCCACCGTCTGGGTCGCGCTCAGATCCGCCACTCGCGGCGGCTCGGCCGGTCCCAGCACGACCTGGCGTGCGACGGAACGGCCCCGCTCCGCGTCCCACACCGACTGCGCGGCAATACGGTAGCGATGGCCGTTGACTTCTCGTTCGAAGATGTGCATGTTCTTTCATGTAGCATCTCAGAGCCAAAGAATCAAGCGAAATCCAGTATCTACGCGGCATTCCGACTCGGTGCCACCGCGGAACAACACCGAGCTTGCGAAGGTAGGGCTAGACGATTCCATGTCGTTCTGTCCTCCATAAGCGATCTCAGGTAGTGAGTTGGGGTGGTCCTATGCCGAATGCGAGGCCCGCTTCTGCAGCAGAACACCCGGGCGATCGGACAATGCATAACCCACGCGTGCCGGCAAATTTGCAGGTTCGACATATTCGTCACGCCGCCACATCGATTGCGCGCGATTGAGGCCGACCGCTCCCACACGAATGCGAACTTCGTTCGCTCCGGGCTCGGGCGTGCCAACATCCGTGTACTAGAAGACTTCCGGGCCACCGTGCGGCACGAATGTGATTACTCTTGCCATACGCCCGTCGTGGTTCGATCCGCGACGCACACCTCCGAATCGCTCGAATTATCTGAATGACTGTGCGACCAATAAATGGGCGAGAAAGGAATTGTCAATTCACCTCAGGCAAACAATGGGGCAAATCCGCTCCGGTGGCCGAAAAACGACGGTTCTGCGGGTGCGGCGCTCAGCACGCCGAAGCCAACGCGACGGGTGTAGCCAGACAAACACGGACTCACCAGTTTCATCTGGAATTCTCCAGCAGCGCTCGTCGGTCAGCATTGCAGGCGGTCTTACGCCACTTCATGCAGAATTCGCGGGCGAATGCGCATCGACTGGCACCAAAGACCGAACCATTGCGGAAACGCGTGTCCGGGGTGTCCCAACGCCCAGCCCATTTTTCTCGCGCAGACCAATCCCTACATTGATGTCAAGCGTAGGCGGCCGTCGGCATGTCCCCGCGGCTGCCATCCTGTGCTTGCTGAATAGCCTATTGTGGAGATTGTGAATGTCCAAGCTTTTTTCGAAAGTTGCGGTTGGTCCATATGAATTTGCCCATCGTGTCGTTCTTGCGCCCCTCACCCGCGTCCGCGCCGAGATGGGGGCACGCCCAGGGCCGCTAATGGCCGAGTACTACGCGCAGCGCACTTCGCCCGGCGCTCTCTTGATCGCCGAAGCCACCATCGTGGCTCCAGACGGCAACGGCTATTTTGGCGCGCCCGGTCTCTACGATGACGATCAGATAGCGGGCTGGAAGTCGGTGACTGACGCCGTGCACGCCAAAGGTGGCAAGATCTTTCTGCAGCTGTACCATGCGGGTCGGCAGTCAAACGCCCTGCTACGGCCCGATGGCGGCCGCCCCGTGGGGCCATCCGAAGTTCCGCACGAAGCGCCTGCATACACGGAGGCTGGCTGGGTGCCCAACACGCCGAATCGCGCCCTGGAAGCCGCAGAGATAGCCGGTATCGTCGAGAGCTTTCGCGCGGCGGCCGAACGCGGCATGACAGCGGGCTTCGACGGTGTGGAGCTTCACGCCGCGAACGGCTACCTGCTCGACCAGTTCCTGCAAGACGGCAGCAACAAGCGTACCGACGAATACGGCGGTTCTATCGCCAACCGCGCCCGGCTCCTGCTGGACATTGCGCGCGCCGTCGTCTCGATGTGGGGCGCGAACAGGGTCGCCGTTCGCCTGGGCCCGAGCGGCTCGTGGGGCGAGATGTCAGACAGCCACCCGGAGGCCTTGTTCACCTATGTGGCTTCGGAGCTCGACAAGCTCGGCATCGCGTATCTGCATCTCATCGAGCCGCGCATCCGCGGCGTCGTGGAGGACGAGACACGTGACCAGAACCCCGTCGCAGCAAAGCTGCTCCGCGCACACTTTCACGGCCCGATCATCGCAGCGGGCGGGTTCAATGGTGAAAGCGCCGAGGCGATTCTGCAGTCCGGCGACGCTGACCTGATTGCGTTCGGTCGGCACTTCATCGCGAACCCGGACCTGCCCAAACGTCTGCGTCACAACCTGCCGCTCAACGAGTACGACCGCGAGACGTTCTTCGGACGTACCGCAGTGGGCTATACGGACTATCCGTTCTACGACGAGGAGTCCGTCGCGGCGTGAGCTCAGCCGCCGTTGGCCGATGCGCGACCGCCTGCTCGCCGGCGCAAGCGCACATGCAGACATCAGCCACGGCGGTCCGGACTGCAAGTCCGCCCGACGACGCTCAGGCCTTCCGTCTCGTCCGAATTCGGGCGGCTGAGAAACACCACACGGGTCCTGTCACGCTTAAACGGGTCGAAGTTTTATGCCTGTCAACGCCAACTGAGTTGGTTGGCGCCAACCAAGGAAATGTTAATGTCGCGCGTTGTCAAGTTCGCGAGAATCGGCGGTCCGGAAGTTCTCGAATTCATCGAGACGCAGGTTCCCACTCCCGGTCCCGCTGAAGTTCGCATCAGGGTCAAGGCAATTGGCATCAACCGCGCCGAGTCGATGTGGCGAAACGGCCAATATATCGAACCGGTCATCGAGTTCCCAGCAGGTCTGGGATACGAGGCTGCCGGTGTTGTCGAAGCAGTAGGCACGGACGTGGCTGAATTCGCTGTGGGCGACAAGGTCAACGTACTTCCCGCGTACTCGATGAACCAGTACTTCACGTATGGCGAGGTCATCATCGCCCCGGCCTACGCGCTTGTGAAGCACCCGAATTCCCTTTCGTTTGAGCAGGCGGCCTCGGTGTGGATGATGTTCGTGACGGCTTACGCCGCGCTCATCGACGACGCCAAGGTGGGCAAGGGCGATTTCGTCCTCATTCCTGCAGCCTCGAGCAGCGTTGGACTCGCGGCGATCCAGTTCAGCAACTATGCAGGGGCGACTCCCATTGCGCTGACGCGTACCTCGGCCAAAAAGCAGCATTTGCTCGAAGCAGGCGCTGCGCACGTGATCGCCACGGATGAGGTCGATTTTGTGCAGGAGGTGATGCGCATCACGGACAACAAGGGTGCACGTATCGCATTCGACCCAGTCGGCGGCCCGAACTTCTCGAAGCTGATCGACGCGCTGGCCTACCAGGGCATCGTGTACATCTACGGGGCACTCGCCGAGGGTGATACACCGATGCCGCTGCTAGCGATGATCGCGAAGATGCCGGTGATCAAGGGTCATAATATCTGGGCGACGACTGCCGACGAAACACGCCGCAAGGCTGCAGTGGAATACGTCCTTAAGGGCACCCCTTTCAAGGTGACGAAAATTAGGGCACCCTCCGTGTTTTCGAACAGAAACCGGAGTCAATAGCGTGGTACTGGACGCAGTGGTGGAACGCTTTCTCGAACACAGCCCGATCAGCGTGATGGCGCGCCTGGGGTTGCAACGCGCCCTTGATCCGGCCTGGATCGACGAGTTGTTCGAGCAAGAGCGTGAAACGCAGTACACGCGGGAGTTATTGTTCTCGACGACGGTGGAAATCATGTCGCTGGTCGCCGTGGGGCTGCGCCCGTCGGTGCATGCGGCAGCCAAGGCCAGTCCGGCGCTGCCGGTTTCCATCACCGCGCTGTACGACAAGCTCAGCCGGACCGAGCCGGGGCTGGTTCGTGCCCTAGTGCAAGGCAGTGCGCAGCGGTTGGGGCCGGTCGTGCAACCGATGTTGCGCAAGCAGTCGCCATCGGTGAATGGCTATCGCCTGCGCATCGTGGATGGCAGCCATTTGCCTGCGAGCGAAAAGCGCCTGAAACCATTGCGGGGGTTTCGGGGTGCGGCCTTGCCAGGGCAGTCATTGGTGGTCTATGACCCGGACACGGCGATGATCGTCGATCTGGTGCCCTGTGAAGATGCGCATGCCCAGGAGCGGGCCATCATGGAAACCCTGCTCGCATCGGCCCAGCCGGCCGAACTGTGGATCGCCGATCGCAACTTCAGCACCCGGGCGATTCTTGCCGGGTGGCAGCGTCGCGGCAGCGCCTTCATCGTGCGGGAGCACGGCCGCAATCCGAGCCCCAGCGAGCTGGAGCCGTTACGCGAAATGGGCCGGGTCGAAACCGGCATCGTGTACGAGCAAGCGGTCAGCATCCCAGATGAATCGAACGCGCCGCTGGTGCTGCGGCGCATCGAGCTGCGTCTGGATGGCGCCACCGAGGATGGTGACACCGTCATCCGCCTGCTGACCAATGTCCCGGCCGCCCATCTGACGGCCGAGGCAGTCGCCCGGCTATACCGGCGACGCTGGAGCATAGAGAATTTGTTTCAGCGGCTGGAATCGGTGCTCAATAGTGAGATTCGTTCGTTGAGCCAACCGCGCGCGGCGCTGCTGGCCTTCGGCGTGGCGGCGCTCGCGTATAACGTACTGAGCGTGATTGCGACTGCGGTGAGAATCCGGCATGAGCTGGATACCAGCGACATCGAGCTCTCACCGTATTACCTCGTCAGCGAAATCCGGGCAACTTATGCCGGCATGATGATCGCGGTGCCGCCCGAGGTGTGGCAGGCCTATGACCTCCTCACCCCAGCTCAGCTCGGTCGCGAGTTGATCAGGATGGCGACGCACGCTGATCCCCGCGCGATGCGCAAACATACGCGGGGACCGAAAGCGCCGAAGAAGAAAGGCTATGTGGCCGGATGCGTAGCACGGCGGCATGTTTCTACCGCCCGTGTCATCAAGGCTGGACGTGTCGTCTAATCACCTTGAAAGGGGTGGTCCTTAAGGGCCTAGAGAACGGTGCACTGAAGCCGGTCATCGATCGCACATTCAAGTTTGATGAAATGGTAGAAGCGCATCGCTACCTGGAGGAAAGCGGTCAGTTCGGCAAAATTGTCGTAACGGTGTGATGTCAGATGGGGCGCGGCGCGCACCATAACGCGCCCGAAATCCGCCTCCGGTGGTAATTTCCCATTTCGTCGGCCAAAGGCAATTAGATCGGCATCACCCGCAGCAATGATCGCTTCTGCGCTATCTCCCTTTGAATCCCCCTGCTGCGATAATCGTCCCGCTGTAGAACTTGCGAAGCAATTGCGAAGCAACCGGATTGGGATCCTTGGTTTCGGCCTCGATAACTCCACGCACGCGTGGCTCGATCAGATGCAGGTAGGGGAGATCGAGCTTGCTCAACTCGGTCGCGACGAACGAGAACAGCCCTTCTGGGTCGCTGTCGGACACGTCGCCCCACGAGCCGCTCGGGCCCAGACGCACCGCGACCTTGTCACTTCGCAAGCAGTCAGCGCTGCGATCGGCAACGTGGAGGCTTGCTCGTTGCTCATCACGCCCGTGGCCCTCACCGCACTTTCTTCGTGAATAATCATATACTCGGGGAGGCCACCCGCAGCGGCATGCCGAGTGGCGGCTGCGAATCGTACCTTTCCGAAGGGAGCAGTGTGATGGTCAAGATGGATTCCGCTTCTACCGAGGCAACCGCGCGCGATCTGCCAGCTGCCAATGTCGTGCGGTCAGGCGGCGCGATAGACCATATGAGCGGCATAGTCGTATTTAAGCGGGCGGCGGAAACGCTCAGCTTTGCGGAAGCAGGGCGGCAGCTCGGGATATCGGCGTCGGCGGTGGGCAAGGCCATCGCGCGGCTGGAAGCACGCCTCGGTCTTCCCCTATTTCACCGCAGTACGCGCAGCATGCGGCTTACCCACGAGGGCGAGCGCTTTCTGGCCCGCTGCCAGCGTATTCTCAACGAGCTAGTCGAGGCGGAGACGGAGCTGGCAACCTCGCGCACGACGCCTGCGGGCCGCTTACGAGTCAGCATGCCGGTAGTGGGGATGCTGTTGATGCCAGTGCTGTCGGCATTCATGCATCAGTACGCCGAAGTGCGGCTCGACATCGATTTCAGCGACCGCATCGTGGACGTCATCGAGGAGGGCTTCGACGTGGTCATGCGTACCGGCGAGGCTGACGATTCGCAGCTTATCACGCGCACCCTCGGGCACTATGCATTTGTAGTCGTGGGCTCGCCAGCGTACTTCGCACGGCACGGCGTGCCGGCCACACCCGAGGATCTCGCGACGCATGCCTGTTTGCAGCATCGCTTCACGGAAACCGGGCGCTTGCGGCGCTGGCTGTTCATGCGCGATGGTGCAAAGTTCGAGGTCGAACTTCCGTCAACGGCCATTGTGAACGCGGTGGAACCGCTCATAGCGCTGGCCGAGCGAGATTTGGGCCTGATCTGTGTTCCTGACTTTGCAGTGTGTGCACAACTGGCCAACGGGTCACTCGTGGCCGTGCTCCGAGAGTTCGAGGGCGATCACATTCCCTTTCGCGCACTTTGGCCCTCGAATCGGATGATGCTGCCGAAGGTGCGCGTTTTCGTGGATTTTATGAACCAGAATCTCTTCGACGAATCTTGACCTCATCGTCGAGAACTATGCGACCTGTAAGCATCCGAGAAGGTCAAAGCGTGGTCGGCCAAACGTGCCCTGAATGTCCGGTACCTGGGTAGAGCCGAAGTTCAAAGGTCCGCCCGAGAGAGCGGACCAATGACCGTAAATGGCCAGCTTCTGCCATTGGCGCTGCGCGTACGAATGGCCGTAACGGGAAGAGCCGACCGCTCGCAACTGTTGGGGATTTCCTGCTCCAGCGTCGCAAGGGCCTGCCGATCACGCAGGTCAGCGTCGACGATATTGCGTTCCTCCTGCGATAGTCAGGCAACCGGATAGCGGCCAGCACTTGCCGGTAGGTGCTGCATCCATAGATGCGGCCATGCGGAGCGCATTGAGTTCGGCTCGCAACCGGCAGCTTTGGCCTGCGGATTCAACCGGTCGATGCGACACACTTAAGGCTGCGCTAGTGTAGTGTTGCATTCTGTTTGGAACTTAAGCGGCGGTTGGCGCGAATGACCTTCTGCAGGATGTCGCGAGCGCTCTTGGTCCAGATGAACGGCTTGGGGTTGGTGTTGTGGTGAGCGATGTACTCGTTAATGGCGGCGACCAGTTCCGGCACGCTGGTGAATACGCCGCGGCGAAGTCGCTCGGTTGTGATGTCGCGAAAGAACCGCTCGACCATGTTCAGCCATGATGCCGAGGTGGGCGTGAAGTGCATGTTGAATCGCGGATGCTTGGCCAGCCAGTCCTGCACCGCAGGATGCTTGTGCGTGGCGTAGTTGTCGGCGATCAGATGCAGCGTTTTGTCCTTGGGCGTCTCGCGGTCGATCTTGCGCAGGAACTTCAACCACTCGGTATGGCGGTGGCGCTGCTGGCACTGGGCGATGACCTGGCCATCGAGCACGTTGAGCGCGGCAAACAGCGTGGTCGTGCCGTTGCGCTTGTAGTCGTGAGTCATGGTGGCCGCGCGCCCATTCTTCAGCGGCAGCCCGGGCTGTGTGCGATCCAGCGCCTGCACCTGGCTCTTCTCATCGCAGCACAGCACAAGCGCGTGCTCGGGTGGCGACATGTAGAGGCCCACGATGTCTTCAAGCTTCTCGACGAACTTCGGATCGCGCGAGACCTTGAAGCCGCGCACGATGTGCGGCTTCAACCCGTGGGCGTGCCAATGGCGCATGACGGTGCTGGCGCTCACGCCCAACTCGGCGGCCATCTTGCGCGTGCTCCAGTGCGTGGCCGCTTCGGGCTGGCTCTGGGTGGTCAGCGTCACGAGGCGAGAGACGTCCACCTTGACCGGCGGCGCGCCACGTGGACGGTCGCGCTCAATGCCCGCCAGCCGCGATTGGGCATAGCGCTCGCGCCAGCGCGAGACCTGCACCCGGCCCACGCTCAGTTGCGCGGCAATGTCCTTGCTCTGCATCCCCTCAGCCGCAAGCAGCACGATGTGCGCACGCTGTACCAGCCTCACACTGGTCAGCTTCGAACGAACCAGTCTCGTCAATTCGGCGCGCTCTTCGTCGGTCAGCACAATCTCAGGGGCAACTCGCATTCACTCTCTCCACTCTGCCTCATAGTGGAACCTTGGAGGCATGCGAATATTATACGTTCATTCAAGAGTGCAACACTACACTAGCAGGAGGGTGTTGCAATGAAACAGAGGCGGCGGATCTACTACACGGAAAGCCAGAAGGCGTTGATGTGGGAGCGCTGGCGGAAAGGTGAAACGCTTCATCAGATTGCCCGACTGTTCGATCGGAACCACTCGTCGGTACAGGGCATTCTTGCGGAAACGGGCGGAATACAACCAGCACAACGACACCGCTCGAGGCTGGCGTTGACGCTTGCCGAACGAGAGGAGATCTCGCGCTCAGTGGTTGCCGGCCACTCGATCCGTTCAATAGCAGCCCGGCTCGGATGAGCCCCATCTTCCATTAGCCGGCCCACTCAATGAGGAGGACGAAGGCAACACTGATCTACCGGCGAACCAAGAATCTGCGGGCAGTCCAGCTTCTTCTGGGACACACAAGCTCGCGCTGGAGCCCGTGGTGCCGTTTTCCCAAGGCGCTTTAGTCAACGGCACACCAATCTAACTTGGTACACACCGCCCCGCAACGCGCGATATATCCAGGGGCGAGACAGCGGTAGCGGTGACGCCACCGCGTCTCGCCCCATCGTTCATTGCATGTGCTGTCCGCCGTTGATGGCGATATTGGACCCGGTCACGTAGGCCGCATCTTCCGAGCACAAATAGGCGACCAGGGCTGCCACCTCCTCCGGCTTACCGAGGCGGCCGACCGGAATCTGAGGCAGGATCTTCGTGTCCATGATCTCCTGCGGCACGGCGGTAACCATTTTGGTAGCCAAGTAGCCTGGAGAGATGGTGTTTACCGTCACCCCCTTCCTTGCAACTTCCAGCGCCAGTGACTTTGTGAATCCGTGCATGCCGGCCTTTGCGGCCGCGTAGTTGGTTTGGCCGAAGGCTCCCTTGGAGCCATTGATTGACGCGATATTGATGATGCGGCCCCAGCCACGCTCGACCATGCCCTCGCACAGTGGCTTAGTGACGTGGAACACCGAGTCCAGATTAGTGCGAATCACAGCATCCCAGTTCACCTTGTCCAACTTCTTGAAGGCCATATCGCGGGTGATGCCCGCATTATTCACCAGAATGTCAATCCGACCGACGTCGGCGAGTATCTGCGCCATCGACGCCTGGCATGCATCGTAGTCGGCCACGTCCACCGGGTAGGCGCGTAAATTGCGGCCGGCTGCGTCCATTGCCGCCAGCCAGCTCTGCGTATTTTGGTTCCCTGGCGTGTGGGTCACGACTACGTCGTAGCCGGCGTGATGCAATTTGATAGTGATGGCCTCACCGAGGCCACCCATGCCACCTGTCACTAATGCGATTCGCTTTGTCATCCTGCCAGTCACTTTTCATGATGATTTCCGACCCCTAAAAGCCCGATGGTCGCTCCGATTTTCCCTCGGCTCCGCCATGCGACAGGGGGGCGCCCCTATCGCTGGACCACAGTACCTCGGCTACATTTCATTTTTATGTCATCAAGATTGCTTGTCTACGCAGGCGACATCCGGGACGCGGGCGCTTCACTTCCGCTGGCAAGGAAGTGAAGCGTCAGCCGGAACAACATGTCTTGTGAACGGATTCTCCATACCCGGCGACTTGCGAAGGCAACGCTGCCTGCGGCCTGGAGGCCACTGCCTGGTTGTGCGCGGCCACTGTACCAAAGCGCGGTCGGCGGCACCTGAAACTGCCTCGGGCGCCGCACTGACGTTGGCCTTTGCGGGCGGCTGCAACGGGCCCAGCGGCGCTCTGCATCGATTCAATTCAAAAGTGTCGTTGGCCAAAGCAATTGGCGGCCGTAGCAGTCGCTTCCTTTCAGTCAGCCCTTTCCCCTCGCGGCTTCATTACTCCTATGGTGGGAGAGGGATCGTGAGGGGGGAATGCATGGCGACGAAGATCGCAGCGCCGTGCGATGGAACATAAGGCCATGGGGTCTCGCGTTGAGGCACCAGACGTTGTGATCCCGGCCGGTGGCGTGTATCTGCAGGGCACGCTCATGCTGGCGCCAGGCGGGGACTCCCTGGTATTGTTCGCGCACGGCAGCCATAGTTCCCGGCACAGCCCGCGCAACAAGTACGTAGCCGCCGAACTCAATCGAAGCGGCATCGGAACGCTGCTGATGGACTTACTCTCGCCGCAGGAAGACAGGCTGCGGGGCGCCCGCTTCGACATCGACCTACTCGCTGCGCGCCTGGTGCGAGCGACGGAGTGGGTGGCGGCGCGGCAAGGCACACCGCTGCGCTTGGGCTACTTCGGTGCCGCGACCGCGTCACCGATCCAGATCTACGCGATCGTTTCGCGAGGCGGCAGACCCGACATGGCCGGCGCCAAGGCCCTCGCAACGTTGCTTGCGCCCACCTTGCTGATTGTTGGCGAGCTCGATACCAACGTCATCAAACCGAATCAGTCGGCTTTCGCCCTTCTCACATGTCAGAAGGAAATAGTGACCGTGCCCGGTGCCACCCATTTGTTCGAGGAGCCCGGCACGCTGGAGGCAGTAGCGCTGCTGGCAGTACAGTGGTTCCAGCGCTATCTTGGCAACGGATGAGGCTACTGCCGCTTCGGGGCAGGCGAACGCCCGATGGGCGACGCCGTCGGCGACGCCGTCGCCCACAACGATGAACCGGAAATTTTGAGCACCCTGTTCAAGCGTGACATCGCTCTGAATGGCTCCATGCGGGTAGCCATCAGGCCTGCTGCCTCTTCCTTCGCTGCCCGCACAGAACGTATCGGGGCGGCTGTCCTTGAGCTATTTCGATATCATCGTCAACCACGTCACAGCCAGATGATCTCTGGACGGATGCAAGCAGATGGGGCCCTGGACGCAACACCTCGAACTTCCGCTCCTCATTTGTCTGACGGGGTTGTAGGTCGGGAGTGATGGCCCTGCGTTTTCCGAAGCGGACATCCACGTCGCAATGATGGCAGGCCTTCGCGAGCGATCGGAAAGGCCGACGAGCCGCCGTTGGCCGACACGGTGGCGGATGGCTCTTCCCGACCCACATTTGCCGTTCGCCGTCTCATCAAGTAAACGGCAGCTTTGGGGGAGCATCGGTCGTCCGTACCTCGTAACGCCGCACTAAGTCCGTGCGCCGGGCGCCGTCCCCTATGCGGACGTGCGCTGATGGCGCGCCCGCCGCGCGTCGGTGTGTTCGCGGATTATGTCGATCAGCGCACGCAGTCCGGCCGGCACGTGGCGGCGGCCCGGATAGTACAGGCAGAGGCCGTCGAGCGGGGGCGTCCAATCGTCCAGCACACGAACCAGCGTGCCAGCTTCCAGATCCGCGGCGACGTTCCATTCGGTCAGATACGCAAGACCGATCCCGGCACGCGCCGCCGCCAGCATCAGGCCCGGCTCGTCGAGCGTCAGCGCGCCTTTGCCATCGATACGCAACGTTTCGCCGTGCCGCTCGAACTCCCACTGATATATCGCACCGCTCGGCATGCGTGAGCGGATGCAGCGGTGTGCGTTCAGATCGGCGGGCGTGCGCGGCGGCTTTTGCTGCGCAAAATAGGCTGGACTGCCGACCACGGCAAAGCGCTGCCTGTCTCCGAACGGCACCGCGATCATTTCCTGCGGCACCGTTTCAGTCAGCCGAATGCCGGCATCGAAGCCTTCGGCAACTATATCGATCAGGCGCCCTTCGGTGACCAGATCGAGCTTCATCTCCGGATAGCGCTGCAGGAATTCGATGAAGAGCGGCATCACCTGCCTGGCCGCGCCGGTTGACGCATTGATGCGCAGCGTGCCCGACGGCGTGTCGCGGAAGCTGCCGGCCTGTTCGATCGCGACGCGGATCGTGGAGAGTGCAGGCGCGACGCTGTCGACGAACTGCGCGCCGGCTTCCGACAACGACACGCTGCGCGTCGTGCGATTGAAGAGCCGTACGCCGATACGCGCTTCGAGCGCCGCCACGGCATGACTGAGCGCAGACGTCGACATGCCTAGATCCGTCGCGGCCGCGCGAAAGCTGCGATGACGCGCGACGGCCAGCACCGCCTCCAGTTCGCCCAAGCCCGACATCTTCATTGTCCCAATTTTTTCAACGACACATGCCGTATTGTACGACTAGTCAGCGCAATGCTTCGGATCTATCTTACGTCGTCTGGAACGCTTTCTGGGAGCAGCCATGCAGATCATCGACAAAATCTATATCGACGGCGCGTTCGTTACACCGCACGGCGACGAACTGTTCAACCTCTTCAATCCGGCGACCGAGCAGGTAATCGGCCGCGCGCGTCTCGCCGATGCGCAGGACGCGCGCGACGCGATCGCCGCCGCAAAGCGCGCGTTTCCCGCGTTTTCCCGCACCAGCAAGCGCGAGCGCATCGACATGCTCAAGCGCATGCACCAAGCCGTTGTCGCCAAAGAGGACGAACTGTACGAGGCGATCACGGAGGAATATGGAGCGCCCGTATCGCGCGGCCGCTGGATGGCGCAGCATGCCAGCAATGTGCTGCTCGAAGCGGCGAAGGTGCTGCAGGACTATGCGTTCACGCGTCGCGCGGGTATTGCCGAGGTCGTGATGCAGCCACTAGGTGTCGCCGGTCTGATTACGCCATGGAACAGCAACGCGGGATTCATCTGCGGCAAGCTCGCCACCGCGTTGGCTGCGGGTTGCACGGCCGTCATCAAGCCAAGCGAGATGAGCGCGATCCAGACGCGCATCGTCACCGAAGCGTTGCACGAAGCCGGCTTGCCGCCGGGCGTGTTCAACATCGTGACGGGACGCGGCGAAACGGTCGGCGCGCAGATCAGTTCGCATCCGGATGTCGCAAAGCTGTCGTTCACCGGTTCGACCGCGGTCGGCAAGACGATTCTGCGCGCGGGTGCGGAGACGTTGAAGCGCGTCACGCTCGAACTTGGCGGCAAGTCGCCGGTGCTCGTGCTCGACGACGCGAATTTCGACGAGGTGGTGCCGCTCGCAATTCAGGCCGGCTTCATGAATAGCGGCCAGGCGTGCATCGCGGGCACGCGTATTCTGGTGCCGCAGCAGCGGCTCGCGGAATTCGAAGCGCGGGTGCAGCAAGAAGTTGCGCGCACGCAAGCAGGCGATCCGCGCGATCCGCGGACGACTGTCGGCCCAATGGTCAGCCAGAAGCAGTGGGAACGCGTGCAGCGCTATATCCGGATCGGCATCGACTCAGGCGCGCGTCTGATCGCGGGAGGCGAAGGCCGGCCAGATGGCATCGACGCAGGATGGTTCGTGCGTCCGACCGTCTTCAGCGATGTGGCCAACGACATGGCGATTGCCCGCGAAGAGATCTTCGGTCCTGTGCTGTCGATTATCGCGTACCGCGATACTGAAGATGCGGTCGCTATCGCCAACGACACCAACTACGGCTTGCAAGCCTACGTGTTTTCGGCGGATGACCAGCGTGCGCGCGCGCTCGCACGGCGAATCGAAGCGGGTCGAGTACTAGTCAACACGCTGGCACACGAACCGGCCGCGCCATTCGGCGGCTTCAAGCAATCTGGTATCGGCCGCGAGTACGGCACGTTTGGGCTCGAGGCTTTTCTCGAGCCGAAGGCCGTTCTCACTGTTTCGTGATCGCGCAACCCAAGCGCTCGTTGAAGCGACTCGCCGGGCAGCAAGGAGGACTTCCAACGTTTATGAGTACCGGAGGACGAAAGGCCGTTGTCTGGTGGAGCTGTCGTTCGAATGGCTCTGCTCAACTATGGGCCAACGTCTGAAGATGGCCGGACCCGGCCCCCCGTTGCCGAACCTCCGCAGTTTCCCGATTGTCGCCCCTACGACGCCGATTATGCGCGAGAGCTGGCGCTCAATTGCTATCGATCTCAATTCGCCTTAACCTGTCACGGAGCCCCCAACCTGGAACCGCGCGATGCAAGCACATCCTCTGCGCCTCTCTCCCGGCGACGATCTGCGTGTCGCACTCGAAGACGAGTTGCGTCAGCTCAAGTTGCGTGCGGCCTTCGTAATCCAGGGCATCGGGAGCCTGAGCGTTGCCCAATTGCGATTTTCCGGGGACGACGATCCTACCGAGCTGCGTGGCAATCTGGAAATACTGACGCTCGCCGGGTCCCTATCATCTGATGGAGCGCACCTACACATGTCGGTTGCCGACCCGCGCGGTCGAGTGTTCGGTGGTCATGTGGCACGCGGCTGCACGGTCCGTACAACCGCGGAGATATTGCTGGCGCTTCTTCCCGAACATCGCTTCTCTCGGGAGTACGACCTAAGTTCAGGGTTCATGGAACTGGTAATACGAAATGAACCGCCCCTGGAGTAGCCTCGACGCATACACCCGGGCAGCGTGGATGAATGAGGCCTTTCGACCCGTCACTGCCGTTCGCTGTTTCGAGACGGACGGCCGTTTCGGCAGATGACGCGACGTCCAGCGTTACCAGCCGAGCGGCCGCTTCGAAAGCGAAGCGGACGCACGAATGTCCGGTCGCGCCGATGGACGAATGACGCCTCGTGGCCGGTTGCAGCCGTCCGATCCAGCGGCAGCTCACTACCACAAGAGACAATCAGTTCTCCAGAAAGTGGACATTCTGCAGCCAGTCAGACAACGAGGTACTGGCCCGCTGAACCGTACCAGAATCGTTGTCAACGACAATCACCTCCTGGAACCCTTCCGAGAACGATGGCGGCTCGAAGATCCTGAAGACGTTCTCCACTGCCTCATCAGGGACGACCTCATCGGCAGGACGAGCCTTGTTCCGTCGTAGCGCGGATTCTAACGAAACTTTTACCCACACTGCAGAGACCGGAATCCCAGCCTTTTTGGCAATCTCAATGACTCGTGAGCGGCGGGTAGCAGTTGCGAATGTTGAATCGACGTAGATAGTATCGTCGGGCTCGGAGAGGCATTTGTTCGTCCACGTAGACTTCCCCGCCCCCTGCACACCTACGACCATGACGATCCGTCGCGGGCGGCCTTTGATCGCCGTGGACAAATCCACATACAACTGCTCCCAGGCCGCAGCGTTGCGTTCGGCTGTAAACACCCGGTCAGCATCGGTCTGCAAGTAGTGGTCGGGATTGAGGTGCATGGCATCCCTCCATTCTCGGCATTGAAACTTCCGGGGCTGCTCACGGGCACCAGGATAACCGAGGAGGATTCGCGACTGGCGACGCTTCAAATCGCGATTGCCGGCAATTCACGGGTGTGTGGCTAGAATAACCGCCCGAGAACTGACTGGAGCAAACATCAATGCAACTTCTCGATCATGTTTCGATAGGCGTGCCCGACCTGGCCGCAGCGCGTCCGTTCTACGACTCGGTCATGCAAGCGTTGGGGGCAAGGAAGGTCTATGACCGCCCTGATGCGCTTGCCTACGGCGAGCGCTGCACGTCCGGCGATACGGTATCGACGTGCGTTGCGGTCTATCTGGACCCGGGCCGGATCGAAGTAAACAAGCGGCACTGGTGCTTCAAGGCCGCGTCCCGCCGACAGATGGACGAATTCTTCGCGGCAGGCATCGCTGCCGGGGGACGTTCGGATGGCGATCCGGGCCTCCGGCCTCACTACCATAGCGAATACTACGCAGCATTTCTCTTCGATCCGGCGGGCAATCGCGTGGAGGCGGTGTGTCATTCGGCCTCGAATTGACAGCGGCGCCTGCAAAGGCAGGAGATGCGCCCGAAACAGCACATGGCGTAAAGCATCGCCAGGCGACCGGGACATCGTTTCAGCCTTTGCGCGCCGCGCAGGGGCCGCACCGCACCGCTCCAGCGCGGAAATGAGCCTGGACGACCTCAAGCCGCCCATCCCCTGCACCATCCCCACGCACCGCCCCGCCCATTGCACTGCACCATGACCGTGCCGCCCCGCCCCACCTCGGCGCATCCGGTCCCCGCCTGACGCGCCCTCGCAGCGCAAAACCCCCTGCATCCATCACAAACCGCCCTGGCACACCGCTTGCGTAACAAGACCCGAGCGGACCAACGGCGGCCCGCTCACCCCACACAGGGTGGCAGCGGTCTTCACCGCTGCCACCAGGACAACGGCGTCCCCTGATCCGGTCTTATGACCGGCTCGCGGGACGCCATTTGTTTTTATGGAGCCATGATGACCGGCAAAGCCACCCGCATCGAACTGCTAAGCCTGCGCACCCCGCAGATGCGTGCCTTCCACCTGACGTGGATGGCGTTCTTCGTGTGCTTCTTCGCGTGGTTCGCGTGCGCACCGCTGATGCCCGTCCTCAAGGGCGAGTTCGGCCTGACCCCCGACCAGATTGCCAATATCAATATCGCCGCAGTCGCGGTGACCATCCTCGTGCGCCTGGCCATCGGCCCGCTGTGCGACCGCTTCGGCCCCCGCCGCGCCTATACCGGCCTGCTCGCGCTGGGCGCGATTCCCGTGCTGGGCGTGGCGATGGCGCAGAGCTACGAAGCCTTCCTGTTCTTCCGCCTGCTGATCGGCGCGGTGGGTGCCAGCTTCGTCATCACGCAGTACCACACCTCGGTCATGTTCGCCCCCAACGTGGTGGGCACCGCAAACGCGGCTGCGGCTGGCTGGGGCAATGCCGGCGGCGGCGCCGCGCAGGCGCTGATGCCGCTGCTGCTGGGCGGCGTCCTGATGCTGGGCGTTAGCCACACCATGGGCTGGCGCCTGGCGTTGCTGGTGCCTGGCGTGCTGATGCTGATCATGGCGGTGGTCTACTGGCGCTTCACGCAAGACTGCCCGCAAGGCGACTTCAAGGACCTGCGCGCTCGCGGCATCGCCATCGACAGCGGCAAGAAAGGCGGCTGGGCCAGCTTTGTCGCCGCTGCCGCCAACTACCGCGTGTGGATGCTGTTCATCACCTACGGCGCCTGCTTCGGCGTGGAGATCTTCATCCACAACGTGGCCGCCACCTATTACGTGGATCGCTTCGGCCTGTCGCTCAGCAGCGCCGGCCTGGCCGCGGCCAGCTTCGGCCTGCTCGCCCTGTTCGCCCGCGCCCTTGGCGGCTGGCTGTCGGACAAGGCAGCGCTGCGCCGCGGCCTCGACGCACGCTCCACGCTGCTGTTCGCGCTGATCCTGGGCGAAGGCCTGGGCCTGCTGTGGTTCGCCCAGGCGCATAGCGTCGCGGCGGCCATCGTTGCCATGCTGGCCTTCGGCCTGTTCACCCACATGGCCTGCGGCGCCACCTACGCGCTGGTGCCCTTTATCGACCGCAAGGCGCTCGGCGGCGTGGCCGGGATCATCGGCGCCGGCGGCAATGTGGGCGCAGTGGCGGCGGGCTTCCTGATGAAAGGCCTGGGCAACCTGCAGCAAACGCTGACCGTGCTGGGCGCGGTGGCCATCGTCTCAGCCCTGTGCGCCATCGCCGTGCGCTTCTCGGCCGAGCACAAGGCCAGCGAGCAGGCGCTGTTCGACAACGCCCTCGCCGGCTCCGGCTCCTGAGCCGTACCGACGCAACGATTCTCCTAAAAAGCACAAGCACAGCGGCCTCACAGAACAAGGAAATCATCATGAAACTGATCATCATCGGCCACGGCATGGTCGGCCACAAATTCCTGGAATGCCTGGCCGAGGCAGGCTCGCAAGATATCGAAGTCACCGTGCTGTGCGAGGAAGCGCGCCCGGCCTATGACCGCGTGCATCTCTCCGAATTCTTCGCCGGCAAGTCCGCTGAAGATCTCTCGCTGGTGGAAGCCGGCTTCTTCGAGCGCAGCAATATGCTGCTGCGGCTGAACGCCCGCGCCACCGGCATTGACCGTGCCGCCAGGACCGTGACGGTTTCCACCGGCGAGACGCTGTCCTACGACAAGCTGATCATCGCCACCGGCTCCTACCCCTTCGTGCCGCCGCTGCCGGGCAAGGACCGCAAGGATTGCTTCGTCTACCGCACCATCGAAGACCTGGAAGCCATGCAGGAGTGCGGCGCGCGCTCGAAGACCGGCGTGGTCATCGGCGGCGGCCTGCTGGGTCTGGAATGCGCCAAGGCGCTGCGCGACATGGGCCTGCAAACCCATGTGGTGGAATTCGCCCCGCGCCTGATGGCGGTACAGGTGGACGACGGCGGCGGCGCCATGCTGCGCCGGAAGATCGAAGAACTCGGCGTCACCGCGCACACCCGCAAGAACACCGTGGAAATCGTCGACGGCGAAGACGGCACCCATCGCATGAACTTTGCCGATGGCAGCCACCTCGACACCGACATGATCGTGTTCTCCGCCGGCATACGCCCGCGCGACGAACTGGCCCGCGCCAGCGGCCTGGCCATTGGCGAGCGCGGCGGCATCACGGTGGACAACCAGTGCCTGACCTCAGACCCCGACGTCTACGCCATCGGCGAATGCGCGCTGTGGGACGGCAAGATCTACGGCCTGGTCGCACCCGGCTATGAAATGGCCCGCGTGGCCGCCAAGCACCTGCTGGGCCACCAGGCCGAGTTCGCCGGCGCCGACATGAGCACCAAGCTCAAGCTGATGGGCGTGGACGTGGCCAGCCTGGGCGACCCGCACGGCAACGCACCCGGCAGCCGTTCCTACCAGTTCACCGACGAGCGCAAGCAGGTCTACAAGAAGCTGGTGGTGTCCGAATGCGGCAAGTACCTGCTGGGCGGCGTGCTGGTCGGCGATGCCGAGGAATACGGCACCCTGCTGCAGATGATGCTCAACAAGATCGAGTTGCCCGAGTCGCCGGAATTCCTGATCCTGCCGTCCTCCGATGGCCAGGCCAAGCCAGGTCTGGGCGCCGACGCGCTGCCGGAGTCCGCGCAGATCTGCTCGTGCAACAACGTTTCCAAGGGCGATATCTGCGCTGCGGTCTGCGATGGCGCCACCACCATCGGCGAGCTGAAGCGCTGCACCAAGGCCGGCAGCACCTGCGGCGGCTGCGTACCGCTGGTCACGCAGGTGATGAAGGCCGAGATGAAGAAGCAAGGCCTGGCGGTCAACAACCACCTGTGCGAACACTTCGCCTACTCGCGCCAGGAGCTTTACCACCTGGTCCGCGTGGGCGGCTTCAAGACCTTTGGCGATCTGCTGGCGGCGCATGGCAAGGGCCTGGGCTGCGACGTCTGCAAGCCGACCGTGGCGAGCATCCTCGCCTCCTGCTGGAACGAGTTCGTGCTCAAGGAAGAGCACGCCAGCCTGCAGGACTCGAACGATTACTTCCTGGGCAATATCCAGAAGGACGGCACCTACTCCGTGGTGCCGCGCATGCCGGGCGGCGAAGTCACGCCCGACGGCCTGATCGCGGTGGGCCAAGTAGCCAAGAAGTACGGCCTCTACACCAAGATCACGGGCGGCGCCCGGGTCGATATGTTCGGCGCCCGCGTGGAAGAACTGCCGATGATCTGGGAAGAACTGATCGCCGCCGGCTTCGAGTCCGGCCATGCCTACGGCAAGTCCCTGCGCACCGTGAAATCGTGCGTGGGCTCCACCTGGTGCCGTTACGGCGTGGACGACTCGGTCGGCCTGGCCGTCGAGATCGAAAACCGCTACAAGGGCCTGCGCGCGCCCCACAAGATCAAGTTTGGTGTTTCCGGCTGCACCCGCGAGTGCGCCGAAGCCCAGGGCAAGGACGTGGGCATCATCGCCACCGAACGCGGCTGGAACCTGTACGTGTGCGGCAACGGCGGCATGAAGCCCCGCCACGCCGAACTGCTGGCCAGCGACCTGGACCGCGAAACCTTGCTGCGCTATGTGGACCGCTTCCTGATGTTCTACGTGCGCACCGCCGACCGCCTGCAACGCACCAGCGTGTGGCGCGACAACCTCGAAGGCGGCCTGGACTACCTCAAGGCCGTGGTGCTGGAAGACAGCCTGGGCATCGGCGCCGAACTGGAAGCGCAGATGCAGCATGTGGTGGACACCTACGAAGACGAATGGAAGGCCGCCGTGACCAACCCGGAAACCCGCAAGCGCTTCCGCCACTTCGTCAACAGCGACATGCGCGACGACAACCTGGTCTTTATGGAGGAGCGCGGCCAGATCCGCCCGGCCACGCCGGAGGAACGGAACTTGCGTAAATCCCGGCTTGAGCAGATCCCCGTGATCGTCAAGGCAGCCTGAACCGTCCCGACCCAACATCTCGCGCCAACGCCCAAGGAAGACATCATGAGCCACACCCACCATACCGAAGCCTGGACCGCCGTTTGCAGCCTGCGCGACATCGTGCCCAATACCGGCGTGTGCGCACTGGTGGACAAGGCACAGATCGCCGTGTTCCGGGTCGGCCCCGGCCACAGCGACGATCAGGGCGGCAACGGCGACCAGGTGTTCGCCATCTCCAATTACGATCCCAATTCCAACGCCGCCGTGCTGTCGCGCGGCCTGGTGGGCAGCCTGGGCGAGCGCATCGTGGTGGCGTCGCCGATCTACAAGCATCACTTCGATCTGCAGACCGGCGAATGCCTGGAAGCGCCCGAGCACTCCATCGCGGCGTATCCGGCCCGCGTCTATGACGGCAAAGTCTGGGTGGCCGCATGACCACGCCCCCCAAACCCCGCCTGGTGGTGGTCGGCAACGGCATGGCCGGCATGCGTACGGTCGAGGAGTTGCTCAAGCTCGCGCCCGACCTCTATGACATCACCGTGTTCGGCGCCGAGCCGCACGGCAACTACAACCGCATCCTGCTCTCGCCGGTGCTGGCGGGCGAGAAGACGGTCGCGGACATCATGCTCAACACCCGCGACTGGTACGAACAGAACGGTATCGAACTGCTGGCGGGCGATCCGGTGGTGGCGATCGACCGCCGCCGCCGGCTGGTGCGCTCGCAGTCCGGGCGGGAAGTGGGCTACGACCGCCTGCTGCTGGCGACCGGCTCCAAGCCGTTCATCATCCCCGTGCCGGGCCACCAGCTCGACGGCGTCATCGCCTTTCGCGACATCCAGGACGTGGAAACCATGCTGGCGGCGGCCCGCAACCATCGCCACGCCGTGGTGATCGGCGGCGGCCTGCTCGGCCTGGAAGCCGCCAACGGCCTGATGCGCCAGGGCATGGAGGTCAGCGTAGTGCACGTGGCCGACAGCTTGATGGAGCGCCAGCTCGACAAGCCCGCCGCCGCGTTGCTCAAGCAGGCGCTTGAGCGCAAGGGCCTGCGCTTCCTGCTCAATGCCAATACCAGCGGCATCCTTGGGGAAGACCGCGTGACCGGCGTATCCTTTAAGGATGGTACCCAGATCCCCGCCGACCTGGTGGTGATGACCGCCGGCGTACGCCCCAATATCGAACTGGCCCTGCAGGCCGGGTTGCGCTGCGAGCGCGCCATCGTGGTGGACGACACCTTGCAGACCTTCGATCCGCGCGTGTACGCCGTAGGCGAATGCGTGCAGCACCGGCAGGCCACATTCGGGCTGGTCGCGCCGATCTGGGAACAGGCGCGCGTGGCCGCCGCGCACCTGGCCGGCGCCGGGCATCGCCGCTATGTGCAGCAGGCCACGGCCACCAAGCTCAAAGTGACTGGCGTGGATCTTTACTCCGCCGGCGACTTCATCGGCGGCGAAGGCAGCGAGGATCTCGTCATGCGCGATCCGCGCCGCGGTATGTACAAACGGCTGGTGCTGCAAGGCGGGCGGCTGGTCGGGGCGGTACTGTACGGCGACGTGCAGGACGGCCCCTGGTACTTCGACCTGATCCAGAGCGGCGCCCCGGTGGGCGCCATGCGCCAGCGGCTGCTGTTCGGCAAGGCGCAGTGCGAGGCCATGGCAGCCTGACCGATTTAACGCTTGAACGATTCAACGCTTGAACAATCCAGTCTCCGATTGACCGCCAGCAACGAGCGCTAACGTGAACCTGTCCGATATCCCCGTCATCCTCTCAACCGGTTCGCCCGCCCTGCTGTCCGCCGACGCCTCAGTCACCGTCACCGATACCACCTGCCCGTATTGCGGCGTGGGCTGCGGCGTGCGCGCCACCCGCCATGCCGACGGCAGCGTGGAGGTGGCCGGCGACGCCAGCCACGGCTCCAACCAGGGCCGCCTGTGCGTGAAGGGCTCGGCACTGGCGGAAACCGTTGGCCTGGAAGGCCGCTTGCTGCACCCGCAAGTACGCGGTGCCGACGGCGCCTTGCAGCAAGTGTCCTGGGACCACGCGCTGGACAAGGTCGCCCAGGGCTTCAAGGACATCATCGCCGAGCACGGCCCCGATGCCGTGGCGCTCTACGTCTCCGGCCAGTTGCTGACCGAGGACTACTACGTCGCCAACAAGCTGATGAAGGGCTTTATCGGCAGCGCCAATATCGACACCAACTCGCGGCTGTGCATGTCGTCGGCGGTGGCCGGGCACAAGCGCGCCTTTGGCGAGGACCTGGTGCCGGGCAACTACGAAGACCTGGAACTGGCCGACCTGGTGGTACTGGTCGGCTCCAACACCGCGTGGTGCCACCCGATCCTGTTCCAGCGGCTGTTGAAAGCCAAGGAAGCCCGCCCCGGGATGAAGCTGGTGGTGATCGACCCGCGCCGCACCGCAACGTGCGAGCTGGCCGACCTGCACCTGCCGGTCAAGCCGGGCACCGATGTGTGGCTGTTCAATGGCCTGCTGCACTACCTGGCGCAGCACGGCGCGCTGGACCAGACGTTCATCGATGCCCATACCAGCGGCCTGGACGCCGCGCTGGCCGCGGCTGGCCCGGATTGCACCGATGTCGCCAAGGTGGCCAAGGCCTGCAAGCTGGACCCCGAAGCCCTGCGTGGTTTCTATGCGCTGTTCGCGGCCACGCCGAAGGTGGTGACCGGCTTCTCCCAAGGCGTGAACCAATCGTCGGCAGGCACCGACAAGGTCAACAGCATCATCAACTGCCACCTGGCCACTGGCCGGCTGGGCAAGCCGGGCATGGGCCCCTTCTCGCTGACGGGGCAGCCCAACGCGATGGGCGGCCGGGAAGTCGGCGGCCTGGCCAATATGCTGGCCGCGCACATGGAGCTGGCCGACCCGCTGCACCGCGAGATCGTGCAATCGTTCTGGGGCTCGCCCGCCATCGCGGACAAGCCTGGCCTGAAGGCGGTGGAGCTGTTCGAAGCCATCGAGCAAGGCCGCGTCAAGGCCGTGTGGGTGATCGCCACCAACCCGGTCGTCAGCCTGCCCGATGCCGACCAGGCCCGCCGCGCGCTGGCCCGATGCCAACTGGTGGTCAGCTCCGACATCATGCTGCGCACGGATACCAACGACGCCGCGCACGTCCTGCTGCCGGCGCTGGGCTGGGGCGAGAAGGACGGCACCGTCACCAGTTCCGAGCGCCGCATCTCGCGCCAGCGCGCCTTCCTGCCGGCGCCCGGCGAGGCCCGCGCCGACTGGCGGATCCTGTGCGACGTGGCCTCGCGCATGGGCTTTGAGGGATTCCGCTTTGCCGGACCGCACGAGATATTCGACGAGCACGCGCGACTGAGCGCGTACCGGAACGCGGGCAGCGGCGATCAGGCCCACGCGCCACGCCTGTTCGACCTCGCCGGGCTGGCTGGCATGAGCCAGCAGCAATTCGACGCGCTCCCGCCGGTGCAATGGCCGGTGATGGCCGCGCCGTCCGGGAGCTTCGCCAACGCGTCCGGCGGCACTGCCCGGCTGTTCACCGACGGCCGTTTCGCCCATCCCGATGGCCGCGCCCGCTTTATCGCCACCGCGCCGCGCGCGCCGTTCCACGCCACCGACGACGAGTTCCCGCTGGTGCTCAACACGGGCCGCGTACGCGACCAGTGGCACACCATGACCCGCACAGGGAAATCGCCAAAGCTGGCCGACCACATCGCCGAGCCCTTCGTCGACATGCACCCGCAGGACGCCCTGCTATGCGGCGTCAGCGAAGGCAAGCTGGCTCGCGTGACCACGCGCTGGGGCGCCATGGTGGCGCGGGTGCAGCACAGCGGCGGCATTGCGCGCGGCAGCGTATTCGTGCCGATCCACTGGAACGGCCAGTTCAGCTCCGATGCGCGCGTAGGCGCGCTGGTCAATCCGGTGGTGGACCCGGTCTCGGGCGAGCCCGAGTTCAAGCACACGCCGGTGCGCGTGGAAGAGTTCCGCGTGTCGTGGCATGGCTTCGTGTTGAGCCGCGAGGACCTCCACGCGGACGCACTGACCTACTGGACGCGCATCCAGGGCCGCCAGTTCCAGCGCTACGAGTTTGCCGGCCGCGAGAGTATCGCCGACCGCGCCGCGTGGGCCCGCCGGTTGCTTGGCATCGACGACCCCAATGCGGACTGGATCGAGTACGAAGACCGCACTGCCGGCGTCTACCATGCCGGCCATGTGGTCGACGACCGACTCCAGGCCTGCATCTATGTGTGCACGCGCCCCGAACTGCCCTCGCGCGCGTGGCTGTCCACGCTGTTCGCCAAGGACCGCCTGGAAGACACCGATCGCATCGGCCTGCTGCTGGGCCAGCCGATGGAAAAAGGCGCCGACGCCGGCCCTACTGTGTGCTCCTGCTTCGGCGTGGGGCGCAACACCATCTGCGACGCGGTGCGCAAGCACGACCTGAAGACGCCGGCCGAAGTCACCGCCTGTGTGAAGGCGGGCGGCAATTGCGGGTCTTGCGTGCCGGAGCTGAAGAAGCTGCTGGCGGAGATACGGGTGGCGGAAGTGGCTTGATGGAGGCTTCATGGCGCCCGACCATCATGCCGCGATAGCACCGTTCTCCAGATATGACGCGCCATAGGTGAATACGATCTCCCGACTGGGGCGTATCAGCATGTCGTCCTTGTCGGCATAGTGCAGGCGCGTCAGCAAGTCCTTGATCAGGTTAAGGCGCGCCAGGCGCTTATCGTCGGCACGCACCACGCTCCATGGCACCGCGGCGCTCGTGCGAGCAAACATCTCGTTGCGGGCCTCGCTGTATTTCTTCCACAAGCGCACCGCCTGCTGGTCGATCGGGCTGACCTTCCATTGCTTCAGGGGATCGCGCCGCCGCTCCGCAAGGCGCTTCTTCTGTTCCTCCTTGCTGATATCGAGGTAGTACTTGATCAAGCGGATTCCCGAGCGAACCAGCATGCTTTCAAACTCCGTGACGCTCGACATGAACTCCTCACGCTCAGCGTCGGTACAAAACCCCATGACGTGTTCAACGCCCGCGCGGTTGTACCAGCTACGATTGAACAGCGCGAATTCCCCGGCAGCCGGCAGGTACGCCACATAGCGTTGGAAGTACCACGAACCACGATCCCGGTCGGAGGGTTTTCCCAGAGCCACCACCCGTGTCTCGCGCGGGCTGAGATACTCGACGATGCGCTTGATGGTGCCATCCTTGCCGGCTGCGTCGCGGCCTTCAAGGATCACCAGGATCTTGTCCTGGCAACCAATGAAGTGTTTCTGCAGCTTCACCAACTCTATCTGCAGCAGGCGTAGATCTTCCTCATAGCCATCGTGCCCATCGTGCGACGGGACGCCGTTCTCATCTCCCGACAGATATCCATGCCGCCTCTTACTCATGATTCCGCTCCCACCGGCCGTCCGCTGACCGGTATTTCGCCAGGCCGGGCGTTCTCCGGCACCGGCGGCTTAACCGACAGCAGCTGATCCAGCGTCGCGCGATCCACGACTTCCTTCTCAAGCAGCAGTTTCGCTGGATGGGCGCCCGAATTGCCTGGCACTCCGCCACCCCGATGTACCGATTCAAGCACTCGCAGCCGCGCGAGGCATCACTACGCCTCTAGTGTGTGCGTAGCCGGCGCCGAGAGATTGATGCCAATCAAGAAGGAACGATTCGTTGTGCCAGGTCGAGGTACCGCGCACGGGCGGCGGCGCGCGATGGCGGAGCGCATGCAGAGCATGCATGGCATGGACGGTCGATGATGATGGATAGGATGGACGGCAGGGGGATGGTCGGCGGCAAGGGGCGCGGGGCCGGCGGTCCCCGCATGAGTCCGGACCAGCGCATGAACATCATGGAGGACAGCATGGACCTGATGCAGATGATGATGGAACAGAGGCTGGACCAGCATGACCGGCCGATGCCGGCCCCCGGAGAAGATCTCGCCATGTTCCCTGCCAGGACCGGGTGGCTACCGAGGCGGCCAATTGCCCAGTAGCGTCACGGCCGAGACGCCCCGGTTCTGCCAGCAGGCATAGTCACAGTCAGTCGGCACGGCATCCACCGCGACCCGGATATCCGTCGCGGCGGCGGATGCGCGTTCGTTCGCGCCGTCCTCCCTGGCGGGAGCCGCCGCCGTTATCAGGCCGGCGGCGAAGCCAAGCGCCAGCACTGCGGCGGCGCCCAACAAATATCTGATGCGATTTCCAGCTTTCACGACAGTCTCCTCCCTGCTGTCTCTTCTTTCCCTTCTGGCCTGCTCCTGCATCGCCGGGCCGGCACGGTCTCATGCCCCAAAGGTAGCCACTGGAACGAATAACTTCCTCGTCCAGGCAGACTAGGGGCAATCCCGTACGCCCGTGCACGCGCCGGGGAAGCAGGCGAAGCGCCAAGGCAAGCGCCAGCTTGTCCCCATAGAGTCGCAGCAGCGGCCCGACGCACCCCGCCAGATCTACCGGCGCCAGTCGCAGCGAACGGGCGCATAGCAGGCCCCAGAGATGCGCCGCCAGCAGCATGGCCTTGTCTTGCTCGCCCAGCAGCCTGCCAAGGTCGTCGCACAGCACCTTGGCACGGGCACGGATGCGGACTGTCAGGTGGCATAGCTCGCACGCAGGCGTGCAAGCGTGGTGCAGCAAGCCGAGGACGATGCCCGCATAGCGCGGCACCGCCTCGTCCTGCAACATCGTCGCAAGCACGCGCTCCAGATCCGGGCGGGCCAGCCCCCCGCCGTTACCGGCGAAGGCTGCGAGCCAGCCGGCCAGATGCGCTTCCGCCCGCCCCATGATGGCTGCCAGCAGGTCGGCGCGGCTACGGAAGTGCCCGTAGACCGCACCGCGTGTCATGGCGATGGCACCGGCCACCTGTTCCAGCGTGACGCATTGCACGCCCTGGCGCTCGAACAGCCGCTCAGCGCTGGCGAATCAGCACGAAGCGCGCATCGCGGCAACCCTGCCGGAACTTGAGAGCGCCGCCAGCCGGGTTGAAGCGGTCTTCCGTGCCCCAGAAACCGAGCACCGGGCACGCGATCTCACCCAGGCGTTCAGTCAGGTTGGGCACCTTCATGGTGGCCAGCACCTCGCGCGGCTGCTCCTTGCAGACGGCCATGCGCTCGTCCACCAGCGCATCGGTGACCAGCGTGGCGTCATGCACCAGCAACTTCAGTGGCTGGCGCATGGTGTCATGGTTCATTTGCCCGCCGGTGAACAGCGACACCATCTTCTCGATGCCCTCCATGCGGAAATAGGTTTCCCGGTCCTCGACGCCGCCTGGCGCCATCATCACCAGGCGGCTCACATGCTCCGGGTAGTCCAGCGCGTATTTCAGCGCAATGGCGCCGCCCAGCGAGTTGCCCACCAGCACGCAGCGCGGCAGTCCCAGCGCCAGCAATTGCGCGCGCAGCGCGGCGACGAAGAAGTCCAGCGTGTATTCCACATCCGCCGGCTTCGATGACTGCCCGTAGCCCGGCAGGTCGACCACCACGGCGCGGAAGCCGGCTGCGGTAAAAGCCGGCACGTTGTGCTTGAAGTTGCTGTGGCCGCTGGCGCCCGGGCCGCTGCCGTGAATAAACACCACGGGTTCTCCGGCGCCGGCATCGAGGTAGTGCAGACGCAGGCCGTCTGGCGTGGTGATGGTTTGGCCGGCCGGAAATGCTGCAGGCGACGTACTGGACATGTCGGTGTCTCCCCTGTTGTCATGACGAACCCGGCCAATCATGCGCATGCGCCACGGGACAGGCATCGTCCTTTCAGACTACGAAGCGTCCCGTGGATTTCCCTAAGATCGCACTGACCAGCAAGGCAACGAGATCAGGGGAAAACAGAGATGACGGGAATCGACTTCAGCGGGAAGACGGTGTTGGTAACAGGTGGCGCGCGCGGCATTGGCCGCGTCATTGCCGAAGGCTTCCTCGCGGCGGGTGCCCGCGTATTCACCTGCGGGCGCACGCCGCCGGCGCCTGGCGGGACGCAGCACCGCCAGGCGGAATTCATGGCAGCCGACATCCGCGACGCCGAGCAGGTGGCGGCCCTGCTGACCCGGATCGTCGACAGCACCGGCTCGCTCGATATCGTGATCCACAACGCCGGCGGCGCACCCTTCGCGCTCGCCGCGGACGCCTCGCCGCGCCTGATGGAATCGATCATCCGCCTGAACCTGGTGGCGCCGCTGCAGCTGGCGCAGCGCGCCAACGCACGCATGCAAACCCAGGCCAGTGGTGGCACGCAGATCTTCATCGGTAGTGTCAGCGCGCTGCGGCCCTCCCCCGGCACCGCCGCCTACGGGGCGGCCAAGGCGGGCATCCTGAACGCGGTCCGTTCGCTAGCCGGGAATGGGCCCCGCGCGTGCGGGTCACGGCCGTCAGTCCGGGCCTGGTGCTGACCGAGGCCGCGCAGCAGCAACACTACGGCGATCCGGCCACGCTCCAGCAGGTGGCCAATACCGTGCCGCTCGGACGCCTTGCCGCTCCGCGCGAAATCGCCGACGCCTGCCTGTTCCTGGCCTCGCCGCATGCCGCCTACGTCTCGGGCGCCAACCTGTCATCGACGGTGGCGGCGAGCGTCCGGCCTTCCTCGACGCGTCAGTCCATCAGGCCGGCTGACCCGCCCGGCGCGCGCCTACTCGACCTTGGCAGGATGCGCCTGCACCGGCCCGCCCAGCACCGAGCGATAGGAAACGGGCTCCTTGCCGTCGATATCGCGTATGCCATATTCCTGCGCGATTTCGGCGCTGATCAGCACCTGACCGGATTTCTCCATGACGGCGGGATCGCCATGCAAGGCGAGTATGACCTTGCCGGTGAACTCGGGGCTTTCCGCGCTCGGCGCAAACGCGGCGTATTTGTCGGGCTCGCGCTCCCAGACCCGCATGGTGCGCTCGGTGCGCAGCGGGCCCATCCAGACCGATACCGCGGCCACGCCGTACGGGCGCAGGTCAACCGCCATGTCCTTGGCGAACTTGTCCACGCCGGTCTTCTGTGCGCCGTAGGCCGGGCCGTGCATATAGCAGCTCGCACCGAAGGACGACGTGAACGCCATCAATCCGCGCCCGCCAGCCACCATCATGGGCGCAGCATGCCAGCTGGCCACATAGGCCGAGCGCAGGCCCACGTCGAGGATGTCCACCAGGGCAAGCGGCTTCTTCCAGAAGCCGCCGGGCTCGATCAGTTCGTCGTGCAGGAAGGTAGCGTTGTTCACCAGGATGTCCAGCCGCCCCGATTCGTCGCCCACCTGTTCGAACAGCCTGCGCACCTGCGCATCGTCGCGATGGTCGCAGGCCACTGCGATGCCCTTGCCGCCGCGCGCATCGATCTCGCGCGCGGTCTCGTGGATGGTGCCGGGCAGCGGCGCATCGCCGTTGCGCTCGGTGCGCCCGGTGACGTACACCGTCGCGCCGGCTTGCGCCAGCGCCAGCGCGATGCCCTTGCCCGCGCCCCGGGAGCCACCCGTGACTACCGCGACGATGGATTCCTTTGCACTGCGCATCGCATTCCTCCTTTGTGATTCGTGATTCCCGCGCCGCGATCTCACCGCGCAGGGCGATGCCCGACGCTATCGCGCATGCCGCCGCGCCTCATCCTCCGTTCGGACTAGCAACACGTGCACGCGCCTGCAAGCGAAACGGCGCTTACGGGAAGCCGTCTAGTACAACATCCCTTAAATAGCTTGAATATTTAATCACCTCGGACATGATGGCGGGATGAGCCGAGGCCGCCAAGCAATGCCAGTGAAGCTGGCGAAGAAAGAAAGACAGGAACTGCAATCGCTGATCGAGCGCAAGACGGCGCCGCAGCGAGATGTGATGCGCGCGCGAATCGCGTTGTGGGCGCACGAGGGCCACTCCAATACGGTCATTGCGCGGGAACTGGGTGTATCGGTGCAAACGGTCTGCCTGTGGCGCAAGCGCATTGCCCAGCAAGGTGCCCAAGGCATTCGCGAGGGCGAGCGCAGCGGCCGTCCGCCGCGCATCACGCACGAGGAGCGACTACAGTTGATCGCGCTGGCGTGTGAGACGCAGGAACCTGAGGGGCGGGTCACGCCCACGCTCGACGAGATTGTGGTGCGCGCCGTGGAGCGTGGCGTTGTCGAGCAGATCAGCCGCAGCCAGGTGCAGCGCATTTTGCAGGCCGGCGACGTGCGTGCGCACCGGGTCCAGCAAAGGCTACATAGCCCAGACCCGGCCTTTCGCGAGAAGGTCAACGGCATTTGCAAGCTGTACCGTAAGGCGCCGCGAAACGCCGTGGTACTCAGTATCGACGAGAAGAGCGGCATTCAGGCCATCGAACGTAAGCACCCGGGACGGGCACCCGCGCCGGGGCGACTGCGTCGGCGCGAGTTTGAATATATTCGTCACGGCACCCAGGCGTTGATTGCGGCGCTGGACGTGCATACCGGACAGGTGCTGGCAGAATGCCGCGACCGGCGCACCCAGGACGATCTGGTCGCCTTCATGGAGCGCGTGGCAAGCGCGTACCCGGGCAAACAGGTGCACGTCGTGTGGGATAACCTCAATACGCATCGCGCCCAGGCCGTCTGGCAGGCGTTTAACGCCCGGCACGATGGGCGGTTTCACTTCCACTTCACGCCATTGCACGCGAGTTGGGTCAATCAGATCGAACTCTGGTTTGCCCGCTACACGCGCCGGGTGCTGCGCCACGCGAGCCACGCCAGCACCGCGCACCTGCGCGAGCGCACCGAGCAGTTTGTCCACGCGCACAATCGGGCGGCACGCCCGTTCAAATGGACTTTCCGGGGCTATCCGCTACAAACCGGCGCATCGTAATCGAGGAACGACATGCCAGCCTTACCCGCCAAACATTACGCTGCCGAATTGCAGCGGCAACTGCGCAGCCTGCTCGGCCACGAGCAGATCATCACGCAAGCCTACGGGCGTCACCTGCTGATCAAACGTCTGGACGACGAGGAGCCGACCGTGGTGGCTCGGCTGACCGAGCTCGGCCGCAATCGTTATGGCGCCGCCTTTCGCAGCCATAGCGGGCGTTGGGAACCGTTGCCAGGCAACGGTACACTCGACGAGATGGCCGAGCTGGTCGTCACGCTCCTGCACCTATATCTGCAGCCCGATAATTATTAAAGCCATTTACGGGATGTTGTACTAGTCCGTTCTGACGATTCCGCGCCCTCCCTCGCTCATTACGCTTCCCATCAAGGAAACCGGCCACAAGGCATGCCAGGTCAATGCATTACCACGCATCACCAGCACGATATGGGGAGACAACGGAGACCGCCCGCACCTGCGCAGCGGCGGCATCGGCAGTTGCAGCCCCCGATTCACCTGACCTTTCCCACCCTGCCCACTCCAAGCAAGGAAGCCCCATGGCAAAAATCAAGTGCGCCCTGATCGGCCCCGGCAATATCGGCACCGATCTGCTCTATAAGCTGCGCCGCAGCACCATCCTGAAACATACCTGGGTGGTCGGCGTCGACCCGTCGTCGGATGGCCTCGCCCGGGCCCGGGAACTGGGCCTGAAGACGACCGACCAGGGCCTCGATGGCCTGCTGCCGCACCTAGCCGCCGACGACATCCGCATCGCCTTCGACGCGACCTCGGCCTACGTGCACCGCCAGCACTCCGACCAGCTCACCGCGCGCGGCGTGCGCGTGATCGACCTGACGCCGGCGGCCATCGGCCCCTTCTGCGTGCCGCCGGTCAACCTGGACGAACATCTCGGCAGCAATGCGATGAACGTCAATATGGTCACCTGCGGCGGCCAGGCCACCATTCCCATGGTGTATGCGGTGTCGCGCGTGCAGGCGGTGGCCTATGGCGAAATCGTCGCCACCGTTTCCTCGCGCTCGGTCGGGCCCGGCACGCGCCGGAACATCGACGAGTTCACCCGCACCACCGCCGACGCCATCGAGCAGGTCGGCGGCGCGCGGCAGGGCAAGGCCATCATCGTCATCAACCCGGCCGAGCCCCCGCTCATCATGCGCGACACCATCCACTGCCTGACCGAGGACGAGCCGGACGTGGACGCCATCACGGCGTCGGTCCACGACATGATTGCCGAGGTGCGGCAATACGTGCCCGGCTACACGCTCAAGAACGGCCCTGTCTTCGATGGCAAGCGAGTCTCCATCTTCATGGAAGTCGAGGGCCTGGGCGACTACCTGCCCAAGTACGCCGGCAATCTCGACATCATGACCGCCGCCGCCGCCCGTACCGCCGAGCACATCGGCGCCGCTATGCTGCGCGGCGCGCTGCCCGCCGTGGCCACTACCGCATAAGGAGCCAGATATGAGCCAACGCATTACCGTGCACGACATGACCCTGCGCGACGGCATGCACCCGAAGCGCCACCAGATCTCGCTCGACCAGATGAAGACGATCGCCCGCGGGCTGGACGACGCCGGCGTGCCGCTGATCGAAGTGACCCACGGTGACGGCCTTGGCGGCGCCTCGGTCAACTACGGCTTTCCCGCGCATAGCGACGAGGAATACCTGCAAGCCGTGCTGGGCGAACTGAAGCAAGCCAAGGTCTCCGCCCTGCTGCTGCCCGGCATCGGCACCATCGACCACCTGCGCATGGCGCATGAACTGGGCGTGCACACCATCCGCGTAGCCACCCACTGCACCGAGGCCGATGTCTCCGAGCAGCATATCGGCATGGCGCGTAAGCTCGGCATGGACACTGTGGGCTTCCTGATGATGGCACACATGGCGCCGGAAGCGACGCTGGTGGAACAGGCGCTGCTGATGGAGTCCTATGGCGCCAACTGCCTCTACATCACCGACTCGGCGGGGCATATGCTGCCGCACGACGTCACCGCCAAGCTGACGGCCGTGCGCCAGGCGCTCAAGCCGGACACCGAGCTGGGCTTCCACGGGCACCACAACCTCGCCATGGGGATCGCGAACTCGCTGGCGGCCGTGGCCTGCGGCGCCACCCGCATCGACGCGGCGGCCGCCGGGCTGGGCGCGGGCGCCGGCAATACACCGATGGAAGTTCTCGTGGCTGTCTGCGAGCGCATGGGCATCGAGACCGGCGTGGACGTGTTCCGTATCGCCGACGTGGCCGAAGACCTGGTGGTACCCATCATGGACCAGCCGATCCGCATCGACCGCGATGCGCTCACGCTGGGCTACGCCGGCGTGTACTCGTCGTTCCTGCTGTTCGCCAAGCGCGCCCAGGCCAAGTACGGCATTCCGGCGCGCGAGATCCTGGTCGAACTGGGGCGCCAGCGCCTGGTGGGGGGCAGGAAGACATGATCGAAGACACCGCGATAACGCTGGCGCGGGAGCGTGGGTTGATGGCCTGACGGGACGCGGCAACCCCCATATTTGCCCTGGCCGCCTAGCGCGGCCAGGGCAAATGCCTTTTTCATCACCCACCCTCAAGAGAATAACCAAGTCTCCCGGCCATCTTCATTTAGAATATATGACCATAGACATATGACCAGGAGCAGAGATGGAGAGGCAAGTCTCAAAATCGGACTTCAAGGCACATGCGCTGGAGTACTTCCGCCAGGTTGAGGACTCGGGCGAACCACTGGTGGTGACCAACCACGGCAAGCCGGTTCTCGAGGTCCGGCCGTATCGGAGTACCTCGCGTAGCCCACTGGAAATCCTGCGCGATTCCGTGCTGCGCTACAACGCACCGACCGAGCCGGTGGACGCGGATGATTGGGAGGCGGCGCGGTGATCGTCCTGGACACGCACACGCTCGTCTGGTGGGTGAGCAGCGATCCGCTGCTGAGCAGGAAGGCCAAGGCGAGCATCGAGAAGGAACTGGATGGCGGCCAAATACTGGTCTCATCGATTTCCGCATGGGAAATCGCAGCGCTGGTGGCGCGCGAGCGCCTTGTGCTTTCGATGGATGCGACGAACTGGTTCGCCACCGTGGGGCAACTTGAAGCCGTGCGCGTAGTACCTGTGGATACCGAGATCGCCATCAAGTCAGTAGAACTTCCGGGGGTATTCCACAAGGATCCGGCCGACCGCATGATTGTGGCCACCGCGCGCAAGTTCTCCGTACCGCTGGTGACGAAGGACGAGAAGATCCGCGCCTACCCGCACGTCAAGACGATCTGGTAACGGCTCCCGGAACCGGCCGGCTGCTTTCCCGTAAATCAGCGCCGGCCAGATGCGGCCAGCTGCGGATGGCCAGCCCGCCGCAGCCGGCATTCCTACCCCTCAAACACGTGATGCAGCGCCGGCGGTTCGATCCCGGCAATATTGAGCTCGAATTTGCGCCGCTCCACACTCCCCGGCCGCACGCTTTCAATGTCGGTGTAGAACTGCCCGTACCAGTCGCGCATCTGGTAGAGCGGACCATCGCCTTCGCACAGCAGCGGGTTGTCGATGCGGATCTTGCTGTCCCAGATCGCCACGTCCTCATAGAAGGCGCTACGCGCCTGCTCCACGTATGCCTGCGCGATGGAGCGATTCTGCTCTTCCGACAGGCCCGGCACGCGCTTGACCAGCACGCCGTAGCGCAGCTCAAAGCTGTTGGTATCCACCGGCACGTGGCAGTTGAGCAGGATGGAGTGGATAGGCATGGTCGCCCATGCGCCCGCTCATTTCCGTGATGTGATACGCGGGGCCGAAGTAGGTGGAGAGCGCGGTCAGCTGGTCTTCGCCGGAAAGCCTGGCGCTGCGGCCAATCATGAGCTGCGTGCCCTTGTGGCCCTCGAACAGGTTGGCGAAGTAATCGACCGGTGCGCCATGCACGGCGCCAAAGTGCGCCATGTCGGAGATATTGTCGACCAGCTCGCGGCAGTTGGTGTGGATCAGCATCTTGTCCAGCGCCCAGTCCGACCACGCATCGGAAAAGCACGCATCGATGCGCGGAATGGCGACTTCCGGCGGCGGCGCATTGCCTTGCGGGTCATGCCAGATGAACAGCAGCTTGTTCTGCTCGCAGGTGGTCCATCTGCCGATGCGCGCCTTGGGCGGCACGCGCTTGCAGTAGGGGATCGATTTGCAGCCGCCGTCGCCACCCCATTGCCAGCCGTGGAACGGGCAGGCGATGTTGTCGCCCTGCACGGTGCCGGTGCTGAGATCCGCGCCCATGTGCGGGCAATAGCCGTCGATGATCTTGATATCGCCGGCGGAGTCGGCAAAGACGGCGAGGCGCCGGCCGAAGATGTCGAGCCTGTGGGGCCGGCCATCCCTGTAGTCGTCCGCCAGCCCGAGACAATGCCAGCCGCGCGCGAAGCGTGCCTCCGGCGGCCGCGATTCAATCTTGTAGCCTTGTGTGGACATGTCTTCCCCTGATAGTCCTGGGCGGCCCGCCGCACCAGCGCCCCGGCGCCGTACCTTGGGCCACGCTCCACGATACGGACCGGGCGGGTACGGTTCATCGTCCCTTCGGACTAGACCCGGCGCGCTGGCCGAAGCACCGGTTCATGCCTGCGCCAGCCGGCAGCGCACGCCCCAGCGCGCATCTCTCAAGCCGATTGCACGTGCCGCGTCCCCGCGTCCTTGTCCCTGGACCCGGCATCAGGGACGGTACTGTCCCACACGGCGCCTTGCAGGCAGGCGGCAATAGCGCGCCCGACATTGCGCCCGGACCAGATGCAGTCTGCCAGCGACAGGCCACTCACGTAGTGATTCGACGCAATGCCAACCGCGGTGCGGCCTGCCGCGTAAAGTCCGGCGATAGCGTCCTCCGAGCCATCGGCCAGTACCCGTCCGGAGCCCTCGTCCACACGAAGTCCACCTAGCGTGATAGCCGAACATGGAAAGACGCGGCTGTGCACGGAGATATCAATCGCTACATAGGGACCTTCCTCCAGCGGCGTGCACATCGGCGCCGACTTTCCAACAGGATCGGGGCACTCACCGCGCGCGGCTGCATTGTAGGTGTCGATGGTTGGCTGCAAGCTCGGCATGCCGAGCTTGCCTGCGAGCGCGGCGATGGTCGGCGCACGCCTTGCGCCGAACAGCATGAGCATGGCGGCCGGCACTGCCTGAAACGCCCATAGCCGGCCAAAAAAGCAATCGCGCAGTGCAGACCGCGCCAGCCGGGCATCCAGAATCAGCCAAGCCTGACCGCCGTGGCTCTCGCATATGGAATGGCCCAGCCTGGCGCCGTAGCCTTCCTCGTTGTCGATCCGCTGCCCCTGGGCATTGACGACGCAGCCGCGCGCCCAGTCGAGCGGCGGATTGATGAAGCGCCAGGCCGAGACGCGTTCCATGCGGTGCGCTGCCGCCCCAACGGAGAGCCCGAGCCGGATGCCGCTGCCGTCGCAACCGGTCGCGCCCAGCCGCCAGTTGCGGCGATACTTGCGCGCATGCTGCTCCACCATGTCCGTGTTGAAGATAAAGCCGCCGGTGGCTAGCACCACGGCATGGGCGCGCACGGCATGTGCCCGCCCGTGCCTGGTCTCCATTTTCAGCACGCGTGCCCGCAATGCGGCGGCAAGGCTGGGCGAGAGATCGTGAAGGCGCTCCGCCCAGCGCGCCAGGCGCGCATGCCTGCGTTGCAGGCGCCCCGGTGGCATGCGCCAAAGCTCCACACCAATGACCCTGCCGTTACCATCGACAATCAGCCGGCGTGCCGGCGCCTGTCGCAAGACTTCGACCTGAGGCTGGTTCTGTACCGCGTTGCGTAGCGCGCCGAACAGCGCTCGACCGGACATCCCCTTTCCTCTGGCGCGGCGGCCCCGTGGAGCCGGTTCCGCTTCGCGCGCATACTCTGGGACACTCTCGTTGCCAGAGTAATACAGGTAGTAAGGTTGCGCGGGATACGAAGTCTTGCGCGGCGGCACGGAAGACGCGAAGCCAACGCCATGTCCCTCCAGCCATGAAATCATCTCCCTGCAGCGGGTGCAGAAATCCTTCAGCGTTCCGGCTTGTACAGCATCGCCCACCTCCCGCGACAGATAGGCGGCCATGGCCTGCGGCGTATCGTGATAGCCAGCTTCCGTCTGGTAGCGCGTGCCGCCACCCGCGTAGCCCACACCGCCGCTCCTGATGCTCGCGCCGCCCCCTTCAAAGCGATCCGCTACGATCACACGCAGACCGGCCGCCGCCGCTTCAAGCGCGGCGCATGCCCCCGCGGCGCCAAAGCCGACGACGACGGTATCGCAATGGCTATGCCATGCATAGGCATCAGCGATGTCGACGACAAGCGGTGGCATTACCGGATTGACGCCCGAGCGCCCTTTAGACATACGCATACTCCCCATTTTTTGCAAAGCTGTCGCGATTCGTCGAGACGGCGTTCCCCATGCCGCGCGACCTCATGCTGCGCATGATTCGGCCAAGGCGGCGGACCTTGGAGGGGTTATGCACTGCTGTCTCCATCTTCCGAGGCCAGGCTGAGCCTTGTCGAACATTGAATTCATGTTCGCATTCGCGGCGTCTGCCAGCATCGTCTGACGGGACTAGATGGCGGATGCAGATGAAGAGGGTCTCGTCCGCGCCAGCGTGGATCAGGCGCTGCACGTAGCCTGTGCAGGCGTCCACCGTGCGGTAGGCTTGATGGGGTTGAGCATCATCATGACCGAATCGCTGAAGTCCGCCATGACCTTCTCCGAGGCGAAAGGCGGCATGGGGCAGTGCTACATCGTCTGATGCATTGTGTGCGACGCAATTGGATTGCCGATCATGCGCGACACGATGGCGCCCCGGCGACGACGCCAGGCGGTGGCAAGAGCGCCGGCTTCCCGTTCCCGCTAGAGGAGGATCCGCATGGTGTGATCGACCTCCTGCTCGCCCATGGCGCGAAACTCGGCCGGCCGATCACCCACGTGGTCCTGACCACCACGCTAGGATTCCCGCTGGTGTTGAGCGCCCGCCCTAGCCCAGCGCCCCCACGCTGCTGAGCAGCATGGCCTGCCGAGTCACACCGGTCTTCGAGAAAATGGCTCGCAGATGCGCGCGCGCCGTATTCTTGCTGACGCCCAGTTCGTCGGCGGCTTCCTCTAGTGCGAGCCCATCCGCGAGCTGCAAGGCGAGCTGGGTCTCGGCGGGGGTGAAGTCGAACAGCTTGCGCACAACCTCGTGCGAAGCCTGCGACTTCCGTTCGGGATCGCGGATGAAGACCACGCAGGCCGGCTTGCGCTTGTTGTCCTCCGACCACTCGCTCTGGGGAATGGTGCGGACCAGGATGCCTAGCCGCGCCTTGCCGGAAGGCCTTGTCATGGACATTGCCTCCACCACCGCCGGCCTGGCACCGATATGTCCCTGGATGGCATCACGCAAGACACGCTGGAAATTGCGCCTTTCCGTTGCGTACTCCACCTCCAGCGAGCCCCGCGCCATCCAGACTCCGTCCTTCTCAGCGAGGATCTCGTCCGCCGCTGTGTTGGTCCGGATGATGGCGCCCGTCTCATCGATAATCGCCATGCCCACCAGCATACGGTTGATGGCACCGGCGTACAGGGTACGTTCCGATTCCACTACACCCATGCGCGAATGCAGATCAACCGCGCACCTGAAGTGTGGCAATAGCATCGCGAAGAACGCCTTATCGTCCTCCGCAAAATCCGGCTCATCATGACCCCGGCTGATACGGAAGCGGCATTCCACGCCGTCATCCGTGCGGATATCCGCCCCCATCATGCGGCGTATGTCATATGGTTTGAGGAACTCCTGGTACATCGCACTATTGCACCACGCCCTCTCGCCGAGCCTCTCGTCTGCGGTCACCACGCGGTCGGTAGGCAGCCCGACGAACGGGTCGAGCGCATAGTAGTCGCTGTTATACAGTTCTTCACCGGGAAGCAGAGAGCCGCCCGTGGCGGAGGCGTGGACCATAAGGCCCGTGCGGTCGATCGCCGGGGACCGGAGAATCAGCGTGGCATAGTTCGCGCGCAGACGCGTGCGGATGAGTTCCAGGGCCTTGCTCCATGGCACATCTTCCATCGCCCCTCGATAGATATTACCCAGCAAGGCACTGAGATCATTCACCGAGAACGATGCAAGCGCAGCGCAAGAGGCCGCGCCCTGAACCTGGGTTACCTCCATCAACATACCTCTCGTCTCCTTCACTTCATATATGCGCGGCACTGTGGTGCGCGTCGCTCTTTCTTCCAAAAACTCTGCGGTTTTTTGGTTGGCGCCAAGTAACTATTCAGCAGCCGGGGATAGGCGAAGGTGGGCAGCCAGAGAAGGTGCAGGTCAAAGCCGTGAAGAGCTCACGCTGCTGCTTGCGCAGCGTGGCGAGGTAAGAGCGGATGGTGCAAAACGCCTGCAGCCCATGTATGACGCGGAAGCCTCCGGAGATCTTCTGTTTGAGCTTGGGCATGCGGATATCCCGTTCTTATCCACGTGACAGAATTATGCAGAGTTGCTTCTGCGCTTGCCGCCGGTCGCTCGCCCGACCGCGGCGCATCGTAGCCGAGCGTGCGCACCAGAGAGGTTCAGGAATCCATGTTAAGCGGCAGATGAACGCACTTCGAAGGCAAGCATAATCAGAGGCCGTCGAGGAAGGCCAGAATGTTGTTTGAAGGACGAGACCGGCGCTGTTTGAACTGCGGCGCCTGGATGGCATTTAGTGCCCGCTGTTTCATGGCCAGTTCGGCTTCCACGTACATATGGGTGGTGGCGGGACTCTCATGGCCAAGCCACAACGCAATCAACGTGACGTCTACCCCCGCCTGAAGCATATGCATGGCCGTGGCGTGTCTCATGATATGCGGAGAGACACGTCGCGTCTTAAGCTGCGGACAGCCTGTCGAAGCGCTGGCCGCGGCGAGCCTAAGTCTATCTGTCACGCCGGAACGGGTCATCTGCCCGCCAGCGCGGTTGGGAAAGAGCCACTGATCCGGATCTGACTTGATCTGGCGTAGCCAACGGCGGATTTGTTTCGCGGTAGTAGCCCACAGTGGCACGGCGCGCTCCTTTCGACGCTGGCAAGGTAATGTCCGATGGTGTGAAGCGCATACCCGTGACTTTGAAGGTAGCGGACATACGCCTGCCGGCTCGCTGCGAGAACACTGTCTTCGAGCTGACGCCACGATCGAACTCCTAGCCGATCCTCGTCCATGGTAGCTCTCCTCTGAGGCAATCGAGTCCCTCAGCAAAGCACCATTTATTATGTTCAGCAAGCCCGTCCTCGTGCACTGCAACAGAATCAAGCGCGCAGCGTGTCCTACGCGATGGAGCTCGTGAGGACTCTGCATAATTCTGTCACGTGGATAAGAACGGCTCTATGGATTCGAATCCATAGGCGTTCGGCTTGGTTGTTGTCGAACGGCACGCGATGATCGGCAATGAAGCGCCACACCTCGGTCGCATATCGCTGGAGGCGAGCCAGCAGGTTGTAGGCGAAGGACTGTTTGGTCTTGCCGCGCGGGTCCAGGGCTGGATTCCGTGCCTGCGCAGGATTGTCCTGCTGTCCCTGCGCGATCAGCGCCTCAGCGCGGCGCCGGTAGTCGGCCAGGGCTGCTGGCGCCAGGCTGGTGTTGCCCCGCGTCAGATTGTCGTCGGCTTCGCGCTTGGCCTGGCGTAGCAGGGTGATCATGTCCTGAGCCCAGGTCTGTTGGGTGGTCTCCCAAATGTAGATGAGTTCGCGCAGATGATGCGCGTTGCACAGCGCGTGCTGGCACGCGTAGTCGGCATAAGGGCGCCAGCCGTCATGCACGGCCACACCGTCGAAGGCAGGCAAGATGTTGAAGCTATCCAATGCCTCTTTGCCACGCTTGGCGTGCGGGCCATACCAGGTCAGCCATATTGTCGAAGCGCTATGCAGCCACTGCTGCTTGCGCCCAACCCGCATGCCTGTCTCATCAAAGTGCACCACCGGCTCGGCCAGGATCGCTTGACGGATCTGATCAATTGCCGGTGCTAGCGCGCCGGCAGCCTCGTTGATGAAGTTTTGAATGGTGCCCGTGCTCACCGGCAGATCGAACAGATCTCGCAGGGCTTGTGCTGTACGGTCGATCGGCACTTGCTGGTACTGCGTCAGATAGACCCCCGCGGCTTTGACCCGAGGGCCATACTGCGCCGCCTGGCTGACCCCGCTCGGGAACTGGCTGGTATGGGTCTTGCCACAACGGCACTGGGCAACTTGCACACGATGCTCGATCACTTCAAAGCGGATCGCGGGCAGATCAAACACTTGGCTGCCTTGCGGCAGCACGGTGACCTGATCTGCCGCAATGGCACTGCCGCAGACGTCGCAGCGCTCAGGCACCGGGTGCGTCACCGTGTGATCAGGGTCCTGCACCCGCTTGAGCGTCTTGCCCGGATGGCCGGGCTGACCACCCGGCGGGTTCGTGCCCGGCTCGCGCAGCGACTTCGGCTTGCGCTTCAGGCTGTCGGTCGAAGGCGGCTTGCTGGAGTTGTGGCTATCCTTCTCCAGCTTCGCCTCAAGCGCATTCAGCCGCGTCACCAGCTCAATGATGAGCGCGTCCTTCTGCTCTGGCGTCAGGTCGTTGAGGCTAGGGATCTTCGTCATGCGTAGCACTATGAAGCACTTCGCATCGGTTTACAACATCTGCTGAATAGTTACGCCGACGCAAAGAAGAGTGACCGGCGTCCCCCGCAGGGGGATGTCGTACGCCCTTGGGTGCAATAACCATCGCCGCTCAAAAAAACACCGACCACCCCAACAGTGGAACGTCGTACGGCTGTTGGGTGCAAAAACCATCACCGCCCAAACAAACCGCAAACAGCCCCAACGCTTACGAACCCTTCAAACCCTCCGCATCCACCGCGGCAAACACTTCCTCCGCCATGTGAAAGGCCGAATTAGCCGCCGGTACCCCGCAATAAATAGCGGTCTGCAGCAGCACCTCCTTGATCTCGTCGCGGCTGACGTCGTTGTTCGCCGCGGCACGCAGGTGCAGCTTGAGTTCTTCGCTACGGTTGAGCGCCACCATCATGGCGATGGTGATCAGGCTCCGCGTATGCCGCGGCAAGCCCTCGCGCGTCCAGATCTCGCCCCATGCATAGCGCGTGATCAGATTCTGGAACTCATCGTTCAGCGGGTTCAGCCTGGCCAGCGAACGATCCACATGCGCACTGCCCAACACCGCGCGCCGCACGGCCAGGCCGGCCTGGTAGCGCTCGCCATCGTTGGCGGGACGGTTGGCGGCCTGCTGCGCATCGTCACCCAGGAAGTCCAGCAGCGCCTCGGTGAAACGCTCTGGCTGCTCGCGGTTGGACAGATGCGCCGCTTCCAGTTCGAGATAGCGTGCACCCGGAATGGCATCGGCCAGCGCGCGCCCTTCCGCCGCCGTGGTGGACGGATCGGCGCTACCGGCAATCACCAGCACCGGCACCGAGATGGTCTTTATCGCTTCGCGCAGGTCGGCGTCGCGCACCGCCGCGCAGTTGGCGGCATACCCACGCGCATCCAGGCCGGTCAGCACCTTGCGCAGGTCATCCAGCCGATTGCCGGCGCCACTGACGAAGGAAGGCGTGAACCAGCGTTGCAGCGAGCCCTCCACCAGCGGCGCCATGCCGTCGCGCAGCACGCCTTCAATGCGCGTGTTCCACGCCTCGGGGGTGCCGATCTTTGGCGCGGTATTGGCCAGCACAATGCGGGAGAAGCGCTGCGGTGCGTTCACGCCCAGCCACATGCCGGTGAGGCCGCCCATCGACAAGCCGCAGAAGGCTGCCTTCCGGATCTGCAAGGCGTCCATCAGCGCGATGACATCGCTGCCCAGTTCCGCCACGCTGCTCGGGCCCGGGGGCAATGCGGACTGACCGTGGCCGCGAGTGTCGTAGCGCAGGATGCGGAAATGCCTGCCCAGCGCTTCGGCCTGGGGCGACCACATCGTGTGATCGGTGCCGAGCGAATTGGAGAAGATCAGGACGGGCGCGGATTCCGCGCCTTCCAGCGTGTAGAAGAGGCGATTGCCGGCGTGGGTGATGAAGGGCAAGGTGGTCTCCAGAGAATTCAGTTCGGTGTTCAGGTACGTGTATTCATTCAGCGTCAGCGGCTGGCTTCAGGGGGGGGCTCAGGGCTCTCCGGCCTCCTGCCGCCAGGCCGCCAGGACCGCATCGACGAATCCCCCCGCCTGCCCGGCGTAATTGGCCGGATCGCAAACCCGGTCCAGCGCCGCCGCATCCATCAGCCCGGCATGCGCGGCGTCCCCGGCCAAGGTCGCGCCCAGCGCCTGCCGCAATGTGGTGCCTTCGGCAACGGCCCGCCGGCAGGCGCCTTCGACCAGATGATGCGCCGGTAGCCGGCCGATCTTTCCACCCAGTTCCAGCATGGCGGCTTCTGCCAGGATCAGCCCGTGCGTCAGCCCCAGGTTGGCACGCATGCGCGCGGCGTCCACCTGCAGTCCCTTTACCACTTCCAGCATCTGCCGCAACGCACCCGCGGCCAGCGTGACGATCTGCGGCAAGGTATCCCATTCCGCCTGCCAGCCGCCCAGCGCGCGTTCGTGCTCCTGCACCATGCCGGCCAGCATGGTAGCCACCAGCGGCGGCACGCGCACGGCAGCGGTAAGCACGGCGGCGCAGCCTACCGGGTTGCGCTTGTGCGGCATGGTGCTGGAGCCGCCGCGCCCGGGGCCGGAGGGCTCGGCCACCTCCGCGACTTCGGTCTGCATCATCAGCGAGACGTCGCGCGCGATCTTGCCGAGCGTGCCGGTCAGCATGCCGAGCGTGGTGGCTACCTCGACCATGCGGTCGCGGTAGGCGTGCCACGGTGCAGCCGGGACTGCCAGCGAGAGTTCGCGCCCAAGCTCAGCGGCCACCGCCGGAGCGGCGTCGCCGAGGCTGGCCAGGGTGCCGGCGGCACCGCCGAACTGCAACGCGGCGGCCTGCGCGCGCGTGGCGCCGAGGCGGCGCAGGTCGCGCCGCAGCGCGTCGAGCCAGCCGGCGGCCTTGAGGCCGAAGGTGGTGGGCAGCGCGTGCTGCAGCCAGGTGCGCGCCACCATCGGCGTGTCGCGATGCTGCGTGGCCAGCGCGGCGCAGGCGTGGCCGAGCGCCTTGAAATCGGCATCGATGGCCTGCAGGGCTTCGCGCAGTTGCAGCACCATGCCGGTGTCGATCGCGTCCTGGCTGGTAGCGCCCCAGTGCACGTAGCGCGCGGCTTGCTCGTCGCGCGCGGCTACGCGGGCGGTAAGTTGCCTGACCAGGGGAATGGCGAGGTTGCCGGCTGCCACGGCAGCGGCGGCCAGCGCGTCGAAGTCGATCTCCTCGGCGCGGCAGGTGGCGGCGATGACCTCGGCAGCCTCGGCCGGGATCACGCCGCAGCGGGCTTCGGCGCGCGCCAGCGCGGCTTCGAAGTCGAGCATGCGCTGGACCGTGCCGGCATCGGAGAAAGCGGCCAGCGTGGCGGCGCTGCCGAACATCGGGTCGGTCAGTCGGGATGAGGTGGGCATCGAATCAGGTTCGCATCGGCATGGAAAAACCCCAGCGCCGGACCATGACGGGTCCGGCGCCGGGGCTCGGTCTGGCGCAAGCGGCTCGCGCCCGGGTCAGATGTCGAAGAAGACCGTTTCGTCCTGGCCTTGCAGCACCACCTGCCATTGCAGCTTGCCCGCGCCCGCCGGCTGCGCCACCAGCGTGTGGCGGCGCTCGGCGGGTACCTGCGACAAGGCCCAGTCGCGCGCGTTGGCTTGCGTTTCGTCCGGGAAGTATAGGCGCGTGGACAAATGCTTGAGCAGCCCGCGCATGAACAGCGAGACCACGATGTGCGGCGCCTGCGGCTGGCCGCCGGGGCCGGGTACCCGGCCCGGCTTGACGGTGACAAAGCGGAAGCTGCCGTCGGGCTGGGTCGGCAGCCGGCCAAAGCCGGTGAAGCCGGGCACCAGCGCCAGCTCCGCGCCGTCGCGCGCGTCATCGGGGTGGCGGTAGCGGCCGGCCGGGTTGGCCTGCCAGATCTCGACCATGCCATCGGGCACGGGATCGCCGTTGCCGTCGATGACGCGGCCTTCGATCACGATGCGCTCTCCCGCCAGCCCGGGGGCCTCGGCGGTCAGGTCGGCGCAGTCAAGGCCGGACAGGCCGATATGCAAATAGGGTCCGACGGTCTGGGATGCGGTGGCGTACAACATGGCTTACTCCATCGGCGTGGCATCGCGGCCACGCAGCACGATATCGAAACGGTAGCCGAGCGCGTACTCGGGCGCCGTGGTTTCCCAGTCAAGGGCGGCCACCAGGCGGTCGCGCGCCTTGGCGTCGGGTACACAGTTGAAGATGGGGTCGAAAGCCAGCAGCGGATCCCCCGGGAAGTACATCTGCGTCACCAGCCGCGTGGCATAAGCGTTGCCGAACAGCGAGAAATGGATGTGCTGCGGCCGCCAGGCGTTGTGGTGGTTGCGCCAGGGATACGCGCCCGGCTTGATGGTCTTGAACTGATAGCGGCCCAGGGCATCGGTCACCGCGCGGCCCTCGCCGGTGAAATTGGGATCGAGCGGCGCGTCGTGCTGGTCGCGCTTGTGCACGTAGCGGCCGGCGGCATTGGCCTGCCAGACTTCGATCAGCGCGTTCGGCACGGGACGGCCGTTTTCATCGAGCACGCGGCCGCTCACGAGGATGCGTTCGCCGATGGCTTCGCCGGCATGGCCGGCGGTGAGATCGCTGTCGCCGTTGCGCACGAACTCGGCGCCAAACAGCGGGCCGGTGACTTCGGACAGCGTCTGGCCCAGCGCCACCAGCGGCTGGTCGGGCGAGCGCAATTGCGTGGAGGCGTAGGGATCGAAACGGTATTCGGGTTGGGTATCCCAGTAATGCCGGCGGTATTGCGCCAGCCCCGGGGCCAGCTGGATGGGCGAATCGGCCATGGTCGTTGTCTCCTTGGTGGGGAATTTTCATTACTTTATTTGCGGTCATATCTCCTGTAAATTGAGTTTTTAGACAATTTGCATAACTTTTCGAAATGCAGAGCACATTCCGCAGCCGTGTGCGCCTGCGTCACCTGCACTGCTTCGTCGCAGTGGCGCAAACCCAGCATCTCGGCCAGGCCGGGGAGCAACTGGGACTCAGCCAGCCCGCCGTTTCCAAGACCCTGACCGAGCTGGAAGCGCTGCTGGGCGCACGTTTGCTTGAGCGCAAGCGCTCGGGCACCGACCTCACCGAACTCGGCCAGCGCTTCCTGCGCCACGCCTTGCGCGTGCTGGAGGACCTGGACGAAGCCGCCGACAGCATCGGTAGCCCGGGCGCCACAGGGCGCAGGCAGATCCGGCTAGGCGCCCTGCCCAGCGTGGTGCCGGACTTGCTGCAGGAAGCGGTGCTGGCGTTCCGCGCCACGCATCCGGAATTCGGCCTGGCGGTGCAGACCGGCATGAACCGCACGCTGATCGACTGGCTAAAGGCCGATATGCTCGATATCGTGATCGGCCGCATGGACAATCCGGCGGTGATGGAAGGGCTGTGGTTTGAGATGCTGAGCGCCGAGCCGCTGTTGCTGGCGGTGCACAAGGGCCATGCCCTCGCCGCCGCGCCACCGTCCCTGGCCGATGTCATGGCCTTCCCGCTGGTGGTGCCCGCGCAGGGTTCGGTGCCGCGCCACAGCGCGGAAAGCCTGCTGGCACGGCACGGTTTCGTGTTGCCGACCGGCGTGCTGGAGACATCGGACGCCTACCTGGGCCAGCTCACCGCATTGAAGTCCGACGCCGTCTGGCTGGCGCCGCGCTGCGCCATGCGCCAGGCGCTGGAGGACGGCGAGCTGGTGCTGCTGCCCATCTCGGGCCAGGGCAGCGAGGAGCCGGTCGGGCTGCTGCGCCAGGGCGGCCGCGAACTCGACGAGGCCGCCGAAGCCTTCGTGCACGATCTGCGCGAACGCGCCGCGGCGCGTTCGCGCGGGCCGGTGCCGAAGGCCAAGGGATAGTCCCGCCCGCCCCTTACATTTCGGTCGCGTCCTCAACCCGCTTGCCGGCCGGGCGGACCACGTCGGGGGATAGCTGCAGGAAGATCCACGCCGAGGCCGAGGTAATCAGCCCCACGCAGATGAAGGTGGCGTGGAACGCCGGCAGCGCGGTGGTGGCGCCGTGCCGGCCGAAGGTCCCCTGGAAGGTCGCCAGCAACGCGCCGGCCGAGGTCACCGCCAGGCTCATCGACAGCATCTGCACCATCGACAGCAGGCTATTGCCGCCGCTGGCCCCGGCTGTGCCGAGATCCTTCAGCGTGACGGTATTCATGGCGGTGAACTGGATCGAATTGACCGCACCGAAAAAGGCCAGTTGCACCAGCACCAGCGCGAGCGGCTGGGTGGGCGAGATCAGCGCGAACGAAGCCATCGCCAGTCCCACCACGAAAGTATTGGCGACCAGCACCCTGCGATAGCCGTGGCGTTCGATCAGGCGCGTGGCGAGGCGCTTGGAGCCCATGCCCGCCGCCGTGATCGGCAGCATCATCATGCCCGCCTGGAACGGCGAATACCCCAGGCTGACCTGCAGAGTCAGCGGAATCAGGAACGGCATGGCGCCATTGCCTATGCGCGCGAACAGGTTGCCCAGCAGGCCCACGCTGAAGGTATGGATGCGAAACAACCGCAGCGCGAACAGCGGCCGGCGGCGGCGCGTGGCGTGCAGCACATACGCCGTTAGCGAAGCCATGCTGGCGATCAGCAGCATCAGCACGGTGGCATGCTCAAAGCCAAGTTCAGCCAGGCCATCCAGCGAGAACGACAAGGTCAGCATGGCGATGGCCAGCAGCAGGTAGCCGCTGATATCGAACGGCGCCACGCCGTGCAGCCGGCTGTTGGGCATATAGCGCATGGTGGCCAGCCCGCCCAGCAAGCCCACCGGCACATTGATCAGGAAGATCCAGTGCCAGGAAAAGGTCTGGGTCAGCCAGCCGCCCAGCGTCGGCCCGATCAGCGGGCCCACCATGCCGGGAATGGCCACGAAGCTGAGCGCCTGCAGGTACTGGTCGCGCGGGAAGGTGCGCAGCACCGCCAGCCGCCCCACCGGCAGCAGCATGGCGCCCCCCACGCCCTGCACTACCCGCGAGACCACCAGCAAGGCCAGGCTGTTGGAATGCGCGCAGGCCAGCGAGCCGGCGACAAACAGCACGATGGCCGTCTGGAAGATGGTGCGGGTGCCGAAGCGATCGGCCAGCCAGCCCGAGGCCGGGATGATCACCGCCATGGTCAGCGAGTAGGCAATGATGACCGACTGCATGCGCAGCGGGCTCTCGCCCAGGCTTTTGGCCATCGACGGCAATGCCGTGTTGACGATGGTGGAGTCCAGCGTCTGCATGAAGAAGCCGATGGCGACCACCCACAGCATGATCTTGCGGGTGCGGCCGTCGGTGGCGGCGGTGGCGGGAAGAGGCGTGTCTTGCATCGGGATGGGCGTGCCCCGGAACGCAGGTGCGCTGGGTAGATCCGCTGGGTCGCGTACCGTAGCAGTGTAGCGGAGCTTTAGGGTAGCGAGCGCGAATCGCGAGACGGCGCCGTTCCGACCGCACGCCCGGTCAGGCCGCCACCCGCTTGCCGAAGTCAGGCCCGCCACCCTCGTTTGGCGACGAGACGTCGGCTCCTGCTATCGCAGGAGTCCTCATGCCCAACGCTCTCAATGCGCGTCTAAGCCCCTCCCGTTTCTCTCTACCGTGTGCCCAGACTAGCAGAGAGTCGCAACCCTCCGCCTGTCCGGCCTATCAGGAGTGGCTCCCGGCGACTGCGAATCATTCATAACTTAATTAAATTTAACTTTGAATTAATTAAATCGGAATTTTCCAGACTCATTTTAGGACGTGTCCGATTTCAATCTGGATGCCGGCTCGGTATTGTCCGTCTGGCCTGGGCGAAGTCCAGCCTCACTAGGGCGTCAACGCGCGTGCGCATGCCGTACGCCCGCACCCGCATCCTGCCGTCCGACTACTTCGTCATCGGCAATCGATGCGCGCCCAAGAACGTGAATCGTTTGCATGTTTGATTAACCAAGAGGAGAAGACCGAATGAACAGACTGACAGCAGGATCGCTGTTTGCCGCGGCTGGGCTGCTCGCCCTGCTTGGTGGCTGCGCGACCGAATCATCGACTGCCTTGCCCGTGCAGAAGGTCGAGAGTGCCAGCCGCCCCTACGTGGGCGTGCGCACGCCGATCGCAGTCGGGAAGTTCGATAACCGTTCGAGCTACATGCGCGGCGTGTTTTCCGATGGCGTCGACCGGCTGGGCGGCCAGGCCAAGACCGTCCTGATCACGCACCTGCAACAGACCAACCGCTTCCACGTTCTCGACCGCGACAACCTGGACGAGATCAAGCGCGAGGCGGGCATCAAGAGCCAGGCGCAGCGTCTCAAGGGTGCCGACTACGTGGTCACCGGCGACGTGACCGAGTTCGGGCGCAAGGAAGCGGGCGACCAGCAACTCTTCGGCATTCTCGGCCGCGGCAAGTCGCAGGTGGCCTATGCGAAGGTGGCCCTGAACGTGGTCAATATCGCGACATCGGAAGTCGTGTTCAGCAGCCAGGGCGCGGGCGAGTACGCGCTGTCCAGCCGCGAGGTCATTGGTTTTGGCGGCAGCCCCAGCTATGACTCGACACTCAACGGCAAGGTGCTGGATCTCGCCATGCGCGAGGCCGTGACGAATCTGGTCAACGGGGTCGAGGCCGGCGCCTTGACGCCGCGCAATCCCTGAGTGCCAATATCCAGAGGAAAAACTGTGAAGACATTATTCCAGCCGTGCCGCCTGGCGACACTCGCGATCACGGCAAGCGCATTGCTGGCGGGTTGCGCCGCGCCAGCCAAGCCCCTGTATCAGTGGGAAAGCTACCAGCCGCAGGTTTATCAGTACTTCAAGGGCGAATCGAAGCAAGCCCAGATTGAAGCGCTTGAACGCGATCTGCAGAAGATCATGGCGGCGGGCAATACGCCGCCGCCGGGCTACCACGCGCATCTTGGCATGCTGTACGCCGATGTTGGCAAGGATGACCAGATGGTCCGCGAGTTCCAGACGGAAAAGACCCTGTTTCCGGAGTCGTCCGCCTATGTGGATTTCCTGATGAAGAACATCAAGCAAGGCGGGAGCAAGAAATGAGGGATATGTTCAAACGCGCGCTCGCGTTCCTGGCCGTCGCAGCGCTGACCGCCGGGTGCGCGGCGCCCTCCAGGCATGTCGATTACCCCGCCTTCAAGGAGAGCAAGCCGCGCTCGATCGTGGTCCTGCCACCGCTGAACGAGTCGCCTGACGTCGCGGCGACCTACAGCATGCTGTCGCAGGTCAGCTATCCGCTTGCCGAGGCCGGGTACTACGTGCTGCCGGTGGCCCTGGTGGACGAGACATTCCACCAGAATGGCCTGACAACGCCGGGGGATATCCATGCTGTCGCGCCAGCGAAGCTCAGAGACATCTTCGGCGCGGATGCCGCCCTCTACATCACAGTGACGGACTACGGGACGAAGTACCAGGTGGTTAACAGCGCCACGGTCGTAAGCGCGAAGGCCACGCTCGTGGATTTGCGGACAGGGGGCACGCTCTGGACTGGCGCCGCTTCGGCATCCAACAGCCAATCGGGCAACGCCGGCGGAGGCCTGGTCGGGATGCTCGTGGCTGCGGCGATCGCGCAGGTGATCAACAGCGTGTCGGATGCAAGCTATTCGGTCGCGGGAACAGCGAGCCTGCAGCTGCTGTCGGCCGGCAGCCCGGGCAGCATCCTGTACGGTCCGCGCTCCGCCAGGTACGGCACAGACTGATTGTGCCGCGCCTGCTGCGGCAATGCCGCAGCAGGCCGGGAAGCCCGAATTCTTCCGGGCGCGGAAACCCGGTAATTTGCCGGCGGACAACCAGGCCACCGCTCAGATCTCCGCCCGCAACCCCACAAAAAACCGCCGCCCCGGCGCCGGCTCGAAATACCGCCCGTTGCTCTCGTTCACGATCACCGAGCCGATGTAGCGCCGGTCGGTGACATTGTCGATGCGCCCATACGCGTACCAGCGCATGCGCCCCACGCGGAAGTTGTAGCCGGCACGCAGGTTGAAGATGGCGTAGCCCGGCGCGTATTGCGTGTTGAGGTCGTCGGCAAAGACGCGCCCTTCCACGCGCATCTCCACGCCCAGCGTGAGGTCGGCCACCGGCTTGTACGTTGCCTCGGCAAACAAGCTGTGGCGTGAGGTGCCGGGCAGGCGGTTGCCGGAGGCAACGGTTGCCCCCTGCGCATTGCGGAAAGCGTCGCCAAAGAAGGCGTCGAGCCAGGTGTAGGCCAGCCCGGTGCCGTAGCGCTCGCCTGGACCGTAGACGCCGCGCCATCCCAGTTCCAGCCCGCGCCGGCGCACACCATTGACGTTCTGGTAGACGGAGCGGCCGTTGTCGTTGGCCAGCGGCACGATTTCGTCGTGGCTGTCGGCATCGAACAGCGCGGCCTCCAGCCGCTGTCCCTGGCCTTGCCATTTGACGCCGATCTCGCCCTGGCGGCTGGTGGATGGCTGCAGGCCAAGGTTGGTGCCGGTGCCGCCTGGGCCGTAGGCCACCTCGGTCAGCGTCGGCGTCTCAAAGCCGCGGCCCAGGTTGGCATAGACGTTGAGCGAGTCCAGCGCTTGCCAGACCACGCCGAGCACCGGGCTCACGTTGTTATACGTGGCGGTGCCGCTGTCGTCGGGGCTGGCCGCCGTGATGTAGTGATCGTCGATGCGCAGCCGGACCTTGCTGGCACGTACGCCGCCCACGAGCCGCCAGGCGGGGTTCCAGGTCCAGTCGAACTGGGCAAAGGCGCCCAGGCTGCCCGCCTTGGCGGTCTCGTCGCGGCGCAGCGCGCCCTGCGTGCCGTTCTGGTTCACGAAGCCGGTGCGCGCGTCGCGCATGCCATCGGCGTCGACGCCGGCGCTCCACAGCAGCGGCAGGCCGTTCAACGTGGTGTTGTGGTGCCACGAGAGCGCGCCGCCGCCATAGCTGCGGTCGATATCCACGATGCCGCCCGCCGACGAGGGCGCGATGCCGCTGAAGCCCAGGTACTGGGTTAGCTGGCGCGTGCCGCCGTAGAGGCGGAACTCGAGATTGTCGCGCTCGCTCAGGCGCTGCTCCACCTGCACGCCGCCCTGGTTCTGCCGGACAGTCTTGCCGGTATTGAACTGCGTGGCCAGCGGCACCGCCTGGCGCGGGTTGGCATCGGCCAGGGCGCGGGTAAGGCCGAGCGCGTCCTGCGCCTGCGGCTGGTCGAAGGCGTTGAACAACACGGTGACGCGGGTACCGGTGACAGGTTCCGCCACCACCTTGGCGTTGAGCTGGCGGCGCCGGGCCGCGCTGTGGTCGCGGTAGCCGTCGGTTTCAAAGGTCCATGCGTCCAGCACGCCGCCGATCTTGTCGTTGCCGCCACCGACGGCCACGCTGGTCACCCATTGCCCGTCGGAGCCGAAGCCGCTCCCCACCCGTGCCATCGGCGCCTTGGGCGGATCGGGCGTAAAGATCTGCACGACGCCCCCCGAGGCGTTGCCGTAGATCTGGGCGAAGGGGCCGCGCAGCACCTCGATGCGGCTGGCGTTGGTGAGATCCGCGGTGGATGCTTGTCCCTGCCCGTCCGGCATGGTGGCGGGAATGCCGTCGACATACAGCCGCACCCCGCGCACGCCGAACGTGGAGCGGCTGCCAAAGCCGCGCACCGCAAGCTGCAGGTCTTGCGAGTAGTTCTGGCGCTCGCGCGCGGCCACGCCGGGCACGAGCGTCAGCAGCTCCGAGAGGTTGATCAAGGGGCTCGGGGTTGCCAGCGAATCGACCGGGACATTGTCGATCGCGGCCGGCGCGTCAAAGCGCTTCTGCTCGGCGCGGCTGACGCTCACCACCACGTCGGGTAGCGTTTCCTCGGCAAAAGCCACGCCCGGCGCGGCCGCGAGCATGGCGGCTGCCAGGCAGCACAGACGGCGGGAGGCCAGCCCGGAAACTGGTTTCCGGCTTCGTGCACCGCCCTTGCTGCCTGCCATCTTCCTGCCCTGGGTCCGTGGATTGCTCCCCTTCCTGCCGCGCGGGCGGCCCTGCGCGGCGATCAATTGGCCTTGGGCCGGATCGCGTCGGCGGTGCCCTGGATGAAAGCCTTGATCTTCTCGACATCCTCCATGCTCAGCTTGCCCGTGAAGTCCGGCATGCCGCGCGCCATGGCGGGGCCTTTGAAGATGAACTTGTCGAGGTTCTGGATATAGGCGGCATTCAGATAGCCAAGGTTGGGAATATTGCCGCCGCGGTCCACGCCAGGCACGCCATGGCACAGCACGCAATTGCTGACATAGAGCGCGGTGCCCGCCGCGACATGGGCGGGGTCATATTTCACGCCTGCCAGCAATCCTTCCGCGCGGTACTGCACGAAGGCAGGCATCGGCGCCTTGCCGCCCACGGCGAAGGTGTAGACCGTGCCGGGACCCTGCCGCTCGGTGGCGCGCTGGGCCTGCCCGTAGACGCCGCCCCAGCCGACGGCGACGGACACGTACTGCTTGCCGTCGACCATATAGCTTACGGGCGCCGCGATCACGCCGGTGCCCGTGGGGGATTCCCACAGCTTGGCGCCGGAGGCGGCGTTGTAGGCAATGAAGCGGCCATCGGCCGTGCCCTGGAACACCAGGTTGCCGGCGGTGGTCAGCGTGCCGCCGTTCCACGGCGAGACGTACTCCTGCGTCCACGCGGCTTTCTGCTGTACCGGATCCCAGGCAATCAGGCGGCCGAAGGGCTTGCTCGTGGGTGGCTCGGCGTTGAGGAACTTCGCCGTGTTCCAGCCCACGTTGCCATGCGGCTGGCCAGGCTGCTTGCCGTTGAACGTCCAGTTCTTGTCGTCCATCAGGTTCAGCGGCACATGCTGCGCCGGCAGGTAGACCAGTCCGGTCTGCGGATTGAACGACATCGAATGCCAGTTGTGCGCGCCATAGGGACCGGGGATGGCGTCATAAGGCTTCTCCGTGGCACGCGCCTCGGGCAGCTCGATCGGGCGTCCGTTCTGGTCGTAGCCGCTGGCCCAGTTCACATCGACGAAGTTCCTGGCCGAGATGAACTGGCCGTTGGTGCGGTCGATGACGAAGAAGAAGCCGTTCTTGGGCGCGTGCAGGATGACCTTGCGTGCCTTACCGCCGATGTTGAGGTCGGCCAGGATCATGGGCTGGGTGGAGGTGTAGTCCCAGTTGTCGCCGGGCGTTTCCTGATAGTGCCAGACATATTTGCCGGTATCGGGATCGAGCGCGACGATGGAGGCCAGGTAGAGGTTGTCGCCGCCGGCCGGGCTGCGCTTGCTGCGCGACCAGGGCGAGCCGTTGCCGGTGCCCACGTACATCAGGTTGAGCTCGGGGTCGAAGGCCAGCGTGTCCCATGCCGTGCCGCCGCCGCCGGCTTCCCACCATTTGCCGGCCGGATCCCAGGTCTTGGCCGCCCTGGCCATCGACTCGTCCTCGAACGGCTTGCTGGGGTCGCCCGGCACCGTGAACCAGCGCCATTTCTGCTCGCCCGTGCCTGCGTCGTAGGCGGTGATATAGCCACGCACGCCGTACTCCGCGCCGCCGTTGCCGATGATGACCTTGCCCTTGAATACGCGCGGCGCGCCGGTGATGGTGTACGAGTGGCTGCGGTCGATGATGGTGTCTTTTTCCCAGACCTTGCGGCCGGTGCCCGCATCGAGCGCAATCAGCCGGCCATCGTAGGCGGCGACGAACACCTTGCCCTGGTAAAGCGCCACGCCGCGATTGACGACGTCGCAGCAGCCCTTGTAGCCGATCGACCTGTCGACCTTCGGGTCGAAGGTCCAGATGCGCTTGCCGCTGCGGGTGTCGATGGCATGCACCACGCTCCACGAGGCGCTGACGTACATGATGCCGTTCACCACCAGCGGCGTGGCTTCCACCCCGCGCGTGGATTCCAGGTCATAGGACCACGCCAGCCCCAGGTCCTTCACGTTGTCGGCATTGATCTGCGAGAGCCGGCTGAAGCGGGTTTCCGCGTAGTCCAGGCCGTAGCTGGGCCAGTCGGGGGTCTTGGCCGCGTTGGTCTCGATGAAGGCGCCATCCACGCTGCGGGTCACGGCGCGGATGTGGTCGGCGCTGGCAACCCTGGCGGGCGGCTTGGTCTGCGCGGCCGCGAGCGAGGCCGCGGCCAGCCCTGCCGCCAGCATGGCCAGCTTGCCGGTGCGCCGTGCAGCGCCCGGCCAGCAGGAAAAAGCCCGCTTGGATTCTTGGCTCATTGTGTCTCCTCTTCTTCTATTTATTCTTGCTTCTTCTTGGGGGAAGCCAGGCTGGTTCTGTGCCAGCGGCTGGCCAATGGCACGGCGGACGTTGCCCGCCGCGCCACCGGATTGCAGCAAACCAAAGGATGGCGGCGGAGGCGCGCTATACCCACCCGGGATTACCCCGAGGACGACGCCCGGCACGCCCCCGCCTTGTGCGGCAGTGCCGCTCAGTAAGCCATGCAGACCGACTTGATCTCGGTGTAGGCCTCGATTGCCGAGCGGCCATGTTCGCGCCCGACGCCGGACGCCTTGTAGCCGCCGAAAGGCATGTTGGGATCGACGATATTGTGCGTATTGACCCAGACCGTCCCGGCATCCAGGCCATCGACCAGGCGCTGCACCGCGCGCAGGTCATTGCTCCAGATGCTGGCGCCCAGGCCGTACTCCGAGCGGTTGGCCTCGGCCAGCACGGCCTCGGGATCGTCGAACGGCATGGCCACCACCACCGGCCCGAAGACTTCCTCGCGCACCAGGGTCAGGTCCTTGCACGCGGCGTTGGCCACCACCGTGGGCCGCACGAAATATCCGGGACGGTCCAGCGCATCGCCGCCCGCGACGATCTCCGCGCCTTCGCTGCGCCCGGTGCCAATCAGGCCCATCACCTTGTCGCGATGGCGTGCCGAAACCAGCGGCCCCATCTGGCTGGCGGGATCGAGCCCGGAACCCAGCACGGTGGCATTGGCCACCTTGGCCAGCCCCTCGACCACCTGCTCATAGTGCCGGCGCGCCACGTACAGCCGTGAGCCGGCGGTGCAGACCTGGCCCTGGTTGAGGAAGATGGCACCGGCCGCGCCCTGGATGGCGTGCGCGGGATCGCAATCGTCCAGCACGATCACCGGGCTCTTGCCGCCCAGCTCGAGCGACACGCGGCGGATATCCTGGCCGCAGCGCGCGCCGATCAGGCGCCCGACTTCCGTGGAGCCCGTGAAAGTAATCTTGTTGACGCCGGGATGCGCCACCAGCGCCGCGCCGGGCACGCCGTCGCCGGTCACCACATTCAGCACGCCCGGCGGGAAGCCCGCTTCAAGCGCCAGTTCGGCCAGCCGCAACGCGGTCAGCGGGGTTTCCTCCGCCGGCTTTAGCACCACCGTGCAACCGCAGGCCAGCGCCGGCGCGATCTTCCAGACGGCCATCAGCAAGGGGAAATTCCACGGCACGATGGCGCCCACCACGCCCACCGGCGAGCGCCGCGTCATGGCGCTGTAGCGCGTGCCCGGCGGGAACGGCACCGACACATCCAGCGTGCTGCCTTCGATCTTGGTGGCCCAGCCGGCCATATAGCGCAGCCATTGCGCGCTGCCGCCCACCTCCAGGCCTTGCGAGAAGGCCAGCAGCTTGCCGTTGTTGAGCGTCTCCAGCCGGGCCAGTTCGTCGCCATGCTGCTCGACCAGGTCGGCCAGCTTGAGCAGCAGGCGCTCGCGCTGGGCCGGCATCATGGCGCGCCATGTGCCGCCGGCAAAGGCGCGCCCGGCGGCCGCCACGGCGGCATCGATATCCGCCGCCCCGCCCGCGGGCACGCGCGCGATCTCCTCGCCGGTGGCGGGATCGAACACGGCAAAGGTCTCGCCGGACTCGGCCTGGCGCCACTCGCCGTCGATCAGCATGGCATTGCGGATGGCCTGGTTCAGGCCGCTGCGGGCTTCCACGGGTGCATTCATCTTCGTCTCCGGTTGGTCTTGGCTTGTTGCCTCGTTGTGGAGACCGAAGTTAGCACCACGTCCTTGTCACGGCTTGTCTGGCCGTGCAGAAAGCTTGTCGATGCGTGCAAAGCGCACGCTGGCGCGGTTAATGACGCAGCGCAATACGCGTGCCGCCCGCATTCTGCTGGCGCCATTGCGAAGGACTCATGCCAAAGCGCTCATGGAAGACGCGGCTGAAGTGCGCCGCGTCGGCAAACCCCAGGGCAAAGGCAATCTCGGTAATGCTGCGCCCGACGTCTGCGCTGCCGGACAGCCGCACAGCCGCCTGCCGCAACCGGCGCGACAGGATATAGGCATGCGGGGTCTGGCCAGACTCTCGGAACAGGTTATACAAGGTGCGCCGCGAGACGTTCAGTACCGCGGCCAGCCGCTGCGCGGAGAGTTCCGGATCATGCAGCTGGGCGTCGATGAATTCAGCGAGGCGATGCATCCGCGCTTCGCCAAGATGCCGCGCCATGGCTGCGTCCGCGCCATCTCTAAGCGCCGGCGGCCGCGTGTCCGCACCTTGCAGCGCGGTCTCCATCAGCGAAACGACGGAATCCTGCAGCACCATCTGTCCCTGGTAATCCAGCAGGTGGCCCGAGCAGGTATCGTGCAGCATGGCACCCAGCGCCGACAACGCGATGCGCGCCGCGCCCTCGCCCCGCAACGCCCGGCCGCCCAGGCTGGCCGCCGCCTGCCGCCAGCCGAAGGCGCGCTCCTGCGGCACCAGCAGCACCAGCACCCGGCAGCGATCCGGCATCTCGATGCTATAGGGTTGCGCGGTATCGTAAATCGACCACATCCCGGGTTCGAGCGAAGCCTCGTTGCCCCGTTGCGCAACCCGGCTCTGTCCGCTGATTTGCCAGAATATCTTGAAGAAACCCGCATCGGACGCCGCCACGTGCCGGGGCTCGCGCGCCACCCTGTGCGCATCGACATCCATGTCCGCCACCGCGCAGGCGCCAAAGCGGGCATAGCTGACGTTGCTATGGAAGCACCCGCGCGCCTGGCGCGTGTAGGCGAGCGGCAGGAAGCTGGTATCGATGGCTTCGCACCATTGGTCGAACGTCACGATGGACATCCGTGCCGGTTTCTGCTGCAGATTCTGCACAGCGGGCATCAGGGCATCTCCAGTAACCGGCGGTATGCTGGGGAACGCGCCGGAAGTCCTCGAAGGTGGAGGCCAAGCCTAATGGAAAGCCCGCGGGCAGACAATGGGAACAACTACGCAGGCGCGGGGCTGGCGGGAGGGGCACAAACGCCGCATTACTTGCCGCCAACCCACGGGCCCACGCGAACCGCGCCAGGCGGCTAAGCGGCTAAACGGCCACTGCCCGGCGCACCTTTGCCAGCGCGTCTTCCAGGGCTTCATGCGAGATGGAACCAATGGCGAGCCGCAACGCATGCGGCACGTTGGGCGTGACGGCGAAAGGCTCCGCGGTTGTCACCAGGACGCCGTCGCCCTCCAGCGCGGCGGCGACGAGGTCGGCGCGCAGGTCCTCGGGCAAGGTCAGCCAGAGATAGTAGGACGAGCGGTGCGCCACGATATCGCCGCCGCGCAGCACGCGGCGCGCCAGGCTTTGGCGCAGCCGCGCGTCCTTGCGTTTCCGGTCTTCCAGGTCGTCGACCAGGCCGGTTTCGATCCAATGGCAGCCCAGCGCCACGGTGAGTGACGGGGTGTTCCATGTCGAGACACGGATGGCACGCTCGATCGCCGGCACCAGCGCGGCGGGGGCTGCGACAAATCCCATGCGCAGGCCGGATGCCACGCTCTTCGACAGGCCCGATACATAGACCGTCCGCATGGGTGCGTAGGTAAAGACCGGCTTTGGCGCCGGCTCGGCAAGGAAGGCATACGCACCGTCCTCGATGATCAGGAAATCGTGACGCTCGGCCAGTTCGGCCAGACCGATGCGTTCCGCCTCCGCCATCACCGTGCCCAGCGGATTGTGCATCGTGGGCATGGCATAGACCGCGCGTACCGGACGCCGCTTGCAAAGCGCAGCCAGCCTGTCCAGGTCCATGCCGCCAACCGTGTGCGGCACCGGCTCCAGATCGAGGCGATGCGCCTGGGCCAGCATCTTCATGCCCGGATAGGTCAATGCATCGACGGCCAGTACGTCGCCCGGCTTGAGCAGCGCCATCACCGTCACGGCCAGTCCCTGCTGCGCGCCATTGACGATCAGCACCTGATCGCCGCCCACCCGGATACCCCGGTTGCGCAGGTGCCGGGCCGCCGTCTGCCGCTCGTGCGGCCGCCCGCCCTGCGGCGCCGAGTGAAGCAGCGCGTCGAGATCGCCCGAGGCCGCGATGGTGCGCAGGCCGTCCCGCAGCATATCGGCCTGGCCCGGCAAGGACGGATAGTTGAAGGTGAGATCCACCGCGCCGAAGCGCGCGGGATGCTGCTCCATGCCCAGGCCGCGCGGCAGCGACGTGTCCCGCACGAACGTCCCCCGCCCCGTCTCGCCGACGACGAGTCCGATCGATTCCAGTTCCTTGTAGATGCGCGAAGCCGTGGCCAGGGCGATGCCATGCTGCTTCATCAGGGCACGAACGGTCGGCAGCTGCGTGCCTGGCGGCAACATCCCCTCGCGGATGCGGCCGGCGATCTCGTCCATGATGGTTTTGTACCGGGTCGGTGTGGGGATCATGCTCTGCCTTCCGCTTTCTGCCTTGTCCTTGTATCTAGAACAATTTTTTGTTTGTACCAGACACAAAGATTACGCTACCACCCTCATCAACGTAAAGGGCTCCGGCGGGCTTCCACGAGCACCGGGGAGTTGCAGGCATGATCGAACTCGCAACCTTGTCCGTATTCGCCGCGGCCGTGATGGTCCTGCTGCTGTCACCCGGGCCAAACATGGCCTTTGTCATGGCGCACGGCATCACCTGCGGACCAGGCGGCGGCACCGCCGCGGCGCTGGGCATCGCGGCGGCGGACCTTGTGCTGACGGTCCTGACCGCCAGCGGCGTTACCGCCGTCATCGCCACGTGGCCGCCCGCCTTCGACCTCATCCGCTACGCCGGCGCCTTATACCTGCTGTGGATGGCCTGCAAGGCGCTGCGCCGCCCCCTTGCGCCGCTAAGCGCGGTGGCGCAGCAAGCCTCGTTGAGATCCGTGTTTTTCCGGTCCACGCTGAACAGCCTGCTGAACCCGAAAGCCCTGCTGTTCTTCATGGTCTTCCTGCCGCAGTTCGTCGACCCGGCCAAGGGGAACGTAGCCCGGCAACTGGTTGTCCTTGGCTGCGTGCTGACGCTGATCAGCACCGTCTTTCACGCACTGCTGGGCGCGGCCGGCGGCTCCGCGCGCCGGTTCCTGAGCCGCAATCCGCGCGCCGCGATCTTCCAGAAGTACGGGCTTGCGGTGGTGCTGGCGCTGCTGGCGCTAAGGCTGATCGCCATGCCGAGGGCGTCCTAGGCCGACAGCGCCGATGGCGCCGACAGCCTCATCCCCAAGCAAACCAGCAACGGAGAGCATGAGATGTACATCGCAGCCTTTATCTACAAGCCAGGCGAGACCGACGAGGAGTTCAAGCGATTGAGCGCGGTCATCGACGAAGTGGCGGCCGCCAGCCCCGGGTTTCTGGGCGCCGAGTCATGGCGCTCGCCGGACGGCAAGCTGGTCAACGCCAGCTACTACTGGCGGGACCAGGAAGCCCTGCGGGCCTTCGCCACCGACCCGCGGCACCTGGACGCGAAGCGCCAGTACCGCAAATGGTATGACGGCTATCACGTCGTGGTGTCCAGGGTGGAGCGCGTCTACGGCGACGGCAGCCTTCAGCACCTCACCCGATTCGGCGAAGCAGAGAAAAAAGGCCGGTCGATCAACCGGCCCAACGATCCTCGCGGCAAGGCAAGGTCGATATGATGATTGGCGGCTTCCTCCCCAGGAAGGAGCCGCCGGTCAGCGCGGCGCCCCCGGCAACCGCGAATGCGCTCAGAAGCGGTGGCGCATGCCGACGGTGGCGCCGGTCTGGTTCGCGCCCGGCAATGCCGTGCCGCTGCCGTTCAGGCCCAGCGTGGAGCCGGACTTGTTCTTCACATAACCCACGTTCAGGTAGGCGTCGGTGCGCTTTGACAGCGAGTAGTCGGCCGACAGCACGAACATCCACGGATCCGCTTCGCTGCCCTTCATGTCGGTGTAGTAGGCCGCGCCGGTCAGCCGTAAGGCGGGGGTGAAATTGTACTGCACGCCGGTCCAGTACACATTGCGGCGGGTGACGGCGGCCGTGGCGCTTGCCGTGCCATCGTCACGCATCAGGCGCAGACAGGCGCAAGCAGGCAACCGGCCGGGTACGGCACGGCATGATGTAAATGGTTGCGCGCCCGTTGCGCGCGAAGCGTGTCGCCGCGGGCTAGGCAGGGAAAGGGTAATCGGCGTCGAACGCCGCGAAGCGGGCCTGCAGGAACTCGATCAGGCGGCGCTGCCGGTAAGACGGAAACCGGCTTTGCAGGAACACCAGTTGCAGCGGCACGCTGTCCTGGTACCAGTCGGGAAACAGGAGCACCAGGCGGCCGGCACTGACGTCCGCCGCCACATCGAACCAGCTTTTGAACGCGATGCCGTGGCCCGCCAGGGCCCAGTCGCGCACCACGGCGCCATCATCGCTGGTGCGCCGCCCGTTGGCTTCCACCTCCACCCTCGTCTGGCGCGAACGGAACGGCCAGCGCATGCGCGCCTGGCCGCCCGGTGCCAGGCACAGCATCTGGTGCTGCGCCAGCGCGTCGGGCGAAGCCGGTGTACCGCAGCGCTTGAGATACGCAGGCGCTGCCACCGCAACGCGCCGCGTCAAGGCAAGCTGCCGGCGCACCAGCCCCGAATCCTCCAGCCAGCCCACCCGCACGGCCAGGTCGACATTGCTGCGATAAAGATCGGCGAGCGTATCGCCGATGGACAATTCAAGCGAAAGCTGCGGATGCGCCAGCAGGAAATCGTCCAGCCAGCCTCGCAGCAAGGTGCGCCCGAGGTCCGCCGGCGCCGACAATCGCAGCGGCCCGGCGAGTTCCTCCCGCTGTTCCGCCAGCGCGCCCTCGCCCTCCTCCAACGCCGCCAGCGCCTTGCGTGCCGCTTCCAGGAACACGCGCCCCTCCTCGGTCAAGCGCATGCGGCGGGTGGTGCGGGCGAACAAGCGCGCGCTCAGGCGCTGCTCAAGCCGGATCAACGCCGCACTGGCCGTGGCTGCGGTACGGCCCAGTTCGCGGGCGGCGGCGGAGAGGTTTTCAAGTTCGGCGGTGCGCACGAAGAGTCGCAGGTCGTCTAGGGAGTACATTCAAAACTGGTTTGATGAAATTGCCTGGGGAGGCTAAATTATCAAACGAGCGGCGCAGTGCCGCAAGGCGCGCCGCGATGAGCACATTGGATGGATGCCGGTTCAGAAAATGCCATATGCGGCACACATCGGCCTGCTTCTCTTGATGGCACGCACTGAACGATATACATTTGGAAAACGTATATCTTCCGCGATTTCTTCAGGAGAAGCCAAGCATGCAAGTCTGCAAATGGGGCAATAGCCTGGCCATCCGCCTGCCCGCCACGGTAGTGGAGGCACTGGAACTGCACGAAGGCGACGACATTGAAGTCGTGATCGCCGACGAACGGGTATTCCAGGTCCGGAAGAAGCCCGGCAGCGCCGCCTACCTGGCGAAACTAAGGCAGTTCCGGGGCCGCCTGCCGGCCGATTTCAAGTTTGACCGGGACGATATCAATGCCCGCTCATAAGGCGTTCATCGATAGCAACGTGCTGCTGTACCTGTTGTCCGCCGATGCGGAAAAGGCGGATCGTGCCGAAGCCATCGTCCAGGCGGGCGGCAGGATCAGCGTGCAGGTGTTGAACGAAATCACCAGCGTGGCGCGCCGCAAGCTGGCGATGCCATGGGCCGAGGTGAACGAAGTCGTGACCCTGATTCAGTCCCTGTGCCCGGTAGAGGCGCTCACGCTGGGAACGCATGACAAAGGAAGGCAAATCGCCGAACGCTACGGATTCAGCGTCTACGATGCGATGATCGTTGCAGCGGCCCTGCTGTCCGACTGCGAGATCCTGTATTCCGAGGATATGCAGGATGGCATGCTGATTGAACAGGGGTTGCGTATCTGCAATCCGTTTGCCGAAGGGCCATTTTCCGGGGCGGCTTGAACTGGCCGCGCAGACGTCAACCTGGCGCTCCACCGTGCCACGCACGTAGGGCCGCGGCGACCGGCTCGGGCGGCAAGAACTCCTGCTCGAGGCGCCCTCGCTCCCGCCCGTACAAAATACTGGTAGAAATCCCCCTCAGCGACGCTCAGTCCCTCGCGGGTCTCGATACTGGCCGGCACAGGCTCCGCCACCGCTAAAGCACCGTCTAGCCATCCCGCCGGCAGCCGCCTGAATAAATTCCGCCGTCTGCCAGTAGTGCCGCGTCAGCAATGACACTGCCCGCTCAACATCCCCAGCCAGTACCGCTTCAGCCACGGCCGCATGCTCCGCATGCACATCCCGCACGCCATAGGCATTGCGGATCGAGCATTGCCGATAGCGATATGCCTGGTCGGCAAGCTCCTCGCTGAATTGCCGGAGCCAGCGGGAGCGGCAATTCGCGATCAGGCTGCGATGGAACTCGCGGTGCAGCCGCTCCCACTCCCGGTTGGGCACGTAGGTATCGTCCTGTGCCGAGCGCGGGGTTCGCGAAAGCCGGTGCAAGGCCAGCACGATCTGCTCTTCCCATTGCGTCGACGGATGCGCCATCGCGTCTTTCAGCGCCATCTGGTCGATGTCGGCGCGGGTGCGCGTGAGCGCGTCGAGCTCGTCAAGGTCCACCGGAGCGGCCGTGAAGCCGCGCTGGTCGTGGCGCTCTACCAGCCCTTCCGCGGCCAGCCGGCTCAGCGCTTCGCGCACTGGCGTGTTGCCGGCGGCGTAGCGCTCGCAGATGGTTTCGATACGCAGCTTGACACCCGGCTCGATGCCACCCGTGAGGAGGTCATCCCGCAATCGTTCATAGACGGAGCTGGCAACCGTGACGGCCGGCGTCCTGGCATCGGTCGCTGCGGTGGCTGCGGTCTCGGGAAGTGACTGTGACATGGTGCGCATCGGGAGATTTTATCGATTTTCGTCACGCGCTGATACGGATAGCCCTGACGTAAACCCTAGTCTCAAAAAATATCGATATTTAATAGTATACAACGAAATATCGATATTCTAAGGTATTCGAAACCTGGATGGAGAGTGCGATGCGGCTGGCAAGATATGAATTCGAGGGGAAGATCTCCCTCGGGGTGGTGGACGGTGCGGAGATCGTCGAGACCGTGGCGGGTGTCGCGGACTGGAGCGAGTGGTTCGAGCTGCCCGATGCGGCGCGAGGCCGCCTGTCCGAATCCCTGGCGGGAGCAAGGCGCCTGCCGCTTGCCGCGGTGCGGCTGATGACCCCGCTGGCAAGGCCGGGCAAGATCATCTGCCTTGGCCTGAATTACTACGATCACGCCGCGGAAGGCGAGAATGCGAAACCGGAATACCCGGCCTTTTTCTTCCGCGGCGCCACGTCCCTGCTGGCGGCGGAAGCGCCGATCCAGCGCCCGCGCTGCTCGGACAAACTCGACTATGAAGCGGAACTCGCGGTCGTCATCGGCAAGCGGGTGCGGCATGCCAGCCGCGCCGATGCGCTGAATTGCGTGGCCGGTTACGCCTGCTTCAACGATGCGTCGCTGCGCGACTACCAGCGCAGGACGGCGCAGTGGACGATCGGCAAGAATTTCGATGCCACCGGGGCGTTCGGGCCGTGGATCGTGACACCGGACGCATTGCCCGCGGGCGCCGCCGGCCTGCGCATCCAGTCCCGCCTGAACGGGCAGGTCATGCAGGATTCCAACACCAGGCACATGATCTGGGACGTAGCGGAAACCATTGCCCTGCTGACGGAATGCCTGACCCTTGAGCCGGGCGACGTGATCGCCATGGGCACGCCCGCCGGCGTGGGCTATCCGCGCACGCCGCCGGTGTTCATGAAGCCCGGCGACAAGATCGAGATTGAGATCGATGGCATTGGCGTGCTTTCCAACCCTGTTGTGGACGAGCCCTGACTCGCATGCCGGCGACTCGCGTTCGGCGGCCTGCAGCGGGCCCCGCGCTGAAGGCTGCCCCCGCCATCGCCGGGCGGGGGTATCCGAACGTCGTGGCCTGCACCTGGGCCCAGGGATCAAGGCCTGGTGCCATTATTACAGGCGCCCCGCCAGTTCCGCCGCCGCCTCCTCGTCGGTGCGCTCGAAGCGCAGCGGCGTGACGGAGATGCCGCCCCGGCCGATCACGACGGCCTCGCTGTCGTCGGCATCCGGGCGCGGGCCGCGGGAGAACTGCAGCCAGTGATACGGGATCCCGCGCGGGTCGACATGCGCCCTGACGGCGAGATCCTTGACCAGGCCGACGCCCTGGCGCGTCACCGTCAGCGGGCCGGCCGACTCGGGTGCCACATCGGGGAAGTTGATGTTCAGGCAGGCCTGCTGGTTCCAGCCTGCCGCAAGCAGGCGGCGGATCACCCCAGGGGCGAGCTCGCCCGCCGTTTCCCAGCGCACCGCGTTGCGATCGGTAAAGGCCAGGCTCAGCGCGATCGCCGGGATGCCCAGCAATACGCCGGTCATGGCGGCGCCTACGGTGCCTGAGAACACGGTTTCGAGCCCAAGGTTGGCGCCGCGGTTGATGCCCGACAGGACGAGGCTCGGCGGGGCATCGGCCATCAGGTGCCGCGCGGCCATGACGACACAGTCGCCCGGCGTGCCGGACACGCCAAAGCGGCGTTCGCCCTGCTGGCTGATGCGCAACGGCGAGTGCAGGCTCAGCGAGTGCGAGGTCCCGCTCTGGTCGTGCTCGGGCGCGACCACCCAGACCTCGCGCGCCAGCTTGGCGGCCACGGCCTCGAGCACGGCCAGGCCGGGGGCGTCGATGCCGTCATCGTTTGTAAGGAGTACGCGTTCCAGCAAGAGTTCGGACATGGATAAAGGGGGCTGTAGATTGACGAATCCTGGGCTGCCTTGCGCGGAAAACAGCGCCAGGCGCAGCGCAAGGCGTTGCATCGGCCTTGACGTCCTCCCCTGCCTAAAGGCGCCTAAAGGCGCCTAAAGGCAGGGGATTCCCACACCTGGCGATGCACGTCCGCATCGGAGAATGTTCAGCGCAGCATTGGTATCACGGTCATGCACGACACCACAGCGACTACAGGTCCACTCTCTTATTCGCAGTCCTGCGATACCTTTCGGCCGCGTCGTGCTGTCTTTCGAACCGCACGCCGAACAGGACTGGGTAGAACCACTTTCGTTCACTTCCTCAAACGTGGCCCCGTGCGCAATCGCTTTGTAGCGGAGCTTGTCCCGGAAGGACGACCAGGATGCGTCGTAGACACTCTTCGCCATCCTGGTTTTGGCGAGTTTCGAAGCCGACACGTTGCCGACTGCGATGTAATCGAAGCGCCGGACGAGATCGAGCGCGAGCTTGTGCTGGAAGTCGGCGCGGGCATTCGCCACCTTGGCATGCAGCTTGGCGATATGCCGCTTGTGCTTTCGCGCACGCTGCGCCTTGGCCAGTCTTTCGGCGGCATGCCGGCCAAACCGGTCATTGGAAAGCTTCTCGCCGGTCGAGAGCGTGGCAAAGTCCTTCAAACCAAGGTCGATGCCGACGCCAGCTTGAATCGGGCGTGCCGGCACATCAGCCACCTCTATCACGATGTTGAGAAACCAGTTCCCGCGCGAATCCTGCGCAAAGCTTGTGCCGTCCTTGATCTTGCCTTCGGGCAACAGGCGGCTGTTGAACACGCGAAAGGTACTTCCGGCAAAGCGAAACGCCTCGCCCTCTCGTTTCAGATCGCGGCCCTTCAGGGGCACCCATCCGAGGCACTTCCTGCCACGGTATCGCAGGTAAGGACGGTGATGCTGGCTGCGCGATTTCGCGTACTGCTCGCACGTCGCGTTGACCGTGCCGGAATGGATGCCGAGCTCCTTGCTGCTGCCGGTGGTCAGCACGTTCAGATCGAACCCGCTCGGCCACTTCTTACCCCATTTGAGCGCGTGCTTCTGCGTGTCATTGCAGAAGTTCCAGACGTAGTTCACCGCTCGGCTCTGCTTGTTGAGCAGGCCGTTGAGCGACTTCACCCGGTAGCGGTAGACAAGAATCATGCCGCACATTCTAACGTGGGAATGCCGCCTGCCGGCGGCGCTCCTTTCACTCCCCGCCATGAATGGCGAGGTTTCTCGGAGCAAATCTGATGAAGCGGCCGGCCGGGGCGAAGACCAACTATAAACCGAAGCCGAGGCCGGTCGGCCGCACAGCGGCGCGCGTTGCCGGATTCGCCAAGACAGCACGCTATCCGGCTACTAACCTGCAGCCCATTGTTGTCCACCCTGCCCGCACCGCGCGCGCCCAATACCCCAATACGCCATGCCGTCACCCCGTCACACCGTTCCCCCCAGCGCCATATGGCTGTCCAGCCTCGCCTTTGTGCTGATCTGGTCGACCGGCTTCATCGTGGGCCGCGCGATCGTGCCGGTGGCCCAGCCCAGCCTCTTCCTGCTGGCCCGCTTCTCGCTGGCGGCCCTGCTGTTCGCCGGCGTAGCCCTGGCCGGCGGCGCGCGCTGGCCGGCACTGCGCGAGGTGCCGAAACACTTGCTGGCCGGCGGCCTGTTGCACGGCAGCTACCTGGGTGGCGGCTACTGGGCCATTGCGCATGGCCTGGCGCCATCGGCCATGGCCTTGCTCGGCGCCTTGCAGCCGCTGCTGACGGCGCTGCTGGCGATCCCGCTGCTGGGAGAATTCCCGTCCCGGCGGGGATGGGGCGGACTTGCGCTGGGCTCGCTGGGCGTAGTATTGGTAGTGGCCCCGGCCACCCTCGCCAGCGCGCCCAGCCCGGTTTCGCCGTGGGTGGTGCTGGTGGCGGTGCTTTCCATCCTCTCCATCACCATGGGCACGATCCTGCAAAAAACTTCGATTGCCGCCGCCGACCTGCGTGCCAGCTCGGCGTGGCAGAACGTGGGCGGCGCACTGGTGGCCGGCGCGCTGGCCTGGATGCTGGGCGAGACGCACTGGCAGCCGGGCCTGGCGCTGTGGTCTGCGCTGGCGTGGGCCACCGTGGTGCTGTCGGGCCTGGGCACCTACCTGTTGCTGCGCATCGTCAGGCGCGGCCAGGCCGCCAAGGCGGCCTCGCTGATGTTCCTCGCTCCGCCGCTGGCCGCATTGCAGGCCTGGGGGCTGTTTGGCGACCAGCTCGGACCCCCGCAACTGCTGGGCCTGATCGTTGCCGGACTTGGGGTCTGGCTGTGCCAGACCGCCCAGGGCGGCAAGCGCGGCGACGCCATTAGGAAAACCGGCCATGCCGCCGCCCGATAAGCGCGCCTTGCCGGCAATACCGGCGAGCCTGCCGGCTCCGCTGGTGGAGACCCGCGTCTACCGGCCGGAGCCGGAGCGGCATCGCCATGACTATTACCAGGTACTGTTCGGCCTCGACGGTGCCTGCGAGCTGGAAATCGGCGGACACCTGCATCGGCTCGATCCCCGTAGCGGGCTGATCGTACCTGCCGGCGAGTGCCACGATTTCCTCGGGCTGGGGGACAACCGGCAACTGGTGCTGGACGTTCCGCCCGGTTCGCTCGCGTTGCCGGCGGCACTGACGGACCGTGTGAGGGCGTTTGCCGTCACCGACGCGTGGAGCGCCGGCGTGCGGCGCGTGGCCATGCTGCAGCAAGGCACGAGCCAGGCCGGCTCGCGCCGGCATCACTGGCAGCTGGCGGCCACGCTTGCCTCCGACCTCGCGCAAGCGCTCGGCGTGGATGGCCGTGCCCGGCCGGCGCGTTTCCCCCTGGCGGAAATCGACGCCTACCTGCGCCAGCATCTGGAGGCACCTCTGCGCGCCAGCCAGCTTGCGGCACATTTCGGCTGGAGCGTAAGGCGCTTCCACACCCTGTTCTGCGACGCCTTCGGCGATACGCCGCATCGTTACCAGACACGCATGCGGCTGGACCAGGCCACGCGCCTGCTGGCCGACCGGAGCCAGGCGCTGGCGGATATTTCGCTGACGCTCGGCTTTCCCGACCAGACCACCTTTACCCGCAGCTTCACCCAGCGCTTTGGCATGCCGCCGGGCGCATGGCGCGCCGGCCTCGGGCCCGAGCGAATCGCCGCCCGCGCATCGCGCCGCCGCTAGCCGCTCCGCCGCCGCGCGACCCCACACGGTGTGTCCCGGCCGCGCCGCACTTCCATCCCGCCGGAGCCATTGCAGCATTTTTTCCTGCTATTTATATAAATTTCAAAAACAAATGCTGGTCGATTGTCTTTAATCTGCTCGCCACTTCCGTCCAATAGCACCGCATCGGACTGCTTGCTTTCCAGCCAACCTTTGTCTTACAAGGCAAACAATTGCGCCAGAAGGCCAGTTTTCAGTAGGACATGCCCACCAGGCATCCCCTATGAAGATGAGGCGCCGGCCTTGTCCGCATCATCTGCGCGACTTGTCCACGGAAGCCAGGAGGAGCACCCGGACCGCTCCCAAAAGGGGCGATTCCGGACAATTACCGATCGGAGACAAAAGATGAGTGAAAACGGAGTAGCGCTGCACCGCGGCCTTGGCGAACGCCAGATCCGGCTGATGGCGCTGGGTTCGGCCATTGGCGTGGGCCTGTTCCTGGGCTCGGCGAGCGCCATCAAGATGGCCGGGCCGGCCATCTTGATGGCCTATATCATCGGCGGCGCCATGATCTTCCTGATCATGCGCGCGCTCGGCGAAATGGCCGTGCACAACCCGGTGGCAGGTTCCTTCTGCCGCTACGCGCAGGACTATATGGGGCCGCTGGCCGGCTACCTGACGGGCTGGAACTACTGGTTCCTGTGGCTGGTGACCTGCGTCGCCGAAATCACCGCTGTCGCCATCTACATGGGCATCTGGTTCCCCGACGTGCCCCGCTGGATCTGGGCGCTGGCGGCGCTGGCCGCAATGGGCTCGGTCAACCTGCTGGCGGTCAAGGCCTACGGCGAATTCGAGTTCTGGTTTGCCATGATCAAGATCGTCACCATCGTGCTGATGCTGATCGGCGGCACCGGCATGATCGTGGCCGGCTTCGGCAATGGCGGCGTGGCGATCGGCATTTCCAACCTGTGGACCCACGGTGGCTTCATGCCGAACGGCGCTTCCGGCGTGCTGATGTCGCTGCAGATGGTGATGTTCGCCTACCTCGGCGTGGAGATGATCGGCCTGACCGCCGGTGAGGCGAAAAACCCGCGGAAATCGATCCCTGGCGCCATCAACTCGGTGTTCTGGCGCATCCTGATCTTCTACGTGGGCGCGCTGTTCGTGATCCTCGCCATCTACCCCTGGAATGAAATCGGGACCCAGGGCAGCCCCTTCGTGATGACGTTCGAACGCCTCGGCATCAAGACCGCCGCCGGCATCATCAACTTCGTGGTGCTGACCGCCGCGCTGTCCTCCTGCAACGGCGGCATCTTCAGCACGGGCCGCATGCTCTACAACCTGGCACAGCAAGGCCAGGCGCCGCGCGCCTTTGCCGTGACGGACCGCAACGGCGTGCCGCGCCGCGCCCTGCTCGTTTCGATTGCCGCATTGCTGTGCGGCGTGCTGCTGAACTACCTGGTCCCCGAGAAGGTGTTCGTCTGGGTCACCTCGATCTCCACCTTCGGCGCCATCTGGACCTGGGCCGTGATCCTGGTCACGCAGATGAACTTCCGCCGCGGCCTGTCCACGGCGGAACGCAGCAAGCTCGCCTTCCGCATGCCGTTCTGGCCCTATGGCTCCTGGGTGGCGCTGGCCTTCCTGGGGCTGGTGGTCGCCCTGATGGCGTACTTCCCGGATACGCGCATCGCGCTGCATGTGGGCCCGGCCTGGCTGATCCTGCTGACCGTGCTGTATTACCGGCTGGGCATGCAGTCCCGTTCGCCGGTGCAGTACCAGGGCTAGGGCCTGCCCTGTCCCCGCCCGCCGCGCCGTGATGCTTGTCCGGCACGCGCGGGCGCGTCGGCCACGCTAGAATGACCCCCAAACCATCCACAGCCAGGGGGAGCAGGATGTCAGACGCACTTGCGGCGCCCAGCAGATCCGAAAAGCCGAGCGCCGAAGCGCGCGCAACCGCCGTCGCAGCGACCATCGCGAAGGCCGCGATCGACCAGGCCGACCATGCCATGCGCAACTGGACCGATCCCGAATCCGGGCCGGTCCGCATCGGCTCGCCCCAGCACTTGCGCATGTTCTGCAACATGCTGCTGCAAACCCACAACCCCTATAAACCGGCCGTCATCGACTGGCCGAGCCTCGACCCCGACGCCTTGCACCGGGTGACGTCCCTGCCGATCTGGGATATCGCGGTGCAGACCGAAGGACGTGCGTCCGTCCGTGTGCAGTCGTTCGCCAAGACCGTGGCCGAGCCGCTGCTGCGCAGCGCGCTTGAGATGGACGGCGCCGAGGAGGCGCGGCACAAGGTGGTGCTGTCGAAGCTGGTCGAGGCGTATGGCATCGCGCTGGCACCTGAACCCGAGTACCCGCCCCCCGCCGACGCCGAATGGGGCTGGCTGGTGACAGGCTACAGCGAGTGTATCGACAGCTTTGCCGCGTTCGGGCTGTTTGCCGCGGCCAGGCGCTCGGGCTTCTTTCCCGCCGAACTGGTCGAAACCTTCGAACCCGTCATCCAGGAGGAAGGCCGGCACATCCTGTTTTTCGTCAACTGGGCCGCCTGGTACCGCCGCAACCTGCCCTGGTGGCGGCGCCCGCTGTACGCGCTCAAGGTGATGCGGGTGTGGGCCTTCCTGATCTGGGAGCGCGTTGGCATTGCGCGCGGCATCGATGCCGATGGCGTGGCCAAGGACGCCAATTTCCCGATGAACAGTACGGCAGCGATCGCCGAGACCTTGTCCGCGCGCGAGATGATCGATCTTTGCCTGGCCGAGAACGAACGCCGCATGGCGGGTTACGATCCGCGCCTGTTGCGGCCGGAAATCGTTCCCAAGCTGGCCCGGCTTGCCCGCCGCTTTCTGCGCTGAGCGCACCTTGACCCACGTGAAGCTGTTCTGGAGCCTTTTGAGATGTTCCTGTTGTCCCTGATCCCGCTCGCCATCTGGTGCGTGCTACTGGCTGGCCGCGCCGGCTTCTGGCGGGTGCGCAAGCCCGGCCCCGCGCCCGCCCCGGCGCAATGGCCGGAAGTGGTCGCCATCATCCCGGCACGCAACGAGGCGGCCGTCATCGGCGGAGCGGTGTCCAGCGTGCTGGGTCAGTCCTATCCCGCGCCCCTGCGGCTGGTGGTGGTGGACGACCATAGCACCGACGGTACCGCCGACATTGCACGCAGCGCCGCGGCTGCGCTGGGCAAGGCGGAATCGCTTGCGGTGATCACGGCGCGCGAGCTGCCACCCGGCTGGAGCGGCAAGGTATGGGCGCAGTCGGAAGGCCTGGAAGCCGCTGACAGGCTGGCCCCCGCGGCCACCTGGGTGTGGCTGACGGATGCCGACATCCATCACGGCAATGGTGTGCTGGCGCAGCAGGTGGCGCGCGCGGAATGCGAGCAGCGGGACCTGGTTTCGTTGATGGTGCGGCTGCGCTGCGCATCCTGGTGGGAACGCATGATCGTCCCGGCCTTTGTGTTCTTTTTTGCCAAGCTTTACCCGTTCGCGCGCGTCAACAACCCGCGCAGCGGCGTGGCCGCGGCTGCCGGCGGCTGCATGCTGGCGCGGCGCGGCGCGCTGGCCCGCATCGGCGGATTTGCCGCTATCCGCGGCGAACTGATCGACGACTGCAGCCTGGCAGCCTGTATCAAGCAAGGCGGCTCGATCCGCCTGGACCTCGCCGACGACAGCATCTCGGTGCGCCCCTACGATGACTGGCGCAGCCTGTGGGACATGATCGCGCGCAGCGCCTACACCCAGCTGCGCTACTCGCCGCTGTTGCTGGCCGGCGCGGTGGCTGGCATGGTGCTGACCTACCTGGCGCCGCCCCTGCTGGCGCTTGGCGGCGGCCTGCGGCTATGGCCGGCATGGGCGGCCTGGCTGGCCATGACGCTGGCCTACATGCCCATGCTGCGCGAATACCGCCAGCCCCTGTGGCTGGCGCCGCTGCTGCCGCTGACGGCCTTGTTCTACCTTGGCGCCACCATCGATTCCGCACGCCGCTACTGGCTGCGCAAGGGCGGGCAATGGAAAGGCCGTGCGCAGGCGCCGCAGCGCGGCTGACGGCAGCGGGCCGGAGGCTGGCAGCGCGCCTGCGCCGCCAGCCAGTTTCAGCGCAGGTAGCCGGCGGTACGGAACCAGTCGAGCGCCTCGCCCAGGCCTTGCTGGTAGGGCCGTGCCTGGTAGCCAAGCACCTGGCGGGCTTTTTCCGAACTGAAGAACATCCGGTATTTCGACATCGACAGGCCATCGGCCGTCAGGAAGGGCTCTTTGCCCGTCATGCGCGCCACCGCCTCCGCCGCGAAAGCGAGCGGGTAAAGCGGCCAGCGCGGCAGGCTGATGGTGGGCGGGCGCCGCCCGGTCATGGCGGCAATGTCGGCCAGCATCTGCTGCAGGGAGACGTCCTGCCCGCCAAGAATGTACCGCTCGCCGGTCACGCCGCGCTCCAGCGCCAGCATATGCCCGGCCGCCACGTCGTCCACATGCACCAGATTCAGGCCTGTATCGACAAAGGCGGGGATCTTGCCGCTGGCGGCTTCGACAATGATGCGGCCGGTAGGCGTCGGCCGCACGTCGCGCGGGCCGATCGGCGTGGAGGGATTGACGATCACCGCCTCGAGACCGTCGCGGGCCACCATGCGCTCCACCACGCGCTCGGCCAGTACCTTGCTGCGCTTGTAGGCACCGATCGCCTCATGGTCGCCCATGGCGGCGTCTTCTGCCACCGGCGCCGTGGCGCCCGCCACCCGCAACGTCGCCACGCTGCTTGTGTACACCACGCGTTCGATGCCGCAGGCGAGCGCCGCGCCCATCACGGTTTCGGTCCCGGCCACATTGGTGCGTACGATCTCCTCGGGATCCGGAGCCCACAGGCGGTAATCCGCCGCCACATGAAACAGATAGCGCACGCCTTTCAGCGCACTTGCCATAGCGCGTGCATCGCGCATATCGCCCTCGGCGATCTCAACCGGCAGGTCCTCCAGGTTGCGGCGCGGGCTGCCCGCGCGTACCATCGCGCGCACCCGGAAGCCGCGCTCCAGCGCCTGCCGCGCCACCGCCGAACCGAGAAAACCCGATGCGCCCGTTACCAGGACATAGTCTCCTGACGTCATGTTCCCCACAGGAATAACCCTCAAAGTGTTGCAGGCGTTTGCCAGGTGCCAGACAAAGGTTGCGGCACGGGTATATAGTAACCACCGTATGACGGGAAAGTGATTCCGGAATATCTACTAATGCTGAACCCGTTGACTGGGTCGGGGGGCCTATTTTTATGCAGGTGATTCTTGCTCAACCCCGCGGTTTTTGTGCCGGCGTGGTGCGCGCGATCGAGATTGTAGATCGTGCCCTACTCAAGCATGGAGCCCCGGTGTTCGTGCGACACGAAATCGTGCACAACAAGCACGTGGTGGAAGGACTGAGGCAAAAGGGTGCGCGCTTCGTGGAAGAACTGCATGAAGTGCCGACCGGCGCCGTCACGATTTTCAGCGCGCACGGCGTCTCCAAGGACGTCGAGAGCGATGCGCGGACCCGCCAGCTGCACTCGATCGACGCGACCTGCCCTCTCGTGATCAAGGTACATACGCAGGGCCGGCAATATGCCGCCAGCGGCCGCACGGTGATCCTGATCGGCCATGCCGGCCATCCGGAGGTCGAAGGCACCATGGGACAGATCCCGGGCAAGGTCATCCTGGTGCAAAGCGAGGCGGAGGTCGCGCAACTCGACCTGCCCGCGGATACCCCGGTGGCCTACGTCACGCAGACCACGCTGAGCGTGGACGATACACGTAATATAATTGCCGCCCTGAGCCGGCGCTTTGCCAACCTGGTGGGGCCGGATACGCGCGATATCTGCTACGCCACGCAAAACCGGCAAAGCGCAGTCCGCGAGTTGTCCAAGCAGGTGGAGGTGATCCTTGTGATCGGCGCCACCAATAGCTCCAACTCCAACCGCCTGCGCGAGATCGGTACGGAAAGTGGCGTGCCGAGCTATCTGATTGCCGACGGCAGCGAGCTGAACCCCGAATGGGTGCGCGGCGTCGAAGTCGTGGGTATCACGGCAGGTGCGTCCGCGCCCGAGGAAATGGTCAAGGACGTAATCGCCGCGCTGCGCAGGCTCGGACCGGTGGAGGTGTCCACCATGGATGGCCGCGAGGAGCACGCCGAATTCCGCTTGCCCGCCGAGCTGGCCGATCCGTCGCCGCGCAGGCAGGCAGCCGGCACGGCCGCAACCGAGGCCGCGCCGCAGCCGGACCCGCAAACCGCCGCTGGCTGACCCCGGCCGCCCCCATAACAAGGAAGTACATTTTGGCCATTCCCTTTTTGCAGGTTGCCCGCGTGGGCGCCTATGTCGTCAAGCAGCACCTCTCCGGCAACAAGCGCTATCCGCTGGCGCTGATGCTGGAGCCGCTGTTCCGCTGCAACCTGGCCTGTAACGGCTGCGGCAAGATCGACTATCCGGACCCCATCCTGAACCAGCGCCTGTCCATCGAGCAGTGCCTGGGCGCTGTCGACGAATGCGGCGCCCCGGTGGTCTCCATCGCCGGCGGCGAACCGCTGCTGCACAAGGACATGCCCACCATCGTCAAGGGCATCATTGCGCGCCGCAAGTTCGTTTACCTGTGCACCAACGCACTGCTGATGGAAAAGAAGCTGGACCAGTACGAGCCCAGCCCTTACTTCGTCTGGTCGGTGCACCTGGATGGCGACCGCGAGATGCATGACCGCTCGGTGAGCCAGGAAGGCGTGTACGACCGTTGCGTCGAGGCGATCGCCGCAGCCAAGAAGCGCGGCTTCCGCGTCAACATCAACTGCACGCTGTTCAACGATGCCGAGCCGGAAAAAGTGGCACGCTTCTTCGACTCCGTGAAGGCCATGGGCGTGGACGGCATCACCGTGTCGCCGGGCTACGCCTACGAGCGCGCGCCGGACCAGCAGCACTTCCTGAACCGCGGCAAGACCCGCCAGTTGTTCCGCGACATCCTGTCGCGCGGCCGTGCCGGCAAGAACTGGGCCTTCAGCCAGTCCACGCTGTTCCTGGACTTCCTGGCCGGCAACCAGACCTACAAGTGCACGCCCTGGGGCAATCCGGCGCGCACCGTGTTCGGCTGGCAGCGTCCGTGCTACCTGGTCGGCGAAGGCTATGTCGGCACCTTCAAGGAACTGATGGAAGGCACCGACTGGGACGCCTACGGCGTCGGCAACTACGAGAAGTGCGCCGACTGCATGGTCCACAGCGGCTTTGAAGCCACCGCGGTGGCGGACACCATCGCCCACCCGCTCAAGGCGCTGGGCGTTAGCCTGCGCGGCGTGCGCACCTCGGGCCCGATGGCGCCGGATATCGACCTGACCAAGCAACGCCCTGCCGACTACGTGTTCTCGAAGCACGTCGAGATCAAGCTTGAAGAGATCGGCCGCGCCAAGTCGTCCAAGGCAGCCAACGACACCGCCGCCGCACGGAAAGCCGCCACGCACTAAAGCACAGGCAATCCGGGATGGATAAAGGCTCGCCCCCCTGAGTACCACGTGTACGGGGGGCGAGCCTTTTATTGTTAATGCCGGTGGTAACGCCGGGGGTTCAGGCGTCGGCGTTCTGGCGCGCGTTGTGGTTGGCCAGGTACTTGAGCAAGCCGTCGATGCCGTTACGCGCGACGATATCGGCGAACTGCCGCCGGTAGACCTCGATCAGCCAGGCGCCCATCATGTTGATGTCATAGATCTTCCAGCCATTGCCGACGCGCTGCAGGCGGTAGTCGATCTGCATCTCGTCGCCGTTGTTGAGCACGCGCGTCTCGACCACCACGTCGGTGGCGCCGCTGGCGGCCAGCGCGGGCTTGTAGCGGAACTTGACGTTCTGCTCGCGCAGTTGCGACAGCGAAACCGCGTAGCTGCGCACCAGCAGGGTCTGGAATTGCTCGTAAAGCTGCTTTTGCTGCTCGGGGGTGGCATTGCGCCACGCGCTGCCGACCGCCAGCCGGGTGGTGCGCTCGAAATCGGTGTAGGGCAGGAACTGGCGCTGCACTACTGCGGTAATCTTGCCCAGATCGCCGCTGCGGGTGTCGGGGCTGGACTGGATGGTGCCGATCACGCCTTCGACGGCGGCCCGCACCATGCGGTCCGGCGAAGATCTGTCGACCGTTTGCGCCTGTGCGGCGGAAGCCATCGCCACCACGGCGAGCGGGGCCAGAGCCTGGAAAGCAATACCGTATTTCTTCATGCGAATTTGGACCTGAATATGCCAGTCGGTTCGCCGCCGGAAATGCCCGGCAGACTTGCCAAGGGAAACATGCCGCGCCGCGGGCTGCGAGACCGCAGCCCGGCTCGCGCGCGCGTGCCGGGGCAGTATAGCGTACCGAAGCCGGCGCTCGCCGCGCCGGCGGCAACCACGTATTGCATGACGGCGCGGCCAAAGCGGCAGCGCTATGCCGCGTCCTGCCGTTATACTCGCGGCTGCCACTTTGCGCGCTGCGCTGCGCTTTTTTTCGCGCCTCGTTGCGCGCCACACAGTTTCTGTCCCCCCTATCGCCCATGTTGACGTCGTTGGTCATCCGCATCGTCCAGTTTTCTACCCGCCGCGCGTGGCCCGTGATCGCGCTGACGCTGCTGCTGACCGCCGCCAGCGGCGTATATGTGGCCGGCCATTTCGCCATCAACACCGATATCAGCCGCCTGCTCCAGTCGGACCAGCCCTGGGCGCGCCGCGATGCCGCCGTGAGCGCCGCCTTTCCCCAGCGCGACCAGATGATCCTGGCCGTGGTGCAGGCGCCGGCCGCGGAGCTGGCGGACGCTGCCGCCGACGAGCTGGCCAAGGCGCTGCGCCAGCAAGGCGAGCGCTTTCGCGCCGTCAGCCAGCCGGGCGGCGGGGAATTCTTCGAGCGTAACGGACTGCTCTTCGTCGAAACGGAAAAGCTGCGCGATACCACCACGCAACTGACCCAGGCACGTCCCCTGCTCAACGCCCTTGCGCATGACCCGACCCTGCGCGGCCTGTCCGATACGCTATCGACTACGCTTTCGTTGCCGCTGCAACTCGGGCAGGTCAAGCTGGGCGACATGGCCAAGCTGCTCGGCAGCAGCGCGCGCACGGTGGACCAGGTGCTGGCCGGCAAGCCCGGCGCGCTGTCCTGGACCGGATTGGTCGACAGCAGCCTGCAACCTGCGCCCGGTGGCGTCGCCACGGCGTTCGTCGCACTCAGCCCCGTGCTCGACTACGCCGGCCTGCAAGCCGGCGCGGATGCCGCCGGCGCTATTCGCGCCACGGCGGCCAAGCTCGGGCTGGCCAAGCGGTACGGCGCCACGGTGCGCCTGACCGGCTCGCAGGCGCTGGCGGATGACGAATTCGCCTCGGTCAAGGAAGGGGCCGCCTTCAATGGCGTTCTGACGTTGCTGGTGGTGATCCTGATCCTGTGGCTGGCATTGCGTTCCAAGCGGCTGATCCTGGCGGTGCTGGCCAGCATGCTGGTGGGCCTGGTCATCACCGCCGCGCTCGGGCTGGCCATGGTCGGCGCGCTCAATATGATCTCCGTGGCGTTCGCCGTGCTGTTTGTCGGGCTTGGCGTGGATTTCGGCATTCAGTTCGGCGTGCGCTACCGCGCCGAGCGCCATGTGCACCCCGAAATCCCGGTAGCCCTGGCGAGTGCCGCCAAGGCGGTCGGCGTGCCGCTGGCGCTGGCCGCCGCCGCTACCGCGGCTGCCTTCTTCTGCTTCCTGCCCACCGACTACCGCGGCGTGGCCGAGCTGGGCCAGATCGCAGGGGTGGGCATGCTGATTGCGTTCACCACCACCATCACGCTGCTGCCCGCGCTGATCACGGTATTCCGCCCGAAGGACGAAGCGGGACGGACCGAAGTGCCTGGCTTCAAGTGGCTGGCACCGGCCGATTTATTCTTCGAGCGCTATCGCACGCAAGTGCTGCTGGGCACCTGCGGCCTGATCCTGGCCGGCTCGCCCCTGCTGATGCACCTGCGTTTCGACTTCGATCCGCTGCACCTCAAGGATCCGCACTCGGAATCGATGGCAACCCTGCTCTCGCTCAAGGATGCGCCCCAGGCCGGCACCGACAACGTCAACGTGCTGGCGCCCTCTCTGGCCGCGGCCGTCGCCGCCGCCAACCGCCTGGCAGCGTTGCCCGAGGTGTCGCGCGTCGTCACGCTGCAGACCTTCATACCCGACGACCAGCCAGCGCGGCTGGCCTTGATCGCCAAAGCATCGGCGAGCCTGATGCCGGTGTTGACGCAGACCGTGGCCACGCCTGCGGACGATGCGCGGCTCGTCAATTCGCTCAAGAACGCGGCGCGCCAGCTCACCCTCGCGGCGGAGGATCATCCCGGCCCGGGCGCCACTGAAGCCGCCCACCTGGCTACGGGGCTGCGCAAGCTTGCCGGCGCGGACGCCGCCACCCGCGCGCGCGCCGAACAGGCCATCGCCCTGCCGCTGCGCCTCGCGCTGGCGCGCCTGCAGCGGACGCTGTCGCCGCAGCCGATCAGCCGAGAGACCTTGCCGCCCGCCCTGGTACGCGACTGGGTGGCCCCCGACGGACAGGCCCTGGTCAGCGTGAGCCCGAAGCTCCCCCCGGCGGCCAAGCCGGGCGATGCATCCAGCAGCAACAGCGATGCGCGCGACGCCGCGCTGACGCGCTTTATCGATGCCGTGCAACGCGTCGAGCCCGCCGCGGTAGGTGGCCCGATCTCGATCCGGGGCTCCGCCGACACCATCATGACCGCCTTTGCCCAGGCCGGCATCTGGGCCGTGCTGTCGATCACGCTGCTGCTTTGGATCACGCTGCGCCGCGTGGGCGATGTGCTGCGCACGCTGGTGCCGCTGCTGGTGTCCGCGCTGGTCACGCTGGAACTGTGCGTGGTGTTCGGCATCCCGCTCAATTTCGCCAACGTGATTGCCCTGCCCCTGCTGTTTGGCATCGGCGTGGCCTTCAAGATCTACTACGTGCTCGCCTGGCGCGAGGGCAAGACACACTTGCTGCAGTCCCCGCTCACCCACGCCGTGCTCTACAGCGCTGCCACCACGGCCGCCGCCTTCGGCAGCCTGTGGTTATCCCAGCATCCAGGCACGGCCAGCATGGGCAAGCTGCTGGCGCTGGCGCTGGCATGCACGCTGGTCGGCGCCGTATTTTTCCAGCCGATCCTGATGGGGCGTCCGCGCAAGCGGTCCGCGCCCGCTACCGGACCGGCCCATTGAAACGCCATCTCAACATGATGAACCGCCCCGTCCCTCGCTTCTCGCGCCTACTGTCGGCGCTTTCCCTGTCGCTACTGGCCACGGCATGCGCCACCGGCCCGCAAGCCAACCCGGACGACCCGCTGGAGCCGCTCAACCGCGCAGTCTTCAAGGTCAACGACAAGGCTGACGAGTACGTAGCAACGCCGCTGGCCAAGGGCTACCGCGCCGTCACGCCACAGCCGGTGCGCACCGCTGTCACCAATTTCTACTCGAACCTGGCCGACGTCGGCAACACGGTCAACAACCTGCTGCAAGGCAAGGGCGTGGACGCGGCGGAAAGCTTCATGCGGGTCGCCATGAATTCGGTACTCGGGGTCGGCGGCCTGATCGATATCGCTACGCCAGCCGGCCTGAGCAAGCACTCCACCGACTTCGGGCTGACGATGGGCGTGTGGGGCGTGCCCGCCGGCCCGTACCTGGTGCTGCCGCTGTTCGGTCCCAGTTCGATCCGCGACGGGGTGGGCCTGTATGTGAACTTCCAGCTGTCGCCTACCACGTGGGTCGAAAAGGACGTGCAGTGGGCGCTGTGGGGCGTGGGTTTCCTCGATGCACGTACCAATGCACTGGCCGCGACCGATCTGTTGTCGCTGGCGGCACTGGATAAATACAGTTTCGTGCGGGATGGGTACCGGCAGCGCCGGCAGTACCTGATCCAGGGTGGTGGCGGAAAGCTGCCGGATTACGAGGATACGGATGCACCCGCCGAAGGAGCGGCGCCCGCGCCGGCTGGCGGGGCGACTCCCGCGCCGGCCGGCGGGGAAGAGAAAAAGCCTGAAGCGGAAGGGACGAAGCCTTAAGCTTTTGCTGCCCGGTCTTTGATCCGGCCGCCCGGGTCAAAGACCGGGCGGCCGCAAAAAGGGGCGGCGGCTCACCCTAAACCAAACCCCGCCCCCACCCGGCCCCGCGCCACCTCCAGCGCCAACCTCGCCAGCCTGGCATCCCGACCCAGCCGGATCAGGTCCGGCACCTGTCCCGGCCCCGCCAGCAGCGCCTTGAGCAACGCCAGGATATCGGTGCCCCCATCGGGCCCCATCCCGGCCACCGCGGCGGGCGGCACATCCCGTTGCGCTGGATCGATCACTACCCGGCAGGCGGCAAACGGCACCCCGAATTCCTGGGCAATCCGGGCCGCGATATGAGACTCCATATCGACCGCCAGCGCCCCCGTGGCCGCGTGCAACGCCGTCTTGGCAGCCACCGAGGTCACCGCCTGGTCTGAGCCCGCCAGCGTCCCGGCGATGGCTTCCGGCAAGGCAAGGGACAGTGCGCGAGACCAGCTTGCATCGACCGGCCGCGACTTATCGCCGTCGTGTACAGCGGTGGCGACGATCACCTTGCCCGGTGCGAGCGCGGGATCGAGCCCGCCCGCCACGCCAAAGCTGATCACGCCCGCACAGGGATGCGCCAGGCGTTGCCGCAAGCCTTGCGCCAAGGCTTTGGCGCGTAAGCCGTGCAGGGTTTCAATGCCGGGGCCCGCGGCAATGCGGGCCTCGAAGCGCATGCCGGTCACCACCAGCGTGGGACCGGCGGCCTGCCGTTGCGGCAGGCGCGCGGACAAACCGGGCGAAGCTGGCGCGGTCACATCCCCCACGCCACTGCCCGCGTGCCGTCGCGGCGCAGGTTGCGGTAGCGCGCTACGGCCCAGAGCGGGAAGAAGCGGGCATAACCGTGGTAGCGCAGGTAGAACACGCGCGGGAAGCCCACCGCGGTGAAGCGTGCCTCGTTCCACAAACCATCGGCTTGCTGCGTGCGCACCAGGTAATCGATCCCCCGCGCCACGGCCGGATGATCGAGCTCGCCCGCCGCCATCAGGCCCAGCAAGGCCCATGCGGTCTGCGAAGGTACGCTGGGCGCGGGCTCATAGCCCTGGTAGTCGAGGCGGTAGCTGCTGCCATCCTCGCCCCAGCCGCCGTCGGCGTTCTGGATCGACACCAGCCAGGCGGCCGCGCGGCGCATCTCTGGGGCCTCCGGCGGCAGGCCGGCGGCGTTCAGCGCGCACAGCGCGCTCCAGGTGCCGTAGATGTAGTTCATGCCCCAGCGGCCGTACCAGCTGCCGTCGGCCATCTGCTCGTCGAGCAGGTAGCGCAGCGCGCGCTTGAACGCCGGACTGCTGGCCGAGCTTTCACCCAGTTGCGCGAGCATCGACAGGCAGCGCGCCGAGACGTCGGCGGTAGGCGGATCGAGCAAGGCGCCGTGGTCGGCGAACGGAATATTGTTCAGGAATTCATGCGTGTTCTCGGGCTCGAAAGCGCCCCAGCCGCCGTTGCCGCTTTGCATGCCGGCCACCCACTCGCGCGCGCGGCTGACCGCTTCGTCATAGCGAGCGCGATGGCTCGCCGGGGCGACGGCCGGCGCCGCCGCGCCGGAACGCGCCGCGCGGTCCATGGCCATGGCCACCACGGCGGTATCGTCCACGTCCGGGTAGTGCGGATTGGCATACTGGAAGGCCCAGCCGCCGGGACGCACGCCGGGACGCCGCACGATCCAGTCGCCGCGCACGTCCAGCACCTGCAGGGGGCGCAGCCATTGCAGGCCACGCTCGGCCGCCGCCTCGGCGCGCGGGCCGCCGACCTCCAGCAAGGCGTGGCTGGCCAGCGAGGTATCCCAGACCGGCGACAGGCACGGCTGGCAATAGGCTTCGTCGCCATGCACGACCAGCAGCTTTTCGATGGAAGCGCGCGCCACCGCCACGTCCGGATCGGTACGCGGTACGCCCAGCACGTCGAACATCATCACGGCGTTCGCCATGGCCGGGAAGATGGCGCCCAGGCCGTCCTCGCCGTTCAGGCGTTCGCGCACGAACTTCTCGGCACGGGCAATGGCACGCTTGCGCAGGCTGCGGGGGAACAACGGCTCCGCCACGCGCAGGCCGGCATCCAGCGCGCTGAACACGGTGAACCAGACCCGGTTCTGATGCGGCGCCCTCGGGGCCAGGCGGGCCGCCTGGCAAGGACGGATAAACAATTCGTCGATGCGCTCGCCACGCGGGTTCCTGGCCTGGGGGCGCAGGCTGTTGAGCACCAGCAGCGGCACGATCACGGTGCGGGCCCAGTACGCGACCTTGGACAAATGGAACGGGAACCAGAGCGGCAGCAGCATGATCTCGACCGGCATCATCGGCACCGCTTGCCACGGCATCACGCCGTACAGCGCCAGCAGCGTGCGGGTGAAGACATTGCTGGCCTCGGCGCCGCCCTGGGCGTGGATGGACGCGCGGGCGCGGCTCATATGCTCGGATTCGGTATCGTCGCCAATCATCTTGAGGGCGAAATACGCCTTCACGCTGGCGCTGATGTCCGAGCGGCCCTGATGGAACAGCGGCCAGCCGCCGTCGGCATTCTGGATGCGGCGCAGGTAGCGCGCGATACGCGCTTCCAGCACGGTATCCGGGGTCTCGCCCAGATAGTGCACCAGCAGTATGTATTCCGCCGGGATCGTGGCGTCGGCCTCCAGCTCGAATACCCAGTGGCCATCCGGCCGCTGGGTCGCCAGCAAAGCGTCAAGCGCACGGTCGAGCGTGCCTTGCAGCTCGTTATGCTCCGGCGCACCCTGCACGGCCGTGGCCGGCGTGGGGGATAGTGCTACTTGGCTCATCGGTCTCGATGTCCTCTTTTCAACAACGCAATCAGCAATACCTCGCGGGATCGCCTCAGATGAGGCCATGCCGGAGCAGAATCCAGAACAGCCGCGCCCGCGGCACGCGAACGCGCGCGCGCGGATTAGCCCAGCCGCGGGCCAGCAAACGCTGCAGGACTACGTGGTAGACCTCGCCCATGATGCGCGGCGAGCGCACTATCCGGCGAGGACAACCCGCCATGATAGCGAAAGCCTGCGCATAGTACGCCTGCGCCTGTTGCGCCACTTCCGCGCAGGCACGGCCGATGGCGGGATGGCCGACAATGGCTTGCGGCGCGCCGAGCGGCACGCCGGCGGCCGCCAGCGCTTCGGCCGGCAGGTAGACGCGGCCGAGCCCCGCGTCTTCGTCGATATCGCGCAGGATATTGGTGAGCTGCAGCGCGCGGCCGAGGTGATGCGCCAGCGCCATGCCGGTGTCGCGCTCCATGCCGAACACGCGCACGGCAAGCCGTCCTACCGCGCTCGCCACGCGGTCGCAGTACAGGTCAAGGGTAGCGTTGTCCGGTGCGCGAATATCGGCCAGGACATCCATGGCCATGCCATCGACGACGGCCAGGAAATCTTCCTGGAGCAACCCGAAGCGCTGGATCTGGGTGGCCAGGCCACGCAACGCGGCCGGCGGCGCGCCCGCATAGCACGCGGCGAGATCCGCGCGCCAGGCATCCAGGCCGGCGAGGCGCGCGGCGCGCGGGCCGTCGCCATCGGCGATATCGTCCACGGCGCGGCAAAAGCCATAGATCTCGAACATCGCCTCGCGTTGCGCGGCGGGCAGGATCTTGAGGGCGGTATGGAATGAGCTGCCGGACGAGACGGCGTTGCCCGCTGGCGGGACGGTTTGCACTGCGATTTCTGTTCCGGCCACGTAACTCCTCGTCACGCGTTGAACCGCCGTGCTGCTGCGCTGCCTCGCCCTGGCTAGTCGCCGCGGCCAGGCACGCAGCACAAGGGGCGGCATGTGTTTGGGGTAATGGACGATTATACCAAGTCCCGCCATAGGCGCAGCCGGCTGCCGAAGGAAGGTGTTGGCGGGGGGCGCGAGCCGGAGCCCTGCTCCAGAAGCAGCAGCGTAACTGCGCGGGTGGCGCGCTTATCGGATGCGCCGGCCGGCGAGGCGAAGCTCCATCACAAAAATACCCCGCTCCGGGTCATAGCGGGCAATTTCCGCGTAATTGGCAGCATTTTTTTGATTTTTATCGAATTCACCCGCCCCCAACCCCGGGCAGCGGCGCGGGCTGCACCTGAGACGCCGGGTCGCGCCTCGCCTCGGCGGCGGCCTGCATGCGGCGCAGGTCGGCAAGCACCAGCGGCGAGACACGATCGAGCAGACGGCTGGACCTTGGCTTGTTCATGGCGGCCTTCCCCGGATGGATGGCGCCAGTGTAAGCCGGCGTCCCGGCCGTTGAATGTGCCCTGAGAAGCGCTCCGGAGCGGATTCCGCGCGATGGCACGCTCCGCGCGGCCGCGTCAAGACAAACCGGCGACGCCGTGTCGCCACAAGGCCACGGCATGTCACCGCGGCGTCACGTATGCTGATCAGGCTCGCCGGGGCCAGGCTGCCGCGCGCGCGCCTTCGATCTCGACGAAATGCTGCGGGAGAACCGACACCATGGGCCTTTTTGGCATCCTGCTCGCCCTTGGCCTGCTAATCTGGCTGGCGTACCGGGGCTGGAGCATCCTGCTGCTGGCACCCGCGGCATCGCTGCTGGCCGCGGCTACCGCCGGTGAGCCGCTGCTGGCGCACTGGACCCAGACCTTCATGGGCAGCGCCGCAGGCTTCCTCGCTCAGTTCTTCCCGCTGTTCCTGCTGGGCGCACTGTTCGGCAAGCTGATGGACGACAGCGGCTCGGTCAACGCCATCTCGGCCTGGACGACGCTCAGGCTTGGGCCGCAGCGCGCCATCCTGGCCGTGGTGCTGGCCGGCGCGCTGGTCACCTACGGCGGGGTCAGCCTCTTTGTTGCCTTCTTCGTGCTGGCGCCGATGGCGCAGGCGCTGTTCGCCGCCGCGCAGATTCCGCGCCGCCTGATGCCGGCCGCGATCGCGCTCGGCACCTCCACCTTCACCATGTCCGCGCTGCCCGGCACGCCCGCCATCCAGAACGCGATCCCCATGCCGTTCTTCGGCACCACGCCGTTCGCCGCGCCTGGCCTGGGCATGCTGGCCTCCGCCGTCATGCTGGTCTTCGGCTTGTGGTGGCTGTCCCGCATGGAGCGCGCCGCGCGCCGCGCGGGCGAGACCTTCGGCGATCACGCGCTGGAATCGGCGGACCTCGCCGCCGACGATGAACTGGTGCGCGAGCGCGCCACCGTAGCGCACGCATTCGATCCCGCGGAAGCGCTCCACGGCGCGCGCAGCGCCGATCTGCCCGCGGTATGGAGCGCGTTCCTGCCGCTGGTGATGGTGGTCGTCGTGAACCTGGCGATGACCTTGCTGGTGCTGCCGCGCTGGAATGCGGGATACCTGGCGGACGAGCGCTGGGGCGCTACCAGCCTTGCCGCGCTGGGCGGCGTGTGGTCGGTGCTGGTGGCGCTGGCCGCGGCCATCCTCAGCCTGCTGGTATTGCACCGGAAGCGCTTGCGCAAGCCGCGCGAGAGCATGGACGCCGGCGCCAATGCCGCGGTGCTGCCGGCGCTCAGCGTGGCCAGCCTGGTGGGCTTTGGCTCGGTGGTGGCGGCCCTGCCGGCCTTTGAACTGGTGCGCGAGTGGGTTCTGTCGATCGAGGGTGGTCCGCTGGTGTCGCTGGCGGTGGCCACCAATATGCTCGCCGCGCTGACCGGCTCGGCGTCCGGCGGGCTGACCATCGCGCTGCAGGCGCTGGGCGGCACTTACCTGCAACTGTCGGCGGCGACCGGCATCGACCCGGCCCTGATGCACAGGGTCGCCGTGATCGGCGCGGGCACGCTCGACAGCCTGCCGCACAACGGCGCGGTGGTGACGCTGCTGGCGGTTTGCGGCACCACGCACCGCGAAAGTTATCGCGATATCGTGGTGGTTGGCATCGTTGGCCCGATCGCGGCGCTGGCCGCCGTCATCGCGATCGGCAGCGCCTTCGGCTCTTTCTAGGCGGGTATCCGCGCCGGGTGCCGTTCAGGTTGTGGCCGCCCGTGCATAGCGCTGGCGCGGCACGGGCAGCAGCTTCAGCTGCTCGCGGCGAATCTTGATGGCTTCCTCGTCGCCACGCTTGATTGCGGCGCGCAGGTTCAGCACTGCCTTGCGGTACTTTTTCTTTTTCTGACGCTGGTGGTAATGGCCATGGCGATCCGTGTCCTTGCTCCAGGAGGCTTCACAAGCGCGCCTGCCCATTGCCGGGCAGGCCGCGCCGCTAAGGGCCGGTGCCTTGCCCGTCCGGCCGAAACGCTAGTGAAAGCCGAGTATCGCCATGCCGGCCCAGCGGGTAGCGTCCTTACGTGCTTACGCGCCGGACGCGACCGTCACGAACACCGGGTTCGAATAGAACCACAGGTCGTTGTAGTTGCGCGCGTTGATGGCATCGAAGCGTGCCGCATTCTCGACCAGGTCGGTCTTGGTGTCGGGCAACGGGTTGCCGTTCGCGGTTTCTCCCTGCACGTTCAGCCCGAGATTGGTGCCCCGCAGGCGGAAGTACTGGCTCCTGGCCGCGGTGAACGTGTAGGTCACCGTGTTGTAGCCATCCTTGTCCAGCTTCCAGTCGGTCTTGGTGAAGGTTGCGATGACCTTGGTGGAATCATTGGTCTCCTTGCTGTATTCCGGCGTACCAGGCTTGGCGCGAGGGGTGACGTCGCCGGCGATCAGGTCGATATGGTCCACGGTCGGCCTGACGTTGACATTGACGCCGCTGTCCAGCGGATACTCGAACCGGTTCCGGTCCGGGCTCTTGAAACGGATCGTGACAGTGACCTTGTCACCCGCCTTGGCCACGAGTTCGCCGCCCATCTCGCGCTTGGTGCTGCCGGCCGCCACATTGAAATCCAGTGCATTGATCAGGTCGCCAAACACCGAGAAGGACTTGCCCGCACGCAGGCTGTCCAGCAAGCCCTTGATGCCGGCACCTTCCATCCACAGGTAGTTGCGTGCGTATTCGCCCGGGAAATAGCCGCTGCTGAACTGGCCGCCCGCGGTCTTGAAATGGTGGTCCGAGTTGGCGATGTTCCAGAAGCGGCGCCCGTCGCCCAGCAGGGCATCCCAGATGCCACCGACTTGCGCAACCACATAGTCCACGCCGCCATAGGTGCGCGACTTCAGGTTGGCATCGATATAGGCGCTGTTGTAGCCGCCGCGATCCGGCTCCATCTGGTTGCCGACCATGCCTTCCACCGCGAACACGATATTCGGCGCGAGGTCGTTGAACTCACGATAGTTGGCGGCGGTGTACTTGCCCGGATTGCGCGACGGGTGGTTGATCAGTGCGTAGCTGCTGTCCGGGTAATTTGTCTTGAGCCAGTTGAAGGCCAGCAGCGCGTCGGCGTGCGTGGTAAAGGCGCGCGGGCCTTTGGCATTCCACGCTGCCACGTCCGCCGGATTGAACAGGGTGTCGGCGCGGTTGGTGAAGAAATACTCGAACTCGTTGGCGGCCTTGAGGGCCGGTGCGAGCGCGGGCGAGCCGGAGAAGATACCCACATTCATGTGGTCGTGGGTCGGCATGTCCCACTCGAAGGCGGAGAAGATCAGCTTGCCGGGATAGCGGCCGTCAGCCTGCATTTGCTTGACGGCAGGCACTTCGTAATCCGCCATGCCCTTCGAGAATGCCACCGAGCCGCCAGGGATGGCCGTGCCGGCCGGGTCGCGATCCGAGACGCGCAGGTGGTTCGACAAGGCCATCCAGTCGAGGTTGCTCGCGGTGAACGCCTGGTCGAGCACGGTGGCCAGGGGGCTCTGCGCATCGTTGGACTGGATCGTATGTACATGCAGGTCGCCGGTCGTCCACTTGCCAGTGACTTCCACGACCGGCGGGGTGGCCGGCGCGGCCGGCGCGGCCGGTGTGCCGGGGGTGGCCGGAGTGGCAGGGCTGGACTGGTCGCCGTTGCCGTTGCAACCGTAGAAGCCGCCGGCGATGCATAGCGAGGCGGCCAGGCCGATGATGGATTTGGAGTGACGCATTGGATTTCCCTGGTGACTTTTTACGTATTGACCCGATCTGTCCGCGCGCCCTGGGCCGCCGGGCGATGCGTGTCACTGGCATCGCCCCTTGCCCGGACGCACTGGCAAAGACTCTTGTGGGCGCCGATGTTGACGATCGTTCGTGACAGAAAGGTGACGTCGGAGAAACAAATCCTGTTTTTAGTAAAACGATACACCTAGCCGACCCGGTGTCGCTTCATTGAGACAAAATTCCAACCTACAGAACAAAAAATCAAAAGCCTGAAACATCTCTTCATGCGCACGTCATCTCTGCTGGCTAGCTTTGCCGCTTCTTGTTCCACATGGAAAGTCATGACAAAGAAGCACTAAGCCGATGCGCGGCAACAGGTACAGAAGACAACAACCAGCGTGCCGGATGAACGCCGCAGGAGCTTGCTCAGGGCCGGACTGGGTGCGACGCTGCTGCCGGCAGGCGGCAGTGCATTGCTGGCTGCGTGCGGGGGTGGGGGTGGAGGTGGAGGTGGCGACGACGCGCCCGCCGCACCGAACACCGGCAGCCCGGCACCGCAGCCACCGGCCGGCCCGCAGCTGGCATCCAATTTCGCGCTGGCGGTGCTGCCCGATACGCAGTTCTACTCGCGCTATGCAACGCTGGCGGAGAACGACCAGTTCGGCCGCAAATTCAACAGCGAGCCGTTCCAGGCGCAGACCAACTGGGTCGCGGACAATGCCAAGGCGCTCAACATCCCCTTCCTGATCCATCTCGGCGACGTCGTGGACCAGCAAGGCAAGCCCGAGCAGTGGGTGGTGGCCGACCAGGCCATGAAGGTGCTTGAGAGCGCCAAGATCCCGTATTCGATCCTGGCCGGGAATCACGATGTCATTCTCGACCTCGACTACAGCGGTGGCCCGAACAACACCGGCACCGACACGGAGCGCACGCTGGCCAACGAGCCCTACCTGAAGACATTCGGCACGGCCCGGGCCAGCAAACAGGCCACCTTCGGCGGGCGCGACCCGAGCGGCTTCCACGAGTACCACGTGTTCGAAGCCGAAGGGCAGAAGTTCCTGGTGCTCTCGCTGTCGTGGCGCGTCTCCGACAACGGCATCGCGTGGGCACGCCAGGTACTGCGCAACAACCCGACGCTGCCAGCCATTCTCGCCAATCACCAGTTGATCAATATCGACAAGGACGGGGTCACGCCGCTCGAGGTGCCCTACGGCCTGCTGCTGTGGGAAAAACTGATCAAGGACAACGACCAGATCTTCATGACGCTGAACGGCCACTACCACGGCGCCGCGCGGCTTACCAAGACCAATGTCTACGGCAACGCGGTCGAGGAAATGGTGGTCGACTACCAGATGGCCTACCAGGGCGGCAACGGCCTGATGCGGCTGTACGAATTCGACCTCACCGCCAACCAGATCAAGGTGCTGTCATTCTCGCCGTGGGTGCCGCAAAAACCCAAGCACACGCTCAATGACTTCGACCAGGCCGTGCTGGACGCGCCCAACGAGACCTTCACCATCCAGATGGATTTCGCCAAGCGCTTTGCGCGCTTCAATCCGGGCTTCAAGGCCGCCACGGCAACGCGCACATCGCTGGCGGACCAGGCCAAGGCAATGATTCTCGCGGGCTTCAAGGAGCCTGTGAAGGCCGAACAGAAGCCTGCCAGCAATTCGGAGGACTATCCGCACGTGGCGCAAACCGTGGCGCACTGGCGCTTCTTCGGGGGCGCCGCGGGCAGCGCGGTGCCGGTGGGACAGGTCGTGGCCGACCAGTCCGGCGCCAACCCGCTGAGCCGCGCCGCGCTCAATGTGGACGGCGTGGCTGCCGCCCAGCTGGGCGATGTGGTGTGGTCCGACGACCACCACTACCTGTCGGCTGCGCCGGGCAGCGTGCGCTTCCTGAACACCAACAAGAACGCGCCGCTGCGCATGAGCTATTTCGTCACGGGAAGCACGGCACCCATCAATGCCGCCACCCTGGAAAGCGGCTACACCGTCGAAGCTTTCATCAAAATCGACAAGAACTGGAGCGCCGGCAACAACGCGTGGATGAATATCATGACGCGCGACGGCAAACGCGGGAGCCTGGCCGGCTTTACCGGGGGCGACCCCGAGTCGCCGCCGCTGCTGTTCGCCATCTCCAGCCTGCGCGAAGTGCAATGGGAAGTCGTGCCGGTGCAGAGCGGCAGCCGCGACGGCAAGACCAACTGGTCCGGCGAGATCATTGCCGACAAGTGGCTGCACGTGGCCATCGTCAACGACGATGTCAGCCATGAAACCATTCTCTACGTGGAAGGCGCGCCGGTGTTGCGCAATGCCAGCAACGCCCCAGGCCTGGCCACGCTCGCGGCGGACATGCCCTGGGTAATCGGCGGCGGTTCCTGGGACGGTGCGCGCGCCGACGGCTTCTTTGGCCGCATTGGCGAGATCCGCATCGTGGGCAAGGCCCTGCAACCCGCCGAGTGGCTGACGGCACGCAAGGCCTGAGGCCGGATAGGGGGTGCAGCCGCGGCGTCTCGCGGCGCAGCGTGGCATCGGGGCGGACGATGACGGATTGCGCCCCGATTGCACCCGGATTGCGTGCAATGGCAATCCGGGCACGCACTATAGTGGAAGCTGGTTTCCACCAAGCCGGGAGGATCGCCGCATGAACGCCAGAGTCTATCGCAACACAGTCGTGAAGATCCTGATCGCCACGCTGATACCGGTGGCGGCAGCGCACGCGCAGCTCGGGGACATGCTCAAAGGCGCGACGCAGGGCAGCGAGGGCGCCATCGGCGGACTCGGCAGCCTGGGCGGGATGGGCAGCATGCCTTCGCTGCAATCCCTGACGTCCGGCAGCACCGGCAATATCGCCGGCATACTGGAATTCTGCGTCAAGAACAACTATCTCGGCGGCGCCAGCGGCGCCGCTTCCGTCAAGGACAAGCTGCTAGGCAAGGTTGAAAGTGGCTCGCCCACCGCCGATAGCGGCTATACCGACGGTGCCAAGGGCATCCTGCACAACAGCGACGGCAAGCAGTTCGACCTGAGCGGCGGCGGCCTCAAGGATCAGGTCACCAGGCAGGTCTGCGACAAGGTCCTCGCCCAGGGCAAGTCGCTGCTGTAAGCGGCGGCTTGCCGCCCCTGCCGGGGCGGATACTCAGGCAGCCAGGCGGAACGCCGACACCGCGTGATGCAGCGCGTCGGCCTGGTCTTCCAGCGATGCGGCGGCGGCGCTCGCCTGCTCCACCAGCGCCGCGTTCTGCTGCGTCATCTGGTCCATCTGCGCGACCGCGCGATTGACCTCTTCGATGCCGGTGCGCTGCTCCGCGGTGGCCGATGCGATGCCATCCATGATGGACGTCACGCGGCTGACCGCGTTGACGATCTCGGCCATGGTCTGGCCGGCCTGCTCGACCAGGGCAGAGCCGCTGTCGACCTGGCCCACCGACTCGACGATCAGCGTCTTGATCTCCTTGGCCGCGCCCGCGCTGCGTTGCGCGAGATTGCGCACTTCCCCCGCCACCACGGCGAAGCCGCGCCCCTGCTCGCCGGCGCGAGCGGCTTCCACCGCGGCGTTCAGCGCCAGGATATTGGTCTGGAAGGCGATGCCGTCGATCACGCCGATGATGTCGTTGATCTTGCGCGAGCTGGCGGTGATGCCGCGCATCTTGTCCACCACCTGGCTCACCACGCTGCCGCCCTGCTGCGCAATCTGGGAGGCGTCGGCCACGTACTGGCTGGCCTCGGTGGCGTTGTCGGCATTCTGGCGCACCGTCGCCGTGATCTGCTCCATGCTGGCCGCGGTCTGCTGCAGCGAGGCGGCCTGCTGCTCGGTACGGCTCGACAGGTCGGTATTGCCGGAGGCAATCTCCTGCGCGGCCGAGGTAATGGATTCGGCCGACTGCTGGATCCCCGAGACCGTGCGCGCGAGCTGGTAGCGCATATGGCCGATCGCGTACATCAGGCTGGCGCGGTCATCCGGGGCGACCGTGACCTGGGCGGTGAGGTCGCCGCCAGCCATGCGCAACGCAAGCGCCGCCGCGGTGGCGGGCTCGCCGCCGACCGAGCGCTGGATGCTGCGGATCAGCAGCGTCGCCACCACGGAAATCACGATGCCGAGCAACACCAGCAGCCCGAGCGACTGATACAGCGAGGTGCGGAATTGCGCCTCCACGTCATCCATATAGGTGCCCGCGACCAGGTCCCAGTTCCACGGCTTGTAGCGTGCCACGTAGCCGACCTTCGGGCTTGGCTGGTCGCTGCCGGGCTTGGGCCACCAGTAGTCCAGATGACCCGCGCCTTCCGCCGAAGCGCCGCGCGCCGCGATATCGACGTACAAGGCATTGCCCTTGGCATCCTTGAAATCGCGCAGGTTCTTGCCATTGAGCTTGGCGTTGATGGGATGCATCAGCATCACGGAATCCGCGCTGACGATGGTGATGTAGCCGTCCTTGCCATAGCGCTGCGCGGCGATGCGGGCAGTGGCCTGGGCCTTGGCCTCATCCTCGGTCATCTTGCCCTGGCGTGCCTGCTCGGCATAGTCGCGCACCAGGGACAGCGACATATCGACCACGTTGGCCAGTTCGCCGCGGCGGTCCGCCATCTGCAACTGGCGGGTCTGGAAGGCGTGCATCACGGTCAGCAGGAGCAGACCGAGCCAGGCCAGCACGAGAGGGATCCACAGCTTTTTTCGCAAGGTCAGTTGATTCATGGAGTTCGCTTTTTCTAGACAAGTACCAGCGATGCGGGAGACACGCGGCATCTCCGGGATATCGGAACGGCTTGCGCCTTCTTTAGCGCCAACTGGGGAAAGCCCGCAAGAAAAAAGCAAGAAGCGGCATCTATATCGTACAAAGCACCACAGTGAAGAGAGATCCCGTCGTGACGAGGACGCCGGCACTCTCATGGTGCATCGCCGGCCACCCGAATATGGCTGCCAAAAACCACTGGAATGCGGCTACAATCCGCCTCGCATTCCGATTCACTGTTGCAAGTGAATTGCAATTGGAATGCAAATGGTTCGAAGGTGCCCTCGCGCGCGTCAAGCGGCGGGGGTTAAACGGGAAACAGGTGCGCCGCGGCCAGGCCGCGGCAAATCCTGTGCTGCCCCCGCAACGGTCAGCAGGTACAAAGGTGTCACGCCGCGCCGGCAGGCAGCGGCAGCCACTGCGCATCGATGCGTGGGAAGGCGGCACCCCGGACGCGCCCCAGCGGCAGGCGTCCCCCTGCGAGCCCGGATACCGGCCTTCGACCGATCACCGAGGCTGCGGACGGGCGGCCAGGCGTGAGGCGGCTGGCCATGGGCCCGCCGCCACTGCGCGCTCGTCCGTGGCTTGTTCGTTTATTGCCGCCGGGCGGGGTCGCCTGCGGCCAACGATGGAAAGTCCATGTCCGCGCGCCCTCGCATTGCCCGCACCACCCTGCCGGGCTCCTCCAGGCAACGATTCACTCCCGCCCCACGCAAGCTGGCGCACCACTGCGCGCTCGCGCTCTCGCTCGGGGCCTTCGCCACGCTGGGCACGGATGCGGCCTGGTCCGCGGACGAAGCGCCAGCCTCGGAACGCCCCCAATCCTCCCGGAAAGACGGTACGGTGTTGCCGGCGGTGATGGTCAGCAGCGACTCGCAGCTGCCCGGGCTGGCACTGTCGGAACCCACGGGCACGGGCAGCCGGCTAGGCCTGACCCAGCTGGAAACGCCCGCCAGCGTCGAGGTGCTGTCCGGCGAGACGATACGCGAGCGCGGCGACCAGTCGGCGCGCGAAGCCGTTACCCGCACCACCGGCATAACCTCCAACGGCGCCCCCGGCAACGGCGGCACGTCGCTCACGGCGCGCGGCTTCTCCGGTCAAGGCTCGGTGATGCAGCTGTACGACGGCACACGGCTCTACGTCGCCTCCGGCACCGTGACCTTCCCCTTCGACACCTGGTCGGCGGACCGCATCGAAGTCCTGCGCGGCGCGGCCTCGGTCATGTACGGCGAGGGCGCGATCGGCGGCGTGGTCAACGTGATCCCCAAGAAGCCGCTGCGTGCGCCGATCGCCAACGAGCTGCAGCTCACCGGTGGCACCCAGCGCACCGCGCGCGCCGCCTTCGACAGCGGTGGCGCGGTCAACGAGAATCTCTCGTACCGCTTCAACGCCAACTACGCGCGCTCCGGCGGCTGGGTGGACCGGGGCGATTCGCGCAGCCTGGCGGTGTCGGCCGCGGTGCGGCTCGACGTATCGCCGGAGTTCAATATGACGCTGTCCTATGACGACGGCGACCAGCACCCGATGCAATACCTGGGCACGCCGCTGGTCAGCGGCAGCCTGGACACTTCCCTGCGCAAGAAGAACTACAACGTCGGCGATGCCGAGATCACCTACCGCGACCGCTGGACCCGGCTCGCCGCGCAATGGCAGCCCAATGAGCGCGTCACGGTGCGTAACCAGTTCTACTACCTCACCAGCCAGCGCCACTGGCGCGATGCCGAGTCCTATACCTTCCTGCCGGCAACCGGCCAGGTGCGCCGCACCGACTACCTGGAAATCCTGCACAACCAGGAGCAGGTGGGCGACCGCGCCGACCTGAAGATCGACGGGCAGCTGTTCGGCATGGCCAATACCGCCCTGGTGGGATTCGACGTCAACCGGATCAACTTCACCCACAGCAACAACTCGCCCTACGGCGGCACCTCCACCGTGAATGCCTACCAGTTCGATCCGGGCCAGTTCTTCAGCCCGCCGGGCATCGTCACATCGCCGCGCTTCCGTACCCACACCACGCAGTACGCGCTGTTTGGCGAAGACCGCCTCAAGCTGACCCGGCAATGGTCGGTGATCGGCGGCGTGCGGCTCGACCATGCCGAACTGGAGCGCGGCAACCTGGTCTCCGGCGACGACTGGACCCGCAGCTTCAACAACGTCACCTGGCGCGCGGGCACGGTCTACGAATTCACACCCGCCTTTTCCGTCTACGCGCAGTACGCCACGGCCACCGACCCCCTTGGCGCACTGATCACCACCTCGGATGCGCAAAAGGACTTCAAGCTCGCTACCGGCAGGCAGATCGAAGCCGGGGTCAAGCAGTCGTTCTGGAACCAGCGCGGCGAGTGGACCTTTGCCGCCTACCAGATCGTCAAGAAGAACCTCCTCACGCGCGATGCCGGCAACCCGGCGCTGTCGGTGCAGGTAGGCGAGCAGTCCTCGCGCGGGCTGGAAGCCTCGGTAAGCGTGGAACTGGTGCGCGGCCTGCGCGTGGATGCCAACGGCACCGTGCTGCGCGCCCGCTACGACGACTTCGCCGAAAGCGTGAACGGCGCCCTGGTTTCGCGCAACGGCAACGTGCCGACGAACGTGCCGCAGCAGGCGGCCAACCTGTGGCTGACCTGGGCCTTCGCGCCGCAGTGGCAGGTCGGCAGCGGCTTGCGCTACGTGGGCAAGCGTTATACCAACAATGCCAATACGACGGCCATGCCGTCGTACACGGTGGTCGATGCCTCGCTGCAATGGCGCATATCGCGCAAGACGGCGCTGACGCTGCGGGTCTACAACCTGTTCAACCGCGACTACGCCGAATCGTCCGGCAACAGCGGCGCCCAGTGGCTGATGGGACGGCCGCGCGCGGCTGAGCTGTCGGCCAATTTCTACTTCTAGGCCAGGCCATGGCGAGCACGCCCCTGTCCTGGCGCGCGTCCTGCTGGCGCTTCACGCGCCGCTGGCTCTATCTGGTGCACCGCTGGGCCGGCATCGCCGGCTGCCTACTGATCACCATGTGGTTCCTGTCGGGACTAGTCATGATGTATGTGGCCTTTCCCGCGCTGACCGACGCCGAGCGCCTCGCGGGGCTGCCGCCGCTGGACGTGGCCACGGTGCGGGTCTCGCCCGATGCGGCGATGGCCGGCGCGGGCCTCTCCCGCTTTCCGCGCAGCCTGCGCCTGGAAATGATGGGCGCGCACCCCGTCTATCGCATGGTCGACTGGAACGGCAAGCCGCACACCGTGTCCGCGCGCGACGCGGCCCGCATCGAACAGGTGGATGCCCCCGCCGCGCAGGAGATCGCCCGGCGCTTCTCCGGCGCCGCCGGCGCGCGCTGGATCGAGACCGCCGAGCGGGACCAGTGGACCGTGCCTAACGGACTGAATCCCTGGCGCCCGCTGCACCGCATTGCGCTGGACGCCGCCGCCGGCACGGAGCTGTATGTCTCCGCGCGCACCGGCGAAGTCATGCGCGACACCAACCGCAGCGAGCGATTCTGGAACTGGCTTGGCGCGGTCCCGCACTGGCTTTACTTCACGCCGGTGCGGGCCGATCCGCCGCTGTGGCGGCAGGTGGTGCTGTGGACTTCCGGCGTCTGCATCGTCGTGGCGATCAGCGGCATCTGGATCGGCTGGCTGCGCCTGCGCGTGCGCCGCCGCTTCGCGCATGGCAGCGCCGGAGGCACCTCGCCCTATCACGGCTGGATGGCCTGGCACCATATCGCCGGCCTGGCCGGTTCACTGTTCCTGCTGGCCTGGCTGGCAAGCGGCTGGCTGTCGGTCAATCCCAACCAGTGGTTTCCAGGGCGCGCGTTTGCGCAGCCCGCGCTGGAGCGCTATGCCGGCGAAGTCCAGCCGCGCTTCCCCGCCGGGGACGGCACCGCGCTTGCGGGGATGCTGCCCGGCGCCGGCGCGGCCCCGCGGGAAATCAAGATGGCCTGGCAGGCCGGATTGCCGGTCTTGCTGGTGGCGCGGGCCGCTGCCGGCGCCGCGGTCACGACGCAGGCTTACCGTGCCGACACCGGGGCGCCGCTTGCGCTCTCCGCCGGGGCGCTCGCACAGGCTGCCGCCCGGCTGGTGCCGGATGCGGCTGTCGCTGGCAGCGACCTGCTGCAACAAGACGATGCCTACTGGTACAGCCACCACCAGCCGCGCAAGCTGCCGGTGCTGCGCGTGCGCTTCGAAGATGCCGCCGAAACCTGGGCGTATATCGATCCCGACAACGGCAACCTGCTCGGCCGCAGCGACAGCAGCCGGCGCGCCTACCGGTGGCTGTTCAATGCCGCGCATACCTGGGATCTCGGCTGGCTGCTGCGGCATCGCCCCGCCTGGGACCTGGCGGTCTGGCTGCTTTCGATCGTCGGGCTGGCAGGCGCTGTCAGCGGCGTGGTGATCGGCTGGCGCAGGTTGTTTCGCAGGCGCCGCCGCCGGGCATGAATCCCGGCGTTCGCCCATTTACCCAACATTCCGGACCGTTCACGGAGCCCCCATGTTTCGCTTCCTCGCCAGCATCTTCAACGACCAGGACGCCGACGTGCGCCGCAAGGTCATTGCGCTCTATGTCTTCCTGATCGCCGCCAACGCCGGGGCGTGGGTGTGGGCGCTGGTGGCGTTCCGCGAGCACCCCATGCTGCTGGCCTCGGCGGTCCTGGCCTACACTCTCGGCCTGCGCCACGCCGTCGATGCCGACCATATCGCGGCCATCGACAACGTCACGCGCAAGCTGATGCAGGAAGGCAAGCGCCCGGTGACGGTCGGCTTCTTCTTCTCGCTCGGCCATTCCACCGTGGTCACGCTGATGTCGATCGGCATCGCCGTTGCCGCCGCCGCACTGCAAACGCGCTTTGCGGACATGAAGGCCGTGGGCGGCATGATCAGCACCAGCGTGTCCGCGCTGTTCCTGTTCCTGCTGGCCTTCTTCAACCTGCTGATCCTGATCTCCGTGTGGCGCACCTTTCGCGCGGTCAGGCGCGGCGAGGTGCTCAAGGAGCAGGACCTGGACCTGCTGCTGAACAACCGCGGCGTGCTGTCGCGGCTGTTCCGCCCGCTGTTCCGGCTGGCCAGCCGCAGCTGGCACCTGTTCCCGATGGGGCTGCTGTTCGGCCTCGGCTTCGATACCGCCACCGAGGTGGCGCTGTTCGGGCTATCGGCGGCGGAGGCGGCAAAAGGCGTGCCGTTCTGGACCATCATGGTGTTCCCCGCGCTGTTCACCGCCGGCATGTCGCTGGTGGACACCACCGACGGCATCCTGATGCTGGGCGCCTACGGCTGGGCCTTTACCAAGCCGATCCGCAAGCTCTACTACAACATGACCATCACGCTGGTATCGGTGATCGTCGCGGTGGTGATCGGTGGCATCGAAGCGCTCGGACTGATCGCCGGCAAGCTCGGGCTGGAAGGCGGCCTGTGGGACGTGATCGGCGAGCTGAACGCGCATTTCGGCATGCTCGGCTATGTGATCATCGGCGTGTTTGTGCTGAGCTGGCTGATCTCGATGGTGGTGTACCGGGTCCGGCGCTACGATGAGATCGAGGTGCGGATGGGGTGAGGTCTGGCGAGGCGGACCGGCGCCGCTCGCTGAAATAGGCACCTCATCGGCGCCCTTGCTCAAGCCATTGTGCGAGTGTGGCCGGAGCAGAACCTATACGGGCTGCCCGCCGGTCGCCTATGCGCAGGACGGCTCCGCTTCGTCCATGACCGGACGCGCAATCGGCTTGATGTGTTTCCGGGGTTCCTGCGCGGCCATCCAGAGGTCGTAGGCGGTCTGCATACCGCACCACATCTCGCGGCTGGCACCCAACGCTTCTTCCAGGCGAATGGCAATATCGGGCGTAATTGCCGCATGGCCGTTCACGATACGGGAGAGCGTGGCACGCGTCACTTCGATGTGCCCGGCAAACGCCGTGATCGTCATGTCGTCGAGGCCCGCCAGCCATTCAGCGAGGACCGTGCCGGGATGCGGAGGCTTGTGCATCCGAGTCATGATGGGCTCCTTGATGTCAGTACTTTGGGGGTCAGTGGTAGTCGCGGTAGTCCACAACCAGCGCATCGCCATCCTCGAATCTGAAGGTAATGCGCCAATTCCCATTGACGGTGATTGACCAGTGTCCGGCCATGCGGCCTTTGAGTTCGTGCAATCTCCAACTGGGCACGCCCATGTCCTCTGGCTTGATGGCGTGGTCTAAAGCACCAAGCTGTATCCGAAGTTTCTCGGCATGCCGAGGCTGAATCCCGGCTTTCGATCCGGTCTCGAAGAATCGCTGCAGGCCGGAGTGAGCGAAGCTTTTGATCATTGCAGAATCACGAGAAGTGTATAGCCTGACTATACGAATGGCAAGCCTGACGCCAACGCCCAAGGCCACCATCCATGCCGCCGAGTGTACGTTTCGCTTTCACGCTCATGATCGGGCGGAGGAAATGGCATCCTACACCAGCACTGTATAAACATACAGTGCTGGTGTCTCACCCAATCAACGCATCCGCCACCAGATACTCTCCCGCCCACCTCTGCGCCAAATGCCGGCAACGCCCCAACGCCACCGCCTGCCGCTCGAAATCCACCACCATCACGGCATCTGCGCCAACCGGACGTGGCGGCTGCTCCGTGCTGCGGCCATCGCTTAGCAACCACAACCAGCGCTGCTGCGCCGGACAGCGGTGCGCGGCCTGCGCCAGCAGCTGGCCGGCACGCTCCATGCCAAGCGCCAGCGGCGTACCGCCGCCACCGGCAATCGGGCGGATCCAGGCTTCGCTCCACGGACGGGCCCGCGCTGGCTGCAGGCGCACTTCCGCCCGGCCTCCGGCGAAGCAGACCAGCGCCACCTCGGCGCGCGCCTGGTAGGCGCGCTGCAGCAAGCGCAGCAGCACGCCCTTGGCCAGCGCCAATTGGCGGCCGTGCAGCATCGATGCCGAGCAGTCGAGCACGAAACAATGGAACACGCCAGCATGCGCCTGCTGGGTTCGCATGCGGAGGTGGCCGGCGGCCAGCGGCTCGGTGCGCTTGGCCGCGAGCGTGCGCGGCCAGTGAATGCGCAGGCCTGCCGGGCGGCCTCGGGGAGCGGCGAAACGGGGTGCCTGCCACCGGTTGCCGCCTTGCCCGGAATCGGCGGCGGCCTGCCGGTGGCTCAGGCTTTTTTTGCGGGCAGCGGCCTCACGGATTTGACGGCGGCGATGCCTGTCGCGCTGCCCGCCGACGGCGGCGGGAGCGCTCCCCAGGGGTTGCCGGCGCCCGCCGCGCCGGTGTCTGCGCTATCGCCCCCGCCATCGCTGGCGCGGCTGGATTCGCCGGCATCGCCATGCCTGTCGGCATCGGGTGCCGCCTGGCGCCGATGGTGCAGCACCAGTTCCGCCACGGCATCCACATGCGCCGGCACCACCGCCGCATCGCATTGCAGGGCCGCCAGCGCGCGCGCCGCGCGCAGCATCACCAGGTCGGCGCGCACGCCGTCGACGGCAGCGGCCAGGCACAGCGCGCTGACATGCTCGTGCACGGCATCGCTGAACGATAGCGACGGCTGCGCCGCGCGCGCCAGCCGCACCTGCCGCGTCAGCGTTTCCTGCTCGGCGGCAAAGCGCGCGCGCAGCGCCCCGGGATCGCTGTCGAACGCCAGCCGCGCCTTGACGATGGCCTGGCGCTGCGCGGGATCGGTGCAGTTCTCCAGCGCCAGCGCCAGGCCGAAGCGGTCCAGCAGCTGCGGGCGCAACTCGCCCTCCTCCGGGTTCATGGTGCCGACCAGCACGAAGCTCGCCTCGTGCTGGTGCGACACGCCGTCGCGCTCCACCACGTTGACGCCGCTGGCGGCCACGTCGAGCAACTGGTCGACCAGGTGATCCGGCAGCAGGTTCACCTCGTCCACGTACAGCACCCCCTGGTGCGCTCGCGCCAGCAGGCCGGGCGCGAAGCGTACCTCGTTCTGCTGCAGCACATGGCCAAGGTCAAGCGTCCCGGTCAGTTGCTCTTCGCTGGCGCCCAGCGGCAGCGTGACGAACTGGCCCTCTGGCAGCAGTTCGGCCAGCGCGCGCGCGGCGGTCGACTTGGCCGTGCCGCGCGGGCCGCTGACCAGTACGCCGCCGATGCCGGGGTCCACCGCGGCGAGCAGCAGCGCTTGCCGCAGACGCTGCTGCCCCACCAGGGCACTGAAGGGAAACGGCACGCGCAGGAGCCGGGCGGTCGCATTCATGAGGGCATTCCTTCAAGCGCCTGCTCGCTGTCGAGCAGGTGTTGTTCCAGTTGGGCGCGGCGTGCGCCCGGCTCCTGCCACAGGCCACGTTGCACCGCTTCGAGCAAGCGCTCGCAGATGGCGTGCAGCGCGCGCGGATTGTGCTGCCGCAGGAAGGCGCGGGTGTCCGCGTCGTTCACATAGGCATCGGTCACCAGGGCGTACTGGTGGTCGGCCACCACGCGCGTGGTGGCATCGAATCCGAACAGGTAGTCCACGGTGGCGGCCATCTCGAAGGCGCCCTTGTAGCCATGCCGCTTGACGCCGTCGATCCACTTGGGATTGACCACGCGCGCGCGGATCACGCGGCTGATTTCCTCCTGCAGGGTACGGATGCGCGGCGCCGCCGGATTGCTGTGATCCCCATGGTAGATGGCCGGCTGGGTGCCTCCCAGCTCGCGCGCGGCGGCCACCATGCCGCCCTGGAACTGGTAGTAATCGTTGGCGTCGAGCAGGTCGTGCTCGCGGTTGTCCTGGTTCTGCACCACCGCATCCAGGCTGGCCAGCCGCTCGGCAAAGCTGGCGCGCGCTTCGACGCCGTCCGTGCCCTGTCCGTAGGCGTAGCCGCCGGCATGAAGGTAAGCCTGGGCGAGATCGTGGTCGTCCTGCCAGTTGCGGCTGTCGATCAGATCCTGCAGGCCCGTGCCGTATCCGCCCGGCCGCGCGCCGAACACGCGCCAGCCCGCGCGGCGGCGCGCCTCGGCGGCCGGCACGCCCTGCGCTTCCAGCCGCGCGCGTTCGCTTTGCACGCGGGCGCGCACGGGGTTGAGTTCGGCCGGCTCGTCCAGTTCGGCCACCGCCTGCACGGCGGCATCGAACAGGCGCATGACGTTGGCGAAGGCATCGCGGAAAAACCCCGACACGCGCAAGGTCACGTCAACGCGCGGGCGGTCGAAAATCGCCATCGGCAGGATCTCGAAATCGGTCACGCGGTAGCTGCCGGGCGCCCACTTCGGCCGCACGCCCAGCAGGGCGAACGCTTGCGCGATGTCGTCGCCGCCGCTGCGCATGGTGGCGGTGCCCCAGACGGAAAGCCCGATCGACTGCGGATATTCGCCATGCTCCTGCAAGTGGCGCTCGATCAGCTGGCTGGCGGACTTCAGGCCCAGCGTCCAGGCCGTGCGGGTGGGCACCGCGCGCGTATCGACCGAGTAGAAATTGCGCCCGGTAGGCAGTACATCGGGCCGTCCGCGCGAGGGCGCGCCGCTGGGGCCGGGTGGGACAAAGCGCCCGGCCAGCCCGCGCGACAGTTGCAGCATTTCCTGCGGGCCGCAGGCATCCAGGCGCGGCATCACGTCCCGCTGCAGGCGTGCCAGCACGGCGGCGGTCTGCGGCAGGGAACGCGTCATGTCGTCATCGAAGTCTGCCGCTTCAAGCAATGCCGTGGCCAGCATCTCCAGCCGCTCGCGCGTATCGCCGTGATGGCGCCACGGTCCCGCGTCGAGCGCCGCCATTCGCGCCGGACGCGGCCCTTCCCATGGCGCGGACCAGTCGGCATCGAGCGGATCGAAGCCGCCGCCCAGCGCCAGGTCGGCAGCCAGCGCCGTCAGCAAGCTGGCCTGCGCGCCCTTGCCATCGCCCACCGGAAAGCGCCCGAGCGCGAGCAGCGTGTCGCGCCGCTGGCGGCCCGCCGGCGACACGCCGAAAACATGCAGGCCATCGCGGATCTGCGATTCCTTCAGCTCGCACAGGTAGGCGTCGGTGCGGTTGAGCAGCGCGTCCTCGCCATCGCTGTCGGCGGGGGCATCCAGCCCAAGCTCGCGATGCAGTTGCTGGTCGACGATCAGCTTCAGGATGGCCTTGCGCAGCAGCCGCGCACGGCGCGGGTCTACCGCCAGCGCCTCGTAGTATTCGTCGACCTGGCGCTCCAGGTCTTGCAGCGGGCCGTAGTTCTCGGCGCGCGTAAGCGGCGGCATCAGGTGGTCGATGATGACGGCCTGCGCGCGCCGCTTGGCCTGCGCGCCCTCGCCCGGGTCATTGACGATAAAGGGATAGAGATGCGGCAGCGGCCCGAGGATGGCATCCGGCCAGCAGCTGTCGGCCAGCGCCACGCTCTTGCCGGGCAGCCACTCCAGGTTGCCATGCTTGCCCACATGGACGATGGCATCGGCGCCGAAACTGTGGCGCAGCCAGAAATAGAAGGCCAGGTAGCCGTGCGGCGGCACCAGATCGGCGTCGTGGTAGCCGGCATAGCCCTGGGTGCCCGCTTCGCCGGGCAGCGCGTACGCGCGGGCCGGCTGCAGCCCCACGAACAAATGGCCGCTGCGCACGCCGGCGATCATGAAACGGCCTTCGCGCACCATCGGATCCTGTTCCGGGCGGCCCCAGCGTTCGGCGATGGCGCGCCGGTTCTCTTCCGGCAGGGCGGCCAGGTGCCGCTGGTAGTCCGCCATCGGCAGGCTCTGGAAAGCCGGCCGCAGGTCGCGTTGCGCCAGGTCGTTGGTGATGCCCCGGGTCAGCCCGCGCATCAGGTCGTCGCCGTCCGCCGGCAAGCCTTCGCAGTGGTACCCGTGTTCGCGCAGCATGGCGAGAATACCCACGACCGAGGCGGGCGTATCCAGGCCCACGCCGTTGCCGATGCGTCCTTCGTTGGCCGGATAGTTCGCCAGCACCAGCGCTACGCGCTTGTCCGCACTGCCGAGCTGCCGCAGGCGGCACCAGCGGCGGGCCAGTTCGGCCACGAAGGCGATGCGCTCCGCGTCAGGCTGGTAGCGCACCACGTCGACTTCGGTGTAAGGACAGCGATAGGCCAGTCCCTTGAAGCTGACCGCGCGCGTGATGATGCGGCCATCGACCTCGGGCATGGCGATATGCATGGCGACATCGCGCGCCCCGAGTCCCTGGCTGTCGCGCAGCCAGTCCTCGCGGTTGCCGCCGCTCAGGATGACCTGCAGCACGGGCGCATCGCCGGCAAGTTGCGGCGATTCGGGCGCCTCGAGCGAGGAAACCGCGAACGCCGTCGTGTTGAGCACCAGCGCCGCGCCGTGCTCCGCGCACAAGTGCTGCATGACGTCGCGGCACAGCGTGTCCTTGAGCGAACTGACCGCCAGCGGCAGCGGGCGCATGCCCTCGGCGCGCAAGGCCGCGATCAGGGCATCGAACACGGCCGTGTTGCCGGCCTGCAGGTGCGAGCGGTAAAAGACCAGCGCCACCACCGGCCCGTCCGGGTGGCCGTCACGCTCCCATTCGCGCTGCCAGTCCGCCACCGTGGCCACGCCATGCGCCGGATGATAGATCGCCGCCTGCGGCAGCACGCGCGGCTGCAATGCCGGCTCGCCCCAGTCAAAGGCATGGTGCGCGAGGCAGCGGAAGAACTGTTCCGCGTTGTCCGCCCCGCCTTCGCGCAGGTAGCGCCACAAGTTGCTGGCCAGCGCTTGCGGCGCATTGCCGCGCGCAAGCAGGTTGGCATCTTCGGCCAGGTCACCGGAGAACATCACCAGCAACTGGCCGCGCGCGCGCGCCAGTTCGGTCAGCCGCTCCAGTCCGTAAGCCCAGTCGCTATCGCCGCCGAGATGATCGACCACCACCACCCGCGCGTGCTGCAGCACATCGTCGACGTACATGTCGAGCGAGGCCGGCTGGCGCAGGTACATCTGGTTGGCCAGCCGCACCGTGGGAAAGCCCGCGCCCAGGCGCGGAAAGACACCGGCCAGCAGTGACAGCGTGGTATCCGCCGCGCTCAGCACCACGATCTCGGCCGGGCTCTGCTCGATGCGCACCACGCCGGCGTTATCGTCGACGAAGCCGCCCGGGCGGGTGGAAAGCAGATGCATCGGGTGCCTGGGCTCGGGTCTGCCTCAAGCCGCGCGCACGGCGCCCGCCAGCGCGGTTTGCAAGGCGGCCTGCAGGGCGGGCTGGTCAAGATCCTGCCCGATCAGCACGATGCGGGTGGACTGCGTTTCGCCCGCTTGCCAGCGGCGGTCGAAGTAGCTGTCGAAGCGGCGGCCCACGCCATGCAGCACCAGGCGCATGGCCTTGCCCGGCAGCGCGGCAAAGCCCTTGATGCGGTAGATCGTATGGCTTTCCACCAGTTGGCGCAGGCCATCGATCAGTGGATCGCGGTCCACCTCGCCGAGCTCCACCACCACCGAATCGAACTCGTCGTGGTGGTGGTCGGCGTGATCGGGATCGTCCGCCGAGCCGTGGTGGTCGGGCCGCAGGTGAATGCTCTCCTCCGAGGCACGGTTCAGCCCCAGCAGCAGCCCGATATCCAGCTTGCCGCCCTGCGCGCCGACGATCTTCACTTCGGCGGGGATTTCCGGACGGATCAGCGCTTCCACTTCGGCGCGCTGCGCCGCGTCGATCAGGTCGGTCTTGTTGAGGATGACGAGGTCGGCGGCGCCGAGCTGGTCTTCGAACAGTTCATGCAGCGGGGATTCGTGGTCGAGATTGGGGTCGGCCTTGCGCTGCGCGTCCACGGCGTCCGGATCGGCGGCGAACTGGCCGGCCGCGGCCGCGGCGCCGTCCACCACGGTGACCACCGCGTCCACCGTGAAGGCGTTCTTGATGCTGGGCCAGTTGAAGGCCTGCACCAGCGGCTTGGGCAGCGCCAGGCCGGACGTCTCGATCAGCACATGGTCGATGTCGGCGCGCCGCTCCAGCAATTGCTCCATCACCGGGAAAAATTCCTCCTGCACCGTGCAGCACAGGCAGCCGTTAGCCAGTTCGTAGAGCTGGCCATTGCTCTGGCCGGATTCGTCGCAGCCGATGCCGCAGCCCTTGAGGATCTCGCCGTCGATACCCAGTTCGCCGAACTCGTTGACGATCACCGCGATGCGGCGGCCGCCGGCGTTTTCAAGGATATGGCGCAGCAAGGTGGTCTTGCCGCTGCCAAGGAAGCCGGTGACGATGGTGGCGGGGATCTTACGGGTCTGCATGGGCGGTTTTGAAAATTCAGCGTTGGGGTTGAACCGGGGCTTGCGATGCGATGCGGGCGTTTGGCAAGTTATGCACCGCGCAGCCGGTAAGCTGCGGGGGGCCCGGCCGCTGCGAGGGGACCAGCATAAAGAGATACGGAGGTACTGTCCACCGGTGCCGCGTCAGCTTTGCGCCGGTCCGCGCCGCCGGCCGCGCCACCACTCGGCGCCCGCGCCGGCGCCAACCAGCAGCAGCATCAGCACGGCGGCCCGGAATGCCTCGCGGGGCGCAAGGCCCGTCAGGGACGCGGGCGGCGCGAGCTTGAGCACGCGGCTTTCCAGCAAATGGCCGGTGACAGGCTCGGTGACTGGCTCGGCGGAGGGACGCGGCGCCGGTGGCTGCGGCGCGGCCTGGCGCGCCGGCCGTGCCGCAGGCGTACCGGCCAATCCCGCGCGTGCGCCCTGCGCGGCCGGCTCCCGCCCCGGCATGGCGCGCGCCAGCCGCTCGGCGAATGCGCGCAGCGTATCCGCCGGCAGCCGGGCTTGCTGCCCCAGCCCGGCGATGTATTGCATCAGCACCGGATTGCCGCAGCTATTGGCCGAGCACGACAGCCCGTCGCGGTTGACCGATTCCACATAGCGCCGCGCCATGTCGGCGCGCTCTTGCGTCGTGAAGCGATAGCTGCCCTGGCGGTCCACCTCAAGCAACCGTGCCAGGATGCCCTGCCGCGCGTGCGGGTTGCTTTGCGAAAAGAAGTGGTCCATGCCCAGCCCGTGCTTGTCGGCCACGTAGACTTCATACGTGTTCTGCCAGAAGCTGCCGCTCATCTGCTCCGGGCTGGTGGCCTGGAAGCCATAGAGATGCTCGATCTCCTTGAACATCTCGCGCGCGCCGGCATAGCCGGAGCGCTGCATGTTTTCGATCCAGCGCGGGTTCCAGTTGCGCGCGTTGAGCTCGGTTGCCAGCCAGGTGCGGGCATCTACAGTCTGCTCCTCGCCGGCGCGGCGCAGGTTGTGCAGCCAGAAGCGCGGCGCCTGCCCGCTGACCGCGCGCGTGGCCATGTTCAGGCCGCCGGCGTACTGGTAGGTATCGTCGTTGTCGAGCGCGCCGTAGAGCGTGCTGGCGCGCGAGAACAGCACGGCCTGGTTGGACTTGAGATGGCTGGCCAGCGCCTGCGGCGCGGTTTCGCCCCAGCCTTCACTTGAAAACGCAAAGTTCATATAGCGCAGGTATTGCCGCGCCAGCGCGCCCGGCTGTTCCCCGGCCTGCGGCACATCCTTGCTCTGCTCCACCATCTGCTGCACGCCGATGCTGTAGTTGCCGGGCTTGGCGGCAAACACGCGGGCGCGGGCCAGACGCCCGGCCAGTTGCGGCTCCACGCCGGCCGCCAGCAGCGTTGCCCGCGCCTCGCGGTCGTGGCGGCTGACGGAGTTGTCGCCGGCGGCGGCGGCCAGGCGCGCGGCCTTGTCCAGCAGCGCCACCTTGTCGCCGAAACCGTCGCGGTAAATGCCCGAAATGGTGAACAGCACGTTCACGCGCGGGCGGCCGAGTTCGGCATCGGGAATCAGGCGCACATCCTCAACCACGCCGCGGGCGTTCCAGACCGGTTCCACACCCATCAGGTAAAGCGCCTCGCTCTCCATCGCGCCCTGGTGGCGTTCGGTCTCGCCGTACCACAGCACCATCGACACCTGTTCCGGCGCGGCGCCGGTCTCCTCGCGATAGCGCGCCAGTGTCTGCGCCGCCAGTTGCTTGCCGAGTGCCCAGGCGGCCGGCGTGGGGATCAGCGCGCCGTCGAAGGCATGCAGGTTGCGCCCGGTGGGCAGGCCCTGCGGGGTGCGAACCGGATCGCCCAGCGGCGCGGTCGGCAGGTAGCGGCCCGCCAGCACGGTGATCAGGCCATCGAGTTCGCGGCGCGGCGATTCGCGCAATTGCGCCAGCCACTCCCGCGCCATCGACAACGCGGCCTTCGCCTTGTCCGCCAGCGGCTGCCCATCGCCGACGCCGGCGGTGTCGGGCTCGCGTCCCTCCACCAGCGCGCCCGCCCAGCGGGACAAGGTGTCCTGGCCGATGCGGCGCGTCTCGCCCGCGTCAAAGGCGCTCCCGAGCACGGTGGCCAACGCCTGCTGCTGGATATCCGGCGGTGGCAGTTCGCCCAGCGCATGGATGCCCAGCGGCACCGGTTCGGCCTCGACCTTGTGCAGGAAGCGGTGGATCACCGGCTCGACCTGCGCCCAGGGCGCGCCAAGGTCCAGCCGGAGCTGGCGGTCCAGGCCCAGCGCGCGGATCTGCGCCAGTGCCTGCAAACGGTATTGCTCGGCAAGTGCCGGAGAGCTGTCGGCGGCGGCTTCCTGCTGCTCGATCACTTCGTCCAGCTTCGCCAGCGCGTCCGGCCAGCCCGCGCGGGCGATCAGCGGCGTCAGGTGGCTGACCAGCGCGGCCGCGCTGCGGCGCTTGGCCTGGATCGCCTCGCCACCACCGTCCTGGATGTAGTAGTAGGCGTTGGGCAGGTCGCCCAGCAGCACTTCGGCACTGTCGTCGCCGCTCTGCCCCACCTGCTTGCCCGGCAGCCATTCCAGCGTGCCGTGGCGGCCAACGTGGACCATCGCGTCGGCGCCAAAGGCGTGGCGGTACCAGAGGTAGGCCGCGATATAGGAGTGCGGCGGCGGGGTCACCGTATCGTGCGAGCTGTCCATCGCACGCGCGAACGTGGAGCGCAGCGGCTGGGGGCCGACGAACAGGTTGCCGAAGCGCAGGCCCGGAATGACGAAATCCTGCCCGCCGTGGCCATCGCCAACCAGCATCAGCGGATTGCGCTCCGGCGGCCCCCAGGCCGCCAGCACCGACTGGCGGAACGGCGCCGGCAAGGCGTCGAACCAGCGCTTGTACTGCGCCATCGGCAGCAGGCTGACCCTGCCGCGCGACATCATCTCTGCCAGTTCGCCGGGCGACCATTCTTCCATATTGCGGCCGTTGCGTTCCAGCAGCGCGGTGAGTTCGGCCGTGTCCGGCAACGCGGTGCCGGTGCGGTACCCCGCTTCCCGCAGGCGCGCCATGATTTGCACCAGCGACGGCAGCGTGGCCAGGTAACTGGCGCCGATATTGCCGCGGCCCGGCGGGTTGTTGTAGTAGAGGATGGCGATGCGCTTGTCGGCCGCGGGCTTGTCCTGCAGCGCGATCCAGCGCCGCACGCGGGCCACCGCCGCGTCCGCGCGCTCCGGCACGGCCCGGCTGGTCTTGGCGCCGTCCTCGTCCTCCAGCGTGGCGAACAGGATCGGTTCCGTGGCGCCGGCACGCTCGGGCGTGTTGAGCAGCAGCGGCAGCCGCTCGCCGCCGATGCCGCGCACGTCCGCGCGCCACGCTTCCTGGCTGTCGCGCGTGGCGATCAGGTTGATGGCATGCAGGCCCCGGCGTTCCAGCCAGGTCTTGTCTTCGGCCCGGCTGATGGTGAGGTTCAGCGTCAGCAACGCGCGCAAAGGGCTGTGGCCGTCGGCCGTCAGCATCGGTTCCAGCCCGGACAGCGGCCAGCCGAACACCGGCACCGCGCCGATGCCCTGGCGCTCCAGCGCCGCGATCAGGGCATCGATATGCGCAAGGTCCTGCTGCCGATAGTTGCTGGCGTAGAAGGCGATGCCGACCAGCGGCGCCTGTGCAGGCAGGCCGCCGGCACCGCCGCCGCGATACCAGGCGAGGTAGTCCTTGAGCGTGGCGAACGGCTGCGCGGCGCGCGGATGATAGATGCCGGCCGTGGGCAGCGGGCGCGGCGGCGGCACGGCGATGACCTGCTCCCCGTGCACCGCGGCCACCAGCCAGGCCAGCCAGCCGGCCAGGTTGTCGGCGCCGCCGGCGCTCCAGTAAGCCTCGGCGGCCTGGTTTCGCGCGGCGTCCATGCCGATGCCCCAGGCGGCCTCGGCGGAGGCGGCCGGCGCCGCCAGCACCAGCGCGCCGCGCCGCCGCGCCTGGCGCACAGCCGGCGCCACCTGCCGGAGCACGGCAGTTGGCGCGAAGTAGGCGTAGACGACATCGGCGGCGGCCACCTGCGCGGGATCGGGCGCCGTGGTGACGGCGTCGAGCCGCACCCTGCCCGGCCCCGCCTGTTCGCGCAGGCGCGCCTCGGCGGCGGGCAGCAGATGAGTATTGGTAGTGATCAGCAACACGCGGACAGGGGCACGGCCGCCATCGGCTGCCGGTTGCACCAACGCCGCCGCGTGGGCTCGCCCGCACAGCAGGACAAGCGCGAGCAACAGCCAATGCAACGGGCGGGACCGGAACAGCGCATCCGCCAGCATCACCATCGGCGCGAGGGACACCGTGAACGGCGTGCGCGGCATCGAACCCATCAACGCGCAGCCGGCGCCGCGCCTTCCGGCACATACACCACGCTGCCGTCCGGCAACTGGTAAGCCACGCCCAGCCGCGTGCCCTCGCCGGTCTTTTGCTGCGCGGACATTTTGCTGACCTTGACCTCCTTGCGATTCTTCTCCAGCAACTGCAGCTCGCCGGTCCGCGGGTCGCGCTGGACCATGGTGAATTGCGAATCGGGATTGAGCAGCTGGGTCAGGCTGAAGGCTTGCGTGAGCGCCACCATCAGGCCCACGGCAAAGACGATGGAGGCGTCGAACAGGTTGGCGACGCCGGCCAGCGGGTCTTCCCGGTGCACCGAGGCCAGCTCGCCCTGTGCGCGGCGGCGCCGCAAAAAACGTCGGCGCCTGAACTGGTGTCCTTGACCCGCGTCCATCAGGCGTGCGCCCCGGCGAACTGCGCTGCGCCGCGAACATGCGCTGCCTCGGGCAAGGCCCGCAGCACCAGCTCGCACAGGTTTTCCATTTCCTTGAGGTCGACCCGCGCCCAACGTTCGCGCGTCAGCGTCAGCACGTAGGCGATGCCGCCCAGCACCAGTCCGCAGACCACTGCGCCGAAGCCGATCACCAGGTGATTGACCATGCCTGCCATATCGCCCGCCAGCAGCGATTGCAGCGCCGGCCCGAGCGGGATGATGGTGCCGGCCAGGCCCAGCATCGGCGCGATGCGAACCAGCGTGCGGGTCAGGTCGAGCCGGTTGGCCACGCGCATTTCCTCGCGTTGCAGCGTCTCATCCAGCCACAGGTCGAGGTGTTCGTGCGAATCGAGCCGGGCCAGCCGTGCTTCCAGCATGCCCCAGAAACGGGCGAGCGAAGGCGACAACGATGCCGCGCCCAGATGCGGCCGCGTGCCGTTGCGCAGGCTGGCGGCCAGCGCATTGGCCAGCGCGGGCAGATCGCTGGCCGGCGCCTTGGCGCGGCGGCGCGACTGCACCAGCAGGCTGCCGAGATCGGCCAGCGAAAGGACAAACAACACCAGCAGCGCCAGCGCAACCGGCCAGAAGAACGCCGTGGAAAGGCGGTAGAAAATCTCGGTGACGGCGCTTTCCATCGTGATTGGCGGCTAGGAGTTGATGCGGATTGGCGAACCGGGTGAGGGCCCTGGCGAGCCCCGGCGCAGCATTGTACGTCGGCGCCGGCGCGGCGCCATCTCGCACGCCGGGGTAAGTGCCGGTCCCAGGCAAGAAAACCAGGCCACATTGCATGGCCTGGCGGGCAAAACGGCAGCAGAGGCACTGCTGCCGGCGGGTATGAGATGCCGCAAGGGACACCTCGGCGAACAGGTTAGCGCCTTGCGATCGTGGCAACGCAAACAATTGTGTCGTTACGTTCACCCACCCGGGTATCCGGCCGCATCAACTGCGCGCCGTGCGCCCATGTTTTGCATGGCCGGTCCCGGCAGGGGGCTGACGCGGCTTGCCCGGCGCCGCCACAATGTTGCCCTCCAGGGAACGGCGCGTGCTTCGGTGGGAAACAATGAGAGCCAGGCCGAACGCATCCGGCGGATCGTGGAGGTGGCTGGCTTTAACTGCGCGAGCTACGGTCGGCGGATGGGAAAGACGACGGCAATGCGCAACGCTCGCAAATGTCAACAAATGTGAACGCGAGCGACATTCGCGCTGCGGCCCCGTTTGCGAGCGCGAGGCCGCGGCGGCTCAGTAGGTTTCGTCGGCGGGATCGATCATCAGGTGCAGGCGGCTGGCGAGTTCGGCCAGCGCGGCCTCGTCGCGGCTGCGGATCATCCAGCCTGCGTAGGCATCCGCCTGTGTGTCCCAGCACCACAACGTAAAGCCCGCCGCGCGCAATGAAGCCTGCGCGATCGCCATCAATTGCGGCACATCGTGCCGCGCGAGAAAGGCATTTGAAAGCGGATCGGTCACGCCCCAGCCGACGCGCACGCCGACACGGTCGCACAGAGCCTGCACGCTGCGGACCAGGGCGGCAGTGTCCTTCCACTCCACGTAGAAGCCCGCCGCATGGCCGATCGCCTCATTCAGGGGCCACAGCAGCATTTGGCCGTCGCAGCCTGCGTCAGCGCGCGCAAGCGCCCGCTGAAACGAGGCCCAGTATTCTTCCGCGGCATCCTGATCGTGCAAGGAAATCAGCAGGATCAACTCACGCAAGGCAGCCTGCGTTTCACTTGAGAGCACTATGGTCATAGACTTCTTGCTGGTTGGGGAACACAGGAAACCGAAGGGGTCCAGTGCGTGCAGGGCGCAACGCGATGCCGCGCAGATCGCAGCCCCCTATTCTGACAAAGGTTGGGGCGAGGCGCCATATGAAAGCGCAACGAGAACGCACCCGTGGACACGCCGGCGTAGCGGCGCACGGTCCGAACGACATGAACTTTAGGACTCGTCTTAGCGAGCGACAATGCCGGAAGAAAAGGGTTGCCAAGCGCGCATCGCCTTTGCTACGCTTCGCCCCGTTATCGCTACGGAGTCATCTCCATGGACAGTTGTTCTAGTTGGCCTCCGGCCAGACTCTGAACGGCTAGGCAAGTCCAGGCGTCTTATCGCCACTGCCTAGCCGATACCGGCGGGTAGTGGTCCGTTGCACGGGTTCTCCGTGCGACTCCCTCCCAGTTCGTTGCAAAAGCCTGCGGCTATCCAGCTGCGGAGCGCGCTCGTCCGCGCCCCGCGATGTGGTACCCGCCCCTGCCAGCGCGCGCATTCCTCCTCGGGCAATCGCGCAAGGAGGCCTCATGCCGTCTCTCTTCATCGCACAACACGCCTTGCTGGCGCTGCAGATGCTGCGCTGGCACGCCGGCCGCCCTGGCCGCGCCGCTGTGCTGCTGCTCGCACTGGCGCTGCCGCCGGTCTGTCATGCCGCAGCGCGTCATGACGACGCGCACCGCCCCCCGCCGGGCTGACGCCCGCGCCCTGCCTGGCGAGGCTGGCCTCCCACGCTGCCCTCCATTTTCTTGCACTTGCAGTATCCGTCCATGGCGGCGCCTCGCCCTAGCCGCCCCGATCACGCATCGCCGCCCGGCTCGCCGGGAATCACTGGGAAACCGCACCGATGAACCTGATGAAAACACTCTTCGTCGCCTTCCTGCGCACGCGCCGGGCGACCCACCACTTCCGCCGGCTGGCGATGTTTGAGTCGCTGGGCAAACCGGGCCCCTCGCGCACGGCGCCGGAGCAACTGGCGCAATCCCTGAAGCGCGCCGCCAAAGTAGACGTGCCTGACGTGCTGGTACGGATGCGCTCGCACGAGGACGGCCTGACCGGCGCCGAGATGGAGGAACGGCTCAAGCAGTTCGGCCCCAACGAAGTCGACCATGAGAAGCCGCTGCCCGCATGGCTGCACCTGTGGCATTCCTACAGCAACCCGTTCAATCTGCTGCTGACGCTGCTGGCGGTGATTTCCTGTTTCACCGAGGACATGAAGGCAACGCTGGTCATCGGCACCATGGTGACGTTGTCGACCATCCTGCGCTTCGTCCAGGAACGGCGCTCCAGCCAGGCCGCGGAAAGCCTCAAGGCCATGGTCAGCACCACCGCCACGGTGATCCGCCGCGACCTGGCCGCCGGCGTCGCCGCCGTCAGCGCGGAATACTTCAACGTGCACGTGCACTCCCGCCCGCCGGCCAGGATCGAAGTGCCGATCCGCAAACTGGTGCCCGGCGACCTGGTAGCGCTTTCCGCCGGCGACATGATTCCCGCCGACTGCCGCATCATCGCCGCCAAGGACCTCTTCATCAGCCAGGCGGCAATGACGGGGGAATCGCTGCCCGTGGAGAAATTCGCGGAACTGCGCGACCGGCAGGACAGTCCGCTCGAACTCTCCAACATCGTCTTCATGGGCACCAATGTGGTCTCGGGCGCGGCCACCGCCGTGGTGCTTGCCACCGGCAACCAGACCTACTTCGGCACGCTCGCCGCGCGCGTCACCAGCACCGACCGCTCGGCCACCGCCTTCCAGGCCGGCGTCAACCAGGTGAGCTGGCTGCTGATCCGTTTCGCGTTGGTGATGGCGCCGCTGGTGCTGCTGGTCAACGGCTTCACCAAGGGCGACTGGATGCAGGCCTTCCTGTTCGCGCTATCCGTGGCGGTGGGCCTGACGCCGGAGATGCTGCCGATGATCGTCACCTCCACGCTGGCCAAGGGCGCGGTGATGCTGTCGCGGCGCAAGGTGATCGTGAAGCGGCTCGACGCCATCCAGAATTTCGGCGCGATGGACGTGTTGTGCACCGACAAGACCGGCACGCTGACGCAGGACAAGATCGTGCTGGAGCGGCATACCGACGTGCTCGGCCGCTTGAGCACCGACGTACTCAAGCACGCCTACCTGAACAGCTACTACCAGACCGGGCTGAAGAACCTGCTCGACCGCGCGGTGCTCGATCTTGTGGAGTTGCAAAGCGAGTTGAAGCTGACGCAGCATTACCGCAAGGTCGATGAGATCCCCTTCGATTTCGAGCGGCGGCGCATGTCGGTGGTGGTGGCCGAGCGCGAGGACCACAACGAGCTGATCTGCAAGGGCCCGGTGGAGGAAATGCTGGGCATCTGCTCGCGCGTGCAGATCGATGGCACGGCGCAGGCGCTGGACGCCGGTATGCTGGCACGCGTTCGCCAGGTAACGCACGACCTCAACGAGGAAGGCTTGCGCGTGGTGGCGGTGGCGATGAAGGAAACGCCCACCACGCAGACGCAGTACGGCGTGGCCGACGAATGCGAGCTGACCCTGGTGGGCTACATTGCCTTTCTCGATCCCCCCAAGGACTCCACCCGCCCCGCGCTGCGGGCGCTGGCGGAGCACGGCGTCACGGTCAAAGTGCTGACCGGCGACAACGAGCTGGTCACCGCCAAGATCTGTCGCGAAGTGGGCCTGCCCGTCACGCGCGTGCTGCTGGGACCGGACATCGAGAAGATGGACGCGCCCACACTGGCGCGCGCGGTGGAAGAACACAATGTGTTCGCCAAACTGTCGCCGCTGCACAAGGAGCAACTGGTGCTGGCGCTGCGCGCCAACGGCCACGTGGTTGGCTTCATGGGCGACGGCATCAACGACGCGCCCGCGCTGCGCGCTGCCGACATCGGCATCTCGGTGGACAGCGCGGTGGATATCGCCAAGGAAGCCGCCGACCTCATCCTGCTGGAAAAGAGCCTGATGCTGCTGGAGGAAGGCGTGATCGAAGGCCGCCGCACCTTCTGCAATATGCTGAAGTACATCCGCATGACGGCCAGCTCCAATTTCGGCAACGTCTTCTCCGTGCTGGTGGCCAGCGCCTTCCTGCCATTCCTGCCGATGCTGCCGCTGCAACTGCTGGTGCAGAACCTGCTGTACGACGTCTCGCAGATCGCCATCCCGTTCGATCGCGTGGACAAGGAACTGGTATCGCGCCCGCTGCGCTGGAACCCGGGCGATATTGGCCGCTTCATGGTGGTGTTCGGGCCGATCAGCTCGATCTTCGATATCACGACCTATGTGGTGATGTGGTACGTGTTCGCCGCCAGCAGCGTGGAGGCGCAGGCGCTGTTCCAGTCCGGCTGGTTCGTGGTCGGGCTGCTCACGCAAACGCTGATCGTGCATATGATCCGCACGCCCAGGCTGCCCATTATCCAGAGCCGCGCGGCCTGGCCGCTGACCATTGCCACCGTGGCGATCATGGCGGTGGGCATCTGGCTGCCGATGGGACCGCTGGCGGCATACTTCAAGCTGGAGGCATTGCCGCCGGGCTATTTTCCCTGGATGATCGGCATCGTGCTGGGCTACGCCTTGCTGGTGACGGCGGTCAAGCGCTTCTATATCCGGCGGTTCGGGTGGCAGTAGGCGCCCGGCGGTCCCCCCGCCGCCCTTGCGGGGTGGGACCGCCAGTGACATCGGGATGACACCTGGCGGGCGTAGAAACAGGCACGACAGAATGACAGGCACCAAAAACAATAACGTTCAAGACCGGGGAAAACCATCATGTCCCTCCAAGCTTTCCAGAACATCAACCTGGACTCGCTGCTCGACACCACCGTCAGCCTGACCACTGCCTTTGTGCTGGGCGCGGTGATCGGCTACGAGCGGCAGATCCGCCAACGCACCGCCGGCCTGCGCACCAATGTCCTAGTGGCGGTGGGCGCCGCCATCTTCGTCGACATGGCCAACCGCATGGCCGGGCACGACGGCGCGGTGCGGGTGGTGGCCTATGTGGTGTCGGGGATCGGCTTCCTCGGCGCCGGGGTGATCATGCGCGAGGAAGGGAATGTGCGCGGGCTGAATACCGCCGCCACGCTATGGGGCTCGGCGGCGATCGGCGCCAGCGCCGGTGCTGACCTGATACTGGAGGCCGGGCTGGGATGCTTGTTTGTGCTGGCCGCCAATACATTGCTCAGGCCGGTGGTTAACCGGATCAACCAGCAGCCAATGGATACGCCTGCGGTGGAAGTCACCAATACGGTCTATGTGATCGCGCCGCGTGCATCGCAGAAACAGGCCTTGCGGTTGCTGGAGCAGACGCTGGAGGCGGGGAATTATCCTACGCGGGATCTGGAGGTGCATGCGTTTGGGGATAGCGATGTGGAGATTGAGGCGGTGTTGACTTCGACTTCCGTTGATGGGGATGTGTTGGATGGGCTGATGGCGCGGTTGGCGGAGGCGGAATTTGTTCATCAGGCGTTTTGGAGTCCTAGTACTACGGATTGAAGGCGGGTTTTCTGGGGTTCTCGAGGGTTCTCGCTGTCTAGTGTTTGGTGTTGGTTTTTGGACCCAACAGCCATACGACATCCCCCTGCGGGGGACGCCGGTCACTCTTCTTTGCTTCGGCAAAGAAGACTAACGAGAAGAAAGCCGACCCTGCCGGGGGCAGAGCAATCAGGCGATTCGGCGGCGGTGATTCCGTCGTGCGGGCGGTGGCTTCGGCTGGCATGTCCTACCGGCTTCAACGGCGGTACCGCTGCGCGCCACACGGGTTTCGTGGTGCGGCCCCTGATCGCACACCCTAGCGCCCGTTCGGCCATCTGCCGTTCGCGGTGCAATGGACCACGGCATCTCATGCCTTGCTGGTTTCGTGGTTTTGTCTCTCACGGCGGATACCCTGCCATTCGACACCCTGCCGTACCGGCGCTGGCCGTGACTGAATACAACCGTCTTCGTTTCGTGGTAGGCACCGTGGCCCGGTCAGCGAACACGGAAGGATCTGGCGATGGTGGTGCGGTTCGCTACCACTACATGAGCGAGGCCGCGGGCGACTGACCGCGGGCCACCGCGCCCACCACGAAGCCCATCATTGCGAAGTTGCGCGGCGCCCACCCCCGCGAACGGCAGGGACCGAACAATCGCTGCGCTTGCCGTCAGAGACAAAACCACGAAACCAGTAAGTCTCGAAAAATCGTGGCCCTTTGCACCGCGAACGGCAGATGGCCGGACTGGCACGGCGCCCGCCATCGGGGGCCGCACCACGAAACCACCAACGCGCAATAGGCTGATTGCTCTGCCCCCGGCAGGGTCGGCTTTCTTCTCGTTAGTCTTCTTTGCCGAAGCGTAACTATTCAGCAGCCGGGGATAGGCGAAGGCGGGCAGCCAGAGAAGGTGCAGGTCAAAGCCGTGAAGAGCTCACGCTGCTGCTTGCGCAGCGTGGCGAGGTAAGAGCGGATGGTGCAAAACGCCTGCAGCCCATGTATGACGCGGAAGCCTCCGGAGATCTTCTGTTTGAGCTTGGGCATGCGGATATCCCGTTCGGCTTGGTTGTTATCGAACGGCACACGATGATCGGCGATGAAGCGCCACACCTCGGTCGCATATCGCTGGAGGCGAGCCAGCAGGTTGTAGGCGAAGGACTGTTTGGTCTTGCCGCGCGGGTCCAGGGCTGGATTCCGTGCCTGCGCAGGATTGTCCTGCTGTCCCTGCGCGATCAGCGCCTCAGCGCGGCGCCGGTAGTCGGCCAGGCGTGCTGGCGCCAGGCTGGTGTTGCCCCGCGTCAGATTGTCGTCGGCTTCGCGCTTGGCCTGGCGTAGCAGGGTGATCATGTCCTGAGCCCAGGTCTGTTGGGTGGTCTCCCAAATGTAGATGAGTTCGCGCAGATGATGCGCGTTGCACAGCGCGTGCTGGCACGCGTAGTCGGCATAAGGGCGCCAGCCGTCATGCACGGCCACACCGTCGAAGGCAGGCAAGATGTTGAAGCTATCCAATGCCTCTTTGCCACGCTTGGCGTGCGGGCCATACCAGGTCAGCCATATTGTCGAAGCGCTATGCAGCCACTGCTGCTTGCGCCCAACCCGCATGCCTGTCTCATCAAAGTGCACCACCGGCTCGGCCAGGATCGCTTGACGGATCTGATCAATTGCCGGTGCTAGCGCGCCGGCAGCCTCGTTGATGAAGTTTTGAATGGTGCCCGTGCTCACCGGCAGATCGAACAGATCTCGCAGGGCTTGTGCTGTACGGTCGATCGGCACTTGCTGGTACTGCGTCAGATAGACCCCCGCGGCTTTGACCCGAGGGCCATACTGCGCCGCCTGGCTGACCCCGCTCGGGAACTGGCTGGTATGGGTCTTGCCACAACGGCACTGGGCAACTTGCACACGATGCTCGATCACTTCAAAGCGGATCGCGGGCAGATCAAACACTTGGCGGCCTTGCGGCAGCACGGTGACCTGATCTGCCGCAATGGCACTGCCGCAGACGTCGCAGCGCTCGGGCACCGGGTGCGTCACCGTGTGATCAGGGTCCTGCACCCGCTTGAGCGTCTTGCCCGGATGGCCGGGCTGACCACCCGGCGGGTTCGTGCCCGGCTCGCGCAGCGACTTCGGCTTGCGCTTCAGGCCGTCGGTCGAAGGCGGCTTGCTGGAGTTGTGGCTATCCTTCTCCAGCTTCGCCTCAAGCGCATTCAGCCGCGTCACCAGCTCAATGATGAGCGCGTCCTTCTGCTCTGGCGTCAGGTCGTTGAGGCTGGGGATCTTCGTCATGCGTAGCACTATGAAGCACTTCGCATCGGTTTACAACATCTGCTGAATAGTTACGCCGAAGCAAAGAAGAGTGACCGGCGTCCCCCGCAGGGGGATATCGTATTCCTTTGGGTGCAAAAACCAACACCGCTCCATAAAACGCCCCCAAGCCCCAAACCCACATATAACCCCACCCTTGACAACCCTCCCCACCCCTCCTATCCTCCCGACTAAATTCCCCAAGTAAGACCATCGTTCTATTCTACAGAACACAAAAAATCACCCAGCGGTGCAGAGCACCCCCCAAAACAGGAGACAAAATTGCCCCTCTTCCCCTCCCCCATCCGTGCCCTGCTCCTCCTCTCCATCCCCGCCATGCTCGCCACCGCCGCCGCCCCCGCGGCAGCGGACAGCTACCCGAGCCAACCCGTGCGCCTGGTAGTACCCTTCCCCCCCGCCGGCGGCACCGACGTCATGGCCCGGCTGGTGTTCAACAAGGTAAGCATGACCACCCACTGGAACGTGGTAGTGGAAAACCGCGCCGGAGCAGGCGGCAATATCGGCATGGACGCAGTAGCCAAGGCCCGTCCGGACGGCTACACGCTGGGCATGGGCCAGACCGCCAACCTGGCGATCAACCCCACCCTGTATCCCAAAATGCCCTACGACGCGATCAAGGATTTCACGCCAGTGGCGCTGGTTTCCGCGCAGCCGCTGGTGCTGATCGTGCGCAAGGATGCGCCATACAAGAACGTGGCTGACCTCGTTGCCGCTGGCAAGGGCAAGCAGCTCTCGATGGCCTCGGCCGGCACCGGCACCGTGGGCCACCTCACCGGCGAGATGTTTGCCCGCCGTACCGGCATCAAGATGTTGCATGTGCCGTACAAGGGCGCCTCCCCGGCACTGACCGACCTGCTTGGCGGCCAGACCGATTTCTACTTCGCCACGCCGCCCATCGCGCTGCCGATGATCAAGGCCGGCAAGCTGCGTGCCCTGGCGGTGACTTCGGCCAAGCGCCTGCCGCTGCTGGCCGACGTGCCCACCGTGATCGAAGGCGGCTACGCCGGCTTCCAGGCGGAAGACTGGAAGGCGCTGGTGGCGCCGGCCGGCACGCCGGCGGACGTGGTCAAGCGCGTCAACGAAGAAATCAACAAGGCCATCACCCAGCCCGACACCATCGCCAAGATGCGCGAGGAAGGCAGCGAGCCGCGCGGCGGCAGCCCTGCCGACCTGGCCGCGTTCATGAAGGCGGAAAACACCCGTTGGGGCACCATCGTGCGCCAGTCCGGCGCCAAGGTAGAGTAAAACCTCCCGGTCTCTACCGCCCCGACCGCTCCGCACCCCGGGGGCGGCTTCGCTGCCATGAAGCCGCCGCCGGCACTGATACCTGGAATCCGCGCCATGCAAAAACCGCTACGCCACATCCGCGTCCTCGATCTCACCAATGTGCTGGCCGGCCCTTTCTGCTGCCACCAGCTGGCCCATATGGGCGCCGAAGTCATCAAGGTGGAAACGCCGGGCACCGGCGACCTCGCCCGCCAGCTCGGTGCCGACGCCGAACTCAACCGCCGGCTGATGGGTGTGTCCTTCCTGGCGCAGAACCCCGGCAAGCGCTCCATTACCGTCAACCTCAAGCACGCACGCGGCAAGGAAGTGTTCCGCAAGCTGGTGGAGAGCGCCGACGTGCTGGTGGAGAACTTCCGCCCCGGCGTGATGGACCGGCTGGGGCTGGGCTTCGACGCGCTCAAGGTGATCAATCCCAAGCTGATCTACTGCGCGATCTCCGGCTTCGGGCAGGATGGCCCGCTCTCGGACCTGCCGGCGTACGACCAGATCATCCAGGGCATGTCCGGCGTGATGAGCATCACCGGCGACCCGCAGACCGCGCCTTACCGCGTGGGATATCCGGTTTCGGACACCATCGGCGGCATCACCGCGGCCTTTGCCGTGGCCGCCGCGCTGGCCGACCACCAGCGTACCGAGGGCTATTTCATCGATGTGTCGATGCTCGAGGCCACCCTCGCCACCATGGGCTGGGTGGTCTCCAACTACCTGATCGCCGGCAAGACTCCGGCGCCGATGGGCAACGAGAACATGACGGCCAGCCCGTCGGGAGCCTTCCACACTGGCGAGGGCCTGATCAATATCGCCGCCAACAAGCAGGAACAGTTCGAAGCGGTATGCCGCGTGGTGGGCCGCCCGGAACTCGCCACCGACGCGCGCTTCGCGGAACGCCAGGCGCGGCTGGCCAACCGCGCCGAGCTGACGCGCGAGCTGGAAGCCGAGCTGGCGAAGAAGTCCGCCGACGCATGGTGGCAGTTGTTCAACGAGGCCGGCGTGCCGGCCGGCCCGGTCTACAGCGTGCCGCAAACGCTGGACCATCCGCAGGTCAGCGGGCGCGGCATGATCGGCGACTTTGCCGACGTGCCCGGCGTGGGCCGCGATATCCGGCTGGTGCGCACGGGCTTCAAGCTCAATGGCGAGGCGCCGTCGGTCGATACGCCGCCGCCGGAACTCGGCCAGCACACCCGCGAAATCCTCGCCCAGCTCGGCTATGGCGAGGCTGACATCGAAACCCTGCAACAGGAGCGTGCGGTATGAGCGAACCCATCAACGAAGGCCAGCGGCTGTCCCAGGACTGGTGGCGCACGGAAATCATCGACATGCAGCCCGGCGAGATCCGCTACCGCGGCTATCCCATCGAGCAGCTGATCGGGCAGGTGTCATTCGCGCAGATGATCTGGCTGATGCTGCGGGGCGATCTGCCGGGCCGCGGTCAGGGCGAGTTGCTGGATGCCGCGCTGATGTCGGCGGTGGACCACGGCCCGCAGGCGCCCAGCATCGCCATCGCCCGCATGGCTGCCACTTGCGGTGTGGGGCTGAACAACGCCATGGCTTCGGCCGTCAACGTGCTGGGCGACGTGCACGGCGGCGCCGGCGAGCAGGCGGTGGAGTTGTACCAGGATGTGGCGCGGCGCGTCGACGGCGGACAAACGCAAGAAGAAGCGGTCAAGGGTGCGCTGGCTGATTACCGCGACAACCACGGCAAGTTCGTGTCCGGCTTCGGCCACCGCTTCCATCCGCTGGACCCGCGCGCCCCGCGCCTGCTGGCACTGGTGGACAAGGCCGCGGCCGAAGGCGTGGTTTCGGGCCGCTTCGCCGGCATCGCGCGCGCGGTGGAGGCCGAACTGGGCGCGGGCCGCAGCAAACCCATCCCCATGAATATCGACGGCGCCACGGCCGTGATCTATGCCGAACTGGGTTTCCCTGCCCCCCTGGCGCGCGGGCTGTTCTGCCTGTCGCGCTCCGTCGGCATCCTGGCCCACGCATGGGAGCAAACCCAGCAAGGCGGCCGCAACAAGGGCCCGATCCCGCGCCAGTACATCTGGACCTATGACGGCCATCCGCTGCGGGACGTGCCGCCCGCGGCGGACTGAGCGGAAGAACTACCGGCTCGGCGCGTGGGCTGAGTCGCCCACGTCGCCAGGTACCGGCCGCGTGGCCGGCGCCATCCAGGACGCCAGCGCATAGCGGTCCCGGCCGAACTCCTTGGCCGCATAGAGGGCTCGGTCGGCCGCAGCGAACAGCGCGCGCCACAGGCCTTCCACCCCCGCCGCCCCGCCCCGCAGTTCGGCCACGCCAATGCTCACGCTGGCGAAGGCCGTCCCGTCGCCGGGCAGCGGGATGGCACGCACTTTCTTCAGGATGCGGTTGGCCAGCGCCGTGGCCTGGCCTTCATCGGTATGCGGGCAGAGGATGCAGAACTCCTCGCCGCCGTAGCGGCCGGCCACATCGGAGGCGCGCCGCGAATTGTCGATGGCCTCCGCAATCAGCTTGAGCACGCTGTCGCCGGCATGGTGGCCGTTACGGTCGTTGACCTGCTTGAAATGATCGACGTCGATCACCAGGCACGACAAGGGCTGGCCGTGGCGCTCCCATGCCGCCACCAGGCTGGTAGCCGCCTTGTCGAGCGCGCCGCGGTTGAGCAGGCGCGTCAGCGCGTCCAGCCGGGCGCCGTCTTCCTTGGCGGCGATAACCTGCTCCATCGCCATCAGCGTGAAGCCGAACAGCCCCAGCAAGGTAGCCACAAGCGGCGTCAGCAGCAGGAATCCGTCCGCACTGCTGGCGTAGAACGGCCCCGAGGCCACCGCGCCGTTCACACCGGCGGCGAAGCCGGCCAGTTGCGTCGTCAGATGCATCAGGCTGGCGACCACCACCAGCGGCGTGCCGATGCTGCGCCGGCCGCCGTGGGCGCACAGCAGGGTGACCGCAGTCAGCGCGGCCACCAGGGCCAGGCAGCCATAGCCGATCACGTGCATGCGCGCCTGGCTGTTGGCCATGCCGGCGACCCCGAGCAGCGCCAGCCCGGCCACCGACACGCCCACTGCCAGCGAGCGGTCCCACGAGACCAGGCCGCAGTAGATCCGCACGCCACGGTAGATCAGCAGCCTGCCGGCGATAAACGTCGCCGCGCCCGCGGCGCTGACATAAACCAGGCGCGCCGACGCATTGGCGGCCAGCACCAGTCCGGCCGCCGACACCAGCAGGTGCCCCCATGCCCACAGGCGCCCGGCGGCGCTGGGACGCAAGGCCGCCAGGAGGCCCGCCGAAATGGCCAGCGCGCTGGCGTACACAACCACCATGACGACGACGATCGTTTGCTGGTCTAACTGCACGGGATTCCTTTGAAGATACCGTGTTGCCGGTGACGTTGACGGGAATGTGCGGGGGCGGGGGCGGCCTGGATACCGGGTCAATTTCGCAAAGGCGCATGATAACGTCACGGGGCCCCACAGGGCACCCCCGACAAGCCGGGCATGGTTGTCCCTGACAAACATCGTTGGTTTCGTGTCAGGTTCGGATGGAGAAAGTGATGCCGCGCTAACAGCGAACCGGCGCGCGACCGGCGACCGTGGCAAGTGGCAAGCGCCAGCGAGGGCTGGATCCCCGGGTATCAGACAGGAAACGGGAAGGTGCCCCCCAGCGCCACGGTCAGGTCACGCGCCGCAAGCAGCACATGCGGGCGAAAACCCTCGTCAAAGCGCGGCGTGGGGCAAGTCAGCGTCAGCGCGCCCTTGAGCTGGCCGTCCGGACCGAACACGGGCGATGACACGCCGGCAATGTCCGGGATCCGGTCGCCGACCAGCGCGGCAACGCCCTCTTCCCGGATCTTCTGGTAGATCTCTCCCCGCGCGCCGCTGAATGCGCGCAGCACACGGCCGCCGGCGCCGCGGTTGCGCGGCAGCAGCTCGCCCGCCTTGGCGTGGTCGCGCACCGGCTGCGGCGAATCGACACGGTACAGGCACAGGCGATGCTCGCCCTGCTCGACGTGGAAGGCGGCGCTCTCGCGCGTGGCCTGCACCAGTTGGCGCAGCACGGGCATCACCACCATCTCCAGCGAGAAGGAGGCGGAATACACCGAGTGCAGGCGCGCCACTTCGGGCCCCAACCCATAGCGGCCATCGGTATGGCGCAGGATCAGCCGCGCATGTTCGAGCGACGCCAGCAAGCGCAGCAGCGTGCTTTTGTACAGGCCCGTACGCTGTGCCAGTTCGACCAGGCTCAGCGTGGTGTCCCCAAGATGAAACGCGGAGAGCACATAGAGGGCCCGGTCCACGGCTACGGCGCCGCCTTCCGCGGCATGTTTGTCGGCTTCGGATAGCTGGGCAGCTTTACGTGGCATGTATGTTGAAACAGGAAACAGGACAGGAAAGATTGGAAGTGGCAGGCGAAGGAACGGCATATCCGCACACGGTTCCACGGTATAGAACGGTACCAGCCTTGTCAATTGCCCCCGCCGCCCTGCGCGCGGGGACGCCGCCCGCGTGGCCAGATGCCCTGCTTCCCCGGCGCCAGCGTGCCCGCCGGGTCGAGCGCATCCTTGACCCGCTCGACCAGCCGCAGCATGGCATGCCCGTTGAAATCCTGCTGTGCCGCCACGCGGTCCATCAGGTCCAGATGGGCGCGGTACAGGCCGTAGCCTGCGGCGCCCAGTTCGCCCGCCAGCCGGTGCGCAAGCGCGCGCGCCTGGCTGCGCTGATGCGGGTCGGCACGATCAAAGATGGCGGCGAAGATGTGATGCAGGCACCGTGGCGCCGCGGTGAAGCCACCGTAGTAGTCGAAGCCGTGCACCGCCGCGCGATCGCGCACCAGCAGGTATTGCCGCATGGCATCGGCACCGGTGGCCGGGCACAGTGGCGAGATATCGAGGTGCGCGCCGTCGCCGCCGCACCACGCCAGCATGCGCATGGCCGACAGGCCGGGCACGCCGAGCAGGCCCAGCGCGCCTGCGCTGTCCGGCGGCGCGCTGGCCACGCCGGCGGCGTCGTACGGCCAGGCCCGCAGGCGCGCGCCGCGAATCGCGCCGAATGCCTTGCGCGCGATGCGCCAGCGCGCCTGCACCAGCGCGGCCGGTCCGTACAAGCCGAAACGCAAGTTCCACCAGCCGATGTCCAGCGTGCGGATCATGGCTTGCAGCGCTGTTGCCGGCATGGGGCCGGCACCGTCATACCAGTCGCTGCGCGCCGACACGCCGGCGGCCCAGCGCACGGCGCTTTCGATCACCGCCGGCCCGTGCACGACCTCGGCCAGCCGCAGCGGGCGCAGCGTCTCAACCACCCGTTCCAGGTCGGATTCGCGGGCAAAGCTGGCCTGGCACAGCAAGACCGTCTCCGGCGCGGGCATCAGCCAGATGCCCATCTTGGTGACAATGCCGAGATTGGACTGCATGAACAGGCCATCGATGCCAGGGCCATAGCCGTCCCGCTGCAATTGCCAGGCCATGCCGCCGGACAGCGCACCCATGCCGGTGCGCACGATCTCCCCGCTGGCCAGCACCACTTCCATGCCGCACTGCATGGCGGCGTGATCGCCATAGGGCGTGACGCCAAACCCGCGCTCCAGCGTATTGCCGATCACGCTGCCCCAGCCGACCGCCGGCGGATCGATCCACAGCGCAATGCCTTCGCGGCGCAAATGCGCGTGGAGATCGAAATAGCTGACGCCCGGCTCCACCAGCGCATAGGCCAGCGCTGGGTTCACTTCGAGAATGCGGTTCATGCGCCGCAGGTCGAGCACCAGCGTGCCGCGCTGCCGCGGCGCGGCGCCGCCGTAGCCCAGGTTGCGGCCAATGGAAACCGGCCAGAGCGCAAGGCCCGCGGCGCTTGCCACGCGCAGCGCGTCCTGCACTTGGGCAACGCTGGCCGGCAGCAGCACGGCGGAGGGGGCGAAGGCCCCCGGACCTTCATCGGGCAGTGGCGAGTAGGGATCGAGATAGGCGGCGAGGTCGGAGGGCGCGGACAATACCGCGCCCTCCCCGAGCACCGAGGCGAAATCATCCAGGGCCCGCGCGAACCGCGCCGCGGAACAGTCCGGCGGAAGCACCTGTTTCGCATTCACGTCCGGCGCCGGCCTCCCTCCTTAATGGTGGCGGCCACCGCCACCGCCGCCCCCATGGAATCCACCCTGGAATCCACCGTGGAACCCGCCCTGAAAGCCACCGCGCATGCCGCCATGGAAGCCGCCCCCCGCGTGCGCGAAGGACATGTGGTGCATGTGGTGAAAGTGATGAAAGCGGTCAACGAAGATAAAGCTCGCGCCAAAGCCGACACCGACCGGCGCCCAGTACCACGGATCGACGTAGTAAGCCGGCTGCGTATAGATCATCGTGCCGCCGGAGCTTTCCACCATCTGCCAGGAACCGTCCGGTTGCAGGCAGGCCAGCCCGACCACTTGCTGCAGGTAGCCATCGATCTCCACCTGTCCCGCCATCTGCTGGCAGGGCGAGGAATAGCCGTTCCATGCGTCAGTGGCCATCTGCGCTGCGGCCGGCACGCTCAAGCCGAGGCCGGCAAGCAATGCCGCCACGGCACCCAGAGCTTTTCCCATGATGTCATCCCAGGGAACGAACGCCCGACGTTTGCGACGCGCCAGGGCAATGCCCAAGACACATCCCGCGGCACATCGGTTTGCCTGCAGGACCCGCTGGCGCGGCTGGCGCACGCGCCGGCCGCGCCTGCACTACGTAAACGGATTGGCGCCCCCGTTTATTCCCCTGTTCATGCCACGCTGCCTGCGTCGTCAAAGCGCGCCGCGGATCGCTATCGCCACGCCTCCGGATGCCCTCCCAGGCTGGCGCAGACATCGCCGGCGATGGCGCGCAGGCGAGCTTCGCCCAGTTGGCCTGACAGCGCATAGCCGGCCCCGCCGCTGACCCAGTAATAGGTGCGGCGGTCCGCCTGGCGCAGCAGGCCGAGCGAGGCCGAAGCCGGCGCGGCCGGCGTGATGTACAGCGTGAGCCGCTCGCCGGCCGCGTTCTGGTACATCAGTTGCGCAGCCGGGCCGGCGTCGCCCACAAGCAGCCGGCCACCCAGCAGCGCGAATCCGTATTCGTCCAGCGACGGGATGGTCAGCGTGCGCGCGAGCCGGCGCGACAGCCAGGTCTGCAAGTGTGGCTGGTCGGCAGCCGCCACCTCGACCGGATGGCGCTGCTCGGGCGCGAACACCGCGTAGGCGGCATCGGCGTGGCGCGCGAACTCGCGGGGATCGGCGCTCGCACCGGGAAGCCAGGCCACGCCAAGGGCCAGTGCCAGTCCGGCCAGCGCCCAGCCCATCGCGGCAAGGGCACGGCGCCACCAGCGCGGCCGCGCCCTGACCAGCACATAACGCAGGTCGGCTGGCAGCGGAAACAAGGCCTTGAGCGCGGCATTCTGCTGGCGATAGTGCTCCGCCAGCATTGACGCCTGCGCGTCATGCGCCAGCGCCGCGCGGGCGGCCGCCGCTTCGGACTCCGGCAGTTCGCCGTCCACCAGCGCGCACAAGCGCGCTATCGCCTCGATATCCGGTGCGGGTTGGCCGGAGCCAGTTTCCCGATCGTCGTTCATGGCGTATTTCTCACCACCCTGAGCGGCACGTGCCGCTCGCTGTTTCCACCTGCGCCGCCGGTGCCATCGCCAAGCCATGCGCGCAAGTGCTCCCGCGCCCGCGACAGGCGCGACATCACGGTGCCAGGCGGCACCTGCAATACCGCGGCGGCCTCCTGGTAGCTCAAGCCCTCCAGCACGATCAGCAGCAGCACTTCACGCTGCTCTGCCGGCAGCCGGTACAGCGCGCGTTGCACATCGCGCAGCAAGAGCCCGTCGATTTCGCCTGCCGGGGCCTCCTGCCGCTGCCACAGCGGGTCGGCCTCGTCCACGGCCACTTCGCGGCGGTGGCGCAACTGATCGATATAGAGGTGGCGCAGCACGGTCAGCATCCAGGCCCTGACGTTGCTGCCCGCGCGCAGGCGGCTGCCCTGGGCGATCGCGCGCTCCGCTGTGTCCTGCACCAGGTCGTCCGCCCACGCGGCGTCGCCGGTGAGGGCGCGCGCATAGCGCCGCAGTTGCGGAAGCCAGACCGCTATGTCATCGCCAAAGCTCACAGCTGACAAGACATGGGGCACGCATCCCGATGCATCCGCGCGGATCTCAGTACCCGCCGCCGCCCATGCCGCCGGTGCCGCTCGTGCTACGGCTGCCGTCGCGCGAGGCCGATGACTGGCCGGACCCGCCGCCATCCGAAGAGCAGGCCGCCACCGCCATCAACGCCAGCAGCAATGCTGAAACCAGTCGGAGCGCTTTCATGTTGGTCTCCTTGGCGGCAGGCCACGCGGCGGCGGCATCGGCCGATGCCGCATGCGCCACGTCCGGCTGCGCGCATGCCGCCGCCGGTCCTGCCCAACAGGTAAACGCATGGCGCCCCGGTTTTATTCCACCACAGGGGGGTGCGTCGCTGTCCGCCGCCGCAATCGCGGCGTATCGCCGACTTCCGCACCAGGCTCGTGCGGCCCGCGATACGTCGCGACGTTCCTTGCATTGTCATGCAAGTGATCTAGAGTGATGTGATGCGCCATTTCGCCCCGCCGTTCCGCCCCATCCTGCCCTGCTGTGACGGTGAATAAATTGTCACAGCGCTTCACGGCATGACGGCATGACGGCATGACGTCACGATGATGTGATCGAGCAATGGTTGGATTGAGTGCACTGACACAGGCTCGCATTCAGTTTGCGGAAATCACCTTCCTCCACCTCGTTCGCCCTGCCATTTCCCATGGCCAGGTCAGGCATCAAAGCTCTCACGGCCTTTCCCGCGCGCCGTGCGAGGCCTCCGGCCATCGCCGCCGTCCTGATCGCGGCCACGACCGATAGCCGAACCTTCAACGATGGCCTTGCGCCGCGCAAAGCCGGAATGGCTGCCGCGTTGCTTCCCCGGCGCCGGCCAGCGCCCCGCCGCGCCGCATCCGTCACCGTGCCGTCAAGCCGCGCTGCCGGCCCGGTCCGGCGGGCATCCGGCGCATGCATGTATTCGTGTCTCCAGTCCCCTACTACCGATTCCGAGGTTCTTTCATGCGCATCGAGCGGGTTCCATTTCGCCATATCAGTGCGGTGACGATTGCCTTAGTGCTTGCTGCGTGCGGACAGAAGCCAGCTGCGCCGCCGCCCCCGCCGCTTGAAGTCGGCGTCGTCACCGTCAAGCCGGCCTCCGTGCCTGTCACGACCGAATTGCCCGGCCGCACCAGCGCGTTCCTGGTAGCGCAGGTGCGCGCGCGGGTCGATGGCATCGTGCAGCGCCGGGAATTTACCGAAGGCTCCGACGTCAAGGCCGGACAGCGCCTATACAAGATCGACCCGATGCCCTACATTGCCGCGCTCAACAATGCCAAGGCAGCGCTGGCGAAGGCGCAGGCCAACGTCGGCACGCAGCAAGCGCTGGTCCAGCGCTACAAGATACTGGTGGGGGCAAACGCCGTGAGCAAGCAGGACTACGACAACGCCGTTGCCGCACTGGGCCAGGCGGTGGCCGACGCGGCAGCGGGCAAGGCGGGCGTGGAAACGGCGCAGATCAACCTGGGCTACACCGATGTCACCTCGCCGATCACCGGGCGCAGCGGCGTGTCGCAGGTCACGCCGGGCGCTTACGTGCAGACCAGCCAGGCCACCCTGCTGACCACCGTGCAGCAAATGGACCCGATCTACGTCAACCTGACGCAATCGAGCGTGGACGGCCTGCGGCTGCGCCGCCAGATCCAGGAAGGCCGGCTGCAGACCAGCGGCGCCAACGCCGCCAAGGTCACACTGCTGCTCGAAGACGGCCGCACCTACCCGCAGACAGGCCAGATCCAGTTCACCGACGTGAGCGTCGACCAGGGCACGGGCTCCGTCACGGTGCGCGCGATCTTTCCGAACCAGGACCGGGTGCTGCTGCCGGGCATGTTCGTGCGCGCACGCATCGACGAGGGCATAAACGACAAGGCCGTCGTCGTGCCCCAGATCGGTGTCACGCATGACCAGAAGGGACAGGCGATAGTGCTCGTCGTCGGCCAGGACAACAAGGTGGCGCAACGCCAGATCGCCACTTCGGGCACGTTCGGCAATGCCTGGGTGGTGGACAGCGGCCTGCAGCCGGGCGATCGCGTGATCGTGAACGGCGTGGAAAAGGCAAAACCCGGCATGACGGTCAAGCCAGTCGAGGCCCAGGTGCCGGCGCAGCCGGCCTCCGCCGCGCAGGCAATGCCACCCGCGAGCGCACCCGCGGGATCCGCTACAGCGGCGCCATCGACGGCGTCATCCCCGTCTTCCGCCCCGGCCGCGCGATAAAAGGGAGCCGCCTTCATGGCAAATTTCTTTATTGACCGGCCGATCTTTGCGTGGGTGATCGCCATCATCCTGATGCTGGCAGGCCTGGCCGCCACCGTCACGCTGCCGATTGCCCAATACCCGACGATTGCCCCGCCTGCCGTCCAGATCAGCGCCACCTATCCCGGCGCTTCCGCGAAAACCGTCGAAGATACCGTCACGCAGGTGATCGAGCAGCAGATGAGCGGCCTCGATCACCTGCTCTACCTGTCCTCCACCAGCGACGACTCCGGCACGGCCACCATCACGCTGACTTTCGCGGCCGGCACCAATCCGGACATTGCGCAGGTCCAGGTACAGAACAAGCTGCAACTCGCGACGCCGCTGTTGCCGCAAGCCGTGCAGCAGCTGGGCACCAAGGTCACGAAATCGAGCAGCAGCTTCTTGCTGATCCTCGCCTTTGTGTCCAGGGACGGCAGCATGGGACGCTACGACCTCGCCAACTACGTGGCTTCGAAGGTGCTGGACCCGGTCAGCCGGATCGACGGCGTCGGTACGGTGACGCTGTTCGGCACGCAATACGCGATGCGCATCTGGCTGGACGCTACCAAGCTGAACAACTACAGCCTGACACCGATCGATGTCAGGAACGCGGTCGCGGCACAGAACGTGCAGGTAGCCGGCGGCAGCCTGGGCGGCACGCCGTCGGTGCCTGGCCAGATGCTGCAGGCCACCATCACGGAAGCCACGCTGCTGCAAACCCCTGCGCAGTTCGGCAATATCCTGCTGAAAGTGAATACCGACGGCTCGCAGGTGCGCCTGAAGGATGTGGCGCGGATCGATCTTGGCGGCGAGAACTTCAACTTCGACACCAAGTACAACGGCCAGCCGACCGCGGCCTTCGGTATCCAGCTCGCCACCGGCGCCAACGCAATCAGCACGGCAAACGCGGTACGCGCCAAGATGACCGAGCTGCTGCGGTACGCGCCGCAGGGCGTGGTGGTGGAGTATCCGTACGACATCACGCCGTTCATTACGCAGTCGATCGAGGAAGTGATCAAGACCCTGATCGAGGGCATCGTGCTGGTGTTCCTGGTCATGTACCTGTTCCTGCAGAACCTGCGCGCCACGCTGATCCCGACGATCGCGGTGCCGGTGGTGCTGCTGGGGACGTTCGCGGTGATGTCGGTGGTGGGGTTTTCAATCAACACGCTGTCGATGTTCGGCATGGTGCTGGCCATCGGCCTGCTGGTGGACGATGCGATCGTGGTGGTCGAGAACGTCGAGCGGATCATGGCCGAGGAAGGCCTGTCGCCGCGCGACGCGACGCGCAAGGCCATGGAGCAGATCACCGGCGCGCTGGTCGGCGTGGCCCTGGTGCTGTCCGCGGTGTTCGTGCCGGTGGCCTTCTCCGGCGGCTCGGTGGGCGCGATCTACCGGCAGTTCTCGCTGACCATCGTCTCCGCCATGGTGCTGTCCGTGATGGTCGCGCTGATCCTGACGCCGGCGCTGTGCGCGAGCATGCTCGAGCCGATCCCGAAGGGCCATCACGATGAAAAGACCGGCTTCTTCGGCTGGTTCAACCGTACGTTCGCGAAGAGCCAGCAAAAATACCGTGGCGGCGTGGTGCTCGTGATCCGGCGCTCCGGCCGCTGGCTGATCATCTACCTGATGGTGATCCTGATAGTGGGCTTCCTGTTCGTGCGGCTGCCCAAGGCGTTCCTGCCGGAGGAGGACCAGGGCACGATGTTCGTGCTGGTGCAGGCGCCGGTGGGATCCACGCAGGAGCGCACCGCCAAGGTGCTGCTGGATGTGCAGCAGTACCTGCTTACCAGCGAGAAAGACGCGGTCGAGGCAGTGCTGACGGTGAACGGCTTCAGCTTCGCCGGCCGGGGGCAGAACTCCGGCCTGGTGTTCGTGCGGCTGAAGGACTACACGCAGCGCCAGTCCGCGAACCTCAAAGCCCCCGCCCTGGTCAAGCGGATCTTCGGACATTTCGCCGGGTACAAGGACGCCAACGTGTTCCCGTTGAATCCACCGTCGATCCCGGAGCTCGGCACGGCCGCGGGTTTCGACTTCGAGTTGCAGGATCGTGCCGGCCTGGGCCACGAAAAACTGATGCAGGCGCGCGGTATGCTGCTCGGCATGGCGGCGCAGGACCCGATGCTCGCGCAGGTTCGCCCGAACGGCCTGAACGACACACCACAGTTCAAGGTCAACATCGACCGCGAAAAAGCCAATGCGCTCGGTGTCAGCGCCGCGGACATCGACCAGACTTTCTCGTCGGCATGGGCTTCGCTGTACATCAACAACTTCCTCGATACCGACAACCGGATCAAGAAGGTCTACGTGCAGGGGGAGCCAAGGTTCCGCATGAATCCCGAGGACCTGAACAGCTGGTACGTGCGCAACGCGTCCGGCGGGATGGTGCCGTTCGGGGCCTTCGGTTCGGGGGCCTGGATCTATGGCTCTCCCAAGCTGGAACGCTTCAACGGCATTCCGGCGATCGAGATCCAGGGTGCGGCCGCTTCCGGCAAATCCACCGGCCAGGCGATGAACGCCGTGGAAGCCATCGCCGCCAAACTGCCGCCCGGCATCGGTTACGAATGGACTGGCCTGTCGTACCAGGAGCGCCAGTCCGGTTCACAGGCGCCGATCCTCTATGGCATTTCGATTCTGTTCGTGTTCCTGTGCCTGGCCGCGCTGTATGAAAGCTGGTCGATCCCGTTCTCTGTGATCATGGTCGTGCCGCTCGGCGTCCTGGGCGCGCTGTTGGCCGCCACCCTGCGCGGGCTCGAGAACGATGTGTTCTTCCAGGTCGGCCTGCTGACCACGGTGGGCCTGTCGGCCAAGAACGCCATCCTGATCGTGGAATTCGCCCGCGACCTGCGCGACCAGGGCATGAGCACCATCAATGCGGCGGTGGAGGCGTCCCGCCTGCGCCTGCGCCCGATCCTGATGACATCGCTCGCCTTCATCCTTGGCGTGTTGCCGCTTGCGCTCAGCAACGGCGCGGGCTCGGGCAGCCAGCATGCGATCGGCACCGGCGTGATCGGCGGGATGCTAACGGCGACCTTCCTGGCCATCTTCATGATCCCGATGTTCTTCGTCGTGATCGGCAAGTTCAGCAAGACCAAGGCAACGCCGGGGACACCTCCCCCGCCATCGCCGTCGTCCGGCCAGCCTGACCAGCCGGACAGCAACGGCGACGCCGGCATGCACAGGGAAGGACACTGAGATGCCCAGATTCGCCTCGATCACGACCGCCGTGGCCATACTGGCCGCCGGCTGCACGCTCCAGCCACACTACGAGCGCCCGGCTGCCCCCGTTGCCCCGGCCTTCCCCACCGGCGGCGCCTACGGCCAGCAGCCCGCCGCGAGCGACACAGGGAGCGGCGCGGCGGCGGCGCCGGCAACCGATATCGGCTGGCGGGATTTCTTTGCCGATCCGCGTCTTCAGCGCCTGCTCGAGCTGGCGCTGAAGAACAACCGCGACCTGCGCGTGTCGGTACTGAACATAGAAGCGGCGCGGGCACAGTACCAGATCACGCGCGCTGCGTTGTTCCCCTCGGTCAACGCGGTGGCCTCGGAAACCCGGGCGCGCACGCCGGCGAACCTGACGGCCGCGGGCAGGACCATTGTGGCCCAATATTCGGTCGGCCTAAACGCGTCGTGGGAAATCGACTTTTTCGGCCGTATCCGCAGCCTTTCGGACCAGGCGCTCGCGCAGTACCTGTCGCTGGCGGAAAGCCGCAAGGCGGCGGAGCTTGCCCTGCTGTCTTCGGTGGCGAACCAGTATCTCGCCATGCTCGCCTTCGACGATGCGCTCGCCGTCACGCGCGCCACGCTGGTGACGGCCGAGGAGTCGTTGCGCATCACCAGCCTGAAGTTTGATGTAGGGACCGGCTCGGAGCTTGACCTGCGGCAGTCCGAAGGCGTCGTCGAGCAGGCGCGCGCCAACCTGGAAACGGAAGCCCGGCTGCGCGCGCAGGCGGAGAACGGGCTGGTGCTGCTAGTGGGAGAGCCATTGCCGGAGGACCTGCCGCCGGGCCTGCCGCTCAACAGCCAGGCCCTGCTCGCCGATATCCCGGCGGGCCTGCCGTCCGACCTGCTGACGCGGCGCCCCGACATTGCCGCCGCGGAGCAATTGCTGCTGGCCGCCAACGCGAACATCGGCGCGGCGCGCGCGGCGTTTTTCCCGCGCGTGACGCTCACGGGCAATGCGGGCACGCTCTCGCCGACGCTCGGGGGCTTGTTCAAGCCCGGTTCCGGTGCGTGGTCGTTCGCGCCGCAGATTACCCTGCCGATCTTTCAGGGCGGCCAGAACGTGGCGGCCCTGGACCTGGCGCAGGTACAGAAACGCATCGAGATCGCCAGCTACGAGAAAGCCATCCAGACCGCCTTTCGCGAAGTGTCCGATGGCCTGGCCGCGCGCGGCACCTTCGACAACCAGATCAAGTCACTGGAACGCTTCACCGGCTCGCAGGAGCGCCGGCTGGTGCTGTCGGACCTGCGCTATCGCAACGGGGTGGACAGCTACCTGAGCGTGCTGACCGCGCAAAACGACCTCTACAGCGCGCAGTTGCTGCTGATCAACGCGCGGCTGCAGCGGTTGACGAACCTGGTCGATCTCTACCAGTTCCTCGGCGGCGGCTGGATCGAACGTGCGGGCGACACGCCGCGCCCGGCCGACGCGCCGGCCGACTACAGCATGACCGCACCGGCCCCGGCGCCAGGGGCGGCCAACCCATAAGCTACCCCTGGCCCGCGACCGGCCCGCGCCTGCTACCCCAGCCGCTGGCAGCTATACGCCTCGGTCCGGTAGGGAAACGCCACGCTCGGCTTGCCGGCCAGCGCCGGGCTGCCGTCGATCACGGCCTGCAGCCGTGCGCGCACCGCATCCTGCTGCGCCGGCGGCAGCGAGGCAATGAAACTGACCGACATCACGCGGTCCACGACCACCTGCTGCGCGGGACCGGCATGCTCGTAGGGGAAGGCGGACAGGGACAGTTCGCCAAAGCCGGCCGCCGGAAAGACCGCCTTCCAGTCGCCTTTGTAGAAGCGCGGCGCATCGCCCTCGAACGGCGTCATGATGGCGGTGAGCCGCGCCACCCAGTCGACCGATTCGTCGCGTACGTTCCAGACCAGGCCGAGCTTGCCGCCCGGGCGCAGCACACGGCCGATCTCGGCCATGGCGGCGCTGTTGGCGAACCAGTGGAACGCTTGCGCGCAGACCACCGCATCGACGCTGGCGCCGGGCAGAGGGATGGCCTCGGCGGTGCCCTCTAGCGCCTGCACCGAGGGCAGCGCGGCGCTGAGCCGGGCACGCATGGCCGCAACCGGCTCGACCGCGATCACAGTGGCGCCGGTAGCCAGCAGCAGGCGGCTGAACTTGCCAGTGCCCGCGCCCAGGTCCAGCACGGTCTTGCCGGCCCGCAGGCCAAGTTCCTGTTCCAGCCAGGCGCCAAGCGCCGGCGGATAGTCGGGGCGGCCGCGGGCGTAGGTATCGGCCTGGCTGGAAAAACCCTGGGCGGCGGCGTGATGGATGTCGGTCATGGGTGCGCGATTCTCTGAGTGCGTGGGACGGGCACTCCGGAGCGCCGGCAAGCGTGCAGGCGCGGCTCGGGAAGTGGCGGCACCGGGCGGCGCGCGGTCAGGACCGTGGGAGTCTTGCCGTCGCGGCGGCGGCAAGCCGACAAGCTACGCCTTCCGCGCCCCGCCCGCAAGCACCGGTGCGCACCGGCTTGGGATGCTCAGAAAGAGGGAACCGGGTTCTGGCCCTGGCTCACCAGGTACCTGCCGTCCTGGAAGCGATAGCGCACCACCGCGTCCAGCGAGCGGCGCCGGGGCTTGGCCGCGCCGCCGGGCACCTTGACCTCCTCGCCCTGGAACGTCAGCGTGAGCTCCCCCGGCGCATCCGTGCCGAGCGCGAAGGCCGGCTTGCCCTCCACCTCGTAGCAGACCTGCTCGCCATCGTCCTGGCTGTCCGTGCCGCGTTCGGCGGGCGCGAGCGGCTTGCCGGCGAGCGCGTCCGCGCAAGGTTCAAGCGCACCGCTGTTTTCCGCGCTCATTGCCACGCTGCCCAGCAAGGTCGATATCTGCCCCGGCGCCAGGCGATAGACGGAGGCCCAGCTGCCGCAATAGCCCTGCCAGCAACTGCCCCAGGTCTGGGTCAGCGCGAAATCCGTGGCTGAGATCTTCGTGACGGATGACTGTCCCAGCGAGCCTTCCACGCCGGTGTAGTCATAGCCGTCGACGCGCCGCTCCAGTTGCCAGGCTTCACCGTTGCGCGTGAAAAAATACGCGCCCAGCCAGGCGCCCGCGCCGTGGCTGTCGTTGCGCGTGCCGCCTTCATCCACGGTCACGCCTTCGGTCAGCATCACGGCGTGGGTGTCGTCCAGCCGGATTACCTGGATCGGCTTGACGTCGATGGTGTCATCCACCAGCGGCGCCTCGCCCTTGCCCTTGTACTCCTGGTCCGGCAACCGGGCGCGCACCACGCGGCCCTTGTCGTCGTCGCGCCAGCCGGGAAAGGCGAGCCGGATCAGGGCCTCGCGCTTGAGGCTGTCGGCCTGCGCGACGGCCGCGGAGGCCGGCCTGGCCTCGGCGGACGAGGCGCCGGCCGCTGCGGGCGGGGTGTCATGCCGGGAGCACGCGGGCAAGCCGAGGCAAAGTGCCAGGGCCGGCGCCAGCATCAGCCGGGCAAGGGTTGGGCATGCCGGAAAGACAGCGGGAGGGCGAAGATTCATGTGACGGCGAACGCGAGGGCCGCGGCTGCACGGCCTGAAACAAGGGAGGAGAGAGCTGGGACGACACCGGCGCCGCGCTGAGCACGGGATGCCGGGAACCGCACTATCCGCGAGCAGGTCCCTGCCGTCAAGCCAGTGCGCGCATCGCCGTCGACGGCCTGGCGTGGCCGCTGGCACTGCGCGGCCATCCGCAGGCCGGTCAGGTCGCCATGGCCGTCACGCCGGCGACCTGGGCGCGCTGGCCATGGCCGCTTCCAACGCCGGCAGGTTGCCCTCGCCGAAACCGTGGTAGCCGTCGCGCTGGACGATCTCGAAGAAGAATTCGCCGGCCTCGCGCCGGGCGAAGGCTTGCAGGAAGCGCTCGCGCGTCCCGTCGTCGCGCTGCGCGCCATCCACCAGGATGCCGTAGCGCCGCAACGCGGCCAGATCCAGCCCGTGGCCGGGCACGCGCGCGTCCACGGTTTCGTAATAGGCCGGGGGCGGCTCGACGAAACACACGCCGTTGCGTTCCAGCGCGGCCGCGCTGGCCACCAGGTCATCGGTCGCCAGCGCAATATGCTGGATGCCCTCGCCGTGATGGCCGGACAGGTAGTGTTCCATCTGATCGTGGCGCTGCGTGCCCTTCTCGTAGATCGGGATGCGGATCAGGCCACAGGGCGAGAGCAGTACGCGTGAATCGCTGGCGACATGCCAGCCGGCGTTGACTTCGTGGATCTCGCGAAACCCGAGCACCTTGCGGTAGAAATCGAGCCACTCGTCCAGGTGGCCCGGATCGACCGCCTGCGTCAGATGGTCCACGCGGGTCAGGCCGGCTGCGGTGGTAGACGCGGCGGCGTCCGCGGCCGCATGGGACAGTGAGCGGAAATCGACGTCGTAGATGGAGATGTCGCCGACATCGCCGGGCCGGCCTTCCTTGCCGCGCCAGCGGTCGATGAAGTAGATGATCGACTGTCCGATGCCCTGGATAGCGGGGATGTTCAGTTCCATGGGCCCCACCGTCCCGCCCTCGAACGGCCATGCGCCCGCATCGATCGCGCGCGCGAAGGCCGTTGCCGCATCGTTCACGCGAATGCCGACCGCACAGATCGACAGGCCGTATTCGGACGCATAGCGGGTAGCGAAGGAATCCGGCTCCGCGTCGACGATGAAGTTCATCTCGCCTTGCCGGAACAGCTTCACGTTCTTGTGCCGGTGCTGGGCAATGGCATGGAAGCCGAACCGCTCGAAGGTGCGCCCGAGCGCCCCGGGGTCGGGAGACGCGAATTCGATGAACTCATAACCCACGATGCCCAGCGGATTCTCCCAAGGCTGGAAATCGTCGCCGCGCGGGGAAAAAGCGTCTGCCGACCGGCTCATGTCTGTGCTCCTTTCTGTAATCCGTGGTGGCTGCGGGTGTGGCGTCATTCATCATAGCAAGGGCCCCGGCTTCGCTCTAGCCCGGCCGCAAGACCCGCGCGCGCCGGACCGGGTGGGCGCGGCGGCAGCCGAAGCGTATCCGCCGCCCCCGCCGCCAACAATGGCAACAGCCCCGGCCCGCCACGTTAGTCGTGCGCGGGCGAACGATGAACGCACGAAACTGGTGTAAACCCTTGCCTCGCCATGCCTCTTTGCCTGGGTGAGCGGGGCACTCGGGGCAAACCCGAATTTCGATCCATAAGCGCGCACCTTCGTCCAGCTATCGCGCATTATGCCGATTGACTCTCTTGGAACAAGCCACTTGAGCCCCTAAGCTTCGGCTATCGACATCGAACCCGGTCCACATCATGATCAACGGCAAGACCACCCTCATCGCCCATATCGGCTACCCCACCGAGTCCTTCAAGGCGCCGATGATCTACAACCCGTGGTTCGAGCAGCGCGGCATCAATGCCGTGGTGGTGCCCATGGGCCTGAAAGCCGAGGACTTCGCGAGCGGATTCCGCGCGCTGTTCCGGCTGACCAATATCCGCGGCGCGCTGATCACCATGCCGCACAAGGTCGCCACCATGGAACTGGTGGACGCGCTCACCCCGACCGCGCGCATCGCCGGCGCCTGCAACGCCGTGCTGCTGCGCGAGGACGGCACCCTGCTGGGCGACCAGTTCGACGGCGCCGGATTCGTGCGCGGCATCCAGCGCAAGGGCTGCCGGCTGGAGGGCGCCAGCGTGCTGGTCTCGGGCTGCGGCGGCGTCGGTTCGGCCATCGCCGCGTCGCTGGCTGCCGCCGGTGTGGCGCGGCTGGGGCTGTTCGACGCGCGCGAAGCGTCCGCGCAAGCGCTGGCGGCACGCCTGCAGTCGCACTATCCGGGCCTGCAGGTCAGCGTGGGCGCCAACGACCCCGCCGGCTACGAGGTGGTGGTCAACGCCACGCCGCTGGGCATGAACGAGACGGATCCCCTGCCCTTCGACGTATCGCGCATCGATCCGCAGGCATGGGTTGGCGAGGTGGTGATGAAGACCGAATACACGCCCTTGCTGCGCGCCGCCATGGCGCGCGGCTGCAAGGTCCAGGTCGGCACCGACATGCTGTTCGAAATGATTCCGGCCTACCTGGAATTCTTCGGCTTCGGCACGGCAACGGCCGATGCGTTACGCGCCGTGGCAAGGATCGCCTATTGAGCGGCGCGCTCGCCGGCCACGCAGCGGGCACGCTGCCGCAAAAAGCACAGACGCCATGCCACGGCAAGGGCGCAAGACAGAATGGAAATCCCCGGAGACACCCCCATGACTACGACACATAAGGACCTTGTCACGCCACTCGCCGTGCATGGCACGATTGGCGACAAGATACGCTCGGCCTTCGCCGTCGGGCGCATGCGCTGGGGCATGCTGGCCCTGGTGTTCTTTGCCACCACGCTGAACTACATCGACCGCGCGGCGCTGGGCGTGATGCAGCCGGTGCTGGCCAAGGCCATGAACTGGACAGCCCAGGACTACGCCAATATCAACTTCTGGTTCCAGGTTGGCTATGCCGTGGGCTTCGGGGCGCAGGGGCGCTTTATCGACAAGGTCGGCGTGAAGCGCGCGTTCCTGATCGCGGTGCTGCTGTGGAGCGTCGCCGCCGGCGCGCACGGCCTGGCAGTGTCGGCCGTCGGCTTCATGGTTTGCCGCTTCTTCCTTGGCCTGACCGAAGCCGCCAACTATCCCGCCTGCGTCAAGACCACGCGGCTGTGGTTTCCGGCGGGCGAGCGTGCCGTGGCCACGGGCCTGTTCAATGCCGGCACCAACGTCGGCGCCATGGTCGCGCCGGTCATGCTGCCGCTGATCCTCGTGGCCTGGGGCTGGCAGGCCGCCTTCTTCTGCATCGGCGCGCTCGGCCTCATCTGGGTGGTGTTCTGGGTGCGCAACTACTACGACCCCGAGCAGCACCCGCGCGTCAGCCAGGGCGAGCTGCGCTACGTACAGCAAGGCGTGGAACCCGCGCCGCAGAAGGTGCCGTACTCGCGCATCCTGCGCATGCGCGGCACCTGGGCCTTCGCGCTGGCCTATACCATCACGGCCCCCGTATTCTGGTTCTATCTCTACTGGCTGCCGCCGTTTCTCAACCAGCAGTACAACCTCGGCATCAACGTGACGCAGATGGGCATTCCGCTGATCGTCATCTACCTCGCCGCCGATCTCGGCAGCGTTGGCGGCGGCGCGCTGTCGTCGCTGTTGATCGGCCGGGGCATGGCGCCGGTGAAGGCACGGCTGCTGTCGATGCTGCTCTTCGCCGCCTGCATCACCATGATCGTGTTCGCCGCCGGCGCCAGCAGCCTGTGGATGGCGGTGGCCGCGATCTCGATCGCCATCGGCGCGCACCAGGCCTGGACCGCGAACATCTGGAGCATGGTGATGGACTACACGCCCAAGGAAGTCATCAGCTCCGTGTTCGGCTTCGGCGGCATGATGGGCGCCGTCGGCGGCATGTTCATGACCCAGCTCGTCGGCTACGTGCTGACCAGGACGCACAACAACTACTCGGTGCTGTTCACCATGATTCCCTGCGCGTACTTCCTCGCGCTGGCCTGGATGTACTTCATGGCGCCGCGCGCTGTCCCTGGCGCGATCGAGGACCAGTCCCCCGCTCACTGAAACGCATGACGGCGCGAGGCGCGGCCCGGCGGTTTTCCGCCGGGCCGCGCCGCTTTCATTTAACCGGCGTGGCTTTCAGCTTCGCGCCGATGAACTGCAGCGCGAGGCCATAGCCCTGCGTGCCGAAGCCTGCCATCACAGCCTCCGCGATATCGGACAGGTAGGAATGGTGGCGGAACGCCTCGCGCTTGTGCACATTCGAGATATGCACCTCCACGAAGGGAATCGCCACGCCGGCGAAGGCATCGCGGATCGCCACGCTGGTGTGCGTGAACGCGCCGGGATTGATCAGGATGTAGCTGACGCCCTCGGTGCGCGCCGCGTGGATGCGGTCGACGATGGCGCCTTCGTGGTTGCTCTGGAAGCAGTCCAGCGACAAGCCCATTCCGGTGGCCTGCTGCTTCAGGGCCGCCTCGACGTCCGCCAGCGTGGTCGAGCCATAGATCTGCGGCTCGCGCGTGCCCAGCAGGTTCAGGTTGGGGCCGTTGATGACGAGTACGGATTGCATGTTGTTTCCTCTTTCCTGGTGTTCTTGACGGTCGTTTGATCGTTGCCGCCTTCCTGGCGGATGCCCTGCTCAGGCGTCCACCGTTCCGACAATGCGGCCTGTACGCGCAGCCTCGGCGATGGCCTCGGTGACGCGCAGATTCTGCAGCCCATCCTGCACGGTGACAAGAGGCTTTGCGGTGCCGCGGATCACGTCGCAGAAATGCGCGAGCTGCCATTCGAGCGGGTCCTCGCGCACCAGTCCGGCCACGCTGGCCTGGAACGGTTTTAACCATGAGCGGTCCTCGTCGCGCGCGTAGGTCTTGAGGCGCATGGTCGGCAAGGGCAGCGATCCGTGCGTGCCACGGTGGTCAATGATAGTCAGCGATTTCCACGTCGTAAGCGTCGCCGTTTTTCCATACCCTAACGCGCTGCACCTAACGTCAAACGTTAAATCCCTCCTGCGGCGCGCCTGGTTGCTCAAAGCACCCTCATCACCGATATCGCCGTATCCTGCAGCACCTGCAACACCCGCTCCAGCGCCTGCTCCGCGCTCTCCTCCCCAATCTGCATATTCACGCTCAGCGCGGCGATCACTTTCCCATGGCGATCCCGCAGCGGCACGGCCACCCCCCGCACGCCAATCTGCAACTGCTGCTCGACCAGCGCGTAACCCTGCGCGCCCGCCTTCCTGATCTCGGCCAGCAGCCGGTCCTGCTGCATGATCGTGTACGGCGTGTACGGCGTCAGCACGACGTCTTCCAGCCACGCCTTGACCTTATCCTCAGGCTCCGAGGCCAGCATCATCACCCCGGCGGAAGCCAGCGGCGCCGGCACGCGCGCCCCCAGCACAAAGCCCGTATTCATCACCCGGCTCGTACCCGTGCGGCAGATAAACACCAGTTCCCATGCATCCAGCACGCTCAGGTATGCCGGCTCGCCGACCGCCGCCGTGATCTGCTGCAGGAAAGGCTGCACCGCGCGCGGCAGGCGCGCCGAGTCGAAATAGGACCAGCCCACCTTGAGCACGCGCGGGGTCAGGCTGAATAGCGTGCCGTCGCTGGTGGTATAGCCCAGGTGTTCAAGCGTGAGCAGGTAACGTCGTGCCGCGGTACGCGTGAGGCCCGTCAGCTGGGCCGCCTGCGTCGGCGTCAGGCGCGGATGATCGTTATCGAAGGCCTCCAGGATGGCCAGCCCCTTTTCCAGTCCGGCAATCCAGTCGCGCCGGTTCAGCGGTTCTTTATCCATAGCGATAACCCTAGTTCCGAGCGCCAGTCACTCTCAATGGCGCGATTATCGCACGTATGCGCGCGGATTTCGCTTGTTGATGCGTCAGATCGGTCCTAACCTTCCCCTACACGAAGCACGCAGGATCTGACATGCAAACCGCAGCCTGGCGCCATCCGAAATCGATCGCCACCGTATCGCTGTCCGGCACCTTGCCGGAAAAACTGGAAGCGGCCGCCGCGGCCGGTTTCGACGGCGTCGAAATCTTCGAGAACGACCTGTTGAATTTCGATGGCTCCCCTGCCGATGTGCGCCGCATCGCGGCCGACCTCGGCCTGGACATCCCGCTGTACCAGCCCTTCCGCGATTTCGAGGCGATGCCAGACGAATTCCGCGCCCGCAACATGGCGCGCGCCGAACGCAAGTTCGACGTGATGGAGGAACTGGGCGCGCGCATGGTGCTGGTCTGCAGCAATGTGCAGGGCATCGCCATCGACGATCCCGCGCGTGCCGCCGCCGACCTGCGCGCCATGGCCGAAGCCGCGGCGAAGCGCGGGCTCCTGGTGGGCTTCGAGGCGCTGGCCTGGGCCCGCCACACCAGGCTGTGGCGGCAGGCGTGGAACATCGTGCGGCAGGCCGACCACCCCGCGCTGGGCCTGATCCTGGACAGCTTCCACACGCTCTCGCTGGGCGACACGCTGGAAGGCATCGACGCGGTGCCGGCGGAGAAGCTGTTCTTCGTGCAACTGGCCGATGCGCCCCGCATGAGCATGGACGTGCTGTCGTGGAGCCGGCACTATCGCAACTTTCCCGGCCAGGGTGATCTCGCCGTGACCGAGTTTGCGCGCGCGGCCATCGGCGCGGGTTATCGCGGACCGCTGTCGCTGGAGATCTTCAACGACGAATTCCGCGCGGCGCCCGCGCGCCTGACCGCGCAGGATGGGCTGCGCTCTCTGATCTGGCTCGAATCCGAAGCCGGAGGCCCCGCCCTGCCAGCCGCGCCGCATTTTGGCGGCGTCGACTTCCTGGAGTTCGCGGTGGATTACGTAGCCGGACGGGAACTGGGTACGCGGCTGCGTTCGCTGGGCTTCAGCCACGCCGGCCGCCACCGCTCCAAAGCCGTGGACCTGTACCGCCAGGGCGGCGTCAATATCATCCTCAACGCCGAGCAGGACAGCGCCGCCGCGGAGCACTTCCAGCTTCACGGGCCTTCCGTCTGCGCGCTCGGGCTGAAGGTGGACGACGCCCAGCGCGCCGTCTCGCGTGCGCGTGCCTTGCTGTGCAAGGAATGGCGCGAGCGCATCGGTCCGGACGAGCGCAGCATTCCCGCGGTGCGCGCGCCGGACGGCATGCTGTTCTACCTGATCGACGAGAAGGACTCGGACCGCAGCATCTACGAGAGCGACTTCGTGCTGGAACCCGGCAGCGCAGACGACACGGGCGCGGGCCTCACGGCCATCGACCATATCGCCCAGGCCCTGCCGCCGCACCGGCTCGACAGCTTCGTACTGTTCTACAAAACGGTGTTCGGCCTGCAGGCCGAGGCCCTCCACGAAATCGCCGACCCGTACGGCCTGGTGAAAAGCCGCGCCATGGTCAGCCCGGAGCAAAACATCCGGATTCCGCTCAACGTCTCGGAAAGCAGCCGCACGGCCACCGGCAGGTTCGTCACCGCCTATGCCGGCTCGGGCATCCACCACATTGCCTTCCGTACGCCCGGCCTGAGCGCCACGCTGGAGCGGATCGTCCCCGCCGAAGCCGCCATGCTCCATGTGCCCGACAACTACTACGACGATGTCGGCGCGCGGCTCGGGCTGGACGACGCGCTGCTGGAACGCCTGCACCGGCAGCAACTGCTCTACGACAAGGATGCCGGCGGCGAATTCCTGCACGCCTACACCGAGCCCTTCCACGACCGCTTTTTCTTCGAGCTGGTGCAGCGCGACGGCTACCTCGGCTTCGGCGCGGCCAACGCCTCGCTGCGCATGGCGGCGCACGCCCTGGCCAGCCGCAACCACAAGGCCCGGCCCGCCTGAGGCGGGCACCGCAATCGTTTCCTGGAGTTTCAAATGCAAGATCCCTGCATCATCTCGGTGGCCATCACCGGCTCTGTCCCCCGCAAGAAAGACAATCCCGCCATCCCCCTCTCCGTTGCCGAACAGATTGAGAGCACGCACGAGAGCTTCGAGGCTGGCGCGACGCTGGTCCACCTGCACGTGCGCGACGATGCCGGGAACTCCAGTTCGGACCCCGCGCGTTTCGCGCAATTGCAGGACGGCATCCGCAAGCACTGCCCCGGCATGATCGTGCAGTTCTCCACCGGCGGGCGCGGACGCGCCATGGAGCAGCGCGGCGCCATGCTCGACCTGCGCCCCGACATGGCCTCGCTGGCCACCGGCTCGGTCAACTTCCCCACCACGGTCTACGAAAACCCGCCCGACTTCGTGCGCGCGCTGGCCAAGGCCATGCGCGATTACCACATCAAGCCCGAGATCGAGATTTTCGATCTGGCGATGCTCTACAACACGGCGGACCTGGTCAGGGAAGGGTTGCTGCTGCCCCCCGTGCATGTGCAGTTCGTGTTCGGTATCAAGAACGCGCTGCCGGCGCGCAAGGAGATCCTGGAATTCCAGGTGGAGCAACTGAAGAAGGTGCTGCCCGGCGCGACCTGGACCGCGGCGGGCATCGGCCGCCACCAGCTGGAAGTCAACCACTGGACGCTGCAGCTCGGCGGCCACTGCCGCACCGGCCTGGAAGACAACGTGCGCTGGGACAAGGACACGCTGGCCGCCAGCAATGCGCAACTGGTCGGCCGCGTGGCGCAGCTGTGCGCGGAGTACGGCCGCGCCGTGGCCACGCCCGCGCAGGCGCGGCAGCTGCTCGGTCTGTGAAGCCCCTTGTACCGAACCCGCCGAACCATCGGAACACCGTGCCGTTTTGAGCGGCGCCCATCTCGTGCTAACGTAGAGAAGACCGAATCCGGAGCCTGCGGCTGGCTCCCCCCACACTTGGACTTCGAAAACCTCTTCTTCGTCGGCTTCATGGGCGCCGGTAAGACCACCATTGGCCGGACGGTGGCGCGCCGGCTGGGGCTGCCTTTTTTCGATACGGATCACGAAATCGAGGCGCGTTGCGGTGTGCGCATTCCTACCATCTTCGAGCTGGAAGGCGAGGAAGGCTTCCGCCAGCGCGAAACCCGCACGCTCGACGAACTGACCCAGCGTAAAGGCATCGTGCTGGCCACCGGCGGCGGCGCCGTGCTGCGCCCGGAAAACCGCGAGATGCTGCGCTCGCGCGGCTACGTGATCTACCTGAGCGCTTCACCCGCCGAGCTGTGGCAGCGCACCCGGCGCGGCCGCAACCGCCCGCTGCTGCAAGGCCCCAACCCGCGCGCCACGCTGGAAGCCCTTTACCGGGTACGCGATCCGCTCTATCGCGAGGCGGCGCACCTGGTCATGCCCCCGCACGGCGACAGCGTGGCGAATGCCGCCGGACGCGTGCTCGAGCGGCTGGGATTGAGCGACCGGCCACTGCGGCCTCAAGAGGAACCCAAGCCAGGCTGAACGGCCCTGGTTGCCTGTAGCGCTGCCTGTGGCGTTGCCTGTGGCATTGCCTGAAGCGTGACGCGTGTGCCGTAAGCCGCACTATCGATCCGGCCAAGCGCAACTCAGTGCTGCATGCCCCAGCGGCGCACGGTCACGCGTTCCAGCGTCTTGAACACCAGGTTCTCCACCAGCAGGCCGATCAGGATCACCATGGCCAGGCCGACGAACACGCGGTCGGTGTACAGCTCGTTGCGGTTCTGGAAGATATACCAGCCCAGCCCGCCCTTGCCCGACGACGCGCCAAACACCAGCTCGGCCGCGATCAACGTGCGCCACGCGAAGGCCCAGCCGATCTTCAGACCGGACAGGATGGCGGGCAGCGCGGCCGGCACCAGGATCAGCAGCACATAGCGCAAGCCGCGCAGCCCGTAGTTGCGCCCGGCCATGCGCAGGGTGTCGGGGACCCCGCGAAAGCCCGCATAGGTGTTCAGCGCCAGCGGCCACAGCACCGAATGCACCAGCACGAACACCAGGCTCTTGCTGCCCAGCCCGAACCACAGCAGCGCCAGCGGCAGCAGCGCGATGGCCGGCAGCGGGTTGAACATGGAGGTGAGCGTGTCCAGCACATCGCGCCCCAGTTCGGTCGAGACCGCCAGCGTGGTCAGCACGAAGGCCAGCACGATGCCGCCGGCGTAGCCTTGCAGCAGCACCGACATGGAGATGCCCGCCTTGGTCAGCAGCTCGCCATTGCCGATGCCTTCGGCAATGGCGCGCGCGGTGGCGAGAAAGCCCGGCAACAGCAGGTCGTTGTCCTGCACGCGCGCAATGATTTCCCACAGGCAGGCCAGCACCGCCAGGATCAGCGCCTTGCGCAGCCAGCCTTGCTGCCACAGGCGTTGCGGCCAGGGCAAGGCGCGTGCCACCGGCAAGGCGGTGAAGGGCTCGAGCTTGCGCTCGTATTCGGCGCGGACCACCGTGGTGGACGGAAAAGATGACGTGCTTGTGCTCATGGTCGATCCTGGCAGGGGCTCAGCGCGCCTGCGCGGTGCGTGCCGGCGACGGCGCCGCGTGCGGCGGCTCGTCGAACAGCAGATGATGGATGCGTTGCGCGGTAGCCTGGAACTCCGCCCCGCCCTGGCTGGCCAGGTCGTACTGGTGGCTGTTGAGTTCGGCGCGCACGCGCCCCGGATGCGGCGACAGCAGCAGGATGCGGCTGCCGACCACCAGCGCTTCCTCGATCGAATGCGTGACGAACAGCAGCGTGAAGGCGGCGTCATTCCACAGCGCCAGCAATTCCTCCTGCATGCGCCGGCGCGTCAGCGCGTCGAGCGCGGCAAAGGGCTCGTCCATCAGCAGCACCTTGGGCCGCATCGCCAGCGCGCGGGCAATCGCCACGCGCTGTTTCATGCCGCCGGACAAGGTGTGCGGATAGGCGTCGGCGAAGTTCGCCAGCCCGACCTTGTCGAGAAAATGCAGCGCGCATGCCGAGGCCTCGCGCCGTGACATGCCGCGTGAGCGCACCAGCGGGAACATCACGTTCTGCCGCACCGTCTTCCAGGGCGGCAACTGGTCGAACTCCTGGAACACCACGATGCGGTCGGGACCGGGCGCGCTGACGGGCACGCCCTCCAGCCGGATCTCGCCCTCGCACGGCGGCACGAAGCCCGCCACCGCCTTGAGCAGGGTCGACTTGCCGCAGCCCGAAGGGCCGAGCAGCACAAAGCGATCGGCGGCATGGACATCAAAGCTGACCTGGTGGGTGGCCCGCACCACGCGCTCGCGGGTGCGGTACTCCAGCGAAACGCCGTCGACCTGCAACAGCGGCGCGGCCGCGGCGGGGCGCGCGGAAACCACGCGTAGCGGGGAAGGCTGCGCGGCCATGTCAGCTACCCTGGGCAGTGGCCGGGTCCTGGAAGAAATAGTCCTGCCAGGATTTCGGCTGGTTGCGGATGGCGCCCACCCGGTGCATGAACTCGGCCAGCGCGAACGTGTTCTGCGGCGTGACCTTGAACTGCACCTGCGGGTTCTTCAGGATCTTGACCAGCAGCGCGCGGTCGATCCTGGCTTTGTTCACGCGGATATACAGGTCGGCCGCCGCTTCCGGGTTCGCGGTGGCGAACCTGGCCGCCTCCGCCAGCGCATCGACAAAGGCGCGGTAGGTCTTGGGATTGTCATTGCGGAATTTCTCGGTGGCATACAGCACCGTGGCCGAGCTGGGGCCGCCCAGCACGTCATACGAGTTCAGCACGATGCGCGCATTGGGGTTGCCGGCCAGTTCCTGTTCCTGGAACGGCGGGTTGCCGAAGTGGCCGCTGATCTCGGTGCCGCCGGCGATGATGGCCGCCGCCGCATCCGGGTGCGGCACCGCCACGGTCCACTTGTCCAGGCGGTTGAATTCCTTGTCGCCCCACTGCCTGGCGGCGGCAAGCTGCAGCACGCGCGACTGCACCGAGACCGACACCGCGGGCAGCGCGATGCGGTCCTTGTCGGTGAAATCGGCAATGGTCTTGACCTTGGGATTATTGCTGACCAGGTAGTACGGGAAGTTGCCCAGCGACGCCACGCCCTTCACATTCTGCTTGCCGTGCGTGCGATCCCAAATCGTCAGCAAGGGCCCCACGCCGGCGCCGGCGATATCGATCGCGCCGGACAGCAGCGCATCGTTGACGGCCGCGCCGCCGGACAACTGCGTCCATTCCACCCTGACGTCGACGCCCTGCTGCCTGCCATGCTTCTCGATCAGTTGCTGGTCGCGCGCCACGTTGAGCAGCAGGTAGACCACGCCGAACTGCTCGGCGATGCGGATCTTCCCTTCCGCACGGGCCGCGCCGGACATCGCCATGCAGGCAGCCAGCGCGAGCGCGACGGCGCCACGCGGCCAGCGGGCGGAGAAGAGACGGGAACGAAGCAGGGACATGCGGAACTCCGGTGGATTCAGTGGATTCGGTATGGAACAAGATGATCCGGACGCGCGTGCCGGTCAGGCCGGCAGGTCGCCCTCGATCGTGGTGCGATACATCACGCGGCGCAGCGATTCCGGGCAGCCGGCGGCCAGGTGCAGCAGCGAGCGGTTGTCCCAGAACACCAGGTCGTGCTCCTGCCATGCGTGGCGATAGATATGATCCGGCTTCACGCTGTGCGCGAACAGTTGCGCCAGCAGGTCGCGGCTTTCATCCTCGGGCAGCCCGGCGATGCGCGTGGTGAAATGCTCGCTGACGAACAGCGCGCGGCGGCCGGTCTCCGGATGCGTGCGCACCACCGGCTGCAGCACCGGCGCCACCTGCGCGATCTGCCCGGGCGTCAGGTTGGGACGCCACGGGCTGCGCTGCTGCAACTCGGCGTACCTGGCCAGGTAGGTGTGCTCGGCATTGCGCCCTTCCACAGCGGTCTTCAGGTGCCCGGACAGCGTCTCCCAGGCCAGGTGCATGTTGGCGAACAGCGTATCGCCGCCCTCGGCCGGAAGCTCCTGCGCATGCAGCAGCGAGCCCAGGCTGGGCTTTTCCTTGTACGAGAGATCGGAATGCCAGAAATGCCCGGCGTCGCCCAGGCCGATCGGCTTGCCGTCCTTGAGCACATTCGAGACGATCAGTATCTCGGGATGACCGGCGAGCTGGAACTGATGCAGCACATGGATCTGCAACGGCCCGAAGCGGCGGCTGAAGGCGATCTGCTGTTCCGGCGTGATGCGCTGGTCGCGGAACACCACCACGTGATAGTCGAGATGCGCACGATGGATGCGCGCGAAGTCTTCCGCGGACAGCGGCTCGGACAAGTCCAGGCCGACGATCTCCGCGCCGAGCGGCGCATCGAAGGGACGGATCTCGAAAGCGGCGCTGCCGGAAGCAGCGGCTGAAACGGCGGGGGCGGCAGCAAGCGTGAATGAGGCAGTGTGGGTTCCAATCGTCATGACAGGCTCTTAAGCGGGGGACCTAAAGCGGAAGACCTAAAGTGCGGATCCGATATCGGATCCAGGTGCGATGCCGTTTCCGGCAAAAGCCGGGCCCTGCACCGCTCGTTCTCAAGCTTTGCACTGTAGAGATCCGGGCCTGAAGCGGTCAACGAATGAAATCGCTGCCGCTTATCCGTTTAACCCTAACTTTGAGTTCAGGCCAGCGTAAGGTGTTGATTTCACGCGGTTATGCGAGTGCGTAGCGAGGGCTGACTGGGTACAGGTGCTACGGCAGGGCTGCCGGGCTGATGCCCAGGAGGCGGAAGGCGCGGTCCTGAAGGGGCGTTGGCCGCGTGGTCATGATGATCTTGGCGTCCGGATTCAGCGGCGTGTGGCAGATGTTGTAGGTGAGCGTGGCCAGATCACCGAGCAACGTGCGCAAGCTGTGGACCGGCAGATCATCCTCGGTGCGCTTGGTGGCGTCCTTGGCTTTCGCCTGTTCCGAACGCCGTGCCTTGGCCACGGGCGAGGCACGGGAAGCGCGCGCTAGCTCGATGTATTCATCGTCAAAGAGCATCGGTTTTAATTTTTCGCGCATGTGCCATTCGACGTAGTAGGCCAGCATGCACAGAAAGACATGAGCACGCACGCGCTCGGCATTCCAATGGAATACGGGGCGCACGTGCAAGTCCATGGTCTTGAGCGAACGAAACGCTCGCTCGACCGCCGCCAAGCCCTTGTAGGCCGACACGGCCGCCTCGGCTGACAGTTGCGCTGCCGGCAAACTCGTGCGCACCACATACAGGCCATCGAGTGCCGCCTCTTGCTCGATCTGTAGCGTCTTGCGCGCCCAGGCAAAGCTGGTGTCGGTGATGGTCAGTTCGAAGTGCTTGGCCATCTTGAAGCGCTCGATGACCCGGCCCACGCGCAGGGCAATCGCCTCCGTGCCCTTGAGCCGGTTGCGCGCGCGCGTGGTGGCCTCGGCAATCTTGTTGAGCTCCTGTTCGGTGGCCTGCAACAGCGCCTCGCGTTTCCTGGCCCGTTCGTCGGCCAGCAGCGGATTGCGGCACACCACCAGTCGCTCGCCAGGAAACGTTTCGCTGGTGAGTTCGATGAGGTTGCGTTCATCGAACAGCGAGGGCTGAAAGGGGCCTTGTTCGCGGGCGAGTTCAGCTACCTGCGGGGCGCGCAGGCTACTCACCCAGTCCAGTCCTGCCGGGCGCAACAGCGTGTCGATACGGGCTTGCGTCAGCATCCCCCGGTCCCCTACCCAGGCGAGCTTCTCGATGCCGAAACGGTCTTTGAGCTTCTCCACCTGAGACGCCACCGTGCTCGGATCGGCAGTGTTGCCGGCGAAGACTTCGACCGCCACCGGACACCCTTGCGGCGTACAGACCAGACCGAACACGATCTGCGGCTCGTGACGCTTGCCATCGCGGCTGTAGCCGTAGGCCGCCAGGTCGCAGCAGCGCCCGGTCAGCCAGGTGGAAGTGAGGTCATAGAGCACCAGGGTGCCACCAGCCAGATGCTGCTTCGCCAGGCGCTTCTCGATGGCTTCCTGGGCCTCTCCCAGCCAGTCCAGCGCGGCGTACAACTCCTCGGGCTCCACATCGCCGATGCCGAGCATGCGCGACAGCGAATGGGCCGCGGTCTCTTGCTGCAGCATGCGGTGCGTGGCCAGCTTGGAGGCGGGCGAAATCAGGCGTGCCACCAGCAGCGCCATGACCAGGGATGGCACGCGGCCCGGCGCCGCCGCGAACCAGTGTTGCGCGCCACAGGCGCGGGCCGTACCGAGCGCGGCGGCCACATGGCCGTGCGGCAGACTGCGCTCGATCACCAGGGCCTCATCGGCCGAGGCCACGGCCGCCCCGCCGCGCAGCAAGACCTTCAAGCCCTCGATCACCTCGGGCGGCAGTGCGGACAAATTCGCCAGGGTGCGTTTCTTGACCTTGTTGCCTTCGCGATAGGACTCGCGCAGCAGGATCGCCGGCGGGGAATTGCGGTTGGGGACGTGTTCGATATACATGAACACCATTATTGGACATATTCAGCAAAAAACAAGGCTAATATAATGTATTTACATGGGTACATATGCACCCCAAAAAATAGCCGAAACCCAACGGTGGCGCGGGTTCCGGCGAGTTCAGGGACCAAAGTTAGGTTTAACGCATATCCATGTCTTTACATTGGGGTCAGGGTCGCGCGGCACAGGCGTTGCGGCATGGCACGTTGGCGGTGTCGGGCCGGCCGTCGGCAACGAAGCCATCGCGGTTTGGCATCCGCACCTGCGGCAAGGTCCGCGCATCGAGCACAGCCTCCGCGGGCAGAATGCCGTTCAGATGCAGCAGGTAGGCCGTGACCGCATAAACCTCGTCCGCTTTCAGGCTCTGCGGCGCGTTGTAAGGCATTGCGCGATTGATGAAATCGAACACCGTGGTCGCATACGGCCAGAAGCTGCCGATGGTCTTGAGCGCCGGCTTGCCATTCGCGTGCGCGCTCTTCAGGCTCCCCTGCCCGCCCACCAGCGCATCGGCCGGTTTGCCCTCGCCCTTGATACCGTGGCACGCGGCGCATGAGTTTTCGTAGACCTGTTTGCCGCGCGCCGCGCTGCCGCTGCCCGCCGGCAGGCCGGCGCCATCGGGCGTGACGTCGATGTTCCATGCGGCGAGATCGCGCTCGCTGGCCAGCAGGCCCAGGCCATAGGTCTGCGCCTGTGCCTGCTGGCACACCGCGGCCATCGCCAGCAGGACAGCACCAAGGGATCTACGGAGAGTGTCAGGCGCGCGCATTGGCAATCCTCCCGTCGGCGCCCACGCGCCACGCCTGGATGGCGTTGTAGTGATAGGTGGACTCGTAGCCGCGCGCTGCCACCAGTTGATCCGGCAAGGGCTGCACATTGCCGGCCTCGTCGATGGCGCGGCTTTGCAGCACCGCGGGGCCGCCATCCCAGCGCCACGACAGCCGGAAACGCGTGAGCGCACGGTCAAGCACGGGATCCTGCAACTTTGCCTCGCGCCAGCTGCGGCCGCCGTCCACGGATACGTCCACACGCCGGATGCGGCCATGGCCGGACCACGCGAGCCCGGAGATTTCATGGAAGCCCCTGTCGCACAGCACGTGATCCGGCGCGGGAAACGTGATCACCGATTTCACGTCCATCAGGAAGGTGAACTGGCACGCGCTACCGTCGGGCAGCGAGTCGGTGTACTTGGCGGTTTCCTCGCGCGTCATGAACGGCTCGCGCCCGAGCTTGAGGCGGCGCAGCCACTTGATGCTCATATTGCCTTCAAAGCCCGGCAGGAACAGCCGCAGCGGATAGCCGTGCTCGGGCCGCAGCATCTCGCCGTTCTGCGCGTAGACGAGCAGCGCGTCCTCCAGCGGCTTGGCCATCGGCACGCTGCGCGTCATCGCCGCGGAATCGGCGCCCTCCGCCAGCACCCAGGCCGCTTCCGGATGCACGCCCACCTCTTCCAGCACGACGGAGAGCGGCACGCCGGTCCACTCGCAGCACGACAGCAAGCCGTGGCTGATCTGTACCGAAGTGGCGCTCGGCGCGCGCCATTCGCGCCCGGTATTGCCGGAGCATTCGAGAAAGTGAATGCGCGACACCGATGGCAGCCGCACCAGGTCGTCCATGGTGAAGATGCGCGGACGATCCACCAGCCCATGCACGGCCAGGCGGTGCAGGGCCGGATCGATCAGCGGGATGCCGGCGTGGTGGCGCTCGAATACCAGGCCCGTGGGCGTGATGATGCCGCGCAGGTCCTGCAGCGGCGTCATCGATGAGTTGGCGCCGGGCATCGGCGCGGCGCCACGGTTGCGCCGGATCACGTTCTTCTCGAACTCGGCGGGCTGGCCGTAGGCGCGCCACAGCACCGGCTCGCCGGGCGCGCGCGTCCACGGCGGCACCGTCAGGGCTTCGGCACGCGCCGTGGCTGGCGCACCCGCGGCCAGGGCACCAGCGCCAAGCGCCACGCCGCCCAGTCCTGCACCCTGGCGCAGGAAACGGCGCCGGCCGGATTGCGGCTGCGCGTTCTTCTCGTTCTTGTTCGTCATGGGCTCGCCAAGGTCGCGTATCGAAAATGGCGCACTCTATGCCACCCCGCTGCCTCGCGGAACGAAGGAAAACGCATTCCCTTATGCGTGGCGGCGCAAGCATTGCCACCTGCGGCGCATATGCGCGCAGCCCATAACCAAAGCCAAAAACATTCCTTCTGCCGCGCCGGCAACGCCGCGTATCTTGAGAGCCGTCGATTCATTCTTCACCGCTTTGCACAGGGATACAGCCAAGATGGCATTCACGCGACGAACCCTTCTCAAACGCCTTGCCGTATCCAGCCTGGGTGCCGCCGCCTCCGCCAGCCCATTAAGCGCATTAAGCGCATTCAGCGCCAGCGGCGCCGCCAGGCCCGATGTGATCCGCATCGGCGTGGCGCAGCCGGCCACCGGGACGCCGCCGAGTTTCGCGGGCAGTTCGATGGCCATCGCCCATGCGCGCGGATGGCTGGAGGAAGCGTTCAAGCCCACGGGCACGCGTATCGAATGGCTCTTCTTCAAAGGCGCGGGCCCGGCCGTGAACGAGGCCATCAGCACCAATCAGCTCGACTTCGCCATGCAGGGCGACCTGCCCGCCATCGTGGCGCGCGCCGCGGGCCTGAAGACACGGCTGGTGCTGGCCACGGGCGTGCGCACCAATATCTATATCGGTGTACCGCCCGACTCCCCGCTCAAGACGGTGGCGGACCTGCGCGGCAAGCGCGTGTCGCTGTTCAAGGGCACCAACATGCATCTGCCGGCATTGCGCCTGCTCGAGGCCAACGGCCTCGCCGAGAAAGACCTGCGGCTGCTGAACCTGGACACCGCCGGCTACCTGGCCGCGCTGACGACACGCGATATCGACGGCGCCATCGGCGCGATGGACATCCTGCGCCTGCGCGACAATGGCGCGGTGCGCATCCTTTACTCCAGCAAGAACCAGTCGCCGATCTACACGCGCCAGAGCCATGTGCTGGTGACCGACGCCTTCGCCAGCAAGTATCCGGAAGCCACCCAGCAGCTCGTCAAGGCGGCGGTGCAGGCCGCGCGCTGGGCCTCCGACGAGAAGAACCGCGAAGACGTGCTGCGCGCCTGGGCGCGCGCCGGCACCCCTTACGAGCACTGGAAAGAAGACTACGAAGGCGAACCGCTGCGTGTGCGGCTGAACCCGAACTTCGACCCCTTCCTGGTCAGCCGCTACAAGGACGCCACCGAGCAGGCCTACCGCCTGCGCCTGTCGCGCGCCAGGTTCGATGTCGACCAGTGGATCGATACGAGCTTCCTCAAGAACGCGCTGAACGACCTGAGCCTGCAGAGCTACTGGCCGGTCTACCAGCCGAACGGCAAGATTCTCGGAGCCTGACGCGATGGCTGCCAACGATTCCCTTGCGCTGCCCCGGCCTGCTTCCGCCGGGGCAGCGCCCGAGCACGGCGGCAAGGCGCAACGCAACTGGCGCCCCGGCCTGCATCACGCCGCCTGGCTGCTGGCCTGGCCGGTGCCGCTGGCGCTGCTGCTGGCCTGGTACGTGGCGGCACGCTTCGCATGGATCCCGCCGCAGGTCCTGCCCGCGCCCGACGCGGTCTGGCACACGCTCGCCGAGCTGTACCAGAGCGGCGAGCTGCAGGCCAACCTGGCCGTCAGCGCGCTGCGGGTGGCGGGCGGCTTTGCCCTGGGCCTGGCCGGCGGCCTGGCGCTGGGCGTGGCGATGGGCCTGTCGCCCGCTTTCCGCGATTACGTCTATCCCACCTTCAAGGCCTTCAGCCAGGTGCCCGTGCTGGGCTGGCTGCCGCTGCTGATGCTGCTGGTAGGCATCGACGAAGCGCTCAAGATCATCCTGATCGCCAAGGCATCGCTGGTGCCGATCGCGCTCAATACCTACAAGGGCATCCAGAACGTGCCCACGCGCTATATCGAAGTGGCGCGGGTGCTGAAGTTCACGCGCTGGCAACTGCTGTCGCGGGTGGTGTTTCCCGCCGCGGCCGCGCCGGTCTGGAATGGCATCCGCTATGGGCTGACGCACGCCTGGCTGGCGCTGGTGGTGGTGGAGCTGCTCGCGTCATCCGAAGGGCTCGGCTACATGATCGTTTATGGCAGGCAACTGTTCCAGCTCGATATGGTGATTGCCGCGGTGATCGTGGTGGGCGCGGTCGGGTTCGCGCTGGACAAGCTGCTGGCGCTGGCCGAGCGCGCGGTGCTGCGCTGGCGCAAGCCGGGCCTTTGATCGCGGCAATACAAGGAAAACAAGATGGCTGATGCAATCACGACGCCGACCACCCGATCCGCCGGCGCACGTCCCGTGCGCATGCCTCGCGCGCTGCGCGGCTGGGTCCTGCCGGTCGCGCTGATCGTCCTCTGGTGGGCCTCGGTGCGCTTCGGCTGGAGCACCTCGCCGCTGCTGGTGCCGGTTTCCAAGGTCTGGGACACGGCGGTGCAGCAGGTGCGCAGCGGCGCCCTCTTCGTGGCGCTCTCCGCCAGCCTGTGGCGCGACCTGGCGGGCTTCGCGCTCGGCGCCAGCGTGGGCCTGGTATTCGGCACCGCGCTGGGGCTGTCGCGGCTGTTCGAGCAATTGTTCGGCCCGACCTTCCACACCATCAAGCAGATCTCGCTGTTTGCGTGGATTCCGCTGATCTCGGTGTGGTTCGGCCTGGGCGACACCGCCAAGGTGGTGTTCCTGTCGCTGGCGGCGTTCTTCCCCGTGGTGCTCAATACCTTCGAAGGCATCCGCGGCGTGCCCGCGGACCTGCTGGAAGTGGCCCGCGTGCTGAAGTACTCGCGCTGGCAGGTGCTGCTGCGCGTGGTGCTGCCGTCGGCCTCGCCGTCGATCTTTGCCGGCATCCACCTGGCCCTGATCTACGCATGGCTGGCCACGCTCGGCGCCGAGTACATGCTGGTCTCCGGCAAAGGCATCGGCAATACCATGACCGATGGCCGCGAGAATTTCTGGATGGACCTGGTGATCTTCGGCGTGATCGTGGTCGGGCTGGTCGGCTTCACGCTGAACTGGATCGCCAGCCGTATCGAAAGCCGCCTGCTGGCGTGGCGCGGCCGCTCCGTCGCCGCGTTCTGAATCGCCGGCTCTCCCAACAACTCACTGGAGAAACCCGCTCATGGCCCATGCCGGCACGCTCAGCATCGAGCACCTGCGCAAGCAATATGAAGTCAAGGGCGAGCCCTTGCCCGTACTGGAAGACATCACCCTCTCGATTGCGCCCGGCGAGTTCGTCAGCATCGTCGGCGCCAGCGGCTGCGGCAAATCCACGCTGCTGCGGCTGGTGGTGGGCCTGGAGGAGGACTACAAAGGCGAGATCCTGCTCGACGGCAAGCGCGTGGCCGGCACCAGCCTGGACCGCGGCATCGTGTTCCAGGAGCACCGGCTGTTTCCCTGGCTGACGGTGGAGCAGAACATCCGCACGGCGCTGCTCAACACCGACCTGACCGACACCGGGAAACGCCGCACCGTGCGCGAGCATATCGGGCTGGTCGGGCTGGCCGGCTTCGAGACCGCGTTTCCGCATCAGCTCTCCGGCGGCATGTCGCAGCGCGTGGCCATCGCCCGCGCGCTGGTCACGCGCCCGGAGATCCTGCTGCTGGACGAACCCTTCGGCGCGCTCGATGCGCTGACCCGCGCCTACCTGCAACAGGAGCTGCACCGCATCTGGCAGGCCGAGGGCATCACCATGATCCTGGTCACGCACGATGTGGAGGAAGCCATCTACCTGGGCGACCGCGTGGTGGTGATGGAGCCGCGCCCCGGCCGCATCCGCCGCATCCTGCCGGTGCCGCTGGCGCATCCGCGCGACCGCGCGGCGCTGTCCTTCGCGCGGGTCAAGGACGATGTGCTGCAGGAATTCACCGGGCGCCCGGCCGACCTGGCCGAAGCGCCCATCCGGCGCCTGCCGGATCCCGACGCCGGCGGCGGGCTGCCGCCGCATATCCGGTTCGCGATCTGATTCGCACACTTGATCGCGCACGCAAACGCGCCCTTTATTGCCACCCACAGGAGAATCCCAGATGACCCAGCAGCAATCCGCAGCCCAAGTCACACTAGACATCGACCCGGTAGCGGGGCGCATCGGCGCCGAGATCCGCGGGCTAAAGCTGGCGCCGGACCTCGATGCCGCCACCTTCGGCGCCGTGCGCGCAGCGCTGTTGCGCCACAAGGTGCTGTTCTTCCGCGGCCAGGACCACCTCGACGATGCCGCGCAGGAAGGCTTCGCCCACTTCCGCCATCTACGAAACCGAGCACCCGGTGGTGCGCGTGCATCCGGAGACCGGCGAGCGCACGCTGGTGCTGGGGCATTTCGTCAGGAAGCTGCTGGGCTACTCATCGTCCGATTCGCAGCACCTGGTTTCCGTTCTGCAGGATCACGTGCATCGCCTGGAAAACACCGTGCGCTGGCGCTGGCGCGCGAACGACGTGGCGATCTGGGATAACCGCGCCACACAGCACTATGCGATCAACGACTACGGCGACGCGCACCGCGTAGTGCGCCGTGTGACCATAGCGGGCGATGTACCGGTCAGCGTGGATGGGCGGCGGAGCGTGGCGGTGAAGTCGGGGGCGTCCAAGCACGGCGAACCGGCTAATCACACCGCCCTGGCACGCGCGGCGGCATAGGGCAGCGGCATGCGGGTCCGCGCCGGGCGGTTTCGGGCCCGGTCCCTTCACATTGCCTACCTTATGCCTTGCATGCACTCCTTCGGATCGACGACCCCCAGGCTTTTGACAATCCTGAAGCTGCCGTTGCTTGCCTGTGCGATGTACATGTTCATGCGAACGTGATGCTGGCCGGGCACCATTTCGGCCGGACCACCCGGCCCTTCAGCGATCCTTGCGTGGTCTAGCGCCTTGATGACATCCTCCTGCTTCAGCGAGCCCGCCTCCTTGACCGCAGTCTCCCAGAGCCTCAGGCCCCGGTACATGCCCGAACACGCGCTGCCGGCAGTGAACCTGGCAGTGCCCGGATAGCGCTTGTCGTACTGATCGATCAGTGTCTTGCTGAAGGCATCGCTGACGTTCTGGTAGTAGTCGAGGCAACTGTACAGGCCCTCCACATGCGCGGCCGGCACCAGGTTCAGGAAGTTCTCGTCGAAGTACGTGCAGACTATGTATCCGCCTCGCTGCGTGAAACCGGCGCGGTAGAGCTGCTCGAGGAACGGCGTGAGCCCGGGAGGGACGATGGTATTGAATACCACCTCTGCGCCGGTGGATGCGATCTGGTCGATTGTCTTGCCATAGTCGGCGTGATCGAGGGGAAAGTACTCCTCTCCGACAATCGAGCCACCGTGGGCCGTGACAACCTGACGAACCTTCTTGTTCATCGTGCGCGGCCAGATATAGTCCGCTGACGACAGGTAGAATTTCTTCGCCCCCGTTTGCTGCATCAGCCAGGGTATGAGAGGCTCAACCTGCTGCGCTGGCACCGGGCCTGTGCAGAAGATCAGCGGGTCACATTCCTGTCCCTCGTATTGCTCCGGGTAAATGTAGAGCTTCTTGCCGTTCACTACGGCAGGAGCCTTGATCGCCTGCCGCGTGGAGCTGTAAATGCCACCGAAGAGCACATCGACCTGATCCTGCTGGATGAGCTTGGCAGCTTTGGCTTCCGCTACGCTGTCCGTGGTCGCGCTGTCCTCAAGGTACAGATCTATCTGCCGCCCCAGCAAGCCACCCGTTGCATTGATGTCATCGATCACCATCCTGGCCACGTTCGCATTGGCGATTCCCGCGAACGAGAGTGGCCCCGTCTGGTCCGTGATGACGCCCACCTTGATGGATGATTCCTTCATGGCGCATCCCTCCTCTCAAGGATGCTGGCGGTAACGGCGCTCGCCAATCCTTGCTGCTGTCCTTCGCACTCAACCAGCATAGGTCAATTCAGGACCGTCCCGCCAGGATCGCGCCCATGCCGGGCGCAAAACGACAAAGGCGGCCCGGAGGCCGCCTTTGTCAGCGCTGATGCGTAGATCGCTCAGTGCACCATCATATTGCTGTTCATGTTGTGCATGATCCACAGCGAGCCCGCCACCACGATCAGCAGGATCAGCGCGGTGAAGGCCAGCGCCATCACGTTCCAGCGCTGCTCCGAGGAGCTGTCCAAGTGCAGGAAGTAGACCAGGTGCACAACGATCTGCACCACGGCCAGACCGAGGATCACGGCCAGCGTGGTGGAGGCTTCCAGCGTGCCGCCCATCACCAGCTTGAACGGGATGACGGTCAGGATCACCGCCAGCACAAAGCCGATCACATAGGACTTGACGCTGCCGTGGCTGGCGCCGGCGGACGTGGTGCCATGCGCGTCGTGAGCGCCGGCGGTAGAAACGTTGCTGTGTTCCATTACATCGCTCCCATCAGGTAGACCACGGTGAACACGCCGATCCAGACGATGTCCAGAAAGTGCCAGAACAGCGCGAAGCAGGCCAGGCGCTTGGTCATGGTGGCGGTCAGGCCCTTGCGGGAGATCTGCCACATCAGCACGGCCATCCACAGCAGGCCGCTGGCCACGTGCAGGCCGTGGGTGCCCACCAGCGTGAAGAAGGAGGACAGGAACGCGCTGCGTTCCGGACCCGCGCCTTCGGCGATCATGTGATGGAACTCGTTGATTTCCATGCCGATGAACGCCACGCCCAGCAGGAAGGTCACGCCGAGCCAGAACTGCAGGCGCGCGCGCTGGCCGTTGTGCAGCGCGATCATCGCCATGCCGGAGGTCAGGCTGCTGAACAACAGCAGGAAGGTCTCGACCAGGACGTAGTTCAGTTCGAACAGTTCCTTGCCCGAGGGGCCGCCCGCCACTTCGCCGCGCAGCACCGCGAAAGCGGCGAACAGTCCGGCGAAGATGATGCAGTCGCTCATCAGGTACACCCAGAAACCGAACACCGTGTTGGCGCTGGTGTCGTGGTGGGCGTGGTCGTGCGAGTGGGCATGCGCCGCGTCGGCGGCATGCGCAGGATAACGATGTAGAGCTTCAGTCGTCATGATTCGATTCAGGCCTGTGACGCGATGCGCTGGAAATGGCTCGACTCAACCGCCTCGACTTCGCGTGCGGGCACGTAGTAGTCGATATGGTCGTCGTTGCTGCGGAAGATGAAGCTGACGATCATGCCCACCAGGCCAACCGCCGCCAGCCACCAGATGTGCCAGGTCAGGGCGAAGCCGAGCGCCAGGCTGAAGGCACCGATGTAGAAGCCAGCGCCGGTGTTCTTCGGCATGTGGATCTGCTCGTAGTGCGCCTGCATCTGCGGCAGCTCGCCGCGTGCCTTCATGTCGGCGAAGGCGTCGAGGTCACGCACCACCGGGGTGTGCGCGAAGTTGTAGAACGGCGGCGGCGACGAAGTTGCCCACTCCAGGGTACGGCCACCCCAGGGATCGCCGGTGACGTCGCGCAGTTCGTTGCGGCGGCGCACGCTGACAACGATCTGCAGGACCTGGAACACGATGCCGAGGCCGACAAACAGCGCACCCACCACGGCCACATAAAGGTACGGGTTCCACGCAGGGTTGTCGGTATGGTTCAGGCGGCGCGTCATGCCCATGAAGCCCAGCGCGTACAGCGGCATGAAGGCCAGGTAGAAGCCGATGATCCAGCACCAGAACGCGCACTTGCCGAGGCCTTCGTCCAGCTTGAAGCCGAACGCCTTCGGGAACCAGTAGGTAATGCCGGCCAGGTAGCCGAACAGCACGCCGCCGATGATCACGTTGTGGAAGTGGGCAATCAGGAACAGGCTGTTGTGCAGCACGAAGTCAGCCGCCGGCACTGCCATCAGCACGCCGGTCATGCCGCCGATCACGAAGGTGACCATGAAGCCCAGCGTCCACAGCACGGGCGTGGTCATCTGCACGCGGCCGCGGTACATGGTGAACAGCCAGTTGAAGATCTTCACCCCGGTCGGGATGGAGATGATCATCGTGGTGATGCCGAAGAACGCGTTGACGTTGGCGCCCGAACCCATCGTGAAGAAGTGGTGCAGCCAGACCAGGAACGACAGCACCATGATGGCGCTGGTCGCGTAGACCATGCCCTTGTAGCCGAACAGCTTCTTGCCCGAGAACGTCGAGATGATTTCCGAGAAGATGCCGAACGCCGGCAGGATCAGGATGTACACCTCGGGGTGGCCCCAGATCCAGATCAGGTTCACGTACATCATGGCGTTGCCGCCCATCTCATTGGTAAAGAAATGCATACCGAGATAGCGGTCCAGGCCCAGCAGGCCCAGCGTGACGGTCAGCACCGGGAAAGCGGCGATGATCAGCACGTTGGTGCACAGGGCGGTCCAGGTGAACACCGGCATGCGCATCAGGGTCATGCCCGGCGCGCGCATCTTGAGGATGGTCACCAGGAAGTTGACGCCAGTCAGCAAGGTGCCGAGACCCGAGATCTGCAAGCTCCAGAGGTAGTAGTCCACCCCCACCCCGGGGCTGTACGCAATCCCGGACAGCGGCGGGTAGGCCAGCCAGCCGGTACGCGCGAACTCGCCGACGCCCAGAGAGACGTTGACCAGCATGGCGCCGGCCACGAACAGCCAGAAGCTCAGCGTGTTGAGGAACGGGAAGGCCACGTCGCGCGCGCCGATCTGCAGCGGCACTACAAGGTTCATCAGGCCCGTCATCAGCGGCATCGCCACGAAGAAGATCATGATCACGCCGTGGGCGGTGAAGATCTGGTCGTAGTGCTCGGGCGGCAGGATGCCGGTGGCGCCGTTGGTGGACAGGGCCAGCTGGGTACGCATCATGATGGCGTCGGCAAAGCCGCGCAGCAGCATGATCAGCGAGACCGCGGCGTACATGATGCCGATCTTCTTATGGTCGACCGAGGTGAACCAGTCGTTCCACAACCACTTCCACTTGCCGAAATAGGTGATCAGCGCGCATAGCGCCACCCCACCCAGTGCCACCATCGACAACGTGCCCATGATGATGGGCTCGTGGAACGGGATGGCATCCAAACTCAATTTGCCAAACATCTTAACTCCTAGGAATTCGAGCCCGGCGCCGGCGTAGCGGGCGCGGCCATGGACACCTGGCTCACGCCGAGGGTGTTGCGCGAGGTGCAGACAGGACCGAACGACGTGCCGTTACCGGCGATCGCGCCGCCTGCGCCGTCCATGTACTTGTGCAGGATGCCGTGGTACAGCTGCGGATCGACCTTGGCGTAGAGGGCCACGGGATTCGCCTCGCTGGGCTTGGCCAGTTCGCTGTAGTCGGCCAGGGTCAGCTGGTTCGACGAAGCGCGAACCTGCTTGACCCATTGTTCGAAGTCGTAGTTGGAGACCGCCTTGGCCTTGAACTTCATGCCGGAGAAGCCGCCGCCGCTGTAGTTGGCCGACATGCCGTCAAAGATGCCGTTCTCGTTGGCGATCAGGTGCAGCTTGGTCTCCATGCCCGCCATGGCGTACACCTGGCTGCCCAGTTGCGGGATGAAGAAGGAGTTCATGATCGAATCGGACGTGATCTTGAAGTTCACCGGCGTGTTGACCGGGAACGCGATCTCGTTGACCGTGGCGATACCCAGGTCCGGATAAATGAACAGCCACTTCCAGTTCATCGCCACGGCCTCGATGGTGACGGGCTTGACGTTGGATTCGATGGGCTTGTACGGGTCCAGGTCGTGCGAGGACTTCCACGTGATGATGCCCAGTACCAGGATGATCAGGCAGGGAATCAGCCACACCACCACTTCGATACCGGTGGAGTGCGACCAGTCCGGCTCGTAGCGGGCCGACTTATTGCTGGCGCGGTACTTCCAGGCGAAGGTGAAGACCAGGACGATCACCGGAATCACGACCAGCAGCATCAGCCAGGTCGCGATCAGGATGATGTTTTTGACGTCGGCGCCAATCTGGCCCTTCGGATCTAGCACGGTCATGTTGCATCCGGCCAGCAGCAGGGCGGCGCAAGGCAGTAACCGCGTCCAACGCGGAAGTTTGGGTATCTTCATGTCACGACTGGTTGAGTTGGCCACGGAACGACGGCGCGGCGCGGTTTTGCTGCCGGATGCGGGAGCAAGCGGCAGGCTTAAGGCTGGGGGAAACTGGGTCAGATCCGGGTCAAGCGCCCTGTGTGCCAGGCGACGCACCGATCAGGGGCAGGCTGGCTTGGTCCTTGTGGGACGGATCATTGTGGGACTGCGGTGGTCCACACAGGAGGATGTCGGCACGGCGACGCCCGGTATGTTCGCCCGGCGGGCAAACAGGGTATTCAGGTGAGGGTCGCGGTACGTCTGACATCGTGGCGCGAAATCTACCGCATCGCAGCATTGAGGGTAAACCCGTGAGCTAGAACACACTGTTCAGTAAATCGGACAATGCAGCTTCTCCGCCCATCCCGCCTTCAACTCAGCACTAGTTCAGGATAATCTTGCCTGCGGCAAGGTGTCGCAGGGGTGCGCACCCTTGAAAGCAGCTGCACCAATCCGGGAAGGGGCGCCACCGCAAGCGGAGCGTTACATCAATCACATTTATGGATGTCACCGGGCGCCGTTCTATCCAAATGCAATAAGCTTCGTTCCCCTCCCGGCGCGATTTCGCAACCATAGAGCCGCAGACAAACCAAGACCCTTCCCGGAGAAATCGCAATGCATCCTTTCCGCCGCTGGCTGCCCTTCGCGGGCCGCGCCCTGGCAATCGCCGCGCTGTCCTGGTCCGCCGCCGGCCATGCCGCCGACCCGGCCGTGCGCGTGGGCTACCAGAAGGCCGGCCTGCTTGCTGTGCTAAAGGCCCAGGGCTCGCTGGAGAAAAAGCTTGCCCCGCTCGGCTTCAAGGTCGAGTGGAAGGAATTCCCCGCCGGCCCGCAACTGCTCGAAGCGCTCAACGCCGGCGGCATCGATTTTGGCTACACCGGCGCGCCGCCGGCTGTCTTCGCCCAGGCCGCGCGCGCCAACTTCGTCTACGTCGGCGCCGAGCCCGGCGGCAAGACCAACGAGGCGCTGTTCGTGCCGGAGAAATCCTCCATCCGCTCCGTGGCCGATCTCAGGGGCAAGCGCATCGCCCTGCAGAAGGGCTCCAGTTCCAACTACCTGCTTGTGCAGTTGCTGAAGAAGCACGGCCTCAGCCTGCAAGACATCCAGCCCATCTACCTGCCGCCGGCCGATGCGCGCGCCGCCTTCGAGAGCGGCAGCGTGGACGCGTGGGTGGTCTGGGACCCGTACTACGCGCTGGCGCAAAAGGCGCTGAAGGTGCGCACCATCGCCGACTACGAAGGCGTGCCCTCGCCCTTCAACTTCTACGAAGCCGCCAACGGCTTCGCCAAGGCGCAGCCGCAGATCGTCAACGCCATCCTGGAGCAACTGCGCACAACCGGCCTGTGGGTGGTGAAGAACCCCGGCGAGACCGCCGCCCTGCTGGCGCCCGCCGTGGGCCTGGACGTACAGGTAGTCGAAGCCTGGCTCAAGCGCGTGCCGTACGGCGCCACGCCGGTGACGCCGGAGGTGATCGCCGTCCAGCAGCAGGTGGCCGACCTGTTCCATGAGCAAAAGCTGATCCCCGCCGCCGTCAAGGTGAAGGACAACATCTGGCAGGCGAGCTTCCCGCTGGCCAGCCACTGAGCGGATCCGCGGCGGCCCGGCCACGGTCCGCCACGGTGACATGCGGGAGCCGCCACTGCTACCATGCCTGCTCCTGAGCGCCATCATTCCAACAAGAAGACAACGACATCATGAAAATCGAGACAATTGCCGTTCACGGCGGCTACTCCCCGGACCCGACCACCCGTGCGGTGGCCGTGCCCATCTACCAGACCGTGGCCTATGCGTTCGACAACGCGCAGCACGGCGCCGACCTGTTCGACCTCAAGGTGCCCGGCAATATCTACAGCCGCATCATGAACCCCACCAACGACGTGCTTGAGCAGCGCCTGGCCGCGCTCGAGGGCGGCGTGGGCGCGCTGGCGCTGGCGTCCGGCATGGCGGCCATCACCTACGCCATCCAGACCATCGCCGAGGCCGGCGACAACATCATCTCGGCCAGCCAGCTCTACGGCGGCACCTACAACCTGTTTGCCCACACGCTGCCGCTGTCCGGCATCGAGACCCGCTTTGCCGACGGCCGCAATCCCGCCGCCTTCGGCGACCTGGTGGACGCGCGCACCAAGGCGATCTTCGTCGAATCCGTGGGGAATCCGCTGGGAAATATCGTCGACATCGAAGCCATTGCCAAGGTGGCGCACAACCACGGCATCCCGCTGATCGTCGATAACACCGTGCCGTCGCCCTACCTGTGCCGGCCTTTTGAACACGGCGCCGACATCGTCGTGCACTCGCTCACCAAATACCTGGGCGGCCATGGCAACAGCGTGGGCGGCGCCATCGTCGACAGCGGCAAGTTCCCGTGGGCCGAGCACAAGGCACGCTTCAAGCGCCTGAACGAACCCGACGTGTCCTACCACGGCGTGGTCTACACCGAAGCGCTCGGCGCCGCCGCCTATATCGGCCGCGCGCGCGTGGTGCCGCTGCGCAACACCGGCGCGGCGCTGTCGCCGTTCAATGCCTTCCTGATCCTGCAAGGCATCGAGACGCTCGCGCTGCGGCTGGACCGTATCACCGAGAACGCGCTGGCGGTGGCGCGTCACCTGAAGGCCAGCCCGAAGGTGGAATGGGTCAACTTCGCCGGCCTGCCCGAGCACCCGGACCACTCGCTGGTACAGCGCTACCTGGGCGGACGCGGGCCGGGCATTTTGTCGTTTGGCCTGAAGAGCGGCGGCCGCGAAGCCGGTGCGCGCTTCCTCGATGCGTTGCAGCTGTTCACGCGCCTGGTCAACATCGGCGACGCCAAGTCGCTGGCGACGCATCCGGCATCGACCACGCACCGCCAGCTCGACGCGGCGGAACTGAAGGCCGCCGGCGTCAGCGAAGACATGGTGCGGCTGTCGATCGGCATCGAGCATATCGACGATCTGCTGGAAGACCTGGAGCGGGCGCTGGCTGCGGCCTGAGTCCTGCATGGGTAGCGCCGCGCCGCGGTGCTGGCAAGAAAGGCCGGTGGCATGGTGCTACCGGCCTTTTTCCTTTCTGCCGCCCGGTTTCCGCGCGTTGGTCTTGATGTCACTCCGGAATCCGCGACGCTTGCTCCCTGTCGCGCAGCACCGCCTCCGCCGCCTCAACAAACCCGGCGCCGCCCGGGCCATTCGCAATCCACCTGGGCGGCACGGGCAACTGATCAACGTAGTCAATCACGGTACTGACGCCCACGGTGTGCCTGAAGTATTCGAACATCGGCCCGTCGTTGGTCGAATCGCCGACATACATGAGCTGGTCGCCCACGGCGTCGAGCTCCAGGCTGTATAGCTCGCGCAGGCAGCGCTGCGTCATCGTCAGCTTGTCATAGCCGCCGAACCAGCCGAGCACCCACAGGGAGTTGACCGTCGCCCGGGCGCCCGCGGCGGCAAAGATCGACAAGATGGCCGATGCCGCCTCCGGATCGGCCGGGCGCGCAAACGCCAGTCCGGCCTGGCGGAAGGGCTGATCGCTCGCCACTCTCGCCCCCGGCACTGCGGCCAGCACCTGCTCACGCACGCGCTCCAGCCGTCGCGCCGAGTCGGCGCGCTCGTCCTCGCCGAGCCAGTAGCGGCGCTCCAGTTCATGACCGGCGGCATCACGCGCAAAGCAGAAGCCACCGTTCTCGCCGATCACCGCATCCACTGGCCACATGCGCGCCATCTGGTCGCACCAGCCGGCCGGCGCCGCGGTAACCGGAATCACCCGGATACCGGTAGCCTGCAGCCGCTCCAGTGCCGCATAGGTAGCCGCCGGCAAGCGTCCCCGATAGGTCAGCGTATCGTCCATATCGGTCAGGACAAAGCGAATAGCGCCGAAGGTGCCTGCGGAAGTCGAAAGCGCGCGCATGGAGAGGCCCAAATAAAAACGCCCGCGGGTTAAGCGGGCGCAAACCCAATTCCCCGGGGGGAATGGAGGAGACGTTTCAATACTAGCCGCAATCCCGGTTATCCCGCAACGACGCAATTGCCATATGCATATACCACCGCAGCGCAATAACAGAAGCCTGCACAAAGTGCCTGGAATCGCATACCTTGCTTATGCACCAGCGTTATATGACCATGCACATTTACTCGTTCCTTGAACGTATCAACCTCCCTACAATGGCCTGCTTGTTGGCGCTACGCCGGCACGCCACGATGCACATAATCCAATAAGGGGAGCTTTAGATGAAGATGGGTTTCGGGATTCGACTGATCGCCGCGGTGCTCGCGCTTGGCGTTATCCAGACGGCCGGCGCGGCCGATCCGGACAAGAAGGAAATCCGCTTCGGCGCCACCGCCGGTCCGTACTCCGACCAGATCCGCTACGGTATCAAGCCCCTGCTGGAAAAGAAGGGCTACAAGGTCACCTTCGTTGAATTCAGCGACTATGTGCAGCCCAACCTGGCGCTGGCCGATGGCGTCATCGACGCCAACGCGTTCCAGCACGTGGCCTACCTGAAGAAGTTCTCCGGCGACCGCAAGCTGCAACTGTCCGAAGTCATCAAGGTGCCCACCGCGCCGATCGGCATCTATAGCCGCAAGCACAAGTCGCTGACGGAAGTGAAGCCGGGCGCTTCGGTGTCGCTGCCCAACGATCCGTCCAACCTGGCGCGCGCCATCGCCATGCTGCAGCAGATCGGCTGGATCACGCTGAAGGCCGGCACCGACCCGATCCGCGCCAGCGAGCGCGATATCGAAGGCAATCCGCACAAGCTCAAGCTGATCCAGCTCGAAGCCGCGCAACTGCCGCGTTCTCTCGACGACGTGGACTACGCCTTCGTCAACGGCAACTTCGCGTTGTCCTCGGGCCTCAAGCTGACCGAGGCGCTGAGCCTGGAGAAGATCCCCGACTACTACATGAACCTGGTTGCCGTGCGCACCGCCGACACCGGCAAGCCGTTCGTCAAGGACATCCGCGACGCGTACCAGTCGCCGGAGTTCAAGGCCACCACGCAGCAGCGTTTTGCCGGCTTCCTGCCGCCGGCCTACCAGCGCTAAGCCAGGCCGCACACCGTGGCGCGGCGCTGCCAGGGAGCCCCCATGCGGGGCTCTTTTCTTTGGGCTCTTCGCCGATCTGCGTGATGAGGTGAGGGTCTCAAAACAACGCTAAGCGGAAGTTGGTCCGATGCTATACAAGCTCTGCGAGTCGTATTTCAATGGTCGAGAGTGCATTTCTGAACAGCCAATGCCACCGATCCGATGGAGCGTGACCTAGCGGATGCCAAAAGAACCTGAAGTCATGACCTCCATCGTCCTTTGCGTGATGCACCCAAGTGTTCGGTAGCAGACGGGCTGCCTCACAGAGGTGCAGAGACCATATCTGGTGTTCGTAACCGGATTGCCATAAGCCCAAGTCGACCGTAGCCACTCCATTTACACCAGACGCTTCGCACAGTTCGCGGACGGCAGCATCTGCGGGATGTTCATCGAACTCGATAGTGCCCTTGATAATCTGTAGACCGGCCAAGGGGTGCTCAAATGCCAGGATCTCAAGGCGGTTCTGCGCTGTTCTTAGCACGACAGGACATGCTTTGGTCGGTTTCATATGGGATTCTCTGCGAAAGGACCTTGTAGATATCAGAATCACAGCGTCGAGCTTGATGAAGTCTAACGCACCCGACCCAGCAGATATTCATTGGACCTTTCTTTGACGCGCCATCATGCACATCGGCACGCACCGGCGCCGGCTTATCCACACCTCCCCGCATAAGCAACTGCGGCATTCTTCGTTCCCCGCCCCCATGCCATGCCCTACGCTCTTGTGCTGATGATGGAGTCGGCGGAACACACGGGGAGAGCGACAATGACAAAGTTGACAAGGGCATTCGACAGGCGGCGCCGGCAAATCGTGGTGGGCGGCCTGGCCGCCGCGGGCACCGCGGCCACAATCGGCCTGGCCTTGCCCGCGCGCGCGCAGGCGCGGGCGCAAAAACACACGCTGCGCATCGGCTTCCAGAAATCGTCCACGCTGATGATCCTGCTGAAATCGCGCCAGACGCTGGAGAAGGCACTGGCGCCACTGGGCGCGTCGGTGCAATGGTATGAATTCACCTCCGGGCTGCCGCTGCTGGAGTCGCTCAATATCGGCAATCTCGACGTAAGCGCCGACGTGGCCGACGCGGTGCCGCCCTTCGCGCTCGCTGCCGGCGCCAACCTGACCTACTACGCCATCGAGACGCCCTCGCCCGAGGCGCAGGCAATCGTGGTGCGGCAGGATTCGCCGATCAGGGAAATCGCGCAGCTCAAGGGCCAGCGCATCGCTTTTGCCAAGGGGGCGGGCGCGCATTACCTGCTGCTCGAAGCCCTGGCCAGCGCGGGCCTGTCGATCCGCGACATCGAGCCCGCCTACCTGAGCCCGGCCGATGCGCGCGCCGCCTTCGAGCGCGGGAGCGTGGCCACATGGGTGATCTGGGACCCTTTCCTGGCAGCCGTGCAACGCCAGGCCAACGCCCGCATCCTGCGCGACGGCAAGGGCCTGTCGAGTTACCGGCGCTTCTACCTGGCCGCCACGCCTTATGCGCAGCGGCACGCGGACGTGCTGGCGGTGGTCTACGATGAGCTGCGCCGCGCCGGCGAATGGATCAAGCAAAATCCCGCCGTCGCCGCGCAATGGCAAGCACCGCTGATTGGCCTGGACGCACCCACCGTGGAAGCCGCCAACCGCCGCCGGACTTACCAGGTGCAGACCGTGGACGCGGCATCGCTCGACGAGCAGCAGCGCATTGCGGATGCCTTCACCAGCCAGAAGATCCTGCCGCGCAAGGTGGTGGTGGCGGAGTCCCCGGTGTGGCGGCGCGCCTGAGCTTTCGGGACGCCAGCCACTGAAGCTTGTGTCCCGGCCACCGTCAGCCTCAGCTTGCCGCAGCCACCTTGAAGCGCGCTGCCGGCACGCTGCGCGACAGGTTCGGCCCCAGCGCCGCGCGGGCGGCTTCGAAGGCGTCCCAGTCGGCCGCGTCCGGCAGCGACGGCAGCGTCACCACTTCGCCCTGGTCCAGCCCGGACAGAGCCGCGTCGACCAGGTCGTCCGCGCTCATCACCCACTCTTGCGGCAGGTTCTCCACCGGCTGCCCGGCCACATCCCAGAACTCCGTCCGGATCGCGCCGGGCAGCACAGCCTGCACCCGCACCCCCTTGTCCGCCAGCTCGTGCTGGAGCGACTGCGTAAAGGCCAGCACAAAGGCCTTCGATCCGCCGTACACGCCGTTGAGCAACTCGGGCGCCACCGCCACGATCGACGCAATGTTGATGATCGTCCCCCTGCCGCGGGCCACGAGTCCATGCGCGGCAGCGTAGGTCAGGCGGGTCAGCGCCGTGACATTGAGTGCAATCAGCGCCTGCATCTTGGCGGCATCGGACTCGAGCAACGGACCGGCGGCGCCGATGCCCGCATTGTTGACCAGCAATGTGATGCTGGCGTCGGTGCGCAGCAGCGTCTCAAGGCGGCCGACGTCGGCGTCCGCGCCAAGGTCCGCGGTCACGATCTCGACGGAGCGCCCGGTCTCGCTGGTCAGGCGGCTGGCCAGCCTGGCGAGCCGTTCGCGGTTGCGGGCGACCAGGATCAGGTCGTAGCCGCGCCGGGCAAGCCGGTCCGCGTAGACGGCGCCGATCCCCGAGGATGCCCCGGTAATCAAGGCCGTGCCGCGATGCGGCGTGTTTGCTACGGTTGCCGTGGTGGTTGCCGTGGTGGTTGCCGTGTTGGTTGCCATGTTCGTTCTCCGATGCCGCCGGCCCCATGCCGGCCTTCACGGAACGAAGATTAGGTGCATAATCCAGTGGCATCAATGTCATAGATGCCACCTTTTGTGCCATCGCCGGGATTCGCCATGCTACGTATCGGAATCGTCCTTTATCCAGGGTTCCAGGTCATGAACCTGGGCGTCACCACGGTCCTGGAGTTCGCCAACCTCACCGCCGGCAAGCCTCTATACGACGTCCGCCTGCTGTCCGAGCATGGCGGCCCGGTATCCGCCTCGGCCGGCTTTTCGGTCACTACCGAGCCATTCGGCGGTGAGGCGTTCGATACCCTGCTGGTAGTCGGCGACAACGATATCCAGCCCGCGTCGCCGGGCCTGGTGGCGTTCCTCCGGCAGGCGGCAACTTCCACCCGGCGCGTCTGCGCCACCTGCACCGGCGCGTTCAACCTTGCCGAAGCGGGCCTGCTCGACGGCCGCCGCGCCACCACCCACTGGTTCTATGCCGCCCGGTTGCGGCGTGCCTATCCAGGGGTCAGCGTGGAGGAAGACCGCATTTTCATCATCGACGGGCCGGTGTGGACCTCGGCAGGCATGACCGCCTGCATCGACCTGGCGCTCGCGCTGGTCGAGAAGGATGCCGGCGCCGTGATCGCGCGCCAGGTGGCGCGCAAGCTCGTGGTCTATCACCGCCGCGCCGGCGGGCAATCGCAGTTCTCCGCGCTGCTGGAACTCGAACCCAAATCCGATCGCATCCAGTCCGCCCTTGCCTTTGCCCGGCAAAACCTGCATGAAGGCTTATCCGTCGAGCAACTGGCCAACGCCGCGAACCTCAGCCCCCGCCAGTTCAGCCGCGCCTTCCGCGAGGAGACCGGGCAAACCCCGGCCAAGGCGGTGGAACACCTGCGCATCGAAGCCGCGCGGCTGATGATGGAGTCCGGCCGGCACCCGGTCGACGTGGTGGCGCGCGAGACCGGTTTCGGCGATCGCGAGCGGATGCGGCGGGCGTTCCTGCGGGCATTCGGGCAGCCGCCGCAGGCGATACGGCGGATGACGAGGGTGGAGGAGGAACCGGCGCAGGCTTGAGGGAAGCGGCGCCCGCGCCGGACGCGGGCGGCCGGCCTTACGCCGCGATCCGCGTTGCTCCCGCCTCGCGCCGCGCCACCAGATCCAGCGCGACATCGACAATCATGTCTTCCTGGCCGCCCACCATGCGGCGCTTGCCCAGTTCCACCAGGATGTCGACCGTCTTCAGCGCATAACGCGCGGCCGCGGCCTCGGCATGGCGCAGGAAGCTGGAATAGACGCCGGCATAGCCCAGCGCCAGCGTCTCGCGGTCCACCCGCACCGGGCGGTCCTGCAGCGGGCGCACGATCTCGTCGGCGGCATCCATCAGTGTGTAGAGGTCGCAGCCATGGTGCCAGCCCAGCCTGCTCGCCGCGGCGATGAATACCTCCAGCGGCGCGTTGCCGGCGCCCGCGCCCATGCCGGCCAGGCTGGCGTCGACGCGGTCGCACCCCTCCTCCACGGCGACGATGGAGTTGGCCACGCCCAGGCTCAGGTTGTGGTGCGCGTGCATGCCGGTCTGGGTTTCAGGCTTGAGCACATCCTTGAAGGCGCGGAAGCGGTCGCGCACATCGTTCATATTGAGCGCGCCGCCGGAATCCACCACATAGACAGTCTGCGCGCCATAGCTTTCCATCAGCCTGGCTTGCTGCGCCAGCGCGGCGGGCGTGGTCATGTGGCTCATCATCAGGAAGCCCACCGTGTCCATGCCCAGTTCGCGCGCGTACTCGATATGCTGGCGCGAGACATCGGCCTCGGTACAGTGCGTGGCAACCCGCACCACGCGCGCGCCTGCGTCGTACGCGGCGCGCAGGTCGTGCACGGTGCCCACGCCGGGCAGCAGCAGGGTGGCGACCTTTGCATGGCGTACCGTTTCGGCCGCGGCGGCGATCCATTCGAGATCGGTATGCGCGCCGAAGCCGTAGTTGAAGCTGGAGCCTGCCAGGCCATCGCCGTGCGCGACTTCGATCGAATCCACCCTGGCTGCGTCCAGCGCCGCCGCGATGCGGCGCACGTCGTCCAGGCTGTACTGGTGGCGGATGGCGTGGCTGCCGTCGCGCAGCGTGACATCCGAGATATAGAGTTTCTTCTGCGTGGCTTGCTGGGTCATGTGTTGTCTCCGTGCGCCCGCCGCTTACGCAGCCAGCCGGGTTTCCGCCAGGCGCTCGGCGCAGGCGAGCGCGGCGCTGGTCATGATGTCGAGGTTGCCGGCATAAGCGGGCAGGTAGTGGGCGGCGCCTTCCACTTCGAGGAAGATCGATGTCTTTAGTCCGCTCATCAGCCCCAGCCCCGGGATGTTCAACGGCGCGGACGGATCGATGCGCTCGAACTGCACGCGCTGCTTGAGCCGGTAGCCGGGCACATAGGCCTGCACCGCCTTCGCCATGGCTTCCACGCTGGCTTCTATCGCCGCTTCGTCGGCGTTCTCGGATAGCGTAAACACCGTGTCGCGCATCATCAGCGGCGGCTCCGCCGGGTTCAGCACGATGATGGCCTTGCCGCGCGCCGCGCCGCCTACCGAGCAGATCGCCTGGCTGGTGGTCTCGGTGAACTCGTCGATATTGGCGCGCGTGCCCGGCCCGGCCGACCTGCTGGAGATGGACGCGACGATCTCGGCATAGTGCACCTTCGCCACGCGCGATACCGCCGCCACCATCGGGATGGTGGCCTGGCCGCCGCAGGTGACCATATTGATATTGCTGGCGCCGAGCTGCTGGTCCAGGTTGACCACCGGCACAACGTAAGGCCCGATCGCGGCCGGGGTCAGGTCGATCACCTGGATGCCGTGTTGCTGCAGGATCTTGTTGTGGTGCGAATGCGCGCCGGCCGAGGTGGCATCGAAGGCGATGCGGATATCGCCGAAGCCGTCCATCTTCACCAGGCCTTCGATGCCCTCGGCCGTGGTGGGCACGCCCAGCCGCGCGGCCCGGGCCAGGCCGTCCGAGGCGGCGTCGATACCGACCATGGCGCCCATCTCCAGATGCCGGCCGTGGCGCATTACCTTGATCATCAGGTCCGTGCCGATGTTGCCCGAACCGATGATGGCTACCTTGTGCTTGCCGGGCGGATGGCTGCCGCCGGCGCCTGCTTTCATGTCCATGTTGTCTCCGTGCCCGGGCAGTCCAGTGCCGCCAGGCATTCCGTATGCCGCTCCCTCAGCGGCCGAGTTCCTTCGCTGTCTTGCCCGCGATGCCAAACTGCGTCTTGGGCACCTCGGTGATCATCACGCGCACGCTCTCGATCGGCGCACCGATCGATTCCACGGCGGCGTCCGTCAGCGCGCTGATCAGGCGGGCCTTTTGTTCTTCGGTACGGCCTTCGATCAGAAACACTTGCATGATGGGCATGGCTTTTCTCCTGCTGGGTGGGTCGAGTGGGCTACATCGTACAGCGCCACCATCACGCTCGCCGCGCGCATCAGACGAAGCGCATCGATACGGTGCCGAGATGCTGGTAGCGCACCGTGATGTTGTCGCCGGCCGCCACCGCGACGGCCTCGGTCACGCCGCCGGTCATGATGAAGGCGCCCGCCGGCAGCTCGCGCCCGCGCGCACCGAGCATGTTCGCCAGCATGGCCACGCTGCTGGCCGGATGGCCGAGCACGGCGGCACCGGCGGCGGTGGCGACCACCTCGCCGTTCTTTTCCAGCACCACGCCGAGGTTCTTCAGATCAATCCCCTCGGCGCAGCGATGCGTGCCGCCCGCCACGAAGCGGGCCGACGAGGTGTTGTCCGCAATCACGCTCTTCAAGTCGAAACGGAAGTTCTCGTAGCGCGAGTCGATCACCTCCACCGCGGGCAGCACGAAATCGGTGGCGGCCAGCACGTCGCCGATATGGCAGCCCGGCCCCTTGAGCGGATGCTTGAGCACGAAGGCGATCTCGGCCTCCACCTTGGGATGGATCAGCGATGCGGTGTCAATGGCGCCGCCGTCCATGCAGGCGCCGTAGTCGGTCAGGAAGCCGTAGACCGGATCGGTCACGCCCATCTGGCGCATCTTGGCGAAGGAGGTCAGCCCCATCTTGAGGCCGGCGATGCGGGTGCCGCGCACTTCCTTGCGTGCCCGGATCGCGTCCTGGATGGCATAGGCGTCATCCCAGTCCATGTCGGGATGGGTGTCGGTGATCTTGCGCACCGGCTCACGGTTGAGCTCGGCGTTTTCCAACTGCTCGGCGAGCTGCTGGATGATGTCTTGGGTGAGGTTCATGGCGATGTCCCGGGCTGCCTATCTAGATCTGGGGTCCGTTCAAATGAAGCGCACGCCGGCCGAGCCGATGCCGCCCAGGCTGATGCGAAGCCGGTCGCCGGCCTGGACCGGCACCATCGCGGCGAGCGAGCCGGACAGGATTACCTCGCCCTTCTTCAGCCCGATGCCGAGGTGGCCCAGCGTATTGGCCAGCCACGCCACGGCGTTGGCCGGATGGCCAAGCGCGGCGGCGCCGGCGCCGGTGGCGACGATCTCGCCGTTCTTCTCCAGCGTCATGCCGACCGTGCCGAGATCGAGGCCGCGCGGGTCCACGGCCGCATCGCCCAGCACGAACACGCCCGAGGACGCGTTGTCCGCCACCGTGTCCTGGATGCGGATCTTCCAGTCGCGGATACGCGAGTCAACGATCTCGAAGCACGGCAGCACGTAGGCGGTGGCGCGCAGCACATCGGCATTGGTCACGCCCGGGCCTTCCAGGTCTTCCTTGAGCACGAAGGCGATCTCGCCCTCGGCCTTGGGCGCGATCAGCGTATCGGCGGCGATGGCCGCGCCATCGGCGTAGACCATGCCGGACAACAGGTGCCCGAAGTCCGGCTGGCGCACATCGAGCATGTCCATCACCACCCGGCTGGTCACGCCGATCTTCTTGCCGATCACGCGCTCGCCGGCGTCGAGCCGGTGCTGCACCATGGCGAGCTGGATGCGGTAGGCATCGTCGATGGAAAGCTCGGGGTAGCTCTCGGTCAGCGGCGCAATGGCCTGCCGCGTGGACAGCGCGTGGTGCAAGCTGGCGCCGATGTCGAGGATTTGTTCGGGTTTCATGGCCTGCCTCACAGTTTCACGCACACATTGCGCAGCTCGGTATAGAACTCCATCGAATGCACCCCGCCCTCGCGGCCAATGCCGGATTGCTTGGCGCCACCAAAGGCGGTGCGCAGGTCGCGCAGGAACCAGGCGTTGATCCAACAGATGCCGACGTCCAGGGCGCTACCCATGCGGTGGGCGGTGCCAAGGTCGGACGTCCACACGGTGGCGGCCAAGCCGTAAGGCGTGTCGTTGGCAAGGCGGATCACTTCGTCCTCGGTATCGAACGGCGCGATATGGCAGCAGGGACCGAAGATCTCCTCGCGGATCACGGCCGCATCCTCGGGCAGCCCGGTCCAGATGGTGGGCTGCACCCAGGCGCCTTCGGCCAGCGCGCCGGGCATCTCGGGCACGCCGCCGCCTGTGACCACAGTGGCGCCCGCCTCCGCCGCCTTCTTGTAGTAGGAGAGCACCTTGGCACGATGCTCCAGCGACACCAGCGGGCCCATGTTCACGCCCTCGTCGCCCGGCCGGCCAATGCGCAAGCCCTCGGCCCCGGCCTTGAGCGCCGCGACGAAGCGCTCGAAGATGGGCCGCTGCACGTAGACGCGCTCGGTGCCCAGGCAAACCTGGCCGCTGTTCTCGAAGGCCGAGCGGGTGATGCCGGCGACTGCCTTGTCGAAGTCCGCGTCGGCGAACACGATGCCGGCGTTCTTGCCGCCCAGTTCGAACGAGACGGGGCGCACGCCATTGGCGGCGGCTTTCATGATGGCCTCGCCGGTACGGGTCTCGCCGGTAAAAGTGATGCCGTTCACATCCGGGTGCGCGGTCAGGAAGGCCCCTGCGGAATCCGGGCCGAAGCCGTGGACCACGTTATAGACGCCCGGCGGCACGCCAGCCTCGTTCATCACCTCGCCGAGCAAGGTGGCGGTGGCGGGGGTTTCCTCGGACGGCTTGACCACGACTGCATTGCCGCATGCCAGCGCCGGGCCGACCTTCCAGGTCATCAGCAGCAGCGGCAGGTTCCACGGGCACACCACGCCGATCACGCCGCGCGGAGAGCGAACCGCATAGTTGATGGCCTCGCCGCCGTCCGGCGTGGCCATGGCGAAGCTCTCGGTCGGCACGTTCTTGACCAGGTCGGCGAAGACCTTGAAGTTGGCCGCGCCGCGCGGGATATCGACATGGCTGGCGAGGGACAGGGGCTTGCCCGTGTCGGCGATCTCGGCTTGCAGGAAGTCGTCGAAGCGGCGGTTGATGCCGTCCGCTACGGCGTGCAGTATCTCGACACGACGTGCCACGGTCATCTTACCCCACGGGCCTTTCAGCGCTTGCTTTGCCGCTGCGACCGCGGCATCGACCTCGGCCTGTCCGGCTTCGTGCACACGGGCGATCAGGCTGTTGTCGACCGGGTTGCGGTCGTCGAACTGGCGGTTGGTGGCCACCCATTCGCCGTTGATGAAGTTCTTGAACTCTTTCATGTTGTCTCGCTGGTTGCGGCAGGGTGTGCCGCGTCTTGCTGGTGATTCGCCTTTCTCCCCTCTCCCGCAAGCGGGAAAGGGGAGAAAACACTCGGCATCGGCGGTGACGCCGCGCCGGGAATCAGGTCAATACACTCAGGAACGCATCGTTCAGCTTCCGGTCGTGATAGAAGATCGCACGGCCCAGTTCGTTGTCGGTCCAGGTGATGGTCGGCTTGTCCGGATAGTGGATATACCCGCCGGAGAAGACCTCATTCCGGTTGCCAGAAGGGTCAAAAAAGTAGATGGTGGCGCCTCGCGTAATGCCATGCCGCGTCGGCCCGATATCGAGCGACACGTCCTTCTTGGAAATGATGTCGGCGGCCTTCAGCACCTCGCCCCAGTTGTCCAGGTTGAACGACGCGTGATGGAACTTGTTCTTCTCGGCATGACGAATGAACGCAATGTCATGCGCCTTGTTGGAACAGGTCAGGAAAGCGCCGATCATCATCTTGTCCGGGCCGGCCACCACTTGCTCGGCCAGCGTGAAGCCAAGCACGTCGCGAAACAGCCTGACGGTGCCATCCAGATCGTCGCCATACAGCAAGCAGTGATCGAAGCGGCTGGGCGCCATGCCGCGCAGGTCGTCCGGCCACGGGTCCGGGTTGCTGTCGCCGGTCAGGCAGCCCAGCTTGTCCTTGTCGGCGAAGAGTTCGATCGGATGGCCGGTGGGAATGGTGAAGCGGAAGCGCACGCCGGTGTGCGGATGCTCGCCGACAGGAATCCACCGGCAGTCCGATGCGAGGCCGGACTGCTCCACCTCCCGCGCCAGCCGTTCCAGCGTGCGGCCGCTATCGACGCGGAAACCCATGTAGTCCATGCCCGGGCTGTCGGCCTCGCGCAGCACCACGCTGTGGTGGTCGTGCTCGTCCCAGGCCTTCAGGTAGACGCGCCCTTTGTCGTCGCGCGCGGTTTCGATCAGTCCGAGTACTTCGGTGTAGTGTTTCAGCGCCGGTTCGAGTTCCAGCACGCGCAATGCCACGTGCCCGGGGCGCAATACGCCTGTCAATGCCATGACGGTCTCCTTGATGATGGGGTTATCGGTCCATCTTTTTATTGCTACGTTTTGCTGCAAGCTTGCTACGTTGATCCCTTCGCTTCCTGTGCCCTCTGCCGCTCCCGCTGCCGGTCCAGGCAGCGCTGCAGCAGCGCCACCGGCCGCAGGCTGATATCGCTGTCCGGATAGGCCTTGCACGCCAGCACCAGGCCACTGCCCTCCTCCTCAGCCGACAGGCAGGCCCGGCTCATCTTGCCGGTGCGGTAGCGGCCGGCCTCGATGCGCACCTTGCAAACCCCGCAGCCGCCGCCACGGCAGCCGGCGGGTATGCCGCGCTTGCCAAGCGCTTCCATCGCGCGCAACAGGTTCTGCTCCGGCGCGCACGGATAGCGCTGGCCGCTTCCCGCGATCTCCACGGTATGCATGGCGCCCTCTCCTTCAGATCTTGAACAGCGGGCTGCGCGCGCTGTTCTGCGCATCGCCGGCGGAGATGAACTTCTCGGTGTGGATGTCCTCCTCGAACAACCGGCCCTGCATCAGCGTGCGGATGCAGGCTTCAATCATCGGCGGCGGTCCGCACAGGTAGGCCTTGTGCCCCCGGAAGTCAGCGGTGGCGCCATTGGCGTAAAGCCCGTGCAGGACGTCATGCACGTAGCCGCGCGCACCATCCCAGCCACTGCCGGCCGGTTCGTCGGATAGCGCCGGCACATAGCGGAAATTCGGATGCGCGCCGGCCAGTGCGCGGAACTCCTCGTCGTAGTACAGCTCCGCGCGATTGCGCGCGCCTTGCACCAGCGTGATCGGCAAGGTCTCGCCGGCAGCCAGCATGTCCAGGATCATGGCGCGCGGGCTGGACAAGCCAGAGCCGCCCGCCAGGAACAGCATCGGCGCCTGCGCGGACTTGCGTACGAAAAAACGGCCGTAGGGCGCCGAGAAACCAAGCTCATCACCCACCGCGAGTTGCTCGTGCAGGTAGGCCGTAGCCTGGCCTCCTTCCACGCGACGCACATGCAGTTCCACCAGGTCGTCACCCGGACGGTTGGCCAGCGAGAAGGCGCGCGGCTGTTCGCAGCCGGGCACCCGCAGGTTGAGGTACTGGCCGGCCTGGAAGGCGGCTGCATTGCCGTCCTTCACGCGCAGCCAGATGCCCCGGATGGTGGGCGTCAGCGCACGGGTCTCCACCACTTCGGCGCGGTAGTCCGCCAGCGGCAGGCCGAGCGAGTCGGCATCCTCCTCGATGTCGGCCTCGATCACCATGTCGGACTGCGCGGTGGCGCAGCAGGCCAGGCACTGGCCGCCGTCGCGCTCGAAGTCCATCAGGGCGAAGCTGGACGCTTCGCCATGCTCGAACTCGCCCTCCACCACCTGCACCTTGCAGGTGGCGCACAGGCCGTGGCAGCAGGCGTGCGGCAGCCACACACCGTTGCGCAGGCAGGCATCCAGCACGGTCTGGCCGGGTGCGATCGGGATGGTCTGCCCGATCGGTTCAATGGTCAGGGAATACATCTTGTGTCTCCTACTTGCCTACTAGACGTTCTGATCGTTCCAGCCACGGCGCCGGCTTAGCTGCAACTGCCGTCGATGCCGTCCAGCCCCGGCGTGCGGAAGCGGATTACTGCCTTGTGGCCCAGGCCGTTCTCTTCCAACGTGCGGTCCAGCTCCGGCTGCCAGGGCGCGTTGCCGCGCAGCCATTCCACGCGGCTCCAGTCGATGCGGGCAAAGTCGGGGTGGTAGCCGTACACGCCGGGTAGCACGTTCTCCACGACATCGCGCAAACGCATCGACGGCGGAAAAGGCAGGCAATGCGGCGCGCAGAACAGCAGGTGGCGGTCCCAGCCGATGTACAGCAGGCGGTTGCAGTGGAACACGGCCTCGCGATCGGCCGGTTCGAACTCGTAGGGGCCAATGGATACGACGGACATGGTGGTCTCCTTATCTTCTGTCTCTTGTCGGTTGCGCGCTCAGGCCGCCGTGTCGGGCACGCCCTTCCAGGTACTCCAGTTCTTCTGATCCTGCGACCCCTCGAAATCGAGGTTGTCCGCGCCGACGTTGATGCGATACCACTTGAGCACATCGTCCAGCGAGGCGCCGCCGCAATTGCCCTGGTAGATCTGGTGCACGGGCAGCCAGGCCTGGGCGTACTTCTGCGGCTCGCCGTCGAAGATGTCCTTGCAGCCATCCGAGCAGAAGTGGAACTGCATGCCGTGGTAGGTGCTCTCGCGGTAGCAGGTCTGGGTGGGATCGTCAGGCTCCGAGAACACCATCGGGATCTGGCAGGTCTGGCACAGCATGGGCAGCGTTCCGTTATAGAAGCGCTCGCCTTCCTGTTGGCGTTCCAGCCAGTAGTCGAGACGCGGCTTGTAGTAGCGCGCGAAGGTGTCGGGATACTTCTCCGTCAGCCAGGCCATTTCGTCCTGCTTGGGCACCCAGGTATGGAAGCCGGCCGCGGCGGCGTAGTTGTAGAAGGTGCCCCAGGCCTCGTGGGTGATGCGGTCCTTGGTCTTGGTGGCTACCTCGTGGTACTTGGGCATGCGCAGGCCGTAGCGCTCCAGGTCCTTGAACAGCGCGCCGCCGGCCTGCTCGAAGTACATCTCCCAGGCTTCGGCCCACGACATCACGCGCTTGGGCAGCATGTAGTCCATCATCATGCCGACCAGCGTGAGCAGGCGGAAACCGCGCCAGAACCATTTGTCCAGCCACTTCTGCAGGATCGGGATATTGTCCGGGTCCTGCTGGCACAGGAACTTCACCACCTCCAGGCCCAGCGTCATATGGCGCGATTCGTCGGACTGCGCGGAGAAGCCGAACGTCACCGTAGCCATGTCGCCGTTGTAGGCCGCGCCCGACATGAAGGGCATGAACAGCAGGTTGGTCAGCACGTACTCGAAGGAGAACGAGATCGCGGTGATGAACTCGAACGGCCCGGCGCTCATGGCGTCCTCGAAATAGGACTTGGGCACGGACAGGTACCAGACCCGGTCGTGCATGTGCTGCCACTCGCCGAAGCCGTTGAAATACTTGTTGTAGACCGACAGCGTATGCATCTGGGTCTGGGCATGACGCAGTTCGTCGATCGACTGCATCTGCGCCGCGACCCGCGCACCGGCGCCGCGGAAGTGCCGCCCGAGATGGGCGTAGCCGCGGTGCGCCGCGTATTCCAGCGGGGTCACGCCGGTCAGGAACAGGCGCAGCGCATTCAGGTAGCGCGGGTCCGAGACGTTCAGGTGGCCGTTGTTCTGCACGAAGGAGTCGATGATGGCGTACAGCTTGCGCTCCTTCTCAGACTGGTATTTCCAGTAGGCGTCCATGGTCATGCGGAACGGGTCTTCCCACTTGTCCCAGTCGTGGATCTTGATGCCCTCGTACTTGTCGTAGGGAAAGACCTTGTCCATCGGCTCGTAGGTGGTTTCCCAGCCGAGGTCGCGGGTCATCGTCGCGTACTTTTCCCGCAGGTTCAGCTTCTTGCGTGCGTCCATGGTGTTCTGTCTCCGTTTGTCTTTGCTGTTGGCTGGCCGTCTCAGGCGTTCCAGTGCAGGGTGAAGGCGTCGTCGTCTTCGTCGATATTTCCCGACAGCGAAATCAGGTTCAGGTGGATCTCCTGCAGGTCCCACTCGCGGCCGAGCTTTTCCGACACCAGTTCGCGCACGATGGTCAGGTGGCCCGGCGCATCGATCTTCACCATGGCGGGAAACTGCGACACCACGGCGTGCGGGTTGGCCTCGGTGATGGCTTCGATGATGGGACGGGTGTCGTCGTTGCTTTGCAGCGCGATATAGACGTTGGCGGTCATGGCGGGCTCCTCAGGCGGCAAGGCCAAGCTTGTTCAGGCGTACGTCGAACTGCTCCAGGCACAGCACGACCACCTGCTCGCCACCTTCGCCCAGCAAGGTGTCGGCCACCGGCACCAGCGCCTCGGCCACCTGCGCGCGCGCGGCGCGAGCCCAGCCGGACAGCAGCACGCGGTTGGCGTCGGATTCGGCGGCGGCGGTCTGCACCACCGAGTCGACCCAGCGCGCATGCTCTTCGCGCCAGTCGTTCATGAACTCGGTCAGCACCGCCAGCCCGGTGCCGCAGGCGCGGACGATGGCGGCGTCGGCGTGCTGGTACACCATCGGGTAAAGCAGGCCGTCGAGCACCAGATTCTGGGTGACGAAGGTCTCGAACCAGTCCTCGATCACGAAGCTGCGCTCGACCATCCGGCGCATCGGCTGCCACGCGCCGTTCTCCATCCAGGCCACCTTGGCGCGCTCCAGCGCCACGCCGGTATTGCCGTCGAGCAACATGCCGATGCGCGTCAGGTACTGGGCGATGCCGAGACGGTCCATCGCGCAGTAGGTACAGGCCTGCGTGATGGCCGTGCCCCAGCCGTAGTCGGCGCAATAGAAGTTGTTCATGTTGGCGCCCCACTCCACATGGCGCAGCGGCAGCAGGCCGTCCGCCAGGCGGTCTTGCCATTCGGCGGGCAGCGCCTGCAGCAAGCCGCGCTTTTCCACGAAGGCGAAGCTCTTCTCGGTGGCGTCCTGCTGGCGGCCGCGCGCCGTCACGTAAGCGCCGTAGAAGTACTGGCGCGGGTCCTTGAGCGCGTACCAGTCTTTCATCACGATGGCCGTGCGGCGCTTGTCGTAGATCTCGTACTGCGGATCCCAGGTCGGGCGGTAGTGGAAGTTGACCTCCGACTGCACGTCGTAGGTTGCCTCCTGGTAGCGCGAGGCGGGCTTGTCGCCGAAGCGGCGGGCCACGTGGCCGTAGGTCTGGCGCAGTGGCTGGATCTGCTGGGTCTTGATGTCGACTTGCATCGCTTTGGTCTCCTGGGTCTTGCTGTTTTCTATTTGGGGGGAACGGGTGCGCGCGGCCTGGCGTGCTCAGTCGCCCTGGCCGGCCACCGGAGTTTCCGGGGGCAGGAAGCGCACGTGGTTGACGCTGCAGAAAGCCTCGAACATCGGCTCGGGCATGATCAGCTCGACGTTGAGCTCCGGGTCGGACACGCTGAAGGCGAACTGTACGAAGCCTTCGGGTGTGCGGCCGCCGACGCGGACGTAGCGGGGCGTGGCTTCAAACAAGGGGACCGACTGGTTGAACATGGCGCTGCTCCTTCGCTTGGCTTGTATGGCCTCTATTGCGAAGAGCGTGCCAGCGGGTGCAAATCACGACGGCACAAGGGGCCCTGGGAATCTTGCCGGACCGGCTTGCGCGTTTACCCGAAGCGATGCCCGCGCCACAGCTCTCTCAATTGATGAAGATGGCGGCGACATTTGATCAATTGATCAAATGTCGCGCCGGGCGGTGGTTTGCGGGAGTCGGCGGAATCGCGCGGCGCTGCAGCAGTGATGGGGACGGGGGGAGGTTAGAGGTAGGAGGGGGAAGGGATTGCAGGCGCATGCGGCGCAACAACCGGGTTGGTCACTTGCCTGGGGTGTGGATTGCTGACTGCATCAAATGATTAAATGGCTTTTGGGTAGTGGCTGGTGGGTGGCGCTGTTCGTTTGAGCGGCGTTGGTTTTTGCACCCAACAGCCGTACGACGTCCCGCTGTTGGGGTGGTCGGTGTTTTTTTGGGCGGCGATGGTTATTGCACCCAAAAGCCATACGACATCCCCCTGCGGGGGACGCCGGTCACTCTTCTTTGCCTCGGCGTAACTATTCAGCAGCCGGGGATAGGCGAAGGTGGGCAGCCAGAGAAGGTGCAGGTCAAAGCCGTGAAGAGCTCACGCTGCTGCTTGCGCAGCGTGGCGAGGTAAGAGCGGATGGTGCAAAACGCCTGCAGCCCATGTATGACGCGGAAGCCTCCGGAGATCTTCTGTTTGAGCTTGGGCATGCGGATATCCCGTTCGGCTTGGTTGTTATCGAACGGCACACGATGATCGGCGATGAAGCGCCACACCTCGGTCGCATATCGCTGGAGGCGAGCCAGCAGGTTGTAGGCGAAGGACTGTTTGGTCTTGCCGCGCGGGTCCAGGGCTGGATTCCGTGCCTGCGCAGGATTGTCCTGCTGTCCCTGCGCGATCAGCGCCTCAGCGCGGCGCCGGTAGTCGGCCAGGCGTGCTGGCGCCAGGCTGGTGTTGCCCCGCGTCAGATTGTCGTCGGCTTCGCGCTTGGCCTGGCGTAGCAGGGTGATCATGTCCTGAGCCCAGGTCTGTTGGGTGGTCTCCCAAATGTAGATGAGTTCGCGCAGATGATGCGCGTTGCACAGCGCGTGCTGGCACGCGTAGTCGGCATAAGGGCGCCAGCCGTCATGCACGGCCACACCGTCGAAGGCAGGCAAGATGTTGAAGCTATCCAATGCCTCTTTGCCACGCTTGGCGTGCGGGCCATACCAGGTCAGCCATATTGTCGAAGCGCTATGCAGCCACTGCTGCTTGCGCCCAACCCGCATGCCTGTCTCATCAAAGTGCACCACCGGCTCGGCCAGGATCGCTTGACGGATCTGATCAATTGCCGGTGCTAGCGCGCCGGCAGCCTCGTTGATGAAGTTTTGAATGGTGCCCGTGCTCACCGGCAGATCGAACAGATCTCGCAGGGCTTGTGCTGTACGGTCGATCGGCACTTGCTGGTACTGCGTCAGATAGACCCCCGCGGCTTTGACCCGAGGGCCATACTGCGCCGCCTGGCTGACCCCGCTCGGGAACTGGCTGGTATGGGTCTTGCCACAGCGGCACTGGGCAACTTGCACACGATGCTCGATCACTTCAAAGCGGATCGCGGGCAGATCAAACACTTGGCGGCCTTGCGGCAGCACGGTGACCTGATCTGCCGCAATGGCACTGCCGCAGACGTCGCAGCGCTCGGGCACCGGGTGCGTCACCGTGTGATCAGGGTCCTGCACCCGCTTGAGCGTCCTGCCCGGATGGCCGGGCTGACCACCCGGCGGGTTCGTGCCCGGCTCGCGCAGCGACTTCGGCTTGCGCTTCAGGCCGTCGGTCGAAGGCGGCTTGCTGGAGTTGTGGCTATCCTTCTCCAGCTTCGCCTCAAGCGCATTCAGCCGCGTCACCAGCTCAATGATGAGCGCGTCCTTCTGCTCTGGCGTCAGGTCGTTGAGGCTGGGGATCTTCGTCATGCGTAGCACTATGAAGCACTTCGCATCGGTTTACAACATCTGCTGAATAGTTACGCCTCGGCAAAGAAGACTAACGAGCTTGCCAAGCCCATGCCTGTGCCCGGCGTTCGCGAAGAAACGACTATAAAGGGGAGCGGCAGCGCTGCGATGACCGACAAGCCATTGGTGCGAGCTCGCGGCGATCGGCCTCGCTGCTGGGTGAGCCCGCTAACGAGCCTGCTCCGGGAATCGTCGGCGACAGTGGCGAGCGGCGTGAGCCGCATCCCGTTTGAGAGATCGAGTCGAATTCGACGCTTCCCATGGCGCTGCCGTTCATCAACGAGGATGGAGCAAGCCATGGCAATGCGCAAGCGAGACGACGAGGTGTTCCCGAACGCGGCGGGGATCGATATCGGGGCGTCGAGCCACTGGGTGGCCGTGCCGCGGCATCTGGCCGAGCAAGCTGGCTGCGAGCCGGTTCGCGAAGTCGGCGCGATGACGGACGACCTCAACGCCATGGCCAACTGGCTGCTGGCATGCGGGGTGGACACGGTGGCACTGGAGTCGACCGGGGTGTACTGGATCCCGGTGTACGAAGTGCTGGAGCAACGCGGGCTGAAGGTCTGGCTGGTCGATGCGCGGCAGATGAAGTACGTGCCCGGACGCAAGAGCGACGTGCAAGACTGCCAATGGCTGCAGAAGCTGATGAGCCTGGGGTTGCTGCGGGCGGCCTGGCGTCCCGGCGACGAGGTCTGTGTCGTGCGCGCGGTGGCCCGCCAACGCGAGGTGCTGCTCATCGAGCAGGCCAGTTGGGTGCAGCGCATGCAAAAGGCACTGGTGCAGATGAACCTGCAGCTCACCGAGGTGCTCAGCGACGTGATGGGCATGACCGGGCAGGCCATCATCCGCGCCATCGTGGCCGGCGAGCGCGACCCGAAGGTACTGGCCCGGCACCGTCACAGCCGCGTCAAGGCCAGCGCCGAGGAAGTCACCCGGGCGCTGACGGGTAACTGGCGCGAAGAGCATCTGTTTGTACTCGCTCAGGCGCTGGCCATGTACGACCACATTGCGCGGCATCTGGCCGAGTGCGATACGAGGCTGCAGGCCTTGCTGGGCAAGTTGGGCCACAGCAAGATCGACGTGGGCAAAGTCCCCCGAGCCGGCAGCAAGCTGCGTGCCGAATTCGATGTCTGCCAGGTCATGGCCAACTGGGCGGGCGTGGACCTCACGCGCATCAATGGGCTGGGCGCGACTGCGGTGCTGAAGATCCTCTCGGAGATCGGCCCGGACCTCAGCCGCTTCGCCAATGTCAAGCACTTCTGTTCGTGGCTGGGCCTGTGCCCCGGCACCAAGATCAGCGGTGGCAAGGTGCTGGCCTCGGGCACCAAGCGCTCGGCGAACCGGGCGCGCCAGGCATTGAAGTTGGCCGCCATGAGTCTGTCGCACAGCGACTCGGCGCTCGGCGCGTTCTACCGCCGGCTGTGCGCCCGCATGGACAAACCGCGTGCCAATACCGCTGTCGCCCATAAACTTGCGCGGATGGTGTACTTCATGCTGACCCGCGGCGAGGCCTTCGTCGACCAGGGCCAGCAGCACTATGAAGAGCAGCAGCGCCAGCGCAGTATTGCCGCCCTCAAACGCCGTGCCGCGGCCCTCGGGTTTCAGGTCAATCCGGTAGAGGTGGCCGCATGAACACAGCCACCTTCACTTCTGTTTCTCATGAGGGTCAGCAGCACTATGAAGAGCAGCAGCGCCAGCGCAGTATTGCCGCCCTCAAACGCCGTGCCGCGGCCCTCGGGTTTCAGGTCAATCCGGTAGAGGTGGCCGCATGAACACAGCCACCTTCACTTCTGTTTCTCATGAGCCAAAGGCCATCGTCGCTCAAAAAAACACCGACCACCCCAACAGTGGGACGTCGTACAGCTGTTGGGTGCAAAAACCAACACCAATCAAAGGAGCAGCGACCAACCCCACCCCAAATTACCCCCCCTCCCCCCCCCCGCCCCCCCCGCGTCTTCCACCGATACGCCAACTGCGGCCGCGTAATCCCCAACAACCGCGCCGCCTGACTCATATTACCGTTGGCGCGTTGCATCGCCGCTTCCATCAACACAGTCTCGACATCGCCCAGCGCGAGCTGCTGCTCCGCCATATGGTCGAGCAGCCCGTGCACCGCCGCTTCGCGCAGTTCCGGCAGCGTGCCCCTGACGCCCAGGCGCGGCGCGGTGTCCATCACCTGCGGCGCGCTGCTGGGCAGGAACAAGTGGTCCGCGGAAATCTGCCCGCCGTTGCTGGCCAGGATCACGCCGCGCTCGATCACGTTTTCCAGTTCGCGGACATTGCCCGGCCAGTCGTAGCGCCTTAGTTCCGCCAATGCGCGGTCGGTGATGCCGACGATCTTCTTGCCGTGGCGCGCGCCGTAGCGGGCAACGAAGCGCTCTACCAGCAGGCGGATATCGTCGAGGCGCTCGCGCAGCGGCGGGATGGTGACGGGATAGACGTTGAGCCGGTAGTACAGGTCCTTGCGGAAGGTCCCTTGCTTCACGGCTTCGGCCAGGTCTACGTTGGTGGCGGCCACCAGCCGTACGTCTACCTTGCGCGGCTCGGTACCGCCCACCCGCTCCACCTCGCCTTCCTGCAACACCCGCAGCAGCTTGGACTGCGCCGACGCCGACAGCTCGCCCAGTTCGTCCAGGAACAGCGTGCCGCCATGCGCCCGCTCGAAGCGGCCGGGGCGCGACTGGTGGGCGCCGGTGAAGGCGCCCTTCTCCACGCCGAACAGCTCGGCTTCGATCAGTTCATCGGGGATCGCCGCGCAATTGACGGCGATAAAAGGCTTGTCAGCCCGCGCGCTGACCGCGTGCAGCGCTTGCGCGAAGCGCTCTTTGCCGACGCCGGTCTCGCCCAGCAGCAGCACCGTCACATGGCTTGCGGCGGCGCGCTGCAACAGGCCCCAGGCAGCGCGGAACCCGGGCGCGCTGCCCACCAGATCGGCGGGCTTGCCGTTGTTGCGCTGCAGGGCGCGCAGGTGCTCGACCTCGCTTTGCAGCTCCAGGATGGTCTCGATCACCGGGTCGGGCTGGTAGAGCTTCAGCACCTCGGCGCCGTCCTCCCACGCTTCCGGCGGCTTGCCGACGATGCGGCAGTGATCGTGGCCGCAGGCGATGCACTCCACCTCGCGGTAGAGGATGGTGCGGCCCATCAGGGCCGAGGTATAGCCCGTGGCGTAGCCGATCTGCATCCAGCAGGCCGGCTCGTCGACGATACCGAACAGCTGGCGGTGAACGTCGCCTTCGAAGGAGTCCTCCCACAGGAATTCGCCGTCGTAGATGCCGGCGGCGATGTCGATATCCACCTTGACCGGGGTCACGCGCACCACGCCTTCGATGGTGTGCAGGCAGGGCCCGATCTCCAGCAGGCCGAAGTCGCTGTCGCCGGGGCGCAGCTTCTTGGCCAGCTCCGCGTCGCGCATGCCGGAATGGAAGCCCATGCGCATGAACAAGCCCCGCGCGCGCTCCATGCCCAGGGTATCCACCAATTCCTTGCGCAACGCGCCCAGCGCGCCGGTGTGGATCAGGATCATGCGCTGCTCGTCCAGCCAGATGGAGCCCTCCTCCATGGCAAAGCGCAGGCGCCGCGCGAGATTGGCCAGGCCATCGCGCATGGTGGCCGAAAACTTGTCGGTTGAACTGCTCATTGTCTCCTCTCTTGGCGGCCTCGAAATCTTGGCGCGCACGTGCTTTTTCTGGCACTGTATGCACATTATGTGCCATCGGCGCCCTCCGCCCGCGGCAGACGCCTGTCGCGCAGGCGAAATGTCGCCTATGCTTCCTTTACTGGATTCCCCTGCGCTTTCGCACTGCACCACAGACCATGGAAAAAACCGCATTTGTCTTTGCCGGCGGCGGCAGCCTCGGCGCCGTCGAGGCCGGCATGCTGCGCGAGCTGGTGGCGTGGGGCATCAAGCCCGACTTCGTCGTCGGCGCCTCCGCCGGCGCCATCAACGGCGCCTACTATGCCTGCAACCCGCACGTGGCCGGCACTACCCAGCTGGAAACGCTCTGGCGCGGCTTGCGCCGCGCCGAGGTCATGCCGTGGTCGTGGCGCAGCCTGTTCGGCATGTTGCGCGGGCAGCGCGCCCATCTGGTCGACTCCGCCGCGCTGAAGCGCCTGCTGTCCCGCCATTTCGGCGACATTCCGCTGGAGCGCGCCGAACTGCCGCTTTATGTGGTCGCCACCGACATGCAGACCGGCGCGGAGGTAGTGCTGTCCTCCGGCAGCCTGGTCCAGTCGGTGCTGGCCAGCGCCGCCATCCCCGGCGTGTTCCCGCCGGTGGCGCTGGGCGGGCGGCAACTGATCGACGGCGGCGTGGCCAATAACACGCCGATCTCCACCGCCATCCGCCTGGGCGCCACGCGCGTGGTGGTGCTGCCCGCGGGCTTTGCCTGCGCGGCGCGGCGCGAGCCGCGCGGCCCCATCGACCATGCCTTCAATGCGCTGTCGCTGCTGGTCGCGCGCCAGCTGGTACAGGACCTGGAGCGCTGGGCGGACCACGCGCATATCTCGGTGGTCCCGCCCTTGTGCCCGCTCGACGTCTCCCCGTACGACTACACGCAGTGCGGCACGCTCATCGACCGCGCGGCCGCCGCCACACTGGCATGGCTCAACGCCGACGGGCTCAGCAGCCGGCATATCCCCGGCGCGCTGCACCCGCATTCGCACGACGAAGCCAACCCGAGTTGCGACTTCGATCCGAACCAGGCGGCGCAGCACGAGCACGGCCAGCACAAGTCCCACGCCGGCCACACCCACGCTTCCGCCTCGCCGTAAGCCGGCTTCCGCACTGGCGAATTGCGTGCACGGCAAATCCCGCGAATGATGCGGGATCTCTACTTCCCGGATGGCAGGCACATGAGCGCAATTCTCGAAGGCATCAAGATACTCGACCTGACGCGCGTGGTAGCGGGCCCGTGGGCCACGCAGAACCTGGCCGACATGGGAGCCACCGTCTACAAGATCGAGAAACCCGGCGACGGCGACGACACCCGCAAGATGGGCCCGTTCCTCACCGACGCGCAAGGCGCGGCCACCAACGACTCCGCCTTCTACCTCGCCTGCAACCGCGGCAAGCAGTCGCTCACCATCGATATATCCAAACCCGAAGGCGCCGAGCTGGTACGGCAACTGGCCGCGCGCTGCGATGTGGTGGTGGAGAACTACAAGGCCGGCAGCCTGAAGAAATATGGGCTCGACTATGAGTCCATCCGCGCGCTGCGCCCCGATGTGATCTATTGCTCAGTCACCGGTTTCGGCCCCGATGGCCCCTACGCCGCCCGCCCGGCCTACGACTTCATCCTGCAGGGCATGGCCGGGCTGATGAGCACCTGCGGCCAGCCGGACGGCACCCCCGGCGGCGAACCGATGCGCACCGCCATCCCCATCACCGACATCCTCACCGGCCTCTACGCCACCGTCGCCCTGATGGGCGCGCTCTATCACCGCCAGGCCACCGGCGAAGGCCAGTACATCGACGCCGCCATGCTCGATGCCTCGGTGGCGGTCAATGGCCACCTGGCGCTGGGCTACCAGATGACTGGCAAGCTGCCCCGGCGCGCCGGCAACACCAACCCGGTGGCCGCGCCCTCCGAAGTGTTCGCGTGTCGCGACGGGCACCTGATCATCGCCTCCGGCAACAACGGGCAGTTTGCCGCGCTGTGCAAGCTGCTTGGCTGTCCGGAGCTCGCCGCCGATCCGCGCTTCGCACAGAACGTTGACCGGGTCGCCAACCGGGAGACCTTGCGCGAAGCGATTGCCGCGCGCGTTGCCGGGCGGGGTTCGGCTGAATTGCTGGAAACGCTGGAGCGTGCCGGCGTGCCTGGCGGGCCCATCAATGAGCTCGACGAGGTGTTCGAGGATGCGCAGGTCAGGCATCGCGGGTTGCTGGTGCGGTTGCCGCATGGGCGGGGGGTGGATGCGCCCAGCTTGCGCAGTCCGCTGCGGTTTTCGGCCACGCCGGTGGAGATGCGGTGCCCGCCAATGCTGGGGGAGCATACGGAGGGGGCCCTTCGGGCGGAGCTGGGGCTGGGTGAGGTCGAGTTGGAGGGGTTGAGGGAAAGGGGGATTTTGTAGATAGACTGGTACACCCTGACGGCCCGCTTCGCATCACGTGGTTGGGGAGGCCCTGGCGGGCCCACCCACCCACGTGGCGGGTGTCTTGCCTTACTTCGGCTGCGCCACTACCCGCAGGTACGGCTTGAGCGTCTTGAATCCTTGCGGGTACTTCTTCTTTGCGTCTTCGTCTGATACGGAGGTGGGGATGATCACGTCGTCGCCCGGCTTCCAGTTGACCGGTGTGGCTACCGTGTGTTTTGCGTTGAGCTGCAGGGAATCCAGCAGGCGCAGCACTTCGTCGAAATTGCGGCCCGCGCTCATCGGGTAAACCAGCATTGCCTTGACCTTCTTGTCGGGCCCGATGAGGAAGACCGAGCGCACCGTGGCGTTGTCCACGGCAGTGCGCGGGCCACCACTCGCGTTCGGGTGAATCATGTCGTAGAGCTTGGCGACCGTGAGGTCGACGTCGCCGATCATGGGATAGTTGACGGCGTGGCCCTGCGTTTCCGCGATGTCCTTGACCCAGTTCTGGTGGTCGCTGACGGGGTCCACGCTGAGCCCGATGATCTTGGTATTGCGCCGGTCGAATTCCGGCTTGAGGCCGGCCATATAGCCCAGTTCGGTAGTACAGACCGGCGTAAAGTCCTTGGGATGGGAGAACAGGATCGCCCATTTGTCCCCGATCCATTCATGGAAATTTATCTTGCCTTCCGTGGTATCTGCCGTGAAATCGGGGGCTTCGTCACCGATGCGAATCGACATATTCAGTCTCCATGTGATGGGTGGGTGCAAATCTACGGAAGGCCGACGATTGCGGCTGCATCCCGACGCTACGCTGAGGCTGCAGGCGTCTAGCCCAGTATAGTGGGCTGTGACCAGAAACAAGTATGGAAACAAGCGGCGCAAACGCTGCTCGGGTACAAGGGCGCTAGGCGTACTCCCGGATCAGGTCGCGGACCACGGGATACACCTCGGTCCGCCACAATTGCCCGGAGAACAGCTCATAGTGGCCGCACTGCGCCGCCGTGAGCTGCCGCCTGTGGCTCGGCGCGATGCCGCTGCACAAGTCTTGCGCCGCGTGGGTCTGGCCGCGGCCGGAGATGTCGTCCCGCCCGCCCTCCACGGTGAGCAGGCCGATGTCGCGAATGTCCCGGGGACGCACGGCGTGGCCCTGCACGCTCCAGTTGCCGCGGGCTAGGCGGAACTCCTGGAACACGATGCGGATGGTATCCAGGTAGAACTCCGCCGCTATGTCGAGCACCGAGTTGTACTCATCGCAAATGCGCCGGTGCGCCGGCGCATGCTCGGCATCGCCGTGCACCAGGTCAATGTAGTAGTCCCATTGCGCACCGACCATGCGCGCCGGATGCGCCATAACCAGGCCGGCATGCTGCAGGAAGCTGGGGTACACCTTGCGGCCCGCACCAGGATAACGGGCCGGCACCGTGCAAATCAGGTTGCTCTCGAACCACGCCAGCGGCTGGCGGGTGGCCAGGCGGTCCACGGCGGTCGGGTTGCGGCGGGCATCGATCGGGCCGCCCATCAGCACCAGGCTTCTTGGCACCGGCTCGCCGGCGCTGGCCAGCAGCGATGTCGCCGCCAGCGCCGGCACGGTTGCCTGGCAGACGGCGAGCACGTGCAGGCGCTGCCCGCCGATATGCCGGATGAACGCCTGTAACTCGCCGACGCAGTCGTCCAGGCGGAACGGCCCCTCGGCCGCGGGCACGTGACGCGCATCGCGCCAGTCCGTTACATAGACCTCATGAGCGGGCAGCAGCATTTCAACGACTTCTCGCATCAGCACGGCGTGATGGCCGGCCAGCGGCGCGCACACCAGCACCGCCGGCCGGCGCTCCGGCGCGGCGGCCGCCTCGTGGGCGAAACGCAGCAGACGGCAAAATGGCCGTTCCAGCACGACCTGCTCGTCCACTGCCACGACGCGGCCGTCCGCATCGAACGCGGTGATGCCGAAGGCGGGCTTCCCATAGGTCTTGCCCAGCCGGTAGAGATACTCATAGCCCGCAGCATAGCAAGACGCCCCAGGGACATGGGCGAACGGGCTGCCGGGGTCAGTGAATGCGTTCGTGGCCTGCGCGGCCCACGCTGTCCACGGCTCGATCAGCGAACGCTGGTACTCGATGAACTTGTACAGCATAGAGGTATGGGCTCGAGGAAGAATGCGCGGGAAGGTCTTTCAATATATGCCGGACCAGCGCATGCACAAGGCCGAACCGCACCACAGCCCAAGACGGCGCCCCGCTTCACCGGCCGATCAGCCAAAGAATGAACGACACCGCCGCGCTGACAAGCAGCGAGGTGGTGATCGGAAGATATAAGTGAAAGTGATGCCGATGGATAACGATATCCCCGGGCAAGTGGCCGAGCCCGAGCCCGGACAGCAAGGGCCAGAGGAGTCCTCCAGTTACCAGGATCAGGCCAAGGACGATAAGCATGCGCGACATGGACGGCCTCCGCATGATGGTTAGTGCACGACATCCGCTCGCGCTGGCGTAGCGTGGCGCGGGACTGTCGACTGTCAACGGGAGATGCTGCCGGCGAAGTAAGGCATGGATGCGGTGCTGCCCGGAGCGCTGAAGAGGGATCTGGGATTGGAGAAGATGCACGGTGCCCCCTATTTCCCCTATTCCCAGCGGTCATCCTTGACCTGCACCCTGCCGCCTGCGACCCGGACCGGGAAAATCGCCACCGGGTCGTACGCCGGCGGGGACAGCGCCGCCCCCGTGGTGAGGGAGAAATGCGCGCCGTGGCGCGGGCAGACGACTTCCTCGCCTTCGACGTCGCCGCCACACAAAGGCTCCGACTCGTGGGAACACATGTCCTCGACAGCGTAGTAGCTGCCGCCCACATTGAATACCGCGACCTGCACGCCGTCGACGTCAACGGTGCGGCACGTCCCGGGCTTGAATTCGTCGGCCAGGGCGACATCGGTCCATTCGCTCATCTCAGAGCAATCCCAGTTCCAGCCGCGCCGCCTCGCTCATCCGCTCTCGCGACCAGGGCGGATCCCATACCAGTTCAACGTCGACTTCGTCCACACCGCCAATTTCCATGATGGCACTCTCGACCACGCCGGGGAAGGTCTGCGCCACCGGGCAGCCCGGCGCGGTCAGCGTCATGCGGATGCCCACCTTGCCGGCGGCTTCGTCCACGGACAGGGCATAGACCAGTCCCAGGTCGTAGATATTGACCGGAATCTCGGGGTCATAAACGGTGCGCAACGCCTCTATCACCCGCCCCTCCATCGTATCGGGGTCAGGCTCGACCTGGTCTTCGTGTGCCTCGGCCTTGCGCAGCCAATCGATCATGCTCATTGCGTCACTCCGTTGATACCGGCTGGGTGCTGCCGCGCAAGGCGGCCTGCATGGTATGCCAGGCCAGCGTCGCGCACTTCACACGCGCCGGAAACGCCCGTACGCCGCCCAGCACTTCCAGCTTGCCCAACGGTGCGCTGGCCTGCGCCGGGCCGGATCCGGTCACGAGCGCATGGAAGCCGGAAAACAACGCCTGCGCCTGCGCCTCGGTCTTACCCTTGATCGCGTCGGTCATCAGCGACGCCGAAGCGGTGGAGATGGCACAGCCGGATCCCTCGAAGCTCGCATCCTCGATTACGCCATGACTGATCTTCAGGTACAGCGTCAGCCGGTCACCGCACAGGGGGTTGAACCCCTCGGCGCTGCGGTTCGCACCCGTCAGCCGCCTGCAATTGCGCGGAGAACGGCTGTGGTCGATCACGACTTCCCGGTAAAGATCGAGCAGATCGGACATCAGGCAAATACCTCCCGTGACTTGCGCACGGCACGGAACAGCGCATCCACTTCGTCCCGCGTGTTGTATAGCGCAAAGGACGCCCGCACCGTGGCAGGCACGCCGAACCGCTCCATCACGGGCATCGCGCAGTGGTGGCCGGCGCGGACCGCCACGCCTTCCAGGTCGAGGATGGTGCCGGCATCATGGGGATGCACGCCATCCAGGACGAACGAGAGAATGCTCGCCTTGTCCGCGGCCGTGCCGATGATGCGCAGGCCGGCAATCTGCGCCGCCTGCCCGGTGGCGTAGGCGAGCAGCGCGTGCTCGTGGGCCGCGATGGCATCCAGGCCTATTGCGCTCACATAGCCGATCGCGGCGCCCAGGCCGATCACGCCGGCAATATTGGGCGTACCGGCCTCGAACTTGAAGGGCAGTTCGTTGTAAGTGGTCTTGCGGAAGGTGACCTCGCGAATCATGTCGCCCCCGCCCTGGTAAGGCGGCATGGCATCGAGTAACGCAGCCTTGCCGTAGAGCACGCCAATGCCGGTGGGGCCGTAGAGTTTGTGCCCGGAGAATGCGTAGAAATCGCAATCCAGCGCCTGCACGTCAACGTTGAGGTGCGGCACGGCCTGAGCCCCGTCGACCAGCACCGGAATCCCCCTGGCGTGCGCCAGTTCGATGAGGTACCGCACCGGGTTGACCGTGCCAAGGGCATTGGAGAGATGGGTCACGGCAACCAGCCTGGTGCGAGGGCCAAGCAAACGCTCGAATGCCTCCAGCAGCAGTTCGCCCGCGTCGTTGATCGGCGCCACCCGCAGGATGGCACCGGTGCGCTCGCACGCCAGTTGCCACGGCACGATATTGGAATGGTGCTCCATCGCGCTGATCAGGATCTCGTCCCCGGGCCGCAGGCTCTGCCCGTAACTCGCCGCCACCAGGTTGATCGCCTCCGTGGCACCACGCACGAACACGATCTCCTCGCGCCGGGCCGCGTTGATCAGGCCTCGCACGGCGTCGCGCGCTGCCTCGTAGGCATCGGTCGCGAGTTGGCTCAGGGTATGCACGCCGCGGTGGATATTGGCATTGAGCGCGGCGTAGTAACGCGCCTCGCAGTCGATCACGCTCTGTGGCTTCTGGCTGGTGGCGGCGTTGTCCAGGTAAACCAGCGGCTTGCCGTTGACCGTCTGCCGCAGGATGGGGAAATCCCGGCGCAGCCGCATGACGTCCAGGCCAGCGGCCGGTACCGCGCGCTCCAGGGCCCTGAGTTCATGCGCGGCAGTGTTCATGTCAGCGCCTCCACCGGTTCCGGCAAATGGCCGCGCAACAGCGTTTCCAGCCGCGCGCGCAAGCAGGCCAGGCCCAGCCGGTCGACCATCTCCGCGGCGAAGGCGAAGGTCAGCAGGGCCCGCGCCGAGGCATCGTCGACCCCGCGCGAACGCAGGTAGTAGATCTGGTCGGGATCAAGCTGGCCTACGGTGGCGCCGTGGCTACATTTGACGTCGTCGGCGTAGATCTCCAGTTGTGGCTTGGTGTCGACTTCGGCGTTCTCCGACAAGAGCAGGTTGCGGTTGGACTGGTGCGCATCGGTATGTTGGGCATCGGGATGCACCACCACCTTGCCGTTGAACACGGCGCGCGAGGCGCCGGCCAGCACGCCTTTATAGAATTCGCGGCTCTTGCCATCCGGCCTGGCGTGGTCGATGCGGGTGTGGTGGTCGATATGCTGCCGGCCGCCGGTCATGTACAGCCCATCGAGCGAGCATTCGGCGCGCTCGCCATTCAGCCCGACCTGGATGTCGGCCCGCGCCAGGGCGCCGCCCAGGGCGAATGCACTGGAGGTGAAGCGGCTGCCGTGCCGCTGGTCCATATTCACGCCGGCGATGTGAAACGCCTTGAGGCTCTCTTGCTGCACCTTGTCATGTTCGACCTGCGCGTCACGCGCGGCGACGATGTCGGTGACGCTATTGGTGAAATAACCGAGGCCGTCCACCCCCACGTGGTGTTCCACGATGCAGACATGGCTGCCTGCTTCCGCCATCACGAGATTACGCGTGTGGGTGACCAGTTCCGGCTGAGTGGCAATGAACAGCAAGTGGATCGGCTGGTCGGGAGCAGTGCCGGCGGCCAGGCGGATATAGGCGCCATCGGTCATGAATGCGGTGTTCAAGGCAGCGAAGCCGGACGGGTAGTCGCTCATGCGGCGGCAAAGCAGCGCTTCCACAGGCTCCGGTGCGCGCTCCAGCATGGCGGCGAGGCTGACGAGTTCAACCCCTGCCGGCAGCACCCCGATGCGCGACCATTGCGGCTGGAGGCGGCCATCGACGAATACCATCAGGTGCGCGCCGGGCAGGGCGAGCGTCTCGATCCGCGCGGCCAGGGCGGCGTCCGGCTGGTCGCCGGACCGCGCCGGCCCCGCGGCAAAGCGGCTTCTCTCGATCGCGGCCACGCTGGTGTATTTCCAGTCCTCGTGGCGAAGCGTCGGAAACCCGGATTGCGCGAAGTGTTCCAGCGCCTGTTGGCGCGCGCGCGCGAGCCAGGGCAGCCGCCGGCCGGGCAATACGGCCTCGACGCGGGCAAACTCTGCAAGATAGTGTTCCACACCGGTTGCGCTCATGCCGAGGCCTCCGCGCCGGTGAAGGCCGGCGCCTCCATTCCCGCATAACCATGACGCTCAAGTTCCAGCGCCAGTTCGGGCCCGCCAGACCTGGCAATGCGGCCCTGTGCCAGCACGTGCACGCGATCCGGCACGATGTAATTAAGCAGCCGCTGGTAGTGGGTAACCAGCACGATGGCGCGTTGCGGACCGCGCATGGCACCGATGCCGCTGGCGACGACCTTGAGCGCGTCGATGTCGAGGCCGGAGTCGGTCTCGTCGAGAATGGCAAGCCGGGGCTCCAGCACCGCCATTTGCAGGATCTCGTTGCGTTTCTTTTCGCCACCGGAAAAGCCCTCGTTCACGGCGCGGTAAAGCAGGCTTACGTCCATCTCCATGAGCCTGAGTTTGTCCTTGACCAGCGCGAGAAAGTCCATGGCATCCAGCTCCGGCTCGCCGCGATGCTTGCGGATCGCGTTGAGCCCCGCCTTGAGCAGATAGATGTTCGAGACGCCCGGAATTTCCACCGGATACTGGAAGGCAAGGAAGACGCCCGCGCGCGCGCGTTCTTCGGGCGGCATGCCGAGCAGGTTCGCGCCGTCGTAGAGGACTTCGCCTGCGGTCACGACGTAACGGTCACGTCCGGCCAGCACGTGGGCAAGGGTGCTCTTGCCAGAGCCGTTGGGGCCCATGATGGCGTGCACTTCGCCGGCCTTCACGCTAAGGTCTATGCCGCGCAGGATGGGCTTGTCGTCGACTGAGACGTGCAGGTCGCGGATTTCAAGCATGGCTGGCCTCTTGCTCCGGTGTGATTCCAATACGGCTCCGAGGCAGCGCGTCCCGCGCGCTCCCCTAGCCGATGCTTCCCTCCAGGCTGACGCCCAGCAGCTTCTGCGCCTCCACCGCGAACTCCATCGGCAACTCCTTGAACACTTCCTTGCAAAAGCCGTTCACGATCATCGATACCGCGTCTTCCGGGCCGATACCGCGGCTTTGGCAATAGAACAGCTGATCCTCGCCGATGCGCGAGGTGGAGGCCTCGTGTTCGACGCGGGCCGTGGCATTCTTCACCTCGATATAGGGAAAGGTGTGTGCCGCGCATTTGTCGCCCAGCAACAGCGAGTCGCACTGCGAGTAGTTGCGCGCGCCGCTGGCGCCCTTTGCCATCTTCACCAGCCCACGGTATGCGTTCTGGCCGTGGCCAGCCGAGATGCCCTTGGACAGAATCGTGCTCCGGGTATTCCTGCCGAGGTGGGTCATCTTGGTGCCGGTGTCGGCCTGCTGGTAGTGGTTGGTCAGTGCCACGGAATAGAACTCCCCAACCGAATCGTCGCCCTGCAAGATCACGCTCGGATACTTCCAGGTAATGGCCGATCCGGTCTCGACCTGGGTCCACGATATCTTCGAGCGGGCGCCGCGGCAGTCGCCGCGCTTGGTCACGAAATTATAGATGCCGCCCTTGCCTTCCTTGTCGCCCGGATACCAGTTCTGCACCGTCGCGTACCGGATCTGCGCATCTTCCAGCGCGATCAGTTCCACCACCGCGGCATGCAGCTGGTTTTCGTCGCGCATCGGCGCGGTGCAGCCTTCCAGATAGCTGACGTAGGCGCCCTCGTCGGCGATGATCAGGGTGCGCTCGAACTGTCCGGTCTTCTGGGCATTGATGCGAAAGTAAGTGGACAACTCCATCGGGCAGCGGACTCCGGGGGGGATATAGCAGAACGACCCGTCGCTGAACACAGCCGAGTTGAGCGTGGCGAAGTAGTTGTCGGTGTAGGGTACGACCGTGCCGAGGTACTGCTGCACCAGCCCGGGGTGCTCCCGCACCGCCTCCGAGAACGAACAGAAAATGATGCCCAGTTCGCCCAGTTTCGCCTTGAAGGTGGTGGCTACCGAGACGCTGTCGAATACCGCATCCACGGCGACCCCCGCGAGCAACTCGCGCTCCCGCAGGGGCACTCCCAGCTTCTCGTAGGTGCGCAGCAACTCGGGATCGACCTCATCCAGCGTCTTGGGCCCGGTCTTCTGGGAGTGCGGCGCGGAATAGTAGGCGATAGCCTGGTAGTCGATGGGCGGGTGCCTGACGGTCGCCCAATGCGGCTCGGACACTGTCAGCCAGTGACGATAGGCCTTGAGACGCCACGCCAGCATGAATTCCGGCTCGTCTTTCATGGCAGAGATCATGCGGATCACGTCCTCGTTCAGCCCGCACGGCACCGTGTCCGTTGCCACGGACGTGTAGAAGCCGTGCTGATAGCCTTGGCTGATCAGTTCGTCGAGCTTGTGCGCCGGGGTTGCCATGTTCTGCCTTCGATTGCCTTGAGTCCCTCGAATGTCACTCGAGGGCCGGCTTACGGCCTGCCGCCTTCCAGGCGTGCAGTGTGCCGATATCCACTGGATGCGACATCGGTTGCGTCATATCCGCCAGCGTGACGCCATCCAGGGCATGAAAGATCGCCAGGCTGATTCGCTGCCAGTTCGCGCGAATGCGACACGTTCGCTCCTGGGCGCACAAGCCGGCTGCAATGCTGCATTCGGTCATGCCGGCAGGACCTTCCATGGCGTCGATCACCTGCGCGATCGAGATCTCCTGCGGCGGCCGAGCCAGCAGATAGCCGCCCTTGGCGCCGCGCAACGAATGCAGCAGGTGTTGCCGCGCGAGCATCTTCAGGATTTTGCTCGCCGTCGGTGCCGACACGCCGATCTCGGCCGCAACATCGGCGGCACTGCAGATCCGGTCGGGATCCCGCGCCATGTGCGTCATGATTACCGTGCCGTAGTCGGTCAGCTTGCTTAGCCTGAGCATCGTCCCCACCAGTACGTGCCATCTGGAACCAGTTTAGTCCTCTTTGCTCCGATGCGCAGCGCACCTTGCCAATGCGGCTGTAGTTCCCATCTCAATGGTGCGCGCGAGTCACTCTCGATCCGAAATTGGCTGGAAGGCAGGCCTGCGCCCGGCGCCGCCGCGTTGCAAGCAGCGCAATCGGGCAGGCCGCTTCAAGTAGACGAGGAAGTCGCCGGTCTCCTTTGCACCGCTGGTGCGAAGCGACTCGTGACGACGAGGCGGCTTCGGAGAAGCAAATCACGCACCGGGCCAAGCTCCGCTTTAGCGTCCCTTACCGCCCCCCTTCTTCGCTCGCCATCGAAGGCCGGCAGGCTTCAACTCTTCCTGGCCGTCTTCGCAACAAACGGCGTTGGCACATGCTGGACCGTTTCGCTGCCGCATTTGGGGCAAGGCGGATGGGCCGTTGCATGTTCCGCGAGATGTTCCGCGTGGTCGAAAACCTGACCGCACTTCTCACAACGGTACGAATAGGTGGGCATGACGCGCCTCCATCCTGCATGGTGCAGGGACTCGCTGCATCTGGTCTGCCTGTGACTTCCGGCACTCCGGCATTTCATTCTAGGACACCATCGCGGGCAATCAGGCCTTTCGTTTCGCATGACCAGTACCGCATCAGGCACCTGCGCTTCACGTCGCGCCCCTTGCGCGCTTTGCGTGCTTATTATGGAAACAAGCGCATGCCTGCATCAGGCATGACCACCATCGTCGCTCAGGAGTTGACCATGAACAAGCCGCACAAGGCGGATTCTGGCAAGACGCGGCGAACCGGACCGCCGGATCGGCTACACACGGATCGCACCATTCCCAGCATCCTCGATCCCACTGAACTGGATGACACGTGGGAGAACCTCGACGAGGCCGTCGACATCTTCGCTGAAGAAGCGCAAGAACCGATCGACTTCCGCCATGGGCACGAACCGGACGACGATGACACGCCGGATGAAAGCATGAACGAGATTACGCGCGCCGCCGAGAGCATTCCCGCGGACACACCCGCGGACCGGGCAGACCGGAGCGCGGAACGGGAGGAGCACCCCCCTATGCCGCCCAGCATCGATGACGTGTTGGACAAGGACCTGGTACCCGATCCGGCCGACGATGTGCCGCGCGCCGTGACGCCGCGCAAGCGCTAGGAGACCCGATCGCAGCCGCCGCCAACACGTTGCCCAAGGGCGCGCGGCCTGATGCGCGCCGTCGGTCGTGCCTCCTATACTCAAAGCGTGGACAGGGAGAGCCATGGCCCTTGGCAATGCCCTGTGCGACTCCGGCACAGGGCTTGAAGGGCAATCGCGGTGCCATGCAGGACGAGAGCGCGGCACCTAGGCGGAATGGAACCGCTTCGCTGCCAGCCAATAAGGACGCACCATGAGCAATCGTCGGTATGTGGTCATCATCGACCAACCCAAGGACATCTCCGACGAGCAGATGGCGGAGTACATCAAGCTGGCCATCGGCGCCTGGGGCGCGGGATTACCGCCACCGCCCCAGGACAGCCCCTTCTTCGACCTGGACGTGATTTCTGTCACGGCCAGCAAGCCGCACAGAGACGCGCCATGAGCCACTGACGCCGCCCGCGTCCCAGCGGAGGTACGTATGCGCTTTGAAGCATTTTCCTTTGGCTCCATCTGTATCGATGGAGAGACTTACCAGCATGATGTGGTCATCGATCAGGGAAAGGTGCGCAAACGCAAGAAAAGGGCATCCCGGCAATTCCGCGAGGCCTTTGGGCACACGCCGCTGTCGGCCATGGAAGACATACCCTGGAACTGCAGCCGCCTGGTTATCGGCACCGGTACCGGTGCCTTGCCGGTCATGGAGGAGGTGAAGCGCGAGGCCAGGCGCCGCCACGTCGAACTGGTCATTCTGCCGACCGCGGAAGCCATCGCAAAGCTAGCGGAGCATCCCCGCGACGCCAATGCGATCCTGCACCTCACCTGCTAGCCGTAGACGGAATGAATGCCCCCCGGCAGACCGCGGACGGGCGGGCATGTACCCCGATGCCGATGCTGCCGTCTTCCATGGGGTAAGGCACCTCGCCGCCACAGCGTTGAAGCTTGTGCTATCTTGGAAAAGTCGAGCGTTCAGTATTGGGGAGGACGCAAAATGTCAGTGATTTCACCGGACGAGAAAGCGGATTTCGTTGCCATCCTGCAGCGCCACCGGCTTGACGAAGCCGATTTCCTGCTGCAGGAAGGCGGCACGACCGACGTTGTGGACGAGGTCTACCCGCTCCAGGGCCAGATCAGCATCGTGCGCAGATCGACGCTCAAGGAGAGGGAATACCGGATCGGACATGGCACGGCTTGGACCGTCGAATTCGAGAAAGACCTGACACGGGGTACGTTCGGGTGAAACGGCGTTGAATCCCTGGCGCATCGCGCCACCAAGCAGCCGGTCTTGCGCGTGCCGGACGACGCTGAATATCGACGCGCCATCGGAACGGGTACATGCTTTCAACCGGCAAAGTATGCGTAACCCAGAAGCGGAGCAAGCGATGACCTCAGACGGATTCGCATCGTTCAAGGCACATTTGACCATGTTGTTGCGCGACCTGCCGATGGGAACCACGGCGGACCTGACCGAGGTGGCCGTTGCATACTGGGACGGCACGCGTATCGTCGGCAGCTACCTGCGCGACGGCGGGCGGCTGGACGAGCCGTTCGAATTCGACGAAAACGCCTGGGAGAACTGGCACGACGAGTTCGTCGGCTGGCTCGCCACGCCGACCTTCACGGAACGCGATGAGCTGAGGACTTGCCTGCTGGGCGCAGCCGCGGAGGACGCCGGCGATCCTGCCGGGCGGAACACGAGCAACGCCTCTCAAAGCTGGCTTCAGGTTGCGTACCGGCAGCAACATTAGGAGACCCGCGCCCACCGCCCCCGCCACCTCGCCGGGCTGGCGGCCTCGTCCTTTGCCTCCTCATTTACAATGCGCGGAGTTTTCGCCTTCTAAATCAGGCTCGGCATCTAACAAGCGAGGTCTTCATGATCATCAAACCGCGCGTGCGTGGCTTTATCTGCGTTACCACCCACCCCACAGGCTGCGAAGCCAACGTCAGGGAACAGATCGACTACGTCACGGCAAAAGGCCCCATCGCCGGCGGCCCGAAGAAAGTGCTGGTGATCGGCGCGTCGACCGGATACGGTCTCGCAGCCCGGATCACTGCCGCATTCGGTTCCGGCGCCAATACGCTCGGTGTCTTCTTCGAACGTCCCGGCACCGACAGCAAGCCGGGCACGGCCGGCTGGTACAACACCGCGGCTTTCCATCGGTTTGCCGCTGACAAGGGCCTGTACGCGAAGGGCATCAATGGCGATGCTTTCTCCGACGAGATCAAGCAGAAGACGATCGATACCATCAAGCGCGATCTCGACCAGGTCGACCTGGTGGTCTACAGCCTCGCCTCGCCGAAACGGACGCATCCGAAGACCGGCGAAGTGTTCAATTCGACGCTGAAACCGGTTGGCAAAGCGGTCAGCCTGCGCGGCCTCGACACCGACAAGGAAGTGGTCAGGGAGACCACCCTGGAGCCCGCGACACAAAGCGAGATCGACAACACCGTGGCCGTGATGGGCGGCGAAGACTGGCAGATGTGGATCGACGCGCTACAGGCCGCGGGCGTGCTGGCCGACGGCGTGAAGACGACCGCCTTCACCTACCTGGGCGAGAAGATCACGCACGACATCTACTGGAACGGTTCCATCGGCGCCGCCAAGAAGGACCTGGACCAGAAGGTGCTTGGCCTGCGCGACAAGCTGGCCGCCAAGGGTGGCGACGCGCGCGTCTCGGTGCTGAAGGCCGTGGTCACGCAGGCAAGTTCCGCCATCCCCATGATGCCGCTGTACCTGTCGCTGCTGTTCAAGGTCATGAAGGAACAGGGCACGCATGAAGGCTGCATCGAGCAGGTCTACGGGCTCTACAAGGACAGCCTGTACGGCGATGCGCCGTGCCTTGACCAGGAAGGCCGCCTGCGCGCCGACTACAAGGAACTCGACGCGGAGGTTCAGTCCCGCGTCCAGCAACTCTGGCCCCAGGTCACCAGCGACAACATCTACGCGCTGACGGACTTCACCGGCTACAAAAAGGAATTCCTGCGCCTGTTCGGATTTGAGATGGACGGAGTGGATTACGAGGCCGACGTGAATCCCGACGTGCCGATGCCTGGCCTGGTCTGAGTCCTGAGGCCTGAGAGCTGAATCACCCGGGGAGCGCAACGCTCCTGCAACAAGGAGCGACGCATGACGATTGTCGGGATGAACCACTTCACGGTACTGACCGCCGCGCTGGAAGACACCGTCCGGTTCTACACCGAGGTGCTTGGCTTCAAAACCGGCGCCCGCCCGCCGTTTGCCTTCCCCGGGGCCTGGCTCTATGCCGCCGGCGCGCCCATCATTCATCTCGTCGCGGTCGATGCACTGCCGGCACCGGCCGCGGGCGTGCTGGATCACATGGCCTTCAGCGCCACGGACCTCCGGCACGTCACCAGCCACCTGCGGCGCCGGGGCATTCCGTTCCACCTCGGTCGGCAAGCGGGCTCCAGCGTCTGGCAGTTGTTCCTGCACGATCCCAACGGCGCGAAGATCGAACTGGATTTCGACCCGCTGGAACCGCAGCCTCCGGAGATGTGATCCGGATCTGGTTACTCCACCTTGATCCCGCCCTTCCTGACCACGCCGGCCCATCTCACCGCTTCATCCTTGATGAATGCCTGGAACTGGTCCGGTGTCCCGCCAACCGGATCGATCCCATATTCGATCAGCCGCGCCTTGACGTCCGGCCGGTGCAACACCGCATCCATTTCGCCCGACAGCTTGTCCAGCACTGCCTTTGGCGTCTTTGCCGGCGCCAGCAGCCCGATCCAGCTGCTGGCCGTGACCGCCGGATAGCCCGCCTCCGCCATCGTTGGCACATCGGGCGCAGCCGGCCAGCGCGAGGGACTGGTAATCGCCAGGGCCTTGAGCTTTCCCGCTTTCACCTGCGGCATCATGGTCTGCACGGAATCGAAGATCATCGCCACCTGCCCGGAGAACAGATCGGGCAACGCCGGCGACACGCCCTTGTAGGGCACATGGGTCATCCTCATGCCGACGGCCTGCGAGAACAGCTCGCCGGCCAGGTGCGCGCCGGAGCCGTTGCCACTGGAGGCAAAGGTCATCTTGTCCGGATGGGCCTTGCCCCAGCTCACCAGTTCCTTCACGCTGCCGGGCGGCAGCTGCGCGCTTGAGACCAGCAACAGCGGGATGCGGCCGATCTGGCTGACGCCGGTCAGGTCCCTGACGGGGTCGAAGCTCATCTTGGGATAGAGGCTGGGATTGATGGCATGGGCGGCCACCACCACCAGCAGCGAGTAACCATCGGGCGCGGACTTGGCCACGTTGTCGGAGCCGATCATGCCGTTGGCGCCGGGGCGGTTTTCCACCACCACGGGCTGGCCCAGGCGTTCGGCCAGCTTCTGCATGACAAGGCGCGTCACCGCGTCGGACACGCCACCCGGCGTGTAGGGCACCACTACGCGCAATGGCTTGGACGGGTAAGGCGCATCGGCGCGCGCCGCGCCGGCTATGCCGCATGCCAGTGCCGCGGCCATCAGGCACGCTGTTAGCCGCAGGCCGCGGGACCGGATCGTTATCGTGGTTCTTCTCATGTCTCCTCCGTCAGGATGGCATCGGCGCGCCTGGGTCTGGCGGCCGACGTTATGCAATGGCAAGCCGGCGTCTACGCCCAGCCTTGCGGCACGGCCAGCGGGAAATCGAGCAGCATCTGCGCGTAGCTCTTGCCCAGCGGATCGGAGCGCAGGCTGGCCACGCCTCCGCCGCCCAGGGCGCGATGCAGCAGGAAGTTGAGGGCGTGCAGGCCCGGCACCTCGAAGCATTCGACTTCGCCTTCAACCAGGTGAGCGAAATACGCGCGCACCGCGGCCGGCGTCAGTTGCTCCCGCAGCAGCGGCAGATAAGCCGGCTGGCGCGCGATCACTCCGATGTTCTCGTCGTCGCCTTTGTCGCCGCTGCGTGCATAGGCCAGCGCGACGAGGGGAACGGTTACGCGTGGCCCTTCGGGCACCGCAAGTTCCGGCCGGGGCGCCAGCGATGCCGGCACCGACGGTCCGCCGACGTGGGCGGCGCAGGCAAGCGTCTCCGCCCGGCCATCCAGTGCGATCCGCATTGGCACTTCCGCCTTGGGCACCAGAAAGGAGAACACCTTGACAACCGGCTGGATATCCACGCGGCCGGCGAAGGACGAGCGGGTGCCGGCGGCCATCGAGGTCCCCGCCGACGAGCATTCGCGTTGCAGGAAACGCAGCGCCTGGGCCTGCGCATGGCGCGCGCCGATGCGCAGCACCACTTCGCGGGTCGGCAGCGCGCGCGCATGCGGCCCATATTGCGATTCGCTGCCGAGCAGTTCCACCACGGTATCGCTGTAGTCCGCGAAGCCGCTGGCAGCCAGCATGGCGCGGGTGCGGGCAAGCAGCGCGTCTGCCGTGCGGTGGGCCTTGGCGGGTGCGTCGATGCCGCGGATCGCCATCATCAGGCTGATCTGGTAGCCGTCCTGCCAGGTGCCGTTGGCCTTGTAGCTGGCGCCGGGCGCACGGCCGCGCGCGCCGTGCACGCGCACCTGGCCGGGAGCCAGCAGTTCGGCGCGCACCATGCGGAAGTCGCAAACAACGTCGGGCATCAGGTAGTTGCCGGGGTCGCCCACCTCATACAAGACCTGCTCCGCCACGGCGGCGGGATCGACCAGGCCGCCCGTGTGTTCGGGCTTGGTCAGCACAAAGCTGCCGTCCTCCGCGCAGTCGATCACCGGGTAGCCGATGCGGTCCCAGTCCGGCACACGCTGCCAGTCGGTGAACAGCCCGCCGGTGGCCTGCGCCCCGCACTCGATCACATGGCCGGCCAGCGTGCCGGCGGCGAGCCGGTCCCAGTCGTTCCATTGCCAGCCGAACTCGTGGGCCAGCGCACCGACCACCACGGCGCTGTCAACGCAGCGGCCGGTGATGACGATATCGGCGCCCATCGCCAGCGCGCGGGCAATGCCCTGCGCGCCGGTATAGGCGTTGGCCGACATCAGCTCGGCCGGCGGCGCGGCGCCGGTGTACAGGTCGGTAAGTCCCGCTGCGCGCCAGCCCTCGAAGGCAGGCAGCACATCATCACCGCTGACCACCGCGACCCTGGGCGTGAGCCCTTGCCGCGCGGCGGCTTCCATCAAGGCATCGCGGCAAGCCTGCGGGTTGAGGCCGCCGGCATTGGCGATCACGCGGATGCCGCGCGCCAGGATCTGGCCGAGGTGCGGCGCCATCGCCGCATGGACGAAATCGGTCGCATAGCCCAGTGCAGCATCCCTGGCGCGGGCACGCGCCAGGATCGACATGGTGGTTTCGGCCAGGTAGTCGTAGACCAGGTATTGCAGGCCGGGGACCTCCAGCAATTGCGGCGTGGCGATGGCCGAATCGCCCCAGAAGCCGGAGGCGCCGCCGATGCGGACGGTGCGCGCCGGGTTCGATGTTGCGGGAGCGGCGCTCATGTCCTGGACTCCGTTGCGTTGCCCTCGGGCTCCGCTTCGACGCGCGCCAGCAAGGCACCGGCCCGAGCCTGGCCGCCTTCGCGGGCGTGCAGTTCCGCCACCACGCCGTCAAATGGCGCGACGATGGCGTGCTCCATCTTCATCGCCTCCAGCACCACCAGCACCTGGCCGGCCCGCACCGGCTCGCCGGCCACCGTCTTCACCGCCACGATGCGTGCGGCCAGCGGCGCCAGCAACTCGCCGGCGCTTTCGGCGCTGGCCGCCTCGCGCGTCTTCCGGCGCGGGTCCAGGCGCGCGAAGCGCCATGCGCGGCCGGCGCTGAACAGGTGCACGGCGTCGCCTTCGGTGGCGAATACCAGCGGCAGCGCGGCACCGTTGCACTCGACCAGCGCACTGCCCTGCTCCGCATCGGCGCGCAGCACGCGCGCCCGGACGATCTCCGCGGCCGTGCCGCCGCTTTCGCACACGGCTGCCTCCCAGCCGTCGGCCACGGCGCGCAGATCCACGCGCCATTGGCGCTCCCCGGCGCGCAGGCCAAGGCTGCTGCCGTGCGCCACCAGTTCCGGGCGTGCCGTTGCCACCAGCAAGCCGGAGGCGGCCAGCGCCGCGCAGGCCACCTGCGTCACGGCGGGCTGCGCCGCGCGCAGCGCGGACTGCATATGCGCGTCGACAAAGCCGGTATGCACCTGGCTGGCGGCGAAGGCTTCGTGCGCCAGGCAGTCGGCCAGGAAGCCCTGGTTGCTGGCCACGCCCAGCAGCACGGTCTGCTCCACCGCGCGCAGCAGCTTGCGGCGTGCTTCTTCGCGGGTGGCGCCGTGGGCGACCAGCTTGGCCACCATCGAATCGTAGTGAACGGGGATCTCGCCGCCTTCCTGCAGCGCGTGGTCGACCCGCACATCGTGCCCGGCGCCCGGCGCGCGCCAGCGCAGCACCGGCCCGCCCTGCGGCAGGAACCCTGCGGCCACGTCCTCGGCGGTCAGCCTGACCTCGATGGCGTGGCCGCTTAGCGCCACCTGGTCCTGCGTGACCGGCAACGGCTCGCCGGCGGCCACGCGCAACTGCCATTCGACCAGGTCGAAACCGGTGATGGCTTCGGTCACCGCATGCTCCACCTGCAGGCGGGTGTTCATTTCCATGAAGTAGAAATTGCCGTCGCCGTCGAGCAGGAACTCCATGGTGCCGGCGCCGGCGTAGCCGATGGCCTGGGCGGCGCGCACTGCCGCTTCGCCCATGCGGGCGCGCAGCGCCGGCGATACCGCTGGCGACGGCGCCTCCTCAACCACCTTCTGGTGGCGCCGCTGCACCGAGCAGTCGCGCTCGCCAAGGTGGATCACATGGCCCTGCGTATCCGCGAAGACCTGGATCTCCACGTGGCGCGGCGCGATCACCGCGCGCTCCAGGATCAGTTGCGCGGAGCCGAAGGCGGCGCTGGCCTCGGAGCGCGCGCTGGCCAGCGCGCCGGGCAAGGCATGCGCCTCATGCACCAGGCGCATGCCGCGCCCGCCGCCGCCGGCCGCAGCCTTGACCATCAGCGGAAAACCGATCTGCGCCGCGGCGCGCAGCAGCGCAGCGTCGTCCTGCGCCTCGCCCTGGTAGCCAGGGATGCAGGGCATGTCCGCATCAAGCATCAGGCGCTTGGCCTCCGCCTTGTTGCCCATGGCGCGGATCGCCTCTGCCGGCGGGCCGACGAAGACCAGCCCGGCCTGCGTCACCGCTTCGGCAAATTCGGCATTCTCGGCCAGGAAGCCGTATCCGGGGTGCACCGCATCGGCGCCGCTGCTGCGCGCCGCTTCGACGATGGCGCCGATGTTCAGGTAGGACGCGCGCGGCGCGGCGTCGCCGATGCGCACCGCGCGGTCGGCGAAGGCCACGTGCGGGCTATGGCGGTCGGCCTCGGAATAGACCGCCACGGTGGCAAGGCCGAGGCGGCGCGCCGTGCGCATGATGCGCACGGCGATCTCGCCGCGGTTGGCGACGAGCAAGGTGTGGAAGGGTCGGCTGGTAGCGGGCATGGTACGTCTCGGGATGCGGAGTGTCGAAGTGGGCCGTTGCTGTGCGGGTTGCCCGTGTAATCAATCTTGCGTGGCCTGCGCGGCGCGTACGTCGGCGGCATCGAAGCGCTCCACCCAGGTGGCGTCGCGCTTGCCGCGAAAGGCCTGGATGCCTTCGGTGCCTTCGCTGCGCATGCATTGCGCGAACAGGTGCGCGGCCTCGTCCAACTGCTTGCCCTGCCCCACCTGTCCGGTGCGCGCCACCAGCGTCTTGAAAGCGCGGTTGGCCTGCGGGCCGCAACGGCAGATGCGCGTCAGCCATTCGGCGAGCAGCGCATCCAGCGTGGCGCCGTCCCCGGCAAGCTGATCCACCAGTCCCAGTGCCACCGCCGTGTCGCCGCTCACGCGCTCGCCGGACAAACCGAGGCGCCGCGTGGCAGCCGCCCCGATGCGCGCCACCACGAAGGGCGCGATCTGCGCGGCAATGATGCCCAGCGAGGTCTCGGACAAGGCGAAGCGCGCGTCGGGCGTGGCCAGCACGATATCGGCCGCGCAGCTCAGGCCCATGCCGCCGCCCATGGCCGCGCCCTCCACCGCCACCACCACCGGCACGGGCAGCGCGGCCAGCCGCTGCATGAAGTAGCCGAACTCACGATTGCGGCTGGCCACGGGATCGTCCGGCGCAGCGCCGGCATCCAGCCGCGCCTGGAAATTGCCGACGTTGCCGCCCGCGCAGAAAAAGCCGCCGGCGCCTCGCAACACCAGCGCCCGCAGCGCGGTGTCGGACTCGGCGCGCGCCACGGCGCGCGCCAGCGCGGCTACCACCTCTGGCGCGAGTGCATTGCGCGTGGATGGCACATTGAGGGTGGCGAACAGCACGCCCCGGACCTCGCGCACGATCACGGCGCTGGCGTCATTGGCGGTTTCGGAATTGACGGCGTTGGTCATGGCTTGGGAGTAGCGGATACATTGCGTGAAGAAGGAAACGGCCGGCAAGCTCAGTGCTTTGCCATCAGCCCCATCTGCTTGGCGATTACCGTGAGCATCACCTCGTCGGCACCGCCGCCGATGGAGCCCAGGCGGAAATCGCGATAGGCGCGCGAGGCATGGTTGTCCCACGTGTAGCCCATGCCACCCTGGAACTGCATGCACCAGTCGGCCACCTCGCGCGAGAGGCGGCCGGCCTTGAGCTTGGCCATCGAGGCCAGCTCCACCACGTCGCCGCCGTCGATATAGGTCTTGGTTGCCATGTAGACCAGCGCGCGCAGGGCTTCCATCTCGGTCTTGAGTTCGGCCAGCTTGAACTGGATGAACTGGTTGTCGAGCAGAGGCTTGCCGAAGGCGATGCGCTGGCGCAGGTAGTCGGCGGTTTCCTCGATCAGCGCATTGCAGGCGAGGCGGCGCGCCGCGCCGTTCAGGCGCTCTTCCTGGAACTGCTTCATCTGGTAGATGAAGCCCATGCCCTCCTCGCCAATGCGGTTGCGCGCCGGCACCCGCACTTCGTCGAAGAAGATCTGCGCGGTGTCGGAGCACCACATGCCGAACTTCTTGATCTTTTGCACTTCCACGCCAGGCGTGCGCTTGCCGCCCTGCCTGAGCGGCACGATGATCAGCGACTTGTTCTTGTGCACCGGACCGTCGGAGGTATTGCACAGCAGGCAGATCCAGTCGGCCTGGGTGCCGTTGGTGATCCACATCTTGGAGCCGCTGATGACGTAGTCGTCGCCATCGCGCCGGGCACGCGTCTTGAGCGAGGCCACGTCGGAGCCGGCGCCGGCCTCGGATACGCCGATTGCCGCCACCGCCTCGCCGGCGATGGCCGGTGCCAGGAACTCGCGCTTGAGTTCGTCGGAGCCGAAGGCGGTCAGGGCCGGGGTGGCCATGTCGGTCTGCACGCCTACGGCCATGCCGACGCCTTGTGCATGGACGTAGCCGAGGGCTTCGGCTGCGGCCACTGCATAGGAGAAATCCAGGCCGAGGCCGCCGTATTCGACCGGCTTGGTGATGCCGAGGAAGCCTAGTTCGCCCATCTTCTTGAACAGCGTGTGCGCGGGGAAGATTTCGGCGGCTTCCCATTCGTCGACATGGGGATTGATCTCGGCCGCTACGAAGCGGCGGATGCTGGCCATGATGTTGTGGTGGTCTTCGGTGTAGAGCATTTGGGTGTCTCCTTGTTCTTGGTGGTGCTGCCTGGGGGGCTACGAAGTCAAAGGCTTAATGGCTTTAATGGCTTGAAACCTAAAAGTCAAAGGCGGTTTCACCCCCCCCCTGCGGGGGGCGACCTACTTTCTTGTCTTGCCAAGAAAGTAGGCAAAGAAGGCGCGCCGGATGGGGCGACACCCCCTCGGGATCCGGCGAAAAGAGCGGAAAAGAGGGACCCCATACGGCCTGGTACACCTTCACGGCTCGCTTCGCATCGCTTGGGGGGCCCACACGGGGGGCGTTGGCTATTACGGGGTTCAGAACCTGGCCACGCCAAATTGCATTGCCCGCGGCGTGCGCGCCTCCGCCTCGCGTGCGGTGGCCAGTACGAAAGCCAGCACGGCGCGGGTGTCGCGCGGGTCGATTACGCCGTCGTCCAGCAGCAGGCCGCTGGTGATGAAGGCGCTGGCCTGGCGCTCGAAGTTGGCTACGATCTCGCCGCTCTGCCGTGCCAGCCGTTCCTCGTCCACCGCTACGCCTTTGCGCTCGGCTTGCTGGCGCTCCACGATTTCCAGCGTCATGGCGGCTTGCTCACCGCCCATCACGGCGGTGCGGGCATTGGGCCAGGAAAAGCAGAAGCGCGGGCGGAAGCCACGGCCGCACATGCCGAAATTGCCTGCGCCGAAGGAGGCTCCGCAATAGATGGTGATCTGCGGCACGGTGGAGTTCGACAGCGCCTGGATCATCTTGGCGCCGTGCTTGATCATGCCGGCCTCTTCCGAGGTGCGGCCGACAATAAAGCCGGTGGTGTTCTGCAGGAACACGATGGGCGTGCCGCTCTGGTTGCATGCCTGGATAAACTGTGCGGCTTTGGTCGCGCCGGCCGGATCGATCGGGCCGTTGTTGCTGATGAAGCCCACCGCGTGCCCTTCGATGCGGCCGCGGCCGCACACCGTGGCCGGTCCGAAATCCGGCTTGAACGGCAGCCAGGCGGAATCGTCGACGATGCGGCCGATGATCTCCAGCATATTCACAGGCTTCTTCACGTCCAGCGTCATCACGCCATCCAGTTCGCCCGCATCCAGGCGCGGCGGCTGGACAGGCTGGGGCGGGCGCGGCACCACGGCCGGCCAGTCCAGGCTGGCCACCACATCGCGCGCCAGGGCGATGGCGTGCTCGTCGTCCTCGCCCACGAACTCCGCCAGGCCGCTGACGGTAGCGTGCAGGTCGGCGCCGCCCAGTTCCTCGTCTGTGGCGATCTCGCCGGTGGCAGCCTTTAGCAGCGGCGGCCCGGCCAGGAAGGCGCGGGCACGGCCGCGTACCATCACCACGTAATCGGACAGGCCGGGCATGTAGGCGCCGCCAGCGGTAGACGAGCCGTGCACCACGGTGATCACCGGCAGCCCGGCGGCGGACAACCGCGCCAGGTTGTAGAAGATGCCGCCGCCGCGCACGAACTTGTCGACGCGGTACTTGCGCAGGTTGGCCCCGGCGGACTCGACCAGGTGGACAAAGGGCAGGTGATTCTCCAGGGCGATTTCCTGGCAGCGCATCAGCTTGAGGTTGCCGCCTTCGGTCATGGCGCCGGCGTCGATGCCGGAGTCGGTCGCCACCACCATCGCCCGCACGCCGCGGATAAAGCCGATGCCGGCCACCAGCGAGCCACCGGGGATGGAGGTGTCGTGGTTGGGATCGTCCATGCCGTAGCCCGCCAGGTTGGCGATCGGCAGGAAGGCGGAAGCGGGATCCAGCAGCCGGGCCAGGCGCTCGCGCGGCAGCAGCGCGCCGCGCTTGGCGAAGGCGGGGCGGGAACGTTCAGAGGCGGCGGCGGCGCGCTGCTCCAGCGCGTGCAAGCACTCGATCAGGGCTCGCATGCCGGTGCGCTGGCTGGCAAAGGCGGGACTGGCGGAATCGATCCGGGACTCGATGGGAAGCATGGCACTCGGCAAGGGACAAGGAATGCATCGATTGCAATCCAGGCGCCGGCGCGCGACAAGCTCAAACTCGCGATTTGTGCATAATGTGCACAAACCCGCCTTTGACGCACCTCCCGATGCCACCCCTGCTCGCCATGTCCGCCTCGCCCTCCCTCCTTTCCCGGCCGGCCTCCCCTCCCATGCCCGGTGTCCAGAGCCTGGATCGAGCGTTCAACCTGCTATGCCTGCTGGCCGAGCACCATGAAACCGGACTGACTCTGCCGCAACTGGTGGCGCAGACCGGCATCGACCGCACCACCGCCCACCGCATGCTGCGCTATCTCACCCACGCCGGCTTTGCCGGGCAGGATGAACAGGGAAAACGCTACCGGCTGGGCATGGCAGCCATGGCGATGGGCCTGCGCACCATGAGCCGCTCGCCGCTGGCCAGCGCTTGCGCCACGCGCATGAAGGCGCTGGCGCGCAAGACCGGCGACACGGTGTTCCTGATCGTGCGCATTGGCGACCACGGCTACTGCATGCATGCCGAGGAAGGCAGCCACCGGGTGCAACATTTTCACCTGCTCACGGGGAGCACGCGGCTGCTGGGACAGGGTACCGCCAGCATGGCGCTGCTGGCCAAGCTGGGCGACGAGGAAATCGCTGCGCACTTTGAGCGGCACCGTGGCGAATACGAGGGCACCGGGCTCAGCCTGCTCAAGCTGCAGCGCGGTGTGGAACGCAGCCGTAAGCTGGGCTATGCGCTGGCGGGGGCGGGGGGCGTGGCGGGGGTGGGCTTTGCATTCGCGTTGCCGTTGGCTGGCGAGGCTGCAATCAGTATTGTCTCGACGGCTTCGCGGATGCCGGTGGCGCGGCGGCATGAGATTGGGGGAATGATCCGGGAGGCATTTGGATGACGGGGCCTCAAAAAATATCCCCCCATCAGAGGGGATAAAAAAATAAATCCGCCCCCTGAAGGCCCGGCCTTCTACGCTTTTTATGTCAGAAATTAAAATATTGTAGTGTATGACCCATACAATCTGCGCTAAAGTGCAGTGCAGCAATTCATTTTGAACATTTTTGACATTTTGTGTTTATCCAACGAAGGCAATATCCTTGGACTCCACCTCTCCAGTGCACCGGCGAGCCATTTCCGGCCAGCCTTCATCTCATTCACGCCGGTACCGTTCGTGCCGCCTGGAAACTCTTCAAAGCGTCATTGACTGACACCTGCAGCGCCATCCGCGGACCGGATACATTCGACATTGACGCATATCAAATATGCATAAATACCAGGTCGAATGGCTTTGACCTGCTATTTCCTGTTTAAAAAAAATAACCTAAGCAAAAACACGCAACCCACGCGGGAGGGTTGCCCCGCCATGCCCCACAGGCGGCATGCGGGACACGTTGGATAACCCCAGCGGCACGCACGGTCGGCAGAACCGGGCGGCACGCTGCGGGAATGGGTGAATGGGGTCCCACCAAGGGATAAGGGGCAGCAATGCAGCACTCAGGGATATTCACACGCGATGAACTGGACAATTACTTTGCGTCGTACGTAGGCATGGAGGGCGGAAACCCGAGAGCCAGCGTGTGGATCTGCGACAGGAGCCCGCATCCGTGGTTCGAGCGCCTTGCCGGGCCATTGCGGCCGCGCACGGAACCCCGTGCATGGGATGACGCGTTTCGGGCGAAACACCGGGTCGATATGGGCAAGTGGCTCAACCACCAGCGCATTGCGCGCATCATGGCCGCGGCCCGCGCCGAGGCGCTGGGTATCCGGCTGGACGACAACGACTGGAAAGAATACTTCCGGGATCAGCTCTACGCACCGGACGGCGCGGAGTTCAAGCTGAACCTGTTTCCCCTGCCGATGCAACTCGATGGGCTGACGCCCTGGTCCAAGGTATTTCGCGGCCAGGCTGAACTCGTGCCCAAGGAACGCTACCTGGAACTGTGCCGGCATGGCGGGCGATTCCGCTTCCTGCGGACACTCTGCACGTACTGGCGGCCAAAGGTGGTCATCTGCATCGGCCATCGCCAGACCGACGACTTCGTGCGGGCTTTCGGGCTCGACGAAGCTGCTGGGGAGGTCCGGCAGCTACAGCCGGCAGACCAGGTAAGACTCCTGCATGTCTTCGTCAGGGATGGCACCACGTGGATCCTGTGCCCCGCCCTGGCCGGCAGCGCCGGAATGACTTCGGACGTGCAGCTCAATGCGTTCGGCAAGCTGCTTGGCGCGAGTCTTGAGGCTAGCGACTTCGATAGCTTTCCGGCGCCTGCCAGCAATCCGGAACGATTCCTGGAGAGCCATAACGCATTGCAGGTTGGGCCCGCAGCCAGCGGGCTTCCCGGAGGCGGATACCCTGCCCGGAGAAGTACCCATGCGGATGCCTCCCCCAGCCAGAACCAAACCTTGCGCGCTTCCCCGCACTGAACGCTTGAGGACTGGGTAAAAGCGCAGCGTTGCCAGGCCGGGGCTCCAGGCCTGGCAACGCGCGCTGGTGCGATCGGATACACGGCAAGCGACCGAGGCTGCAACTCACACTCCCCCTTTATCAGCTTCCATCACATCACCCTCCTCTTTCCATTCCCCCTTCCGTCACACTGCCACAAATAAAAAAAACGCTAAAATCACCAATCGCCAAATCATCAGGCGATCGCACTGCATGTGAGGCCGCCGGAAGCACCCCCTTCCCCTGGCCATCACCGGCAGTGCCGAAAAAGACAAACAATCTAGCGAAGGGAGCGGTCATTGTGGGAATAACGGGTCATGAATTGCGTAGCATGCTGGCAAGCCTGGCATGCGGGATGGGCCTCCTTGCGTCCGGCAGCCTGCTGGCGCAGGGCAGCGACAGCAAGGAACAGGAGATGGAGGCGGCCTGGCAGGCAGCGCAGTCCAGCGCCCAGGCTGGTCCGGCCACGGTAAAGCTGGGCGAACAGGCCACGCTGAAGCTGCCTGCCAGGGAAGTCTTCATTCCCCAGCCGGCCGCCGGCAAGCTCATGCACGCCATGGGCAACCTTACCGACGAGCGCCTGCTTGGCCTGGTGCTGCCCACCGGCGACGATGACTGGATGGTAGTGGCCAAGTACGAGCCCTCGGGCTACATCCGCGACGACGACGCCAAGGACTGGAATGTCGACGACCTCTTCAAATCGCTCAAGGAGGGCACGGAAGCGGCCAACGAGGAGCGCGAGAAACGCGGCATCCGCGGGCTCGAAATCGTCGGCTGGGTGGAGCGGCCCCACTATGAGGCGGCCAGCCATCGGCTGATCTGGTCGATGTCGGCACGCGAGAAAGGCCAGCCGGCCGATGCCCCCCAGTCCGTCAACTACAACACCTATGCGCTCGGGCGGGAAGGCTACGTCAGCCTGAACCTGATCACCGCGCGCGACCAGGTCGACGCCAACAAGCCCGTGGTGCGCACGCTGCTGTCCAATCTCGACTTCGCCGAGGGCAAGGCCTATGCGGATTTCAATTCCAGCACCGACAAGGTGGCGGAATACGGGCTGGCCGCGCTGATCGGCGGGGTAGCGGCGAAGAAGCTGGGCCTGCTGGCCGTCCTGGCGGCGTTCTTCGCCAAGTTCGCCAAGGTGATCATGCTGGCAGTGGCGGGCATCGGCTATTCCGCCACCAAGTGGTTCAGGCGCAAGCCGTCCGGTCCCGCACAGCCGAAGTGAAGGCGTATTCCTCCTCCCCGGCTACGGAGTTGTACCGATGACCAAGCTGCTGCTCCTGCTCCTGGCCGGCCTGAAGATGGGCAAGCTGCTGACCACGGGCGGCACCATGCTGCTGTCGATCGGGGCCTACGCGCTGATCTTCGGCTGGCGCTATGCCGTCGGCTTCGTGCTGCTGATCTTTATCCATGAGATGGGCCATTTCCTGGCCGCGCGCCGCCGCGGGCTGGCCGTGGGCGCGCCCACCTTCATTCCATTCGTCGGGGCCTGGGTCGAACTCAAGGACCAGCCGGTCGACGTCGAGACCGAGGCCTATATCGGGCTGGCGGGGCCGGTGGTCGGCACCCTGGGCGCCCTGGCCTGCTATTACATCGGCCGCAGCACCGGAAGCGGACTGATGCTCGCGCTGGCCTATGCCGGCTTCTTTATCAATCTGTTCAACCTGATCCCGCTTTCGCCGTTCGATGGCGGCCGCGTCACCGCGGTGCTGTCGCCGCGCATCTGGTTCCTTGGCGTGCCGGTGCTGGTGGCGATGTTCCTGTGGCGCCCCAGCCCGATCCTGATCCTGGTGGCGCTGCTGGCGGCCCCGCAGTTGCTCAAGGCCTGGCGCTACGATCCGCAGGCCCCGGAGAACCGTGCCTATTACACCATCAGCGCGGAAATGCGCCTGACCTATACGCTGTACTACCTCGGGCTGGTGGCGTTCCTGGCGGTCATGACCCATGACCTGCACGGCATGCTGGGCAGCATCCGTGCCGGCGGCATGGCCACCTGACGCCGGCGAAGGCGCCCAAACCCAATTCAACCTGAATACCAAGGCAATGAGAAGCAAATCGTTTTACCTGAAGGGCGCAGTGCTGTTGGCTGTGGCATCCATTCCCGCCATGACGCTGGCGCGCGACTACCGCCAGCCGGGTACGCTCGGCGAAGGCACGCAGGTGCACCGGTTCGTGCTGCGCGATCCGGCTACCGGCCAGGCCATGCCCGGGGCCCGCTACCGGCTGTTCCTGCCGGGCCAGCGGATCGCCGGCGTCTCCCCCAAGTCGAGCGAGCAGGACAGCGTGATCTTCGGCGTCACCGACAAGCAGGGCAACACCGTATCCGTACGGATGCCCAGGCGGCATGCCAAGGAAAAATGGATCCTCAACCCGATCGTCGGCGAAGGCGATTTCGGCGAAGCGTTTTCGATGCGCGGCGAGAGCAGCAACCATCCCGTGACAGGCATGGCCTACGTACTCGACCTCAACGACGGGTACCTGTTCTGCAACCGGACGGATAGCCGCGGCTACACCTACTATGCGCAAAGCCACAAGGCACAGACGATCAGCCTCGACTACACGTTTGCCGGACTGCAAGCGGGCGAATACGCGTGGTGCAGGCGCGAGTCCGACGCCATCACTGCCCTGCCGGCCGGCGTCGGGCCGGCGGCCGTCTTCCGGCAGATGCTGGCAAGCTACGAGGCCGGCAAGAACGAAATCGGCGCGGACTTCCAGGCGCGCATCCGCCGCAAGCTGATCGACCTGTCGATCGCGAGCCGGGACGACAAGCAACTGGACATCGCGCTCGGCCTGGCGCCCTTGCCAAAAGACAGCCTGAACGAGGTCGGCTACGCGCTGGTCGATGCCAACTGGATGGTCGGGCGCGGCATGGCGATGATCGACGAGGCCCTCGCCCACACGCCGGACAACCCTTACGTGCTGGACAGCAAGGGCTGGGCGCTGTTCCGCCTGGGCCAGCCCGCGCAGGCGCTGCCCTACCTCGAGCAATCCCTGGCCGCGTACGGCGAAGGCACCGAGAGCAACCTGGGCGCCCGGGTGGAAGGCCTGGCGCACAAGGGCGAGGTGCTGATGCGATTGCAGCGGCAAGATGAAGCGCGCGCCGCCTTTGTCGCGGCGCACGAGCTGGCCCCGGACGACGAGAAGCTGCTGCGCACGCTGGCCCGGCTAGAGGTGGAATTGCCGTAACGGCCGCGCACTGGCGGCGGCCACCCGCGCGCCACGCGGCATCGGGGCTGCCGCCTGCGGCTCAGCCCTGCTGGTGTTCCTTGAACCTGGCCAGCGCAATGGCCAGCGCGGCGCTGCCGATGGTCTGGACCAGCGTGGGATGCTGCGCGTAGAAACCGGCGATCTGGTCGATCACGCCCGGATGGGCCTGCTCGGCATGGGCGGCGATCTCCTGCACCTGTGCCGGGGTGAACTGGCTGGCCTGCGCCGGAGTGACCTGGGTCGCGCCAGGCTGCAGCAGATTGCCCAGCGCACCGCCCGCCACGCCGGCCAGCGCCGCCGGGCCCAGTGCGGCCAGCAACTGGTTGAGCAGGCCCGCCTGCTGCGCACCGTTGGACTGGCCGAACAGTTCGCCCACCATATTGCCGAAGGCCGGAGTCTGGTCGGAGCGGAAGGCGCCGGCCAGCAACTGGCCGAGCGCGCCCTCAGGCGCGTTCTGCGCGATGTGGTCTACCTGCTGCTCGGGATTGCCGCCCAGGGCGGTGGCTGCAGACTGCAAAAAATCCATCAGGCTCATGATCGGGTTCCGTGTTCCGTTGCGGGTGTTGCTTGCTGGTATCTGGCTTTCGGGGCGTGGCGTTGCGGCTCAGCGCCTGCTGATCAGGTGATAGCCCAGCAACAGGATCACCGCGCCCACCACGGCGCCGATAAAGCCGGCGGATTGCCCTGGGCGATACCAGTGCAGCGCCTGCCCGAGAAAGGTAGCGGCCAGCGCGCCGCCGATACCCAGCGCGGAGGTCAGGAAGAACCCGCTAGGGCCATTGCCGGGGGTGATGGCGCGCGCCACAAGCCCGGCCAGGAAGCCGATGAGAATAGTCCAGATCAGGTGCATGGCGTCAGGAGAAATAGGAAAAGGGCGCGCCCCCGGAAGAGCGCGCCCTGAAACGCCGCATTACTGCGCGGCGGACTTGGCCGGCGTAGCGGCCTTGGTGTGCTTGGTGGCTTGTGTCTTGTTGCTCTTGTGCGCGCTCTTTTCCACCTTGGTGGGCGCCTTGGGCGCGTCGGCGGCCGGGGCCTGGGCGAAGGCACCGGCAGCGAAGAGTCCAAGGGTCAGGATGGCGAGAACCTTCTTCATGTCTATCTCCAGGTGAGGCGCGCTTCGTTGCGCGTTGCCTGTAAAAACGGGCCGGGGCCTGCGCTTGTTGACAGCCGGTACTCAGCGCCGTGTAACAGTTCGTATCCGGCGCCGCGCCGGCGTACTCGTGCCGGCTTACTCAGGATACTTGCGCCGGAATGCGCAGTGTCTGTCCCGGATAGATCTTGTCGGGATCGCTCAGCATGGGGCGGTTGGCCTCGAAGATTTCCGGGTAGCGCGAACCATTGCCATAGCACTGCTGCGCGATGGCCCAGAGCGTGTCGCCCCTGGCCACCGTATGCCACTGCGATGGCGCCGAACCGGCGCTGACGGTCATGTCGTCCCGCACCTTCTCCACACCCTGTACATTGCCGCAGCACAGCACGATTTTCTCGCGCGTGGCCTGGTCTGGCGCCTGCCCGGAAACCGTCACCAGGCCCTGCGCGCCGTCCACCTGCACCGCCGGGCCCTCGCCCGACAAGCCCATGCTGGCGATATAGCGCTCGACCGCTGCTGCGGCGGCGCGGTTGGCGTCGTCGGCAATGCTTGCCGTATCCGCTGCCGGCGCCGCCTTGGCCGCGCCGATGCCCAGCAGCTTCTCGCCTGCGTCCTTGATGAAATCCAGCACACCCATTGTGTTCTCCGAGCGAATCAAAAAGATTGGCGGGCAAGGGCTGGCGCCCGGCCCGACAGGTAGGGAGACTAGCGCAAGGGCTCCGCAAAAAGCATGGCAGTGACAATCGTTTGCAATCAGCGCCTGCGGCATAATGCGGGCAGAAAAAGTAATGGCATCGCCAAAGAAACGCGAAAAACAACAAGAACACAAACAGGACGACAACCCTCCGATGAGCGCTATCGCATCCGCCAAGACCAGGCTCAACTGGACCACGCTTGGCCTGCTGACATTTCCGCCGCTGAGCTGGGCCGGCAATGCCATCGTCGGCCACTACGCCGCCGGCGCCATCCCGCCGATCACGCTGAACTTTGCCCGCTGGGCGCTGGCCGGGCTGCTGCTGGCGCCCTACGTATGGCGGAGCGTGCGCGAACATGCCGCGACACTGAAGCGGCACGCCGGCGTGATCGCCGCCATGGGCATGCTCTCCGTCTCCGTATACAACGCCATGCAGTACCTGGCGCTGACCACGTCCTCGCCAATCAATGTCACGCTGATCGGCGCCTCCGCGCCCATCTTCCTGCTGATCATCGGCGCGCTCTTCTTTCACGAACGTGTGCGCGGCTGGCATGTGGCGGGCGCCCTGCTCTGCCTGGCAGGCGTGGGCGTGGTGATGCTGCGCGGGGATCTCGGGCGGCTGGCGCAGCTGGACTTCGTGGCCGGCGACCTGTTCATGCTGGCGGGCACGATTACCTGGAGCGCCTATACGTGGCTGTTGCGCAAGAAGCGTCCGGACTTGCCGCTGGCAGTGCTGTTGTTCGCGCAGATCGTGGCGGGTGTGCTGGCCAGCGTGCCGTTCGTGGCGTGGGAGTTGCTGGCCACGCCGGCGGCGATTCAATGGAATGGGAAGGCGGCCGGCATCTTGCTGTATGTGGCGACGATTCCGTCGCTGCTGGCCTACTTTTCGTGGGACCGGGCGATTGCGAGCGGGGGCGCAGTTGCCGGTGTTTTTCTTTACGCTTACGCCTGTGTTTGCCGCGCTGATGTCGACTGCTTTGCTGGGGGACTGGCCGCGGTGGTTTCATGCTGCCGGGCTGGCGGCTATTGTGGCGGGGATTTGGATTGCCAATCGGCGGTGACGGGGTTGGGTTGGGATTTTGGGGCTGCTGGCTGCTGGCTGCTGGCTGCTGGCGCAGAGTGGGCGTTTTTTGGCGGGGTTTTATTGCTTCTAGCTGCTGTCGCGGCTGTGCGGGGTTGGCCGTTTTCACACACGGAGGTGTCACTTTTCTTTACTCGTAAAGAAAAGTGACCAAAAGAAAGCGATCCTTGCAGGAGGCTGGCTTGTCGCGGTTGCGCAGCCCAATGGTTTCGTCGTACGGCCCCGGGTTCTAACAGCCTCATGCCGTTACCGGTTTGAATGGCCACGATCCTGTCAATGGCGCTGGTTTCGTAGTGAGGCCCCCGGTAGCTGAATCCCTGCCCATTCGCCCATCTGCCGGTACCGGCGCGAACCGTCACGACAGATCACGTCGTGATGGTTTCGTGGTGGGGCGGGCGCGGTGGTGAAGGCCTCGGGCCTATCAATCCGGTGCCACCGCGCCCACGACGAAAACGGGACGCTTGCAACTTCGTGGCCGGCCGCTCCGCAAGCGACAGACGGCTTGAAGTATGGGATGGCGGACCTACCACGAAACAGGTGCCGTTCGCAGTAAGGGGCCATTCAAGCCGGTAGCGGCAGGATTCGTAAAGAAAAGTGACACCTCACATAGGTAACACTTGACTTACATTCCGCACGTCGAGGACACAATTTGACGCGAATTTCGTTGCTAGCCTGGCGTCCGAAAGGCGTGCTCTGAGACGCCGAGTAACGTGAGCACCTGACGCTGCAGATCCGTGAGCGGCACGTCAAAGACTTGCACGGTGTGCGCACCTTCGATCAACTTGTGGCGCTCAGCGAGACTGAATAAACGTAAGATTTGTTCGGTAGTGGGGCGTCTGCACTGACGCTGCTCCGGGTACAGAGGAAGTTCATCGATGTGCTCGCGCTTCATAGCAAGACGTAGCTCGCGCTCGATGAGCGCCTGCACGAGTAGCGCGAGGAAGTAGAGGGTGAAGAGCGCCTCGATTCTGCCCTCGTCCTTCAGGAACACGGGCGCGATCTCGTGCACGGTCTTGACCTGTTCGAAGCGCTTTTCGATCATGGGCTGGCCCTTGTGGGCTTCCAGCACCTGGGCCGGTGACAGGCTGCGATCGTTGGTCATCAGCGGGTACATGCCATCGCTTTTGTGGTCATAGGCGATCGCCTCATCGTCCGTGGTCCACTCGATGTCAAAGCGCCGCTTGGTGATCTTGCGGTAAGCGGTCTCGGGTCCGGGGCGACCCCGCTGCGTCTGCTTGTACTGATGTTCTTCGCGCACGGTGCGGCGGACTTTCAGGTAGCGGCCGACGTGGTGCTTCTCGAGAATCCCCTTGATCTGCAGATCGATCTCGGCGGCGCCCCGCAGTCTCGTCTTCGCGCCGGCGAGCCGCGCGCGTAACTGTTGGAGCGCTTCAATGGCCGCGGCAATGTTTCTGCGCCGCCGGGCCTCCTGGCGTAGCGTGAGTAGCGGGCTCCAGACCCACACGACTGGCCAGGCTTCGGCAGACGGTAACGGCGCCCGATAGACATACCAGCAGTCGCGCGGCCCGTCGCTGTGGCGTCGATTGGGGTGGTCGCACACACAGGTCCAATCAGGGGTGTTGGTCTGGATCCAGTGGCGGAACTCGCTGTCTTCCAACCGGTTGCGGGGCATCACGGTAACAAAGCGCCCGCCCGCGCGATCAATGTAGTCCGTGTTTTCTCGCGAACACAGTTTTGAATCGGCCACATAGAGAAAGTCGCTGCGCCCTGCCACGGCGCGCAGCGTATTCCAGGTCTCGATGTGGGTACGCGAGTCGCTCGCGTTGCCGTCGGCACAGCGAAACGCGATGGGGATGTTGCCGTCGGCGGTCATGGTGAGGATGAACAGCAACTGCTTCAGATCGGGGCGATGGTCCTTTGAGTGGCCATAGGTGATCACCGGTGCGGTTCGCCCGCGAATCTTGCGGCCTGAGGCGCCACGATAGCTGCCGCAGAAGCGGATCGAAGTGCTGTCGTTATGGCACTCGTCGAAGTTCACGCCGAAACGCTCCCCGACTGCCAACGCCACCTCGGTCAACAAGGCCGCCCGGTCGGCGTCAAACAGCCGATCCAGCGCGCGTCCGAGCCGATCATCGCCGAGGTGCGCCATCTCCTCCGCATGGATGCCGAACATCCCACTGGCGAAGCCGTGCACGGTGTCGTGTTGGCGGTAAATCGGCTCGCGTTCGACGATGATCGAGCGCAGCAGGACGCCCAGGGCTCTGGCGTGAGGAACCGCACAGCGTGCGTCCGAGGGGACGTGTCGATCGAGCACGTCCTCCAGGCCAATGCGTTGAATGAAGTGATTGATGAGGGGTAAAGGACCCAATCGCTCGCTGTGAAGGATGAAGCGAGCCTTGTGCGGAGAAGGTTCTTGCGTGCCTTTCATTCTGTCGCTAAGCTTAGCGACAGACGCCTAAAAGTCAAGTTTATGCCACGCCGTCCCGAAACCATCATCAAGCAAGCTCGCGAGCGGATCGAGCGCATCCGGGAGAGGCTAAATGCGATCGACTATCTGTGTTCCGGGACGCTACTGGAACGCATGAAGGTCTGCGGCAAACCGGGCTGCCGCTGCGCGCAGGATCCCGACGCACGCCACGGCCCGTACTATGAGTGGGGGCACATGAAAGACGGCAAGCTTGTCCATCGGACGGTCTCACCCGAGCAAGCCGCCGTGTTACGGCGTGCCATCGCCAACTACCGGCAGGCGAAGAGGCTGATGCAGGCCTGGGAGGACGAAACCGAACGCCTGATAGACGCCGAAGCGCCCCGCAAACCCTGACCTACCGGCGCCCGGGAAATTACGCGGAAATTCAATCGGCGACCTGCGGAAAGTAAGACTTGAGTCAAGCACATAGGTAACAGCTTTCTGCCCTGCATGGTCCCGGTAGCAGCCACCACGAATTTCAAGCCGTCTGTCGCTCACGGCGCGCGGCCACGAAGTTGCAGGCGCCCCGTTTCCGTCGTGGGCGCGGTGGCACCGAATTGATAGAACCAGGAACTTCTTCACCGCGCCCACCCCACCACGAAACCATCACGGCGTGATAGATCGTGACGCTCCGCGCCGGTACCGGCAGATGGGCGAATGGGCACGGAGCCGCTACCGGGGGCCTCACTACGAAACCAGCGCCATTGACAGGATCGTGGCCATTCAAACCGGTAACGGCACGAGTCCATTAGAACCCGGGGCCTGACGACGAAACCATTGGAGTTCCCAACGCCGCCACGCCAGCCTCCTGCAAGGATCGCTTTCTTTTGGTTACTTTTCTTTACGAGTAAAGAAAAGTGACACCTCCGTGTGCGTAAACGGCCAACCCCGCACAGCCGCGACAGCAGCTAGAAGCAATAAACCCCGCCAAAAAAACGCTAAAACCATGCCAAAGAGATACGTGCCCCCCCCCCAATCAACCCACCCCCAATCACCCCACCTCCAACCGAAAAACAGCAACCGACCTCTCCATCCTCTGCGCCTGCTCCCGCAAAGCATCGGCCGCCGCCGCCGCCTGCTCCACCAACGCCGCATTCTGCTGCGTAACCTGATCCATCTGCGTCACCGCCTGATTCACCTGCGCAATCCCGATGCTCTGCTCGCGCGACGCCCGGCTGATCTCATCCATCATCACCGTCACCCGCCTGACCGCACCCACAATGCTCTCCATGGTCGCGGTAGCGTCGCCGGCCAGCGCCGAGCCCGCCTCCACGCGCTGGACCGATTGCGAGATCAGCGTGCGGATCTCCTTGGCGGAACTGCCGGCGCGCTGCGCCAGGTTGCGCACTTCGGTAGCCACCACGGCAAACCCGCGCCCGTACTCGCCGGCACGCGCCGCTTCCACCGCGGCATTGAGCGCCAGGATATTGGTCTGGAAGGCAATCCCGTCGATCACCGCGATGATGTCGACGATGCGTTTCGAATCGGCCTCGATCTCGCCCATGGTCTGTAGCACGCGCCCCACCGAGGCACCGCCGGCCACCGCGATGTCGGAAGCCTCGCTGGCCAGCGCGCTGGCCTGGTCCGCGCTGCCGGCATTCTGCTGCACGATCGCGGTGAGCTGCTCCATGCTGGCGGCGGTCTGCTGCAGCGACGATGCCTGCTCTTCCGTGCGCTGCGACAGGTCCAGGTTGCCTTGCGCGATCTCGCCCGCGGCCACCAGCACATTCTGCGCGCCCTCCTTGGTATCGCCGATCAGCGCGCGCCAGGTTTCCACCAGCGACAGCAGATGCCGCTTCACATGGCTGAGTTCGTCGCTGCCATGGACCTCCAGCCGGATGCCAAGGTCGCCGGCGTTGATCCGGCCCACCATGTCCGCCACTTGCCGCACGTCCTCCCGCATGCCGCGGCTGAAACCGGCGAACAGGTAGAACGCCGCGCCCACGGCCAGCAGGGCCACGCCGCCCAGCACTTCCAGTTCCAGCTTGTCGGCTGCGATGCGCTGCTCCAGCATGGCGCGGGCAAGTGCGGAGAACTCCTTGTTGACCGAGGAGACCGCGTTGATGGCGGCGGTCGCTTCGTCGAAATAGGCCTTGGCCTCGATGTTGATGCCGCTGCTGCCCAGCATCCTCTCCTTCAGCGTGCGGTAGAAGGCGTCCACGGCGGCCAGTTGCGCCTGCGCGCTTTCCACCCGTGCGCGATACGCCGGCGCGCCGCGCGTCACGCGGCCGATATCGCGCCGCACCGATTCCAGTCCGTCCTGGATCTGCTCCCCGAGCGCGGCCAGTTCAGCCTGTTGCGCCGCATCGGAATAGCCGCCCTGGCTGATGATGGCGGCCCCCCTGCCACGCGCCAGCGCGCTCAGCTCGGCCAGCTTTGGCATCGGCCCGACTATCAGCGTGACCAGGTAGTACGAACCGCTATCGGGGTCGAGCGCGAGCGACGAGCGATCCGCCACATCGCCGATAAACAAGCGGGACTGCTTGACCAGCGCGCTATGCATGTCGAAAAGCGGCCCGGCTGTCGTGTTCAGGCCCGTTTCATGCATGCGTCGCCACGACTCCCCGAGTTTTTTCGCGTCGGGCATAACTTCGAAGCCCGCCGCCGCCCCGGCTTGCTGCATCAGCCCGTCAAGGTGTGCAGCGGCCTTCGCATCCGCGCCATCGAACGTGGCGCGAAATGCCGCGTTACCCGCCAGCACGGCGTTGGCCGCACCGCGCCTGACCTGTGTCTCGCGCATGAAGTCGAGCGCGCGGTCGACGATGGCGAGGCCGCGCAGTTCGTCCTGGCTGGCGCGGATCGACTGCGCCGAGAGGCTCAGCACCGCATAAAGCGAGCCGCTCAGCGGGATCAGGAACAGGATCGCAAGCAAGAGCAGCTTGCGCGTGATCGTCAGGCGCGCCATCAGGCGCATGGCAGGAGAAAGGAAAGTCACCACGAAAGACCCCAGAAAAAGCACTCGCATGTGCCTTGTATCGGCCGCATCAAGGCGTACTGAAGCGCAGTTTCCCAGCTTTTTTTCCATGCACAACTGCGGGGCGAAAACAGCACAAGGCGGGTGCAGAATGCCCGTAAATCGGGCGAAAAATGGGCGCAAACCGCGTGTAGAACGGGCACAAGACGATCACGAAAAAGCGGATGAGAGAGCCGACACAAAACAGACGCAAATCAAACGTAGAACGGTAGGCTTCGCGATGTCAGCGCGCCGGGCGGATTCCGATGTGGGAAACAGGCCAATGCGCGTAAGCGGTGTCCTTCTTGGGCACTTGCGCCCCTGCTGGCCCGCGAGACCAGGATTCCCAACCCAGGAGATGCCGATGCTGAGTCCACACGAATTTGCTACCTTGATGCTGGTCCACGATACGCAGGACCGGCTGGAACTCGATCCCGTGGATCTGGAAGCGTTGCTGGAACGCGGCCTTGTGTCGCTGGAGGAATGCGGGGCCGGCCATTGGTGCCCGCATGTCACGCCGCATGGCTTCGCCTTGCTCAGGGCGATGGGCTGGCAGGGAGATATGGCCAGGGCGCGGCAGGGCGCGTCGCGCGGGCAGGAAGCATCCGCGCGGTAACGCCTTCCTCGCGGCTCAATGAAAGTCGCGGCTGGACACCATCAGGCGGCCCAGCAGCGGACTCAGATCCACCAGTTCCTGCGCCACCAGGTGCCTCACCTCGCCCTGGCGCTGCCACATGCCGATCACGCCCAGCAGCGTGGCGCCCAGCACTTCCTTGCGCTGGCGCTCGATCAGGTCCGGCCAGAGAATCACGTTGACGGCACCCGTCTCATCCTCGATCGACGTGAAGATCGTGCCGCTGGCGGTCGCCGGCCGCTGCCGCACCGTGACGATGCCGCAGGCCCGCACGCGCCGGCCGTTGCCGCAACGGGCCAGGTCCTGCGCGGTGGCGTACTTCATGGCCGCCAGCCGCGGCCGCAGCAGCGCAAGCGGATGCGACTTGAGCGACAGGCCCATGCTGGCGTAATCAGCGGCCACGTCCTCGCCCAGGCGCGGCGCCGGCAGCGACAGCTTGCTCTCGGCCGGAGGTGCCTCGTAGAGCAGGTCATGATGGGCGGCCTGCAGCGCGGCGGCGCGGGCTTGCCAGCGCGCCTGGCGCCGATGCCCGGCGAGGCTGGCCAGCGCATCGGCGGCGGCCAGCGCGTCGATGTCGTGGCGATCGAGCCGCGCCCGCAGCACAAGATCCTCGACGCTGGCAAAAGGCTGCCTGGCGCGTGCCTGCTCGATGCGCCCGGCAGCCGCCTCGCGCATGCCGCTCACGCGGTTGAGCCCTAGCCGCACCGCGGGTTGGGTGCGCTCGCGTCCTCGCGCTGCCCGCCCGTCCGCTTCCTGCTCCAGCGTGCTTTCCCAGCAGCTCACCGTCACATCCACGGGCGACGTACGCACGTGGTGGCGCCGCGCATCCTGCACCAGTTGCGAAGGTGAATAGAAACCCATCGGCTGGCTGTTGAGCAAGGCGCACAGGAAAGCCGCCGGATGATGGCACTTGATCCACGCGCTGACATAGACCAGCTTGGCGAAGCTGGCGGCATGGCTTTCCGGGAAGCCATATTCGCCGAAGCCTTCGATCTGCTTGCAGATGGCCAGCGCGAAGGCTTCCGGATACTTGTTGCGGGTCAGCGCGCTGACCAGCGCGTCCTGGTGCTGCTTCAGGTCGCCCTTCCGCCGCCAGGCCGCCATCGAGCGGCGCAACTGGTCGGCCTGGCCGGGAGTGAAACCAGCGGCGTCGATGGCCAGCTGCATCACCTGCTCCTGGAAGATCGGCACGCCCAGGGTCCGGCCCAGCACCTTCTCGATGACGTCGTTGTGATACGCCGGCGGCTTGCCGGTGCGCCGCACCTGCTCGCGCCGTTTCAGGTAGGGATGCACCATGCCACCCTGGATCGGCCCGGGCCGCACGATGGCCACCTCCACCACCAGGTCGTAGAAGGTGCGTGGCAGCAGCCGCGGCAGCATCGACTGCTGCGCGCGCGACTCCACCTGGAACACGCCGATGGTATCGGCGGCGCAGATCATGTCGTAGGTCTGCGCGTCCTTGCCGGGGATGTCCTCCATGCGGTACGGCGCGCCCGAGCGGCTCGGGATCATCGCCAGCGCGCGGCGGATGGCCGACAGCATGCCCAGCGCCAGCACGTCCACTTTCAGCAGGCCGAGCGATTCCAGATCGTCCTTGTCCCACTGGATCACGCTGCGGTCTTCCATGGCCGCGTTCTCGATCGGCACCAGCCGCGACAGCTTGTGCCGCGCGATCACGAAACCGCCCACGTGCTGCGACAGATGCCGCGGAAAGCCGCGCAGTTGCGCGGTCAGGCTGGCCCATTGCCGCACCGCCGGCGATTCCGGGTCCAGCCCGTACTGGGCAATGCGGTCGAGAAAGGTCTTGCCGCCGTCCCACCAGGCCTGGCCCTTGACCACCTGCTCGATCACGCTGGCGTCGATGCCCAGCGCGCGGCCCACGTCGCGCAGCGCGCTGCGCGAGCGGTAGGTGATCAGCGAGGCCGCCAGCGCGGCGCGGTGGCGGCCGTATTTCCCGTAGATGTACTGGATGACTTCCTCGCGCCGCTGGTGCTCGAAATCGACATCGATATCGGGCGGCTCATCGCGTTCGCGCGACAGGAAGCGGCCGAACAGCATGTTGGCGTCGCCGGGATCGACCTCGGTGATGAACAGGCAATAGCAGACCAGCGAATTGGCCGCCGAGCCGCGCCCCTGGCACAGGATGCCGCGCCCGCGGGCAAAGCGCACGATGTCGTGCACGGTGAGGAAGAAGGGTTCGTATTGCTTCTCCCGGATCAGTTCGAACTCCTCCTTCAACTGCTTGCGCCACTCGGGCTTGAGTCCGCCGGGGAAGCGCCGCAGCACACCCTTCATGGTCTCGCGGCGCAGGTAGCTGAAGGGGGTCTCACCGGGGGGCACCAGCTCTTCCGGATACTCGTAGCGCAGCGTATCGAGCGAGAAATCGCACAGCGAGGCGATCCGCACCGTCTGCGCCAGTGCCTCGCGCGGGTACAGCCGGGACAAACGCTGCCGCATGCGCAGGTGCTGCTCGGCATTGGGCGCCAGCGTCATGCCGCACCCGGACAGCGGCTGGCCCACGCGAATCGCGCTCAGCACATCGGCCAGCGGCTTGCGCGAACGCACATGCATGGTCACCGCGCCGGCCGCCGCCAGCGGCACGCCGGATTGCGCCGATGCGTCCGCAAGACGCAGCCGGTGCAAGGCATCGGCATGGCCCTGCAACTGTTCGAGCGCGATCCAGCCGCGCGCGCCAAAGGTCTGCCGCATCCATTGCGCTTGCTGCAGCAGCGCCGCGGGCTCGGGGCAATAAGACGGCAGCAGCAGCGCCAGGCAGTTGGGCATGCCGCGCAGGTGAGCCTGCTCCGGCTGCGGCGGCGCGGCCAGGTCGTCGGGGTGGAGCCGGTAGCTGCCCTTCTCCGAGCGCGTGCGCCCCAGGGTGATCAGTTCGCTCAGGTTGCCAAAGCCTTCCCGGTCCTGCGCCAGCAGCACCAGCCGCAACACCGGCTGGCCGGTGGAGTCGGTCAGCGTGAAGCGGCTGCCGACCAGCAGGCGGAAATCCTGCGCGGCGCGGGCCAGCGCGTCCAGTCGTTCATGGCGGCGCAGGCGGGCCTGGGTGGCTTCGCCAGGGGCCAAGGCGTCGCAGGCGGCGGGCGTGGCATCCGGCACGGCGAGGGATTCACCATCCACGCCATGCTCGCCGTCATGCTGGTCGCCCTCTTCGCCGTCGTCCTCGATGAGATCGTCATCGTCGCCATCCTCATCCAGCCCCGCGGCCAATCGCGCCGCGCTGCGCGCCGCGGCGTCGCCGATGCGCTCACGCAGGTCCTTCAGCGCATGATGCGCGCGCGCCGTGCCGGCCACCGAACATTCATCGGTCAGCGCCAGCCCGCGATAGCCCAGCGCAAAGGCGCGCTCGATCAGTTCGACCGGATGCGACGCCCCGTCCAGGAACGTGAAATTGGAAATGCAGTGCAGCTCCACATAATCCGGCAATACCGGCAGCAACGCGGAAAGCGCCGGCGGCAAAGCGGAAAACGAGGGCATGGCGGGCTTGCTGGACATGACAGGGAGGCAAAGGCTCAGGCGAATCTCAGGCGAACAGGCCGTGCAGGAACCAGCGGTATTCACCGCTCTCCTCGCGCCCGGGACGCTGGCGATAGACCCAGCAACGCAGGCCATCCGCACGTTCGGCGACGAAATAATCGCGCGTGGCCAGCGCGCCATCCCACCAGCCGCTCTCGATGCGCTCCGGCCGCGAGAGCAAGGTCAGCGGGCCGCCATGACAGGGCCGGTGACGCTGCACGGTGAGCGGCATCGGCTTGTCCAGCAGCCACACCGGGCGCTCCGGCATGGCGCCTGCCGGGGCCGGCTGCGGCGCGCGCGCCGGCATTTCGTCGACGGGGCACCAGCGATTGGCGCGCTCGGGCCGGTGGTCGGGCAGCGGCTGGGGTTGCAACACGTTTTCGCGGCCGAGCCGCGCCATCAGCGTATCGAGCAGGCGGCCCAGTTCGGCCGGCGTGCCGCCCGGTTCCGGAAACAGCGAATCGCTCTGCGGCAGGCAGGTCTCCATGGACTCCACCACCAGCATCAGGCCCACCGCCGGCACGCTGAACTGCACCTTGTCCAGCCGCTCCTGCAGCAGCCTGGACAGATGGACCGGATCGCGGCTGGGCTGCGCCAGGCTGACCGTCACCGGCGTAGACGGGGTCTCGGTGCCGAGCCGGTAGCGCTCGTGTTCGAGCCGCAGCACCAGCCGCGTCACGCCCGCGTGCTGTACCGCCAGCCAGCCGGCCAGCGCCAGCAGCAGGCGCTGCGCGCCCGCCATCGCGCCCTGCACGGACTCGGTGCGGCCCGGCAGCTCCATGCGCTGCGCGAAGGCTGCCGGCGCGCTGAACCAGGTAAAGCGCACCGGCACCTCGCCATAGGCCTGGTCCAGCCGCGCCAGCAGATCCGGCCCCAGCCGGCGCCGCAGGCCGGCACGCGGCAGGCCCCGCACCTCGCCCACGGTCCGGCAGCCGATGCCGTCGAGCCAGCCGTCGTCGGCCACGCCTTGCAGCATGGCCACCGGCAGCCGGTCCAGCAGCCGCGCCATGCGAGCAGCCCGCACCGCGCGCCGCGCCGGCCGCACCATCGCGCCACGGCGGTCCCGCCGCAGCGGCTGCGCCGCCAGCCACGCCGCCCCGAAGGCCGTGGGCCCGCAGCCAAGCTGCGGAAACACACCCAGCCGGCGCACCCGCGCATACACCGCGCGGCACAGCGCCAGATGGCCGCCGAACAGCCGCAGGCTGGCGCCGGCATCGATCATCACGGTAGCCGCATCGGGATCGGGATGGCGCGTCACATGCGGTGTGAAGTGCAGCAGCGCCAGCGCCAGCGCCGTCATCAGCTGCGCCTCGGCGGCCGGCTCGCGCTCCAGTTGCACCACCTGCGCCGACAAGGCCTGCACGCCGCCACGCCGCATCCCGGCCTGCACCCCCAGTGCCACCGCCGGCCCGTTGGCCAGCACCACCCGCTCGCGCTCCATCACCGCCACCGGCACCCGGTGGTGCAGCAGGCCGGAGGAAGCCGGGAGCGAGGCGGGCTCAGGCCAGTTCGGCTGCAACGCGTCCAGCGACAGGCGCGGCAGATGCACCGCGATCCAGTACGACATGGGCTTGCTCTCCCGCAACGGCTTGGGGAACCGGGAAATTGAAGGGAACCGGCGGCGGCGCGGACGGCGAAGCGGTCCTGGCCGGCACCGCCATCATCTCGCCCAGCGGCAGCACCAGCGGCGCATCGCGCACCGGGCCGCGCCGCTTGTGAAAAGCGATCGACAAGGCATTATCCGGCGCCGGCGACAGCAGCAGCCGCAGCACCGCCGGCGATGACTCGCGCAGCACACTGGCCGGGCGGCACGCCCAGACCACCGCGTCGCCCGCCTGCGCCAGCACCTGCAGGCGCCGCAGCGCCTCGGGACGCGCCGTGGGCAGCCACACCATCACCCCGCCAAAGGCCTGGCTGCGCAGCACCTGCTCCGCGGCCCACAGCACATCCGCCTGGGCCGCGGCCCGGCCCGCGCCGGCGGGCGGGCGCACCCAGAACAGCTGGCTTGCCGGCAAACCCCATTCGGCCAGGCACATCGCATTGGGCAGGTACGGCGGCCCCACCAGCGCCACCCGGCGCTGTGCCGCCGCCAGCGCCAGCAACGCCGGGCGCAGCAGGCGCAATTCGCCCACGCCGGCGTCGGCCAGCAGCAGCTCCGTCAGCGCCCCCACCGGCCAGCCGCCGCCGGGCAGCTCGGCAGAGAGCGCCGCATGGCCGGTGGACAAGGCCGGCACGCTGCCCGCCCGCCCCAGATGGCCGAGCTGCCCCGCCCGCCACAGGCCGGGATAGCGTCGTTCCAGTGCGTCCAGGGCACCCTGCCGGTCGGCGGCGGGCGCCTGCGCCAACGGCGCAACGCCCGACACGTCGGGCGAGGCTGGGGAGAGATGGGTGGTCATGTGATGCTTGCGCCTCGGCTTGGGGACCGGGTGGAAATTTCCGATTACTGTATATTTATACAGTATCACGGAAGCACGCAAGGAGGCAAAGCCGGGATGAAATCCTGTGGAGACTGACAATAGTTAGCTGCGCTGAGACATAGTTAGCTGCGCCGGACCCAAAATGACATTGTTAGCTGCGCCGACGGGCCAGAATCTGCCTAACGGCTTACAAAGTTAGCTGCGCCGGCACCCGTTAGCCCTTGTCCCGTAAGGCTTTGTCGATCAGCCTCCCAAGCACACCTGGAAAGCGTTTTTCGCCTAGATTCCTCTCAGCAATGGGAGCGTCGGTCCTCGCGGCACCGCCACGCCTCGAAGCGGCAACATCAGCCCCCAATGAAATCAATGGGTTACAGAAGAAGTTCGTAACTTCTCAATAAGCCGGGGCAAGGCCAGGTGGTGAGGCGTGGCCGGTGACTGGAATGTCGGCGTGGAAATATCGGCGCGAGCTTGCCGCAAGCCGCAACGCGTTCCACTTGTAAACGCTGGGTGGGGATGTTAACTTTCGCCGTCGCCATTCACGCTGCCCGATCATGACCACTTGCCAAAAATTCACGCCGCCGGACATCGCGCGAGAAGGATTGACGCCAAAAGAACTTGAGGTGTTGGCATGGGTTGAGGGATTGGTCGACATGGCCAATGGCTTGCAGCAGGAGACGGAGCAACTGGAACAGGAACTCGCCGAGTTGAGAAGAGCGGAAAAGCGCGCGTAGCCTGACTGCGGCCGTGAAGAAGAAACTTGTTGCGCCGTTCATTGCCGAGGCCGAACGCACGCCGGCGGTGCTGAAGGTGCTGGCCTGGGGTGAAGGTCTGGTGGAGCTCATCCATCGTCTGGTGGAGAACGCGGGGCACATGAAGGACGAAGTCGCGGTGCTCAAGGGAGAGAAGAAGCGCCCTACGTTCAAACCAAGCCGTATGCATGAGGAGGCCGGCAAAACCAGCGAGTCCAATCGGCAGCAGCAGGGCAAACCAGCCAGACGACGCGGTTCGCCCGCCAGGAGCAAGACGGGGCAGCTGAAGATCGATTGCGAGCAAGTCATCCAGCCGGACGAGTCGATCCCGTCTGGCTCGCGGTTCAAGGGCTACCGGGATTTCGTGGTCCAGGACCTCGTGATGGGGACACACAATACGCGCTACCGGCTCGCACGCTGGCAGACCCCGGACTGTCAAACGCTGACCGGGCAACTGCCCAAGGCCGTTGCCGGCAGCCACTTTGGCGCGACACTGGTCAGTTACGTGCTGTACCAATATCACCACTGCCACGTGACGCAGCCGCTGCTGTGCGAGCAGTTGCGGGAATGGGGTATCGAGATCTCGTCCGGGCAGATGAATGCGCTGCTGCAGGAGGACAAGGGGCGATTCCACGAGGAAAAGGAGGATCTGCTGTCGACGGGGCTGGCGCTCTCGGCGTATGTGACGGTCGACGACACCGGCACGCGGCATCAGGGCCGCAACGGCTACGTCACCCACATCGGTAACGAACATTTCGCCTGGTTCAAAAGCACAAGCACGAAGAGCCGCATCAATTTCCTCGAACTGCTCGCGGCGGGACATGGCTACCAGGTCAACGACGAGGCCCTCTCCTCCATGAAAAAGCGTGGGCTCCCACAGGCGTTCGTTGATGGGCTGCGTCAGCATGAGTGCGCGAGCTTTGCCGACCAGAGTGCGTGGCTGTCTCACCTGGACAGCCTGGGCATGGACGTTACCCGCCACCGGAACATCGCCACCGAAGGGGCGTTACTGGGCAGCCTGAGGCGACGTGGCGTCGCCCAGGATCTGGCCATCATTAGCGATGATGCGGGACAGTTCAATGTGTTGATTCACGGCTTATGCTGGGTCCACGCCGAGCGTCTCGTGCACAAGCTGCTGCCGCTCAATGACCTACATCGCGAGGATATTGCCCGTGTGCGCGGCGATATCTGGTCGCTCTATGCGGATCTGAAGGAATACAAGCAGAATCCGACGATCCAGCGCAAAGCCGAACTGCAAAAACGCTTTGACGCAGTCTTCATCCAAAAGACCCGTTACGCGACGCTGGACCGTTTGCTCAGACGCCTTCACAAGAACAAGTCCGAGCTGCTCTTGGTGCTCGAACGCCCCGAGATCCCACTGCATACCAACGGCAGTGAACGCGACATTCGCGACCACGTGAAAAAGCAGAAGATCAGTGGCGGCACGCGCAGCGAACTCGGTCGCCAATGCCGTGACACCTTCTCGAGCTTGAAGAAGACCTGTCGAAAGCTGGGAATCTCGTTCTGGGAATACCTGGCCGACCGCATCTCACACACCAATCACATTCCCCTCCTTCCCCACATCCTCGGACAGCGCATCGCTCTCTCCACCTGAGCCGCGTGCCGCCGTTTGCCCCGCTTTATTGAGAAGCTACGATTTGTGAGCGCAGCTAACTATTGTCAGTCTCCACCTGTTCTCGAGCGGCACTGACCCTGATGGCAATGCCGCTCTTCACCGAGATGCTTCGCCTCGTCAAGGTCCCGGGCCAAGCCACGCTCCTTGCGTACCTCATCCGAGAAGGCGCACATCGAGCTCCGTTGCGTCGATCCACTCGCTCCATCGAAACGGACCTCGCCAAATGGCGCCTCGTTAAGAGACAGGTAGCAGCGCAGTTGAAGCGCTCGCTTTCGCTGTGTCGCCGGTTGTTTGCAGTTTTGCGCTACGCGATTATCAAACAGTCGCCGTGAGACTGGCGCGTCCGGAGTCGACGGCACCGGAAGTCACGTTACTCTCGCCGCACTGCGCTTCAGGCTCGACCTGATCCGGGATCTGGATCAGGCATACTCCGAAACCCACCAGCAACCGGATCCCTATCCGGTTGCTGCGGCGCCGACAGCGCGCGTCGGCTTCAAACAGCTTCGTCGAGCAACGGATAGTCGTTGTAGCCGGTTTCGTCGTCCGAGTAGATCGTTTCCGGATTGATCGTATTGAGCGGCGCACCGCGTCGAAAGCGCTCCACCAGGTCAGGATTGGCGATAAAAGGACGTCCAAACGCCGCCGCGTCCGCCTCGCCGCGTTCGATGGCCAGCTCCGCGCTCTCCCTCGTCAGCCCTTCATTGAGGATGTAGGCCCCTTTGAAGATACGCCGCACGTCACGGCCGATGCGATCCTCGCCGCGATCCAGCGCCTCGCGCGCAAAAATGAAAGCGATGTTGCGCGCGTTGAGTTGCTCGGCGATATACGTGAAGAGCGCGCGCGGATTCGAATCGCGCATCGAGTATGAACTCGACATCAGGTTCAGATGCACGCCGATGCGGCCCGCCGGCCAAACCGTGAGCAACGCGTCGACTGCCTCCAGCAAGAAGCGCGCTCGATTCTCGATCGGACCGCCATAACGGTCGGTCCGCTGGTTAGATCCGTCGTGCAGAAACTGATCAAACAGGTAGCCATTTGCCGCGTGAAGCTCGACGCCATCAAAACCAGCGCGTTTTGCGTTTGCGGCGCCGGCCCGGAAATCCTCGACGATGCCTGGAAGTTCTTCGGTCTCCAGCGCACGCGGTACGGTGTACGGGCGATGCGGCCGCACACGCGTGACATGGCCTTCCGGCGCAATCGCGCTGGGGGCGACCGGAAGTTGGCCGTCATGGTAGACCGGATCGGAAACTCGCCCGACGTGCCACAACTGGGAGACGATCAGGCCGCCCGCATCGTGTACCGCGGAGGTCACCTCCGTCCAGCCGGAAATCTGCTTCTCGGTCCATATGCCCGGCGTGTTGGGATAGCCAACGCCCTGAGGCGTGACCGAAGTGGCTTCGGTAATGACGAGTCCTGCGCTCGCACGCAGCACATAGTGCCGTGCATTGAGGGGGCCCGGACTGCGCTCAGAGAACGCGCGCATGCGCGTGAGCGGTGCCATGACAATGCGGTTCGACAGCTTCAGCGCGCCAATCTGGATAGGATCGAAGAGTGTGGACATCTGCGGGTTTCTCGTTTCGGTATTGAAGATGAAATGGACAGCAGCTTCGTTTCCGTTGACTGTGGAAACGTCGTAAGACCTACGCCTATCTTCACAGTACATATGATGTAACTGCATTGGTTACAACATAAACCATCAGCGCCATCAACACAAGTCTTTCGTCTTGAACGTTCGACATCGACGAGACAAAAATGGTATGGTTTGGCGGCTTTGGCACGTCTTTGGGACCCGTGCATGTAGCCGGTTTTCGCCCGCCTTACAAGGCTGCGAACACGCGAGGTCGCCGGGATTCATCAAGCTTGTCAAGTTGACAATCCATGCTGTAATGAATATTGTTACAACTAAATTGACTAATACAGGCTTTCCATGAGCGCTAACAGCCGCTTGACCGTGGCGACCCACATCCTGGCGTGGATGGCGCTCGTCACGCGAGACAATCCTGACCCGGTCACGTCCGACAGGATCGCTGCGAGCGTCAACACTAATCCGGTGGTGATTCGTCGTACGCTCGGGCTGCTTGCAAAAGGCGGCCTTGTCGAAAGTTATCGCGGCGTCAATGCGGGATGGCGCCTGACCAGGAGTGCGGACGCAATCAGCCTGCTCGACGTGTTTGATGCACTTGAAGAGGGTGCGCACTTTGCGCTGCACCCTTCGAAGCCCAGCCAGGCGTGCCCCATCGGGCGAGGCATCGGGTCGACGCTGAGCCACGTCTATGAGTCGATCGACGATGGCGTTCGAAAGACGCTTGCCGCCACGACGATCGAAGAGGTACTTGCAGACACCCTTGCATCGCGATCGTCGAAAAAACGCGGCTGAATCCAGGTCGGTTATCTCGGGACACATCGGCCCAAAAGAATGATGGAACGAATCGTCGCTAAAGAAGCAAAGGTGAGGCAGCCGTCGCCAGATCAAGCTGAGCGGGGCGTCCGCGATACAGTGCCATGTGACAATGCGACAGAACGCCCCCAAAGGATGGCGGTCAACGCAACGCCAACCAAGACAGACCCGTCCGAGGATTCGCAGCCAGGAACCGCGCATGCGGTTGCTTCACTTCCACCTGGCGAAAAGATTGGGCGACAGAGCAACGAAGCGCGGCAGGTGCAGCTCGTTCACTGCTTGGGGGTATCGGCTGGCAACCCGCTACCGCTCCATGGAATGACAGCCCGGGCTGCGGCTACAGCCAGCGCCAGATGCCCGCGGCCCAACCGGCGAGGGGGATATGAGCCCAAGTCGCTGCGAGCCAGACGACGAGGCCGCCCAAAAGCGCGTGCAAGCCGAACCCGCCGAGCCGCGCACGGCCAGCGGCGATCGCCGCGAACGGCAGATAACTCGTCTTCGACTCCCATGCGGGCCAGAGATCGGGCTGGAGCCGCTCCTTTTTCCGGTCCTGCAGCGCGGCGCCGACGAGCGCGAGGATGACCATGGCCGCTGCGACTATGATGTTCTTGGCCACCGGGAACACCGCGACGTGGCACAGCCCCCAAAGTGCGAACGACCACATCATCGGGTGGCGCGTCACCGCGTACACGCCGCGCGCTGCTTCCGGGATCGAGCCGGGCCGACCGCCGGTGGGAAGCGCCGGGTTGCGGATCAGCGAGCCCATCAGGAGGACCGACGCGATCAGCATGACCGCGGTCACAACCGCCCAGAGGCCGTTTCCTACCGGCCATAGTGGTGCCGTCAGGGGCGCCTTTCGGTATGCCAGGATCAGCCAGCCGAGCGTCAAGACCGCAACCAGCGAATAGACGCCCTGGAACCCCGCTTCGCCAATTGCGCGGACCAAACCCCTGCGCAGCGGATGGGACAAGAGAAAGTGGCTGCCCACGAAGGCGACTGCCGCCGCCGCAACTGCGTTGGTGCTTCCCATTGGCCCGGCTCCTCAAGTCATATCGTTGGCTGACCGCATTGCCCCCAAATTCGCGAAGAGGCGTGGCCGGACTGGTTCGACGCTGCCGGCATAGACCGTACTTCGGTATGAAGGGGTCTTCATTTGGACATTTTTCGTCATGGCAATTCAAGCCGCCATAGAGTGGCTGGCATTTGCCTTTGTTCCATATCCAGTACTGAAGATTACTACTTGAGTGTCGCAAAAGCCAACTTGACCATCCCAGCATTAGCTGCTTCCCACTTCCATTTACGGTTATTGACTAACAGTGCTGGAGGGGAAAGCGCGGCGAACTTGCTTGCTGCCTTCTCCACCGCATCTTTCGCTTTCCCTTCCTTGCCGACTTCGTCCACCTTGGCATGCGTGTGCTGAACGGCCGCTTTGGATCGTTACGGCCGTTCGTCGATCCAAAAGCACAGTACGGCAATTGATGCGGCAGATGTCCTCGCCACTCGATCCCGACGACTATTGAGGCTTGCATAAATCATCACAAGCGATTCGAGTCTGACGCGTTATCTGATCAAGGCGTTGATCGGGAGTCGATTGCATGGCGGGGAAGATGGACGAAGCGACCCGAAAGCAGGTTCGCGCTGGACGAATGCTGTTAGCGAACAAGCCGATGCAGTGCAGATGGCCTTTGTCCCGCCCTACAGCCTGGACCTGAATCCTGTGGATTATCTCTGGTCCTGGCTCAAGCGGCATGCCCTGGCCAACTTCTGCCCACACTCGCTCGCTGAACTCAAAACGACCGCCCGCAATCGGCTGCGCAGCGCACAGCGGCGCGCCAACATCATTGCCGCGTGCTGGAAGCAGGCCGAGTTGTTGTGATGTCATCATTTATGCAAGCCTCAATAACAGGACATGCAATACGGCAGCGCCGACGAGGCCTGGCTGTGGCTGTCCGCCTGCCGGCAGAAATATGCGACACCGGGGAGGCAGAGCAAGCGGCTCAGATTACGCAGTCGGAACAGTTCCGCCGTCGATGACGTACTCGGTGCCGGTGATGGCGCTGGCCCGCGCGGAGACGAGGAAACCAATGAGTTCTGCCACTTCTCGGGGAGAGCATGGCCGGCCGAGAGGAATGCCCCCAAGCGAATCCATGATGATCTTGCGGGCGCCTTCGGTGTCGATGCCGCGCTGCCGGGCGATCTCAGCAACGAGACCCGCGGCGGCATCTGTCTCGACCCAGCCGGGGGAGACACGCACGACGCGAACGCCTTTCGGACTGACTTCCCTGGACAAGGCTTTGCTGTAGTTCGACAGGGCAGCTTTGGCGGCGGCATAGGCCATCGTGGCCTCCGGCAACGGTAACTGCCGCTGGATCGACGTGACGTGGATGATGACGCCCGAGCGCTGCTCGACCATCAAGGGCAACAGCGCGCGATCGATGCGCACTGCCGGGAACAGGTTCAGGCTCAATGCCTTGCTCCATTCGTCGTCGTCGAGCACCCTGAAGCCACCCGCCGGCGCAGATGAGCCACCCGCCACGTGCACGATTATATCGACGCCGCCGAGCCGTTCGAGCACGGCGTCGACAATGGTTTTACAGCCCTCTGCAGTCGTGATGTCCGCACCGATGAACCTTTCTTCGGAAAGGTCACCGGGACGCGAACGTGCCGTCGCGATGACGTTCGCGCCTGCCTCGAAAAGGTGTGCGACAACGGCTTTACCGACTCCTTTGGTCCCGCCTGTGACAAGCGCCCGAAGGCCCTGAAGTTCGGGTGCGGCGCTCATCAGTGAATCTCCAGAGACGCGATCTTGCCGCCAGCCAGGACAAACGTGTACGTCAGCTCGACCGGGCTACCGGGGAAGGCGCCCGTGATCCTGGCGCGCATCGTGACGGCGGCGCCATTCTGGGACAGGTCCAACGGCTCGACGTTGTACTGGTACCTGGCTTTGGCGTCTTTCTTCCAGGCCTGGATGGCTTCGAGCCCCTCGATAGTGCGGCCCTCGTCGCGCACCACGGCGTCGGCAGCGAAGCAGTTCGCAAGAGAGGCCGTGTCGCTGGTGGTTTCTGCGTTCAGATAGGCATCCAGTGGCGGCGGCAGGGTCATGTTCATCGGACTTTTCCTGAATGTCACGTTTGCACGTCCCAATGATGGCGCTATAGTTACCACATCGCAAGAACGCACTAAAAAGTAAGTGAGCCGTGCCCAACCGAAAAGCCTACACTCCTGCGACTGCCGCGGTCGACGTCGAAGCCGCATTCAAGCTGCTGGAAGGTCGTTGGAAGCTGGTGATCCTATTTCACCTTTTCGGCGGCCAGGTGCGGCGTTTTTCGGACCTCGAGAGGCTGATCCCCGGCATCACGCAAAAGATGCTTGCCCAGCAGTTACGCCGCCTCGAACAAGCCGGCATTGTGACGCGCACGGTCTATCACCAGGTGCCGCCGAAGGTGGACTACCGCCTGACCGATTGGGGCCAAGCGCTTTGCCCGGCACTGGATGCGATCCTGAAATGGGCAGGGCGCCGTAAAGACTTTCCATCGTCGGCGTCGAGCGTGCGTGCCTAAGGCTGACAGACCTGTTTTCCAGAATACGAATTCTGTGGGTGGTCGACGAGGTGTCTGCTGTAAGTCAACGGATGCGTTTGCATCGGTTTGGGGTGCTCTCCCAAAATTCTTTGGAATCACACGGTCGGGTCGCGCTATGGTCGGACCGCGTCAGCGATCCGCTATTTTCCGTGACGGCCGACGAGATGAAGGCCGGCACGTTATCCGCGACCGTCTCATGTTGCTCCCGGAACGGACGGTCGTAGAACTTGTCAGACCGGATCAATCGGGTCGGGAAGGGACGACTGGGTTGCAGCGGGCGGAGGTCCCTTCCCGGACAGGAACCGCCGTTGGCGCACTGCTTGCCGAATGACCGAAACGGCTGAGGAGCGGGAATCCAGGCTCTTCCCGAGGAACGTCCGATAAGCGCCTGCGGATTCAACCGGTCGATGCAACACACGTCATCGGCCGGGTTCAGGTCATTCACCTTCCTGTCCGGGAACAGCCCGGGTGGCCAAGAAAATCAGCCTCGTATTCTCCGTCTACATCACCGCGTCATGAAGGCCAGGACCCCGTCGATCAACTTGCCATACGGTGGCATCAAGAACTTCAGCGTGCTAAATGGCGCTTGGTAGAAGACCGGTCGCATCTTTGAAAAAGTTTCGAACCCTTCCCGGCCGTGATAGTGCCCCATGCCAGATTCACCTACCCCACCAAATGGCAAATCGTGTTGCCCCACGTGGAAGAGCGCATCGTTGACGGAAACACCGCCGGAGAGCACATGCTCCAATAGCATCCGTACTGTCCGCGCATCGTTGCTGAATGGATACAACGCGAGTGGACGCGGCCCGGCATTGACCGTGGTCACCACCTCCCCAAGCGACCGATAGCTGCGGATTGGCAGAATGGGACCAAAGATTTCCTGTTGCAGAAGATCAGTGTCCTGTGGCGCATTGATGACAAGATGCGGGTTGATCTTACGCGTGCGGGCGTTCCAGGCCGGCCCGGGCAAAAGAGGGATCAACACGGCACCGCGCTCATGTGCGTGGTTCAGTGCCGAAACTAGTCGCGTGAACGCACAATCGTCAATGATCGAGGTGTAGTCGGCCGTATCCATCCCCGGATATCGCGCCGGCACGATCTGCCTGGCGAGTTCGACGAAAGCATCGACTTTTGCTTCAGGCAACCATACGTGATCCACCGTCGTGCATATCTGCCCACTATTGAGCAGTTTGACGTACAGGATGCGTTCCGCGGCTTTGCGCAGTGGGAAGTCGTCGCACACAATCGCGGGGGCCTTGCCCCCCAGTTCCAACGTTACCGGACACAGGTTCCGTGCAGCCGCCGCCATTACGGCGCGTCCCGTCTGGCCGGATCCGGTGAATAGCAGGTGATCGAATGGCAATCTGGAAAACGCAATGCCAACGTCACCGGTCTCGTCAAAGAATGCCAGTTTTTCAGGTGGAAAGTAGGCAGGTATGCGATCGACCAGCAGTCGTGCCAGCGCCCGCGAGTTCTCCGACATCTTCACCATCGCGCGATTGCCGGCAGCGAAGATGTAAACCAAAGGCATCAGGCTGAGATTGACCGGGAAGTTCCATGGCACGATCACCCCAACTACGCCAAGCGGCTGTGGAATAACCCGGTTGCGTGCGCCGAAGAACAGGCGCCGATCGATGCCGCGGTATTGGGGGCGCATCCACCGTGCGAGGTCCTTCAGCGCATGATCGATGGCATCGATGACGGGGAAAATCTCCAGCAGCAGCGTCTCGTGTCGTGAGCGATTGCCATAGTCGGCACTGATCGCAGTACAAATATCATTCTTATTGGCACGGATGAAACGCCCCAGCGTTTGCAGGTCTATGCGCCGTTCGTCCAGGCCAGGCATTGGATGTGCCCGACTGGCCCGGCGCTGCAGCGCGAGGGTGGAATCGAGGGAGATGCACATTTCGGAGTCGAGTTGGTACATAGCTTATGGCGATGTCCGGAACGCACAGGGTTCCTTTGCTTTGGAGTGTGTCATCAACCGTAGCCATCATTCAGGATGGCTACGTTGACAGTGCCTCGGATCAGTGTTTGCCAGGCATGCAAGGCAGCGCAATTTCAAATGCGGACGTCGACATGTAGCGGCCCTGCGGATAGTAGTCACCCATGACTTTTCGCTCATCACCGGGGTTTTCAATCGCCTGCACGGCATGCGGGAAGTTGGACGTGCCGAGCATGTGCCTTAGTTGAACCACCGTGACGTCGGCATCCGCCGCACCGTCGCCGTCATCTGCCATCGGCAGCCAGGTGATGCCGCATACATCGATTGCATTGCGCGGACGATCCTCTTTCCGACTGACAACGATGGTGAAGAAACCATCCGGGCCCACGGGAATGTGCTCGTCATAAGCGCAAGCGTTGACCCGGGTGTTGGCAAAACCCTGGTTGGAGCACATCGACCAGTAGCGCAGATCTCCGTGACCCATGGTTGCGTCGCCGTTGTACGTTTTCGGCGTGGTAGGTGCCTTCCCGCGGATGACGAACACCTTGCCAAGTTTGCGACTGACAATGGTGCGAATGTACTGGTTGTCCAGATTCGGATAAAAGCCCCCCGTGCTCTTCTTCGAATTGGCTAACGGCTTGCCGGTATAGAGGCTGTACAGATACTCGCGGTCGTACTGGATATACCAGGTTGGTGGGTTGGTAGCCGGATAAGCCGGCTCATTCTTCGCTTTCCCCACTTCGCGCGCGGCGGCAATGAGCTCGTGGTACTTCTCCATCGGAACCGCCAGAGCGGCAGCATCCAACTGGAGCGGCTGCTTTGTCCGCAAGGCTGGGCAAGCCGCGTCGCCCTTCAACACCTTGCCGTCTGCCAACGTCAGCACTGGAACCGGCAGCCCGGCGCCGCCGGTCTCGTCTGTCCCCTTGTCACGAGCATAAATGCGGTACAGGATAACTTGCTGGCCGGCTTCATACTTGGGCGCGTGCAAGGTCGTACGCTGCTGGCCAACCTGATTCATGCCGACCGGCTGGTCGGCCGGCGGCACGCCATCAACAACCGCCAGCGAGTATCTCCGGGCTCTGGCAGTGCGTTCAGCCCCCGGCAAGAAAGGATTGATGGCGCCGGGCGCCGGTTTGATCAGATAGTCGGCCACCGATTCGACTGGCACACCGGCGCCGTCATAGCTGATCAGCGACATATAGCGCGAGTGCGGGAATTCTCCCTCCACGGACAGCTTGGCACCTTCCGGTACTGAGAACGTCGCCGCCCAATAGAAAGTACCGGCATCCGGATATGCAATATTGATGTAGGGATCAGCGCTGGCAGGGCCGCGCGACCAGAAGCAATTGCGCGGGCCGGGAATCGGGTCCTTGCCCGCGGCGACCGCCCGCGTGGATTCGGCGGCGGGTGCCGACGGCACTTGCGCGTTCGCGCTGGCAATCGCCAGCGAGCCCGCGGCACACGCCAGGGCTGTTGCGAACCACAGGTAACTTCCGCGGCAGCGGGGCGTGGCGGGTGCGATAGCGTCAGATACTTGAAACACGGCTTGTCTCCTTGTCTTGGTGCACATGGGTGCCAGGCGGGCACGGCATCGTGAGGTCGTGAGGTTTCGAGGCATGCTACATTCGGACCACTACCGCACTTGTCGCCGCGCCGACAACTCTCACAAATTTCTGCTCCATGACTGCGCCAGATACACGCCCTTCCCGCGACATTCGTCGCATACTCGCAGCCGATGCCTGGTTCGGAAACCTGCCGGAGATGTTGCAGTGCAAAATCATTGAGTACGGCACGGTGCGCAGCTTCAGCAAACGCGAGTTGATTTCGGCCCAGGAAAGTTCGCCCAAAGCAATGTGCGCTGTGCTGGAAGGGCGAGTGCGGGTCACCCGCATGCTAGCTGACGGTGAGGAGAGCCTCTACCACGTCGGCAACCCCGGCTTCTGGTTTGGGCCGCTGGCATTGATGACCAATGAGAAGACAACGACGGCTGTCATTGCTGACACGGACGCAAGACTGCTTGTGCTTTCGCGGGCGCAGTTTGAGCGGATCGTCGACGAAGATCCAACGGCCTACCGCTACTTCGCGCTGCTCATTGCGCAGCGATATGCAGGCGTCCTTCGCTATATCTCGGATACAAAACTGATGGCCCCGGAGGCTCGCGTACGCGCGAGGCTGGCGGAACTCCTGCTGTTGCAGCGTCCGCTGGTGCATCAGAGCGGTCCCGTCACCTTGAAGGTTTCGCAGGTGGATCTTGCCGCGATGATCGGTGTGTCCCGCCAGACATTGAATGAGCTCCTGAAGCAACTGGAGAAGCGCGGGCTAATCGAGATCGCGTTCCGGAGCATTCGCGTGATGGATCCGGTGCGCTTGCGGGATGAGGACGACATCTGACACGGACATTTCAGTGCCGGTTGTTTGGCTGGATGGCAGGGATCGGGTTCGACGCCGCGGCCAAAGCGGACCTACACGCTCCATCCACAGCAGCCGTCGGTGGAGGGCAATCTGAGGCGCAGGGCGTAAGAGCGGCGCCCCGCCCTCTCCTCGCGTTTTCTCGGTGATTGCGCATCACGCCTTATGTAACCAACGAAATTGTTTCCGGGTCGGCGTGCAATGGAATTCCTAGCTGCGGCTCAGCGCGCCATTTCGTGACTATGCGTGTGGTGGCTGGTTGGCATACGGCTGAGATGGCGGGGCGGCATCAGGCTGAGCAGCACAGCCACACAGATCAGAGTCCCGATCATCAATAGACCTTCCAGTCGTGCCCTTCGCACAAATTGCACGAGGGGATCGTGCCTTTTCCGTCTGCTCCTCTCCTGCGTCAGCAAGGACAACACGATCGCCCGCAGGCCCGAGGACTTGCCGTCATCAGGCAACCCGCTCGCCCAGGCCTGCAAAGACGGGATGCCGATATAGCGATTCACGGCGCCAAGCACGACAATGATTAGCACCAGTGACAACTTGATCAGCAGAACCCTGCCGTAAGCCGTTTCCCAAAATGCCGCAATACGCTGTAACTCGAGCCAGGTGTTGTAGATACCAGTCAGCGCAACCACCGCCAGCGCGGCGCCAGCGAGTGCCGACCAGCGGCGCGCCATGGCGGCGACAAGCTGGCGCCGCTCGTGCAAGCCGGCAGTGAAGGTACTGAATCCGGTGAGCGTCAGGCCGATCAGGCTGCCGCCCCAGAAAGAGACGGCCAACAGGTGGGACCAGTCCATCAGTTCATGCAGCGTGATGTCACCCCAGTCGGCTGCATGGCCGGACAAGCTTCTGCTGGCGGCGATCAGGCAAGCGGCCGCCAGCATCGCGACCGAGATGGCTGGTGAACCGAGGCGAGGCCTGGTTCGCCAGCCCAGCCAAAGCATCAGCAACGCAACAGGACGAAGCAGCCACACTCGCCCGAAATGGGTTTTGAATAAGACTGTCGGCAACATCGGGGCGACTTCCGCGAGCGGCCGTGCGCTCATTTCCATGGCGCGCCGGATCAGCTCACCGAGACTGCTCAGCGTGAGCATGGCGAGGCAGATACCAAGGAGCCACCAGAGTGGCTGAAGAAAGGCGGCGGAAGGTTGGAGCATCTCGCCCCTGAACGAGACAACCCAAATACGGAACCCCAGCACGCCGATACATATGGCGAGCGCCAGCAGGTCGGCTGCGGTGACGATCATGCTGCCAACACCTGCCACTGACATTGAATGGTCCATGGTCGTCTATCGCCCCACCGTGAACGTGTAGTCCCCTTCCGTGGCGTGCCCGTCGCGCGCGATCACGCGCCAGAAGACATGGTAGACGCCGGGAGGAAGAGGCGGTAGCCGTGCTTCGAGCAGGCGCGCCTGATCGGCATTGACCTGCCCAGGATCCCGATTAACTTGCCGTCCCTGGGCGTCCAGCACGCGCAGGGTGCTGAATGCCGGCTCCAGGTCGGCGTCAAACCAGATGCGAACCTGGCTGGGGAGACTGCCGGTCACCGCACCGACACGCGGCTCGGCTTGCTCGGGGAATGCATGCGGCACTGCTGCTTGAGACCCAAGCAGCCCCAGGAGCGCGGCAATCGCCAGGCTGGTTCTCATTTGTCCGGGTTTCGTTCAGGTCAGGGGAAGATCGGTTTCCCGATACCCTTGGGAAACATGTCATCCAGAAACCAGTGGAATTGAAGGAACGCGCCGACGTCATGACCGGACCGCCTGTTGAGCGGAATGGCCACTTCGAGGGCGACCTGCATGTATTTGCCAAACCACATGACACCCGGATTCACGGTACCGGTCGTCTGGCCGGAACAAGCACCGCTCAGGCAGGTTTTCACCGGAACCTCGATCAGCATGATCATGCGGTTGAACGGCGCGCCCAAGCCGACATCTCTTACGTAGGTCTGGAGATATTGCAGACTGTACTGAACGGTAAAGCCCCAGTTCAGCCGATCGGGCTCCGAGCGTCGCGTGGGCAGTTCAGGCGCGACAATTCCGGTGATTGCCAGGGGACGCAAATATTTCATCCCGTCCGGCAGATCGCCAAAGCCTTTGCCATAGAAGATGGCAGGCGAAATGGTGGAGAAGGACTCCGCTCCGACCCGGCTGCTGCCGGTGCCACCGAGGTCGGCATCGACGCCCACGGAGACAATCGCTTCATGCTCGGCATTCCTGATCACCTGGTACTTGATTCCAAGCCCAAGGTTATCGAATCCATTCTGCGCCACTGTCCCGTCATCAGGCCTGACGCGCTTGTAGGCAGCGCCTAGCGATATACCGAGATCAGGTGTGATGCGCTTGCTCAGTTCGGTGGCAAACGTTGTCGTATGGGCCCCGGACGTAGCCGCGGGCGGTCCAGCTTCGTCACCGCCTCCCGCTCCGCTGGCGCTTTCCTCTTGTGGGAGCTTGCGGTGACCGACCACAAAGCTCGCTTCGTCGGCCACAAAGGGATCGTCAACCGTGATGGTGGCGGGTAAAAAGCGCTTGCCGATGACACCGTGAGCATGGATGTGGGAGCTGAACAATCCGAGGGCGGTGCCTGCAGCGATCAACAAGGCAAGGGCCAGGTCTTGGCTTGCAATAGTCTTCATATCGGACTGGCCTCGATGTTTAGAAGAGTCAGTGCGCGCTGCCTCTTGACACTGTAGGCGAGCCGCTACAGCGCGCAAGCTCGATGTGCGGCCGCCGATCGCAAGTAAGGCTTGGGACTCGGGTCGTGGGTAAGCGAGCCCAGCGCCGGAACGGGAAAGAATGCAGATGGATTCGTCAGCAAAGTGATTGTGGCTGCCCTCGCGCGCTGACTTGCAGATCATGCCCTGCCGATGGCGGTAGTCGCCCCAAATCCGCGCGCCGCGGTGCTATATCGCAGCCGCCGGCGGCGGGCCGGCGCCTAGTGTCCTGCGTCAGAAATTCATTGCATTATTGACACTACGTAGTAGTCTGCGTTGAAGGCACGCAAACGGCGAGGCGGTGATGAGAGGAAGACCAAAGGCGGAACTTGTGTTGAGTGCGGTCGAACGTGAGCAACTCAAGGCGCTGACGATGCGGCGCAAGACGGCACAGGCGTTGGCCTTACGCGCGCGCATTGTGCTGGCTAGCGCTGAAGGCTTGGACAACAAGACCGTCGCGGCAAGGCAGCGTGTCACTCAGCAAACCGTATCGAAATGGCGTGCGCGCTACGTGGCACATCGGCTCGATGGACTGCTCGATGCACCGCGACCAGGGGCACCGAGGACCATCGGTGATGCACAGGTGGATGCGATTATTGCCCAGACGCTCGAATCCGTGCCAGCCGGCGCCACCCACTGGAGCACGCGGAGTATGGCTCGCGCGGCGAATCTATCGCCGTCGACCGTGACGCGTATCTGGCGTGCCTTTGGACTGCAGCCTCATCGACAGGAGACCTTCAAGCTCTCCACCGACCCATTGTTCGTGGAGAAGGTGCGCGATATCGTGGGGTTGTACCTCGACCCACCGCTCAAGGCCATGGTGTTGTGCGTTGACGAGAAGAGCCAGATCCAAGCACTGGACCGTACGCAGCCCATCTTGCCGCTGGCGCCAGGCCTCCCCGAGCGACGCACGCACGACTACATGCGCCATGGCACGACAACGTTGTTCGCTGCGCTGGACATTGCCACAGGAGAAGTTATCGGTGAATTGCATCGCAGGCATCGCAGCAGTGAATTCCTGCAGTTTCTACGCACGATCGAAGCCAACGTGCCACCCACGCTCGATGTGCATCTCGTCATGGACAACTACGGCACGCACAAGACGCCGTCGATCAAGGCTTGGTTCGCTCGCCATCCGCGCTTCCATGTTCATTTCACACCGACCTCTGCCTCATGGATCAATCAGGTGGAGCGCTGGTTTGCGACCATCACTGAACAATACATTCGCCGCGGCACGCATCGCTCAACCCGACAACTTGAGCAAGCCATCCGCCAATACCTTGACCTGAACAACGCCAACCCCAAGCCTTTCGTGTGGACGAAGTCTGCCGATGACATCTTCGCCAGCATCAAGCGATTTTGTCTACGAATTTCTGGCGCAGGACACTAGAATGGCGGCGCTCGTTCTTGGCGCAGCGCGGCCAATACCGGAGGGCGCATGCCGCGCGAGCCACAAAAAAGGCAACAGGGTTTTACAGTCACCCCTTTCAAGGTGACGAAAATTAGGGCACCCTCCGTGTTCTCGAACAGAAGCTGGAGTCAATGGCGTGGTACTGGACGCAGTGGTGGAACGCTTTCTCGAACACAGCCCGATCAGCATGATGGCGCGCCTGGGGTTGCAACGCGCCCTTGATCCGGCCTGGATCAACGAGTTGTTCGAGCAAGAGCGTGAAACGCAGTACACGCGGGAGTTATTGTTCTCGACGACGGTGGAAATCATGTCGCTGGTCGCCGTGGGGCTGCGCCCGTCGGTGCATGCGGCAGCCAAGGCCAGTCCGGCACTGCCGGTTTCCATCACCGCGCTGTATGACAAGCTCAGCCGGACCGAGCCGGGGCTGGTTCGTGCGCTGGTGCAAGGCAGTGCGCAGCGGTTGGGGCCGGTCGTGCAACCGATGTTGCGCAAGCAGCCACCATCGGTGAATGGCTATCGCCTGCGCATCGTGGATGGCAGCCATTTGCCGGCGAGCGAAAAGCGCCTGAAACCATTGCGGGGGTTTCGGGGTGCGGCCTTGCCAGGGCAGTCATTGGTGGTCTATGACCCGGACACGGCGATGATCGTCGATCTGGTGCCCTGTGAAGATGCGCATGCCCAGGAGCGGGCCATCATGGAAATCCTGCTCGCATCGGCCCAGCCGGCCGAACTGTGGATCGCCGATCGCAACTTCAGCACCCGGGCGATTCTTGCCGGGTGGCAGCGTCGCGGCAGCGCCTTCATCGTGCGGGAGCACGGCCGCAATCCGAGCCCCAGCGAGCTGGAGCCGTTACGCGAAATGGGCCGGGTCGAAACCGGCATCGTGTACGAGCAAGCGGTCAGTATCCCAGATGAATCGAACGCGCCGCTGGTGCTGCGGCGCATCGAGCTGCGTCTGGATGGCGCCACCGAGGATGGTGACACCGTCATCCGCCTGCTGACCAATGTCCCGGCCGCCCATCTGACGGCCGAGGCAGTCGCCCGGCTATACCGGCGACGCTGGAGCATAGAGAATTTGTTTCAGCGGCTGGAATCGGTGCTCAATAGTGAGATTCGTTCGTTGAGCCAACCGCGCGCGGCGCTGCTGGCCTTCGGCGTGGCGGCGCTCGCGTATAACGTACTGAGCGTGATTGCGACTGCGGTGAGAATCCGGCATGAGCTGGATACCGGCGACATCGAGCTCTCACCGTATTACCTCGTCAGCGAAATCCGGGCAACTTATGCCGGCATGATGATCGCAGTGCCGCCCGAGGTGTGGCAGGCCTATGACCTCCTCACCCCAGCTCAGCTCGGTCGCGAGTTGATCAAGATGGCGACGCACGTTGATCCCCGCGCGATGCGCAAACATACGCGCGGACCGAAGGCGCCGAAGAAGAAAGGCTATGTGGCCGGATGCGTAGCACGGCGGCATGTTTCTACCGCCCGTGTCATCAAGGCTGGACGTGTCGTCTAATCACCTTGAAAGGGGTGGGTTTTACAGTGAAGAGAAATCGCATTGCGCTGGCCGCCTCGGCAGCGCTGATGGGGCCAGGCTTTCCCGGCGCGCAGGTCGCTGCTCCCGAGCCGCTTCAGGAGGTGGTGGTCTCCGCCAAATCCGACCGCGGCGAAGCGTCGGCCGTGCCGCCGAATACGCCGTCGCCGTCCTATGGCATCAGCAGCGCCTGGATGGCGGACTTCAATGTGGTGAACCCAGAGGACGCGCTGAAATACGCGCCCAATCTCGCGGTGCGCAAGCGCTTCATTGGCGATATCAAATCGATCATCTCGGTGCGCAGCACCAGCTCGCGCCAGTCGGCCCGAGGCCTGGTCTATGCGGACGGGCTGCTCCTGTCCAATCTGCTGGGTTCGGATTTCACGTTTCCGCCGCGTTGGTCGCTGGTCAACGCCGCCGGGGTCAAGCGCGTCGACGTGCTGTATGGCCCGTACTCGGCGTTGTATCCAGGCAATTCGCTGGGTGCGACGGTGCTGATTTCCACCCGCACCCCTGAAAAATTCGAGGGCGATGCCAGTGTCCAGCTATTTACCCAGCGCTTCGGCCTGTAGAAGGGCTATCACACGAACGCTCACCTCGGTCGATATACGAACAGTTCCAAGTTGGATGAACATAGTTCTACGTTGAGTGAATCTCGACAACGGCTCGCCACCTGAACCCAGCCTTAACTATACGAACAGTTCCAAGTTGGATGAACATAGTTCTACGTTGAGTGAATCTCGACAACGGCTCGCCACCTGAACCCAGCCTTAACACAAGCCTTTGATTTCGCTGGGAATCGGTCCGACCTATTCCAGATCCGACCAATTTTGCAATCCGAATCCTCATGCTGATAAGAATATCGGCTTGGGGACAGTTGGCAAAAAGCCGCTTGAAAGCGGCTTCCCTCATTGCACTGCTAGCAACCCTGTGTAGTCTCGTAGCAATCCGTGCAACCTTGGGGGGCGCTCTCGTAGAAACAGACCGTGCGCCAGCCATCCACGCATGGCCCGTCATACGACGGGTAGTTCAGCTGGATACTTCCGCTTGTGCCCTTCTTCGCAAGTTCCTACTGAATTTGCGCCACCTTTTCAGGGGGCACTTTTCTCCAACCCATGGCAAGTGCTTCACTGGGCGATTTCGGTGTGTCCATCATTGTCTCCTTCACCGCAAACAATTTGCGGTAAGAAGACCATAGTCGTTGCAAGGTTCGAGCGCCCGCAGACGGCGTCGGCGCTACTTCTGCTCGATGGACGCTAGCGCATAGTTACCCGGCATGCTCACCAATTGTGAGTGTGCCGTTGCCGCGATCAGCATGACGGACAACGCGACTACCAACGTCTTCATGTGCTCGTTCCTCTTCCTGTTTACAGTGACTCCACCACGGAGCGGATATCGTGCAGGTCCTTGGTGTTACCGGTCGAATTTTCTTACTCGGATACCTGACCTGCGGTCTCGTTGCGATATTCGGGGGGCAGCCTACCGATGGCACGCGAAGCCGCAACAACAATGCCACAGCCAATCAAGGCAATCCCAAGAATCAATTGCAGGCCTGCAACGGGAATACTGGCACGCAGTTGGAACGCAGCGAAGAAGGAGACTACGCCGTTCAGCCCATACAGAAGAGCAAGTAGGTTTCGTGCTCCCGCGCTTCCCCGAAGCACATTAGCGAAGAACAGGCCAAAGACCGCCACTGTACCGAAGAACCTTGGTAACGAATTCCCAGCCAGCAAACCGGCGACTAGTAGGCCCAGTGTCAGGGCCGCGACCATCAGCAGTTGCGAGGCTGCGGTCGGCAACGTGGTGTGAGCCTTGTTCATCGGATCTTCCAAACTTTCCGGGTTGTTAGCGTGGGCGCCGCATCACTACAAAACCCGGATCGCAGTGATCGCGACCCGCGTCCTTGGCTTCCTCTTCGGTGTCAAACGTGCCTGCATCGGCCAAGTTAGCCGTGCAGCCGACGTCTCCATCCTTTGGGCAGAGATAGTCGTCTCCAGTGCGGACGATCCAGCCCCGGTGCGTGCTTGTCGCTTCCATCGCTTTTCCAATCAGTCCAAAATCGTTTGCAACCGGGCTAGGGCATCGTCTATGACTTCGGCCGGTGCTCGCTCGATCTTCTTCGCTCCGCGTGCTTCGAGGTCGAGTGTGCGAACCATGTTCACCAGCGCAACTCCTTGCGTTTCGATGCCAGAACCGGACATTGGCACGGCGAAGCCGGCGAATCGAGCGAATTCACCGCCTTGGGTGATTGGCGCAACCAGCGCGACGCCAAGAGCGTTGAACGCAGCAGGGGACAGCACCAAGGCGGGCCGAAAATCGCCCTGCTGTTCACGGCCTTCGGTCGGGTTCAGGTTGACGCGTACTATGTCGCCGCGCTCAAACTTGGCTCGCCTCACCATGCTTCGCGGCCCACAGGCTTAGCCTCGCGCCACACCCCCAGATCTGCCGGCATTGCAGCGTTCGGATCGCACTGCGCCACCAGATCCGCCAGGGCATACTTGTGCTTCGCAGGCTTGAGCATGACACCTTCCGGTCGTACATCCACAGCGAGCTTGTCGCCCAACGCAACCTTGAGTTGATCGAGGAGCGCGCTAGGCAGGCGCACTGCGGCGCTATTGCCCCATTTCTGAATCGAGAGTTCCATAATTCACCTCCTAATGTTTATCCATTGTAGATACTTGGTCCTAGCACGGTCAAGCAGTTCGTTTCTACAATGTAGCAACTCTAGGTGCTCATCAGATCACCACCAGAAACACAGGGGACTTAGTGTTATCGGCCAACTGGCCTGTTCACTTAAGCCCGTGCGGCCCTCAAATCACCTGCTCGATTGCCTCCCACATGGCCCGATGGCTCACGTCCAGGTATGGGGAGACATGATCCAGCTCGGCATGCCCAAGTAGGGCCTGGACGGTTTCCAGCGAGTGTCCTTGCGCCAGCAAGCGACGGGCGAAGGTGCGCCGCCCGGAGTGGCTGCTGTAGCCTTTGACGAAGCCGGCTGCGCGGCACAGGCCCGTAACGTAGCTCTGTATGCTGTCTGTCGCAAGATGCTCAACCGAGGCGCGCGTCAAGGGCGCAACGCTTCCCGCGATCACGATCATTCCTTCCGTGCTGGTCACCAAGCACAACGCCTCGAAGTACTACTTCCCGGATTCGCCGTACTGAGAACATCCCCCCGCGCTGCGGCCTGAGCGCTCAGGCCGCAAACACGTCATCATCAGCCGGGCACGATGCACGCCAAGGACGCTGCTAGAGGCTGCTCCGCCCGGCGTCATGGCCAACGAGATGCCACACCCTGGACACCCACCTTCCAGCCTGCATGGCAAGGGACGACCGCACCGCCAACAGTCCCCTTTGTCGTCCTCGCCGCGCAGGCAGTCGGGGCGGCCCCGAGTGTGCCAGCGTCAAGCCGGTGTCGGGTGAGCGACCTGGAGGCCGAGAACGGCCGCCTGCGCGAGGCGACGGCGTACTTTGCGAAGGGTGCGCGGTGAAGTACGCATGGATCGACGCACACTGCGACCAGTGCAGCGTGATTCGGCTATGCCCAATCAGCTGTCGTAGCGAGATCAAGTGCGAGTAGGCGCAATGGGCATAGGCGTTACCCAACCGGGCCAAAGGCCTGCGCCGCGCTCATCTGACTGGCACCCGAGCCGGGCGCAGAACGACAACGCCCCGGCGAGCCGGGGCGTCATCTCTTGGCTACGGTACCGGCGGGTCGCACCGGGGCCGACACACTGCAATCAACGCGTGCCGATATCCGGTACGTTGCGGCTTGCCGCACCGTTGAACAGCTGGCGCGGACGGCCGATCTTGTATTCCGGATCGGTGATCATTTCTTCCCACTGCGAGATCCAGCCCGGCGTGCGTGCCAGGGCGAAGATGCAGGTGAACAGCGACGTCGGGATGCCCAGCGCGCGCTGCACGATGCCCGAGTAGAAGTCCACGTTCGGGTACAGCTTGCGGCTGACGAAGTACTCGTCTTCCAGCGCGATCTTTTCCAGTTCCATGGCGAGCTTGAACAGCGGGTCGTTGTGCAGGCCCAGTTCGTTCAGCACTTCATAGCAGGTTTCGCGCATCAGCTTGGCACGCGGGTCGTAGTTCTTGTACACGCGGTGGCCAAAGCCCATCAGGCGCACGCCCGAGTTCGTGTCCTTGACCTGCTTGATGAACTCGGTGATGTTGTCGACGCTGCCGATTTCCTCAAGCATCTTGAGGGCGGCTTCGTTGGCGCCACCGTGAGCCGGGCCCCACAGGCAAGCCACGCCGGCGGCGATGGCGGCAAACGGGTTGGTACCCGAGGAGCCGGCCAGGCGCACCGTCGAGGTGGAGGCGTTCTGCTCGTGGTCGGCGTGCAGGATGAAGATGCGGTCGAGCGCGCGCTCGAGCACCGGGTTCACCTTGTACGGGGCGCACGGCGTGGAGAACATCATCTGCATGAAGTTGCCCGAGTAGGACCGGTCGTTCTGCGGATAGATGTACGGCTGGCCGATGTTGTACTTGTAGGCCATGGCGACCAGGGTCGGCATCTTGGCGATCAGGCGGATCGCGGAGATTTCGCGCTGGTGCGGATCATCGATGTCCATGGCGTCGTGGTAGAACGCGCTCATGGCACCCACCAGGCCCGTCAGGACGGCCATCGGGTGGGCATCGCGGCGGAAGCCGCGCAGGAAAAACTGCATCTGCTCGTGAACCATGGTGTGGTTCATCACGGCACCGACGAATTCTTCCTTCTGCTTGGCGTTGGGCAGTTCGCCCTTGAGCAGCAGGTAGCAGGTTTCCAGGTGGTCGCACTTGGTCGCCAGCTGCTCGATCGGGTAGCCGCGGTACAGCAGCTCGCCCTTGTCGCCGTCGATATAGGTGATCTTCGAATTGCACGAAGCCGTCGACATGAAACCGGGGTCATAGGTGAACTTGCCGGTTTGTCCGTAAAGCTTGCGAATATCGATTACGTCGGGGCCAACGGTACCCGTATAAATCGGCAGCTCAACGCTGGGGGAACCATCGGAAAACGATAGCGTGGCTTTGATTTCGGTCGGCGTCATTTCTGTTCCTTAAATAGGTGAATAGCCAAATCGCTTCAATTCCGACAACGCACAGCGGCGCGATACACCGCTGCATCGTGGTGCAGTATCAAGCACAACCTCTCGTTCCGTGCGGGCGAGCAGTCCGGTTAGTGAAGCGGCGTCCACCCCAAACGAGGCGAGCCTCGTGACTGTTGACGCGGCGTTCGAAAGCTCCCGTTCGCCTGAAGCCCAGTCTGCGCGTGCCAGCGAAACCGCGTGCGCCTGTACGCATCAGCCCGGCCAGGGAAATTTGGCACGAGTGTTCGACGTAGCCAGCCGCTTGGTGACCGGATCCGTGCCGAAAGAACAGCTTGGCTACGAAGTGTAGCTAGTCAAATCACATTCCGAATATGATTTAAAATTGCGAACGCCATTCCAATTATTCATAGATGAACAAATGGACTTGCGCCGTGACCTGCTTGGGGTCAGCCCCGGCCTCCTTCAAGGCCAGTGCCATCTGGCTTGCAAACGCACCCATTGGCCAAGCTGACTGAGATACTACGGTCGGCGCAGCTCGGGCCACTCTATTGCGCCCGATACAGGAGGCGCACCTCCTGCCTGTGTGAATCACCCGGCTCCAGACTGGGATGCGCGGTCAGTCGGCGCGCACGCTGACATAACGGCCAGGAGCGGGCTCGATTGGCTCGAACGTGTCGCTCCCCAATCTGGACGGCGCCGCAACCTGCTTGCCGGCATAGCGTTTCAGCCAGGCAGCCCAATGAACCCACCAGCTCCCCGGCGTGGACGTCGCTGAAGCCAGCCAGCCGTCCGCATCGACGCATTGCTCGCCGGCACGCCAGTAGCCACGCTTTTGCTTCGATGCCGGATTGATAACACCCGCGATATGTCCGCTCTCGCCAAGAACAAACTCCGACTTTCCGCCCAGTAGCTGAACGCTGCGATAGGCAGACTGCCAGGGAACGATGTGATCATCCTTCGTTGCAAGGATATAGTTGGGTACGTTAATGCGGCCCAGGTCCATCGGATGCCCGCAAACGGTCAATTGCCCCGGCTCGCGCAGCTTGTTCTCCAGGTACATATTGCGCAAGTACCATGCATACATGGGCCCGGCCAGGTTCGTGGCGTCGGCGTTCCAGTAAAGCAGGTCGAAGGCGCCCGGCGCTTGCCCTTTCAGGTAGTTGCCGACGAAGTAGGGCCAGATCAGGTCATTCGGGCGCAACATCTGGAAGACAAACGCCAACTCCTTGCCGGGATAGATGCCATCGCGCCCGATAGTCTGCTCGCGTTGCGCAACCGTCGGCTCATCGATGAACACGCCAAGTTCGCCTGGCTCGCTGAAATCCAGCATGGTCGTCAGCAGCGTCATGCTGGCCACCGTCTTTTTACCTCGGGCCTGCTGCACGCCCAAGGCTGAAGTCAGTAGCGTACCGCCGACGCACCAGCCCAGCGCGTTCACCTGAGCCGCGCCACTGATGGCCTGGCTGACTTCCAGCGCCTTCAATACGCCTTGCTCAACGTAGTCGTCCCATGTCGTCTCACTCATGTCCGCTTGCGGATTGCGCCACGATACCAGGAACACGGTCTGCCCCTGCTCGCAGGCAAAGCGCACGAATGAGTTCTCCGGCTGGAGGTCTAGAATGTAGAACTTGTTGATGCACGGAGGCACGATGACCAGCGGCCGCGAGGCAACCTTATCGGTCAGCGGCTTGTACTGGATCAGCTGCATCAATTCACACTCGAAGACAACGGCCCCCTCGGACGTGGCCACATTGCGGCCTACCTCAAAGGCGGATTCGTCCGTGATTGCGATGCGGCCTCGCCGCGCGTCTTCGACGTAGTTGGCAAGTCCGGAAACGAGGCTTCCGCCCCGGGATTCCAATGCCAGCTGAATGGCTTCCGGATTCGTGCCAAGAAAATTGGCGGGGCTCAAGGATTCAATGTACTGGCCGACAAGGAATCTCAGCCTGCTCTTGTCATCCTCCTCGAGACCGATTGTTTCAGTGATCTCCGAGAGAGTTCTGGCGTTATTCAGGTAGCTTTTCTTGAGAAAGCGGTACCACGGATTGCGATTCCATTGGTCCGCGGCGAAGCGTCGATCCGGCTTGTCCCCGCCCGTCTCTTCGCTCCATACCGACCTCATCACGGCTGCCTGCCCTTCCAGATGACGCAGATTGGAGCGCAGCAGGCCCGAAACATCCATACCGCAGGACAAGAACCTCTGCCCGGCCATATATTCGGCCGTTTTTTTAAATGGAGCAGAATATGCCTGGAGCAATTTATCTGAAAATTCTAATGGAAGAGACACGCCGTTCTCCGTAAATTTAGTCGAATTTGAGATTGGAGCTGGCTAACCAGCCAGCTCCGCGGCATTACTGGACCCTGCGCGCCAACGACGTCGGCATCACCAGCGCATCCCCGTCCACCACGACCTTGTCTTGCACCGTACAGACCGTAGTCAGCGAGACGCGCTGCTTCCCCGGCTGCAACTCCTTGACGGTCACGGTAACCTTGACTGTTTCCCCTGGCCTTACGGGCGCTTTGAAGCGAACGTTCTGGCTCAGATAGATCGTCCCAGGCCCCGGCAAGCGTCCGGCAATGGCTGCCGAGATCACGCTGGCGGTCAGCATGCCGTGGGCGATGCATCCGCCGAACTGGGTCGTCCGGGCGAATTCCTCGTCAAGGTGCACGGCATTGTTGTCGCCGGAAGCGGCCGCAAAGAGTGCGATATCCGCTTCTGTGATGGTTCTGTCGAAGGTGGCGCTCATCCCGAGTTCCAGGTCTTCATAGTCATAGCCATTCAGTGCGTTCATTACGTTTCCTGGTGTTTTCTGGTAGTAGTTGAATCCGTCTCGCCCTGACAGTGACAAGCTCGCAGGGACGCACATGCGCTGCCGGGGCTTCGCAGCCCCGGTCCGTGGCAATATGGGTTTCCATCTTCGAGGCCTGGGGTGAGGTGAGCGCGATGCCTGAGGAAAGGCCCTGCGATGACCGATTGCGCTCACGCCGGCAGCACGGTGCCGAAATTTCCAATGGCGAAGCTTAAGGCCGGCTCGATAACTACCTAAAACGGTTTTTCCCGCTGACAATTATCGAAAAAAACGATTGATTCCAACGATGGGCATGTATCGTAACTTGCGTCTTCCTCCCCCCCGCTCCGAGGGGGGGAACGGCGTCGCTCACAGCCATACAATGGGAAGAGCCGGTGGCCGGAAGTCGCGGATGGCGATGATGAGGGCTAGGACCGCGCGGGCCGGACGCGCGGCGATGCCGCCGGATTACGGCCGCAGCGGATGTGCAAGAAAGAAGCGCACCATCTCGGCGCTGGCGTCGGGCCCGCTGTCATCGGTGTACGTCCCGCGCGAACTGCCTCCCGCCCATGCGTGAGGCGCCCCGTGGATGAGCCAGTATTCCGCGTCGATGCCTTCGGGCGATGTCAGTTGCCGGTGTGTGAACGTGCGCCCGCCCCGGCTGCGCTGCTGCTTGTCCCGGCGCGTACCACCCTGGAAATCACGCAGCAGGCGCTCGCCGTTGGACACATGCACCGTGGCGTCGGCATCGCCGTGAAACACGATGAGGGGCCGCGACGGCGAGACAGCACCGTTGCCCCGGGGCGCGGTTCGCGCTTTCTCCATCAGCTTCGCGGCCAGGTTCCCGCCCTTCATCGCAGCCAGTGCCGATGGCAGGTCGTGCGCGCTGCCGAAAGGCAAGCCGGAATGAATCCCCGCCGCGGCATACAGCTCGGGATGCGTCTGCACCATCACCGCAGCCATGGCGCCGCCGGCGGACAAGCCGGCCACGTACACGCGATCCGCGTCGACCGGGTGGTTCGCCATGACTTCCCGCGTGATGCCCGCGATCAGCGCTGGCTCGCCCTGGTTGCGGTGCTGGTCGCCCGGCTTGAACCAGTTCCAGCATTTGGACGGGTTGGCCGTCATCGGCTGGATGGGATACGCGACCAGGAAGCCGTGCCGCTCGGCGAGCGCATTCATGCGCGTGCCCGCCGCGAAATCATCAGCGTCCTGCGTGCACCCGTGCAGCATCACGACCAGCGGCAGCGGCTGGCCATCGTAGCCGCCAGGCACGTAGAGCTTGTAGGCACGCTCGCCGGCGTGACTGGCGTAATGCCTTGTAGTGAAGTGCCCGGAGTCCTGCACGCCGGGCCGCTGCGCCGGCTTCGGTTCCCGCCGGGGCTGCGTGCGCGCCTCGCCGGTTTTGGCGGCAGGACGTTCCGCGCCCGCTGCCGGCGCCGTGCGCGGCAGCAGCGCCTCGACGACTTGCGCAGGCTGGAAACCGGCGGCGGCGCCGCTATCGCGCAGCGCGCGCTGTATGACTTCGGTGGCCTCCAGCGGACCGGCCGTGCGCAACAGCGCCATGGCTTCGTGCATGGAAGCCAGGAATGCTTCGTTCATTTTCATCATGGTGTCCTTCGAGGGGCGTGCAGGAGCAGCCTGCAGTGGAGCCTCCGGTGATTGCCGGGCTCAGCGGATGCGCCCGGCCAGCGCCGCCTTGACCGCGGCGGAGGCATGGAAAGCGCCCAGTACGACAATCGACTGAATCGTGGCCAGGGCCAGTTCGGGCGTGACGTCGGCGGCGATGCTGGCAAGGCCCAGCACATGAATGTCCAGACGCTGCCGTGCCGCTTGCGCGGCCTCCAGGTCCTGCCGGGAAAAATGCTGCAGGCCGAGTACCAGCGCGCGCCGCGTCACGGTCTCGCTGACGGCCTGCGCATGGATCGCAAGCTGGTTGCGGATCGCGGTACGGATCAGGTCGGTACGGTTCGAGTAAAAGCCTTCCTCGACCAGCAGGTCGATCTGGCCGAGGTCGACGGGGCCGAGATTGATCGTGATCTTCTCGGTCTCGCCGCCTTTGGGCCGGGGAGGTGCTGCAAGTGCTCTTTGTTGCTCGTCCATTGCGATCCGCCATCCAAATACCATCCAATGGGATGGTTATAGGATGGAATACGGTCCCGGTCAAGCAGGGATACTGCTTTGTGACGTCCTAGGCTGAATGGGCTTCGCTCCGGCTGGCAGGCAGCGAATTCAAGGGCTTCCCGGCGGCATATGAAATCTTTCACCCGGAGGTGGGGAGGAAACGGTTCCCCGGTATGCTCACTCGAAAATGCCGGAACCGGGGGCGGGCAATGCACTCCGGGGCCTCCTCTGTGTCCGCCCTGCCAGGCCATTTCAGGATCCATATGCACTTCCCTACCTTTGCCAAGTGCGTCAACCGATGGTCCCGCCATGCAGGACACAGGATTGCCATGGCAAGTTGCGCGGCAGCGCTAGCGCTGATAGCCGGCTGCGCGCCGGACTCGGTCCGCAATATCGAGGCGCAAGGCTTCGACGCGTACCTGGATAGCCTGAACCGGAGTTGCCCGAACCTGATGATCGGCAACAACAATGTGAGCGAGTGGCTGCGCACCGACGGCAGCCAGGGCGACAGCGACTATGTCTACTGGCTCGACCAGACCTCGCGCCTTTACTACCACCGCATTACACCCGCGCAGTACCGCGACTCGGTCATCGGCGGGCTGGGGCAGGGCAAGTCGGACACGCGCGCGGTGGACTGCATCATCGGCAGCCTGCCTGCGCAGCGCCCGACGAGCCCGGCCAGCGACAAGCGGCCGTAGTTTCCGCTCAGCGGGTTGCGCCGCTTCCGGACACCGCAAGGAAACCGGATTGCGGCGCATACACCCGATGCCCGGATAGTGATCCAGCCGGCAGGCCGCCCTCGGGACTCGACCCAAAAAGCCAATTGACAATGCCGCCCCCGTGGCATTTGATGAAGCGTCAGCCATGCCTGTTCCAAGGGTGAGCGAGGAGCCCGGCTATGCCAAGCGGCCGCAACATGACAACGTGGGAAACCGCGCTGCAGGCAGTCGAGCGTGCCGAGCGCTTGCATCGCCAGTTCTTTCGCCCGGCCGGCCAGCTTGGCCTGCGCCCGGTGTGGGAGCCGCCCGTGGAAATCTTCGAGCATGGCAAGCAGATCGCCGTCGTGGTGGCGCTGCCCGGCGTGAAGCCAGAGTGCATCGACATCGGGCTGGATGCCAACACGCTCAGCATCCGTGCCGAACGAGCGCTGCACCGCGCCTTCGCCGGCGGTACCGTGCACTGCCTTGAGATTCCCTATGGCCGCTTTGAGCGGCACATCCAGCTTCCTCCCGGGCGCTACGGCATGCAGCAGAGCGAATCCGTGGATGGCTGTCTCGTGCTGATCCTCGAGAGATCGGAGTAGGCGGGACCTGCGCGAAGCCGACTTTGCGCGCTGCCGAATTTTTTCGCGAAGACCTGGCGACACGCGCCCGGCCTGCAGGAGACACGACCATGAGCACCGATGTCGGAGGCGAATCCGCCTTGACCAGGCAGAGTGGGGAGATTGCGCAAAGCGTGGAACAAGGCAGCGTTGCGCAAGCTACCGAAGCGGCCGACGGCGGCTCGGCGTCCGCGCTGCCGCCCGATGGACTCATCCTGCTCCCGGTCCGCAATATCGTCCTCTTCCCCGGCCTGGCAATCCCGCTGGCAATTGGACGCGAGCGCGCGAAGGCAGGCGTGAGCGCGGCCGTACTGGGCCAGCTCCCGCTCGGGGTGGTGCTCCAGCGTGACCCGCAGGCCGAAGATCCGGAACTCGATGCGCTCTATGGCATGGGCACCGTGGCAAATGTGCTGCGCTATGTGACCAGCCCGGATGGGACCCATCACCTGGTTTGCCAGGGCGCCCAGCGCTTCCGGCTGCTCGAACCACTGACCGGCTACCCCTTTCTGGCCGCCCGGGTGGAGATGCTTGCCGAACCCACGCAGCGCGACCCGAACATCGAAGCACGCGCGCTGGTCCTGAAGGAACGCGCGGCGGACATGTTCGCGCTGCTGCCAGGCACCCCGGCGGAATTGCCCGGTTCCCTGCAGGCGATCGAGTCGCCCGGCTTGCTGGCGGACACGCTGGCCGGGCTGGTCGACATCGCGCTGGAGCGCAAGCAGGAGATCCTCGAAACGCTTGAGCTGTGCAAGCGGCTGGACCGGGTGACGGATGCCGTGGCGGCGCACATCGAAGTGCTGCGCCTGTCCCGCGAGATCGCGGAACAAACCCGCGGCAGGCTGGACCAGCGCCAGCGCGAGATGATGCTGCGCGAACAGCTCAAGACCATCCAGCACGAACTGGGCGAGAACACGGAGAGCCACGAGGAGATCCGCAAGCTGGCCGCAGCGATCGCCGCCGCCGGCATGCCGCCCGAGGTCGAATCGCATGCGCGCAAGGAACTGGCCCGGCTGGAACGGATGCCGGAAGCCTCCGGCGAGTACTCGATCAGCATCAGCTACCTTGAATGGCTGACCGAGATGCCGTGGCGCCTTCCCGATGAGAAGCCCATCGATATCGCGCGGGCGCGCCAGATCCTTGACGACGAACACTACGGGCTGAACAAGATCAAGCGCCGCATCCTGGAGTATCTCGGCGTCAGGAAGCTGAATCCGCACGGCAAGGGCCCGATCCTTTGCTTCGTCGGGCCGCCCGGCGTGGGCAAGACCTCGCTTGGTCAGAGCATCGCGCGGGCGATGGAGCGGCCTTTCGTGCGGGTGAGCCTGGGCGGCCTGCATGATGAGTCGGAACTGCGCGGCCATCGGCGCACTTATATCGGTGCGATGCCAGGCAACATCATCCAGGCAATCCGCAAGGCCGGCGCGCGCAACTGCGTGATGCTGCTCGACGAACTCGACAAGCTTGGCCAGGGCGTGCACGGCGATCCGGCAGCCGCCATGCTCGAAATCCTGGATCCCGGCCAGAACGCGAGTTTTCGCGATAACTACCTGGGCGTGACCTTCGACCTGTCGGCCATTGTCTTCATTGCCACCGCGAACCAGTTGGAAACCATCCCGGGCCCCCTGCGCGATCGCATGGAAATGCTGGAACTGGCCGGCTACACAGAGGCCGAGAAGGCGCAGATCGCGCGGCGCTATCTGCTGCCCCGCCAGCTCGAAGCGTGCGGCCTGGCGCCGGCGCAATGCGAACTGACCGAGGAGGCCTTGGCCGTCATCATCCGCGACTACACGCGCGAGGCCGGCGTGCGCAGTCTCGAACGGCAGATCGGCGCGGTCCTGCGCCATGTGGCAATGCTGGTGGCCGAGGATCCGGCCATCCGCAAACGCATCGGGCCTGACGACCTGCCGTCCATCCTGGGGCATCGCCGCTTCGAGAGCGAATCGGCTTTGCGCACCAGCCTGCCGGGCGTGGCAACCAGCCTGGCATGGACCCCGGTTGGCGGCGACCTGCTTTTCATCGAGGCGGGCAGCACGCCGGGCGGCGGCAGGCTGCTGCTCACCGGCCAGCTTGGCGAGGTGATGAAGGAAAGCGCGCAGGCGGCGCTGACCCTGGTCAAATCGCGCTGCGAGTCCCTGCACATCGATTGCGGCCGCTTCGACAAGCACGACATTCATGTCCACGTGCCCGCCGGCGCCGTTCCCAAGGATGGGCCCAGCGCCGGCGTAGCCATGTTCATCGCCATGGCCTCGCTGCTGATGGGCCGGCCGGTGCGCAGCGACTGCGCCATGACCGGCGAGATCAGCCTGCGCGGCATCGTGCTGCCGGTCGGCGGCATCAAGGAGAAGGTGCTGGCTGCCCTGCGCGGCGGTATCAAGACCGTGCTGCTGCCCGCGCGCAACGCCCCCGACCTTGATGACCTGCCGGCGGACGCGCGCAGCCAGTTGCGTTTCGTGATGCTGGATACGGTGGATGACGCGCTGGGCGAGGTGCTGGAAAAGGAAAGCGGAGGCTAAGCCCGGAGGGTCCGCCGCAGGTGCGGGAATCCGGACCTGTGCGTCGGCTGGGGCAACTCCGTCAGCAAGATCGCAACGCGGTGCCAGGAGGAGGCGGCACCGGCGCGAAACGGATGCCGATGAACAGGTTGTAGTTTCAGCGCCGCAACAACAATTCCTTGATTTCGTTATATTCCGCACATAAGATCACCCGGAACAAGAAAAAAAATCAAATATCCGGGCAGGCGTCCATGACGCAGTACCACCCTGGCGGCACAGCCGGGATGGGGGGTCGAAATCCGAAGAGTGGCGGGTGCTGCAATAGCGCTGATCCGCGCTGGCGGCGCCGCGCCTGCTTGTGGGTTCAGCCTGCTCCATTGCATCTGTACGGGGAGGTAAGGCATGAACGCGCTGCTCGTCGAAAGCCATCCGTTGCTCCGCATCGCCATGCTCACGCTGTTGAAGCGCGTTGCGGGCATCGATCACGTCCTTGCCATCGACCCCACGGAAATCCCCGCCCCTTGCCATGCCGGGGACGACGTTGACCTGATTGTCTTCGGCATGCCCGGCAATCCGGACACGGGCTGGCAGTGGCTCGGCGTGGTACGCAGGATATGGCCGGCACCGCGCTTGCTGTTGCTTTCCGATACCGTTCCCCTGGAATTGCCCCAGGGCGCGATCACGACGGGTTTCTGCGGCTGTCTCGCGAAATCGGCGCCGCTCGACGTGATCGAGTCGGCCGTCCGGCGTATCGCCACCGCTCATCCGATGCAATCCGGCATTGGACAGCTTCCACTGTTCCCGGCCCTGCCCGCGGCGAAGCAGGCATCGCAACCCGCCGTTGGCGGTGAACAGCCCGGTGCAGAGGCGATGCTGCTGGGACTGACCCAGCGCCAGTACGATGTGCTGGTATTGCTTGCCCGGGGCCATGCGTTCAAGACCGTGGGCCGCTTGCTGAATATCTCCGTGCCTACCGTCAAGACCCACGCCCGCACCATCTACAAGCTCCTGCAGGCCGGCGGGAAGGAAGAAGCCGTCTACAAGGCGCGGGAGCGGGGCCTTGACCTGGCTCGGGCGGCGCGCGGCGGCGCGGCACCGCTGGCCCTGGCCGGCGACAACGCCCCCACGATGCGGCAAGAGGACCTGATCTGAACCGGGCATCGCACCCGGTCAGCGCGGGGGAAGCCTGCGGTCCGCGCGCCGCCCTGTCATGCCAGGCTGATCCACGTCGTCTTCAGGTCCGTGTACTTGTCCAGCGCGTGCAATGACTTGTCCCGCCCCGAACCCGACTGCTTCACGCCGCCAAAGGGCACCGTCACGTCGCTGTCCATATAACAGTTGACCCAGACCAGCCCTGCCTGCAGCTTGCGCGAAACCCGGTGGGCACGGGAGAGACTGGAGGTCCAGAGCCCCGAGCCAAGGCCGTAGGGGGAATCGTTAGCCATGCGGATGGCCTCCTCTTCCGTCTCGAAGCGGCTCACCGCCAGCACCGGGCCAAAGATCTCTTCCCGCACGATGGTCAGCGACTGCGCCGGGCATTCGAAGATGGTCGGCTGCATGTAATAGCCGCCGCTGTCCGAAAGCGCGCGCTTGCCACCGGCACGCAGCCGGGCGCCTTCGTCCTCGCCGCTCCGCACGTAGGACATCACCCGCTGCAGTTGCGCGCCGTCGACGATGGCACCCATGGCGGACGCCGGATCCAGCGGGTCGCCTGGCTGCATCCGCGCGGCATGCGCTTCCAGCTTTTCCAGGAACACATCGTAGACGCCGCTCTGCACATAGAGGCGCGAGCCGGCGATGCAGATCTCGCCCTGGTTGCTGAAGATGCCGATGGCGGCCGCCTGCGCGGCGCGGTCCAGGTCCGGGCAGTCGTCGAAGACGATGTGCGGGGACTTGCCGCCGCACTCCAGCCAGACACGCTTGAGGTTCGACTGGCCGGAGTATTCCATGAATCGCTTGCCGGTCGCGGTGGACCCGGTGAAGGCAATGCAGTCCACGTCCGGATGGCGGCCCAGCGCCTGGCCCGCGGCGGCGCCAAGTCCCGGCACCACGTTGAAGACGCCCGCCGGAACGCCGGCCTCCTCGGCGAGTTCCGCCAGCCGCAGCGCGGTAAGCGGAGACTGCTCCGCCGGTTTCAGCACCACGCTGTTGCCCGCGGCCAGCGCGGGCGCTACCTTCCAGCTGGCCATCAGCAGCGGATAGTTCCAGGGAACCACCGCCGCGACCACGCCGAGCGGTTCGCGCGTGATGGTGGCCAGCACGCCAGGGCCAGTCGGCGCGATCTCGTCGTAGATCTTGTCGATGGCTTCGCCGTACCACGCGTAAGTGCGCCCGGCCTCGGGAATATCGTATTGCAGCGTTTCGGCGATGGGCTTGCCCATGTCCAGCGTTTCCAGCAGCGCCAGTTCTTCGCGATGCGTGTCGATCAGGTGCGACAGCCGAAGCAGCACGGCCTTGCGGGCGCTGCGCGGCAGGTCCGACCACACGCCTGACTGGAAAGCCTTGCGTGCCGCGGCCACGGCACGGTCGACGTCTTCGGCGCCGCAAGCCGCGACGCGGGCCAGCACCTTGCCGGTGGCGGGGTTGATGGTCTCGAAGGTGGCGCCGTCAATGGCATCGGTCCAGCGGCCATCGATATAGGCCTGCGTACGGACGGGCACCGTTTCCGCCTGCTTGCGCCAGTAGGCGAGATCTCGCAAATCGCTCATCATGCGTTCCTGTATTCGTTGTGTCCGGGCCGCTCAGGCGTTCGCCTGCGCCACCATCGCGCCCAGCAGCACATTGGCTCCGGCTTCGAGGTGCTCTGGCTTGGCGTCTTCGATTTCGTTGTGGCTGATGCCGTCCTTGCAGGGCACGAAGATCATCGCGGTCGGCGCGATGCCCGCGATATAGACGGCGTCGTGGCCGGCGCCCGTCACGATGTCCTGGTGGGTATAGCCTCTCGCGGCGGCTTCCCGGCGCACGTGGCCAATCAGTTCGGGCGCGAACGGCGTCGGCGCGAAGTACTGCACGTCCTCCACGGCCACATCCAGTGCCGCGCCGGTGGTGCTGCCATCCGCCACGGCCGCGCAGGCCGCGCGAAAGCGGGCATCCATTTCCGCAAGCCGCGCCGGATCGAGGTGGCGCAGATCCACCGTGAACTTCACCGCGCCGGGGATGACATTGCGTGACGACGGATGCACATTGACCACGCCCACCGTGCCGCGACCGTGCGGCGCGAATTCGTTGGCGATCCGGATCACGGCCTGCATCAGGAACGTGGCGCCATAGAGCGCATCCTTGCGCAGCGGCATCGGTGTGGGGCCGGCATGCGCCTCCATGCCGGTCACGGTAACGTCGTACCAGCGCAAACCCAGCGATCCGGTCACGACGCCGATCACCTTATCTTCGGCTTCCAGCACCGGACCCTGTTCGATATGGGCCTCGAAATACGCGCCGACCTCGCGGCCGACCTCGGCGTCGCCGGCGTAGCCGATGGCCGCCAGTTCATCCGCCACGCGCTTGCCTGCCACGTCCGTGGCCGATAGCGCGGTCTCCAGCGGGAAGACGCCGGCGAACACGCCGGAGCCCATCATCACCGGGACAAAGCGCGAGCCCTCCTCGTTGGTCCAGATGGCGACTTCCAGCGGGGCCTCGGTGGTGATGCCGTGGTCGTTCAGCGTGCGCAAGACTTCCAGCCCCGCCAGCACGCCATAGCAGCCGTCGAACTTGCCGCCGGTGGGTTGCGTGTCGATATGGCTGCCCGTCATGACCGGTGCGAGGCCGTTGTTGCGCCCTGCCCGGCGGCCAAAGATATTGCCGAGCTTGTCCACCGTCACGCTCAGGCCGGCGTCGCGCATCCATCCGGTCACGAGGTCGCGGCCTTGTCCGTCCAGTGCCGTCAGCGCCAGGCGCGCGTTGCCGCCCTTGGGCGTGGCACCGATCGCGGCGAGATCCATCAGCGACTTCCACAGCCGGTCGCCATTGATTGCGAGTGTCTTCATCTCTTGTCTCCTTTCGCCGTCGTGGCTGTTACCTGGCATCGGCCTGCCGGGCGAAGGCTTCCGACCGGATCTGCGACAAGGTCATGCCCGGCGCGATGCCGTCGGCGTCATAGCGCAGTTCGAGCAGGGCAGGCAGCTGCTGGCTGTTGGCGAATGCCAGCGCGCGTGCAAAGGCGGGGCCGAACTCGGCGTCGCTGGCTACAACCTCGCCGTAGCCGCGATAGGCGCGGATCAGTTCGCTGAATTCCGGATTGTCGAAACCAAGCGCCACGGTGCGGCCCGGAAACTCGCGCTCCTGATGAGCACGGATGGTGCCCCAGATGCCGTTGTTGAACACCAGCACCACAATGCCCGCCCGGTACTGCATGGCGACGCCCAGTTCCTGCAGATTCATCTGGAAGCAGCCATCGCCCGCATAGCAGATCACGGTACGCCCGGGATTCTCCAGCTTGGCGGCGATGGCGGCGGGCAGGCCGTAGCCCATCGACCCCACCGTCGGCGCCAGGCTCGTGCCGACGCCCTTGAAACGGTAGTAGGCGTGCGGGTACAAGGCGTAGTTGCCGGCGCCGACGGTGATGCAGGTGTCCTCGGGCACGTTGTCGCGAACGTGGCAGGCCGCCACATTAAGGTTGAGCGCGCCGGGCGCCGCCTTGGGCTCCTGCTCGGACAGATAGACCTGATGGGCTTCATGGCCGGCGTTGCGTGCGCCACGGGGGCCCGATGGCGCAAGCGCGCTGACCGCGGCGGCGAACGAGACAACATCGGCGGCGATCGGCAGCGTGGGATGGAACACGCGCCCGAGTTCGTTCGCGTCGGGGTACACATGGACCAGGCGCTGTTTCGGCAGCGGGCTTTCCACAACCGTATAGCCCTCGCTGGTTGCCTCGCCCATGCGCGTGCCCACGGCGATCAGCAGGTCGCTTTCCTGCACGCGCTTGCGCAGGGAGTCGGGCATGGCCCAGCCCACATGCCCGGCAAAATTGGGATGATGGTTATCGAAGCATTCCAGGCGCCGCCAGGCCACCCCGACCGGCAGCGCGAAGCGCTCGGCAAAGCCTTCCATCTGCCGGGATGCGGCCGGCGTCCAGCCGGAGCCGCCTACCAGCAGGAACGGGCGCTCGGCCTGCTCCAGCATCTGCGCGAGCGAGGCCATGGCGTCGGGGGTCGGCGCGCTGTGCGCACGGCGATAGCGCGGCACATCGGCCACGCTGGCCTTGCCCCACAGTGTGTCCTCGGGCAGGGCCAGCACGACCGGGCCGGGCCGGCCGCTGGTCGCCACCGCGAAGGCGCGCGCAATGAATTCGGGAATGCGCTCGGTGCGGTCGATCTGCGCCACCCATTTGGTCATCTGGCCGAACATGCGGCGGTAGTCGATCTCCTGGAACGCTTCGCGCTCGTAGAAGTCGTTGCCGACCTGGCCGACGAACAGGATCATGGGCGTGGAGTCCTGGTAGGCGGTATGCACGGCGATGCTGGCATTGGTCGCGCCGGGCCCGCGCGTGACGAAGCAGATGCCGGGCTCGCCGGTCAGCTTGCCGTGCGCTTCCGCCATGTAGCCGGCCCCGCTCTCCTGCCGGCAGACGATGGGCTGGATCTTGTCCTGGTGGTCATACAGCGCATCGATGCAAGGCAGGTAGCTCTCGCCCGGCACCAGGAAGACGCGCTTCACGCCCTGGATAATCAGTTGGTCGATCAGGATCTGGCCGCCGTTGCGCTCTGACAGCGCCGGCAAGGCACGGGGCGAGGGATGATTCATGTCGTGGGTTCCGTTGCGCGATCGCCGCGGCACTAACGCGGCAATCCTTCGTTTACTTGAATTCGATGTCGACTGGCTTGCTGCCTGGCGGTCACTGCAGCAGCGCGGCTTCCAGGATGCCCAGGCCTTCGTCCATCACGGCATCCGGGATGGTCAGGGGGAACAGGAAGCGAATGACATTGCCATGCACGCCGCAGGTGAGCAGCAGCAGGCCTTTCTCCAGGGCGCGGTCCTGCACTTGCCGTGTGAACTCCGGGTTGGGGCTGCCATCGGCCTTGCGGAACTCCACGGCGATCATCGCGCCAAGGCCCCGGACTTCGCCGATCGCCGTCACGCGCGATTTCAGGCCTTCGAGCTTGTCCTGCAGCCGGCGGCCCAGCACCGCGCCGCGCTCGATCAGCTTCTCGCTCTCCAGCACGTCCAGTACCGCCAGCGCCGACGCCACCGCCAGCGGATTGCCGGCGTAGTTGCCGCCCAGGCCGCCGGGGGCCGGTGCATCCATGATCTCGGCCCGCCCGCACACGGCCGACAGCGGCATGCCGCCCGCCAGGCTCTTGGCCATGGTGGTCAGGTCGGGCGCCGCGCCATAGTGCTCCATGGCGAAAAGCTTGCCGGTGCGTCCGAAACCGGTCTGCACTTCGTCGGCGATCAGCAGGATGCCGTGCTCGTCGCAGATGCCGCGCAGCGCGCGCACGAATTCCGCGGGCGCTACGTTGAAGCCGCCCTCCCCCTGGACCGGTTCGAAGATGATGGCGGCGACGCGCCTCGGATCGATATCCGTCTTGAACAGCTGCTGCAGCGCGTTGATCGAGTCCTGCACGCTCACGCCATGCAGGGCATACGGATACGGGGCGTGGAACACATCGGCCGGGAACGGGCCGAATCCCACCTTGTACGGCACGACCTTGCCGGTCAGGGCCATGCCCATCATGGTGCGCCCGTGGAAGCCGCCCGCGAAGGCGATCACGCCGGGGCGCCCGGTGGCGGCACGCGCGATCTTGATGGCGTTCTCCACCGCTTCGGCGCCGGTGGTGAAGAAGGCGGTCTTCTTGGCGAAGGCGCCTGGCGCGCGGGCATTGATCTTCTCGGCCAGCTCGATGTAGCTGGCGTAAGGCACGATCTGGTAGGCCGTGTGGGTGAAGCGCTCCATCTGCGCCTGCATGGCTTGCACCAGGCGCGGGTGGCGGTGACCGGTATTGAGCACGGCAATGCCGGCCGCGAAGTCGATATAGCGATGGCCTTCGACATCCCACAACTCCGCGTTCTCGGCGCGCTCGGCGTAGAAATTGCACATCACGCCTACGCCACGGGGCGTGGCGGCATCCTTGCGGCGTACCAGGTCTGCGTTCTTCATTGCGTGCTCCTTTGGATTTGCTTGTGCGGCCGGGGTCCTGGCCCCTTTCCGCCGTGTCTCGTGCGCTCCCCGAATCGCTTTCTTATAGTGCGATCATCGGGCGTCAACTGGTGGCCGGACCAATTCTAAAGTCCTTGCCAGAAAAATGCCAAGTAATTTCGATTATTTGACTGGTGGTCCGGCCATTTGGTGCGAATAGCTCGCGCTTCCACAAGACATTGCGCTGATACGTGCCGCGTAAGCAACTTAACCTCGAAAGGCTTGCGCCTGAAAGCAGCGCGGACGGCGACGACCTATTGCATGGCCGAGGCCTCACCGTACGCCAGGCCAGCGCATAAGCGCCCCATGAATCACTATATTGGCCGGACCACTGACCCGGATCATCCACAGACAGAGCGAAACCCGCCTACACCCTTGAATTGAGACCCTGTTTTGCGGTATTGATCTGACCACCAGTCAATTTGGAATTTGCAGCGGCGCCCACCCATGTCATCTCTTCAAGCAGTTACAGCGCAGCGCCTCTACCGCCTGATCGCGGACCAGATCGCCAAGAAAATCAGCGCCGGCGAATTCGCGCCGGGCGAGCGCCTGCCGGCCGAGCGCGAGCTTGCCGAGCAGCTCAACGTGGCACGCTCGACGTTGCGCGAGGCGTTGATTGCCCTGGAGATCGGCGGCTACATCGAAGTGCGCGTCGGCAGCGGCGTCTTCGTGCTGGAGCCCAAGGAGAACGGGATCGCTGCAGCCAATGGCGCCGAGCCCGGCATCGGAACCGCTATCGAAACCGATCTTGAAGCCGATATCGACCGCCGCCTTGGCGCGGCCCTGGAAGCCAGCCCGTTCGAACTGCTCGAGACGCGCACGCTGTTCGAGCCGGAATGCGCTGCCCTGGCGGCCCAGCACGGGACGCCGGAGCAGATCGCCGCCATCGAAGAGGCGCACCGGGGCATGAATCCCGACCAGTCGCCGGAAGCCGGGGATTTCGCCCATGACCGGGCCTTCCATGAGGCCATTGCCGCGGCCTGCGGAAATGCGGCGCTTGCGTCAGTGGTCGCCCATGTCTGGGACTTGTGCGAGGCCAGCCCCGTGTACAAGCGCCTTGACAAGCACTTTGTGGGCGCATCGGCCTGGCGCGCGGCGGTAGGCGAGCACGACCGCATCGTGACAGCCATCGTGGCCCGGGACCCGATCCGGGCGCGCCATGCCATGTCCTTCCACCTGCTGGCAATCGTTTCCCGCCTGTCAGAGGAAATCGCCGAGTAGAGCCGAGCAGACCAGCGCCGGACCCGGCAAACCGGGTCCCGGCCCTCGTCCTCATTGCCGGCTGCCATCGCGCATCCGCACAAAACCGGTGCAGACCGGCTCCCGCCCTCGCTTCGCCAGCAGCACTGACACGCACCATTCTCGCGCACCGACCTGGACAAAAAGTGCCACACCAGTATCTTTTCGCTGGCACGCGGCTTGCGTGAATGGGAAAGAGAGTGGCTTTTTACCTGAATTGGCCTGACCATCAGAACACCAGACCTAGAACAACTACCTATTACCCTGCCATTCTGGGTCGCCTACGATATATTGGCCTGACCACCAGAACACAGAAGCACTACGCCTCGCCTATCCAGGAACGCCTCATGAACACTGACCACGCCTCCACTACCCAGCCGGAAACCAGTCATCCTCCTCGCAACATGAAGAAGATCGCCGCCGCCAGCGTCATCGGCACAACAGTCGAATGGTATGACCTGTTCATCTTCGCCACGGCTTCGGCCCTGGTCTTCAACAAGGTCTTCTTCCCCGCCTTCGATCCCCTGACCGGGACCTTGCTCGCCTTCGGCACCTTTGCATCGGCCTATGTCGCCCGCATGGTCGGCGCCGCGCTGTTCGGGCATTTCGGCGACAAGGTCGGCCGCAAGTCCATGCTGCTGGTATCGCTAATCATGATGGGCTCGGCCACGTTCGCCATCGGCCTGCTACCCGACTACCGCTCGATCGGCATCTGGGCGCCCATCCTGCTGCTGACGCTGCGCGTCATCCAGGGCCTTGCGCTAGGCGGCGAATGGGGCGGCGCGGTACTGATGGCGGTGGAACATGCGCCTGCCAACCGGCGCGGCCTCTACGGCTCGTGGGTGCAGATCGGTGTTCCCGCGGGCACGCTGATCGCCAACCTGGCATTCCTGCTCAGCAATGCGGTGATGTCCAATGAGGCGCTGCTGTCCTGGGGCTGGCGCATTCCGTTCCTGGCCAGCGTATTGCTGGTCGGCGTGGGCATGTACATTCGCCTGAACACGTCGGAAACGCCGTCGTTCAGCAAGGTCAAGGCCAGTGCCGCGCAGGTAAAGATTCCCCTGGCGGAAGTGCTGACCAAATCCTGGAAGCAGGTCCTGCTGGGCGGCATCGCGACGATGTCGACGGGTACCGCCTTCAACCTGATCGTGGCGTTCGGCCTGACCTACGGCACCCAGACGCTGGGCTTCTCGCGCAACCAGATGCTGTCGATCGCGCTGATCGCCTGCGCGCTGTGCGTGGTGCTGCTGCCGCTGTTCGGCCTGCTGTCCGACAAGATCGGCCGCAAGCCGGTGATCATCGGCGGGATCCTTGCCGAGGCGCTGCTCGCCTTCCCGTTGTTCTGGCTGCTCGACACCAAGGTGTTTGCCTTTGCCCTGCTCGGCTACCTGCTGATGATGAGCGCCTTTGCGGCAAACTACGGTCCCATCGCCACCTTCCTGGCCGAGCTGTTTGGCACCAAGGTGCGCTACTCGGGCCTGTCGATCAGCTACATGCTGTCCGGGCTGCTGGGCAGCGCGGCCACGCCGATCATCACGACCGCGCTGCTGTCCGCCACGGGCCGCGGTTCGTCGGTGGCCTGGTACATGATCGGGTCCGCGCTGATTTCCGCCGTTGCGTTGTTGCTGCTGGCGGAAACCCTGCGCAAGGATGCGCCAGCGGCAAGCGCCGCGGGCAACGCCAAGGCTTCGCTGTCCTGAGTTGCGGATACCGAGGCGCCACTGCCAGATCGTCGTCCCGGGCCGCGGCCTTGATGCCTGCTGCCGGCCCGGGACGACGTTGTCATACCTGATACCGATCATGCAAACGAACATCGACCCCACCCTGCTGAGCCAGCTGGAACGCGTGAGTTTCCCCACGCTCGGGCACTTTCTCGAGGACGGCTTCGCCAGCCACGGCATTCGCGCGCTCGTCCCCAACGTCAAGGTAGCCGGCCGCGCCGTCACGCTGCGGCTGGCCACGCCCAACGCCATTGCGGTGAACCGCGCGCTGGCCTGCCTCGCCGCGGGCGATGTGCTGGTCATCGATGCCTGCGGCGACCACGCCCACGCGCCTGTCGGCGCCGTCACCGGCACCGCTGCCTTGTGCGCGGGCGCAAAAGGGATCATCGTCGACGGCGTGGTCACGGACGTCCTGGAACTGCGCGCCATGGGGATGCCGGTGTTTGCACGGGGCACCAGCGTCCTCACCACCAAACGGATCGATGACGGCGGCAGCGCCGTCAACAAGCCGGTGATCTGCGGCGGCGTCACCGTCAATCCGGGGGACATCGTGCTGGCCGACGACAACGGCGTGCTGTTCCTGTCGGCGGATGCCGCGGCTGGCGTCATCGCCCGGGCGCTGGCTTCCGACGAGGCCGAGCCGGCCATCCTCGCCCGCCTGCAAGCGGGCGAGCCGGTTGCCTCGGTGCTGTTCCAGGGCGCCTGACGCCAGCCGGATCGATTGCCTTGCCTCACTGGCCCCCTATGAGAGATATGCGATGAACACGCAGCCCCGACACGCGTCAAGACGCCCGCCAGCACTCAGGCGCAGCTGGATGTTCGCGCCAGGACTGGACACCGTCCGCCAGCAGGCGGCGCTTGAGAGCGGCCCGGATGTCATCGTCGCCGACCTGGAAGAGTTCACCAGCCCCGCAGACCGCCCCGCCGCGCGCGCGCGGATTGTCACGCTGATGGATGAATGCCGGGCGCGCGGCATTGTCGGCGCCGTACGCATCAACAAGCTGGATGGCGACGGGCCGGACGATCTTCGCGGCGTCATGCCGGGCGCGCCCGCGGCCATCTTCCTGCCGCACACCGAAACGGCCGCGCACATCCAGGCGCTCGACCAGCAAATCACCGCGCTGGAAAGCGAGTTCGGCCTGGTGCCCCGGCAAATCGAAATCGTGCCGACGCTGGAGTCCGCGCGCGGCATCGTCGCCACCGCCGCCATCCTGTCGGCCAGCACGCGCGTCAGTGCCTGCCTGCTGGCGGCCGAGGACCTGAGCGCGGATCTGGACGCGGTGCGCGGGCCGGATGGCATCGAGCTGCACCCTGTGCGCGCGCGCTTCCTGGTCGAATGCATCGCGGCGGGCTGTGTGCCGGTCGACTGCCCGTTCAATTACCAGGACGCAACGGCGCTGGCGGCCGACCTGGCCTGGGCGCGCCGGATCGGACTGAAAGCAAAATGCACGGTGTATCCGCATCAGGTCGCCGCCCTCCACGCGGCCTTCACGCCCTCCGCGCAGCAGGTCGCGCAAGCGCAGGACATGGTCAGCAGGTACGAGGCGGCCCGCGACGGCAAGCCCGCCGGAGGCGCGCGGGTGGATCCGCCGGACTACAACACCGCGCGCAGGCTGCTGGCGCGCGATGCCAGGTTCCGGGAATGGGCGCAGGCCAGCGGCGATATGGCGCTCAGCTAGAACCGTACGGCCGGGCGACCGGGGACGAACGCCTCCCAGCGAACCGGCCTCGTCTTCATGAATGCTCCGCCGCGTCGGGCTTTGCCTTGCGCAAACGCCGCGCACGGGCATGCAGCCGGCGCAATATCACGTCGAAGGACTCCAGCTGCCGGTTGATTTCCGCCTGGCCCTGCTCCACCAGATAGGCACGGAAGGCCACCGCCACGCGCGGCAGGCGCACGCCCGGCAAGTTCAGTACATACCAGTCGCGCTCGATGGGATTGCCCTGCAGCGGCAGCAGCCCGATCAGCCCGGCCTGGAACTCCAGTGTGCAGGCGTGCAGCGAGAGAAACGCCACGCCCAGCCCGGCGGACACCATCCGCTTGATCGCCGCGTTGCTGGACAGCTCGGAACCCAGTGGCAGCCGCAGGCCAGCCTCCCTGAACAGCCGCTCCACGGTATTGCGCGTGCCTGAGCCGCGCTCGCGCACCAGCAGGTTCTCCTCGACCAGGTCTTGCAGCGTCAGATGGCGGCGCGTCATCAATGGATGGTCCGGCGCCGCGATAAACGCCATGGGGTGCTTGGCGAACGGCGTCGCATGGGTGCGGATATCCGTGGGTGGCCGGCCAATGATGGCCAGGTCGATCTCATGCATGGCCAGCATCCGGACGATCTCCTCGCGGTTGCCCACATGGAGCTTGATCTTGACATCGGGCCGGTCCGCCGTGAATGCCACCAGCATCGACGGCAGCAGGTACTCCGCCGTCGTGATGGCGCCCACCCGGAGCGTTCCCGCCAGGTTGCCCTTGAGCGCCGCGACTTCTTCGGTGGCGTCGCGCCAGAGCCGCAGGATCTGCCCGGCGTAGCCCGCCATCACCTCGCCCGCGGGCGTGAGCTGCGTGCCCCTGCCCGCGCGCTGCACCAGTGGCGCCCCGATGGCTTCCTCCAGCAGCTTCAGTTGCAGCGACACTGTTGGCTGGGTGATATGCAACTCCTCCGCCGCGCGGGAAACACCGCCCAGGCGGGCGATCGCATCGATGGCGTTCAGCTGGCGGAAGGTGGTGGTGCGATTCATAGTAGAAAACCTATCAGTCGGTTTTATAAACCAATTTTTCAATATGAAGGGCCTACCTTATAGTGCCTGGATCGGAAACGCAATCACCTCCGCGTGTCGCAACGCGGTGCTAATGGAGACGGAGAATGTCGCTTGAATTGCTGGTGCTTACCCTGGACGATGTGCTTATCCGGACTGACGAACTGCGCCGGGCCGGCATCGATCTGCCACCGCGGGAACACGGCACTCTCCGCGCGCATGAAGACGCCTTCATCGCGGCTTGCGGCCAGCAGGCGATCCCCGTCCGCCCCCAGGCCCTGGCACTCATGCGCAGCGCCGAGTCAGGCGGTGCGCGCCTGGCGCTGGCCGCCCCGGTCTCGTCGCGCATGCTGTGCGCATTGCTCGATGGTGCCATCGGGCCGGACTGGACCGATCGCTTTGCCGTGGTCGCCACGGCGGACGCGCTATCTGCCCGCGAGACCGAAGCCGATCTCTACCGCCTGGTGCTACGCACCGCCGAGGCGCCGGCGCACCGGGCCCTGCTGGTTGGCGCCACGCAAGGCAGCCTGCGCGCCGCAAGCGGCATCGGCATGCATACGGCCGCTGTATTGCCGCCGGGCAGCGATACGCCGCACCATGCGGGTGTATCGGTAACGCTCTCGGGCACGGCGCGGGCGGTCTGGCCGGACTTCCACGTACTGGAGTCGATCGTGGCCGGCCAGCATAGTGGCCCCAGCGCAAGCCGCGCCATGGCCGAGCCTGTGACGAACTGATGCGCCCACCGGGGGCGCCACCCACGCACCAGACACACATCGCGGAGGTTCCCATGAGAAGAATCGTTATCGTCGGCGGCGGCGCCGCGGGCCTGCAGGTGGCCACTCGCCTGGGCCGGCGCCTGGGCAGGCGCGGTCTCGCAGAGATCATCCTGATCGATCGCAGCCCCACGCATCTGTGGAAGCCTCTGCTCCATGAAGTGGCCGCGGGCCGGATCGAGCCCGTCGTTCACCATACCTCGTTCGCCCTGCAAGCTGAGCGCCATCATTTTCGCTTTGTGCAAGGCGAGCTGCACGCGGCGGATCGCATCAACCGGACCGTCTCCATAGCGATTGCCGGCACATGCCACGGCGAAGGCGACCAGGTCCGGTCCATTGCTTACGACAAGCTGGTTCTCGCTGTCGGCGGTGTCACCCAGTACTTTGGCGTGCCCGGCGCGCGCGAGCACGCCTTGACGCTGGACAGCGTCGCCAGCGCGGAACAGGTGCGGGACCGCGTGTTCACCGCCTTGCGCCGCAGGACCGCCCAGGTCGATGTCGACCAGCAGGCATCGCCGGCAAAGGTTCGCGTGGCCATCGTCGGCGCGGGTGCGACCGGCGTGCAGCTCGCCGCGCAGTTGCGCCGGACCTCGAGCGTGCTGAATCGCTACGGCATACACCGGCTGGACCCGGTGACCGGCGTGGATATTTGCGTCATTGAAGCGTCCGCCGCGGTCGTCCCTGGCATGGGCACCCGGATCGCGGCGCGCGTCGGCGAGCAGCTTGCGCGCCTGCATATCAGCGTCCAATGCAGCGCGCGGGTGACGTCCGTCAGCGAAAACGGCCTGACCATTGCCGGCCAGGCGCCAATGCAGGCGGATGTGGTGGTGTGGGCGGCCGGCATCACGGCGCCTGCCCTGCTGGGCACCTTCCAGCTACCGGTGAATGCCAAAGGGCAGATTCGCGTGCTGCCGACACTGCAAAGTATCGACGACGAGCACATCTACGCCATCGGCGACTGCGCCAGCTGCCGGCCGCAGGACCTCGATGCGGAACTCCCGACCCGCGCGCAGGTTGCTTACCAGCAAGCGCTATATCTCTCGGAAGCCTTGCCACGGCGCCTGGCAGGCAAGCGGCCGGCGGGGTTCAGGTATCGCGACTATGGCTCCCTGGTCTCCCTGGCGGGCAGCAGTGCCATCGCCAACCTGGCCGCTACGCCAGGCAAGGACAACGGCTGGCATATCGAGGGCAAGCTCGCCGCCCTGCTCCACCATGCCGTCTATCGCCGGCACGTGCTCGACATCCACGGTTGGGGACGGGCGCTGGGAGTGACGCTGGCGCAGGGTCTGGAGCGGCTGCTGGCGGCGGGGACGCGGCTGCATTGAGCGATGCCGCCAGGCCCCGGGCGGGCCTGGCGCGGGAACGCCCCGGACGGCCCTAGGCAGCGACGGCGTTTGCCTCGCTGCTCAATGCCAGGAGTTCTTCTCCGGTGTGATGACACAGCACTTCCATCTCGCCCCGGAGTTGCCGCCGCGGCGGCGCCTTGGCGTCGCACACACCCTGGATACGCACTGGGCAGCGATCGAAGAACGGACAGCCCCCCGCGTCACCGCCCGGACCGGGGATGTTCTCGCCGGCCTTGATGGCCAGCCCGTCAAGCCACCCAAGCCGCAATTGCGGCACGGACGCGCTGAGCAATTCGGCATAGGGATGATGCGGCGGATGCACCAGCGCATCGCGCGGCGCCACCTCGACGATCCGCCCGGCATACATCACGACAACCTCGTCGCAGATTGACCGCACGGTGTTCAGGTCGTGGCTGATAAACAGATACGAAACGCCAAGCTCGCGGCGGAGTTCCGCCATCAGCTCCAGGATGGCGGCGCCGACGACGGTATCCAGCGCCGACGTGACCTCGTCGCACAGGATCAGGTCAGGTTCCGCCGCCAGCGCCCGCGCCAGGTTGACGCGCTGCTTCTGCCCGCCCGAGAGCCCTTGCGGCGAGCGTTGCGCCATGCTGGCCGGGAGCTGCACAAGGCCCAGCAGCTTCGCGACACGCTGGCGCAGCGCGTCGCCATGCAAGCCGTGATAGAGCTGCAGCGGCCGCGACAGGATGTCTTCCACCGTCTGCGCGGGATTGAGCGCCGTGTCCGCATTCTGGAACACGATCTGGATGCGGCGCAGCTGCTCGCGGCTACGGTGCGCCAGGCCCGGCGGCAGCGGCTTGCCGTCGAACGTGACCTCGCCGCGCGCCGGCGGCATCAGGCCTGCGATCACCCGGGCCAGCGTGGTCTTGCCGGAGCCGGACTCGCCGATCACGCCAATGGTCTGCCCTCGCCCGACGCTCAGGTTGACGTCGTAGAGCACGCGCTTGGCCGGCAGGCCATCCGCGCCGGGGCGTCCATAGCCGGCCTCCAGTCCAGCAATGCGCAGCAGCGGTTGCGCCGCCGGTTCCGCGCTGGCCGTGGCCGGATGCGGAGCCGGCCTGGCAGCCGCCAGCAGGCTGCGCGTGTACTCGTGCGTGGGCGCTTCGATGATCTGCCGCGTCGTGCCCGTCTCCTGGTGATCGCCGCGGCGCAGCACCATGATGCGGTCCGCGATCTGTGCCACCACGGCGAGGTCGTGCGTCACATAGACCGCCGTGGTGCCGCGTTCCCGCACCACATTGCGGAACGCACGCAGCACTTCGATCTGCGTGGTGACATCCAGCGCCGTGGTCGGCTCGTCCATGATCACCAGCGCCGGATCCGTGATCAGGGCCATCGCGGCCATCAGGCGCTGCAGCTGCCCGCCGGACACCTGGTGGGGATAGCGATCGCCGATATGGTCGGGATCGGGCAAGGCAAGCTCGCGGAACAGTGCGATCGCTTTCTTCTGCGCCTCGCCGCGCGGCATGATCTTGTGGATCAGCGCGGCTTCGACCACCTGGTCGAGAATGGTCCTGGACGGATTGAACGATGCGGCAGCGCTCTGCGCGATATAGGCCACCGTGCGCCCGCGCAACGCCGCGCACTGGCGTGGCGACAGTGCGAGCACATCGGTCTGCCCGATGCGGATATGGCCGCCGGCGATGCGGCAACCCTGGCGGGCATAGCCCATCAACGCCAGTGCCGTGGTGGTCTTGCCGGAGCCGGACTCCCCGATCAGCGCAAGCACTTCGCCCTTGCCGATCGAGAAATCGACCTTGTTGACAATGGTCTGTTCGGACCCGTCCGCCGCTCGCGCAACGATATGCAGGTCCCGGACCTCCACCAGACCGGAACTGTTGGGCTGAGTGGACGGATTGGGCGGATTGGACAGGTTCGCGCTCATCTCAGTGTCCTTGTTCGTCACGCCGTGCGTGGCCGGGAAGATTGTCGATCAGCAGGTTCACGCCGATGGTCAGCGTGGCGATGGCGATGGCGGGGGCAATGACGGCCACCGCCCCCTGGTCGAGGCCACCGATGTTCTCCCGCACCAGCGAGCCCCAGTCGGCAAACGGCGGTTGCACGCCCAGGCCCAGGAAGCTCATGCCAGCCAGCAGCAGCACCACATAGACGAAGCGCAGGCCAAAGTCCGCCAGCACTGGCCCCATGATATTGGGCAGGATTTCCCGGCGCATGATGTAGGCCAGCCCCTCGCCCCGGGTGCGGGCCACCAGCACATAGTCCATCGTGTTGATATTGACCGCCAGCGAGCGCGAGATACGGAACGCGCCCGGCGTATAGGCAATGGCGGCGGTCAGGATCAGCGTCGGGATCGACGAGCCGAACGCAGCCACGACCACCAGCGCGAACATCTTGCTGGGAATCGCCACCAGCACGTCGAGGCTGCGGCTCAGCGTGGCGTCCAGCCAGCGGCGGCTGACAGCGGCCAGCAGTCCCAGCGTCACGCCCAGCCCGCTGGCGATCAGCGTGGCGATCAGCGCCACCCCGACCGTGTAGCGAACGCCCATCAGCACCCGGCTGAGCATGTCGCGGCCGAGGTAGTCGGTGCCCAGCCAGTGCGCCAGGCTCATTGGCGCGAAGACGTCGACGCCGTTCAGCATTTCACCGGGATCGTACGGCGCGAGCACGGGGCCAAGCACGATCATCGCCAGCCAGAAGGCCACGATCGCCGCGCCGATCCAGCCCGTAACCGACAGGCGCGGCAAGCTACGCACGCGAAGGGCGGCCTTGGCATCCTTCGCTGCGGGAGTGAGAGCGTGGTTCATTGGTGGCGCAGTTTAGGGTTGGAGACAATGCTGAACACGTCGGCAACGGTGACCAGCAACAGGTAGGCGGCGCAGAAGATCATGGCGCAGGACTGCACCAGCGGTATGTCGCGCTGGGAGACGCCGTCGACCATCAGCTTGGCAATGCCGGGGTAATTGAAGATCGTCTCGATGATGATGACGCCTCCGAGCAGGTAGGACAGGCTCAGCGCTACCGCATTGGCGATCGGGCCCACGGCGTTGGGCAAGGCATGCAGCAATACGGTGCGCGCCGGCGACGCGCCTTTGAGGCGCACCATTTCGATATACGGCATGCGCAGCTGGTCGATCACCGCTGCCCGCGTCATGCGCACCATCTGGGCAATGATGACCAGGCACAGGCACAGCACCGGCATGGCGAACGAGCGCAGCATCTGCCCGAATGAATAGACGTCGCTCATGCTGGACAGAGCCGGCAGCCAGTGCAGCTTCACCGCGAATACCAGTACCGCGAGCGTGGCCACCAGGAACTCCGGTACCGAGACCACGGCGACCGAGCCCACGCTGATCACCCGGTCAAACCAGGTGCCGCGCCATACCGCCGCGGCAATCCCGAGCAACAAGGCCAGGGGCACGGAGATGAGGGCGGTCGCCGCCGCCAGCATCAGCGAATTGGGCAGCCGCCGGCCGATCAGCGTGGACACCGGCATCTTGCTCACCAGCGAATCACCCGGTTGCCCAGTCACCACGCCGCCCAGCCACCTGGCGTAGCGTACTGGCGCGGGGCTGTCCAGCCCCATCTGCTGGCGCAGCGCCGCGACGGCCTCGGGCGTGGCCGCCTGGCCAAGCTGCTCTTGCGCGGCGTCGCCGGGCAGCAGGGCGGTGATCGCGAACACGATCACCGACACCGCCGCCAGCGACACCACGGCCGCGCCCAGGCGCGTCGCGAGAAGTCTGAGAATGAGTAGATTCATGAGCGTTCTGCCGGTGATGATCAGGCGTCTAGCCAGACATGTTCAGCGAAGGAGTAGCCCATCAGGCCGCCAAGCGGCATCGGGCTCAGGCCCTTGAGCTTGGAGGTATGGCCATCGAGGCTGTTGAGGAACATCGGGATGCCGATGCCGCCCTGCTCGCTGACCATGACCTGCATGTCGGCGTACAGTTTGCGGCGCTTGGCTTCGTCGATCTCGGCGCGCGCGGCCAGCAGCAGCTGGTCGAACTTCTCGTTCTTCCAGCCGGCTTCGTTCCAGGCCGCGTCGGATTTGAAGAACAGCGTGAACAGCGTATCGGCGCTCGGCCGTGGATTCACCGTGCCGAAGCCCAGCGGGCTCTTCATCCAGTAGTTGGACCAGTAGCCGTCCGGCGGCATGCGCTTGACGTCCAGGCTCAAACCCGCCTTCTGTGCCGTTTGCTGCAGCACCAGCGCGATGTCCACCGAGTACAGCGCGGCGGTGGATGCGACCAGCGGCAGGTTTGCACCGGCAAGCCCCGACTTCTTCAGGTGGAACTTGGCCTTGTCGAGGTCGTAGGGCCGCTGCGGCAAGCCGGGGAAATAAAAACGATTGGTCGGGTCGATCGGCTGGTCGTTGCCTATCACGCCATGGCCGAGCAGCACCGCGCGCCGCATCTGCTCGCGGTCGAACATGTATTTCATGGCCAGTACGAAGTCCGGGTTGTTGCCCGGAGCCGCGTCGCGCCGCATGACGAGGTCGGTGTATTGCCCGGACGGTGTCTCGAATATGCCAAAACCCGGCGTCTGCGCGATGCGCTGGACCGAGCGGGGATTGACCGAGCCGATCAGGTGCAAATCCCCCGAGAGCAGCGCGTTGACACGCGCGGCATCGTCGCCAATGCCCACATACTCGATCTCGTCCAGGTAGGGCTTGCCGGGCTTCCAGTAAGCCTCGTTGCGCACGCCGATCGAGCGCACGCCAGGATTGAACTCCTTGCACTTGTACGGCCCCGTGCCGATGCCCTTGCTGAAGTCCTTGGTGCCGTCCTGGACGATATGGAAGTGGAAGGTCCCCACCACCACCGGGAAGTCGGCATTGGGCGAAGCCAGCTTGACCCGGACTTCGTTCGGGCCGGTGGCCTTCACTTCCTGGATCTGGTCGGCAAGCGCCTTGGCCTTGGAACCGGTCGCCGGATCCTTGTGGCGCATCAGCGAATACACCACGTCGGCCGGCGTGAGGGGCTTGCCGTCGTGGAACTGCACGCCCTTGCGCAGCTTGAAGGTCCAGACGGTGGCGTCGCTGCTCTGGAACGACTCGGCAAGCGCCGGCTGCGGCGCCAGCCGCGAGTCCAGCGAGGTCAGGCCGTTGTAGAACATGGTGCCACGCACGTAGTCCGTCTGGTTCGACTGTTTTGCGGGGTCCAGCGTATCGGAGACCGAGGCGGTGTTGCCGGCCACGCGGATCTTGCCGCCGCGCTTTGGCGTCTGCGCGAACACGGAAGTTGCCGTCGAGGCCAGTCCGCCGGCCAGCGTGGCCTGCATGCCGCAAGCCGTCAGCATCCGCAGCACATCGCGGCGCGACGCGCCCTGTTGCAGCGCACGTGTAATCAGCGAATCGTTTTCGCCACCAAGCAGTTCACGCAGTTTCTTGGCATCTTTAGTCATGATAGGCGCTCCAGGGGGATGGAAGACATAGCCTCGCGGCCTTGGTTTCAAGTCATCAACAACGTGTCCGGCTGGTGGTCACCGGCAGGCGGTCATCGCAGGCGGTCTTTCAGCTTGTAGTAGATCCCGACCACGGGCAGGAACCAGGGCTGCCCGAAATAGGCGGGAATGGCGGGCCACGGCAAACCCTGCCAGGGATTGGCGCCGGCAGTGCCGTTCATCATTTCCGCCATGCACTGGCCCATATGCACGGACATCTGCGTGCCGTGTCCGCTGTAGCCCATGGCGTAATAGATGCCGCGGCGCTCGCCGGCGCGTGGCAGGCGGTCGCGCGTCATGTCGACCAGGCCGCCCCAGCAATAGTCGATGCCGACGTCGCGGATCACGGGGAAGGTCTGCGCCAGGGCGGCGCGCAGGATGTCCCCGCTCGCCTGGTCCGACTTGATTCCCGACATGGCGAAACGCGCCCGTCCGCCGAACACGATCCGGTTATCGGCGGTGAGACGGAAATAGTTATGGAGGTTGGCGGTGGTGACATAGGTGCGGCGCCCCGGCAGCAGGGTGGCGGCCACCTCGGGCGCCAGCGGCTCGGTCACGACGATAAAGCTGCCGATCGGCACGATGCGCCGGCGCCAGTAACTGAACGTGCTGAAAGGGCCGTGGCGCGTGGTGCCGGTGGCAACCAGCACCTGGCCAGCCGCCACGCTGCCTACGCCGCTGTGCACGCGAAAGCCGCTGCCGCTGCGCGCCCATCCGCTCACGGCGGCTTGCTGGAATATCTGCGCGCCTTGACGCTGCGCGGCATTGGCCAGCCCGGCGGCAAAACGCCCCATGTGCATCTGCCCGCTCTTGCGCTGCAGCAGGCCGCCGTGGAAGCTGTCGCTCCGTGCCTCGTCGCGCACCTGGATCGCGTCGAACAGTTCAACGTCCGGATCCACGTCGGCACGCAATTGCTCGTAAGAGCGCACCAGCGCCTCGTAGTGCTCAGGTTTGCTGGCCAGCTTCAGCTTGCCATTGCGCACGAAGTCGCAATCGATGCCCTCCTGCCGGATGACGCGCTCCACGGTGTCGACGGCCGCATCGTAGCTGCGATACATCGCGCGGGCCTGGTCGGCACCCAGCCTGGCGGCCAGGCCGGCATAGTCCACCGCCAGGCCGTTATTCACATGCCCACCGTTGCGGCCCGACGCTTCACCGGCCACGCTGCCCGCTTCGAGCACCACCACGGAAGCCCCCTTGCGCGCCAGCGCAAGCGCAGCGGACAAACCGGTGAAGCCGCCGCCGATCACCACCACATCGGCCTGCGCCGGCAGCGCCTGCGCCTGCGGCTGGAAACGCGGCGCGGAATCGAGCCAGTAGGACTCAAGCTTCATGAACGTGCTCTCCGTGGATTCTGACTGGCCATCGGCGCGTAGGGCCGCATCGATGACTGTGTCTGCTGCATCTGCTGCATCTGCACGACAAGGCGGCTACCTGATCCTGCCTCGTCATACGTTCGTCATACGTTCTTCCTGAATGCATTGGAGCACGCTCGGCACACAAGGATGTAGCGTCTTGCTTCCGCGCGAAGAAGGAAACTATGGTTTGAGTGCCCTGTTTCGGCATGCCATGCTCAGGCGTGCGCCAGACGGGCTCGGTGCACGCTTGGCGGTACATTTTCCCCAGGGGTTTCCCGGATACGGTGCAGGCCGTGCCATGTCCCGTGCCTGCCGCACGAAACGAGGATCGCGCCGCCGCATTCCAGCAAGTTCGTTCTAGCGCGCCAGCGCCATCCCCGCTTACGATGCGGGTTCGAATCGAATCACGGGATCACGGGAGGCGTACTTCATGACCGAGGAGATCGACGGCCTTGAGTTCCGGCCCTTTGGCGCGGCGGACCTGGAAGCCGCGGTGGAACTCTCGCGCAGTTCGCGCTGGCCGCACCGCATGGACGACTGGAAGCGGCTGCTTTTGCTTGGGGAAGGCATTGCCGCCGAGCATCAGGGCAAGCTGGTCGGCACGGCCCTCGCCTGGCGCTTCGGCCCTGCATGGGCCACGATCGGCATGGTGCTGGTCGCGCCGGCGCTGCAGCGCAAGGGCATCGGCCGGCGCATGATGCACCTGCTGCTGGAAGACCTGGGCGAGCGCTCCGTGCTGCTGCACGCGACCGGCAGTGCGTGCAAACTCTATGAGACGCTCGGCTTCCGGGCGATCGGCGAGATCCATCAGCATCAGGGGATCGCGCAATCGGCGCCGATCATCGGGCTCGCGCCGGGGGCGCGGCTGCGTCCGCTCGGCCGCTCCGATGCCCCTGCGCTCCAGGCACTGGATCAACTCGCATCCGGCATGCCGCGCGATGCGCTGATGGAGCGGCTGATCGAACGCGGCGAAGGCGTGGTGCTGGACCGCGACGGCACCGCGCTGGGATTCTCTTTCCGGCGCGATTTCGGCAGAGGCCAGCTGATCGGCCCGGTGGCGGCACCCGACCAGGCCGGCGCGCAAGCGCTGATCGCGCACTGGGTGAACCACGGCGTGCGCCGCTTCGTCCGCATCGATGTGCCCGCCGCCAGCGGCCTGAGCGATTGGCTGGAGGCGCTGGGCCTGCAAAAGGTCGACACGGTGACAGCCATGGTGCGCGGCGCAACGCTGGCGCGCGCCGAGTCGCCGCTGCTGTGGGCGCTGACGGCCCAATCCCTTGGTTAGCAGGCCGGAGCGAGCCATGACACTGCTATATAAAGCCGATCCCGAACGCGGCGCCGAGTGGGCTCGCCTGATCGCCGAGCGCGCCCCCGGGCTGGCCTTCCGGCTGTGGCCGGACGTGGGCGACCCGGCGGACGTGCGCTTCCTTGCCGCCTGGGACCCGCCGCCCGATATCGCGCGGACCTTCCCCAACCTGGAACTGGTCTTCTCGGTCGGTGCCGGCATCGACCAGTTCGATTTTTCCTCGCTGCCGCCTTCGTTGCCGGTGGTGCGGATGGTGGAGCCCGGGCTGGCGGCCGGCATGGTGGAGTATGTCACCATGGCGGTGCTGGCCCTGCACCGGCAACTGACCGACTATCGCGAGCAACAGCAACGCGAGGAATGGCGCGCGCGGCGCATCGTCCCGGCCGCGCGGCGGCGCGTCGGCGTCATGGGGCTGGGCGAGCTGGGCAAGGCATGCCTGCACGCGCTTGGCGCTTTCGGCTTCGAACGGCAGGGCTGGAGCCGCTCGCGGCACGCGCTGGATGGCGTGCGATGCCATGCGGGCGATAGCGAACTCCCGGACTTCCTGGCCGGGACCGACATCCTGGTCTGCCTGCTGCCCCTCACCGGCGCCACCCAGGGCATCCTGAACGGCGAACTGTTCTCCCGCCTGCCGCGTGGCGCGTCGGTAGTCAACGTGGGACGCGGCGCGCACCTGGTGGAGCCGGACCTGCTCGCGGCGCTGGAAAGCGGGCAATTGTCGGCAGCGGTGCTCGATGTGTGCAGCGAGGAACCGCTGCCACGCGGCCACGCCTTCTGGCGCCATCCCCGCATCTGGCTTACGCCGCACGTGGCCAGCATGACCCAGCCGGAAACCGCTGTCGATGTGGTGCTGGACAATATCCGCCGCCATCAGGCCGGCGCGCCCCTGGTCGGGCTGGTCGACCGCGGGCGCGGCTATTGAGGCAGCACGCGCAGCATTTCCTGCTGAATGCGCGCGCATAACCCCACGGCCTTCCGCGCCGGGCCTGCTTTCCGGCAGCACCCGCTACCTGAGCGGGCATAAGCTGACAGCATCCATCGTCCATCGTCCATCGCCCGGAACCCGACTTATGCAACCCGACCAGCTCAATGCCCTTGACCGCGCCCACCTGATCCACCCGGTATCGCCGTGGCGCACCCACGAGGAACGCGGCCCCACCATCCTCAGCTCCGGCCATGGCGCCTACGTGACCGACGCCAACGGCAACGAGTTGCTCGACGCCTTCGCCGGGCTGTGGTGCGTCAATATCGGCTATGGCCAGCAGAGCGTGGTGGAAGCTGCCGCCCGGCAGATGAGCCGCCTGCCCTATGCCACCGGCTACTTCCATTTCAGCAGCGAACCCGCCATCGAACTGGCCGCCAAGCTGGTGGAACTGGCCCCCGCGTCGTTGCGCCACGTGTACTTCTCGCTTGGCGGCTCCGATGCCGTGGACTCTGCCGTGCGCTTCATCACGTGCTACTACAACGCCACCAACCGCCCGACGAAAAAGCAGTACATCTCGCTGGAGCGCGGGTACCACGGCTCGTCATCGTTCGGCGCGGGACTGACGGCGCTGCCGGCCTTCCACCGCGGCTTCGACCTGCCGCGCCGGGACCAGCACTATATCCCTTCGCCTTACCCATACCGCAGCCCGGTGGGCGACGATGGCGCCGCGATCATCGCCGCCTCGGTCGCCGCCCTGCGCGCCAAGGTCGCCGAGCTCGGCGCCGACAACGTGGCGGCGTTCTTCTGCGAGCCGGTGCAGGGCTCCGGCGGCGTGATCGTGCCACCGAAAGGCTGGCTCAGGGCCATGCGCGAGGCCTGCCGCGAGCTCGATATCCTGTTCGTGGCCGACGAGGTCATCACCGGCTTCGGGCGCACCGGCCCCATGTTCGCCTGCGAGCATGAAGGCGTGGAGCCGGACCTGATGACGGTCGCCAAGGGCCTGACCGCCGGCTACGCGCCCATGGGCGCGGTGCTGATGTCCGACGCCGTCTATGCCGGCATCGCCGACGGCATGCCGCGCGGCGTCCCGGTTGGCCACGGCATGACCTACTCCGCGCACCCGGTCAGCGCCGCTGTGGCGCTGGAGGTACTGCGCCTTTACCAGGAGGGCGGGCTGCTGGCGAACGGGCAAGCGGTGGAACGGCACTTCAGCGAAGGCCTGCAGGCATTGATGGCGCACCCGCTGGTCGGCGACGCCCGGCACCTCGGCCTGCTCGGCGCGCTGGAGCTGGTGAGCGACAAGGCCAGCAAGCGCGGCTTCGACCCGTCCCTGGGACTCTCCGACCGGCTGTTCGCCGCAGGCTATCGCAATGGGCTGATCTACCGGGCATTCGGCGACAACATCCTCGGCTTTGCCCCGGCGCTGTGCTACACGGCAGCGGATTTCGAGCTGATGTTCGCCAGGCTGAAGAAAGCGCTCGATGAGGTCCTGGACGCGTCGGACGTGCGCAAGGCCATGGCGTAAGCCACGCTGAAAAAATGTCCGGAGGCAGCCACAATCCAGCAGAATAGAGCCGTGCAACCAGGCGCATAGACATCCATGAACGACTCTAAGAAACTCGATCGGCTGGACCTCCGGATCCTCTCGCATCTCCAGAAGAACGGCCGCATCACCAACGTCGACCTGGCGGAGGCGGTCGGGCTTTCCCCCAGCCCCTGCCTGATCCGGGTCAAGCGCCTGGAGCAGGCGGGCTACGTCGTTGGCTATGGGGCGCAGGTCCAGCTGGAGAAGCTAGGCGACACGCTTACCGTGTTCACGGAAATCACCCTGTCGAACCACCGCCGGGACGACTTCGTGCGCTTCGAAACCAGCATCCGCGGCATCGACGAGATCATGGAATGCCACCTGGTCAGCGGCGGCTACGACTACCTGCTCAAATTCATCACGCGCGGGGTCAACCACTACCAGTCGATCATCGACGACCTGCTCGACCGCAGCATCGGCATCGAGAAGTACTTCAGCTACATCGTGATCAAGTCGCCGTTCATCAAGCACCACTATCCCATCGAGAAGCTGATTACCCCGGCCGCCTGAAGGCCTGCCGGGGCGTTGGCCTTACAGCAGCACGTAGACCTTCCTGACCGTCTCCCGGATCTCCCACGCGCCACGCGTGTTGGCCGGGAAGAACAAGGTATCGCCGGCGCTGAACAGCACCGCTTCACCCGCCTCGGGCGTGAACTTGCCACTGCCGGCAAGAATGTGCATGACTTCGGCCTGCTCCACCTGCCGCGCAAAACTACCGACCGTGCATTCCCAGATCCCCGTGTCCCGGTCCTCGCTCCCCGCGATGCGGACTTCCCGCGTGCGGACCTGGCAGGCTGGCTCGCTCAGCGGCAGGCGGACCGCCTCCTGCTCGCCAAAGCCCCCGCACTCCGTGCTCTGTCTGATTACTTGTATAGCCATGGTGCCGCGCGCTCCTGCCAATGTCGTCGTCGAAGCCCCAGCTTAGCGCTGGCATCCGCCGCTGGATTGCACAATCTTGCCGCTTTTGCGTGTCGCGCCACGCCTTGGCGGCCCCAGCGGGGTGCGGCGCGGCAGCCGCCGCACCGCGGCGCATGAACTGCTGTCAGCGCGCGGATAACGCAATTCGCTGCTGAGCGGAAGGGCGTGTACGGTGCCATCGACTGGCGCTCCGCTCCTATCCTTTAGTTCATGCCCGATACGCCAGCACCCCTCTTGCCACCGCCTGCAACGCACGCCCATGCGGCGTCGCGCCGCTCGGCCCTGTGCATCGAGCGTGCGCTGCACCATATCCACTGTCACCTCGCCGAGCGGCTGTCGCTGCAGGATCTCGCTACCGTTGCCGGGCTAAGCCTGTTCCGCTTCGCCACGGCGTTCCGCACCCGCGTCGGCCTGCCGCCTCACCAGTACATCTGCAAGCTCCGAATACGACATGCCCAGCAACTCCTGCGCGCCGGCCTTCCCGCGGCGAGCGTTGCCAGCGAAACCGGTTTTTGCGACCAAAGCCACCTGCAGCGCCACTTCAAGCGCGCCTGCGGCATGACCCCGGGGCAGTATGTGCAAGCGCTCCGGACATCCACCACGCTTACCGCCTGACTCAACCCACCTCAAAGGAGTTTCCCGTGACCCTCAATGCATTCAAGGTTCTGAGCTTCGACGTCGTCGGCACGCTGATCGATTTCGAACGCGGCATGCTGAACTACCTGCATAAGGCTGTACCCGATGCACGCGTGTCCGACGAAGCGTTTCTCGATGCCTACCGGCGCTCGCGCGGCAACAAGGAAACCCTGAGATTCCCCGACGACCTGGTCCGGGTATGGGGCGACATTGCCCGCGGGACCGGCCTGCCCGATACGCCGGCGCTGGCCGAGGGTTATCGCGCCTCGGTGGCCGAGTGGCCGGCCTTTCCGGATTCGGTGGAGGCGCTGAAACGCCTGAAGGCACGCTTCAAGCTGGTGGCCATGACCAATGCGCAGCGTTGGGCCCTGAACCATTTCGAGCGTACGCTGGGCATGCCGTTCGACGACAGCGTCACCGTGGACGATGCACTCACCGAGAAGCCCGACCCGGTGTTCTTCGCCTTCACGCGCGGCCGGCTCAGCACCCGTGGCTACACCCTGGCCGATACGCTGCACGTAGCGCAAAGCCAGTATCACGACATCGGCGTGGCGCGCCAGCTCGGCTATACCACTTGCTGGATCGAGCGCCGCAAGGGCATGCCCGGCTTTGGCGGCACGCTGGCGGTGCCCACGCTGACCAAACCCGACTACCACTTCGCCACGCTGGCGGAGCTGGCCGACGCCGTGGACGCCGCCGCGCAGCAGTCCGCTGCCTGAGCGAGAACGCCAGCTTAACCCAACCAGGAACCACCGTGACCCACCCCTGCACCATTGCCGTGATCGCCGGAGACGGCATCGGCAATGAAGTCATGCCCGAGGGCCTGCGGGTACTGAAAGCCGCCGCCGAGCGCTTCGGCTTGCCGCTGCGCTTCGTGACCTTCGACTGGGCCAACTGCGCCTACTACGAGAAAACCGGCCAGATGATGCCGGACGACTGGAAGAGCCAGCTGCAAAGCTGCGACGCGATCTACTTCGGCGCGGTCGGCTGGCCCGCCACGGTGCCCGATCATGTGTCGCTGTGGGGCTCGCTGCTGAAGTTCCGCCGCGAGTTCGACCAGTACATCAACCTGCGCCCGGTACGCCTGTTCGAGGGAGTGCCCTGCCCCCTGGCGAACCGAAGCCCCGGCGACATCGACTACTACGTGGTGCGCGAGAATACCGAAGGCGAATACACCGCGATCGGCGGCATCATGTACGAGGGCACCGACCGCGAGATCGTGTTGCAGCAATCGGTGTTCTCCCGCCAGACCACCGACCGCGTGCTGAAGTTCGCGTTTGAGCTGGCGCAGAGCCGCGAGCGCAAGCATCTTACGGTTGCCACCAAATCCAACGGGATCGCCGTCAGCATGCCCTGGTGGGACTCGCGCGCGGAAGCCATGGCACGCGACTACCCCGAGGTGACCGTCGACAAGCAGCACATCGACATCCTCTCCGCGCGCTTCGTGCTGCAGCCCAACCGCTTCGACGTGGTGGTCGCCTCCAACCTGTTCGGCGACATCCTGTCTGACCTCGGGCCCGCGACCACCGGCACCATCGGCCTTGCGCCTTCGGCCAACCTGAATCCGGCACGCGACTTCCCCTCGCTGTTCGAGCCCGTGCACGGCTCCGCGCCCGACATCCATGGCAAGAACATCGCCAACCCCGTTGCGATGATCTGGTCGGGCGCGCTGATGCTGGACTTCCTGGGCGACGGCGACCAGGCGTTCCGCGCCGCGCACGACGCCATCCTGCGGGCGATCGAGACCGTGCTGGCCGAAGGCCCGCATACGCCCGACCTCGGCGGCAGCGCCAGCACCACTGATCTCGGCAAGGCCATCGCCGGGCGGGTGGCTGCGGCCGCATTGCCTGCCTGACGCCCCCGTGCCTGGCCCGCGCTCCTGACGCGGTGCCGGGAAACCGCCCAGTCATTTCCGGACCCGAACCCATGACCTCCCTGAAACAGATCTGCGCCACGCTACTGCGCGACAAGAACTTTATCCAGCAAACCTGGTGCGACGCGCGCAGCGGCCGCCGCATGGACGTGAGCGACCCGGCAAGCGGGGAAGCCATCGGCAGCGTGCCGGACAGCGGCGCGGCCGACGCGCTGGCGGCGGTCGATGCCGCGCAAGCCGCCTTCCCCGCCTGGGCCGCCCGCCCGGCAGCAGAACGCGCGCGCCTGCTCAAGCGCTGGCACGCCCTGATCCTGTCGCACCAGGAAGCCTTGGGAAGCCTGATCTCCCTGGAACAGGGGAAGCCGCTCAAGGAAGGCATCGGCGAGGTACTGTACGGCGCCGCCTATGTGGACTGGTTTGCCGCTGAAGCCACCCGCGCCTATGGCGACATCATTCCCGAGGCCGTGCCTGGCCGGAAGATGCTGGTGCTGAAAGAGCCCGTCGGCGTGGTGGCCGCCATCACCCCGTGGAACTTCCCGCTGGCCATGATCGCGCGCAAGATCGCACCGGCGCTGGCCGCGGGCTGCACCGTGGTGGCCAAGCCCGCGGAAGACACGCCCCTGACCGCGCTGGCGCTGGTCTGGCTTGCCGAGCAGGCCGGCTTCCCGGAAGGCGTATTGAATATCGTCACGGCATCGCGCGAGCGCGCGCCCGATGTGGTCGATGTCTGGCTGGCCGATTCGCGCGTGCGCAAGATCACCTTCACCGGCTCCACGCCGGTGGGCAAGCACCTGGCGCGCGAATCCGCTGGCACCCTGAAGCGGTTGTCGCTGGAACTAGGCGGCAATGCGCCGTTCATCGTGTTCGACGATGCCGACCTCGACGCTGCGGTGGAAGGGCTGATGGTGTCGAAGTTCCGCAATGGCGGCCAGACTTGCGTCTGCCCCAACCGGATCTATGTCCAGGACGGCGTCCATGACGACTTTGTCGCCCGGCTGACGAAGAAAGTGGCGGCCCTGGCGGTTGGCCCGGCCACGCATCCGGATTCGCAGATTGGCCCGATGATCAACGCCAAGGCGGTGGAAAAGATCGAGCGCCACGTGAAGGACGCGGTCCGCCTGGGCGCGCGCGTGATGACGGGCGGGGAGCGCGTGCGCAACGAAATTGCCGACGGTCCCAACTACTACCTGCCTACCGTGCTCGCGGACGCCACCCCGGAAATGGCGCTGTCCTGCGAGGAAACCTTCGGGCCCGTGGCGCCGGTATTCCGCTTTCATTCAGAGCAGGACGTCATCGAACAGGCCAACGACACGCCGTTCGGCCTGGCTGCCTACTTCTACTCCAATGACGTGCGCCGCGTCTGGCGCGTGGCGCAAGCGCTGGAAAGCGGCATCGTGGGCATCAACGAAGGGGCGCTTGCGGCGGAGGCGGCGCCGTTTGGCGGTGTCAAGGAGTCCGGCTACGGCAGGGAAGGCTCGAAATACGGCCTGGATGACTATACGCAGACCAAGTATCTCTGCCAGGGCAACCTGGGGTAGTGTCTGGCGGACAAGCGCCGTGGCCGGTGGACGCCGGCCACGAAAGGTGTCTGGCGGCTCGGCATTCAGACAGCCGTTCCAGTAACCCGAGCGTGACACGCTACACGCAGGCCAGCTTGCGCTGCGCGTCTCAGGCCGCCTTCTTCGCCAGCCCCAGATACGTTTCAATCACCTTCGGATTCGCCGCCGGCCCCTCCATCGCCATGTCCCCCGTCTCGATCACATACCCATAGTCCGCCACCTGCAGCGCCGCGCGTGCGTTCTGCTCGAGCGCCGCGGGAGCTGATCCGGGACCCGCTGACCCGCGGGCTTGATTACGTCACGTTGTGCCATGATTGGCACTTTTGACCGGGAACATGGGAAGGAAGGTATGGGCAACCACGGTGACTATTTGAGTGCCGGAATCAGCCGAGAGAAGCGGCCTGGTGAGAGCGCAACTTGCCCGAGAATGATAGGAGCGCTTGTCGTGGCGCTCGGGCTTGCGCTTGCTTCGCCCCTTACTGCGGCCGAAACCGTGTCCCAGAAACAAGTCTCAAGGGCGTGTGACAAGTTTCTCATGGGTTTTTTCATTGGAGAACAGCGCGAATATCCCCTTAAGATTGAACGAAATGGCAGCGATGAATACATTATCCGGCGGGATAATCACCCCACAGAGCTTCACGTTATTTCCAAAAAAGAAGATATTTCCTAAATTTCCCAACTTCTCCATGTAGATACGGTTGGCGAATGCGTTTTGCAAAGTCCTGGCGGCCTCTATGTAAGGCTTCCGACTGGAAGCCGCGTCAATAAGACCGAGGTTGTAAAAACGGGCTATATCTTCGTAGAGATCGGCATCGAATTTGGAGCGAAAGGATTGAATTCCGCTGGCAAGGCCTTCATTGCCTCGATCAGCACCGTCTACCCCATGAGCCGCAAGAAGAAGTAGTCACGCCCCCTGCCCTGAGCGCACGCTGCCGCTCGGGAATGGCTGATTTATGACTCTGCCGCCGGACCCGCCCACCCGCCGGAGTCTTGATTTCCGCAATGCAGGAAGCAACGGGCGATGGAAGGACTCCGACTCTTGCCACCTGGGAACGTCGAGGCGGGCATCCGTTTGCAGGGCCATCACCGCGTCTTGAAACGCTTCATTAGCAATTTTCGGGCAGATTCATACTTGTCCTATATCTATCGAATAGGTCTCCATGCTATTAATCACGGCAGACTGCCTTATTGATCGCTATCACGAGAATTGGCAGTCAGCCAGGCAGAGGCGTAAGGCGCAGGAAACGTGCCTTGAGATTAGGGCATTCGCCTTTGCAGACTATTTCTCCCCAACAGGGGCATGGAGATCAAATTGGACCGAGGAATCAAAGACGAAGGCTTCGTTAGCCGCGCGCTGGAAATTGCGGATCACGGCTGCGGGCGCTGGGTCGCCAATCAAAGCTATTTCAATCATCCGGCCAGGGAGCCGCTGGAGCCGATCGTGAAGGCGGCGATTGTGACGGCAGTGGCGATCTATGTGCAGAAATTCCGCTGGCCGGAAGTAGAGCTGGCCAGTGCCTTGGCCATCGTTACCGTAGGGGACGCGCAGGTTTTGATCGACCGGCTCTTTCCGAACATACCCAAGCCGTAATACCGCGCAATTCTTGCATGCAAGAAAGCCGCCTGCGGGCGGCTTTTCTGATTAAACCACGATCTCCCCGGACATCTGCGGCTTGCGCACCAATAATTCCGCCAGTTTTTTCAATGCAGCCGCAAGATGAGAACGCGCCTCGACCCCGCCCAGCGAAATGCGGATCGCGTTGGGCGGCGTGGGCCCGGAATAAAACGCTTCAGAGGCTGTGACCCGCAAATCCTCAGCCCGCGCGGCCTGCGTCAGCGCCTGGGACGTCCAGTAGCTCGGCAACTGGTGCCAGACATGTATGCCACTGGGAGGCGCCTGGTCCACGCTCGACAGCAACTGCCGTGCAAGCTCCCGCCGCGCGAACGCTTCCGCGCGGATCCCGGCCAGCAGCTGGGCGGCGGAGCCTTCATGAATCCACTGTGTGGCCAGCGCGGTCGACAATGGCGTCGACATCAGCGCGAAGGATCGCAGCGCGGCCAGCACGCCGGCCCGGCTGCGCGCATCGGGCAAGCGGATGTAGGCGGTCCGCAGTCCCGGACTCAGGCATTTCGATAGCGTGGAGACGTAGTAGACCTGGCCCGGCGCAAAGTGGGCCACAGGCGGCGGCGCATTGCTGCCGAGCAGCCAGTAAGGATCGTCTTCGATGATCCTGGCGCCACACTTCTGCGCGGCCAGCGCGACATCGCGGCGGCGATGCCCGGGCATGGTCCGCGCGGTCGGGTTCTGGATGGTCGGATTCAGGTAGATCGCGCGCGCGCCATGCTCGCGGCATGCTTGCTCCAGCGCATCGGGCCGCATTCCTTCGTCATCGGTGGACACGGTCACCACGCGCCTCCCGAGCTGTTCCGCCGCCGCGCGCAAACCCGGATAGATCAGCGGCTCCGCGATGATCGCCTCGCCGGGCTGCGTGAGCGTGAGGATCAGCGCCGCCAGCGCGGCCTGGGCGCCGGGGCAGGCAATCAGTTGTTGGGGGCTGACCGGCTCCAGCATCGGTTTCAGCCACATAGCGCCGGCGGCCCGGTCCGCTTTGCTGCCGCCACCAAGCTGGTAGGTCATGAGCAGGTGCGCATCGGACCGCAGCAGCACCTGCGACAGGCCGCGCTGCAACAGGTCGTGGAAATCCACGCCGGCAGGAGGCGGCGGCACGTTCATGCTCAGGTCGACCATCTGCGCCAGTTCGACCTTCGGCGCGGCGACGAACGTGCCCAGCGCCCCGCGCGCCTCGATCAGGTTGCGCCGCTTGGCCTCGGTGAAGGCCCGCGTCACCGTGGTGAGATCCACCCCGAGCTGCCCGGCCAGGGTGCGTTGCGGCGGCAGGCGGTCCCCCGGGTTCAGCTGCCCTTCCCCCACGGCGCGCTCTATGAAATCAACGATCTGCTGGTAGCGCGCACCCTCGCCGCGCACGAAGGCGGTCGACCAGTCGGGTCCGGCCCCTTCAGCTTGTATGGATTCCGTTTGACGCATTTTCCTTGATGTATGGCCTTTGTCTTACATTATCATGCGCCGCAGCATCACACAAATCCATACATTTAACGCTTTGTATGCGTTTCCCGCCGTCCGGGCGGATTTCCCTTTCTCGCAATGGTTTCCAGCGTGCTGTGGCAGGCGATCTCGACGCGTGCGCCGGTTATGTGATGCATAACCAAGGTATGTCTTATGCGTAACTTAATGGCCGGCGCAAGCCATGCTGTCCGGCGCGATTCCAACAACAGGCACAGGCTGAACAACACAGGCAAGGGCGTGCTGCGCTGCGCGGGGCTGCTCCTGGGTGCCGGAGCCATGCTCCTGCTCAGCGGCTGCCGGCTAGAGCTGCTATCCCCGAAGGGCGACATCGGGCACCAGGAAAAGACCCTGATCTTGGTGTCGCTGTTCCTTATGCTGCTGGTCGTGATTCCCGTCATTTTCCTGACGCTCTATTTCGGCTGGCGCTATCGCGCGTCCAATACCAAAGCAACCTATGCGCCCAAGTGGGCCCATTCCACCAGCATCGAGGTGGTCATCTGGACCATTCCGTGCGTGATCGTGGCCGCCCTGGCGGTTCTTATCTGGCGCACCACCCACTCGCTCGATCCTTACCGGCCGCTGGAGTCGACGGTCAAGCCCGTGCGCGTCGAAGCCGTGGCCCTGAACTGGAAATGGCTGTTCATCTACCCCGACTACGGCATCGCCTCGGTCAACCGGTTGCCGATCCCGGTCCATACACCGATCAATTTCAAGATCACCGCGGAATCGATGATGAACTCCCTGTTCATCCCACAGCTCGGCAGCCAGGTCTACGCCATGGCCGGCATGGAGACCAAGCTGCACCTGATCGCCGACACGCCCGGCATCTACGCGGGGCTATCCGCGGCCTATAGCGGCCCGGGATTCTCCGACATGCATTTCGACACCGTGGCCACCTCGCGCGAGGAGTTCGACGCCTGGGTCCAGCAAGCCAGGAAATCACCGCTGGTGCTGGACGAGAAGGCCTACCGCACTCTGGAGCTCCCGAGCACCAAAACGCCGGTGACCACCTACGCGAGCGTCGCGCCAGACCTGTTCCAGGGCATCGTCAACAAATACATGCATAGCGATGCGCGTGGCGATGTGCGCGGAGAAGTCTGTACAGCCCAAAGCCCCCCGCTGGCCGCCAACCGATGAAGCCAATGAATCCGCAACCTACGCAACATATGCAACGCAACCACGCCGCGGCCACGGAGCACTGATCCATGTTCGGAAAATTAAACATCGATGCGATCCCGTACCATGAACCCATCATCATGGGTACGCTGGTCGCCGTCCTCCTGCTCGGTGCCGCGCTGATCGGCGCCGTTACCTACTTTGGCAAATGGAAGTACCTGTGGACCGAGTGGATCTGCTCGGTCGATCACAAGCGCATCGGCGTGATGTACATCATCATGGCGCTGGTCATGCTGCTGCGCGGCTTCGCCGACGCCATCATGATGCGCGTGCAGCAGGCGATCGCCGTGGGCGATGCGGCCGGATACCTGCCTCCGCATCACTACGACCAGATCTTTACCGCGCATGGCGTGATCATGATCTTCTTCGTGGCGACGCCGTTCATCCTCGGCCTGATGAATGTCATCGTGCCGCTGCAGATCGGCGCCCGCGACGTGGCCTATCCGTTCGTCAACTCGCTCAGCTTCTGGCTCTCGGCGGTGGGCGCGGTGCTGGTCATGCTGTCGATGTTCGTCGGCGACTTTGCCGCTACTGGCTGGGTCGCCTATCCGCCGTTATCCGGGCTGGGATACAGCCCAACGGTGGGGGTCGACTACTACATATGGTCATTGCAGATATCGGGATTGGGGACAACGCTCACCGGCATCAACTTCATCGTCACCATCCTGCGCATGCGTGCGCCGGGCCTGACCCTGATGAAGATGCCGGTGTTCACCTGGACCGCGCTGATCACCAACATCCTGATCGTTGCCGTTTTCCCCGTCCTGACCGCCACGCTCGCGCTGCTCACCGCCGACCGGTACCTGGGCATGCATTTCTTCACCAATGAGCTTGGCGGCAACGCCATGATGTACGTCAACCTGATCTGGATCTGGGGACACCCCGAGGTCTACATCCTGATCCTGCCGTGCTTCGGGGCCTTCTCCGAGATCATCTCGACCTTCTCCGGCAAGCCGCTGTTTGGCTACAAGTCGATGGTGTACGCCACCTCGTCGATCGGCATCCTGTCGTTCTTCGTCTGGCTGCATCACTTCTTCACAATGGGCTCGGGCGCCAACGTCAATGCCTTCTTCGGGATCATGACGTCCATCATCTCGATCCCGACCGGGGTGAAGCTGTTCAACTGGCTGTTCACGATGTACCGCGGCCGCATCCGCTACCACTCATCGACGCTGTGGACGATCGGCTTCATGGTCACCTTTGCCGTCGGCGGCATGACGGGCGTGCTGCTGGCCGTGCCCGGCGCCGATTTCGTGCTGCATAACAGCCTGTTCCTGGTCGCTCACTTCCACAACGTGATCATCGGCGGCGTGATCTTCGGCTGCCTGGCCGCGATGAGCTTCTGGTTCCCCAAGGTGTTCGGCTTCACCCTGAACGAGCGCTGGGGCAAGATCTCATTCTGGTGCTGGCTGGTTGGCTTCTACCTGGCCTTCATGCCGCTCTACGTGCTCGGCTTCAAGGGCATGACCCGCCGCATGAACCACTACACGCACGCGGACTGGCAGCCTTACCTGATCGTCGCGCTATGCGGTGCCGTCATCATCGGTGCCGGCATCGTCGCCCTGCTTGTCCAGCTGGCCGTCAGCGTGCGCGACCGCAAGGACAACCGCGATCTCACCGGCGATCCCTGGGACGGTCGCAGCCTGGAGTGGGCCACCGCCTCGCCCGCGCCCTTCTACAACTTTGCCCATGTGCCGCACATCACCTCGCTGGAGCAGCACTGGGACGACAAGGAAGCGGGCCGTGCCTATGTCCGGCCAGGCCACTATGAAGACATCCATATGCCCAGGAATACCAGCGCGGGCGTGATCGTCTCGGCGTTCGGCCTGGTGCTCTGCTTCGCCCTGGTATGGCATATTTGGGCGCTCGCGGGCCTTGGCCTGCTGGGCATTATCGGCACCTTCATCGCACGGACCTACGACCGCGACGTGGACTACTACGTCCCCGCGGCCGAAGTCGAACGCATCGAAAACTCGCGCTATGCGCAGCTACGCAAGGCGGCTTGACCCATGAGCTACACAGTCATTCACAACGCGCACGAACATGTCGGGCACGACGACGGAACGAAGACCACGCTAGGGTTCTGGATCTACCTGATGAGCGACTGCCTGATCTTCGCAGTGCTGTTCGCTACCTTCGGGGTACTCGCCGGCAACACGGCCGGCGGCCCGAGCGGCAGGGACCTGTTCGAGCTGCCGTTCGTGCTCGGGGAAACGATGCTGCTGCTGGTCAGCAGCTTCACCTTCGGCGTGGCCATGCTGAACATGCAGGCCGGGCGGGAGCGTCAGGTGATCCAGTGGCTGGGCGTCACGTTCCTGCTCGGCGCGGCCTTCATCGCCATGGAGCTGTACGAATTCGCCGAGCTGCTTCATGCCGGCGCGGGGCCGGGCGTCAGCGCGTTCCTGTCTTCCTACTTTTCCCTGGTGGGCACCCACGGCCTGCATGTGACCTGCGGCCTGCTGTGGATCCTGGTCATGATGCACCAGGTCAAATGCTTCGGACTGGATGGCGTGACCCGGCGCCGGCTGGCCTGCCTCAGCCTGTTCTGGCACTTCCTGGACCTGATCTGGATCTGCGTGTTTACCTTTGTCTACCTGCGAGAGTTTGTATGAATACCGCCCAACTTCCCACCGGATCCGCGGCTCACGCGGCGCACGGCAGCATGAAAGGCTATGTGATCGGCTTTGCGCTGTCGCTGGTGCTCACCCTGGCGTCGTTCGGCGCGGTGATGGAAGGGCTCGTGCCCAAAGGCACGGGCCTCGCCGCCATCGTGGTGCTCTGCATCGCCCAACTGGTGGTGCAGCTGGTCTTCTTCCTGCACATCGGCACGTCTGCCGACCAGCGCCAGAACACGGCGATCTTCATCTGCACCGGGGCGCTTATCGCCATCATCGTCGCGGGATCGTTGTGGGTCATGCACAACGCCAACGTCAACATGATGCCGATGGATATGTCGCCGGAACAGGCGCGCCTGCGCGACTAGCGGCTCCGTGACCGGATCGCTTCTCCCGCGATCCGGCCACGCGCCGCGCGCGTCCCAACGGACGAATGCCTCTCTAGATAAACAGACTGCCGGCCGCCGCTTTGCTCAGGGCGGCTGACCAGTTACGGGAATTGTGCAAGCGCGCCGCCCGGTCCCCGAGCATGCTGTCGCCCCCCTCCCAATAGACCCAGCTCCGCCCTCGCCTTATCCGGTCCAGGTAAGCGACTTCAAATCCGGCCGGCAAGCGATAGACCATTGCCTCCAGCACGCTTTCGTCAACGCCGAACACACCCGCAAGCCTGAACTTCCCGCCAGACAGTCCATCTGCAATCCTCAGGTCCAGATACGGCACGAACAGGCCGGCGCGGCGCAGTGCGGCCGGCATCGCGGAGGTCCACTCCCGGATAGCGTCACGCAACGCGCCAAGCGCAAGCGAGAACGCCCGCTCGTTTCTGGCCATCAACACACGGCCGCTAAGCACGCCGTCAACCAGTGCATTGCCAGTTCCATGGAATGCCAGATCTGCAAGCGATCCGCCTTCGGCGTGGCGCTGACCGAGAAGCTCCAGGCAAGCCGCGAGGCCAGTTGCTGTCTTCTCGCCAAGGCTCAAGGCCGGGCAACGCGGATCGGATCCGGCAAGCAGAACCAGCACGTCGGCGGCGTGGCGCGGTGACGCCAGCACAATGCGGTCATAGGCGAGACCGGCGCCCCGCATGAATAGCTCAAGAGCGGCACAGGCCGGACACCCGGCCAGTGAAAATAGCTGATACGTCATGGCTGAGGCAGTTTTCCTGGCGCCAACGATGCGCGCGAAGGACACGCGCGGCGGCCGCAGGAATGGGCGCGAGCGCGTGGCCGCGCGAACCGCGCATGGAACGGATTCTTCGAATGTCGCGCAATGTCTTTGTCCCGGTGGGTCCGGGATTCGCCGGGGCAACCGGCGGCATTGGCTTAGAGAGATATTGCCGCAGCGCAGCAAGGAAAAACAGGAGCAGAAGACCGCTATTTACTGCGGAGCAGACGCAGCGTCTTGCGTGCTATTTTGACGAACGCCGAGCCCTTGCGATCAGTTGTGCCGGAACCGGAATGAACAATGCCTGTTGGCAGACAGCCACGAAAGGCGATGGCCATAGACAGGGAGTGCCCAGCCTTCATCCGATGTCTCGAAAGCTGGGCTCGCCAGTGTCCTGAATCTGAATTTCGTTAGAGAGATTGCTCGGCCGGATCAACGCAGGTTGCGCCCGCCGGCGCCGCATGCGACTTGTGCAAAGTCGGCAAAGGCCCCCGCGGCCGCGGTCCGGTATGCGCCCTTGCGCTGGAGCAATGCGGCTCCCCGGGGCGGCAGCGGCGGCTCCACCTTGAGCCTGCAAAGCTCGCTGTTGTCTTCAAGGATGGCAGCGGGCAGCACCGTCATCAACCGGCCACGGCGCACTGCCTCGATCACGGCATTGACAGAGTTCGCCTCGAATGCGATTCGCGGGGGAACACCCTGCCCGCCAAAGTAGCGATCGATATAGCGGCGCGTTGCAAACTCCATGGTGAGCAACGCCATCGGCTCTCCCTCCAGTTCCTTCAGTGTCAGCGCCGCTCGCCGCCTGGCAAAGCGGTGCGCCGTACCCACCACCAGTGCGAGCCGCTCCTGCATCAAGGTCTGCGCTTCGATGTCCGGCAGATGCACGTCCTCAAAGGCGATCCCGACATCCAGGTTGTCGTCGGCCAGCAGTTGCTCGATCTGCTCCTGCGGTATTTCCAGCAAGCGCAGCGTGACGCCGGGATATTTCTCGTTGAACCCCATGACCAGCGGCCCGATCAGATAGGGCGCGAAGGTGGGCGTCATCGCCAGGCGCAAGGTGCCCCGCGTCAGGTCGCGCACATCGTGGATGGCCCGCGTCCCCGCTTCCAGGTCCTGCAGCGCGCGGCGCGCATAGAGCAGGTACGCCTGGCCGGCATCCGTGGTCCTGATGCTGCGCCCGGACCGGTCGAAGAGTTGCACGCCCAGGGTTTCCTCAAGCTGCCTGATCTGCTGCGACAACGTTGGCTGGGAAACGTGCAGCAGTTCGGCGGCTCGCGTGAAGTTGCCGCTGTCGGCGACGGCAAGGAAGTAACGGATATGACGCAGCAGCATGGGATTTAACTATTGGTATTGCCTATGGAATGCATAATAAACCGGTCTTGGACCCTATAGCGAAATTCGTCCATGATTCTCTCATCGGTTCACCGCCCACCACGATGGAGCAAAGCGATGCAAGACCTCATTGACGGTTTCCTGAAGTTCCAGCGCGACGAGTTCCCGAAACGCTCCGAGCTCTTCAAGCGCCTGGCCACGAGCCAGAATCCGCGCACGCTGTTCATCGCCTGCTCCGACAGCCGGGTGGTGCCCGAACTGCTGACCCAACGCGAGCCTGGCGACCTGTTCGTGATCCGCAACGCCGGCAACGTGGTGCCGTCATACGGCACGCAGCCCGGCGGCGTTTCCGCCAGCGTCGAGTACGCGGTCGCGGGGCTTGGCGTCACGGACGTGGTGATCTGCGGCCACTCGGATTGCGGCGCCATGACCGCGATTGCCACCTGCCAATGCCTGGATCACATGCCGGCCGTCGCCGGCTGGCTGCATCACTGCGATGCCGCCAAGGCCGTCAACGAGGCGCGCGAGCACGCATCGCCGCGCGCGCGTGTCGATTCGATGGCGCGCGAGAACGTCATCGCGCAACTCGCCAACATCAAGACCCATCCGTCCGTTGCCCTCGCGCTCGAGCAAGGGCGCCTGCAGCTTCACGGCTGGGTGTACGACATCGAAACCGGCTCGATCGCCGCCCTGGACGGCACCACGAACCACTTCGTCGCCCTTGCGGACCATCCGCATGTCTGTGCAACCCCAACCAGGCTCGGCATTGCTGCCTGAGCGTATATCCCGCCCCCTCAAGGAGTCTTTCATGCCCCAGTCGCAATACAGCCAGACCAACCGCCAGGCCCTGACCGATGCCATCATCGACGCTAAGATGCGCAAGGACCTTACATTCGAAGATCTCAACGAAGGCTCCGGCCTGACCCTCGCCTATGTGACGGCCGCCCTCCTGGGCCAGCATCCGCTGCCTGAACACGTCGCCAATTCGGTTGCCGACAAGCTCGAACTGGGCGAGGATGCCGCGCGCCTGCTGCAGACCATCCCGTTGCGCGGCAGCATTCCGGGCGGCGTGCCGACCGACCCGACCATCTACCGGTTCTATGAAATCGTGCAGATCTACGGTTCGACGCTCAAGGCCCTGGTGCACGAGAAGTTCGGCGACGGCATCATCAGCGCCATCAACTTCAGGCTGGACATCCAGAAGGTCGAGGACCCGGACGGCGGCCACCGCGCCGTGATCACCCTCGACGGGAAATATCTGCCCACGAAGCCCTTCTGAGCCTCCATTGGACGGCAGGCGCATGCGAGCGGCTTTCGCCGCCCGCCGCTATCCGCTAACCCGCCAGCTTGCCAACGAGGCACTGCACGCTGTCCGACACGGCCGAGGCCGGACGCGCGCTAGGCGGGGATCTCCTCCATGCCGAGGAGTTTCAGCCGCTGCACCTTGCCGGACGGCCCCTTGGGCAGTTCGTCGACAAAGCGGAATGACCTGGGTGTCTTGTAAGCGCCCAGCTCGTTCCGGCAAAACGATCTCAGTTCGTCCTCCGTGCATCGCTCCCCAGGTTTAAACACGATGCACGCCATCAACTCCTGGCCGTAGTGCTGGTCCGGAACGCCCACCACCGCGGCCTCCAGCACAGCCGGATGCTTGAGCAATGCCTCGTCTATCTCGCGAGGCGCAATGTTCTCCCCCCCCTTGATGATGAGCTCCTTGATCCGGCCGGTGACGAAGACAAATCCATCCGCGTCCAGGTATCCAAGATCTCCCGTATGAAGCCAGCCATCCGCCGTCAGCGTCGTGGCGGTTTCTTCCGGACTCTTGTAATAGCACTTCATGACGTTCGGGCCACGCACCAGGATCTCGCCCGCGTCACCCGAAGCGACCACATTTCCCTCCGCATTGACAATCCTGACCTCATTGCCAAAGGCCCGCCCAGGACTGCCGATCTTGCGCTGCGAAGGCTCCAGCGGATTGGTAAAGCATGGCGCGGCGGTTTCCGTGAGCCCCATCGTCTCGATCACGCCGATCCTGAATGCGTCTTCAAAGGCACGATGCTGGCTGGGCGGCAGCGGAGCGGAAGCAGAACGGCAGAAGCGGACCCGGCTGAGATCCAGGCCATCCTGCGCCGGACCCGCGCCATTCAACAGGTAGGAAATCATGGTCGGCACTACGTTGATCCAGGTGCATCGATGCCGCGCCACCATCTCCCAGAAGCCGGAGACCCGAAATCGATGCGGCAGAACCAGGCTCCCGCCATGAATCAGCGGCGATGTCGCGGTCACAATCTGGGCATTGATGTGGTAGAGGGGCAAGACCGCCAGCACCCTGTCTTGGGCCGCGAGTTCGTGGGCTGCCGATACGAACTGTCCACCCGACACGATGGACCGGTTTGCCAGCACGACCCCCTTTGGCTTGCCGGTCGTGCCGGACGTGTACATCATCAGTGCGTCGTCCTCTTCGCCCACGGGTGGCAGCTCCGCCTCCTCATCCGGCACCGGGATGCATTCCCGCGCATCGACATCGCACAGCACGACCTGAATATCCCGCGTCACATTGGCCAGCGCAGCATTCAGACGCTCCAGCTGGTCGGGCGCGACGAATACGATCCTGGCGTCGCTGTGATTCAGCACGTACTCGAGCTGCGACGGGTGCGCGAGCAGATTCAGCGGCGTCGCGCAAAACCCGCCATACATGACACCAATGAACAGGCGGCAGGTCTGGTAGCCGTTGTGCATCAGCATCGCCACCTTGTCGCCCTTCCGAATACCCTGGCCGAGAAGAAAGCGTGCCAGCTCGCGAGAGGCACTCCGCAAGCCGGCGAACGTCATGCTCAGGTCAGGTTCCGGCGCAATCAGGTAAATCGCATCCGGTCGTTCGGCGGCCTGAAAGTCGACATATTCTCGAATGGTGCGCAGCATGTCTATATTCCTCACGTTCAAGCAGTAAAAGACTTATATGGCTTTACGACTGATTCGCAACGGATCGATTAGCCGTGCTTGCGCAGGTACTCACCAAATAGTTCGTCCTCGGAGGGAACCCGTTCCTTGAGCTTTCGCACGATGCGCGTGATGTTGAGGAAGTTCCTGTAATTCATGTTTTCCGAGAAATTATTGCCGCCCCATGTGCCGCAGCCCATGGAAAGCGAGAATGGCAAACCGTTCTCGAAACTGCCGCCGGTCGCAAAGCAATGCGCCTGATTGACGATGACCCGGCAGACTGGAAGCGCATTTCCCAGGTGCAGGATATGGTCATCATCCGCTGTATGAATTCCCACCGAATGGCCCGCCCCCAGATACCCATAGATATCGTTGACTATCGCGCAAGCGTGATCAAAGTCGCGAGCGCGATAGACGGTCAGCACGGGAGAGAGCTTTTCACCAGAATATGGATACTCCGGACCGGCGCCAACTTCCTCCACCATCAGGAATTTCGCTTGCGTCACGCCCGGCCGCGTCAGACCGGCCAGCGCCGCGATCCTGGGCGCGGACTGCGCGGTCACTGCGGAATCCAGCTTTCCCCTCGGCCACATCGTCTCCTGCAACCGGCACTTCTCTTCCGTGTTCAGCAGCATGCCGCCGGCATCGGTCAGCGCTGCCAGCGCCGCGTCATAGACCGGGTCGAGGATGACCACGCTGTTTTCGGACGAGCAGCTCGTCGCATTGTCGAACGTCTTCGAACTGGCAATCATTTGGGCCGCTTCACCAAGACTTGCCGAGGTATCGATGATCGAGGCAACGTTGCCCGCACCGACTCCGAATGCCGGCGATCCGCTCGCATAAGCGGACCGGATATTGTTCTGCGAGCCTGTCGCGACCACCAGGTCCGCCTGTCGCATCAGCTCCTGGGTTGCCTGCTTGGTAATCGGTCCGGGCAGATACTGGACCAGGTCCAGCGGCACGCCAAGCTTCTCCAGCTCCGCGTGAATGTAAGCCACCAGGGCGGCACAAGTGGAAAGTCCCTTGGGAGAGGGCGCGACGATGACCGCATTGCGCCCCTTCAGCGCATTGATGATCTTGTTGGCGGGTGTCGCCGCCGGATTGGTGGAAGGGGTAATCGCGGCTACCACACCGACGGGGCGGGCAATCTCCACCAGTCCGCGCTCTGGATACTCGGCGATGATGCCGACTGTCTTCGCATGTTTCAGGTCGCGCAGCAGCCCCAACGTCTTTCGGTAGTTCTTCTGGATCTTGTCGGGGACGTTGCCGAGCCCGGTGTCGCGCACCGCCATCTCGGCCAGGATGCGATTATGTTCGGGATGCACGATCGCCCATCCCGCCGCGGTGACCACCTCGTCCACTTGTGCCTGCGAATAGCGCTCGTAGCTGCGCTGCGCCGCCCTTGCCTTCCTGATCAGTTTGGGAATCACTTCGCCCTCTGCCGACGCATGGGTGTTCGCGCACGTTTCCATTGACATTCTTTCTCTCCGTTCATTTGTCATTCGTGGTGCTGTCACTGCCGAAACCGGGGCCTTCCCCTGCCAAGGGGAAGGCAAATTTCAATGCGCAGTACCTAGTCCGGACCCACCCAGCGACAGCGCGTCTTCCTGCTCATCCTCGATCTTGTTTGTCGGATCGATCCTCAACGAACAGATTGCCGCGAGCCCCAATAATCCGGCCGAAATCAGGAATGGAAGTTCATAGCTTCCCGTTTTCTGGATCAGGAAACCGAATAAAGCGGGCGAGATCATTCCTGCCACGCCGAAGCCTGTGTTCATCATTCCGCCAGCGGTGCCCGCAAACTTTCCGGCAATATCGAGCGGCAAGCTCCACAAGACGGCATTGGTCAGTTCAAGGAAGAAGAAAGATGCTGCGAGCAGCATCACCGCCGTCAACGGGCTCTGGGTATAGATCGCCGGTACGATGAATACCAGGGCACCGGCCAGCCCGATGAACAGCAATGCACGCCGGGCCAACTTGAGGTTTCCGGTCTTCTTGTAGATGAAGTCTGAGATGACGCCACCGAGGGTGTCGCCAACCACGCCGGCAAGCAGTGGCAGCGCCGTGAACAATGCCAGCTGCTTTACGTCAAATCCACGCGCATCCTTCAGGTAGGAGGGCAGCCACGTCAGGAACACCCAGAGCGACCATCCGTAGCAGAAGTCCACGAACGTCACCAGCCACATGCGCCTGAACATCTGCTTCCATGGCGTTTCTCCTGCTGCTGCCTTCTTCAACTCGCGTGAATTGACGCCGATCTCCTTCAACTCTGCGGGTTGGATCCATTTGTGCTCCAGCGGCGTATTGCGGAACAGCCAGACATAGAGACAGGTCCAGACCAGGCTGACCACACCGAGAATCACGAACGATTCGCGCCAGCCGTAGGCGGCGACAATGACCAGCACGATCGGCGGAGTGACGGCGCCACCCAGGCGCGCGAAGCTATGCGTGATGCCCTGGGCGAAGCCGCGTTCCGTGGCCGGCATCCAGTATGTGAAGGAGCGCGTTGCTGCCGGGAATGCGCCACCTTCACCGATGCCAAGCAGGATCCGGAACATGATCAGCGATCCGAGGCCCCAGGAAAAGCCGCAAAGGATCGTCGCAATCGCCCAAATGCTGGTGAGTATGGTCAGCACCAGCCTCGGTCCATACTTGTCGGCGAACCAGCCGCCCAGGATCTGCATGGCCGCGTAGGGATAGGCAAAGGCTGAAAAGACGAGCCCCAGCTGGGTCGGCGTAAGCGCCATCTCATCTTTGAGGAATGGGGCGATAATTGAGATATTGACACGGTCAATATAGGCGATGAAATACATCAAACACATCAGCCCCAATATCATGTGCCTGACTTTGAATATTTTTTTCATGTCTCTCTCACCATTTTAATTAATTATATGAATGGTCGAATCTATGCCGACTTTCACGCATTCCAAAGAACCACTTGAATTGAAACCACCAGTCTTGCAATGCCGTTCTTGTCTTTTTCAGATTCCTTTTTCCTGCTTCCTCCTTTTTCGTGATGTCAATTTTTGCAGCCAGAGCCATGGCGTCCACGACTGCTTTCAACCCAATCTAATCAAGCCATCGCGCCAGGGGGTCCCGTTTTTCGCGCTATCCTTCGCTGCGTACGCTTCAGAGTGGAAAAATGCAGATTTCGGGACTCCAATCTGTCCCGAAAAACGATAAAGTCGATGCATGTGGGGAAGCGGAAGTACTGCTGTCAGGAGCCAGCATGACAAGATCCAACCAATCGAATGCTGCGGCGGTCCGCGCCTTTCGCGTGCTGGAGACGCTGGCGCAGGCCGGGCGTCCGCTTGCCATGACGGAACTCGTCGAGGCGCTCGGCTTACCTAAACAGACGGTGCACCGCATACTGGTGCAACTGATGGACGCATGGCTGGTCACGCGGGGTGCGGGCGACCGGCTCTATGAGTGCTCACCGCGGGTGCGCGCCCTGGCGGTGAACGTCCTGATGCACGCAGGTCCGGCCGCGGCGCGTCACGCGCTGCTCGAACAACTGGTGACCAAGATCGGCGAGACGTGCAATCTGACGATGCTCTCCGGGAACGACGTGGTGTACATCGACCGGGTCGAAACCGAATGGCCGTTGCGCATGCACTTGCAGCCGGGCTCGCATGTGCCGCTACATTGCTCCGCAAGCGGCAAAGTCCTGCTCAGCTTCCTGCCGAAGGAAAGACGCGACCGCATGGTCGATACATTGCCGCTGCACGCGTATTCGGAGCGGACCATCATCGATCGCGAAGCGTTGCGCAAGGAACTTGCGACGACACGCAAGCGCATGCTGGCCATCAACGACCAGGAGCATCTGCAGGGGTTGATCGCGATTGCGGTGCCGGTCATGCTGGATCGCAATCGTGCCTGCGCCGCGATCGCGGTGCAGGCGCCGGTCGGGCGGCTTACGCTCGACGACCTGCTGGCCTTCGTCCCCGATCTGCGCAAGGCCGCCGAGGAGACGGCGGAGACATTCCGGACATGACCAACTGATGCAGCGCCACGCAAGGGGGCGGTGTCCGCCACGCTGCCGGCGGAAGAGGATTTGAACTACATGCTGTCGAGCCATTCGCGACGCGAACGAAGCCCGGCGAACCGGCTTCGCCATGGTGACGAAGCGGGTGGATACCGCTCCGTGAAGTCAAGCCCGCCCTCGCGTCAGCCTCGGGCTATCCGTTTCGCCATGCTCCAGCGATGGACCTCCGAAGGGCCATCGTAAATCCGGAAGGCGCGCATGTCGCGGAAGATGCGTGCCACGATGGTTTCGTCGGTTACCCCGCTACCGCCAAGTACCTGCACGGAACGATCCACCACCCGCCACAGCGCCTCCGAGCACAGGACCTTGGCCAGGCTGGATTCATCGCGTCCCTTGCCGCCCTGGTCCAGCACCCATGCGCAGTGCCAGATGGTCAGGCGTGCGCTGTGCAGATCCATCTCATTGTCCGCCAGCATGAACCCGACCCCCTCGTGCTCCACCAGGGTTCGGCCGAATGCAAGGCGTTGCCGCGCGTAGTTGGCCGCGACGTCATGCGCCCTCCGCGCCGCGCCGAGCCATCGCATGCAGTGGGTTAGCCGTGCCGGAGCCAGCCTCAGTTGCGCATAACGGAATCCTTCGCCTATCTTCCCGAGTGCATCCTCCGCGGGGACCCGCAAGCCATCGAAACGCACGACGCCGTGCCCGCCCGTAAAGCAGGTGTCGAGCGCGTCCATTTGACGCTCTATCTCGACGCCGGCCTGGTCCATATCCGCGAGGAACATGGTCGCCGTGCCGTCTTCCATCCGGGCCATGATGATGGCGAAGGTGGCCCCAGTGGCGCCCGTGATAAACCACTTCCTGCCCGTGATCACGAAATGATCGCCATCTCGCACCGCAGTGGTCTGCAGCATCGACGGATCGGCGCCGGCGCCCGGAGACGGCTCGGTCATGCAGAAGCAGGAGCGGGTGCGTCCGTCGATCAGTGGCTGCAGCCAGCGCGCCTTCTGTTCTGGCGTTGCGACAATCTCCATCAGGTGGATGTTGCCTTCGTCCGGCGCATGGATGTTCATCGCTACCGGCCCCAGCGGTGAGTAGCCAGCCTCTTCGAAGACGATCGCCTTGTCACGATGCGAAAGCCCCAGGCCTCCGGCCTCCGTGGAAGCATGGGGTGTCAGCAACCCCACTGCCCGAGCCTTCTCCACCAGTTCCGCGCGCAGATCTTCGGCAGGGCCATGCGGTGTCTGCCGGGAATCGAGTTCCATCGGCATGATCTGGCCCGAGATGAACTGGCGGGTGCGTTCCTGCAAATCCCGTTGAACTGACGTCAGGCTGAAGTCCATGGTCTTGTCCTTCGTCTTCTGGTTCTGGTTCTGGTTGGGCCGGTGAGGCGATGCGGGATAAATTGTAGGCCAGGTGGAAATTTCCGCGCAAAAGCCACTCTTACGCCATATCGCCAGAGCCCTCCCGAGTTCGACAGTTAGAAACGTAAGTCTTTGATTTGATTGGAGCCGACTGTGAAACGCTCCACTACAAGAGAGTCAGTTGCGTCGTTTTGGCTGGTTTGCGAACCTTCAATGCGGAGAGAACCCGGGCCTGCTCCTGGCTGATGGCCGAGAGCCCTGCCACGGACTTGGATTGGTCGATGACGATGCGGTGGTGCTGAATGCGATTGAGCATGGCAAGAGCTCGCGCGGGCGACAGCTCGCTGTTGGCGGCCTGCAAGCGCATCCGCATCACCCGATACAGAATCAGTGCCATGAAGCAGATCGCCGCATGGGCGCGGATGCGGTCTGGCAAGCGGTGGTAGACCGGGCCAATCTCGATCTCGGACTTGAGCACACGGAACCCGCGTTCAATATCCGCCAATGACTTGTAGCGGTCGACGACTTCACGTGGTGAGAGATCCGCGGCATTGGTGACCAGCAGCAGCTTGCCATCCATCATGCGGGCATGATGCAAGGCTCGCTCATCGATGGCATAGCAGAAGCGCTCGCTCTTTAGATCGACCTGGATGATACGAGCCAGATGGGCCTCGCAGACCGCATGGTAGAAACGTGCGCGGGCACCGCCATCCGAGAGCTTTTTGCCACGGCTGCGATGGCCGGTGTCTTGCGCATCAAGCTTACCCACCCACTGCGCGGCAAGCTGCTCCAGGTGCGCAATCTGCGCATCGCGCTGCCTGCCTTTCTCCTGCGCTGCCACGGGGTCGTGCGCCACGATCAAGCGCAAGCCGTTCCACGGCACTTCGCCCAGGACTTCTTCATGGGCCGGCAGGCATTGCTGTGTGTGGAGGCCTTCCAATGAATCGACCACATCGCTGTAGCGACGGCCCGGTACCGCCAGGATAAATTCCAGCGGCGCACCGTCTGGCAAGGTCATCGCCTGCAGCTCTGCCAGGTTGTCGATCGAGAGCAGTCCCCGATCGGCGACGACGATGACGCGCTTGACGGGGAACCGGCTCAGCACCTTCTCGAGGGTTGGCTTCAGCGTCGTGACTTCCGCGGTATTGCCGTCAAACACTTCGTGATAGAGCGGCAATCCTTCTGCCGTCTGCACGACCCCCAACATGAATTGCCGGGCAATGACGCCTTCCTTGGCCATGCCGTACTGGCGCACATCATCTTCTTGCTGCGACAGACCCTCGGCACGAATGGTCGTCATGTCGTAGAACACCACCGATAAGGTTTGATCGACCAGCGGACGCAACAGCCCCGCCAACACGGCGTCGACGTCTGCCTGATGCGTGACCAGCGCGTCCATTGCGCGCAGCAGATGTTGGTGGTCGACGGCTTCGATGGACAGCCCTGGCAGGCCAACCGTTTCCAGCCAGCGCAGCACACCCAATTTGGATTCCGGGTCACACAGGCGATTGAAGACCATGATGCGCACAAGCGCTTCGACATCGATGGCATGGCGGGTGCGTCGGAACACGCGGCGCAAGCCGTCGAAGCCGAGCTCTTGCCACAGTTCGGAGAGCGCCCACACGTCGCCGAGCGCACGGGCCGATTCGAACGTCACCGCGGGTTCGGCGGCTGCCTCAAGTGCGGGGCGGCCGGTGACTCGCAACAGCCCATTGATCACGCCTTCCATGCTGTCGCCAAGTTGATCAAGACGGCCTAAGGTGGCAACGGTGCGCTGCTTAGGCTGACCGTTGTCATCGCGATAGGACTCGACCAACTGCACATAACGGCGAGAACCGGAGGAGGTGACTTTGACGAACATGCCGTTACTTTACAGGCATCGAGTGCCTTGTCAAATATAGGCTTCGTTGTTACAAACGTGCCACTACAAGAGTTTGGCGCCCACGACCCAGGAAGCCGCGCCAGTGCTAGGGGCGACGGTCAGAAATGGCGAAAATCGGGCTCAAACTGTCGAACTCGGGAGCCCTCCCATACCGCCGTCGGGCCGGAAGTGCCGGAGCGGACGACAAAATCGCCGCCGCAAAAGCAAAACCCCCCAGTACTTTCGTACTGGGGGGTTTCAAGGGAGAGCCTGGCGATTACCTACTTTCACACGGGTATCCGCACTATCATCGGCGTAGAGTCGTTTCACGGTCCTGTTCGGGATGGGAAGGGGTGGTTCCAACTCGCTATGGTCACCAGGCATAAACGGTGGCCGCGTTGAGGTTGAGTCAACGCAGCGAATAGGGATGTAGTAGAGGTTGTGCGTATCGGCCAAGCTGCTTGTTACTGCTGCAGCGGCACGCGATACTCAACCAGCAGAAACACACTGGTTATAGGATCAAGCCTTACGGGCAATTAGTACTGGTTAGCTTAACGCATTACTGCGCTTCCACACCCAGCCTATCAACGTCCTGGTCTCGAACGACCCTTCAAGGAGCTCAAGGCTCCAGGGAATCCTCATCTTCAGGCGAGTTTCCCGCTTAGATGCTTTCAGCGGTTATCTCTTCCGTACATAGCTACCCTGCGATGCCTCTGGCGAGACAACAGGTACACCAGCGGTACGTCCACTCCGGTCCTCTCGTACTAGGAGCAGCCCCCGTCAAGATTCCAACGCCCACGGCAGATAGGGACCAAACTGTCTCACGACGTTTTAAACCCAGCTCACGTACCTCTTTAAATGGCGAACAGCCATACCCTTGGGACCGGCTACAGCCCCAGGATGAGATGAGCCGACATCGAGGTGCCAAACACCGCCGTCGATATGAACTCTTGGGCGGTATCAGCCTGTTATCCCCAGAGTACCTTTTATCCGTTGAGCGATGGCCCTTCCATTCAGAACCACCGGATCACTATGTCCTGCTTTCGCACCTGCTCGACTTGTCGGTCTCGCAGTTAAGCACGCTTTTGCCATTGCACTTTAGGTACGATGTCCGACCGTACCAAGCGTACCTTCGAACTCCTCCGTTACACTTTGGGAGGAGACCGCCCCAGTCAAACTGCCTACCATGCACTGTCCCCGACCCGGATTCACGGGCCAAGGTTAGAACCTCAAACAAACCAGGGTGGTATTTCAAGGTCGGCTCCACGCAGACTAGCGTCCACGCTTCAAAGCCTCCCACCTATCCTACACAGATCGGTTCAAAGTCCAATGCAAAGCTACAGTAAAGGTTCATGGGGTCTTTCCGTCTAGCCGCGGGGAGATTGCATCATCACAAACACTTCAACTTCGCTGAGTCTCGGGAGGAGACAGTGTGGCCATCGTTACGCCATTCGTGCAGGTCGGAACTTACCCGACAAGGAATTTCGCTACCTTAGGACCGTTATAGTTACGGCCGCCGTTTACCGGGACTTCAATCAAGAGCTTGCACCCCATCATTTAATCTTCCGGCACCGGGCAGGCGTCACACCCTATACGTCCACTTTCGTGTTTGCAGAGTGCTGTGTTTTTATTAAACAGTCGCAGCCACCATTTTATTGCAACCCCTTCACCCTCCTGGCGCAGGCCAGTCAAGCTACAAGGGCGTACCTTATCCCGAAGTTACGGTACCAATTTGCCGAGTTCCTTCTCCCGAGTTCTCTCAAGCGCCTTAGAATACTCATCTCGCCCACCTGTGTCGGTTTGCGGTACGGTCTCGTATGACTGAAGCTTAGAGGCTTTTCTTGGAACCACTTCCAATTGCTTCGCAGCACTAGGCCGCTCGCCCCACATCCTTGAATTCCGCGCCCGGATTTGCCTAAGCGCCTTCTCCAATGCAGGGACCGGGACTTCCAACACCCGGACAACCTTCCGCGATCCGTCCCCCCATCGCATCATACGACGGTGCAGGAATATTAACCTGCTTCCCATCAGCTACGCATCTCTGCCTCGCCTTAGGGGCCGACTCACCCTACGCCGATGAACGTTGCGTAGGAAACCTTGGGCTTACGGCGAGGGGGCTTTTCACCCCCTTTATCGCTACTCATGTCAGCATTCGCACTTCTGATACCTCCAGCATCCTTTACAAGACACCTTCACAGGCTTACAGAACGCTCTCCTACCATGCACTTACGTGCATCCGCAGCTTCGGTGACTGGCTTAGCCCCGTTACATCTTCCGCGCAGGACGACTCGATCAGTGAGCTATTACGCTTTCTTTAAAGGGTGGCTGCTTCTAAGCCAACCTCCTGACTGTTTTAGCCTTCCCACTTCGTTTCCCACTTAGCCAATCTTAGGGACCTTAGCTGGCGGTCTGGGTTGTTTCCCTCTTGACACCGGACGTTAGCACCCGATGTCTGTCTCCCGTGATTGCACTCTTCGGTATTCGGAGTTTGCTATGGCGGGGTAATCAGCAATAGACCCCCCAACCATGACAGTGCTCTACCCCCGAAGGTGAGACACGAGGCACTACCTAAATAGTTTTCGGAGAGAACCAGCTATTTCCAGACTTGTTTAGCCTTTCACCCCTATCCACAGCTCATCCCCTAACTTTTCAACGTTAGTGGGTTCGGTCCTCCAGTACGTGTTACCGCACCTTCAACCTGGCCATGGATAGATCGTCTGGTTTCGGGTCTACACCCAGCGACTGAACGCCCTATTCGGACTCGCTTTCGCTACGCCTTCCCTAATCGGTTAAGCTTGCCACTGAATGTAAGTCGCTGACCCATTATACAAAAGGTACGCCGTCACCCGTTTCCAGGCTCCGACTGTTTGTATGCATGCGGTTTCAGGATCTATTTCACTCCCCTCCCGGGGTTCTTTTCGCCTTTCCCTCACGGTACTGGTTCACTATCGGTCGATCACGAGTATTTAGCCTTGGAGGATGGTCCCCCCATCTTCAGACAGGATTTCACGTGTCCCGCCCTACTTGTCGTACACCTAGTTCCACAACGCTGTTTTCGCATACAGGGCTATCACCTGCTATGGCCGGGCTTTCCATCCCGTTCTGCTAACAACACTGCTAAAGAGTACAAGGCTCTTCCCATTTCGTTCGCCACTACTTTGGGAATCTCGGTTGATTTCTGTTCCTGCAGCTACTTAGATGTTTCAGTTCGCCGCGTTCGCTTCCCTGACCTATGTATTCAGTCAGGGATGACCCATCAGGGCCGGGTTTCCCCATTCGGACATCTCCGGATCAAAGCTTGTTTGCCAGCTCCCCGAAGCTTTTCGCAGGCTACCGCGTCCTTCATCGCCTGTGATCGCCAAGGCATCCACCACATGCACTTGTTCGCTTGACCCTATAACGAGTGTGTCTCAAACTTGCGTTCAAGCCGTGCTCGCTACAGGATGAGTTCTCGCATTTGTGCCGTATTCCAAGTAATCTTTCGATCACTTAAATACATTTTGGTTGATACAATCACAACCCGGTATCGTGTGTTACTTCAGCGTCTCATCAACGCTCACGACACCTTTACTACATCCCATATTTTTAAAGAACAGCCGACTGAGACTTAGTCCCCTGTCGTCTTGGCAAAGCCAAATGCAAGCACTCAACGCTAAGCGCTTGCACTTGACCATGCAACACAGGACACGCAGCGCGCATCCCGGCTCTAACAATCAACAAACCGATAAGTGTGAACGCTCGACTTAGGATGCACGCTCTGAAAGGAGGTGATCCAGCCGCACCTTCCGATACGGCTACCTTGTTACGACTTCACCCCAGTCATGAACCCTGCCGTGGTAATCGCCCTCCTTGCGGTTAGGCTAACTACTTCTGGCAAAACCCACTCCCATGGTGTGACGGGCGGTGTGTACAAGACCCGGGAACGTATTCACCGCGGCATGCTGATCCGCGATTACTAGCGATTCCAGCTTCACGTAGTCGAGTTGCAGACTACGATCCGGACTACGATGCGTTTTCTGGGATTGGCTCCCCCTCGCGGGTTGGCAACCCTCTGTACGCACCATTGTATGACGTGTGAAGCCCTACCCATAAGGGCCATGAGGACTTGACGTCATCCCCACCTTCCTCCGGTTTGTCACCGGCAGTCTCTCTAGAGTGCTCTTGCGTAGCAACTAAAGACAAGGGTTGCGCTCGTTGCGGGACTTAACCCAACATCTCACGACACGAGCTGACGACAGCCATGCAGCACCTGTGTCCACTTTCCCTTTCGGGCACCTAATGCATCTCTGCTTCGTTAGTGGCATGTCAAGGGTAGGTAAGGTTTTTCGCGTTGCATCGAATTAATCCACATCATCCACCGCTTGTGCGGGTCCCCGTCAATTCCTTTGAGTTTTAATCTTGCGACCGTACTCCCCAGGCGGTCAACTTCACGCGTTAGCTACGTTACTGAAGAAATGAATCCCCAACAACTAGTTGACATCGTTTAGGGCGTGGACTACCAGGGTATCTAATCCTGTTTGCTCCCCACGCTTTCGTGCATGAGCGTCAGTGACGTCCCAGGGGGCTGCCTTCGCCATCGGTATTCCTCCACATCTCTACGCATTTCACTGCTACACGTGGAATTCTACCCCCCTCTGACATACTCTAGCCTTGCAGTCACAAGCGCCATTCCCAAGTTGAGCTCGGGGATTTCACGCCTGTCTTACAAAACCGCCTGCGCACGCTTTACGCCCAGTAATTCCGATTAACGCTCGCACCCTACGTATTACCGCGGCTGCTGGCACGTAGTTAGCCGGTGCTTATTCTTCCGGTACCGTCATCCCCCCGCTGTATTAGAGCAAGGGATTTCTTTCCGGACAAAAGTGCTTTACAACCCGAAGGCCTTCTTCACACACGCGGCATTGCTGGATCAGGGTTGCCCCCATTGTCCAAAATTCCCCACTGCTGCCTCCCGTAGGAGTCTGGGCCGTGTCTCAGTCCCAGTGTGGCTGATCGTCCTCTCAGACCAGCTACTGATCGTCGCCTTGGTGGGCCTTTACCCCACCAACTAGCTAATCAGACATCGGCCGCTCCTATCGCGCGAGGCCTTACGGTCCCCCGCTTTCACCCTCAGGTCGTATGCGGTATTAGCTAATCTTTCGACTAGTTATCCCCCACGACAGGGCACGTTCCGATGTATTACTCACCCGTTCGCCACTCGCCACCAGGATTGCTCCCGTGCTGCCGTTCGACTTGCATGTGTAAGGCATGCCGCCAGCGTTCAATCTGAGCCAGGATCAAACTCTTCAGTTTAATACCTGTGTGGTTCCGCGCAGTTACCTGCTGAAACCTCGCTCTTTCGAGCGGTCGCTCACTCTCAGAAAACTGACTGGCTACATCCGCGATTTGCACCCCGGACATAACCAACATGTTTTACTGTGCGAGCACTTTATAACTTGTAAGCTAAAAGACCGAAGTCTTCCGCATCCGCTATCAAGCGCCCACACTTATCGGTTGTTTGTTTGTTAAAGAACTAACCGCGGTTCGCGTTGCTTACCGCGTCGCTGCGTTTGCTGCAGCAGAGAAACGAGATTATGAAGAACTTTTCAAACTTAATCAAGCATTTTGCGAAATTTCTTTTTTCCGGAACCTTCGCTGACTTCGCCTAATTACTCTCGTTAATCCCCGCAACCATTTTCTGCCACTCAGTTTGCAGCGGCGTTTCCTGCTGCGGGGGACCGAATACTAAGGGTTTCCCACTAAGCTTGCAAGCTTTTTCTGGGAAATTCGTAAAGTGTTCCCGCAACCACTCGGGCGGAATGAGTGGCGTAGGGCCAACCTGGCTACGAAACCCAGACAACCACGCTTTGAGCCGCTTGCAGCGAACTCCAAGTCTGGGCAGCGACACCTTGCCGCACCCCTCCAACCCGGCCATGCCTCCCGTTTCATACTAAACTTTCAAAACTTCCTAAAAATTCAAAACAGACAAGCATGCATCTCTCGCCCCTGATCCAGCGCTTCGTGCTCCATTTCGGCGAAATGGGCAGCCGCTGGGGCATCAACCGTACGGTTGGACAAATCTACGCCCTGCTGTTCACCGCCTCCCGCCCGCTCAATGCCGACGAGATCGCCGAAGCGCTGGGCTTTTCGCGCTCCAATGTCAGCATCGGCCTGAAGGAGCTGGAGTCGTGGAACCTGGTGAAACTGTCGCACCAGCCAGGCGACCGCCGCGAGTATTTCTCGGCACCAGACGATGTCTGGGCCATCTTCCGCACGCTGGCCGAGGAACGCCGCCGGCGGGAGATTGATCCGACCCTGTCGATGCTGCGCGAAGTCCAGCTGGAAACTCCGTCCGACCCCAACGACCGCCATGCACAGGAGCGGATGAAGGAGATGTACCAGCTGATCCTGCTGGTAACGAGCTGGTTCGGCGATATCCAGAAGCTCGACGTGGCTACGCTGGAAAAGCTGATGAAGCTCGGTTCCAAGGTCAACAAGCTGCTGGAAGCGAAAGAAAAATTCAGCATCGCCCTCGGTGGCAAGCCTCGCGCCGATACGCCCCCTGCCAGCGCCGTGAAGGCCAAGCCGACCCGCACCCGGAAGGAGTAGTTCCATGTTTTCGTCGCTCGACCCGGTGGTGCTCGCGCGCGTGCAGTTTGCCGCCAACATCACTTTCCATATCCTGTTTCCCACCATCAGCATCGCCCTGACCTGGGTGCTGCTGTTCTTCAAGCTGCGCTTCAACAAGACCGGCGACGATCGCTGGATGGCGGCCTACCGCTTCTGGGTGAAGATCTTTGCCCTGACCTTTGCGCTGGGGGTGGTCAGCGGCATCACCATGAGTTTCCAGTTCGGCACCAACTGGCCGGGCTATATGGAAACCGTGGGCAATGTGGCCGGGCCGCTGCTGGCCTATGAGGTGCTGACGGCGTTTTTCCTGGAAGCCACCTTCCTCGGCATCATGCTGTTCGGCATGCGCCGCGTCAGCAACCGCACGCATACCATCGCCACGCTGCTGGTGGCGGGCGGCACCACCTTGTCGGCCTTCTGGATCCTGGCATTGAACTCGTGGATGCAAACCCCGGCGGGCTTCGAGATGATCGATGGCCGCGCCCACGTGACGAGCTGGCTGGCGGTGATCTTCAACCCGTCCTTCCCCTACCGTTTCGTCCATATGCTGCTGGCCTCGGGCCTGACCGTGGCATTCCTGCTGGCGGGCATCTCGGCCTACCGCTGGCTGCGCGGCGACCGCGCGCCGGAGGTGCTGTCGTCGCTGCGCACCGGCGTGACCATCGCGGCGGTGCTGATCCCGCTGCAGATCGTGGCGGGCGACCTGCATGGACTTAACACCTTGCACCACCAGCCAGCCAAGATCGCCGCGATGGAAGGCATCTGGAAAACCGAGAAAGGCGCGCCGGCCGTGCTGTTCGGCCTGCCCAATGCAACCACGCAGAACAACGATTTCGAGATCGCCATTCCCAAGCTGGCTTCGATCTACCTGACGCATAGCGCGGATGGCGAAATCAAGGGCATCGACGCCTTTGGCGACAGGCATCCGCCGGTGGCGCCGCTGTTTTTCGCCTTCCGCATCATGGTGGGCGTGGGCCTGCTGATGCTGGCAGTGTCGTGGGTGGCTGCGTGGCAACTGCGCCGTGGCGGCCAGCCCGCTCCGTGGATGGCGCGGGCGCTGGTGGCCATGACCTTCTCCGGCTGGTTGGCCCTGGTGGCCGGCTGGTACGTCACCGAGATCGGCCGCCAGCCTTACCTGGTGTACGGCGTGCTGACCACCGCGCAGGCGGCCTCCAAGGTGCCGGCGGCCATGATCGGCGCCACGCTGTCGATGTATCTCGCGCTCTACCTGGCCCTGATCGCCGCCTATATCTCGGTGGTCTTCTACCTGGCCCGCAAGGCGGGGACCGACGACAATGCGGGCAAGCCCGGGATCGAACCCCTTCAAGCCGTGGTGCCTGGCTAATTGCGGAGCGCAGAATGAACGACCTGACCCAACCCGCCGGCTGGATGCCGCTGGTATTCCTGGCCCTGATGGGCCTCTCGATGCTGATCTACGTGATCCTGGACGGCTACGACCTGGGCGTTGGCGTGCTGCTGCGCCGCGCGGACGATGCCGACAAGGACACCATGATCGCCTCGATCGGCCCCTTCTGGGACGCCAACGAAACCTGGCTGGTGCTCGGCGTAGGCCTGCTGCTCACGGCGTTCCCCATCGCCCATGGCGCGATCCTGACCCAGCTCTACCTGCCGGTGGCGCTGATGCTGGCGGGGCTGATCATCCGGGGCGTGGCGTTCGACTTCCGCGTGAAGGCGCGCGCCCACCATAAGCCGTGGTGGAACCGCGCGTTCTACGCGGGTTCGCTGCTGGCTGCCTTCTCGCAAGGCCTGATGCTCGGCCTCTATATCACCGGCTTCCAGTACGGCTGGCTCGACATCGCCTTCGCGGTGGTGGTGGGGCTGTGCCTGGTGGCGGGCTACTGCCTGCTGGGCGCGGGCTGGCTGATCATGAAGACCAGCGGCAGCCTGCAGCGGCGCGCCATGTACTGGGCGCGGCGCAGCCTGTGGCTGACCGGCATCGGCGTGGCGGCGATCTCGCTGGTCACGCCGATGGTGAGCCAGCGCATCTTTGACAAATGGTTCTCACTGCCCAACATCATCCTGCTGGCGCCGATCCCTCTGGTCACGGTGACACTGTTCGTCATCATCGACCGCCTGCTGCGGCGCATGCCGGCCATGCACGACCGCGGCAACGACCGCTGGTGCTGGGTGCCGTTCGCCGGCACCGCGGTGATCTTCCTGATGGCGTTCAACGGCCTGGCCTACAGCATCTTCCCCTATCTGGTGATGGACAAGATCGATATCTGGCAAGCTGCGAGCGCACCGGAATCGCTAGGCGTCATCCTGGCCGGCGCGGCGGTCGTGCTGCCTACCATCCTGGGTTACACGCTCTACGCCTACCGCGTTTTCTGGGGCAAGGCGACGGACCTGCATTACTACTGAGCCGTGTGTCATCATTAGGGTCGAATCGACACGCAATCACCAGGCTTTTATGAGCGGCTCGCAAGGCCATCCCCCCGGCATTCCACCCTCCATGTCCCCGGCCGGCGGCCTTCACCGGCGGCTGCTCGACCGCGTGCGCGCCCGGGCGGGCGCGCAGGTGAGGGGTCTGACCCGGAGCAACTCCGGCCTCAGCCTCGACTATGACAACCCGCTCGGCGACCCCGGCCTGTTCGGCCCGGACGCGGTCTGCTGGCGGGTGCACGCCGATTTTCCGGCGATGCTGGCGGGCGGCGTCAGCGCCCTGCTGATGCAGACCATGCATCCGCTGGCGCTGGCCGGCGTGTGGGATCACTCCACCTTCCGCACCGATATGCAGGGCCGGCTGGGACGCACCGCGCAGTTCATCGCCGGCACCACCTACGGCAGCCGCGCCGATGCGCTGGCGCTCATTGACCGCGTCAGGCGCATTCACGCCGCGGTCAAGGGCACCGCCCCGGACGGACGGCCCTACGCGGCGGACGATCCGGCGCTGCTGACCTGGGTCCATGTGGCCGAGGTATCGAGCTTCCTGACCGCTTACCTGCGCTATGTCGGCCCGCTCTCGCTTGCCGAGCAGGACCGCTATTACGAGGAAGAGGCACGTATCGCCGAACTGCTGGGCGCCACCAACGTTCCCCGCAGCACGGCTGACATCGGCGCCTACCTGGAACGCATGCGCCCGGAACTGGTCGTAAGCGAGCGCAGCCGCGAAGTGGTAAGGCTGGTGATGGCCATGCCGGTGGCCAGCCCGCTGCTGGTGCCGGCCGTGCGCATCATGGCCGACGCGGGCATCGCACTGCTGCCGCACTGGGTCCAGCGCGAGCTTGGCCTGCATGGCGCCACCGCGATCCGCCGGCCGGTTTCGCTGGCCGGCATGCGAGTGCTGGCCCCCACCTTGCGCTGGGCGCTCGGCAGCGGACTGGCGGCGCGCGCGCGGCGGCGGGCGGCAAAGCCCGCGCCCGCGGCGCTGACACAGTCGTCCTGAGCTAGTGGCCTGGACGGGCAATGGACTAACAAAGATAAAGAGAAACAGTATGCAGACCGTTGCGGTTCTGGATTTTGAGACGACGGGACTGTCACCAAATCAAGGCGACCGGGCTACCGAAATCGCGATCATTCTGTTGCGTGACGGGCAAATCGTCGACCGCTATCAAAGCTTGATGAACGCGGGCAGGCGCATCCCCTCGCAGGTCGTGAACCTCACTGGCATCACGAACGACATGATTGCATCGGCACCTGCCGCGTCGAAGGTGATGCGTGAAGCGGCCCAGTTCGTCGGCAAGCATCCCGTGGTGGCCCACAACGCGGGTTTCGACCGGAGGTTTTGGCAAGCCGAGCTTGCGCACCTCGGCATGTCGTCCGATCACTCATTCGCCTGCACGATGCTCGTTTCGCGGCGCGTCTACCCGCACGCTCAAAACCACAGGTTGTCGACGCTGGTCGACATGCTGCGATTGCCGAAGTCCGGGCGTGCCCACCGTGCGATGGCCGATGCTCAGATGACCTGCCACCTCTGGCACCGTCTGCAGCACGATATCGCCCAGACTTACGGCATGAGCCGCGTGGACTACGACCTCATCACCCGCGTACAGCTCACCAGCAGCGCCAAGGTGCCGGCGTTCCTGCGCTCGCTGGGCGCGAGCCAGGCGCGAGGCGATATGAGCGGGACCCCGGAAGTAAACCAGTGACTGGCACTGTGCCAAGACTGTGGTCATGGCTGGACACCGCGTTGAGCTGGATTGCCCTTCTGGCGATCGTTACCAGTCTCGGATTGATCGACTTCCATGGGATGCGGCCTCTGGACGTGGGCGGCACCCTGTTTGGCGGCAGCTTCAATCAAATGATGTATGCCGGCGCCTGGTTGGCGGCGATTGCCGGCATGCTCCTGGCCAGCGCGTTTCGTCTGGCGGGGTACCGTGTGGCCTGGTGCATGGCCGGGATCCTGCAAACAGGCGCTGGTGCCTGGTGGCTGTTGCACTATCCCGGGAATCACGATGGCGACCTGATTCACTCGCCACGGCGGGAAGAGCTTGCCGCAGCGATGCTGGCCGGCGTGGCGCTGCTTATCGGCGGAGCGATTCTGCATGCCAGGGCTGCCCGCGCTCCGCATCATCGTCCGATATCGCAAGCGAGGGTGCTGGTGCGGCTAGCGGCCGCCGGGTCATTGATTCTGATCTTCGCAGGGATCCCGCTCGCCAACGCCCTGCGCGCGCCCCTGCCCCATTGCGCCTTCAACAAGGAAGGCATGCAACTAACCATTTGCCTGGATGAAAGTGATACGCGCACCATTGTCGACTAGCGCTGCCTGGCGGCGCACCTGCCTTGCGCTACTTGGCGCACTGCTGATTGGCGATGCCATCGCGCTGATGCTGATGGGGCTGTTCAACTTTGGTGTCGTCCTCCCTCTGGCGATCGGCGCGGCCTTTCTCATGCTGTCATGGCGCTGGGAGACAGTGGCGCAATGGCGCACGGCTAGCCGGCGGCGCCGATGGATCTGGGGGATGGGCCGGGCGGCGTTTGCCGCGTGGCTGGTGACATTGGGGATGTTCTTCTATTTCATAAGCGCCGGCATTTCCGAATCCGCGGACGCGGGATCGCCCCCAAAAGCCATCCTCATACTGGGCTCCGGCACGCCAAATTGCACCGCATCGCCTACCCTGGCTGCGCGGCTGGACGAAGGCCTGGCGCTGGCACGGCAATGGCCAGCGGCACGAGTGGTGGTGAGCGGCGGCCAGGACTTCGGACTGCGGTGCAGCGAGGCGGATGTCATGGCGGACTACCTGACCACTCGCGGCCTGGCGCCGGACCGCCTGATCCGGGAGGACCGGAGTACCAGCACGGAGGAAAACCTGCTCTTCAGCCGCCGGTTGCTGGAGCAACAGGGCGTGAGCGCCGGTGACCCGCTGGTGCTGGTGACCAGTGATTTTCACCTGGTGCGCGCGAAGCGGATTGCGTACAAGGCCGGGTTCCGGACCGTGTCAGGCGCAGGGGCCGCTACGCCACTCTATTTACGATACAACGCCTGGTTACGCGAGTATTTTGCGTTTATCAGTGGTTGGATATTGCGGGAATACTAGCCTCCAGAAAAAGCACGCCGCGCCGGCACGCAAAGAGACTGTGCAGTTCAACCCTGTGGGTTGAACTCGCGCACTCGCCGCCTTCAGGCGGACCACGCACCCACAGGTTTTCTCCTTCCCTTGAGGCCGCAATGCGGCCTCTTCCTTCGTTCGCCCACGCGTAAACCCTCGGATTGACATCCCCTTGCTGCCTTTATATTCTTTTATGAACACTACGTTCATATTTGAACAAATCCACCGGCAAGTGCAGCCGCTATGCAGCGAGGCGCACCCCCGGGTACACACCAAAGCGACCCCAAAGGAACAAGCACCATGGCTTCAAGGAAAATTGGCATCAACGGCGGCGGCATCGGCGGCCTCGCCGCGGCGATCGCGCTGCGCAAGCTCGGGCTGGATGTCATGGTGTTCGAGCAGGCCGCGCGCTTTGCGCGGGTTGGCGCGGACATCAACCTCACGCCCAACGCGGTGCGCGCGCTGGATGGCCTGGGCGTGGGCGAAGCGCTGCGCGAGACCGCCGCGCGGCCTACCCACCGCATCAGCCGGGTGTGGAACACCGGCGAGGAAACCTCGCGCCTGGCCATGTCCGACGAGGCGGAGATCCGCTACGGCGCGCCGCAGCTCACCATGCACCGCGGCGACCTGATGACCGCGCTGGAGCGCGCCCTGCCCGCTGAATGCGTCAGGCTCGGCAAGAAGGCGACGGAAATCGAACGGCATGAGGCCGGCGCAACCTTGCGCTTCGCCGATGGCACGCAGGAAGACGTGGATGTGCTGGTCGGCGCCGACGGCATCCATTCGGCGGTGCGCACGTCGCTGTTCGGGCCGGAGCATCCGGTCTTCACCGGCGTGGTGGCCTACCGCGCGGTGGTACCGGCCGAGCGCCTTGCCTCCGTGCCGAACCTGCAGGCCTTTACCAAGTGGTGGGGCCCCGAGGCAACCTCGCAGATCGTGACCTTCCCGCTCAACTGCGGCCACGAGATCTTTGTCTTCGCCACGGTGGCGCAGGAAACCTGGCGCAACGAATCCTGGACCATGCCGGGCCGCGTGGAAGACGTGCGCGAAGCCTATGCGGGCTTCCATGCCGAAGCCCGCGCGCTGCTCGATGGCTGCGACGACGTGCTGATCTCCGCTCTGTACGTGCGCGACCCGCTGCCCGCCTGGTCCACCGGCACGGTCACCCTGCTGGGCGATGCCTGCCACCCGATGATGCCCTTCATGGCGCAAGGCGCCGGCATGGCCATCGAGGACGGCGTGGTACTGGCCCGCTGCCTGGCCGAGACCAACGGCAAGGACATCCCGGCCGCGCTCGCGCGCTACCAGGCCGCGCGCCACGAGCGCACCAGCCGCATCCAGATCGGCTCGCGCAGCAACGCCTGGCTCAAGGAAGGCGGCAATGCGGACTGGGTGTACGATTACAACGCCTGGCAGGTGCCGCTCAACTAAGCTGTGTGGTACACCGCCACCCCGCCCAACCGGAACCGATGAGCAAGAACCCCAAGCTGAGCCAGCCCGCCCCCGCCGCAAACGAGCCCGCCGTTGGCGGCGATGACGACAAGACGCAACTGGTCAGCCCGGTGATCCGCGCCCTGCGGCTGCTGCGCTTTATTGCCGAGGGCGGGTCCACCGCCAACCTGAGCGAGGTGGGCCGGCGCATCGACGTGAACCGTGTAACGGTGATGCGCCTGCTTGCCACGCTGGAGCACGAGGGCATGGTGGAGCGGCTGCCGCAGGGCGGCCACCAGGCCGGCTTCGATCTCGTCAAGCTGGCGGCAAAGGTGCTGGCGTCCAAGGACCTCACCGTGTTTGCGCGCAGTGTGCTGGCCGGACTAAGCCAGTCGCTGCAACTGTCGGCCTACCTTGGCGTGCTGGATGGCGGTGACGTGCTTTACCTGTTGCGCGACATGCCGCAGACCACGCTGGTCAGCAACATCCAGGTGGGCAGCCGGGTGCCGGCCCACCTCACCACGCCGGGGCGCATGCTGATCGCCGGCCTGCCGGAAGATGCACTGCGTGAGCGCCTGGGCGAAGAACCGCTGGCCATCGTCACCGGGCAGAGCCCGGCCACCTACGCGCGGCTGGGCGACATCCTTGCCGCCGACCGCGAGCGCAGTTGCGCATGGAGCTTCTCCGCGTTCGAAGCCGGCATCGACTCGTGCGCGGCGCCGGTATTCGATGCCAGCGGCGCCACCGTTGCCGCCATCAGCGTGGCCGGCCCGGAACTCCGCTTCGAGCGGGATACTACGCTGCGCGAGCGCGTCGAACGCGAGGTCAAGCGCGCCGCGCGCGACCTGTCCGGCCTGCTTGGCTACGTAGCCGAGCCGCGCCGCTGAGTCACCAGGAGAGCCAAGATGACAACGCCTGCACTTCCCACATTTTTCATCTCGCACGGCGGCGGGCCCTGGCCCTGGATGGAAGAACAAATGGGTGGCCGTTACGACAGGCTCAAGACCGCCCTGCAGCAGATGCCGCAATTGGCGAGCGCGGTGCCCAAGGCAGTACTGATGATCTCGGCGCACTGGGAAGAGCCGGACTTCACGATCATGGCCAACCCGAATCCGCCCATGATCTATGACTACTACGGCTTCCCGGACTACACCTACCAGGTCCGGTACGCGGCGCCAGGCGCGCCGCAACTCGCCGGGCGCGTACTCGGCCTGCTGGAAACCGCAGGCATTGCTGCCCGGCTCGATCCGCTGCGCGGCTTTGACCACGGCATGTATGCGCCGATGGCCGTCATCTATCCCGGCGCGGAGATGCCGACCGTGCAACTCTCGCTCAAGCGCGGGCTCGACCCGCTCGCGCACCTGGCGCTCGGGCGGGCGCTGGCGCCGCTGCGGCGCGAGGGCATCCTTATCGTCGGCAGCGGACTGAGCTACCACAACCTGCGCGCGTTCGGCCCCGCGGGGAAGGAGGCGTCGGCAGCGTTCGATGCATGGCTTCTGCAAGCACTCACGGCAACAACCCCGGAGCAACGCGCCACGGCGTTGACGGCCTGGGAAAACGCGCCCGCGGCTCGCCTGGCACATCCGCGGGAGGAGCATCTGCTGCCACTTATGGTGGCGGTCGGCGCGGCCGAAGACGACACAGCCACGCGGGTCTATCACGAGGACGACTTCGCCGGCGGCATCACGGTGTCCAGCTTCATGTTCGGGGGAATGCGTCAGTAGGGCCTGGCACGACGGAATGCGGCGCAGGGACTGACCGATGGCGTGAACCTGACTTGAGCGGCCTGTACGATGGCCGCTAACTGCGGGGAGTGAATTCGGGGAATGAAAACGGATGGTGCCCATGGGCAGGATCGAACTGCCGACCTCTCCCTTACCAAGGGAGTGCTCTACCACTGAGCCACATGGGCAGTTACTGATCGCAAACTGCAACGACTTGCTCTTTTGCCTGATGCAACGGAGCGGGATACGAGACCGGTATTGTCGCCATAACCCATTGATTTTTAAGGATTTTTTCAGCATCCAGCCGAATCAATGGACTGCATTATGGACTAATCACCCCTGCTCGGCAACCCCCCTGATAGCGAAAGTTTCCATGGGTATTGCGCTCGCAAAGCCTGGCCCGCAAACGGGCGATCATGCTATGGAGCGTGTGGAGCTTGATCCGGTCCGGTCGCGGTTGCCAATGACACCATGTGGCTCTGGCTGCTTGTTAGCAGTTCAATGCGAAAGGAAGTGGGTCCAGTTCCCGCCGGCGTGTAAACTAGCGGGTTTTTGACTCCGCCGGTATGGTGCAAGTGTCACAGCGCACAAGTTTCAGCGGCCCGACGCTCATTCGTTTGCTTGCGCGCCTGACGGACGTCGATGTTCCCGAATCCAGACAATCGCTCTCGGACCGGCTGAGCCAATGGCTCGGCTGGGCCGACGCCATCGAGCTGTCCACGGCCCTGAGCGGCAATCCGCCGGCTGTGGCATCCGGCGCGCGAGCCTTCGGCAGCGCCGAGGAGCGCGATTGCGCACGTGTCCGAACCGCGTTGGCGGATGCCATCGCCGGCGACAGTGCGCTCGCCCCCGCCAAGCGGCGCGGACAAACGCATCCGCCCGTGCAGGCGGATGCGGTGGATGCGGTAGTCGATTACGCGGTTTATCGTCAGCGTTATCTCTCTCTGCAGCAGGCGATGGAAACGGGCATCGGCAATCTGCGCGGCCGCCTGCGGGCGATGCTGGCCGCCAGTACGCCCGCCATGTCCCGGCTTGCGGTGCTGGATGCCGCCATGGAGCGGGCACTGAGTGCGCGGGAGCGGAGTCTGCTCGCCGCTGTGCCCGCGTTGCTCGAAGGGCACTTCGAGCGTTTGCGCCAGGCCGGGCAGGCGGCGCTGGCCGACGCCCAGGTCCCGGGAGAGCCCGCGGCGGTCTCGCCCGGCGCATGGCTGGATGTGTTCCGCAAGGATATGCGGAGCGTGTTGCTTGCCGAACTGGACATTCGTTTTCAACCGGTCGAAGGGCTTCTTGCGGCCCTTCGCTCAAGCTAACCAGGACGCCATGTCCAGATATCTTCTTAATTTCGCCGTCTTCTTGGTGGGTCTGGCCATCGTGTGCTGGATCGGCGCAGGCTATGCCGGCTCGAACACCCTGGCGCTGGCCGTCACGATGCTGGTCGGCGCCTGCTACCTGGCAGGCGCGCTTGAACTGCGACGCTATCACCAAGCCACTTCCACCCTGACGCGGGCCGTGGCCGGCCTGTCCGAACCTCCGGCCAAGCTGGCTGCCTGGCTGGATCAATTGCATCCCAGCCTGCGCAATGCGACGCGCCTGCGCATCGAGGGTGAGCGCGTGGGCCTGCCAGGGCCGGCGCTGACACCGTATCTCGTGGGCTTGCTGGTGCTGCTGGGCATGCTCGGCACGTTCCTGGGCATGGTGGTCACCCTGAGGGGCACCGGGATGGCGCTGGAAAGCGCAACGGACTTGCAGGCCATCCGCGCTTCGCTGGCCGCGCCGGTCAAGGGTCTGGGATTTGCATTCGGCACCTCGATCGCAGGCGTGGCCACATCCGCCATGCTGGGGCTGCTGTCCACGCTGAGCCGGCGCGAGCGGCTCCAGGCGGCGCAGATGCTGGACGAAAGGATCGCGACGACATTGCGCATCTACTCGCTGACCCATCAGCGCGAGGAATCCTTCAAGCTCCTGCAGCGACAGGCCGAGGTGATGCCCACCCTGGTCGACCGGCTGCAGGCCATGATGGCGGCCATGGAGCAGCACAGCCAAACCCTGCACGAGCGGCAGATCGCCAGCCAGGACGCCTTTCACGGCAAGACCGAGGCCGCGTACACCCGCCTGGCTTCCTCGGTGGAGCAGTCCATGAAGGAAAGCATCGCCGAGAGCTCCCGCGCCGCCGGCGCGGCGCTCCAGCCGGCCGTGGAAGCTTTGATGTCGAGCATCGCGCGGGAGACGGCCTCGTTGAACGACACCGTCACGCAAGCCGTGCAGCGGCAGCTGGACGGGCTGTCGACCGGGTTCGAGTCCGCGACCACTACCGTGGCGGACATCTGGAACAAGGCGCTGGCGGGGCACCAGCGATCGAGCGAGGCGCTGACGCAGGACTTGCGCATCGCGCTCGATCAGTTCGCCGGCACCTTTGAGCACCGCTCGGCGGGCCTGCTGGAAGGCGTCTCCACCCGCCTGGAAGCCACGGCGGGCAGCATGTCGGAAGCGTGGAACAGCGCACTGTCCCGGCACGAGCGCATCAGCGGGAAACTGGCGGGCGACAATCAAAGCGCCCTGGCGGCGGCCGCGGTGACCTTGGAACAGCAATCGGCGTCGCTGGTGCGCACAGTGGGCCAGTCGCACGCCGACCTGCAGGCGGAACTGGCATCGCGGGACCAGCAGCGGCTGGCGGCCTGGGCCGAAACGCTCGGCTCGATGGCCGCTACGCTGCGCCATGAGTGGGAGCAGGCGGGCGCGCACAACGCGAGCCGGCAGCAGGAAATCTGCGACACGCTGGCGCAGACCGTGCGCGACATCTCGGCCCAGACGCAAGCGCACGCCAGCAATACGGTCGCCGAGATCGACCGGCTCGTGCAAGCCGCGTCGGCAGCCCCCAAGCTGCTGGAAAGCGTCTCCGCGCGCCTGGAAGCCGCGACGGGCGGCGTGTCGGAAGCGTGGAGCAGCGCGCTGGCCCAGCACGAGCGCGTCAGCGAGAAACTGGCAGACAACAATCAACAGGCCCTGGCGGCCGCCGCGGCGACCATCGAGCAGCACTCGACTTCACTGCTGCACACGGTGAACCAGTCGCATGTGGACCTGCAGGCGGAACTGGCAGCGCGGGACCAGCAGCGGCTGACGGCCTGGACCGAAACGCTCGGCTCGATGGCCGCTGCGCTGCGCCGCGAGTGGGAGCAGGCGGGCACGCACAACGCGAGCCGGCAGCAGGAGATTTGCGAGACGCTGGCGCAAACCGCGCGCGACATCTCGGCCCAGACGCAGGCGCACGCCAACAGCACGCTCACCGAAATTGACCGCCTCGTGCAAGCCGCGTCCGCGGCCCCCAAGCTGCTGGAAGGCGTCTCCGCGCGCCTGGAAGCCGCAACAGGCAGCGTGTCGGAAGCATGGCGCAACGCGCTCTCCCAGCACGAACGCGTCAGCGAGAAACTGGCGGGCGACAACCAACACGCGCTGGCGGCGGCCGCGGCGACCCTCGAGCAGCACTCGGCGTCGCTGGTGCGCGCGGTGGGCCAGTCGCACGCGGACCTGCAGGCGGAACTGGCGTCGCGGGACCAGCAGCGGCTGGCGGCCTGGACCGAGACGCTCGGTGCGGTGGCTGCCACGCTGTACAAGGAGTGGGAGCAGGCGGGCACGCACAACGCGAGCCGGCAGCAGGAAATCTGCGACACGCTGGCGCAAACCGCGCGCGACATCTCGGCCCGGACGCAGGCGCACGCCAGCGACACCATTGCCGAAATCTCCCGGCTCGTGCAAGCCGCTTCGGAAGCCCCCAAGGCCGCGGCCGACGTCATCGGCGAACTGCGCCAGAAGCTCTCCGACAGCATGGTCCGCGACAACACCATGCTGGAGGAGCGCGGTCGCCTGCTGGAAACGCTGGCAACCCTGCTCGATGCCGTAAACCATGCCTCCACCGAACAGCGCACGGCCGTCGACGCGCTGGTCGGCACGACGGCGGATCTGCTGGACCGTGTCGGCACCCGGTTCACTGACAAGGTCGAGACTGAAACCGGGAAGCTGGAAGCCGTCGCGGCACAAGTCACCGGCAGTGCCGTCGAGGTGGCAAGCCTGGGCGAAGCATTCGGTATGGCCGTGCAGTTGTTCGGCGAGTCGAACGACAAGCTGGTGGCCCACCTGCAGCGCATCGAAGCCGCGCTGGACAAGTCCATCGTGCGTAGTGACGAACAGCTTGCGTACTACGTGGCACAGGCCAGGGAAGTCATCGACCTGAGCATGATGTCGCAGAAGCAGATCGTCGAAAACCTGCAACAACTTGCCGGCCAGGGGGCGCTCGCCGGCGCCGAAGCGGCATGAGCGAGGACATCGACGCCGGCGTGGAGCCGACAGCGCCGATATGGGCCGTCTTCGGCGACCTGATGTCGGTGCTGCTGGGCGCCTTTGTCCTGATCCTGGTGGGCGTCATCGGTGTGCAACTGGAGCTCTCGACCAGGCTGGAAGAGGAAGTCAAGCAACGGCAGGAGGAGACACATCGCCGCGAGGCCCTGGAGAAAGCGCTGGCGGTGCCGCTGGCCGCGGGCCGGGTGACGCTGGTCAACGGGCGCATCGGCATCAGCGGCAACGTATTGTTTGCCCTCAACTCGGATCAGTTGCAGCCTGAAGGCCGGGAAGTGCTGAAGAGCCTGGCCGCGCCCCTGTCTGCTTACCTGCAGGCCCGCGAGGAGATCCTGATGGTGAGCGGCTTTACCGACGACCAGCAGGTGCGGGAGGCCAACCGCCGCTTTGCCGACAACTGGGAGCTGTCAGCCCAGCGCGCATTGACGGTAACCCGTGCGTTGATCGATGCAGGGATCCCCTCCTCCTCGGTATTCGCGGCCGCGTTCGGCTCCGAGCAGCCCGTGACCTCGAATGCCGACGACCAGGGTCGGGCCAAGAACCGGCGCGTGGAAATAGCGCCGATCGCCAGACCATCCACCGCAACGGTGAAGCGCCGTGAGTAGTGGTGGGACACACGACGGCGGGACGCGCGACGCCCAGGCGATGCTCGACGCATGGCGCGAGCGAGGCGCCGACCGCCTGGATCCTGTCCGCTTCCGTTTCATCGAGGCGCTGGCGCGGCGGTCGGCCGGCCACGGCGGCGATGCGCGACGCATCCTGGACGACAGGCTGTCCAAACTGCTCAAGGCCTATGCCGACGATCTTGAAAGCACCGCAAGCAAGGCCGACGTTGCGGGCAACGCGGCATCACCATGCGAGCCGGCTCGCGGGGCGCTTGCCGGGCTGATCGAATACATCGCCAGCCATGCGCCGGCGGATCGCGGCGTCCCCGCAGCCATTCACGCCACGCCCCGCAGCACCTCCTATCCCGAACCGGCGGTGCTCGATTACTTCAGGGAGACCTGGTCCAGGGTCAGTACCGACCGGCAATTGCGGCAGTCGCTGGAGCAGGTGCCCGACAATGCCGGCCCGCTCAACTCGAACCGCCTGGTGCATCGATCCCTCTCACTGATGCACGAACTGTCGCCAGGCTATCTCCGCCAGTTCTTATCGTACGTCGATGCCTTGTCGTGGATGGAGCAGATGAGCGGCGGCGGCGCCTTGGCGGGTATTAAAGAGGCGCCTCGTGCCGGGAGTTCAAGGAAGAGCGCTCGCGGCAGAGCGCGCTAGTGCCGTGGGGGCGGATCTGTACTATGTGGACCGCGTATGAGAAGCGCTTCCGAGGAGACGCGCATGGCAGGCACGACTGACCGCCGTGCCGGAGAACGCTACACCCTATCTTCAACCACGCAGGCCTATGCAGTTTCCCCACGGATCGCGGACCTGGCACATCCGCTCACCGTCCTCAATCTCCAGCGGGCCGCGATAGGGGGTGGCTCCCATGGCAACAAAGTGCGCCCGGGCTTTGTCAAAATCCGCCACCTGCCAGTAAACGACGCTGCCCGCCGCTCCCGCCGATACCTTCTCGTCGCTCGGCACAAGTTCGATGCTGACACCTTCATACTCCAGGTAGGAGAAAGCAAACCCGACCAGATGGCGCTGCTCTGAGCCTATGAAGGCGCGGTGGTACCAATCAAGCGCGGTGGGCACATCCGGCACATGAATGAGCACGGCGCTTACGGGAGATGGGTTCATTTTTGCACCTGCCGGCTCCAGCGCTGGCGACATACATCAAGGCAGATTTGAGAGACGGCGAGCCGCGCGCCCAAGAGTTCAAGGGCGCGCGTCAACCGCCTGTCATGTTGCAAAATATTAAGGTGACAGCGTAGCGGGCTGCGATCAGGTCGGCGGCAGGAAATTTCTGAAAGTTCGCCTCGCAATTTCGCAGCCGACATGAGTGAGCTACCTCGGCAGCGGTCTGGGGCTATGCCTGGTCGCGGGGGAGTGAGCCCGGTCAGAACCCCGTCCAAGTCGCAAGGCTGCGCTACATGCTCGGCGTGGTCACCGTCAGACGCGAAGGGAGGACTGCCTATGGTCTTAGTGCTCCCCCATTTCATGGAGCACTGCTCGTTTCCGGGATCTACGATGTTCGTCCATTGGTCGGCACCTACATTAACCAGGCGCTGAAGCTCGATGCCTTGGGCGCCAGCCGAATGAGTCCGGCACACCTGCCGCTGCAAGCGTGCGTTCCAGTGGCGGTACTTTGGGGAGAGCGGGAAACGGTTGAGTTCAAGCGCCAGGGCGTTGATTTTGCGATGCAGCTCGAAAGGCATGAGATGCTCCTGGCTGCGCAAGAAGTGTCCGGGCGGAATCACTTCGACATCGTTTTCGATCTGGAGGATCCAGCGTCAGTTCTCGGCACCTGTTTGGCGCAACTCTTCCAAAAGAACAGTGGCCGGTAAGGCTCCGTGCCAGAGGGGCGAGGACGAGATGCCGCGACCGATCCATGCCGATTGAGCACTGCATTGCCGCGAGGGATAAGCATGGAAACAAGGTATGCACTGACCACCGAGGAGGTAGACTCCTCTGCACCTAGATTCAGGAACAGATGGCCACATGCCACCCGCTGCCAGCCAACAACAGGGCGCGCAAGTACCCGCCCGTATTGATGGACTAAATCCGGACGCAAAAGTACTGGCTGCTGGATTGCAGTGGAACTGCACTGAAACGAAAAAAGGAGCTTTCGCTCCTTTCTTCGATGACCTTGCAGAATTCCGTGGGATCCTGCAGATCTGTATTTGGAGCGGGAGACGAGGCTCGAACTCGCGACCTCAACCTTGGCAAGGTTGCGCTCTACCAACTGAGCTACTCCCGCTTATTTGGCTCCCCGACCTGGGCTCGAACCAGGGACCTACGGATTAACAGTCCGGCGCTCTACCAACTGAGCTATCGGGGAACAAGCTCCGTTTCTTGCGACTTGCTGCTACTCTGCGAAACGGAGGCCGCATTCTACAACAAGCTTTTTGATTTTTGAATAGGTTTTTTGCGGCGGGTGCGAATTAGTTGGGGCTGGCCATGTTTCGCGCTCCGGTTTCACGCTTCGAGGCTCTGGCAGGAAGAAGGCATACCAGCAACATCACACGTATTGCCGAACCGGCGCGGAATCGGCAATGCCTGCAGGAAAGAACAGCCTGAACACCGTGGTGCCCCCGACCTCCGACTCCACCTCGACGCTGCCGTGGTGCAAGTCCATGATCGACTTCACAATGGCGAGACCGATGCCTGCCGACTCCCCTGAGTTAGCGCGAGCGGGATCGCCACGGAAGAAGCGGTCGAACAGTCTGGGCAGGTGTTCCGGCGCGATGCCGGCGCCAGGGTTGCGCACTTCGATGCTGCTGCCTCCCAGGGAGGAACGCGCCGCCAGCACCACGGTCTGCCCGGCCGGTGTGTAGCGGATGGCGTTGGCCACCAGGTTGCTGACCGCGCGCCGCAGCAGCAGCGGATCGGCCTGCACCGCGCCGCCGCCGTCCACCGCGATCGCCACCCCGCGTGCCTCGGCCAGCCCCTCGAAGTAGTCCGACAGCGCGCCCAGCTCGCGCGCCAGATCCAGCCGCGCCGGCTTGACGGCCACGCGGGCGTTCTCCGCCCGCGCGAGAAACAGCATGTTCTCGATCATGCGGGCGAGCCTCTCATATTCCTCGATATTGGAGGCCAACAGGGCCTGGTACTCGTCGGCGCTGCGCTCGCTCGCCAGCGCGACCTGGCTCTGTCCCAGCAGGTTGCCGATGGGGGTGCGGAAATCGTGCGCCAGATCGGCCGAAAACTGCGAAAGCCGCTCGAAGCCATCGCGCAGCCGGTCCATCATCTGCTGCAAGGCCGCGGCCAGCTCCTCCAGTTCGGGCGGCAATTGCGCCGGATCCACCGGCAGCGCCAGCCGCCGCACAGTGACCGATGAGGCGCCGGCGGCAATGCGCCGCAGCGGCGCCATGCCGGCACGCAGCACCAGGTAGCCGAGCGCGGCCACCGACAGCGTGCCAAGCAGCCCGGCCGCCAGCAACTTGTCGCGGTAGGCGCGCAGCATGATGGTGCGGGAGATGGCGGTCTGGTAGAGCGTGAACGTCTGCGCCGGCGCGGCGGTGGAAGCGGCGGTGGAGGTGGAGGTGGAGGCGGCGCCCGTGCGCACCAAGGCCTTTATGCCGTGCACATAGTAGCCCTGCTGCGTGGTCCAGGTGCGTATCGACGCGGTGCCGAACGGCGCATCCGCGGCTAGAGGCGTCAAGGCGGGCGGCGCGTCCTTCCCGGTATTGGCGGATACCAGCACGGTGCCGTCGGATGCGTGCACCACCAGCGCGAACTCGTCGTTGCCGGACACCACGCCGGCGACTTCCCTCCACGCTCCTGCGGCGCCAGGGTCCAGTTCCGCCAGTTCATTGCGCACGCGTACCGCCTTGCGCAGCAGCTCGGCATCGTCGCGCTCGATCACCTGCATGGCGAGCGCACGATAGAGGTAGGCGCCCGCGCCGCCGAACACGATCGCGGCGACCAGGCCAAAGGCGAGCGCCAGGCGGGTAGTGAGAGAAAGCCTGCGCATCAGGGCTGCCGGCGCTCCAGCACATAGCCCATGCCGCGTACGGTATGGATCAGCTTGGGCTGGAAGTCGTCGTCCATCTTGGCCCGCAGGCGGCGTACCGCCACGTCCACCACATTGGTGTCGCTATCAAAGTTCATATCCCACACATGGGAGGCGATCTGGGTACGGCTGAGCACCTCGCTGTGCCGCCGCGCGAGGAAATGCAGCAGCGAAAACTCGCGCGGCGTCAGATCGATGCGCTGTCCGGCACGCGTCACGCGGTGGCGGATCAGGTCGATCTCAAGGTCTTCGATTTCGATCCGGTCGGCTTCCCGCACCGGTCCGCGCCGCAGCAGCGTGCGTACCCGCGCCAGCAACTCGACGAAGGCGAACGGCTTGGCGAGATAGTCGTCGCCGCCCAGTTCCAGGCCACGCACGCGATCCTCCACTTCGTCGCGCGCCGACAGGAACAGCACCGGCGTGTCCTTGTGCTCGCGCAGCCGCTTGAGCACTTCCCAGCCGTTCATGCCGGGCAGCATGACGTCCAGGATGACCAGGTCGTAGCTGCCCTCCAGCGCCTGGTGCAGGCCGTCGGCACCGGTCACGGCCAGGTCGGCCACGAAGGAAGACTCCGTGAGTCCCTTGCGCAGGTATTCGCCGGTCTTGGGCTCGTCCTCCACCACCAGAATTCTCATGATCGTCCTCGTCTAGCCAGTGCCGGCAAGGCATGCAGCGGCGCCTTGCATGCCGGATGATAGCCCTGGCCGCGCCGGCCTTGAATGACAAATCTGTAATGGATTCGACAGCGTTCCCCGCCCCCTGCCCTTTCTAGAATCCGCCCGTCGAGCGTTTCCGCCGAACCGCCCGAAGGGCGCACCGCGCCCCGTTCATCCATCACTCCGGAGACCCCACAATGTGGATCGTCAGGCTCGCGCCGAGCCGTCCCTACACCTTCGTGGTGCTGGCATTGTGCCTGTTGCTGGCCGGCCCGCTGGTGCTGCTGCGCACGCCCACCGATATCTTTCCGGCCATCGGTATCCCGGTGGTCAGCGTGGTGTGGACCTACAACGGCCTGTCCGCCGAGGACATGGCCCGGCGCATCGCCACCGGTTACGAGCGCTCGCTGACCAACAGCGTGGAGGATATTGAACATATCGAGTCGCAATCGCTCGGCGGCGTGGCGGTGATCAAGATCTTCTTCCACCCGGGCGCGGACATCAACCGCGCCATTGCCGAGACCTTGTCCGGCGCCCAATCGATGCTCGCAATATGCCGCCAGGCACCACGCTGCCGCTGATCCTGAGCTATAGCGCCTCCACGGTACCGATCCTGCGGCTGGCGGTGCGCCGGCGGCAACTGATAGCGAGCGTCATGCTGGTCAAGGCACTCGGTGGTGGCTGGCAAAGCGCACCGATGACGAAACCGTAATGAGATGGTCAGGCTCGGGTCAGTGGCTAAAGCCAATACTGGGTACAGCCTGTTCATCCTGTCGATGAAAGCGCCACGGCCCCGGCGGCAGCGGGCCATCCGACCGAAAGAGGTAACGCATCATGAAAGCACTCATCCGCACCGTACTGATCTCCTGCGCCCTGGCCGCGCCAGCCCTGTCCTTCGCGCAAAGCGCGCAGGCGCCTCTCAGCCGCGCCGACGTCCGTGCCGACCTGATCCGGCTGGAACAGGCGGGCTACCAGCCAGGACGCGGCGACAACGCGAACTATCCGCGAGACATCCAGGCTGCCGAAGCCAAGGTGCAAGCGGAGGACGCCGCATCAGCCAAGAGAGCCACGGCAAACACGCAAGCGCAAACACAGAGCGCGCTGCAGGCAACCGCCAACATGTCAACGGATCGCGGCCAGCCCCGCATCGATGCCGTGCGCACCCCCTTCTACTACGGCGCGTGACGCAGCAGCGCCGCGAATCGCGCGCCTGGAACGCGGCGCTGGCAATGCGAATCACGAGCGGCGGCGGCGCGCTTGCCGCGCCTACCGATGCCGGAACACCGCCTCCCGCCGCTCCAGGAACGCATTCATCCCCTCTTTCAAATCCTCCGTGGCGAACAACGCATGCAACTGCCTGCGCTCGAACAGCATCCCCTCCGACAGCGATGACTCATAGGCACGGTTGACCGCCTCCTTCACCGCCATCATCGACGGCAACGAGAACCCCGCAACGGTGTGCGCCACCGTCATCGCCTCATCCATCAGCCGGCCCGCTGCCACCACCCGCGACACCAGCCCGCTGCGCTCAGCTTCCGCCGCATCCATATTGCGCGCCGTCATGCACATGTCCATGGCCTTCGCCTTGGAGATTGCACGCGGCAGGCGTTGGGTGCCGCCGGCACCGGGAATGACCGCGAGTTTCAGCTCCGGCAGGCCGAACACCGCGTTATCCGCCGCGATGAGGATGTCGCAGGCCATGGCCAGTTCGCAGCCACCGCCCAGCGCATAGCCGGCCACCGCGGCGATCACCGGTTTGCGCACGCCGCGTAGCGTCTCCCAGTTGCGTGTGATGTAGTTGGACTTGAACACGTCCATATAGTCCCAGCCGCGCATCGCAGCGATGTCGGCGCCGGCGGCGAACGCCTTGTCATTGCCGGTGATCACGATCGCGCCGATGCCTTCGTTCTCATCCAATGCCAGCAGCGCCAGGCCGAGCGCATCCATCAGCGCATCGTTGAGGGCGTTCATCTGCCTGGGGCGATTGAGCCGGAGCACGCCGACGCGGCCGGTTATCTCGGCGAGGATCAGGTTCTCTTCCGTCTTGCCGTCGCCTTTATCCGCGCGCATTGGACTCGCCCTCCAGGTTCCCCGCCTGGCGGAGTTGCTCCCGCAGCCTGAACTTCTGGATCTTGCCCGCCGGCGTGGCGGGCAGCGCCGGCTGCACGACCAGGCGCTCGGGGATATATTGCGCGGCCATCTTCTGCGCCTTCAGGAAGTCCACCATCGCCGCCATGCCGAACTCCTGGCCGGGCCTGGTCACGACGAAGGCGCAGGCGCGCTCGCCGAGGCGCTCGTCGGGATAGGACACGATGGCCACTTGCGCGACGGCAGGGTGCCGATACAGCAGGGTCTCGATTTCCACCACGGGAATGTTCTCCCCGCCACGGATGATGACGTCCTTGCTGCGCCCGTCGATGCGGATATAACCGCGGGCATCGATGCGTGCAAGGTCGCCGGTGTCGAACCAGCCGTCGGCGTCGGTGTCGTTCAGGTGCGGCCGCCGCAGGTAGCCGCCGAAGTTGGAGCAGGAGCGCACCAGCAGCCTGCCGGTGGCGCCGGGCGGCAACGCCGCGCCCGCCGCGTCGGCCACGCGGGCTTCGACGCCCGGCAACGGACAGCCATCGGTATGGATGGCCCGCTCATCGCCGTCTTCCAGCCGGGTCGTGGTCACGGCGCCCACTTCCGTCATGCCCCATGCCGAGACCACCTTGGCGCCCAGCGCGGCGCGCGCGTGCTCCACCAGCGCGCCGGGGATGGGCGCGCCGGCGCACAGGAAGGCGCGCAGGGTGGGCACCGCATCGCCCGTCTCCGTCACCGTCCTGGCCAGGTCGGTGAGGAACGGCGTCGAGGCCATGGTGAAGCTGACACCCTCCTGCCGGATCAGGTCCAGCGCCTTGCGCGGCTCCCAGATGTCCTGAAGCACCACGCGCGCGCCCAGCATGACGGGCATCATCAGGCCATACATAAAGCCGGTCTGGTGCGCCATCGGCGACGCCATCAGGATCACGTCATCCGCGCCCAGGCGCAGGCGTCCGGCGTAGGCGACGATGTTGGACATCAGGGTATTGGCCGAATGCAGCACGCCCTTGGGCTCGCCGGTGGTACCGGAGGTGTAGATCAGCTGGGTGATGTCGTCCGGGCCGGGACGATGGCGCGCCGGCAACTCGCCGGCATCGTCCCCGGCAGGCCCGCTCGACAGCGCCTCGAAGGCATTGGGCCCGCTGCCGCCGATCACCACCACGTGCTGCAGGTCCGGCAGCACCTGGCGCAGGCCATCGAACATCGCTTCATAGTCAAGCCCGCGGAACCGCTTTGGCACCACCGCTACCTTGCTGCACGCGTGCCTGAGCATGAACGACAGTTCGCGCTCGCGCAGGATTGGCATCAGCGGATTGAGCACGGCGCCGAGGCGCGAGCAGGCCAGGTAGAGCGCGGTGAACTCCCACCAGTTCGGCAACTGGCAGGACACCACGTCGGCGCGGCCAACGCCCAGCCTGGCCAGGCCGAGGGCAATGCGTTCGGCGCGGGCGGCCAGCTCCCGATACGTCAGGCGGGTGATCGCGCCGCTTTCCACCTGCACGGCAGTCAGCGCGATCTTGTCCGGGCAGCGAGCCACGCAATCGTCCAGCGCATCGTTGATGGTGCGCTCGGGCCACAAGCCCTGTGCGATGCTGGCGGCGCGGCGCGGTGGCAGCAGTACGGCGTCGAATTCCATGGCGTGTCTCCTCGTTGTTGTCGTGGTCCGGTCTCGGCGGGGGCCATCGTCAGGCGGGCACCGCATCCCGGCCCGCGTGCGTGCGTGCGATGATGGTCTTCATGATCTGGGCCGTGCCGTCGCCGATCTGGAAGCCCAGCACGTCGCGCAGGCGCTGCTCCATCGGGCCGCGGTCATAGCCGCCGTGGCCGAACGAGAGCAGGCACTGGTGCACCACGTCGTAGGCCAGCTTGGGCGCCCACCACTTGCACATCGCAGCTTCGGCGGTGTGCGGCAGGTTGTGGTCTTTCATCCAGAGTGTCTGCAGGCACAGCAGGCGCGCTGCCGTTACCTGTGTCTCGTAGTCCGCCAGCGGATGCGAGACACCCTGGAAAGCCGACAGCGGCTTGCCGAAGGCCTGGCGCTCCGCCACGTATTCCCAGGTTTCCTCCAGGCTCGCCTTCGCCACCGCCAGCACTTGCAAGCCGACCAGCGCTCGGGAAAAATCGAAGCCCTGCATCACCTGCACAAAGCCCTCGCCTTCCTTGCCGAGCAGATGGCTGACCGGCACGCGCACGTTCTCGAAGAAGATCGAGCCGCGCCCGATGGCGCGCTGGCCGTGGCAGTCGAAGCGGTTGGTGGTGATGCCCGGCAGGTCCATCGGCACCAGCAGCGCCGAGACGCCGCGCGCGCCCGCTTCGATGGAACCGCTGCGCGCGAACACCACCGCCGCATCCGCCTGGTCGGCGGCGGAGATGGAGGTCTTCTCGCCGTTGAGCACGTAATGGCCACCATCGCGCTCCATGCGCAGGCGCAAGCTGGCCGCATCGGAGCCGCCGCGCGGCTCGGTCAGCGCGATCGCGAACAGGGCTTCGCCTTGCGTCAGGCGCTGCAGCCACGGACGGGCAATTTCCGGCGCGGCGTGATGGGCCAGGATCTGCCCGTTCAGCGAGGCCAGCAGGTTGATATAGGAAAGGCTCAGGTCGGCGCGCGCCACCTCTTCGTGGATCACGCCGGCGGCCAGGCAGCCCAAACCCTGGCCGCCATATTGCTCGGGCAGTTCGGGCGCGATAAAGCCCATCTGGCCCATTTCACGCATCAGCGCGCGGTCCAGCTCGCGGGTGCGGTCGCGCGCGAGGAAGCCGGGCGCGATGCGTTCGGTGGCGAAGCGGCGGGCATGGTCGCCCAGTGCGACCAGGTCTTCATCGAGATAGGGGTTCATGGCGTCTCCAGGATGTCTTGCCACATGGCGCGCCTGTGCGATGCGCCATGTGGCCGCGTTGCTTGTGCCAGCAACGGCGGATTACTTCGCGTACTTGCGGAAATCGGGCTTGCGCTTTTCCTGGAAGGCGGTCACGCCCTCGCGCGATTCCTCGGTGTCGTAGTAGAGCTTCAGCGCGTACATGCCCATGCCGGCAATGCCGCTCTGGTGGGCGGTGTCCATATTGAAGGAGCGCTTGGCGATGGCCAGCGCGGTCGGGCTCTTGTCCATGATCTCGTCGCACCACTTCTGCACTTCGGCATCGAGTTGCTCATGCGGGACGACCGCGTTGACCAGCCCCATGGCAAGGGCTTCGGCGGCCGGATAGCGCCGGCACAGGTACCAGATCTCGCGCGCCTTTTTCTCGCCCACCACACGCGCCAGGAACGCCGTGCCGTAGCCGGGATCGACCGAGCCGACCTTGGGGCCGACCTGCCCGAACACGGCCTTGTCGGACGCGATGGTGAAGTCGCAGATCGTGCACAGCACGTTGCCCCCGCCGATGGCGTAGCCCTGCACGCGCGCGATCACGGGCTTGGGCACGTCGCGGATGGCGTTGTGCAGTTCTTCCATCGGCAGGCCGATGGTGCCGCGGCCGTCGTACTGGCCTTCATGGGCGGACTGGTCGCCGCCGGTGCAGAAGGCCTTCTCGCCGGCGCCGGCCAGCACGATGGCGCCGATGGCGCGGTCATAGCCGGCGCGATTGATCGCGTGGATCAGTTCGTCGCAGGTGCGCCCGCGAAAAGCGTTCATCTTCTCCGGGCGGTTGATGGTGATCCAGGCTGCGCCGTTGCGCACTTCATAGAGGATGTCTTCATATTGCATGGTGTGTCTCCGTTGTCGTGGTGAGTGCCGGATGCTGGCTACGCTCAGCCGTTCATGGTCAGGCCGCCCGACACGCTCAGTACCTGGCCGGTAATGAAGGCCGCGTCATCGCTGGCAAAGAACACGATCGCACCGGGCAGGTCGTCCGGCTGGCCGATGCGGCCCAGCGGGATGGAGCGGGTGAAGGCTTCCATCAGCTTCTCCGGGTTGCCGGCGCCTTGCTTGTAGTCGGCGAACAGCGCCGTGTCGGTCGGGCCGGGACACACCACGTTGACGGTGATGCCGTGGCGCGCGTGCTCGCGCGCGATGGTCTTGGAGAACGACACCAGCCCGCCCTTGCAGGCGGCATACACAGCCTCGCCGGAGGAGCCCACCCGCGCCGCGTCGGAAGCAATGTTGACGATGCGCCCGCGCTTGCGCTCCACCATGCCGGGCAGCACGGCGTGATGCATATGCAGCGCGCCGGTCAGGTTGATGGCGATCAGGCGTTCCCATTGCGCCGGTTCGGTCTTGGTGAACGGCTTGAACACGTCCCAGCCGGCGTTGTTGACCAGGACATCGACCGGGCCGAGCTGGCTCACGGTGGCGGCAACCGCGGCATCCACGCTGGCGCGGTCCGTGATGTCGCACTGGAACGCCTCGGCCCGGCCGCCTTCTTCGCGGATCCGGGCAGCGACCTGCCCTGCCGCGTCGAGGTTCAGGTCCAGCACGGCCACGGCAGCGCCTTCGCGCGCAAAGCGCCGGCAGGTCGCCCCACCGATGCCACCACCACCACCGGTCACGATGACCGTCTTGCCTTCGAGTCTTTGCACAGTGTTCTCCTTCCAGGTCCAGGGTGCTATCGTGCGGCTTAAGCGTCGCGCGCCAGCGGTTAAATACGTCAATATGTTGACGTATAATAGGTGGGCAGCTGGACCAACGCAAGTAAGACTACCCAGGAATTTATGATGGTTAACCCCGATTTTTATGATGATCTTGCTCCGGCGGCGCGCATGGAGATGGCAAACAGGTTGTTCTTTCGCCTATACCAATGCGCAAATATGTTGCATAAAACGGGATCAAGAGCCGTAGAAGCCGAAGGCCTGACCACGCAGCAGTGGGCAGTACTGGGCGCCCTCTCGCGGCCGCAGGCGGCCGAGGGCATGAGCGTGGGGGACCTGGCGCGCTACCTGATGGTCAGCCGACAGAATCTGTCCGGCTTGGTGAGCCGCATGGAGCGCGACGGCCACCTGAGCCTGGCGCCGGACGGGCGCGACCGGCGTTCGCGGCTGGTCACCATGACGGAGACCGGGCGCCATGTCTGGCTGAAGCTGGCGCAACCCAAGATCCGGGACTACTACGAGCGGGCGCTGACCGATTTTTCAACGGGCGACATCACGCACACGCTGCATTACCTGCTCAAGCTGCTGGAGAACATGAAGGCACTGGATGCCGAAGGGCCTGTGGCGGATGAAGCGCCGGAGTAATGGCGGAGGCCGTGGCGGACTACAGGAAAGACATGCCGGCGCGGACGATGCGCGTGCGCGCCGGCGTGCGTTATTCGGCCTTGATGCCGTGGGCGCGGATCAATTCGGCCCAGCCAACGCTTTCCTGGCGAATGCGCGTGGCGAGCGCATCCGGCGTACCGGCGACCGGCTCCATGCCTTGCCGCGCGAGTTCTTCGCGGACCGCCTTGCCGCCGAAGACCGCGCGCACGTCGGCATAGAGCGCATCGGCCACCGGCGCCGGGGTGGCGCGCGGCAGCAGCAGCGCATACCAGGAGCTGACCCCGATGCCACGCACGCCCTGCTCCGCCAGGGACGGGATGGCAGGCGCTGCGGGAGAGCGCGCGGCCTGGGTGACGGCCAGCGCGCGCAAGGCGCCGGAGCGGATAAACGGCGCCAGCGTCGGCAGCGTGCCGAACAGGATCGGCACCTGCCCGCCCACCACATCGTTAAGCGCCTGCGTGGTGCCCTTATAGGGGACATGCAGCAATGCGATGCCCGTCTGCTGGCGGAACAACTCGCCCGCCAGGTGCAGACCGCTGCCCACGCCGGGGCTGGCATAGCCTAGCGGTGGATTGGTGCGCTGCGCCAGCGCCACCAGCTCCTGCACCGAACCGGCCCGCACCGAGGGATGCACCGCCAGCACATTGGGCGAACTCGCCAGCAGCGAGACCGGGCGGAAGTCCCGCTCCACGTTGTAGGCAAGCGCCGGAAACAGCGTGGGATTGATGGTCAGGTTGCCGGCAGGCGCCACCAGCAGCGTGCAGCCGTCGCCCGCCGCGCGGCGCACGGCGTCAATGCCGATATTGCCATTGGCGCCCGGCTTGTTGTCGACCACCACGGTGACGCCGCGGCGCTGGTGGAGGCTTTGCGCGAGCGTGCGCGCCAGAAGGTCTGCCGGGCCGGTCGCGGGGAACGGCACGACAATGCGCAGTGTGCTGCAACTGCTGGCCGCATCCGTCCCTGCGGCGCGCGCAGCCGGAACAGCGCCTTGCCACAGGCCGGCAAACGCCAGGCACGCTAGCGCCATCCCGCGCATCGCGCGCGCGATCTTTTCTTCACTCTTCGGATATTGCACTTCAGAAGGCCTGCTCACGAGTCTGGGGGATTGGTAGTGCCGCAATGAAGATATTTTGTTTCACATATGAAACATTATTCCTCGGTTGAAACAAAAAAAATATAGCCCGTCCCCACAAAGGAAGAGACTAGGGTTATCCCCAGGTTCGCGTAATGCATCAGGGAACCGGCCGTGCTGGTGAAGTCTGGTGCGCCCGCAAAGCTGCGCGCGGCGGCTGGCCTAGACTGGAAACAGCACCCTGACACGACGGCCGTCCATGCCACGGTCGCGGCACGCGGACGCCGTTGCGGGGCGCGCACGGGAGGTTATCGTGCAAGGCTTCCAACTCACGCTGTTTACCATCGAGAACCGGCGTCACCACGGCAAGCAGTTGTCTCACTGGTTGCTGCAGGTTCTGAGGGACCTGCATATCCGCGGCGCCACGCACACGGTGGCGGCCGAGGGCATCGGCCATGACCGCCGCTTTCACACCTGGCATTTCCTGGAACTGGCGGACCGGCCGGAAGAAATCACCGTGATCGCCACGGAAGAGGAAGTGCAGCGTTTGTTCGACCGGCTGGCCGAGGAAGACATCCAGGTGTTCTACGCCAAGACGCCGGTTGAGTTCGGCTTCCTGGGGAAAAGCGCGCCAGGGGCGCAGGCCCGCCCCTGACCTCGCCGGCGGCGGCCCGGCATTAATCGATGCTCGCGGCCACGCTGGTGCTCTTGCTGCCGCGCAAGGTGGCTTCCGGCAGGCGCGCCACCAGGAAGGGCGCCACCAGCGACACGGCGGCGCTCAGCAGGAACAGGGTGCGGAACGCCGCTTCGGCGGCGGCGCGCACCGCGCCCGCATCGGCCGTATCGCCACCTGTCATGGCACGGTGGAACATGCTCATGAGGATGTCTTCGCCGCCGCCCAGGTCCGATACGCCCATGCCGCCACGGCGCAACAGCGCGATCAGCACCGTGGTCAGCACCGCCACGCCGACCGCGCCGCCCAGCATGCGCGAGAAGGCGGTCAGCGCCGTGGCCACTCCCACCTGGTGCGCGGGCACGGCGTTCTGTGTGGCCACCAGCCCGCTGGGCAATTGCAGCCCGATGGCCAGCCCGAGCGTCACCATCACCAGCCCGGTCAGCACGACCGCATGCGGGTCGACGAACGCCAGCGACACGATCGCCAGCGGCGCGATCAGCGAGCCCACCAGTTGCAGCGGCTTGTAGCGGCCACTCCATGACATCAGCCGGCCCGAGAAATACGCCCCGAACGGGATGGCGAGCGTCAACGGCACCAGCCGCAGCGCGGCCGTGTCGGCCTGCACGCCGCCCACCACCTGGAAACGCAGCGGCAGCAGCACGGACATGGAGATCAACTGGAAAAAGCACAGAAACAGGGTGATGCAGCAGATCGCGACGGTTGGCACGCGCAGCATGGCCAGCGGGATCATCGGGTCGCTGACCCGCCGCTCCTGCCACACGAACAGCACCATGGCGGCCAGGCCTGCCGCCAGCAGGCCAAGGGTCTGCGGCGTCGCAGCCGAATGGCCCTGCCCGAGCCGGGTCAGGAAGACCAGCACGCCGGTCAGGCCACCCCCGAACAGCAGCGCGCCAAGGTAATCGATGCGATGGCGGCGCCCGCCCGCCGGCAGGTGCTTGAGCGCGCGGCGGACCACCACCAGCGCGACCAGCGCCAGCGGCAGGTTGATCCAGAAAATCCAGCGCCACGACAGGTAGTGCGCCAGGTAGCCGCCGATTACCGGGCCGGCCATGCTGGCCACGGCCCACACGCCACTCACGTAACCCTGGTAGCGGCCACGGTCGCGCAGCGGCACCACATCGGCGATGGTGGCTTGCGACACCGAGATCAGGCCGCCGCCGCCCAGCCCTTGCAGGATGCGCGCGACGATCAGTTGCGGCATGGTCTGCGCCAGCGCGCAGAACACCGAGGCCAGCAGAAACAACACGATGGCAAACGACAGCACCGAGCGCCGCCCCAGCAGGTCCGACAGCTTGCCGTAGATCGGCGTCACCACCGTCGAAGCCACCAGGTACGCCGAGACCACCCACGCCATCTCCTCGAAGCCGTTGAGCTGCAACGCGATCTCAGGCAGCACCACGGCGACGATCGATTGCTCGAGCGCCCCCAGCAGGATGGCCAGCATCAGGCCGAAGATGACCTGCATCACCGGCACCGGCGGCACGGCAGGGGACCCGGACGCTGCGTGGCCGTGGCCGCCGGCCTCGCCCGCGCCGGGGGCCGGGGATGCTGCGGACAGAAAGGGGGAGGACGGCGGAACCGATGCCGTCGGAGAGGACGGCGGGGAGACGGCGGACATGGGCTGGCGGGAGAGAGAATGCACGGCGAGGGACACGGAGTGCGATGCCGCCGCGAACGGGCGGCATCGCTCCTGTCTGTTTTTTGTATACAAGGGCGACATTGTAGGCCTAAGCCTTTCGCCTTGCACCCGCCCCCGGCAGGCTTGCCGGGCTCCGCGCCAGGACGGCGCGGCAGAACTCAGAAGGATTCCCAGTCGCCATTGACCACGGCGAGGCCGCCAGCGGCCGGCGTGCGCGCGGCGCGGCGGGGCGCGGGTGCCGCTGCTACGGCAGGCCGGGCCGCGCGCGCGGCCGGCAACGGCTTGGACACCAGCACGGGTTCGCGCTTCTGGCGCACCACCGGTGCGCGGGCCTTGCTGGGCAGCACGGGCGCGCGGGTAGCGCCGGCCGCGCCGGTGTGCGGTGCCGCCGCCGCGGGCCGGGTGGCTGCCTTGGCGCCAGCGGCCGGGGCCGCGGGTGCTGCAGGTGCTGCCAGCACGGCTGGCTTCACCGGTGCGGCACCGCTGGTCCGGACCGGGCGCGCCGTGCCCTGGCGTGCCGCCGGATAGCTCTTGGCGCCAGCGGAAGGATGTGGCGCCGGACGCCGGGCGGCCGGCGCCACGCGTGCTACCGGTGCCGCTTGCGGCACCGGCATGCGCGCCGGTTCCCGTACCACCTGGCGCGGCTGCGCAACGTGCGCTTCCTCCGGAGCCACCTGGAAGCGGGACACTTCATCCACCAGCCCGGCGGCCTGCTGCTGCAGGCTCTCGGCGGCGGCGGCGGCCTGCTCCACCAGCGCGGCATTCTGCTGCGTCACGCTTTCCATCTGGCTGATCGCGCGGTTGACCTGCTCGATGCCGGATGACTGCTCTTCGCTTGCGGCGGCGATCTCGCCCATGATGTCGGTCACGCGCTTCACCGCCCCGACGATATCGTCCATGGTGCGGCCCGCGTCCTCTACCTGCTTGGCGCCATGGGCCACCTGACTCACCGAGCCACTGATCAGTTGCCCGATTTCCTTGGCTGCCGACGAAGAGCGCTGGGCCAGGCTGCGCACCTCGGCCGCCACCACGCTGAAGCCTCGTCCCTGCTCGCCGGCACGGGCGGCTTCCACCGCTGCATTCAGTGCCAGGATATTGGTCTGGAAGGCAATCCCCTCGATCACGCCCACGATCTCGGCCACCTTGGCCGACGATTGCGAAATATGCTGCATGGTCTCGACCACGCCGCGCACGGCGCGCCCGCCCTCGATCGCCACGCCCGAGGCGCTCACGGCCAGTTCGTTGGCATGGCGCGCGTTCGCGGCATTCTGCTTGACGGTGGAGGTGAGCTGCTCCATCGAGGCCGCGGTCTGCTCAAGCGAGGCAGCCTGCTCTTCGGTGCGCTGGGAAAGATCGGTATTGCCGCTGGCGATTTCCCGGGTGGCGCCACCGATGGAGCGGGTTGCGCCCTGGATGCCATGCACCAGTGCCGCCAACTGGCCAAAAGCGCGCTCCAGCGCGCCCAGCATGCGGCCCATTTCGTCATCGCTCTGCGCCTTGATAGCATACGTCAGGTTGCCCTGCGCCAGCGCCTGTGCCGCTTCCAGCGCATGACGCGCCGGCCGCGTGATCGAGCGCGTGATGCCGATGCCCAACGTCGCCGCCAGGGCCACCGCGACGGCAGCCAGGCCCAGCAGCAGGTTGCGGGCCGTCTCATAACTGGCGTTCGCCTCTTGCACGGCAGCCAGCGCAACCTTGCTTCCGGTCTCGGCCAGTTCGCTCAGTTTGTCGAAGTAAGGCGCCTGGGCCGCCGGCAGGGTCGCCACCAGCGCGCTGCGGGCACCGTCGAACTCGCCGCCCTGCAACTGGCGCAGCACCATGTCGAGCTGGCCGTTATAGGCAGCGCGCGTCTCGGTCAGCCCGCGATACAACTCCAGGGTTTCCGCCCTGCCGGATGTCGACAGCCACTTCCCAAGCTCATCCAGCGTGGTGCCCATTTTTTCGCGCAGCCCGGCGATCTGCTCGGCATTGCGCTTCACCGCGACCGGATCCTCGTTCATGGTGGCATCGCGCACCAGAATTCCGATCCGCAACGCATCCTGCTTGACGCGCTCGATATCCAGCACCTTGATCAAGCGCCCTTCCACGGTAAGACGCATCGATTCGTTCATGGTGCGCAGGGACATCATGCCCAGCACCGCCACGGCAACCAGCAGCAACACGACTAACGAAAACGCCACCGTCAGGCGCGCCCCAATGCCAAAGTTTCGCAACCAACGCATCTTCCCGGCTCCTTTACTCTCATCGCGCGCGCTTTTCCGCGCCCCGGACAGATTTCCGGGACGACGCCGCACCGCGGACTTAACGGCAGGGAGCGGGCCAAGCTTGAGGGCGACGTTAAGATATTTCCGAAGAAAACGGAAAATACGGGAACAAAAGGAAATATGAGGGGAAAAAGCCCGGCAATTCGAACGATTGGCGGGATGCGACCTGTCGTCTAATGTTACCCAGGCGCTCCGAAGTGCTGCTAGCGGCGCATACAGCCAAAGGCGCGCAACAAAACAAGTGGGCACACAAAAAAAGAAGCCCACGCGCGGGGTGCTCGTAGGCTTTCCAGGACTGCTATGAGCCGAAAGGCTCGTTAGCGAATATAAACCTGCTTACATGAGGTGTAAATCCAATTTCTATCAGGGATAACCCTGATATAAAAAGTGCCGACTACGCCACGCAAGTGGCGAGTGCCCAGCATGGAAAGCATCACAACTGCAGGCCAGGGTCACCTTGCCGCCCGCAAACCTATGCTGAACGGGGGTTGCGGGCGCTGGTGACGTTGCGACTTGCCGCACAAGCGTAAACAAAGCAAGCCGCAGCATTGTGACGCAAGAGTTTTATTAGAGGAAACTCTCCATCTCAGGTGCCCCCCCAACCGTTCCGATTTGTAAAATTTTGTTACTCTCGCGCCTGAAGTACCCCCTCCTCTTCCGGCGGCCCCTACCGCCAACGTTTGCGGGGCAGCATCGGAGCCTCCGCCCGGACACACGTCGGGGTCGGACGTGATCCATGCAGCCAGATCCGGCGCCAGCACAGCGAGCGGATGTTTCATCCCCCGCCCCACCCAGGCCACGCCGCAGCCCGCCCCAGGCCGTGCTGTAACACCCCTATTGCCCGGGCCCATATATTGGACCCTTGCCAGCCGCCAGAACCCGAGCGGGCTCTTCCGGAGACGTTGTGAACAAGAAGGAAACCAGGATCACCCGTCCGAGCAGGAAGCTGCAGCAGCTGCAGTTCTCCACGCTCAGCGCCAGCCACAGCCCTGTCGTCGTACACCTGTCGAGCGGCATTCGCCTGCACGGCGTGATCGTGGCCACGGACAACTATATGGTGCTGCTGGCGGAATCGCCGCGGGACCCGCAGCCGCAAGTCGTCTACAAGCACGCCATTGCCGTGATCACGCCCGCCCATGCGCCGGAGGCCATGACGGCGGTGCCCGGGGCGGAGACTTCGCCGGAGTTTGTGAGTTTGTATACGCCACGGACCCGCAAGCGCAGATAGACAGGGCGCGCCAGCCGGTTACGCACATAAGCGGCGCCGCTTTCAGTCGATGGGCCTGCCCACAACAGGCCACCCCCAGAGCCGGCCCGAAGCTATCCGCGAAAAAACTTCTGAACATTGACCCAAAGATCACACTAAATCTTTTCCCGCCCCGGTCGATAACCCTAACAACGGAGGCACTACACGCACTGCAACGCAGTCAGCCAACGTTACGGCAGCCGCCGGACTGTGTAAATCACTGCAACTAGGAGTCGTACCATGGCGTCAATCATCAATACCAATTCGTTGTCTCTGATGACTCAGAACAACCTCAACGCCTCGCAATCGTCGTTGAACACCGCCATTCAACGCCTGTCGTCGGGCCTGCGCATCAACAGCGCCAAGGACGACGCTGCTGGCCTGGCGATCGCCAACCGCTTCACCTCGAACATCAACGGCCTGACCCAGGCTCAGCGTAACGCCAACGACGGCATCTCGCTGGCGCAAACGACTGAAGGCGCGCTGACCGAAGTCACCAACAACCTGCAGCGTATCCGTACTCTGTCCGTTCAAGCATCCACCGGCTCGAACTCGGCTTCCGACCTGAAGTCGATCCAGGACGAAATCACGCAACGCATGTCTGAAATCGACCGCCTGTCGCAACAGACCGATTTCAACGGCGTGAAGGTGCTGTCTTCGACCGCCAAGCCGATCAACATCCAGGTCGGCGCAAGCGACGGCCAGACCATCGCCGTCAACCTGCAGGAAATCAGCACCAAGACCCTTGGCCTGCAAAGCTTCAACGTGAACGGCCCGCAGGCTAACGGCGCCGCAACGTTCAACGGCACGACCAACATGGTCGGCGTGGCCGATGCTGCTGCAGCTGATTTTACGAAGGCCTTCGGCTCGACGACCAACGTCAGCGCCAGCGCCGTCACGGAAAAGACCGCCGGCACGCTGGCCACGACCCTGGGTATCGGCTCCGGTAGCGTCGCCATCGGCGCGAACGCCGTTGTCGACAAGAATGGCAACTGGTTTGCCCAGGTCGCCATCACGCCGTCGACCGCAGCCGAAGCCCAAGCCCTGAAGAATCAAGGCATGAGCACTGCCGTCTCCGGCACCACGATGTACACCTACGTGGCACTGGACCCGGCCTCGGCCGACACCACGACCACGGTCGGCACCGCCGCATTCTCCTTCGACACCAGCAAGCTGACCGCCAGCAGCCTGAGCGCCGGCGCTTCGGCCAACCCGCTGGCAACGATGGACGCCGCGCTGAAAACGGTCGACAGCCTGCGCAGCTCGCTGGGTGCGATCCAGAACCGCCTGGATTCCACCATCTCCAACCTGGGCACGACCATCACCAACCTGTCGTCGTCGCGCTCGCGCATCCAGGACGCAGACTACGCAACGGAAGTGTCGAACATGACCCGCGCCAACATCCTGCAACAAGCTGGTACCTCGGTGCTGGCACAAGCTAACCAGACCACGCAAGGCGTGCTGTCGCTGCTGCGTTAATTGATCGACGCGTAGCACCAGGACCGGGCCCCGCGCCCGGTTCTGGCATGGAGTGTTTCCCCAGGGCTACGGCTCTGCGAAAGCATTTCGAAACCACCGAGCTGAGACGATCATGGCTACTGTCGCTCCGACGTCGTCCGTACCGCCTGCCCCACAGCCTGACCTCGCAGGCCGGCGGGCAGTCGCGCCCGCCACAGGGCAAACCTTGCCCGACACGCCAGATCAGGAGAGCAAGGAGTTGCCGGCGAACCTGGATGCGGCCATGCAACGCCTGACCAAGGCGCTGCGCTCGGCTTCCGTCAGCGTCGAGTTCGAAATCGATAGCATCACCCACCGCGTGGTCACCAAAGTGATAGACAAGAATAGCGGCGAGGTAATCCGCCAGATCCCGACCGAAGAGGTGGTACGAATTGCCGATGCAATGTCGCAACTGCAAGGCCTGTTCGTGCGCCAGACTGCCTGACCGGGTAAAAAATAGATTGAAATAAGACTCTCCTGGAGAATAAAGCATGGCAACAATCTCTAACCTGGGCGTCGGCTCCGGCCTCGATCTCTCCACCCTGCTGGACAACCTCACCACGTCCGAACAGGCTCCGCTGGCAGCGATCAAGCAGCAGCAAGCCAGCTACCAGACCAAGCTGTCGGCTTATGGCCAGATGCAGAGCATGCTCGCAGCGTTTCAGGCGGCTGCCAATCAGTTGTCGAAACCGAGCTTTTTCAATCGCACCACCGCTGTTTCCAGCAATACCGCCACCCTCAGCGCGACCGGGAGCAATACAGCAGCAGCCGGCGTCTATGCCGTCAATGTCACTGCCCTGGCCCAGGCCCAGTCGCTGGTGAGCAATGGCCAGGCCAGCCAAACCAGCGCGATCGGCACCGGCACGATCCATATCGACTTCGGCGCGATCACAGGCGGCACGCTCGGCACTGATCCCACCAAAGCCAACTTTGGCAAATACTCAGGCGCCACCTACACCGCCAACACAGGCTCGACCGGCTTCGACATCACCATCGACAACAGCAACAACACGCTGCAGGGTGTGCGCGACGCCATCAACAAAGCCAATGCCGGCGTCACCGCTAGCATCATCAACGACGGCACGGGCACACCGTATCGCCTGGTACTCAACTCGAACAACACCGGCGCAACCAACAGCATGCGCCTGTCGGTCACGCCGACTGACGGTGGCACCGGACTGTCCGACTTGCTCGCTTACGATCCGGCCGGTGCCGGCGTGCAGAACCTGCAGCAGACCGTCACGGCGCAGAATGCGCAACTGACGGTCAACAATATTGCCATTCAAAGCCCCAGCAACCAGGTCACGGAAGCCATGCAGGGCGTGACGCTGTCGCTCGCGCAGACCGGCACCTCGAACGTCACGGTGCAGCGCGACAACGCCTCCATCCAGAACGGCGTGCAGGGCTTCGTCACCGCTTACAACAACCTGCAGAAGTCCGCCGCCAGCCTGTCGGCCTACGATCCCGGCACCAAGACATCCTCGCCGCTGACAGGCGATAACGTACTGCGGATCATCCAGAACCAACTGCGCAGTGTCCTGAACACCCCGCAGCCCGGGAGCGGCACCAACGCCATCACCACGCTGTCGCAAGTCGGCATATCGTTCCAGACCGACGGAACCCTGGCGCTCGACTCCACCAAACTGAACAGCGCCGTGACCGCGAATCCGGGCGGCGTGGCCGCCCTGTTCGGCAATACCGACGATACCAGCGGCTACGGCAACCAGATCAGCACCGTGGTCACGTCACTCACCAACAGCAAAGGTGCCCTGACCTCCGCCACCGATGGCATCAGCCGGACGCTGAAAAACCTGAGCGATCAGTACTCGTCGACTTCCGACCGTGTCGACGCTACCATCGCAAACTACCGCCAGCAGTTCACGCAGCTCGACGTCATCATGGCGAAGATGAAGAACACCAGTACTTACCTGACGCAGCAGTTCACTGCGATGAACAACACGTCGAACAAGTCCTAACCCTGGAGCCGAGCTTCATGTACGCGCGCAACGCCATCAATGCCTACGCTCAGGTCGGTGTCCAGACCGGGGCCATGAGCGCCAGTCCTCACGGACTAATCGTCATGTTGTTCGATGGAGCGCGGGCAGCAATTGCCCGCTCCCGATTCCATATGGATGCTGGCGATATCCCGGGCAAGGGGAATGCAATCTCCAAGGCCATTGACATCATCGACAACGGCCTTCGCGCGGCCCTCGATCACAATGCGGGTGGCGAGATCGCAGCTGACCTGGAAGCCTTGTATGACTACATGTCGCGCCGGCTGATGCTGGCCAACCTGCGCAGCGACGCGGGGCTGCTGGCGGAGGTGGATGGTCTGCTCGAAAGCCTTGCGTCGGCCTGGGCACAGATCGCTGAAGCCCCCCCATCAGCCGCGGTGGCCGAGATGCCCGTCCTGGCAGTGGAGAACTAAGATGGAAGCCGTGAACATTGTCGCGCGCCACTATGAAGAACTGCTCCTGCTTTCCGAACAAATGCTGGAAGCTGCACAAGCGGGGAACTGGGATGCCATGAGCGACTTGCAGCAGGTCTACGTAGCCGAGGTCGAACAATTGCGCCGCCTCGGCCCCCAAACCGCGATGTCGGCGCACGATCGCGCGCGCCGCTACGGCATGCTCGAACGCATTCTTGCGCATGATGCATCGATCCGCCAGCTTGTGGTTCCTCAGATGGCGAGACTGGAAGCGCTGCTGGGCAGCTCCCGGCGCCGGCAGGAGCTCAGTCACGCTTACGGCGTGACTGTCTGAAAGCCTTCGCGCGCCAGTCCGCGCTTGCTCCCTTCTCCCTCCTCCGGCCTCCTTCGCTCTTTGCAGCGGCAGGTCGCCGCGAGTTGCGCTGCCCTCACGGCTCCCCGCTACTCCCGCTAGCACCATGACCGGCCTGATCCTGCCTCCCGATGCCTCCCTATCGCAGCGGTCCGAGACACAGTCAGTGCGCTCGAACCTCCCGATCAATAAACTGGCAGCCCTGTTGCCGGTCCCTGATGTCACGCAGACGTTAGCGCGCAGTACGAGCGATACCACCGGCACTGCTATCCAAGGCAGACCGACCGAGGGACTATCAAACGCCAATATCGGCGGCGCTTTGCTTCCCGCTGCCTCGACCCGGGAAACGCTGAGTTTCGCCGCCCGCACGATCCTCGACTTGCTCGACAGGGCGGGAGAGAACGTACCGCGCGCCGCCGGATTGCTATTGCCGACGCCGCCCACAGGCAAGACTGTTGCCATGCTGCCATCAGCACTCTCCAAGCTGGTCGGCCAGAGCGGGTTGTTCTATGAATCGCATTTAGCCGCCTGGCTAGGCGGTGCGCGTTCGCTTGCCTCAGTGCAGAGCGAACCTCAGGCATTGTTGGGCCGCCCCACGCAAACAGCAGACAACGCGTCCGGCGCCGCCCCTCCCCCGGCAGGCCCGCTCCTGTTGCCAGCACCTGTGGGCAAGCCCGCAGCAGCGGCATCCCCCGATACCACAACCCCGGCGAGCGCAGCGCCAAGCACGCTGGCTGACGTGGAGCTCGCGGTGGCGAAGCCGCCGACGGCCTTGTCGGCGCTATCCGCCGACAAGGCCGATGCCCAACCGCCGTCATCCGGTCTATCTGCCTTTGACGAACCCGCGCAGGCCAGACAGGACGCCATGGCCTCTTCGCCCGTTCAGACGCATAGGCCTCAGACTGTTCCGCTAGCACCCACCGCCCCGCTGCACGCCGCCCAGGCCTACGAGACCATAGCGCGAGCTGGCGAGCTAACGCACCTGACGGCGCGCTCGCCGTCGGATCTCGATCGCGAGCCGGGAAGCCAGCCAGCCAACACCGGACAGAACACTCCCGCGGTGCACCCCGCTACCGAAGATCTGGTCCGCCGGCAACTTGAGTTGCTGGCTACTCAGCAGTTCCGCTGGATCGGCGAGGCGTGGCCGGGCACACGCATGGCATGGGAGATCGCCCCCCGCCAGGTGGACGAGGGAGAGACACGAGCCGGCGTATCCGCGCAAGCCTGGTCGACACGCCTGCTGCTGCAGTTGCCGGAACTGGGTACGGTCGAGGCACGCCTGTCGATCACACCCGCCGGCCTCGAAGCGCGACTGGTGACCCCTAAACCGGCCGTGGCCGAACGATTGGATGAAGCACGCACACAACTGCATGGCAAGCTTGCGGCCAGCGGTATCCCCTTGGTACAGCTCACGGTAAGCACCGGAGCGCCGACTACATCGCGAGGTGCCACATGAGCGAAGCCGACGCGCCGCGCGGCGCAGCGATTGCACTGTCCTACCACGACAAAGATGCGGCCCCGCGGGTGGTGGCCAAGGGTTATGGCGTTGTGGCCGAGTCTATCATCGCGCGTGCTCGCGAAAGCGGAGTCTACGTACATGACTCTCCCGCCCTCGTCAGCCTGTTGATGCAGGTCGACATGGACTCGCATATCCCGCCGCAGCTTTACGTTGCGGTGGCCGAGCTGCTGGCCTGGCTATACCAGCTGGAAAACGAGCAGGCGGAAGCGGCTTCGCTCCGCCCGGCCGCACCCTAATGCATCGCGGCCACCACGCGAAGCGTCAGGCGGCGACCTGCATCGATCCCGCGGCCAGGCTCGCGCGCACAGCTGCCCCCACCCTCGCGACATCCGCCCGCTCGAGGTTGAGTCCCGATGGCAAGTTGACGCCGTGTGGCGCCAAGCCATAAGCAATCTTGTTGCGCTCGCGCGCGAATTCCGCCGCCGCGGTAGCGGCATAGGCATCGAGACTGCTGAGCGGGCTGAAAAACGGACGGCAGTCGATCCCCTGCTCACCAAGCCGGCGGATCACGGCGGCCTTGCCACCAAGACGGGCCGGGAGGATCGCCGTCACCATCCAGTAGGTGTTGCGCACGTCCTCCGCCTCGCTGTTCAGCACAATTTCCTCGCAACCGGCCAATTCATCGCGGTACCAACCGAAGATCTCGCGCTTGCGCGCCACCAGATCCTCGGCGCGCTCGATCTGGGCCAGGCCTAGTGCAGCCTGCATGCTGCTCATCTTGTACTTGTAGCCAACCTCGTGGTTCTCGAACATCGTGTCGCCAGGCCGGCGACCATGGTCACGCAGTACCATCACACGGCGATAGACCGCCTCATCCTCGGTGATCAGCATCCCGCCCTCGCCGGTGGTAAGCGTCTTCGAACCATGAAAACTAAAGGTGCCGGTCACGCCAAGTGTTCCGGCGGGCTGCCCGCGATAGCGCGATCCCGCGGCTTCCGCCGCATCCTCGATGATGGCGACGTTATGCCGCTGCGCCACTGCCTGCAAGGCCTCATAGTCAGGCATGTTGCCATACAGATCGACCGGGATTACCGCCTTGGTACGCGGGCCGATGCATGCTGCAAAGGATGCTGCCGACAGGCACCAGCTATCGGGATCGATATCGGCGAACACCGGGGTCGCGCCGACATAGCTGACAGGAGCCGCGCTGGCGATCCAGGTGCAGTCTGGCACGATCACCTCGTCTCCTGGCCCCACGCCCAGTGCCAGCAAAGAAAGATGCAGCGCCGACGTGCAAGAAGGCAGAGAAACAGCATAGCGCACGCCATGATACTCAGCGAAGGCACGCTCGAAGCGCTCGTTGTAGAGATTGGCGTCAGCGTACCAGGCGTTGGTCACCGCATCGGTAACGTAGGCGATTTCTCTTTCGGTGATCGACGGACCAGAGACAAAAAGACGCTTCATGATGATCGGGATCCTAAGAGTGGCGCGCCATGGCTGCGGCGTTGGCGCGCTTAAAGTAAGAAGAACTCCATATTCCTGCCCTGCCACTCAGGAATCGAAGAGATTGCGGCATGCGCCACGGGGGACCATTCCAACGCAGACGCGCTCCGTGTAGGCAGGCAGTGCCGCCGGCACACGCTCACGCCCCCCCTGCCAACTTCGTCCTCCAAGCGCGCATTCCTGTCGGAGAAGAATTTGATATGCGCCATCGCCGTCGGAACCCCGGGCAAGATAGTTACCAGAAAGAGCCCGCTCCGTAGAGTGCACTGGCATAGCCGACGTCCGTTACATCGAACAGAAAGGCCACGACCTGCGGATACTTGCAAACCCGGCCTGGCAGCCGCATCAAACTCGTTTCAAATAACCGTCCGGCGCGACCGTGATCAGGAGCTTGTCCTCGACTTGCCGGTCGATCTCGAAGCGCAGGGGATCACCGTCCGCAGCCAACGTCCGCTCACGTTCTATGCCTTCAAGATATGCCCATACCGCAGTCTTCGGGTTATTCCCCTTACCCCACGGTCGCGCGCTGGAGAGATGTTCCGGCTGGTCTTCCACCACGGTATCGAACACCACGCAATAGCTTCCGGGCGTGGTCAGGGGTGCATATGCCTGCAACTCTGCGAGGACGTGCGCATGCGTGTGATTGGAATCCAGGCATACGAGCACCCGCGCCTTGCCGCTGGCCTTCTCCTGGACCTGTTTAACGATCGCCGGATCGATGCTTGATCCTTGCAACATTGTGATCCGCCGCGCCATCGGGTGCGCTTCGATCGCTTCGCGGTTGTGTGCACGGATATCGACGTCGATGCCAAGCACCTCGGCATGCTGCGGGCCTCCACAAATCGCGTTGAGCTCCAGCATGGACGCCGAGAAGATCAGCGAGCCGCCGTGCGCTATCCCGGTCTCGATAATCAGGTCCGGCTGGATACGGAAGATCAACTCCTGCATCGCGATGATGTCCTGTGGCACCTGGATAATCGGCCTGCCCAGCCAGCTGAAGTTGTAGGAATACTTGCCCTCGGCGACCGAAAACATCCACTCGCGCGAACCGGCGCGCAAAGCGGGGTCGCTTCCGAGCACGCGGATGTTCTCTTTGACTTCGTTCTGGAATGCTTCAATCGGGCCCATCATGATCTCCGGTATTTCGTTCAATGATTACTTTGTCGATACGCCCACCAATCTGGGCGCCTATATACAAGCACTGTGAATAATGCGCGGGAAAGCCAGCTGCTTTCATGGCCGCCGCCGTCTCGTCGATGTCATATGGCACGCGGTGCAGAGTCACCTCATCATCCCCCAACACCGCGAAGGCGGCGCGCGGATCGCCATCACGCGGCTGACCCACCGAGCCCGGGTTGCAGTACTGCTTGGCGCCGAAATCCGCCAGTACCTGCACGTGTGTATGCCCGGAGAACAACCTGCGCGCATGCGCGGGTATAGAGTCCTCGTTGACCCGGTAGAGATACTGGTCCAGCGGGTCCTCCGGCCCCCCATGCACAAAGTGGGTGTCACCCTCGATTAGCATCGGCACCGAACGAGCCAGCCACGCCACCTGCGTCGGCGTCACCACGCAGCGCTGGAACGTCATGATCTCGGACACCATGCGCGATCGCGAACACGCCAGGCCCTCGACCATATAGTGGTCATGGTTACCCATGATGTTGAGCACTTCGTGCTCGCGCAGCAGGTCGATGCATTCACCAGGCTGCGCGTAATAGCCCACCACGTCGCCAAGAGAGATGAAACGCCGGCAGCCCAGCCCCCGGCCCGCCGCGAGGACGGCCTTCAGGGCCGGCAGGTTGCCGTGTATGTCAGATAGGATGCCGATCATGGGTAACAAGATCCTCGGAATAGCGCCATGCCCTCCCGCCAGTTGGCGTCGGCTCCGTGGGACGCTGGCCATGGAGGTAGAACTCCAGGCTCATGGCGGCTTCGTTGTAGCCGAAAGCGGTACGCAGAGAAGTGCTGCTGGAAAAGCGCGGATTGATCTCCAGCAAGAAGGGCTTTCCTCCTTCCTTGCGGAACTGGTAGTTGGTCGGGCCGAGCGGCCTGAAGTGCCCGCTCAGTGCCGCGCTCGCTCGCTCGATCGCGGCATCGCGCACCACTTCGGCATAACCCGTATTGCCGGCGGCTGACAGGCGACGGCGGAACACAATCGGCGCCAGCATATCGCCCTCGCCGAGACCGAACACCCCAACCGTATATTCTTCGTCGTCACTGCCAACGATGCGCTGGACCATGAACTCCCGGCTTGACTTGCGTCGCCAGTACAGGAAGTCCTCCTCGTCCTCCAGCCGGACGATGCCTCGGCCAGCGCTCCCATGACGCGGCTTCATCAAAAGGGGCGGCGGCCCCAGCCGCGCCGTGCAGGATGCCCAGTCCCCTTCAAGCAGCGCGGGGATAGCGAGGGCGCCCAGCCCTGCCGGAGCTTGACCCAGTGCCTGCGCCAGCGCCCATTTATCCTGGCCCATCGCGATCAGTTCATCCGTATTGAGGCAAAGCCTCACCCCCATCTCTTCGAACTGTGCGCGATGACGGGCCAGATACGCCACGTCGATCTCGAGGCCAGGGATGATGAGCCGAACGCCCTCGCCGGCGACGAGATCGCGCCAGTACGCCAGGTAGCGCTCGTCCTCTTCGTCGCAACGCGGCTTCGGATAGAAGGCGTCACAGAGAAAGGCCCCCATCGAGTCCGCGTTCCGATCGACACCGACTACCCGGGGTGCTCCGTCGCAACTCCGCAGGCTCTTTACGATGCCTTGCCCAATGATCGCACCAACCCCGGTAACGACCGTCGTCAGCGATTTGCGAGTGCCAAAAGCAGGATCCCGGCTCATGTCACGTCCAATGGACCGAAGGCGGCCCAGCTACCGGCGTCCCGGATCAACGCAATGCCTTGTGCCATCGATATGGACGGCGCGAGATCGAGCCGCTCGAAAGCGGCTCGTCCATCAGGCGCGGCGATGCCGCGGAACGGCGCCTTCTCTGGAGCGCACAACACATTGCCGCCCTTGCCGAATATCTCGTACGCCAGTGCGGCAATATGCTCGTGCGCCATCGATTCCGGGTGCGCGACATCCATCGTGCAGTCCTCGCCGCGCCTCGCCGCGGCGAGTATCATGGCGGCGGCATCTTGCACGTGGAGGAAGTTCCGCGTTCCTGCTGACGCCGGCATGCGAAGGTCTAGGCCACGCGCAGCATAGGCAATGATGCGCCCAAACCAGGGCTGATGACGCACGCATTCCCCGGCAACATCGTAGAGCTGAGGCAGCCGCAGCGTACAGCAGCGGCCTCCCTGGCGGCGCATACCCCAGGCAAGAATCTGCTCCCCCTGGGCCTTGGAAAGACCATAAGAGTTCACGCCCGCCGAATCCACGCCATCGATCGAGAAGATGCTACCTGCGTTCACCACCTGCGCGCATTGAAGCCGCTCGGCCAGATCCAGCACCCAATGGCAGCCAAGTGCGTTCACCAGAAAATTCTTGCGAACACCTTCGCGACTGTCACCGAGGAAGCTCGCGGCGCAATGAAAGAGGACGTCGGCACGCATCGAGGCATCCGGTCCGGCTCCCAGCCAGCCGGATTCGAGGTCGAGTCCGATAGCGGCCTGCTCGACGCGCCCCGCTGTCAGGACAGCTACTCCCTCCGCTTCAAGCCGGGTGATAAGCTGGCGCCCCAACATCGATGTCGCACCGACAACGACGGCTGTCTTCATACTGGCTGCACCTCCATCAACAGGCCGACACACAAGTCCGGGAAATCGATACCGACCTTCAGCATGGCTTTCAGGTTTGCCTCCAGGTCCGGCAGTGTCTTCAGCACGCCGAGCGGAAGCGGCTTGAGGTAAATGCCTTCCTCGTGCAATACCTGGTAGCCATGCTCGTGCAGCAGGCCACGCAGCGTGTCACGGCAAAACTGGCGCTGATGCCCCAGGGCGATGTCGTTGGCGTTGAGGCTGTAGATATCGTCAATCATGCCAAGCTCCAGGCCAAGCCTGCGATTCATCGATTTGGCATTCGGCACCGCCACATACATCCGGCCGCCCGGCTTGAGGAAGCGGCGATAGCGCGCCAGCAGCAAGCCGGGATCGTCGACATGCTCGAGAATGAAGCCCATTACGATGACATCAAATCGCTCGTCGGTATCGAATTCCTCGAAATAGCCCTCGACAAGCTGGGCCGGACTATCTGGATGATTGCTGCGGAACAGTTCGATCACGCGCGGAGAGCCCTCGATGATCACATGCCTCTCGGCGTGTGCACTGAAACTCTTGGCGGTAAACCCGTGGCCCAGGCCAAGCTCCAGCAGGCTATCGCAGCGGCCGAAGCGGTGCGTGATACGGCGCGGATACCAATGAAGGATCAGGTCGTTTTCCAGCGACGTCGCTGCGTTGGGAAAATACTCCGATGAAACGGCATCAAGTCGGTTCATTGCTTACTCCATTTCAGCGCATGCTCGCGCCTCATCGACGCACACACTGCGCCATGACTCGGTGCCCGAGCAGATGTAAAGGCCTCCGTCACTCCCGCAGTTGGCAACCAGGTCGAGTGCGGTGACATAGGGCGTGAAGGCTCCGTGGCGTTGCGGATAGGGACTTAGCCGATAGGCCATGTACTCGACCGCAACACCGCATTGTTCAAATAGCGCGTGATCCAGATAATGCCTGGCGCCGTGGCCCGTCAGATAGCGGCTCGCGCCCAGCCGCTGGCATAGCGCAAGCAGGCGCTGACTGCTTTCTCCCGGTACGCCCACCGCCGAGGAATCAAGGAAGGTCCTGCCGGCCTCGAGCCCGAAGTATTTCACCAGCGCCATGGTCGAGGCGCGTCCGAGGTCCGACAGGCGCTGAGCCGGCGCCGAGAACACTTGATCCACCAGTGCCAGCATGTCCTGCAAGTGAGGAGTGCCGCGGTACGCCTGGCGCAGGATGTCGCGATTCTTGCCTCGCCAGTCGGTGCTGTCGTCGAGCTCAAGCTCGCAAATCAGGCTGCCACGGTGCCGATCGCGCAGCGGTACGGTCATCCAGCGCACGCCATCCCGGGTCTTGACCTGCACCCGGTTGAAGAAGCCGCGTGCGAACTGAACGTCGTCATAGAAGACGTAGGTATCGCACAGCTTGATTTGCTCAAGCATGCCAACCCAGGGAAAGAACATGGGCTGCGACACCACCAGGCTGCGGGCCGGCGCGCCGGAGCTTATCGTCGACAACTCAAGCGCCGGCATGATCAAGCATCCTGATTTCGGGCACCGCCACGGCGAAGCGCCCGCCCCACTCGCGGACATAGGCATGCTGGTCGGACACTTCGCCGGCGATGTTCCATGGCAGGATCAGCACCACGTCGGGCCGGTGCTCGCGCAACCGCGCGGGTTCGACCACCGGAATATGACTGCCGGGCAAATATGTTCCCTGCTTGGACGCCGCAGCGTCGCAGACGAACAGAAGCAAGTCCTGTTTCACGCCTGCGTAGTTGAGCAGGGTGTTGCCTTTGGCAGCGGCGCCATATGCCGCCACTTTGCGTCCTGCTCGCTTCTGCTCGAGCAGGAACACGAGGAGTCTATCCTTGACGTTGTCTGCGCGCGATTGAAAGCTGAGGTAGGTCGGCAGCCGCCGCAGGCCAAAGCGCTCCTCGGCTTCGAGCAACTCCGCCACTGCCGGCGTCAGTGTGCGTGAGTCCTCAGCATGGCAGCCGTAAACGCGCAGGCTACCACCATGGGTTGGCAGTTCATCCACGTCGAACACACGCAATCCGGCATTGGCAAAGATCCGTTGCACAGTGTAAAGAGACAGATAGGAAAAGTGTTCGTGATACACAGTGTCGAACTGATTTTGCCCGATCAGGCGCATCAGGTGCGGAAACTCCAGCGTAATCGTCCCGCCTGGTTTCAGCGCGGCCTTTAGCCCACGTGTGAAGTCGTTGATGTCCGGCACATGTGCGAAGACATTATTGCCGGCAATCAAGTCCGCCTGCCCACCCTGCGCGGCCAAGCGCTCGCCCAGAGCTTGCCCAAAGAACTCCCGCATGGTCGGGACACCCTGGCGTTCTGCAGCCTGGGCAGTGCTGGCGGTCGGCTCGATGCCAAGGCATGGAACACCTGCGGCCACGAAGTTCTTCAGCAGGTAGCCGTCGTTGGAGGCAATTTCGATCACGAAGCTATCTGCCCCCAGATGAAGACGCTGGGAAACTTCGTGGACGTAGCGGGCCGCATGGTCGAGCCACGTCTGCGAAGTGGACGAGAAATAGGCGTAATCGTGACGAAAGAGTTCGTCGGCGCGCGCATAATCGTCGGTCTGGACGAGCCAGCAGTGCGTGCATACATGCAGTTTGAGCGGGAAATACATCTCGGGCGCACGCAACTCGGCAGCACTCAGGTAGGCATTGGACGGTGGGGCGAACCCCAGGTCGAGAAAGACGTGTTCAAGCGCTGTATTGCAGTGACGGCAATTCATAGGCAAATACCGGAGAATCCGGTGCTCAAGATGGGATGGGACACGTCGCGCGCAGACACCTCCGCGACCGGCAAGGGCCAACGAATGCCAAACGCAGGGTCGTCATAGCGCACGCCACCTTCCGCCTCCGGCGCATAGCTAGCGGTGTGCAGGTATAACAGTTCACTTTCCGGCTCCAGCGCCTGGAAGCCATGCGCGCATCCCTCGGGAATCACGAGCATGCGGGCGTTCGCGGCGCTCAGTTCCTCGCCATGCCATTGCAGGAAGGTAGGCGATCCGGCGCGCAGGTCGAGTACGACATCCCAGACCCGGCCGCGTATGCAGCGCACCAGCTTCATTTCGGCATGAGGCGGGGACTGAAAGTGCAAACCTCGCAGCGCCCCTACCTTGCTGGTGCGCGAATGATTGGCCTGGACCACCTGCCGCTCCCCGAGCACCTGCGCCAGTTCGTCGACGCAGAACAACCTGGCAAATGCGCCGCGGTGATCTGCCACGGGCATGGACTGGACCACCGCCGCACCGCCGATGGCGATCGGAATCACCTTCATGCGCTCACCCAGTTTGCGTCAACTGATGCGGCCGCTGCGATATATCCCGAGATCTGCTGGCGTGTGGCCAGCGCGGCAGAAGCCGGGCACTCCCGATACCAGGCCGCGGTTGCCTCCAGCGCTTGCTCAAGGCTCCAGACCGGCTGCCACCCAAGTCTCGCCCTGGCCTGTGAGCTGTCCAGGTAGAGCAGTGTCGCCTCATGAGCCTGCTGCAGATCGGACACCTTCCAGGCCAACTCGGGCCAATGCCGCTTCATCAACTCGAGCACGGACTCGACCGTACGATTGTCCTGTGCTGCGGGACCGAAATTCCAGGCTGTAGCGCAGGACTTGTCACCTTCCAGCAATCGCTGCCCAAGCACGAGATAGCCGGCGAGACAGTCGAGCACATGCTGCCACGGCCGCGTGGCATGTGGCGAGCGAATCTCCAGCGCCTGCCCGCTGGAGATCGCGCGCACAAGATCTGGGATGAGTCGATCCTGGGACCAATCGCCACCGCCGATCACATTGCCAGCGCGCGCAGTTGCCACCAGCGGCGCACCACCTTGCGCGAAGAATGCCTGGCGATAGCTCGCCGCGACCAGCTCGGCGGCAGCCTTGGAGGCGCTGTATGGATCGAAACCGCCAAGGCGGTCGTTCTCCCGGTAGCCCCACGGCCACTCCTGGTTGGCGTACACCTTATCGGTGGTGACCACCACCACTGCCCGAACGCAGGTATGGCGGCGGCAAGCCTCAAGCACATTGGCCGTGCCCATGACATTGGTCGACCAACTCTCGAGGGGGTCACGGTACGACTGGCGCACCAGCGGTTGGGCTGCCAGGTGGAAGACTATCTCCGCCTGGCTCTGCCGCAAGGCGGCGTCGAGCGCCGGCTGGTCGCGCACATCGCAGCGCAGATCCGTCACCGACAGGTTCAGCAATTGCCAGTGGCTGGTCGTGGACGCGGGCGACAGGGCATAGCCCGTGATTTCGGCGCCCAACGCGCTCAGCCATTGCGCCAGCCAACTGCCCTTGAAGCCGGTATGGCCGGTCAGCAGTACACGGCGGCCGGAGTACACATTGCCGAACTGTTTCACGCCCAGACCTTCCACGGCGGATTGCCACTCGCCCAAAGATTCTCGAGGTAGTTTTTGTCCCGCAAGGTGTCCATGGCTTGCCAGAACCCGTCGTGCGCATAGGCATGCAGGCCACCCAGCGCAGCCAGTCTGGTCATCGGCTCACCCTCCCAGATGGTGGCATCGCCCTCGACCATGTCGATTACCGAGGGATCAAGCACGAAGAATCCCCCGTTGATCCACGAACCGTCCCCGGCCGGCTTCTCCTGGAAGCCCTGCACCGAAGTACCGTTCACGCTCAATGCGCCATAGCGTCCGGGAAGTTGGATCGCAGTCACCGTGGCCGCCTTGCCATGCTGGAGGTGGAATTCGAGTAGCGCCCGAATATCGATATCCGACACGCCGTCGCCATAGGTGAAGCAGAACGGCTCGTTATCCAGGTATTCGCGCACCCGCTTCATGCGCCCGCCGGTCATGGTGTGCTCGCCGGTCTCCACCAGCGTGACCCGCCACGGCTCCACATGGCGTTGGTGAACCTCCATCCGGTTATGCTCCATGTCGAAGGTAACGTCCGACATGTGAAGAAAGTAGTTGGCGAAATACTCTTTAATGAGGTAACCCTTGTATCCCAGGCAGATCACGAAGTCATTGATCCCGTAATGGGAGTAGGTCTTCATGATGTGCCAGAGGATCGGCTTGCCACCAATCTCGATCATGGGCTTCGGGCGCAGGTGCGATTCTTCCGAGATGCGCGTGCCGAGCCCGCCCGCCAGGATCACCGCTTTCATGCCGTCGCCTCCTCTAGTTGATCCGGAATGCCGGCAATCTCGAACATCGAGGGCACCGGCTGCCCTTCGAGATAGGCGAGATTCAGGCCAAAGGCCTGTTGCAGGAACTCATCAAGCACGGTCTTGTCCTGACCGCACTCGTCGAGCCGCACCAGCAATAAGCGGTACAGGGGCAGCGAGTACTTGCGCAAGCTCGCGCTCTCTATCAGTAAATCCAGAGCGGCCTGCTTGTCTCCCTGTCTATATGCGAACTCGGATAGCGCATAGGCTACCAGCCAGTGCTTACTCCACTTTGCAGAGATATTTTCCAGGAGGTTTTCCAATCCCTGGTCGTTGCCAGAACGCAATGCGGCTACCACGGCGATGATGATCTCCTCCATGGGGTTCCAACGCCCGTTGAAGAAGACGCCATCGGCTGAATCTTGCTGAATCTGCCCCGGTTGACGATACGAGCCGACCCAACCCGCCACTTCCGTCTCGAACCATCGACAGAAGCCGGCGGCATCGAACAAAGGGCTGGCTTCGAACATCGGCCGGATCGACATGCGCAGCGCATTGAGATGCGCGACGTCGGCTGCAAGTCCTGCCGCCACATCAACGTATTCGGCCTCGTTCTGGCAAATCAGCCCATCTAGTCCCACTGCATGCAGATAGGACGTGGCAAGGCGTTCGTGACATGCCCGACCCGAAAGCGTCACGATCGGCACCCCCATCCACAGCGCGTCGCACGCATTTGCACCGCCAGTCATGGGAGTGGTATCAAGCACGACATCGATATTGTGATACATCAGGTACTGGTTCTCGCTACGCCGAGGTACGCAAATCACCCGCTCGCTGTCTATGCCGGCCTGCGTCATGCGTCCAAGCAGGGGAACGCGCACCGCGTCGTTGTCCAGCCCGGCGCACTCCACCAGCAGCTTGCTGCCAGGAGAGCGCGCCAGCACCATGCCCCACAACCGCATAGTCCGGGTACTGATCTTGGCGATGTTGATGCAGCAGCCATAGGTCACATAGCCATTCGCCAGCGCCGGGGTGGCGCGGGTCCGGTATGCCGCGCCATATGCAGCCAGGGGCCGCACCACCAAGGGGTAATAGACTGCGCCCACTACCGGCGCGCGCAGCAGTTGCTCGGTGTGATGGGTCTCATTGCCTGCAGGATCGGTGGACCAGTCAGTGAGCCGATAGTCAATCTGGCGCATGCCGGTGGAACCCGGGTATCCCATCCAGGTGAGTTGGATCGCAGCCAGCCGGTGTGCCATGTAGCGCAGGGGCGTATTGCGGGTGTAACCGCCCAGGTCGATCAGCACATCCAGCGCGGCATCGCGAATGGTTTCGACAATCGTGCCCTCAGGCTGGCCAGAGACGTCGACGAAACGATCCGAATAGTATTGAATCTTTTGCGTGACATTGTCCTGCCGTCCGTTCAACGAGAACACATGCACCTCGAACCGGGAATGATCAATATTCGCCAGGAAGGGAATGATGAAATAGGCGCAAACGTGTGCGTAGAGGTCGTTAGAGAGCAGCCCCAGGCGAATACGTCCGCTATCCTTCGGCCTGGGCGGGTGATAGTTTGCAGCTCTGGGCGGAGTCAGCAGCGCGGCGCAGCTCTGCGCCTCACGCAGTATGTCCGACCCTTTGGTGTTCTCGTCGAACAGCATGGTAAACAGCAGGCTGAACCGGACCAGCTCACTGCGCGGGGAAAGCGCGATGGCTTTGCGCAGCACGGCTACCGCTTCCGCGACGTCGCCGGTTTCTTTCAGCGTATTGGCGTAGTTCGACAGGACACCCGCATTGGCTGGAGCCAGCGCCAGCGCCCTTAGCGCAGCGTCCTTGGCGGCATAGTAGTCTTGCAGACTATACAAAACCGCCGAGTAGTTCGACCAGGCGGCCCAGAGTGACTGATCTATCCCTATCGCTGACTCGAGGAGGGCCTTGGCCTGCTCGTAGAGGCCGAGGTCCATCAGGATTTCGCCCGCCAGGATCCGCAGGACCGCGTTGCCAGCAAACTTCTCAAGCGCCTCGTCAGCAATCCGGCGAGCCTCCATGGTGGCTCCGAGGGCCATGTTGGAAAGCGCGCGCCAGTAGTAGGTATCCGGATGACTCTGGTCAATCTTCTCAGCCTGCTCGGCATGCCGGATGCAGTCGTGGAAGCGCTGAGCCGCATAGCTCGCCTTCGCCTGAGTCAGGTGGCGTGTTACTCGGGACGCGAGATGGATCTTCTGCATGATTTAGGAGTGTTGGACCTCAGTGACCGGCAATGACACTGCGCGGCGGCCCACGACAGATAGAAAACTGGAGGGCTGGGGGCCCCTGGAGGCTGGGCCGGCTTCAAACCGTCATATTCATCATTTCCTGATAAGCCGCCGTGAGCCGGTTCCGCACCTGCACCCCAGTCTGGAACGACACATTGGCCTTCTGCATATCGATCATCACGTCGTTGAGCGCAACGCCGGGCTTGCCCAGTTCAAACGCCTCGGCCTGGCCGTAGGCATGCTCCTGCACGCTGCTGATACGTGCCAGCGAGCGCTGCAGTTCACCGGCGAAGCTGCCCGGCGAAGCGGCGGACGCAGCGTGGCTTTCCTGCCCGGTGGCGCTCTGGGCCAGTCCGCGCAGTTGCTGCAACATGCCGTCGATGGAAGAGATGGTAGTCATGGCGATCCGCTTGGAACCCGCCCCGCCCAAGGGCAGCCCTGGCTGTCCGGGGGAAACCGGTTCGAGAAAAAGTCATTAAGGGTTACGCCGGGCATCCTGCCCGGGCCGCTGCCGGCAAACCTGCCGCGATGCGCCACCAACACCACAAATACCGCATCCGCGCGCGCCGCCTGTGCCAGCCCCCGAAGCCTACCCGCGGCCCCAGCCGGGCCATTGCGCGAATTCGGGTGGAAAACGACGCCTATTCACCGAATTGTCGATACCCACCTTCGCCGATCATCGATACCGTGCCGAATCTGGGATGCCGCTACCTTTGCGCGCCGGGTCCGGGACCCGAATCTCATCAACTATCGCGGGGAGTACGCGTGTTTTGTCAGCAGCGTGATCTTAGCCATGCCGAAGCCAGGGTTAGCCAGGCATGCCGGGGTGGACTGGGCAGCCAGAGCGGCGCCCGCCATCCGGCCCAGCCGGTCCTGGCCCATGCCGGCCCGGCCATGACGGGGGCGCGCGCATGAACGCCGTGACAGCCCTGTCGAACAAATCCGAGCTGTTCGCGCGTCTAAAGACCAATCCGCGCCTGCCCCTGATGCTGGGTGGCGCGGCCCTTGCCGCGGCCGTCGCGGTGGGAGTGCTTTGGTCGCGTGCGCCGGACTACAAGGTGCTCTACAGCAACCTGTCCGAGCGGGACGGCGGTGCCGTCATCGCCTCCCTGCAGCAGATGAACGTGCCGTACAAGTTCGCCGAAGGCGGCGGTGCGGTGATGGTGCCCTCCGAGAAGGTCCACGAGACCCGGTTGCGCCTGGCTTCGCAAGGCCTGCCCAAGAGCGGCACCACCGGCATGGAGCTGATGGATACGCAGAAGTTCGGCATCAGCCAGTTTGCCGAGCAGGTCAACTACCAGCGCGGCCTGGAGGGCGAGCTGGCCCGCTCGATCGAGTCGATCGCCGCGGTGCAGTCGGCGCGCGTGCACCTGGCCATTCCCAAGCCCACGCTGTTCGTGCGCGATCGCCAGAAGCCGACCGCTTCGGTGGTGCTGCAGCTCTATCCGGGCCGCGCCATCGACGACGGCCAGGTGGCCGCGATTGGCCACCTGGTCTCGTCCAGCGTGCCGGAACTCACGCCGAAGTCGATCTCCATCGTCGACCAGCACGGCAACCTGCTGTCGGGCAGCGGCACCAACGAGCGCATGCTCGATGCCGGCCAGATCAAGTACGTGCAGGCGCTGGAGCGCAACTACGCGCAGCGCGTGGAAGCCATCCTGGCGCCGATCCTCGGCCAGGACAATGTGAAGGCGCAAGTCACCGCTGACGTGGATTTCTCCATCGTCGAGCACACCGACGAGTCCTTCAAGCCTAACCAGGACCCCACCCGCGCCGCCATCCGCAGCCAGCAGTCCAGCGAATCGAGCCAGCAAGGCGCGGCGCCGGTCGGCGGCGTGCCGGGCGCGCTGTCCAACCAGCCGCCCGCGCCGGCCACGGCACCGATCGCCACGGCCCAGCCGCCACGGCCGGGGCAGCCTAACCAGCCGGGACAGCAAGGCCAGCAGGCCCAGGCCGGCGCCACCGCCACGGCCCAGACCGGCCCGAGCAGCAGCCGCCACGACGCCACCACCAACTACGAACTCGACCGCACCGTGCGCCATGTGCAGCAAGCACCGGGCGGCGTGAAGCGCCTGTCGGTGGCGGTGGTGGTGAACTACCGCCAGAAGGCCGGCGCCAACGGCAAGATCGTGTCCGAGGCCCTGCCCGCCGCGCAGCTTGCCCAGATCGAGAACCTGACCAAGGAAGCGATGGGCTTCTCGGCCGACCGGGGCGACTCGCTCAACGTGGTCAACAGCCCGTTCACCGCGGATACCGACCTCAAGCCGGAACTGCCGTTGTGGAAGCAGCCCGAGATGATCGCGCTGGCCAAGACCGGTGCGGGTTACCTGCTGCTGGCCCTGCTGGCGCTGTTCGTGTGGTTCAAGGTGGCACGCCCGGTGCTGCGCAAGTACACCGCGCCGCCGCTGCCGCCGCCGCAGGAAAGAACCGACAGCAACGAAGCCATCTTGCTGCCGCCTGAAGAGCCGGCCAATCCGGAAGTCCTGCGGCTCGCCGCTAAATATGAAAGCGATCTCGCCCTGGTGCGTGACGCCGCGCAACGCGACCCGCGCCTGGTTGCCAGTGTGATCAAGAACTGGATGTCAAGCGATGACCGATGAAGGATTGCAGAAGAGCGCCATCCTGATGATGTCGCTCGGTGAAGATGCCGCAGCAGAAGTATTCAAGCACCTCGGCCCGCGCGAGGTGCAGAGCCTGGGCGCGGCGATGGCCACGCTCAACTCGGTGACGCGCGAGCAGATGTCCTCGGTGCTGGCCGAGTTCCGCGCGGAAACCGAACAGTACCTCGCGCTCAACGTCGATTCGAGCGCCTTTATCCGCAGCGTGCTGAACAAGGCGCTGGGCGAGGAACGCGCGCTGTCGGTGATCGAGGACATCCTCGAATCGCGCGACCCGGGCGCCGGCATCGATTCGCTGAACTGGATGGATTCCACCTCGGTGGCCGAACTGATCCGCGACGAACACCCGCAGATCATCGCCACCATCCTGATCCACCTGGACCGGCAGAAGTCGTCCGAGATCGTCGGCATGTTCACCGAGCGCCTGCGCCAGGACGTGATCCTGCGGATCGCCACCTTCGGCGGCGTGCAGCCGGGGGCGCTGCAGGAACTGACCGACGTGCTGACCAAGCTGCTGGCGGGCCAGAGCCTCAAGCGCAGCCGCATGGGCGGCGTACGCACGGCGGCCGAGATCATCAACCTGATGAGCACGGCCCACGAAGAAGCGGTGATCGAAGGCGTGCGCCTGCACGACGCCGACCTCGCGCAGAAGATCATCGACGAGATGTTCCTGTTCGAGAACCTGCTCGAAGTGGACGATCGCGGCATCCAGCGGGTGCTCAAGGAAGTGGCCACGGAATCGCTCATCGTCGCGCTCAAGGGCGCGCCGGTGGAGCTGCGCGACAAGTTCATCCGCAATATGTCGACCCGCGCCGGCGAAATGCTGCGCGAAGACCTCGACGCGCTGGGCCCGGTACGGGTCTCGCAGGTCGAGGCCGAACAGAAGAACATCCTCCAGGTGGTAAGACGCCTGGCCGAAGCCGGCGAAGTTGTAATCGGTGGTGGCGACGATGCCTACGTCTGAACGTGCCCTGCGCCAGTTCCGCGACCTTGCCGCGGACAGCGACTACGTCGAAACACGCGGCGACCAGCGCGGCAACGCCGGCGGGCGCCGCGGCGCGGGCAACCGCGTCACGCCACGGGAGACCGGCTTCGAGAGCTTTGCCGCGCCGGCGGACCGCGGCGAGCAAAAGAACGGCTGGCAGCGCTGGCAGATGGTGTCGCTGGATCCGCGCAAGGCCGAGCCGGAGCCGACCGAGTTCCTGCCCTTCGAGCCGGCGCCGCCGCCGATCGACTTTGCCGCGCTCGACGCCATGCGCGAAGGCGCCCGCAAGGAAGGCTACGCCCAGGGCTATACCCAAGGCCAGACCCAGGGCTACGGCGACGGCCACCGCGAAGGTTATGCGCGCGGCCTGGAAGGGGCCCGCAGCGAAGCCTCCCACCTGCAACAACTCGCCGCGACCTTCAGCCACGCGCTTGGACGCGTGGATGAAGAAGTGGCCCAGACCCTGATCGCCCTGGCGCTGGATGTGGCGCGCCAGCTCGTGCAGCAGGCCGTGCTGGCGGATCCCGCCATCCTGTTGCCAGCAGTGCGCGAACTGCTGGCGGCCGAGCCGGCGCTGTCGGGCTCACCCTGCCTGCTGCTCAACCCGGACGACGTCGCGCTGGTGGAAGCCCACCTGGCCGGCGAGCTGCAAGCCGCCGGCTGGAGCGTGCGCGCCGACCCGGCGGTGGCGCGCGGCGGCTGCGTGGCGAGCGCCGCCAGCGGCGAGCTCGATGCCACGCTGTCCACGCGCTGGAGCCGCGTGGTCAAGGCGCTTGGGCGCGACGACCCGTGGGAGCCGCCCCATGCCTGATAGCGCGGCCCGTAAGGACTTCACTGCGGACTTCACCGCGAACTCCACCGCGAACTCCACCGCGGACTTCACCGCTGCCGGCGTGCCGGGCCTGCACGGCCAGCGCTGGCGCGACGCGCTCACCGCGGCCTCGGCCGGCATTGCCGAGATCGACAGCAAGCGCAGCTGCGGCCGCCTCACCCGCGCCGCCGGCCTGGTGCTGGAAGCCGTGGGCCTGCGCCTGCCGGTGGGCAGCGACTGCCTGATCGAACTGCCCGGCGGCCAGATGTCCGGCAAGCCCTCCGGCCCACGCCTGGCCGAGGCCGAAGTGGTCGGCTTCGGCGCCGACCGGCTTTACCTGATGCCGCAGTCCGACGTGGTGGGCCTGGTGCCCGGCGCGCGCGTCTATCCGCTCGAACCCACGCCATTGCCCAGCGGCGACACCACCCCGCGCGAACCGGGCTCGAAACGCCTGCCCGTGGGTGAAGGCCTGCTCGGGCGCGTGCTCGATGCGGCCGGGCGTCCGCTGGACGGGCTGGGCCCCATCACCGCGGCCACCGAGGTCACGCTTGGCGGCACGCAGATCAACCCGCTGTCGCGCGCGCCTATCGAAACCGTGCTGGACGTGGGCGTACGCGCCATCAACGGCATGCTCACCGTCGGCCGCGGGCAGCGCATGGGCTTGTTCGCCGGCTCCGGCGTGGGCAAGAGCGTGTTGCTGGGCATGATGGCGCGCTACACCAGCGCCGAAGTGATCGTGGTCGGCCTGATCGGCGAGCGCGGGCGCGAAGTGAAGGACTTCATCGAGAACATCCTGGGACCGGAGGGGCGCGCGCGCTCCGTGGTGGTGGCCGCGCCCGCCGACACCTCGCCGCTGCTGCGCATGCAGGGCGCCTCCTATGCGACGCGCCTGGCCGAGTATTTCCGCGACCAGGGCCGCCATGTGCTGCTGATCATGGACTCGCTCACGCGCTATGCCATGGCCCAGCGCGAGATCGCGCTGGCCATCGGCGAGCCGCCCGCCACCAAGGGCTATCCGCCCTCCGTGTTCGCCAAGCTGCCCACGCTGGTGGAGCGCACCGGCAACGGCCCCGAAGGCGGCGGCTCGATCACCGCCTTCTACACGGTGCTGACCGAGGGCGATGACCAGCAGGACCCGATCGCGGATTCCGCGCGCGCCATTCTCGACGGCCATGTCGTGCTGTCGCGCAGCCTGGCGGAATCCGGCCACTACCCCGCCATCGACGTGGAGGCCTCGATCAGCCGGGCCATGACGGCGCTGATCGAGCCGCCGCAGTTTGCCTCGGTGCGGCGCTTCAAGCAGCTGATGTCGCGCTACCAGCGCAACCGCGACCTGATCAGCGTGGGCGCCTATGTGCCGGGCAACGATCCGGAACTGGATCTCGCCATCCACCTGCATCCGCAGATGGAAGCTTTCCTACAGCAGGACATCCACGAGCGCGCCGGCTACGGCGACTCGATCGGCCAGTTGCATAGTCTCTTCCAACGGAGTGAACATGGCTAAGCCATCTGCATTGAATACCTTGGCCGACCTGGCCCAGAACGATACGGATGCCGCCGCGCGCGAACTGGGCCGGCTGCAAGGCCTGCGCAACCAGGCGGAGCAACAACTGGCCGCGCTCACCCAGTACCGGCAGGAATACCGCGAGCGCATGCAGGCCATCGCGCAAGACGGCATGACCTCCACGCGCTGGCAGGACTTTGCGCAGTTCCTGGCCTCGCTCGATACCGCCATCCGCCAGCAGACGGAATCGCTGGCCAGGGCCGAGGCACAGTTGCTGGCCGGCCGCGCCAACTGGCAGCAGCAGAAACGCCGCCAGAACTCTTTCGACACCCTGATTACCCGCGCGGCGACGCGCGAACACCTAGCCAGCACGCGTCGCGAACAACGCGACACCGACGAATACGCCGCCCGCGCCGCCCGCCTGCAAGTCGCGGGCCGCCACCGCTAAGCCGCCCAGCGAGACCGAATCCCGACATGATCGATATCAGCCAGATTGTCAGCAATGCCGCCAGCACGGCGACCTCCCCGCGCAACGCCAACAACGCCGGCAGCACCGATGCGAAGACGCAGGGGTTCGGCGATGCGCTGGCGCGCGCCCGCAGCGAGGACCGTACCAGCAGCAACCAGAGCGCCGGAAGCAATAAAAACGCCGACTGCGCCCCTGCCCGCGCCGACGCAAACGGCAAGGATGGCGGCGCCGCCGGCAACGATCCTGCCCAGGTCGCGCAAGGCAACGCGGTAGCTGCCAAGCCGTCGCGCCGCCAGGACAAGGAAGACGAACAGGGCCAGGAAGTGGCGGCGGACCCCGCCGCCCAGTCCGCCGCCGCTGCGCTTGCCGCCCTGCTGGCGCCACAAGCGGCCCAGCCTGCCACGCCGGCAGCCAACGGCGCGCAAACTGCCGCGGCCGGACTGCCCGGCACGGCTGCCCTGGGTACCCAGGCCGGCCTGAAGGACCCCGCCCTGGCCACCACGGCAGCCACCACGCCCGACGCCGCCGCACCGGCAAGCTCGGCGGCAGCCGATACGCTGGCCACCATCGCCTCCCAGCGCGCCGCGCTGCAGCCCGCGCCGCAAACCCCGGCCAGCACCCAGGCCGCGGCCACGGACAAGCCGGCTGCCGCCCCGGCCGGCGACGCTGCCAAGGCTAGCCCGGACCTGGCCGCCAGCCTCGCGGCTGCCGTGGCGGGCCAGCAAGCCGGCAAGGGACAGTCCGGCGCCGGGCAGCAGGACACCTCCGGCCAGCCGTACAAGGCCCAGCTCCAACTTGGCGAAGCCAGCAAGGACAGCAAGCCCCAGGTTGCCGCCACCGCCGCGCCAGCCAACCCGATGCAACTGGCGGCAGCCATGCGCGCCGCCGAGCCGGCCAACACGGAAGCCGCGCCCGCTGGCGTGGCCGCCACGCCGATGATGGCCGCCAGCACCATGGCCGCGAGCCTGGCGCCCACCGCCGGCGGCCTGTCGCCAGCCACCTCGCTGCCGATCGCCCCGCCGGTAGGCGACGGCCAGTGGCCGCAAGCGCTCGGCCAGCAGATGGTGCGCCTGTCGACCCAGGGCAACCACACCGCCGAGCTGCAGCTCAACCCGCCCGATCTCGGCCCGCTCAAGGTCGTGCTCAACGTCGTCAACGACCAGGCACAGGCCCAGTTCGTCTCGCCCCACGCGGCCGTGCGTGCCGCGGTCGAAGCAGCGCTGCCGCAGTTGCGCACCGCGCTGGCGGACAACGGCATCCAGCTTGGGCAGACCTCGGTCGGCGCCGACAGCTTTGCCGGCCAGGCCGGCAACGGTCAGCAGCAACAGCAACGCCAGCCGGGCAGCCCGCAAAACGGCTTCGGCACGCTGGCAGGCGCCACCACGGCTCCTCTCAATGCCGGCCCCGCTGCGCCGGTGACACGTACCCTCGCACGCGGCGAGGTCGACACCTTCGCCTGACCGGACGCGAGCGACGGGGGCTGCGGCGCATATGCCGCAGCCCCCGCAGCAGCCACGCGCGTTCGCGCTTACCATGTCGTTTTAGCGCAGGGCTGCAGCGCCCGCCCGCCAGAACGCCATGACCTTTGACCTGTTCGACTCCCTGCCGCAAGACGCACCCCATGCCGAGCCGATCGTGCCCGGCGCGGTGGTATTGCGCGGCTTCGCGCGGGAGCATGACCAGACCCTGCTGGATGCCGTGCGCGGCATTGCGGCGCAAGCGCCATGGCGCCACCTCATCACGCCGGGCGGCCTGCGCATGTCGGTGGCCATGACCAACTGCGGCCCGTTTGGCTGGGTTTCGGATCTCACAGGCTACCGCTACGAAGCGGCCGATCCACTTAGCGGCCAGCCATGGCCGGCCATGCCGGCGGGGTTCCTGTCGCTGGCGCGCGAAGCCGCCGCCACTGCCGGCTTTGCGGATTTCGTGCCGGACGCCTGCCTGCTCAACCGTTACGCGCCCGGCACCCGCCTGTCCCTGCACCAGGACCGCGACGAGCTCGACCTGCGCGCGCCCATCGTCTCGGTTTCGCTCGGCCTGCCCGCCATATTCCTGTTCGGCGGCCTGCGGCGCGCCGAGCGCCCGCTGCGCGTGCGGCTGGCGCATGGCGACGTGGTGGTTTGGGGCGGCCCCGCGCGCCTGGCGTTCCATGGCATCGCGCCGCTGGCGGACGGCGACCACGCGCTGCTGGGGCACGAGCGGATCAACCTGACCTTCCGCAAGACGCGTTAGCGGGTGGCGCGGCGCCAGTGCCCGTCAGCCCACTTCATCGAGCAGCGCCAGGCGGCTTTCGTCGGGGAAGGTCCGTACGCGGTACCTGACGGGATAGAGCGCTTCTTCCTCGACCAGATCGCCAAGCAGCGCCAGCGCCTGCTGCCATGCCACCACCCGCGTCTTCCCGGGGGCATCGTCGGCATCGGGCCGCACCAGCGCGATGCGGTCCGTGAGCGGCAGCGAGGTGTCCACGCCGCAGGTCCAGGTGGCGACCGAAAACGAGGCCACGGGATCGTCCTGCTGGCCGTAGAGCAGGTAACTCGCCAGGAACACACCCGCGCCGGCGCGCTCGTTCAGGCGATCGATGGCATCCTTCTGCGTGTCGTATTCTTCCTTTTGGTACAGCCGCTTGAGGTGGGCAAGATGCCGTGCCGCCTGCGCGCCGGCCGGCACGAAATGCGACACGTCCGGGCCAGACGGCACGGCGTGCGCTGCGTGCCAGGCGTCTCCGGGCCCGTAGCGGAACATGGCAGGCGAGATCGTGCGGCCCTGCCGCGAAGCCTGCAGGCTCAGCTCCACCATGTGCAGCTGCCCTGCTTCGTCCTGGTCGCCGGTCACCAGCAGTACCTCGCGGGTGGGCAACATGAACACCGGGCGGCCGCGCACCGGCACCCGCTGCAGCACATCCGGCAGCAGCGCGCGGCTGGCCTCGTATCCATCGCTCCAGGCGCCCTGGTACACGCCCTGGGCCACCTGCACGAAGGCCTCGGCGGTGTGGTCGCGCAGATTGTCGGCCGCGATCCGCAGCGCCTCATCCAGGGTCAGTTGCCAGGAGGCGGAAGGGCCGTTCAACAGGGTCGAGGTGGTTTCCGGGTAGTCCACCGCCAGCAGGATCACGCAATCGTCGCCGAAGGGCAGGCAGGCGGCCTGGAAGCTCGAGGCATCGCCCTCGGTGCGCATGTGATGCAGCCGGATTTCATCGATCAGCGAGCGGCTGCGGATCAGCGGGCGGAGCATGGGGCCTGCCTCTGACAGCAAGGCAGGCGTAGCCTGACCGCTGGAGCACAAGGTCGCCACGAAGCTGTGCAGCGCCTTGTCGCGCTGTGCGCCACGCGTCTCGCAATACGCCCGGTAGGCATTGTGGAGGTTGAAAAAAGCATTGCGCCCGTGCTCCAGCCGGAACTCGTCCGCATTGAATTCCAGGCGGCCCTCGAAACCCTGGCGTCTGGCCACTGCAATGAAATGCGCCGCGAAACGGTCCGGCGGCGGCTTGCGCAGGAAGAGCGAGTCGAAGAAACCCATGACGATGGCGTGGCGCGGATAGCATTGCTCACACCTTACCCCATGTCGCGCCTGTGCCGCGCAGCCGGCGCGCCCGGCTATGCTGCCTGCCGCGCTAACCGGGCCTCAGTCGACCCAGTTGACCTTGACAAATTTCCGCGAGAAGGCTTCCGGCATCGGCACCACCTTCTTGATCTGGTAGTTGAAAAAGACAAAACCGGACTTGGCCATTGCCACCAGCGTCTGGTCCTGCGGGCGCGTGATGCGGAAAGTGATGTCGCCGCCGTATCGGTTGAAATCCATCACCCCAACCTCGAACAGCAACTGGTCGCGGGCGTGCGCCTCGTTGCGGTAGGTGGTGGCGAGGTCGCTGACGATGATGCCGACGCCGTCGCCCTGGGTTTCCTGGATGCCGAACTCGAAGAGGAAACGGGCGCGTGCCTCGGAGATCATCGAGATCATCGAGTCGTTGCCGAGGTGGTTGGCCGAGTTGATGTCGGTGACGCGCACCGTGAGGTGGGTGGAGTAGCAGTATTGGTCTTCGGGGAATTCGAGTTTTAGGCGGGCCATGATGCTAAGGGGGGATTTACTCATAAGTCAGAAATATAGCGGACAGATGGATGCCTGAAGAACGAGCGTACGAGCTTCGGATTGCGTCCAATTTGTGCAAGCTGTTCGTGAATTCGCGGGCCCAGTTTTTCGCCTTTTTGCAAAGGGCGCCGCGCGACGCCGTTGCGCTTGACGTGACTCCATACCAACTCATCTGGATTGAGGTCAGGGGCGTAACCGGGCAGGAAATGCAAGGTCAATTTGCCCTGCGTGCTGACAACGTAGTCCTTGACGATGGTCTTCTTGTGCGCTGGCAATCCGTCGACGATCAGATGTACCGCCTTCTTTCGGTTGAACATCAGCTTCTTGAGCAGCGTGACGAACAACTCGCCGCTGAGCCCGCCTTCATACGTTGCAAACCAGAAGGCACCCTTCGAACTGACGGCGGACGCCGCGCTCATGCTTTGCCGCTGGCCCGGCCGCTCGACAACGGGCGTTTCTCCGCGCGGCGCCCACGTCTTGCCATGCACCGAGTCAGCTCGAAAGCCCGATTCGTCCCAGAAGAAGATATCCGCCTTCTGCTCACGAGCCTGCCTGGCAATGGCCGGAAACGTGTCGCGCCGCCAGCGATCGATCGCCTCCGGATCGCGCTGGTAAGCGCGCTGCAGCGGCTTTTGCGGCGTCAGGTTCAGGCGTGCCAGCATCGCGCCGATCGAGGCCAGACTCAGCGTCACGCCGAATTTTATCTGCACCAGTTCGCGAACCAGATTGCGCGTCCACAGCCCGAAATCGAACCCATACTGCATCGGATTCTTGCCATTGATCCATCGCAGCACCCGCTGCTCCTGCGCAAGCGTGAGCGTGCGCGGGCGACCCGTGCCCTTGGTCGAGCGCAGCGCTCGTACACCACGGCCATGCGCCTGGGCGCGAATCTTGTATGCCCACGACCGATTCATTCCGAACGACGCCGCGACATCATCCGGATGGTCCCCCTCGGCCATGCGTTGCACCGCCAGGATGCGCATTTCTTCAAGCGTGTTGTGAGCCAGACTGCGGCCGTCCCGTTTCATGAGCGTGCCTCTCAATGACTATCGCTCAAGCATAGACTATATGTCCGCTAAATTTCTGACTTATGAGTAGGTGAGGTTTTATCCGCACTATGTGCGATTGTTCGGGCTGATGCAGCGTTAATGGTTTGGCGCTGGCTGTTGGGAATTATGTGTTCGAGATTCTTGGAATAGGTGGTGAGTCGGTGGAGTTTTAATGCTATTTGGTTTTTTTTGGGGCGGTGTTGGTCGTTGAAACCAACACCGCCCCAAAAAAAACCAAATACCCTCAAACTGCGATCAACACCCCCAAGCCCCCTTCAGCCAAACACCCCGACAACCATAAAAGAAAGGCCCCGCAAGGGGGCCTTCCAAAACATACATACCTGTCGAAAACCAGTACCGCTTACAGCGTCACCGTATCCGCCACATCCTTAAAGTCTTCGATCTGATCAAAGTTCATGTACTTGTAGATCTTGTCGCCATTGGCGTTCAGCACACCCATATCCGACATGTACTCTTCCTTCGTCGGAATACGCCCCAGACGCGAGCAAATCGCCGCCAGCTCAGCCGAACCCAGATACACATTGGTGTTCTTGCCAAGACGATTCGGGAAGTTACGCGTGCTGGTCGACATCACCGTAGCGCCTTCGCGCACTTGTGCCTGGTTACCCATGCACAGCGAGCAACCCGGCATTTCCGTACGGGCGCCTGCGGTGCCGAACACGCCGTAGTGGCCTTCTTCGGTCAGCTGCTTGGCATCCATCTTGGTCGGCGGGGCAACCCACAGCTTGACCGGGATATCGCGCTTGCCTTCGAGCAGCTTGGAGGCCGCGCGGAAGTGGCCAATATTGGTCATGCACGAACCGATGAAAACTTCGTCGATCTTGGCGCCAGCCACTTCCGACAGGGTCTTGACGTCGTCCGGGTCGTTCGGGCAGGCCACGATGGGCTCATGCACGTCGGCCAGGTCGATCTCGATCACCGCGGCGTATTCGGCGTCGGCATCCGGCTCCAGCAGCTTCGGATCGGCCAGCCAGGCTTCCATGGCCTGGATGCGGCGCGACAGGCTGCGCGGGTCCTGATAGCCCTCGGCGATCATCCACTTCAGCAGCGTGATGTTGCTGTTGATGTATTCGATGATCGGTTCCTTGTTCAGGCGCACCGAGCAACCGGCGGCCGAACGTTCAGCCGACGCGTCGGAGAGTTCGAATGCCTGCTCGACCTTCAGGTCGGGCAGGCCTTCGATTTCCAGGATACGACCCGAGAAGATGTTCTTCTTGCCTTGCTTGGCCACGGTCAGCATGCCCGACTTTATCGCGTACAGCGGAATCGCGTTGACCAGGTCACGCAGCGTGACGCCGGGCTGCATCTTGCCCTTGAAGCGCACCAGCACGGATTCCGGCATGTCCAGCGGCATCACGCCGGTGGCAGCCGCGAAAGCCACCAGGCCCGAACCTGCGGGGAAGCTGATGCCGATCGGGAAACGGGTGTGCGAGTCGCCGCCGGTGCCGACGGTGTCGGGCAGCAGCATGCGGTTCAGCCACGAGTGGATCACGCCGTCGCCCGGGCGCAGCGAGATGCCGCCACGGGTGCTGATGAACTGCGGCAGCGTGTGGTGGGTCTTGACGTCGACCGGCTTCGGATAGGCGGCGGTGTGGCAGAACGACTGCATCACCAGGTCGGCCGAGAAGCCCAGGCAAGCCAGATCCTTCAGCTCATCACGCGTCATCGGGCCGGTGGTGTCCTGCGAGCCCACCGAAGTCATCTTCGGTTCGCAGTACGTGCCCGGGCGGATGCCCTTGCCTTCTTCCAGACCGCAGGCGCGGCCAACCATCTTCTGGGCCAGGGTGAAGCCCTTGCCGGTGTCGGCCGGGTTGTGCGGCAGGCGGAACAGCGTGGACGGAGCCAGGCCGAGCGCTTCGCGGGCCTTGGCGGTCAGGCCACGGCCGACGATCAGGGGAATACGGCCGCCGGCGCGCACTTCGTCGAACAGCACGTCGGACTTCACGGTGAATTCGGCGACGACTGCGCCGTTCTTCAGGGCCTTGCCGTCATAGGGACGCAGCTCGATCACGTCGCCCATTTCCATGCCGGACACGTCCAGCTCGATCGGCAGCGCGCCGGCGTCTTCCATGGTGTTGTAGAAGATCGGGGCAATCTTGCTGCCCAGGCACACGCCGCCGAAACGCTTGTTCGGCACGAAGGGGATGTCTTCGCCGGTGAACCACAGCACCGAGTTGGTGGCGGACTTGCGCGAGGAACCGGTGCCGACCACGTCGCCCACGTAGGCGACCAGGTTGCCCTTGTCCTTCAGCGATTCGATGAACTTGACCGGGCCGCGCTTGCCGTCTTCTTCCGGGGTGATGCCGGGGCGCGCGTTCTTCAGCATGGCCAGCGCGTGCAGCGGGATGTCCGGGCGCGTGGTGGCGTCCGGGGCCGGCGACAGATCGTCGGTGTTGGTTTCGCCGGTGACCTTGAACACGGTCACGGTCAGGCTTTGCGGCACTTCCGGACGGCTGGTGAACCACTCGGCGTCGGCCCAGCTGTGCAGCACGGCCTTGGCGTTGGCGTTGCCCTTGTCGGCCTTTTCCTTGACGTCGTGGAAGGCGTCGAACATCAGCAGCGTCTTCTTGAGCGCTTCGGCGGCAACGGTGCCGATCTCGGCATCGTCCAGCAGTTCGATCAGCGGGGAGATGTTGTAGCCGCCCAGCATGGTGCCCAGCAGCTCGGCTGCCTTGGCACGCGAAAGCAGCGGGCAGACTTCCTTGCCCAGTGCGACGGCAGCAAGGTACGAGGCCTTGACCTTGGCGGCGTCGTCCACGCCGGCCGGCACGCGGTGCGTGATCAGGTCGACCAGGACCTGCTCTTCACCCGCAGGGGGCGCTTTCAGCAATTCGATCAGTTCCGCAGTCTGCTTGGCGGTCAGCGGCAGAGGGGGAATGCCGAGCGCGGCGCGTTCGGCAACATGGGCGCGATAGTTTTCAAGCATGGGAACCTGCGGAGTAATAGGGTTGCAAAAACCGGTTGTGCCGCGATTTTAAAGGGAAGTGCGTTTTAGGTCAAACGTCTTATATCTTATATAAGAGTTGACAATAAAAAACCAAATAAAATCAAGCCCCTTCCCGTCCAGGCGGCAACCTCTGCGCATTAGATCGCTTCCTAGCCCGGCGGCAGGAAATCCAGCTTCTCCTCTTCGTACAGCCGGTAGATCATGTCGAGCATGGCGCTGATCTCCTCGGTCTCATCGAGGCTACGCGTGCTCATGATGATAGGCGACACCAGGTTGGGATCGTCCAGTTCCTTGTAGCTGATGTCGTCCCGCTTGAGGCCATGCACGCTGCTAGGGACGATTGAAATGCCCTCCCCCGCCGCCACCAGCCCCAATGCGATCTGCAGTTCGCGCGCCTCATGGATGCGCCCCGGCTGCAAGGCGCGGTCATGGAACGCCGCCAGCACCTGGTCGGCATAGCTGGGACGGGGCGCCTTGGGAAAGATGATCAGGGTCTCGCCCAGCAGGTCGTGCAGCGAGAGTACCGGCTTGACCAGCGAGAGCGGATGCCCGACCGGCAGCGCCACGATCATGCGCTCCTCGCGCAGCACAACCCGGCGCACATTCGGGTCCTCGTGCCGTATGCGGCCAAACCCCACGTCGATGGTGCCCTGCTTGAGCGCCGCGATCTGGTCCATGGTGGTCATCTCGTGCAGGCTGAGTTCGATCTCCGGGTGCTCAGTCCTGAAGCGCCGGATGATCTTGGGCAGCATGCCGTACAGCGTCGAGCCGACAAAGCCGACCGACATTTTCCGCTCGATCTGCCCCACCCGCCGGGTCATCGACTCCAGTTCCGCGGCCTGCGCCAGCAGCTGCAGGGCATGCGCGTAGAAAAAGCGCCCGGCCTCGGTCAGCTTTAGCGGCCGCGCGTTGCGCTCGAACAGCTGCACCCCCAACCCCTCTTCCAACTGCTGGATCTGCCGGCTCAGCGGCGGCTGCGCGATATGCAGCCGCTCGGCCGCGCGAGTGAAGTTGAGTTCCTCCGCGACGGCGACAAAGTAACGTAAGTGACGCAAGTCCAAAGTCATACCTTTTGAGTATTCAGCCAATACTAAAACAGTGTTGGACCGCCAAATTCAGTGCTCCTATTCTTCGCACCAGGCTGTGACAACGATTTTTTATACCTTTTTGGCATTTTAGTTCGAATCACGCCGCCATGCCGGAAGCCAATGCAAGGCCACATGAACGGCGTCTTGCAAGACGGACCCACCCAGAAAACCAGAGACAAGGAGCAGACAAATGACTCACCCGGAAATCGAAGCGCTGGTGAAAGCGTTCATCGTCGACACCGCCAAGGGCAATGTCGACGCCCGCGTGCAAAGCGTGGTGGCCCGCCTGACCGCCGACCTGTTCAAGGCCATCGAGGACCTTGACCTGAGCGCAAGCGAAGTCTGGAAGGGCATCGAGTATTTCGCAGAGGCCGGCCCGGAGCTTGGCCTGCTGGCCGCCGGCCTGGGCCTGGAGCGTTTCCTGGACATCCGCGCCGACGAAGCCGAGGCGAAGGCCGGCCTGAACGGCGGCACACCGCGCACCATCGAGGGTCCCCTGTACGTGGCCGGCGCACCGGCCAGCGAAGGCTTCGCCCGGCTGGACGACGGCAGCGAGGACGGCAAGGGCGAGGTCCTGTTCATGCAGGGCACGGTGTACGACGCCAACGGCAAGCCGCTGCCCGGCGCCTCGGTGGAGGTCTGGCATGCCAACCTGCTTGGCAACTACTCGTTCTTCGACAAGGCCCAGTCGGACTTCAACCTGCGCCGCACCATCGTGACCGACGGCGAGGGCCGCTATCAGTTCCGCAGCAACGTGCCAATGGGCTACGGCTGCCCGCCGCAAGGCACCACCCAGCACCTGCTGGACCTGCTGGGCCGCCACGGCCGCCGGCCTGCCCACATCCACTTCTTCGTCTCGGCCCCCGGCCATCGCAAGCTGACCACCCAGATCAATATCGACGGCGACGAATACCTGTGGGACGACTTCGCCTTCGCCAGCCGCGAGGGGCTGGTGCCGGCCGTCAGGCATATCGACGCCCCCGAGGAACTTGCCAAACGCGGCCTGGGCAAGCCGTTTGCCTCCATCGATTTCGACTTCCGCCTGTACGGCGAATGCGCCGCGGCGCCGGCGCCGGAAGTGGAACGCAAGCGCGCCGCCGCGTAAGCGCCCCCAAGACAGGAAAGACGTAGCCGGCGCACCTGCCGGCCGCTGCAGCCACATCAGGGCCGCCCTGAGGACACCTCACGGCCCGGCGCATCCGCACGGATGCAGGAGACACCTCATGATCCCCATTTACCCGGACAACAGCCCGACCCTGAAGCGGCTGGACGACTACCTGGTGGAAAACCGCGAAACCGGCGACTACCGCCTGCATCGCAGCGCCTTTACCGATGAAGCGCTGTTCGAACTCGAGATGAAGCACATCTTCGAGGGCAACTGGATCTACCTGGCGCACGAGAGCCAGATCCCCAACAGCAACGACTACTACACGACCTACATCGGCCGCCAGCCGGTCGTGATCGCGCGCAACCGCCAGGGCGAACTCAACGCCCTGATCAACGCCTGCACCCATCGCGGCGCCATGCTGTGCCGCCACAAGCGCGGCAACAAGGCGACCTACACCTGCCCCTTCCACGGCTGGACCTTCAACAACAGCGGCAAGCTGCTCAAGGTCAAGGATCCGGAGGGCGCCGGCTACCCCGACTGCTTCAACAAGGAAGCCTCGCACGACCTGAAAAAGGTGGCACGCTTTGAAAACTACCGCGGTTTCCTGTTCGGCAGCCTGAACCCGGATGTGGCGCCCCTCAAGGATTTCCTGGGCGAAGCCGCCAAGATCATCGACATGATCGTGGACCAGTCCGCCGACGGGCTCGAAGTGCTGCGCGGCGCCTCCACCTATACCTTTGAAGGCAACTGGAAGCTGCAGACCGAGAACGGCGCCGACGGCTACCACGTCTCCGCGGTGCACTGGAACTACGCCGCCACCACCAACCACCGCAAGCAGGAGAACGCCCGCGAGGACAAGATCCGCGCGATGGACGCGGGCAACTGGGGCCGGCAAGGCGGCGGCTTCTACGCCTTCGATCACGGCCATATGCTGCTGTGGTCGCGCTGGGCCAATCCCGAAGACCGGCCGAATTTCAGCCGGCGCGAGGAATTCGCCGAGCGCTGCGGCGCCGAGACGGCGGACTGGATGATCCAGAACTCGCGCAACCTGTGCCTGTACCCGAACGTCTACCTGATGGACCAGTTCGGCTCGCAGATCCGCGTGCTGCGCCCGCTATCCGTCAACAAGACCGAAGTCACCATCTACTGCATCGCGCCCAGGGGCGAGGCCGACGAGGCGCGCGCGCGCCGCATCCGCCAGTACGAGGATTTCTTCAACGTCAGCGGCATGGCCACGCCCGACGACCTGGAAGAATTCCGCGCCTGCCAGCAAGGCTATGCCGGCAGCGCAGTGGAATGGAACGACATGTGCCGCGGCGCCACGCACTGGGTGGAAGGCGCCGACGAGGCCGCGCAGAAGATTGGCCTCAAGCCGTTGATGAGCGGCGTCAAGACAGAGGACGAAGGCCTGTACACGGTGCAGCACCGCTACTGGCTGGACGTCATGAAGAAAGCCACCGGGGCCGAAGCAAGCAACGCAGGGAGCGAAGCATGACCACGACCGCCACGATCAGCCTCGCGGATATCCAGGCCTTCCTCTACCGGGAAAGCCGCTTGCTGGATGACGAACAATGGGATGAATGGCTGGCCTGCTATCACCCGGATGCCGCGTTCTGGATGCCATCCTGGGACGATGACGACACGCTGGTGACCGACCCCCAGCGCGAGATCTCGCTGATCTACTACCCGAACCGCCAGGGCCTGGAAGACCGCGTGTTCCGCATCAAGACCGAGCGCTCCAGCGCCACCATGCCGGACACACGCACCAGCCACAACCTCAGCAACGTCGAGCTGGAGCGCCAGGAAGGCGGCGTCTGCACGGTGCGTTTCAACTGGCACACGCTGAGCCACCGCTACAAGACCAACTACAGCTACTTCGGCATGTCGCGCTACGTCATCGACTTTGCCGGCGAGCGGCCGCAGATCCTGGACAAGTACGTCGTGCTGAAAAACGACTACATCAACCAGGTCATCGACATCTATCACATCTGAGCGGACGCGCCGGAGGAATCACGCCATGGAATACAACATCGCTTTGCAGTTCGAAGACGGCGTCACCCGCTTCATTACCTGCGCCGCCAATGAAACGCTGTCCGACGCCGCCTACCGCCAGCAGATCAATATCCCGCTGGACTGCCGCGACGGCGCCTGCGGCACCTGCCGCGGCTTATGCGAATCCGGCGAGTACGACCTGCCGGAGTCGAGCTATATCGAAGACGCGCTGACGCCCGAGGAAGCGGCCAAGGGCTACGTGCTGGCGTGCCAGACGCGCCCGCGCTCGGATTGCGTGATCAAGGTGCCGGCGTCGTCGGCCGCCTGCAAGACGGGGGTGACCAGCTACCAGGGCAAGCTGGCGGCGGTGGACAAGTTGTCCGATTCCACCATCGGGTTCTCGATCGACCTCGGTGAGACCGCCGCGCCGACATTCCTGGCGGGGCAGTATGTGAACGTGGAAATTCCGGGTACCGGCCTGACCCGTTCGTACTCGTTCAGTTCCGCCCCTAGCGCCAGGCACGCTTCATTTGTGGTGCGCAACGTGCCCAACGGCCGCATGAGCGAGTTCCTGAGCAAACAGGCGCAGCCCGGCCAGCCCATTGCCTTCGCCGGCCCCTATGGCAGCTTCTACCTGCGCGAAGTGACCCGCCCTGTGCTGTTCCTGGCAGGCGGCACCGGCATCGCGCCCTTCCTGTCCATGCTGGACGTGCTGGCCGCGAACGGCAGCCCACATCCGGTCCGCCTGGTGTACGGCGTGACGCATGAGATCGACCTGGTGGCCCTGGAACAGCTCGACGAAGCAAAGCGCAAGCTCGCCGGCTTCGAGTACCGCACCTGTGTGCTCGACCCGGTCAGCAGCGAAACCCGCAAGGGCTATGTGACCCAGCACGTGGAGCAGGCCTGGCTCAATGGCGGGAACGTCGACATCTACCTGTGCGGCCCGGTCGCCATGGTGGACGCGGTGCGCGGCTGGCTGCAGGACGCCGGCGTGACGCCGGCCAGCTTCCACTACGAGAAATTCTCGGCCAGCAACGCTGCCTGACCCACCTTTTCACGGAATACGGATCACGGATACGCCATGAACACAAACGCGCGCTTCAGCGAAAAAACCGCCATCGTCACCGGCGCGGCACAAGGGATCGGACGCGGCGTGGCGCTCGCCGCTGCGGCCGAGGGCGGCAGCCTGTTACTGGTCGACCGCTCGCCACTGGTGCATGAGGTCGCCGCGGAAATCGCCGCGAATGGCGGCCGGGCGCTGGCGGTGGAGGCCGACCTGGAAACCTACGCCGGCGCCTGCCAGATGGCCAGCGCCGCGCTGCAGGCCTACGGCCGCATCGATATCCTCGTCAACAACGTGGGCGGCACCATCTGGGCCAGGCCCTTCCAGGAATACGAGGAAGCGCAGATCGAAGCCGAGATCCGCCGCTCCCTGTTCCCCACCCTGTGGTGCTGCCGCGCCGTGCTGCCCGCCATGATCGGGCGCCGGCAGGGGACGATCGTCAATATCTCGTCCATCGCCACGCGCAGCATCCACCGCGTGCCCTATGCGGCCGCGAAGGGGGGCGTCAACGCACTGACCGCCAGCCTGGCCTTCGAGCATGCGCAGGACGGCATCCGCGTCAACGCGGTCGCCACCGGCGGCACCGCGGCGCCGCCGCGCAAAGTGCCGCGCAACACGGCGGAGCAGACCCCACAGGAAGCCATCTGGTATCAGGGGATCGTTGACCAGACCATCGGCTCCAGCCTGATGCGCCGCTACGGCACCATCGACGAACAAGTGCGCGCCATCCTGTTCCTTGCGTCCGACGAGGCCTCCTACATCACGGGCACGGTCCTGCCGGTAGGCGGCGGCGACCTGGGCTGAACTCGGCCAATACTGCACAGGAAACGGGCCCGGCACGGCGGATCGGCTACCGCTTTGTCAGCATCCGCTGACACGGGCCAGCCCGCCACGGACACCGTCGTTGCCGTCCATCGGACACCGTTTTCAGTCTTGGCCGATTTCGCCGCCAGGGCGCAAGAACAATACTGCAGGCATGAAGACCGTACCGGCCAACCCCGCCCATAAGGTCGCAGGAGGGTTGCAAGAACCGAAGGAGTGTGAAATGCAATCGGCCGTCACGTCGCTACGCGCCTTGGTCCACAAGTGGCTGGGATCCACGGACGACGCCAGGATCACCCGCGTGCACCCGCCCGGCATGTCGGGCGGCTGTGTGTGCGCGGAAGTCAACCGCCCCGCCGGCTCACTGGCCATCTTCTTCTTCCGGCACCGGGACGGCGGCTGGTGCGTATTCCCGCCAACTTGCCGCGGCTCCTGAGCGCCCGTCAGTCATACGCACCGCTGCGGATCAGGGCGCCATGGGCTGCCCCGGCACGGTCTGCCACCCGCTGCGGCCGCTCAGCACCGCAGCCAACGCCCTGATCGCCATCGCGGCCGAGGCAATCCACCGCGCGCCTGGTCCCACCGATACCTGGCCACAGGAAAATCCCTTTCCAATCAATAGCCTGGCAGCACCCCCCACCCCGGCGCACGGCGGCGCGGGCGGCGGCTGACCGGCCGCACCAGCTCGCCCAAAGGGAGGTGAACCGGCCGCCCCACCCCGGCGCCACCCGCTGTCCGGCCCCCAGTGCGGGATTTCCTTACACATCCCACTCAAGTTCCGTGCCCGCCATTCGTTAACCCCTGTAAGACCATCCGCATCGCTCGGATGACAAGACCTGCTCGGCTCAAAGGGCCAAGCTGAGCGGGTTTCACCCTTTTTTTCGGCCCTTTGCTTGCCCCTGATTCCCTCAAGAATGGCAGGGCATTCCGATACAGGCATCTCATGGCGAATACGCTCACTTCTTCCCAGGCTGACGGCAACACGAGCAAGCGCGGGCGACTGCTGCTGGTTCTCGGCGTCGTGCTCGTCGCTGCGCTGGGTGCCGGGGGCTTTTTTCTGGGCAACATCCTGAGCAACCGCCAACCGGCCGCGCCCGCCGCACCGGTTGTACCGCCGCCGATTTTTGTGCCGTTGGAAGCATTTACCGTCAATCTGAAGAGCGATGACGGTGACCGCTTCCTGCATACCGGTTTGTCGCTCAAGGTGGCGGACGCGCAGAACCAGGCGCGCATCACCGAATACCTGCCGGAAGTCCGCAGCCGCATCTTGCTGCTGCTGTCGGCCAAGCAGCCGCCAGACCTGGCGACGGTGGAAGGCAAGCGCAAGCTGGCCCAGGAAATCCAGAATGCCATCAGCCAGCCGTTCGCGCCCAACCTGCCCAAACAGCAGATCCTGGACGTCCTATTCACTTCCTTCGTGGTGCAGTAAGCGCTTTGCCCTGCCCCACCAGTACATCCGATATGAATCCGTCCTTGTCCGCCTTGCGCGTTTCACGGCGTGCGCGCCAACGCCAGCGCACGGGCTCATAGGCAATCCGGGCAAATGGTCGCTTTCATTCATCACGGCACTCACGGGGCAGGACACTAGATGGCCTACGACAAGTTCCTCTCGCAGGACGAGGTAGACGAATTACTGAAAGGCGTGTCGGGCGAGACCGACACGCCCGAGGTCGCCGCGCCGGTCTCCGAGGATGGCGTGCGCCCGTACAACCTGGCCACGCAAGAGCGTATCGTGCGCGGCCGGCTGCACACGCTCGAGATCATCAACGAGCGCTTTGCCCGCCAGCTTCGCACCCAGCTGTTCAACTTCATCCGCCGAGGCGCCGACATCTCCGTAGGCTCGATCCGCATCGAGAAGTACGGCGACTTTGTGCGCAACCTGCCGGTACCGACCAACCTGAACCTGGTGCACATGAAGCCGTTCCGCGGCACGTCACTGTTCGTGTTCGACCCCAACCTGGTGTTCCTGGTGGTCGACAACCTGTTCGGCGGCGACGGGCGCTTCCACACCCGCGTGGAAGGGCGCGACTTTACCCAGACCGAGCAGCGCATCATCCGGCGCCTGCTGGACCTGGCGCTCTCCAGCTACGGCAACGCCTGGCAGGCGGTGCACCCGATCGAGCTGGAATACATCCGCTCGGAAATGCACACCAAGTTTGCCAACATCGCCATGCTCAGCGAGGTGGTGGTAACAACGGCCTTCCATATCGAACTCGGCGCCGTCGGCGGCCAGCTTCACGTCTGCTTCCCGTACTCGATGATCGAGCCGGTGCGCGACCTGCTGATGAACCCGCTGCAGGACGAGGTCGAAGTCGACAAGCGCTGGATCTCCCAATTGTCGCAGCAGATCCGCGCGGCCGAGGTAGACCTGGTAGCCGAATTTGCCCACGTGGAAAGCACCGTAGCCGATGTGCTGGCGCTGCGCGTCGGCGATGTACTCCCCATCGAGTTGCCCGAGCAGGTCTTCGGCAAGGTCGATGGCGTGCCCGTGATGCAGGCCGGCTTTGGCACCATGAACGGCCAGTATGCGTTGCGGGTAGAACGGATGATCAATCACCAAGAAATCGATTCCAACAAGGAAACCGACCATGACTGACGGCAAAGAGGACATCCCGGCCGACCCGATGGACGACTGGGCCAGTGCCCTGGCGGAGCAGACCAGCGCCGAGGATCTCGCCGCTGCCGCCGCGCCTGCCCAGGCCGTCGCCACGCCAGCCACAGCAACACCGGCCGCCTCCAAGGTCTTCCAGCCGCTGGCGAAGGAACCGCCCAGCGCCTTCCATAACGACATCGAGATGATTCTCGATATCCCGGTCCAGCTCACGGTAGAGCTCGGTCGCACCAAGGTGCCGATCAAGACGCTGCTGCAGCTGGCCCAGGGCTCGGTGGTGGAGCTCGACGGCCTGGCCGGCGAGCCGATGGACGTGCTGGTCAACGGCTACCTGATCGCCCAGGGCGAAGTGGTGGTGGTGAACGATAAGTTCGGCATCCGCCTGACAGACATCATCACGCCGTCCGAACGCATCCGGAAGCTCAACAGATGAACGCCAGCCCGCGCCGGACCGCCACCGCCGCGCTAGCCGCCGGCGTGGCCCTTGCGCATGCCGCGCCCGCGGCCGCGCAGGCCAGCGTGGTTGCCGCCAGCCCTGCCGGTACCGGCACGGTCGGCAGCGGCGTCGGCGCCGGCAGCCATGTCGGCGTTGGCGCCGCGTCGGGACTGGCGCAGGCCGGCCTCGGCCTGTTCGCCGTCATCGCGCTGATCCTGCTGCTGGCCTGGCTGGCGCGCCGCGCCGGCCTGGTGCGCCATGGCCAGGGCGGCCAGATGAAAGTGATAGGCAGCACCATGCTCGGGGCGCGCCAGCGCCTGATCATGGTGGAAGTGGGCGACACCTGCCTGGTGCTTGGTGTCAGCGCCGGCGAGATTCGCACGCTCCACACTTTGCCCGCGCAAGCCGCGCACAAGCCGGACCAGAATCCCGGCGGCGCGGCAAGCCAGGGTCCGGCCGGCAGCTTTGGACAAAAGCTGCTGCGCGCCATGCAAGGCAACCTGAAGTCATGAATTTCCTGCCTGACGCCCCCCGGCGCTCCCTGCAATACCACCTCCAGTCCTTCCGCGAATACCTCAGCCAGCCCGCCCGGCTTGCGCTCGCGGTCCTGCTGGCCTGCGCGTGCCTCGCGCTGGTGCTGTTGCCGGCCATGGCGCATGCGCAAGCGCTGCCGGGGCTGACCAGCAAGGCCGGTCCGGGCGGCAGCCAGACCTGGTCGCTGTCGGTGCAGACGCTGGTGCTGCTGACCTCGCTGTCCTTCCTGCCGGCGGCCATGCTGATGATGACGGGCTTCACGCGCATCATCATCGTGCTGGGGCTGCTGCGCAATGCGCTGGGCACGGCCAGCTCGCCGCCCAACCAGGTGCTGGTGGGACTGTCGCTGTTCCTGACCTTCTTCGTCATGTCGCCGGTGTTCGACCGCATCTATACCGACGCCTACAAGCCGCTGTCCGAAAACAAGCTCAGCCTGGAAGACGCCGCCGCCAAGGCCGCCGCGCCGCTCAAGGCGTTCATGCTCAAGCAGACCCGCGAGAAGGACCTGGCGCTGTTCGCCCAGATGGCCAAGGCGCCCGAAATGCAAGGCCCGGAAGACGTGCAGATGCGTATCCTGGTGCCCGCCTTTGTCACCAGCGAACTCAAGACCGCATTCCAGATCGGCTTTACTGTCTTTATCCCCTTCCTGATCATCGACCTGGTGGTAGCCAGCGTGCTGATGGCGATGGGCATGATGATGGTGCCGCCGGCCACCATCGCGCTGCCATTCAAGCTGATGCTGTTCGTGCTGGTGGACGGGTGGCAACTGCTGCTTGGCTCGCTGGCGCAGAGCTTCCTGAACTGATCACGGGGCGCCTGCCCCACCCTAGGCCTTCGCCATGACTCCGGAAACCGTAATGACCATCGCCACCCAGGCGATGAAGATGACCCTGATGCTGTCGGCGCCGCTGCTGCTGGTGGCGCTCGTGGCCGGCCTGGTGGTGAGCCTGTTCCAGGCCGCCACGCAGATCAATGAAATGACGCTGTCCTTTATCCCGAAGCTGCTGGCGCTGTTCGCCACCATGGTGCTGGCCGGCCCGTGGATGATCAACACCTTCGTCGACTACATGCGCGAAGTGTTCCAGGGCATTCCCGCCCTGGTGCACTAAGCCCGGCGCCGCGACTGACCGCGCTTTAGCCAGGCCCGCCGCCGTGCTCTCCGTCACCTCCGCCCAGCTCTACGCCTGGATCGCCGCCTTCCTCTGGCCCATGTTCCGGATGCTGGCGCTGATCGGCACCGCGCCGCTGTTCGGGGAATCGACCATCCCGAGGCGGGCCAAGGTCGCGCTGGCGGCGCTGATGGCGGTGATCATCTCGCCCACCATCGACAAGCTGCCGCTGGTGCCGGTGTACTCGCTCGAGGGCCTGCTGATCATCCTCAACGAGGTCGGCATCGGGCTGGCGGTGGGGTTCAGCATGCGGCTGGTGTTCGCCGCCGTGCAGTTCGCCGGCGAAACCATCGGCCTGCAGATGGGCCTGTCGTTTGCCTCCTTCTATGACCGCTCCTCCGGCGGCCAGACCATGGTGCTGTCGCGTTTTCTCAACGTGGTGGCCACCCTGATGTTCCTGGCGATGGACGGCCACCTGATGCTGCTGGCCACCGTCGCCGACAGCTTCGCCGCGCTGCCGATCGCCGCCCAGCCGCTCACCGGCGCAGGCTGGGCCGCCGTGGCGGGCGCCGGCGCCACGGTGTTCTCGTCCGGGCTGCTGCTGGCGCTGCCGCTGATCGCCGCGCTGCTCACCCTCAACCTCGCCATGGGCATCCTGAACCGCGCCTCGCCGCAGTTGTCGATCTTCGCGGTCGGGTTCCCGGTCACGCTGGGCGGCGGCATCTGGATGATGATGCTGATCATGCCGCAGATGAGCACCTACATGGGAAGGCTAATCGAGGGTGGGTTGAGTACGGTGGGGATGGTGCTGGGGCAGTTTGGACGCTGAGGGCCGGGGCCTCACGCGTTCTCTGGCGCAGGCAACGAGCCTAGAAAACTGGCGGCCAGCCCGACGCACTCATCGTAGCTCCGTTGAAAACGATGTCTCACGATGCGTTCAAATTGTTCTCGCAAGACCGGCGTGCCTGCCTCCACTTATCAGCACCGTGCCCCCGCCAAACGTCCAGAACGGTTCAATCCCACCGTGCTTTCTGACTTCCTCCATCAGCGTGAACGCATGAGGAAACAGAAGCTCCCAGATGTCGCCCTTCAATGGGACTAACCGGAATAGCTCACGTTGGCGCCCTTTGCCGCCATCCATAGCGCCCGTACTGGCTTGCCCGTTGCCTGCCGAGTGGCGTCAGGGTCGCTCACCTCCAGCGCGAGGCCGAGCACGTCCAGCAATTTGCCCAAGCTGTCGAGCGTTACATTGACGGTGCCATGTTCAATACCATTGAGTGACTGCCGGGAGAGCCCAGCCATGTCTGCCAATTGCTGTTGGGTGAGCCCAAGGGAGTTACGCTTGCGTCGAATGGCCGCGCCAAGTACATGGGCGTTCATGATCCGACCTCCCTTTTGAATCTCGATAATGTCAATTATAGATGACATTATCGAAGGCGGTCCGCGTATCGGGGCCACGGTCTCAGGGCAGTGCGGACACTGAGGACCACACCCTCAGGACACCACGACCCGCGTACACCCAGCCAGGGTTTCAAACCCGATCTCCACCGGCAGGAACTTGCCAATCACTTCTGCATTGCTGCGCAGGTGATCGGTCACTTCGTCCACCGTAAAGCTCCCGCTACCCGCCAGCGCCATCGGCAACAGCAGCTGATCGGCCAAGTGCGGGCCCACCGCGCCCTTGCCGGCCAGGTAGGCGCGTGCCTGGCGGCAGGCGGCGCCAGCCACGCTCTCCGCCGTACGGCCCTTTTCGCCGAACTCGCAGAACAACTCGGTGACGTGCTCGTGCGGCAGCGTCAGCAACACCGCATTGCCTGGCCCTTCCTCGTGCCGCAGGCCGCCCACGTGCAACTGGCTCGCCTCCCATCCCATCAACTCGCCCACCAAGTCAAGCTCGCGCCGCGCTACGTGAAGCGGTACGCCGGCGATCAGCGCACGTGCTTCGGCAACGCCGGGCGTGCCGCGCTCTTCCAGCGCCAGCGCGCGCCATGCCGCGCCGGAGCGTCCGCTCACTGTCAGTTGGCCCCCGCCCGCGGGAAAGAAGCCGTGGCGGCGCAGCGTCAGGTCGGCCGCCGCGCCCATGCGCGCCATCAGCGGCAGCCACGCATCGCGCAGGAAGGTCGCCGAGGGTGCCATGGGGTTGTGGGTGCCGCCCGACAGAGTCAGGGTGAAACTCTCGTCGCCGGCCGCGCTCCACAGCGCGGGCAGCAGCGTCTGCAGCACCAGCGTGCAACTGCCGGCGGAGCCGATGGCGAAGTCGTAGTTGCCGGCGCGCACCGGCCCCGGCGCGAAAGTCAGCGAGGTCGAGCCGATCGCCGCGCCTTCGGTGCGCGCGCCGCTGATCGCCTGCGCCGCGACCACGGCGGTCAGGTGCTGGCGCATCAGCCCCGGCTTGCTGCGCCGGGCGCGCACATTGGCGATATGCACCGGCGTGCCGGTCACCATGGCCAGCGACAGCGCGGTGCGCAGGATCTGCCCGCCGCCCTCGCCGTAGGAGCCGTCGATTTCCATCATTGCGTTTACTCGTCTGTTCTTGTTGTCATGCCGGCGCGGCCGGGGACGTTTCCCGTCCCGGTCCGCGCCGGTGGCCTCGGCATCGCTCAGCCTTTCACGCACACCACCTGCTTGAGTGTGTGGACGATTTCGACCAGATCGGACTGCGCCGCCATCACGGCATCGATATCCTTGTACGCCATCGGGATCTCGTCGATCACCTCGGCGTCCTTGCGGCACTCCACGCCTTCCGTGGCGCGCCGCTGGTCGTCCACCGTAAAGTGTCGCTTGGCCTCGGTCCGGCTCATGGTGCGGCCCGCGCCGTGGCTGCAGGAGCAGAACGACTCTTCATTGCCCTTGCCGCGCACGATGTAGGAGCGCGCGCCCATCGAGCCCGGGATGATGCCGAGTTCGCCGGCCTTGGCGCTCACCGCGCCCTTGCGTGTCACCAGCACGTCCTCGCCGAAGTGGTGCTCCTTCTGCACGTAGTTGTGGTGGCAGTTCACCGCTTCCATCTCCGCCGCAAAGGGCTTGCCGATCACGGCGCGGGCGGCGTCCAGCACATTGGCCATCATCAGTTCACGGTTGTGCCGCGCATACTGCTGCGCCCACTCCACCGCAAACACGTAGTCCTCATAGTGCTGGCTGCCTTCCACCAGGTAGGCCAGGTCGCGGTCCGGCAGGTTGATGAAGTGGCGGCGCATATCCGCCTGCGCCAGCTCGATGAAGGTATTGCCGATGGCATTACCCACCCCGCGCGACCCCGAGTGCAGCATGAACCAGACCGACTGGCTCTCGTCCAGGCAGACTTCGATAAAGTGGTTGCCGGTACCCAGCGTACCCAGGTGGTTGCGGTTGTTAGTGCGCGTCAGCTTGGGGTACTTCTGCGTGATCCGCTCGAAGCCGCCGGCCAGCGCGGCCCAACTGGCATCCACCGTATCCGGCACGTCACCCCAGGCGCCCTTGTCGCGTCCGCTGCGGTTGTTCGAGCGCCCGTGCGGCACGGCTTTCTCGATGGCGCTGCGCAGCGGGCCCAGGTTATCGGGGAGGTCGCCGGCGCACAGCGTGGTCTTGACAGCAATCATGCCGCAGCCGATATCCACGCCCACCGCCGCCGGGATGATGGCGCCGCGCGTCGGGATCACCGAACCGATGGTCGAGCCCTTGCCCAGGTGCACGTCTGGCATCACGGCCAGGTGCTTGAAGATGAACGGCATCTGGGCGGTGTTGGCGAGTTGCGCGCGGGCGCCCTCGTCGACCGGCACGCCGTGGGTCCACATCTTGACCGGACGGCCCTTGCCGGTCCGGAATACGTCGTAATTCTCCTTGGAGGTCATCTCTGCTTCTCTCTTTGCCTTGCGGCGGGACTACGCTGGCAGTGGCCAGCAAGATACCAAAATAAGTGGGCGACTAGTGGTTGTGGAACCGGCGCTCTATCGTTGAGCTACGCTGCCCCGGCCAATCCGGTTTAGCGGCGGGACTCGCACCCGCAACCTCCTCATTACCAGTGATGTAGTTCCACAGGCATTCGCCCGTCAACCTGAAAGAATGCGGCTCCGCCACGACAAGGATCGGCCGGATTGACGCTGCCGTCCTGCGCAGCGCGCCGGAATCGAACCGGCAATCAGCAGATGTAATCCCGGCCAGCATTCGTGGCAAGTCCGCATACCGCAGGCGCCGCGCGGGGCGCTTGGGGTATGCAGGCTCGGGGGCGGCAACCGGCGACAAGGGTCAGGACAGACAAGCCTTGGATGTAGTCTGCCCGGCATTCGCCGGCCACCGCCGAGCTTCACAACCTCACAAGCTCTCAACTTCACAGGTTGAGCGCCGAGATCTCGCCCACCCAGTGCCCGGCATGCAACTGCCCGGCGGCAAAGGCGGCGACGATCTGGAACACCGAGTCGGAGAAGCCCCCGATGTTCAGGATGTCGTCGCGCTCCGGCGCCTGGCTGCCGGCGTAGGGCTGCACAGGCACACCAGCCGTGCCTTGGGATTGCGCTGCCTGAAACACTCCCACTCGCGCAGCGTGGCTGTCGGGCCATTGCGGACATCCATCCACGACTGGCTGTCCGACACCAGCATCACCAGATCGGCGCTGACGCGGCGGTGATTCAGCCAGGCCAGGGGCGCGCTGCAGTTGGTGCCACCGGCGCCGATCTCCGCCATCTTCTGCGCGTTGGTCATTACCGTGTCGCGCGGGTTCAGCGTCAGCTTCACCACCTCCTCCTTGAACGGCAGCACCACCGTATCCGGCTGCTTGCGCAGGAAGGTGGCGGCAACCAGCGCCGCGGCATCCACGCAGCGCACCGCGCTGCTGGCGCTGCCGCGATAACCGCTCACCGGCGAGTGCATGGACCCCGATACGTCCGGGCAAACCACCATGCGGCCCTCCACCTGCGGCACATTGGCCAGCGCAAGCTCCAGCGCATCCTGCAAGGCCTCGCGCACCACAGGCGGCAGTTCCTCGCCCGCCGCCTGGTATGCGGCCAGCAACTGGTACGGGAACACCCGGGCCCGCGCAATGGCGACGGGATCGCGCAGCTTTGCCGCAATCTCCTGCGCCATGCCCGGCAGGGCGAACACGCCGTGGCGGGCAAAGGTGTTCAGGTTCATCCGCACCATCTGCCAGCCGCCCTGCCGCGCCACCTCGGCCCAGGCCTGGGCATCCAGGTCCAGCGAGGCCAGCATCTGCAACGGCACCTCCGACACCGGCGCCTGGCTGCCTTCGGCTCGTGCCTGCCGGTAGGCCTCGAAAGCCTGCGTGGCCGGCGGCAGCGCAGCCGGGTCATACGGCTTGCCGATCAACCGGGCGAAGAAGGCAGCGTGCCAGGCTTCTGCGGGCTTCGGGTGCACCATCTTCACCACATCGGCCAGCGAGGGCCGCGTACCAATCGCCGCGGACAACAGCGCGCGCTCGCTGGCGGTATTGAGCCACTGCTGCACCAGCTTCTTCGGCCGCGTGCCCAGTGATTTGCGGCCCACCGCACCGCTGCGCAGGATCTGCACGACATTGCGCAGCATCTTGCCGTTGTCGATCACGCGGCCGAACACCGCCGGCAGGTACTGCGGGCCGCGCAGCGTCAATGCCGCGACCAGCAGGGCCGACATGTCCTTCATATAGCCACGCTCGCGGCAGTACACGGCGGTCTTGGCGATAAAGGCCGGGTCGACGTCTTCGCACAGCGCCAGCACGGCGTCGAGCTGGACTTCGGCGCTGGCGTAGAAGGTGCCGTTCAGGCAGCCGGTCGCCGCGTACTGCGCCAGGCGATGCTCGCGTCCCAACGCATAGCCGGTACCGCCCGCCTCGTTGGTCGCGTCCGCCGGCGGCAGAAAGCGGCCACGCAGGCCTTGGAACAGACTGGTATTTGCCATTCGCATTCTCCCTGGAGACTAGTGCGTTGCCGGTGCGGGCGGTGGCGTCTTGCGCCTGGTTTGGCTGCCGTTGGCTTTCGGCCTGCACCGTATTCGATAGTCTCTATTCAGCAATCGGTGTGCCAGGGCACGACCGGCTTGAGCACAAAGCCGGCAAGCCATTGATATAAAAAGATTTTTCTTCGACTGATGGAGAATGAATGCCGGATTTTGGCTTATTGAATTGCCTCTATTTATATATATTTATCTAGCTATATATAAATCAAGAGAACATGAAAAAAGTCGTCATCGGCTTCATCGGCACGCAACTCGACCGCGGCAAGGGCTCCGCGCGCTGGGAGAAATGGCGGCCCACGGTCGCGCTGTGCCAGCACGAAGACCTGCTGGTAGACCGCTTCGAGCTTCTCTATACAGCCCGCCACCGGATGCTGGCCGAACTGGTCGCGGCCGATATCGCCAAGGTTTCGCCGGAGACCGAGGTCCGGCTGAACCTGCTGGCGCTGGAGGATCCCTGGGATTTCAGCGAGGTCTATGCCTCGCTGCATGAGTTCGCGCGCGGCTACCGCTTCGATACGGAACGCGAGGATTACTGGGTGCATATCACCACCGGCACGCACGTGGCGCAGATCTGTCTGTTCCTGCTGACCGAGGCGCGCTACCTGCCGGCCTGCCTGCTGCAAACCTCGCCACCCTTGCGGCAGGCCAGCGGCCATCCGGGCAGCTATGCCGCCATCGACCTCGACCTGTCCCGCTACGATCAGCTCGCCGCGCGCTTCTCGCGCGAGCAGCAGGACGCGGTATCGCTGCTCAAGTCCGGCATCGCCACCCGTAATCCCGCCTTCAACCGCATGATCGGCGAGATCGAGCGCGTGGTGCTGCGCTCGCGTGCGCCGGTGCTGCTGACCGGGCCCACCGGCGCCGGCAAGTCCTTCCTGGCGCGGCGGGTGTTTGAACTGAAGAAGGGCCGGCATCAACTGAGCGGCGGCTTTGTGGAAGTGAACTGCGCCACCATCCGTGGCGACGGCGCCATGTCCGCCTTGTTCGGCCACGTCAAGGGCGCCTTTACCGGCGCGCAGGGCGAGCGCGCGGGCTGGCTGCGCTCGGCCCACCAGGGCCTGCTTTTCCTGGACGAGATCGGCGAGCTGGGGCTGGACGAGCAGGCCATGCTGCTCAAGGCAATCGAGGAGAGACGGTTCTTTCCCGTGGGCGGCGACAAGGAGGTGCAGAGCGATTTCCAGCTGATCGCCGGCACCAACCGGGACTTGCGCGTGGAAGTGCGCGCGGGGCGTTTCCGCGAGGACTTGTTCGCCCGCATCAACTTGTGGACTTACCGCTTGCCGGGGCTGGCCGAACGCCCCGAGGACGTGGAGCCCAACCTGGATTATGAGCTCGCGCGCCAGGCGCGCGAACTCGGCAGCCAGGTGCGCTTCAACAAGGAGGCGCGCCTGGCGTGGCTGGATTTCGCGGTGTCCCCGCAGGCCTGCTGGCGCGGCAACTTCCGCGACCTCGCGGCTTCAGTGACGCGCATGATGACGCTGGCCGACAGCGGCCGCATCGATGCGCGCGCCGTGGACGCGGAGATAACGCGCCTGAGCGAATCCTGGCAGGACGGCGACGACGAACAAAAGAACGGCAAGGTGTCGGGCCAGCGCCTGGCACAAGCGCTGCTAGACCCCGCCGTGCTGGCCGCCACGGACCCTTTCGACCTAGTCCAGCTCGACTACGTGCTGGGCGTGTGCCAGCGCAGCCGGAGCCAGGCCGAGGCCGGGCGCCAACTGTTCGCGGTTTCGCGGCTGGGCAAGAGCAGCAGCAACGACAGCGACCGGCTGGCCAAGTACCTCGGCAAGTTCGGCCTGACGTTCGCCGCCGCGAGCGGGGCCTGAGGGGCGGCCCCCGTGCTCTCAGTGAGGAAACGAAGCATGAAGCCCGCTCAGGCCATGCCGGCCTGACCAATCGCTTCGGCCACGATCCGCGCGGCCGTTGCCAGCACGTCGTTCCGATATGCCGCGTCCTTGTCGCCTTGCGTGAAATAGATTGCCATCACGACAGGCGGCTTTCCGGGCGGCCACGCCACGGCAACATCATTGGCCGCGCCGTAGTCGCCGGAACCGGTCTTGTCCGCCACCTGCCAATCCGCTGGCACGCCGGCGCGGATGCGCATCGCGCCGGTCGTGTTGCCGCGCATCCATTCCACCAGCCTGCCGCGCTCCGCCGCGCCCAGCGCATCGCCCAGCGCGAGCCGTTGCAGGCTCCGCGACATCGCCGCGGGTGTCGACGTGTCGCGCGGATCGCCCGGTATCGCCGTGTTGAGTTCGGTCTCCCAGCGGTCGAGCCGGAACGCGTCGTCGCCGATCGAGCGGGCGAACGCCGTCACGGCGGCGGGACCGCCAAGTATCTTCATCAGCAGGTTGGCAGCCGTGTTGTCGCTGTACTGGAGCGCGGCCGCGCAGAGTTCCGAAACCGTCATGCCTTCGCCTGCGTGCTTTCCGGTGACCGGTGAATACGCAACGAGTTCGTCTTTCGTGTAGGCGATGCGCCGTTGCAGCAGTCCGCTTTCAGCCGCGCTGCGCTGCAAGATGGCGGATGCCGCGAGCACCTTGAACGTGCTGCAGAGCGGAAAACGTTCGCTGGCGCGGTGGCTGATGCGCACGCCGTTGGCCGTATTCAGCGCCGCGACCCCGAGCCGCCCGCCCGCTGCGGACTCGAGAGCGGCAAGGCGGTCTTGCGCCGCGGCGCTCCCCCCGGCTCTGCCTGCCCACGGGGTACAGGCGCTGGTGAAAGGAACCGAAACAGCGGCAAGCAGCAGCGTGCGGCGAACGGGTGAGTGTCTCATCTGTCTTTTCCTGTGATGTTGGAACGGATGCCATTTGCCATTCCGGCTGACATGGCATCCGTCGGATGCCGCGGCTTTAGCGGGAGGCCAATAGTCCCGGCAGCTCCTGCATGAACGCTTCCCGCGTGCGCAAGCCGGCGCTGACCGGCTCCTTCTTTTCGTCCTGGATCAGGCGGGCAAACACCACGCTGCGGCCCGCTTTCGTCGCCCAGCCGACAAACCATCCATAGCCGTGGTTCCAGTCCTCGGACCCATTGGCCAGGATCGGAGCGCCGGTGCCTGTCTTGCCGTGCACGGCCCATCCATCCGGCAGCACGCCGATCGCCATGATCCGGCTCGTCATGTCGTAAGCATGCGCGGAGACGGGCAATTTGCGATTGACTACCTTCGCCAGGAAAGCGACCTGCTCCAGCGGCGAGATCTTCAGCGACGAACTGAGCCATGAGTGCGTCAGCCCATTGTGCTTCCCGGGGTCCCCCGAGACATCGCCATTTCCATATTGAAACTCGCCCACATAGCGCCGGAAGCGCGCTTCGCCAAGTTGTTGCGTCAACTGCTGCGAGTACCACACGACCGAAGTCTTCATCCAGCGTTCGGGATCCGTGGTAACGCGCTTGGCGGGATTGCTCTCGCGATACGCCGCACGAAACGGCATGGCCGGCGCATGCTCGTCCACCAGCAGCCCCGAGTCGAAGCCCATCAGGCTCAGAGGCACCTTGAACGTCGATGCGACGGTCACGCGCTGGCCGCAGGTACCCTCCTGTTTCAGGACCTTGCCGCTGGCGGCGTCCGCCATCACCGTGCAGAGCACTGCCGCACGGGCCGTTGAGACCGAGAGCGCCGCGCATAGCGCGGCCAGGATTGCGGTTTGCTTCAAGATCTTCTCCATTGTTCTTAGTAGCGATCGGAGCCACCCCGCGCAGCCGTCGCTGCGAAGAAGTGGCGGTCCCTGCTGCCCTGCCGGTGACGTGCCGGGGCACGAACAGCGGCAAGGGCGCACGGGATTGCTGGCCAGGCCTGGCGGACGAAGCGGAGCATAGGAGTCCGGCGGCACGCCGCCAAGAGCATTTGCTGTAACCTCTGTAACCTGCGCGTTCTGGCGGTGCCCGCCGAAGGCGCCCACGGCCCTCCAATCGATCCGCGAACGCATGCCCCAGTCCGCCCTCACCATCGAGTTGTCCGCGCCCTTTCGCGTCAATGGCGAGCCCGCGCGCTACCAGAGCCTGTGGCTGCTCGCCGCGGTCTGCCTGGCCGCGCGCAGCGGCGCCACCGGCGTGCCAGCGGTGCAGTTGCGAACGCGCTTTCCCGACGCCGCCAATATCCGCATGCTGGTCTCCCGCGCCTTTGCCGATTTCGCGCGCTGGGACATCCCGGTGGGCTGGGGGCCGGATCGCAGCCAGGGCGCCGCCGGACTCAACCCGGCGCACCGCAGCCGCGGGCCGTTCTGGATCGCTGCGGCAGCCTGCAAGCGCCTGCGCTTTACCGTGGACGGCCGCCGTGCCGGCGACGCGGCGCTGGCGTGCTTCGTGGGACCGGCCACGGGTACCGCGCAGCGCGCCGGCCAGGGGGGCGATGGAAATCCCGGCAGCCCCGGCAATCCTGCCGTCGACTACGTGATGCGCGACATCAGCTACTGGAGCCACCTCACGCAAGCCATGCGTGGCATGCAGGACGGCGTGGGCGTTGCGGGGGGTAGCGCCAGCAACGGCGTGGCCAACGCCCTGCGCGCGGCGCAGCGCTGCGCCACCGACGATTTCCAGCACGCCTTCGCCCTGCTCAAGGAGAGCCTGGCGTGGCGGCGTGGCGACGACCTCGCGCGCAGCCGTGCGGCGCTGCAGCGCTTTGACCGCATCGTCGGCACCGGCACCGTGGATACCGCCCTGCCCACCTTCGCCGCCATGGCGCGCGTGGTGCGCGCCTGGGAGCGCTATGCCGGCAACCAGATGGAAGCGGCGCAGGCCGAGCTGGAAAGCCTTGCCGCGGATCCCGAGTTGCAGCCGGTGGTGCGCTACAACCCGCGCGTGCGCTTTGAAACCCTGAACCTGGGCGCGCTGATCCACAAGACCGTGGCGATCCGCGACATGGCCACGCAGCCGGAGGCAGCCCGGCAGGCCGCCGAAGCCGCCGTGGCGGGCTTCTCCGGCGCGCTGCAGGCCGCGTACGAAGCGGACTCAGTAGATGCCGCGCAGCACGTGGCCGCCAATCTCGGCCTGTGCCTGTGGCTGTTCTGGAACCATGCCCTGATCGACCCGGCGCGCCAGTGGCCCGCCGGCCAGGTGCAGCGCCAGTCGGTGCGCTGGCTGGGCTTGTCGGAGTGGATCTGCGACCGCTTCGGCGTGGGCGGCGGCTCGGCGTGGAACATCATTTTCCTGCTGCGTATCGCGCGCGGCAACTGCGCGCAGGACGGCGGCGGCACGCTCAGGGCGTTCCGCGCGCAGCGGCCGCTGCTGCTCGACGAAGCGGTGGACGCGCTGCGCCCCTTCCATGCGCCGTTTGCCCGCGCCAAGGGCTTTATCAGTTGGTCGTCGCTGGCCGGCTTCGCGCTGGACGAGCACGATGCCGGGCACGTGCATTACGGCGCCCTGCAACTCGCCAACCTGCTGCTCGAAGCCAGCTGGTTCCACACCTTCGAGCACGGCGAGCCCCCCGCCGCGTTTGCGACCGTGGAGCGCCTGGCCGGCCTGCTCGGCAAGCTGCGCCCGGCGGAGCGCCGCTTCTTCCATGCCGCCATCACCGCGCTGCCGCGCGAACTGCAGCTGGCCGCGGCTGAAGCCATGCGCGCCGCCCGCCGCGGGGGCCAGGACCGCTGCGCTGACACATAACGTTCATCGCGCCGAAACATCCCTTCCGTATATTTCCGCCTCGCCAACAAGGCGAACAGGGAGATAGAACAATGGGCAACCCCAAAGCGAACCGGCGCGCCGGACCCGCCACGCGCGTCGGCATCGGCGCCATCCTGGCGGTGCTGGCCACGGCAGCGGTACTGCACGGCTGCGGCAGCGACAGCACGGACGCGGCAGCGGCCCCGGCCGCTCCCGCCGCGCCGGTCGTGCCGGCCGGCGATACAGCCAGCGCCAGCGCCAACATCCAGGCCGCGTGGGTAGAGATCGGCGACAGCAACCAGGCCATCGCCCGCGTCATCACCAGCTATACGGCGCCGGCCGCCGCCGCGGGCAGCGCACTGCCGTCGAATGCCCTGTGCCCGTTGCTGACGGTAGACGGCGTGCAGCAGCGCATGGCGCTGCGCGTGGGCGCCGGCACCATGCCGCTGCGCACCACCGCCAGCGCCCCTGCCGACTCCAAGCCATCGGACTTCCCGGTCTCGGTATGCGAAGCGACCCTGCCGGCCAATGCCGCCGCCGCCAGCGTGGCGGGCCAGACGCTGCCGCTGCCCAAGGCCCAGCCGCAGCGCGTGCTGGTGCTGGCCGACACCGGCTGCCGCCTGAAGAAGGCGGATAACGCCTACCAGCCTTGCAGCGACGGCACCGCGTGGCCGTTTGCCGCGCTCGCCGCCACCGCCGCCGGCATGAACCCCGACCTGGTCATGCATATCGGCGACTACCACTATCGCGAAAACCTCTGCCCGCCCGATATCGCCGGCTGCCAAGGCACGCCGTGGGGCTATGGCTGGGATACCTGGCAGGCCGACCTCTTCAAGCCCGCCGCCGCGCTGATGGCCAAGGCACCGTGGGTGGTGGTGCGCGGCAATCATGAGGAATGTGCCCGTGCCGGCCAGGGCTGGTTCCGCTTCCTCGATCCGCGCCCGTACTCGGACGCGCGCTCCTGCAATGACCCGGCCAACGACGGCAACGCCAACTACTCCGAGCCCTACGCCGTTGCGCTCGGCACCGGTTCGCAGGTCATCGTCTTCGACTCGGCCAAGGCCGGCAAGACCGCGCTGCCCACCAACGACCCGCAGTTCATCGCTTACCAGAAGCAGTTCCAGACGGTGGGCTGGCTCGCCGCCAGGCCGGGCATGAGCACCACCCTGTTCACCAACCACCATCCTATCCTGGCCTTTGCGCCGGTGGCGGGCAACAACCCCGCGCCGGGCAACCTGGCGCTGCAGTCGGTGATGAGCAACGCCAACGCCCAGGCTTATTACCCGGTCGGCGTGCATGTGGCGTTGCACGGTCACGTGCATGACTTCCAGGCCATCAATTTCGCCTCCGGCCACCCGGCCACCATCGTGTCCGGCAACGGCGGCGACAACCTGGACGTAGCGCTGCCCGATCCGCTGCCGACCGGCACGATTCCCGCGCCCGGCACCGTCATCGACAAGATCACCCATCACAGCAGCTTCGGCTTCGTGATGATGGAGCGCAACGCATCGCCCGCCACCGGCTGGACCTTCAAGGCCTATAGCGTGGCCGGCAAACTGATGGCTACCTGCGTGCAGACCTCCAATACGCTGGCTTGCGACAAGACCGGCTTCCTGGCGCCGTGAGCGCAGCCACGCGCGCCGCCATTGCCGTTCTGGCCTGCGTTGGCGGTGCCTGCCTGGCGGCGTCGCCGCCCGGCGTGGTGCTGACGCCGGGCGCCCCGCCCGCGGGCGTGGTGGCAACCATCGGCAATGGCACGCCAAAGGTCACCGCCAAGGTGGACCCCACCGCCGCCGTCTTCCGCCCCGATCTTGGCCTGGCCGCGCTGGGCAAGCGCATCTTCTTCGACGCCCGCCTGTCGGAGCCGCGCGGCACGTCCTGCGCCGCCTGCCACGACCCGGCGCGTGCCTTCGCGCCATCACTATCGCCCGCCGCTCTGGCCGGGCCGCACGTGCCCCAGGGCAGCCGGCCCGGCCGCTTCAGCCTGCGCAACGCGCCGTCGCTGCTTTACGTGCGCTACATTCCGCGCCGGCACTTCTACCAGGACGACGACGCGCCCTACGCGTCGCCCTTCGGCGGCCTGTTCGCCGACGGCCGCGCCGACACACTCGCGGAGCAGGCGCGCGGCCCCTTGTTCGATCCCAACGAGATGAACAACGGCACCCCCGCCAGCCTGCTGCGCAAGGTCAGGGGGACCGAGCTGGCACCCGCGCTGGCCCAGCACTTCGGCGCCGCGGTACAGACCGATCCCGAGCAAATGGTGAGGGCGCTGGGCAAGGCGCTGGAGGCCTACCTGCAGAGCGATGAGATGGCGCCCTTCAGTTCCCGCTTCGATGACTACCTGCGCCACCGCACGCCGCTGGCACCGCAGGAAGCGCGCGGCCTGGCCTTGTTCAAGAACCCGGACAAGGGCAACTGCATGAGCTGCCACACGCTGGCGGACACCGCCAGCCGTCCCGAGCGCTCGCTGTTTACGGATTTTGGCTACGACGCTATTGCCGTTCCGCGCAACCGCGCACTGGCCGCCAACCGCGACCCCGGCCATTTCGACAACGGCTTGTGCGACAGCGCCCGCCGCCTGCGCTGGCCCGAGCCGGAGCAATGGTGCGGCTATATCCGCACGCCCGGCCTGCGCAATGTGGCGGTGCGCCAGAGCTTCATGCACAACGGTGTGTTCACCACGCTGCGCGATGCGGTGGCGTTCTACAACACGCGCTCGACCGATCCGGGCAAGTGGTATCGCGGCGCCAGGACCTTCGACGACGTGCCGGCGGCCTACCGGGGAAACATCAACATCAACTCCACGCCGATGAACCGGCGCGCGGGAACAGCCCCGGCCATGACCGAAGCGGAGATCGACGATCTCGTGGCGTTCCTGCGAACGCTGACCGATGCGCCTTATGCCGGCCTCATGCCGGCCGCGGCGGCGGCACAGCGCTGACCGGCCCGGCTAAGCGCTGCGCCACGGCAGCGCCGGGCTGCCTCACGGCGCCGCGCAGACCGCGTCCGCTTCAAAGCCGCGAAAGACCCGTTGCGTAGGATCGGGCGTTGTTGCGATGGCGCCGCCCTCTGCCCGGACCAGCCGCAGCACCTGTCCGCCGCAACTCTTCGCGGCGGCATTGCGCTGAAAGCGGAACTCATACTCCCAGCCTGGCAGCGGCACAAAGGAAATGCCCACCGCGCACCGGTAAGGCTGGTCGTCGGCGGCCGATGCCGCCATCGCGGTCAGGTAGATCCGATGGCCTGCCAGCAACCACCGTTCGCGCGTGCGGCCGGGGGGCTCCGGCGAGATCCCCGTCATCGCCAGGCCGGGTTCCCTGCCCATCGCCGTGATCTGGTTTCCGGTCGCGCCCAGCAAGAGCGGCTTGGGCGGCTTGGGACATTTACCCGCATCCACCACGCTGAAGGTCGTGTTGTCTTCCGTATTGGTCAGCAACCGCACACGGGCGGCGGGTGCGCCGGTCTCGACCCGGTAGTGGGACACGCAGCCGGTCAGCGCGAGCGCCAGGAGCGATGCCGGGCCCAGAGGGATGCCCACTTTGCAGACTTTCGACATGGGAATGCGGGAAAGTTGGCTGTTGGCAAAGCATACGCGCATTGATTCGCCATGCGCGTCCACCGGATGCCCGATGGCGCCGGCCGCGATCCGCCAGGCACCGGCATGTTTGACATAGCTTTCCGCAGCGCGACGGCGTCCCGACGATCACGAACTGCGCGTCGCTGGGAACGCAGTCAATGGCGCCGCGATCGCGCGAACGCCGGCGCTGCGCGAAGGGGCGCTTAAGGAGATCCAAATTGACCGGAATGCGCGTCAAGCCCCATACTTCAGGGCGGGGAAGGATAGCGCGGACGCCGTAGGCGCCCTTTGCCGCAGCTAATGCGGCGTTTTCTGTTGCTCAATGTACTGGCGCACGATTTCGATGGGTGCGCCACCACAGCTCCCGGCGAAGTAGGACGGCGACCACAGCGCGCCGCCCCATAGCTTCTTGCCGATGCTGGGGTATTGCTTTTGTCGGATCATTCGGCTGGAAATGCCCTTGAGGCTGTTCACGAGCGACAACACCGCGACCTTTGGCGGGTAGTTCACCAGCACTGGTCGTCCTCGCCATCGAATTCCACCAGTTCGGATTCCAAGTCGCGGCAGACGCTGGCAAAGATGCCGCGCATATCGTCCAGAATTTCCTTGGTGAACACATCGTGCCGATATTTGGTCACAAGGGCCAAATGGACATGCATCAGGAAGACGCAGTGCCGACCGTGCCGAATGTCTTGGTTTGTACTCATAGGCCAACTGTACAATAGCCAGATGCGACGTCTCCAAGCCTTCAAATTCGAACTGATGCCGACCGGCGAGCAGCAGCGCGATTTGCGCCGCTTCGCTGGCTCGTGCCGGTTCGTCTACAACAAGGCGCTGGCGTTGCAGAAGACCCGTTACGAGCAGGGCGAGAAGAAGCTCGGCTATGCCGGGCTGTGCAAGGCACTCACCGAGTGGCGCAACGGCGCGGATACGCCCTGGTTGTCCGATGCGCCGGTTCATCCGCTGCAACAGACCTTGAAGGATCTGGAGCGGGCTTACCGGAACTTCTTCGCCAAGCGGTCAGCGTTCCCGAAGTTCAAGAAGAAAGGTCAATCAGACAGCTTCCGATATCCCGATTCGAAGCAGATCAAACTCGACCAGTGCAACAGCCGTATCTTCTTGCCCAAGCTCGGCTGGCTGCGTTATCGAAATAGCCGGGACGTGTTGGGCACGCTCAGGAACGCCACGATCAGTCTGTCGGGCTGCAAGTGGTATGTGAGCATCCAGACCGAGCGGGAGGTCGAACAGCCGGTGCCAAGCGCTGCCAGCGCGGTCGGCATCGACATGGGCATTGCCCGGTTCGCCACGTTTAGCGATGGGACGTTCCTCGCGCCGCTCAATAGCTTCAAAAGGCATGAGGCCCGGCTGCGCCGCTACCAGCGCGCAATGAGCCACAAGACAAAGTTCAGTAACAACTGGAAGAAGGCGAAAGCCCGTGTCCAGCGTATTCATACCCGCATCGGGAACGCCCGCCGCGACTACCTGCACAAAGCCACGACCACGATCAGCCAAAACCACGCGATGGTGTGTATCGAGGACTTGCAGGTTCGGAACATGTCCAGGTCGGCGGCAGGCGACACCGAAGCGCCGGGCAACAACGTTCGGGCCAAATCCGGTCTGAACAAATCCATCCTCGACCAAGGCTGGTTCGAGTTCCGCCGCCAGTTGGAATACAAGCTGGCATGGAACGGCGGCTGGCTGATTGCCGTGCCGCCTGCGAACACGAGCCGCACTTGCCCATGCTGCGGCCATGCGTCGGCGGATAACCGAACCACGCAAGCGAAGTTCGCGTGTGTGGCGTGCGGATTCGAGGAAAACGCCGATGTGGTCGGCGCGATCAATGTTTTGGCGCGGGGACACCGCGTTGCAGCCTGTGGAGAGTAGGTGCAGTCAGGCCGCTCTGCGAAGCAGGAACCCACCGAAGCGATTGCGCAGCTCATCGCGTAGCGCCGTAGGAATCCCCTGCCTTCAGGCAGGGGAGGATGTCAATTCGATTTCGTTCGGAATTACCCTCGCTTGAGCCATTGGCCCAGCCCTGCGTGGCTGTTCACGTGTGTTCGTATCTGTTCGCGGCTGCCCAGGGCGAGCCGGCATAAGAGAACAACAAGACAAAGACAACAACAGAGACAGCCCCACCGTGCCTCCCCGCCTGACCGACCTCCGACCCGTCCTGCCGATCCTGCTCGGCGCCTCCGTGATGCTCAGCCTGGCCATGGGCCTGCGGCAGAGCCTGGGCATCTTCATGCCGCCCCTGACCAGGGACATCGGCATCTCGGTGTCAGACTTCACGATTGCGATTGCGGTGCAGAACCTGGCCTGGGGCCTGCTCCAGCCGCTGGCCGGCGCGTGGGCCACGCGGGTAGGATTCCGGCCCCTGATGATGAGCGGCTCGCTGCTCTATGTGCTGGGACTGGTGCTGCTGGCCACCGCCCACGGCATCGTGGGCGTGACGTTCGGCGCCGGCGTGGCGATCGGGGCGTCGATGGCCTGCACTGGCAGCGCCATTTCCATGGCGGTCGCGGCACGCCCGGTGCCGGCCGCCTTGCGCAGCACGGTGCTGGGCATCGTGTCGGGTGCTGGCTCGCTCGGGGCCCTGGTAGCCGCGCCGATCGGGCAAATGGTGGCGCAATCCTACGGCTGGCGCGTGGGCCTGGCGGCCTTTGTCGTGCTAGCGCTGGTGATGCTGCCGGCCGCATGGTTTGCCGGCAACGTGGATCGCCTGCCGCTGCCCACGCCGCCGGGCGGCGTGCAGCAAAACGCGCGCGAGGCGCTTGGCACGGCCTTGCGGCACAAGGCCTTCCTGGTCATGGGCGCCGCTTATTTCGTCTGCGGCATGCAGCTGGTTTTCCTCACCACGCACCTGCCCTCGTATCTCGACGTCTGCGGCATGGACCCCATGCTCAGCGCCAAGGCCCTGGGCGTGATCGGCGGCTTCAACGTGCTGGGCAGCCTGTTCTTCGGCTGGGCCGGCGGCCGGGTCAACAAGCTCATGCTGCTCGGCACCATCTACACCGTGCGCTCGCTTGCGCTGACCTGGTACTTCTCGTCCGCGCCCACGCCCGGCAGCACCCTGGTGTTCGCCGCGGTGATGGGTTTCCTGTGGCTGGGCGTGGCGCCGCTGGTGGCAGGCTGGATCGCCGAGACCTTCGGCCTGCGCTGGCAGGCGATGCTTGGCGGCGTGGCGTTCTTCAGCCACCAGATCGGCAGCTTCGTCGGTGCGTTTGGCGGCGGGCTGGTCTACGATGCGCTGGGCTCTTATACTCTGGCGTGGCAAATCGGCGTGGCGCTGGGACTGTCCGCGGGACTGACGCAGATCGCCTTCGCGTTTGCCACCCGGCCGCGCCCGCCGCAGGTGGTCGCCACGTAAACGGCCCCGCCCGGCAGCCCGCAACGGGCGCCGGCATCCCGGCTGCGGCCGGAACGACAAGGAGGCAACCATCATGGCCCTGACGCTCCATGCTCATCCGCTGTCCTCGTTTTGCCACAAGGTGCTGATCGCGCTTTACGAGAACGGCACGCCGTTTTCCACCCATCTGGTCAACCTTGGCGAGCCGGACTCCCGCGCCGCCTTCCTGGCGCTCTGGCCCATCGGCAAGATGCCAGTCCTGCGCGACGACAGCCGCGGCCTGACGATCCCGGAAAGCACGATCATCATCGAGTATCTCGACCAGCACTACCCCGGCGCGCGCCCGCTGCTGCCTGCCACGGACGACGAGCGCCGCGAGGCTCGGCTATGGGACCGCACCTTCGACCACTACGTGCACCTCCCGATGCAGAAGATCGTGGGCGACCGGCTGCGGGCCGATGGCGAGCGCGATCCGCGCGGCATCGCAGACGCGCAGGCCACGCTGCGCACTTCCTATGACATGATCGAGCAGCACATGGCGGACAGGACCTGGATGGCGGGCGAGCATTTCACCCTGGCGGACTGCTCGGCGGAGCCGGCGCTGTTCTATGCGGGCATGGTGATGCCGTTCGCGCAAACGCATCCGCGCCTGGCCGCCTATGCGGAGCGCTTGTGGGGCCGCCCGTCCGTGCAACGTGTCATCGCCGAAGCCCGCCCCTACTTCCACCTGTTCCCGGTCAAGGACGCCATCCCGGCGCGCTTTCTGCGGGACGAGCCGCCGGTTGCCTGATCTTCCTTAGGGACGCCATTCGATGTCGTTGCCGCAATAGGGCGCGAGTCCGGGAACCGCGGGCTGGGGGGCAATGCGTCTGCGCGGCCAGCCGGCCGGAGCCACCTCCCGAGACGGCGAGTGACGTGTGCGACAGCCAGGCCTGCCCCATCGCCCGGCCATGGGCACCGCCCTGGTGCCTAAAGCCGGGATAGGGCCGCAATGGCCCTGCTACTCCGCGCTTTGATCCCCTGCCGCGCTGCTTAATATGCGGGCACGTGTTCTGCAGCGTGTGATCCGTCCCGCTCGCTGACTCTCCGATTTTTCGATTTGCTGGCGGGCGGCACCCCGTGGTACCGCTAATTCGTCCTCATCGCCCCGAGTGCGCTCCCGCCGCCCGGGGCGTCTTTTTTTTTTCGGCGCGGCCTGGTCAGCGCGGCGACCCGATATTACGGACCGGGTGGTCTACAATCATGGTTTCCATTCCTGCTGCACGATTCCATGGCACGACCGCGCGAATTCGACGAAGACGAGGTTCTCGACCTGGCACTCCGGGCATTTTGGGAAAACGGCTACGAGGGGACTTCGCTGGCAGACCTGCTCGAAGCCACCGGCCTGACAAAGTCGAGCCTCTATGGCGCGTTCGTCAACAAGGAGACGCTCTTCAGGAAAGTTCTCGAGCGCTACCATCAGCGCTATCTGGCCTTCCGGCAGGCTGCGCTGGCCGAGCCAACGCCTCGACGGATCGCCGAGCGATTGCTGCATGGCATGGTCGAACTGCACACTGGCGCGGGCACGCCGCACGGCTGCCTCGAGACGAATGCCGCCCTGGCTTGCTCGCCCGGCAACGAAGCCATACGGGAGGAGCTTGCGTCGAACCGCAACGCCATTTGCGACCTGCTGCGCGATCGGTTCGAAGACGTCCTGGCCAGCGGGAATGGCCAGTTGCCGAAGGGGATGACGGCAGACGGCGCCGCGCACTACATCGCCACCATCATCCAGGGCATGGCGGTGCGGGCCAAGAGCGGCGCGACGCGAGAGGATCTGCAATCCGTCGTCGAGGCCACATTGCTGTCCTGGCCCAAGCGCTGAACGCACGCCAGCCTCGCCTGCCGTGGGCCGCGACAGGCTTCTCGCCGGCCGCGCTCGTGATTGCCCGGATGGTGATGCAGCGCGGCCCGGCATACGTGCTTGCCGAGGAGAGCGCCTGATTACACCGGGTCCCGCCAGTGCGCGGTCTCGGCAACGAGCGCATCGATCAGTGCCGCCATGGATGGCCGCTTGAGCGCCGACTGCCGGACCAGCACGCCAATCTCGCGAAAGACCGGTTCGCCCGGCAGCGGTATTTCCACGACGTTGCGCGCTGACTTGAGCGGGACCAGTTCCGCGGGAATGATCGCGCAGCCCAGCCCCTCGTCCACCATCTGCAGGATCACCGCTGGCTCGTCCAGCTCCATGCTCTCGTCCACCCACAGCCGGTGGCGCCGGAGATAGCGGTCCACCAGCTGGCCGCCCATGGAATGCCGGTTGTAGCGGATGAATGGCAACGCCGCCAGCGCCGCCTTCAGCTCGCGCGGGGAGCCGGAGGGCGCGATGCCGACAAAGCGCTCCCGCATCAGCGGCACCCATTTGAGTTCCTGGGGAATGCCAAGCCTGGGCCTGATCAGGACGGCTACGTCAAGCTCGCGGGCATCCACCTGGGTAAGCAACTGGGTGGACATGCCGGGAACGATATTGACGTGCGCCTTGGGAAAGCCGGCGCGCAGGCGCTTCATGGCCTTGGGCAGCAGCGTGGCCTGCACGGTCGAGACGGCGCCAAGATCCAGCGGCGTGGTATCCGAGGCCGAATGCGCGCGGCCCTTCATCGACTCATAGAGCTCGACAAAGCGCATGGCATCCGGAAGCAGCTTGCGGCCCTCCTCGCTCAGTGCGACCGACTTGCCGGCCCGGTCGAACAGGGAGCATCCCAGGTCTTCCTCCAGCCGGCGGATCTGCGTGCTCACAGCGGACTGCGTGAGGGCCAGGCGCGCGCCGGTGGCGGAAAAGGACGAGGTTTCGGCGGCGCACAGGAAGGTACGGAAATAGCGGATCATCCGGTGCGGCTCATGGTCCGATCATGGTTTATATCTAAAATTTCTATGCTGAGCACAGAAATCATTCGTTTCATATTACGACTTCTGCTGATTACAATCAATGCAGACGCACTTCCGATAGCCCCAACCCACAAGAGCCCCTCCCATGAGCGCAACGCCGTTATTCCACCTGGCTTTTCCCGTCAACGACCTGGCAGAAGCCCGCCGCTTCTATGGCGGACTCCTCGGCTGCCCGGAAGGCCGCAGTTCCGATGCCTGGATCGATTTCAATTTCTACGGCCACCAGGTCGTCGCGCACCTCGCGCCGGAAGAATGCGGCCATCGCGCAACCAGTGCCGTCGATGGCGACGAGGTGCCGGTGCGGCACTTCGGCGCGATCCTGTCCATGGAAGACTGGGAAGCACTGGCCGACAAGCTGCGCGCCGCCGACACCCGGTTCGTGATCGAGCCGCATGTGCGCTTCAAGGGACAGGTCGGCGAGCAGGCCACGATGTTCTTCCTTGACCCGTCGGGCAACGCTCTTGAGTTCAAGGCCTTCGGCGACATCAGCCAGGTCTTTGCAAAGTAATCGCCTCCTCACATACGCCCCCAGGAACCCAGACATGACTGAATTCGTCATCCAGCCCGCCGGCCAGGCGAGCGTCGCCGTGGCCGGCAGCAGCGCCCGCTTCCCCATCCGCCGCGTGTTCTGCGTTGGCCGCAACTATGCGGCGCATGCGCGCGAGATGGGCAATGACCCGGACCGCGAACCGCCGTTCTTCTTCACCAAGCCGGCCGATGCGGTGGTGGCCGCGGAAGGAACCGTGCCCTATCCGCCACTGACGGATAACCTCCATCATGAAATCGAACTGGTGGTGGCCATCGGCAAAGGCGGCGCCAACGTCAAGCCGGAGCAGGCGCTCGAACTAGTGTGGGGCTACGGCGTGGGCGTGGACCTGACTCGCCGCGACCTGCAGGACACCGCCAAGAAGATGAGCCGCCCGTGGGACTTGTCGAAGGGCTTCGACGCCTCCGCCCCGTGCGGTGCGCTGCAGCCCGCTGCCAGCGTCGGGCACCCCGCCCAGGGCCACGTATGGCTCAAGGTCAATGGCGAGCCCCGCCAGGAAGGCGACCTGAACGAGCTGATCTGGCCAGTGGCGGACGTCATTGCCTACGTATCGCAGAGCCTGACCCTGGCGCCGGGCGACCTGATCTTCACCGGCACGCCGGCTGGCGTCGGTGCGCTGCAGCCGGGCGATGCGGTGACCGCGGGCGTCGAAGGCGTCGGCGAGATCGCTTTCCGGATCGGCAAGCGCTGAGGCGAACGCGGCAAGGCCACTCATTGTATTTCCAGGTGCATCCGGGCCCGGTTCCTGTTCGTGCCCGGCCCATTCCCCGCCGGGCCGTTTCAGCAGCAACAAAACGCTGCGACGGCTCGCGGGGATAACCATCCAGGTGCGCCAATAGCGATTTCGTTTAGTAAGACATCCTACGACGAAAACGTCTAAAGCGGCAGGCGGACGCTATCCGCCCCCAGGCCGGAGCGCCAGTCCCGGGCCGTCGCTAAATTTATAGAAACAGACGATCATTGCCGACACTTCCCGCCGTCGCTTGACGAAGCGCGTGTAAAGCTTATACTTGGCCCAAGTTGTACGATAACCTATAAGTCGGTGGCACAGGACAACCAGCGCCGGACAAACCCATGCGAGGAGAGACAATGCGCGAGAACCGGATTCGGAAAATGTGGGCGGAGGGGCATGCTGTCGTCAACGGCTGGCTGTCCATCCCCAGCGGCTTCGCCGCGGAGACCATGGCCCACCAGGGCTGGGATTCACTGACGGTGGACCTGCAGCATGGCGCCGTCGACTACCGCGACGCCATCACCCTGTTCACCGCGATCTCCACCACGGACACCGTGCCCGTGGTACGGGTGCCGTGGAACGAGCCGGGCATCCTGATGAAGGTGCTCGACGCCGGCGCGTACGGTGTCATCTGCCCGATGATCAATACCCGCGAAGACGCGGAACGGTTCGTCGCCGCCACCCACTACCCGCCGCTGGGCACGCGCAGCTTCGGACCGATCCGCGGCTTGCTTTATGGCGGCGCCGACTATCCGGAACACGCCAACGAGACCATCGTCACCTTCGCGATGATCGAGACCATGCAGGGGCTCAACAACCTGGACGACATCCTCTCGGTCCAGGGGCTCGATGCCGTCTATATCGGCCCGTCCGATTTGTCGCTGGCGCTCGGTTGCAGGCCCACCTTCGACGATGTCGACCCGCCCGTCGCCGACGCCATTGCGCATGTGCTGTCGCGCGCCAAGGCCCACGGGGTAGTCGCCGGCATCCACAACGGCGCGCCCGAGGCGGCATTGCGCCGGATCGAACAGGGCTTCCAGTTTGTCACGGTGGGCTCCGATGCCCGGCTGATGGCGGCCGGTGCCAGGCAGGTGGTCACGCAGATGCGTGCCGGGCAAGCCACCCCGGGGCAGGCATCGGGCTATTGATGTCTTTGATTTGCGGTTTGCGATTTGAAAACACCGGCATCGCGGCGTCCGCGATGCCGGTGCCAGCACTAATGGAGAACAAAAGTGAAGCTTGGATTTATCGGCCTTGGCATCATGGGCACCCCGATGGCGGCGAACCTCATCGCCGGCGGCCACGAAGTCAGCTTGTCCAGCCGCAGCGGCGTGCCGCGCAGCTTGCTGGACAGCGGCGGCGTGGCCTGCGGCAGCGGCAAGGAAGTGGCCGAACGGGCCGACGTGATCTTCCTGATGGTGCCGGACACGCCCCACGTGGAAGCGGCGCTGTTCAACGAGGGCGGCATTGCCGACAGACTGAGCGCCGGCAAGATCGTGGTAGACATGAGTTCGATCTCGCCTATCGCCACCAAGGCATTTGCCAAGCGTATTGATGCGCTCGGCTGCCAGTACCTGGATGCGCCGGTATCGGGCGGCGAGGTCGGCGCGCGCAATGCCACGCTGTCCATCATGGTGGGCGGACCGGAGGCTACCTTCGAAACGGTGAGGCCGCTGTTCGAACTGATGGGCAAGAACATCACGCTGGTGGGCGACAACGGCGCGGGGCAAACCGCCAAGGTCGCCAACCAGATCATCGTGGCGCTGAACATCGAGGCGGTCGCCGAAGCGCTGCTGTTCGCGTCCAAGGCCGGCGCGGACCCGGCGCGCGTGCGCCAGGCGCTGATGGGCGGCTTTGCCTCCTCCAAGGTGCTGGAAGTACATGGCGAACGCATGATCAAGCGCACGTTCGAACCGGGTTTCCGCATCGGGCTGCACCAGAAGGACCTGAACCTTGCGCTGTCGAACGCCCGGGAGATGGGGCTGTCGCTGCCGAATACCGCTACCTGCCAGGAATTGTTCAATGCGTGCACAAGCCATGGTGGCGCGGGCTGGGATCATTCGGGGCTGGTCCGGGCGCTTGAGCTGATGGCCAACCATGAAGTCGCTCCCAAGCAAGACTGAAGCGCTCCGCCCCGCAGCAACCATGCGATCCGGACCGGATTCCACGCCGACCGGATCGCAGGCAGCATCGGTGGTGAACGGTTGGTGCAAAGCAAAGTGCGGTGCCGTGCAAATACGGAAATTTCCGAAGGGCGAGCGACCGCATACGCAGTATGCTTTTGCGAGCCCGCCACTCTCGCGTTGGAGCAGGCGGACCTCCACACTATGAGGAGCTTGCATTGCGTCCCACCGACCGAGCCGGTCCCAAGCCGATCGCCAGCGCCGGCAGTCCGACTGATCCGCCCTTCGTCTTCAGCACGCTAAGCGATCTCATCGCCGAAGTGCTCAGCCTGAGCCGTCCCGCCGAACCCGGGGATCAGCCCCGCGTAGCCGAACTGACCGACCGGATCGATGCGCTGAACCGCAGCCTCGGCGAGCGCATGGCGAACGGCTGCGCCGAATTGCAGAGTGTCAGCGCCGGCCTGGACAGCGTGCTGCAGCTAGCGGAGCTGCAGAGCGAGAAAGCAGAAGAAGCCTATGGCTTGTACTGCCTGCTGAAGCTGCTGAAGCTGCAGCTGGATAACGCGGTGGAAGACATGCACCGGCTGCTTTGAGCGACACATCGTACGCGTTCGCTCCCCCCGCGGACCGGAGAACTTTAGGGAAATCCTGTCGATACCCGAGCCGCGCCCCTCCCGTCAGCGATCGACAATCGTGCCGAGATTGACCCGCACACGCTGGAGCAGGCGGATCAACTGCTCCCGTTCCTGCGCGTTGAGCCCTGCCAGCGCTTCCGCGGCAACCTCATCCCCGACCCGGCGCGCCTTGTCCAGCGCCTTCTCCGCCTTGGGCGTCATGCGCACCACCCGTTCCCGGCGGTCCGCGGGGTTCGGCAGCCGTTCGATCCAGCCGCCCTCTTCCATCCGGTCCAGCAGGCGGCCAGCCGAAATCGGCGCGACTTCAAGCAAGTCGGCCAGCCGCACCTGGTTGACTTCACCGTAGTGCGACAGGTAGGCAAGCGCGCGGCATTGCGCCCTGGTGAGATCAAGGGACGACTTCGCCAGGTCGTCGAAGCGCTTGCCGCTGAGCCGGCCGACGTCCGAGACCAGGAAGCCAAAGCGTTTTTCCAGTTTCGTTTCCATGGCGCGATTGTACAAACCGTGCTTATCCGGTTAGCTCCCAAACCTACTAGATGTAGTGGGTAGCGATTTTTTTGCATAGAGCTCGGCATAGGTCGGCGCGGTGACGTCACCAGCGATGCCGAGCAGGGAGCGAAACGCGTTGAAGGGATAGAAACGGCGGTTGAAGCGGAAGGTGAATTCGTTGAGATAGGCTTGTAGGTGCTGCGGGCTGACACCGTGATGAATACCGCGCAGCCAGGTCTTGAGATTGGAGAACACAAGGTGAATGATCGGCAGGAAGGTTTCGGCCACTTGCATGTCACCGCGCTGCGCGATGGCGATATGGCCATAGCCGCGCTCGCCCAGCTTGGCATAACCGCCCCAGTCGTCGGTGATGATGGTTGCCCCGGGTGCAACGGTACGCTCGATGAATCCGCCCAGCGACCGGGCACTTCGGTCAGGAACCAGAGCGAGCCGAACTCGTCCGGCATACCGTCCGCTCTTGCGTTTGTTGCGGCTGCCGGAAAGCTTGCGTTGCCGAACCTCGACAGCGCCGGCCACAAGAACCATGTCGTGCACGCCCCTGCCTTTGCCGCGAGTACGCCCACCGACGTAGGCCTCATCGGCCTCGACGTGTTCCTCAGGCTTGCCACCAATCCGATCCTGGTCGGGGCGCACCATGCCGGCGCGCAACTTGTGGAGTATCTGGAAGGCGGTCTCGTAACGCGACAGGCCGAGTTGGCGCTGGAACTGAACTGCCGACATGCCAGGCGTCTGACTGGCGACCAGATACGCCGCCCAGAACCAAACCGACAGCGGTGTGTGCGTGCGCTCCATGACGGTGCCAGCAGTGAGGCTCGTGTCGCGTGTGCAATGGCGACAACGGAAAACGCCGGGGCGATTGGCAAAGCGGTACGGCTCACCAAGCAAGCCACAGTGGTCACAAATGAACCCATCGCTCCATCGAGCGCGCTCAAGGTAGGCCATGCATGCCGCTTCGTCTGGAAACATCCGCTGAAACTCCGGCAGCGAGCCCGGAAACGGCAGATCGCCTCGGTCAAGCACATCAATAACCATGGCTGCCCCGGGTTGGCACAGATGCCCAACATACTATCGGTAGAGGGCTTGCGAGACAACCGGATAAGCACGGTACAAACATCTGCCTCCGTGGACGCGGTACCGCCAGCGAAAACCGGCTTGCCACGCCTTGTCGCGTCCGTATAATAAGCATGCTTATCATATCCCTGTCCACCAGGCTGCCTTATCCATGTCCTCCGAAGCGGTAGCAGGGCGCGTAGCGATGCCGCTCAACCGGCCCATGATCACCATCTCGATCATGGCCGCCACCCTGATCCAGACACTCGACAGCACCATCGCCAATGTGGCGCTGCCGCATATGCAAGGCAGCCTGTCGGCATCGCAGGATGAAATCACATGGGTGCTGACCTCGTACATCGTCGCTGCCGCGATCGCCACGCCGCTGACCGGCTGGCTGTCGGACCGGCTCAGCGTGAAGCGTCTGCTGGCCATCTCGATCACGGGCTTCACCATCGCTTCCGCGTTCTGCGGGCTCTCGGACACACTTGCGCAGATCGTGGCCTCCCGGCTGCTGCAAGGCATCTTCGGGGCGTCGCTGGTACCGCTGTCGCAATCGATCCTGCTAGACATCAATCCCCGCGAAAAGCAGGGTCAGGCGATGGCGGTCTGGGGAATGGGGGTGATGGTGGGGCCGATTCTCGGCCCGACGCTGGGTGGCTGGCTGACCGACAGCTATAACTGGCGATGGGTGTTCTTCATCAACGTGCCGATTGGCGCCTTCGCGCTGTTTGGTGTGCTGTCGTTCCTGCCCGCCAGGGCGGCGGAGCGGGCAGTGAAGTTCGATGCCTTCGGCTTTATCACGCTGGGCCTGGCGATCGGCGCGCTGCAGGCCATGCTGGACCGCGGCGAGCAGCTCGACTGGTTTGGCTCGCTGGAGATCCGCATCGAAGCCATCCTGGCCGGAGTGAGTTTCCTCTACTTCCTCGCGCACACGGCCACCGCCGGGCCGAAGTCGTTTTTCCGCTACCAGTTGCTGAAGGACCGCAACTTCGCCACCGGCGCCTGCTTTATCTTCGTGATCGGCGCGGTCATGTACGCCACCCGTGCACTGCTGCCGCCGATGTTGCAGAACCTGATGGGCTATCCCGTCGCCACCACCGGACTGGTCACCGCGCCAAGCGGCGCGGGCACCATGCTCTCAATGCTGCTGGCCGGGCGCCTGCTCAAGCGCATCGACGCGCGCGTGCTGCTGCTGTCAGGCTTCCTGATCTCCGCCTTCGCGCTGTGGCAGATGATGCAGTACACCGTTGTGCTGTCGGTCTCCGACATCGTCTGGCCCGGCATCATCCAGGGCTTCGGGCTGGGGCTGGTGTTCGTGCCGCTCAGCGCGCTGACGTTCTCCACGCTCGCCCCGGAACTGCGCGCGGACGGCACCGCCACCTACAGCCTGATGCGCAATATCGGCAGCAGTATCGGCATCTCCGTCATCCAGACCTTGATGACGCGCAACACACAGGTTGCCCACGCCGACCTGGCTGCCAATGTGAGCGTGTACAACCCGGCCATGCAGGCGCTGCTGGCAAGCGGCTCGCGCTACGACCTGGCCATGCTCAACCAGTCGATCAACCAGCAGGCCTCGATGATCGCCTACCTCAACGATTTCAAGGTCATGTTCCTCGCGACCCTGCTGGTGGTGCCGCTGATCCTGCTGATCAAGCCCACGCACCATGCCGGCGGCGACGCGGTCGCGCATGCGGCCATGGACTGATGCACAGCTAGCCTGCCGCCCTGCCGAGCCTCTGCCGGTGGTCCAGGTATTCCGCCACGGCGCGCTGGAACACGGGCAGCTTGCCGGTGAAGAAGTGGTTGGCGCCGGGCACCACCACAACGGGCAACTCCTGCGGGCGCGCCCAGTCGAACACCGCTTGCAACGGTACGCTGGTGTCCAGTTCACCGTGGATGACGAAGGTATCGGCAGGCACCGCGGGCGTGTCGTAGTGGCGGCCACCGGCGGCCGGGCCTGCCGGCATGCCGGCCAGGAACAGGTGTGCGATCTGTTCTCCGTCCTCCAGCAACTGCTTTGCCACGCGCGTCTGCACATAGGCGCCGAATGAGAAGCCGGCCAGCGCCAGCGGCAGGTCCGGGTGCGCCTGCCTGAGATGCCGGACGGCCAGAAGCATGTCATCCGTTTCGCCCTGCCCTGCGTCGTGACTGCCCTGCGTACCGCCCACGCCCCGGAAGTTGGGCCGCACGGCCAGATAGCCGCGCGCCTGGAAGATCCTGGCCAGCGCCACCGGAATCTTGTGCTCGGCGCTGCCGCCAAGCAGAGGATGCGGGTGCGCGATCACCGCGATGCCGGCAGGAGGCCCTGGCGGCGAATCCGCCAGGGCCTCGATGCGGCCGGCGGCGCCATCGAACCAGATGCGATTGTCTGAGGGAGGAAGCGAAGACATAGGGTGTGGGAGGTAAGACACAGGCAGTGGAAAAGCGGGCCGGTCAGCGCTGATGCCAGGGCCGCGGCCGCGAAGCCGCATTGTAATGCCGGAGCGCGCGCGTGGCAGTCGGCAGCATGGCGGAGGATTCGGTCGCCCTTCTGATCGGATTGTTCGGCGCCATGCTTGACGCAGCCATCACGGGATGACGGCGCGCCGGCGCCATGCAGCCGGGCCCGACGCCAAGTAGAATGCTCCTCGCCATTCAAAAGACAGGAGATAACGCCCATGACAATCCCCGCTACGTTGGAGTGCCTTTGCGGCCAGGTCCAGCTTCGTATTGACGGAGCGCCCGTGGCCAAAGCCAATTGCCATTGCCAGGCTTGCCGGGATTTCTATGCGACGCCGGTATTTGCCGCCACGGCCTGGGAGCCGGCGCACGTACGGGTGGAACGCGGCGCCGAACACCTGGCCACGTACCACCACAGAACGCGGCAACTCGAACGCCAGTTCTGCCGGCAGTGCGGCGAGACGCTGTTCGGCACCAACCGGCTTGGCATGTCGGTCATTCCCAACAGCCTCTTCGCGCGGGCAAGTGGCGGCGCGCTACCGGAGGCCCTGCAACCGGCCATGCACCTGTTCTACCGGCATCGCGTGGTGGACGTGGACGATCAGTTGCCGAAGTTTCTGGATGGATGGGATGGCCCGCTGCACAAGGCAGGGTTCTGAGCCGCCCGGCAAGCTCGCGCTCATTGAGGTTGCAGATGTACGGCGGGTTGGTCACGCGCGGCCCGTCGGCATCGCAGGCTTCGCGCCAGCGGGGCGCTCCCGCAGATGGCGCCGAACCAGAATCTATCTCTCCAACCCCGGCTATTGGCGCACCGGCGTGCCCCGCGCGGGCATTGTCATGGCAGCGACGCCGGCAACCACGCACGCCAGGCCGGCCCATGCCCCGGCCGTAAGCGACTCGCCGAGAAACACGATGCCGATGGCGACGCCGATCGGCACGCGCAGATAGGCTTGCGCCGTGGTCCCCACCGGACCCAGTGTGCGCACCAGGCGAAAGTAGATGACAAAAGCCAGCGTGGTGGAAAAAACCGATAGCGCCAGCAAGGCAGCCAGCGACGACATTGACGGATGCAGCGTCCAGGGCCGGTCGATGACCAGGCTTGCCGGCACCAGCAATGCCGCCCCCACGATCATCGAGCCGGCCGCCGGCGCCGCCGGGGCCAGGTCCCTGAACGAGCGGCCGTAGATGGCCGCGCCGGCATAGCAGGCCGTGGCGGCAACAATGGCGAGTTGCGGCAACAATTGTTGCCCGATGCCGCCCAGCACGCTGGTGCCGACGATCATGCAAATGCCTGCGAGCCCGGCGATCACGCCGAACAGCTTGCGCGCCGTGATGCGTTCGTGGCGGGTGACCAGCCAGGTTCCCAGCACGGCCATCACCGGCGAGGCGGCGTTCAGGATCGTTGCCAGGCCGGCCGGAACCGACTGCTCGGCCCAGGCGATGAGCGTGAAGGGCACCACGCTGTTCAGCATGGCCTGCACGGCAAAGCGGCGCCAGGTTGCCGCGCCGCGCGGCATCGGCATGCCCCTGGCGGCCATCCAGGCCACCAGCAGCGCGGCGGCGATCAGCGTTCTTGCCGCGATCAGCGTCACCGGGGGAATCGTGGCAACGCCGAGCCGGATAAAGGTGTAGGACGCGCCCCATAGCGTGGACAAGGCCAGCAGCAGCGCCAGGTCCGGCGCGGGGCCGCTGGCGTGGGCGCGGGCCGCGCCCGCATCCGCGCTGGGGTTGGCTGGCATGCGGTTCTCCCGGGGAAGGCATCGCAACCATTGTGGACGCGCGATGCGGAAGAACGTTTCAGCGTGCGCTGAACGATGGATTGCACGCCATGCACCGGCGCGCTCATCTGGCAGCCCTTGACGAAGTTACGCTTTCACCACAAATCCATCCAGAGCCAGAATCAGCGCGCGGATCGCACGATGTAGAGATTTCTACGTCATTGAAATTGACGTTACCGGATCCTATGCAATACGGCCTCGCCAGTCCTGCCTTGCAGCAGCTTGCCGGCATCGTGCGCGGGGCGGATACCTCGCGGCTGGACTTCACTGCGCAATCGGCGGGGCTATATGCCATCTCGCTGGGCCTGTCGCACGTGTTCGCCGACGATCACGAGATGCTCGCGCACGGCATGGTGATGTACGATGCCCTTTTCGCCTGGTGCCTGTACTGCCGCCGGTCATGCCTGCCCAGGACACGCCCTGACGCGGCCTGGCCGGGCGACAATACGTTACCAACCAGCCAGTTCCATACGCCCATGTCCCTGCGCACCGCCGCCCCCGCCCTGGCCTCCGCGCTGTTGTTCGGGGCAAGCACGCCACTTGCCAAAGCCCTGGCCGGATCAGTCTCGCCCTTGCTGCTGGCGGGCTTGCTTTACCTGGGCAGCGGCCTGGGCCTTGGCATGCTGCTGGTGCTGCGGCGCATCGGGATGGGCCCCGGCAATGCCGGTACGCCGATGCCCGGTATTCCGCGCCGGGAAATGCCGTGGCTGCTCGGCGCCATCCTAGCCGGCGGCATGGCCGGGCCGGCCTTGCTGATGACCGGCCTGGCCGGGACGAGCGCGGCGTCGGCTTCCCTGCTGCTGAACGTGGAAGGCGTGTTCACCGCGCTGATCGCCTGGGTGGTCTTCAGGGAGAATGCCAGCCGCCCGATCGTGATCGGCATGGCCGCCATCGTTGCCGGCGGCTTGCTGCTGTCCTGGCAGCCGGGCCGCCTGCAATTGTCAGCCAGCGCCTTGCTCATCATCGGTGCGTGCCTGTGCTGGGCCATCGACAATAACCTCACGCGCAAGGTGTCGAGCAACGACGCCGTGTTGATCGCCTGTATCAAGGGCCTGGCGGCCGGTCTCTGCAACACGGGGCTGGCCCTGGCCACCGGCGCCCAGTTGCCGGCGCTCCCCGCGCTGGTTGCGGCCATGGCCATCGGGTTCCTCGGGTACGGCGTCAGCCTGGCGCTCTTTGTCATCGCGTTGCGGCTGCTGGGTACCGCGCGCACAGGTGCCTATTTTTCCGTGGCGCCGCTGTTCGGCGTGGTGATTTCACTGGCCATGTGGCCCGAGCCGCCGCATGCGGTGTTCTACGCGGCGGCCTTGCTGATGGCGCTGGGTGTCTGGCTGCACCTGCGCGAGCATCACGAGCACGAGCACACCCACGAGCCGCTCGAACACAGCCACACGCATCGCCACGATGCGCATCACCAGCATGAACACGACTTCCCCTGGGACGGGCGGGAGCCGCACCGGCACCTGCACCGGCATGCCCCCCTGGTCCACAGGCATCCGCACTATCCGGATATCCATCACAGGCATTCGCACTGACCCCGCCTGCGCGAACGCGCAGCACCGCGAGATCTGGCTGCGCCCCCCCGATGGCCATGTCGTGGCGATCGCGAGCCAGTATGGCAATCCCGGCCCGGCGGCCTAGCCGCCGAGGGTTTCCAGTGCCCCCTGATAGTCGTAGCAATCCAGTTGCGCCTGCAGGCGCTTGCAGACGTCGGCGGACAAGCTGCGGGCAATGACGTCGCGGTAGCGGGCGAACGTGTTGTTGGCCTCGCTATCGCCCCCCTCCAGTTGTCCGCGTAGCGCTTCCAGGACGGCAGCCAGCGCGGCATCCTGGCGATCGGCGCCGGCCGCCGGCACGGCGCCGGGCTGGGGCGAAGCGTCCTGATCCGGCAAGTGCGCGCGCAGGGCATCGAGCAACGGCAGCAGGGCCGCGCGCAGGACCGCCAGCAGTTTGACGGAATCCGGGCGCCCGGGCGCGGTCGGCAGCAACAAGCTCGCCTCCAGCGTAGCCGCGGCGGAGGAAAGCGCCATGGAGCCAAGATTGGCGGCCAGTCCCTTGAGCGAATGGGCCAGCGACAAGGCGCCGTCACGGTCGCCCCGGGCCATGCGCCCGCCGATGCGGTCCGGCATGTCGGCATAGCCCGCGGCGAAGCGTTCGAGCAACTGGCCATAGACCTCCACGCGGCCACTCACACGCCCCAGCCCGCCGTTCACGTCCAGGTGCGGGGAGGCCGCCAGCGCGTCGACCCAGGCCGGCCGGGCAACGGCTTGCGCCGCCGGATCGCCACCACCGGGAACCGACAGCCATTGGCGCAGGGTGGCATAGAAGGCCGCGGGATTGATCGGCTTGGCGACATGGTCGTTCATGCCCGCCGCCAGGCAACGCGCCCGGTCTTCCGGCAGCGCATTGGCCGTCATGGCGATCACCGGCAAGCTCGCGAAACCCGGCAGCTCACGGATGCGCCTGGTGGCTTCAAACCCGTCCATCACGGGCATCTGCACATCCATCAGGACAAGATCGTAGGCACCGGCCTGGACCTGGTTCAGCGCGACAGCACCGTTCTGCGCCACGTCCGGGTAGATCCCCGCGGCCTGCAGCAAGTGAACCGCAACCTCCCGGTTGATGTCGTTGTCCTCCACCAGCAACACCCGTGCGCTCGGCAAGGAGAGCATCGCGTCCGGCGCGCTCTCCTGCGCCTCGGCGGCGTCCTCCGCGGCGTCCTCGTCGGCGGCCAGCGTGCGCACGGTCGCCTCCAGCAGGATCGAGGCGCTCACCGGCTTGATCAGGGTCTCATCGAAGCCGGAGCGCTCGCCTTCGCGCAAGACTTCCTCGCGGCCGTGCGCGGTGATCATGACCCGGCGGGGACGCGGGTGGCGCAGGCGCATGGCATCGATATGGCGGGCGGTCTCGATGCCGTCGAGACCGGGCATCTTCCAGTCGATGAACACGGCCTGGTATGGGTCGGCGGCCTCGTCGGCCAGCGCGATCTTGGCCAGCGCGGCCCGGCCGGAGGCGGCCTCGTCCACGCGGAAGCCAAAGTTGCGCAGCATGGAGATGACGACCTGGCGCGCGTAGTCGTGATCGTCCGCCACCAGCAGACGGCAGCCGGCAAGCTGCGGTGCGACCATGGCACGGGCAGGCCGCTTCTTTCCCGCCTGCAGGTCGAGTTCGAACCAGAAGGTGCTGCCCTGGCCAGGGGTGCTGTCCACCCCCAGCGTGCCGCCCATCAGTTCCACCAGGCGGCGGCAGATGGCCAGGCCGAGGCCGCTGCCGCCGTAGCGGCGCGTGGTCGAGGCATCGGCCTGCTCGAAGCTCTGGAACAGGCGGGAGCGCGTGCCCGCATCGATGCCGATGCCGGTGTCGCGCACTTCGAAGCGCAGGCGGATGCGGGGCTGGGATTCGCCGGCGCCGCGGCGTTCGACGCGGATGACAATTTCGCCCTGGTGGGTGAACTTGACCGAGTTGTTGGCGAAATTGATCAGGATCTGCCTGAGCCGAAGCGGATCGCCGCGCAACGAGTCCGGCACGTCCGGGGCGACTTCGACGATCAGCTCGAGCTGCTTGGCGACGGCGCGCTCGGCCACCAGGTCGCTCACCGTGCGCAACATCCGTTCCAGCGAAAAATCGATCCGCTCGATTTCCAGCTTGCCGGCTTCGATCTTCGACAGGTCGAGAATGTCATCGATGATCTCCAGCAGATGCTGCCCGGAATGCTGGATCTTTTCCAGGTAGCCGCGTTGCTTGTCATCGAGCCGCGTGCGCAGCGCCAGGTGCGCCATGCCGATCACCGCGTTCATCGGGGTACGGATCTCATGGCTCATATTGGCCAGGAAGCTGGCCTTGGCATGGGCGGCGCTCTCGGCGGCCTGCTTGGCGACGACCAGTTCGGCATTGGCCTGGGCCAGTTCCCAGGTCCGCTCTTCGACCCGGCCTTCCAGCGTCTGGGACAGCGATTTCAGGCGGTGGTTGGCCTCCACCTGCTCCGTGATATCGATGCCCACGGCACCAACCCCCCACCACTTCGCCGGTGTGCGGGTCACGCACGGGAAAGCGCATCATCTGCAGCTGGCGCTCGCCAAGCGGTGTCTGCATGGCATAGATGTGCTCCTGTGCCTTACCCGAGGACATCACGCGCTCTTCCATCTCCCAGCGCGCCCGGGCTTCGTCCGCTGCCGTGTTGAGCTCCCAGGTCGCCTTGCCCAGCACATCGGCCTCGCTCGCTCCCAACAGGGCTTGCGTGGTCGGATTGGCGGCAAGCATGACGTGCTGGCGGTCCTTGAGCGACATGATCGCGGGCGAATGCTCGAGCATGGCGCGCATCCTCTCCTCGCTTTGCGCCAGGAGCCGGCCCTCCCGCCGCAGGATCCAGGCGGCGATGGCGATCAGCAGCAGGATGATGGCGGTCAGCGCCACCACGACATTACGCGTGAACAGATAGGAGGAGAACGCCTCGTCCATTTCCTGCTCCACGATCAGCCCCACCTCCAGGCCGGGGATCCACCTGGCCGCGCCCGCGACCCGTTCGCCGCGGAAGTCCGGATAGTCGAAGGCAAGCACCGGCGCGCGGTCGCGCAGCACGCTCCCGGCGACCAGGGTCAGCGGGCCGTCCTGCTGGCCGCTTCCCCCGGCCTTGCCTGGCTGCAGAGGCACCCGGGCAGCGATATTGAGCATGGACGACGTATTCGTTGCCAGCCTGCCCGTTGCCGCCAGTTCGCGCGTGAAGCGGCTGGGAGAGGCCAGCCTGGCCTGGCTGTCGATGGCGTACAACTCGCCGGTACGGGCAAAGCGACCCGCTTCGATGATCGGCAGCATCACCGCGCGGGGATCCACCCGCAGGCACAGCACGCCGATGTTGTGTCCCGCGTCGGACAGGCGGGCGCACACCACCTGGAACGGCAAGTCGACCAGCGCGCCCGATGCGTCGCGGGTTGGCTCCGGGGCCGGATAAGGGGGCGAGACCGCGCTGCCCTCCTCCAGCGCCCGCCTGGCGGTCCTGGCTGACTCCGGCAACAACGGGAGGCCGATGCGGCTGGGCAGTTCCGATGCGACGATCTGGAGTGCCGGCGTGGCCAGGGCAAAGCCCAAAAATCTTATAAGGATCCAAGGTAACTATTCAGCAGATGTTGTAACCCGATGCGAAGTGCTTCATAGTGCTACGCATGACGAAGATCCCCAGCCTCAACGACCTGACGCCAGAGCAGAAGGACGCGCTCATCATTGAGCTGGTGACGCGGCTGAATGCGCTTGAGGCGAAGCTGGAGAAGGATAGCCACAACTCCAGCAAGCCGCCTTCGACCGACGGCCTGAAGCGCAAGCCGAAGTCGCTGCGCGAGCCGGGCACGAACCCGCCGGGTGGTCAGCCCGGCCATCCGGGCAAGACGCTCAAGCGGGTGCAGGACCCTGATCACACGGTGACGCACCCGGTGCCCGAGCGCTGCGACGTCTGCGGCAGTGCCATTGCGGCAGATCAGGTCACCGTGCTGCCGCAAGGCCGCCAAGTGTTTGATCTGCCCGCGATCCGCTTTGAAGTGATCGAGCATCGTGTGCAAGTTGCCCAGTGCCGTTGTGGCAAGACCCATACCAGCCAGTTCCCGAGCGGGGTCAGCCAGGCGGCGCAGTATGGCCCTCGGGTCAAAGCCGCGGGGGTCTATCTGACGCAGTACCAGCAAGTGCCGATCGACCGTACAGCACAAGCCCTGCGAGATCTGTTCGATCTGCCGGTGAGCACGGGCACCATTCAAAACTTCATCAACGAGGCTGCCGGCGCGCTAGCACCGGCAATTGATCAGATCCGTCAAGCGATCCTGGCCGAGCCGGTGGTGCACTTTGATGAGACAGGCATGCGGGTTGGGCGCAAGCAGCAGTGGCTGCATAGCGCTTCGACAATATGGCTGACCTGGTATGGCCCGCACGCCAAGCGTGGCAAAGAGGCATTGGATAGCTTCAACATCTTGCCTGCCTTCGACGGTGTGGCCGTGCATGACGGCTGGCGCCCTTATGCCGACTACGCGTGCCAGCACGCGCTGTGCAACGCGCATCATCTGCGCGAACTCATCTACATTTGGGAGACCACCCAACAGACCTGGGCTCAGGACATGATCACCCTGCTACGCCAGGCCAAGCGCGAAGCCGACGACAATCTGACGCGGGGCAACACCAGCCTGGCGCCAGCACGCCTGGCCGACTACCGGCGCCGCGCTGAGGCGCTGATCGCGCAGGGACAGCAGGACAATCCTGCGCAGGCACGGAATCCAGCCCTGGACCCGCGCGGCAAGACCAAACAGTCCTTCGCCTACAACCTGCTGGCTCGCCTCCAGCGATATGCGACCGAGGTGTGGCGCTTCATCGCCGATCATCGTGTGCCGTTCGATAACAACCAAGCCGAACGGGATATCCGCATGCCCAAGCTCAAACAGAAGATCTCCGGAGGCTTCCGCGTCATACATGGGCTGCAGGCGTTTTGCACCATCCGCTCTTACCTCGCCACGCTGCGCAAGCAGCAGCGTGAGCTCTTCACGGCTTTGACCTGCACCTTCTCTGGCTGCCCACCTTCGCCTATCCCCGGCTGCTGAATAGTTACGATCCAAGATTAAAACCATATTTCTTTTAAGTCGCAATCGATGCCCTGGATGATGATGGAGGCAACGACGCACGACCTGGGCCGGCATCCTCCGCGGGCACGAGCCTGGGATCAGGCCACGGCGATGGAACCATGGCTGCGCGCTCGCCTGCCGCTCACCGGTGCATGAAGCCGCCCGGCGCTGCCGGCGCCAGCCTGGCGGAAGAACGGACAGGCTACTGCCCGGGGCTTATGAAAATGCCGCATCCAGCACTGTGGTGCCACTGAGAGAGGATGGTGGGGTGCGGACCAGTGCTGCGACCGTATACAGACAGGCCATGGCCTGTCTGATAACGCCCATTTCCTGATCGGGACCGCGCGCGGCCTGAACCACCAGCCTGGCGCTCATGCACAGTCGCAAGGCACTGACGGGGATACCCGCCCTGTGACCACAGTCGACCGGTTGACCGATCTGATAGGCCAAAGCGTCGGCACCGCACCCCGGCTTTTGCAGCTGGTGATAGATGCCAGCCGTTTCGTCGCGGCTGAGCACAGCCCTGCCGACATCCAAAGCCGGCCGGTACAGCAGGAAGGGGTGAATGGTCTGAATATCGTCCCAGTTCGACTGGCTGTTCAGCGCGGTGCGGTCCAGCGCCGGTACATCCAGGATGGAGAAAGCCGGATCGCGGCTCAGCCTTTGCCGGACGGCACTGGCGAAGCGCCGCAGAATGCCCTCGACTTGCGTGGCTGGCACCGCACGGAACTCGCGCAACTCATGGACTGCTGCCTGCCAGCGCAGCAGCAGGCCAAAATTCGCGCGCGATCCAAGGGATTGCGCACATGACCAGTCGCGCGGCCACTCCTCGCGAGCAGAGTAGAGGCGGAGTTCCGCCGGAATGCCTCGCTGGCGCAGCGTCTCGCCTGCCGCCGCCGGCAGCAGCAGGGCACCGGAAAACGATGGCCCCGCTACGAACTTGGAACCGGTCAGCGCAATCATGAATCCGTTGCGCAGGTACGCCTGGATGGTGCCCGGCTCGATGCGAAACTGGCAGGCGTCGACGAGGACCTGCACCGCCGATGGCCAGCGGCGGTGCAGGCGCATCACGCACGAGATGCTCGGCGCAATGCATCCGGTCTTGGTGACATCGATCAGCACCAGCAGCACATGACGTCCGTCATGCACGGCCTGGCTGACGAGTGCTTCGATTTCCACGTCGACCACGTCGGCATCCCGGAGACTGCCATCAGCGTGACGGATCGGTACATTGAGGATGTCGCTGGCGCAGGCCTGGCCAAGGGATTCGCCCGGGATGGTGATACGGCCCAGCGCGTTATACGTGCTGAAGTGCCGCCCGGTCAGCGCCGCGGGCACGCCGCTGCCGCTCTCGGCCTCGCCGGCCAGGATCACCAGGGGCCGGACCGGGACGCCACTGGCGCCGCCATCCCCCGACAATCGCGCCGCCACCTGCGCCGCAAGCAAATGCACATCGGTGCCCGACGCCGAGAAGACGAGCCCGGGGTCAAGGGCATGATCGATGCCGCACAATGCCAGCAACTCGCCGCGCAACCGGTCCATCTCGCGGCGATACAACTCGGCCGCGGGATGGTGCGCCAGCCCGCCGGCCAGCCGGCCGCGAAGTCCGTCCGCCACGGCGAACGCCGCCGGCGAGATCCCCGAGGAAGTGGACGAGCCAAAGGCAACCAGCCCCGGTGAAGCGCATGGCTGGCAACCATACTTGTTCCGGCCAGTGACGGGGTCCAGCGCGATACGATGATCCCCGCCGCTCACCAGCAGGTCAGCCGTCGATGGCAGCGGCATCGGGAGCGTGCGGTCGGTCGGCATGGTCGGCATGGCTGGCGTTGATCAGCATGGTCCTGAACGCAGCGAAGATCTTGTGCATCTGCGGCTGCTTGTAGGGAAAAAGATCGACCGGATCGATATCGTGCACGACCATGGCCGTGTCCGCCTCGAACACCAGCAACTCGCCATCCGGCGTCTCGGCGCAATCCAGGCCAACATAGTCAAGGCCCAGCCGCTCCTGGATCAGCGCGAGCGCATCCTTGTGACGCAGCGCGAAGGTGTGGTCGAAGTCGCACATGATCGCCGCTTCTTCATCCCGCTTGGCCGCGCTCTCCGCCATGCCGGCATTGAGATAGTGAATCATCCAGTGCTCGGAGATGCCGACGTGGCAGACGTACGGGCGCCCTTCGATCAGCACAAGCCGGTATTTCCGGTACTGGCCGTCCGCGTTCCGGTAGTCGATGAAGTAAGAGACGTAGAACGCAGGCTCCTGGCTCTGCGCCAGGTAGCCGGCGAGTTCGGCCGCGTCGGCAATTTTCTCCAGTCCCTTGCCGGCATGCGAACCAAGGGGCCTGACGATGACCGGGAAACTGCCCTCGCCCAGCACCGACGAGATCGCTGCCTGCCCGCTGGCGACACTCGCCAGTACCTGGCGATCCACACGCCGGGTCGGCGGCATGCAGATGCCCGGAGCCGGCGCCAGTATCGACGCAGCCGTGTCCCGCGACAGCAGTTGCAGGCGATCCGGCATGTTCAGCACAGGGCGCGGCCAGATGGCGGCGAGTGCGCGCAACTGCTCCAGCACGGGCTGGGTACGGTCGGATTCGCCGACGGCGATAAAGAGCACATCGTGCTCCGGCACGGCCTGCGGCAGCGGGTTTTCCGGGGTGACATACAGTGCGTCGAGCGCCACGTCGGAGTTGCCCAGCAGGCATTCGATCGGGGTGTTGGCCATCAGGTCGCCAGACACCATGACGGCCAGCACGCGCAGGCGAACGCCATCACCGCGCAAAGTCGGCAGATGATAAAGCTGCCGCGTCTGCAGCGCCTCGGCCTGGACGGTCATGGCGAGCGCATGATCGCCAATCAGTTGCAGGACCAGCGAGAGATCCATCAGTGCGTTCGCATCATCCGGATGCGACTCCAGATGCTTGATCAGTTCCGCGCCAAGCGGGCGCAGATCCTCATTCTGGTGGGCCGCCCGCAGCAGGTAGCGCAGACCGATCAGGGTATCCCGGGCCGGCGCCTGGGTCACGGGGTCATGGATTGCGTTCATTGTGGTAAGTCGCTGGCTTCGGGAATGGATAACGGCGCACTCAGCGACCGGCCGAGAGCGAGGGTGGCGCCCAGCAGGACGTCAATGTCCTGCTCGGTGCTGCGATGATTGAAAAGGGCAACCCGGATCGCGAAGCGGCCATCGAGCACGGTCGATGACGGTGCGGCTACGCCGGATTCCTGCAGGGCGACGACGAGATCGCGGTTGACCTGTTCGATGGCGCCGTGCGCATCAACCCCGGTGCCGATGAAGCGGAAGCAAACGATATTGAGGGATGGCGGCGCCAGCATTTCCAGTTCCGGCTCGGCATCGATGCGCCGCGCGAGTTCCCGTGCGAGCGCGCAGGTATGGGCGATCATGCCGCCCAGCCGCTCGGTACCGTAGACCTTGATCGTGAACCAGGTCTTCAACGCGCGAAAGCCGCGCGAGAGGTCCGGCCCGAAATCGCAAGGCCAGGGCGAGCCGGCCGCCATGCCGCGCTCGCCGCGGCTGAGATAGGTGCCTTCATGCGTCGCAAAGGTGCACAAGTGCAATTGCCGGTCCCGGACCACAAGGAAGCCGGCGTCATAGGGGACTTGCAGCCATTTGTGGAAATCGAAGGCGATCGAGTCTGCCTGCTCGATTCCGCGCAGGCGCGGGGCCAGTTGCGGGCACAGCATGGCCAGGGCGCCGAAAGCACCGTCGACATGAAAATGCAGTTGCTCCCGGCAGGCAATGCGCGCGATCGCTGCAAGGTCGTCGATGGCACCCGTATCCACGGTGCCGGCAGTGCCGACGACGAGAAATGGCGTAAAGCCGGCAGCGCGATCGACGGCAATGGCCGCCTCGAGACATGCCATATCCATGCGCCCCAGGTCGTCAACGGGAATCGATCGCAGGTTGTCCTTTCCCAGGCCGGCGAGGTCCATGCCCTGCGCGATGCAGCCATGCGCCCTGGCGGAGGTGTAAGCACTCAGGCGGCGCGAAGCTTGCGCCACGCCGCCCGACCGGACGCCACTGCCGAGCGCCCGGGTCCTGGCGACCAGTACGCCGGACAGATTGGCCATGGAGGAGCCGGTCAGGAACAGGCCGCTCGCATCCTGCGGGAAGCCGAACAGCTCGATCACCCAGCGCAGCACCTGCCACTCCACCTCGACCGGGATATGGTCGCGGCCACCCAGGTTGGCATTGAGCCCCGCCGCGAGCATTTCCGCCAGCATCCCGACGGGCGTCCCCCCGCCATGCACCCAGCCCATGAAGCCGGGATGCGCATTGCCGACGGCAAACGGCAGGATACTGTCCATGAAGGTCTGGTGAACCTGGTCCAGCCCGCTTCCTTGCCGGGGCAAGGGCTCGCGAAAGCGCCCGCGCACCGCGTCGGGAATCGGCTGCCAGACCGGCCGCTCGCGGATGCCCTGGAGATAATCCAGCATATCGTCGAGCATGCTGTGACCCTGCGCCCTGAGCTCGCTCCAGTCGACGGGGTCGAGACTGGCGGGGACTGGCTGCCGGCGGCCCTCGTTGGTTGGTGTTGACATGGCTATTGGCTGTCCGGAAAACACATGTACCCCCTGCCGAGGGGCGTCGCGCGCCCTCGGTTCCGGGACATCGTGCAGGGGATCATAGCGTCGGGCCGCTGGCGTGTTTTGAAGAGGATGGCGGGTTTTTTGCCTTATTTCTCAGGGAAACGCTGAACATCGCCCATGCCCCGCTTCCGCTCAAAGCGGCGGGCCAGGCTCCCGGCCGTTGCGGGCACCAAAAAACAACACCACCGCGCCCGCCTTAACACAATCCGATAATTTGCGAGCGCCGCCGCACGCGACGATAATTGTGTCGTCAAGCATCTTAAGCAACGCTCCCGCCTCTCCTCTGCCTCCGCCCTCCTCCCATGCAGCCACATCAAGGCCTACCCCATCCCCAACGATCCTGGGCCATCCTCACCGTGTTCTGCGGCCTCATCATGGCTGTGCTCGACGGCTCGATCGCCAATATAGCGCTGCCGTCGATCTCGCGCGAGCTCGCGTCGGACCCATCCAGCACCATCTGGGTGGTCAACGCCTACCAGCTCACCGTCACGGTGTGCCTGCTGCCGCTGTCCTCGCTAGGCGACATCCTTGGCTACAAGCGCGTGTACCGCACCGGCCTGGCGGTCTTCCTGGTGGGTTCGCTGTTGTGTGCGCTCTCGCCGAACCTGCCGGTGCTGGTGGCCGCGCGGGTGGTACAGGGCATCGGCGGGGCCGGCATCATGAGCGTGAATACGGCGCTGGTGCGCTTTATCTACCCGCCCACCAAGCTCGGGCGCGGCATCGGCCTGAATGCGCTGGTGGTGGGCATCACCATTGCCGTGGGACCGTCGGTGGGCGCGCTGATACTGTCCATCGCCAGCTGGCCGTGGCTGTTCGCCGTCAATGTGCCAGTGGCGATCTTCGCACTGGCTCTGGCGCGCACGGCGCTGCCCGCGACGCCGCCCCAGCCGCATGGCTTCGACTATCGCAGCGCGCTGCTATCAGCCGTGGTGTTCGCCTTGTTCATCCTGGGTGTGGACGGCGCAGGCCATGCCGCCTGGCGGCCTGCCGCGGCGGCCGCGCTGGTGGTGGCTGCCACGCTGGGCTGGTGGCTGGTGCGCATGCAACGCGGCAAGCCGGCGCCGCTGGTGCCGGTGGACCTGTTCGCCAGCCGCTCGTTCACGCTGGCGGTGGGTACGTCCTTCTGCTCCTTCATGGCGCAGATGCTGTCCTTTGTCGCACTGCCCTTCTACCTGGAATATCAGCTTGGCCGCTCGCTGCATGAAACCGGGCTGCTGATCACGCCGTGGCCGTTGATGGTGGCCATCATGGCGCCGCTGTCGGGGCGCTTGTCCGACCGGTATCCCGCCAGCGTTCTGGCTGGCATCGGGCTGACGTTGCTGGGCTCGGGGCTGGTGGGGCTGGCACTGCTCGGGCCGGAAGCTTCAAGCTTTGCCGTGTGCTGGCGCATGGCGATGTGCGGGCTGGGTTTCGGTTTGTTCCAGTCGCCTAACAACCGGGCCATGATCGGGGCGACGCCGCCCGCACGCAGCGGTGGCGCCAGCGGTGCGCAGGCGACTACGCGGTTGCTTGGGCAGACTACGGGGACTGCCGTGCTGGCGCTGTTGTTCAGCATCGATCAGGGTGGCGCTGCGCGGGTGGCGCTTTTTGTGGCGGCGGTTGTTGCGGGGGTTGGGGCGGTGGTTAGTTTTAGTCGGTTGCGGGGGGGTGGGGGGGTTGTGGCGCCGGTGCGGGGGGCGGTTGATGCGGATCTTTGAGTTTTGAATTGGGCGATTGCTTGGGGGGGTGGTTTTTTTGTATTCGGTGTTGGTTGTTGGGTCCAACAACCAACACCGATTCTAAGCCCCACCCCACCAAAAAATCACTCCGCCTTAGCCCCCGACTCCTTCACCACCTTCGCCCACTTAGCAATCTCCACCTTTTGATAAGCCGCCAACTTCTCCGGCGCCCCAAGAATAGGATCCAACCCAAGCGTCTTCAACTTAGCCTGCACATCCGGCAACTGATAAATCCGATTCAACTCGGCATTCAGCTTGGCAATCACATCCTTAGGCGTATTCGCCGGCGCGAAAATCGCAAACCACGAATCCGCGTCAAACCCCTGCAACCCCTGCTCCGCCAGCGTAGGAATATCCGGCGCCGACGGCGAGCGCTTGGCACTGGTCACACCTAACGCCCGCACCTTGCCTTCCTTGATCACCGGCAGCGCCGAAGGCAGGTTGTCGAACATCATGGAGATATGGCCGCCGAGCAGATCAGGAATCGCCATGGCACGGCCTTTATAGGGAACATGGGTGAGCTTCACCCCGGCCAGCGAGTTGAACATTTCGCCCGCCACGTGCGGCGAGGTGCCGACACCCGGCGTGCCGAAGGTAAGGCTGCCCGGCTTGGCCTTCGCCAGCGCGATCAGCTCGGCCACATTCTTGGCCGGCACGGAGGGGTTGACCACCAGCACGTTCGGCGTGGACGCGACCAGGATCACCGGCGCGAAATCCTTGACCATGTCATATGGCATCTTGCTGTAGAGCGCACCGTTGATGGAGTGCGTGCCCACGGTGCCGAGCGCCAGCGTGTAGCCATCGGGCGCGGCATGCGCCACGGCTTCGGCGCCGATGTTGCCGCCGGCGCCGGGCTTGTTGTCCACCACCACCGGTTGCCCCCAGGATGGGGAAATCTTTTCCGAGAAGATACGCGCCAGGATGTCGGGCGCGCCGCCGCTAGGGAAGCCCACCACCATCCGGATCGGCCTGGAGGGATAGGTGTCGGCCTGGGCCGATGGCACGGCGAATGCGGCGCAGGTGGCCAGCACAGCCGCTGCGAAAGAGGTGATGCGCATGGTATGTCTCCCGATGACTGGATTTGTTTTTTTGGTACCAGAGCTTGTCCCGCAAGCCGCCGCCGGACGGACGTGACAATTTGTCCCTGTCCGGCGGCGGCGATGGCTCAGCATGATGCTACGGCGCGGACTTCACGCCACGCTCACACCACCGTGCCGCCGAACTCCGCCATCACTTTATCGTGCAGGCGGCGCATTCCCTTTAGCCACCGATCGTAATCCTGTCCCTTGCGCTGGTAATACTCGAGCACTTCCGGATGCGGCAAGATGAGGAAGCGTTCGTCCTTCACCCCTTCCAGCGTGACCTGTGCCACATGCTCGGGCGTGACCGAGCCCGCCTGCAGGAAGCCCTTGCGCTCGCCGTCCTCGCCGAACAGCATGCGCGTCTGCACGCCCTGCGGGCAGATGCAGCTGACCTTGATGCCGCGATCGCCATAAGTGATCGACAGCCATTCGGCAAAGCCAATGGCGGCGTGCTTGGTCACGGCATACGGCGCCGAGCCGATCTGCGACAGCAGCCCGGCGGCCGATACGGTGTTGACGAAATAGCCATCGCCACGCGCCAGCATCTGCGGCAGCACCGCGCGCGCGGCGTGGATGTGGGCCATGACGTTGATCTCCCAGATGCGCTGCCACTCCTCGGCGCTGGCATCGAGTCCCTTGCGCAGGATGATGCCGGCATTGGAGCAGAACACGTCGATCTGGCCGAAGCGCTGCGTGGCTTCGTCGGCCAGCGCCTGCACCGCGGCGGCATCGGCCACGTCGACCTGTTGCGCGAACACCTGGCAATCAGGGCTGGCCTTGGCCAGTTCGGCGGCCACCTCGTGCGCGCCCCTGGCGTCCAGGTCGGCCACGGCCACGCCACGCGCGCCGCCGGCGGCAAAGGCCAGTGCCAGCGCGCGTCCGATACCGGTCGCCGCGCCGGTCACCACCACGGTCTTGTTGCGAATCTCCATCTTTGTCTCCTTTGTTTGCTATGTCTGCATTGCCAGCTAGATGTGCGGCCCTTGGGCCGCGAGAATGCGATACGTGACGGTGGTGGCGATGCTATCCGCGCCCCTGCCACAAGCGAGCCTGCAGCGCATCCGCCAGTTCGCGGATGCGCGGGCCCAGGTTGCCGTCGAGGATTTCCGGCGTGAGCCGGGTGGCCGCGCCGCCGATATTGATGGCCAGCACTTCCGCGCCGCCTTCGAGCACCACCGGCGCCGCCGCGCCGCTCACGGTGCGGTCCCACTCGGCGTGCGCCAGGCAGAAACCACGCCTGGCGTAATCTCGCAGCGCACGCTCGAGCTTGATGCGGATGGCTGGCCAGCGCGCCCCGTAGTGGCGCTCCAGGTCAGCCATCACGGCGGCGCGCCGCGCCGGCTCAAGCCCGGCGAGCCAGGCCCGCCCGATGGCGGAAGTTGCGGTGGGCAGGCGCGAGCCCGGCGCCAGCCGCATGACCAGCGCGCCGCGCGGCTGGCATACCTCGAGGTAGACCATCTCGTGGCGGTCCGATGTCGCCAGCGCGACCGTGCAATCGGTGGCAAACGCAAGCGACTGCATCAGCGGCTGCGCGATCTCGCGGATGCCCGAGCCGGCCAGGTAGCGCTGTCCGAGCACCATCGCGCCCTGGCCGAGCCGGTACTTCTCCAGCGAGGCGGAATAGATCAGGTAGCCCAGGCTGGTGAGCGTGTAGGTCAGGCGCGAGACGGTGGGACGCGGAATGCCGGCGCGGCGTGCCAGTTCGGCATTGCCCAGGTAATCGTCGTGCGGGCCGAAGGCGCGCAGCAGGTCAAGCCCGCGCGCCAGCGCGGTGACAAAATTGCGGTCGTCTCGGTCGGTGTCCTGCGCCGCCGCAACGGGCTGCGCATCGACGGCGGCGACAGCAGCAAGCGGCGCGGCGGCGGGCGAATGCGGAATCGACGAGGTGCGTTTCATACGTGGCGAGGACGCTGGGCAACGGCTGGTGAAGAACGTGCCTGTGGCCGCCATGAAAGGCTGCGGACAGAGGCGCGCCGGCTATTTCGCTGTGCGGAAGACAATTCCGTATTTCTTGACTGTGCCTCAGGCCGTATGCAACAGTCAATGAAAACGAACGATCGTGCTGGAACGTGACTACGGCGACATGCGTAGCACGCTTCACGGTACACGACGACACCGGCACCCGGGGCCTGCCTGAGCAGGCCATTCCGCATCGCACAGGAGACAACGCATGCAGCACGCCTTTCAACAAGCCGCACCGCCTCACGGCTGATTCCCGCCCCAGCTTGATCAAGCGGCCCCGACTTTAGCGCGCGGCGCCGCCACTTCCACGCAGCCCGCGCCGCGGCTTGCGTGCCTTCGTTCGTGTTTGCAAAAGTCGCATGAGGTAAGCCCGTGACATTGTTTCTCCAACAAGTCCTGAACGGCCTGACGCTGGGCGGCGTGTACAGCCTGGTGGCGCTGGGCCTGACGCTGGTCTACGGCATCCTGCACGTGCCCAATTTCGCGCATGGCGCCTTCTACATGGCAGGCGCCTACGTCTCGTACTACATGATGACGTCGCTTGGCGTGAACTACTGGCTGGCGATGGGCGCTGCCGCCATTGCGGTGGCGGCGCTGTCGATGCTGGCCGACCGGCTGGTGTTCCATCCGCTGCGCAACGCGCCCGAACTGCACGACATGATCGCCGCCATCGGCATCATGCTGTTCCTGGAGGCCGGGGCGCAGGCACTGTGGGGCGCGGACTTCCATCGCATGCCCACGCCGTACGGCCAGATGGTCGAGGTGCTGGGCCTGACCGCGCCGGCGCAACGACTGCTGATCATCGCCGCGGCATTCGGGCTGATGGTGCTGCTGCACCTGTTCCTGACGCGTACCGTGACCGGCTCCACCATCGTGGCGATGGCGCAGAACCGCGAAGGCGCGGCGCTGGTCGGCATCGACGCCACCCGCGTCACGCTGCTGGTGTTCGCCATCTCCGGCGCGCTCGCCGCGATTGCCGCCACGCTGTACGCGCCAATCAACCTGGTCTATCCGAGCATGGGCAACCTGGTCATCACCAAGGCCTTCGTCATCATCATCCTCGGCGGCATGGGCAGCATTCCCGGCGCCATCGTCGGCGGGCTGATCATCGGCATGGCCGAGAGCTTCGGCGGCTTCTATGTCTCGACCGACTACAAGGACATCATCGCCTTCGTGCTGCTGGTGGCCATCCTGTCGATCCGGCCCCAAGGCCTGTTTGCAAGCAAGGCCGCATAAGGAGCGCACCATGAGCAAAGCATTGCAAGGCAAGACCGGCTGGGCGCTATTGCTGGCGCTGGCCATCGTGTTCCCGCTGGTTACGCCCAACAGTTACTACCTGACGGTGATGACGCTGGCCTTCATCTACGCCATCGCCACGCTGGGGCTGAACCTGATCACGGGCTATACCGGCCAGCTCAACCTGGCGCACGGCGGCTTCATGGCGATCGGCGCCTATACGCTGGGCATTCTCACCGTGGACCACCAGGTGCCGTTCTGGGGCGCGTTCGTGCTGTCCGGCGTGGTGTGCATGGCGGTGGGCTACCTTGTCGGCGTGGTGTCGCTGCGCCTGAAGGGGCATTACTTCTCGATCTTCACGCTGTGCATCGGCTACATCATCTACCTGCTGATCGAAAAATGGGAAAGCCTCACGCATGGCACCGTTGGCCTGATCGGCATCCCGGTGCCGGCATCGGTGGGGCCGCTGGTATTCGACAACGTGCAGGCGCAGTACTACCTGGTGCTGTTCTTCCTGGTGGTGGGCACTTTCCTGATGCACCGCATCGTGACCTCGCTGCTGGGCCGCAGCTTCATGGCGGTGCGCAACAGCGACGCGCTGGCCGAGGCGCTCGGCATCAACCTGATGCGCACCAAGGTGCTTTCCTTCGTGCTGTCGGTGGGCTATGCCGGCTTTGCCGGCGCGCTGTACGCGGGCCAGGTGCGCTTTCTCGGACCCGATATCGCGCGCACCGACCTCACCTTCGACATGGTAATGGCGATGCTGGTGGGCGGCACCGGCACGCTGCTGGGGCCGCTGCTGGGCGCGGTGCTGGTACCGTGGGTCACGCAGACGCTGCAGTTCCTGCAGGACTACCGCATGCTGGTGTTCGGGCCGGTGCTGATCCTGCTGATCATCTTCGTGCCGGACGGCATCGTGGGCTCGTGGGCGAAACGCCAGGCGCGCCGCGCCGCCGCCGCGCGGCGCGGCGGCAAGAGCCGCGCGCAACCAGCCGGCGCGCCCGTCGTCGCCAACCCGAATGCCAACGCCGCAAATGCCGCCAACGCAGGGGCCGACCATGCTTGAGATTCGCAACCTGACCAAGAAATTCGGCGGGCTGACCGCCGTGCACGATGTTTCGATCACCTTCGAGACCGGCCATGTCAACGCCATCATCGGCCCTAACGGCGCCGGCAAGACCACCTTCTTCAACCTGATCGCCGGCACCCACGCGCCCAGCTCCGGGCAAATTCTGCTCAAGGGGCAGGACGTGGCCGGCCTGCGCGCCGACCAGATCGCCCGGCTCGGTGTGGCACGCACCTTCCAGGCCACGCACCTGTTCGACCGGGCCACCGTGCTGGACAACCTGATCGTGGGCCACCGGCTGCGCACGCACTCGGGACTTGCCGACGTGATCTTCAACACGCGCCGGCTGCGCGAGGAAGAACGCCTGTGCCGCGCCAAGGCGGAGGAGGCGCTGGACTTCGTCGGCCTCACGCACCTGGCGCATGAAGTGGCCGCGGACATCACGCAGGAGGAACGCAAGCGCGTGGCCTTTGCGCTGGCGCTGGCCACCGATGCCGAACTGCTGCTGCTCGACGAGCCCGCCGGCGGCGTCAATCCGGAGGAGACCGTGGGCCTGGCCGAACTGATCCGCAAGATGGTCCGCCACGGCAAGACGGTCTGCCTGATCGAACACAAGATGGACATGATCATGCGGCTGGCCGACAAGATCATGGTGCTCAACTACGGCGAGAAAATCGCCGAAGGCACGCCGGCGCAGATCCAGCGCGATCCGCAGGTCATCGAAGCCTACCTGGGAGCCGACCATGTTGCAGCTTGAACGCGTTTCGCTTTCCTATGGCAGTTTCCGCGCCCTGGACAACATCACGCTGAACGCCAGCGCCGGCGAACTGGTGGTGCTGCTGGGCGCCAACGGCGCCGGCAAGAGCTCGATCTTCCTGGCGCTCAGCGGCATTCAGCGCACCAATGGCGGCAGCATGCGCTTCGACGGCCGCGAACTTGCCGGCATGAAGCCCTCGCAAATCGTGCAGGCCGGGCTGGTGCATTGCCCGGAAGGCCGCAAGCTGTTCCCCGCCATGAGCGTACAGAAGAACCTGACGCTGGGCGCCTACGTGCACCGGCGCGACCCGGCGGGCATCAAACGCTCGCTGGAAGAAGTATTCGAGATGTTCCCCATCCTGCGGCAGAAAAAGGACGACCCGGCCGGCTCGCTCTCGGGCGGCCAGCAGCAGATGGTGGCGCTCGGCCGCGCGCTGATGGGCCGGCCGCGCACGCTGCTGCTCGATGAACCCTCGCTTGGCCTTGCGCCGCTGGTGGTCAAGCAGATGTTCGAGGTGATCCAGCGCATCAACCGCGCCGGCACCACGGTGCTGCTGGCCGAACAGAACGCCTACGCCGCGCTGGGCATCGCCCACCGCGCCTACGTGATCGAAAGCGGCCGCATCGTGATGGAAGGCGACCGCGACACGTTGCTAAAGGATGAAGGAATCCGGAAGGCGTACATCGGCGGATAGCGCCCGGCACCTTCCGAACAGTTTCTCATGTGGCCCAAACGGGCCACCCCTCAAGCGATGCGAAGCGAGCCGTGAAGGTGTACCAGGCCGTATGGGGCGCCTCGGGATCCGGCGAAAAGAGCGGAAAAGAGGGGCCCATGTTTGAGTATCGCCTTAAGGCGATGCGAGTTTGGGTCCCGGCCGCTCTTTTCGTCGGATCCCGAGGGGGGTGTCGCCCCATCCGGCGCGCCTTCTTTGCCTACTTTCTTGGCAAGACAAGAAAGTAGGTCGCCCCCCGCAGGGGGGGTGAAACCGCCTTTGACTTTAAGCTTTTGAAGTTGACTTTGACTTCGAAGTTAAGCCGTTCCACGTTCCAGTCAGACCCAATACAAACACATCAGGAGACAGCCAAATGCAGACCAAAACGATCCGCCGCTTCTTCCCCCTCGCCGCCACCGCCGTGGCCGCCCTGATGGCATCCGGCACCGCCCTCGCCCAGGAAGTCGTAAAACTCGGCTACACCGGCCCCCTGTCCGGCGGCGCCGCCCTGTACGGCAAGAACGTCCTGTCCGGCATCCAGATGGCAGTGGACGAAATCAACGCCTCGGGCCTGGAGGTCAAGGGCAAGAAGGTCAAGCTGGAAGTCGTCTCGCTGGACGACAAATACGCCCCCGCCGAAGCCGCCATCAACGCGCGCCGCCTGGTGCAGCAATACAAGACGCCTGCCGTGTTCGTGCCGCACTCCGGCGGCATCTTCGCCCTGCAAGCCTTCAACGAGCAGGAGAAATTCCTGGTGATGGCGTACTCCAGCGTGCCGCGCATCACCGACGCCGGCAACAAGCTGACCATCCGCATCCCGCCGGCATACACCGGCTATATCGACCCCTTCATCAAGGCGCAGATGAAGCGCTACGGCAAGAACGTGGCGCTGGCGCCGGCCGACCACGACTACGCCAAAGCCTGGGTGCAAGCCTTCGTGCCGGCATGGGAAGGCGCCGGCGGCAAGGTGGTGGCCAACAACCCGATGTCCTATACCAAGGCCACCGACTTCTACAGCGGCGTGTCGCGCGTGCTGGCCGACAAACCCGATGTGATGTTTGTCGGCGGCCCGTCCGAGCCGACCGCGCTGGTGGTCAAGCAGGCGCGCGAACTGGGCTTCAAGGGTGGCTTTATCGTGATGGACCAGGCCAAGCTCGACGAGATGGCCAAAGTCACCAACGGCCTGGCCATGCTGGAAGGATCGATCGGCGTGATGCCGCTGGCGAACGACGCCCGCCCGGCGGCGCAGACCTACAACAGCAAATACAAGAAATTGCACGACGGCCGCGACGCCACCACCGAGATGTCGCTCAACTACACCATGGTGTACGCGCTGGCGGGCGCCATGAAGCTGGCGGGCACCACCTCCGACGCAGCCGCGATCCGGGCCAGGATGCCGGAGGCGGTGAAGACGCTGGCCAAGGATGCCAACCCCAACGAGATCGAAAGCCTCGACGCCAAGGGCGGCACCGTTGCCGACACCGTGGTCGGCTGGGTGCAGGGCGGCAAGATCGCCCCGGTGCGCCTGTCGGAACTGGCAAAGTAAGCGCGCGAAGCAAAGGAGAGAACCGGCGCGCGGGCCAGGCGCCGGCAGCGAGCCCGCCGCGGCGTACCGTGGCGGGCTTGTTTTTTTGCGCTACCGGATGCGTGCCTCAGGTCCGGTACTGCCGCGGGCTGCCGGCTCCCCCTTGCGCATCAGGCTGCTGCATCGCCACTTGCCGCACTGGCTACGACTGCGCCGCCGCATGCTGCTGCTGACGCTGTAGCTCCTGCTGGCGCCGCTGCTGTTCCTGCTGCTGGCGCTGATGCTCCTGCTGCTGGCGCTGCATCTCCTGCTGCTGGCGCTGCTGGTCTTGCTGCTGCCGCTGCATGACTTGCTGTTGTTGCTGTTGCTGTTGCTGTTGTTGCTGTTGTATTGCCTGCTGCTGGCGTTGCTGTTCCTGTTGCTGCCGCTGCATCTCTTGTTGCTGGCGCTGCACGGCTTGCTGCTGCCGCTGCTGCTCCTGCATTTGCCGCTCCTGCTGCTGGCGCTGCATGGCCTGCTGCTGTATTGCCTGCTGCTGGCGCTGCTGTTCCTGCATCTGCCGTTGCTGCTGCTGTTGCATCGCCTGCTGGGCACGCTGCTGGTCGCCCAACTGCCGTTCCTGCTGCTGGCGCTGCATTTCCTGCTGCTGCTGCATCGCTTGCTGGGCGCGCTGCTGCTCACCTATCTGCCGTTGCTGCTGCTGGCGCTGCATCTCCTGCTGCTGTTGCGTTGCCTGCTGGGCGCGCTGCTGCTCACCGATTTGCCGTTGCTGCTGCTGGCGCTGCATCTCCTGCTGCTGTTGCATCGCCTGCTGGGCACGCTGCTGCTCACCCATCTGCCGCTCTTGCTGCTGGCGCTGCATCTCCTGCTGCTGTTGCATCGCCTGCTGCGCCCGCTGCTGGTCTCCCATCTGCCGTTCCTGCTGCTGGCGCTGCATCTCCTGTTGCTGTTGCACCGCTTGCTGCCCGCGCTGCTGGTCCCCGATCTGCCGTTGCTGCTGCTGGCGCTGCATCTCCTGCTGCTGTTGCATCGCCTGCTGCGCCCGCTGCTGGTCTCCCATCTGCCGCTCTTGCTGCTGGCGGCCCGGCCCCTGCGGATCGGTCTGCAGGGTACGGCCATTCTGCTGCGCGGCGGCCCGTTGCTCGGCCTGGCGTTGCTGGAACTGCTGGGCCTGTTGCGCCTGCTGGGCCTGCTGGGCCTGTGCCTGCTGTGCCTGCTGTGCCTGCTGAAGTTGCGATCCTGGCTGGCCCCCTTGCGGCGGCAAGCCGCGCGCCTGTTCCGGACGCGTGGTCCAGCCGCGCGCGCGCGGATCGCCGCCCTGCACGGGTGGCTGGCCGCCATGCTCGGCGCCGGCCAGGCCCTGCTGCGCGGGCGGGCGGGCGCCACCTTCGGCGCGTTGTGGGCCGAAGGCCGGCGTGCCTGGATTCCCGCCGCCGTAGGCGCCCGGCGCTCCCTGCCCTCCGGGCATCTGGCCCGACCCGTTGCGGCCATGGTAGACAGGCGCGGCCTGGCTCAACCTGACGGGCGCGATGGCCGCCGGGTTCCCGCCTGGCGCATTGCCGGCGCCACGCCATGCCGGCCCGGCGCCGGGCACGGTGCCGCCGGAGCGGGCAAAGCGCTGGGCCAGCTCATCGCTGGCCGGGCGGCCCGGCACGCGGGCCGCGATGGCCGGGCGCCCGAAGCTTTGCACGGCTTCCGGTGGCGCCGGGCGCGCCGGGGCCGCGCCATGCAGGCTGCCCTTGACGGGCGCCAGCGGCGGCGTGCCATTGGCCTCGCCCTGGGGAAGGTTGCGCCATGCCACGCCGCGCGCGCCGGGCGGCACGCGCTGGCCCTGTACAAAAGCGCGCGACGGCATGTTTGTGATCGCCCCCGGCACATTCCGGTTGATGAAGGCATCCCCGCCATGGCGATTGAACGCCTCGTTGTTGCCAGCGAAGCGGTTGATGCGGCTGAGATACGCCGGGCTGGCGCCATAGACCGGGCGGTAGGCCTCGCGCGGTCCCAGCGGGTACCACGCTACGCCCGGGCCACGTCCGTGCCAGTGGCCCTCGCCGATAAAGCCCACCACCGCGGGGGCGTAGACCGGCCGTACCGACCGCGGGCCCGGCATCCAGCCCCAACGGTTGCCGATGCGGGCCCAGCGGCCGTAGTGGGACGGGGCGAAGCCCCAGGGCGCATCGTCGCACCAGCTCCACCCCCACGGTGCCACCCAGGCCCAGTAGCCCGTGCTGTAAGGCGCCCAGCCCGCCGCCACCACGCGGGGGAACCAAACCGCGCCATAGCCGGGGTCTTCCTGCCAGTCGCCATAGTCGTCAAGCGCGGCATAGCCAGTCATTTCAGGCGCGACGTAACGGGCCGACGGCAAACTGTCCTCGCGCGCATCGCGCGCCATGGTCCAGCGGTCGAAGCCGTCCAGGGGAGGATTGGTGGCGCTGCCAGCCTCGGCCAGGTCGGTGCCGGCAAAGCGGATCTGCTCGCCGCGCCGCATTTGCAGCGAGCGGTTGTCGCCGTACACCACGGCGGAGCCGTGGTGCATGGTGACCACCGTGTTGCTGCCGTCAGGAGCCACGTCGAGGCGGTAATCGCCGGGCTCGGCCGGCACGAAAGCCAGGTTGGGCGTGTCGATCTCGACTGGCTGGTCGGGCGGCAGCGCGCGTACGCGCAATTGCAGCGTGCCCTGGGTCAGCTTGACCTGCGTGGCGCTGTCGTCGAGGTTGAGCACGGTCACGGCGGTGCCGCTGCCCAGCCGGATCGCCGTGGACCCGGCGTGCAATTCGGCCTGGCCGCCGTTGTCGACCCAAAGGCGGTCGCCGGTGGTAATGGGCCGGTTCAGGCCTGCCTGCGCCCAGTCGTCGGAACCCGCCGGGGCAAAGCTCAGGTTGCCGGCAGCATCGGTGATGGTGGCGATGCGGTCGGAAGGATCGGCGGACTGCGCCAGCGCCGGCAGTTGCCAAGTGATGAAAACGAGACTGGCGGCCAGGAGCAGGGCGCGCGTGCGGGAGCCAGGCCTGCGGTCGGAAAACATGGGATACCTCTTGGTAAGAATGGGCGCGCGGGCCAACACCTGCCACCCTTGCTATCACCATACTTCGCTTAACGCCAGGCTGCCGGACTAGCCGACTTGACTTTGTAAGCACATATTTCCCTGTCCTGGACAGGCGGGAGAGGCACAGCTTGCCTGCGCGCCGCCCGCCACGGCCCCCGCCACGTCGGGCAGCCAGGGCTGGCGGGACGAAACGGGACGAAGCAGGACAAAGCCGGAAACAAATTACCAGGCGGGAAGCGCGGCCGTGCAGGGCAGCCGGCACATGGTATCAACGGGGAAAAGGCGGAGCAGTGATGGTGGTCCGGGCCCGGCCCGCCCGGCTCAGCGAGCCGACTGCCGCAGGAATTCGGTAAATTTGTCGGCGGACATGGGCCGGCCGTACAGGTAGCCCTGCACCTCATGGCAACCGTTCGCGGCAAGGAAATCCCGCTGCTCGACGGTTTCCACGCCTTCGGCCACCACGCCGATGCCCAGGCTGCCGCCCACGTTCACCATGGCGCGCACGATGGCGGCGTCGACCGGGCTCTCGGTGACATTGCGGATAAACGACTGGTCGATCTTGATGCGGTCGACCGGGAACGACTTGAGGAAACTGAGCGAGGCGTAGCCGGTACCGAAATCGTCGCAGGTCAGGGTCACGCCATCCCGGCGCAAGGTCTGCAACTGCCCGGAGAACTCGTCGCCCTGCTGCAGAGCGATGGTCTCGGTGATTTCCAGCTCTAGCCGCTCGGGCGCCAGGGCCAGCTCGCGCAGCACGTGGCGGACTTCGGTCAGCAGGCGGCTCTCGCTGAGCTGCGCCGCAAACAGGTTGATGGCGACGCGCGGCGCATCGGGAAACCCCAGCGACCACATGCGCGCCTGGGCGCAGGCGGTGTGCAGCAGCCAGACGCCAACGTCCGCCGCCACGCTGCTGGCCGCCAGCGCATCGATGAAGCTGGCCGGCGTCAGCAGGCCCTGGGTGGGATGGCGCCAGCGCATCAGCGCCTCGGCGCCCACCACGCGGCCATCGCGCAGGTCGATCTGCGGCTGGTACAGCAGTTCGAACTGGCGTTGCGCGTAGGCATCGCGCAAGGCTTGCACCAGCGACAGGCGGGTCGTCACGTCGGTGCGCATCTGCGGCTTGAAGAAGCGGATGGTGCGGCCGCCGTCGCGCTTGGCCCGGCCCAGCGCCAGGCTGGCCGATGCCAGCGCATCGGAGGCGTTGTCGCCGCCGGCCGGCATCACGCACGCGCCCAGGCTGGCCAGCACATGGTGTCGCCGGTTGCCGTATTCGTGGGGCTCCGACTGGAGCGAGAGGATGGCCGCGCTGACATGGCGCACCAGGGTGGGATCCGCGATGGAGGGGAGCAATACGGCGAATTCGTCGCCGCCGATCCGCCCCAGGATGGCGTCGCGCGGCGAGGCGTCGCGCAGGCGGCGTGCCACGCGGCGCAGGATTTCATCGCCCTCGGCATGGCCGTGCATATCGTTGAAAGCACGAAAATCGTCGATGCCGAGCAGCAATAGCGAGCAGCGCGGGGTGGCCTCCGAGCGCAGGCGGCCTTCCAGCGTGTTCAAGAATGCCTGGCGCGACGCTACGCCGGTCAACGGATCGAGGTCCGCGTTCGACGGCGCGCCGGCCCTCGCCTCTGACCTGGCCACCATGCCTGCCCTGTTTGTGATTATCGACATCGGTCCGATCTGACTATTTGGCAAGTGTGACGAAAACCAGAAAAAAATCAAGCCGCGTCAAACCATAATATGGTGATATGTTGCGACCGGACAAATACCATTGCCCTTGGCGTTCCCTTCCGCGGGCGCCATTGAAATGGCAGAAGCCTTACAGTACCCTACCCCGCTATAACGCACCCCTGGTGCTCCGGCCAGCCTTCTAACCCGCGTCCGCGCGCCATTTTCACCGCGCCCGGCCGCCCGCTCCCCCCTACTACAAGAAAAGCAATGGGAAAACGCATCGTGACCCTCTGGACCATCCGCACGCGCATCCTGGTAAGTTTCGCCTTTATCCTGGCGGTCATTTTACTCACGGCGGTGATCGCCTACGACCGCCAGTCGGCCATCGAAACCAATGCCACAGCACTGCGCGACGATGCCCTGCCGGGACTCTACTACAGCACCGCCATGCGTGGCGCCTGGGGCGAGACCTATGTCCTCGCATGGCAGAGCGTTACCGCGGCCAATGAAGCAGAGCGGCACCAGTATGCTGAGAGAAATGCGGCATTGCGCAAGCGGCTGGACGCCCTGGAGGAGAAATACGCCGACTCGATCCGGCGCCCCGAAGACCGCCAGCGCTTTGAGAAGTACAAGGAGATCCGCCGTGGCTATGACGAAGCCTCTTCGGTGATCTTCGCGGCAGGCGGCGCCGAAGCCGGCGCCATGGAAAGCCGGCTGCGCGGCCCGGTCCATGCCATCTGGGACGAAGGCCGGACTACCCTGCAAGCACTGTTGGACGACAACAACAAGGTAGCCAGCGAAGGCGCCACCAGCATCAACCACGCGGTCGAGACCGCCAAGATCAGCATCGAGGTCTCGCTGATTGCCGCCCTGCTGGAGTCGCTGGTAGCCGGCTACCTGTTGTTCCGTTCCATCACCGTGCCGATGCGCTCGATCGTCGATCTGCTCACCAATATGCGGGGCGGCGACTTGCGCCAGCGCCTGTCGCTCAATCGCAAGGACGAATTCCTGGAGGTGGAGCAGGGCTTCAACCAGATGACCGGCGATCTTACCGGGCTGGTCGGGCAGGCCCAGCGCTCGGCCATCCAGGTGACCACTTCCGTCAACGAGATCGCCGCCACCGCGCGCCAGCAGCAGGCCACCGCCACGGAGACCGCTGCCACCACCACCGAGATCGGCGCCACCTCGCGGGAGATCTCCGCCACCTCGCGCGACCTGGTACGCACCATGACCGAAGTCTCCAGCGCCGCCGAGCAGACCGCCGGCCTGGCCGGCACGGGCCAGGTCAGCCTGTCGCGCATGGAGGCCACCATGCACCATGTCATGGAAGCCGCCGGCTCCGTCAACGCCAAGCTGGCCACCCTGAACGAGAAGGCGGGCAATATCAACCAGGTGGTCACCACCATCGCCAAGGTGGCGGACCAGACCAACCTGCTGTCGCTCAATGCCGCCATCGAAGCCGAGAAGGCCGGCGACTACGGCCGCGGCTTCTCCGTGGTCGCCACCGAAATCCGCCGCCTGGCGGACCAGACCGCGGTAGCCACCTACGATATCGAGCAGATGGTGCGCGAGATCCAGTCCGCCGTGGCTGCCGGTGTCATGGGCATGGACAAGTTCTCCGAAGAAGTGCGGCGCGGCATGTCCGAGGTGACGCAGGTCGGCGACCAGCTCTCCCAGATCATCGGCCAGGTGCAATCGCTGGCGCCGCGGGTGCAGATGGTCAACGAAGGCATGCAGGCCCAGGCTGGCGGCGCCGAGCAGATCAACCAGGCCCTGATGCAGTTGTCCGAAGCGGCCCAGCAGACCGTGGAATCGCTGCGCCAGTCCAGCCAGGCGATCGACGAGCTGACGCTGGTTGCCAACGACCTGCGTACCGGCGTGTCGCGCTTCAAGGTATGAGCGCGCCGGGCGCCGGCACCACGCCATGAAACTCTTCCTGCTCTTTCGCATCGGGCCGGACCACTACGCACTGGACGCGAACGAGATCGCCGAAGTGCTGCCGCTGACCACCCTCAAGCACCTGCCCGAGGCGCCGCCCTGGGTCAGCGGGCTGCTGGCGCGCGGTGGCGAGGTGGTGCCGGTAATCGACATCAACGAGCTGGCCACCGGCACGCCGGTCGCCAAGCGGACCAGCACGCGCACCGTACTGGTGCATTACCGCCGGCAAACCGATGCGCCGGCGCGCCTGCTCGGGCTGCGCCTGGAGTACGCCACCGAGACGCTGCGCTGCGATCCCGCCGAATTTGTTGACAGCGGCGTGGACCCCGCTCCGGCGCGCTACCTGGGGGCCGTGCGCAACGGCAGCCAGGGGATGGTGCAGTGGATCAAGGTCGATGCCCTGCTGTCCGACGCGGTACGTGCGCGCCTGTTTCCCGACTTGCCGGCAGTTGAGCCTGCCGCGCCAGGGCCATGACCACCGCCGCCCATATCGAGGCCTTGCTCAAGGAGCGCATCGGCCTGGACACCGCCACCGTGGGGCCGGGCATGGTCGAGCGCGCGGTGCACGAGCGCCTGGCCGCGGCCGCGGCGCCGGATCACCACGCCTACTGGAACCTGCTGCACGTGCAGCCGGACGAACTGCAGGCGCTGATCGAAGCCGTGGTGGTCCCCGAGACCTGGTTCTTCCGCCATCGGGAGGCGCTGCTGGCGCTCGCCCGCTTTGCCGCCATGCGCGTGTTCGGAAGCGCTCGCGAACACGAGGATGCCGGGCCACTGCGCATTCTCAGCGTGCCCTGTTCGACCGGCGAAGAACCGTATTCGATTGTCATGGCGCTGCTCGATGCCGGCGTGCCGGAGCAGCGCTTCCAGGTCGATGCCGTGGACATCAGCGCGCGCTCGCTGGAGCGCGCGCGCATCGGGCAATACGGCAGCAACTCCTTCCGGGGCAGTCCGCTGGATTTCCGCGACCGGCATTTCACCGCCAGCGCGGGCGGCTACACCCTCAAGGCCAACGTGCGCGCCAAGGTGCGCCTGCTGCACGGCAACCTGCTCGATCCGGTCCTGATGGCCAATGAGGCCCCCTATCACTTTGTGTTCTGCCGCAACCTGCTGATCTATTTCGACCAACCCACGCAGCGGCGTTCGCTCAAGGTGCTGGAACGGCTGAGCCGGCCGGACGCCATGATTTTCGTCGGCCCGGCCGAAGCCAGCCTGCTGACGCGGCACGGCTTTGTCTCGGCAGGCGTGCCGCTCGCCTTTGCCTTTACCCGGCGCAGCGCGCATGCGCAGGCCCCGGGCAACCCTGCCGTGCCGGATTACCTGGCCCAGCTGTCCGATCCGGTCCGGGCCGCGCCGCCGCCGTTATCGTGGCCGGCGCGTACGGCCGTGCCCGCCAGGGCGCTGGCCCCGCGCGGGCAGGCACGGCCCATGGCGATACCGCCCCCCCGCGCCGCACCGGCCCCGGCCGCCGGCAAAACGGCCGCCCCGGCCAATGCCGACGCCGATGCGCTGGCCAGGATCTCCCGGCTTGCCGATCGCGGCGACCTCGCCGCCGCGGTGGCGGCCTGCCTGGCGCACCTGGAAGCGCAGGGCCCGTCGGCCGCCGCCTATTGCCTGCTTGGCGTGCTCCACGATGCCACCGGCCGGCCGGCCGACGCGCGCGAGGCCTATCGCCGCGCGCTTTACCTCGACCCGGCTCACCAGGAGGCGCTCTACCATATGGCTGCCATCCTGGAAGCGGAAGGCGACGGCGCGGCAGCGGCGCGCCTGCGGCACCGCGCACAACGCAAGACCCCGACCCATCATGGCTGAGCCCGCATCGCTTCCCCCGGCCGAGCATGGCCTCCCGCCCGGCTTGACGACTGTCGCCGTGGATGACTGCTGGCGCCGCATCGGCGTGCTCGGAAATGGCAGTTGCCCGCTGCTGGCCACGCACATCCATTGCCGCAACTGCCCGACCTACTCGCGCGCGGCGCTCACGCTGCTCGACAACCTGCCTACCGGCGAAGTGAGCCTGCCCGCCGATAGCGCCGTCCAGGCCGAGACCGCCACGCGCGGCCCCACCCTGTCCTGCCTGGTGTTCCGCATCGGCGACGAGTGGCTGGCGCTGCCGGCGGCCGCGCTGGCAATGGTCACCGCGCCCTGCCCCGTGCATTCGCTGCCGCACCGCCACCACGCCGCGGTGCTGGGACTGGCCAGCGTGCGCGGCAACCTGCTGGTGTGCATCTCGCTGGCGAAGCTGCTCGGCCAGGACCCGGCCGCCGGCGCCGCGTCCAACGCTGCCGCCGATGCCAAGGGCGGCGCCGGGCACGGCGCCCGGCTGCTGGTCCTGGGCCAGGGCCGCACCGCCATCGCGCTGCCGGTGGACGAAGTCACCGGCATCGAGCGGATCGCGGAGGCAGCCCTGCAGCCACTGCCAACTACCTTGTCGCGCGCCTCGGCGCATTACACCCGGGCCTTGCTCAAGAGCGGCGGACGCAGCGTCGGCCTGCTCGACCCGGCCCTGCTGCAACAAGCCCTGAAGCGGAGCCTGGCATGAACCCCGACCAGTTGCGCGACGCCTCCCTGCTGGAGCTGTTCGCGCTGGAGGCACAATCGCAGGCCGAAGTCCTCAATGCCGGCCTGCTGTCGCTGGAGCGCGACCCTACCGCGGCCGACCAGCTCGAGGCCTGCATGCGCGCAGCCCATTCGCTCAAGGGCGCAGCGCGCATCGTCGGCCTGGATGGCGGCGTGCGCGTGGCCCACGTGATGGAAGACTGCCTGGTGGCGGCCCAGCACGGCGAACTGCGGCTGCGGCCGGTGCATATCGACGCCCTGCTCCACGGTACCGACCTGCTGCTGCGGCTGGGCTGCCCGCCGGGCGGCGATCCCCGCTGGGCCGACCAGGCCGGCAAGGCCGAGATTGATGCCCTGGTGCTGCGGATGGCCGCGCTGCTCGCCGGCGAGGAAGTCGACGCCGACGCCTGGGCGGCGGGTCATGCCGCGCAGCGCCTCGCGCCGGGGAGCGAACCGCTGCCCGAGTCGCTGGCGGAGTCGCTGGCCGCAAGCACTACGCCCGTGAGCGCGGCGCGGCCCGAGGGCCCGGCGCCCGACGCGGTCGTGGGCACCAAGGCCGCAGGGCCAGCCACGCAGCCCTCCGGCCTGCCGGATGCCCAGGAGCGCATGCTGCGCGTCAGCGCCGATACGCTCGACCAGCTGCTCGCGCTGTCGGGCGCGGCGATGGTGGAGACGCACTGGCTCAAGCCCTTCGGCAACGCGCTGCAGCAGACTCGGCGGCTGCAGATGCGCGCGCTGCAGGCGCTCGATGCGCTGCAGGTGGCGCTCGCGGCCAGTCCGGCGGACGCCCTCGCCCGGAACTCGCTGGCCGAAGCGCAGCGCTTGCTCGGCGAGAGCCACCAGCAGTTGTCGCAACGGGTCACGGAACTGGAGCAGTACGACCACCGCACCGGCCGGCTTGCGCACCAGATCTACGACCGGGCGCTGGCCAGCCGCATGCGGCCCCTGGCCGACGGCCTAACCGGTTACTCGCGCATGGTGCGCGACCTGGGCCGCTCGCTGGGCAAGGCGGTTCACCTCGAACTGGTCGGCGAGAGCACCAAGGTCGACCGCGACATCCTGGAGCAGCTCGAGGCGCCGCTGGCCCACCTGCTGCGCAACGCGGTAGACCACGGCATCGAAACGCCGGAAGCGCGCCTGGCCGCCGGCAAGCCGGCCGAAGGCCGCATCACGCTGAACGCGCGCCACAACGCCGGCCGGCTGGTGATCGTGATCGCCGACGACGGCGCCGGCGTGGACCTCGATGCCCTGCGCCGCGCCATCGTTCGGCGCAACCTGGTGCCCGAGGACACCGTGGCCAGGCTGTCGCAGGCGGAGCTGCTCGACTTCCTGCTGCTGCCCGGCTTCAGCATGCGCGAGACCGTCAGCGAAGTGTCGGGGCGCGGCGTCGGGCTCGATGCCGTGCAGGACATGCTCCGCCAGGTGCGCGGCAGCATCCGCCTGACGCAGGAGAGCGGACACGGCATGCAGTTCCACCTGGAGTTGCCGCTCACCTTGTCGGTGGTGCGCGCGTTGCTGGTCGAGATATCCGGCGAGGCCTACGCCTTCCCGCTGGCTTACGTCATGCAGGCCATCCACCTGGAGCGCGGCGACATCGAGCAACTGGAGAACCGCCAGCACTTCCGCTTCGGCGACCGCCAGGTGGGGCTGGTAAGCGCCGCCCAGGTCCTGCAGCAAGCGGAAGCCCGCCGCGACGAGGAGACGGTGCCGGTGGTGGTCCTGGGCGACCAGGAGCGCACCTACGGGGTGGCGGTGGACCGGCTGCTGGGCGAGCGCATCCTGGTGGTGCAACCCCTGGTGGCGACCTTGGGCAAGATCAAGGACATCGCCGCCGGCAGCCTCACCGAGGACGGCACGCCGGTGCTGATCTTCGATGTGGAGGACATGGTCCGCTCAGTGGAAAAGCTGCTGTCGGAAGGCAAGATCGACCGCATCCGCCGTGGCAGTACCGAGGCGGCGCCGGTCCGGCGCAAGCGCGTGCTGGTGGTGGACGATTCGCTCACGGTGCGCGAGCTTGAGCGTAAGCTGCTCGCCAACCGCGGCTACGAAGTCGCGGTCGCGGTGGACGGCATGGATGCCTGGAACGTGCTGCGCGCCGAATCCTTTGACCTGGTCATTACCGACATCGATATGCCACGCATGGACGGCATCGAACTGGTCGGCCGCATCAAGCGCGACGCCCGCCTGCAGCAAGTGCCGGTGATGGTTGTGTCGTACAAGGACCGGGAGCAGGATCGCCAGCGCGGCCTGGAGGCCGGGGCCGACTACTATCTGGCCAAGGGCAGCTTCCAGGACGCCGCGCTGCTCGATGCCGTTCAGGACCTGATTGGAGAGGCGCGCGCATGAAGATCGGCATCGTCAACGACTCCCAGCTGGCCGTGGCCGCCCTGCGGCGCGTCATCGCGCTCGACCCTTCGCTGGAGGTGGCATGGGTGGCCGAGGATGGCGAAAGCGCCGTGCGCATGGCCGCCGCGCGCACGCCCGACCTGATCCTGATGGACCTGCTGATGCCGGTCATGGACGGCGTCGAGGCAACCCGCCGCATCATGGCCGCCACGCCGTGCGCCATCGTGGTGGTGACCATGGACCTGGGCCGCAACGCCAGCCAGGTGTTCGACGCCATGGGCCACGGTGCGGTCGACGCGGTCGATACGCCCACGCTGGCCGAGCCGGATTCGAAGCTGGCCAGCGGCCCGCTGTTGCGCAAGATCCGCAATATCGGCCGGCTGCTCGATGGCCGCACCGGGCCCTCGCGCGCGGCTGCGCCGCTGACGCGCAAAGCCAGCACCGAGCGCCTCGTGGCGGTGGGGGCGTCGGCCGGCGGCCCTTCCGCGCTGGCCACTGTGCTGGGCGGCCTGCCGGCCGGATTCAACGCCGCCGTGGTCGCGGTCCAGCATGTGGACGAGGCCTTCGCGGCCGGCATGGCCGACTGGCTGGACGCGCAGTGCCACTTGCCGGTGCGGCTGGCCCGCGAGGGCGAGGGTCCGCAGCCGGGCACCGTGCTGCTCGCCGGCACCAACGACCACCTGCGCCTCATCGGCGCCACTCGCATGATCTACACGGAAGAGCCGCGCGACTACCTGTACCGGCCGTCGATCGATGTATTTTTTGAGTCCGTGGCCCAGCACTGGCGCGGCGACGCGGTGGGCGTGCTGCTCACCGGCATGGGCCGCGACGGTGCGCTGGGCCTCAAGGCCATGCGCGAGCGCGGCTGCCTGACCATTGCCCAGGACCAGGCCACCAGCGCCGTCTATGGAATGCCCAAGGCCGCCGCCGCGCTTGGGGCCGCCAGTGAAATCCTGCCTTTGCCGCAGATCGCCGCCCGCATCGTACGGGCGTGCAACACCAACAACAATCAGTAACCACGGGCTGGACAGAGGTGCCGGACATGCAGCGAAACAAGCCAGGCGGTACAGGCAGTAGCACAGCCGCGCCAGGATCAGCTTTTCAGCGCCTCCCAGCCAGAGAGCATGAGGAACACAATGTCTAAAGATACAGCCCCTAGCACCAGGCAGCACCAGGATGAATACAAGGCCATGGTGCTGCTGGTGGACGACCAGGCCATGGTGGGCGAAGCGGTAAGGCGCGAACTCGAACCCGAGCGGGACATCGATTTCCACTATTGCGCCAAGCCCGACGAAGCCGTCGCCGTGGCGGAGCGCACCCGCCCCACGGTGATCCTGCAGGATCTGGTAATGCCCGGCATCGACGGCCTGACGCTGGTGCAGCGATACCGCGCCAACCCGGCGACGCGCGACATTCCCATCATCGTGCTGTCCACCAAGGAAGAGCCGATCATGAAAAGCGCGGCCTTTGCCGCTGGCGCCAACGACTACCTCGTCAAGCTGCCCGACACCATCGAACTGGTGGCGCGCATCCGCTATCACTCGCGCTCCTACCTCAACCTGCAACAACGCGACGAAGCCTACCGCGCACTGCGCCAGAGCCAGCAGCAGCTGCTCGAGACCAACCTGGAACTGCAGCGGCTAACCAACTCGGACGGCCTGACGGGGCTGTCCAACCGGCGCTATTTCGACGAGTACCTCGGGGCGGAATGGAAACGCGCCAATCGCGAGCAGAGCCAGCTGGCGCTGCTGATGATCGACGTGGATTCGTTCAAGGCCTACAACGACACCTACGGTCACGTGGCTGGCGACGAAGTGCTGCGCCGCGTGGCGGGCGTGATCCGCGAGAACTGCGCGCGCCCTGCCGACCTGCCGGCGCGTTTCGGCGGCGAGGAGTTCGCCATGATCCTGCCCTCCACCTCGCCCGGCGGCGCGCGGCTGCTTGCCGAGAAGGTCAGGCGCGCAATCGAATCCCTGCAGGTACCGCATAGCGGCTCCCCGGTAGGCGCGTATGTGACGGTCAGCATCGGCGGCACGGCGATGGTGCCCGGTGCCGACATGCCATTCAGCCGCATCGTCGAAATCGCCGACGCGGGTCTCTACCAGGCCAAGCGCAATGGCCGCAACCAGGCCGTGATGACATCCTGACCGGGCGGGCGGCACGCATCGCGCGCCTGCTGCCTGCCGCATTTCGCCGCCGGCCTTCATCGCCTCCGCGCCGGTTTTGACCAGGACCGGCGTAGCCGCGCGAAATCAGGTCGAGCACCTCGGTTTCGCGGGCCGAAAGCGTCGCCCCCTGGGCGCCTGGCGCGTCCGGCGCCGGCAGGCCCGGCGCGCTGGCGCTGCGCAGCCGGGTGATGACCACACCTATGCGGAAACCGCCGGGCACCTGTCGATCAGCGTGCATACGGTGCAGGCGCATATCAAGAACATCTACGGGAAGCTCGCGGTCAATTCCCGCACCGAAGCCGTCTTCGAAGCCCACAAACTCGGCTTGCTGAAAAAACCTTGTGAGACCGCTGCCCGGAGCGCATCCGGCCGGCATCCTGGCGGGGTACTGTGGTTTGTCTCTTGCTGTACCCGGCAAGGTGGGAGGCGGGGGAGACTGGCTGAGGGTTGGGCGCCCCTCAACTCCCCTGCCCGATATCACTCTGCAGCACGTCCAGGTGCGAGAGATAGTTATCCAGTTCCTCCCGCCCGCTATCCGTAATGCAATAGACCCGGCCACTGCCTTCCACCAGCTCCGCCGTGATGGCCCGTGCGATGAGCAAGCTACGCAGGATGGGCCTGAGAGAACGAATATTCTTCTCGACCCCATGCTCACGCAAACGGTCGACCAGTGTCATCACTGTCGATGGACTCGACTGGACAAGTTTCAGGATGTACAGCTTCGAAACGAAGCCATCTAGTGCTGGAGTTCTCATGCGGCGCCTGTGACGCACCAGGCAGCGGTGCGATAGAGCGGATCATCATGCGCAGCCCTGGCGCTGCGAGCGCAGCCGGGCGTGTTCAGTGCGAGCGGCCCGGCTTGCACCGGGAGCGCTATCTAAAAAAATCGGGGTGCCAGAGGCACCCCAAATCTTGCGTTGCGTGCGCCGGCACGAGGCCGGCGCGGGTGGGGCTCTATGACTACTCTTCCTGGAACGCCTCTTCGCGCTTCGCCTTGATCGACGGCAGTGCAACAACAGCGACCAGTGCGGCGGCGGCGATCAGCAGGCCCATCGACAGCGGACGGGTCACGAACACGGTGAACTCGCCACGCGACAGCAGCAGGGAGCGGCGGAAGTTTTCTTCCATCATCGGTCCCAGTACAAAGCCCAGCAGCAACGGTGCCGGCTCGCACTTGAGCTTCAGGAACAGGTAGCCGATGATGCCGAAGCCTGCCGCCATGAACACGTCGAAGGTCTGGTTGTTGACCGAGTACACACCAATACCACAGAACACCAGGATGGCCGGGTACAGGAAGCGGTAAGGCACGGTCAGCAGCTTCACCCAGATTCCGATCATCGGCAGGTTCAGGATGATCAGCATCAGGTTGCCGATCCACATCGAGGCGATCAGGCCCCAGAACAGCGCGGGGTTGCTGGTCATGACCTGCGGACCCGGCTGGATGTTGTGGATGGTCATCGCACCCACCATCAGCGCCATCACCGCGTTGGGCGGAATGCCCAGCGTCAGCAGCGGGATGAAGGAGGTCTGCGCGGCGGCGTTATTGGCCGATTCCGGACCTGCCACGCCTTCGATGGCGCCCTTGCCGAATTCATGCGCGTACTTCGAGGTCTTCTTTTCCAGCGAGTAGGCCGCGAACGAAGCCAGTGCAGCACCGCCGCCCGGCAGGATGCCCAGCGCCGATCCCAGCATCGTGCCGCGCAGAACCGCGGGCGCCATGCGCTTGAAGTCTTCCTTGGTCGGCCACAGGTTGGTCACGCGGTCGGTGAAGGTCTCGCGGTCTTCCTTCTGCTCCAGGTTGGCGACGATTTCAGCGAAGCCGAACATACCCATGGCCAGCGCGACGAAGTCGATACCGTCAGTCAGTTCCGGAATATCGAAGGAGAAACGCGCGGCACCCGAGTTCACGTCGGTACCGATCAGACCCAGCAGCAGGCCCAGCACGATCATCGCAACCGCCTTGGGCAGCGAACCCGAAGCCAGCACCACGGCACCGATCAGGCCCAGCACCATCAGCGAGAAGTATTCGGCGGGACCGAACTTGAACGCCAGTTCCGACAGCGGCGTAGCGAACGCGGCCAGGATCAGGGTTGCCACGCAGCCGGCGAAGAACGAGCCCAGGCCCGAGGTTGCCAGCGCTACCCCTGCCCGCCCCCGCCGTGCCATCTGGTAGCCATCGATGGTGGTCACCACCGACGACGACTCACCCGGCAGGTTGACCAGAATGGCGGTGGTGGAGCCACCGTACTGCGCGCCGTAGTAAATACCGGCCAGCATGATCAGCGCGGCCACCGGCGGCAGCGTGTAGGTCACCGGCAGCAGCATGGCGATGGTGGCCAGAGGCCCCAGGCCCGGCAGCACGCCGATCAGGGTACCCAGCACGCAGCCCAGGAAGGCGTATGCCAGGTTTTGCAGCGACAGCGCCGTGGAGAATCCCAAGGCAAGATGGTCAATCAATTCCATATGGCCGACTCCTTAACCAGTAATGAAAGCAGGCCACACCGGCATCTGCAGGTTGATGCCGTACACGAAGGCGCCCATGCTGATCAGCACCAGCACGATGGCGTTCAGGATCGCGCCCTTCCAGCTGAACTCATGGCTGGCCATCGACGACACCAGCACCAGCACGAACACTGACAGCACCATGCCGAGCGGCTTGAGCAGCAGGCCGAACAGCACCACCGAACCCAGGATCCACAACAGGGTCTTCAGGTCCCAGCGGGCAAGCTGATCCTTCTCGCCCTTGCTAGATAGCGAACCGATCAGAACAAATGCACCGAGTATGGCGAGTACCAGACCGAGCAGAAACGGAAAATATCCGGGGCCCATCTTGGCGGCTGATCCCATGGAATAGCCGCGAGCGACGAAGGAAAAGCCCAATCCGACCAGAATGAACATCAGGCCGGAGGCAAAGTCCTTTTGGCTGCGTATGCGCAAAACGATTCTCCTCAAAGTACATAGAAGCAGTGCCCTCCACACACAGGCTCTTGCATGCGAAGGCGGTTCGATCGGCAGGGAAGATGCTGTCCCTGCAGGTTGGTTCGAACATTAGAGAGGCGATCTTTCAGCTTGCTTTCATTTGTCTTGGTTTAGGGGTATTCACCGATACGCAGTGAAATTCCCTGAAAAAAATATGCATCACATCGTGATGTATTAGCGAAAGAAGCATGAAAGGGAACTGAAGGGAAATCGAAGGGAAATCGAAGGGAAACTGAAGGGGAAGGAAGCCCAGAGGCACCAGGAACCGCGGAGATCGGATATGCGCCTGGCACGAACACGCGAACGCCGGCTGCCGGCAGAGGGCATCGAGCGCGAGGCATTCAAGGTGGAACACGCAGCAAGAAAACACGGACGGCATGCATCCGCTTTGACCACGGCGAGCACAATGCCATACGCAACTTTCGATTGCCTTTCATGCCGCTGCGCGTGGCAGTCGCAGCATCCGGGGCGGACTCTGCGATAATGTCAGAGCACGAACATGATAAGCGTATTGATCCATGAGCCATCCCGCCTCGCGCCGCCCGCCTAGCCCGGCCCCCCTCCCCGCCATGACTGCCGCGGCGCACGGCGTGCCCCGTCCCGGCGAGGGCAAACGCGGCGAAAGCGGCTACCTCGGCTATCTGCTGCGCCAGGCCGGCGCCGCTAACCGGCTGCGCATGGAGCGCGCACTGGGGGACCTCGGCGTCACCTCTCCACAATTCGTGGTGCTGACCATGCTGGGCTCTTATCCCGGCTTGTCCAATGCCGACCTCGCCAGGCTCGCCTTGCTGACGCCGCAGACCGTCAGCGTGATCGTGGCCAACCTGGAGAAGGCCGGATCGATCCGGCGCCAGCCCCATCCGGTGCACGGCCGGATCCAGAACATTGTGCTGACGCCGGCCGGCGCCGCGCTGCTGGCCACGTGCCGCGAGCGCGCCCTGCAGAATGAAGCGCAGTTGCGCGCGGGCCTCACGGAGCAGGAGGAGCAGGTGGTGCGGCGCTGGCTGGCCGGGCTGGCAAGGGGAAATGAAAGTGAAAGCGGCCCCGCTGAACACGGGGCCGTCCTGGAGTGATGCAATGCGGCGTGCCGGACGCCGCCAACCGGTGCGCTCAGTCAGCGCCCTGCTTCGACACCTCGCGCGGCTCGCCCGCCATCGCCGCCTCGCCGGTGCTGCCGGCGCCAGCGGTTGACAGGGCCTCCTCGCACGGCGTGCCCATGCTGGTGTCGGGCGCCTGGGGCGCGAACTCCGGCTCCGGCGCCGGGCTGGGTGCCGCCGGCAGGATATGGCTCGCGCGCCAGTTGCCGAAACGGTAGTACGCGACCGCCAGCGTCACCGAGACGATCGAGCCCAGCGGAAAGCTCCACCAGATCGCATCGGCACCGATGGTGCGCTCGAGTACCCAGGCAAACGGCAAGCGCACCACCCACATCGACAGGAAGAGAATCACCAGCGGTGCCATCACCGCGCCGGTGGCGCGCACGGTGCCGAACAGCACGATGGTGAAGCCGAACAGGATGAAGGACCAAAGCACGATGGCGTTGATATGTTGCGCAATGCCAATTGCCGTGCCGTCATCGGGCAGGAAGAGGCCGAGCGAATGGCGGTTGAACAGGTAGATCAGGCCAACCAGCGCGCCCGTCATCAACAGGTTGAACAACAGCCCTACCCGCGTGATGCGGGTCACGCGATCCCACAAGCCGGCGCCTACGTTCTGCGCCACCATCGACGACACGCTCGCGCCCACGGCCAGCGCCGGCATCTGCACATAGGTCCATAGCTGCGAGGCCACGCCATACGCGGCAGTGGTCTGCGAGCCATAGCGATTGACCAGCGACATCATCACGATCGCGGACGACGAGATCACCACCATCTGCAAGCCCATCGGCAGGCCCTTGGCCACCAGCGCGCGCAAGATGCCGGTATTGGGCCGCAGGTAGGCCAGCTGATGCCGGCGCAGCGCGAGGAAGTGGCGGCGGCGGTAAAGCACCGCCAGCATCGCGGCCAGGCTCACCAGTTGCGCGACCAGCGTGGACAGCGCCGATCCCGCGATGCCGAGTTCGGGAAACGGGCCGATGCCGAAGATCAGCAGCGGATTGAGCACCACGTCCAGCCCTACCGACAACACCATGAAATAGAACGGCGTGCGCGAATCTCCCGCGCCGCGCAGCGTCATCATCACGAAGTTGTAGAAGTACATGAAGGGCAGCGCCAGGAAGATGATGCGCAGGTAGCTGATGGCCAGCGCCCTGGCATCGGCCGGCGTATCCATCGCGGCAAGGATGTCTGGCGTGAAGGCATAGCCGAGCGCCGCAGCAAGTACCGACAGCAGGACGAAGAAGGTGGTGCTGGTGCCCACCACGCGGCGCGCCTCGCCCAGGTCGCGCGCGCCCACGGCTTGCCCGATCATGATGGTGTTGGCCATGCTGATGCCAAACACCACGCCCAGCAGGAAGAACAGGATGATGTTGGCATTGGAGGTGGCCGTCAGCGCCGCCTCACCGAGAAAGTGCCCGACCCACACCGAATTGATCGAGGCATTGAGCGACTGCAGGATATTGCTGCCCAGCACCGGTAGCGAGAACAGCAGCAAAGTGCGGCCGATCGGGCCCGTGGTCAGCTGGGCTTTGGATTTTGTTGGCATGTTCGAGTTTGTCTCGCGTTTTTATTGCGCCGGACACGCACTCGCGTCATCCGGTGACAGGAGCAATATCGATCGATACTGCCACGCGCGTGCCACTATCTCATACCTTCCTGACAGCCGTTGTCGGCAGGTGCCTGTCAGACAGAAAGCCAATTGTAAGCAGTTGTTCAGATTGGGGCACGCCCCTTAGAGTCGGGAAATCAGCCCTTGGCGAAATGCGCAACATAAGTGGGCTATTGTGGAGCCGCATCTGCGCGCCAGGTCGAGGATCCTGGATGGTATGGCTGGGGGCCTACACGCTCCACGGGCCGCGGCGCCGGGACGAGGGCACCGCGCTCTACGAATGCGCCCTCGCACTCGATCCGCGCAGCAACGAATACGAATACGAATGCGACGATGCCAGGCCAATCGAGGGATTGCGCAGTACCGCCAGGTTGTCGACCGAGCGCTGTGCCCGGCTCATGCCCCCTGTCTCCTCGATTTTCTTTTTTTGCCCCGTGCCGGTGTCGCATATCCGGCATAGCGTCAGCGCCTGGATGCCTCCCGGTAAGCCGCGATGCGCGCCTTTAGCCCCGGGCGGGCGGCGGAGCGCACAAGCTCGGCCAGCTGCGCCGCGCGCGCAGCATCCGCCGCGCCGGGCCCGCCCAGCGTGGCGGCGTGGATGGCCGCCTGCGTCGATGCATCGAGCCTGCGCGCACGCGCGGCCAGTGCCGTAAGCGCGGCCGCGCGTGCCTCCGGTTCCACCACGGTGCCGGCCAGGCCGGTGGCCAGCGCTTCTTCTGTCCGGACGGCTCGCCCGCTGGCGATCCATTCCCGCGCCGTGGCCACGCCAACCAGCTCCGCCAGCCGCGCGCTGCCCAGCACCAGGCCAAAGGCCGCCCCCGGGAAGGCGAAGCTGCTGCCCTGCGCGACCCAGCGCTGCTCGCAGGCGGCAAGCAGGTCGGCACCCGCGCCCATGACCCGCCCCTGTACCAGCGCTACGGTGGTGAAGGGCGCGCCATGCAGGCTTTGCAGCAGCAGCTCGACGCGCACGAAACGCGCAAGCAGCGAATCGTCGCTCTCGCTATCCAGGTCGCCCAGGTCGAAACCGGTGCAGAAATGCGTGCCCGCGCCCTCAATGGACAGCAGGCGTGTGCCATCGTGGTGGCACACCTGCACCGCCGCCGCGAGTTCCACCACCAGCGCGGCCGACAACGCATTGCCCCGCCCGGGCCGGTTCAGCGTCAGCCGGGTGACGTCGCCCTGTTTGTCGGCCAGCAAGATGCCTTGTGTCACCGCGGCCCCCTCACGTCGCCGCCTGGGCCCACAAGTTGGGCATTAGCGCGTTGGAGTAGCCGGAGATGAACGGCTTGGTCTCGCCGCTCGCCGCGTCGTAGACATGGCGCCGGATGCGGCCGATATTGCCGCCATACAGATGGATGCTGACCGAGACCTGGTCGTCGTGCGCATTGCGCACGCGGTGCACGTCGCCCAGCGTGGGCGATACCGCGGCCACCTGGCCGGCGGACAACAGGACCTCGCCGCCATCGGCCACCAGTTTGCCCGCCTCGGCACGGTAGTGCTGGTCGAGCTCGGCGCCGCGCAGCACGCCGATCAGGCCCCACACGGTGTGATCGTGCACCGGCGTCTGCTGGCCCGGCCCCCAAACGAAGCTCACCAGCGAGAAGCGGTCGAGCGGATCGCCGTAGAGCAGGTGCTGCTGGTAATAGACGGGATGCGGCTGCGCCATCGCGTCGGGCAGCCAGTCGTCGTGCGCCACCAGTTCGCGCAGCGGACCGGTGGCGCCGGCCAGCAGCGCGGCCTCGTTATCGGTATCGGGCCCGGTTTGTTCCACCAGCCGGCTGATGGTGGCGACGAATTCACGTAGCCGTTCGATCTTGTCGTTCATCATGCTTCCCTGGAAGTGTCATGGTCCTCGCCGCCCACCGGGTAGCGCGCGCGAATGGCGTCGTTGTGCTCTCCCAGCGCCGGCGGATCGCGGCGGATCGGCAGCCCCTGTCCATCGAAGCGCAGCGGCGAGGCGAAGGTGCGCGTCTGGCGGCCGCCCGGCAAAGTCAGCGGCTGCACCCACTCCATATGCGCGACCTGGGGATCGTCCAGCGCGGCGGCGTAGTCGTTGATGCGCGCATGCGGCACGCCGGCGGCATTGAACGCCGCGATCCAGTGCGCCACGCCGGCTCCCGCGAAACGCTCTTCCAGCAGCACCTTGAGCGCAACCTGGTTGGCGGCACGGTCGCGCGTGGTGGCAAAGCGGGCATCGGCCGCCAGCGCGGGCAACTCCACGACCTTCACCACCTCCAGCCAGAGCTTCTGGTTGCCCGCGGCAATGGCGAAGTAGCCATCGGCGGCGCGGAAGGCCTGGTACGGCGCATTGCGCGGATGGGCCGAGCCGAGCTTGACCGGGCTCTTGCCCGTGCCGAAGTATTCGCTGGTCTGCAGCGCGGCGATGCCAAGCGTGCAGCCGTACATCGGCACGTCGATATGCGAACCCGCGCCGCCGGCGCGCACCCGCGCCAGCGCGCTGGCGATGGCGAAGGCGGCGTAGAGCCCCGAAGCGAAATCGGCCAGCGGTACGCCGCACTTGACCGGTGCGCCATCGGGCTCGCCGGTCACGCTCATTACCCCGGCCGCCGCCTGGATGGTCAGGTCGAAACCGCCCTCGCCGGCGCGCGGGCCGCTCTGGCCATAAGCCGACACCGAGCAGTACAGCAACTGCGGCTTGTGCTCGCAAAAGCTCGCATAGCCCAGGCCAAGCCGGTCCATCACGCCGGGACGGTTGTTCTCGATCACCACATCGGCGTCCAGGATCAGTTGCCGCGCCAGCGCGACGTCGGCCGGATCCTTCAGGTTTAGCGCCACCGACTGCTTGTTGCGGTTGAGCGAGGCAAAGTTCTCGGAAAACCCGTTCGACAGCGGCGGCCACTGGCGCAAGGTGTCGCCGTCCGGCGGCTCCACCTTGACCACCTCGGCGCCCATGTCGGCCAGCAACATGCCGCAGAACGGCCCGGCCGCCACGGTACAGAACTCCACCACCCTGACCCCGTGCAGGGGCAGGTCCTTCTCGCTGACATCGTGCATCTGGATACCCGGAAAACGTTGACGGCCCGGCTGACTCCGGGCTTTGGCGCAACGGCGCATGCAAGCCTGGAACCGCCTCTGGACCGCGATGCGGATCATTATATTCATGTTCCAAAATAGGCTACAATCGTTCCACATTTGAGAACCAATGCCGGGTGCGCCACACACGGCAAGTCCGACATGAACAACACCTTGATCAAAGGCCTGGGTGTCATCGAGCTGCTGGCCCACAGCGACCGCCCCCTCGGCCTGACGGAGATCGCCGCCCACCTGGGCCTGGCCAAGAGCAATGTGCACCGCTTGCTGCAAGCGCTGACCGATCTCAACTATGTGATCCGGGACGCCTCCGGCACCGGCTACAGCGCCTCCATCAAGCTCTGGGAACTGGGCTCGGCGGTGCTCTCGCGGCTGGACCTGCGCCGCCATGCCGAAGCCTGGATGGACAAGCTGATGCACACCAGCGGCGAAAGCGTCCACCTGTCCGTGCTAGATCGCGGCGAGGTGGTCTATGTGCACAAGATCGACAGCCCCAACCCGGTGCGCGCCTATACCCAGATCGGCGGCCGCGCCCAGGCGCATTGCGTGGCCACCGGCAAGGCCATGCTGGCGTTCCAGCCGGACGCCGCGCTGCGGCGCATGTCGGCCGCGCTGGCGCCGTCCACGCCCAACAGCATCGTGGAGCCGGAGCGCTTCCTGCAGGAAATGGAAAAAGTCCGCAAGCAAGGCTATGCGGTCAATCGCGGCGAGTGGCGCGAGACGGTGTATGGCATCGCCGCGCCGATCAGCGACGGCAATGGGCATGTGATTGCCGCGGTCGGACTGTCCGGACCCGCCGAGCGCTTCAAGCCGCAGAAAATCAAGGGCTTCGCCGACCTGGTGCTGAATGCCGCCACGGAGATCTCCGACAGCCTCGGCGGCGGTGCGCGGCACAATGCGCTGGCCCTCGCCACGCGCAGCATGGTGGCGGTGCGGCGCACCTGAGCGGAAGAGCACGCAAATGGCAATTCCAGCGAATCGGGAACAACTGCTGAAGGCGATTCAGGACACGTAGGCCAGGCTTGCGGCGGAACTGCAGGCCGTGCCGCCGGCGCGGGGTTCGGAGCAGACCATGGAAGGCCACGCCGGACGAACACGCATCACTACTGTTCCACTTGATGGAACTTTGAAAGCGGTAAAGAGGAACCTGCAAGGCACAAGACGGCCGGCGCCCGCCGGTGCACAAAATGAGCCATCAGGTTAAGCTTGCGGTTTCGCCGCTGTGCCCGGCCCGGGCACGGCACCCTCACAGCGGCAGCACCGGCTGCACTTGTCGCACGCAACCTTCATCAGGAGAAAGGCATGTACCAGGATCTCGCCCTCTACATCGACGGGGAATTCGTCAAGGGAGGGGACCGACGCGAGCAAGACGTCATCAACCCTTCCACCCAGGAGCTGCTGGGCAAGCTGCCGCACGCCAGCCGCGCCGACCTCGACCGCGCCCTGGCCGCCGCGCAGCGCGCCTTCGAAAGCTGGAAGAAGACCTCGCCACTGGAGCGCTCCAAGATCCTGCGCCGAGTGGCGGAACTGACCCGCGAGCGCGCCAAGGAGATCGGCCGCAATATCACGCTGGACCAGGGCAAGCCGCTGGCTGAAGCCATCGGCGAAGTCATGATCTGCGCCGAGCACGCCGAATGGCACGCCGAGGAATGCCGCCGCATCTACGGCCGCGTGATCCCGCCGCGCCAGCCCAATGTGCGCCAGATCGTGGTGCGCGAGCCGATCGGCGTCTGCGCTGCCTTCACCCCGTGGAACTTCCCCTTCAACCAGGCGATCCGCAAGATGGTTTCGGCCATCGGCGCCGGCTGTACGCTGATCCTCAAGGGCCCGGAAGATTCGCCCAGCGCGGTGGTCGCGCTGGCCCAGTTGTTCCACGATGCAGGCCTGCCCCCCGGCGTGCTGAACATTGTCTGGGGAGTGCCGGGCGAGATCTCCACCTACCTGATCGAATCGCCGATCGTGCGCAAGATCTCGTTCACCGGTTCCGTGCCGGTGGGCAAGCAGCTGGCCGCGCTGGCCGGCGCCCACATGAAGCGCGTCACCATGGAACTGGGCGGCCACTCGCCGGTGCTGGTGTTCGACGACGCCGACATCGAGCCGGCAGCGGAAATGCTGGCGCGCTTCAAGCTGCGCAACGCCGGCCAGGTGTGCGTGTCGCCCACGCGCTTCTACGTGCAGGAAAAAGCCTACGACAAGTTCCTGGCGCGCTTTACCGAGGTGATCGGTTCGATCAAGGTTGGCGACGGCCTGGAAGACGGCACCCAGATGGGCCCGCTGGCGCACGAGCGCCGCATCGCCTCGATGGAGCAGTTCCTGGATGACGCCAGCCACCGCGGCGGCAAGGTGGTGGCCGGCGGCAAGCGCATCGGCGGCAAGGGCTTCTTCTTCGCCCCCACCGTGGTCACCGACCTGCCCGACGACGCCAAGCTGATGGTCGACGAGCCCTTCGGCCCGGTGGCGCCGGTGACGCGCTTCAAGGATGCGGAGGAAGTGCTGCGCCGCGCCAACAGCCTGCCGTTCGGCCTGGCCTCCTATGTGTTCACCAACTCGCTGAAAACCGCGACGCTGGTGTCCAACGGCCTGGAAGCCGGCATGGTCAATATCAACCACTTCGGCATGGCGCTGGCCGAGACGCCGTTCGGCGGCATCAAGGACTCCGGCATCGGCAGCGAAGGCGGCCAGGAAACCTTCGATGGCTACCTGGTGACCAAGTTCATCACGCAGGTCTGATGTCCCGGCCTGACCCGGTATCGGGCCAGGCCCGCAAGCGCACAACGTTGCCGGCACCGGCCGCTCCCAGGCCGGGCGCCGCAACGCCGCCCTCCCCCGCTCATCCTCCCACCGCCGCCCCGGCATCGCCGCCAGCAAGCGCACACGCACCGTCCCACACCGGCGCTAAGCGCTTTCCCCCCTGGCTTTACGGTAATCCTCGGCAAAATCCTTCCACTGCGCCTGCGCCAGTTCGCAACCGTGCCGCGCCAGCCGCAGCACCGGCTCGCGCCAGCGCGTACCGCTGGCAAACTCCTGCAACTGCTCGATGCGATCCGCGGCATTGTGCCCGCAGCCGCGCAGATGCGCCCAGGCCGCGGTGCGCGCCATGGTGATCAGCACTTCGCGCAGGTCCTCGCGATTGGTGTGGGGGCCAAGGTTGACCCGGTCGGCGGTGGGCTGCAGGCTCTTGACGATATAGGAGGAAGCCTTGCCCATCTTCACCGCCGAGAGCAGCGCCGGCGAGGCCGCTTGCATCGCATGCTGGATGTGCACGACGCGCGACGCCTCACTGCTCCAGGCGGGCTGCGTGCGATATGGCAGCCCTTGCCAGGCGCTGGGCGCGGCGCGCTTGATGTCGACCAGGCGCTGGGCCAGCGGATCGCTTTCCGCGTGAGCCAGCACAACATAACGCTCAAGCCCGAGGCTGCCAACGCCGGCGATCCTGCGGGCGGCATCGTCGGCCACCAGCCTCCCATGCTGCGACTGCCGCCCGAACTCGCGCAGGATGGCTGCGCTACGCTTGCGCTCGCCCTTGAGAGGTCCCAGGGCATGCTTGCCGTCGACCAGCAGGTGGCGCTTGCCGCCGCTGCGCACCGTGCGCTCGGCCAGGACCTCGCCGCGGCGGCGGCGTTTGACGCGGCGCAGCAGCGTCGCCACCATGCCGGTGGCCGTGGCGCGCTCCACCCAGCGCGGCTTGCCGCCGGCCAGCACCGCCGCGTAGGTATCGAGCATGCTGTGCGCGCCGGCACGCGCGTCGGCAGCGGACAATCCCAGTTGCGGTGCGGCAATCATCAGGCTCGACAGCAGGCGCACCAGGTCCACCGTGAGCGGAGCGACCAGCGCGTCGTCGAAGTCGTTGAGATCGAAATAAACCAGGCCGTTATCGCCCTTGAAGCTGCCGAGATTCTCCAGGTGGAGATCGCCGCAGACGTAGGTGGTCGGCGCCTCGATCAGCGCGGCCTCGTTGCCCACTGCGGCCGCATAGAGATGGTTGGTGCCGCGCAGGAAAGCAAACGGATCCGCCGCGATGGCGGCGAGCTTGCGGGTCAGCCGCTCGGGATCGCGGCCATGGTTATAGATCAGGATGGCTTCCGTGGCTGGGTGCATGGCTTCCTCGTGGTGGCAGGCAACCGCTCAAGTGTACCCGGCATGCCGCCTCGGACAAAACCGGCCCGTGCCCCCGGCGAGCACGCGTTCAGCGGAAAAAGGCACCGCGCAAGAGGAAGGTGTAATCGGCTTCCATCGCCATCAGGCCCACCAGCACCAGCAGGCAGAGCGGCGGCAGCAGGATGGCGCAGATCAGCGCCAGCCGCTCCCACGCCATGTGCATGAAGACGCCGACAATCAGGCCGGCCTTCATCACCATGAACAGCAGGATCAGGGTCCAGCGCAGGTAACCCTCGAAGTGGAAGTAGTCCACCATGTAGGACAGCGTGGACAGCACGAACAACAGCGCCCATATCTTCAGGTACAGGCCAATCGGGTGCTGCTGCCCGTGATGCGCTTCACCGTGCGCTTCACCGTGCGAGCCGGCGGGCGCATGCGCGGGCGCCGCCGGTGCCAGGCCGGGCACATCGGGAGACGGAGTCGACGATGCCATGGCGTGCCTCACCAGAGATAGAACAGCGCAAAGATAAAGACCCAGACCAGGTCCACGAAGTGCCAGTAGAGCCCGGCAATCTCCACGATCTGGTAGTTGCCCGTGCGCTCGTAGCGTCCGCGCAGCACTTTGGTCGCCACGATCAGCAGGTAGATCACGCCGCAGCTCACGTGCAGCCCGTGGAAACCGGTGATCATGAAAAACGTGGAGCCGAACTGCGGCGCGCCCATCGGGTTGCCCCAGGGACGCACCCCTTCGGTAAAAATCAGCTTGCTCCACTCGAAGGCTTGCATGCTGACAAAGGCCACGCCGAACAGCGCCGTGGCAAACATCAGGCTGGCGCATTTCACGCGGTCGCGGCGGTAGGCGAAATTCACGGCCATCGCCATCGTGCCGCTGCTGCTGATCAGCACGAAGGTCATGATGGCGATCAGCAGCAAGGGCACCTCGGCGCCGCCGACCTTCAGCCCGAACACGATGCTCGGATTCGGCCACGTATCCGTGCTGGCGATCCGCACCGTCATGTACCCGGTCAGGAAACAACTGAAGATGAAGGTGTCGGACAGCAGGAAGATCCACATCATCGCCTTGCCCCACGACACCTTGAAGGCCTGCTGGTCGGACGACCAGTCGGCCACCAGCCCGCGCAGGCCGGCCACCACGGGCGCAGGCGCGGGCACGCCGGGCAGCGCGGCGCTGCCGGACTCGGCCGGTGCCGATGGAGTGGGTTGCGAAGACATTGGCGCGTCTCCTTCGATGCTTGCGTGGCCGCCTAGCCGCGCCCGCAGATAAAGCGAACCAGTTCAGGCGTGAGCCAGTTCAGCGCGGCCAGCAGCACCAGCCACACGGCAAGCAGGAAATGCCAGTAGCGCGCGCACAGCACGATGCGCAGCGTGGCCCGCGCGCTGCCCCGCGCGGCATGCATGGCGACCGCCCAGCCAACAAGGCCTCCCAGCACATGCAGGCCATGCATCGCGGTGAGCAGGTAGAAGAAACTGCCGGCGGGATTGTTGGCCGGCACCACATGGATGGCGAGCAGTGCCTGCCACGCCCATAACTGCGAGGCGACAAATGCAGCCGCGGCCAGCCCGCCAAAGCGTAGCGCGCGATGTGCCATCGTGAAGCGTCCGTCGCGCGCCGCCCGCGCTGCCACCTGCATCACCGCGCTGCCGGCGGCCAGCAAGGCGGTGGACATCCAGACCTGCCACGGCAATGAGACGGCATGCCAGTCCGGCGAGTCCATGCGCATGGCATAAGCGGCGATAAACAGCCCAAACAGCGAGGAGACCACCCCCATGAACACCCACAGCCCGATGCTGGCCGGTGCGCGGCGGGCGCGCTGCCTGCCCACATCACCGGGACCGGGGCCGGAGCGGCGCTCCCCGTCGTCTCCGGCGCGATAGACCAGGTTCGGGTTCATGCTACGGCTCCACGGCTGGCATGCGGCTCGGGTTCGGCGCCGCCGGCTTCAGGCGGCGCGTTCTGCGCGATGAAATCCTCGCTGGCGCCCGGCATGCTATAGGCGTAGGCCCAGCGATGCACTACCGGCTGCTCCGGGCCCCAGTTGCCGTGCACCGGCGGCGTCTGCGGCGTCTGCCACTCCAGCGAAGCCGCGCGCCACGGATTGGAACCCGCCAGCCTGCCATGCCTGACGCTCCAGGCCAGATTGAAGATGAACAACAACTGCGCCGCCGCCACGATAAACGCCGCCACCGAAATATAGGCGTTCATGAGGTGCGCCGATTCAGGGATGAAGGCGTAATTGTCGTAGGCGTAATAGCGCCGCGGCATGCCAAGGATGCCCAGGTAATGCATGGGAAAGAAGATGGCATAGGTGCCGACGAAGGTCACCCAGAAATGGATATGCCCCAGCGTGTCGTTGAGCATGCGGCCGGTGACCTTCGGGTACCAGTGATAGATCCCGCCGAACACCACCAGGATCGGCGACACGCCCATCACCATATGGAAGTGCGCGACCACGAAATACGTATTGGACAGCGGGATGTCCACGCTCACGTTGCCCAGGAAAAGCCCGGTCAGCCCGCCGATCACGAAGGTACTGACGAAGGCAATGGCGAACAGCATCGGCACCGAGAAATGGATGTCTCCCCGCCACAGCGTGATCACCCAGTTATAAACCTTGATGGCGGTGGGAATCGCGATGATCAGCGTGGTGGTGGCGAAGAAAAAGCCAAAGTAAGGATTCATCCCGCTCACGAACATATGGTGCGCCCACACCACCACCGACAGCACGCCGATGGCAAGGATCGCCCACACCATGGTGCGATAGCCGAAGATGCTCTTGCGCGAATGCACGCTGATCAGGTCCGAGACGATGCCGAACGCGGGCAGCGCCACGATATACACTTCCGGGTGGCCGAAGAACCAGAACAGGTGCTGGAACAGCAGCGGGCTACCGCCCTTGTAGTTGAGCGGCTGGCCCAGCGACACGATCGCCGGCATGAAGAAGCTCGTGCCCAGCGTACGGTCCAGCAGCATCATCACGCCCGACACGAACAGCGCGGGGAAGGCCAGCAGCGCCAGGATGGTGGCCATGAAGATGCCCCACACGGCCAGCGGCATGCGCATCATCGTCATGCCCTCGGTACGCGCCTGCAGCACCGTGGTGACGTAGTTGAGGCCGCCCATGGTGGCCGCCACGATAAAGATCACCAGCGACACCAGCATCAGGATGATGCCCCACTCGTAGCCAGGCGTGCCCCGCAGGATGGCCTGCGGCGGATAGAGCGTCCAGCCGGCGCCGGTAGGCCCGCCCGGCACGAAGAAGCTCGACAGCAGCACCAGCACCGAGAGGAAGTACATCCAGAAGCTCAGCATATTGAGATAGGGGAACACCATGTCGCGCGCGCCCACCATCAACGGGATCAGGTAGTTGCCAAAGCCGCCGAGAAAAAGTGCCGTGAGCAGGTAGATCACCATGATCATGCCGTGCATGGTGACGAACTGGTAGTAGCGGTTGGCGTCGATAAAGGTGAAATGCCCCGGGAAACCCAGTTGCAGGCGCATCAGGTTTGACAGCACCACGCCAATCAGCCCCACGAAGATGGCGACCAGGGTGTACTGCACCGCGATCACCTTGTGATCCTGGCTCCAGATATAGCGGGTAAAGAAACTGGTCGGGCCATGATGGGCGGCGTCGTCGGTGTATGCCATTGCACTCCCTCCTGCAGCCTATTTTGCGGCGGCGCCGGACGCGGCGCCCGCCTGCGTTGCAGCCCCGCCCGCTCCATTGGCGCGGATGTAGGCAACCAGCGCGCTGACTTCCTCGTCGCTCAGGGGCATCTTCGGCATGAGCGGACCGAAGCCCTTGACCAGGCGCGCTTGCGGATCGGTGATCTCGGTCTTCAGGTAAGCGTCGTCGACCTTTGCGCTGCTGCCGTCGGCAAACGTACCTGTGCTGCCATACAGGCCCTTCCAGCTAGGCCCCACGCCAACGGTGCCATCGATACTGTGGCAGCCAACGCAGCCCTTGCTCTGGGCCAGCGCGCGGCCCTGTTCCACAAGCGTATCGGCGCCGGCGGGCGCTCCGCGTGCCCCGGCCGTGGCCGGCGGCGCAGGCGTCTTCAGCATGGTCAGCGCAAACGTGGGCTGCCGGCGCAGCCACGCATCGAACGCCGCCGCATCCTCCACCACCACCTTGCCCCGCATGTTGTAGTGGCCGACCCCGCACAACTGCGCGCACAGGATCTCATAGGTACCCGCCTTGGTCGGCGTGAACCAGAACGACGTCACCATCCCCGGCACCATGTTCATGCGGGCGCGAAACGGCGGCACGTAGAAATCGTGCAGCACATCCTTGGAGCGCAGCAGCACCTTGACCGGACGATTCAGCGGCAAGTGCACTTCATTGCCGGCAATGATGATGTCGTCCTGTCCGCGCGGGTCGTCCGGGTTCACACCGAGCGGGTTGGCCGCCGTCACGAAGCGCGCGTCCGAGGTGCCAAGCTGGCCGCCCTGGCCCGGAAAGCGAAAGCCCCACTGCCACTGCTGGCCCACTACCTCCAGGACCATCGCATCGCCGGGTGGCCGCACATATTCGGCGTAGACGAACAGGCCCGGTGCGAGCAGGGCAATCACGCCGAGCGTGGTGCCGCCGATCAGCCAAAGCTCCAGCTTGCTGTTTTCCGGCTGATAGTGCGCGCGGGCGCCGTCGCGATGGCGGTAGCGCCAGACGATATAAGCGACGAACAGGTTGATGATGACGAAGAAGACGCCGGTGATGACCAGGGTAATGGTCAGCGTGTCGTCCATCTGCTTCCAGTTGGAAGCAAGCGGGGTCGCCCACCACGGGCTCACGAAATGGAAGAGCACCGAAGCAACGACGATGATCACGAGTGCAATGGCTATTGCCATACCGACCCTCCCCCTTGCGTACGGCAGGCCGCGAACTACGCGCAAGGCTGAGATAAGACTAGTGCATGTGGTCCGCCCCGTGCAAGGCGGCCTTGAGAGCGCTTTGCGTGCGATGCCACACAGGGCCGGTGGCAAGCGCAAAGGCGGCGGCAAATAAAAAGCGGCGGATGAAAGCCAGGGCTTTCATCCGCCGCCGTCGGCCCGCGCGGTCCGTGTAGTAGCAAAGCGCGGATCTAAACCTGATTCGCGTAGCGCTATCGCATTATTGATGCACTGCAGTGTGCGTGCTCAGTGAGATACATCCTTGCTTTCGAGCTTCCAGTAGGCAATGGCCGCGGCCATGCCGAAGATCATGTGGCCAACCAGCGTATGCCAGCCACGCGCGTCGGAGAACCAGGTAAAGAAGCGCGTCATGCCGTAGAAATTAAGCAGATAGACCGCCAGGCCGAACACCGCGCCGGTCAGCAACACCATGCCCGTACTCGAGTCCAGTTGGAACGGCGCGATGATAGCGGCCAGGATCATCCCCAGCACCGCGCCGAGCACGAAGTGGATTGCCAGCGCCGCGGCCACGGTACTCACGCTGAACAGCGAAGTCTGCAACACGCCCTGCCCCATCAGGATCGCCGCGATCAGCCGCGTCGTGCCCCAGGGATTGACGCCCGCCACCATCGTCGACCAGAACAGTTCGATCACCATCAACAGCGCCCCGGCCGCCAGACCGGACACCGCTGCGGCGGTCCAGTCTGGCGTGCGGCGCACATAGTGGTGCGATTGCATGTGAAGTTCCATAGCCACCTCCGGATATGCTGTTTCGCCGCGATTCCCGCTGCGATTGCTCTATTACGCGTGCTTGCCACCTGTTCGATGATCGGGCCTGCGTATCTGCACAGCATAGGACACGCCGGCCTGATCGTTTGACCGCACACTCGCAAAAAAGTGCATGGGGTGGGCCAGGCGCAACGGTGCCGGCGTGAGGTGCGCGAACAGTGTGGCCAGGCCGGTACATGGAAGGAGAAATAGCGCCAGGCCAACCCCAGCGCGATGCGAAGCGAGCCGTCAAGGTGTACCAGGCCGTATGGGGCGCTTTTTTGCCTACTTTTTTTGGCAAGACAAAAAAGTAGGTCGCCGCCCCGCAGGGGTGGTGAAACTGCCTTTGACTTTAAGGTTTTAAGCCTTTGGGGGTGAGAGCAATCCCCGTACAAGAAAGTGCCTTAGGGGACAACCCCGATGTCATCGTCCTTGGTCTACCTGAGACACTTTCTATACTGGAAATACAAGGAAAGAGACAGGAGACAGCCGTGCTGCACCTTAGCTCACATGATCTTGTTTTTCTGATTCCGATGGCGCTGGTCGGGATGATTGCCTTTGGCGGGATTCCGTTCACAGCCCGCGCCTTGCGCATCAGTTGCCGCGCTGCGGGCGCGATATTCGGGGCTCTGCTGGCGGTGGCCTTGCTGGAGGCGTTGCCTTTACTTATCTGAACTGAACGCTTCGAGCGTTCCCGGCTTGCTTGAGGAGAGGAGCCGCTATGACACTGGATCTGCTGGCCGCCCTGATGGCGGCATTCCTGCTGGTCACCGTGGTGACCGCGATCTGGCGTTGTAGCCACCCCTACCGTATGCGCTATCGCCGCTGCGCGGAGCAAAGAAGGCGTGCCGGGATATGCCGGCAGATGCAGCGCCACTAAACACGCTGCCAAACGCGATTCCTGCCCGCCGGTATTGGCCTGCGAGCCTCGCCGGCTGGCGGGCTTGCGCTCAGATTTCGATCATGGCGAACTCGCCCTTGCCCACATCACATTCAGGGCAACGCCAGTCTTCCGGGATATCCTCCCAGCGGGTGCCGGGCGCAATGCCGTCATCCGGCCAGCCCTGTTCTTCGTCGTAGACCCATCCGCAAATCACGCAAACCCAAGTCTTGTAGGCAACGGTTTCCTGCTGCAAAACGCACTCCTGTATCGATTCCGGGCGAAATCATACAGGCTTTTGGCCAGCGCGCCGCCAATGTGCCATGCAAAAGGGGCGGCAGTGCCGCCCCTTTTGCACAGGCAGGATTGCCTGGGATGACTTACTGCCTGATGGCGAAATCGACCCGGTTGGGCGCGCCCTTATCCTTGATGCCTTCGGCATTCAGCTTCGGCGCCGTCAGGAACAAACGGCTCTCCGGGACCTTGGCGTCGCGCTCCAGTGCCTGTTTCACCGCCAGCGCGCGCTGCTCGGCGAGTTGCTTGAGTTCCACATCGGTTACCGGCGCGTTCTCCAGCAGCAGCGTCTCCATTTCCGCGGTCGGCAGGGATTTGGACAAGCCAATCACGTTGCGCGGCTTCTTGAACGAAGCACGCATGTAGACCGCTTCCAGATACTTGGGATACTCCTGCGGCGACACCGTCACCTTGGCGCCCTGCTCGCCCTCTTCCCCTTCCTCGGCCATGGCGCCCTCGCGAGCGCTGGCGCGCAGTTCACGCGCCTTTTGCTCCTTTACCCGCGCGTCCAGCCAGGCGCGCTTCGCGCCGGCCGTGTCGGTGGCCGGATCGATGCGGCCGCTGATCTCCAGCCGCAGGGCCGGGCGGTCGGCCAGGGCCTTGCCGAGGGTGGCGATCTTCTGCCTGGCCGCCGGCGTAAGCGTGGACGTGCCGGGCGCGAACTCCACGTAGCCCAGTTCTTCGCCGCCGCCAAAGGCCGAGGCAAGCAGCGAGAACGGCGAGGTAATCGCCTTGGCCAGCAGGTTGACGATCACCCGCACGATCACGCCGCCGATGCTGAACTCCGGATCGGACAGCGAGCCCGACACCGGCAGGTTGATGTCGATCACACCGTTGCGGTCCTTCAGCAGCGAGACCGCCAGCAACACCGGCAGCTTGGTCGCTGTCGGGCTGTCGACCTTGTCGCCAAAGGTGAGCTGGTCGAGGTAGAGATGGTTGCGCGCGTCCAGCTTGCCATTCTCGATCTTGTACGCCACATCGACCGTCAGCTTGCCCTTGGTGATCGGATAGCCGGCGTACTTGGTCGCGTAGGGTGTCAGCCGGGTCAGTTCCACGCCGGAGGCCTTGGCGGCGATATCGAGGTAGAGCTGTTCCGCCAGCGGGTTGAGCTTGCCGTCGATATTGACCGGCGCGTCGTCGTCGATGCGGCCCGCCAGCGTGAGATCGGCCGGCGCGGGCTCCGTCGACGAAACCTTGGAGACCGAACCCTTCATATCGGTCAGGTTGGCAGTGTAGTTAGGCTTGACGAAGAAATCCGAGAAATTGATATTGCCTTTCTCCACCGTCACGCCGCCAATGCGGATCTGCGGTTTCGCCGCGGCCGTGGCCGCCGGTGCCGGCGCAGGTGCCGGCGCGGTGGCTGCCGGCGCCGAGGCCGGGTTGGCCTGCGTCAGGCTGGTGCTGGGCGCGGCTTCGCCTTTGGCGGCCCCGCCAGCCATCACGTCCTGCAGGTTCAGGCGGCCATTGGCATTGAGGATCACCCGCGCGTAGAAGTCCGACAGCGCCACGCTACCCACGCCAACCTTCATCGGCCCCTTGGCCTCGTCCATGGCGAAATCGATGCCGTTCACCGCCAGCGAACGCCAGCGCAGGAAGTCGTCGCCGGTCACGCGGTCCACGCTGCGCACATTGCCGAACTGCGCATTGCCGGCAAAGCGCGCCGCAATCGGTTTGCCGGACGGCGCCTCGACACCCAGGCGGCCTCTCACGGTGGCGGTGCCGCCACGCAAGGCTGCGTTGAAGCGGTCGGCAAGGTAGGGCTGCAGCGGCGCGAGATCGAGTTCGCGCAGGTCCACCTGCATTTGCGCCGCGGGAGCGGTGGGCAGCACGGTGCCGTCGAGCGACATCATGCCGCGCCGTCCCGCCTCGGCCTTGAACTTGACCGGGATGGCGCCAGCCGCCATCGGCCAGTTCAACGCGCCGGTACCGAGGCTGACGTTGCGGAATTGATGGATTACCGGACGGTCACGGTTAGCGGCCGATGGCGCGTAGTCGGTCACGCGCATGTTGCCGCCGTCCAGCGAGAACTTGCTGAGTTGTGCCTTCCAGGGCAAGGGCTTGGCCGCCGCGGCGCTATCGGGCTGGACAGCCTTGGCCTGAACGCCAGTCGAGCGTTGGACCGATTTCTGCCCCGATTGCGCGGCCCACAGGCGCGCGCTTTCGAGCAATTCACCGCGATAGTCGCGCGTAAGCGCGACCTGCGGCTTGGCCACCACCAGCTCGCCTGCCTGGAATGAATGCGCGCCAAGGTCGAAGGCGATGTCTTCCAGCGCCACGCGCTCGGCGCGCATCATCGGCAGGTTGGCGCCATCGCTATCGTCGCGGCCACGCGCGCGGCGCGCATCGCGCCGGCGGGCGCTATCGGCCGCGCCAGCGTTGCTTGTGCCGGTGGTGGCGGCTGCCACTTGCGCCACCGTCACCGGCTCCCTGGTCGTCAGATAGAGCGGCGCCAGCTCGACGCGAGACTTGTCCAACGAGAAGGCAAAGGCGGGCCCGCCCCACGCCATCTTGTAGTGCAGCTCGGCGTTGACCGCGGTGTCGCCGAACTGGGCGCGCAGCTCAGCCGGCCACCATGCGGCAAACCCCTGGGCCTTCACGCCGCTGGCTTGCAGCGTGCCACCCATGGTGCCGCCATGCAGCGACAGTTCGCCTTCATGGCTGAGGGTCTGCCCTTCGGCGATCGTCAGTTCGGCCTGGACCTTGGCAGGCTTGTCGCTGTCGCCGGAGAGTCCGGCGACAGCGACGTCGAGGGGCCCCAGCGCGAGCGTACCGGGACCGGACGGAGCCGACTCGTCGCGCACGCCCAGCCTGGCCTGCTTGACCGTGATCTGGTCGACCGCGTAGCGCCAGGGCTTCTCCGCCGGCGCCAACGGTGCAATCCCGGCCGCGGCCGGTGCCGATGCAGGCCCGGCCTTGGCAACCGCCGGCGCGGATGCCGGTGCCGCCGTTCCCAATGCTGCAGGTGCCGGCGCGCTGGCGGGCTTCGCCGCCTTGGCCGCTTGCGGCAGGAATGCCTCGGCAAGGTCAAGCGACCCATCGGCGCGGCGCACGGCCTGCACGCCCAGGCCATCCACGGCGAGGCTGCGCAGGTGAACCATCCGGCCGAGCGGTTCGATGCGCCCAATGTCCACGGCAAGCCGTCCGGCCTTCACCAGCGGCGTGCCGTCATGCTTGCGGATATCGGCGTCGCGCAGTGCTGCGGTGCCCGACAGGAAAACATCCTGCTTATCCTTTTCCTGGATAAAGCCCAGCGTGAGCCGCGTATCGAGCAGCCCGCCTTTGATATCGGCGTCCTTGAGCTTGGGCGCAAACGGCATATAGCGCGCCAGTTCCAGGCCGTCCAGGTTCAGCTTCAGGTGGGTCTCGCGCGACGCGGCGAACGGCAGCATGGTGCCGTCGAGCGCCAGTGCGGAGCCATTGATGTTCGCGCTCAGCGTGGGCCGGGTAACGATCTCCACGTCGTGCGGCAGATTGGACAGGAAGGGCAGCGTGATGGTCAGGTTGTCCACGCGCTGCGTCTGATTGAGCTGCTTGTCGTCGAACGCCACGCTGCCGCTGGTCAGCGCAATATTGTTGATCGAGAAGCGCGCCGGTTCGGATTTTGGCGCGGCGGGCCTGGCCGCGAAGCGCTCTTCGATGTCGGCGTAGTTCATGCGGCCGTTGGCGTCGCGCGCCAGGCGCAGCGCGGGGCGGTCGATATGCACCGCATCCACCACCGGCGCCATGTGCCACAGCGAGGCGATGGCGGCATCGATCTCGGCCTCGCCCACGCTCAGCATGGGCGTGGTGCCATCAGGCTCATAGATCTTGATATCGGAAACAGTGACCGCCAGCGAGAAGGGGCGCACCTCGGCGCCCCCAAAAGTCACTTTGCGGCCAAGCGCTTCACTGGCCTGCTTGGCCACGAAGGACTTGATCAGCGGTGGTCCGCCAAAATACCCGGCGAGGCCGAACACCGCCAGCGCGGCCACGATGCCGCCTGCCACGCGCACGCCGGCCCTGCGGCGCGGCGTGGCGGTTGCCGCCTGCATGGAGAACTTGATTGCCATGTGATCCCAGAAGATTCAACCCCAATACCCAGCGTCCGCTTTGCGGACCCGCTCGCGGCCTGCATGGAAAATGGCATTCCACGCTGCGCCAGCGGGCGGATCGACCACTTTGTGGCCCGGATTTCACTTTTTAGCAACATTATGGCAACGCTTGAGGGCAAAGCAAAGACATTAGAATGAAATCAAAAGTGAATTCAGGACGGGCTGAAAATGATTTGAAGCCGGATGGCGACAGCCCTCTCTGCCGCCGATCTGGTATCTTCTCGCCTTTGCGAAGCGTCTTGTCGCATGCCAGCGGCTTATCCACCACTTAGTGCCTGCTTCTCCCGCGCTGTACCCTCCGGCCAGAACCCTCCACGTCAACCGTGTTGCGCGCTTCGCATGCGAACTTTTTCCATGCGAGTCTCCTCATGTCCACCACTAGCAGTACTGTCGGTGCAGAGAACGCGCGCAGCGTCCCGCATGCGCGCCCCCTGACCGGACAGGATTACAAGACGCTTGCCCTCGCCGCCCTCGGGGGCGCGCTCGAGTTCTACGATTTCATCATCTTTGTCTTCTTCGCCACCGTCATCGGGCAGTTGTTCTTCCCGCCGTCGGTGCCGGACTGGCTGCGCCAGCTGCAGACCTTCGGCATTTTTGCCGCCGGCTACCTGGCGCGCCCGCTGGGCGGCATCATCATGGCCCACTTCGGCGACCTGCTTGGCCGCAAGAAGATGTTCACGCTGTCGATCCTTCTGATGTCGGTGCCGACACTGCTGATGGGCCTGCTCCCGACCTACCATGCGATTGGCCTGCTGGCGCCGGTGGCGCTGCTGCTGCTGCGCGTGATGCAGGGCGCCGCCGTGGGCGGTGAAGTGCCTGGCGCCTGGGTGTTCGTCTCCGAGCATGTGCCGGCGCGCCGCACCGGCTACGCCTGTGGCACGCTGACCGCTGGCCTGACCGCTGGCATCCTGCTGGGCTCCCTGGTGGCCACCGGCATCAACACCATCTTCACCCCGGCGGAACTGGTCGACTGGGGCTGGCGCCTGCCCTTCCTGCTGGGCGGTGTGTTCGGCATCGGCTCGATGTACCTGCGCCGCTGGCTGCATGAAACCCCGGTGTTCGCCGAACTGCAAAAGCGCAAGGCGCTGGCTGCGGAGATGCCGCTCAAGACGGTGGTGCGTGATCACCGCGGCGCCGTGGCGGTGTCGATGCTGCTGACGTGGATGCTGTCGGCCGGCATCGTGGTGGTGATCCTGATGACGCCCACCTTCCTGCAGAAGATCTACGGCTTCGATGCGCGCACGGCGCTGGTGGCCAACAGCGTCGCCACGCTGTGCCTGACCATCGGCTGCGTGGTCGCCGGCCTGATGGCCGACAAGGTGGGTCCCCGGATCACCCTGATCTGCGGCGGCCTGCTGCTGGCGATCAGCTCCTATGTCTTCTACAGCGCCATACACACGCGCCCCGACCTGCTGATCCCGCTGTACGCGCTGGCCGGCTTCTTCGTGGGCACGATCGGCGCGGTGCCCTACGTGCTGGTCAAGGCGTTCCCGGCACAGGTGAGGTTTTCCGGGCTGTCGTTCTCGTACAACCTGTCCTATGCGATTTTTGGCGGGCTGACGCCGATGATCGTGACGCTGATGCTCAAGAACGATCCGCTCGCTCCCGCGTATTACGTGGTGGCGCTGTGCCTGCTGGGCATGGTGACGGCACTGTTCGTCAAGGACCGCTCGCTCGACTGAGCGCGCTGCTTCTGGCCGGCGCCTGCCACAAGCCAGGCGGCGGCCAGAAGAAAAGGGAGGGCCGCCACTGCGCCCTCCCTTTTTTGTGCCCGCCTGATCTGCATGCGCGGCTGCTGGTTGCACCAGCCTACCGCCGGTGCGCCTTGAAGAAAGCCCACATCAATGCACTCGCGTCCGGGCCGATCGGCGCGTGATAGGCATAGTCGCCATCGCCCCCGCTCCAGGCGTGATCCAGCCCGGCCACTTCGCACAGGGCGACCATTTCGCGATTCCAGACGCCAAAGCTGGTCTCGATATAGTTTCCGGCGGGCAGGATGGCCGTGGCCGCAAGGCCATGGCTCGTATCCGCCAGCGCCTCGCGCTCCGCCGCTTCCTGGCCCTCCGTCAAGCTGGCCGCGTTAGCGGAACGCCGCGCCACGACACTGCTCGCCGGGTTGTCCAGGCGATCGGTCAGCCCGTTGTAGGCCAGGAACTGGCGTGCCAGCAGGCGGGCGTTGACCGGATGCACCGCGCCGTCGTCCATGCCGTGCAGTACGATTGCCGGCATTTTCGGGCCGCCCGGCGTGACTCCGGCGGCATCAAGCAACACGGCAGGGGCCACGCTGGAGCCCCGCTGCATCGCGCGCAGGCCATCGCCCGGCGTGCACGCTGCCCCGATCACCACGCCGGAATGCAGTCCCACCGCGGCAATCTTCTCCGGGTACCGCAAGGCCACCACGGCCGCCATGCTGGCGCCTGCGGACAACCCGGCCAGGTAGACCTGGTCGGCCCGCACGTCCGGACGCGCTGCCAGTGCGTCGATCAACACCGCCAGTGCTTGCGCCTCACGGCCGCCTTCCGCGGCACCCAGGTCGAACCATTGCCAGCAGCGCTGCATCTGGCGCCGCTGCGGTTGTTGCGGATAGGCCACGATAAAGCCTTCGCGCTCGGCCAGGGCATTCATGCGGGTGCCGGCGGCAAGGTCCTCAGGGGTCTGCTTGCAGCCATGCAGCATCACCACCAGCGGCATTGGCCCATTGCGCACGCGGGATGGCACGTACAGCCAATAAGACAAGCGGGGAACCAGTTCACCGGGCAGCGGCGACAGCCGGTGGTGGTGCGATGCCCATTCACCCGGTGCCGAAGGACGCGGCGGCAAGGGCAACGGCGCGGGGGAGCGCGCCCGCAGGCGCGGTGCTGCAGGATTGAGGTTAGCGATACGGTCGATCCACGATTTGAGTTGGCGCGCGGTCTGGGGCTGCACCCGGCTGATCTGCCGGAGCTGTGCATGCCCATCCGCCCAAAGGCTTTTGGCCATGAAAGACTCCTGCTGTCGACATTGTTGCGATGCAGCATATCACAGGGCGAACGCATGACAGGCGTCGCTTTTTGGTGACATGTTATCCAAACAAGACATTCTCACGCTAGCAGCATTCCGTAATGAGCATTATAATGCACTCATGAGGAAACTAAAAATCTGAACTCGCCGTACGAAAGAATGCAGATCGTCAATAGTTAGCGGCAAATGTCGCACGGTTATACTGCATTTGCGTGTATCGCAGGCAAATGGAGAATGGCATGACCACGCCCCAGGCAGATATTCCAAGCTGCTCGCTGTGTTTATTCCAGCCAGTCTGCCGTAACGCGGAAACCACACCCGCAGACGCTGCGCGGGAACGCACTCTGGTTCCGGCTCGCATCTTGTGGCGTGCCGGGGAGAGCGTGCATCGCCAGGGCCGGCCGGTACTGGCCTTGTATCCCATACATCAGGGCAGCACCAAATCCGTATTCGAATCACCGCTTGGCTGGCGCCAGGTGACTGCCTTCGCCCATCCGGGCGATGTGCTGGGGCTGGAGGATCTCGATGGCCACGCCCACTGCACCAGCGCGGTGGCGATGCAAGATACACGCTGCTGCGTGGTGCCGGTCGAGGCGGCGCGCGAACACTTGCTCCGCACCGAACACCGCGAACACATGCTGGCGATGCTGCGCCGCAATACCGAGCGCGAGCGCACCCTTCTGGTTGCCATCGGTTCGATGAAGGCCGCCCAGCGGCTGGCCATGCTGCTGCTCGATCTCTCCGTCGAACAGCGCCGCCGCGGCAAGGCGGGCGTAGCACTGACCCTGGCGATGTCGCGCAACGATATCGCCAGCTACCTGGGCCTGACCCTGGAGACCGTATCCCGCCTGCTGGCACGTTTCGCATCCGTCGGGCTGATTGCCGTGCGGCAGCGGCAATTGCGCATCGTCGATCCGGACGGGCTTTGCTCGGTCTATGAAGACCCGGAACGCGTGCCGATCCGCCCGCCTGCCACGGCGACGGACAGCGCGGCCGGCTCCCCCAGGTCCCAGCCCTCCCCCGCGAGGGCGATACGCCCATCCGTAGCGTAGGACGGACACGGACAGCACCGCCATGCAAACGCGGCTATGTTCAGGCTATATCCCCGGCGCGTTGGAAATACGCAAGGAAATCGTCCCCGTTATCCTCCCCGCTGGAGATCGACATCGCCTCCGGTATCTGTATCCATATGCGGGATTTTCCTTTCGCAGCGCGTGCGAGCCTGGCGCCGCTCGCCTTCCTGATGGTCGCCGGATTCGCGCCTGCGGCAGCCGTACAAGCCAATACCCCGCCATCGCTGTCGAAGCTGGCCAGATTGCTGCTGGGCACCGTGCAGGGCAAAAGCACCGGCATGAGCGGCGTCACGCGCCTGACCGGCGGCGGCGCCGGACCCGATGCGGAGCTCAGCGCGGCCTGCCAGGAGCTGACGCGCGCGGGACCATTCATGCTGGATGGCGTGACGCGCCTGGAAGGATGCAGCGCCGCTCCCGGCAAACATGTGTCGTTCCGGCTCCGGCTGGTTGGCGTTGACGCGACCCGCGAAGGCACGGTGGCCTTCATGACTAGCGCCGGTCCCGTCCTGGCCCGCGGCATCTGCCGCAACCCGGACGTACCGGTATTGGGCCGGCTCGGAGTCACACTCAGTTACCGCTATCTGGGAAACGGCAACCAACCCGTGGGCGAAGTCACGATCACGCCGGAGCGCTGCGTAACGAACTAAGGACCAACCTCACTGGCGACTCCCCCCCTGGCCCGGCACTTGGCGGGTCATCGCTTCTCTTGAGCGCATTCCTGGCGATATGCCTCTTCGAGCCGCTTGCGATCGGCCTGCCGCTCCAGCATGGGATGGGTACCGCCGTCGGCGGTGGTCACGGAGGACTTGCTGTTGGACCATTGCGGCCCCGCAGGCAGCGCACTGATCCTGTCGAGCAGGCTCTGGCAATGCGTGCGCTGGGATGGCGTGAGGGTCCCGTCCGCCGCCGGCCCGACATTATCGGTGGCCGGGTCCAACAGGAGCCGCGGCGGTGGCGGCGCGACCATTGGCGCAGGGACTTCCAGTTCCGCGGCGATGCCGGCCTGGCCGGCGAGCAGCCCCAGGCCCAGTGCGGCAGCCATGATGATTGAAGCCCGTTTCATTTTTCAGTTTCTCCACAGCGGGGCGCAATTCGCCTTCCGCGACAATTTCCCGGGGTCGCCCTGCCGGCAGATACCGAAAAACCGCAAGTTTCCGATGTCCCTCCCTGAAGGCCGGCAGCCGCCGGCAATGCAAGCACGATCCGGATCCGGACTTAGTTTCGTTCCTTGCCGTTGCCGGCACGACCATGACGATTGCGCAGCAACTCAAGCTTGAGCAGTGCATCCGCAAGCATACTCTTGAGGCGCGCGTTTTCATCCTGCAGGTCGCGCATCTTGCGACTGTCGCGCGCCTCGCTGCCGGCGCCCTGGCCGTACTTGATGCGCCAGCCATAGAAAGACGCGTCGCTAAAACCATAGCGCGCACAGAGTTCGCGGACCGGCACGCCGGTCGCGGCTTCCGCTAGATACCCGCGGATCTGTTCCTCCGAGAAACGTCTGTTCACTGCCTGCCTCCGCTAGCAAAGGCCGCTCGCGCCTGTGCGCGGGCGTGACCACTTCCACCCCTGCCCGCAAAGTTACCACCCGCACCGCAAAAGGCAATTTAGTGTGTTCAAGCCGCGAGTTAAGCAAATTGGAGAGGAAGCCCGGTGTGGGGCGCACGCCGCCCGGAAGTCAACAACAGTCCGCGCAGACAAACTTTGCAGTTTATCACTACCAGACAGAAATGCAATTCAATACTTTCAACTTGCGAACCAAATCATTTCGAAATCTAGTTTCGCGGCGTTCGGATCGCCGATATTTCTACCAAAGAAAGATAGTCAATTGCCTAAATTTGACATTCCATTTCCCGAATCCCTGACAGCGGTTCGAGATTCCGGATTTTCCATCCCCCCATGATCCCGCACCAAAAAGCACCTAAAAATATGCAAACGGATCGTTTTTCACCCTCTGAATCCGAGAAATCTCCGAAGTTATGACCTATAAAACACAACCACATCGTAATGTCTTTATGTCCTAACAAAGAGTATCTTTTGATTGAGTTTTAGAAAAATGCCTTTAGAAGACCACTGGCAAGTTTCAAAGTTATGTATTAATCTTGTCTTGCATTAACTAAATTTCGATCGCTGGCAACCGGGCCTCGCGCCCTGGGCAAGACGGGCGACGATAACCGCAACGCGAAGCCGGTCGGCTATACATTACTTCAGCGTTGCGTCTATATACCGGGCCACAGCATGGAAGAACTGCTTCGTCATTTCCCAACTTTAGTTGGGAAATGACGAAGATTGCCACGCCCCGCTGACGTACGGAAACCGCGCCGACCCTTGTTTCTGGCCGTCCGCAGCGTATGAAACATGGCATGGCAAAAGGCCGGAAAGGCCGTCTTATCTGCGCAAGGCGAAGGGTGCTCTATCGCCGTGGCGGAGGGGACAAAACAAGAAGAAGACAAAAAAACAAGCTTCAAATCGGGAGAAGTTACCATGCGGCATGTCAGCACCAAGCTCTTGCATGTTTTCGTTCTATTGATGGAATATCGTGACCTCAGCGCCGTCGCTGCCTGCACGCAAAGCCGGGTTCCGACCATTGCCTACAGCCTCGCGCGTCTGCGCGAAATCACCGGCGATCCCCTCTTCATCAAGCGCAATGGCACGCTGGAGCCAACCGCCCACGCCCTGAGGCTGGAACAAACCGCGCGCCAGATCCTGTCGAAATGGGCTCACCTGGTGCGCCCGCCCACCCCGGCAGCCGAAGCGGGCAGCCCTCACCGCCGCATCTCGATCGGGTTTTCACCGTCGATCGGAGACCCGGTGATCACCGAGATACTGACGACATTATGCGAGCAGTTCCCGGACGACCGCTTCATGACCCGCCCGGTCTTCGCCGACTCCACGCTGGCCGCGCAGCTCGGCAGCGGCGAGCTGGATTGCGCCTTTGTGGTTGACAGCCACTATGTGCCGGATCACGTTGCACTGCACAACATCATGGCAACCCCGCGCCGGCTGGTGAGCGTCGCGCGGCCAGGCGGCCACGACAATGTGCAGGGCAGGCACGAGTGGATCCTCCTGCAGGAGGACACCGAACCCGGCAGCCCGCTGCAGGGCTTCCTGAACCGTCTCGCGCACGATCCGGATTATCGGGAAACCGTGGTGCCCTCGTGGCACACGCAAGTCGCGCTGCTGCTTGCCGCGGGCGGCATCTGCCCGCTGCTCGACTTCAACGTGCCGCTGGTCACGCGCCATCACAAGACGCGCCTGCTGGCACCCCCGAGCAGCTTCCCCGAATGGGCCGCCCTGCATTTCTGGGCACCGACCCGCGCCAATGCCGGCAAGACGCTGCGCGGCATCATGGAGATCGGCAGCGCAGTCCTGCACGATCCCGTCAGCGCCATAGACCGCCGCCACCAGGCACACGAGAGCCAAGCCACCGCCTACGCCGCCTGATCCGCCGGCGAATAACAAAGCACGCTGCACCGCGGCGCGCTTGCCCGCTGCTGGCCGTTCGCGCCAGCCTTAGCCGCTTTCCGCGCCAAATTGAGAATAGTCTCAGACCGAAGGCCGGCACCGGCGCTTATCCTGCTCAGGCACCTCCCGCTTCCCGTTCGTCCGAGCGAAGCACGCGCCTGGAGGTGCTTTGTTCCTGTGCTGTTCGCGCCGCGCGGCGATAGCCGTGCGGCGCGTTTTTTCAAAGACGCCGTCGGTTGTCCGGGTTGCCCGGGTCGCCCTAAAGCCCTCCCTCTTCGCGGCATCCGTGCCGCAAGCCATTCCAGCTTGCGTCAGGCATGCGCGGCCTCGACACCGCGCATACCTGCGCCCGCGCAGGAGCATTGCCATGCCATTGAAAATCCTGATTGCCGATGACCATCCCGCCATCACGCTTGCGGTCAGGAGCCAGTTACGGAGCCAGACCGGTTGGGAAATCTGCGGCGATGCCCGCAACTCCATGGAGTTGCTCCATTGCCACCCGCGCGTTCCAGCCCGATATTGTCGTCACCGATTACCACATGCCCTGCCGCAACGCGAACGATGGCATCCGCCTGCTCGCCAACCTGCGGCGCCACTATCCGGCGCTCGGGGTGGTCGTACTGACCATGATCACCAATCCCCTGGTCTTGCGCGCCATCCTGAACGCCGGGGCACACGGGTTGTTGCTCAAGGACTCGCACCTGGACGAACTGGTGACCGCCATCATCCGCGTCGAGCGCGGGCTGCAATTCATCGGTGAATCCGCCGCGCGCGTGCTGGAACCTTCCGGCTCTCATTACACGCCGGGCCGCGCAGGCGCCCTGCGCTTGTCCGTGAGGGAGTCCGAGGTCATGCGCCTATACCTCAGCGGCAAATCGGTCACAGGGATCGCCGGGCAGTTGTGCCGCAGCGTGAAGACCATCAGCCGCCAGAAGAACAGCGCCATGCGCAAGCTCGGGGCCACCAACGAACGCGAGTTGTTCGACTTCGCGGCCCAGCAGGGGCTGGTCCTTCCGCACCGGGACGATGCGCCGGCAGGGGCGCCAGGCGGCCAGTCCGAGTGGCTATAATCGCAGCGCCGCCACAACGGTGCGCACTGTTGCCCTCTGCTGCCCGCCCGCTGCGCCGTTCGCGGCCGTACCGCTCAACCGTCCCAGCCACCTTCATCGCCATGCCCGTCACCGCCAGTCCCGCCACGACCACCGCCCCAGGCACCCGCCTCGATGCAACCGGGCCGCTGCGGGTGCCCGCCTTGCTGGTGGCGGCACCGGCCTCGGGGCAGGGCAAGACCACGGTGACTGCCGCGCTGGCATGGCTGCATCGACGCCAGGGCCGCACCGTGCGCGTCTTCAAGAGCGGCCCCGACTACCTTGACCCGTCCATTCTCGCGGCCGCCAGCGGTGCCCCGGTGCACTCGCTGGACCTGTGGATGACCGGCGCCGACGACGCCGCCGCGCGCCTGGCGCAGGCGGCGCGCGAAGCCGATCTGATCCTGGTGGAAGGCGTCATGGGGCTGCACGACGGCACGCCCAGCAGTGCCGACCTGGCACGCCATTTCGGGTTGCCCGTACTCAGCGTGATCCAGGCCGGGGCGATGGCGCAAACGTTCGGCGCGCTGGCCTACGGCCTCGCTGGCTATGGCGGGCAGCCCCTGGCATCCATGCAGGTGCTGGCCAACGGCGTGGGATCCCCGCGCCATGCCGACATGCTGCGAGAGAGCCTGCCGGCCCATATCGCCTGGGCCGGCGCGCTCGCGCGCGATCATTCGGCCGCGCTGCCCGAGCGGCACCTGGGCCTGCTCGCGGCCGATGAACTGCCCGACCTCAACGCGCGGCTGGACCGTCTGGCGGATGCGCTGGCCGGGCAGCCAATTGGCGCCCTGCCCGCAGCCGTGGAAATTGCCGCGGCTCCGCCATTACCCGCGCTGGCACCGCTGCTCGCCGGCCGGACCATTGCCGTGGCGCGCGACGCCGCCTTCCGTTTTCTCTACCCGGCCAACCTCGACACCCTGCAGGCACTCGGCGCACGGCTGGTCTTCTTCTCCCCGCTGAACGACCCTGGCTTGCCCGCCTGCGACGCGCTCTGGCTGCCCGGCGGCTATCCCGAACTTCACGCCGCGCGCCTGTCGGCCAACACCGGCATGCTGGACAGCCTGCGCCGCGCCCACGCCGGCGGCCTGCCGATCCTGGCCGAGTGCGGCGGCATGATGGCGTTGTTCGAGACGCTGGTGGACAAAGCCGGGCAAAGCCACGCCATGGCGGGCCTGCTGCCTGGCACGGTAACGATGCAAGCCCGCCTGGCCGCGCTGGGTCATCAACAGCTTGCGCTGCCGGAAGGCACAGTGCGCGGCCACACCTTCCACTATTCAAGCGCGCAAACGCCGCTGGCGCCCTGCTGCCATTCCACCGTGCCGCGCGATGGCGCACGCGGTGAAGCTGTGTTCCGGCAGGTTGCCCTGACCGCTTCCTACACGCACCTCTATTTCCCTTCCAATCCGCTCGCCATTGCCGCGCTGTTCGGTGGCGCGAGCAACAGCATCCGCTGATCCGGCAAGCTTCGAAGCAGCGGATGCGGCGAATTCATGGATACGAGGGAGGCCATCCCGCGGAAGAGGAGGCGCAGAAAACTGCCCCTTGCGCCGGCAGGCAATGGCTCAGGCAGCGTCGGCCTTGTCCTGCTGCGTACGGAGCACGGCCTCGGCGATGCCGGCCTCAAGCTGCTCCAGACCCTTTGAGAGATTGCGCATGGTGGTTTCGGACACCTTGTCCAGCACGTCCTGCAAAAAGGCCGAGCGCAGCGGCAATGCCTGCTCGACAATGCTATGGCCCAGCGCCGACAGCGTGACGTTGGTCACGCGGTTGTCGCGCTCGCTGGTATTGCGCTCCACCCAGCCCAGCTCCTGCAGCGCCTTGAGCTGGCGCGTGAGCGCGCCGGGGTCCATGCCGACACGGTCGGCCAGCGGTTTCTGTGCGATGGGGCCGGCATGGCCGTGCAAGGCATAAAGAATGCGCCAGCGCGGCAACGGGTGGCCGATGCGTTGCTCGAAAGCTGACGCATACGCCCGGTAAGTTCGCCCGAACTGCTGTAGTACAGCCAGGCTTTGTCGCTCCAATTCCACTCCGATCTCCTGCTTGCGGCACCGTACATGCGACGGGCGGCTTTACAACCAACTCGATTTCCGTGACCTGTCCCCAGCATTCTATTCCGCCGCCATGACCGGCTTGACGGCTCGCTCCAGCTTGATCGGCGGCACCCGGCGCGAGCGCCACAGGCCAATCACGGCGATCACCGCCGCCAGCGCCAGCCCGATGTGGATGGCACCGACCAGCGAAAGCCTGGCCTGCTCCAGCAACAGGGCGCCATTGTGCCCGGCCGCCTGCAGTTGCGACAGCAGGCTGGCCTGCGCCGCATGGTCGATCAGGATCTGCGGATCGGCCATGCGCTCCTGCCATTCGCCGGCGCCGGCCTTCTGCAGCGCATCATGCACCCCGTTCAGGTAGCTACGCGTAACCAGCGTGCCGACGACCGCCGTGCCCACCATGCCGCCCACCATGCGCAGTGATTGCAGCATCGCCGTGGCAATGCCAAGGTGCTCGCGGCCCGCGGTCTGCTGCGCAAAGACCGTCAGATTCGGCATGATGAAGCCCAGTCCGAAGCCGCACAGCAGCATGATGCCCAGCAACAGATGATGCGGCATCCCGCGCGTCGCTTGCGACAGGCCCAGGCAGGCCAGCGCCAGCATGGCGAACCCGGCGTACAGCATATTGTTAGGCTGGCGGATCCGCGTGATGATCCGGCCATTGATGATACTGCCCAGCGTGATGCACACCACCAGCGGCGTCACCAGCACGCCCGCCTCCCTGGGCGAATATCCAAAGCCCCCCTGGAACAGCAGCGGCGCGTACAGGAGCAGCGAAAACATCGCGAACCCCACGAACACCGCCAGCAGGAACAGCGGCGCCAGCCCGGGATTGCGGAACATCTCCAGCGGCAGGATCGGGTTCGGCGCCCGCCGCTCCCATTGCCATAGCGCCACCAGCGCACACACCGACATGACCAGCAAGCCGCCGGTAAGCAACCCAAAACCACGATCAGGCATCAGTTCCACGCACAACTGCAAGCCGCCCAGCCCTGCGCCGATCAGGGCCGCGCCGAGCCAGTCCACCTTGATCGCACCGGCATGCGCCTGCTGGCGCAAGTGCGGCAGGTAGCGCCAGGCAAACCACAATCCCAGCAAGCCCACCGGCAGGTTCACGTAGAAGACCGCCCGCCAGCCGTAGGCCTCGGTCAGCACACCTCCCAGCGACGGCCCGACCGCATTGGCGATACCGAAGGCAGCGCTCATCATCACCTGCCAGCGCAAGCGCACATGGGAATCGGGAAACAGGTCCGGGATACAGGCAAAGGCGGTCCCCACGAGCATGCCGCCCCCGATGCCCTGCAGGCCACGGGCCAGCACCAGGAACGGCATGCTGGTTGCCATGCCGCACAGCGCCGAGGCCAGCGTAAACACGACGATGGATGCCATCACGAACGGCTTGCGCCCGTAATAATCGCCCAACCGGCCGAAGATCGGCACCGTGATCACCGACATCAGCAGATAGGCCGTTGCCACCCAGGCGTAGTACTCGAACCCCTGCAACTCCGCCACCACCGTGGGCAACGCGGTGCCGACCACAGTCTGGTCAAGTGCTACCAGCATCACCACGAATGCGATGCCCAGCATCGCCATCAGGGACTCGCGGAATGGCAGCACCTGCCCGCTGCTGTGCGCCTGGTGAGGCTGCGAAATCATTTTGTTGCCCGATCAATGATTGTATGGTCAATTATTATAGGACAGGGTTTGGGGGTGTGAACAGGATCATGTTGATCGGTAAAAATTAAGTCCGTCGGTTGCAAATGAAGTCCGTCGGATGAGGTTGGGCGCGAGTTCTACCAACTACAAGATGCCAAAGCCTCAGTGACTACGCAACGAACTGGTACTGGGCTACGCCTATCGGATTACCCAACCCTTGCAGCGCGTATTCGACCACCAGCCGGTTGTACTCCTGGCATAACAGCAACCCGTGGCGCGCCGCCCACTTCCTGGCGCGTTGCGTCTTCGAACCTCAGACACACAAGATGTGCTGGCGGCACGGTAGGCGGCGTACTGGGCCCGCGTCAGGCCCGGCGTGATTGCGGGAGCGGCATGGCGCATCAAAGCCAACTCGGGCGCGTTTCGCCCTTGCTTAGTCAATGGGACCACGTGGATCACGCTAGGCGCGGAGATGGATGTCGATGACCTGGCACGTCCAACGAAGCAGGCACACGGCCTGCTTTACTCCGCGCTGCCTGCCATTCACGGCAGCTCAACTTCAGACCGCACAGCGGAACGCTACGTTGGTGAGTGGGCCGGACCAGTCCTAGACTCTGCACACCGTCGCTCACCAACCCCGATATCCGGACACCACTCAGCGACGGGCATGGAAGCAGGCCCCTCATGAAACATCCGATGTCCATTTTTGATCTGAGCGGCAGAGCCGCATTCATCTCCGGCGCCTCAAGCGGCATTGGGCTGCACATGGCTCGCACGCTGGCAAAGGCCGGAGCCGCTGTGGCGCTGGGCGCGCGTCGCGCCGATCGTCTGGAGGCCGTTGTTGCCGAACTCCGGACAGAGGGCCACAAGGCCTGCGCCGTCAGGCTCGATGTAACCAAACCGTCAGGCATCGCGCCGGCATGGCAAGAGGCCGAAAGCCAGCTCGGCCTGCCCGTCGATATTCTGTTCAACAACGCGGGCGTGATCTACGTCGAGCGCTTCACTTCGCAAACGCATGACGAAGTATCCCGCATCTTCGACACCAACCTGAAGGGCGCTTTCCTGGTGGCCCAGGAGGCGGCGCGCCATATGTCGGCACGCGGCCACGGCAGCATCATCAATATCGCTTCGTCATCGGGATTGCGCGCAGGCGGGCAGATGTCGAGCTATGGCGCCTCCAAGGCCGGACTCATTCACCTTACGCACATCATGGCCCTGGAACTGGCCGGAAAGGGTGTGCGCGTCAACGCGCTGGCGCCGGGCAACATCCTGACCGACATGCAAGCGCAGTTCGCCGAGCGCGGCATCGAGTCAGGGATTCTCAAGCGCATACCGATGCGCCGGTTTGGCGAGGCATCCGACCTCGACGGCGCAACGTTGCTGCTGGCCTCGGATGCGGGCCGGTACATGACAGGCGCCGTCATTCCCGTCGATGGCGGACAAGTCCTCAGCTGGATGTGACCAGCCCCTCATAAAAACAGAATGGAGACCATCATGAATCTAAAATTGCGCGCTGCATGCGCCGGCGTGCTCAGCACCGCATTGCTGGCACTGAGCCAATTCTCGTTCGCCGCCCAGGCCTACCCTTCCCGGCCCATCAAGGTCGTGGCGCCGTACGCGGCAGGCGGCGCGATCGATATCGTTGCCCGCACCTTGTCGGATCCGGTGGGCCGAGCGCTCGGCCAACCGCTGGTGGTCGACAACAAGACCGGCGCGGCGGGCAACCTCGGCGTGGATGCCGTGGCCAAGGCACCGCCCGACGGCTACACCCTGACCGTCGCGCTCAGCTCCAACCTCATGATCAACCAGTTTCTGTACACGAAGCTGCCGTACCACCCCGAAAAGGACCTGAAGCTGGTTGCGAAGGTCGCCGAAGCCCCGCTTGTGCTTGCCGTGAGCTCGCACCTGAACGTCAGCAACGTTGCCGACCTGCGCAAGTACATGCAGTCTCACAAGGGAAAGATGTCATATGGATCGTGGGGCGTGGGAACGATTTCCCATCTGAGCGCGAGCCGACTCAATGATCTGCTTGGCGGCGACATGACGCACGTCGCCTATCGCGGCGAATCACCGATGATCAACGACCTTGTGGCGGGGAACATCCAGGTTTCATTCGTCACCGGCGCACAAGCGCCACAGTTCATCGCGGCCGGGCGACTGAAGGCGATTGGCGTGACCGGCCCGGCGCGCCTTGCCGCGTTGCCTGACATCCCGACACTGAGCGAGGCCGGCGTCAATGACCCGCTGCTCCGTGCGGTGGGCTGGGTCGGCGTCGCCGCACCGGCCGGAACGCCTGCGCCCATCGTCGACCGGCTGGCGACGGAAATCGACAAGGCCGTGAGGAAACCAGACGTCCAGAAGCGCATTCGCGACCTGGGCTGGGCCCCGAGCTACCAAGGGCCCGATGACATCGCCGCAACATATCGACGCGAGGCCCCGATCTGGAAGGAAGTAGTACGTCAATCCGGCGCCAAGCTCGACTGATCCACCCCATTTCCACACGACAGCACCATGACTAACTCTGCCCCCATCACGACAGCCGACCGCACCGCTGTGCGCGAAATGAACAGCTGGTTCTTCGACACTTACTTGCCCGCCTGGGTCCAGATGGGTGCCAATGCCAGCCTGGAAAACGAGGCCATCCTGCAGTACTGGGGTGCCCCCCTGCACGCCGCATCGGTCAACATGACCAAATGCCTGCTAACCGGCGACCAGGTCATCGGGCTGCTGCGCGCGAACCAGGAGCCATTGCAGGCGCAGCAGTACACCCACACCGTGGTACTGGATCGCGCCGTGAAGGGCTACAACAACAACGCCGGCTCAATCGACGTGATCTGGTCGCGGCGGCGCGCCGACGAGAGCGAGATTGAACGCCGCGCAGTCCACTTCGACATCCATCGCACGCGCGAAGGCTGGCGTGTGGTGACCGTGGCGAGCACGCTGACCGAACAGTCGTCGCTCAGCGAGATCTGGGAAACCGTTTGAACAGGGAGACACAAAAATGAAGCCTTCCACCAATGCCGGACTTGTGCTCTACGAACTGCGACAAGGCGTGGCGATCGTCACGCTCAACCGGCCGCCACAGAACCGGTTGACCCGGCCGCTCTATGCCGAGCTGGAAGCCGCGGTGCGCCAGGGTGTTCGCGAGGGTGCCCGATGCATGCTGTTCCGTAGCAACCTCGACGATTTCTGCCTCGGTGGCGACTTTCGCGAGTGGCCACATCTCGAAAATCACGCCGCGCGGCGCGAACGCTTCGGCTATTCAAATGGCATCCTGAATGCCATTGAATCCCTGCCGCTCCCGACAATCTGCGAGGTCAATGGCCGGGCATACGGTGGCGGCTTCGAGTTCGCACTGCACACCGATTTAATCATCGCCGCCGAATCGGCAAGGTTCCGCTTTAGCGAGGCGACGTTGGGCGTATCGCCACTGGCAGGCGGGGTCCAGCGCATTGCCGAACGCAGCGGACGCAGCGTGGCTACGCGGCTGGTGATGCTGTCCGAAGAAATCACCGCGGCAGAGGCCCTGTCCCTCAATATCATCGCAAAAGTTGTGGCTGATGAACGGCTCGCGGAAGTTGCGCGGGCGCACGCGGAAAAGCTTGCCGCAGGCCCCACGCGTGCCCACGCGGTAACAAAGTCGGTTCTTGCTGCGTGGGCCGTCGGCGGCGTACGGGGTGCGGACGAGGCAATGATCGAGCACGTGTCCGTGCTGCTCGCCACCGACGATGTGCAGCGCGGTGTGGGCTCTGCCATCCAGGCGATCGATGCCGGCCTTAACCGGCCGGAAATTCCATTCAATGGGCAATAAAGGCTAACGTCAGATGCAAGCAGAAGAGCACTACATTCCCGCCGAGGGCGGCATTGAACTCCATGCCTGGGTCTTCCGGCCGACCGGCGGCATCGGCCCGGCTCCTGCCGTTACGATGGCGCACGGCTTCTCAGGCCTGAAGTATCGGGGCCTGCGCGAATACGCCGAGCGCTTCGCGGCAGCCGGCTTCATCGTGATCGTTCACGATCACCGCAACTTCGGGCTCAGCGGTGGCGCGGTCCGCGGCGATATCGATCCGTGGCGACAGATCGCGGACTGGCGCCGCGTCATCAGCTATCTCGAATCGCTCGATGGCGTCGATCAGCATCGCATCGGCATCTGGGGAACGAGCTATGCGGGCGGACATGCGATGGTGCTTGGCGCCACCGATGCCCGCATCCGCGTGGTGGCGGCGCAGGTTCCCATCGTCAGCGGATACGAACAGAGCCTGCGGCGCGTACCGCCCGATGCCCGCGCGGCCCAGCAAGCCCTGTTCAACGAAGACGAACGTGCACAGCTGCGCGGGGAGCCGCCGATGTTGCAACGTGTTGTGAGTCTTGATCCCGCCGTCCGTGCGGTCTACCGCTCGAAGGACATGATGGAATTCCATGACGCCTTCGAGATTCCGGACGGCGTGGAACACAGTGAGTTTGTCACGATACGCTCATCGAGGCTGTCACAGATGTATGAGCCCGGGCAGTGGATTCCGCGCATCGGGCCGAAGCCGCTGCTGATGGTGGTGGCAGAGAACGACGTGGTGACCCCCACGGATCTGGCGCTGGCCGCCTACGAACGCGCCGTTGAGCCGAAACGGCTGCAAATCATCGGCGGCGGTCACTTTGACGCCTACCGCAAGGAGTTCAAAGCTTCCAGCTCCGCCGCGTTGCGTTGGTATCAGACTCATCTGATGCCAGGGGCATCGGCATGACGACGTCCCGCGGAAGTTCCCCGCCCCACAGCATCCTGGTGCTCTTACATGGCTATCTCGATGGCCCGGCCGTCTGGGCCCGCCTGATCGAGCACGTGAATCTGCCGGCGTGGCACATCGTACCCATCGCGTTGAAGGCCGGGCAGCCTCCGGCATTGACCTCCGAGCAGCAGCTCGAGCAATACGCCACCGATGTGCTGACGCAGATTCTGCAGACATATCCTGAAACGTCGGCACGCTTCGTCGTGGTCGGACACAGCATGGGCGGGCAAATCGGCGAACTGGTGGCGAGGCGTCTTGGCAATCGGCTGGCAGGGCTGGTATTGATCACTTCTGCCCCACTGGCAGGCTATGCCTTGGCGCCGCCGGCCATGGAGCGCTTTGCATCGCGGGCCGGCCAGAAGGACAGGAATGCCATCGGTGAAGGCAAGCGAAGCCTGGCGGTTGCCCTCGATCAGGACGGGCTGGAAATTCTCGTCGATTGCACGGTAGCTACCGGCCGCGACCACGCGCTTACGCAACTGCATGCATGGACCGGTGGCCACCCGGCCGGCAAGTCCCCATCGCCGATAGGGCAGCCCGTCCTCTGCGTTGCCACCGACGACAAGTTCTTCACTGAGGATCTGATCGAAGCAACGGCGGCGCGATTCGCAAAAGCCACAGTCGCCAGAGTGTCCGGCGCCGGCCACTGGCCACAACTGGAGCAACCGGAGGCATTGGCGCGAACACTGATGGACTTCGTCCGTGCGCAACCACAAACGACCGTGAATCAACCCTGAACTTCCGGCGCCTTACAGGAGACATTCGGATGCAAGCCAACGAGACACACGCGCCGCCACCGGGGGCACAGTATCCACTGCTGATCAAGCAGTTGTTACTCACGCCACTGGCGCAAGCGCCCAACCAGTCGATTGTCTATCGCGACATCAACCGATATACATACCGAGGGCTGCGCGAGCGGATCGGCCGGCTCGCATCCGGGCTGCAATCGCTGGACGTTGGCCATGGAGACACCGTCGCCATACTCGACTGGGACAGCCATCGGTACCTGGAGTGTTTCTTTGCCGTACCGATGATGGGCGCAGTACTTATGACCGCCAATATCCGGCTGAGTCCGCAGCAGATCCAATACACGCTGGAACAGGCAAAGCCCAAGGTCCTTCTGGTTCACCGCGATTTTCTCGAACTCGTCTCGTCGATGCGCAATGTGGTCGACATGGCAGCGTCCGTGGTGATCCTTGATGACGACGATGACGGCACCGTTGCCGATGGCTACGAAGCACTGCTGGCCGGCAACCGGTCTGATTTCATCTTTCCCGATTTCGATGAAAACACCCGCGCCACGCAGTTCTATACGAGCGGCACGACCGGCCTGCCCAAAGGCGTCTCTTTCAGCCATCGCCAACTGGTGCTCCACACGCTTGCCGTCTGCGCGGCATTCGCCATGAGCAGTACCCAGGGGCGGTTCCATCGAGGCGACGTGTATATGCCGATCACCCCGATGTTCCACGTGCACGCATGGGGCATGCCTTACGTGGCGACGATGATGGGCGTCAAGCAAGTTTATCCCGGGCGCTACACGCCGGAGATGCTACTCACGCTTCGCGCCCGCGAAGGCGTGACGTTTTCCCATTGCGTCCCCACTATCCTCCAAATGATTCTGGATCGGGCGGAGGTCGACCAGGTGGATCTTTCAGGGTGGAAGATCGTGGTCGGCGGCGCGCGCTTTCCCACGAGCCTGGCCCTCGAGGCTTTGAAACAGGGGATCGACGCGTTTGCGGGCTATGGTATGTCGGAAACCTGCCCCTTCGTCACCGCCGCGCACGTGGATCCATCCATTTCCGATCCGGACGATTCCGGCGAGGCAATCACCACGCGAACACTGGCCGGATGGGCGTTGCCGCTCGTTGACATGCAGGTTGTCGATGAAGCGATGCGAGTGTTGCCCCCAGGGAGTCAGACTCCAGGGGAAGTGGTACTGCGCGCTCCATGGCTCACGCAGGGATACCTTGCGAATGACCAAGCCACTCAGGAACTCTGGCGCGGCGGCTATCTGCACACTGGCGATATGGGTATCATCGGCGAAGATGGCTACTTGCGCATTACCGACCGACTGAAAGATGTGATCAAGACCGGCGGTGAATGGCTGTCGTCAGGAACGCTGGAGGACCTGATCTGCCAGCATCAGCATGTCAGGGAAGCCGCTGTCATCGCCGTGCCGGACCAACGATGGGGCGAGCGGCCGATGGCGATCGTGGTGGCGGAAAGCGGCTGTCCGAGCTCGTTTGACGCAAGCGCCATCCGGCTGCACCTGGGCAGCTACGTCGCCTCGGGCCGCATTCCGAAGTATGCGATCCCGGACGCGATACACTTCGTGGATGCGTTGCCACGTACCAGCGTGGGCAAGTACGACAAGCGAGCCATGCGCGATCGCTACCAGCATGTCGGGAGGCAGACTTGAGGAAACTGGGGAAGGAGCAGCCTTCGACCGAAACCATCGGGGACGCCGATGCTGTTGCATCCAACATCGAGGAAGGTGCCGACAGGAACTTTGTCGAGGCGCTCGCCCGGGGGCTGCGCATTCTGCAGGCATTCCATTCCAGCGAAGAGCGCCTGAGCAATCTTGAAATTGCTCATCGGTGCGGGCTGCCGAAGTCAACCGTGACCCGGTTGAGCTATACCCTGACCACCCTCGGGTTCCTGCATCACATCCCCGAACTCGGGCGCTATCGCATCGGCCTGGCCACGCTCACGCTGGCGCGCGTGACACATTCCCGGCTGGATCTGAGGGAGGCCAGCGAGCCGCTGCTGCAGGAGCTGGCTGACAGTACGCGTTCCATGATTTCGCTGGGCATCCGCGATGACCTTTCTGTCCTGTATATCGATTGCCGGCGAAGCCAGTCCACCGCAGTGACCCTCAATCTTGATATTGGCAGTCGGCTGCCGCTTGGAACGACTGCCATCGGGCGGGCACACATCGCGGTCATGGGCCCTTCCGAACGCCGCGCCGTCATGAACCGGCTCCGCGCGCTGAACGAGGCCAGTTGGCCAGCCATAGAGCAAGGCATCTCGAATGCATTCGTAGAAATTTCGGAGATTGGATGCGTGACGTCGTTTGGCGACTGGAACGAGGAAATCAACGGCATTGCCGTACCACTGAAGCTCGGCAATGCACTGCCGCCGGTTGTCCTCAATGCTGCCGCACCCACCAGAACGATTTCAGCGGAGAAGTTCATTTCCGAGGTACGTCCTCGCCTGATCGCCACGGCCAGGATCATTGAAAATCGCTACAAGCGCACGTGACCGCATGCGCGCCGGTTCCCATACGTGCCGCAGATTAAGCACATCAAAGCGCAACCAGATCACCTCGCAAGCATCATCCAAGACTAGGCTGACCGGCTTCCCCCGACCGCCGGGGGCCAGCGATGCACGGCCAAGGAAGAATATTCTCAACCAACCTTGCGTAGCGGGCGGCGTCAGGTCATGCCCGAACTCGGGGTAATCACGTCTATCGCACTTTGACGACAACTTTACCCTTGGCCCGTCCCTTCTCGACGTAGGCCATGGCCTCGTTGGTCTCGTCGAAGGAAAAAACCCGATCCACTACCGGGCGTATCGCGCCGGAATCAATGAGCGACGTGATCTCGCCCAACTGGCGCCCGCTGGCCCTCATGAAGAGGAACGAGTATCTCAGGTCACGACCTGCTGCCCGCTTCCGGACTCCCGAACTCAGAAGACGAGCAATCAAGTTCACGAACCACGGTGCTCCGATTCCTTTTGCGAATGCGGGATCGGGAGGGCCGGAGATCGAGATGAGTATGCCGCCGGGCTTAAGGACGCGCAGAGATTTCTCCAGCGCCGTTGCGTCTTGACTGTGGAGGACCACATCGTAGCCCTGAAGAATTTTTTCGAAATCGTCTTTTCTGTAGTCGATGACAACGTCTGCCCCGAGGCCTCTCACCAAGTCGATGTTGGCGCTGCTGGTGGTGGTGGCTACGGTGGCGCCCACATGCTTGGCCAACTGGATCGCAAATGTTCCTACGCCGCCTGAACCGGCTTGGATGAAGACCTTCTGCCCTTTCTTCAGATTCGCCTTCTCGATCAGCGCCTGCCATGCCGTCAGGCCCACCAGAGGAATCGATGCGGCTTCTTCCATACTCAGCGCCTTGGGCTTGATCGCCAGGGACTCTTCCTTGACCGCGATGTACTCAGCAAAGGTGCCGATGCGAAAATCATCAGGCCGGGCATAGACTTCGTCCCCCGGCCTGAATTGCCGAATGCGAGGCCCGACCTTGACCACGACGCCGGCCACGTCGTGTCCTAGGACGAGGGGCAAGCGATAGGGGAGTATGAGCTTGAACTCTCCGTTCCTGATCTTGGAGTCCAGCAGATTCACACCGGCCGCATGGATCTGGACCATGACCTCATCCTCACCCAGCGCCGGGCTCGGAACCTCAGTGAACCGCAACGCGCGTTTCTTTCCGTAGCGATCGAGAAGAAGTGCTTTCATGGTCGCCCTCATTCCTGGCGCATCCAGGTTTGCGCGCGGCCCAGCACGCTGGTTGAAATCTTGTCACCTGTCTTGCTTGCGAGCAGCGCTTGGAATGTCATCGTCTTCTTTCAAATTGAGATTTGTGAGAAACAACGGGCGACGCGGCTTACCGCCTATGCTTCGAGGCGCAGGTCTTTTCGAACCCCCGCATCCAGCACGCTGGCGGGCGCAAACCTGCGCAGCAGTCGCATGCGGCTTGCGAGGCCGGGGGCGTAGTGAATCTTTGGATGCGTTGCCATGGCTGCCTTCAACACGACCTCGGCTACCACTTCAGGCCCGTCCGCGCCAACGAGAACTTCCTTCACCCGTCTCTCCACGCCCTCGCGAATCTCGCGATACACATCGAGCGGGGCGTCAGGTTTCATCAGGTTCGCATCGAAGGGCGTATTGATGTAGGCAGGTTCGACCACCGAGACGCGAATACCCATCGTGCGCAGTTCATGGTCGAGCGATTCCGAATAGCCCGCGACTGCGTGCTTGGTGGCGGAATACAGCGCCATGTAGGGCATCGGCAGGAAACCAAGCACGGAGCCGATATTGATGATGCGCCCCTCCCTTTGGCGGCGCATATGTGGCACGACAGCCCGGGTCATCCGGACTATCCCAAAGAAGTTCGTATCGAATATCGACCGGGCCTGCTCCAGCGAGCTCTCTTCCGCACCCGCTGGAGCGACCCCGAACCCGGCGTTGTTGACGAGTAGATCAATACGGCCTTCGCGCTCCATCACCTTTTGGACGGCCGCATCGACGGATTCGTCCTTGGTTACATCGAGAGGCAGCATCTCGAACGCTCGCTGACCGGTAGTGCCTATGCGCCTACTGGTACCGAACACCTTGTAGCCAGCCTTCGCGAGCCGCTCCGCAGTGGCGTAGCCGATACCTGAGGAGGCCCCCGTAACGAGGGCAATCTTGCCGCGTATGTTCATGAAATATCTCCGTCAGTTTGTGCGACCTGGGAACGCGTCGGCATGCACGGTGCGACGCCATTCAACGTGACACCCGAGAGGTGCACCATGGTCATTTCGTATTATGATCATCATACGTAATGGCGAGCGAGAAGGCGGCATGAATCCGGGGGGTTAGATACCAGGGGGGACCAGGTGCTTCAGCGCAGCCTCGCGCAGGCGGTCCGACAGGGCTGGCTCGTCGACTGCACGAGCCAGCAGCAAAGCACCAACCATGGTGGCGATGGTCACTAGTGCTTGTTCATGAGCACCGGGCTGTCCCCAGTCAGGCGACTGGCGGGCGAGCAGATCAATCATTGCCTTGGTGTGTTGGGTCACCGCTCGGCGCACTTCGGGCGCCTGTCGCGGTGTTTCTGAGCCCAACGCGGCCAAGGGGCATCCAAGCTCCACCTGCTCAACGTGGTCCTTTGAGAGATAGGCGCAAAGCACAGCCTCCAAGGCTTTCCCGGGTGGGACGCCGGCAACAACATCTGCCGCTACCGCAGCGGACTCCGCGCACGCCCGATCCGCGGCTTCTGCCAGCATGGCTTCGCGTGAGGGGAAATGTGCATAGAAAGCTCCGTGCGTCAGACCGGCCTCTTTCATGATGTCGGCGACGCCAGTGCCGTCATAACCACTTCGCCGGATAGCCCGGGCAGCCGAGGCCACAATGCGTTCGTGCGACGCTTCTTTGGCGGCGTATCTAGCGTTGGCTTTCATATTTCGCATGATAGCCATCATACTAAATTTTCGCCCTGCGCGTACTGCGATTTTCCTGGTGCCGAACAAATGCCGCACCCCTGTCTTGCAAGTGCGGGGACGTCCGAGTTCCTGACAACACCCCCTAAAGACTTCGCTTATTTCGACACAGGCGCATGTGCAATCCCACTGGCCTGCCCGAACGCCGCCTTGGCGCACGACTCACCCAAAACCAAGTCAAGCGGCACACTCACGATACGTGGTTGTCTCACCCCCTCCCCGGCCAACCGGTCAAGCATCAGATGGGCGGCAGCCTCCGCGGCGCGCTCGATGTCAAAGCGTAAGGTGGTTAACGGGGGATACATCAACTCAAGCGTCTCAGGCGTACCGATGCCGATCACCGAAAGGTCTCCGGGAATATCCAGCCCCGCCTTGCGCGCAACATAAATGGCTCCGGAGAGCAGGCGCGTTCCTAGTCCTATGATTGCAGTGGGGGGCGCGGAAAGAGCGAGCATGGTCGCCATTTGGGTGCGTGACGAATCGATCGCCGAGCGTGACATACAAACTAATGCGGGGTCGAACACCAAACCCGCCTCCGCAAGCCCATCCCGGTAGCCGAGCAGCTTTTCGCGCCCTGGACGAATGTGCTCGCCAGGCCCGAAAAGCGCGATGCGGCGGTGACCCAATGAAATCATATACGCCATCGCCTGCTTCACACCGCTACGATGGTCCAGATAGACCGCATCCATTGGTAGAGGCGTCTCCCGATCAAGAATCACCACCGGCAGGCTGCAGCCGCTGAACAGGCTGTTGGCGGGGTCCGCGCTCTCCAGGCTCGGCGCGGCAATGATGCCCTCCAGCCGGCGGCTCTCGAACAGCGCAACCAGTTCGCGGTCTCGCTGTGGCTGGTCCAACGTATTGCCGACCAGCATGGAGTACCCGGCGGCCTGCATATGCTTCTCGACTTCGCTGAAATGCGCCGCAAGCAGCGGGTTGCCGATATTCGAAACCAGATAGCCGACCGTCTTGCTGCGCCCGGTGCGCAGATGGCGGGCGGCAAAGCTGGGCTCGTAGTTCAGTGCCTCCACGGCCGCGTGCACCCGGGCTCGCAGCGCCTGGCTGGCATAGCCGGTGCCGTTCAGCACCCGCGACACGCTGCCGATGGAAACCCCCGCCGCCTCAGCCACATCCCTGACGGAAATCCTTTGCGTCATGGTCTTCCCTAATGAAAACGTTCCACAGTTGGACGCCAAATTTGTTGCCTGATAAGTTAGCACAAACGGAAATCGTTTTCACATTTCCGCCGACATCAACTTAAACAGCGCCAAATTATCCAATGCAACCAGACCGTCCTTCGTGCCCCGCTGCCGCATCCCCCGGCGCCGACCTTGCGGGCGAGACCACGTGTGGATCGCTGGGCGGCCGACGCATCCTCGTCGTCGGTGGCGGACAGGTCCCTTCGGCCGATGCCGGGAATCCGGTCAACAACGGACGCGCCATCTGCATGGCCCTGTCCCGCGCTGGCGCCAGCATCGCCTGCGCGGACAAGAGCACCGAGGCAGCGGAACTCACCGTACGCAGTGTGCGGGACGGCGGCGCGGTGGCCATCCCGGCCGACGTGGCCAGCGTCGCCGGCATCAAAGGCATGGTGCAGGCCGCACGGACGGCGCTGGGCGGCCTCGACGGACTCGTACTGAACGTAGGTATTAGCCGCCGCGAGCCCCTGGCGGAACTGACGGCAGACAGCTGGGATGAGGTGATGGCGGTCAACCTGCACGCGCACATGCTGACCGTGCAGCAAGCCCTGCCGCTCATGTCCATGCACGGCGCCATCGTTTTCGTGTCTTCAGTGGCGACCAGGCTGCCCGCGGGTATGAATCCGGCATACGAAGCCTCGAAGGCAGCGCTCGGTGCCCTGTGCCGCGCGACCGCGCTGGCCGGGCAGCCCAGCCACATACGCGCCAACGTGGTCATGCTCGGCCTGATCGATACGCCGATGGGCCGCGCGGCCTCCGCGGCGCGGCCTGGACGCACCGCCGCCTTGCCGTTCGGGCGGCAAGGCACGCCCTGGGAGGTCGCGCATGCGGTGCGCTTTCTACTATCGGCGCAAGCCTCCTATATCAACGCAGTGGAACTTCCCGTGGACGGTGGCCTAAGCGCAGGCATCGCGTCCGCGCCGTCCTGAATCCCGCCAGGCGGAGAGCAGTAAGCCTGGCGCGGCTCCGTCCGGAGCATGCCGCTGGCAATGACAACGACAACGGAGACATCCCATGCTTCACAGACTGATCTGTGCGGTCGCGGCCGCGCTCGCCCTGCACACCGCGGGGCCGGTACTGGCCGAAACCTATCCCTCACGGCCAATCCGATTGGTGGTGCCGTTCCCGCCCGGAGGCGCCGCGGACATTTTCGGACGGCTGCTCAGCCAGCAGCTTACGCAAAGCCTCGGGCAGCCGGTGCTGGTGGAGAACCGCGCCGGTGCGGGCGGAAACATCGGCGCGGCCGCCGTCGCCAATGCACCGGCGGACGGCTACACCTTGCTGCTGGGCACGATCGGCACCCATGGCATCAACCCGACGCTATACGCCAGCCTTCCCTACGACCCGAAGAAGGACTTCCAGCCTGTGGCCCTGGTCTCTTCCGGCGCAAATGTGCTGGTCGTCAACCCCGCGTTGCCGGCGCGCAATGTGAAGGAGCTGATCGCGATGGCCAGGCGCTACCCGGGCCAGTTGATGATGGGCTCGTCCGGCAATGGCAGCAGCATCCATATGTCCGGCGAACTCTTTGAGCATATGACCGGCACGCAACTGACGCACGTGCCCTACCGCGGCGGCTCGCCCGCACAGACCGACCTGATGGGCGGGCGGGTGCAGTTGATGTTCGACAACCTGCCCACGTCGCTGCCATTGATCGCCAAGGGCCTGGTACGCCCGCTCGCCGTGACCTCGGCGCATCGCTCGTCCGCGCTCCCGGATGTGCCGACTGTTGCCGAGGCCGGCGTGCCGGGCTACTTCGTCAGCAACTGGAGCGGCATCTTCGCGCCGGCACATACGCCCCCCGACATTGTGAACCGGCTCAATGCCGCTGTTGGCCAGGCTGTGACAAGCGCGGCGCTGCGCAAGCGTTACGCCGAAATGGGCGCCGACAGCGGCACCGACCTCGGACCCAACAGGAACGCAGGCAGCCGGCCGATGAGCGCGGCGGAATTTACCAGATTCGTCGATGAGGAGATGAGCAAATGGGCAAGGATCGTAAAGGTATCGGGAGCACGGGCGGAATGAAAGGAATGAAAGGAATGAACGGGACGCAACGGATGAAAGCATGCAGCCAATCGACTATCTGCTGAGGACCGCGAACGCCACGCCGGCGCGCATCGCATTGCAGGCCGCCGGAGAATCGCTGACCTACGGCGAACTGACGCAGAAGGTGCTGGCGCTCGCAGCGGCCTTCCAGGCGCTGGACCCCACCTCCGGATCGCGCGTAGGCATCTGCGCCGGCAATAGCGTGCAGCATGTGTTGGCGCTGCTGGCTACGCTGGCCGCCGGCAAGTGCTGGGTGCCACTGAATCCGCGCGCCTCGGTCCACGAACGGGCCCGCATCGTCGACTTCACCGAGCCGTCCATCCTGGTGATGGAAGACATCGGCCACGGCCAGGCCGGCACGATCACGCCTGGCACCCGCGTGATCGCCTGCGGGCCGCAGGCATCCGGCCCGGACAGCATTGCCGCGCTACTCGCTGCCTGGCGCGGCCGCGTCCCGCTACGCGTGCAGCGCGAACTTGGCGAAACGCAGGCCATCAAATTCACCGGCGGCACTACCGGTGCGCCCAAGGGGGTCATGCAGTCGCTGCGGTCCTGGAACACCACGGTGGTTTCCATCCTCACCGCGATGCAGTTGCGCGAGGACGAGCGCTATCTCGCCGTAGCCTCCATCACCCACGGCACATCCACTTTCCTGCTGCCAGTGTTCGCGCGTGGCGGCACCCTCGTGCTGGCGGATTCGACCAGGCCGCGCGCCCTGCTCGATCAGCTGGAGCGCGAGCGCATCACCGCGGTGTTCATGCCGCCCACGCTGATCTACGATTTGCTGGACGAGCCCGGCGTCCGCGAACGGGACTGGTCCGCGCTGCGTCACCTGATCTATGCGGCAGCGCCGATGCGCGCAGACCGGATTGCCCAGGCCATCGATGTCTTCGGCACCCTGGAGACCTCGTTCGGGCAAACCGAGGCCCCCGGCATCATTGCGTTCCTGCCCGCCGGGGAATTGCGCGATCCCGCCCGCCACGGCAGCGTCGGCCGTGCCACCTGCCTGACCGAACTCGCCATCATGGGACGCGATGGCAAGTTGCTGCCGGCTGGCGAAACCGGCGAGATCGTGGTGCGCGGCGACCTCGTCATGTCCGGCTACTGGCGCCAGCCCGGCAAGACCGCCGAGGCACTGGCCGATGGCTGGCTGCATACGGGCGACGGCGGCTACCTGGACGCGCAAGGCTACCTGTACCTGAAAGACCGGCTGCGCGACGTCATTATCACGGGTGGCTTCAACGTGTACCCCAGCGACGTGGAGAACGCGCTCGGCGCCCATCCCGCGGTGTGCCGCTGCGCCGTGCTCGGCATGGACGACCCGCGCTGGGGAGAGGCCGTGCACGCGGCCGTGCAACTGCATGCCGGCGCCACCGCCAGCACTGCCGAGCTACAGGCGTTCGTCAAGGAACGCCTGGGTTCGGTACAGGCACCAAAGCGCATTCATTTTGTGGAAACCCTTCCGCTCACTGCCAACGGCAAGGTCTCGAAGCTCGAGGTCAAGACCCGGCTCGCCGCCAGTGCAAGCAACTACGCCAGCAACAACCCTCAAGGCAAGGAGCCTCTTTCATCATGACACCAACAGATATCCTGGTAACCGGCGGCTCCGGCGGCATCGGCTGGGCCCTGTGCAAGACGCTGCGCGAGCGCGGCCACACGGTAGTGAACTTCGATCGGGTGGCACCTCCCGAGGCCGGCGTGACGCACTTCGTGGAAGTCGACATGGCCGACGCGGCACAACTCGCCGCCGCGCTCGGGGAGGCATCGGCCCGCTATGTCTTCACTGCCCTCGTCAACAATGTGGCGACCTTGCGGGCGGCGAGCGTGGAGGAAACCGGCCTTGACGACTTCGACAGGCAAATCGCCGTCAATGTCCGCGCCGCGCTGCAATGCACCCAGGCGTTGGTGCCTGCCATGCGAAAGGCGCGCCACGGCCGCATCGTCAATATCTCCAGCCGTGCCGCGCTGGGCAAGGAACTGCGCACGGCGTATTCGGCCAGCAAGGGCGCCCTGAACGCCATGACGCGTACCTGGGCGCTGGAACTCGCGGCGCACGGCATCACCGTCAACGCCGTCGCTCCGGGCCCCATCGCCACGGCGGCGTTCGGCTCCGTCAACCCGGCCCAGGATGCGCTGACGCAGCGCATTGTGAACGGCGTGCCGGTCAGGCGGCTCGGCACGCCTGAGGACATTGTTCACGCCGTCGAGTTCTTTCTCGACGAACGCGCGTCCTTCGTCACCGGACAGGTACTGCATGTCTGCGGCGGCATCACCGTGGGGCTGAGCGCATGAACGGCATCCGCACCGAGATCGGCTACACGACGCCAGATCGCATCACGCTGCGCGGGCGGGACCTTGCCACCGAGGTGATCGGCAAGCTGGATTTCGTTCAGATGCTCTGCCTGGTTGCGCTCGGGCGCCTCCCCGGCGCCGCGGAGGCGCGGATGATCGACACGCTGCTGGTGACCGCGGTCGACCACGGGCTGACGCCAAGCGCGATCAGCGCCCGCATGACCTGGCTGGGCGCGCCGGAATCCTTGCAAGGTGCGGTCGCTGCGGGCTTGCTTGGCGCTGGCGAACGCTTCCTCGGCACCGTGCAGAACATGGCGGAATTACTGCTGCAAGAAGGTGCGTCGCTGGCGGCCGATGCCGACGCAGCCGCCATTGCAGAGCATGCCCGGCGCATCGTCGCCGCCTGCCGGTCAGCCGGCAAGCCGATACCTGGCGTCGGCCATCCAATACACGCGCAAGGCGATCCGCGCGTGCCGGTCCTGATGGAGACCGCGAGCGCGAATGGCTTCCACGGCAAGTACTGTCGTCTTGCCCTGGCGCTCGGCGACGCCTGCGGCGACGGTACGCGCCGTGTCCTGCCGCTCAATGCTGCCGGCGCCATCGGCGCCATCCTCGCCGAAATGGGGCTGGACCCGCTGTTCGGCCGAGGACTCGCACTGATCGGACGCTGCGCGGGACTGGTCGCCCACCTGATCGAGGAACGCGAGCGGCCGGTCGGCCAACAGGTATGGAACCTGGTCTTGCGGCAAGACCCGCGCAACGTGCTGCCGTAAGCGGCCAACTCCTATTTGCATTATTCCCACCACGACATTACCTGCCGCGCGGCAGGAAACGGAGACAACACAACATGGCCAGACTGCCTTACTTCGATGTGGACAACGTGCCCGGCCGCCTTGGCGAGCAACTGCGCGGGCGTCCCGCCCTCAACCTGTACAGGATCCTGCCGCATGCGCCGGAGATCGCGCTCGGCTTCCTCGGTCTCGGCCGCGCCATTCTCACGGAGGCCTCGCTGCCGCCCACGCTGCGCGAGCTGGTCATCCTGCGGGTGGGCGCGCTCAGCGGCGCCAGTTACGAAGTGCATCAGCACCGGCGTGTGGCGCGCGCCGCCGGTGTGCCGGAAGAAAAAATCGATGCCGTGCTGAAGCCGGATGCCAACGGAGACTTCAGCGAACTCGAGCGCCTTGTCATCGCATTCACCGATGCCGTGGTGCATGACGTCAAGGCACCGGCGCCGCTCTACGCCAAGGTTGCGGCGGCCCTGGACGAACAGATGATGGTCGAGCTGCTGGCAACCATCGGCTTCTACATGCTGGTGTCGCGCCTGCTGGAAAACCTCGAAGTCGATATCGAAAACCCGCCGCTGGAAAAACTGGAGCTGCGTCATGACTGAATCCCTGGAAAGCCGTCCGGACCAACAACTGTTTGCACCCGCGCTTGGCGTGCCGCGCCGTGACGGCCGGCTCGCCGGGCGCCGCATCCTGGTGGTAGGCGCGGGCCAACGCCGCACCGTCGATCCGGTGCCGTCGGTAGGCAATGGCCGTGCCATGTCAATCCTGTTCGCCCGCGAGGGCGCCGCCGTGGCGTGCGCCGATATTGATGCCGGCGCCGCGCAGGATACGGTCGACCTGATCCTGCGCGAGGACGGCCGCGCGGTGCCGGTCCAGGCCGACGTTGCGGACCCCGCTCAGATCTCGCGCATGGTGGCCCAGGCCGCGGCCGCGCTGGGCGGGCTCGATGGCCTGGTGGTCAACGTCGGGATCGGCAACCAGAATCGCTTCGGCGCGGAGACGCCCGAAGACTGGGACCGGGTCCAGGACATCAACCTGCGCGCCCCGATGTTCTGCGCCCAGGAGGCCGCCGCCGTCATGCCCGCTGGCAGCGCCATCGTGTTCGTGGCCTCCACGGCGGCGATCTCGCCGCTGAGCGGCCTGCCGGCCTACGAGACTTCCAAGGCAGCCTTGACCGCGCTGGGCCGCGCGGTGGCATTCGCCGGCCAGCCCAGCGGCTTGCGTGCGAATGTGCTGGCACCAGGACTGATCGACACACCGATGGGCCGGGACGCCTCGCGCGCCCGGCCCTCGCGCGCGGCCCGTCCGCTGCCGTTCGGCCGGCAGGGCACAGGCTGGGAGGTTGCGCATGCCGCGCTCTACCTGATCAGCACCGAGTCCTCCTACGTCAACGGACAGATGCTCATCGTCGATGGCGGCCTGTCGATCGGTGCCGTGCGCGCCGCTGCCTGACGGCTGGCGCAGCATCGTAGAGGTCAAGCGGGCCTGAGCTGTGCCATGGCCAGGCCCGTCGTCACAACAATATGCAGGAGACAAACATGATGCGGAATTGCTGGAACACTTTGGGACTCGGCCGCTTCCTGGCCCTGGCACCCGCGATTGGCATGGCGCTGGGCCTTGCGCTTGGCGCGGCGCCGGCCAGCGCGCAGCCGTGGCCGGCACGGCCGGTTCGATTGATCCTGCCCAGCGCCGGCGGCAGCGGGCCCGACACCATTGCGCGAATCTTTGCCGAGCGCTTGTCGCGCACGCTTGGCCAGCCCGTCGTGGTCGACAACCGGCCGGGCGCCAATGGCGTCATCGGTGTCGACGCGGTGGCCAAGGCGCCGCCAGACGGCTACACCTTGCTATTCGCCAGCTCGTCTTCCACCGTCATCAGCCAGGCCCTGCTGCACAAGCTGCCGTTCGATGTGACGCGCGACCTTGTGGCCGTGGCGCAAATCTTCTCAGGAGGCATCCATCTGGTAGCTTCGCCGGATTTTCCCGCGCGCAACCTGAAGGAGTTCGTTGCCCTCGTCAATGCGAATCCCGGCAAGTACGACTATGCCACCTGGGGCCCGGGCTCCACCGGGCAGCTCGTGATGGAGTACCTGAAGCGGCAGGAAGGACTCGACATCCGGCATGTGCCCTACAAGACGATCGGTCAGATCTACCAGGACATGCAGGGCGGGCGGGTGAAGGTGGCCTTCGTCGACGCCACCAGTTCGGTGCCGCTGATCAAGACCGGAAAGCTGCGCGGCATCGCCATCACCGGCTCGCACAGGGGGCCGGCGCTGCCGGACCTGCCGACCATGACCGAACAAGGTTATCGTTTCGATACAGATGCCTGGTATGGTGTGTTCGCCCCGCGCGGTACGCCAGCGGGCGTGGTGGCGGCCGTGCACCTGGAGGTCCTGAACACCCTGTCCGCCCCGGAGCTGCGTGACCGATTCGTCCAGCTCAACCTGATCGATCCGCCATTGAAAAGCGCGGAACAATTTGCCCAGACCGTGCGCACGGACCTGTCCCTCTGGCAAGGCATCGCCAAAGCGAACGGCATCAGTTTAGACTGAGAAGCCAAGGACTATTTCCATTATCGCGTCCGGGCCGAACTGCTGCTTGCCGGCAAAGGGACCACGGTTCGCACTGTCGCCGCCGCCTGGGGCTACGTCAATCTCGGCCTGTTCGCAGCTGTTTACAAGCAGCGGTTTGGTGAACTGCCTTCTCAGACTCTGGGGATCAGGAGCTAGATCTTGCCGCTTAGGCCGCCCGGATGAGTGGCCTCCACGCTGGTCCTGAAACAAAAAATGCGACACCAACGGTAATGTTGGTGCCGCGATTCATTGTCGTAGCGCGGTGACTGTCACGTCAGCGGAAAGCCACGGCAACCTGTACTCATTGGCCTGGCGCGCCTGCCATCACGCTCAGAATCCTACCGCCTGCCCGTCCCGCCGCGAATCCGACGCAGCGATATACCCGTGCTCCGCCTTGTAGATCAACTGCGCGGAACCAAACTCCAGGCTATCTGGCGGCGCCACCTCGACCTTGTGCCCACGCGCGCGCAGCGCGGCGACCACGTCTGCCGGCATATGCGATTCCACATTGACCACCGGACCGTTCTCGACGCGGAAGCGCGGTGCATCGCTCATTGCCTGCGGGTTCTGGCCAACGGCGGCCAGCCGCGCCATCATCTGCACATGGCCCTGAGCCTGCATGGAACCGCCCATCACGCCGAATGACATCACCGGCGCGCCATTGCGCGTGATGAAGCCAGGGATGATGGTATGCATCGGCTGCTTGCGCGGGCCGACGCAGTTGGCGTGCCCCGGCGTCAGGTTGAAGCCCTCGCCACGGTTGTGCAGCGAGATGCCGGTGCCGGGCACCACCACACCAGAGCCGAAGCCGCGATAGTTGGACTGGATGAACGAAACCATCGAACCGGCCGCATCGGCCGATGTCAGGTACACCGTGCCGCCGGTCTTGGGCATGCCGGCGCCGGGCGTGCTCGCGCGCGCCATGTCGATCAGCGCGGCGCGCTCGGCCAGATAGGCCGGGTCGAGAAATGCCTTGGGATCGTGCTGCATCGTCGCCGGGTCGGAGACGTGGCGATGCAGGTCGGCGAACGCGAGCTTCATCGCTTCGACGCCGACATGGTAGAAGTCCGCGCTGTCACGCCCCATGCTTTCAATGTCGAAGCGGTCGAGGATGCCGAGCCCGATCAGCGCAGCCAGACCCTGCCCGTTGGGCGGAATCTCGTGCAACGTGTAGCCGCGGAAATCCTGCGACAGCGGCGTAACCCAGCTATGCGCGTGCTGCGCCAGGTCATCGGCACGGATGGCGCCGCCGGTTTCCTCGGCAAAGGCGACGATGCGCGCGGCCAGTTCGCCCTTGTAGAAGCTCTCGCCATCGCTTTCGGCGATGCGCTGCAGCGTGGCGGCCTGCTCCGGAAAGCGCCAGCGCTCGCCAGCCTGCGGCGCCTTGCCGTCGCGCATGAAGGCCTTGGCGAAGCCAGGCTGGCCGGCCAGCACGGGCACCTGTGCCGCCCACTGGCGCGCGATCTGCGGCGATACCATGAAGCCCTGCTCCGCATATTCGATTGCCGGTGCGAACAGGCGCGCGAACGGCAGCTTGCCGAAGCGGGCGGACAGTGCCTTCCAGCCTGCGACCTGACCCGGCACCGTCACCGTATCCCAGCCGACCGAAGGCATTTTCTCGCGGCCCGCGAAATATTTGGGTGTCCAAAGCGCAGGCGCGCGGCCACTGGAGTTGAGACCGTACAACTGGCCTTCGTGCCAGACCAGCGCAAACATGTCGCCGCCGATACCGTTCATTACCGGCTCCACCACCGTCAGCGCGATCGCCGTGGCGATCGCGCTGTCGATGGCGTTGCCGCCTTCATACAGCATGCGCAGGCCGGCTTGCGCGGCGAGCGGCTGGCTGGTGCTGACCGCATTGGCGGCAAGCAGCGGCATCTTCTGGGAGGGATAGGGGAAGGACCAGTCGAAAGGCAACATTAGGAGCGACTCAGTAGGATGGGGAAAATCCGGAACGCGGATGGAAGCGCGCGCCGCTTATTGCAAGGCAATGCCCGATTGCTTTACCAGCTTCTCGGTGCGCGGAATCTCGGCATTGATCATCGTGTTGAAGTCCGCCGCGCTGCCGCCGCGCGGCTCGGCGCCCGTGGCGCCCAGTTTGTCGCGGAAGGCCGGATCCTTGAGCAGCTTGTTGACCGAGACATTGAGTTTGGCCACGATCTCGCCCGGCGTGCCCTTCGGCGCGACCAGGCCATACCATGGGGCGATATCGAAGCCGGGATAGCCTTGCTCCGCGATGGTCGGCACATCCGGGGCCATCGACGAACGCTTGCTGTTCGACATACCAAGCGCACGCAGCTTGCCCGCCTTCACAAAAGGCAACCCCGTCATGATGGTGTCGAAGTACATCGACACCTGACCCGACAGCAGCGCTGGAATCGCTTCGGCTGCGCCCTTGTAAGGAACGTGAACGATGTCGATGCCGGCCATCGCCTTCAGCATCTCGCCGGCCAGGTGCGAGGTGGTTCCTGCTCCGAACGAGGCGTAGCTCAGTTTGCCTGGATTGGCCTTGGCATAGGCCACCATCTCGGGCAGCGTCTTGAACGGCAGCGACGGATTCGACAGCAGGATGTTCGGCGTGTAGGCCACAACCGTGATCTTCTCGAAGGCATCCGGATCGTAGCTGAGCTTCTTGTAGAGAAAGCGGTTGGTCACCATCGACGCGGGACCGGACATCAGCAGCGTGTAGCCATCGCCAGGCGCGCGGGCCGCGGCCTCGCTACCGATCATGGCCGCGGCGCCGGGCTTGTTTTCCACCACGAAGGGTTGGCCGTATTCCTTGCCGAGTGCAATGCCGAGCTGGCGGGAAAGCAAGTCCGTCGCGGAGCCGGCCTGGAATGGCACGACGATGCGCACCGGCTGCGTGGGCCAGTCTCGCGGGCCCTGCGCGAGAACCAGGGACGATGCCGCCATCGCCGCCACGGCGGCAATGGAACGGATGAAACGAAAACGAACCTGCATGAAACTACCCTCCTCGATTGTAGAGAATCCACTCGCTGCGCTGCGTACAGCGCTTGCCTTGGGCGGGCGGCCTCCTCTTGGACCGCCTCTACCCAGGCCGTGGCTTAAGTCAATACCAGCCTGAATCCGGACAGAAGAACACCGGGCGCCGGGCCGGGTGAACCGGCAGTGCGAGACGCGCCGGCTTCAGCGGTCGACCCCTCCCATGCACAGGTATTTGATCTCCAGGTAGTCCTCGATGCCGTACTTCGAGCCTTCGCGGCCCAGGCCGGATTGCTTGACACCGCCAAACGGCGCGACTTCGTTCGAGATCAGGCCCGTGTTGATGCCCACCATGCCGTATTCGAGCGCTTCGGCGACGCGCCAGATGCGGCCGATATCGCGACTGAAGAAATAGGAGGCGAGACCGAACTCGGTGTCGTTGGCCATGCCGATCACTTCCGCGTCGGTGGAGAAGCGGAACAGCGGCGCCAGCGGGCCGAACGTCTCTTCCTTCGCCACGCGCATGGCCGGGGTCACGTCGGCCAGCACGGTCGGTTCGAAGAAGGTGCCGCCCAGGCTGTGCCGCTTGCCGCCGGACAGCAGCCGCGCGCCCTTGGCCATTGCGTCCGCGATATGCAACTCCACCTTGGCCACCGCGTCCTCATTGATCAGCGGGCCCTGCAATACGCCGGGCTCGACACCGTGGCCAACCTTGAGCTTCGCCACGGCGGCGACCAGCTTCTGCGCAAAGGCGTCATAGACCTTGTCGTGCACGTAGAGGCGGTTTGCGCAAACGCAGGTCTGGCCCGCGTTGCGGTACTTCGAGGCGATCGCGCCCTCTACCGCGGCGTCCAGGTCGGCATCGTCGAAGACGATGAAGGGCGCATTGCCGCCCAGTTCAAGCGAGAGCTTCTTGATGGTGTCCGCCGACTGGCGCATCAGGATGCGGCCAACTTCCGTCGAGCCGGTAAAGCTGAGCTTGCGCACGACCGGATTGGCGGTCAGCTCGCCGCCGATCGCCCGGGCGTCGCCCGTCAGCACGCTCAGCACGCCCGCCGGCACGCCCGCGCGCTCCGCCAGCACTGCCAGCGCGAGGGCGGACAGCGGGGTGTCCTCCGCCGGCTTGAGCACCATCGCGCAGCCCGCGGCCAGGGCGGGCCCGGCCTTGCGCGTGATCATGGCCAGCGGGAAATTCCAGGGCGTGATCGCCGCGCAGACGCCCACCGGCTCCTTCACCACCAACAGCCGCTTGTCGCCGGCAGGGGACGACAGCACGTCGCCACTGACGCGCTTGCCTTCCTCGGCGAACCATTCGAGGAACGACGCGGCGTAGGTCACTTCGCCACGGGCCTCGGCCAGCGGCTTGCCTTGCTCGGTAGTCATCAGCAGGGCAAGGTCGTCGGCATTGGCGAGCATCAGCTCATGCCAGTTGCGCAGCACCTGGCTGCGCTCGCGCGCGGTCTTGCCGCGCCAGGCGGCCTGCGCGGTGCGCGCGGCCTCGATGGCGCGGCGCGTTTCCGCCGCGCCCATCAAAGGCACCGTGCCGATTACGGCGCCGGTCGCGGGATCGGTGACGGCGAAGGTCTCACCGCTGTCGGCGTTCCGCCACGTGCCGCCGACAAAAGCTTGCGCACGCAGCAAGCCTGCATCCTTGAGTTCCATGATGAAGTCCGTTTGGTCCTGTTGTATCCGTTTGGGTGCGTTTTGGGGTGCGTTTTGGTACGTTTGGGTCCGCCTGGGATCAGCGGGTCAATGCGTCAGCCAGGATGTCGAGGCCCTCGTCCATCACGGCATCGCTGATGGTGAGGGGGAACAGGAAACGGATCACGTTGCCGTAGATGCCGCACGACAACAGCAACAGGCCCTGTTCCAGCGCGCGGTTCTGCACAGTGCGCGTGAAATCGGCGTCCGGGCTGCCATCCGCCTTGCGGAATTCAACGGCGACCATGGCGCCGACACCGCGCACTTCGGCGATTTGCGGCACGCCGGACCTGAGGCTCTCCAGACGGTCCACCAGGCGCTTGCCCAGCACGTTGCCGCGCTCGATCAGGTTCTCGCTTTCGAGCACGTCCAGCACGGCCAGGGCGGAAGCCACCGCCAGCGGGTTGCCGGCATAGGTGCCGCCAAGCCCGCCGGGTGCCGGGGCGTCCATCACCTCGGCGCGACCGCATACCGCCGACAGCGGCATGCCTCCCGCCAGGCTTTTCGCCATCGTGGTCAGGTCCGGCGCCACTTCGTAGTGCTCCATCGCAAAGAGCTTGCCGGTACGCCCGAAGCCGGTCTGCACTTCATCGGCGATCAGCAGGATGCCGTGCTCGTCGCAAATCGCGCGCAGCGCCCTGACGAACGCGGCCGGCGCCACGTTGAAGCCGCCCTCGCCCTGCACCGGCTCGAAGATGATGGCAGCCACGCGTTTGGGATCCACATCGGCCTTGAACAGGTTCTGCAGCGCCTTGAGCGAGTCCTCCACCGACACGCCGTGCAACGCGCAAGGATACGGCGCGTGGAACACCTCGCCGGGGAACGGTCCGAAGCCAACCTTGTACGGCACCACCTTGCCGGTCAGCGCCATGCCCATCATGGTGCGGCCATGGAAGCCCCCCGAAAAGGCGATCACGCCAGGACGGCCGCTGGCGGCACGGGCAATCTTGATCGCGTTTTCGACGGCTTCGGCGCCCGTCGTGAAGAACGCCGTCTTCTTGACCGAACCGCCGGGGGCACGCTGGTTGATTTTCTCGGCCAGATCGATGTAGCTGGCGTAGGGGACGATCTGGTAGGCGGTGTGCGTGAAGCGCTCCAGTTGGCGCTGCATGGCCTCCACCAGGCGTGGATGACGATGGCCGGTGTTCAGGACGGCGATGCCGGCGGCGAAGTCGATATAGCGCTTGCCCTCCACATCCCAGATCTCGGAATTCTCGGCACGCTCGGCGTAGAAATTGCACATCACGCCAACGCCACGGGGCGTGGCGGCATCTTTGCGGCGGACCAGTTCGGCGTTCTTCATCTCTTGCTCCATCTCTTGCTTCGGTTTGGGCCAACGGACTGCGTTGTCCGCCGTTCATGTCGTCAACCGGCAGCCGGGTGCGGCATCTCGGCCGGAATGCGGTGGAGTAGAAAATTAACCGAAAATTGGCACCACCACTAGATCCATATTGATGCTTGTTGATAGGGCCATTTTTAAGAGAACTCTCTTGGCGGATTCGCTGCCGCTCCGTCCGGAGCGGTTACCGGACAGCCACGACGTGATGCATGAATCTCACGCAGGCTTCAGACGTGACAGGACGTAACGGGAACCAGCAAGCTGCTGGCGTCAAGACGGATCACCAAGGGAATTACGTTGTAATCCCGTGCGGCCTGCCTGGAGACAGTTGATGGCGGCTGGTTCCGTCACTGCCCCCGATGGGAAGTGGCACCTACTTATGAATTACTTCACCAAACCATATTGTCTTGCACGGATAATCCTGCAAATGGCACCAGGCTTTTGGCACGAACACGGCAACCTCCGGACCACTTTGCGTTGTCACGGCGGGCAGGCGGCTTGGTTTCCATGCCGGCGCGCAGGATCGTACGGGATGCTTCAAGGACGGCCAGGCTCCCGGAATCTGGTGCCGGCAAAACCTAGGGCGTAAGATCACCAGCGACGCGATGCCGCGTTGCACATCGGCGAACCATCATGGCAAAGCCCCAGATCCTGACCTATATCGATGCCGGCACGTCCGACGGGACCTCACGGCTGATGAGAATGATCGGACAGCAACTGCTTCCCGGCGCTTACGAGATCAGGGGGGTCATGGCCGATGACCTCAGGCATGACGCGGCGCTCTTCGATGACGCTGCGCTGTTTGTCATGCCGGGCGGTGCCGACCTTCCCTATTGCGCCGCATTGAACGGCGCCCCCAACGCGCGCATCCGGCGCTTCGTCGAGCAGGGCGGCGTCTACCTGGGCATTTGCGCGGGCGCGTACTACGCCTGCAGGGAGCTGGCATTCCATGCCGGAACCGAGGGCGCAATCTGCGGCGCACGCGAACTGAACTTTGTGGATGCGGTCGCGGTTGGCTCGCTGCCCCAGCTCACGGGGGGCGTCGCTTACGACGCAACGCCGAGGAGCGCCACGGCCGCGGAGATCCGGACGACCCATAGCCTGACCGCCGCCCCGACGACGCTTTATGCGCACTACCACGGCGGCTGCCGCTTCGATTTCGGCGACGCAACGAACCATGCGGCGAGGATCCTGGCCGTGTACACCGGCATCGAAGGCAATCCTCCCGCCATCGTGAGCGCAAGCGTGGGTAAAGGCTGCGCAATCCTGACCGGTGTCCACCTGGAAATCTCGGAGCGCGAGTGCAAGGACGCACTGCGCGGACACAGCGACATGGCCGCGCACTTGCACGTTTGCCGCAGGCTGGCGCGGACCGGAGAGGCGCGGCTGGCGGTTTTCCGCCAGCTGCTTGCTCACGCGGGACTCTTGCTGGGCTGACCGCTCAGGGCGTCCAGTACCAGACGGCGGAGTTGGAGAGAAAGGTCTCCCACATCGCATGCGGCTTGCCGGGATCGTCGTCGTCGCAGAGCCGCGCAAGAACCCACTGGGCTTCGATCCGTTCTCTCGATGCATCACCGAGACCGTCCTGCTCCCCCTTGGCCAGGTAGCGGCCGGCAAAGGTGGTCAGCGATGCGTGCGCCTCCGAAGCATTCTTCCAAAGCACCGTGAATCCGATCAGCGTGCCGTCGGTCATGCCATGCGCGTCGAACCACGCATTGGGATCGGGCTTGCCCACCTTGGTCTGGTAGCGGCCGGTGAAGCGGGCACCCGGCTCGATGGAAAGAATCTCAAGCCCGCCGCCGTTTCGGCCGAGCCATCGTCCAACACGGATTGTCATGGTGCCTCCTTTGCATTGCGCGGATTGGAAAATGCGTTTGACGCCTACTTCTTCCTGGCGCCGGCACTCATCGCATCGAGCGCCTTTGCCGCGGCAAGGTGCTGGGGCACGGCAAGCCCTTGCAGCGCCGTCGCCGCCGAGACCTGCGCACCTTGCGCGCTGCCGCGCGCGGCGAGATCGTTGCCGTTTGCGAAAACCAGGCGGGTCAGCGCAGCCACCTCGGCATCGGAGAGGTCGCTTGCCGTGAGGAGCAGCGCCGCGGTCGCGACGGTCCGCACGTCTTGCCGCTGGTTCGCGTACGCACCGCGCGAGATCGTGTAGGGAAAGTACGCGGTCTTCGCACCGGCCAGCGCGGCGATGCCGCGCTCGGAGAGCGGCAACAGCCGCAGCGGCACGTCCTCAAGCGCATCGCGCACGCTGTCCGCCGGCACACCGATGACCTGTATCACGGCGTCGACCTGCTTCTGGCGCAGCGCAACCAGCGCGGCGCCGATGCTCAAGTCCTGGGGCTCGATGTCCTTCAGGCCGAGCCCATGCGCCTCGAGCACGCGTACCGCGGTGACGCGCGACGCGGAGCCCGGTTCACCCATGGCGACCTTGTGGCCGCGCAGGTCCGCCATCGATGCCAGCGAGTCGTTGGCCCGCACCAGGACGTGCACGGCTTCCGGATACAGGCTGCCCAGCGCGCGCAGCGAGGCGTACGGCCCGTCCGTGGCAAAGGCGCCCTTGCCCTCATAGGCATCGAGCGCGGCATCGCCCTGCGCAAGCGCAACCGAAACCTTGCCCTCCCGCAGCAGACGCAGATTTTCCTCTCCTCCCCGCGTGATCAGGGGCACTACCCTGACCCTGGTCTCGCTCGCCAGCGCGCGGGCAAAGCGCAAATACTGTCCGTGCTCGGCACCGGCCGCGATCGCGTATCCGTCCGCCGCGCGCGCGAGCCGTGCGCGTACGCTGGCATAAGCCACCGTAAGCTCCTGCTCGATGGCCGCTTGCTCGGCAGGCGAAGCATCCTTGGGCACGGATTCGATCACCTTGCGCATCGCGTCCAGGATGGCGGCAGCGCCTGGCGCAGTATTGGTAACGTAGTCCGGCGCCTCGGCGGGCCGGTAGCCGCCGGAGGTAACCGCGATCCACCGGTCCCCCTCGCGCTTGTAGAGCGCGGTACCGTGGGCGCGGATGATGTCTCCCGCCTTGTTGCCGCCCGAGGTAATACCGGAAATGCCCTTCGGGCCCGCGCCCAGCGCGGAAACCAGGCCGGCGACGCCCGGCGCGTCCCATCCGCCGAAATCAAAGTCGCGCGCGAGCTTCAGTTGCGCATCGAAGTAGACTGTGCGGCGTGTCTCGCCCGCCGCCTTGATGTCCGCCTGGGAGCCACGGCGCTCAAGGCTGACCAGTTCCACCGTCCCGGCCGGCAGCGCCTGCACCAGGCGGTCGTTGACCCCGGCCCGCAGGCTGTCGGCATCCGGGCCGCCGCCGCAGCCGCTCAGGAGGACGGCCAGCACGGCGGCCAGCATCATGGCGATGAGGGCGCGCATGGTCAGCCTCCCACAATCGGCAGCGCAAGCCATAGCGTCAGCACCACCGCGTTCATCAGGTCGACGAAGAATGCGCCGACGAGCGGGGCGATCAGGTAACTGGTCGGAGCCGGCCCGTACTTTGCGGTAATCGCCTGCATGTTCGCCATGGCGGTCGCGGTGGAGCCCATATTGAAGCCAATGAACGCCGCGGAGGTGACGGCCGCCTCGTAGTCGCGGCCCATGAAGCGAAAGCAGACCAAAACGGCGTAGAAGACGAGGAATACCACCTGCATCGCAATGATGACAATGAAAGGCCCCGCCGACAGCGCCACCTCGATCAGGTCGAGCGCCATCATCGTCATGACGAGGAACAGCGACAGGCACACGTTCGAGATCAGGTCCGTGGCGCGGTCATCGAAACGCAGGCCGATGAATGGGCAGAGGTTGCGGATGGCGACGCCCGTCACCATGCACCACAGGAAAGCCGGTATGGTGATCGAGCCGCCGGTGAACTGCGCTGCCAGCCACCGGCTGGCCACTACCGCGGCAAAGATGCCGGCGAGGGAGCCGATCGCGCCGACGGTGGCGATTGGCGCCGCCGGCTGCATGTCGTCGCTCGCGGTTTCCTCCACCCGGGATCGCAGGTGGTAGCGCGTGATCAGGAACTGCGCGACCGGGCCGGCGATGATGCCGCCGACAATCAGGCCCAGCGTCGCCACCGTCATGGACAAGTCCATCACGGACTGCAGGTTGTTCACTTCCGCGAAGCGCTCGGCATAGGCCGCGCCGGTGCCATGGCCGCCCACGAGGGTAATCGAGCCACCGACCAGCCCGAAGATCGGGTGCAAGTCCAGAACCTTCGCCATCGCGACGCCGACCGCGTTCTGCGCGACGATGTAGGGCAGCATGATCATCAGGAAGATGACAAGCGCCTTGCCTCCCCGGCGAAGCGTGCGCAAGTCCGCGCTCAGCCCCATCCCGCCGAAGAACATCAGCAGCAGCACCGGCTTGATGCTCTGGTCGATCGTGACCTTGAAATCCGCGGTTGCCAGGGCCAGCGCGGACAGCACCGCGAAAAGCAGGCCGCCGGTAATGGGATCCGGGATGTTGTATCTCGACAGCACCCCAACCCTGCGATTGACCAGCGCGCCGATGAGTAGCACGACGACGGCCGCCAGCAAGGAGCTAAGGGGATCGAGACTCATCGGCAATTCCGTTGGAGTCAGGCAGTTCGCACAAATCCAACGCGACAAGCGGCGAGCCTGGCAGTATCAAACTGGTTTCTGGTCTCCTGGGCCGCTACCATGGTGCTGGTCCTCGACCCATTGCCAGAACAGCTGATAGCCGACCGCGAGCATTACCGGGCCAATAAACAAGCCAATGACGCCGCCGCTGACCATCCCGCCCAGAGCGCCGATCAGCACCACCGGCATCGGCACGTCGACACCCCGGCCCAGCAGCAGGGGCTTGAGGACGTTATCGGCCAGCCCTGCAACGAAGACATAGATGGAGAAGACGATCGTAGCCACGCTGGCACCCTCGGTGGCGATGACGAAGACAATCACCGGGACGGTAATCAGCGTGGCCGGCAGCTGCATGATCCCAAGCAGCAGCACCCCCAGAGCCAGCAGGCCGGCGGCAGGAATGCCCTTGAGCACGAAGCCGACGCCGATCAGCAGCATCTGGATGAAGGCAATGCCGACCACCCCCTGGGCAACCGCGCGAATGGTGGAGGTGCACAACCCGGTGATCTGCGGGCCTTTTTCCGGGTTGAAGATGCGCGAGGCAATCTGCACGGCGCTACGGCTGCCCTCCTCCCCAAAAGCCATGATGATGCCGGCGATGATCAGTGCAAAGACGAATACCAGCAACCCCCTGCCGAGACCCGCGGCCGCGCCCAGCAGCACGAGGCTGAAGTCCTTGAGCTGAGGCGCGAGCTTCATCACCAGTCCGGTCAGGTCGGTGGCGGCTTGCACCCAGAAGGCATACAGCTGCTTCCCCACCAGCGGCCAACCGGCTACCGACTCGGCCGGCGGTGGAACCTGGAACTCCCCGCTCTTGACGAGGGCCATGCCATTCTCCACCGACTCCGCCATGGCGACACCCAACAGGTAGGTCGGCACCATGATGATGCCGATCACGACCAGGATGATCAGCGTGGCGGTGCGGCCGTCCTTGTTGCCCAGCATCGGGCTGAGTTTCACCTGCAGCGGATAGAGGGTGATCGCCAGGATCAGCGACCAGACGAGCAGGTCGAAAAACGGACGGAATATCTGGAAGCAGAAAATCACCAGGACAGCGATCAGCCCGGCACGGATCAGTACATCGAGCATACCGCGGGACAGCGCCTTCTCGGAAACGGGCGTGGGCAACATCGATTGCCTCCTTGCAGGTCACTGCAAAGGTATCGGGTCGGTAAGCCAGGCCACGGCATCTCATCCCTGCCGTTACGCCATGTCCGGGCGACACGATACGTCCGGGATCGTGCCCCGGCGGGGCACGATCCCGGTTCAAGCCATAACGCGCGGACCACAATGATGCGCATCCACACAACGCACGGCACGGGCAATGCCGGCATCGGCGCGTTCGCCATACGAGGGCAAAGGCGAGACACACCCCCGATTCGGTGAGTTCTAGTCTAGGCTAGTCAGAGTGCCGGGACAACCTCAATGAGTACGCCCCGTAACAATACCCGGCGAATACCCGGAGGATCCCATGGTCCGACTGCCGACGCCTGCATTGGTGGTACTTGCCTTCCTGATCGTGCTCGGCGGCTGCGCCAGCCGCCCGGTCAACCCGCCCATCGCCCACGCCGCGCCGGATACTGGCTATCGATTCCTCACGCGCCCGCAATATTCGTCAGGCAACGAAAACCTGGTGATCCTGGCCTTCTCGGGCGGTGGGACACGCGCTGCGGCATTCTCGTACGGCGTCCTCGAGTTCCTGCGCAATACCGAAGTCGTCGGACCGAAAGGCAACAAGTCTCGCCTGCTCGACCATGTCGGTGTCATCACTGGCGTATCCGGCGGAAGCTTTACGGCGCTCGCCTATGGCCTCTACGGCGACAAGCTGTTTGACGATTACGAGCAGCGCTTCCTCAAGCGCGACGTGCAGGGGGAAATTACATTCCGTACGCTCAATCCAGGCTACTGGCCATCCCTATGGTCGAGCGGCTGGGGCCGCTCGGAACTGGCATCAGGCCTGTACGACGAAATCCTGTTCCATGGCGCGACATTCGGCGACCTCAATCGCGGGGATGGCCCCTTCATCGTCGCCTCCGCCACGGACATCTCCACGGGTGCCCGCCTGCCCTTTACGCAGACCACATTCGACGTGCTTTGCTCGGATCTGAATGCGGTGCGGCTCTCCCGTGCCGCTGCCGCATCGTCGGCGGTACCGGTGGTACTCACGCCCATTACCCTCAACAACTACGGCGGCACCTGCAACTACGAACCTCCTGGCTGGATCAAGCCATTTCTCGATGCCAGCGACCCGCCCCGGCCGGCCGCCCGCGCGACCCGTCACCTGAAGGAGGAGGCCGAATTCGGGGACAGCGTCAACCGGCCCTACATCCATATCGTGGATGGCGGTGTGTCGGACAACCTCGGCATGCGCAGCGTGCTGGATTCGCTGGAGGTCATGGAAGCACTGCATCTGATCGGCAAGCCTTCTCCACTCGACCATACCCGCAGGATCGTCATCTTTGTCGTCAATTCACTGTCCACGCCAAAGACGGCATGGGACAAGTCGGAATCCCCGCCGGGCACGCTGCAGATACTGGTAAAGGCCACAGGTGTTCCGATCGACCATTATTCCTATGAGGCGACCGAACTGTTGAAGGACAGCCAGTCGCGATGGCAATCCATGCGCCGGGTCCGGGAGTCCCGTGCGTTTTCAGCTAACAGGGATGCCGAGGTAGCCACCGCATTGCGCACGCCGGATGCAACGATCTATGCCATCGACGTGTCGTTCGCCCAGTTGACGGACAAGGCGGAACTGGATTACCTGAACGAACTGCCCACATCGTTTTCCCTGCCGGCCGAGGCTGTCGACCGGCTGCGTGCCGCCGCGGGGAAGATCATCATGGCGTCGCCCGATTTCAATCGGCTGCTGAAAGATGTCGGTGCCAGGGTCATCGCCGCCCCGGCGCCAGCAGGCAAAACAACTGGCGAGACAACAGGCGCGACAACAGGCGACCACGGTAACAAGTAGCGCTCATCGGTTACCTCACCGGCATGCCGCCTGGTATTTAGCCGCCGGCCGGCGTGGCAGTGCTTGCGGGAATGCGCGCATTTGGCGCAAGTGCGGCGTACCACAGCGCGGCCGCGCCCAGGAGCGCGCCGGCAGTGCAAACGCCTGACCAGCCCGCATGCGCGAAAATCCACGAGGAAGCCAGCGAGCCGGCGGCCGCGCCGACGAAATTGGCCGTCATGGTCCCTGCGGTAAGGCGGCTGCGCGCTTCCGGATTCAGCCGATAAATCGGCGGCACCAGCCAGCCCGAACAGCCCGATCGTGGTGTTGGAGTAGGCATAAGGCGGCGCGGCCAGCAGGAAGGTCAGCGGCGTCCAGAACATGCCGAACGAGGCGAACAAAAGCGCGCCCAGCAGGGAACGGGCACGAAACAGGGACTCATCGGTGTACAGGCGGAATACGGAAACGAGCAGGCGCGGGTAGCTCAGCCCGACCGTGTTCTTGTGGCGCGGGAGCAGGCGCCAGAGCGCCGCGGACGTAGCCAGCATCAGCACGGCGGCGACCCAGTAGACCGTGCGCCAGCTACCCAGATCGGCCAGCGCCCCGGCTGCGGCGCGCGCCAGGTGATCGAGAGCGCCAGGGATTTCCCGCCGAATTTCCCGCCGACAGACGATGCTCGCGACTGCGCCCTGATCGCCGGAAAACCAAAAAAGTGACGGGCCAATCCAGCTTATGACAAAATATATGCCCCCTGGTCACACCGGAAATGACGTTGCGGTCCGGACGTCGACGCACCCTTGAGTCAGATTTCTGGCACGGTTCCCATTTCGCTGGTCAACGGCTTCCTGTCGGGCGCGGATCCCGCCGCCATCGAACGGCTGGCGGAGTGCTCCGGCATCCCCCACGGCTTGCTGCGCCGCCCTGGCTCCCGCGTGACAGAGGAGCAGTTCTCCACGCTCTACCGCCTGCTCGCGACCGAACTGGACGACGAGATGCCGGGCATCTTCAGCCGCCCCTTGCGCAACGGCACGCTGAAATACCTGTGCCTGAGCCTGCTCGACGCCCCGCGGCTGGAAGTCGCGCTGCACCGGTTCGGCCAGTTTTTCCACCTGATCCTGGATGATTTCCGGCTGGAGTCGGGCCGCGACGGCGAAGGCGGCTGGGTCGCCATGGTGGCGGATCCGGCTGGCCCCGGCGTGACCGAACTCGGTCGCGAACTCATCATGAAGCTGGTGCACGGCATTGCCTCATGGCTGGTGGCGAAGCGGATCCCGCTGATCGCGGCGGAGTTCGATTTCGCGCGTCCCGCGCACGCAACGGACTACCTTTTTCTCTTTCCGGGGCCGGTTCAGTTCGGTAGCGCACAGACACGCATGCGCTTCGAAGCGGCTTACCTCGATATGCCCATGCGGCAACGCAAGGCCGACCTGCAGAGATTCCTGGCGCGCGCGCCGGAAGACTGGATCTTCGTCTCCTTCGCCGATCAGATGGTTTGCCACCGGGTCCGGCAATTCCTCGCCGATTGCCTTCCCGCCATGCCGACGCTGGAAGTGGTTGCCCAGGACCTGCACTATTCCGTGCGCACGCTTTGCCGGCGGCTTGCGGACGAAGGCACGACGTTCCAGGCGATCAAGGATGACGTCCGGCGCGATATCGCGATCCAGCGGCTCACGCGCTCGCCCGACGCCATCGCGGCTATCGCGTATGACGTCGGCTTCGACAACCCGACCGCGTTCCATCGCGCTTTCCGGCACTGGACCGGCAGCACGCCCAAGGCCTACCGGGGCATGGCCTGAGCGCCCGGCCAGGCGGCGGCGCCGCTGTAATGGGTGCCGAAACGCTGCCTGAGCACCAGCTTATGCAGCTTGCCGGTCGCGGTCAGCGGCAGCTCCGCCACGAACACCACGTCGTCCGGGATCCACCATTTGGCCACCTTGCCTTCAAAGAAGGCCAGCAGTTGCTGTGCATCGAGCGTGCTGCCGGCGCGCCTTACCGCGACCAGCAGGGGCCGTTCGTCCCACTTGGGATGGGCACAGGCGATACAGGCCGCCAGTTCGACTGCCGGATGCGCAACGGCGATGCCTTCCAGTTCGATCGAGGAGATCCACTCGCCGCCGGACTTGATCACATCCTTGCTGCGATCCGTGATCTGCATATAGCCGTCGGCGTCGATCGTGGCGACATCGCCGGTGGCGAACCAGCCATCCTTCTCCAGGCAGGTTTCCTCCATGCCGAAGTAGCGCTCCACGACCCAATGGCCGCGCACCAGCAGGTCGCCGGCCGAGCGCCCGTCCCACGGCAACTCGGCACCATCGGCGTCGACGACCTTCATCTCGACACCGGGCACGACCCTGCCTTGCTTGCCCTCGATCTGCGCGCGCTCCTGCTCCGTCTTTTGCGCGAAACCCTGCGAAGGCGAAAACACGGTGCCAACCGGCGACAGCTCAGTCATGCCCCAGGCGTGTACCGACTTGATGGCCAGTTCGCCCAGCGCCTTGGCCAGTTGCGGCGGGCATGCCGCGCCGCCCACGATGACACGCTCAAGGCTGTTGCAGCGCTTGCCAGTGCGGCGCATATAGTCGGCCAGGCCGAGCCAGACCGTGGGCACGCCGGCCGACACCGTCACGCCTTCCTGGTCGAACAACGCCGACAGGGACGCACCGTCGAGCGCCGGGCCCGGCAGCACCAGTTTCGCCCCGACCAGCGCCGCGGAGAACGGCAGCCCCCAGGCATTGACGTGGAACATCGGCACGACAGGCACCACGGTGTCCGACGCACGCAGGCAAAGCGCGTCCGGCAGCGCCGAGGCATAGGCCATCAGGCAAAGCGAACGGTGCGAGTACAGGACGCCCTTCGGGTTGCCGGTCGTGCCTGAGGTATAGCAAAGCACCGCCGCCAGCTGCTCATCCAGGCGGGGCCAGTCGAAATGGCCGGGCTGCCCGCCGATCAGCGCCTCGTAGCTTTCGAGCGGCAGCGCCGGTGCCTGCGGCAGGCTGGCGCTGTCGCACAGCATGACCCATGACTCGACATGGGGACATTGCGGCGCAATCTGCTCGACCAGGCCCAGGAACGAGGCATCGAAGCAGACCACGCGGTCGCGGGCATGATTGATGATGTAGGCGATCTGTTCCGGGAACAGGCGGGGGTTGATGGTATGACAAACCGCGCCAATGCCGGTCACGCCGTAGTACAGTTCCATATGGCGATAGCCATTCCACGCCAGCGTGCCCACGCGGTCTCCGGCGACGATGCCGCGGCCCTTCAGCGCATTGGCCAGTTGCATGGCGCGAACATGGCAGTCCCGGTAGGTATAGCGGTGAATGTCGCCCTCGACGCGCCGGGATACGATTTCCACCGTGCCGGAGTGCCGCGCCGCCTGCTCAAGCAGCGAGGACAATTGCAGAGGCGCGTACATCATCTGACCGAACAGGTCCATAGTCTTGTCTCCTGACAGGCGGTTTGTCGTTATCCCGGATGCATTCGGCGGTCATGGCGACGCCGGCTGCGAGGCATTCTAGAGGTGCCTGCCCCCTCCGGCACTGACAGGAATGGCCGAACTAGTGACAAATCCGGCCAATCGGGCCGGGGTGGCCGGCAAGCGGCCAGGGCGGCGCAAAGCGGCAGGTTTTGTCAATCAATGGGCAGGTTTGGTTATTCCCGCATGCCGCGGCGGGCGCTACGATCCGGTATCCGGAGCATGCGGTGCCGGCATCCGCCCAGATGCACCATACCCTGTGCCGCAATCCCAAAATGGAGACCCCAAAAATGACCTATCGTGCCCCGCTCAAGGACATGCTGTTTGTGATGAACGAACTGGCCGGCCTTGACGCTGTCAGCCAGTTGCCCGGCTTCGAGGACGCCACGCCCGAGACGGCGCAGGCGGTGCTCGATGAGGCCGCCAAGTTCAACGAACAAGTGCTGGCGCCGCTCAACCGCATCGGCGACACCGATCCCAGCAGCTGGAAGGACGGCGTGGTCACCACCACGCCCGGCTTCAAGGACGGCTTCCGCCAGTTCGGCGAAGGCGGCTGGCAGGGCGTGCTGCATCCGCAGGAATTCGGCGGCCAGGGCTTGCCCAAGCTGATCGCCACCGCCTGCAACGAGATGCTGAACTCGGCCAACCTGTCGTTCGCGCTGTGCCCTCTGCTGACCGACGGCGCCATCGAAGCCCTGCTGACCGCGGGCAGCGATGCGCAGAAAGCCACCTTCCTGCCCAGGCTGATCTCCGGCGAATGGACCGGCACCATGAACCTGACCGAGCCGCAGGCCGGCTCGGACCTGGCGGCGGTACGCACGCGCGCCGAGCCACAGGGTGACGGTACCTACAAGGTGTTCGGCACCAAGATCTTCATCACTTACGGCGAGCACGACATGGCGAAGAACATCGTCCATCTCGTGCTGGCGCGCACGCCGACGGCACCCGAGGGCGTCAAGGGCATCTCGCTGTTCATCGTGCCCAAGTTCCTGGTGAACGAAGACGGCTCGCTGGGCGCACGCAACGATGCGCACTGCGTGTCGATCGAACACAAGCTGGGCATCAAGGCCAGCCCCACCGCCGTGCTGCAGTTCGGCGACCACGGCGGCGCCATCGGCACGCTGGTGGGCGAGGAGAATCGCGGCCTGGAATACATGTTCATCATGATGAACTCGGCGCGTTTCTCGGTCGGCATGCAGGGTATCGCGGTCTCCGAACGCGCCTACCAGCAGGCGGTGGCCTTTGCGCGCGAACGCGTGCAAAGCCGGCCGGTCGACGGCTCGGCCCGCGAGGCGGTGACCATCATCCATCACCCCGACGTCAAGCGCATGCTGATGACCATGCGCTCGCTGATCGAAGGCGCGCGCGCGGTGGCCTACGTGGCCGCGGCGGCATGCGATACGGCGCACCAGCATCCGGACGAAGCGGTGCGCAAGCAGAACGAGGCTTTCTACGAGTTCATGGTGCCCATCGTCAAGGGGTGGAGCACCGAGCTGTCGATCGATGTCACCAGCCTTGGCGTGCAAGTGCACGGCGGCATGGGCTTCATCGAGGAGACCGGCGCGGCGCAGCACTATCGCGATGCCCGCATCCTGCCGATCTACGAGGGCACGACCGCGATCCAGGCCAACGACCTGGTCGGCCGCAAGACGGTGCGCGACGGCGGCGCCGTGGCGCGCGGCATCTGCGCGCAGATCGCTGAAACCGAGGCGGCGCTGGGCAAGCATGGCGGCGCGGCTTTCTCCGCGGTGCAGGCGCAACTGGCCAAGGGGCGCGCGGCGCTGGAGGCGGTGGTGGCGTTCGTGGTGGCCAATGCCAAGTCGGATCCGAATGCCGTGTTCGCCGGCAGCGTGCCTTACCTGAAGCTCTGCGGCATCGTGTTCTCGGGCTGGCAGCTTGGGCGTGCGATGCTGGCCGCGGATGCGAAGCGTGGCGAGGATCCTTCCTTCTGCGATGCCAAGATCGCGACCGCGCATTTCTTCGCGGAGCACATCCTGTCGCAGGCGTCGGCCTTGCGCGATGCCGTCGTGGCAGGCGCGGTGCCGGTCAATGCGTTGAGCGAAGCGCAGTTCTGAGATCGCACGGTAGCAGGCAAAGAAGAAAGGCGGCCCGGCAGGGCCGCCTTTTCTCATATTCCCTGCACAGGGTGACCCGCCGCAAACCCGATGCAGCGCTGCAGCCTCCCGCGGGTAATGGCCTGCACATGGTCCAGGGCTTCCTCCAGCTCGCGCGCGGTGCTGCGGCCAGTGCGCTTCTCCAGTTCGAAGAAGATTCCGTCCCGCGTGTAGTGCCGCACGCAGATGATGAAGGGAAAGCCATGCCGCACCTGATAGGCCTGGTTCATCGACTGCAGTTGTGCTTCCTCGCTTTCCGCCAGCCCATCCAGCCCCGCGCTCTTTTGCTCCGCGCTCGACGCCTCGGTCAGCGCGCCGGCGCGGATGGCACGTGCCGAGAGCGGCGGATGGCGGCACAGGAAAGCCGTCTGGGCCGCCGCGTCGCGGCGGCGGATCGCGGCCATCATCGCGTCGTGCAGCGCGGCAACCGTAGGGAAGGGGCGTGCCTCCCAGGCCGCTTCGGCCACTTCGGGAGAATGCTCGAACACGTCGCCCAGGGCGCGCGTGAACGTGGCTTTGTCCATGGCATTGATGGCGTGGAGGTCGTGGTTCGCTTGCATGGGATGTCGTCGTCCGGTTCGGGGGTGAGATGAATCGATGCGCCGAGTATAGGGACGAAGGCGGTCCGGGCAGGAGGGGCTGGCTCCTATAGCACGTATAGCAATTCCGGATGGAGACGCGCCGCTAGGCCTGCCTGGGCATGTCGCGCAGGCGCCGGAGTTCCTCGGAGGCGTCGGTCAGCAAGCCACGCAGCCACACGTGCGAGGCAGAGCGATGGCGCGACGGGTGCCACAACTGGTAGAACCGCATGAACGGGAACGAGATCGGGGAGCCGACGATGGCCAGCGGCAGGCTTGCCGCGTAGTAGTTGGCGAAATGCCGCGCGGTGGTCAGGATCAGGTCCGTGCCCGGGATCAGGTTGGGCGCCAGGCTGAAATACGGGCAACTGACCTTGCGGTCGCGGTGCAGCCGCAGCGTGCCCAGGCCGGTCTCCACCACGCCGCGCTGGCCGCGCGAATACGGCATCGGCACGATATGCGGTGCCTGCAGATAGGCTTCGGCCGTCATCTTGCCCGCTTTCGCCAGCGGATTGTCGTCGGCGAGCACGCAGACGACTTCGTCTTCGAGCAGCACCGACAGATGCAGGTGCTCAGGCGGGCTGGGCCAGTTGCCGATCACGATATCCACGGTGCCTTCCGCCAGGGCCTGTTCGTAGTCATATTGCGGCCCGAGCGCCTGCGTCACCAGCCTGGCCCGCGGCGCCGATGCCCTGAACGCCTTCACAACGTGCGCGAAGAAGGTCGGGGCCAGGTAGTCCGGCATCGCCACCGTGAAGTTCTGTTCCGTGGTGGCGGGATCGAAGGCTTCCTCGTCGACCAGTAGCTTGTCCAGCGCGACCAGCGCGGCCTGGGCGCTGCGGGCCAGTTGCACCGCGCGCTCGGTCGGCACCATCACGTTCTTTTCCCGGTTCAGCAGCGGGTCGCCGAAGATTTCGCGCAGACGTTTGAGCGCCGCGCTGATGGCGGGCTGGGATTGGTTGAGGCGGATCGCCGTGCGCGATACGCTTTGCTCCGCGATCAGCGTGCACAACACACGCAGCAGATAGGTGTCGAACGGGTCGTCTGCTCGGATCACTCCAACACTCCTTGTTCGGGACATGCCCGGCGGCCCGGATCGCCCGACAACTGGCGCCACACGCGATTGTCCGCCGACAAAACCGGGCTGGCGCGGCGCGCTTCGCCGCCCCTCCTCCTTCTTCTACCATCGATGCGCCGCCAGGCGCGATTCGGTCGAACCCGGACACTTGCCTGCGCCTCAGGCGTCTCATACGCCCCGGTTATCGACGCGGATGCGACGCCGATATCAACTCTGATATGCGCTCTATAGCAGGCCCCCGGTTAACTTTGCCCGGCGCGCTCATGTACTCTGCCTCAAAGCAAATGCAGCCCGCATGTACGGGACTCAACCAAGGAGACACCATGTCTGCAACGGAGCAGATCGCCCCCCTTTACACCGCCAGCGCGGCCGGCACGGAGGACAGCGTCTATCGCAAGGTTTCGTGGCGGCTGTTGCCGTTTCTCGGCGTGCTGTGGATTCTCGCCTGGCTCGATCGCGTCAACATCGGCTTCGCCAAGCTGCAGATGCTGGATGCCCTGCGCTTCAGCGAGGCGGTATACGGGTTGGGCGCGGGGATTTTCTTCCTGGGCTACTTCCTGTTCGAAGTGCCGTCGAACATGCTGCTGCAAAAGATCGGCGCGAAGAAGACCGTGATGCGCATCACCATCGGCTGGGGCGTGATCTGCATGCTGCAGTCGCTGGTCACCACGCCCTCGCAGTTCTATGTGCTGCGCTTCCTGCTCGGCGCCTTCGAGGCAGGCTTCTATCCGGGCGTGATCCTCTATCTCACTTACTGGTATCCGAGCGAGCGCCGCGCGCGGGCATTCGGCACCTTCATGTCGGCATCGGCGATCGCCGGCGTGCTGGGCGGCCCGATCGCGGGCTGGATCATGACGTCGATGGCCGGGGTCAACGGCATGCATGGATGGCAATGGCTGTTCGTGCTCGAAGGCATTCCCTCGGTGCTGGCCGGCGTGGTGGCCTTTTTCTACATGACTGACAGGCCGGAGCAGGCCGGCTGGCTCAACACGGAAGACAAGCGCGTGATCCGCGAAGGGCTTGAGCGCGACAACCTGGCGCTGGGCGAGCGCGGCACCGACTGGCGCACGCTGTTCCGCAATCCCAAGGTCTGGCTGCTGATCGCCATCTTCTTCTGCCTGCTGTGCGCGAACTCGACCCTGACGTTCTGGATTCCCACCATCATTAAGGACGTGGGCTTTACGACACCGGTCGCCATCGGCTGGATTGCCGCGCTGGCCTATCTGTGCGGCGCCGTTGGCATGATCGCCAACGGCGCGCATTCGGACCGCAGGAAGGAGGTGCGGTGGCACTTCAGCGCGCCCGCCATCTGCGGCGCCCTGGCCATGGGCGCGCTGGCGCTGTTGATGGACTTTGGCAGCCTTTCGCCGGTCTTTGCGCTGCTGGCCATGACCATCGCGCTGGCCGGGACCATGAGCGCCATCCCCGTGTTCTGGCAACTGCCCAACCGCTTCCTGGCCGGCGGCGCGGCGGCGGTGGGCGTGGCGCTGATCAACTCGGTGTCCAATCTCGCGGGCTTCGGCGCGCCCTACCTGATGGGCCTGGTGAAGAACGCCACGGGACGCATTGCACCGGGGCTTTACCTGGTGGCCGCCATCGAACTGCTGGCAGCCATCCTTGTGCTCATCGGGATCGCAGCCACCGCAAAAACCATGAAGTCCAGGAAGACCCAGGAGGCCTGAGATGAAAGACCATCGCATCGATTCCAACGCGCTTGCCGAACACGTCGATCAACCCCGCAGGCAGTTCGCCATCGGCAGCGCCTTGTTCGGCAGCGGCATGCTGCTGGCTGCAAGCGGCCTGGCGGCAACGCCGCAGGCAACCGCGGGCACGCCGGCCCCGGCGCAGGACGTAGGCCCGATCGTGCTGCATGGCGTGAGCCCGCGGCTGACCATCCATACGCTCGACACTTACCATGGCGCGCCCGCCACCGGCTTGCGCGTGGACTTCTCCGTGCTGAAGGACGGCAAGCCCACGCTGCTGCGCTCGCTGACGATCAAAGCAAACGGCCGCGCGGATGAGCCCCTGCTGATCGACGACAGCTACCGCGCCGGCAACTACGAACTCCTGCTGCACGTGGACGACTACTTTGCAATGCGCCAGGCGAAGCTGCCGCGGCCGAGTTTCCTGTCCAGGGTACCGATCCGCTTCCAGATCGCGGATACGCGCGAGCGCATCCACCTGCCGGTCCAGTTCGGGCCGTGGAGCTATACCTACTACCGCGGCAGCTGAAGACAACGGCCCGGGACAACGGCACGAACACTCTCACTGACTCTCTCACTGACTCTCTCAACTACGGAGCAAGCAGATGGCAGGCATCAGCACACACGTACTCGATCTCGCCAGCGGCAGGCCCATCGCGGGCATGCAGATCGACCTCTTCGACCTGGGCACGTCGCCGCCCACGCTGCTCAACAGCACGCGCAGCAACGCCGACGGGCGCACGGACGCGCCCATACTGCCGGCGCCGCAGGCGCGTGCCGGCGAGTTTGAGCTGCGCTTCCAGGTCGGCGCGCATTTCAAGGCGGCCAACGCCTTTGCCGACGTGATCCCGGTGCGGTTCTCGGTAGCCGACCCCAAGCAGCACTACCACGTGCCACTGCTGTGCTCGCCGTGGTGCTTTTCCACCTACCGCGGCAGTTGAAACAACCCGAAATCTTTCCCCGGAGTCCACGCATGACACAAGCAGAACAACACCTCATCGAATCGATCCGCCTGGCCATGGGCAATGTCCGGGAGCGCAACACCTGGCCCTTCGGCGCGGTGGTGGTCAGGAACGGCGAGGTCATTGCAAAGGCGGTCAACGAAGTGGATGCCACCTGCGACCCGACCGCCCACGCCGAGATGCAGGCCGTGCGCGCGGCCGGCGCCGCGCTGGGCAAGCCGGATCTCACCGGCTGCACGGTGTACGCCAGTGGCTATCCCTGCCCGATGTGCCTGACCGCGATGTACCTGGCCGGCGTCGGCAAGGTCTACTACGCCTACTCCAATGAAGCCGGCGCGCCGTACGACCTGTCGGCCGAGCGCGGCTACATTGAACTGGCAAAGCCGGTGGCGGAGCGGGAAATGACGCTGGAGTGCATCCCCGTTCGCGATGAAGGCGAGGACCTGTATGAAGCCTGGCGCAAGCGCCAGGCCGTTTGACCCGCAGGCAGGATCGCATCAGGAGAACGGCGTGATTGCGTCGCCTGGCTATGGGTTTTGAGCAATAGGCACGGTTCGGGTGCGGCGCGTCGTTCCCGGCGGGCGCCCACCCTCGAAAATCAATACGTCTCCAGATGCAACCGCCCATCCTTCTTCAACGCGGCGCCGACGGTGTCCCACGACAATCCCGCCTGTTCCGCCACATCCTTCAACGCCAGCACAACCCCCTCCTCCATGCTCTTCAGCCCGCAAACATAAAAACAGGTGTTCGGATCGGCAAGCAAGGGCCCCAGGTCGGCGGCGCGTTCGCGCATCACGTCCTGCACATAGCGCTTGGGTTGACCCGGTGTACGCGAGAAGGCGAAGTTGGTGTCGATGAAGTCCTTGGGCAGGCTCTGCAGCGGTCCGAAATACGGCAGCTCCTCCTGCGTGCGCGCACCGAAAAACAGCATCAGCTTGCCCCCCTCAAACTTTCCGGACTTGCGCAACCGCCTGCGCCATTCGGTCATGGCCCGCATAGGCGCGCTGCCGGTGCCCGTGCAAATCATCACGATATTCGAGCGCGGATGATTCGGCATCAGGAAGCTCGCGCCAAACGGCCCGATCACCTCCACCTTGTCCCCTACCTTCAGATCGCACATATAGTTTGACGCCACCCCGCGCACCGGATTGCCCTGGTGGTCCTCCAGCACTCGCTTGATGGTCAGCGAGATATTGTTATATCCCGGCCGCTCGCCATTGCGCGGACTGGCAAGCGAATACTGCCGCGCATGGTGCGGCCGGCCGCCGGCATCCACACCAGGCGGCACGATGCCGATCGACTGGCCTTCCAGCACCGGGAAAGGCGAAGTGCCGAAGTCCAGCACGATGTGGTGCGTATCGTACTCGCGGCCGACCGCGGTAACGCGCGCATTGCCGGTGACGGTGGCGGTGATCGAGCGGGACGCGGCCTTGGCGCCGTAGAGATTGGTATAGGCATGCGCGGCCGACCACGGCGGCACGGTAGCACCATACTGCGCGCTGTTGAATACGTCGTCGCCTGTGACCGCGGCAGGCAGCGTCACCGCCGCGGATTCAAGGACCGGCTCGGCGTCCGCCGCAACGCCTTCGGCAGCCAGTTGCTCGGCTGACATCTCGTCAGGCAGCGTCTCCCAGCCAAGTTGCTCCGTGATGCTGTACGCCTTGACGCGCGGCATGGTGCGCCAGTTGTCGATCGACCCGGTCGGGCACGGCGAGATGCAGGCCATGCAGGAGTTGCATTTGTCGGCATCGACCACATAGTTGCGCGAATCGTGGGTGATGGCCGAGACCGGGCAGGTAGCCTCGCAGGTATTGCAGCGAATGCAGATCTCGGGGTCGATCAGGTGCTGCCTGATGACCTGGATGTCGGACATGTCCATGGCAATCTCCGGGGGTGAAGCGGCCCCTGTGGCCGGGGCCTTCGGGCGTGGGGTCCAGCAGTCCCCCGCCCTTGTCGCTTGTCTCTTTTCTCTTGTGCCGCTCAGTTGAAGCGCACGTACTCGAAATCCACCGGCTGGCGGTTGATGCCCATCACTGGCGGTGCGATCCAGCCGGCGAACTTGCCCGGCTCGACCACGCGGCCCATCAGGCTGGCCACGAAGGCGCGGTCGGTCTCGCTCGGCAGCCACTGGTCGACGTTCGCCTTCCATTCGGCGTCCGAGATCACCCGGCCTTCCGGCGCGATCTTCACGCCGGAAAGCGCGCCGATATTGCGGTGGAAGGCCTTGTGCGGCACCTTCAGGCGGAACGGGATGCCGGCCTTGTCGATGACCCGGTTCCAGCGTTCCACACCGGCAACGCTATCCTTGATGTAGTCGTCGCGCAATACCTCGTTGAGCGCGTTGAGCATCGGCACTTCCTTCTCGACAAGCTGGCCGCCCACCGCCTGCAGGACCTTGTAGGTCTGGCCCTTGAGCACGTGATCGTCGGTGCGCTTGCCTTCCTCGTAGCGGCCCTTGAGGCCGGTGCTGTAGAAGGTGGCGGCGTTGCTCGACTCATCCGCGCCGAACAGGTCGATGGTCACGCTGTAGTGGAAGTTCAGGTAGCGCTGGATGGTCGGCAGGTCGATCACGCCGGCGGCGCGCAGCCTGGCGGGATCGTCGGTCTTCAGTTCGTTCATCACCTGGCAAGTGCGCTGGATCACGCGCGATATGCCGCTCTCGCCGACGAACATGTGATGCGCTTCCTCGGTCAGCATGAACTTGGTGGTGCGGGCGAGCGGATCGAAAGAGCTTTCGGCCAGCGCGCACAGCTGGAACTTGCCGTCGCGGTCGGTAAAGTAGGTGAACATGAAGAACGACAGCCAGTCCGGGGTCTCTTCATTGAACGCCTGCAGGATGCGCGGATTGTCCTGCTGGCCGCTGCGGCGCTCCAGCAGCGCTTCGCCCTCTTCGCGGCCGTCGCGGCCGAAGTACTTGTGCAGCAGGTAGACCATCGCCCACAGGTGGCGGCCTTCCTCCACGTTAACCTGGAACAGGTTGCGCAGGTCGTACATGCTCGGCGCGGTCAGGCCGAGGTGGCGCTGCTGCTCCACCGACGCGGGTTCGGTATCGCCCTGGGTCACGATGATGCGGCGCAGGTTGGCGCGGTATTCGCCGGGCACGTCCTGCCAGGCATCGTCGCCCTTGTGGTCGCCGAAATGGATCTTGCGGTCGGCTTCGGCGGGGTTCAGGAAGATGCCCCAGCGATAGTCCGGCATCTTCACATGGCCGAAGTGCGCCCAGCCCTGCGGATCGACGCTGATGGCGGTGCGCAGGTAGATGTCGAAGTTCTGCGAGCCATCCGGCCCCATGTCGTTCCACCAGCTAAGGTAGTTGGGCTGCCATTGCTCGAGCGCGCGCTGCAGCGTGCGGTCTTCGCTGAGGTTGACGTTGTTGGGGATCTTGTCGCTGTAGTTGATGCTGGACATCATGGTCTCCGAAGCTGGCTGTGCATGTGGTGGAGCGTGTTCGATTTCGGGTGCGGCGCCCCACCCGGACATGCGCCGCACGACGATGCTTTAACTAAAGAACAACGTCAGACGCGATTCCAGTCGAACGCGGCCTTGTCGCCCTTGCCGTAGACCTTGAGCGCGCCCTTCTCGCCGACGGCGTTGGGACGCTGGAAGATCCAGTTCTGCCAGGCGGTAAGCCGCCCGAAGATGCGGGTGAACATGTTCTCCTGGCCATTGAAGCGCAGGTTGGCTTCCATGCCCGTGAGCGCATCGGGCGACATGGACGCGCGCTCTTCCAGCGCAATGCGCACTTCGTCGGTCCAGTCGATATCGTCCGGGTTGGCGGTGACGAGGCCGACCGCGAACGCAGCGTCAGCGTCGAGCGGCTGGCCGGCCCTGGCGCGCACCGCATCCAGCGCCGGTTGTTCGTCGTAGAAGCGGCGGCCCAGGCGGCTCTGACCGGTCACCATCGGGTACAAGCCGAAATTGGTCTCGGCCACGGTGATCTTCGGAGCGCGCGCTTCGTCGTCCGGCAGCGCCAGGTGGTAGCTGCGGTCACAGGCCAGCGCCAGTTCGAGGAACGTGCCGGCAAAGCAGGAGCCCGGCTCGATCAGGGCGAACAGGCTGCGCGATGACACATCCAGCCGCGAGAAAGTACGGCGCAGCAGGCCGATGGTTTCGCGCACCAGCCAGTGATCCTTGTTTGGAAGCAGCGTGGCATCCATGGCCAGCACGTTGGCGGCATCGCCTTCGGTCTTGATCAGCCAGGTGCCGATGTCGAGCTCGTTGGTACGCATCGACAGGATGGCGTCTTCCAGTTCGCGCGCCAGTTGCAGCGGATACCAGGCGGCGCCGGCTTCGGCGATGGCGCTGACGCTTTGCGGTTGTGGGCCCGACGGCGCCTTGACGGTGAAGGTGGCCTTGCGGCCGGCGCGGTCGATCTCCACGGTGACGTGCGTGTAGCGCAAGGCATCGTCTTCCAGCGTGCGCGCAACCGGAGTCAGCGCCACGCCGCGCGCACCGGCCGGACGGTCGCTCTGCGCGGCCAGGGCCAGCGCGCGTTCCTGCACTTTCTGCGCGAACACGGCGGGCTTGGCGATGTCGTCCACCAGGCGCCAGTCCTTGGCGCGCTGGCCGCGCACGCCTTCGGTGGTGGTGCAGAAGATATCGGCGAGGTCGTGGCGCACGTGGCGCTTGTCGGTCACGCGGGTCAGGCCGCCGGTGCCCGGCAGCACGCCCAGCAGCGGTACTTCGGGCAGGCTCACGGCGGAGGAGCGGTCATCGACCAGGATGATCTCGTCGCAGGCCAGCGCCAGTTCATAGCCGCCACCCGCGCAGGCGCCGTTGACCGCGGCGAGGAACTTCAGGCCGCTGTGCTTCGACGAATCCTCCAGCCCGTTGCGCGTTTCGTTGGTGAACTTGCAGAAGTTCACCTTCCAGGCATGGCTGCTGACGCCCAGCATGAAGATATTGGCGCCTGAGCAGAACACCTTGTCCTTGCCGCTGGTGAGCACCACGGTACGTACTTCGGGATGCTCGAAGCGGATGCGGTTGGCCGCATCGTTCAGTTCGATGTCGACGCCGAGGTCGTAGCTGTTGAGCTTGAGCTTGTAGCCGGGGCGCAGGCCGGCGTTCTCATCGATGTCCACCTCCAGCGTCGCAACGGGACCGTCGAACGTCAGCTTCAGGTGCTTGTATTGGGACGGGTCGGTCTGGTAGTCGACGCGGGGCGCGGTAGTCATGAGTGTCTCCTCAGCGATGAAGCACAATAGTGCATGGGTCGTGATTCAGTGAACGAACTATAGTTCATGCACTGAAATTCAGTCAAGCAATATTGTGCATCTTTCAGGGGAGAGGCTCAGAGCGGCAGTTGCATGGCGTAACGCACACGCTCCCGGAGCGCGAGGAAGGTGGATTCGAGCGGTTCCGCGCTGGTGTCGACCGTGAAATCCGCCTTGGAATAGAAGGCCGCGCGGCCTGCCAGGATGTGCCGCAGGTCTTCCATCGCCTCCTTGCTGGCCGCCATCGGGCGGAAGTCCCCCTGGGCGCGCACTCGGTTCATGTGATCTTCCGGGCTGGCCTGCAGCCACACCGTGGTGCAGTGGGCCAGCAGCAGGTTGAAGGTTGCCGGGTCCGACACCAGCCCGCCCGGCGTGGCGATCACTGCCTCCGGATAGATCTGGATGGCCTCCTCCAGGGCGCGCCGCTCATAGCGGCGGTAGGCGTTCATGCCGTAGAGGCCCTGGATTTCCGAGATGCTGCAGCCGGCAAACTTCTCTATCTCGCGGCTCAGCTCGACAAAGGGGAAGCCAAGATCCTCGGCCAGCATGCCGCCAAGCGTGGATTTGCCGGCGCCGCGCAGCCCGATCAGCGCCACGCGCGGGCTGCGCGCGGCATTGCCGCCGCCGGTGCCCAGCATCTCGCCCACGGCGATGCGCACGCGCCGCAGCGTGCCTTCGTCCCGGTGTTCGAGCAGTTCCCTGATCAGCAGCCATTCCGGCGAAGAGGTCGACACGTCGCCCAGCAACTCCGCCAGCGAGCAATGCAGCGCCGAGGCGATCTGCAGCAGCACCAGGATGGATGCGTTGCCGCTGCCGTACTCCAGATTGGCGAGATGCCGCTCCGAGACGCCGGCCGCCAGCGCCGTGGCCTTGCGCGTCAAACCCCGGCGCGCGCGCAGTTCGCGCGCGCGCTCGCCCAGCGCGACGAGAAAGGCATTTTTCTCATGGGAGCCGGCTTCGACGCCGGCGCCGTTGCCGTGCGCGGCGTCTCGGGCGTCCCGCGTTAACCCCGCTTCATGCAATATAGTGCTTGACATGGTTTGGTGACGGCTCTATGTTTCATTCATGCACAATAATGCATGAAACGCGGGTATGCAACCCGGCTAAGTCTAACGGAGCGTCTTTCATGTCCCCCACCGAATTCCGCGAGCAGATCGCGCGGCTCACGGCCCGCATTGCCGGCCGCCCTCTCGATGCCTCCCTGGATGCCTGGCTCAATGCCGAGCACGGCGTCGGCAGCCCTACCTATAGCGCACTGAAGAACGCCTGCGAGACCGGCGTGGCCGAGGGCTGGCTGTGCGACCGCGAGGGCGGCGGCATCCGCTATGGCCGCATCTTCAAGCCGGCCGCCGACCTGCATGGCTTTTCGGTCGACGTGGTCGATATGAAGGACATCGTCGGTCCGCATCACACCCATCCCAATGGCGAGATCGACCTGATCGTGCCGGTCGATGCCGGCGCCGAGTTCGACGGCCGCCCCGCCGGCTGGCTGGTCTGCCCACCGGGCAGCGCGCACCGGCCCACCGTCACCCGTGGGCGCGCGCTCGTCCTTTACCTGCTGCCCGAAGGGCGCATCGACTTCACCCGCTGAGAACCGCTTCATGACCGAATTGCTTTCCAACTATCTCGGCGGCCGCTGGCAGGCCGGCTCCGGCAACGGTGCGACGCTGTCCGACCCCGTGCTCGGCGATGCACTGGTGCGCGTCGATGCCACCGGGCTCGACCTCGCGGCCGGCTTTGCCTTTGCGCGCGAGCAAGGCGGTGCCGCATTGCGCGCCATGACCTATCGCGAGCGCGCCGCCATGCTGGCCGCCGCGCAAAAGATCCTGCAAGCCAACCGAGATGCGTATTACGAGATCGCCACCTCCAACAGCGGCACCGTGCACAACGATTCCGCGGTGGATATCGATGGCGGCATCTTCACGCTCGGCACCTATGCGAAGCTCGGCGAGTCGCTGGGCGACCGCCGCTACCTGATCGACGGCGATGCCGCGCGCCTCGGCAAGGATCCGCTCTTCCAGTCGCAACATGTGCTGGTACCCACGCGCGGCGTGGCGCTCCTGATCAATGCCTTCAATTTCCCGGGCTGGGGCTTGTGGGAGAAGGCCGCGCCGGCGCTGCTGTCGGGCGTGCCCGTGATCGTGAAGCCGGCGACGGCCACCGCGTGGCTGACCCAGCGCATGGTGAAGGATGTGGTCGAGGCGGGCGTGTTGCCGCCCGGCGCGCTCTCCGTGGTGTGCGGCAGCGCGGCCGGACTGCTCGACCAGTTGCAGCCGTTCGATGTCGTCTCCTTCACCGGCTCGGCCGAGACTGCCGCGCTGATCCGCTCGCATGCCGCGGTGACGCAGCGCTCGGTACGCGTCAATATCGAGGCCGACAGCGTCAACTCGGCCCTGCTGCTGCCCGGCGAGTCCGCAGGCAGCGAGGCGCTGGATCTGCTCGCCAAGGAAGCCGCGCGGGAAATGACCGTCAAGTCCGGGCAGAAATGCACGGCCATCCGCCGCATCTTCGTGCCCGATGCCTTGTATGGCGCTGCCGCCGAAGCCATCGGTGCACGCCTGCGCAAGATCACGGTGGGGAATCCCCGCAACGAGTCGGTGCGCATGGGCGCCCTGGTCAGCCGGACACAACTCGCGTCCGTGCGCGAGGGGCTCGGCTATCTGCAGGCGCAAACCGAAGTGCTGCACGACGGCGCCACGCATGCGCTGGTCGATGCCGACCCGGCCGTGGCCTGCTGCATCGGCCCCACGCTGCTGGGCGCGCGCGATGCGCACGCCGCCGGTCGCGTCCACGACACCGAGGTGTTTGGCCCGGTGGCCACGCTGCTGCCCTACCGCGACAGCGCCCACGCGCTGGCCCTGGTGCGCCGGGGCCAGGGTTCGCTGGTGGCGTCGCTGTATGGCAGCGATCCCGGTGCGCTGGCCGCCATCGCTGTCGAGCTTGCCGACAGCCACGGACGCGTCCACGTGATCTCCCCCGAGGTGGCCCAGCTGCACACCGGCCACGGCAACGTCATGCCGCAGTCGCTGCATGGCGGCCCCGGCCGCGCCGGCGGTGGCGAAGAACTGGGCGGGTTGCGCGCGCTGAACTTCTATCACCGGCGCAGCGCCGTACAGGCCGGCACCCATGTGCTGGAACGCTTGTAGGCGCCCGCCGCCGGCGAAATCAATACACCACAGATACGGGGAGACACGCATGACAGCCGAACCACAGGTCCAGCCGCCCGGGACGCCGTTCAACTTCGCCCAGCACCTGATCGCGTGCAATGCGCAGCGGCCCGGCAAGGTCGCCTATATCGACGACCATGGCCACATGCGCTATGGCGAACTGGCCGACCGCATCCGCCGGCTCGCTGCCGCGCTGCAGGCTTGCGGCATCCACCGCGAAGAGCGCGTGCTGTTGCTGATGCACGATTGCAACGACTGGCCGGTGTGCTTCCTCGGCGCAATGTACGCGGGCATCGTGCCGGTGGCGGTCAACACCCTGCTCACCGCCGATGACTACGCCTATATGCTGCAGCACAGCCGCGCGCAGGCGGTGCTGGTTTCGGGCGCGCTGCTGCCCGTGCTGCAGGAGGCCATCGCCCAGGGCGGCCATGAGATCGGGCGAGTGATCGTCTCCCGGCCCGCCGGGCCGCTTGCGCACGGCATGATCGCGCTCGATGCGCTGATCGATAGCCACGCGCCGCTACCGGCGCCGGCTGGTACCGGTCCCGACGATCCCGGCTTCTGGCTCTATTCGTCGGGCTCCACCGGGCGTCCCAAAGGCGTGCTGCACAGCCAGGGCAATCCATACTGGACCGCCGAGCTTTACGCGAAGCCCATCCTCTCGTTGTGCGAGAGCGATATCTGCTTCTCGGCGGCCAAGCTCTACTTCGCCTACGGGCTCGGCAACGGCCTCAGCTTCCCGCTCAGCGTGGGCGCTACCGTTGTGCTGATGGCCGAACGGCCAACGCCGGAAGCCACCTTCAAGCGCTGGCTGGAAAACCAGCCGACCGTGTTCTTCGGCGCGCCCACTGGCTACGCGGGCATGCTCGCCGCGCCCGGGCTGCCGCAGCGGGAACAGGTCTCGCTGCGCCTGTGCTCGTCCGCCGGCGAGGCCTTGCCGGCCGACATCGGCGAGCGTTTCACCGCGCGCTTCGGCTGCGAGATCATCGACGGCATCGGCTCGACGGAAATGCTGCATATCTTCCTGTCCAACCGTCCGGGGCAGGTGCGCTACGGCACCACCGGCTGGCCGGTGCCCGGCTATGTGGTCGAACTGCGCGACGAAGACGGCCGGCCGGTGTCCGACGGCGACGTCGGCGACCTCTATATCCAGGGCCCAAGCGCGGCGCTGATGTACTGGGGCAACCGCGAGAAATCGCGCGAGACCTTCCGCGGCGGCTGGACCAAGAGCGGCGACAAATACGTACGCAACGCCGACGGCAGCTACAGCTACGCCGGCCGCAGCGACGACATGCTCAAGGTCAGCGGCATCTATGTATCCCCCTTCGAAGTGGAAGCCACGCTGATGGTGCACCCCTCGGTGCTCGAAGCCGCCGTGATCGGCGTCCCCGACGAAGCGGGCCTCACCAAGACCAAGGCCTTCGTGGTGCTCAAACCCGGCGCGCAGGTAAGCGAGACGGAGCTGAAAGCCTTCGTCAAGGAACGGCTGGCGCCATACAAATACCCTCGCATCATCGAGTTCATGGACGCGCTGCCGAAGACAGCCACGGGGAAGATACAGCGGTTCAGGCTGCGGGAAATGGAAAGCGCGCCAGCGTGAGAAACAAGGCAGGAGCACGCCAGCGCCCAACGGCATAACAAGCGCCCGCCCTCTCCCCGCCCCCCTCTCCCGCAGCGGGAGAGGGGAGCCAACCAGCGCAAAAAAGAGCGATGCAAAGCGAGCCCCCCACGCGATGCGAAGCGAGCCGTCAAGGTGTACCAGGCCGTATGGGGCACCTCGGGATCCGGCGAAAAGAGCGGAAAAGAGGGACCCATGTTTGAGTATCGCCTTAAGGCGATGCGAGTTTGGGTCCCGGCCGCTCTTTTCGCCGGATCCCGAGGGGGTGTCGCCCCATCCGGCGCGCCTTCTTTGCCTACTTTCTTGGCAAGACAAGAAAGTAGGTCGCCCCCCGCAGGGGGGTGAAACCGCCTTTGACTTTGCAGTTAAGCCTTTGACGTTAAGCAGTTGACGTTAAGCAGCTGACGCCAAGCAGTTGCAATTGCAACCCCACCAAACAAAAACAAAACACCCAAATCCCAAAAGGACCAAAAGGAGACACCCCATGCCCCAAATCGACATCCACAAACTAGCCGACGAAGCCCGCTTCAACCGCTTCCACGCCCAAATCCTCCTCTGGTGCGCCCTCATCATCATCTTCGACGGCTACGACCTCGCCGTCGTCGGCATCGCACTCCCCTCCATCATGAAAAGCATGGGCGTCGACGCCACCAGCGCCGGCTTCATGGTCAGCTCCGCGCTGTTCGGCATGATGTTCGGCGCGATCTTCATGGGCACCATCGCCGACCGCATCGGACGGCGCCGCGCCATCGCCATCTGCATCCTGCTGTTCAGCGTCTTCACCGCCGCGGCGGGCTTCACCAGCGATCCCATGACATTCAGCGTCACGCGCTTCCTGGCGGGCCTGGGCATCGGCGGCGTCATGCCGAACGTGGTGGCGCAGATGACCGAATACTCGCCGCGCAAGATACGCGGCACCATGGTCACGCTGATGTTCAGCGGCTACTCCGTAGGGGGCATGCTGGCCGCCCTGCTGGGCAAGGGCCTGATCGAGAGCTACGGCTGGCAGTCGGTGTTTATCGCTGCGGGCCTGCCGGCGCTGCTGATCCCGTTCATCCTGAAATCCCTGCCGGAGTCGATGCCCTTCCTGGTCAGGAAGGGCCAGATCGACACGCTCAAGGCCATCGTTTCCCGGCTGGAACCAGGCTACCGGCCGCAGGCAGGCGACCAGTTCGCCCTGCCCGCCGGCGACAAGGCCGGCGATGCGCCCATCGGCAAGCTGTTCCAGGACGGACGAGGCTTCAGCACCGTGATGTTCTGGGTGGCATTCTTCATGTGCCTCTTCATGGTCTACGCGCTCAGCTCATGGCTGGCCAAGATGATGGCCAGCGCCGGCTACAGCCTGGGCTCGGCGCTGACCTTCGTGCTGGTGCTGAACTTCGGCGCCATGGTCGGCGCCATCGGCGGCGGCTGGCTGGCCGACCGTTTCAATATCAAGTACGTGCTGGTCGGCATGTACGCGCTGGCCGCCGTATCGATCACGCTGCTGGGCTACCCGGTACCCACCCCGCTGCTGTTCGTGCTGGTGGCGCTGGCCGGGGCCTCGACCATCGGCACGCAGATCGTGACCTATGCCTATGCCGGGCAGTTCTACCCGATGGCGGCGCGCGCCACCGGTATCGGCTGGGCATCGGGCATCGGCCGCAGCGGGGCGATCCTGGCGCCGATCGTGATCGGCGCGCTGGTGGGCATGTCGCTGCCGCTGCAACAGAATTTCATGGCGATCGCCATTCCGGGCGTGATCGCCATGATTGCGGTCCTGCTGATCGACCATCGCCGCTCGGCTTCGGCGCAACACGCATCCGCCCTGGCAGAACAGGCGCAAGCGCCCGGCCAGGCTGGCGGGCCGCGCATGGGTCCCGGAGTACAGCACTCCGGCTGAAGGCCGCGCATCCAATGTGCGGCAGCAGACATTCGCCACTCGCCTCCAGGTGCAGACTCAGCCCTGTACGTGAGTGGCCCCCAAGCGCCGTACTTTCGCCTCGCCATGCCTTTTTTCCCGTGCTGGCGAGGCGTCTTTCGCCGGACGCGGCAAGCGGTGCTTGTCATTTCGCCAGCCGTGCCCCCGGCCATGCCCGCACAAGCAACGCCCCGATTGCCGTCGCCGTCGACAACGCCGTGACGGCCATCCATCCCCACCGCGCCAGCATGAGGCTGCCCAGCGCGGCACCGGCCGCCATGCCCACGAACATGCCGACGAACAGCACCGCATTCAGCCGGCTGCGCGCGCCAGGCTCGATACCATAGACGATGGTCTGGTGCGCGACCAGCGAGACCTGCACGCCAAGGTCGAAGCCCAGCGCGCTGGCCGCGATCAGCCACAGCCGTGCGTGCGGCGCCAGCAACGGCGAGAACAACATCCCCGCGAACGAAACCGCGGCCAGCGCGGCGCCCAGGCGCGTGACCAGCTCGGGGCCCTTGCGGTCGGCCAGGCGGCCGGCCAGCGGTGCGGCGAGCGCGCCGGCTGCGCCGGCCAGCCCGAACGCGCCAGCGGCCGCGCTGCCCAGATGAAACGGCGCGCCATGCAGCATGACGGCCAGCGTCGACCAGAACGCGCTGAAACCGATTGACAGCAGCCCCTGCGCCAGGGTCGCCCGGCGCAGCGCGCCATGCTTGCGCCACAGGCTGGCCAGCGAGCCGAGCAGCGCGCTGTACGCGAGATGCGTGGTGGGCTTGAAGCGCGGCAGTGCGCGCCATGCCACCGCGCCGATCAGCGCGATGCTGGCCGCCGCGATCACGAACATGATCCGCCAGCCGAAGTGCTCTGCCACAAAACCACTGAGCACGCGCGAGAGCAGGATGCCGAGCAGCAGCCCCGTCATCACCGTGCCGACGACCTTGCCCCGGTGCGACTCCGGCGCCAGCGTGGCGGCCGCCGGCACGATGTCCTGCGCCATCGTGGCGGCCAGCCCGATCGCCAGGCTGGTGGCCAGCAGCAGCCCGATGCCTGAGGCGGCGCCGCTGGCCAGCAGCGCGGCGCTAAGCACGGCGGCCTTGGCCAGGATGATGCGCCGGCGGTCATAGCGGTCGCCCAGCGGCGCCAGCAGCAGAATGCCCAGGGCATAGCCCAGTTGTGTGAGCGTGGGGACCAGCCCTACAGCCCAGTCGGACGCACCGATATCCGGACCCAGCACGCCCAGCATGGGCTGGCTGTAATAGAGCGATGCCACGGCCAGGCCGGCGCCGGCGGCAAGCAGCAGGACCAACCGGGCGGGCAAGCCGGTGGCGGCACCCGTCTCGGCCGCCGGGACCGCCGGAGCCCTGGCCGGGTGTGTGGCGGCATTTGCATCTGTAACGCGAATGGATGACATAGCGGAAACCCTCGGATCGAAAACGAGACTGGAGTTTGCCGGCCCCTGGTTCAGCGCGGTAGTACTACACTCTGCACAATTGCTATGCATCCGACGTATGACCAACTTAAAACCGCCCTCCCCCGCTACGCCAGCGCCCGCCTCGACCGACCGCATCGAACTGATGCAGACCTTTGTGCGGATCGTCGAAGCCGGCAGCCTGTCGGCGGCCGCCGCGCAGATGGGCACCACCCAGCCCACGGTGAGCCGCCGCCTGCAGAACCTGGAGCGCTCGCTGGGCCTGCGCCTGCTGCAACGCTCCACGCATGCGATGAAACTCACCGAGGACGGCGAGCGCTGCTTCGGGCGCGCCAAGGAACTGGTAGCGGGCTGGGAAGCGTTCGAAGCGGACTTGCGGGGTGCCGGCGACGAACCGGCGGGCACGCTGCGGGTGGTGGTGCCACATGCGTTCGGCCAGCAGCAACTGGTGGGGCCGCTGGCGGCATTCCTGCGCCGTCACCCGCGGGTGACGGTCGAATGGCTGCTGCACGACCGGACACCGGACTTCATCGCCGAAGGCATCGATTGCGCCATCCACGTGGGCGAGGTCAGCGACCCGTCCGTAGTGTCGATCCGGCTTTCCGAAGTGCCCCGCATCGTCGTGGCGGCGCCATCGGTACTGGAAGCCAGGGCGATGCCCTCGCATCCGAATGAGCTTGCCGGCCTGCCCTGGCTATCGCTGCGCACCTTCTACCGCAATGAGGTGTCGCTCACCCATGCGGCCACGGGCGAGACCCAGCGGCTGGCCTTCCACCCGCGCGTCGGCACCGACAGCCTGTATGCGCTGCGCAGCGCCGCGGTCATGGGGCTGGGCGTTTGCGTGGCGTCGGCGTGGCTGATGGCGGACGACATCGCGCAGGGACGCCTGCTCCACCTGGTACCGCAGTGGCAGGCTTCCTCGCTGCCCATGCAACTGGTCTATCCCTACGCGAGCTTCTATCCCGCCAAGCTGCGCCGCTTCGTGGAAACGATGCGGCAGACCGTACCGGCGACGATGGCGGGCAGCGCGGTACTGGCGCCCTGAGCGGAGCCGCCGCGCCCCGGAACAAGCCCTCCGCGCGCGCGGTCGAACCGATCAGGCCGTGAGGAAAGCGGGAGGTCGCAATGTCCAGGTCCCTTTGTTTCGCCGCCGCCGCTTTGGCAGCATTATTCGGCGCCGGCGCCCTGGCGACGCCTCCGGGCGGCAGTCTCTCGGTCAGCTTCATCGATCCGCAGAGCTACACCGACGCCGCCTACTCCCACCCGTATGCAAGCGAGAAGGATCTCGCCGCTGTGGAAAGCGATATCACGCGGCATCTGACCCGGCTGGCCGAGCGCAAACTCGCCCCGGGCGACTCGCTCAAGATCGAAGTGCTGGACATCGACCTGGCCGGGCGCTTCGAACCGTTTCGCTTCAACGGGCAGGAAATCCGCGTGGTCCGTGATATCACCTGGCCCCGGATGACGCTGCGCTACACCCTGAGCCATGACGACCGCATACTGGCAAGCGGCGAGGAACGGCTGGCCGACATGAACTTCATGATGTCGGTAAATATGTACTCGAGCAGCGACCCGCTGCGCTATGAGAAGCCCATGCTGGATGACTGGTTCGACAGGCGGATCGTCAGGCACTAGCCCGCCCCACTAGCTGCGCCCGGCGCACGCCTCCCCCGCAAGCCCTCCCCCTTTGACAGCAATGCCCAGGCGCGGCCGCATGGTCCGCGCCTTGCCGCTTATCCGCTGCATCTTGCGTAATTCCCACAAAAGAGATAATTTCCCTAATATGGAACGAACCGAACATGACGATATTGCCCTCGACCGCCAGATCGCGCAGCGCCTGAAGGCACTCAGGGCCGAGCGAAGCTGGTCGCTGGACGAACTGGCCAAGCGCAGCCACGTCAGCCGCGCCACCTTGTCCCGGCTGGAAAATGCGGAAGTCAGCCCGACGGCGAGCGTGCTTGGCAAGCTCTGCACCGCCTACGGCCTGACCATGTCGCGGCTGATGCGGATGGTGGAAGAAGATTTCGTGCCGCTGGTACGCCGCGGCTCGCAACCCGTCTGGACGGATCCGGACAACGGATTCCGGCGGCGCTCGGTGTCGCCGCCGGCGCAAACGCTGGCTGGCGAAGCCCTGGAATGCGAACTGGAACCGGACACGCGCATTGACTACGAAGAGACCCCGAGGCAAGGCCTGGAGCACCATCTGGTGATGATCGAAGGACAGCTGGAAGTGACTGTCGACGGGCAAACCCATGCACTGCGGGCCGGTGACTGCCTGCGATACCAGCTCTTTGGACCCAGCACCTTCGTGACGCCCGCGCAATCCCCGGCCAGATATTTCCTCTTTATCGTGTGAGATCACATGACCAGCGACACGCAAACCCGCATCTCGATGCTGCCAGCGGACGACATCACGCCTCGTCTGGGCGAACTGGCAGCCCTGTTACATTCCTGCGTGCAGGACGGAGCCAGCATCGGCTTTGTCCTGCCGTTCATGATGGGGGACAGCGAGGCCTTCTGGAAGGGAAACGTCTTGCCGGCGGTGCGTGGCGGCGCGCGAGTGCTGCTGATCGCGCAGCAAGAAGGAAAGATCGCGGGATCGGTCCAACTGGACTACGACACACCGCCCAACCAACCGCATCGCGCGGAAGTGCGCAAGCTGCTCGTCTATCCTGAATACCGCCGCCAGGGGATCGCACAAGCCTTGATGGCCGAAGTGGAAAAGCTAGCCCGCCAACTCGAGCGGAACTTGCTGACACTGGACACCCGCACCGGAGACAAGGCCGAGCCGCTCTATGCTTCGCTGGGGTACCAGACGGCGGGGGTGATTCCGGGGTACTGCAGGGATCCGTTTGGCGAACGGCTGGATGCAACCACGATCATGTACAAGGCGATTTGAAGCACCCCGAGCGCCCGCGGCCCCCGCAGACACGAAGAAGCGAAGAAGCGAAGAAGCGAGGAATTGTGCAAGAAAACGCGTAGCGCCAACCAACGATTCGGTGTAGCCGTGTGGAGCGCCCCCAAGGGCGGGCCACACCGACCCGCGATGCGAAGCGAGCCGTCAAGGTGTACTAGTACAACATCCCGTAAATGGCTTTAATAATTATCGGGCTGCAGATATAGGTGCAGGAGCGTGACGACCAGCTCGGCCATCTCGTCGAGTGTACCGTTGCCTGGCAACGGTTCCCAACGCCCGCTATGGCTGCGAAAGGCGGCGCCATAACGATTGCGGCCGAGCTCGGTCAGCCGAGCCACCACGGTCGGCTCCTCGTCGTCCAGACGTTTGATCAGCAGGTGACGCCCGTAGGCTTGCGTGATGATCTGCTCGTGGCCGAGCAGGCTGCGCAGTTGCCGCTGCAATTCGGCAGCGTAATGTTTGGCGGGTAAGGCTGGCATGTCGTTCCTCGATTACGATGCGCCGGTTTGTAGCGGATAGCCCCGGAAAGTCCATTTGAACGGGCGTGCCGCCCGATTGTGCGCGTGGACAAACTGCTCGGTGCGCTCGCGCAGGTGCGCGGTGCTGGCGTGGCTCGCGTGGCGCAGCACCCGGCGCGTGTAGCGGGCAAACCAGAGTTCGATCTGATTGACCCAACTCGCGTGCAATGGCGTGAAGTGGAAGTGAAACCGCCCATCGTGCCGGGCGTTAAACGCCTGCCAGACGGCCTGGGCGCGATGCGTATTGAGGTTATCCCACACGACGTGCACCTGTTTGCCCGGGTACGCGCTTGCCACGCGCTCCATGAAGGCGACCAGATCGTCCTGGGTGCGCCGGTCGCGGCATTCTGCCAGCACCTGTCCGGTATGCACGTCCAGCGCCGCAATCAACGCCTGGGTGCCGTGACGAATATATTCAAACTCGCGCCGACGCAGTCGCCCCGGCGCGGGTGCCCGTCCCGGGTGCTTACGTTCGATGGCCTGAATGCCGCTCTTCTCGTCGATACTGAGTACCACGGCGTTTCGCGGCGCCTTACGGTACAGCTTGCAAATGCCGTTGACCTTCTCGCGAAAGGCCGGGTCTGGGCTATGTAGCCTTTGCTGGACCCGGTGCGCACGCACGTCGCCGGCCTGCAAAATGCGCTGCACCTGGCTGCGGCTGATCTGCTCGACAACGCCACGCTCCACGGCGCGCACCACAATCTCGTCGAGCGTGGGCGTGACCCGCCCCTCAGGTTCCTGCGTCTCACACGCCAGCGCGATCAACTGTAGTCGCTCCTCGTGCGTGATGCGCGGCGGACGGCCGCTGCGCTCGCCCTCGCGAATGCCTTGGGCACCTTGCTGGGCAATGCGCTTGCGCCACAGGCAGACCGTTTGCGCCGATACACCCAGTTCCCGCGCAATGACCGTATTGGAGTGGCCCTCGTGCGCCCACAACGCGATTCGCGCGCGCATCACATCTCGCTGCGGCGCCGTCTTGCGCTCGATCAGCGATTGCAGTTCCTGTCTTTCTTTCTTCGCCAGCTTCACTGGCATTGCTTGGCGGCCTCGGCTCATCCCGCCATCATATCCGAGGTGATTAAATATTCAAGCTATTTACGGGATGTTGTACTAGGCCGTATGGGGCGCCTCGGGATCCGGTGAAAAGAGCGGAAAAGAGGGACCCATGTTTGAGTATCGCCTTAAGGCGATGCGAGTTTGGGTCCCGGCCGCTCTTTTCGCCGGATCCCGAGGGGGTGTCGCCCCATCCGGCGCGCCTTTTTTGCCTACTTTTTTGGCAAGACAAAAAAGTAGGTCGCCCCCCGCAGGGGGGTGAAACCGCCTTTGACTTTAAGCCTTTGAAGTTGAATTCAAAGCCCCTCTGAGCCTCACACCTCACACCTCATCCGGCACCCCCTCCAAGTCCTTCATCCACACAACAGACTCCGAATCACTAGGCGCCCGCCAATCCCCCCGCGGCGACAACGACCCACCCGACCCCACCTTAGGCCCATTCGGCACACAAGACCGCTTGAACTGGCTCGTCCGGAAAAACCGGTCAAGAAAGATCCCGAGGTTCCGCTTGATATCCGCCACCTTGTACTCATTACGCGCCACATGCAGCCCCTCGGGCCAGCTCCCCTTATCGCGATCGCCCCAGGCGCTCATGGCAAGAAACGCAATCTTGGTCGGCGTAAACCCAAACCGCAACGTGTAATACAGGTTGAAATCCTGCAGCTCATACGGACCGATGAAATTCTCTGTCTTCTGCTGTGGCGCATCGACCGAGTCGCCCGGCACCAGTTCTGGACTGATCTCCGTCCCAAGCACGTCGAGCAATACGTCAGACCCCGCGTCGCCGATCTGTCCCGTCTCCGCTACCCAGCGGACCAGATGCGAGATCAGCGTCTTCGGCACGCTGCCGTTCACGTTGTAATGCGACATATGGTCGCCAACGCCATAAGTACACCAGCCAAGCGCAAGCTCGCTGAGGTCGCCCGTGCCGATCACGATAGCGTGGCTGGAATTGGCAAAGCGGAACAGGTGGTTAGTGCGCTCGCCCGCCTGCACGTTCTCGAACGTCACGTCGTACACGGGCTTGCCCGACGCATACGGGTGCCCGAGATCCTTGAGCATTTCGATGCAGCTCGGCCGGATATCGATCTCCTTCGACACGCAGCCCACCACCTCCATCAGCTTGCGCGCCTGGAGCAGCGTGCGGTCGCTGGTGGCGAAGCCGGGCATGGTGATGCCGAGGATATTGGTGCGGGGCAGCTTCAGCCGGTCCATGGCCTTCGCGCACACGAGCAGCGCATGCGTTGAGTCCAGCCCGCCGGAGACACCGATCACCACCTTGGAGATGCCGCTGGCCGACAAGCGCTGGACCAGCGCCTGCACCTGGATGTTGTAGACCTCGCTGCATCGTTCGTCCCGGCGCCGGGCGTCGGACGGCACGTAGGGGAACCGCTCCACCGTCCGGCGCAGCGGCAAGGCCTTGTCCAGCGCCGTATCGACGGCAAACGGAATCACCCTGAACTTCGCGACCTCCGCGCCATGGCGCCGCACCGAGTGGCCGAAGGTGGTCTGGTGCATCCGCTCGCGCGACAGGCGTTCGAGGTCGACGTCGGCAAAGGTCAGGTGCGAGCTGTCCGCGAAGCGTTCGGACTCGGCCAGCAGTTCGCCGTTCTCGTAGATCAGCGCCTGCCCGTCCCACGCCAGGTCGGTGGACGACTCGCCCTTGCCGGCCGAACTGTAGACATAGGCCGCGAGGCAACGCGCCGATTGCTGGCTGACCAGTTGATGCCGGTAGCCGGACTTGCCGACCACGATATTGGATGCCGACAGGTTCACCAGCACGGTGGCGCCCGCCAGCGCCGCGAACGACGACGGGGGAATCGGCACCCAGACGTCCTCGCAGATCTCCACGTGGAAGCGGAAGAACGGAATGTCCCGCGCTTCGAACAGCAGGCCGGCGCCAAACGGCACTTTGTTTCCGTCCAGCAGCACTTCGCTCACCGCCGCGCTGTCCGCCGCGCTGAATTGCCGTGCCTCGTAGAACTCCCAGTAATTCGGCAGGTAGGACTTCGGGACGACACCGAGCACCTGCCCGCCGGCGACCACCGCCGCGCAGTTGAACAACTGATGCTCGACCCGCAGGGGCAGCCCGACCACCAGCGTGGTGGCAATGGTCCTGGAGGCAGCCACGATCTCTGCCAGGGCAGCCTCGCACGCATCGAGCAAGGCCCGCTGGTGAAACAGGTCGTCGCAGGTATAGGCGGACAAGCCGAGTTCCGGGAAGGCCACCAGCGCCGCGCCCTGGCTGGCGGCTTCCCTGGCCAACGCAATCGTCCCGGCTGCATTGAAGGCGGGATCGGCCACGCGGCAGACAGGCACGCCCACCGCCACGCGGGCGAAACCGTGGGAATAGATATTCAGGAACTTGTTCGTCATGTCACTCATGTCAGTCATCCTTGCGCTGCGCGTCGCAGCGTCCCGGCGCCTGCCAGGCGCCGGAGCGAGTTGTGCGGTACATGGCGCAATTCTACGATGCGCGTCCTTCCGGCGCTGAAGTCTGCCGGCGCGCAACGGCGCAGGCACGGCCGGGACGGGCTGCACCCGACGCCGGACATTGCGGCGTTTTCAACGATCGGGAAGGAATGACCGGTGCCGGCAGGCAAACGCTACTCGCCACGGGCGATCCGCCGCCCCACCGTTGCCAGCAGCATCTCCAGGTGGCTCATCTCGATCGGCTTCACCATATGGGCGTGGAAGCCGGCGGCATGCGTATCCTCATGGTCTGCCGGTTGCCCGAACCCGGTCATCGCGACGAAGACCGTGCCGGGCAGTTCCGGCTGGGCCCGCAGGATCTTCAGCAATTCGAAGCCGTCCATGAGGGGCATGGCGATGTCGATCAGCGCGAGGTGCGGCGAAAAACGGGTGGCTATCGCGCGGGCCGTTTCCCCCTCGTAGGCGACCGACACTTCATGGCCCAGCATCTCCAGCAGCATGGCGAGACTGTCAGCCGAATCCCGGTTGTCATCCACCACCAGCACGCGCAATGCGCCGGTCCGCGGGGACGTATCGGCAGCGGTGTCCGCGGGCTGATGCTTGATGCAGGGCATCTGGATGGTAAATGTGCTGCCCTTGCCCAGCCCGGCGCTGGAGGCCCGGATGGTTCCGCCATGCAGTTCCACCAGCGAGCGGCACAGTGACAGGCCAATGCCAAGCCCGGCATTCTGGGCTTCGCTGATGGGGCTGCGTTGCACGAACAGGCTGAAGATGTCTTCCAGCGCGTCATGCTGGATGCCGCACCCCTGATCGTATACCCGCAGCTCAAGCAAGCGGCCGGTCACCTCGCCGCTGATGGCGATGCGGCTGCCCGCCGGCGAGAACTTCGCGGCGTTGTGCAGCAGGTTCTGCAGGACCTGCACTAGCCGGGTGAGATCGGCCCGGAACGCCACGGGCTCATCGGGCAGGCTGACGTCGACTTGCTGCCCGCGCAAGTCCAGCACGGGGCGGGCGGACTCGATGCCACGCTCCACCACGTCGCGCAGGTCGACATTGCGCAGCCTCAGTCCCACCTTGCCCGAGGCAATGCGCCCCACATCCAGCAGGTCATCGACAAGCCGCGTCAGGTGGCTGATCTGCCGGTCGATCATGTCCCGGCAGCGCGCGGCATGGGGACTGAGGCTGGTATCCAGCCGCATCAGGTTGATGGCATTGCGTACCGGCGCCAGCGGGTTGCGCAGTTCATGCGACAGCGTCGCGAGGAACTCGCTCATGCGGCGGCTCGACGCTTCGATTTCTTCCAGCCGCCGTCTTTCGCTCATGTCCCGGACCACCTTGGCAAAGCCGCTGACGGCCTGGCTCTCGTCGTAGATCGGTGTGATCGTCACGTTGGCCCAGAACAGCGTGCCGTCCTTGCGCACCCGCCAGCCCTCGTCTTCGAAGCGCCCTTCCGCCCGGGCGCACCGCAACTCGTAGTCCGGCCAGCCGCTGGCGACGGCCTCGGGCGTGTAGAACACCGAGAAATGCTTGCCAATGACTTCCGCCGCCGCATAACCCTTCATCCGCTGCGCGCCCGGGCTCCAGCTCGAAATATGGCCGGTCCCGGTCAGGGTGAAGATGGCGTAGTCCTGGATGGCGTCCACCAGCGCGCGGTAGCTCGTCTCGCTCGACTCCTCGACTTGCGGGGTGGGCGAAGCTGGCGAGGAGGGCGCATTCAGGCTGCGGGGCTCTGTCATGGCGGAGACGTAAAGCTTTGCAGGGCGGATGCCCTGGCGGCGCAAGCTTGCCGGCGCCGCCCTGCTGCAATGCCCGGGATGCGCGGGATGCAAAATTGTGGCACGGTTTGGGCAGCGCAGCCAGATTAGGCAAGATGCCGGCCGGCCCCACCCCGGTACTGTATATTCATACAGTTCGCCGCAGCAGCACGTTCATCTCGTGATTTCCCCTACCAAGTGCGCCATCCCCTACACCGGGAAGGTTGCCTCCTTGCCGATCCCGCCCGCCACGTCTCCGACACAGGAGCGAGGCTGATGACGTACACCGTCGCCGTGCGTGCCTTGTGCGAATTCACCGCCAAGCAAGGCGATCTCGACGTGCGCTTCACGCCTTCGCCTACCGCCGCCGACGGCATGGCAGCCCATGCCCTGGTGCAGTCGCGGCGAGGCGCCGCGTACCAGTCCGAGATCAGCCTGCAGGGCGAGTTCAGGAACCTGCGGGTGCGCGGGCGCGCCGATGGCTACGATCCCGCCCGGAACCTGCTGGAAGAAATCAAGACGGTGCGCGGCGATTGGACCGCGCTGCCCGAGAACCATCGGCAATTGCACCTGGCCCAGGCGAAGATCTATGCCTGGCTGCTATGCGAAAAACTCGGTCTCGCCGGCATGCAGGTGGGCGTGGTCTATTTCGACGTGGCGAGCCAGCAGGAGTCGGGCTTCAGCGAGCAGTTCGGGGCCGGGCAACTCCGGGCATTCTTCGAAGAGAAGTGCGAGCGCTTCGTCAACTGGGCCTTGCAGGAGAGCGCGCATCGCGCGGTGCGCGACCAGGCGCTGCAAGGCATGGCCTTTCCCCATGCCTCGTTCCGGCGCGGGCAGCGTGACCTGGCCGAAGCCGTCTATCGCGCCGGACGCTCGGGCCGCTGCCTGCTGGCGCAGGCCCCTACCGGCATCGGCAAGACAGCAGGCACCTTGTTCTCCATGCTCAAGGCGGTGCCCCAGGGCCAGGTCGACAAGGTGTTCTATCTGACCGCCAAGACCACCGGCCGCCAGATGGCGCTGGACGCCGCGCAGGGACTGCGCGACGGTAACGCCGGCCTGCGCCTGCGGGTGCTGGAACTGACCGCGCGCGACAAGGCCTGCGAGCAGCCGGACCGCGCCTGCCACGGCGAATCGTGCCCGCTCGCGCGCGGGTTCTACGACCGCCTGCCGGCAGCACGGCAGGACGCCGCCGGGCAGGCCCTGCTCGATCGCGCAGCCTTGCGGCAGATCGCACTCAGCCACGATATCTGCCCGTACTACCTGGGCCAGGAAATGGCGCGCTGGGCGGATCTCGTGATCGGCGACTACAACTACTACTTCGACCGCGCCGCCATGCTGCATGGCATGACCGCCGCCAACGACTGGCGCGTCGGCGTGCTGGTCGACGAGGCGCACAACCTGCTGGAGCGGGCGCGCAAGATGTACTCGGCGGAGCTGGATCCCGCGGTGCTGCCCGAACTGCGGCGCGGCGCGCCAAGGCCGCTCGCCAGCGCGCTGCGCCGGCTCTGCGGCCAGTGGAACCTGCTGGCGAAGGCGCAGGAGAGCGCTTATGCCGCGTACCCGGAAATTCCCGGCCCGTTTATCGCGGCGCTGGAGCGCACGGCATCGGCCATCCTGGACCAGCTCACCGAAGCGCCGGAAAGCGTGGGCCCGGCGCTGCAGCGCTTCTATTTCGATGCCCTGCACTTCTGCCGCCTGGCCGAGTCGCTCGACGCGCATTCGGTCTTCGATGTCAGCAAGGAGGCTGGCGCCGCCGAATCCGCAACGCGCCCCGCCTGGAGCAAGACAGGCAAGGGCCGCCTTGCCGTGCGCAACCTCATCCCCGCTCCCTTCCTGGCGCCCCGGTTCGCGGCGGCCCATGCCACCACGCTGTTCTCCGCCACGCTGACCCCCGCGCGCTTTGTCAGCGACACGCTGGGCCTGCCACGCAACACGGTCTGGCTGGAAGTGCAGTCGCCCTTCCGCGCCGACCAGTTGGCGGTGCGTATCGCCGGCAATATTTCCACGCGCTACCGCGACCGCGAGCGCTCCGTGCGCCCCATCGTGGACCTGCTGGGCGCGCAGTACCGGGCGCGTCCGGGCAACTACCTCGCATTCTTCAGCAGCCACGATTACCTGCGGCAAGTGGCGGACGCCTTTGAGCAGCGCTGCCCGGATATTGCCGTGCGCCGGCAGTCGCGCGCCATGACCGAGGCCGAGCAGGCCGAGTTCCTGGCGGCCTTTGCGCCCGGAACCTGCGCCATCGGGTTCGCGGTGCTTGGCGGTTCCTTCGCGGAGGGCATCGACCTGCCGGGGGAGCGGCTCATCGGCGCCTTTATCGCCACGCTCGGCTTGCCGCAGCTCAACCCGGTCAATGAACTGACCATGCGCAGGATGCAGTCGGCATTCGGCTGCGGCTACGAGTACGGCTACCTCTATCCCGGCCTGCAAAAAGTCGTGCAGGCGGCCGGGCGCGTGATCCGCACCGAGGCGGACCGCGGCGTGGTGCACCTGATCGACGACCGCTTCGCACGGCCGGAGGTGCGCGCCCTGTTGCCGGCCTGGTGGGAAGTCGCAATCGAAACCGGCGAGACGCCGGGGAGTGCCTAGCCTTACGTAAGCCGCCATGCAGCCGCTACGGCGGCGAGACCAGGTGCCGCACCCGCGGCGGCGCCGGGCCGCGATGCAAGGCATGGACGCGGGCCTGGATCGCCTTGTCGTTGGCGCTGAAGCGCTCGTGCTGGCGCAGGTGCTCCAGCCACGACTCGATCACAAACGTTTCCACGTAGCGGCCGGGCGCTTCCATGTCCTCGAACAGGCTCCACGACAGCGCCCCGCCGCGCCTGCGCACGCGCCGCATTTCGCGGGCAGCGGCGAGAAACGCGGCGGCATCCCCCGGGTCGGTGTGGTATTCGACGGTGATCATCACCGGCCCGCGATCGCCGGCGGTCTCTTCGGAAAGCGGCACGCTGGCATCGTGCGGCGACGGCGTGAGATCCAGGTCCGGCGAATCGGCCAGACTCCAGCGCAAGGCCGCCACGGCGGCCAGCAGCATGCCCGAGCCGGCCACCTGCAGCGCCAGGTCCGTCCCCTTGAGCGAGGCTACCTGCCCCCACACTGCGCTGCCGGCCGCCATGGCGCCGAAGAACACTACCAGGTAGACCGCCAGCGCCCGTGCCTTCACCCAGCCCGCCGAACTGCGCTGCGCGCCGCCATTGAGCACGGACAGCACGACGATCCAGGCCAGGCCCGCGAACAGCAGCACGGCGGCGATCAAGGCGAAGCTCCTGAAGACCGACATGGCCAACAAGACCAGCGCGAAAATCACGCTGGCGCCAAGCACCAGGCGATCGGGCGAGAGCAGCTGGCGCAGGCGCGGCAGCACCAGGGCGCCGCCGATCGCCCCCGCCCCCACGCAAGCCAGCAGCAGCCCGTAGCCGCCCGGCCCCACCGCCAGCCCTTTGCGCGCCACCAGCGGCAACAGCGCCCAGCCGGCACTGCCGAACACAAAGAAGGCCACCGCGCGGACCAGCACCACCTGCAGCACCGGCGCCGCCTGCACGTAGCGCAGGCCAGCCCGCACGGCCGGGAGGAAATGCTCGGGCGGCAAGCGCCGCGTGACCTGCGCCGGCTGCCACCGGTAGATCACCCACAGCACCCCCAGCACCGACACCGCGTTGATCAGGAACACCGCCGGCGGCCCGAACAGCGTCAGCACGACGCCGCCCAGCGCGGGCCCGATCGCCCGGCTGATGTTCACCCCCAGCGAGTTGAGCGCCACCGCCGACTGCAGCTCCGGCTTGGGCACCAGGTCCGGCACAATGGCCTGGAACGGCGGCGCGCTCATCGCCGCGCCAATGCCCAGCAGGAAAGTGGCGGCCAGCAGCACCGCGGGCGTTACCAGCCCGGCCAGCGCCAGCAGGCCGAGCGCCGCCGCCACCACCAGCATCCAGGCTTGCGCGAACAACAGGTATTTGCGCCGGTCCACGATATCGGCCAGCACGCCGGACGGCAGGGCGAACAGGAACATCGGCAGCGTCGTGGCCGCCTGCACGAGCGCCACCATCAGTGGCGACGGGCTGACCGACGTCATCATCCAGCCGGCGCCGACATCATGCATCCAGGTACCGATATTGGACGCCAGCGTGGCCAGCCAGATGGCCCGGAACACCTTGTTGCGCAAGGGACTCCACGGCCCGGCGGCAGGCGCGGCTACCGCGGAGCCTGCACGGGAAAGCTCCTGATTCATCTCAGCTCCAGGTCCACGAAAGCGACACCCATGGATTGTAGGATGCGGTATGCGCGGCATGGGTCCCCGCGGGCATGCCACTATCGAGCGCCGGAAATCACTGCCCGCGCGATGGCGCCTGAGCATCGGCTGACAGGCGTTGTCAGCGAGGCGGGCCCAGGTGCGACGCGGGCTGCGGCCACGGGCGAACATCCGCTGCCTGGCGCGCCTCGCTCGCCTCGCTCGCCGGAGCGAAGTCGGCCGGATCGAGCCTGGCGGCAAGCAGCTTGCCAAAAGCACTGAGGAGCACGTCGGAGGTCAGGCCGGAGGGGCCGGCCAGTGCCGGGCAGATAATCCAGGTGCTGTCGCCCCGCGTGACCACGCGCAGGGATTTCACCAGGTCGGCGGGCTGCAACTGCCGCTCTTGCATCGCCGCGCCGTCCAGCGCGAATGCACTGACAAAATCCTCGGTGTGCCGATGGCCCAGGCACACCACCACCTTTGGCCGCCAGCGCGCGCACATCTGGGCCAGGAAGCGGAAGCGTCCGCCGTACCGGCACAGGTCCAGGTAACGCTCCTTGGGCACCAGTTCGGGCTGGCCGCGGAACACCCTGGACCAGGGGGTCAGGCCATCGAGCTGCACGGGCAAGGGAAACAGGTTGAGCTTGAACTCGGCGCCGCGGGACGAATACAGGCAGTGCTCGTAATACGGCTTCCAGTCGGCGTCAGCATCGCGAAGGCCCAGCACCTCGGCGCGGGCGGCGGCCATGATGCGGGCAATGCGCTGGTGACTAAGCCATTTGCCCATGCTGCCCCGATGCGCTTCACGAAACGCGCGGTCCCACGACAACGGCGCCATGCGGGGCTCGAGCGGCGCTTTCAGGTGCTCGGACCAGGGATTCGGACTCCTGTCGCAGAACCAGACCGAAGCCCGGGGATTCCCACCCTCCATGCCGACATACGACGCAAAATAAGTGTCCAGTTCCTGCCTTGTGAACACCTCGGTGTTTTCCATGCTGCCCCCCTGATTGCCTGGTGGGCCCCCCTTCCGCACTTGCCGCAACGTGCCGTTCAGCCAGGTAATGGCCACGCGTGCCGTCGCGATCGTCAGCCGGACGCCAGGCACCGGCCAGGGCCGGCGCTATGTCATTCCGGTCGTCTCATCTGCTTTGCGCCTCGTCGAAATCGTCCTGAGTAGCCTCTCGTCGCGGCCTGCCCCCTCCCCCTATTCGTCAGCCTTGTCGGCCCGGCCGGCGTTGCCGGCCTTGAGCAACTCGGCGATCGTGGTCGCGTCGGCCGGTGCGAACTGCGTTACGCATGCACGCGTCAGCGCCAGTGTGTAGGAAAACGCCATGGCACGGTCCTCGAATGTGCGGTTGAGCATGAAGTGCGCGGCGGGCATCTGGCCGTCGGCCAGCTTTGACAGGCGGACGAGCGATCCCCAGCTTCCGTCCTCCACTTGCAGGATATCCACTTCAATGGCGTATCCCGCCTCGATATAGGTTCTGGCCGGTCCTGGTCCTGCCTGCCGGCGTTCCGGTTTGTCGGGCACCATCTCTCGCTCCTCCACGATACAGATCATTCCAACACCATCACGCGCACGCCGTGCGCGTCACCACCAGCCCCTGGCGGCGGGCTCCCCCCGGCCGCCACGGGCTGCAATGCACAGGTCAGCCTCGCCTTCGGGCCGGCGCGCCGGCCACGCGGTTGACGGCAGGCGGCGGCGCGGTGGACTGGCGCACCACCAGGCCGCTGGGGAAACACAGGCGAATCGGCGCCAGCCCGGGTTGCGCCAGCCGCAGCATGACCCGGCGCACCATGGCTTCCGCCATGTCGCCAAAAGGCATGGCCACCGATGTGAGCGCGGGATTGGTGTATGAGCACATGCCGATATCGTCCATGCCAATCACTGAAACGTCGGCCGGCACCGACAAACCGGCCTGGTGCAAACCCGACATCAGCCCGATCGCCATCATGTCGTTGACCGCGATCAGCCCGGTCGGGCGCGCCGTGGTGCGCGCCAGCCGAGCGGCCAGGAGCTGGCCCAGTTCGGCCAGTTCGGCATCGCCATAGTGCGCGGCGGGCGGGCACTCTATCACCTCTGCCGTTTCTGCGATCCCGGCCTCTGTTGCCGCGGCCTCAAAACCGGCAATCTTGCTCGCGCGGCTGACGGTGCGCCCGGCGGGCATGACGAATGCGATATGCCGGTGGCCAAGGGCGATCAGGTGCGAGGCGGCCAGGTGGCCTGCCTGGAAGTTGTCGGGCGCGACATGGTCGATGCGCACAGGCATGTTGGGATCGGCGCCGCCGTCGTAGCTCACCATCGCCAGCCCCTGGCGGGTCGCCGGCTCGAAATGCTGCTCGTCGGTCAGCGACGAGACGATGATCACGCCGTGCACGCCAAACGAGAGCAGGTCGTCGAGCATGCGCGACTCCTGCTCCCGGTCGCGGTTGGTGTTGCCCAGCAGCACGCGATAGCCGGTCTGGCGCTGTGCTTCGGCCTCGATCTTCAGCGCGAGCTGGCCGTACATCGGATTGGCGGTGGAAGGCACCAGCAGGCCCAGCATGGGCGTCTGCCCGGTCTTGAGCTGGCGCGCAACCTGGCTGGGGCGGAAGCCGAGCGTGCGGATCGCCTCCTGCACCCGCTCGAAGGTGGCGGGATTGAGCCGCTCGGTGCGTCCATTGAGCACGTTGGAAACGGAGCTCACGGACACGTTCGCCAGTCTGGCGACGTCTTGTATGGTTGCCATTATCGGGTTCTCATGCCAGCTTCATCAGTCGGGGTAGCCATAGCGTGAGCGATGGCATCAGGACCAACAGCAGCAAAATCAGCAACAGCAGCACCAGGTACCTCAGCATCGGCCCGGCGACCTGCTCCATGCGCGTGCCGGTCATCGCGCACGTGGCGAACAGCCCCAGGCCCAGCGGCGGCATGAACAGGCCGAACCCCATGGCGATCACCATCACAGTGCCGAAGTGTAGCGGATGCACGCCGGCCTGCGCGGCAATGGGCGCCAGCAGCGGACCAAAAAGGATGAGCGCCGGCGCGCCCTCCAGGATGGTGCCGAACACGATCGTCAGCAGCACCGACACCAGCAGGAAGGCGGAACTGCCGTAATGCACCGCCAGCCCGGTCATGGCGTGCTGGAGCAGGCCGGGAAGTTGCTGGATCGACAGCGCGAATGCCAGGCTCGATGCCGTCGCGATCACGAACAGGATGCTGCCGGTCATGGCCGCGGCCCGCGCGAACAGGCGCACCACGGCGCGCACATCGAGCTCGCGGAACACCAGCACCCCCACCAGCAACGCGTAGACCACCGCAAAGGCGGACACCTCGGTCGAAGTAGCCATGCCCGATGTCACGCCCTTGCCGATCATCGCGATCATCAGCAGGGTGGCCAGCGCGCCGCCGGCCAGCTTGCACCTGGACTTGCGCACCGGAAAGGCCAGGGCAGGATCGATGCGGCTGCCGCGGGCCACGGCGAGGACGATCAGGCCGAGCGCCATCACCACGGCCGGGACCACGCCGGCCAGGAACAGGCCACCAATGGAGATGTTGGCGACAAAGCCCATCAGGATCAGGTTGATGCACGGGGCGATGGTCTCCGCCATCACGGCTGAACTGGCGAGCACCGCCGCGGTTTCGTTGGCATCCTGCCGCGTGCGGCGCACCGCCGGCACCACGATGCCGCCCACCGCGGCAATATCCGCCAGCTTGGAGCCGGACACCCCGGAGAAGACCGCCGTCGCCACGATGGCGATCAGGTTCATGGCACCGCGCACGCGGCCGAAGGCCAGCACCAGCAACTCCACCAGGCGCGCCGACATGCCGTTGACCTCCATCAGCAGGCCCGCCAGCACGAAGAAGGGGATCGCCAGCAGCACGAAATGATCCATGCCGGAGAGCACCTGCTGCGAATAGACGATCAGCGGCAGCGACGGCTCTGCCAGGAAAAACAGCAGCGCGGCCAGCCCCAGCACGAAGGCAATCGGCATGCCCAGCAGCATGCCGCCGGCAAAACCCACGGCCAGCAGCAACCACGGCGGAACCTGCCAGCCGCTGCCGGCCACCGTGCCGGACAGCGTGTTCCACCCCCACACTGCGGCGCACAGCAACGTCGCCAGCAACAAGGCCAGCCACTTGGCACGGCCCCCCTTCAGTGCATTGGCGAGCGCAATCGCGCTCAGGTACAGGCTGCCCAGGCAAGCCGGCAGGACATGGAGCCACTGCGGCAGGCCCAGCGGCGTGCTGACGTTGCGCGCGTCGAGCAGCAGCAGCACCGATGAAGCGAACAGCATGACCGACACCGCAGCGATCATCCACGCGCACAGCCGCGTGGCAAGAGACTGCCACCTGCTCGGCAGCCGGTTGCGAAAGACCTCGAAGCCGGGATGCCGGCCACGCGCCAGCACCGTGCCGGCGCCGAAGAACACAAGTACCGCCATCAACAGCCGCGCGCCATCCTCGGCCCACTCCAGCGGCGCGTGCAGCAGGTAGCGGCAGATCACCGATGCGCACACCAGCAATACGTCGGCGGCCAGCGCTGCCGCGCAGAGGTATTCGGCCAGCCTGGACAAGCGGCCCGGCACGCTGCCGGCACGCCCATCGGAGGCGTGTGCGGCGACGCCCCCGGCATCGTCCAGCGGGTTCGCGCTCATACCGCCGCGCCTTGCGCGCAGAGACAGGATGGCACGCCCATGCTGCTCAGGCGCGCGCGGCTTCGATCGCCGCCAGCAGCGGCCGGGTAGCGGGATAGCTGGCGGTGAATCCCGGCCATAGCTGCGCCTGCATGCGGGAGCGGACCGACTCCCGCTCCGTGGCGCGCATGGGATGGAAGGCCAGCCCGAGCTGGCGCAGCGCATCCATGGCCCGCTGGCCACGCTGCGGCGCCACCTCGCGCTGGTAGACGCTGGCCTGCGCGGCCGCCTGCAGCAGCGGCGCCTGCAGCTCGAGCGGCAGCTTTTCCCATGCCCGCTTGCCCAGCACGGCAACGCTGGCACTGAACAGGTGCTCGGTCAGCCAGCAATGCCCGACCACCTCATTGAGCTTGTTGGCCAGCACGCTGGCGGCGTCGTGCTCGAAGCCCGCCACCACGCCGGTCTGTACCGCCGTATAGACCTCGTTGAAGGGAATCGGCGTGGGAATGGCGCCCATCAGGCGAAAGGTGTCGACAAAGATCTGCGTGGGCAGCACGCGCAGCTTCACCTTCTGAAGCGCCGCCAGCGAGGTCACCGGATTGCGGGTATAGACGCTGCGCGCGTTGAAGAAGGCGCCCCATCCGATCACGCGGCAACCGGTACGCTCGCGCAGCATGGCATCAAAGCGCGCGGCCACGCCGCCATCCAGCGCGCGCGCCAGGTGCGCCCAGCCGTCGAACAGATAGCCCAGGTCGAGCAGTGCCAGCTCAGGCAATGCGGTGGCCCAGATCGAACTCCCGGTGACCATCATGTCGATCGAGCCCAGGCGCACCTGCTGCACCACGTCGGCCTCCTTGCCCAACTGCCCGTTAGGAAAATAATCGACACGGATGCGCTCGCCCACCGCCGCGCGCAGGCACTCACGGAAGCGCTCGAACCACAGGTACTGGGCCGAATTCTGGTCCACCGGCATGGCCGAGGAACAGCGCAGCACCACCGGCGCATCGGCGCCCATCGCAGCGCGCGGCAGCGCGGAACCCGCGGCAAGCGCCAGCGAGGACTTCATGATCTTGCGGCGAAAAGCATTGCACACTTCGTAAGACTCCATCATGGGCAGGGCCGGACAACTTCGTATTAAGCGTTTCAGTAAAACGGTTTACTGAAACGATTGACGAGATCATAGGCGAGTGGGAGCCAAAAGCAAGCGCGGCGAACTGGCAGGGCAGCGGGCGGCGCACATCGGCGGGCCAGGCGCGGGGAGAGCATGCACGAACGAGAGAATTCAACAGCAAGACACGGAGTGATGCCGCCTGGATCCTCCTCTAAAGTTCGTTCCATCGACACGAACCACGAAAGGCCGCAGCATGAAAGCAAGCCACGCAACGGCAACCCGCAGCGCGAAAACCAGTGAAGAGGCCACCCCGCGCATAGAGAGCCTGGACTGGGACGCCATCGCACATAACCTGGACCACCACGGCTACGCCGTCATGGAAAACCTGCTCGCCCCCAAGGCGTGCGACACGCTCTCGGCCCTCTACCCCCTCGACACGCCCTTCCGCTCCCGCGTGGTAATGAGCCGCCACGGCTTCGGCCAAGGCGAATACAAGTATTTCAGCTACCCCTTGCCTGCCCTGATCGAAAGCCTGCGCGGCGCGCTATATCCCTACCTCGTCCCGATCGCCAACCGCTGGAACCAAGCCATGGCCATCGACACCCGCTACCCCGCCCGGCACGCCGATTTCCTGGAACGCTGCCACGCAGCCGGCCAGACTCGCCCCACCCCGCTGATCCTCCGATACGGCCCGGACGACTACAACTGCCTGCACCAGGACCTGTACGGCGAACACGTCTTCCCCATCCAGGCAGCCATCCTGCTCTCCGAGCCGGGCCAGGACTTTACCGGCGGCGAATTCGTGCTGACGGAGCAGCGCCCGCGCATGCAGTCCCGCGCCGAGGTGGTGCCGCTGCGCAAGGGCGACGCGGTGGTGTTCGCGGTCAACCAGCGCCCGGTGCAGGGCACGCGCGGCAGCTACCGGGTCAAGCTGCGCCACGGCGTCAGCCGCCTGCGCTCGGGCCAGCGGCATACGGTGGGGATCATCTTCCACGATGCCCTGTAGGGGTAACGCGGAAACCACCCGCGGAATTTGACCGCAAGGCCCGGAGTGCGCAGCCCGCTCCACCGGCATACAGTGAACCCATGAAACGCCACCAGACACCCAGTTCGAGGACCGCCATGGAAATCCCGCCGAACTCCGCCGAACGCGACCCGCGCTGGGCACGCGTGCTCGCCCGCGCCCCGGCTGTCGACGGCGACTTCGTCTATGCCGTGAAGACCACCGGCATCTACTGCCGGCCCGGCAGCCCGTCTCGCCTGCCGCGTCCGGAGAACGTGGAATTCTTCGACACGCCCGAGGCCGCCGAAGCGGCCGGCTACCGCCCGAGCCAGCGCGCGGCGGCCGATCAGGCGGCGGTGGCCGCGCAGCACGCCGCCATCGTCGCCGAGGCCTGCCGGGCCATCGAACGCGCGGACAATCCGCCCACGCTGGACATGCTCGCCGCGCAGTCCGGCCTGAGCCCCTATCACTTCCATCGTGTCTTCAGGGCGGTCACCGGCCTCACGCCGAAGGCCTACGCCGACGCGCACCGCGCGCGCAAACTGCGCGCGCAACTGGGCCGCGCCGGCTCCGTCACCGAAGCCATCTACGACGCGGGCTTCAACTCCAACAGCCGCTTCTACGAGGCCTCGGACCAGATGCTTGGCATGACGGCCAGCCGGTACCGCGCCGGTGGCGCCAATACCGATATCCGCTTTGCCGTCGGGGAGTGCTCGCTCGGTTCGATCCTGGTCGCGCGCAGCGAGCGTGGCGTGTGCGCGATCCTGCTGGGCGACGATCCAGACGCGCTGGCGCGCGAGTTGCAGGACCAGTTTCCCAAGGCCAACCTGATTGGGGGCGATGCCGGCTTCGAGCAATGGATCGCGCGGGTGGTAGGCCTGATCGAAGCGCCGTCGCTGGGCCTGGACCTGCCGCTGGATGTCCGCGGCACGGCGTTCCAGGAGCGCGTGTGGCAAGCGCTGCGGGAAATTCCTTCCGGCACGACCGCCAGCTACGCCGAGATCGCCGCGCGCATCGGCGCACCCAAGGCCGTGCGCGCGGTGGCGCAGGCTTGCGGCGCCAACCATCTCGCCGTGGCGATTCCCTGCCATCGCGTGGTGCGCAGCGATGGCAACCTGTCCGGCTACCGCTGGGGCGTGGAGCGCAAGCGCGAGTTGCTCGAGCGGGAAGCGCAAGCGTCATTGTGAATAGCGCAGCCGCCTGCGGCGTACGCGTCAGCTTGTCAGCGAGTCAGCGCGCCACGTTCGGTGGGCAACCAGCCGTGCCCCCGATACCACGAGATGACATCGCGCACGGTTTCCTCGACCGGCCTGAATCCCAGGCCCAGCTCGCGCTCGCTCTTGGCGTGGCTGAAGCGGGTCCGGTCCGCTTCGCTCACCATCAGCCGCACGGTGGCCAGGCTGAGCAGGACCGGCTTGCCGCTCAGGCGCGCGTAGATCTCTTGTACGCCGGCGAGCGCATACAGCAGTGGCAGGGGCAGCGCGCGCGCCGGTGTTGGCACGCCGGCGATGCGGCCGATCAACGGGATCAGCTCGCGCATCGTCATATGCCGGCCCGCCGCGAGATAGCGCTCGCCACGCCGGCCGCGCTGCGCGGCGGCGATCAGCGCCAGCGCGACGTCGCGGGCGTCGACCACGGAGAAACTCCCCGGAACCAGGCCCGGCAGCTTGGCCAGCACCGTGTCGAGCGCCACCTGGCCGGCGGAAGTCGGGCCGATATCGCCCGGCCCCCACATCCAGCCGGGCAGCACGAAGGTGGCATGCATGTCGGGGGTTGTCTCGAGGAAGTCCCGGACCGCGCGGTCCGCCAGGATCTTGCTGCGATAGTAGTCGTCCGCCTCGGCGAGATCGCGATCGTTGGTTTCATCGATCACCGCGCCCGGCGCGCCGTTGAGCACGGCAATGGACGAGGTCTGCACGAAGCGCCGTACACCAGCGGCATAGGCTTGCCCGATCAGGGCAGCCGTGCCGTCGACATTGATGCGCCTGAGCGTTTCCCAGTGACTGCCGCCCTTGTAGTTGTCGCGGAAGAAGGCGGCGGTATGGAACACCACGTCACAGCCGTGCAGGGCCGGCGCGAAGGCGGGAACGTTCTCCATGTCACCAACCACAAGCTCGACGCCGGCAAGGCCGGCGAATTGCTGCTGTCCTTTTTCCTGCGAACGGACGAGCGCCTTGACAGCCACGCCGCGGTCGAGCAGTGCGCGCACGAGATTGTTGCCCAGCAGGCCGGTGGCCCCGGTAACGAAAGCGGTATTCAAGTTCATGGCAGCCCCTGCATTTCGGAGTTCATTGCAATTTCAGATATCAATTGACATCCGTTATCATAACAGTTGAAGTCCCAAAAGCAATTGCTATCGTTATCGCCACCCGCCACGCCAATGAACCAACCCACCCCACGAAAGCGGCTAAGCCGCGAGCAAAGCCAGGCGCAAACCCGCGAACGCCTGCTTGATGCAGCACGGCGGCTATTCGTGCAGCGCGGTTTTGGTGGCACGTCGATCCGGGATATCGCAGAGGAAGCTGGCTATTCGCAGGGCGCGTTCTACTCGAACTTCCCTGACAAGGAGGCGCTGCTGCTCGACCTGCTGCGCGGACACATGGAAGCCGAGGCGCGGCAGCTTGCCACGGTGTTCGATACCGCCGAACGCTCGGGCAGTGAGGTGCTCGCGGGCCTGGATGCCTGGGCGGCGACGCTCAACGCGGAGACGGACTGGGCCATGCTCTCGATCGAGCTGCAAATGCACGCCAATCGCAGCCCGGCGTTCGCCGCCGCATATCGCACCATCTGGGAAACGCACCGCGCGGAACTAGGCCGCCTGATCGAACGGCTGTTCCGGCACCTTGGCCGCGTACCGCCAGCCGCACCGGAAGAGCTGGCCGCCAGCTTCATGGCGCTTGCGCATGGGCTTGCGCTGCAACGGGCCACGACGCATCCCGACCCCACGGGCCGCATGCTCATGGTCTTCCTGCGCGGCCTGCTGGCCAGTGCCGAGGCTGCGGGCGGGGCGCCCGCCGCGCGTCGCCGTTAGCGGGTGCCCCGCGCCTCAGTCGTCGAAATCCCACATTCGGTGCAGGTCCAGCCGCAGCCGGCTGTCCGCCTCCAGCGCGTCGACCATGGCCACGCGTTCGGCCAGCGTGGTGTCGGCCAGCGCGCGCCGGATGATCAGCAGTTCGCTCAAGCCGGTTTCGCCTGCCTTGTAGGCCCGCCCGGTGCGCGCGGCGGCGCTGCGCTGCAGCGCCAGCGCCTCGGACTGGGCCATGGCCGCGGCCCGCTTGCCTTCCAGCCCGCGATACAGCACCTCGAACTCCGCACCGATCCGGCGCTCCACCGACAGGCGGCGGCGGGCCGCGGCCTCCGCTTCGGCGGCGGCGGCCACCGCCGACGAGCGCCGGTGCGCCGAGCCCAGCGGCATGGCGATGCTCACACCGGCAATCCGCTCCGCGCCGCCGCGCTCGACCGTGAAGAACACGCCCACGGTCGGGTCGGGCTTGCGCTCCAGGTCGGTGCGCCGGGCCTGCCGCTGCGCCTGCATCTCCTCGGACTGAGCAAGGCGGAACTCGTGGCTGTCCTCCACATAGCGGATGCGCAGCGCGTCGGCGGAATCGTCCGGCAAGGCCTGCAGGCGAACCTCCGCAGGCAGGCCGCCGGGCACGCCAAGCCCCGGAAAGCGCGCGCGCAGCTCGGCTTGCGCCGCGGCTTCGGCCGCCCGCGCGCTCGCCAGCGCGGCAGCCGTGCGGGAGCGCTCGGCCAGCAAGAGTTCGTGATCCATGCGCGCCGCATCGCCTGCCTGTACGCGCCGCGCGGTCACGCTCGCCAACTCGGCAGCCAGGCTGTCGTTGCCCTGCGCCGCGGCCCTTGCCTGCTGCGCGCGCAGCGCCGCGAACCACAGCGACAGGATCTGCCGCGAGACCTCATGGCGCGCATCCATCACGGCGAGCTGGCCGGACTGCACGGTCGCATCGGCCAGCGCGCCATCGGCATCGGCCTTGCCCCATAACCGCAGCGGGCGCTCCAGCGCCAGTTGCCCTTCGGCATACCGCTCGGACGGCTCCCGCACCTGCCGGCCCTGCCCGATGGCGCGCACCACGGCCTCGGCGGTGCCGGCACGGATGCCGTCCGCGCGGGCCAGCACCGCATCGCGGTGCGCTTCGGCCATCTGCACGTCGGGGGACTGGCCGACCGCCTCGCGCACGGCGGCTTCCGGAGGCAGGATGCCGGCTTCGGCGGGCCGGATCGCCTGCGCCCACGCGGTACTCGTCATGCCGCCGGTTGCGGCCATCAGGGAGACGGCCGTTGCCACGGCGAACGCCGAAGCGGCGGCAATCCCGCGCATTGCTCCCTTCGTTGCGCCCTTCGCGCTCCTGGTTGCGCTCTTGGTTGCGCTCTTGGTTGCGCTCTTCATTGCCCCACTCCTTGTTCCATGCGGCCCTGGTTTTCCTCGCGCGAGCGCGCCACGCCGTAGCGCTCGAACAAGAGCGGCAACAGCAGCAGGGTCAGCGCGGTGGCACTCACCAGCCCGCCCGAGACGACGATGGCCAGCGGACGCTGGATCTCCGATCCCGGCCCGGTCGCCAGCAGCAGCGGGATCATGCCCAGCGCGGTGATGCAGGCGGTCATCAGCACCGGCCGCAAGCGGTCGCGCACGCCGGTGCGCACCGCCTCCGCCACTGGCCGCCCCTCCTCCAGCAAGGTATTGAAATGCGAGACCAGCACCACGCCGTTGAGCACGGCAATGCCAAGCAGCGCGATAAAGCCCACCGAGGCAGGCACCGATAGGTATTCGCCCGCCACCCGCAACGCGGCGATGCCGCCCACCAGCGCGAACGGGATATTGGCAATGACCAGCGCCGCCTGCCGGATCGAGCGAAAGGTCAGCATCAGCAGCAGGAAGATGGCCCCCAGCGCGAGCGGCACCACCAGCGCAAGACGCGCGGCGGCGCGCTGCTGGTTCTCGAACTGCCCGCCCCAAACCACGCGCAGCCCTTTGGGCAGCCCGGCCAGGCCAGCCACGGCGGCTTGCGCCTCCTGCACGAAGCCGGTCAGGTCGCGCCCTTCCACGCTGACCTGGATCACCGCGAAGCGTCCGCCGTCTTCATGGTTGATCCGCACCGGCCCTTCCACGCGCCGCACCTGCGCCAACGAGGTGAGCGGCCAGGGCGTGCCATCCGGTGCCGTCACCTGCAGGCTGGTGAACATCTCCGGCGTCTGCCGCAGGCTTTCGCCGCCTCGCAGGATCAGCGGCGTGCGCACGGTGCCCTCCGGCACGATGCCAATGCGCTCGCCTTCCACCTGCGCGCGCAGCAGCGCCTGCAGCGCATCGCCGGAAAGCCCCGCGCGACCGACGGCCGCGCGGTCCAGCGCGAGCGTGAGGTACTGCACGCCCTCGTTGCTGGGCGCGATGACTTCCGCCGCGCCGGCGATCTTGCGCACGCGCGCTGCAATGGCCTGCGCGGCCGTGTCGATGACGCCGAGATCGCTGCCGAACACCTTGATGGCCACGTCGCCGCGCGTGCCGGTCAGCATTTCCGACACGCGCATTTCGATGGGCTGGGTGAAGCCATACACCACGCCCGGGAAGCGTTCCATGACGTGGCGGATGGCGGTGGTGATATCTTCCTTGCTGCCGCGCCACTGGTCCTTTGGCTTTAGCACCAGGAAGGTGTCGGTCTCGTTCAGCCCCATCGGGTCCAGGCCGAGGTCGTCCGAGCCGGAGCGCGCCACGATCGAGCGGATCTCCGGCACCTCGGCCAGCAGCGCCTGCTGCACCCGGAGGTCCAGGTCCACCGAAGTGGCCAGCGAGACCGACGGCGCCTTTTGCAACTGCACGATCAGGTCGCCCTCGTCCATGGTGGGCATGAAGGTCTTGCCCACCGACAGGTAGAGCGCCACCGCCAGCGCCAGCGCCACGCCCGCCGCGGCAAAGACGATGCGGCGATGCTGCGCGCTCCAGTCCTGCAGCCTGGCAAACCCGCTCGCCAACTTGCGCATCAGGTACGGCGCCTCGTCGGCATGCGCGCGCAGCAGCAGCGATGCCAGCGCAGGCACCACGGTGAACGCGATCACCACCGACGACACCAGCGCCAGCACGATGGTCAGCGCCACCGGCCCGAACAGCTTGCCCTCCAGGCCCTGCAGCGACAACAGCGGCAGGAATACGATGGCGATGATCGACACACCGGCCAGCATCGGCGGCGCGACGCTGGCAACGGCATGGCGGATCACCGCGCCACGCAGCGACGGATCGCTCTTGTGGCCGTGCGCCCGCGCCAGGGCGGACTCGATGTTCTCCACCACCACCACCGCCGCGTCCACCAGCATGCCAAGCGCAATCGCCAGGCCGCCGAGGCTCATCAGGTTGGCGCTCAGGCCCACGTAGCGCATCAGCAGGAAGGTTGCCAGCATCGACAGCGGCAGGGTGGCCGCCACCACCAGCGCCGCGCGCAGGCCGCCGAGAAACAGGTACAGCGTCACCACCACCAGCAGGCTGGCTTCAATCAGCGCGCGCACCACGGTATTGGCGGCGCGGGTGACCAGTTCGCCGCGGTTGTAGAACACGTGCGTGGACATGCCCTTGGGCAGTTGGGGCGCCAGCTCGTCCAGCCTGGCCTGCACGGCGGTGACCAGCTGGCGGGCATCGGCGCCGCGCAAGCCCAGCACCAGCCCCTGGACCGCTTCGCCACGGCCGTCCTTGCTGACCGCGCCGTTGCGCGTGGCCACGCCGAGCCTGACGGTGGCCACATCGCCCACCGTCACCAGCGGCATGCCATTGCGCGCGCCGGGCGCATCGATGACGATCTGCCGCAAGTCTTCCACACCGCGCACGCCGCCTTCCACGCGCACCACCCAGTTCTCGTCGCCCTGCTCCACCCGGCCCGCGCCATCGTTGCGGTTGTTGGCGTCGAGCGCCTGGCGCAGTTGCTCCAGCGTGACCGCGCGGGCGCGCAGCCGCGCCGGGTCGGGGATGACTTCGTAGCTGCGCACCGCGCCGCCCAGCGCGTTGACGTCGGCCACGCCAGGCACCGTCCGCAAGGCCGGGCGGATCACCCAGTCGAGCACGCGGCGCCGTTCGGCGAGCGAGAAACCATCGCCTTCCACCGTGAACATGAACATCTCGCCCAGCGGCGTGGTGATCGGCGCCAGCCCGCCGATGGCGTTGGGCGGCAAATCGCGCATCAGCCCGGACAGCCGCTCGGACACCTGCTGGCGGGCCCAGTAACTGTCCACGCCCTCCTCGAAATCGACCGTCACGTCGCTGATGCCGTACTTCGATACCGAGCGGACGATGGTCTTGTGCGGAATGCCGAGCAGTTCCTGCTCGATCGGCGTGGAGACGCGCTGCTCCACTTCTTCCGGCGTCATGCCGGGAATCTTCAGGATGACCTTGACCTGGGTGGGCGAGATGTCCGGGAAGGCATCGATGGGCAACTTCAGGTATGCCCACGCGCCGGCCACCGCCAGCACGCAGGCGGCAATCAGCACCAGCGCCCGCTGGCGCAGGGAGAATTCAATCAGTCCGGCGAGCATCACTGACCTCCCGCCAGCATGCCCTTGAGCGCGCCCACGCCGCCGACCGCAACCCGCGTGCCGGCCGGCAGCGCGGCGCGCACGGTCGCCGCGGCATCGTCCACGGCCTCGACCACCACGGTCTGGTAGCGCACGCCGGCCTTGGTCGCCACGAACACGCCGGGCGTGCCGCGCCAGTACGTCAGCGCGGCAGCCGGTACCCGCGCGCGGCCGGCGCCAGTGGCGTCGGGTGTGCTACGCAAGTGCACGATCACATTCACGCTTTCGCCGGCCTGCAGGCTGCCGCGTTGGTCCAGCGCCGCGCGCACGCGCACGGCGGCGGTGCCGTCGCTCGCCGGCACCACGCCGGCCACCTTGCCGGTGGCGCCGCGCTGGCGCACTTCCACGCGCTCGCCGCCGGTTGGGGCCGGCATGTCGCGGCCGACCAGCAGATCAAGCTCCAGCGCGGTGGGATCGACGATGCGGAACAACGGCGCCGCGCCGTCCACGCGCGTGCCGGGCACCGCGTTCACCTCGGCGATCAGCCCGGCGCGGCCGGCCACCAGCTGGGGTTCGCCCGAGCCACTGGCGAACACGATGCCCGCGGCGCCCATCTCGGCCTCGCGGGCGCGCACCATCGCCGCCGCCTCGGCGGCGCGCGCCTGCGTGGCCTGCCAGCGGCTGCCGGGGATGATGCCGTCTTCATGCAAGCCGCGGTCCCGCGCCAGCGCGAGCCGCGCCAGGTTGGCCTGCGAGCGCGCTTCGGCCAGCGCACGCCCCGCATCGAACAACTGCGGGCTGGCAAAGGTGGCCAGCGGCTGGCCGGCGCGCACCGGCTGGCCGATCGCCACCAGCACGCGCGAGACCATGCCGGGATAAGGCGCCGCCACCACGTACTGCGCATCGGGCTTGAGCACCACGCGCCCGCTGGCGCCAATCTCAAGCTGCGCGGCACTGGCGACCGGCTCGAACCGCACGCCAAGCGCGCGGGCCTGGGCATCGGACAAGGCCAGCGCCTGCGCGCGCGCCATGCCGACGGGAAACAGCGCTGACGCAAGCAATGCGCCAACGAACAACATTCGACGGGAAAACATGCCTGACTCCAAAGCAGGATGGAAGCGCCCGGCACGCCTTGACCGGTCCCGGTCAGGCGCGCGAGCGTGCACCGCCGGCGTGGCCGGCGGGGGAATCAGGATGCGAAGGGAGGAGCGTGCGCCGGAGGCGGCCTGCTATCGCCGCCACGCCATCGGGGCGGCGTGCGTTCGCGCCAGGGCAGGCGCCGGGGTGCCGGCAAGGGCAGCGCCGCGAACAGCAGGAACGCGAAGACCAGGCCGACGAGCACATCGGCGGCCTGTACGTGGAGGGTAAAGGCAATGGGGCCGATGGCGGTCTGTACATCGACCTCCAGCGGCTCGACCGCGACCAGCGCGCTGCCATCGTGGGCAGCGGAAGCGTTGGGCGAAGCGGAAGGAGAATAAGAATTAACCGCACCTTGCAGCGCCGTGTGCACGTGCAGGCCATGGAGCTTCGGGGTTCCGAGATGGCCGTGCAGAAGCGGGGTCAGGAGCTGCATTGCGAACAGCAACAGCAGCAGGACTCCCCGAAAGAAGGAGGGGCGGTCTGCGCGAAACATGGTGCGATTGTAACCGAGTTCGAGGCGGCGGCTAGTTCTCATGGCATCTGTGCAGGCCGAGGATCCGCGCGACGCAGCCCGGCTTATCGAAGCGAAAAGGCCGCGCATCGGGCGCGCAGCACCGCCCACCGCCAAACCCGTTCACTTCACCGCGCCCACGGTGAAACCCGCGACAAAGCGGTCGACGAACAGGTTGTAGAGCACCGCCACCGGCACGCTGACGACCAGGCAGGCGCCCATCAGGGAGCCCCAGAAATAGACGTCCCCGCGCACCAGGAAGGTCGGCACGCCAACACTGACGGTGTACTGCGACGAACTGGTGATAAAGGTGAGGGCATAGACGAATTCCTGCATCACCAGCGTCAGCGTGAATATGACCACCGTCAGGATGCCGGCCGACGACAGCGGCACCACCACCTTCAGGAATGCGCCGAAGCGGCTCAGCCCGTCCATCATCGCCGCCTCTTCGATATCGCGCGGCACCGACTTGAAGAAACCCATCATCAGCCAGGTGCAGAACGGCACCGTGAAACTCGGGTACACCAGCACCAGCGACCACAGCGAATCCTGCAGCCCGAGCGCGCCGATGATGCGGGAGAAGGGAATGAACAGGATGGTGGGCGGGATCAGGTAAGTCAGGAAGATGGCGATCGCCAGCTGCCGGCCGCGGCTGCCTGCCAGCCGGGCCAGGCTGTAGCCGGCGGGCACCGCCAGCAGCAGGGTGATGGCCACCACCATCGCGCCCACCAGCAGCGTATTGGCGATCCAGCGCAGGTACTGCGTCTCCAGGAACAGCACGCGCAGGTTGTCCAGGGTGGGCGGCTGGTTGAACAGGAAGGGGTTATTGGCGGTGTTGATCAGGTCGTGGACATCCTTGAAGGTGGTGATCAGCATCCAGTAGAAGGGAAAAGCACAGAACCCCGCGAAGACGGCAAGGATGGCGACATGGCCGAAGCGTGCGCCCCAGCGCTCGCCACGGTGCTTCCAGCGATTTGCATCGGCACGCATTTCAGGCTACCTCCGCGCGGTTGGCGACGGTCAGCAGCAGGGCCACCACCGCTACCAGCAGCGGGAACAGGAACAGCGAAATCGCCGCGCCCTCGGCCAGGTCGCCGCCCTGGATGCCGGTGAAAAATGCCAGGCTGGCCAGCACCTGCGTGGTGTCGTAAGGCCCGCCACGCGTCAGTACGAAGATGATGATCATGTCGGTGAGCGTAAACACGATGCCGAACAGAAGCGCCACCAGCATGATCGGCATCACCAGCGGGATATTGATGCGGAACAGGTGGCGCCAGAAACCGGCGCCGTCCATGGCGGCGGCGTCGTGGATATCCTGCGGGATGCCATGCAGGCCGGCCAGGATGATGACCGTGGCCAGCGGCAGCAGGCGCCAGACATCCACCAGGATCACCGACGCCATCGCCAGGTCCGGCTGGCCCAGCCAGACCGGCCAGGTATTCGGGCCGAGCAGGCCGAGCGCGCGCAGCGTCCAGTTGATGATGCTGTAGACCGGATCGAAGATCCACAGCCAGCCGATCGAACCCAGCGAGATCGGCGCCACCCACGGCAGCAGGATCAGCAGCCGCACCAGCCATTTGCCGCGAAAGTCGCGCAGCAGTGCCAACGCCAGGATCTTGGCCAGAATCACCACCAGCGCCTGCGACACCAGCGTGAACACAAGCGCATTGCCGAGCGAGCGCCAGAAGGTGGGGGTCTGCACGATGCGCCGGAAATTCTCCAGGCCAACGAAATGCATGGCGCGGCTGCCCACGGTGATGTCGGACAGGCTGTAGTAGATCGACAGCAGGAAGGGAAAGCCGAGCAGCAGCGCGATGTAGATGAGTGCCGGCGCCAGCATCAGGGCGCCTAGCCAGCGCTCGCCCTCCAGCACATGCCAGGCGCCGGCCTGTGGCGCAAGCGCGGCGGAAGACCGGGCGCTCATGCGGGCCTCCCTGACGGCGCCGCGCTCACTCTGGCGCCGGAACGCGGATCAAAGCGCCTCAGGTCGGCACGCCGCACCACGAACGGGTAGCGCGCACCGGTCTCCAGCGGGAAGGTGACCGTGCAGGGAATCCGCGAGATGACCTTGGCGGGCGGCAGCGGTGGCTCCAGCAGGCCGTACACCAGCCGGTCGGAACCGAGGTTCTCGATGCGGGTGACATGGAACGGAAAGGGTTCCAGCATTTCATCATCGCCGTAGACACCGCGCGGCAGGAAGTGCTCCGGCCGGAAGCCCGTCACCACCGCATCCGTATCGACCAGGTTCATCGGCGGCGAGCCGATGAACGTGGCCACGAACGTATCGGCCGGCTGCTCGTACACTTGCTGCGGCGTTCCGATCTGGTGCACGCGGCCGTGGTCGAGGATGGCGACCCGATCGCCCAGCGCCAGCGCCTCGATCTGGTCGTGCGTCACGTAGATCGTGGTGGCCGCCAGGCGCCGCTGCAACTGCTGCAATTCCTCGCGCGCGGAAGTCCTGAGCTTGGCGTCCAGATTGGAGAGCGGCTCGTCCAGCAGGAAGGCCACCGGATCGCGCACCACCGCGCGCGCCAGCGCCACCCGCTGGCGCTCGCCGCCGGAGAGCTGGCGCGGCTTGCGCGCCAGCAGGTGGCCGATGCCGAACAGCGCCGCGGCCCAGCTCACCTTGCGCGCGATCGCCTCGCGCGGCATGCGCTGCGCCTGCAGCGGGAAGGCGATGTTGCCGGCCACGCTCAGGTGCGGATAGAGCGCGTAGCTCTGGAACACCATTGCCATGTTGTGCGCGCGCGGCGGCAGCCCGGTGACGACACGGCCGCCCACCAGGATGTCGCCGGAGGTGGGCGCTTCCAACCCGGCGATCAGGCGCAGCAAGGTGGTCTTGCCCGAGCCGGACGGGCCCAGCAGCACCAGGAACTCGGCCTCGCGCACGGCAAGGCTGATGCCGTCGACGGCGTTGCCGCCGTCGAAGCGCTTGGTGAGCGAGCGGGTCTCCACCGTGGCCATGGCTCATCGGGCCACGCCCGTCCCGACACCGCCGGCCCGGCGGGGGCGGCTCATACCAGCCCTTTTTCCCGCCACTTGGCGAAGATCCGCTTGCAGGTCGCATCCGCGGCGCGGATGGCATTCTCCGGCGTCTCGTCGCCAGTGGCGGCCTTGGCGAACATGGTGTTGAGCACCCAGGTATTGAAGATCTCGTCGGTGGCCGCATTGGCATAGCCAGGGAAGCCGACGTTGGTGGCCTGATTCCTCAGGCTGCCCAGTACTTTGTACTTGTCGCGCGGCCTGGCCTTGGGATCGTCGGCGATCAGCTTCTGCAGGTCCGGCACCGTGCCCGGGAAGCACGGGAAGTTGTAGAACTCGCTGCCGAGGAAGCCGTCGCGGAAGTGGTCGATATAGTCCACCAGGAACTTCCTGGCGCCCGCAATGTTCTCGGCGAACTTCCAGATCACGTAGCAATCCATCACATGCTCCAGGCCGATGCGCCGCACCGGCCCTTGCAAGGCCTGCGTGAGCCAGATGTCCGGCGTGACCGGCAGGTTCTTGTTCTCGCCTTCGCGGGTGATGGAAATCGCGTTGAGGCAAAGCGAGATCTTGCCCGCGAGCATGGCTCGGTTATTGGACGAAGGGTCCCACGCCAAGACCTCCGCCGTCATGGTTTCCTGGTACAGCGCCTTGACGAACTTGACTGCCTCCAGCGTATTCTTCGAGTTCAGCACCACGGTATGGCGCTCATCCTGCACCGAGCCGCCGAATGCATAGAGGATGGCTCGCATCGCCATCGCGGTGTCGAGTTCCGCGGACAAGCCAATGCCGACCGGAATATTGCGTTTCTGCTTGATCTTCCTGCCCGCTGCAAGGACATCCAGCCAGTTATCGGGCGCGGCCATGCCAACGTCGTCCCAAAGGTCCTTGCGATAGTTGATCGGGTCCGGCACGAAGCTGTCGGAAAAGCCGAAGTACTTCTTCGTCTTCGGGTTATACGTACTTTTGATCGCCAGTTCGACCGGCTTGCCATGCTTGCGCTGGCATTCCTCGTAAATCTCGCGGTGATCGATGACCTGCTCCTCGTACACCGGGGGCGGCGACAGGAACATGAACAGGTCGTGCCCTTTTTGCGCGGAAACCTCGGCCGCGGCCCGCGTGGCCAGCGCGGGGATACCCACGTGATCGACGATGACCTCGGTATCGTTGCGCTGGCCCCATTCCTTCACGTAGGTGTTGTCGAACCACTTGTCGTAGCCCGGTACGAAGTGGTTCCACTGGAGGATCTTCAAGGTGTGTTTGGCCGCCCGCGCCCGACGCGGCAGCACAAAGGGGCCAAGGCCCGCAGCGAGCGCGGTTGCCCCGGCGGCCTGAATCAGGCCGCGCCGCCGCGCGTTGTGGCCGATAAGGGTGCCGGTGGATTCGTGCCGGCGCGAATAGACGATTCGCTCGATAGGTGCAATCCGCGTATCTTCGTTCATGGCCGTCTCCGCAAGCAAGCCGTTAGCCGGCATGCGCGCCGATCGCGGTGGCATGCGCAACCTGACTTAAGGATAGGAGTTGGCGAACCCAAGGAAAAGAGACAAAGGCTTGATTTCATTGGGTTTAGTATCCAGATTCAAGGACTGGCCGGGTCTCTGCCGCATAGCAGCATCGGTAGCCAGCGTCGGCCGCCACTTGCGCAGCGCAGCACAAAACACGCGCATCGCAAACCGGTATTCCTCCGGCTTTCGCCATACCATGGAGGCTGGCGTCAGCCACGCCGCCCAACAACCTAGCCAGGGGCTTCCCATGCGCGACCGCTATCTTTCCCACCTCCGCGATACGCTAGACACGATCCGAGCCGACGGCTTTTACAAAGCCGAGCGCGTCATTGCCAGCCCACAGGCCGCCGACATCCGGCTCGCGGGCGGCGAGCATGTGCTGAACTTCTGCGCCAACAATTACCTGGGCCTGGCCGACGATCGCCGCCTGATCGATGCGGCGCGGCGTGGCCTGGAGCAGGATGGCTTCGGCATGGCGTCAGTGCGCTTTATCTGCGGTACGCAATCGGTCCACAAAACCCTGGAGGCGGTGCTCGCCAAGTTCCTTCACACCGGCGACAGCATCCTCTATTCGAGCTGCTTCGATGCCAACGGCGGCCTGTTCGAGACACTGCTTGATGATCAGGACGCCGTGATCAGCGACGAACTGAACCATGCCAGCATCATCGACGGCGTGCGCCTGTGCAAGGCAAAGCGCTACCGCTACCGCAACAACGATATGGGCGACCTTGAGGCGCGGCTGCGCGAAGCGCATGCCGCCGGCGCGCGCTTCAAGCTGATCGCCACCGACGGCGTGTTCTCGATGGACGGCATCATCGCGGACCTCCGGTCCATCTGCGACCTGGCGGACCGCTACGGCGCGCTGGTGATGGTGGATGACTCGCACGCGGTCGGCTTTGTCGGCGAGCACGGGCGCGGCACGCCGGAGCTATGCGGCGTGGAGGGCCGCGTGGACATCATTACCGGCACGCTGGGCAAGGCGCTGGGCGGGGCCTCCGGCGGCTACGTGGCCGCGCACCGGGAAATCGTGGAATTGTTGCGGCAGCGCTCGCGCCCGTATCTCTTCTCCAACTCGCTCGCGCCGAGCATCTGCGCCGCCACGCTGAAGGTGCTGGACCTGCTGGCCAGCGAGGAAGGCGCCGCGCTGCGCGCCCGCGTGCGCGAGAACGGCGAGCATTTCCGCCGCGAAATGACGGCGCTGGGCTTTACGCTGGTTCCCGGCGAGCATCCCATCATCCCGGTGATGCTGGGCGATGCCGCGCTGGCCTCCGGCATGGCGGACGCGTTGCTGGCAGAGCATGTGTATGTGGTCGGGTTCTCTTTCCCGGTGGTGCCCAAGGGCCGGGCGCGGATCCGCACGCAGATGAGTGCCGCGCACACGGCCGAGCAGATCGAGCGGGCCGTTGCCGCATTTGCAAAGGTCGGCCGCAAGTTCGGCGCCATCGCCTAAGCTTCGTGCAGGAGGCTCCCCATGAAAGCCCTCGCCAAACTTGAACGCGCGCCCGGCCTGACCATGACCGAGGTGCCCGAGCCGGATGTCGGCCACAACGATGTGATGATCCGCATCCGCCAGACCGCCATCTGCGGCACCGACATCCACATCTGGAAATGGGACGAGTGGGCGCAGAACACCATCCCCGTGCCGATGCAGGTGGGGCACGAGTACGTCGGCGAGATCGTCGCCATCGGGCAGGAGGTACGCGGGCTGGAAATCGGCGACCGCGTGTCCGGCGAAGGGCACATCACCTGCGGCTTTTGCCGCAACTGCCGCGCCGGGCGCCGCCACCTGTGCCGCAACTCGGTGGGCGTGGGCGTGAACCGGCCCGGCGCGTTCGCCGAGTATCTGGTGATTCCGGCCTTTAACGCCTTCCGCATTCCCGACGACATCCCGGACGAGATCGCCGCCATCTTCGATCCTTTCGGCAACGCCACCCATACCGCGCTGTCTTTCAACCTGGTGGGCGAGGACGTGCTGATCACCGGCGCCGGCCCCATCGGCATCATGGCCGCCGCCATCGCGCGCCATGTGGGCGCGCGCAATGTGGTGATCACCGACGTCAACGACTACCGTCTCGCGCTGGCGCGCAGGATGGGCGCCAACCGCGCCGTCAACGTCCTGCACGAAAACCTGAAAGACGTGGCCGCGGAGTTGCATATGACGGAAGGCTTCGATGTGGGCATGGAGATGTCCGGCGTGCCGACCGCCTTCGCCACCATGCTCGAGCACATGAACCACGGCGGCAAGATCGCCATGCTCGGCATTCCACCGTCGAAGATGGCGATCGACTGGAACCAGGTGATTTTCAAGGGGCTGGAGATCAAGGGCATCTACGGCCGCGAGATGTTCGAGACCTGGTACAAGATGGTCGCCATGCTGCAAAGCGGCCTCGACCTGACGCCCATGATCACCCATCGATACAGCGTCGGCGACTTCGAAGCAGGCTTCGCCGCCATGCTGTCCGGCAATAGCGGCAAGGTGGTGCTGGACTGGACGGGATCGAGTCCGACGGCCACCGTTCCCGCCTAGAAGAGCGAGAGCGCATGCGCATGCCGGCCCTGTCGGCACCCCCGCTCAAGTGCCGCTAGCGATACACCAGCACCGGGATATTGCTGTGCGTCAGCACCTTATTGGTTTCGCTGCCGATCAGCACGCCCTGCACGCCGCGGCGCCCGTGCGAGGCCATCACGATCAGGTCGCAGCCCTTGTCCTGGGCAGCCTGGATGATCGCCTGATACGGGTGGTCCTGCATCACGCCAAGGGTCTCGCAAGACACGCCCGCCGCCTCGGCTTCGGCGGCCAGGGTCTTCAGATAGTCCGCCACGTTGCTGGTGGCCTCCCGCTCGAACTGCGCACGGGTATTGGCCAGCATCTCCACCTGGTACGTATAGACATGGAAATCCGGGATCACACGGATCAGAGTGACCCGGGCTCGCGCCTCGCGGGCAAACACCAGCGCCTTCCTGAAAGCGGATTCGGACAGTGGCGAGCCATCGACGGGTAGCAACAGATGCTGGAACATGGCTTCCTCCTTGCACGCGAGGGGCGGAGGCCACCGGGTAGATTCCTCCTCGCCCATCGCTCGGGGTTGAGGATTACCTCACTCCAAGTATAGGTGTCGCGGTGCCGCGCACACACCGCCCTCTTCATCCAGCCGCGATTTGCCGGTAAGATCCAGCACCGGTTCCGCGCCAGTGCGCGGCACCAAGCGTTTACCCGAGGCCGGGCAGCCACACAATGGCAGCCCGGCCTTATCAAGACGGCAGCCGGCCCGGCCGCCGTCGCCACTGCACCGCCTTGCCACCCAATGCGGCGCACCAGGAAAGCGAAGCTACCCCTTTGCAATCCCAATCTTCATGGAGAAGACGCTTTGACTGAACGCACCACCCCAGAGGCCGCCGGCCGCCTGTTCGGCACCGGCGAAGGCCCGACCCACGAGCGCGTCACGCTCGCCACCGACCCCGAATCCGGCCTGCAGGCCATCATCGCCATCTATAGCACCAGCCTTGGCCCCGCTTTCGGCGGCTGCCGCTACTGGACTTATCCCGCCGAGAGCGATGCCCTGACCGACGCCCTGCGCCTGTCGCAAGGCATGGCCTACAAGAACGCGCTCGCCGACCTGCCCTTCGGCGGCGGCAAGGCCGTCATCCTGCGCACCCCGGCGCAGCATGACCGCGCCCAGCTCTTCCGCGCCTTCGGCCGGCTGGTCGAATCGCTGGACGGCAGCTACATCACTGCCGAAGACGTCGGCACCACGGTGGAGGACATGGTCGCCGCCCGCACGCAGACCCGCTACATCAGCGGCATGCCGCGCGAAGGCACTTTCGGCGGCAACCCCTCGCCCAAGACCGCCTATGGCGTGTTCGTCGGCATCGAAGCCGCCGTGCGCTATGTGCTCGACCGCAACACCCTGCAAGGCGTGACCGTCGCCGTGCAAGGGCTTGGCTCGGTCGGCTGGGACCTGTGCCGCCGGCTGCATGAAGCCGGCGCCAGACTGATCGTGGCCGACATCAACGGCGCCAGGGCGGAGCAGGCGCGCGAGCAGTTTGGCGCGCATGCCGTGCCGACAACCGCCATCACCAGCGTCGCCGCCGATGTTTTCGCGCCCTGCGCGCTCGGTGCCGTGATCACCCCGGCGGTTGCCGAGCAGTGCCAGTTCAAGATCATCGCAGGCGGCGCCAACAACCAGTTGGCCTCGCTGGATGAAGGCGACACCCTGCAGCGCCGCGGCATCTTCTATGCGCCCGATTTCCTGATCAATGCCGGCGGCATCATCAGCTGCGCCCGCGAGTATCTCGGCGGCGCCGATGAAGCCGCGGTGCTGGCCGAGGTGGCCCATATCCGCGAGCGCGTGTTCGAGCTGGCACAGCGCGTGGAGAAGACCGGCCTGGCCCCCGCGCGCGAGGCGGTCAGCTGGGCGCAGGAGAAGCTCGCACGGGGCGTGCGCTAGCCCTCGCCGTTGCGAGAGTCCGCGCCGGCAGCAGGAGCCGGCGCGGCATCACAGGTCCGGCTCGCGCCGATCGCATGATCAGGCGCGAGGAAAGCTCTCTCTATTTACAAATCAATCGACGAATCGATCGGCTAATCAATCGTCACCACGATAGCCACCCGCCGATTCTCCGCGCGGCCGGCCGCCGTGCGGTTGTCCGCCACCGGCTTGCTCTTTCCCAGCCCTCGCACCTCGATCTGCCCAGGCAGGAATCCCGCCGTGGCGAACACCTTGGCCACGGCCTCCGCGCGCCGCACCGACAGTTGCTGGTTATAGTCTGCCGAGCCGGAATCATCCGTATGGCCATCCAGCCTGACCTGATCGATGCCCGCGCCAGTCAGCGCCAGCCCTATCCGTTGCACGGCCACTTGCCGGTCGCCGCTGATGACATCCTCGTTCAAGCCGAACAGAACCTTCTCGGACAGGCCCAGTTCCCAACCGTTTTCGGTCAGTTTGAAACCCTGCTGCTGCAGCGCGTCGACTTGCGTGCCGGTGAGTCCGGCGGCGGGCACGGTCTGGCAGGCGCCCAGGGTGAGCGTCATGGCTATCAGGGCGGCAGCCGGGCCCCGGCCGCCGATGCCTCGCAAGTTCGATAACACGATGGATACTCCTGTTTCCGTTTCCGTTTCCGTTTCCGCATCCGCTTCGGTTTTCTCCTTCTATGCCTGTTCGGTTTGCACCGTGGCCAGGCGCGGTTCCGCGCTTTGCCAGCGCCCCCCCGATCTGCGCTTGGCCTGATACATGGCCTCGTCCGCGGTCCGCAGCAAGGCGGCGGCCGTTTGCGCATGCACGGGGAACACGGACAGGCCGATGCTCAGCGACGCGTCGATGCGGGTTCCGCTCGACAGTTGAACCGGATCCCGCATGCGAATCAGGATATGCTCCGCGACCTGGATGATGTCGGCCGGCTTGCGCAGCGCCGTCACCAGTACGGCGAACTCGTCCCCGCCCAGCCGCGCGACCACGTCGCCCTCGCGCACGCAGGAGCGGATGCGCTGCGCAATGTCGAACAGCACTTCGTCCCCTGCGGCGTGGCCGAAGCTGTCATTGATCTCCTTGAACGCGTCGCTATCCAGGTAGAGCACGCCCGCATGCGTCTTCGTGGCGGTGGCAAGGCGCACGGTGCGCTGCAATGCATCCTCGAATGCCGCCCGGTTGAGCAGGCCGGTCAGGCTATCGTGGCTGGCGCGGTGTGCCAGCGACCGGTTCTCGTGCTGGAGCTGGTTCTGCCAGGTCTCAAGCTCGTCGAGCAGGCCGTTGAAGTCCTCGCCGAGCGCGTTGAGTTCGGCAATATGGGCCGGGGGCGTACGCTGGCCGAAGGCACGCTCCGAACGCACGGCGTGGGCTACGTGCATCAGGTTGCGCACCGGCTCGATGATGTGGACCAGCATGCGGCTCGACAGATAGTGCGCGCTGACCGCGGTGAGCAGCAGGCAAGCCAGCAAGCCGAGCAGGCCGCTCAGCACGAAGCGCAGCAGGTTGGCGGGATCGCCGGTCAGCCGAACGGTGCCAACCGGCTGCGTTTCATGCAGGATCACCTGTTCCACCGGGCCCAGCGCCATCAGGCGGCTCGCCAGGCGCTGCAGGCCGGAGAACCGCGCACCTTCCGGGCGCTGCCATTCGGCCAGCAGCCGGTTGTCCCTGTCATAGACGCTGGCCTCGGCCACCTCCGCCGCGGCGATCGCCACCAGTGCCTCGTTAGCGGCCGCCTGGTCGCGGAACACCACCGGCGCCTCCAGCGTATAGGCGACGGAGCGGGCCACCAGGTGCAGGTTGTGGTCGGCATACACGCGCAGCGCCGCCAGTCCGAGCGCGGTCAGCGAGATGCCGGCCGTGCAGACCGCGATCAGCGCCACGCCGAAGTGGATGCGGCGCAGCGTGTTGTACAGCGTCGGGCGCGATACCGCTGCGTCGGGCCGGGATGGCATGTTCATGACGGCGGCCCCCGGCGGCGGCCGAGCTGCAGCACGCCCGGATGGATGTGAATCCCGCTACGGGCAACGGAATCCAGGTTGACGCGGAACGTAACGCGGCCATCGGCGACGTTGAGGCAGAACATGCTGCCGACCTCGCACTCGAAGTCTTCCTCCGTGATGACGAGGACGGGGCGCCCGCTCAGCTCAGTTGCCACCTTCTTGCGCCTGACATCCGTCATGACGCCCAGATAGACGGAATCGCAGCCCGTGGCCATCCCGGCCTCCAGCAGTTCGATGCGCCTGGCTTGCACGGAGCGCCCGCTCGCCAGGATCCCGCCTTCCGAAAGTTTGGCGGCGTAGCGGGCGGATCCGTCTATGCAAAGGCGCAAGACGTCTCGCTCCGAGGGCCAGCGGGCATAGCCGAGCAGGCTGAATACCACCCGTGCCACCGCCTCGGAACGTTGCGGGGCCGTGTCCGCAGCGGTCCCCTGCGACTGCACGCACAGGATGGCGGCAAGCAGGGCCAGCAGGAAACGAGAGGGAGAGAAGCGCCTCCGGCCGGTACACGGACTGGCCGGGGCGGTAGCCATTTCAAGAGGCAAGAGTTCGGGCCTACCAGGTTGTACTTGTTGGGCACATCGAATCACACTGCAGGCGATACGATCTGACTTGGCCAGCGTCGATACTCAGGGTTCCTGCCCGATGCGGATGCAATCACGGGACAACCTTGCCAGCCCAAACCCTATAACGGCGTTCCCGGATTGATATTTACCTTTATTTTGGCTGTCGAGCGGATGCCGCTCCCTTTGGCCAGGAGCCACGGGAAACGAGGCGAGATTTTTTGCGGCACGACAGCAACTGGCAGGCAGAAGCAGGCCCGGGACCAAAGCCCCGGCGTTCGATATCCGAATGCCTGTCAATGAAAGCGCTGCCGAGACAACAATTCAGCGTACCCGTGCGGAGCGGGCCACACAGAACGCGATGCGAAGCGAGCCCCCCACGCGATGCGAAGCGAGCCGTGAAGGTGTACCAGGCCGTATGGGGCGCCTCGTCGGCAGGCAAAAAGAGCGGAAAAGAGGGAACCCATGTTTGGGTATCGCCTTAAAGCGATGCGAGTTTGGGTCCCGGCCGCTCTTTTTGCCTGCCGACGAGGGGGGGTCGCCCCATCCGGCGCGCCTTTTTTGCCTACTTTTTTGGCAAGACAAAAAAGTAGGTCGCCGCCCCGCAGGGGCGGTGAAACTGCCTTTGACGTTAAGCTTTTGACCTTATGCCTTTAAGCGCCTCACAAGAAGTATCTCTATACTGTCGGGCCGAACAAGAACCGCTACATAGACGATGGCCGTATTGAAGCCGCTGGAACTGACGAAGGAAGAACGTACCGAGCTTGAGGTTCTGGCGAGAAGCCGCCGTGATTGGAGAACACGAGACAGGTCTCGGACGATTCTGATGTTTAGCAACGGCGTGCCAGCCAAGGAGATAGCCAGGCGGCAGGAGTTGACGTTGGAGGCGGTGTACGAGAGGCGCTATCGTTGGTTGGACAATGGCATGGCAGGGCTGTCGGACGCGCCGCGTAGCGGTGCGCCGTCGAAGCTGTCGCCGGCGCAGGTTGAGCAGTTGAAGATGTGGGCGACGCAGGAGGCGCTGACGGCCGCGGAACTGCTGGCACGACTCGAAGAGAAGTTCGGGATTCGAGTTCATGTGCGACCTGAAAGTCGCTTGAGTTTCTGTTTCACTGGAGCAGGTATTACCTGATGAAACCGGTTGTTCCATCAACCGTTCCCTACCCGGGCATGCGGAGCCGGTAACAGCTCGGTGTGAAGCTCTGGGGACAACGTAGCCGCCGGATAACCGGTACGCCGAGCCGCGAGGTAAGGCCGAATCTGCCAGCACAGAGGCGGAGAGGAGCAAGGGATGAGTGGGTACGATCAACATATGTGAACTTCCGATAAACGTCGTCAGAATCAACAAGCCAAACGTGCTGACAGGCTTGGACCAAAACGGTACGCGGTGTGGAGTGGCCTTCGTGAACTGGGCCACCATGGACGACAAGCCGCCGGCGAAGAGGAAGGGTCCGCCCCGCTCGGAAATTCATGCGGAACAGGGTAAGCCCATCGCGGCGCCGGCAACGGCAGGCGAACCGCGAGGAACGCTGTTGGCGCGGTGGGTAAAGGAATGCGGAGAAAGCGAACGCCCGGCTGTAATGGACGGGATACGGGCTGAGACATCGCCCGACGCGAAAGCGGGCAGACTTCCGCGTGGTCATTCATGGCGAGATAACCTTGAACAATCGTTATACGGGGGAAAGCAGATGACGGCAACGGACGCGAAAGCTCCTGACGCTGGTGCACTCTCGAGCGCTGCGCAGATGTGGGACCATGCAAACTGGTCGCACATCGAAGCAGAGGTGAAGCGACTTCAGATGCGTATCGCCAAGGCCGCTCAGGAAGGCCGATGGGGCAAGGTGAAAGCATTGCAACGTCTGCTAACCCGCTCGCATGGCGGCAAGATGCTCGCCGTCAAGCGTGTGACGGAGAATCGCGGTAAGAGAACGCCGGGGGTGGACGGCAAGATATGGTCATCCCCGGCGGCCAGATGGAACGGAATGCTGTCGCTACGACATCGCGGCTATCGTGCGATGCCGTTGCGGCGTGTCTACATTCCCAAGAGTAATGGGAAGAAGCGTCCGTTAGGAATCCCGTGTATGCGGTGCAGGGCGATGCAGGCCTTATGGAAGCTCGCTCTGGAACCCGTCGCGGAGACCCTTGCAGACGCCAATTCCTACGGCTTTCGGCCCGAGCGCTCGACCGCCGATGCCATCGAACAGTGCTTCAACGTTCTGGCCAAGCGTGCCTCGTCAGAATGGATTCTGGAGGGTGACATTCGGGGCTGTTTCGACAACTTCAGTCATTCCTGGTTTCTGGAGAACGTACCGATGGATAAGGAGGTTCTGCGCAAGTGGCTTCGAGCCGGATATATCGATGAAGGAACCTTGTTCGAGTCACAAGCGGGCACACCCCAAGGGGGTGTGATCTCGCCTGTGATCGCGAATATGGCGTTGGACGGACTTGAAGCAGCAGTTCATGCAAGTGTGGGCACATCCACACTTGAGTGCAGAAAGGCGCAGCTCAACGTCGTCCGCTATGCCGATGACTTTGTGGTGACTGGCGTATCGAAAGATGTGCTGGAATCCCGGGTACTTCCGGCAGTCAGGCAGTTCATGGCGGCTCGGGGTCTGGAGCTCTCGGAAGAGAAAACCCGGATCACGAACATAGCGGCGGGTTTCGATTTCCTTGGCCAGAACGTGCGCAAGTACGACGGCAAGTTGCTGATCAAGCCAGCGAACAAGAGCATCAAGTCGCTGCTTGACAAGGTCAGGGGAATCATCAAGGAAAACGCGAGCGCCACGCAGGAGGCGTTGATACGACAGCTCAACCCTGTGATCCGGGGATGGGCCCAGTATCACCGTCACGTCGTGTCGAAAGCGATCTTCTCCTCAATCGACTCCCACATCTGGCAACGGCTCTGGAGATGGGCGAAGCGTCGTCACCCCATGAAAGGAGCCCGATGGGTCCGGCAACGGTACTTCCGGCGCGACGGATACCGGTCCTGGGATTTTGCAACAGAGGGTTCAACCGAGGGTGACACCTGCGGCCTGCAACTCTTCCGCGCAACGACCGTCGCGATCCAGCGACACGTCAAAATCCGGGGACTGGCCAATCCGTTTGACCCGGCATGGGCCGCCTACTTTGCCCGCCGTCGAACCGCGAAACGTTCCGCTGGTCTGCCCGGTGCCACACAATGGTGCTGAACGAATGGCTTGAGCCGGATGCGGGGCGACTCGCACGTCCGGTTCTTAGGGGGCGGCGACGTAGTAATGCGTCGCTGCTACCCGACCGCAATACGCTGACAGGGATTCTCAAACGGGCGGGGCTGGTATGGAAGCGAACCCGGCATAGCTTAAAAAAAAGCGGGACGAACAGCGGTTCCGACAAGCCCAATCCGAAATTGGGGAGTTGGTCCAGCAAGCCCAGCGTGGCGAAATCGAACTCGCCTACGTAGACGAAGTTGGCTTCGCGCAAGCGCAGCCGAATCGAAGTGCGTGGACACCTGTCGGGGAGCAACACATGATTGAAGCCCGGCGTGGTAAGCGTCTGAACGTGGTCGGAGCACTGCTGTCCTCGGGAGAACTGTTTGCAGCGAAGTTGTGGGAGACGATGACCTCGATGCTGTTCGCTGGATTTCTCGGCCTGCTGGTCGAACACGTCGGCAAGCCGCTGACCGTGATTCTCGACAATGCTTCGGTCCACACGGCCCGCGCACTGCGGCCTTATCTCCGGCTGCTACAAACGAAAGGCTTGACGTTGTATTTCCTGCCACCGTACAGCCCGGAGCTCAATCGCATCGAGAAGCTCTGGCACAAGATGAAATACGAGTGGCTGGCCTTCAAGGCCCGCGACACCAAAACCCTTGAAGCTGATGTCGATGTAATCCTTCAGGGATTCGGGGCAGACTACAGATTCACTTTTTGTTGAAAGCTTATGCCTTTATGCCTTTATGCCTTTATGCCTGGGCCTGCCAAAAACCACTTTCAAACCAAAACCGCACCCGCAACCCTCCCCAACATCCCCATCGGCCCAACCCGCTCCACAATTCGCATCTGCGCCCCATCCCGCACAAAAAAAGACCCCGCAAACCCCAGCGTATTCACCGAAATCCCCTCCACGCACTCCGCTGACCTGGGCACGAGCAGCATCCCCAACCGCGTGACCAGCAAGTTATACGGCCCCGACGGCTGCAATTCGCCATCGACATTAATCGCCCGCACGCCGACAGCATCGAGCAGCGCCCGGTAACGCGCTAGCGCGGTGCCCGCCAGCCCAGGCACGCGGGCGGACGACAAAACCAGCGGCGCGAACGCATGCGCAAAAGCCAGCCCTGGCACGGTACCGACCGGGTCATTGATACGCACCGACGCCAGTAGTGGCGCGATGGGCAGCGCCGGGCCATCCGGGCCCAGCGGCAGCGGCACCATCTGCAAGTGCTTGTGGCGCTGGCTTGCGCCGGCGGAAGCGCCCCCGTTGTAGAAACCCACCGCATCGAACTCGGCCATGCACACCAGCAGCGCCTCGAAATCCGCCAGATCAAGCAGCGCGTCCTGCGATTCGAAGCGGCGGGTGACAATGAGCAGGTGATGATCGATGACGTTGAACTTGTTCAGCAGCGCCACGTGGGTGTCCGAGATATCGGCGACGAACAGATCCGGATCGTAAGGAAGGAATGGGTTGACCGCCGCGCTGGCGTCGCGTTGCCGGGCCTTGTCCTGATCCTTGCGCGCGAGGCTGGAGACTTGCCGCACCAGGAAGCGTACGCCACCATCCTCGATGACCGCCTGGATGGTCTCGATCGGACGCAGCGCCCCGCAACGCAGGGCGTGCGCCGTCTGGCGCAGGATGGCCGGCCACAGCGTACCGGGCTGGAAAGATCGATCAGGCATGATCTGGACGACAGGATGCAGTGACTATAGTCATAGCCGGCCTCGCCGGCCAATCCCATCCCGCAGCCGCGCAATGCGCCGGAAGTGACGCACCCTTTACCGTAATGCCGTGGCGCGCGGCGGGCATCTTGCCTCAGCGAAAATCAGGGATGACTGACAATGGCGCGACGCCAGGCGCCAGGCCCGGTGCGCTAGCTCGCCCGCTCCTCGATTGCGTCGACGCGGCCCGGATAGAAAGCCAGGTGATCCCTGATCGCCGCAACGGCGGGATACGGCGCCTCATAGGTCCACACCGCATTGACCGACCGCTCGCCGCCCGAGGGGATGCTGTAGTAGGCGCAGTCGCCTTTGTACGGGCAGTAGGTGGCGTGGCCGGTGCGGGCAAGCCGCGACATGTCGACGTCCTTGCGCGGGATGTATTGCACCGCCGGATACGATGCCTCTTGCAGCGTCAGGGCTTCGCGCGTGTCGGCGATCACGACGCCGCCGATGGACACGACGACGCGCGACGGGTTGGCCTCGATCGTGATCGGATGATCGGGTCCAGGGATCTTGATCGGCTTGCTGGTCATGGCCAGGCCTCCTCCGGGGAATCGCCAGACCGCCAATACTACGCCCGAAGCAACAACGCCGCCGGGCGTCAATGTGCGCCATGCACCGCCCGGCGCAGCGCCGCCCGCGCCAGCAAGCGCGTTGAATCCAGCGTAGGCAGCGGCGAATTGGCGTCATTCACGATCAGCGGGATTTCCGTGCAGCCAAGCACCACGGCGTCGCATCCCTGCCCCTTCATCCGCTCGATGACTTGCTGGAAGTAAGCGAGCGCTTCCGGCGTGGCGATGCCGCCAACCAGTTCATCCATGATGATGCGGTTGATCTCGTCGCGCTCGGCGTGGTCCGGCCGCACGACCCCGAGGCCACGCGCGCTGAGCTTCTCGGGGTACACCTCGCTGTCGACAAGCCAGCGCGTGCCGGTCACGCCAAGGCGGGTGAAGCCGCGCTGCACCGCGCTGTCGGCGACTGCCTCGGCAATATGCAGCCACGGCAGCGGCGAACGCGGCAGCACGTAAGGCAAGGCCTGGTGGATGGTGTTGTCGGGGCAAATCAGGAAATCGGCACCCATGCCGGCAAGCTTTCCGGCGGAGGTGAGCATCAACTCACCTACCGCTTCCCAGTCGCCGCGATCGAGGCACCTGACATACTCGGCGAGCGAAGGCGTGTGCATCGATATCTCGGGATGCGCATGCGACCCCAGCAGGCGGCTGCCTTCCATGCAGATGGTGCGATAGCAGAGCGCCGCGCCTTCGGCGGAGCAGGCAACGATGCCAATGTGGTCAGGCATTAGGGAATCCCGTCAGGAGAAAGGGGGAGTTTATCCCGCCCGCTTCCTGCCTTGCCCGGCGGCTATCCCCCCGGGTGCCTCAATACGGCATCGCAGATCGCCACGATATGCCGGTGATCGGTCCCGCAACATCCGCCCAGCACCGACATCTTCGTCAGATGCCGGCGCAGCCCCAGATATCGCTCCCCAAGGTCAACCGGATCGCCGGCATCCAGCGTTTGCGCTTCATCGAGTTCCGCGTGACTCTTTGCCGAGGCATTGGCACGCACGCCGCCGATACGCGCGGTCCAGGGCTCTCCGGTGGCGACGGCTGCCTCGAAATGGCTCGGGTGCGCGCAGTTGATCATGTAGTAGAGGGGACCGCCCGCCGTCTCGCGGTCGACCCGTTCGATCGCCGCGCCCAGGGTGTCGCCCGATGGCAGCTTGCCGTCGGTTTCGACGGTAAAGGAAACCGCGACAGGCGCACCGGCGGCGCTTGCGGCACGCACGATGCCGATTGCCTCGTCCGGATAGGTCATGGTCACGGCAGTGACCATGTCGGCGCCCGCCTCGCGCAGCGCTTCGATCTGCGGGGCATGGTAATGGCGGGCCTCGTCCCCGCTCATCCGGATGCCGGGCTGGTAGCCATCCCCGCGGGGGCCAACCACGCCGTTGATGACGATCGTTGTATCCGGCGTGGCAAAGGCCGCGCCGAGGCCCGCCGCCCAGGCGACCGACCGGCGATTCGCATCGGCTACGGCCTGTGGCGAAAAACCAAGCTTCCCGCCCCAGTCAGCGTTGGCCCGCCAGGTCGGCGTATCGAGGACGAATCCGACCTTGCGCTCCACGGCGGTGCGCAGATACGGCACGAAGTAGCGCTCCAGCCGCTGCAGCCCCTCGTCGCTAAGCACGAGCGGAAACGCGGCAAAGCATGGCAATTCGATGCCTTCCAGGAAAACCAGCGTGGTCTCGAGCCCGCCATCAGCCAGGAAGACCGGGCCGCCGGGCCTTGGCAGGTTTTGGGGAGCGAGTGGCATGACAGCACCTCCGGCAGTGGGACACCAGGACTCGGCGCGCACGCACCGTCCTGGCCCCGGCACACCGCCGGAGAGCGCCAATGCGCGCATGCCGCCGGCTTCACCCGCGGCCCGGCAGCAGGGCTGGCCAATCCACCGGTGTTGCCGATGCCTCGAAGTATAGAAGCGCCTGGATTCGCCGCCAGCCTGCCGTGGCGCCCTTAGCCCGCCGTGCGTGCCTTGACGCGCCCCGCCGCATCCTTCGCGCGGACGCGGGCGGTTTCCACATCGGCGTCATACGCCAGTGCCACGCCCATGCGGCGCTTGGCAAAGCTCTCCGGCTTGCCGAACAGGCGCAGCTCGGTCTGCGGCACGCGCAGCGCCTCGTCCACGCCGTCGAACACCACGCCTTGCGCATCCACGCCGCCATAGATCACCGCGCTGGCGCCCGGGCTCTTGAGCGCGGTGCTGACCGGCAGGCCGAGAATGGCGCGCGCATGCAGCTCGAACTCGTTCTGCCACTGGGTGATCATGGTCACCATGCCGGTGTCGTGCGGACGCGGGCTGACTTCGCTGAACCAGACTTGCTCGCCCTTGACGAACAGCTCCACGCCGAACAGGCCCTGCCCGCCCAGGTTGGCGGTAACGGCCTGCGCGATCTGCTGCGACTTCTGCAGCGCGGCGGGATGCATGGGATGCGGCTGCCAGCTTTCCACGTAGTCGCCGCTCACCTGCACATGGCCGATCGGTTCGCAGAAGTGCGTCTCGACCTGGCCGCCGGCGCCGATCGCGCGCACCGTCAGCAGCGTGATTTCATAGTCGAAATCGATAAAGCCTTCCACGATCACGCGGCCGTGGCTGACCCGGCCACCGGCCATGGCGTAGTCCCACGCGGCCTTGACATCAGCGGGGCCGTCGATCTTGCTCTGGCCCTTGCCGGAGCTGCTCATCACCGGCTTGACCACGCACGGGTAGCCGATGCCGCCGTCGATGGCGGCCTGCAGTTCCTCCAGCGAATCGCAGAACTTGTACGGGCTCGTGGGCACGCCCAGCGTTTCAGCGGCCAGGCGGCGGATGCCTTCGCGGTCCATGGTCAGGCGCGCCGCGCGCGCCGTGGGAATGACGCGCACCACGCCGCTGGCTTCCAGCGTCTCCAGCATCTGCGTGGCGATGGCCTCGATCTCCGGCACCACCAGGTCCGGCTTCTCGGCTTCGATCAGCGCCTTGAGCTGCCCCGGGTCGCTCATGGCGATGGTGCGCACATGGTGGGCGACCTGCTGTCCGGGCGCGTTTTCATAGCGGTCCACCGCGATCGTTTCAACGCCGAGCCGCTGCAGCGCGATCAGGACTTCCTTGCCAAGCTCGCCGGAGCCCAGCAGCATGACTTTGGTCGCGGAAGGCGAGAGAGGGGTGCCGATAGTGGTCATGTGAGATCAGGGCCTGAAGATCAAGTAAAAACAGGGATTGTACGTGCAGAGAAAGGGCGCGCCCAGGCAGGACGGCAAGCGGGCCGGGGAGGCCGGGCCAGGCTGGCGAGGCCTGCGCCACATCGTTGCGGCTTTCCCGCTACATCCGCGAGGGGAAGCGCAATGCATCGTGTGGCATCACCCAGATCGCCGCGGCACGCGGGACGCGCGCACAAGGCCCTCACATGGCAGGTCCTCAGCGAATCAACTTGCGCACATCCTGTTGCCAGGACGGCTCGCCGCATCCGGACGGGTTCTCGGGACCCATCAGCGTGAAATAGCCCCTGCCCTTCATGCACGATTCATAGGCCCGCACCTTGGCGCACTGCCCCGTGCCGGCCTGTTGCGAGGCGGCCTTGCATTGCGCGATCGAGCGGTCCATCGGACCGAAGTCGAGGGAATCCGGATTCGCCGGGGATACGGTATCGGGGCCGCCTGCCGAGAACTCGACCGGGCCGGTGCAGCCAGCCAGCAGTGCCACGGCTGCGGATAATGCGACGGCGGGAACAGACCAACGGGATTTCATCGCCCGGGCTCCAATGCATGATGGAAGTGGATGATACGCCGATCCCTGCCATTCCGGCATGGCGGCCCCGCGTCGGGGTCATTGTCCGATGGCGCCAAAAGGTCGTTTTCCCCACACCTCCTTGCCCATTTGCGCGGAGCCAATACACTGGGTCAATCGGCCTCCGTCCCGGATGCCTACCAATCTGGAATCAACATGAAGATCGACCTCTCGGGCAAGATCGCCCTCGTTTCAGGATCCACCGCCGGCATCGGCTTCGCCGCGGCAAAAGGGCTCGCCGGCGCGGGCGCCCGCGTGATCGTCAACGGCCGCAGCGAGGCCACGGTGGGCAAGGCCCTGGAAACGCTGCGCGGCGCCGTGCCCGGCGCCGATGTGGCGGGCTTCGTCGGCGACCTTGCCGACCCCGAGGCCTGCGTCCGGCTGGTGGCGCAGTACCCGCGGGTCGATGTCCTGGTGAACAACCTCGGCATCTTCAAGCCGCAGGACTTCTTCGAGACGCCCGACAGCGAGTGGACCCGCTTCTTCGAAACCAACGTGATGTCCGGCGTGCGGCTGTCGCGCGCCTATGCGCCGTCGATGGCCGAGCGAAAATGGGGGCGGATCGTGTTCGTCTCGTCGGAATCGGCGCTGAATATCCCGGCCGACATGATCCACTACGGCTTCTCCAAGGCCGCGCAACTCGCCGTGTCGCGCGGGCTGGCCAAACGGCTCGCCGGCACCGGCGTGACGGTCAACGCCGTGCTGCCCGGCCCCACGCTGTCCGAAGGCGTCACCGATATGCTCAAGGATGCGATCGCAAGCACGGGGCAATCCGCCGAGGAGGTGGCGGCGGATTTTGTGAAGACGCACCGCTCGTCTTCCATCATCCAGCGCGCCGCCACCGTCGAGGAAGTCGCCAACATGATCGTGTATGCCTGCTCGCCCCAGGCATCGGCTACCACTGGCGCCGCGCTGCGCGTGGATGGCGGGGTGGTCGATACGATCGCCTGACCCGCAGCCGGACTGGCGCGCGGTGGCATGGCAGGCGACAGCACCGTCTTGCGCTTTGCATCGATTCCCTATAGGCTAAAACTACGATTCCATTTATCTTAGTTAAGTCATGTCCCACATCAGCACAGGTGTCGAATACGGACTGCATTGCCTGCTGTTCCTCGTGGACCCGCCGCCGGGCACCAAAGGCGCCAGCGTGCGGGACCTGGCCGACCTGCAAGGCGTGCCTGTCGAATACCTCGCCAAGCTGTTCACCAAGCTTGCCAAGGCCGACCTGGTGGTAGCAACCGAGGGCATCCGCGGCGGCTTTTCGCTGGCGCGGCCGGCAGGGAAAATCACCGTCCAGGATGTCGTGGAAGCCATCGACGGAGACAAGGCGCTGTTCGATTGCCGCGAGATCCGCTCGCGCTGCGCGCTGTTCGAGGATGCGCCGCCCGCCTGGGCCACGCGCGGCGTCTGCTCCATCCATGCGGTGATGCAGGCGGCGGAAAAGGCCATGCGGCAAGAGCTGTCAAAACATACCCTCGCCGACCTGGCCGAACGGACCCTCGCCAAGGCAAACGCCAGCTTCGGGCCGCATGTGGTGCAGTGGCTGACGGACCGCGCCACGCATCGTCGCGGCGACCGCGACACGGATGCCAGGGACTAGGCCAAGGCGATTCGGCCGACGCCAGCAAGTAAAGGCCGGACCGTCAGCGCGATTGACGGCCCGGCCTTTACCTTTGCCCTTACTATCCTGCCATCAGGACATCCGGCAACGCCGCGCAAGCGAACGTTGCCGGGTTTCCGATCACGCCACCACGATGCGGTTCGGATCGGCCGCGGCCAGTGCCTCCGCCCGATCGGCGCTGGGCGGATAGATCCACTCCGAGTTGATCTGGCTCTTCAGCTTCTTGGCATCGGCACCCACGAGCCTGACTTCGCGCTCCCAGCCCTCGGTATAAACCGCACCCCACGGACCCAGGTCCAGGCAGGTGACGTACTTCGGCTGGCTGTACGGGATCGGCGCAAGGCCGAGCAGATCCGCCGCCACGTTGTGTCCTGCCGAACGGCCAAGGTTCATTGCGTGCTGGCACGACATCGCGGCGTAGTTGCCTTCATCGTCCGTCGCGGCATAGGCGACGTCGCCGGTGGCGAACACGGTGTCCACGCCCTTGACGCGCAGGCTGCTGTCCACGTGCAGGCGGCCGAACGCATCGCGCTGCGCGGGGATCTGCTGCGTCAGCGAACTCGCGCGCACGCCGGCAGTCCAGATCACCGTCCTGGCATCGATGCGTTGTCCGTCCGCGGTGGTCAGGCCATTCTCGTCGACGGACGCCACCGCGGAGCCAAGCCGCCAGCTGACGCCAAGTGCATCGAGTGCCTGCGTGATGACGGGGCGCGGGCCGGCACCAAGTTCGGCCGCCACTTCGTCGTTGCGATCGACCACGATGACGTTCACGTCGGCGTCCTCCCCCAGCGCCTCGCGCAGGCGCGCCGGCATTTCCGCGGCTGTCTCGATACCGGTGAAGCCGCCACCAGCCACCACCACGGTATTGCGCGCAGGGGATTCGGGATGGTCGGCCAGGCGCTTGATATGCGCCTCCAGCTCGGCCGCTTCATCGACCTGATCGACGCTGAATGCGTGCTTGTCCAGGCCGGGGATTTGCGGACGGAACAGGCGGCTGCCCGTAGCCAGCACAAGGCGGTCATACGCCACGGTGGAGCGGACCTGATCGACGCCGACCACCTCGACTTCATGGCGGTCAGCATGGATCCGCTCCACCGTGCCCTGGATGAACCTGACGCCAACCGCATCGAAGATCTCCTTGAGCGGCGCCCGCATCTGCGCGGCACCCACTTCATAGAGGCGCGGACGCACATGCAGCTCCGGCTGGGGGGCGATCAGCGCGATCTCTATGCCCGCCTCTCCCTGCTGGTCGATCAGGCGCGCCGCGCTCAGGGCGCTCCACATACCGGCAAAGCCGGCGCCAACTACCAGGATACGTTTGGTCATCATGCCACTCCGTTGAATTGATGCGTGCTTTCACTCTGCGGGACCTCCTTGCGCCACCGCGCGGGCTTTGGTCCGTAAAGGAAGGGGAAAAGGGCCAGGCTGCGCCACAAGCCCCCCATAACTCCGATTCTATGAGTCGTAGTTATGGAATTCAAGGAGTTTTTTCGCACGGCGATGCCTGTGCCGGGAAGATCTCGTGCGGTGCGAGCGAAGGGACTCCCCCGACAGCACACGGCAGACGGCGGAAACTGCGATATTTCGAGTCTTAGTCTTTGGGCAAGAAAAGCCCGGAGTATCGGCATGAATGCCGGAGTTCGTCACTCAGGAAGAGGACGGCGAGACACGCCGGGCCCTCTTGCGAGGTGCCGGCGTGATGGCTCGGCGTGATGGCTTAGAGCTTCTTGCTCATGTAGAGCCGGAATGACCCGACGGGAAAATCCTGCAAGCGACCGAACTCCGCATAGCCATGCCTGGCGTAGAACGGCGCGGCCTGCCATTCGAACGTATCCAGGCAGGCACTGTGCGCACCCAGTTCCCTGGCGCGCGCCTCGGCATCGATGAGCAGGCGCGAACCGAGCCCCGCGCCGCGCGCTTCCTCCGCGACCCAGAGCACGTTGATCGACAGCCACTGCATCATGACGTAGCTGTTCAGGCCGCCGACTACCTCACCCTGCCCGTTCCTGGCGACGAGCCAGACCGGCTGGCTTTCGTATTCGCCGATTGCCGCGTAGTTAAAGCACCGCAACCGTGCGCCAACATCCCTGGCTTCCTGCTCGGTGGCGGTACGGATCTGGATGATGGACATGAATGCGGCGGCTAACGGCTGTATTTGCCGATCACGCTCTGGCCGCCAAGCGCGTGGCCCTTGAGCGCCGACATCAGTTCCTCCCTGGTCAGCCCCGGCGGCAGCGCGGAGGGCGGAAGGTCCGTCGCGATGACGGTCAGGGTGTAATGGTGCGGCGCATCGCCGATCGGGGGACAAGGCCCGCGATAGATCATCTCGCCCCTGACGTTCTTGCCTACGGTGGCGCCGTGTCCGTCGGCCTGCGCTTCGCCCTCCTTGAGCTGCGCGCGCTCGGCGGCGATGTTGTACGCAACCCAATGCGAAACGCCGAGCCCCATCGCGCCATCGGGATCCGAAAGCAGCACGGCAACCGACTTGGCGCCGGCGGGAAGATTTGACCATGACACCTGCGGCGTCACGCCCTTGCCGCCGCAATCATTCGTATTGTTGCCATGCAGCACAGGGATCGTGGCGCCATCCGCAAACGACGCCGAAGACACCTGCATGCCTGCCGCATTGGCAATGCCGGCACACGTATAAAGCAGTGCGCCAGCCAGCGGCGCGAATCGTGTTCTAGCCAGTTTCATTTTTTGTCTCCGTCAATGAAATGTGTGGAATGTATGCGCAAGGCGCCGGCTAATCTGCGCGTATACCCTCTGCCATTTGCGATTGCCAGCACAGCGATTCCGGATTTACCATGGACTTGATCGTGCTCCAGGCAGTTAATGCGTCCGGACGGCGTCCGGTGATGTCATTAGATATAACGTTAAAAATATAACGATTAAAGGAGACATCCATGCAAGATTATCAAAGCCTCGTTTTTTTGTGCGCTATTGGCCTTGTATGCCTCTATGTATTGCTCGGTACACTCGCCCAATCCCGCGCGATCAAATTCGGTGCGCCGGCGATCGTCTCGGTCCTGATGGTGGCCTTCTCCGTCTCGCCTTGGCACGTGGTGGGGTAAGTCCACCCGCGCGATAGGACAGGTGCCGCGGCGGCCATCCGCGTCGAGCCGCCGCACGGAAGGCCATGCTGCGCGAACGGTCCGTTCAGTGCATTCTTGCGGGATTCGACGCCTTGCTGGCTGCGTCCGGCGCGGCGATTGCTTAGCCCGCCCAGGCCCGCCCAGGCCTGCACGGACGGCCCCGTCAACACGCGTGCGGGGCTCGCACCCGACTACCCGATCATTGCCCGATTGCCCGGGGGCGTGCCCTTCCCCGTGATGGGATCCATCAGCCGGTACACTTTGTGCGATGCGGCACTGCACAATCTTCGCGACCGGACTTATTCGGCGCAGCTTAGCTACCCCCCTGCCAGTGCAACCGTGCCCCGGTGCTGAACCATGGCGCCGCTGGCAACCACTGGCAGCCACTGGCAAACGGGTTCAGCCAGGCTGGGAACTTTGGCCATTGCCGGGCGCAGCGGCGTGGCCCAGAATTTCGCCAGCCCCTTTCCGGACGGACGGCGGCCATTCACAAAAGAACACCAGGAGACCACCATGCGCGACTACGCCGAGGCCATCGCCGGCTTTTCCTATGAGGCATCGATCTCGGAGCGCCTGAGCGGCAAGCTCGATGCCCTCAACGCCTGCGTTGAATGCTGCGACCGCCATGCCCTGCCCGGACGCATCGCGCTGTTCTGGGAAAGCCGCGACGGCACCAGCGAGACCTACACCTTCACCCAGTTGCAAAAACTCTCCGCCCGGTTCGCCAATTTCCTGAAGGCGCAGGGCATCGGGCCGGGTGACAGGGTGGCGGGCTTGCTGCCGCGCACGCCGGAGTTGCTTGTCACCATCCTGGGTACATGGCGCGCAGGCGCGGTCTACCAGCCACTGTTCACGGCCTTCGGACCGAAGGCCATTGAACACCGGGTGCAGGCCTCGGGCGCCCGCCTCGTCGTCACCGATGGCGCCAATCGCGGCAAGCTGGCGGACGTGGCGAACTGCCCGGAAGTCCTCACCGTTGGTGGCGCCAAAGGCCGCGGCCTTGTGCACGGCGACTTCAGCTTCTGGGCGGAACTCGATCGCCAGCCCGCGGACTTCGAACCGGTCTTGCGCAGCGGCAACGATCCGTTCCTGATGATGTTCACCTCCGGCACCACCGGCCCCGCCAAGCCCTTGCTGGTACCGCTCAAGGCCGTCGCCGCGTTCGCGGGCTATATGCGCGATGCGGTAGACCTGCGCCCCGAGGATGCCTTCTGGAATCTCGCCGATCCGGGCTGGGCCTATGGCTTGTATTACGCGGTGACCGGGCCGCTGGCGCTGGGGCATCCTACTACCTTCTACGACGGCCCTTTCAGCATCGAGAGCACCTGCCGCGTGATCGAAAAATACGGTATCACCAACCTGGCCGGCTCACCTACCGCCTATCGCCTGCTGATCGCGGCGGGGCAGGCCGTGGCCGGTCCGCTGCGCGGCAAGCTGCGCGCGGTCAGCAGCGCAGGCGAGCCGCTCAACCCGGAAGTGATCCGCTGGTTCGCCGGCGAGCTTGGCGTCACCATCCACGATCACTACGGCCAGACCGAGCTGGGCATGGTGCTGTGTAATCACCACGCGCTGCGCCATCCAGTGCACCTGGGCGCCGCCGGCTTTGCCAGCCCCGGCCATCGCGTGGTGGTGGTGGACGACGAAGCGCGCGAACTGCCGGCTGGCCAGCCAGGCACGCTGGCGCTGGACCTGGAGCAGTCGCCGATGTGCTGGTTCGCCGGCTATCACGAAACACCGACCGACGCATTCGTCGGCAAGTACTACCTGACCGGCGACACTGCCGAGCTGAACCCGGATGGCAGCATCAGCTTTATCGGCCGCGCCGACGATGTCATCACCACCTCCGGCTACCGGGTCGGTCCGTTCGACGTGGAGAGCGCGCTGATCGAGCATCCGGCCGTGGTCGAGACCGCGGTGATCGGCAAGCCCGATCCCGATCGCACCGAGTTGATCAAGGCTTTCGTCGTGCTCGACCCGCAATACCGGCCAAGCCCGGAACTGGCCGAAGAACTGCGTCTGCATGTGCGCAACCGCCTTGCCGCGCACGCCTATCCCCGCGAGATCGAGTTCGTGGCCGAACTGCCGAAAACGCCCAGTGGCAAGGTCCAGCGCTTTATCCTGCGTAACCAGGAAGTGGCGCGGCAGCGTGAGGCGCAAGGACAGGCATAGCGCCGCCGCCGGCAGTAACGCATGAGAGGGCGCTGCCCGGCAGCGCCCTCCTTTCTTCATCACCACTCCCCCCGCTTTCCTTCCCCTCCTGGACGCCTCCATGTGTGGCCGGATCCGCTTCCGGCAAGCCGCAAACACGTCCAATTCCATCGAACGAGGTCATCGACTCCTTCGCATGGATTATTGAACTACGCGGTCCATAATGCTTTCACACACACCACGCACCGATAGACGTTCCCAGGAGAACACCATGAATCGCTTTGAAGGCAAAACCGTACTGGTCACCGGCGGCAACAGTGGAATAGGCCTGGCGACCGCGCAAGCGTTCGCCGCGGAAGGCGCGCGCGTCATTGTCACCGGCCGCGATGTAGCCACGCTGGAAGCCGCCAGACCCACGCTGGGCGCCAACGCCCTGGCGATCCGGAACGAGGCCGGCACCGTTGCCGCCGCCCGCGCGCTCGCGCAACGTCTTACCGACGAGGGCATCCGGCTCGACGCCGTGTTCATCAACGCGGGCATCGCCAGGTTCACGCCCCTGTCCGACGTCGAGGAAGCCATGTGGGACCAGACCTTCAATACCAATGTGAAGGGTCCCTTCTTCCAGATCCAGGCGTTGACGCCCCTGTTCAACGAAGGCGCATCCATCGTGCTCAACGGCTCGATCAACGCACATATCGGCATGCCGGCGTCGTCGGTTTATGCAGCCAGCAAGGCCGGCATCATCTCGCTGGCCAAGACCCTCTCCGCCGAACTGCTGCCGCTCGGCGTGCGCGTCAACGTGATCAGCCCGGGTCCGGTCAGCACGCCGATCTACGGCAAGCTCGGCCTGGATGCCGACACGCTGGCCAACACCGCGGCCCAGATCAAGAGCCAGATTCCGCTCGGCCGCTTCGGCGACCCGAAAGAAATCGCGGCAACCGTGCTGCACCTCTCATCGGCCGAGTCGGCGTTTATCGTCGGTACCGAGATCGTGATCGACGGTGGCATGAGCCAACTGTGAGGCGGGAGCCGGCCGACCGTACCTCGCACACAAGGAGTCTTTCCATGAGTGAAACCATTGCCTTTATCGTCCATCTGCCGGGCAAGCCGGAGCATCGCGACGAACTCGAATCCGGCCTGCTTGACGTCCTGGAGCAGATGGCCAAGGAGCCGGATTTCATCAACACCTACCTGCATCGCTCGGCCGACGATCCGGATACGCTCATCCTGTATGAGACCTGGGCCTGCAGCCGCGAGTATTTTCAAACGCATCACCTCGCGCGCCCTTACCGCAGTGCCTATGAGGCGGCGCTCCCGCGGCTGCTCAGGCGGACGCGCACGCTGGAGTTTCTCAAGCCCGTGCGCGCCTTCGAAAAGCCCGCCGCGTAAGGGCACGGAGATATCCGTCGGCTTCGGGGTCACCGGCCGCGGCGGGAACCGGGCGAAGGCTAGCCAGAGGTGGATGACTCCGTCTCCCCGCCAGCACACCCGCCACGGCGACGGCGCTGGCCCGCGATCCGGCGCCTCAGGTAATCCGGCAGTTTTGGCCGTGCCTTGCCGTCGAACGTGCGCTCACCAACACAGCGCCACGGCCGCGTGCGGCGCAGGTGCGGCCTGTTGAGCCGACCTTCTGGCCCGGGCCGAGGTCATGATGTCATCCTGACAAGACAATGATGCCGGGCGGACTCAAGGGCAGTGTGCTGCCGAAAGCACCCCACGAAACGGGGGCATGCGAAAGTCGACCTTGCTGCACAGCAACAGCATGGATCCTGCTTTTGTCCGGGTATCTCCCTAGGGGCTATCCAAATAGAGGGCTCTAGAATTTGCCTTGGGATGGTGCACTGCGCAAATCAGTGGCACCGCCGCCCTTCCTAATCAGATCAGATATTCGACCCGGTCCGCCCGACATCACATCCCGTGCATGCCGACCTGGCAGCCGGGCGATTCACAGGAGAACACGCATGTTCGCTTTTTCGTCCGATCAGTTCGCCGAAGCCCAGAAAGCCCATTTCGCCAACCTGTTCGCGCTGACGAATACGGCTTTCGACGGTTTCCAGAAACTGGCCGAGCTGAACCTGCAGGCAGCGAAATCGACCCTTGCCGAAAGCCAGGGCAACATCGAGGCTGCCTTGTCCGGCGGCGACCTGAAGGACGTATTCAATGCACAGGGCAGGTTCGCGCAACCGGCGGCAGATAAGGCACTGGCGTATGCGCGCAATGTGTACGAAATTACCTCGGGCACGCAGGCCGAACTCGCCAAGGCAGTGGAAGCGCAGTACGAACAGCACACCCGCAGCGTGCAGACCTTCGTCGACACGTTCGTGAAGAACGCGCCGGCAGGCTCGGAAGCGCTCACCGCCCTGCTGCAGCAGACGGTTGCCGCCGCCAACAACACTTACGAATCGGTGCAGAAGGCCACGAAGCAAGCCGCTGAAACGGTCAAGTCCAACTTCGAAGCATCGACCGCCGTGGCGACCGGCGCGGCCCAGCAGGCCTCGCGCCGCACGGCCAAGCAGTAAGCATCCATCGCAGCGCAGTGCGGGAAACCGCGCTGCGCCGCGGTTGCCATGGCACCGATCCCGGCAGCATGCCTGGATCCGGTGTTCGGCCCTGAGCCTGATCGCATGTGCCGGCGCTCGCCCGGTGTCGATCAGCGCGCCGTAGCTTGCCGATCGCGCAAGCGTCTTCGAAGACCGGTAGTCAGTGCAGGTGCCCGCCGAACAGCCCGAGCAGGCCGATCACGATCAGGTAGATCGCCACGATGTAGTTCAGCAACCGCGGCATGACCAGGATAAGAATGCCCGCGATCAGCGAAATCAGCGGGCTGGCGTTCGTGATGGCGATCATGGGGATCCCCTCCACAACGATATACGCAAAGGCATGAAACAGCGGCGCGGCTCGCCAGTGCAGGACCGCGAGCGATCCGCACTGGCAAGGCCGTCCGCAAGGGGCTTATGGCTTGCGCTTACTTGCCCTTGCCTTTCATCAGGTTCTTCGCCTCTTCGATATTCTGCTCCGCGCGCTTGGTGATCACGGCCAGCGCCTCGGCTTGCGATTTCTGCGCCATCTCCGCCAGTTCGCGCATGTTATTGAACGCCGTCTGCAGACCCTGCTGCACGAATTCACCCTGCTTGGCCATCGCCTCGGCCGGATTGCCGCCGGCGGTCATTTTCTGGGCCGCGGCCTGGATCTCCTGCATGGTCTTGCTCAGGATCTCCGTCTGCTTCTGCACCAGTGCCTGCATGCCTTCGTAGGCGACCTTGTTGGCCTCCGTGATGGCGTCGATATCCTTGCGCCGCGCTTCGATCACCGAAGTCATGTCGACCCCCGGTAGCTTGTACTGCTCGAGCAACTTGCTGAAATCGGTGAACGGATTTGACGTTGTAGCCATGGTGCATCTCCTCGCTGGGGGGGTAGGTGAAGCAGGAAACCGGCCGCGCCAGCCGATGGGTTTTCTGTCCTAACGCCGCGCGGTAGCTCAAGTGTAGCGCGTGCCGCACGGCACTTGGAGATCAATGCGGCACCGACGCCTGCCGGGCGCCCGGCAATGCACTCGGGAACGCCATTGCGTCCGGCACGAATCGCCCGCCACCATTCGAATTCGGCGAACACCGCCCTCAAGACAATGAACTGGCCCCCCAGAGGGGCGGCCGATACACTCGCCCGCACTATCACTACCTGTCCCGGGGAGAAGCCATGCATCATCAGGCCGTGGCTGGCACCAAGGTGAAACACCCCGGCCACGGCGGCGCTACGCGCGGCTGCGGGTCGCCCTGCCAGCTGAAGCTCGTCAAGGACATTCATTTCAATAAACTGCAGCAGGACGGACGAAGCCATGAGCCAAGCAGATATCAAACACTATGCCGGCGTGGAGATCAACGCCCTCGGCATCGCGACCCTCACCATCCGTGAGGCGGGCTCGCTCAACATCCTGAGCACGCCGGTGATCGCCGCACTGACCCAGGCGGTGAACGAGCTGGCCGGCCGCGACGAGATCCGCGTACTGATCGTGCAAGGCGCCGGGGAAAAAGGCTTTATCGGCGGCGCCGATATCAAGGAAATGGCGGCTCTCACCCGTGAAAGCGGCGAACGCTTTATCAGCGGCCTGCGCGGGCTTTGCGACGCGCTGCGCCACTTCCCCGTTCCGGTGATAGCGCGCATGCCGGGCTGGTGCCTCGGCGGCGGACTGGAACTGGCACTGGCCTGCGATATCCGCATCGCCGCGGACAATGCGCACGTCGGCATGCCAGAGGTCAAGGTGGGCATCCCCTCCGTCATCCACGCCGCGCTGATGCCGCGGCTGATCGGCAACGCACGCGCCGCATGGATGTTGCTGACCGGCGAAATCTCCGACGCCCGCGAAGCGCTGGCGTGGGGCCTGGTGAGCAAGGTCGTGCCGCTGGCGGAACTGGACGCCGAGATCGAACGCGTTGCTACGCTGCTGGCTGGTTTCGGGCCTGCCGTGGTACGGCAGCAGAAGCGGCTGTTGCGCGAGTGGGAAGAGTCGTCACTGGATGTGTCCATCAATAACAGCGTGGCGGAGTTTGGCAGCGCGTTCGAAACCGGGGAACCGCAGCGTTATATGAATGCGTTTTTGCAACGCAAGCGTTAGCACGCCGCCAGAAGCCGGGACGGGGTGAATACTGTCCACCAGCACGAACAGTCTGTCCCGGCAGCTCCCTTTTCCACAATGTCCTTATGAGGCTACATTGACGCCGCTGCGATGACCGAGCCCTTGGGCCATCGCAAATCATAAGGAAATTCAAGCAATGAAATCTCCAAGCGCTCCGACCTCTATACGATCCTCGGTTATGCGAAGAACCGCGATGGCTCTGCGATGGGATTGTCCGGCTTCGGGCCGTCGCTCAACCCCAGCGCCACGACCCTCGTCAACGCCACCGAGCAGGTAGGTACAGGGCAAAGCCAGCTTGGTGCGATCGTTGGCGTGCGGCATCGCTTCTGAGAATCCGCGCGCGGGCTGCGGACAGCCCGGCGCGAATGTCCTATATCGACATTGGCCCGCTTTGCCGGGCGTTTTTTGGTCTTTATCGATTGAAGCCGTCTGGCATCTTGCCTTGCGACCCGCGCCCGACGTCTTACTTCTCCGGCATGACCGATGAGTGATGGCTTGTAATCAGCCATTGCACCCCATCCCAATGATAGGTATAGGTATAGCGGGCCTTAACGACGGCGCCAGTTCGGGAGAAGGTGAACGTGTAAAGCCCGGAATCGACAGCGGAATTGCACCCCAGTTCAATGCTGCGGAAGTCGATCTTTCCGGACGGGCCGTCCTGTAGAAAGTGATGAAAATAGTCCTCTCTCTCTGCGACCGTCAAGCGAGGCTTGTTGGATACCGTCGGAAGAAGAATTGAGCGCTCCGCATAGTTGGCGGCCACCTTGTGGGGATCCCCTGTTTGCAGCGACCGGTTCCATCGATCGAACAACGCCGCAATCTCCTGCTCTGACGTGACCTTGCAGCTTTCCGTGCGCGATGCCTGCGCGTTGCCCGGCATACCTTGGTTCGTGGCGCATCCGGCGAGCGCAAGCGCCAGGACAGCAATGCTAGATAGCTTCATGGCAGCGTTCTCCCGAGTTGCAACCCGCAGTCGTTGCGTTGGAAGTCCGTCGTGGCGCAGGCGCCAGGCGGCAAGGTCGCGGCTGGAGCCGCGAACTCGATTCGCCTCGTGATTTCCCCGCCCAGTTAAGGCTCTGGCAAATTCTGGTGCAGTTTGCCCAGGCGAGGCATCATCCAGAAGTAGGAGAGCGGCGCTACACTGCGCCTCTTCATGCACGGGCAGCGGACGTGCGCGAAATCAGATGCCCGCCCGATCGAAGCGTTGACGTGCGCGAAGGTTTGCACCCGGCACGTGAATGCCGGCAGCCATGACGACGCGGCTTCCATGCGGTGTGCGCGGCGAAGCCGAATTGATGCAGCGGGAACTGATAGAGCACTTGCCGGCGCGTTTGTCGAGCGCATCAGGCGTTGAGCATCTCGCCGGGAAACGCCGATGCGCCTGTTCGCCAGCCGCACCAATCACATGCGACGTCGAAGGAAGTGCACTACCGCACGCGTTGCTAACTGCGCGCTTGCCGCCCCACGCAACCATCGACTATGTTGAACCTCAAGGCCGACGTGGCCACTGCCATGAGGAGCAATGATGAACAGGGTCACAGGACACCTGGCCGTGCTCGTTGTCTTGGGCCTGTCCGCCTTCGATGGCGCGCAGGCATCCGACATCAACTGTAAGTCAGCGCTGGGCGCGAGATCGGTCCGCTGCGAAGATCCATACGGCACCGGGACAAGATGTACGCTGGTGACCGACGACCGCCCGCGTAACAAGCACCTGGTCTGCGATAACCCGGAGCTCTCGATGCGCTACGAGCGCATCTACGCCGAGCAGCAGAGGCTGCTGCGGACCGGCGTCACGAACGATGCCGACGTCGGCGCGTGGCGCATCGAAAGGGATGCCTGCGGCTCCGTGCGCTGTCTTGATAGCCTGTTCCGCCAATGGTGGCGGTGGCGGGATGCCGCCCGCTTCAAGCCGGCATCGCCATCCATCCCGCCAGGTAAGACCATTGCGGCGCCCGTCCCGCCAAAGCAAGCGCCAACACCTGCCGCGGAAGATCGGGCGATGCCGGCTCAGTTGATTGCCACGCAAGAGAGCGCGCAACCGATCGGGCCAACACCGCCGACAGCTGCCTCCTTGCAGGTCTCGCCGACCTCGATTGCAACCGGGCAAGCCCCGCCCAAGACAGCGTCGGGCGCCGTCGGGTTGCCAGGCCTGCTGACAGGCTTCGCCGCCTTCGGCATTGGTACGGCCTGCCTGTGGAAACGCAGGCGCGATCGGCACGCCTCGCCAGAACATGAACAGCCTCGGACCATCTCAACGGCCATGGCGATCGTCTATGGCTTGCTCATCGTGAATGCGCTGCTTCTGGCATTCACGCTGGGGTTTAGTTAGACACCTCCCCGCGACCGCCGTGACGCGGCCAAGCCGTGACAGATTTCCCGCCCACGGCTCAAAGACTCCTGGGCGCTGGACATGGCTGACGATTGGCACGTCGTATCTGCAGTCCATCCCGTTCGACTCGGAGATGACTTGCGGCGAACGAGGCGAAGGAAACCAGCCGAGATTCCAAGGGCTCCATCGGATCGCATTGCCTCGTTCGCGAACTCAGCCGACGCGGATACCCAGTTGCCCGACAAGTTCGGCGGCTTGTCCAACCGAGATGATTGCGCCTTTGAACGAAGCCGCGGCGGTCGTGAGGTTTAGTCCACCGAGCTCGGCCAGACGAAGGTCTGCGCCATCGAAGCGCGCTTGCTTCAGGTTGGCGCCACGCAAGCTGCCACCGTCGAAGAGGGTGTCCCGGAAATCGCAGCCCGCGAGGTCGGCATCGGACAGGTCGAGCTGCTCAAGGCGTTGCTTGCGGAACGACAAGCCGCGCAGGTCACAGGCGACCAGAAGGCTGTTGTGGAAGGCGAGACCCAGGGTGGCGGCTTCACGGAACCCAGCGCCGGTTAGCTTCGTTTCCGCGAAGATTGCGCCGGCCAGCCGGGCGCGTTCCCATCGCGTGTTATTCAGGTCGCTGCTGCAAAATCGCGCCTCCGTAGCGTCAGCCAGGCTGAAGTCCGCGCCTGCGGCCTTGCTGCGCATCCACTTCGACTCGACGAGGCTTGCTTTTCTCAGCTGCGCGCCCGCGAATGTACACATCAGAAACTCCACCGATGAAAAGTCCAGGCCGCTCAGGTCCTGGTCGTCGAAGTTGCATTGCTCGAAACGGAGGTGGGTCGGACGCTCGGCAAGAATGTCGCGGATACTATCTCGCGAGAGCGTTGTATTACTGACGGTGTAGGGAGATGGTGCGGGCATGGATTTCGCCAGTGGAACGTCGCAAATGCTCAAAGTCTGTTTCGGGGACGCCGCCCTCGCGCGTTCCGGGGTGTGACCAGGGAAACGGGGGCCAGGCGCTCAATGCACTAGTGTGTAGCCCTGTCGCACATGTCCAACAACAATGCGAGCAGACGCGCCTTGCGGGGTCCATCGACGTCATAGACTTCGAACATCTCCCCGAACCACATTCCATCCGCAGCCAGTCGGCAGATGAGGAGCAGATCTTCGGTGGCGGCGACCGCAGGGTCATGCGCGAGAGCAGCCCTTATTCGTTGGCTCCATCTCTCGCGACAGGAGGGAAGCGTCAAGGCGAGCATTGCGATGGCACGCTGTGTTCCGATCGCGTTGTTGGATGAGTGACTGTCGAAGCATGTCCTTATGTAGGCACGAGCGTGTTTGGCCGGGCCATCCGCCTCGGCGGACAGCGCACGTTGATAACACCTTTCGAATTCTTCGAAGAGCTGCTCGCTAAGCGCTTCGAGCAGGGCATTCTTGCTGCGGTAGTGATATTGCAGCCCGCCCTTGGTCACACCGGCGCGCTGCGCTACCAAATCGAGTGTAACGAACTCCGGACCGTGAGAGACCAGCAGGTCCCGCACGACCGACAGGCACTGGTTTCGGATGAGTTCAGGGTTCTTGGGGCGTTTGCTTGCTTCGGACATCAAATAAATCCATCCAGATGGATTTATTATTCTAGCACTGTCGGGTTGCGTGGGAGCAAACCAGGGCGATGTAAGGAAGCCGCATCAGACGAAAGGGTTCGGCCGCCCATCGCGCTAAGTCCGAACGCGGCTGGAACCGGTGTCAGAAGACGCCTAGCGCAAGACCCGCCGCCAATCCGGCACCGAGTTCGGCACAGCGCGTAAGGTCTTCCGCGCCGATCTCCTTGCGCGCCAGAATGCGTTCGGGCGTCTGTGCATGGGTACAGATGATCAGGCCTGGCGCCACACACTTGAGGCGCCAGCCAGTGGCGATGCGTTCGACCTGACGCAGTGCGTTCTGCCCGTCGCTGCCGGCGCAGATCATGGCCGCGTACGGTCGGCCGTTCACACGGTCAAGTGCCGCGTAGTAGCAGCGATCGAAAAAGTCCTTCATCATCCCCGACATCGCAGCCAGGTTCTCCGGCGTCGCGAACAGATAGCCATCGGCGGCCAGCACATCGTCCGGACCGGTCTCGGCCGCACGCTGCAGCTTGACTGCGACGCCAGACTGCATGCGCGCCGCATCGGCTGCCGTCTCGGCCATCTGCTCTGTTCCCCCGGTCATCGTGTGATAGATGATCAGCAGCGTCTTCATTCACTCCCACTCGCCGTCCGTCGGTACCTTGCCGACTGTATCACGCCACCGTCACAACGACACGCCCCGAACGCTGACCCGACGCGGCAAGCTGCATGGCAGAAATGGTCGATGAAGCGGCGATCGCCGATGCCGCCTTGAGTGACCGTACATGCGCGCTTACCGAACTTTCCTCTGGCATAGCCCCGAGGCCTGCAGTTAGGCCAAAGCGGACATCGGATGGTCATCTTACGAGACTCCTATCGAGGTACATGCTACCGATGCTTCGCACGCTCGAAACAGCCCGAGTCCTTAAATCGCGACGACATTGCTGTTCTTGTTGTACAGCCAGGCCAACACAAGCTGCGAGAGGGTGCAGCCCTGCTCCTCTGCGATCGCGCCCAGCCGATCCGGCGTCTGCGCCCTAATGCGCGCCTGCCGATTTCGATCAATCGAGCGTGATATTTGCCTCCTTGGCAACCCGCTTCCAGACTTCAATCTCGCGGGCGTTGACCGCTGCCTGTTCTTCCCCAGATAGATAGTCAGGGGTAATGCCCCAGTCGAGCATTTTGCCCTTGACGGTGGGGTCCTGGAGCGTATCCCTAAGCGCCGCCGAGATCTTCTCGATGAACGGCTTCGGCACGCCAGCGGGGGCGAACATGGCCCAACCAGTCCACTGATCGAAATCGACCCCCTGTTCCTTGTACGTTGCCACATTCGGGAAGTTCGACGTACGTCGGGTGCACATGGCAAGTGCCTTGATCTTGCCGGTCTTCACTGCCGTGGTTCCCGAGCCGATGTCGAGCCATCCCACCTTCACGACATCGCCCATCATCGCCGTCATGACGGCAGCGCCTCCCTTGAACGGAATGTGATCGAGCTTGATGCCGGTCTTCTGCGCAAGTACCTCCGCACAGAAATGACCAGTCGAGCCCGCCCCCCAGGTACCGAACTGAATGGGCTTGGAACTCTTCTTGGCCAGCTCGATAAACTCCTTGAGGTTGTTTGCAGGAAAATCCGTTGTTGCTACGAGAATAATCGGCGATGTGCCAACCCGCGCCACGGTGGTAAGGCTCTTGATGGGATCGTAGGGCAACTGATGATAGACCGCGGGCGCAAGCGTGGTGGTGGTCATCGTCCCCAGCGCAATCGTATAGCCATCCGGCTTGGCGTGAGCGAGCTGCCCGATCGCGATCGTGCCTGCGGCGCCTGCGATGTTCTCCACCACGAACGACTGCTTGAATCGCTTGCTAAGCTGCTCACCGAGCAGTCGACCGAAAGCATCCGCGCCGCCGCCCGCCGCCGACGGCACGATCAATTTGATGGGACGCGCAGGGTAATCACCGGGAGCCTCGGCCATCGCAGCACTGGCGAACGTCGCACATATGGCCAAGAGGCCCATGCAAAGGGACTTCTTCATGACACTTGTCTCCATTCTTCTTGTACGTGAGGATCGATGATCCGCGCCTTCCGAGCGAGCGCCGATTTCGAGTGCTCTGCCCTGTGGCCCCATGGGAAAGCGCTTCCCAGACTATTGCGAGCTAGTCCCGCGAAAACTCCGCGCCACCCTTTGGACGGATATACCGGGGCACAGGAAGGCCGGCGTTCCGAGCCGCGGCAAGAATGCCTTCTTCGATGGCTCCGGCATCCCGAACGCTCTGGTACTCCCCATCGGAGAAGATGACGTTGGCTCCGTACACCACCATGAAGCCCTCGGCAGGTTCTTTAGCATCCGCCGGCACCGAGAACGTATGCACCGAGCCACCGGGTTCGTAAAGGTAGCTACCAGCAGTTTGAGGGTCATCCGGGTACTCCACATAGTTCCACTGCCCTTTGGTCGTGAAGAAGTGCACGGTGCCGGTGTGGAAGTGCGGCGGCAGCGTCGTGCCAGGTTCGAACTTGCCATACAGCACCCATACGCCGTTCTCGCGATCGAGGAACAAGGGGATGATTGTGGAGCCCGATTCGGATCCCGGAAACTCCTGCGACTCATGGATATTGACCGAAAGCAATCGGTCCTGATGCGTAACAACCTTCGGTAGTGCCATCTCAACCTCCTATGGAATGATCGTTTTCTGGCGAAGTACAGGGCCGAGGCCGATCAGACGCCGGCCTGGCTACAGCATTTGGCGATTGCTTACTCCAGCGTGATGTTTGCTTCGCGCGCTACCCGCTTCCAGACCTCGATATCGCGGGCGTTAGTCGCAGCTTGCTCGTTGCCTGATACGAAGTCCGGCGTAATGCCAAGATCAGCCATCTTGCTGGTCACAGCCGGATCCTTTAGCGTGTCCTGAACCGCGGCGGCGAGCTTGTCTGCAATCGGCCTGGGCAGGCCCGCCGGAGCAAACATGGCCCAACCGGTCCATTGGTCGAAATCGACACCCTGCTCCTTATACGTTGCGACATTGGGAAAGTTCGCACTGCGACGGGTGCACATGGCCAGCGCCTTGACCTTTCCGGACTTGACCGCGGCCGTGCCACTGCCAATGTCCAGCAACCCCACCTTCACGACACCACCGAGCATTGCGGTAACCACCTGGGAGGTCCCCTTGAACGGAATATGGTCGAGCTTGATACCCGTCTTCTGCGCAAGAACCTCAGCACAAAAGTGGCCTGTGGAGCCGAGCCCCCATGTACCGAACTGGATCGGTGTCGGGCTCTTTTTCGCTACCGCCACGAGCTCCTTCAGGTTGTTGGCCGGGAAGTCCTTGGTGGCGACCAGGATGATTGGCGATGTGCCAACGCGAGCGATCGTGGTCAGGTCCTTTATCGGGTCGTATGGCAAGGCTCGGTACACGGCCGGCGCGAGCGTGGTCGTGGTCATCGTGCCAAGGGCGATCGTGTAGCCATCCGGAGTGGCGCGCGCCAGTTGCCCGATTGCAATCGTGCCGCCGGCGCCCGCATTGTTTTCGACCACCAGCGGCTGCTTGAGGCGCCGGCCCATCTGGTCCGCCAGGATTCGGGCAAACACATCGCCACCGCCGCCTGGCGCGGTGGGAACTATCAGGCGGATAGGCTTGCTGGGATACGCCACTTCGCCCTGTGCCTGAACTGCGACGCATAACGTGATCGCAGTGAGCAATGTGAGGGTGCTGAACTTTTTCACTTTTTGTCTCCAACTTGTGGGGCGGTGCACCACTCTTCTCATCTTTCTAAGCGTGGCATCTGCCACGTAAATGGAACACAGTAAAACGTTTCCACTCATTTTGCGACCGCGGGCTTTACGATCAAATGGTGGTAAACCCGCGGGGAATTTGATGCCGGGCGCGCTATGGCACTCCGGTGCTGGCGGCAGGCGCGGAGATCCGGCGCCTCCGCCTTGCTTGCGCTCTGAGCGCTATTGGAGGGGAACTGGAGGTTCAGCCCCCTCCTGACCAACTCTCTCAAGCATTCTGGGTGAGAACGATCTTCCCAAAGTGGGTGTTCTTGCGCATCATTTCGCACGCTTGCGCCACGCGATCGAGTGGCAATCGCACATCGATGGGAAGGCGCAACGCCCCACGCGCGAGTGCAGGCCAGAAGTCCTTGCGCACGCGCTCTGCGATCACTCCAAAGTCCTCGACCGTGCGGGTTCTGAACGTCATGCCGAGATACTGAATCCGGCGCATCGAGTGAAGATCGAAATCAAATGTTCCGCTCTCCCCCGCCATCCTCCCAATATTGACGATCCGTCCTCCGATTGCCACGGCGCGCATGCTGTCATTGATCAGCGGTCCGGCCAGGAAATCTACGAGAAGATCGACACCTCGGCCGTCTGTGAGTTCAAGTACCTTTTTCGCCCAGTCCGGATCGTTGCTATCGAGAGCGACATCGGCACCAAACTCGGCAAGCCGATCGCGCCGCTCCGCCTTGGTCGAGGAGCCGATCACCAGGCTCGCGCCGAAGTGCCTGGCGACCTGAAGACTCATCAGCCCGACACCGGACGATGCACCCAGCACCATGACTGTCTGGCCCGCCTCCAGTTGCGCGGTATGCCGTATCGCCGTGTGCGTCGTCCGTAGCGCGACGGAGAGGCAGGCGGCGGTTTCATAGTCCATATCGGCCGCCGGAAATGGGAAGGCACGCCGCCAATCCGTGACGGCATACTCGGCGAACCCGCCGAGGCCGGAGCACATGACCTTGTCGCCGACTTTGTATGCGGCGACCTCTTCCCCTACCTCGACCACGTCACCAGACCACTCAAGGCCCAATACTGTGCCAGGCCCGCCAGCGGAGCCGTGCGACTTGCCGTCGACAAGCGCCAGGTCTGCGCGATTCAGGGAACTCGCCCGCACTTTCACAAGGACTTCGGTGGCTTTGGGGCGGGGGATATCAAGATCTGTAATGGCCAGTCCGGTCTCATTGCGGATCGCAGCTTTCATACGTGTCTCCTGTCGAAATCGTTCTGGTGCGACGTCGCGTCCGTAGGCTGCGACGTCGCGCGCATTATCATTGTAGAAACGTTTTTACAGTTTGCGCAAGTCTCTGCGAGACAAAAAAACCGCTTCACTTCGAAGCGGCCTTGTTGGGATCCACTGGATCGGGAAAGCCTATGCTGTTGTCTTCTTAAGGCTGGCGACAGCGGGCCCGCAAGACTCTCTCAGAACGAGTTGGGTTGAGATGCCGATCGTCTCCGGCTCGACCTCCGCATCCTTTTCCAGACGCTTGAGCAAGATCTGGGAGAGGACGGTACCGACAACGTCGAGATCCCAGGTCAAAGACGTGATCGATGGGCTAAACAGTTGAGAGAGATCGGTATCACCGATACTGATTACGCTCACATCATCCGGCACAACCCTGCCGGTGTGCCGCAGCGCCTGGAGAACGCCGGACAGGATCCGCGTCCCGAGACAGAGAAATGCGGTGGGAGCATCCGGACCGGACAACAAAGATAGCGCTTCGCTGAAAGCGAAATCCATCGATGACTTCTCCGAACGGATGAGTTTGGGCACGGGCATAAGCCCGCGTTCCTTGTACGCATCCGTGAATCCGGCAATCCGCTCCCGCCCGGGTCGAAGCGCACTACCAGGCGTCAACAACGCGATCCGCGTATGCCCCAGATTCAGCAGATAGCGGGTCGCCTGCATGGCACCGCCATAGTGATCGACATGCACACCGGTTCCAATTGCGGAAAGATCACGATCAAGCGCGATGACGGGCATTTCTTGCGAAAGCTGATCCAGCAACTTTGGGTTCTCTGCCTCACAAGGGGCAAGAATTAGCCCATCCACCCGTCGCCGGCGGAAGAGATCGATCAGGTTCTTCTCGCGCTTGCCATCGTTGTGCGTACTTGCGATCAGCAGCGCGTAGCCTGCGGCCTGCAGAGACGCCTCAATGGAGATGATGATGCGTGCGTAAAGCGGGTTCGATAGATCGGAGACCAATATGCCGATAGCTCCCGACGAGCGCGTCCGCATGCTCTGGGCAATGGCGTCCGGCTCGTACCCCAGGCGGCTCGCTGCCTTGGTGACGGCTGCAATAGCGGCATCGCTCACCCGCCCTGCACGATTGAGCGCGCGTGAAGCCGTACCAATGGAGACGCCCGCTTCCTTTGCCACCTCGCGGATTGTGATACGCGGCTTCATATGGCGAGCGCCGTTGTGAACTGGCTAACCAAAGTGCCCGGGGCCACACGCATGCTCGACCAGCCACCCGACACAGTCTGATGTGACACCTTGCGCGACACAGGTTCAGGCAGTGCGCGGGACTGCAACATCGATTCTCTCCTTTTGCCCTAACCTGCGCCGCGAAGCGGCGGGTTCAGACCGAGTAACGTCTTATGGGAATGCCGAGCATTCTAGCTTACCGAATGACGCGCACTCGTGGAGGCAGAGACCGTCCCATCATGAACCGAGAGCGCCCCTCCCAGTGCGCTCTCGCCCAGGTTGGCAACTATCGCGGGGCGCCGATCAGCCGGATGGGCTCGCCCTTTCCATCCCAGGCAAGGCCAGCACGCCTCACCTCAGCAAAATACTCGGCCTTGCCGCCAGTCATTTCCGATATCTCGAACATCCCGCTAGGCAAATCGGGGTTGACGAAGTACGCAAAGCGCCCCCGCGACCCCATGCGGCCACCATGCCCCTCCACGTAACCGGCCTCCAGAAGCCGTGCGACGATCTCGTCGAAGCGGTCTTCCGTCCAGTACGCGATGTGCTGCGCGCCCTCACCGCTTCGCTTCAATGAGTCCAGGTAGAGCGATGGCGCGTCATCTCGTTGCTGAATCAGCTCAATCTGCAGATCCCCCGAGTTTGCTAGCGCGATAGAGAGCTTGGGCGGCGTCGAATTCTTGCCGTAGTAGCGAAACTCGCTCGTGCCGACGTCTTCCTTGTAGAACCAGGGCCCGACACCTAGCTTCTCCGTCCAGTGCGTCATTGCCTTCTCAATGTCGCTCACGACGTAACCAAGCTGCCGGACCGCGCCAAACAGATAACTCATCGATGTCTCCTTGTCGTCTTGAAAGTGTGCCCTGCCGTGCAGAAACGTTTCTACAATACATCATCCGTCGACCAAACAACAAGGGTAGTGTTTACCATAATTGTTCCAATTTTATAGCAGAACAACAATGCGCTTCAGCAGTGGAAACGTTTCTTCTGTTTGACGAGAACGAGATTCGCAAACTGGAAAGAGACTGCAGAAGAACATACCGGAGACATGAAAATGGCGCAGTTCACGGAGAGAGTAGCCCTGATCACTGGTGGTGCGTCCGGCATTGGCGCTGCCACAACTCGCTTGCTAACCCAGCGGGCGGCAACAGTCGTTATTGCCGACCTACCCAATAGCAACGGCGCCAAGATCGCCCAGGAAATTGGCGGCGAGTTCATGCCGCTCGATGTGACCAGCGAGTCGAATTGGGCGGAGACCGTCCAATCCATTCTGCACCGGCATGGCAGGTTGGATGTGCTCGTCAACGCAGCAGGCATTGTTGGCGACGTCGTCAATGGCACCTTGGCCAAGACGACGCTCGATGACTGGCATCGCGTGCTTTCCGTCAATCTGGACGGGACCTTCTTGGGGTGCCGCGAGGCGATGGCCGCGATGCAGAAAACTGGCGCAGGTTCGATCATCAACCTCGCTTCTGTGGGCGCCTACTACCCGACAACACAAAGTGTCGCGTACGGAGCCAGCAAAGGCGCGGTAACGCAGTTGACCAAGACGGTTGCCCTGACTGGTGCAGAAAATGGCAACAGGATTCGCTGCAACTCCGTACATCCCGGGAAAACGTCGACGCCGATGCTTGAGAGCATCTTCACGCAATACCAACAGCGCCAGGCTGCAGGCGACGTAGACCCCAGGCCGAAAGGACGCCAGATTCCGCTCGGCGACGAGGGACGAGCGGAGGATGTCGCAAATCTGATCGCATTCCTTGCATCGGACGAAGCAGGCTATATCACTGGCGGGGAGTTCACCGTAGATGGCGGGTGGCGGCTGCTCCGCTAAAGGCCAGACACGGCCATGCTGCCCCGCGATCAAGGCAGCAGGCGAAACCCACGCAGTTCAGCACAATTTCTCGCGGCGGCCCGGCTGGAGCCGCCCATATCTATCCAAGAAATATCAGACGGAGAACAAGGATGACCGATACTTTGAGCACCGCGCGCATTCAGACCGTACGCGACCACATGGCACTGGAATGCACCCACGAGTGGGACGCCGTGATCAACACGTTCCAGCACCCCCGGTATGAAATGCATGCTACAGGGGTCGTGTTTGACGGCGAGGAGCAGGTCCGAGGTTACTTCGATTCCTCGCGCATCCCCTTCCCCGACCTTGCCAATGAGATCATCGCCATCGCCGTGGACGATGAGACTGTTCTCGTTGAATTCTGGCTATCTGGTACGCACCTCGGCCCGCTGAAGGCGAACGGCAAAGTCTTTGAACCAACCGGCCGGAAGTTTCGCGTGCGAATGGCAGCGACATTCGAGTTTGCCCCAAACTCGGACAAGATCATCTGCGAGCGGCCCTATTCGGCGGCGGACGCAAAGCTGCGAGCTCTTGGCTTGGTCTGACGAATTGCACCTTTCGTCGGGCGTTGTCCACACTTGCAGTCAGTCGATCTTTCTGGCGCGCCCACGCTCTTCTCGCAGCAGGGCACACCGATGAGAACTGCAGAGCGGGGCTTCTGCGACGCCTCCGCGATCACCGCAAGGCAAGGCACTTGTCGAATGCCCCTTTTCGGCGCACCCTCCAGCGTCCGCTTGTGGAAAGGCCGATGAGGGGTTTTGACTGTTCAGAATATCCCGACTGCAGTGGTCATCAGGTGTCCGCCATGGCCGATGAGTCGACGTTCGACAGGGCAAGCCCGACGGCCGTTGTCGACCCCATTTGAGACGTACCGCCCCGCGACAGGCGACTGGATGGTCACCACAAAGTCGCGTTCGTTCTCCATCCTGATGTCCGGCCGTTCCCTTGGCCACCGGCCATCCGAGACCCACTCGCGAAGTCTCACTTTCTTTGCGAGGTCTTCCTCGCCTTGGGCCTGGCTCGCGGCCGGCAGCAGGAATAGAGCGAGGACCAGCAGGCAGGCAGCGCGAGCAGGTACACGAAAATGGCTCGCTTTGCGGAGGCTCGGGCGGACGCATATTCTGTCCGCAGATCGACTTGCGGCTATCCGCCTTTCGGGAAGAAGGGCTGGCTCGAAGGGCGACTCAGCGATCCGCGCTGCGTGCCAGCGACTCCCGACGAACAACCGACGGTGGCTTCCCGAACCAGCGCTGACAGGCTCGGGTCAGCACGGACTGGTCCGCGAAGTCCAGCAACTGCGCCACCTGCGAAAGGCCGATGTCCGCTTGCGCGAGCAGTTGGCCAGCGAGTTCGCGTCGCGCAGTGTCCTTCAGGATCTCGAAGGTCTGCCCGTCCTCCTGGAGCCGTCGTTGCAGGGTGCGCGGATGCAGGCGCAGCACGCGCGCGACGACCACGAGGTTGACCGGTCCCAGCCTCATCTGGGTGCGCAAGATCTGGAGCACATGGTCGGTCAGCGAAGCCTTTGCCCGCGGCGCCGCCGCGACGAGGTAGCGCTCCACGAAGGCCTGGAGCTGATCGTTCTGTCGGGGAAGCTGTCTGCGCCACGCGACCGATTCCACCAGGATGCCGTCGAACGTTGACCGGAAGCAGGGGACCAGCCCCAAGTGTTCCAGGTACTGGCGCTTGCTGCCCGCTGGCGCGTGGCGGAAGTGAACCTCCGCGGGGCCTACCTCTCCGTCCGACAGTATGCGAACTACCTTGCAGATGTGACTCACTGCGTGCTCGGTTGCCTGGGGCAGCAGCGGCAGGTCCGGCAGCAGAAAGCGCAATTCGACCTGCTCGTGCAACGATCCATGGGCCTCGCGCACCTCAACGGCAATACCCGGCGCATGGTAGTGCATGTGCCGGCCTGCCATCAGAATGCCGTCCCGAACGCTGCGGGCCGACTGGATGGCCAGCCACAGCACCCCCAGAAAGCTGGGGTCTTTCGCATCGGAAAGGCGCAGTCCGAAGTCGTGCAAGCCCAACTCCATGGCGCCGATCTCGATGGCCTGAAGCACGTTTCGATAGGGCAGGTACCGATCCGGGTCGTTGAGCGAGCTTACGTCGAGGCCTGCTTTGGCGAGCAACGCGTGCGGATCTCCGCCGAGCGACTGTACCAGGGACGAGTAACGCTCCAATGCCGCGGCGCGAACGAGGTTGTGGTGAATCGTCATCCACGAAGTGTCGCATGGGATCAAGGAATTGTCACTTAGCATCAAGCCTGTAATCGGGAATGCGCCTATCGTTGGCCTGCATTCAGCGCCACCCACTACCTGAAGGAGACAACGATGCACGGCCACCCAGCCTCAAAAGGCCCGCCCGAGAAAGGACTTGAAATGAGCGCTGGCACGACCGCCGCGCACAAGCCCCTCATCGCCCTGTCGCGGCGTTTCCCCGACGCCTCGCTGGCGATCCTGCGCGAACTCGGCGAGGTCCGTATGCCCGCCGAGCGCGAGGAAGGTGGCGACCTGGCCCCGCTGTTCGAGCATGCCGACTGCGTGCTCGTCATCCCCGGCGATCGCATCGATGCCAAGCTGCTCGCGGCGTGCACGCGGCTGCGGCTCGTCATCACGATCAGCGCGGGCTTCGACCACATCGACCTGCAGGCCTGCACCGCGCGCGGTATCCGGGTGGCCCACACGCCCGGCGCGGTGTGTGCCGCCACTGCCGACATGGCCTTCGGCCTACTGATTGCAGCTTCGCGCCGCATCGTGGAGGCCGACGCTTTCGTGCGTGCCGGCCGCTGGGTCGGACAACTCTCGCCGCTGCCCGGCCAGGACGTTCACCACAGGCGCATGGGCATCATCGGCCTCGGCCGCATCGGCGCGCTGCTGGCCCGGCGCGCCCGGGGCTTTGACATGGACGTGTGCTACCACAGCCGGCGCCGCGTGAGCGAGCAGGAGGAAGCAGCGCTCGGCGTGTGCTGGCTGCCGCTTGACGAGCTGCTCGCCCAAAGCGACGCGGTGATGGTGCAGGTGCCCTATGGACCTGCCACGCACCACCTCGTCGGCACTCGCGAGCTGTCGTTGATGAAAAAGACCGCCGTGCTGGTCAACACCGCACGCGGCGGCGTCGTCGACGACGCCGCCCTGGCCGCCGCCCTGCGCGAGGGCCGCATTGCCGCCGCCGGGCTCGACGTGACCGAGGGGGAGCCGAAGGTGCACCCCGAATTACTGAAGTTACCCAACGTCGTGCTGACACCTCACCTCGGCGCGGCCACGCACGAGACACACCAGCAAATGGCGCGCGAGGCTTTCCAGAACCTGGTTGGCGCGCTGCGCGGCGCGCCGTTGGCCAATTTCCTCAACCCCGAGGCACAGGCGCCGGCTCAATCCTGACTTTTACTGCTCATCAACTATTTGGACCCAGCATGAACATCCCTTCCCTCCAAGCCCACACCAGCCCCGAAGAGTGGCAACTGCGCGTCGAACTCGCCGCGCTCTACCGCGCGACAGCCCTCTACGGCTGGACGGACCTGGTCTTCACCCACATCAGTGCGCGGGTTCCAGGCAGGGACCATCACTTTCTAATCAATCCCTACGGGCTGATGTTCGACGAGATCACCGCGTCGTCGCTGATCAAGGTGGATGCGCAATGCAACAAACTCCACGAGTCGCCGTTCCCGGTCAACCCGGCCGGGTTCACGATCCACAGTTGCATCCACGAAGCGCGCCACGACGTGCAATGCGTGATGCATACGCACACCCGCGCCGGCGTCGCAGTGAGCGCACAGCGCGAAGGCCTGCTGCCGATCTCCCAGCAATCCACGTTGGTGCTGCACAGCCTTGGGTACCACGACTATGAAGGCATTGCGCTGCGCCCCGACGAGCAGCCCAGGCTCCAGGCCGATCTGGGCGACAACAACTATCTCATCCTGCGCAACCACGGCCTGCTGACGGTGGGGGCTAGCGTGGCGGAGACATTCGTGTCCATGTACTTCCTCGAGACCTGCTGCCAGATCCAGATCTCGGCACAGGCCGGCGGCGAGCTGATTCGCGTTGACCCGAACATTCAGCGCAACGTAAAGGAAGTGGTCCGCACGGGAACCTCCGGGCAGGGTGCGCAGATCGCCTGGCCGGCAGTGCTGCGCAAGCTGGACCGGATCGACCCCAGCTACAAGAACTGAGCATTTGCATGGAATGGAAGACAACGATGAGCGCGAACCCCACTCAAAGCCCGCTGAGCCGCTTCACGCGGTTAGACCAAAGCACTCGCGAAGACTGGCAGAGCATCGCCGGCGAGTTCCGCCACCTCGCGGCCGGTCTGCCCGACCGCATCCTGGCCCACCTCAAGTTGCTCGACGGTGACTTCGGCGGCTTTCCGGTGGACCGCTACACCCACTCGCTGCAGACCGCCACGCTGGCCTTGCGCGACGGCCGCGACGAGGAATACGTTGTCTGCGCTCTGCTGCACGACATCGGCGACACGCTGGGCAGCTTCAACCACCCCGACGTGGCCGCGACGTTGCTGCAGCCGTTCGTGAGCGAAGAAAACCACTGGATGGTCAAGCACCACGGCATCTTCCAGGGGCACTTCTTCTTCCACCACCTCGGCATGGACCGCGGCCTGCGCGAGCAGTTCAAGGCCCACCCTTGCTACGAGCGCACCGCGGAGTTCTGCGCCCTGTACGACAACCCCGCGTTCGATCCGCGCGGCGAAACGCTGCCGATCAGCGAGTTCGAGCCAATGGTGCGCCACGTGTTCGCCCGGCCGCGCAACGGTGTCTACAAGGCAGCAATGGACAAAAACCAGGCCGCTCGATAACGCAAGGCCCGGCTACATAACGATAACCAGGAGACACTCATGCAAGAAAGCGCGCTGTCCACGATCGCACTCCCGGTGGCCTTGGCCATCATCATGCTGGGCTTGGGCCTGCACCTGCGCCTTGAGGACTTCAAGCGCATCCTCTTCCAGCCCAAGGCCATCGCCATGGGGCTGCTGGCGCAAGTGCTGTTGCTGCCCGCACTGTGCTTCTTCATCTGCAAGGCCTTCGGCGTTTCGGCCGAACTGTCGGTGGGCCTGATGCTGCTGGCCGCATCGCCAGGCGGCACCACGGCCAACCTGTTCTCGCACCTGTTCAAGGGCGACGTTGCGCTGAACATCTCGCTAACCGCCATCAACAGCGTGCTGGCCATCGTGACGATCCCGACCATCGTCAACTTCGCCCTCAGCCAGTTCATGGGCGGTCAGGCCTACATCCCGCTGCAGTTCCAGAAGACGATGGAAGTCATCGCGCTGGTGCTCGCGCCGGTGGCCATCGGCATGTTCATCCATGCGAAGCTGCCGAGCTTCTCGAAAACGATGGACAAGCCGGTCAAGATCGCGTCGTCGCTGATTCTGGTGCTGCTGATCGTGTCGATCGTGGTGAAGGAATGGGTCGTGATCTCCACCAACTTCCAGATCGTGGGCGCGGCGTGCCTGGTCTTCAACCTGGCGAGCCTGCTGGTCGGCTACCTTATCGGCAAGACCGTCCGCCTGACCGAAGGGCAGAACCGGGCCATCGCGTTCGAGATCGGCATCCACAACGGCGCGCTGGCAATCTACCTGGCGCTGGTCGTGCTCAAGAACGGCACGATGTCGCTCCCGGCCGCGGTCTACAGCCTGTTGATGTATTTCACCGCGGCGGCGTTCGGCTGGTGGGTGGTGCGTAAGGGCGCCGGTAGCGCAGTGGTCGCGAAGTGCGCTTCTCCGGCAAGTCAAAAGTGAAAATCGCACGGCTGTCGGCAAATGACAAAATTCTGACGTGATGTAACAAGGCTGTGGGCGTTATGGGCATGCTTTGGCAACGCGGCAAAGCATCGACCCGGGCCATCACCCAAACAGGAAACTGAAAGCAACATGAAGCAAAAACCGTGGCTCGCCAGCTATGGCGCCATTCCGCACGAGATCAATCCCGACGCCTGCCCATCGCTAGTGGCGCTGTTCGACGAGGGCATGCGCGAACATGCCGCGCGCCCCGCATTTACCTGCCTCGGGCGGACGCTGACCTATCGCGATGTCGATCAGCAGTCGCGGGCACTGGCGGCCTACCTGCAGTCGGAGTTAGGGGTGCGCAAGGGCGACCGCGTCGCCGTGATGTTGCCGAACCTGATCGCGTTCCCGATCGCTCTGATCGCGATCGCGCGGATAGGCGCGATCCAGGTCAACGTCAACCCGCTCTATACGGCGCGCGAACTGGAGCATCAGCTCAGTGATGCCGGGGCGGAGACCATCATCGTGTTCGGTGGCGGTGCGGCCACGGTGGCGGAAGTGATGCCGCGCACGGCGATCCGGCAAGTCATTCTCGTCGGCGCAGCCGGGCAGGGCGGCATCGACGGCGCAGTCGGATTCGAAGCGGCGGTGGCGCAAGGCGCGAACCTGCCGCTGGAGCGTGTGGCAGTGACCGGCGACGACCTGATCTTCCTGCAGTACACGGGTGGAACCACCGGCCTGTCCAAGGGCGCGGCGCTCTCGCACCGCAACCTGATCGCGAACGTCATGCAGTTCAAGGCGATCTCGCCGGGCAACCTTGTCCCGGGTGGCGAAGTCGTGGTGACGGCAATTCCGCTGTACCACATCTTCGCGCTAACGGTGAACTTCCTCACTTGCTTTTCGATCGGCGCCCACAACTGGCTCGTGCCCAATCCGCGCGACATGGATGCCTTCATTGATGTCCTCAAGGCCGCGCGCTGCACGGTCTTTACCGGCGTCAACACGCTGTTTGGCGGCCTGACCCTGCATTCGCGCATCGGCGAGGTCGACTTTTCCGCGCTGCGCCTGGCGGCCGGTGGCGGCTCGGCCATCGTGCCGGCCACGTCCGAGCGCTGGGAGGCGCTGACCGGCGTCTTCATCCGCGAGGGATACGGTTTATCGGAAACCAGCGCGATCGTCAGCTTCAATCCGCCAACCATCAACGCCTTTAACGGCACCACGGGTTTGCCGGTGCCTTCGACGGATGTCCGCCTGCTGCGTGACGACGGCACGGAAGCCGCGGACGGCGAGGCGGGCGAAGTGTGCGTGAAGGGCCCGCAGGTGACGCGTGGCTACTGGAACAAGCCGGCAGAGAATGCCGCTGCCTTTACCAGCGACGGCTACTTCCGCACGGGTGATGTAGGCGTGATCGATGCGGCGGGCTACCTGAAGATCGTCGATCGCAAGAAGGATATGATCATCGTATCGGGGTTCAACGTCTTTCCGAATGAAATCGAGGCGATCGTGAGCGGGTGCGGCGGCGTGGCGGAATGCGCCTGCGTCGGGGTCGTCGACGGCAAGACCGGCGAGGCCGTCAAGATCTACGTGGTGAGGACCGCGAATGCAGCGCTGGATGCCGACACGCTCGCCGCGTACTGTCGCGAGCGGCTGACGGCATACAAGGTGCCGAAGCTGATCGAATTTGTCGACAGCCTGCCCAAGTCCACCGTCGGCAAGGTGTTGCGCCGCGAACTGCGGAACTGACGTCGAGCCGGTGAAGTATCGTCGCAGACTGGAAACCCGTCAGAGGGCCATCCATCTTACCCGGGCACTGATCGCGGAATATGGATATGCGGGAGTCACGCTCGATCACGTCTCTGCGCTCGCTGGCGTGGCCAAGATTAGCCCGGTGTGGGATTTCGGCGGTAACAGCCGTGCGGGAAATCTGGACTGAACGTCTCAATTTCAGGAACAGCCGTTCGTGCCGGCCCGCGCCAACGGCCGAAGTTCGGCCGAAGCGGAAATCCTTCAAGCACCGTCCTTCAGGAAGCAAGCGCCCTGCGGCCCCGAAAACCATCCGCCACGGAGGAGCCATCATGCTACTCGAGCACGAAGCTCCGCACCTGCACCGCCTCCGAATCGAGCCCGATCTGGACATTGAAATCGCCGGGCTCGACGGCATACTCGAGTTTTGCGTTGAAGAACTTCAGTTTCTCCTCATCTATGCTGAAATGCACCACACGCTCTTCACCGGCCTTGAGCATGAGCTTGCGGAAGTCCTTCAACTCCTTCACCGGCCGTACCACGGAGGCGGCGACATCCTGGAGATAAAGCTGGACAACTGTTTCCCCGTCGCGCTGCCCGGTGTTCTTCACGGTCACGCTGGCCTCGATCCGGCCATTGCGCGCCATGGTCCGGCTAGACAGCGTGAAGTCCGACACGCTGAATTCCGTATAACTCAGCCCGTAGCCGAACGGGTACAGCGGGCCGGGCGGCTCCTCGAAGTATTGAGAGGTGTAGTTCCGTGGCTTGCCTTGTACGAATGGGCGTCCGATGCGTGGATGGTTGTAATAGATCGGAATCTGCCCGATCGAACGCGGGAAGGAAATGGGCAGCTTGCCCGACGGGTTGTAATCGCCGAACAGCACGTCGGCGATAGCATGGCCGCCTTCGGTGCCGGCAAACCAGGTCTCGAGCAGTGCATCGGCGTTCTCCTTCTCCCAGTTGAGCGCCAGGGGGCGGCCGTTCATCAGTACCACCACCAGCGGCTTTCCGGTCGTCCTGAGCGTCTTGAGCAGGGTCTCCTGGCTTCCCGGCAGTGAAAGGCTTGTGCGGCTCGACGCCTCGTGCGACATGCCGCGCGACTCGCCCACGGCCACCACGATCACATCGGCACTGCGCGCTGCCTTTACCGCCTCGGCAATCATGTCGCCCGGCGGACGCTTGTCTTGCACAATCTCGGGCTTGTCCCAATTCATCAAGTTCAGATAGCCGACCACGCCGGCATCGTCGGTTACGTTCGCGCCGCGGGCATAGACCACGCGGCCCTTGTCGCCGACTGCGTCGCGCATGCCTTGCAGCAACGTGACCGACTGCCGGGACTTGCCGGCCGCGGACCAGCTTCCCATGATGTCGACGGGCGCATCGGCCAGCGGCCCGATGACCGCGATCGTTCCGGTCTTCTTCAGGGGCAGCGTCCGGCCGCGGTTCTCGAGCAGCACCAGCGACTTGCGCGCGGCGGCGCGTGCCGCCGCCCGGTGCAGGCGGCTCTCCGCGTCGACGTCCGGCGGGTCCTGCGCTGCGACACCGATGCGCCGGTAGGGATCCTGGAACAGGCCCATGTCGTACTTGGCACCCAGTACCTCCCGCACTGCGTCGTCGACCTCACGCACGGACACTTCGCCCGATTTCACGAGCCCGGCCAAGTGCGCCAGGTAAGCCGAGTCGTGCATGCTCATATCGACGCCGGCCTGGATGGAGAGCCTGGCGGCCTCGCGCCCGTCCTTTGCCACGCCATGCAGCGTCAGCTCGTCGATTGCCCCATGGTCGCTCACCGTGATGCCCTTGAACCCCCAAGTCTTGCGCAGCAGGTCCCTCAGCAGCCACTTGTTGGACGTGGCCGGCACGCCGTTGATTGAGTTCAGCGCAATCATGACCCCGCCGGCGCCGGCATCGACGCCGGCCCGGTACGGCGGCAGATAATCCTCGAGCATGCGGTTCGGGCTCATGTCGACCGTGTTGTAGTCGCGCCCGCCTTCCACGGCTCCGTATAGCGCGAAGTGCTTGACAACGGCCATCACGCTGTCGGCATTGGCCAGCGATGCTCCCTGCAACCCCCTGACGCTGGCTTGGGCGCACAGCGAGACAAGATAGGGATCCTCGCCAAATCCTTCGGACGTGCGCCCCCAGCGCGGATCTCGGGAGATGTCGAGCATCGGCGCGAAGGTCATGTCAAGGCCATCCGCGCTGGCTTCAATGGCCGAGACACGTGCACTCTGCGCCACTGTCTCCATGTCCCAGCTCGATGCAAGACCCGGGCTGATCGGGAATACGGTGCGGTGCCCGTGTACCACGTCGTACGCGAAGAAAATGGGAATCTTCAGGCGGCTGTGCGTCACTGCCGCGTCCTGCATAGGCCGGTTGTCCTGTCGCCTCACCGAATTGAACGTGCCGCCTACCCGGCCCGCCGCGATCTCCTTGAGCAACTGGGGCTGCGGCATGTCATCGCCGATGCTGATGAGGCGCAGCTGGCCGACCTTCTCGTCGAGCGTCATCCGTCCCATGAGATCGGCGATGAATGCGTTCTTGTCGTCGGGGGAAACCGACGCGGGACCGGCAAGAACCGGCAAACAGACCAGACTGGCCGACAGGACCAGCGAAGAGAGCATTCTCATCTGATAGTTGTCCAAGTGAAGGATCCAAGCGGCGCGACAGGGTCGCCGCCCCGCTATGGTGCACACCTCCTGTTCTACAGGTATGCGAAGCGAAATACGTTATCTTTCTGCATTGCGTCCGCAGTTTACCGCCACTGCAACCAGCGGCTTTCGCCGCACTTGCGGGGGAGCAGCATTCCTTAACGTGCATTTTCTGGAGAGACTTGTGGTTCTTGCCGCCATCGCCGCGTCGTTACGTACCAAGACGCAAACCGCCTTGCCAGCGCTTATGGCCGCCTGGGCGCTGCTGTGCGGCACCCAGGCTTGCGCGTTCTCCCTGGACGACGTGACACCCCGCGCCAGGACCCTGGCCAACATGCCATATGCCGCACCGGTCAGCAACCTGCCACCCGTGTTCAGTCAGATGCAGTTTGCCGACTACATCAAGATCCAGCCCCGAAGCGACACGATGGAGTGGAAGGACGCGGGCACGCCGTTCCGCCTGGGCTTCTACCACCAAGGCATGCAGTTCAGCAGCCCGGTTCGCATCAACGAGATCGTCGGTGATGCAGTCCACGAGATCAAATACAACCCGGCGCGGTTCAACTTCGGCGACCTGAAGTTCGACAAGTCCGCGACCGGCAAGCTTGGCTATGCCGGCTTTCGGGTGCTCTACCCGATCAACCGCGCCGACAAGCTCGACGAGATCATGAGTGTGCTGGGCGCCAGCTATTTCCGGGTCATCGGCAAGAACCAGGTGTATGGACTGTCCAGTCGTGGCCTGGCCATCGATACCGGGTTGCCCGTAGCCGAGGAGTTTCCGGCCTTCCGCGAGTTCTGGATCGCTCGGCCCGATCCGCAGGACAAGCATCTCGTGTTCTACGCCCTGCTTGACTCGCAGCGCGCCACCGGCGCTTACCGCTTCGATCTCTACCCCGGTGAGGACACGATCCTCAAGGTGGAGGCACGCATCTTTCTGCGTGGGGCCGTCACCAAGCTCGGCGTGGCGCCATTGACCAGCATGTTCCTGTTCGGGCCGAACCAGCAACGCGATCCATATAACTTCCGGCCGGCCCTGCATGACTCCAACGGCCTCGCTATCCACACGGGAAATGGCGAATGGCTGTGGCGGCCGCTGAACAACCCGCGCAACCTCGCCATCAGCACCTTCCTGGTCACGAATCCAAGGGGCTTCGGGCTGCTCCAGCGCGGGCGCGAGTTCTCTGTTTATGAAGATCTGAAGGACCGCTACGACCTGCGCCCGAGCGCCTGGATCGAACCGCAGGGCGACTGGGGAAAGGGCAAGGTCGAGCTCGTGGAAATCCCCTCGCCGGACGAGACCAACGACAACATCGTCGCCTTCTGGACGCCGGACCAGTTGCCGCCCAAGGGCCAGCCGCTGCAGGCGGATTACACGATGCACTGGACCATGAATGAGCGCGCCCTGCTCAACAAGGATCTGGCCTGGGTCAAGCAGACGCTGCGCTCGGCAGGAGAAATCACGCAGGCCAACCTGATCCGCCGTCTCGATGGCAGCACCGGCCTTGTAGTCGATTTCGAGGGCCCCGTGCTCGCTGACCTTCCAGCCGGCACGCAGGTCGGCGCACAGGTCAGCGTGAGCGAGAACGCCGAGCTCCTCGCTAACGTGCTGGAGCCCAATCCTGTCACCAAAGGCTGGCGGCTGAATCTGCGGATCAAAGTCAAGGATCCGCGGAAAGTGGTGGAAATGCGCGCCGCGCTGGTGTCCGGCGACAAGACGCTAAGCGAGACGTGGAGCTACCAACTACCGCCACATTCGGTCGGAGGAAAATAAGCGGAATCGCCACCACGCATGAGCACCTGCGACGAGCCGCATGCGTCCGCGCCATGTCCTCCAGCGCCCGGTCCGCGGTTCACTTGAATTCGTTCGACGTCTGCTTTGGCGGTCATTCAACTAGTACGCGTTGTTGACTGATCCCGTACGCGTCAGATGCCGAAGCCGCACACCAGCATCACGACGGTCAGCAGCACGTCCGGAGACGGCCGGCAGAGCAGAGACACTCCCTTATTTTTTTGCGGAACCGATCGGGATCGACAGCGTCGCGAACAGCGCATAGCCTTCAGTGCGGTTCTGCGCCCCGAACTCCTTGTAGCCACGCAGGTTCATGTATGCCTGCTGGCCGCCGACTGTGAACAGGTAACCAACCTCAGGGCCGACCGCATACACTTTCGATTTGAAATCACCGAGCGCCTGCGATCGCAGGGCGCCAGCCAAGCCGCTGATCGGATAGGTGTCGGCGGTAAGCTGCCGATACGCGTAGCCGACGATTCCCAAATGCCACCGCTCGGATAAGAACTGCGATACCGCCCAGTCGACATGAGCGTCGATGCCGCTCCGGTAGTTCACACTGGTGTTCTTAAGGTTGTAGGTGACGCCCATCACGACGGAGAACTCGTGCCCTGTCTTCTCATTTAGATAGGTGTAGCCGGCGCCGGCGTCGATTGCGGCATGACCGATGCCGATGTTGGCAAGCCGCTGACTGTTGTATGCACCGGTCGGTATATCGCCCGTCAGATAAGTCATCCAGTTGTGGGAATCCTTGTTCCATGAAAGGCTCCCGAACGGATAGAGATCGGTGCCGCCGGTTATCGCGTCAGACCGATTGGCCTGCGCTCCACGGGTTGCGAGCGCGATCGACGAATTTACGTCGTCGTTATTCCTGCCGATACCAAAACTAACGCCGACGTAGGGCTGACCGCCCAATATCCTTTGTTCCGTCGCGTACCCGGGTTGCACGAGCAGTTGAGGCAACCGCGTACTCAGACCCGCCGAAACCGTTCCGCCGATATTGAAAGACTTCCCCCCGCCCGCGCTACCGTTGTAGTAATAAGGCAGGGCAGCCACTGACCAGCCCGGTGACTCGGGCACAGCGGCAAGGCTCGGGAATTGTCCTGAAGACCAGAACGGCACGCCACCCTGGTCAGCGCGCGCCACGTGCGACACGAGTGTCAGCACTGCACCGCCGCAGGCTGCGGCCATGAGCTTCTGTCTGCTGACCGTTTTCATCGCTGCGTACTTCCTGGTCCTGTCATTTCCCCGGTGGCGTGCAGGCGGCGCCCGTGACGAGCTAGATCAAATAGTTCGGCGCAAGATAGCAAACCATCAACCTACAGGCACCCTTCCGCCTCCATCTGAATGCACTTTTTCAGTCTAGGTGAACCACGGCGTTTTCACATAGCCTCGTCGCCGACGAGCCGCCGCTCGCGTGGCCTTGATGATCGGCTCACAGCTTTAAAAAAACGGACGCTAACGCCAATGAACATTCTGTCGGTACGCTACAGCAATTCCCGGTTCGCTGGACCGACCGGCTGTCGGAGCGCCCGTTCATGGCAGCCAGCGCCCTGCCGGGTGTGATTGCGCTGGCGGTGATGATCGCAACCAGTTCGCTGACGACCCTGATGATCTGCTGGGTGCTGAGTTGGCTGTCCTACAATTTTGTCCACGCCACGGTCTTCGCCATTCCGCTCGAGCGCCTGCCCGACACCAGGTCAGGAGCCGGCGGCCGGCGCCGCCACCTTACGTCCGGCCATATGGTGCAGATACGCAAGCAAGTCCTTCAGATCAGCGTCGGACAGCGTTTTCTTGTCGATCGCCGACATGCGCGCGTTAGGCCACCAGCGCAGCGACTGCGGGTCACGGATCAGCCTGGTCAGCTTGTCGTCGCCCAGATACTCGACCGCGCCGTACGGCACATTCAGATCGGGGCCAAGGTGCGCATCGCCGACGCGGTTGAGGGAGTGGCACGAAAAGCAAACGCGCTGGAATGTCGCAAATCCGCGCACGACCGGTCCGCCGGCCGGCAGGCCGGCCGCGGGCCGGATTGCCGCAAAACGCTCGGCAGGCGAAGCGGTGATGTCGATGCGCACGATGCTGTACGTCCAGAGACTCTCATTGACCACGGAGGTAGCGCGGCCCGCTGGCACTGTCCAGATCAGGCGGAACGGCCCGATGTCCTGGCCCTTGAGCGTCGGCCATGGCGAGTCAGGATTTTCCACCGCCAGCCAGGCGCGCGGCTCGTCAACGCTATCGGCCAGCAGCAGGCGCATCGGCAGGTGGGAAATATAGCCATCGCTGGCTGCGGTCGTCGCACTTGCGTCGGCCGTCACCGGCATGCCGCGCAGCAGCGCCGCCAGGGGGATAGCCTTGAACGTCAGCCGGTGCTTCAGGTTGTCGTCGTCCACCGTCACGTCGGTCAGGCGGCGGTCATTCAGCAGCGCCTCCCGCGTCCAGCTGCGCTGTTGCGCACCGGCGGCAATAGTCAGCGTCGCCGTGTCCGCGGCGCACGCCGGACCTGCCAGGAACGCCATTGCGCAGCCAAGCGCGCCAACGGCCATTGCGATCCAGGCTTTCATGCGTTCTCTCCAGAGCGAGCGAAATTGTGCGGCATTCCTGCCGTCGACAGCGCCGGGAGCAGGATGAACAGGTGCGCGAAATGCGCCCGCCGTTCGAGCGCACAGTGTATGCGAAAGAGACCGCTCTCAGATATTCCACCGCTGCGCAATCGCCGACAGCCGCTGCCGCAACTCATCGAACTCGCCGGATAGTCTCAGCGTCAACGATACATAGCCGGCGCATTGCGCGGGTATGGCTTCTGTCATGCGTTCGAGTTGCGAATCGCCGCGCAGCTCCAGGCGCGCGACGACGCCGTACGTCAGGGCGCGCGCCATGCCGATCAGCATGGCGCTGATGCGGCGCGTTTCTTCGCCGAGGCGGTCCTGGATGAAAGCCCTGGATTCGTCGTCAAAGCGCGGACGGGTGGCGGCCAGCACTTCCAGCAGGCTGATGCTGACCCGCATGCCGTGCTGGATCGCCTCGAGCTGTTCCATCGACACGTTGATCTCCTTGGCCACGGATGGCATCAGGGATCGCAGCTGCACCAGCAGGCCGCCTTGCAGGACCATGGCGCGCTGCAGTTCGGCCTTGTCGAGGGCGGCATCCGTGGCGATGGCTGTGTGCAGCCTCGCGCAGCTGCGCAGTGCCTCGGCCAGCTTGTAGCGCCACGAGTACGTGGCGTGCAGGGGCAAGGCGAAGGAAAACAGCAGCGCGATTGCGATGCCGATCAACACATCGGCCGCGCGCCACACCCCGTCGGCGACGGCGTTCTCGCCGTGGCCCGCGACGATGAAGATGGTAATGGCGGAAAGCAGCGCGATATAGCCGCCCTTGCCGATTGCCTGGTACGCACAGATGGCACAAGCGATCACGATCAGCACGTAGCTGAGCAGGGGCGCGTGGAAATACGATTGCTGCAGGATGATCAACAGCCCCGCCCCCGCCCCGATCAGCGTGCCGAGCGCGCGCTCGGCGGCCTTCTTGCGGATGTTGCCGTGGTGCTGCAAGCCGCCGATGACGACCAGCAGCGTAATGGATGCCCATTCGCCGTGAGGCAGGTGGATCCCCGTGGTCAGCGCAATGGACGTCAGCAGCCCGAGCGCCACCCTGGCGGCGTGAATCTGCCGGGCGTAGCGATAGCGGCGGGCCGGATCCAGCAGCGGGCGCAGCACGCGCCGCAGCACAGGAGGAAGGTGCGTGGATAGCGGGCTGGTCATTTGGGCGCGGCGGCGGGACCTGCGATGCCTTGATCCACGCGTTGCAACAGATACGGGAAGAAGGGATTGGACGACATGCGGATCAGCGCATCAAGGCTGACGATCAGCGCCGCCCGTTCGCCGCGCGCGGCCATCGCGCCGAGCTCGACCCCGTAGTTGTCGCCCGCGTCGGGCTGCGCGCCGTAGAGGCCGTCGCCCGGCGGGAACGGCAGCGCCACATGGGAGAGCGAATAGACGTCGGGCGGATAGCGCAAGCCGAGCGGCAGTGTTTGCACCGTGGCGCTGCCGCTCGGTGTGACCTGTCCTACCACGTCCAGCGTGCTCGTACCGGCATTGGTGATGACAGTGGTTGCATAACGGCGCGGCGGCGCCGGCAGCAACCGCGCCACCAGCTCGCTATTGGCCGGGCGCATCAGGGGCCCGAGATGCGCGTTGTGATTCAGGTCGAACAGCACCAGCTCGCTGCCGTTCGCGGGCAGGTGGGCATAAAGCGCGTCGACCACCGCGCGCGTGCTGACCGTGAAGTCGAGCACCGACTGGAAGGTGAGGACCGGCGGCAGTCCGTCCAGCCGCCCGGCGCGGGCGAGTTGGACAACCTGCTGCTGCAGCGCACGCGAGAAGAGTGACGATTGCCGCGCGCCATTGACGGGAAAGGAGTTGTATTTGAACGGGTTGAACTCGGGTACGAGGTCTAGCCAGGCCGCCTTGGCAAAGGCCGGGAACACCGCCGGCCAGCCCAGCACGCCGGCGAAGCGGGCCATGCCGGCGACGCCGATCATCGGCGAGATCAGCACCACGCGCTGGGGCCGCGCCAGCTGCGGATCCTCGATGGCGTCCAACGCGTACTTGAGCGCCAGCGCGCCGCCGTTGGAAAAGCCGACCAGTTGCAACGGCACTGAGGTGCCTGCCAGCCGTTGCGCCTCGCGCACTGCCAGCCGCGTTGCCGCGACCCAGTCCTCCCACTCCACGTCGGTCAGGCCGGCGGGGACCGTACCGTGCCCCGGCAGGCGGATCGACACGGCAACCCAGCCGCGAGCCTGGTAGTGCCGCGCGATATGGCGCAGGCTGTAGGGCGAATCGGTAAGGCCGTGCAGCAGCACGACGGCGCCCGCCGGCTTGCCAGCCGGCATCAGTGTGTACGAGCGATTCCAGTCGTGCGCGAAATGCGGCGGGTAGACCGGGCTGCTGGCGAAGTAGCGATTGGCCGGCGTGCGGTCTTCGGGTGGCAGCTTGTCGGTGACTTCGGTGCGCACCTTGTCGAAGATCGCATTCTCGGCCGCGAGGTAACGGGCCCAGTCCGCCTTTGCCAGCACCTCCGCGTGCAGTTCCTCGGGCACATAGGTGTGCCAAGGTTCCAGCGGTGCACCGCGCTGCGAGTCGTAGGCCCGCACCCCAAGCACGGTAACGAGCACCACGCCAGCCAGCACGGCGGTGCGTTTCAGGAGGCGGACGAGTCTTGGCATCATGATCGGCTACCGTGGCGACAACAGGGAACGGGCTGCTTGCGTCCGCTCACAGGAAGGGGGCGATCGCGCGCATGACGGCGCCAGGCAGGGCCAGTTCGCGCGCATCGGAGCCTTCGCGACAACCCACATCCAGCCCTTGCAACCCGGGTAGCGCCGGCAGCTTGCGCAGGAACTCCGGCGAGTTCGGGGCATCGCGATACAAGTCATAGCCTGCGCGGCTGAAGCGGCCGGGTTCTCTGCGTTGCCTTCCCGGAGCCGGGCGATGTCACCAGGGTTCATTGCGCTTTCTCCAGTCGAAAAAAGCACTTGATTCTATCCCTACCGGTTTGGGAAGAAACGGAAATCGGCTGCGCGCGTCCGGTCGCTCCGTCAGCGCCTGACGTCCGGCGCCCCTCCGCCACCAACCGCACCAGCCGCGCGAGCGGCAGCGCAGTGCCCGGCGCATGCCATGGATGGCGTCCATACGCAAACAGGTTAATTTCTTATTAAGAAATAGTTACCTTAATTTTTTCATAACTGTTTACATATCGTTGTCACACTACCGACGCAAACTCTCGGTGCCGCATCGGTGGACGGTCCCCGGCTCGCTTGGCGCCCATGACCTCCCCGACAGCAGGGAACCTTATTCGCCCAGACAAGAAAACCGAGATTGATAGTGAAAAAAACGCTCCTCGCACTGACCGCCGCAGCCGCGGCATGCTCCGCCTCCGGTATCGCCTCCGCCCAGACTGCGTCCAGCGTGACGCTCTACGGCATTGCCGATGCCGGCATCAGCTACCAAAGCCATGTGCAGGGCCCCAACGGGGGCGGCGCACTGTATGGCGTGACGTCCGGCGGCCTTTCCGGTTCGCGCTGGGGTATTCGCGGCGTGGAAGATCTCGGCAACAACCTGAAGGGCATCTTCGTACTGGAAAGCGGCTTCGACATCGACACAGGCAAGTCCGCCCAGGGCAACCGCCTGTTCGGCCGCCAGGCTTATGTCGGCCTGCAGAACGACCTTGGCGCCATCACGCTGGGCCGCCAGCAAAATGCCTTGTATGACCTGTTCGGCGCCTATGACCCGATGGCGGTCGGCAGCAGCTACTCGCTCAACTCGGTCGATACCCAGGGCTTTAACGGCCGCGCAGACAACGCCGTCAAGTACACCGGCAAGTTCGGCGGCCTGATCGCAACCGGCTTCTACAGCTTCGGCCGCGATAGCAACGTCGCCAACGGCGGCGAAGTACCGGGCAGCTTCCGGGTCGGCAAGAATTTCGGCGGTGGCGTGGCGTACGCCACCGGCCCGGTCTCGGTGGGTGTCGCCTATGACCAGTACCAGGGCAGCACCGTTGCCACGTCCGGCGCCGCGGCCAAGCGCGCCGCCATCGGCGGGTCTTATGCCTTCGGCGATGCGAAGGTGTTCGCCGGCTACCGCTGGCTGCGCGACGAACTCAGCAGTGCCACCACCGTCCGTCATGACAACCTGTACTGGCTTGGCGCGCTGTACAAGTTCACGCCCGCCTTCAGCCTGACCGGGGCGGCTTACTACACCGATGCCCGCAATGACAGCAACGATTCGTGGATGTTCGTGCTGAATGCGGACTATGCCTTGTCCAAGCGCACCGACGCCTACCTGCTGCTCGGCTACGTGAACAATAAGGGGCAGGCCACCTACGGCGTCACCAACGCGATGAATACGCTGGCGGGCCAGAACCAGACCGGCGTCATGGCCGGCGTGCGCCACCGCTTCTGACCTCCATCGCGGCACAAACTGGCGGGCTTGCGGGCCACGCCAGCGAACGATCATATCGACCTTGGCTTGCTCACTGAGTCGGAGGACGTTAGGCCGGCAGCGATCCCGGCCATTTTTTGGCGCCTTCGGGGTTAGGCGTCAGCCTCCGGTGAAGAGCTTGCTCGGCGCGATGTACACGCGGATACCGCCGGCCTGCGCCACATTCGGGAAGATGGTCTTCATATCGACCGACGTTCCCCCGATTGCCTCCAGGAAGGTCCAGCCGACGGTCTTGTTGCCGGCGCGGAAGGCCACCGATTCCCCGGACGCCACGTTCACGTAGTTCATGCCTGGCGTCAGCGTCACGGTGCGGGTCGTCGTGGTCACGTCCGCGGGGCTGCCGAACAGGGCGGCGATCCGGTCGGACTTTGCAACAGATAGTGGCGCTTGCGGCGCTTGCGTGGGCGCCGTGGCACCCCAGGCTGATGAGGCGCCGAGTATGGAGAGTGCCAGCGCGGCGGCAAGCGTTTGCTTCTTGGTCATTATGTTTTCCTTGTGCCTGCCCTTGTTTGTTGGGTAGGTAGGAAAAGTGTAGCTACGCCGTCATTATTCTAAAAATGATATATACAACACCAATCAAGTCGCTTTTTTCATGGATGGTGGTGATGCCGGCGAATTCCGCACGGCCGGGCGGTCCGGCCCATGCGCAAGGGAAGCGCACTCCGGCGCATTGCGCAGGGCCGGTTCCCAGGGTTGGCGCGCGAATCCGCGCCAACCCTGGGAATCCGGATCCGCGCTCAGACCCATCTCCTTATACAGAAGTACCGCCGGCCAGAGCGATGGTGCGAGGCAGAAGTGGATGGATGTCGAGGCAGAGGGGGGGGGGGTTGTAAACCGGCGCGAACTCGCGTTTACTCTTGGATTTCCCGCTAGAGCAAATGGGCAACGAGTCAGGAGCGTGGGTGGACGAGGAATTTGAAGCGCTGGATCTTGGCGATCCAAGACGGGACCGTCGCGCGAAGGAGTTACTGAAGCGGTTTGCGGCCAAGCCGACGGCGAGCATCCCGGGGGCATGCGACGGCTGGGCCGAGACCATGGGTGCGTACCGATTTCTCGGCAACGAAGAGGTCGAGTGGCGAGACATGATGCAGCCGCATTGGGATCGTACGGCTGGGCGGATGCATCCATTTCCGGTGGTGCTATGCCTTGCCGATACGACCGAGCTTGACTTTAACGGCCAGGAGATGGAGGGGGCTGGGCCGTTGAGCTATGAAGTTCAACGCGGGATGTATCTTCACGCGACCTATGCGGTTACGCCGGATCGGGAGCCGCTGGGGGTGGTCGATGCCTGGATGTGGGCACGTGAGCCAAAGGATGCGGACGGGCAACGCGGCGGTATCAAGGAGAGCGTGAGGTGGATCGAAGGCTATGAGCGCGTGGCCGAGCAGGCGGCAACGCTGCTGCAGACCCGGCTGGTCTATGTGGCGGATCGGGAAGGCGACATTGCTGCGTTGATGCAGCGGGCTGATGAGTTAGGCCAGCCTGCTGACTGGTTGATCCGATCGCAACACAACCGCAGCCTTGGCGCTGCCGAGGCCAAACTGTGGGATGCGGTCGAGGCCAGCGAGGCGCTCGGCGAGATCGCCTTCATCTTGCCCGGGCGTGCTGGCCAGAAGGCGCGTGAAGTCAGGCAGGAGCTGCGTGCGCAACGCGTGATGTTGCCAGGCCGCAAAGGACTGTCGCTCACCTGCCTGGTGGCCGCGGAACGCGGCGCGCCGGCCGGCGTGAAGCCTGTGGTGTGGCGATTGCTGACTAATCGGGACGCGCAAGATCTTGATGCGGTGATCGAGCTAATCGATTGGTATCGGGCCAGATGGGAGATCGAGATGTTCTTCCATGTACTGAAAAACGGCTGCAAGGTGGAAGCGTTACAGCTCTCGCACATGGACCGAGTCGAACGTGCGCTTGTGCTGTACATGGTGGTCTCGTGGCGTATTGCGCGACTGATGCGCCTGGGCAGGACCTGCCCCGAGCTGGACGCGTCGCTGTTCTTTGATGCCGACGAGATACGGGGTGCCTATCTGCTGGCGAAGAAGCCGCGCCCTCCAAAGCCACCCACGCTCAATCAAATAATTCGCCTGATTGCATCACTGGGTGGCTTCTTGGGCCGCAAGAGCGATGGCGAACCCGGCGCAAAGACGCTCTGGATCGGCTTGCAGCGAACCAGGGACGCTGCAGCCACAATTCAGGCCCTACGCAACGAGGGCGCATGACTTCTGTATAAGGAGATGGCTCAGACCAGGTTGAGACGTACGTCGATATTGCCGCGCGTGGCATTCGAGTACGGGCAGACGATGTGTGCCTTGTCCACCAGCGACTGCGCGACGGCACGGTCCAGCCCCGGCAGCGCGATGTTCAGGTCCACCTCGATGCCAAAGCCCGTGGGAATGGCGCCGATGCCAACCTGCCCGGTGATGGCGGTATCGGCAGGCAGCGCCACCTTGTCGCGGGCCGCGACGAACTTCAGCGCGCCGAGGAAACAAGCCGAATAGCCGGCGGCGAACAGTTGTTCCGGGTTGGTGCCCGCGCCGCCCGCGCCGCCAAGTTCGCGCGGCGTGGCCAGCTTGACGTCCAGCACATTGTCAGAAGATACCGCGCGGCCGTCACGGCCTCCGGTTGCGGTGGCGGTAGCACGGTAGAGGACTTTTTCGATCGACATGATGACACTCCTGATAGGTGATAAAGCTGGCTCGTCGAGCCTGCGGTTCGAGAAAGGCCGGGAGCCTTCCATATTAAATAGTCAACTATTAAATAGTACGCTATATAAATTGCAATAAAAACGGGCCGCCTTCTTGCCTGGCCCGCCAGACACCAGTTGCTCGCATCGCCCTGGCACCGCGATCCCGATCAGCCACCTGCCTCGGCAAACCGCTCGCGCAGCATGTCCAGTTCCGCCTTCACCGCCACGACCTGCTCCACGCTGCACGCCGAAGCGCACAGCACCGCGCGGGGCACGGCCTCGGCCGGCTCCTTGAGCGCACGGCCTTCGGCGGTCAGCGAGACGATCACCTGGCGCTCATCCGCGGCGGCGCGCTCGCGCCGCACCAGTTGCTGGGCTTCCATCCGCTTGAGCAACGGCGTCAGCGTGGCCGAATCCAGGTGCAGCCGCGCGCCGATTTCCGAAACGGTCAGGCCATCGGCCTCCCACAGCACCATCATCACCAGGTATTGCGGATAGGTCAGGCCCAGCGGCGCCAGCAGCTTACGGTACAGCTTGTTCAGCGCAAGCGACGTGGCATACACGGAAAAGCAGAACTGCTGGTCCAGCAGCAGCGCGGACGCGGCACTCGGCGTGGCGTCAGGTGCAGCTTGCTTGGTCCGGGAGGTGCGTTTCGTGTCCATGGGCTCAAATTTATATCGCGCACGATTAAATTGCAAGCTATTTTTTTCACCGCAGCTCAGTTACCTGAGCATCGATAGCGGCTGCCGCCGCTATTCAATCATTTGAGATTTCCATGTCCTTACACTAAGGTAAGGAATCAGGTTCCGTAGGGGAGCGCACAATGACGTCAGCAACAATCACTTCGAAAGGGCAGGTCACCATCCCTGTCGACGTGCGCAATGCGTTAGGCGTAGGTTCAGGTGACCGGATCGAATTCATCATGAATGAGCAATCCGGTCGTTATGAGGTCGTTCCAGCCATTCAATCGGTAACGGCATTGAAAGGCATCATTGGCAGTCCGAAACAGCCGGTCTCGGTGGAGGATATGAATGCTGCCATCGCCGAGCAAGGAGCGTCGGCGCGATGATTGGCCTCGATACCAATGTACTTGTTCGTTACCTTGCGCAAGACGATGCCGTGCAGTCGCCCAAAGCCAATACTCTGATCGAGTTGCTATCGACCGAGCGGCAAGGCTACGTGACGCAAGTGGCACTGATCGAGGTCGTCTGGGTGTTGAGCAAATGCTATGGCGCGCAACGCGAAGATATCGTCCGGGTCCTCGAGACGCTGCTGCGGACGAAAGAACTCACCGTTGAAGCGTCAGAGACAGTCTGGAAAGCCCTAAGGGTGTTTGCCTCCTCGGCAGCCGACTTCGCGGACTGCTTGATAGAACGCGCCTGCCACGACGCGCAATGCGAATACACGGCGACGTTTGACGTGAAAGCGGCCACGTCAACCGGATTGAAACTCATCAAGTAGAGAAAGGGTCCGTCGGCGTGCCCTGGTGAAAGAACATCTGCCAGCCCTTGTCGGTAAGCTTCCAGATCGAAGTGCGAAGGGTGTGCCGTTCCAGCCGTCCGTCCGGCCGCCGGCACGCCGACCGGTAGTTCAGCATGGCCACGCCTGGCGCGAGCTGCCGCAGCGAGAAGTCCTGCGCCCATATCGTGCCGGATGCGGCCTCGGGGGGCAGTTCGCCGAGCGTCTCGGCCTTGGTGTGGATGCCCCCGGAGCGGCCAAACTCCAGGAAGCTGTCATGCAGCAGCATGTCAAGCCGATCCCTGTCGCCGCGGGCTGCAGGCTGGTGTAGTTCGGTTTCAAGCTGCCGCAGCACCGGCAGCAATTGCGTATCTTCATTCATACCAGGGCACTCCTCTCTCGCTACCGTCTTGCTTCCCGGATCACGGCGCATCCTCATCCAGGCCAATCGCCGTCGTATCGATCCGCTCGACCTTCCCCTTCTGGCGCACTTCCGTGCGCAGCACAAACGCCTCGGTCGGACAGTACCAGTCGGTGACGTTCATGATCGTCGGCTCGGTCTGGATGAGGTCGTCTCCCATCATCAATGGCCCCAGCGAGGATCGCTTCTCATAGGTGATGGGCATGCATTCGCGGCGGCCCATCGCGGTCTCGATGGATTGCGCGCGGCCGACCCGGCGCTCGCCGATGGAGACCGAGGCCGAGGGGGCCCGAATGGTCGTGACCATCTCGTCCGTTGCCAGGCTATGTATCTCCAGTTCCAGGCTGGAACTGAGGGTCTCGCCAGGCAGCACGACGCCCTCCCTGATGGCCAGGCCCGCATAGCTCAGCACGCCCTTGCCCTGGAACGAGGCCTGCCCGAACAGGCGCGTATAGCGCGCCTGCGCATTGATGGTGGCGCGCTGGCTGCTCACCGTGGCCACCGCGCCAGGCGTAGCGCCCCGGTCAAAGCTCATCCTGTGCACCTGGTCCATGACCACCGGCGGGCCCATCATGGCCGCCAGCGCCGACTTGGAGTGGATCGACAGCCATGCGCTGCAGCCCTTCTCCGTGATCGAAGGATGCCGGATGGTCATGGTGATCGACATCGGCATGTCGCCACTGGCCTCCATCTGCGCGCGCGCCCCCGACTGGAACCAGGGCGCGTCGCAGATGGTGCCGGGGATGCCCTCGGGCGCTGCGCTGCCGGTTTGCCCTTGCTGTGCCATCCCTTCATCGGGAAGCCCGCATAACAGCAATGGAAATAACACCGCGCCCAGTCTTCGGAAGGCGCGCGTCGGCCCGTAAGGGTGAGCGGTCATGTCTTGTCCCAAGCCAGAAACCTCGCACTGGCGATCCCCCTGGATAGAGGGATTTCGACCCAGCCGGGCCACCAGCATGCCCCGAAGGTAGCACTTGGCATGGCGGCCCACAACCGGGACAGACACCGGAACAGAAGAATCCATGCCCGGCAGGAAAGTGCTTACTTCTTCCCGCCGGCGGGTTGCGGCCGGGCCGGCGCCGCCACGCCCTGGCGGTCACCGAACAAGGGGTAAGGCACCCCGCGCGCAGGATCGTCGGTGGTCTGGTCGATCACGATCTCCACATCCGCCACCTCGCGCAGCGCCGCTATGAACGGCTGATGCGCAAAGCCACGTCCCACACAGCCCTGCACCAGCAGCCAGCGCCCCCGCACCGTGAGCCACAGCGTGGAATCCTGCCAGCCCGGCATGGCGAGCGACAGCGACTGCAGGCGGCGGCGCGTGCTTTCCACGATCTCCTTCTCGTACTGGTAGGAATTGGCAAGGCGGCAGCGGCCCTCCACATAGCAGTGGTTGCCATCTTCGATCCGGTGATGGGCATCGCGCCGCCATTGCGCCTCGTCCACGCGGGGCCCGAGCGGCTCCGGGCAACCGGCGATGCGCGAAGATATCTGGAAGAAGGGATCGCGGCCACGGTTTTCCTGGTCGTTATCGCCGCCGCGTGCGGGCCAGGACAGCATGGCGGCGCCGGCGAGCGCAACCATGGCGATCTGCACGGAAGCAAACGAACGATGGACGGGCACGGCGGACTCCCCGGTAACGGCTGCGTCTGCATAGCATAGGACCGGCCGCGGCCAGGTGAAAGCCCGGCCAGACACGGGCGCTTCGGCCCGGTTTCCTTGCTTGTTGCGCCAGCCCACGCTCCCGGAACAGGCTGCCGAATGCGAAGGCGCGCAACGGGGGATCGACCTGGCTTTCGCCGCGTGCCGCGCGAAAGCGCGTGAGCGCATCCACGTACAATCTCCGCATGCAAAAGAATAATTCAAGGAGACAGTCATGGCAGTCATCGGACCCGATGTGAGCTTGCATCCCACCGCCTACGTGCACGAATCGGCCTACCTCTATGGCAAGATCACCGTCCACGAGGGCGCATCGATCTGGATCCATGTCGCCGCGCGTGCCGAGAGCAGGGAAATCGTGGTCGGCGCCTACACGAATATCCAGGACTTCGCGATGCTGCATATCGGCGACAGCACGCCAACCATCATCGGCAGCCATTGCTCCATCACGCATCACTGCACGATCCACGGATGCACGATCGGCGACAACTGCCCGATCGGCATCAACGCCACCATCATGGATGGCTGCGTGATCGGCGATAACTGCATCGTCGCCGGACATGCTTTCCTCACGGAAGGCACCGCGATTCCGCCCAATTCCATCGTGATGGGCAGCCCCGGCAAGGTCACGCGCACGCAGAACAACTATGTGCGCAACCGGCTCAATGCGTTTTTGTATTACAAGAATGCGCTGGCCTATGCGCGGCAGGATTATCGGGCGTGGGAAGGTCCGGAGTTCACGGCGGAGATGATGGCGGAGATGGAGAGGCTGCAGGCAGGGCTGGAAGCTACTGGATCGTGACCGGCCGCATCGTGGGCAAGATCGGGCGGTCGGTGCTGCCGGCCAGGTGCCGAAGCGGCTAGACCAGCCCGACATCCACCGCGCGGGTATCGGGAAACACATGCGCCAGGCGCGCATCGTCCAGCCCGTAGAGGCGCCTGAACAGGCCGCCCAGCATGGCGCGGTATTCGTTGAGCACCGGCCAGTCGCGATTCTGGTTCAGCGTGCGCTGCTCCACCGCCACCTGCTCGCCGGCTATGCGCCCGCCGCGCACGGCGCCGCCGGCCACCCAGTACACGGTGCCGTGGCCGTGGTCGGTGCCGCGCGTGCCGTTCTCGCGGAAGGTGCGGCCGAACTCGGAGACCACCACCACCGTGGTCTTGCTCCACACCGGGCCGATCTCATCGGCAAAGCCGGCGACGCCGCGCCCCAGGTTGTCCAGCAGGTTGGCCAGTTGCCCCTGCGCACCGCCCTGGTTCACATGCGTATCCCAGCCGCCCACGTCGATAAAGCCCAGGTTGAAGCGCTCGCGCATCAGGCTGGCCATGCGCCGCGCTTCCAGTTCGAAGCCCTTGGCGCTGAGCGCGCGCCGGTTGGCCGCCTGCATTTCCTGCATGCGGCTGGCCATGTCGGGGTCGGGCTGCGCGGGCAGGTTCGCGGCCATCATGCTGTTGCGGCGCTGCATGGCCTCGGCCTCCTGCGCCACGGTCTGCCGCAGTTCGAAGCCTTCGTTGATCAGCGACTCGAAACGCGTGCCGCGGTACATCTGCGCCAGCACGCGCGTCTGGCGCTCGTCGAAGGGCGTGCGCCCGGTGCCTTTGAGCGAGACATTGGGCACACTGAGCGCGCCGCTGAGCACCATCGGCAGGCCGTCGGTGAAGGCTACCGGCGCGGCACGTCCGCCCATGGACTCGGCGAGCCGGTTGAGAAAGCCGGTGCCGCGCAGCGAGGGACCGGCGCGGCCGGTGCCCTTCCCGTTCACAGCCAGCGGCAAACCCGCCTCGATACTGTCCTGCGTCTCGAAGTGGCTGCGCGAAGAGTCCTCGGTGCCGGCAAAGGGCACAAAGGCAAGCTGCTGCTTCTGCCACAAGGGCAGCAGGCTGTCCTTGAGCGCGGGATGCAGCGCCCACTTGTCGATGGCCCTGTCCGCGCCGCCATCGAAGGCCGCCGCCAGCGACAGCGCGGCGCGCGGATCGGCCGGTGCACCCTGCGCAACCGGCCTGGCGATGGCGATATTCGGGCGCGACGCGTAGTAGAAATCGCTGCCTGCCGGCACCAGCACATTGGTGGCATCGTAGCCGCCGCGCAGGAACACCAGCAGGAAACGCGCATCGGCCTGCTGCGGCAGCGCGTAGGCGCGCGAGACAATGCCGGGTGCCAGCGCGGCCAGTCCCGCCAGCCCGGCGCCCTTGAGCCATTCACGTCGTTGCATGGGTTGCTCCTTGATCCAGGGCAGGACCTCTCATTCCTGCATCCACTCGGGAGAGGAAAGCAGGATGGTGTTCCACTCCGCCTGCGAAGCTGCCTGCGTCATCGCGGTGCGCGTGGCGGGCCCGAGGGTGGGTTCGATGCTGTCGAAAAACACGCGGTTGCTCAGTTGCGGAAACCCAGTGCGCTCAGCCGGCTTGCCATCATCCTTGGAGAAAAGGCCAGCCTGCCCGGAACCGATGGCGCGGGCAATCTCGAAGCGCTTGACCATCTGCCCCGAGCTGGCCCACGCGCTCTCCGCAGCCGGGAAACCGTCCGGCGTGATGCGGCCATAGAGCGGCTCGCCCAGCTGGTTGAGCCAGCCGATGACCGGGCGCAGGTTGGCCACCATGCGGCCGTCGTAGGCCAGCCGCAGCGACGAGGCCACGAACTGCATCGGGTCCTTGAACTTGCGGTCGCCCGAGGCCAGCGTTGCGTTCAGCTCCGGCGACAGGAACAGCGTGCGCAGCACCGCCGCGATATCGCCGTCGCTCTGCGCGAACGTGGCCGCCATGCGGTTGACCAGCGATGGCGGCGGCGCATCGCCAACGAAGTGCGCGGCGAGCTTGTAGGAGATAAAGCGCGCCGTGGCGGGCTCGCGGCTGAGAATGTCGACGGCCTGCTCCACTTCGTGGAACCCGGTGGGCTCAATACGATGGCCGAGCAGCGTCTTGGCCTCGAAATCATGCCGGCCCGGGTTGAACTCGAATACGCCGTCGGCGCGGTAGAGCGCCTGCTTTTGCGGCGGCAGCTTCGGCGGCTGGCCGCTGGCATTGATGCCCAGCCCGGTCAGCACGCGGGCCAGTTCCTGCACGTCCTGCTGCGAATAGCGCGAACCGCTGGCGCCGCCGGACACGCCCAGCGTATGCAGCTCCATCAGCTCGCGCGCGTAGTTCTCGTTGATCCGGTTGACCGCGCTCTGCGCGTTGTCCAGGTACTCCAGCATGGCCGGCGCGGTCACCGTGGCCATCAGCAGGTCGCGGAACTTGCCCAGCGCACGCGGGCGTATTGCCTTGTCTTCGTAGTCCGCGAGCACCCAGCGTACCGAGCCCTTGCCGGAGTACACGCTGAAGTGGTTCATCCAGAACCATGTCATCTGCTCGCGCAACTGCGCCGTGGAGTAAAGCGCGCGCAGCAGATGGCGCCGGCTGGTATCGAGCAGCACCTCGTTGCCGCCGCGGTTCAGCGCATCGCGCGCCTTTTGCTTTTCGTCATCGTCCGTGAGCGTATTGATGCGCTGCTGCTCGGCGCGCACGCTGCGCAGCCTTTGCTCGCCGCTTTGCTGTGCAATGCTCAGCGCGCCGATGGTGACTGCGAGTTCGCCGGCATCGGTGACGGGCGCCTTGAGCTGTTCGTCGAGATAGCGTTCGCGGCCCACCTTGCGCAGCCGTTCGATGCTGGCCTGGTTGGCGCCGAAGGTGACGGTGTTGAGCCAGTGCAGGTCGGCCGGTTTCAAGGCTGCCGCGGCGCTGCCGCTGTCCGGCGCGCCGCCGCCCTGCGCGCACGCGCCCAGCAGGCCGGCGGCAGCAGCCAGCAGCAACACCGGCATCACACGTGAAAAGCTGAAGGTCATGGATAGCCTGCCTGATCTCGAACACCTATAGGTGACACCGCTCTTACGCGAGCGGGCGGGTTTTGGTTGACGTGATCAGCCCGATTTCCATACTGGATCCGCAAGCAGGATGAAAGTTCCTGCCGGATTACCGTGCAAACGGGGGGATTGCTATTCAAGCGGGCGGGGCATCGCGCGCAAGGTCAGGGCCCAGAACACCAGCGCAGCGGCGCTGATGGCGGCGCCCAGCACACACACGCCGGACCATCCGGCGCGCGCATAGACGTGGGTCGAGGCGATCGAGCCGGCGCCGCTGCCTAGCGCATAGAACAACATGTAACAGCCCACCAGCCGGCTGTGCGCTTCCGGCTGTACACGAAACACCAGGCTCTGGTTGGTGACATGGATGGCCTGCCCGGCAAGGTCCAGCACAATGACGCCGGCCACCAGCAGCCACAGCGATTGCTGCGCGAAACCCAGCGGCAGCCAGCAGGCCAGCAGCAGCACCAGCGCCGCGCCGGTCGTCGGCTGGCCCAGCCCGCGATCCGCAAGGTGGCCGGCACGCGCCGCCGCCAGCGCGCCCGCCGCCCCCACCAGCCCGAAGGCGCCGATGGCCGTATGCGACATCGAATACGGCGGCGCGCTCAGCGGAAAGACCAGCGCGGTCCAGAACACGCTGAAGGCGGCAAACATCAGCATGGCGAGCACCCCGCGGATCTGCAGCGTGCGCTCGCGCGCCAGCAGCGTGAACATCGAGCCCAGCAGGCGCGCATAACTCATACGCAACGGCGCGCCGTGCCGATGCGGCAGGTGGCGCGCCAGCACGGCGATCATCAGCAGCGCCAGCACGCCCGAGACCACATACACGGCACGCCAGTCGGCCAGATCAGCCAGCACGCCCGCCAGGGCCCGCGCCAGCAGCAATCCGATCACCACGCCGCCCTGCGCCGCGCCTACCACGCGGCCGCGTTCGGCGGGCGCAGCCAGCGTGGCGGCGAACGCGATCAGGCCTTGCGTCATGGCCGTGCCCAGCAGGCCCACGGCGAGCATGCCGGCCAGCAAGGCAACGCGCGAGGAAGCCAGGGCCACCAGGGCCAACGCCATCGCCAGAAGCAACAACTGCAGCAGTATCAGGCGGCGCCGGTCGACCAGGTCACCCACGGGCACCAGCAACAGCAGCGCCAGCGCGCAGCCCGCCTGCGTGGCGGTGACCACGATGCCTGCCGCGCCGGTGCCGAAGCCGAATTCATGCGCCATGGCATCGAGCAAGGGCTGCGCGTAGTAGACGTTGGCCACGCTGAGGCCGCAAGCCAGCGCGAACAGCCAGACCAGCGAAGAAGGCATCGAAGGCGCTCCCGCACGCAATGCGGCAGCGCTTCCTGGGTTAAAAGTCATGACAGGCTCCATCTGGTTTCGTAAAAAAACCGAGTGAAGTCTAACCGTCACAGTTTCTTAAAGCAACCAGCTTGGATTTCGCCAAAACCTTTCTACGAATGGGGCCAATTAGTGATGCTTTCGCCACTCCGGCAAAGTCCCGACGTATATCGTATAGTCACGATATTAATTTTGTGAGAAGCAGATATTTGTTTCGCCTGCCTGCGAAACAGCGATCCCTTCCGTGACAGCAGTGAACCCTGAAGCCACCCCCGACGCGAGTTCCGACTCGAACCCGATCGACATCGACGCCATCCACAAAGCGCTGGCAAACCCGGTGCGGCGCAATATCCTGGCCTGGCTGAAATCGCCGCAGGAGAACTTCGCCATGCAGGACTACCCGCTAGAGCTGGGCGTCTGCGCGGGCCTGATCGACGCGCGCACCGGCTTGTCGCAATCCACCGTGTCGGCGCATCTCGCCACGCTGCAGCGCGCCGGCCTGGTGACGTCCAAGCGGGTTGGCCAATGGATTTTTTTCAAGCGCAACGAAGAGACCATCCAGGCTTTTCTGGATCACATGCATAGCGATCTGTGAGACCTGGCGGCGCGCAAGCGCCCGATTCCGCACCAATGCCATGGTGCTTCATCCTCCTCCACCCTTCTCGATACCGAGACCAATAGCCATGCCTACACTCTTTGATCCGATCCGTATCGGCGACCTCGATCTTCCCAACCGCGTCATCATGGCGCCCCTGACGCGTTCGCGCGCGGTGGGCGGCGGCCGCGTGCCCAATGCCCTGATGGCCGAGTATTACGTGCAGCGCGCTTCGGCGGGCCTGATCCTCAGCGAAGCCACTGCCGTCACCCCGCAAGGCGTGGGCTACGCAGATACCCCGGGCATCTGGTCCGACGAGCAAGTGGCCGGCTGGAAGTTGGTGACCGATGCCGTGCACGCCGCCGGCGGCCGCATCTTCCTGCAGCTGTGGCACGTGGGCCGCATTTCCGACCCCGTCTTCCTCGACGGCGAACTGCCGGTAGCACCCAGCGCCATCGCGGCCGCGGGCAATGTCAGCCTGGTGCGCCCCAAGCGCCCGTATGTCACGCCGCGCGCGCTGGAAACCGATGAGATCCCCGGCATCGTCGCGGCCTTCCGCCACGGCGCGCAAAACGCCAAGGCCGCCGGGTTCGACGGCGTGGAAGTGCACGGCGCCAACGGCTACCTGCTCGACCAGTTCCTGCAGGACAGCACCAACAAGCGCACCGACGCTTACGGCGGCCCGATCGAGAACCGCGCCCGCCTGCTGCTGGAAGTGACCGACGCCTGCATCGACGTATGGGGCGCATCGCGCGTGGGCGTGCACCTGGCGCCGCGCGCCGATGCCCACGACATGGGCGACTCGGACCTGGGCGCCACCTTCGGCTATGTGGCGCGCGAACTCGGCAAGCGCGGCATTGCCTTTATCTGCTCGCGTGAAGCGCTCGGCGACAACCGCCTCGGCCCCGCGCTGAAAAAGGCCTTCGGCGGCGTCTATATCGCCAACGAACAGATGACCAAGGAAACGGCCGAGCATGTGCTGCAAGCCGGCGAAGCCGATGCCGTGGCCTTTGGCCAGTTGTTCATCGCCAACCCCGACCTGCCGCGCCGCCTGCAGATCGACGCGCCGCTGAACGCGCCGCAGCCCGAGACCTACTACCACCCGGGCGCCGAAGGCTATATCGACTACCCCGCGCTCGCCTGAGCCAGCATGACAGCCGGCGCTGGCTCGCGTGCGACAGCGCGCGTGGCTGGTTGAAGGGTTGAAACGCCTCGCCTTGCGCGGGGCGTTTTCCCATGTTCGGGACGGTTTGAGGGACGGCCGTGCATTCACCAACCATGGCGGCTCCCACCAAGCACATGGAGAGCGCAATATGGAAGTCCGCATCATCTACCCGACGTACGCGTCGCCTACCAGCGCCACATCGGTCCCTACGGCCCGACGATCGGCACGTTCTGGCGCCATCGTGCCTTTTAGCTCGCTGCCTGCAGTTGCGGCAGCAGTTCGTCCGTCGTCAGGATCACGTGGGCATACGTCGGGCCGTTGATCTCGTGGGCGGCGTGCATGGCTCCCGCGCGACTCAGTCTGCCTGCGCCCCGGAACGCTTCACCACCGCGCCCCACTTGCGAATCTCGCTGTCTAGGAACTTGCCGGTTTCCTCCGGGCTCATAGGCATCGGTTCCGAGCCGCGGTCCGTGATGAACTTCGCCAGCTCCGGCGATTGCAAGGCCTTCACCGTTTCCGCGTTGAGCTGGCTCACCAGCGCGGGCGGCAGGCCCTTGGGCGCCATCAGGATGGCCCAGCCCAGCGCCTCGAAGCCGGCAACGCCTTCCTCGCGCACCGTGGGCACGTTGGGCAGCTGCGGCGTGCGCCTGGCCACCGTCACCGCCAGCGGCACGGCCTTCTTCGACTGGATCAGGGGCAGCGCCGCCGTCACCGAATCCACCATCAGCGGGATCTGGTTGCCAAGGAAGTCCGCCTGCGCCGGGCCGCTGCCTTTGTAGGGAATGTGCACCATGAAGATGCCGGCCTGGGCCTTGAGCATCTCGGCGGAGAGATGCTGGGTACCGCCCACGCCGGCGCTGGCGTAGCTGTACTTGCCGGGCGCGGCCTTGGCCTTGGCGATCAGGTCGCGCAGCGAGACGATGCCCGAAGCCGGCGTAGCGAGGAACACCAGCGGCACCGAGAACACCCCCGAGATCGGCTGGAAATCCTGGCGCGGGTTGTAGTTCAGCTTCTTGTACAGGGTCTGGTTGATCGCCATGGCACTGCCGGCCATGACCAGCGTGTAGCCATCGGGCGCGGCGTGCGCGGCCAGCTCCATGCCGAGGTTGCTGCCGGCACCGGCGCGGTTGTCCACGACGATCGGCTGGCCAAGCTGCTTGCCCAGGCGCTCGGCCAGCGCGCGCGCGAAGATATCGGTGGCCTGCCCCGGCGGGAACGGCACGATCAGCTTGATGGGCCGCTCGGGGTAGGCTGCATGGGCAAGCGTGCCGGCCAGTGTCAGTGCGCCGGCGGCGATCAGGGCAAAGGGTCTCTTCACGGGGCTCTCCTGTTTTTTTAGTTCTATGTGTTGTGCATGGTCACGCGCCATGGACACGGGCATATCGGAACGAATTCTACGGGATGCGGCGTCGGCGGCCGCGTGCATACGCTCCGCCAGCAGGGAAAGGGATGCAATCCTATAATCCACCTGCACGCAAGCTCGTCCAGACCTCCCGTTTCCCCGTGCCTGCCATGCGCCACAACAGGACCATCCACATGATCGATCTGTACTACTGGACCACCCCCAACGGCCACAAGATCACGATGTTCCTCGAAGAGGCTGGCCTGCCCTATCGCGTGGTCCCGGTGAATATCAGCCGCGGCGAACAGTTCGAGCCCGCCTTCCTGAAGATCTCGCCGAACAACCGCATCCCGGCCATCGTCGACCAGGCGCCCGATGATGGCGGCGAGCCGGTCTCCACCTTCGAGTCGGGCGCGATCCTGCTGTACCTGGCCGACAAGACCGGGCGCTTTATCCCGGCGGACCTGCGTGGCCGCAACATGGCGCTGCAATGGCTGTTCTGGCAGATGGGCGGGCTCGGGCCGATGGCCGGCCAGAACCATCACTTCGTGCAATACGCGCCCGAGCCACTGCCCTACGCCATCGAGCGCTACGTGAAGGAAACGGCGCGGCTGTATGGTGTGCTGAACAAGCACCTGGCAGACGGTCGCGCATACATCTGCGGTGCCGAATATTCGATAGCGGATATCGCCTGCTACCCGTGGGTGGTGCCGCACGAACGACAGCGCCAGAACCTCGAGGACTTTCCGCACCTGGCAAACTGGTTTACGCGCATACGGGCGCGGCCCGCCACCGAACGCGCCTACGCGCTGGCGAAGACGATCAATACCGCACCAGTAGTCGACGAAGCGTCGAAGCGCGTGCTGTTCGGGCAGGATGCCTCGACCGTGCGCTGACGGGTGAACGCGCTGGCCGGATCAGCGCTTGTGGTCGAAACGCCGTGCCAGCCGTTCGCCGCCGAACTGCACCAGCGTCACCAGCGCCACCAGGATGACGATCACGTTGAACATCACCGCGGTCTCGTAGCGCTCGTAACCATAACGGATGGCAAGGTCGCCAAGGCCGCCGGCTCCCACCGCGCCGGCCATGGCGGAGGAACCGATCATGGCGATCACGCTGACCGTGGCGCCGCCGACGATACCCGGCAGCGCCTCGGGCAGCAGCACGTGCCGCACGATATGCCAGCGCCGGCAGCCCATGGCGCGCGCGGCCTCGATCAAGCCCGGATCGATCTCCTTCAGGCTCACCTGCGCGATGCGCGCGAAGAAGGGAATCAGGTGCACGCTCAGCGGCACCACCGCCGCCCAGGTGCCCATGGTGGTGCCGACGATCAGCCGCGTCACCGGCAGCATCGCCACCAGCAGGATGATGAAGGGGATGGAGCGGAAGGTATTGACCAGCGCGGACAGCGCGCGGTACAGCCGCGGCCGGGGCCGCAAGCCGCCCGGCGCGCTCAGCGTCAGCACGATCGCCAGCGCCATGCCCGCCACGAAGACCACCAGGCACGAACTGCTCACCATCAGCAGGGTCTCGCCCAGTGCACGTATGTACTTGTCAACCATGGGCAGCATAGCCGCGTACCTCGGAATGGCCGGCGCGCGCACCCGCGTACGCCGCATTGGAATTCGAATTCGCACCCGCCGGGGCCGGCATCTCCAGCCGCAGCGGCCGCAGCAAAGCCAGCGTGGCATCGGCTTGCGGCTCGGCAAATACCTGCCACACGTTGCCGAGTTCGACCACGCGGCCGTGGTCGAGCACCAGCACGCGGTCGCAAGCCTGGCGGATCACCGCCATATCGTGCGTAATCAGCACCACGGTCAGGCCCAGCTGGCGATTGATATCGCGCAGCAGCGCCAGGATGGACTCCGTGGTTTCGGGGTCCAGCGCCGAGGTGGCTTCATCGCACAGCAGGATCTCGGGCCGGTGCACCAGCGCGCGCGCAATGCCCACGCGCTGCTTCTGCCCGCCCGAGAGCGTAGCCGGATAGACCTGCGCCTTGCCGGCCAGCCCCACCAGTTCCAGCAGCGCCATCACGCGCGGCGTGATCTCCGCGCGCGGCACGCCCGCCACGCGCAAGGGCAAGGCAACGTTCTCGAACACGGTCTTGGCCGAGAGCAGATTGAAATGCTGGAAGATCATGCCGATGCGCCGCCGCAGCGCCACCAGGCCGTTTTCATCGAGTCCGCCCACATCCACGTTATCCACGCGAACCTGCCCGGAGCCCGGGCGCTCCAGCATATTGATGGTGCGCAGCAGCGTGGACTTGCCCGCGCCGCTGCGGCCGATGATGCCGAATATCTCGCCGCGCGCCACGGTGAAGGAAACATCCTCCAGTGCCGGAGCCTGCGCGCCCGCATAGCGCTTGCCGAGATGCGCGAAGACGATATGCGGCGGACTGGATTGCAGCGGTAGCACCTGTGGCACGATCAGGATCCTCCTGGAAATAGCAGGAACAATAACAATCGGAAATCGGAAATCCGAAGCTCAGAACGCCGGAATCACCGAGCCCTGGAACTTGGTCAGGATGAACTTGCGCACCTCGTCCGAGTGGTACGCCTTGATCAGCGGCGCCACCCACGGCGCGGCCTTGTCGCGCTCGCGCACCGCGATGACGTTCACGTAGGGGTTGTGCTCCTTTTTCTCCACGGCAATGCCGTCGCGCGTGGCGATCAGGCCGGCCTGGTAGGCGAAGGTGTTGACCACGGCCGCGGCGTCGACGTCAGGCAACGAGCGCGCCAGCACCACCGAGGCGCTTTCCACCAGGTCCAGCTTCTTCGGGTTGGCGGTCACGTCGGCCAGCGTGGCTGTGCCGGTGTAGGGGTCCAAACCATCGCGCAGCTTGATCAGGCCGTGATCGCGCAGGATCACCAGCGCGCGGGTCTGGTTGCTCGGGTCATTGGGAATGCCAAGGCGCGCGCCCTGCGGCAGCGATTCCAGCGACTTGTACTTGCGCGAGTAGAAGGCGATCGGCGAGATCAGCGTATCCGCCACCGCCACGATCTTGTAGCCGCGCTGCTTCACCTGGTCGCGCAGGAAAGGGATGTGCTGGAAGGCATTGGCGTCGAGGTCGCCGTTGTTCAGCGCTTCGTTGGGGCTGGCGGTGCCGGTGATCACGATCGGCTGCACTTTGAGGCCCTGCTTCTTGGCCACCTGTGTGACCACCTCCCAGATCTCCTCATCCACGCCGCCGCGCACGCCTACCTTGATGGTCTTGTCGGCAGCCAGCGCCGGGGCGGCGCCAATGGCAAGCGCCGCCGTGGCGGCCAGGAGCGTTGAAAGCAATGCGCGCAAGTTCATAAGCCGTTCACCTTGAGTTTGGACGAGATGCCAGGTGAGCCAGTCTAGGCAAGCGGCGACATGATGGTCCAAGAATAAAACCGCAGTAGCAAATCCGGAAAATGCGGCCGCCCGGGCGCAAGCCCGCCGCATGCCCGTCCGCCACCCTACTTCAGGTACTTCCAGGCACCATTCTGGATCTGCACCAGCGCGGCTGCCCGCTTGTCGTAGCCAACATGGTCGGACCTGGACATCGTCGTCACGCCCTGGGTTGTCACGACGCCGCTGGTGCTCTCCAGCGCATCGCGCAGCGCAGCGCGAAACGCTTCGCTGCCTGGCCCGGCCTTGCCGAGGGCAACGGGAATTGCCGAGCGCAGGACCAGGCCCGCGTCCCAGACATTGGCCGAGAAGATCGAGGCCGAGTTCTGCCCGTAAGCGGCCTCGTATCGCTTGATGAAATCCTGCGCGACGGGACGCATCGGGCTGCCCGGCTCAAGCTGGTCGGCTACCAGCACCGGCCCGACGGCAAAGATCGCACCCTCCGCATCCTTCCCCGCAACGCGCAGGAAGTCCCGGTTGGCGATGCCATAGGTCTGGTAGACCTTGCCCTTGTAGCCACGCTCGGCGAGCGTCTTCTGCGGCAGGGCACCGGGCGTTCCGGACGCGGCGACCAGAACGGCATCCGGCTTCGCGGCGATGATCTTCAGCGTCTGGGCTACCACGCTGGTGTCGGTGCGAACGTAGCGCTCCGTCGCCACGAGCCTGATGCCGGCCTTGTCCGCCAGCGGCTGGAGCGCCGACAGCCACGCGTCCCCGTAGGCATCCGAAAAGGCCATGAACGCCAGCGTCTTCGCGCCGGCCTGGCGCATGTGGTCAAGCGTGGCGCCGACCATCAGGCTTTCGTTCTGGATTGCCTTGAATGCCCAGCGCCGCTTCTCGTCTTGCGGCTCGACGATCCTCGCGCTTGCGGCCAGGCTCATCAGGGGCACCCTGGTCTCGGCGGCAACGTCCACCAGCGGGATGGTCGATGGCGTGACCGAGGAACCCATCACCACATCCACCTTGTGCTCATCCCCCAGACGCCGGAAGTTGTGAACGCTGGCGCTCGGATCCGAGGCGTCATCAAGCACAATGAAGTTCAGCTTCTGCCCCGCAACGTCCTTGGGCAGAAGGTCGATGGCGCTCTTCGCCGGAATGCCCAGCGACGCCGCCGGACCGGTCAGCGACAAGGTGACGCCGACGTTGATATCGGCATGGGCCGTGGCTGCGGCCAGGCCGGAAATGGCAAGCACGGCGGCCATCAGTGCGCGGGTGGGATGGAACATCGCTTTGTCTCCTTGGTGTATCGCGGCCATCTCGGTGGCGCGCGTGGTGGGGGTATGGTGGCGGTAAGGCGTTCCGGGCAGGCTCAGATATCCAGTTCAAGCTCGGGTGTCAGTGCCCTGGAAACGCAAATCATGATGGCCGTGTTCGCCTCGCGCTCCGCATCGCTCAGCACATGGTCGCGGTGGTCCGCCATGCCGGACAAGAGCGGTACTTCGCAGCTGCGGCACAGCCCCTCGCGGCAGGCGAACGGCAGCGGCACGCCGTTCTGCTCCAGGGTTTCGAGAATGGTGGAGCCGGCGGGAACCATGAAGCGGCCGCCGTGCCGGTGCAGGATCACCGTGAATGCCTGCTCCGCGCTTGCGCTGGCTTGCCGTGGCTCGGCACTGAACCGTTCGAAGTGCGTGGCGGCCGGTGGCATGCCCGCCGCTTCCGCCGTGGCGGCCACCGCGTCCATCAGCGGCGATGGCCCGCAGCAGTACACATGACTGCCTTCGTTCAGCGCGCCGAGAAATGCGGACAGGTCCGCCAGTTCGCCCCGGCTCTCGTCATCGACGTGAAGCTGCACCCGTTCGCCATATCGCGACAACACATCCAGGTAAGCCGCACGCTGGCGCGAACGCATGCAGTAGAGCAGCTTCCATGGCCTGCCGTTGGCTTCGCACCAGCGAATCATGCTGAGAACCGGCGTGATGCCAACGCCGCCGGCAATGAAGATATGCGCCGTGGCTGCCGCGTGGATGCCAAACAGCGAACGCGGCATGCTGACGGTGAGCGGGTCGCCTTCCCTGAGCCCGGCATGAACATATTGCGAGCCCCCGCGTGAAGCCGGTGCAAGCCCGACGCCAAGGCAGTAGCGGTGGGTCTCGGCCGGGTCGTTGCAGAGCGAATACTGCCTGACGATACTGCCTGGCAGGTGAACATCGACATGCGCGCCCGCGGTGAAGGCGGGCAAGGCGCCGCCGCAGGGACGCCGCAGTTCGATGCCGCGGACGCCCTCTGCCTCCGAGGTCAGCCTGGATACGATCAGTTCGAGCATGCCGTGCTACCTCAACCCGGACATCGCCGTCTTCTCAACGGGTGCCGGGGATTCTGCCTCTTCCTCTTCGAGCTTGCGGTTCACGGCCCAACGGAATTGCGACAGCGCCGCGTCAATGGAAAACGGCATCATCTTGAAGTTCGGCTCGAGCGCGAGGCTTCGCTGTTGCGCCGAGATGATCTCGCGGTCCTCGTCGAACGCCGTTACCACGCTTTGGTGGATCGACGCGGTGACTTCCGGCTTGTCGATGGCGAAGTTGTGCGGATGGGCGAAGAAGTAGTGCGTGGAGTTCTCGGTCTCCGGGGTGATCGCCTGGCAACCCCGGAACTCCGCGGCGTCGACGCGCACGCCCTCCGGCGCTCCCGTGCCGGTGGGGGACATGCCGGAGTCCATCAGCAGGATGGCCGGGATCGTGAAGTTGTAGATATTCCAGCGGTCAACTTTCCCGGGCCATTCCTTGACGGCTTTGGCGAATGCGGGCGCCTCGGTATTGATGGCCCAGCGCGTAATTCGCACGCCGCCGTCGATACGCTCCACCTTGGGCTTGACGGCGGCATAGTCCTCGCTCCCGCCCAGGGTGGTCGGGTGAACGAACGGCAGGTGCGAGAAATCCAGCAGGTTGTCGCAGATCAGCAGGTAGTTCACGTCGTAGTGGATATAGCCGTCCTGGCTGCGCCAGTCCGGGTGGTCCAGCCACTGCGTATCCGGGATCAGCGACGGATCGGCCTTGTCTGGATCCCCCATCCAGATCCAGACCCAGCGGTGCTGCTCGGCGATGGGAAACTTGCGCACCTTGGCCTGCGGCAGAATGCGCTCCTGCGCGGGCGCCTCGATGCAGTGGCCCGCGCTGTCGAACTTCAGGCCGTGGTACATGCAGCGGATGCAGTCGCCTTCCCTGCGCCCGACCGACAGCGGCGCGCCGCGATGGCAGCAGCGGTCCTCCAGCGCGACGATGCTGCCGTCTTCCTTGCGGTACATCACCACCGGTACACCGATGATGGTGCGGGAGAACATGCCTTCGGCGGGGATCTCATTGTCCCAGCCGGCCACATACCAGGTGTTCTTGATAAACATGCTGCGTTCCTTCGGAAAGTCTCTTTGCGCCCGGCGTGGAAATCCGGGGCGCGCGTTGCCATGCACGCATTGCCTTCCAGCGATGCGTGGGCGGGGAATGGAAGCTGCCAGACCGGGCTAAGGTGCCGTGGCCTGGACCAGGCGGGAAATCAGGATGGGGGCGATGCCCCGTGCAGGCGGGAATGCGGGTGCAAATGCGCGGAAAGGTGGGGCGTCATGTCTTGTCTCCGTATGCCGGGACCCATCTCCGGGGTCCTTGACTGCAGAATAGGTTTGGAGCAAACATGCGTCAACGTCATCTACCTAATAGCTGGAATGTACGCCATGCATGCAGACGAGCTGGACCTCAACCTGTTGTCGGTGTTCGGCGCGATGCTGCGGGAACGCAGCGTGACCAAGGCGGCGCAGGAACTGGGCCTGACGCAAAGTGCGACGAGCCACGCCCTGAACCGGCTGCGCGCGTTCTTCGACGACCAGTTGTTCGTCAAGACGCCCGAGGGCATGATGCCCACCCACAAGGCGGAGGAACTGACCGAAGCCATCGTCGGCGTGATGGCGACGGTAAGGCAGCAAGTCCTGTCCCAGGCGCGCTTCGACCCGCTGGCGGCGCGGCGTACGTTCAATCTGTGCATGACCGATATGGGCGAGCTGGTCTTCCTGCCGCCGCTGATCAGCAGGCTGCGCCGCGAAGCACCGCACTGCACGCTGCGCACGCTGCAGGTACCGCTGCAGCAGATCGAAGGCCTGCTCGGCTCCGGAGAAGCCGACCTGGCGCTTGGCTCCATCCGCGCCGCGCCGGAGGGCCTGTTCCAGCAGCGCCTGTTCATGCATTCCTTCGTGACGATCGTAAGCGCGCGCAACCGCGAGATCGGCGAAGCCCTGACGCTGGAGCAATTTCAGCGCATGCCGCAGATTGTGGTTACGCTGTCAGGGCGAGCCAGCGCGGCCTACGACAGCGCCTTCGACGATCACGGCATCAAGCGGAACATCTACTTGTCCACGCCCCACTTCCTGGTCGTGCCGCTGCTGATCGAGCAGCATCCGGAGCTGATTGCCACGGTGCCGCTGGAACTCGCCAACGTCTTTGCAAGATACGGCACGGTGCGCGTCATGCAGCCGCCGGTGGCGCTGCCGAAATTTGCCATCAAGCAGCATTGGCACCCGCGTTTCCACCATGACCCGGCAATCATCTGGCTGCGCGAGCTGGTGAAGCGGACCTTCGAACACTATCCCAAGGTATTCGTCGGGGAGGATGAACCGGCGGCATCGCCACCGCCGGTGAAGCGGTCGCGGCGCGTGGCAAAGGGACAATGAGCAGCGCGCCTGAACACGCAGGCGTTCCCGCGCCCATGCGTCGGTTTTCCTCCGCTTGCCTACTTACGCGTGCCCGAAGTGGCCCGTGCCGCGACCCGCGGCTCCCGGCCCACGAAGATGCGCGATGGCAGCACGAAGCCCCGCAGGGCCAGCATCTCCAGCGGTCCCTGGCCGACCTCGGTACGCATCAGGTAGCGCACCGGATAGGTCAAGTCCGCCGTAACAGGAACCTTGGCGCTGCGAGCGGTCAGGCTGTCGGGATCTTCGGCGAGAGTCTGGCCATGCCCATCGGCCTGGCTCTCGACACGGGCCTTCGGCCCCTTGGCGTCTGGCGCTTCCGACCCTTCCGGCCTCGCCTGCCACGTCAACTGGTAGTTCGCACTGTCGACCGGTTCGATGTGCGCCCGCTCCAGCATCCGCACCAGTCCCCAGCGGCCGCCGAACTCGTAGTTCTTGTTGGTGCCCGCCGTCTCGGTCTGCCACTGCAGCCGGGTACCCGGGTCCTGCAGGTTGCTGGCCGGCCAGGTCATCGCCTGCCAGGTCTCGCGCTGGTTGTAGTAATGCAGCTTTTGCCCATCCAGCGTCAGCAGCGTGTCGGTCAGGCCCGGGGTCGGGATCGGCTTGAACTCGAAGCGGTACCGGGGCTTGCCCTGCGCCAGCAGGTGCGCCGCAATGCGCTGCAATGCGCTGCAAGGTGTTGATCGCATTGAGGAAGGCGGGATCGAAGGACTGTGCCTGCCCGCCGGTGGCTGCCGGCAGCCATTGATCGCCCTGCAGTTCAAGCACGCCCGCCAGCTGCGTGCCGAGGAACGCGCCGATCAGGCCGCTTTGCGGGCGCAGGAAGCGCGCCAGTTCGGGTAGCGACGCATCGTTGGCGCTGTCGGCAAACGGATAGCGTCCGGCGAACGAGCGGCCCCACGTCATCGCGATGCTTTGCCGCCAGGCCTCGTTGAGGCTCGCCTGCGCCGGCTGCAGCTGGCCCGGCGAGGTGATGCGCGCGCTCAGCGTGCCGCGGATCCTTGGCCATTTGTCTTCATTGAGCGGCAGCCGGAAGCGCCGGTCGGACGGGATCGCCTTGTAGGTGTTGCGGTAGGCCTGGTCGCGCGCGCCGCTGTGCCTGACCTCGATGATCACCTGCCCGTTGGGCGCATCCGGCAGGACGCGGTCCATGCGCAGGATGCGCGACGGGCGGGCGTCCAGCACATTGCTCTCGCCCTCGTAGACCACCTGCGAGGCGATTGCCGCCTCGTGGCGCAGCTGGGCCTCCCATTTGGCGCCGTCCTTGTCCAGGTGATGGCTCCCAAAGACGTAGGACTGGCCGTAGGTCGTCTTGTCCTTGCGGGCGATGTTCGCCTCGGCGTGGATACGCTCCCAGGACTGGTCGGGGTTGTAGTCCGCGACGCGGACCGATTCCGGCACCGTCTGCGCATGGGTCTTGAGATCGGTCACCGCCTCGGCGCCGGACTCGAGCCCTGCCGTTTCACGGAAGGGCACCCGCAACTCCGGCAGGTAAATGTAGTGGTCGATGTCGTCGCCAAACACCACCATCTCGCCGAACTTGCCCGGGGTGAAGTAGCAGTAGAGCCCTTCCTGCTCCATCAGCAGCCGGATATAAGCCCAGTCGGACATCTGGTACTGGAGGCGGAACTTGTGCTGCGGATACTTGCGGCGCGTCCTGAAGCGAAACTGATGGCCCTGCAGGCCATGCCGGCGCAGGATCGCCTCGATGATCTGCGGGGCGGTCCTGTTCTGGTAGATGCGGCTCGCGCGCGTGAGTTGCAGCCGTGCGACCAGCGGCTCCACCACGATCTCGTAGCTGCTGAAATCATGGGTCTGCTTGGTCTGGCTGAAGCGCATGATGCAGCCTGCAAACTTGCGCGGCTCCGTCCCGTCGCCAGGATCGATCAGGAAGGTCGCATCCTTGCCGAGATAGTCGGCGCGCTCAAGCGGCAAGGGATGCGTCAGCTGGATGGCGACGGTGTAAAGCTCGCCCATCCGCTCCACCGCTTCGAATGACACCACCGACAGCTCGGCGGCGCTGGCCGTGCCGGGCACCTCGAGGAAATACGCCTGGCGCCCGGTCAGTTCCTTGGGCAGCGCACCGCCGTATGTCCTCCGTTGTTCATCCGGATCCGTCATGGTTTTCGCTCCGTTGTCAGCGTGATCGATGCTGACGCAGGACTTTAAACGTCTTCTTCTATGCCATAAATACCTTATCTGCTATTTTTGAAATTTAACATTTTTCTAACATAAATTCGTACTTATCCTATATATCTAAAATAGGTCTCCATGCTATTAACTATGGCGCACTGCCTTAACGGATCGTTGTCACAAGAATTGGAAAGCGTTTAGTGCAGCTTTAGAGTCAGCCAGCATCCGGCTGGTCGGTGTCGCGCTTGCGCCGCGGCAGTAGCCCATTGCGAGCGGTCAGCCAACTCTTTTCAGCCAGATCGGGGAGCAGTTGGCTACTGGCGGCACCGCCACCAGTGAGCAGCAACCATGGGCGACGGCAGCGGTTGCGCCGCCCCGGCTCTTTCCGGAACTGACGGCAAAGTGGCTCTAAGATTTTCGGAGCGGGATTTACCCGGTCTTGGGTAGCGAGAATGCTGGCCTAAGCTATGCCCGTCGGGAACCTTCGCGCTTCAGACGTCTTGATGCCCGCGTACTCGCCCCCAGATTAATGCTGCCCCCTGTGACAATCATTGCAAAGGCCGGTATCGAGACGAGATATAGCGGCAGCGTCTTCATTGCATGAACTACGCTTCACGCAGATGACGAGCATCCCTGTGGAGATGTACGGTGCCATCACCGGAACAATCGCCGCACCAGGCGCACCGGCGTTCCGCGCGCCTAGCCGTCCGCCTCAGCCGGCTCCATCGCGCCGAACCGCCACGACAACCGCCGCGCCGCTTGCAACAGAGTCCTGGCCGTGGCGCCATCTGTACCGCTGTCGAAGCTGCCCGACGTGCCAATCAGGGCGATGACCAGCGCAATGCTGCCGGTGTGGTCGAACACGGGCGCCGCAAGTGTGTCGATGCCGGGCACGGGCCGGCTCAGCGCGTTGTCGATCCGCTGCGCGCGGATTTGCGCCAGCCGGGCCGCGTACGCTGGCGCAAGCGCTTCGCCCGCGCCGCCATCCGCTTGGACGACTTCCGATTTCCGCACACCGGCCAGCCGAAGCTCGTCCTGGCCCAGCAGGCCAATCAGCGCGTGCTCCGGCAGGTGCGCTGCGAACAACCGGCCGATCGCCGTATTGACCAGCGAGAGCACAGTACCCACCCGCAGACTGACGTGCTGCGGCCGCGCGGCTTCTTCCAGGCGGACTACCGTCGGCCCCAGCGGGCCGAGCACTGCCATTGCCACACTAAGGCTGGTCGCGCCCGCCAGTTCGATCACTTCCGGCTCGGCCTCGCGGGTTGGCGAGAGCCGCTGCAAGGCGATCAGCCCGAGTTCGAGACCCAGCGGGCCGGACAGGAAATTGCCCGCCGCGTCGCGCGCCAGCAGGCCGATCTTCTGCAGGCTGACCAGATGCGGGAACGCCTTGGCGGGCGGCATGCCGGCCGCGCGCGCGAGATCGCGCAACGGCAGGGGCCGCCCTGCCGCCACCAGCGCGGCGAGCAACTGGCCGGTATTGTCCAGCGCCTGGATACCGCGCTGCGGTTTGGCGGCTTCGCCCTGGGTGTCGTCGGTTGGCATGGGTGCTGGGGTCATTCGGGAGTACCGGCGATGGCTTCACGGATGGCTGCCGCGGTGTCGAGCAGGGCAAGTGCCACGGGGCCGCGCCAGTCCACATCGATGGCGCCGGTCGAGCCGACCACGGTCAGCGCCAGGCGCAGGCGGCCGCTGGTGTCGAGCACCGGCACGCTGAGACTGCTGACCGCCGGGCTGGGCGCATCGATGCTGCGCTCGATGCCGCGCTCGCGGATGGCGGCAAGGATCGCGCCGAAGGCGGCGCCGGGCGTGCCGCCGGGCTGCTGCTGTTGCCAGATTGCCTGCCATTGCCCGGGCGGGAGAAACGCGCAGAATACGCGGCCGGTCGCGGTTGCCGACAGCGACATGACCGAGCCCACGTGCAGGTTCACGTGCAAGGGCGAACTGGCGTGTGCATAGCGGACGATGGTTGGGCCCTGCGGCCCGCTGGCGCAGATCGCCACGCTGAATCCGCACGACGCGGCGAGCGCGGCCACGCGCGGCACCGCTGCCCGGTAGGCGGGATCATGGTCGAGAAACAGCATCCCGAGCTGCAGCGCCAGCGGGCCGGGCTCGTAGCGCCCGGACAAGTGGTCGCGCTTGATCAATCCAAGCCGCACCAGGCTGACGAGGTAAGTGTGTGCTTGCGCGGGCGCGATCTGCACGCCAGCCGCGAGGTCGGCCAGGGTCATGGGGGCACGGACATCGGCCAGCGCCCGCAAGAAACGGCCGCCGACTTCGACGCTCTGTATGCCGCGCTGCGCTTTCTCCGCGCCACCGGCATCCGACGTGTTGTCCGCTGATCTTGCCATTCGCCTCTCGCTTGAAAACCCAGATAGTAATCGACCAGACGCCCCACCTCCCGCATCCCCGAGGGTTTCCCCTTGGTTTCTGTGCCGCATCCGGCTCTCGTATTTTATTAGTCAAAAACAATGAGATTTGTTATTGACTAATTTCGCTGAGATTCCTAAGATGGCCTTACCCCGATACCGGTGCAGTTACAGAGTGAAAACGGGGCGAGACAGTCCCCCGCTATGCAGTGATCCGCCCCGGCGCCTGCTGTCTCGTCTTTTCCCCACGCAGCAGAAAAGAAAGAGGCAAGCATGAGCAAGGCATTCGCATCCCAGGCCGACCTGGAAGCCAAGAAAGTCACCTTCACCCAACTCTCCGAGAACGCCTACGCGTACACGGCCGAGGGAGACCCCAACTCCGGCGTGATCATCGGCGACGACGGCGTGCTGATCGTCGACACCACCGCCACGCCCGCCATGGCGCAAGACCTGATCGCCAGGATCCGCTCGGTCACCGACAAGCCCATCAAGTACGTCGTGCTCTCGCACTACCACGCGGTGCGCGTGCTTGGCGCGTCGGCCTATTTCGCCGAGGGCGCGCAGCAGGTCATCGCCAGCCGCGGCACTTACGAAATGATCGTCGAGCGCGGCGAAGCGGATATGAAGTCCGAGATCGAGCGCTTCCCGCGCCTGTTCGCCGGCGTCGAGACCGTGCCGGGCCTGACCTGGCCGACGCTGGTGTTCGAGAAGGAAATCACGCTGTACCTCGGCAAGCTCGAAGTCCGCATCGCGCATCTGGGCTCCGGCCATACCAAGGGCGACACGGTGGTCTGGCTGCCTTCGCAAAAGGTGCTGTTCTCCGGCGACCTGGTGGAATACGACGCCGCGTGCTACTGCGGCGATGCGCAGCTTGAGCAATGGCCGGCCACGCTGGATGCCTTGCAGGCACTGGGCGCCGAGAAACTGGTTCCCGGCCGTGGCCCTGCCCTCACCAACACGGAGGAGGTCAGGAAGGGCATCGAGTACACCAAGGACTTCGTCACCACGCTGTTCCAGGCTGGCAAGGAGGCCGTGGTGGACCGCCTCGACCTGAAGAGCGCGATGGCCCATACGCGCAAATCGATGGACCCGAAGTTCGGCCATGTCTTCATCTACGAGCACTGCCTGCCGTTCGACGTGTCGCGCGCCTTCGACGAAGCCAGCGGCATCAAGCACCCGCGCATCTGGACCGCGCAGCGCGACAAGGAAATGTGGGCCGCGCTGCAGGATTGAAGACCAGCCGCCGCAAAGATGGAACGGCCGAGTAGAGTGGATGGAGACACAGGCATGAGCAACGACTACCAGAACCTGTCATTTGATTACCAGCCGTGCCCCGAGCAACGGCAGGAGCAGGCAGGCAATCCTCACCCCGTCATCGTCGTCGGCGCCGGCCCCATAGGGCTGGCCACCGCGATCGACCTGGCCCAGCATGGCGTGCCGGTCGTGCTGGTGGACGATGACTGCACCCTGTCGAACGGGTCGCGCGCGATCTGCTTCGCCAAGCGCACGCTGGACGTCTTCGACCGGCTCGGCTGCGGCGAGCGCATGGTGGAAAAGGGCGTTTGCTGGAACGTCGGCAAGGTCTTCGTGCGCGACGAGCAGGTCTACACCTTCGACCTGCTGCCGGAAGCCGGCCACCAGCGGCCGGCCTTCATCAACCTGCAGCAATACTACGTCGAGGGCTTCCTGCTCGACCGCGCGCGCCAGTTGCCCAACCTTGAGATCCGCTGGAAGCACAAGGTGGTGGGCATCGAGCAGCGCCATGCCGGCACGCCGGATGCCGCCGTGGTGCTGACCGTCGATACGCCGGACGGCCCCTATGCGCTCACCGGCCGCTACGTGGTGGCGGCCGATGGCTCGCGCAGCCCGCTGCGCAACCTGCTCGGCCTGGACAGCAAGGGCCGCACCTTCAAGGATCGCTTCCTGATCGCCGACGTGAAGATGGAAGCCGAATTCCCCACCGAGCGCTGGTTCTGGTTCGATCCGCCCTTCCATCCGAACCAGTCCGTGCTGCTGCACCGCCAGCCCGACAACGTCTGGCGCATCGACTTCCAGCTCGGCTGGGATGCCGATCCGGTGCTGGAGAAGACGCCGGAGCGCGTGATTCCGCGCGTGCAGGCACTGCTCGGGCCCGATGCGAAGTTCGAGCTGGAATGGGTCAGCGTCTATACCTTCTCCTGCCTGCGCATGGACAGCTTCCGCCACGGCAACGTGCTGTTTGCCGGCGACTCCGCGCATGGCGTCTCGCCGTTCGGCGCGCGCGGCGCCAACAGCGGCGTGCAGGATGCGGAGAACCTCGCCTGGAAGCTGGCTTTCGTGCTCCAGGGCCAGGCGCCGGACAGCCTGCTCGATACGTATGCGAGCGAGCGCGAGTATGCCGCCGACGAGAACATCCGCAACTCGACGCGCTCCACCGACTTCATCACGCCGAAGAGCGCCGTCAGCAAAGTGTTCCGCGATGCCGTACTGAACCTGTCGAAGCAACATGCGTTCGCGCGGCAGCTGGTCAATAGCGGACGGCTCTCCCTGCCGTCGGTATTGCACAATTCGCCGCTCAACACGCCCGACACCAGCGAATTTGCCGGCGGCATGGTGCCGGGCGCGGCCTGCGTGGATGCGCCCGTATCCGGGGAACAAGGCCCGGGCTGGCTGCTGCCGCAACTCGGCGGGCAGTTCACCGCGCTGGTATTCGGCGCGCCCGATGCCGGCGACCTGCGGGCCCTGCAAAGCCTGCGCCAAGGCACGCTGCCGCTCAAGCTGGTCGTGGTCGACGCGGGGGAAGCCTGCACCGGGCAGCCGGGCGTGACGGTACTGCGCGACGCCGAGGGCCTGGCGGCACAGCGCTACGACGCGCAGCCCGGCACGCTGTACCTGATCCGCCCGGACCAGCATGTCTGCGCGCGCTGGCGGCAGGCCGACATCGCCAGCGTCGGGCAGGCGTTGGCCCGCGCAACCGGCAACGCGCCGTGCATGCAGGCGGCGGCAAAGGCGCAAGCCCCTGCCCCCGTCGCGGCATAGGCATTCCGGCGACATTCCGAATCGGAGACAGAGCGATGGCACTCAATTCACACCCCAACCTGAAGCGCCCCGACGACTTCTACGAAGCCCTGATCGACATGCACCGCAATCTCGACGACGGCCAGAGCCAGGCGGTCAATGCGCAACTGATCCTGTTGCTCGCGAATCATATCGGCGACCACGGCACGCTGCTCGCGGCCATGCAACTGGCGCGGGCAGGTGCGGTGCAGGACCGCAGCGCGCAAGCCTGACCGCGGCGGGCGCATCCTGCGCCCGCCGCTCCCAACTCTTTGCCCAGGCGCGCAAGACGCCGGCATCCAGGGCGAATCGACGCCCGCGTTCCCGGAGACAATCCATGACTTATCCCTCTGCAGGGGCCATCGCGCCCCAGGCTACTGCCGTGCGCGATGATGACGCGCTCTATCGAAAGATCTGGCTGCGCATCATCCCCTTCCTGTTTGTCTGCTACGTCATCTCCTTCCTGGACCGCATCAATATCGGCTTTGCCCAGTTGCAGATGAAGCAGGACCTGGGCTTCAGCGATGCGATGTACGGGCTGGGCGCCGCCGTCTTCTACGTTGGCTACGTCCTGTGCGAAGTGCCCAGCAATATGCTCCTGGCCCGCTTCGGCGCGCGCCGCACCTTCACCCGCATCATGCTGCTGTGGGGAGCCGCCTCGGTCGGCATGATGATGGTGTCCACCCCAACGCATTTCTATACGCTGCGCTTCCTGCTCGGCGTGTTCGAGGCGGGTTTCTTCCCCGGCATCGTCCTGTATCTCACCTACTGGTTCCCGGCGCGGCGGCGCGCGGCGGTAATGGCCATCTTCTTTGCCGGGGTTGCCGTGGCGGGCGTGCTGGGCGGGCTGATCTCGGGCTGGATCATGCGCGACATGGCAGGCGTGCTCGGCCTCTACGGCTGGAAGTGGATGTTCGCCATCGAAGGCGCGCCCGCCATCATCCTCGGGCTCATCGCCGCGGTCTGCCTGGTCGATGGCCCGCAGCAGGCCAGCTGGCTCACTGACAAGGAAAAGGCCTTCCTCGCCGCGCAGAACGGCCCGGCCGGGAGCGCCGCGCATGCGCACTCCTTCAGCGCGCTGATGCAGGCGCTGCGCAATCCGCGCATCTACCTGTTCGCGTTCATCTACTTCTCGCTGACATGCGGCTCGCTCACCCTGAGCTTCTGGATGCCCCTGATGATCCGGGATTTCGGCATTACCGACGTGATGTCCATCAGCCTGTACTCCGTCATCCCGAACGCGATCGGCGCCGTCGGCCTGATCCTGATCGCCCGCAACTCCGACCGGCGCGGCGAGCGGCATCGCCATTTCCTGGCCTGCACGTCGGGTGGCGCGCTGGCACTGGCGCTGCTGACCCTGCATCTGCCCAGCTTCGCGGCAATGCTCGCCCTGCTGTCCGTCGCGGCCGTGCTGATCTTTGCCGCGCTGCCGATCTTCTGGTCGTTGCCGCCCAGCCACCTGCCTGCGCATACGGCGGCCACCGGGATCGCCTTTATCAGCAGCATCGGCATTACGAGCGGCATCGTCAGCCCCTGGGTCATCGGGCAGATCAAGACGCACACCGGCAGCATGGACAATGCGTTGTACCTGCTGGCAGGCTTGCTGGTGGCCAGCGGCGTCGCCATGTGGGCCGGAGTGCCCAGGGGCGAGCCGCGGCACTGATCGCCGGCCGGCGCGGGACAAAAACCAACGCAGGCGTAGCGCCCGGCCGGTCGCCGGGCCTGCACGGAAAGCCGGACAACCTATTTTTCAAGCCTTACCTAAATTTGCCAGTTAACATGTCGTTATGAGCGGCGAACTGGCGCCTTCTCTATCACGCACCCGTGCGAGTGCACATCAGGCGAAATCCAGGCAGATCAAAGTCAACGTCTAGAAAGAGAAAGAGAAAGAGAAAGAGAAAGAGAAAGGGCCTCAATGCTTGCCGGCAGCCACAACAGTTCGCTCGTACTGATCTCGCTGCTTGTCGCGATCCTGGCCTCATACACCGCCCTTGACATGGCGGGGCGCATCGCCACCGCGCAGGGCCGCGCGGCGCATTGGTGGCTGGCCGGCGGCGCGTGCGCGATGGGAATCGGCATCTGGTCGATGCACTTTATCGCCATGCTGGCATTCCATCTGCCGATCCCGCTCGGCTACGACCTGCCGATCATCGGGGTCTCGCTGCTGATCGCCATCGCGTTGTCGGCGCTTGCGCTCTGGCTCGTGGGCCGGGAAACCTTGCCCTGGCGGCGCCTGGCCGGTGGCGCCTTGCTCATCGGCGCGGGCATCGCCGGCATGCACTACACGGGCATGGCCGCGCTGCAGATGTCGCCGGGCATCCGCTACATCCCGTCCTTGTTCATCCTTTCCATCGTGGTCGCGGTCCTGGACTCCGGCACGGCATTGTGGATCGCATTCAACCTGCGGCGGGAGTCGATCTGGGTGCGGCCCCTGCGCGCGGGCGCCGCTGTCATCATGGGCGTTGCCATCGTCGGGATGCATTACACCGGCATGGCGGCTGCAGAGTTCCCGCTCGGCAGCATTTGCGGGGCGGCGCGCGACGGGATGGATACGGGATGGCTGGCGGTGGTGATCATCGTCGTCACGCTGGCGGTGCTTGCCATTGCCCTGATCACCTCGGTGCTCGACGTGCGCATGGAGGCCCGCACCGCGATGCTATCGCTATCGCTGGCCGAGGCTAACCAGGAACTGACCTACCTGGCGCTGCACGACAACCTGACAAAACTGCCCAACCGGGTGTTGCTGGAAGACCGGCTCGACCGGGCAATCCAGGAGGCCGCGCAGAAGAACACCCGCTTTGCCCTGATGTTCATGGACCTGGACGGCTTCAAGGCGGTGAACGACGCCTATGGCCACCCTGTTGGCGACCAGTTGCTGGTCGAGGTCGCGCGGCGCATCGGGGCCACCGTGCGCGCGCAGGACACCATTGCCAGGCTGGGCGGCGACTAGTTCGTGCTGCTGGCCAGCGTCGGCGAGCCGGCGGACGCGGCGACTCTCGCCGAGAAGGTGTTGACGGCCATTCGCGAGCCCTTCCAGGTTACCGGCCGCGAGTTGCGCGTCTCCACCAGCATCGGCATTGCGATGTACCCCGGGGACGGCACCCTCCAGCACGACTTGTTGACCAACGCCGACGCGGCGATGTATCACGCGAAAGCGCTGGGCCGCAATACCATCTGCTTTTTCGAAGCGTCGATGAACGCCAACGTGCACGAGCAGCTGCAACTGGTGCAGGACCTGCGCCTGGCACTGGAGCGCAGGGAGCTGATCCTGCAATACCAGCCCAAGCTCACCGCGCCCAGCGGGCCGGTGGTCGGCGTGGAAGCGCTGGTGCGCTGGGCGCACCCCACCCGCGGCCTGATTGCCCCGGACCAGTTCATTGCCCAGGCCGAAAAGACCGGCCTGATCGTGCCGATGGGGAACTGGATCCTGGACGAAGCCTGCCGGCAGATGCGGGAGTGGCGCGATGCGGGCCATCCGCATTGGAGCGTGGCAGTCAACCTGTCGGCCCTGCAGTTCCGGCATGCCAGCCTGATCAAGACAGTGCGGGATACCCTGGCGCGGCACGCGCTGGAGCCAGGCCGCCTGACGCTCGAAGTCACCGAATCGACTGCGATGCGCGACACCGATGCCAGCCTGCAGATCCTGAAGCAGCTTCACGACATGGGCGTGCGCATCTCGATCGACGACTTTGGCACCGGTTATTCCAGCCTGCTGTACCTGAAGCGGCTGCCGGCCAGCGAGCTGAAGATCGATCGCGGCTTTATCCGGGATCTCGCCCGCGACACGGAAGATGCGGCGATCGTCTCGGCCATCGTGGCGCTGGGCCGCACGCTGAACCTGGACATCGTCGCGGAAGGGGTGGAGACGGCCAAGCAGCAGGAATTCCTGACGCGGCTGGGCTGCGATTCGCTACAGGGCTTCCTGCTGGGACGGCCGATGTCGGCGGAGACGCTGATCGCATCGCTCGCCGGCAACGATAAGCTGGCGAACGCCGCGTAGCCGCCAAAGCGCATAACCACATAGAGGCCAGCAGCAAGCCTCAGGCCGCGTTGTGGCTCGTCAGGTACTTGACCAGGCCATCGATGCCGCTGCGCGCCACGATGTCGGCGAACTGCTGCCGGTAGATCTCGATCAGCCAGGCACCGCTCATATTGATGTCGTAGATGGCCCAGCCCGCAGGGCCGCGCTGCAGGCGGTAATCGATCTGCACCACGTCCCCTTTGTTGATCATGCTGGTCTCCACCACCACGTCGTTGCCGCTGGTACGTGGCGGCTTATAGCGAAACTTCAGTGCCTGGTCACGCACTTGCGACAGGGACAAGGCGTAGCTGCGTACGAGCAACGTCTCGAACTGCTCGTAAAGTTGCTTTTGCTGCTCAGGCGAGGCGTTGCGCCAGGCGTTTCCCACGGCAAGCCGCGTGGTGTGCCGGAAATCGGTATAGGGCAGGAACTGCTTGCGCACCACGGCAGTGATCTTGTCGAGGTCGCCGCTGCGGGTGTCGGGATTGGCCTGGATGGTGCCGAGCACGCCCTCGACGGCGGCGCGGACCATGCGGTCCGGCGAGGAGCGGTCGACGCTGGCGGCGGCGGGCGCCGCGTCGGGGCCGGCAGCCGCTGCGCTCCCCGGCACGGCTGCGCCGAGGACAAGCACAGCCAGGACTGCAACGGCTGTGCCACCGGAACTGGCAAGGGCAAGGCGGAAATGGCGACGCATCGCAATGCTCCTCCGCAAGGGTTGGCTGGATGCGGCTGCGCCGCATCCATTACCCCATGCTAGTGCTTTGCCCGCAAAAACAAAATAGCGATCACAAATGGCGATGACGCCGGGCGGCGCGATTACTGCGTCAGATCCTTGAAGCCCTGCAGCAAACGATCGATGTCATCCAGCTGGATATTCCCCATCGTGGAAATACGGAACAGCTCTGCCGAGAGCCCGCCCTGCCCCGCGTAAATGACAAAACCGCGTTCCTTCAGGCCATCATGCAACTGCGCGTACGTCAGGCCGGCCGGCAAACGGTAGGCACGCAGCACCACGGAGGACTGCTCCGACGCCCACAGGGCCGGCATGCCCAGGGCCTCCAGCCCGGCGCGCGCACGTTCCGCCAGCGCCGCATAGCGCGCGTGGCGGGCGCGCCAGCCGCCCTCGTCCGCCAGCTCGCGCAAGGCTTCCACCAGTGCGTAATAGGCATGCACGGAGGGCGTGAACGGCGTATTGCGCTGGTCCTGCAGCCGCGCCAGGCGCCCCAGATCCAGGTAGTAAGTCCGGCTGGCGGCTTGCTCCAGCGCGTTGCGCCGCACAATGACGAAGGACGCGCCGGGCACGCCATGCAGGCACTTGTTGGCCGTGGCCGCCACCGCCGCAATGCTGCCGCCAAAATCGATCGCTTCGGCGCCAAAGCTGCTCACGCCATCGACCAGCAGGCGCACATCGCGCGCGCGGCACAGTGCGTCGAGCGCCTGGAGATCGTTCAGGCGTCCGGTGGTGGTTTCATGGTGGATCACCGCCACGTGGGTGATGGCGCGGTCCGCGTCGAGCGCGGCGGCAATGCGGCCGAGGTCGGGAGCCTGCATCCAGTCGTGCGCGACCACCTCGTGGGCAATGCGGTATTGCGTGGCGATCTGCGTAATGCGCTCGCCGTACACGCCGTTCTGCACGATCAGCAGCTTGCCCTGCTCGGGCACCAGCGCGGCGATCATGCTTTCCACCGCCGCCGTGCCTGAACCCGTCATCAGCACCGCGGCCCATTCGGCCGGATCCAGCTCATAGATATCCAGCAGCCGCGCGCGCGCCTCGTCCTGCAGGTCGAAGAACTCGCTTTCGCGATGGCACAGGTCCGGCTGCAACAGGCTCTGGCGCACACGCGCCGACAAGGTCACGGGGCCCGGGTTGAGTAGCAGCATTACTTCTCTCCTTGGTCGGCGCCTTGATCGGCGCCAATATGGCGCGCGAGGCGCGTCTTCACATCGACAGGGGTAATGGTCGGGCGCGGCAGGCCGTCCGGCGTGCCGGCGCGGATCGAAAGCGCCACGAAACGCGGCCCGGCAGCGGGCTCTTGCACCGCGGCAGCGAGCGCCTGGTCGAGCGTGCCGAGCCGATCGCCTTCCACCGCCGAGGCATAGCCGCAAGCGGCCGCCACGCCGGCGAACGAGACATTGGGCGACACGGTCGCCTGTCCGCCGGTGGAGTCATGGGCGCCGTTGTCGAGCAGCACGTGCGTGAGGTTAGACGGGCCATAGGCGCCGAGCGTGGCGAACACACCCATGCGCATCAGCGCCGCGCCGTCGCCGTCGACGGCCACCACGTTCAGGTCCGGACGCACGAGGGCAAGGCCCAGTGCGAACGGCGTAAGGCAACCCATCGAGCCCACCATGTACAACTGGTTGGCGCGGTCATCCAGCGCGTAGAGTTCGCGTCCGCAGAAGCCGGTGGATGCCAGCACCACGTTCTTGCCGGGGGGCGTATGTGCGATCACGCGCTGCAGGGCTTCGCGGCGCGTGGGCAAGCCGTCCTGCGAAGCGCCCGGCGCCGGCGAAACCGGCGTGCATCTGGGGCGCGGCGCGGGCCGCTCCTGCTGCTTCAGCTCATAAGGCGCGACACTGCCCTTCTGCATCACCAGCGCGTACGGACGGCCCGTGGCGTCCATATGCGCCACCGCGCGGTCCAGAGCCGGGCCCACCTCGGCCGCATCGGTCGGGAAGGTTTCCCATGGGATCTCCATGGTGTCGAGCATGGCCGGCGTGACCGGCCCCATCAGCGCGTGCTGCGGCTCATCGGCAACGCCGGGTTGCCCGCGCCAGGTGACGATCAGCAACTGCGGCAGGCGAAAGGTCCAGGTGAGCGAGGTCAGCGGGCTCACCGCGTTGCCCAGGCCGGAGTTCTGCATCATGGTGATGCCGCGCCGACCACCCTGCGCGCCCAGCGTCACGCCGGCGATCAGTGCCACCGCATCGCCTTCGTTCGCCGCCGATACGTAATGCAGCGACGGATCCTGCAGCACGTAGTTGATAAACGGCGTCAGGTACGAGCACGGCACCCCGGCATACCAGTCGAAACCGCGCGCGCGCGCGGCTTCGACAAACTGTGCCGCTTCGATCATCGGGCTTCCTCTGCATCCGTGCCGCCAACCGCGAACGGCGTCTGCGTGTGCGCGAAATCGCCGGCGCGGCGGAAGTCGTCGAGATCGTTCACGCCGCGCCAGTGGCCGTGCACGTACTTCACTTCGATCTCTTCGCCTGCTGCGACCAGCGCGTTGAGCAGCGCGGGCATATCCAGCGTGTTGAAATCGTCGCGCGTGCGCAGTTCGGCGATCAGCTTTTGCAGACGCTCGCGCCCTTCGCCACGCACATTCAGCAGGCCGATCCAGCGGCCGTGCGGCGCCTGCGCCTGGCCGGCGCCCGGCTCCTGGCCCTTGCTGGACACGTGGCGCAGCAAGACCTTCTGGCCGAACAGGTCGCGGTCGTCCGCCGCGGAGCAATACGCGAAGTCGCGCACGCTCTGGTTAGACTCGGTGGTCAGCGAGGAGTCGACGACGACGCTGAACGGCGCATCGCTCTCCAGCAGGTCGCGCAGGATATAGCTGCGGAACAGCAGGTCGCCGTAGGCGATCACGGTGTCGGTATGCAAGCCATCGGCCGCGCACGCCAGCGAGGCCAGTTCGCCGGTCTGCGCGTACTGCTCGTTGAGCACCAGCTTGATGCCCGCCGTGTCGATGGCCTTGGCCTGGTAGCCGCCGACCACGGTGATATCGTTGATCGACTGTTTCTTGAAGGCATCCACCAGCCAGCGCAGCAGCGGCTTGCCGGCCACCGGCAGCATCACCTTCGGCCTGTCCTCCGTGAGAGGCTCAAGCCCGGTGCCGCGGCTGGCCGCCAGCACCACCGCCGCGCCAGGCGCTTGCGAGCCGGACAGGTACATCTTCTCGGCGGCCGAGTATTCGTCGGCATCCTGCAGGCGGAAGATCTCGTTGACGGAGGCGATGCGGTCTTCGACGTTGACCAGCGTTTCGCTGTCGTGGATTTCCTTGGCCACGGCCTGCATCGACGAGGCCGCCACGCGGATCAGGTGATTGGCCCAGATCACCACGCTGATGCCGGCCTTACGGAAGACGTCGGTCGGCGTGCTGTAGTACTTGGTCGGCACGATCACCAGCGGGCCACGGCCAGCCCACTCACGCGCGAACGCCAGGATCTCGTCGGGGCGCGACAGCTTGCTGTGGATCAGGATGGCGTCGGCGCCCGCCTGGCGATAGGCTTCGGCGCGGCGCAGGGCTTCGTCCATGCCCCAGCCGGCGATCAGGGCTTCCACGCGGGCAACGATGGAGAAGTTGTCGTCCGACTGCGAATCCTTGCCGGCCTTGATCTTGCCGCAGAACTCGTCGATCTCGGCGAGCGGCTGGCGCTCGCCATCGATAAAGCTGTTGGTCTTGGGGAACTGCTTGTCCTCGATGCAGACGCCGGCAATGCCGCGCTGCTCGAGCTTGCGCACCAGGCGGCGCACATTGTTGAAGTTGCCGTAGCCGGTGTCGCCGTCCAGCAGGATCGGCAGGTCGCTGGCATCGGCCATGAATTCCAGCGTGTCGACGACCTGGGTCCAGCTCGCTTCGTTGTTGTCGCGCACACCGTACTGGGCCGAGATGGCCAGGCCGGAACCCCAGATGGCCTTGAAACCGGCTTCGCGCACGATCCGGGCGGACAGCCCGTTGTGCGCTTCCATCATGAATTCCAGCTCATTGCCGACGATCATCTGGCGCAGGCGGGCAGTGCGCGTGGCAGTCGAGAAAATCGGGTCAATCGCGTTCACTGTGCTACCCCCACAATCGGCTGAAGTTCAGGCAGGACTTCGTCGCGCGCGCGCGCGACATCGTTCGGAAAATCGATCTCGATCCACGGAGCGCCGCTCACGTCGGCGATATCGAACACATGGCCGCCTTCGAGCAGCAGGTCGCGCACCGCTTCTTCGTGCGGCATGTTCGAGCGGCCGCTGTCGACATAGCCCTGGACGATCTGCGCCAGGCGGCGCGCGGTCTGCTCCTGGAAGCGGAAGAACCCGACCGACTCGCCAATGGTGTCGTACTCCAGGCCAACCGCGAGCTGCTTGCGCAGCTCCACCGGAATGCCGCTCTTCACGCACAGCTTGACCGGCTCGTCGCCGGCTTCGAAATCGCGGTCGATCAGCAGGCGGTTGGTGGTGTCGCCGGCCACCAGGGCGCTGAGGATGCGCTCGTCGTACAGCACGTCGGCATCCATCAGCAGGACGTCGCCGCCGCGCGTAAGCGCATCGGCCACCGTATGCACGGTCAGCACGCTGCCCAGGTCGTAGCGCGGATTCAGCACGATCTCCGGGTAGGGGTCGCGCCCGAGCCGGTCGAGCTCGGCTTCCACGTGCTCCGGCTGGAAACCCAGCGCCAGCACGATCTCGTCCACACCCGCCGCATCCAGCATGCGCAGATGCCGCTCCAGCAGGGTGACACCGTCAAAACGCAGCAGGCACTTCGGGAACTGCTCCCCGGGCTGTTGCTGTAGTCGCAGGCCAAGGCCCGCGGCAAGGATGATTGCTCGCATTCGTTCTCCGCACCCATGCAAATTGCATCAATCAATCGGCAGCGTGCGGCCGGCTCGCTGAATCACTGAAACCGCCTGGTGCCTGGCCTGGCTTGCGCACGCGCCGCGGCGCCGCCAGGTCCGTCACCATCTATTTCAGGGACTCGGCAGGCATGGCCGCGCGCCGCCGCTGGAATTTCCGTTCGCTCAAATGTAAATACAGCAGGCCCGGCGCGCCGAGCCCGATCTCGCGCGCGCGCTTGGCCAGCGACAGCGCCAGCGCCGCCTCGGGCGGCAGTCCGACGATGGGGGCCAGCAGCAGGTAGCCGCCTTCCTGCGCACCCAGCGAGCCGGGAATGGCGAACGCCGCGCCGCGAATGGCCTGCCCGACGCTCTCCAGCAGCAAGGCGTCGAGCCAGCTGACCGGATGCCCCAGGAAATGCAGCGCCAGCCAGACTTCGCCGGTGCCGACCAGCCAGCCGGCCAGGCTCAGCGCGAAGGTGCCCGCCACCTTGCGGCGGTCGCGGTACATGCCATGCACGGCCGCGTCCACGGCATCGGCACGCATCGTCAGCCCGGACCAGTCGCGCTTGCCAAACAGCTTCGACAGCACGCGCAGGACCCGGCCGAACAAACCCCGCTTCTGGATAACGTAGAACGCCACGATGCACAGCGCCAGCACAGCCGTGACAATCAGGGTCGGCGTGCGCAGGTCCGAGAGCGCATCTTGCCCGCCGCGCCCGCCGTGTCCACCGTACAAGGCAAACAGCGCCAGGCCGATAAACGCGAACACCATCTGCGCGAGCGCCTGCATGGTGGTGCTGACCGTAATGGCGGCGGCGGCGTCGCGCATGCGCGTGCCGCGCTGCGCCAGGTAACGCACCATCAGCACCGGCCCGCCGATCTGCCCGGCGGGCAGCAGGCTGTTCACGGACTCGCCCGCCCAGCGCGCCAGCAGTGCGTTGCACATGGTGCCGCGCCCGGCCCGGCGGTCGAACAAGACGAAGATGGCGCCGGCGTCCAGCGCCAGCGGCAGCAGGTGGAATGCAGCGACCAGCGCCAGGCCCCAGCCTGCGGACATCAGCGTCGACGCGACGGAGCCGAATCCTTGCCAGGCGAGCAGCGCGACAAACAGCGCCGCGCCGATCGACAGCAGGAAGATGGCGGCACGGGTCATGCGCGGGGTTTCTGGCCTGGCGCCAGTCTCTTGAATACCTGCTTGAAGCCAAAATAGGCGATCGCGTCCTTCATATTGGAAATGAAGCGCAGCCACGGGCGCATGCCCGGATCGGTGACGTACTCAAACGTCAGCGACACCCGCATTTCGTTGGCGCCGGCCGGCGTAATGCGGTGCCGCAGCTTGTCGCCGTCGAAGAACACCAGGCCGCCAGGGGTGGTCTGCACCGAACCGGGCTCGTCGGGCACATCCGCATTGCGGGTGTGCAGTTCGTAGTCCAGGCGGCAGGAGGATTCTTCGATCACGCCCAGCAGCAGCGTGTAGCGGCGGCCATCGTAATAAGAGGTGTCGTAATGCCAGCCGATGTGATCGCCGGGACGCGTGTAGTAATAAAGCGCGTAGGCATGCGGGTCGGTGTCCGGGGACAGCAGCAGCTTTTCGCCGCACATCTGCTCCAGCCAGCCGATCAGCGCCTTCGACCGATACAGTTCGGCGATAAACGGGGCGAGTTCGTCGATGGTGTGGCGGCTGACGCTGCCGCCCTGCTTGTGGCCGGGCAGGTAGTTGCGGTTGATCTTGGGCACCAGCGCGCGGGCGCTGGCGACCAGTTGCGCGGTGACTTCCGGCGCCAGGAATTCCTCCAGGTGCAGGAAGGCGTCCTGGCGCCCGAAATCGGCGCGCAGCTTCACGTTGTCCAGCATGGCGGTGCGGCTGGCCACCGCGGAGTCGGGATCGGGCGTGCCGGTTGGCGTGGCCGGCTTCGGGCGTGGCGAAACCGTTGCGGCGGCCTGGACGGAAGGGGCGTCCAGCGTGATGTCGTTGGTAGCTTGCTCGCTCATCGGGTTCCTCGGATCTTCGTCGAAGTCGGAGCCGTGACCGGCCGGGGGCGCCGCATGACGCGCCAGTAGTCGAAGACGACCCATGCCGCGAATAGCGGCGCGCCGATCGACGCCGCCGTCAGGAACGGCGCGATGCCGCTGGTCAGCGTCACCAGCGGGAGCAGGTAAAGCACGTCTTCGGTCTCGAATCCCCCGGCAGATGCCTGCTTCGTCCCGCTTTTCCCCACGCGCTCTTCAATGCGCATGCGGAGAAAGAAGATCAGCGCCACGGCCACGCCCGCCAGCGTGCCTTGCAGCACCGGCGACAGCGCCCCATTTGAGGCCTGCTCCGAAATAGCCATGCCCATGCCCACGAACAGCAGCACCGTAATCAGCGCATCGCTCGCCAGGTCATAAAAATGGCCTATCTTGCTGGATTTGCCGCTAATTCGCGCCAACTCGCCGTCCGTATGGTCAACGAAGTTGGAGATCACGATCAGCAGGGCCCCGTAATTCGTCCACGCATAACCGCCCTGCATCAGGCAGGCAACACCGGCCAGGCCAATCAGCAGCCGCAGCGTGGTCAGGTGGTTAGGGGTGATCCAGGAGTCCTTGAGCGGGCGCACAAGCGCGCGCGCCAGACGGGCGTCCCAGGTACGTGGAGCGGGAGGCTCGCCGCGAGAATTCTTTGGATTGTTGTTCATCTGAAAAAAGGTCCACCGGCAGGAAAGCTGCCACACGGCTGGCATACTAGCGCCAGCTCCCGCGCCCTGCATTGCGGGAACTCAACGACTAGGCCGGCCGGATCGCTTTACAGGGATACCGCCAGTCAAACCGCTATGGTAAGCGATGTGACCCGCAACGGTACGCGCGCGGTGCCGGATTGACAAGTCCGGGCGCGCTTGCCGGCGCTGCGCTGCACCTTCATCGGCTTGCCTGCAAGCAGCCGGCGACCGGCATGGAGCAGGCGCCGGCAACAAGATAAACCGGCGCAGAGCGCGATGCCTGGCGTCAGGGCACGTTGCCCTCACTTGCCGGCGCCGCGGCTGCATCCTGCGCCGGCTTGGAAGCGCCGGCTGCCGGGGCTGCGGGCATATCCCGCACGCGCGGCGCGCCTGTCAAGGTCTCGACAGGCGCACTCGCCGGCGAACTTGCGGATACCGGCCCCGGCACGGCATCCGCAAATTCCCGCCCCAAGGGCGCGCTGGCGCCACCGGGCGGCAAGGCCGTTGGCGGTGCCGCCGCCACCGCGCTGGCCTCCATTGCAGGCGCCGGCTCCGGCGCCTGCGCCGAGTGTGCCGGGCGCCTGGGCGCGGGCGGGGCTTCAGGCTTCGAGGCCGGCCCGAAGAAGCGCTGGTACCAGCCGCGTATGGTCCAGCCCAGCGCCTCGAACAAGCCGGTCTCTTCGTGCTTCACGAAGCGGACGTTCGGGTCGATCACGCGGGCCCGGAGCGAACGCTGGAAGAAGTCACCCACCATGGGCAGCGCGCTGTGCGCGCCCTGCCCCCAGTAGTCGCTGCGCAGCGTCACCCGGCTGTCGTTGAACCCGACCCAGGCGCCGGCTACCAGTTGCGGATGCATCAGGATGAACCAGCCGTCGGCGTTGTCCTGCGTGGTGCCGGTCTTGCCGGCCACATCCGCGCGGATGCCGAAGCGCGTGCGGATGCTTGTACCCGTGCCCCGGTCGATCACGCCGCGCATGACATCCAGCAGCGTCTGCACTGTGGCGACGGGCAGCGCCTGCTCGGGCGACGCCTGGCGGAACGTCTCCAGCACCTCGCCCTTGCGGTCTTCGATGCGGGTGACCATCACCGGCTCCAGGTAAGCGCCCTGGTTGGCTATGGTGCCGTAGGCGGAGACCATCTCCTTCAATGTCACCGGGCTGGTGCCCAGCGCCAGCGAGGGTACGGTGTCGAGACGGCTCTGCCGCACGCCCATGGCTCGGGCCAGCCTGGCTACCTTGGCAGGGCCCACACTCTGCATCAACTGCGCGGTGATCGTGTTCTTGGAATACACCAGGCCGTCGCGCAGGCTTATGGCGCGCCCGCTCGGGGGGCCATCGTCGGAAGGCCGCCAGACCTCGCCGCCGGCCAGGGGGATTTCCACCGGCTGGTCGACGAAGGTATCGTCGGGACTGGCGCCTTGCTCGAACGCCGCGCCATAGACAAACGGCTTGAACGTGGAGCCCGGCTGGCGCTGTGCCTGCTGCACGTGGTCGAAGGCATCCTGGCTGAAATCGCGGCTGCCGACCCAGGCCTTGATCTCGCCGCTGCGCGGGTCCAGCGCGAGGAAACCGGCCTGGATGCGGGTCTTCGACTGCCGCAGCGCCTGCATGAAGGCACCGTCGGCCAGCAACTGCTTCATGGCCGCCTCGGGGGTCAGCCCGGATTCCCGCGCCGCCCGGTACTCCGGCGTCTCGCGCACGAAGGCCTGCACCAGCTCCTTGTTGGCAGCCCAGCCCGAGCGCGGCGCCCAGGCTGCATTCGCTATGCCCTGCAACTGGTTGCCCTGGCGCGCCACGGCCTGGTTGGCCATCGCCTGCAGGCGCGAATCGATGGTGGTGCGTACCACCAGCCCGTCGGTGTAGATGTTGTAGTCGTTGCGGTCCGCCCAGGTGATCAGCCATTTGCGCAGTTGCTGCGCGAAGTGCGGCGCGGGGCCCGGCGGCTCGGTCTGGCGCTCGAAATCGATGCGCAGCGGCCGCTTCTTCAGCGCCTCGTACTTGGCAGGATCCAGCTTCTCGTACTTGACCATCTGCGCCAGCACGGTATTGCGCCGCTGCACGGCACGCTCGGGATTGATGACCGGGTTGTAGTAGCTGTTGCCCTTGAGCATGCCGATCAGCGTGGCGCTCTCCAGTACGTCCAGCTTGCCGGCGGATTTGTCGAAGTAAGTACGCGCCGCCATCTCGATGCCGTACGCGTTGTACAGGAACGGTACGGTGTTGAGATAGGTCTCGAGGATCTCGTCCTTGGTATAGAGCGCCTCGATCTTCAGCGCGGTGATGGCTTCCTTGAGCTTGCGCGTGAGCGTGGGCGCGCGGCCGATCTCATCGGGGTAGAGATTGCGGGCAAGCTGCTGGGTAATGGTGGAACCACCCTGCCGGTTGCCGGAAAAGGTATGCAGCGCTGCCGACCCCATGCGCCGCCAGTCCAGGCCGAAGTGCTGGTAGAAGCGGTGATCCTCGGTGGCGATCAGCGCTGTCGTCACATTGGGCGAGATGTCAGCCAGCCGGACCCAGTCGCGGTTGGCCCATTTGAACACCGCCAGCTCCTTGCCGTCCGCCGAGAGCACTTGCGCAGGCTGGTCCGACTTGGCCTTGCGGATATCGCTGATGCCCGGCGTGAACGGGATCAACACCAGCACATACAGCAGGAACAGCGCCGGCACGGCAGCCAGCGCCTTGAGGACACCGCGCCGCGTAGGGCGCCGCAGGCGGGCAAGCCGCTCGGCGGCGAGGGTCTTGATCTGGGCCAGGTTCATGAAGCAAGCAACATCGGAGTCACATTCCGGCGCAACGCACTGGCACACCGTCGATGGAAAGGCCTGCATCCTACCAAAATCGCTCCGGACTTCCTTCGTCGGTGCGTTCCACGCGCCGCCCGGTGCCCGGCGGCCTTCGTCCCAAAGTGATTGCGTACCAACGCACAGTCACTTTTCCGCCATCTCGTGAACCGCCTGTCTATGACGAGCCGACGTTATCCGGTCACTCAAGGTCACTCACGGTCAAGTTCGGCCTTCAGCAGCTTGAGGCGCGTCTGCCCATCGGGCGTGAAGTGGGTGCCGAACCGCATCAGGCCGGCCTGATGCAGTTGACAACTCATGGTAAAGCTGAGCAGCATCCCCGGTTCGGTCTCTTCGATCGTGATGCCGATGGATTTCAGCCTCGGCTCGTAGCGCAGCAGCGTCGTTTCGATTTCGCGCTTGAGCGTGTGCGTCGACGCGGGTAGATGCCGGTAGATCCTGGACAGATCGCCAAGCCCGTAATCCGGCAGATGCGCCAGGCTGCCGCGGCGACTATTGAGGATGCGCTGGATGTTGTCCCGCACGGACAGGAACGTCTGCGTTGCCGCATCGAAATCGTCGACAGCCACGCCGTTCGCAAAGTATCCCGTCACCGCTTCAAAGAGTCCCGGCCCGCCCCGGGTCACGCGTCCGCCCCGGTTGTCGTTGCCGGCGCCTCGAAGTCCAGGCCGATGCCATCGTCCTCGGAGAACGACAGGTGAATCGATGCCAGCGCCTGCTGGCCCGCCAAGCGCACCAGCAGTTCACGCGACAGTACCGGCAGGATCTGCTGATCGAGCAGGCTGTCGATATTGCGGGCGCCGGAATCGGGCAGCAGGCAGGCCCGCACCATCTCGACCACCAGCGTGTCGTCGCACCGCAGTGGCACGCCAAAGCGGCGCGCGATGCGGTCAGCCACCTTGCCGAGCTTCATCCGCACGATCAATGCCATGGCGTCGGCCGACAGCGGTCGGTAGACAATGGTCTGGAAGCGTGCCAGCAGTGCCGGCTGGAAGTGCTCGATCAGCGTCGGGCGGATCGCTTCCATCAGCATGCCGTTGGCGAGTTCGGCGCCGGCCGCGACGGCGGCGTCGGCTGCCGCCAGAATCTGCTCGCTGCCCAGATTCGAGGTCATCAGGATGACGGTATTGCGGAAGTCGATCACCCTGCCTTCGCCGTCACGCATGAAGCCGCGATCGAAGACCTGGTAGAACAAATTCAGTACGTCACGGTGCGCCTTTTCGACCTCGTCGAGCAGGACGACGCTGTAGGGCCGCTGACGAACCGCCTCGGTCAGGACGCCACCTGCCCCGTAGCCGACATACCCCGGCGGCGAACCCTTCAGCTGTGAGACGGTGTGGGCTTCCTGGTATTCGGACAGGTTGATGGTGACCAGTGAACGCTCGCCGCCGAACATCAGGTCGGCCAGCGCGCGCGCTGTTTCGGTCTTGCCAACGCCCGAAGGGCCCACCAGCAGGAACACGCCCAGCGGCGCTTCCTCGGATTTGAGTCCTGCCTTGGCGGCCCGCAAGCTCTTGCCGAGCGCGGCTAGCGCCTCGTCCTGGCCGGCCACGATATGCCCCAAACGCCTTTCCAGTTCCAGCAGCGCGGCCAGCTCGCTGGACAGCAGGTTGTTGACCGGAACTCCCGTCCAGTCGGCAATCACCTGTGCAATGGCGGTTTCGCTGGAACTGGCGGGAGCCTCCTTTGACGGTCCTGCCCGTGGACGGTAGACGGCATCATGCTGGCCGGGATCGGGCCTGGGTACCGGTTCAGGGAAACATCGCGGATGCTGGCTATGCGCAGCTGGGTGCACGAGCGGACGATTCGCGATACGGCCGATGGTTTTTGCGAGGTACGCGACCGGCTGGCTTTCGAGTTGCGGGGGCCTGCAGCCTGGCTGCCAGGCTGTGAAGGCGCGATGGCCGCCGTGGTGAGATGCCTGTTCCGGCACCGGCACGCGCGGCTGGCGCGATGGGCCAGGCATACCAAGCTTCTCACGCCGCCCGTTCATTCAAAATAATTCAATAACTGGTTGATATTGTTCCCACCAGCTGCGCCGGCCGACGCCTAGACTTGCTTCACCGGCCCAGCAATCAAACGATCAATGCGATGCAGGCCACATTCAAATATTTCAAATTTCTTTGAGGCCCACATCATGAATGCCAACGCTACCCAGATCGCCATCGTCTACCACAGCGGCTACGGCCACACCGCCAAGCAGGCACAGGCGGTCGCTCGCGGCGCCGCCAGCATCGATGGCGTGGAGAGCCTGCTGATCAGTGTCGACGACATCGACCAGCACTGGGACACGCTCGAGAACGTGGATGGCATCATCTTCGGCACGCCCACCTACATGGGCAGCGCATCGGCGCAGTTCAAGGGATTTATGGACGCCACCTCGCGCAATGTCTTCGCCAAGGGCGGCAAGTGGGCCAACAAGGTGGCGGCGGGCTTCACCAACGCGGCATCGCGTTCGGGCGACAAGCTGGCCACGCTGCAGCAGATCTCGATCTTCGCCGCCCAGCACGGCATGCACTGGGTCAACCTTGGCCTGCCGCCGGGACACAACAACTCGAAGTCGACCGAGGATTCGCTGAATCGCCACGGTTTCTTCCTGGGCGCGGCGGCGCAGTCGAACGCTGACGAAAGCTCGGATGTGGTGCCCCCGCTGGCGGACCTGCGCACGGCCGAGCACCTGGGTGCGCGCGTCGCGGAAGTGGCGCAGCAACTGGCGGCTGGCCGGCAGGCGCTGGCGACGTTGAAGAAGGCGGCCTGAGGCGCTTACCGCAAGTCCGCTCCGCGCGATTGAATCGTTTCATGCCCATGCTACACAGCCGGCACAAGGAAACGACGACATCCGCGGAGACCCATGAAGAAGACCACTGAAGCGCAGCGCAAGCCGCCCCTGAAGGATCTGGCCGAGCAAGCGGGCGTTTCGGTGGGCACCGCATCCAATGCGATGGCGGGACGCGGCGCTCCCGGCTGGTGGCCTGCCTGGTGCCGGATATCACCAACCGCTCCTATGGCGTCATCGTACGCGCGGCCGAACACGTGCTGCGCGAAGCCGGCTAACTCTTGCTGCTGGTGGACACGCATAACGACACCGAGCTGCTGCTCGACGTTTCCCGCGTCGGCGTCGACGGCGTGCTGTTTGCGCCGGCACCTGGCCGGCCCAGCCTTGTTCTATGTTGCCGCGTGGTCTAGCGTTACAGCAGCCGAGCCACATCGCCGCGAGGCAGTGAATGGGGAGCACGGATGCAACCGCCCGCTACGACACATCAACACCGCTCGGCACCGCCGCGCCTGACGCCCGACCTGGTGGGGCGCATTGCGCGCAAGGTCGAGGACGCCGGGCCCGCCCCTGGCGTCGTCGTCCACAACGAGGCCGATTACGACGCATCCCTGGATGCGCTATTGGCCGCCGGTGCGTGGCACGGCCAGGACGTCTGGCTGTTCGCTTATGGCTCGCTGCTGTGGAACCCGGGCTTTGAGGTTGACGAACAGATGCCAGCCGCCCTGCACGGCTGGCATCGTGCCTTCTGCATTCGGCTCACACGGTTTCGCGGTACGCCCGAACAGCCCGGGCTGATGATGTCGCTGGTACCGGGTGGCAGTTGCCGTGGCGCGCTGTATCGAATCGCCGGGGACCGGGCCATGAAGGTCCTCCGCATCCTTTGGCGACGGGAGATGACCGTCAAGCCGCCCACCAGCCCACCCCGATGGGTGACCGCCAGGGCGGGACAGACCCCCGTGCGCGCCATCGTCTTTGCCGCCGATCGCAAGGGCCGCAATTTTGTCGGTGGCGTGACCAACGAGGAAATCGCAAGCGTGCTGAGCAAGGCAGTCGGCCATTGGGGATCCGGTGCCGAGTACCTGATGCAGACCGTTGATCACCTGGAGCGCCTTGGCATCCGGGATGCCAGTCTCTGGAACCTGCAGCGGCTTGTCGCCAGAAACCTGGCGGATCTTCGAGCCACCGGCACGCAGTCAGGCGCGGGACACCGCGCGTAGCCACGCCGTTTGCCAGCCTGTCAGGCAGGTTCATGGCCAGATACCAACGCCATCGTTTCAGTATTTTGAAAATTACCGAAACGATGGCTGGAAGTGGCATGAGCGGTCCTTCTTGCGTCCGCGATGTCACATCGGATATCGCGGAGAAATCTGCAGCAGCCCCGCTGCCTGCTGCAAAGACCTACATCGGTTCAAGCACCGAGAGGATGTTGCCCGCCGGATCCTTGAACCACGCAATGACCGGGCCGCCGCTGTCCCGGCAGACCCCGCGTTCGTCGGTCTTCAGTCCAGGCAGGTCGTAGATCTCGAACCGCACGCCGCGCTTGCCCAGTTGCTCCACGGCGCGGTCCACGCTTTCCACGGGAAAATTCAGCACGGTGAACGTGGCTGGAGAATGGTTTGCCTTGGGATAGAGCAACACGTTGTTGCCGCCAGCAAGGTACAGCGTCAGCACGCCCCCCGTCTTTGTCACTTCCAGGCCCAGCGTTCCGCCATAGAAGTCCGTCGCTTTTGCGATGTCGTCGACCGAGAATCCGCTGAATGCATGACTGTCGCGCAACATGGATCGCTCCTTGAGATGACTTCGGCATGCGCAGGTCCCGCCCACTCCGGCCTGCGAGCCTATGGCCCAGTATTGTTCATCGTGGCGGGGGACTCAAGCCGGCAACGCTGCGGCATGCACAGCGGGATGAATCCGTCCCGGGACATGGTGCATGTCCCGCACAAAGTGCGCGCTTTCGCGCAACAAGCGCCTGCTCTATGCTTGGTGGTGAAGGGTTTAGCGGCATGGGCATGTTGCCGCGCGGACGCGGGTGAATGACCGATTCCCTCGATGCATAGCCGGAGAGATCAATGCGCGCCCTGATCTTTTGTTCCGTGCAATTCCTGCTCGCGGTCACGTGGACGCTATATCTTGCGTTTCTTCCGCAACTGGCGCCGCAGGCGGGCATTCCCCGGGAACATGCCGCCTGGATCCTGTTGATGGACCAGGTGATCTTTGTCGCCATGGATTGCGCGCTGGGCATTGCCGCGGATCGTGTCGCGAATGCGATGCGGCATCTTGGCGGTTGGATACTGGCCATGACCGTGGCTTCGTGCGCCGCGTTTGTCCTGCTGCCGCACGCAACTTCACCAGTGCTCCTGATTGGCCTGACCGCGGTGTGGGCTGCGACATCTTCGGCGCTGCGCGCGCCACCCATGGTGATCATCAGCAGGAGCATGAAGACATCGGCCACGCCGTTTTTTGTGGCGTGCTCCTTTCTCGGCCTTGGCATCGCCGCCGCGCTGGCGCCCACGCTTACTGTCTGGTTGCGCGGTATATCGCCGACCTTGCCCTTTGTCGTTGCAAGCGCGGGCCTCGTCGTTGCTGTCGCAGCGCTACGCTGGGCCGAGACATTGCCTGCGCCCCTTGTTGACGATGCAGGAACGACAGCACGGGGTGCTGGGCGTGCGCGGATGATCTGGCTGTTCTTTGCTGCCGTCTGGTCCCTGGCGCTGGGATTTCAGATCCACACAACCGTCAACTCGGCGCCGGCATACCTGAAGTTCATGCCGGCGCCCGATCTGGTGCGCGTCATGCCGGCATTCTGGATCGGCTTTGCGCTGTGCGTGCTGTTGCCGGGAACCGCAGTCTTCAGACGCCTCCCGGCCTATGTTCTGCTGCTGGCAGCCACCGCGCTTGGCACGCTGGCCCTGTACGGATTCGCGTCGGCGGCTTCGCTTGCCGGGGTCCTGGCCATGCAATGCGTGACAGGCGGGCTGTGGGGAGTGATCTTCGGCACCGCTGCGAACGCCGCCATCGATGCAGGCCATGTCGGGCGTGAAGGCTGCTTCACCGGGCTGGTGTTCGCGCTGTCCGCGCTCGCTGCGTTCACACGGATTGCCATCGTCGCGTCAGGGGCCAGCAAGCATCCGGAGATAGCGGCCCTGTTGCCCTGGTTGCCACCGCTTGCCTGGAGCGTAGCTGCGATACTGCTGGCGCTGTTTGTCGCGCACAACCTTGCCTACCTCGCGGGGCGGATGCACGCGACGCGCTGCGCGGCCGATTCCGGATAGGCCGGGATCCAGCCCTCGCCAGGCCCGCATGCGCGGACCTGGCGAGATGCTGGCGTGGCGGGTGCCGCCAGCCACTCACGTATTGGCGCCGTCGGTGTAGACGTCGAAGCTGCGCGAAGGCTCGGCCGATACGCCCCTGCGGTCCATGCCCGAGACCATGCGTCCACCGTCGGTGTACGGATCGACCATGCGGGCGCCGTCACTGAAGGTGTCGAACTTGCCGGTACGGCCACCGTCGGTGAACGCGTCGGTCTTGCCAGCGCGGAAGTTGTAGCCGTATTTGTCACCGGAGACGGTACTGTCCCGCGGGCCAGAGGCGTAGGCGGTGCCTCCCAGGAGAGCGGCGGCAATTGCGGCGGCGGTGATGGCGGTACAGGCGGATTTGCGATTCATGATGTGCTCCTTCGAAGTAGGGAACGAACGCCGCGAAAGGCGCTCTACCTTCCCACAGAGCACACGCCATGCCATAGGCGTGAAGCCACGCGGTGTGCGCGGAGGAGCCCAAAACGGGGAGCAAATGATGGTGCGCGGCCAACACCCGGCTGAACGCGTCAGTCGCGGCCCAACACCCTGCGCGGATGGCCTTTTGGTGGCTGATGGCAAAAATACTGTCAAGCTCCCCGTGTGCGCCTGCGCGCCGGCTGCGCTATCGATTCTGGCTTGCCGTCTCGCCCGCTTCGGAGCGCTGGAGGGCGCGGCCGCATTTTTTCAGCAGCCTCCGGGGTGATTGCTCCTCGTCGAGTTCCTTCGCGGCAGCAGCCAGCATCTCTGGCAGAGCGGGGTCGCGCGCCGCCTCGGCCATGGCTTGCCGGTCCCCGGCGCCCAGCTTGCCAAGTTCCGCCTGCAGGGCTGCCGTGTAGCGAGCGGCATTCGCGGGATCCAGCTTCGCGCACGCCATCGGGAAGGCAACGATGGAGGCGTACATCGCCACCTTGAATTCCGGCTTCAAGGGGCCGCAGGACGCGTCGAGTGGACACTGTGCCGTGGCGAAGCTGCTTGCCGAATGCAGTATCAAGAACGTGACGCCGGCTGGCTTTCTGTACATGCTGGTAGCTAGTCCCTATACCGGCCCGCTCACTGCGTCCCTGAGCGGCAACCAGATTTCCACCGTGCCCGGTTCCGGCGACAGGATCGAAGTCCGCGCTATGGCGCTCGAAATCGGGAGCATGCCCCGACTGGAAGCCTGACGCCGGCAGCCACGTTTGCCAGATGGTGCGGCAGGTCACGTGCAGCGTCGAGATATCGCCAGCATGCTCGAACACGGCATAGCGCTGCGGGTCGACCTTGATACAGCGAAAGGACGGTAGCAGCCCGTCCGGGCTCTGCACCTCGACACCGGCGACATACTCGAAGCTGCCGTCCTTCCCGGGATTGCAGCACAAGCCGTAGGTGATCCAGCCAACCTGGCCCGGGACCTGTCCGATATAGGGAATGAACGTCTGCCAGAGTGCGGGGATGCCCGCGTGCGTGTCCGGCGTGAAACGGCCACTGAGTCCGGCTACCCATAGCGTCGGGCCGGTTTCGAAACGTGGCGAAGGGAGATCGGCGGCTTTCGGTTCTTGCATGCGTACAGGCTCCGTCAAGGGAATACTCAAGGAACGTCTCAAGGAACGACGATGGGCAACGCACGACAAGCGCTGCGCCGGGCATCACCGGAACCAGCCAGACAGCGCCCGCGGGGTCCCCCGTCAAGGCTTGGCCAGCAGCCTGATCAGGCCTTCGATCTCGCTCGCGGACGCCGTGGCCGCGCGCAGCTCGGCGGCCCGGTAGAGCCGGATCACTTCCTCGCCGACCGGGGTCAGCACAGTGCCGCCACCCTGCGCGCCGCCATGCTCGGAATCGACCGCCGGCCGATTCAGGGAACGATTGATCTCGTTGAGCAGATCCCAGGCCCGCTTGTAGGACATTTCCAGGCGCCTGGCCGCGGCGGAAATGGAGCCGCATTCGCGGATCGCTTCAAGTAGCGCGATCTTGCCGGGGCCAATGGCAATCGTATCGCCCAGCATGACGCGCATGCGAAACAGTGCCTGCGGCGTATCGGGGCTGACCGAGGTTCGGGAGCGAGCAAGTTTGACCATGGCGGCATGGTACCCCGGCGAGGCACTCCGGAGGAATACGCGTGCCCGCCGAGTCCATGGCGTCAGGGCTGAGAACTCGCCGGAACTACGCACCGTTATATTCAATGGTATATTTCGATGACCGGCAAGGGAAATCGGGGCTGCGCTGCGTCGCGGCACGGCAATGCCCGCTCCCGCCAGTTCTTCTCCGACGCGAGGTACGCATGCACACGCCCCCGTTTCGCCTTGCACGCGCGAACGGCATCGGCGCCGCCCTTGGCGACAAGCCATCGCCGGCGGCCGGATGCTGCACGCCGGCCGAACCGCAGAGCCGCGCCGGCCGGCGGCGCGTTCGCCTGGCGGAGCTGGATTCTCATCTGCATTGCTCGGTGATTGGCACCTGCATGACGACCAGCGAGCTGCGCAAGCTGGTGCCGCGCTTTACCTCGCTGGACCGGCAACGCGCCACGGACCTCGAGATTCACCACGAAGCGGTCAGGCTTTCCAGCGGCGGCGGCGAGGGCTGCAAGGCCCTCCAGAAAGCGCTGGACGAGCGCCATGCCCATGCCTTGCGCCGCTTCGGTGCCGCCCGGGATGCGGATGCCGTGCTGAAGCTGTGGGAAGACGCCGTACGCTGCGGCGATATCCCGCCGGCCTACTGGGCGGTGATGACACATCCCGACGCCACCACCGCGGTACGCCAGGCAGCGTTCGGCGAGGTGCATATGCTGTCGCATCTGGTGGGCGCCGCGAACCGTGCCGACATCCGCCGGCTGATCGCACTGGAGGAAGATAACGCCGCGCTGCGCGACAAACTCGAACGCCAGCAGGAACGTTTGCAGGAAGCGGGCGCGCGGCACGAAGCGGCGATCCGCCAGATGCGCGAGCATCTCAGCCTGTTGAGCGTCCGTGCGATACGGACGCTGAGTTGCGGACGCTGCGCGATACGTTGGCCGCCCGCGATAAAGACCTCGCGCTGCAGGCAAGCCGCCGCGAAGCCGCGGAGCAGCGCGCCATGCGCGAACACCAGGAGGCGCAGGCCGTGCGCGCGCAGCTCGACGATGCCCTGGCCCAGCTGAAGATCCGCCGCGCCGAGTCGGAGGCCATGGAACGCGCCATGTTTCCCGCCGCCCCGCAAGGCGAAGCGCGCCATCCCGGGCTGCGCCAGTTGCAGGGGAAACGCATCGTCTACGTCGGCGGGCGGCCCGGCTCCAACAACGCGCTGAAATCGCTGGTGGAATCCACCGGCGGCCAGTTCGTCGTGCACGACGGCGGCATCGAGGACCGCAAGGGCCTGCTGGCTGCCACCGTGGCGCGCGCGGACATGGTGGTATTTCCCGTCGACTGCATCGACCATGACTCGATGAGCATGCTCAAGCGCGTCTGCGACCGTCACGAGGTTGCCTACTACCCCTTGCGAACCGCGAGCGTAGCCAGCTTTGTCGAGCTGACGACGCGCATGGGCATGCCGGCGCAGGAAGCGGCGGACGCGTAGCCGCCGGCCCGCCGCCCGGGACTCATCAACCCCGCCACGGGGTTTATCCGGATCCGCAACTGCCAAGCCGCGACAGTCTTCCCCCGGTGCGCTGCAGATAATCGCTCCAGGCAACGGATGGCGGCACCGGCCGCAACCGATCCGCAGATTGCCCCGCATGGAGCTACAAGATGACCATTTCCTCCGATCTCAAGGCACACCGCGAACGCCTTGTGCTTGACCACTTTGCCGACGAAACGCGGCAGGATTTCGACGCGGTGCTCGCTACCTTTCCGCATCCGCACTATGAGCTGATCCCGAGCGGCGAAGTGCACGACGGCACCGATACCGTGCGCCAGTACTACATCGACAGCCGCAAGGCCTTCCCCGACCAACGGCACGAGATCATCCAGCTTCGTCACACGGACGATTCCGTCATCGTCGAGTTCTGGCTGCTTGGCACGCACCGCGGTCCGCTGCGTGGCCTGCCGCCGACAGGCAAGGCCTTTCGTTGCCGCATGATCGCGCTGTTCATCTTCGAAGACGAGCGGCTGGTTTGCGAACGCGTGTATTTCGACACGCTGACGATGATGCGTCAGCTGCTGGCCGGAACGCCGCCCGAGATGCTGCCCAGGCTGATCGGCGGCCTGCTGGGACAGCCGGAGGCGCGCCAGGCCGAACCTGCTTATTGAACATTGCCACGCTGGCGGGGAAAGAGAACAAACAAAAAGCGATAAAGCAAAGACCACAGGAGACACCGCATGAAACGTGAACCCGATCCGTCCGGCCCGTTGCCGCTCTCCGATTTCGACGGTGCCCGCGGCGCGCCCGCGCCGCAGGACCGCTTGCGCGCGCTGCGCCGCGCGGGGCAGCAGTTCCGCGAACAGTTCCTGGAGGCGCCGCCGGTACGGTTCGCGCGCAGCTTCAACCTTTTGCGGGTCCCGTACCCTGCCTGGTATGCGTTCAACGGCGTGTACTCGCAGCAGATGCTCAAGCCGCACCTGATCCACCTGTTATCGCGCATGACCTTGATCCAGTACGAGGACTTCGCGGGACAGTTGCGCACGCTGTTGTTCACCCCGGCGGACTTCGAGGCGGGCGCCGAGACGCCTTACTTCAAGCGCATGGGCGCGCGCACGCCGCAATTCCTGCATGGCACCATCGCGCCCGTCTATGCCACGGTGCCGCAGGCGCTCGAGCGCTGCGGCGTGGCGCCGGAGCAGATCGACTACATCACCTACGATCACCTGCACACGCAGGACGTGCGCCGCTGGCTCGGCGGCAATGGCCACGCCGGGCTGTTGCCGAACGCCAGGTTGCTGGTGCACCAGCAAGAACTGGCCAGCGTGCACGGGCTGCTACCAGTACAGGCCGACTGGTACTGTCCCAATGGCCTGGCGGGCGTGCAGCCGGAACGCATCGTCGCCTTCAACGGCAGCCTGCGCCTGGGGCGCGGCCTGGCACTCGTGCATACGCCAGGGCATACGGAAGGCAACCACTCGCTGGTGTACCGCACGCCAGACGGCATCCGCGTCAGCAGCGAAAACGGCGTCTCGGCGGATAGCTGGGCGCCAGCGAACTCGTGCCACAACGGCATCCGGCGCTTTGCCCGCGCCACCGGCGCGGAAGTGATCCTGAACGGCAATACCCAGGAGGGCAGCAACGACCAGTACCTGTCGATGGTGCTCGAGAAGACCATCGCGGGCACTTCGGACGCCCATCCGTTCAGCAATGTCGTGCCTTCGTCCGAGTGCACGCCGTACTGGCTGTTCCCCGGCGCGCCATCCAGCCACCTGTGGGGCGAGACCGCATTCGGCGAACTGGCAGGCGCAAAGACTGCCGCGCTCCAGGAAGACAGGAGCGCCGCGCAATGAATACTATCACCCTGACAAAGCCGGCCAGCATGGTGGCCGGCGATCCGGCCAGCGACAGCGAACTGTTCCGCAAGATCACCTGGCGGCTGCTTCCCCTGCTTTGCATCTGCTACGTTTTCAACTACCTGGACCGGACCAACGTCGGCTACGCGCAGTTGCAGATGCGCGAGGATCTCGGCTTCAGCGATGCCGTGTTCGGCCTGGGAGCCAGCATCTTCTTCCTCGGCTATGCGCTGTTCGAGGTCCCCAGCAACCTGATGCTGGCGAAGATCGGCGTGCGGGCCACGCTGCTGCGCATCATGGGCCTGTGGGGGCTGGCGTCGGCGGCCATGATCTTTGTCAGCACGCCCACGCAGTTCTATGCGCTGCGGTTCCTGATCGGGGTGCTGGAAGCCGGCTTCGCGCCGGGCGTGCTGTTCTACTTCACGCTGTGGTACCCGTCGCGGCGGCGGGCGCAGGCCACGGCGCTGTTTTTCATGGCTTACGGCGCCGCGCCGATCGTCGCGGGCCCGCTGGCCGGACTGGTGATGACCTTTCTCAACGGCACGTGGTCCTTGCGGGGATGGCAGTGGCTCTTCCTGCTGGAGGGCATCCCGAGCGTGCTGCTGGGCATCCTGGCCTTCTTCCTGCTGGCGGACGGGCCCGCCCGGGCAAGGTGGCTGACCGCCCCGGAACAGCAGCGGGTAGCCCGCCTGCTCGAAGAGGACCAGGCCACGAATGGCAACCGCACCAGCCACGGCTTCGGCGCCGCGATGCGCGACGGGCGCATGTGGCTGCTCGGCCTGATCTCCTTCCTGGTCATCCTGGGCATCTATGCCTTGTCTTTCTGGCAACCGACGTTGCTGAAGATGATGGGGCTGAGCGTGCTGCAGGTGGGTTTCTACGCAGTGGTGCCGGCGGTCGCCGGCATCGTGGCCTCCATCGCCGTGGGACGCCATTCGGACCGCACCGGGGAGCGCCGCTGGCATTTCGCCGTGGCGGCGCTGGTTGGCGCGCTCGGCTTGTCGCTCACCACGATGTTCATGCACAGCCCGCTTGCCGCGGTGTTTTGCCTGGCGCTGTCGTCGGCGGGCGTTGCCAGCGCCTTCACGATCCTGTGGACCGTTCCCGGCAGTATCCTGGCGAACCGCGGCGCGGCCGGCGGCATCGCCATGATCAGTACGATCGGCGGCAGCGCCGGCCTGGTCGCACCGGTCATGGTCGGCGCGATCAAGGCGGTGACAGGCGGCTTTGCCTATAGCCTGTACATCCTGAGCGCCGCGCTGGTGCTGGCCGCGCTGATCTTCGTGCTGGCGTTTCCGATGCGCGCATTCCGTCCGGCCGGCAACGGCCGCGTAGCGTGAAATCGCACCCGGCGGCGATCCAATCCCGGTACACCGGCGCTGCGTCAGCCGAAGGTCTTCCTGACGATGGTGGATGAGGGCAGCTTTGCCGGCCAGGCCGCGGGCTGAGCTCCGCCCCTTCAGCGGGATGCGCCACCAGACACCGGCAGCTCGAAGCAAAACACCGTCCCCCTGCCAGCCCTTTCCACCAGCCGGATCTGGCTGTGATGCAACTGCAGCATGCGCTGGACGATCAGCAAGCCCAGGCCGCCGCCGCGATGCGCGCCGCCGGAACTGAACGGCCGCTGGAACAGGCTGTCGCGCAGTTCCGGCGGAATCCCGGGGCCGGTATCGCTGACGGTGACCGACACTTTGCCCTCGCGCAGGGCCAGGTCGACGTCGATGGCGCCTTCGGCGGGCGTATGGCGGATGGCGTTGTCGAGCAGGTTGGTCAGCACGCGCTCGATCATGCCGAGGTCGGCCGTGACAGCGGGCAGCCGCTGCGGGATGCCCGCGCGCAGCCGCAGGTGCCGCGCTTCGGCAGGCAATTCGAACTTCTGGAAGACATCCTGTATCAGGTCCACCAGTGAAAAATCCTCCAGCGCCGGCTGGACGATGCCGTGCTCGAGCCGGGCCAGCTCGAAGAGCGATTGCGCCAGGCGGCCCACCTTGAGGCTTTGCGCGAGCGCAATGGACAGATAGCGCCTGCGTTCGGCTTCGCTGAGCTTGTCGGCCTTGAGCGACAGCGTCTCCAGGTAGCCATGCAGCGAGGCCAGCGGCGTACGCAGATCGTGGGAGATGTTGGCGACGAGTTCGCGCCGCTCCTGGTCCTGCTTGGTCAGCGCGCGCCATTGCTCGGCGATGCGGTCCGCCATCTGCGCGAACGCCGCCTCCAGCGCGACGATTTCATCGCGGGCGTTGGCGGACGGCGAGCGCGGCACGCGCGGCTGCGCGGGCGGCGCGGCGTCGGCATCGAAGCGGCGCATCGCTTCGGTCAGGCGGCGCAGCGGCCGGGTGATCAGCCCGAACGCCATCAGGCCCGCGAACAGCCCCAGCAGCGCCACCAGCCCCATCGACCATAAGGTCGTGCGCAGCACCGAGTTGGCCGACGCCCTCGCCGCCAGTTCGTCATGCGCCTCGCCCAGCAGCACCACGTAGATATAGCCGGAGGGCTCGCCGCCGCCCGCGCGCAGCGGCGCCGCGCTGAACACCTTGCGCCCGCCCGCGCTGCGCGGGTCGTCGCCGAGGATGGGCAGCGGCTCGCCGGCCAGCAGGCGTTGCACCGGTTTGAGGTCCACCTGCCCGCGCTGCAGGTGGCCGGCCGGCGCGTCGTGTCCCTGGATGCGCCCCTGGCTGTCCAGCAGGTACACCTCCACGCTCGGGTTCACCACCATCAACTGGCCGAACAAGCGGCGCAAGGCATCCGGCTTCAGCCCGTTCGCATCCATCAGCGACGCGTTGCGCGCGATGTGTCCGGCAAGCCCGCGCGACAGGTCCTGGATGACCTCTTTCTCGCGCATGTCGTTCGAGCGGACCTGCAGCCAGGCGGAGGCGCCGCAGCAGGCCAGCAGCAGCACGGAGAAAACAAGCGACAGCCGCTGCGTCAGGGTGAGGCGCCGGCTCAGGTTCAGGCCGAGGTTCACGGCGCATCCCCCTGCGCCGCCGCGGGTCCCGCCGCGAGCTTGTAGCCATGCCCCCAGACGGTCAGGATGCGGCTGGGTTGCGCCGGATCGGCTTCGATCTTGGTGCGCAGCCGGTTGATATGGGTATTGACCGTATGTTCGTAGCCCTCGTGCTGGTAGCCCCAGACGGCATTCAGCAGGTCCATGCGCGAGAACACCTTGCCCGGATGCCGGGCGAAGAAATACAACAGGTCGAACTCGCGCGGCGTCAGCTCGATGCGCCGGCCGTCCACGGTGGCCTCGCGCGTCAGCGGATCGATCGAGAGGCCGCCAAGCTCCAGGCTGCCAGCGTCGATCCGCAGATCCTTTGCCATCGCATCCACCCGCCGTAGCAGCGCCTTCACGCGCGCCACCAGTTCAAGCACCGAGAACGGCTTGGCGAGGTAGTCGTCGGCGCCGAGTTCCAGGCCGAGGATGCGGTGCACCTCGCTGGACCGCGCGCTGGTGATGATGATCGGCGTGTAGCGCGCCATGGCGCGGGCGCGCCGGCAGATCTCGAGGCCATCGACGCCGGGCAGCATCAGGTCAAGGATCAGCGCGTCCCAGTTGCCCTGCTCCAGCAGGCGCAAGCCCTCGTTGCCGTCGGCGCTGTGCACGACGTCATAGCGCTCGTCGCGCAGGTGCAGGCTGAGGATATTGGCGATGTCGACGTCGTCTTCGACAATCAGGATGCGCTTGGGGTGATCCACTTGGGGTGATCCGTTTGAGGTGATCCGTTTGAGGTGATCCGGTTCTGGCCTCGGGGCGCGATCCCGCTCGCGCCTGGCAGGGCAGCCGCGGCAAGTGCGCCGGCCTGACTATTGTGCAAAATTTCGAGGCTTTGAGTTATCACAATTAATTTAACCTTTCGTGAGGACTTCGGGATTGCGCCAGGCCTACGATGCGCCAACGATCAGCAACGGGCGGCCGCAGCGGCCTGCCAATCAAGGCCAGGAGCACATCATGGGAAGCAGAAGGCGCTTTTTGGTATCGGGGAGTGCCGCCATGGCGGCACTCGCAGCCGCCAGCGGCTGGCGGGCGCTGGCGGCCGGGCAGCCGGGCGCGGGCAAGCCCGCCGAAACCTTCGAGGTGGTCCGCTCCGACGAGCAATGGCGCCAGGTGCTGACGCCGGCCCAGTACAACGTGCTGCGGCAGGAAGGCACGGAGCGGCCCTACAGCAGCCCGCTGAACGACGAGCATCGTGCCGGCATCTTCGCCTGCGCGGGGTGCCAGCTGGATCTCTTCTCGTCGCGCACTAAATTCGACAGCCGCACCGGCTGGCCCAGCTTCTGGGCACCGCTCGACAACGCGGTCGGCACGCGCACGGACCGCTCCTTCGGCATGTCGCGCACGGAAGTGCACTGCCGCCGTTGCGGCGGCCACCTGGGCCACCTGTTCGACGACGGCCCCAAGCCAACCGGGCTGCGCTACTGCATGAACGGCCTGGCAATGGCGTTCAAGCCGCAAGCCGCCTGAGCCCCCGGGCATCCGGGCCTCCAACCCCAACCGCGAAGATTCCATGCTCCTCCTCGTCCTTGCCTATCTGGGCGGTGCGCTCACCATCCTGAGCCCGTGCATCCTGCCCGTCCTGCCCTTCGTGTTTTCGCGGGCCGACCAGCCATTCGTGCGCAGCGGCCTGCCGCTGCTGGCCGGCATGGCGCTGACTTTCGCAGGCGTGGCAACGCTGGCCGCCGTCGGCGGTGGATGGGTGACGCAGGCCAACCAGTACGGACGCTGGCTGGCGATTGCGCTGCTTGCCGTATTCGGCCTCACGCTGCTGCTGCCGCGCCTGGCGGACCGGCTGATGCACCCGCTGGTCAGCGCCGGCAGCCGGCTCTCCGCGTTTGCCCAGGCCGATGGCCAGCAAGTCCGGCCGGGCTCGTCGTTCCTGCTGGGCATCGCCACCGGTTTGCTGTGGGCACCCTGCGCCGGCCCGATCCTGGGCCTGGTGCTGACCGGGGCCGCGCTGCGCGGCGCCAGCGTCGGCACCACGCTGCTGCTGGTAGCCTACGCCGCCGGCGCGGCCACGTCGCTGGCGGTGGCGTTGCTGATTGGCGGCCGGGTCTTTACCGCGATGAAGCGTTCGCTGGGCGCGGGCGAATGGGTCCGGCGCGGGATCGGCGCCGCCATGCTGCTCGGCGTGGCCGCCATTGCGCTGGGGCTGGACACCGGCGTGCTGGCGCGCGTGTCGACCGTGGCCACCGGCGGGATCGAGCAGCACCTGGTCGACCGGCTGTCGGCAAGGCCCGCGCCCGCGCAGGACGCGCAAGCCGGCGCGGCGATGACCGCATCGTCCGGCGCGATGATGCGCGCGGCGCTCGGCGGCCCGGCAGCGCTGCCCGTGGAAGGCCAGCTGCCGGCGCTGACGGGAGCCGTGCAGTGGCTGAACTCTCCCCCGCTCACGGCGGAAGGCTTGCGCGGCAAGGTGGTACTGGTGGATTTCTGGACCTACTCCTGCATCAACTGCCTGCGCACCCTGCCGTACGTGAAAGCGTGGGCAGAGAAGTACCGCGACCAGGGGCTGGTGGTGATCGGCGTGCACGCGCCGGAGTTTGCCTTCGAGCGGAATATCGATAACGTGAAGAAGGCCACGCGCGACCTTGGCATCGACTACCCCGTCGCGGTCGACAACAACTACGCGATCTGGCGCGCCTTCAACAACCAGTATTGGCCGGCGCACTATTTCATCGATGCGCAGGGGCAGATCCGCTTCCACCACTTTGGCGAGGGCGAGTACGCGAAATCCGAGCAGGTGATCCAGCAACTGCTGGCGGAAGCCGGCCACGCCGGCGCGGCAAAGGTGGCCACGGGGCTGGGCCCCGCCGGCGCGCAAGGCGTGCAGATGGCTGCCGACAAGGCGGAGATTCAGTCCGGCGAAACCTATCTCGGCTACGAGCGGGCGGAGAACTTTGCGTCACCGGGCGGCGAGGCGCAAGACAAGGCGCACACTTACACCGCACCCGCGCAAACCGCGCTCAACGACTGGGGCCTGGCCGGCACCTGGAAGGTCGGGGCCGAGCACGCGACGCTGGCCGGCGCGTCCGGGCGTATCGTCTACCGCTTCCATGCGCGCGACCTGCACCTGGTGCTGGGGCCGGGCCAGGACGGCAAGCCGGTGCGCTTCCGCGTCACGATCGACGGCGCCGCGCCGGGCGACGCGCACGGCACCGACGTGGCGGCGGATGGCAGCGGCACGGTCACGGAGCAGCGGCTGTATCAACTGGTGCGGCAAAACGGCAAGGTCGCCGACCGCACCTTTGCCATCGAATTCCTCGACGCCGGTGTCGAAGCCTACGCATTCACCTTCGGCTGATGCGCGCACCGGCAACAGACAGCATCAACAGCATCACCAACGGCAATATTCAAGGACAGGCAATCATGACCACGAACTCTTCAGCCGGCGCCTCCTCCTGGTGGACGCGCTCGTCCACCACCAGGCTCGCGGGCCTCGTCATGCTGGCCGCTGGCATGCTGGCCTGGCAGCGCGCGGCGAACTCCGCCGAGGACGCCGTCAGGATCCCCCCACCCGCGCTGGACGAGAAGGCACCTTCTGCCCAGACCGAAACCGCCGTGTTCGCGGGCGGCTGCTTCTGGGGCGTGCAGGGCGTGTTCCAGCACGTGCGCGGCGTGAAGCAGGTGACGTCGGGCTATGCCGGCGGCGCGGCCGGCACGGCGCAGTACGAGACCGTCAGCGGCGGCGACACCGGCCATGCGGAATCCGTGCAAGTCACGTTCGACCCGGCGCAGGTCACCTATGGCAAGCTGCTGCAGGTCTTCTTCTCCGTCGCGCACAATCCCACGCAGCTCAACTACCAGGGTCCGGACCACGGCACGCAGTACCGCTCCGCGGTGTTCCCGCTTAGCGCCGAACAGCGCAGCATAGCGCAGGCGTACATCGCGCAACTGGGCAAGGCCAATGCCTTCAAGGCGCCGATCGTCACCCGCATCGAGGACTACAAGGCCTTCTACCCGGCGGAAAGCTATCACCAGAATTTCCTGACCAACCATCCCGCGCATCCCTATATCGTCATCAACGACCTGCCCAAGATCGGCTACCTGAAGCAGATGTTCCCCGACCTGTATCGCAACGATCCGGTGCTGCTGAAGGTGGCGGGCTCGTGATGGCGGCGGCGATCCGCCTGCGCAGGCGGATCGCCGTTCGATCAGGGCCGGCCCTTGAGAATGGAGGTGCCGGCGTACTGCGCCCGCGCGCCCAGCCTTCGCTCGATGCGGATCAACTCCCAAGCGCCGGAAAAGCCCCACGGGACGCACCAAAGCATAGCGAGCGCGCCCTGTCCCCCGGCCCCTCCCGCAAGCGGGAGCGTGGAGCAAACCAGTGGATGCCCGAAGGCAGTTCGCGTCGAACGTAGGACCGAAACGAAGGCCACGAAGGACCGAAGGATGTCAAAGAAAAGCGATATCGCCAGATCACGATTCGATGTAGCCGTGTGTAGCGCCCGAGGGGCGGGCCACACCAGCCCGCGATGCGAAGCGAGCCGTCAAGGTGTACCAGGCCGTATGGGGCGCCTCGTCGGCAGGCAAAAAGAGCGGAAAAGAGGGGGCCATGTCTGAGCATCGCCCTAAGGCGATGTGAGTTTGGCCCCCGGCCGCTCTTTTTGCCTGCCGACGAGGGGGGGTCGCCCCATCCGGCGCGCCTTTTTTGCCTACTTTTTTGGCAAGACAAAAAAGTAGGTCGCCGCCCCGAAGGGGTGGTGAAACTGCCTTTGACTTTAAGCCTTTGACGTTAATCTGTTGCAGTCGCAGTTGAAGTAAGCATCAGCAATCAGCCCATCGGACCCAACCATGTTCCAACAACCCACCACCCCCACCCCCAACTCCAAACCCGAGCAATACCAGAACCTCATCACCCAAGCACGCTCACTACTGGCAGACGAATCCAACCCCATCGCCAACGCCGCCAACTTCTCCGCCCTGGTATTCCACTCCTTGCAAGATCTCAACTGGGCAGGCTTCTACTTCTACGACGGCACCGATCTGGTCGTCGGTCCATTCCAGGGCAAACCCGCCTGCGTACGCATCGCACTCGGCAAAGGCGTCTGCGGCACCGCAGCCCAGACCCGCAGCACGCAAGTCGTCCGCGACGTCCACGCATTCCCCGGCCATATCGCCTGCGACGCCGCCTCCGAGTCCGAGATCGTGGTCCCGCTGATCGCCGCCAACGGCACGCTCATCGGCGTGTGGGACGTGGACAGCCCCATCGCTGGCCGTTTCGACGACGAAGACGCAGCGGGCATGGAAGCGCTGTGCAAGGTTTTCATCGAACTGGGTTGGCCGCAGGCATAACCGAACTGGATTACCTGATCACCTCGCGCGGCGGTTCTTCAAGCCTCAATCGTGACGATGTGCGCCTGGATCTTTCCGTCGACGGGGCCGGGCCCGAACTTCTCTGCCATTGCCGCCGAGCACACGTCCGTGGCTCGCGATAGTTCATTCGGGCCAAGTGCTTCGATTTCTTGCCTCAGCGGCGTTCCCTGGCAATAAGCGATCGCAGGCAGGCGGGCAGCGGCCGCACGGCTGCGCAATGCGATGGTTTCGAACATGGGTTCCGCGCGGAAGCCGCCAAGCCGCAGGTGCTGCCCGATTGCCTGCCGCTCGTGGTACCCGTGTGGCGTCCGGGCCAGGAAGGCGGGAGGGGCCGCGGGAAAGAGTCCAGCCAAGGCGCTTGTGACGACATACGCGAACTCGTTCTCTTCGATCCGATCCCAAACGTTGAAGAGAAATGTGCCTCCTGGCGCCAGTACGCGGCGCGCCTCGGCGAAAGCCCTTGATTTGTCGGGGAAGAACATGACGCCAAACTGGCATACGACCACATCGAACTGGCCATCGTCGAACGGCAATTGCATCGCATCTGCCTGACGCCACACCATGGTCCGGCGTACGCCTGCAGCCTGGGCGCGATCGAGCATGGGCTGGCTCAAGTCTGTCGCCACGATGGCGGTGCTATCGGGCAATGCCATGGCCAGCGCGCGTGTCACCACGCCCGTGCCAGCCGCTACCTCGAGCACGCTCCCTGGACACCTCGACGCGACGCGGCCGGCTAGGTCGAGCGCGTACGGCTCGAAGATCAACGGTACAAGGTATGTATCGTAAAGCCCGGGAATCGAGCCGGCGAAGACCTTGTCAGTGCCATGCGTGTCCATCGACCCAACCTCCACCTGGTGCACTTTTTGGGCGAGCGCGCCATCGAGCCGGGCATGCGAGCACGGGACAGGGCCGCAAGCCTCTCCGGCTACAGCGTGAATCGCTGCCGGAGCTGTATCGTGCCCAGCATCGCACGGCGCTCTCTCACAAAACGTGGCGAACCGTACACAACACAGGGAAATGCGCCGCAAGGGAACATAAGCTGACAGTATGCAAGGACACCGGCTGATTCCGATGCCTGGTGCTGCACATGCCTGTCCAGCGGCAGCGGGTGCGGCCCTGCGCCGCACCCCGATCCAGCGGAATCAGGCCTACAGCGCCCTTGCAGGCGGCGGCTCGCCACTATAATCGGCCACCCATTGTCTCCACACAATATGTCCCTCACCCGTCGACTCATTCTGTGGCTCGCGCTGCTCGGCATGGTGCTGCATGCACCGTGGCCGCAGATGGCCCACGGGCGGGTGGGCGGGCAGATGGCGGAAATGACGATCTGCAGCGCAAGCGGTATGCGCGTTGTCCCGATCGACGAGCAAACGCACCTCCGTGAGGACGCACCCGGCAGCCATCACAGCCTCGACGACGCCCTCTGCTGCCTGGTCTGCGCGGATCTTGGCAACACCAATGCGGTACCGCACGCGCCGTTTGCCTTTCTCCCCCACCTCACCCAGCTTGGTCTTGCGCGGCCGGCATTGCAGCGCAATGCCTACCAGCCTCCGGGCCTCCTGCGCGCAACGGCCCGGGCGCCACCCCTGGCATGATCGCCTTCGCCTGATCGCCCGCCCGCTCCGCGGGCGCGCGTCCATGCCACGAGCGGGCAAACGGTCCGCTCCAGACTTGCCCGGTACACCATGAATCCAGACCCTCGCGCCGGCATCGCCGGTGGCGCCTTGCCGTCACCGGCATTTGCATTAGCTTTCGTCAGCTGCGGCTGTACCTTGCTGTCGGCTGCCATCCTGGGGGCCGGCAGCGCCCACGCCCAGGACAGCGGCACAACGCCAGCCGTCGCGGCAGGCCAGGGGGCGGCGCCGGGGGAACGGACCCTGCCTGCGGTACAGGTCACCGAAACCCGCTCCTTCGCCGAAAAGAATCAACTGCCGCAAACGACCGAGGGCATCACGGCACAGCAGGCGGCCGAGACCATCAACGTCATGGGCACCGAAGACATGCTCAAGTACCTGCCGGACGTGCTGGTGCGCAAGCGGTTCATCGGCGACACCCAGTCGCCGATGGCCACGCGCACCACCGGCATCAATGCCAGTGCGCGCAGCCTGATCTACGCCGACGGCGTCCTGCTATCCACGCTGATCAATAACAACAACGGCAACGGGTCGCCCCAGTGGTTCATGGTGGCGCCGCAGCAAGTCGATCGCATCGACGTGATGTATGGCCCCTTCTCCGCGGCCTACCCCGGCAACTCGTATGGCGCCGTGACGGAAATCACCACACGCATGCCGAAGGCCTTCGAAGGCAGCCTGGAATTCACGGGCGCCGTGCAGCATTTCGGCAAATACGGCACCAGCGAGAACGAGCCGGCCCAGCAATACAGCGCCACACTGGGCGACCGCGTGGGCAAGCTGTCGTGGTGGTTCAATGCCAACCACCTCAACAGCTTCAGCCAGCCGCTCAGCATTGGTACTGTCGGCCAGTCGACGACCCCGGCCGGCGCCGGGCTGCCGGTCATCACCGGCGCCATCGCGGACCGCAACCGCACAGGCGGCGCGATCCAGGTGATCGGCGCGGGCAACTTCGTCCACACATTGCAGGACAACGCCGCCGTCAGGCTGGCCTATGACTTCACGCCGACGCTGAGCGCTGCCTACACGCTGGGCTACTGGCAGAACAGCTCGAAGGCAAACGCCCAGACCTACCTGAGCACCACCGCGGGCACGCCCTTCTATGGCGCCCAGAGCGGCAGCGTCAATATCGGCGGGTTCTCATACAACGCCAACACCATCGCCGGCCAGTTCTCGAGCAACAACATCGAGCAGCAGCACCTGATGCAGAGCCTGAAGGTGGAAACCCATACGAAGGGACTGTTCGACTGGGAGATGACCCTGAGCAATCTCTACTATCTGCGGGACCTGAGCCGCCTGTCCACCGGACTCTACCCGGGCGCGCAGAGCGGCGGCCCCGGCCGCGCCACCGACATGAGCGGGACCGGATGGACCACGGTCGATCTCAAGGGAACCTGGCGGCCGCAGGGCGCCGCGGGGGCGAACATCGTCAGCTTTGGCGCGCACTACGATCAGTTCAAGCTCTCCAGCCCTACGTACACGACGACGAACTGGACGTCGGGCAGCAGCGGCCCGCTGTTCAGCAACTCGCTCGGCAAGACACAGACCAGCGCGCTGTGGCTGCAGGACGTCTGGCGCGTGGCACCGGGCTGGCAGGCCACGCTGGGCGGCCGCTACGAATGGTGGCGCGCATATGACGGCTTCAATTTCTCGACGGGCAGCAATGGCGTGGGGGTGCCGATCAACCAGCCCGGCGTGGACAAGTCGGCCTTCTCTCCCAAGGCGTCGGTCACCTGGGACGCGACCGAGACGTGGTCGGTCACCGGCTCGTTCGGCAAGGCGTATCGGTTCCCCACCGTCGGCGAACTGTATCAATCCATCCAGACCGGCACGACTTTTGTCCAGGCGAATCCCTTCCTGCAGCCGGAGCGCGTCATGTCCGGCGAACTGGCCGTCGAGCACCATGCCAACGACGGCAAGATGCGTCTCTCGGTATTCAACGAGTACGTGTCGAACGCCCTGATCTCGCAAACGTCGACGATCCCCGGCTTTGCCACGCCGGTCTCCTTTACGCAGAACGTGGGCAAGACACGTCAGGTCGGCGTGGAGCTGGCAGGCCAGCAGGACAACGTGCTGATCCACGGCCTGTCGTTCTCGGGCAATGTGACCTACGTCGATTCACGCATACGGTCCAACGACAGTTACGTCCCCACCATTCCGGGCGCGACATCGGTCGGCAAGCGGGTCCCCTACGTGCCGACGTGGCGCAGCACGCTGGCGGTAACGTACCAGCCGGACAACAAATGGGCCTACACGCTGGCGGCGCGCTACAGCAGCCGCGTCTATGCGACGGTCGACAACACCGACATCAACCCCGCCACCTATCAAGGCTTCGAGAGCTTCTTCGTCATGGACGCGCGGGTGCGCTACCTGTTCGACAAGCACTGGAGCGGCGCGCTGGGCGTGGACAACCTCAACAACCGCAAGTATTTCCTGTTCCACCCGTTCCCGCAGCGCACGTTCTACCTGACGGTGAAGTACGCGCTGTAGGCGGTGGCGGCCCTGGCAGTACCCCACCACATACCGCTGGCTCCTATTCAGGCTGGATGCCCGCCGTCTTGATGATCTTGCCCCAGCGGTCCAGCTCGGCAAGCTGGAATCTGGCGAGTTCCTCGGGCGAAGACACCTTCACCTCCATGCCGTTCTCCGTCACGAAGCGGCGGATCGACTCGGTTGCCATGGCTTTGCGCATCAGGTCGTTGAGCCGGTTGATGACCGGCGCCGGCGTGCCCGCTGGCGCGTAGAGCGCGTTCCAGTAGCCGGACTCGTAGCCCGCCACGCCCTGCTCCGCGATGGTCGGCACGTTGGGCAGCAGCTGCGAGCGCTGCGGGCTGCTGACGCCGAGCGCGCGCAACTTGCCGGCCTTGACCTGCGGCAGGCTGGTGGTCAGGTCGACGATCATCACGTCGGTCTGTCCGGCGACAAGGTCAATCACGGCGGGCGGATTGGCCTTGTAGGGGACATATGTGAGTTTGGTCCCGGTCATGTGCTGGAACTGCTCGGTGGCAACCCGCGCCGACGATGAGCCGGAGCCGAACGTCAGCTTGCCCGGCTCCGTCTTCGCCAGTGCGATGAATTCGGATACGCTCCTGGCCTTCACGTTGGGGTTCACGACCATCAGCATGTAGCCCTGGACCACCTGGCCGATCGGTGCGAAGTCCTTGATGGGGTTGTAGGGCAGGTTCTTCACCAGATGCGGATTGGCGGCCTGCGTCGTGTTGGTGGTCATGAACAGCGTGTAGCCGTCAGGGGCCGAGCGCGCGACGAACTGCGCCGCGATGCCGCCGAATGCGCCGGGGCGGCTGTCGACGATGACCGGCTGGCCGGTTTCCCTGGTGATCTGGGCGCCCATGGCGCGGGCCAGGCCATCCGTGGTGCTGCCGGGACTGGAGCCGATCACGATGGTGATCGGCTTGGCCGGATAGGATTGCGCGCTGGCCATGCCGCACGCGAGCACGCCCATGGCGATGGCCGCCAGAAATTTGATTCGCATCTTGTCTCCTGTGATCCTGGTTATTGTCTTTTGGGGCGGGGGAAGGCGGCTGCCGGCGCTCAGGTGGTGAGGCTGAACTCCGGCCGTTGCCCAGCCAGCGCCTGGGCAATGCTTGCCAGGACCATCTCCCCCATGGCCGCCCGCGTCTGGTGCGTGGCGCTGGCGCGGTGCGCCTGCAGCGTGACGTTGTCCAGCGCGAACAGGGCTTCGGGCACGTTAGGCTCATCGACGAAAACATCCAGCCCGGCGCCCGCGATCCGGCCGGCAACCAGCGCCGCGACCAGATCGTCTTCCTTGACCAGCCGGCCGCGCGCGATGTTGATCAGGTAGCCATCCTTGCCCAACGCGTCGAGGACCTCGGCATTGACGATGCCCTCTGCCTTGTCCGCGGCGGCGGCAAGAATCAGCGCATCGCTCTGGCGGGCCAGTTGCACGAGGCCGGCCACGAAGGTGTGAGGGACATCCTCCATCGCCCTGAGGTCGGTGTAGGCGATGGGGCAGCCGAACGCCGCCATGCGGGCCGCGATGGCACGGCCCACGCGGCCCATGCCGACAATGCCCACGCGCATGCCGCTGACGCGGCGGGCCAGCGGGATAGCGCTTGGCTGCGGATGCCGGACCCAGTCGCCGGCGCGGATAAACCGGTCGCCCGGGCACATGCCCCGGCAAGTGGCGATCAGCAGGCCCACGGCGAGATCGGCGACGTCCTCGGTCAGCGCCCCGAACGTCCCGGTAACCGGCAGGCCGCGCGCACGGGCGTATTCGAGGTCGACCGCATCGGTGCCGACACCGTTGACCGCCACCACCTCGAGCGCGGGCAGCTGCTCCATCATCGCCCTGGCGATGCCGGTATGGCCGCCGGTGACGACCGCGCGGATCGAGGCGCCGTGCTCGCGCAGATAGGCATCCTTGTCGGCTTGCTCGAACAACCGGTGCACCGTGTAGAGCGAATCCAGCTTGTCGTTGATCGCAGGGACCAGGATCGGGTTGAGCTGGAGGATGTTGGCTTTCATATCGGGGGTCCTGTCAGGAGGGAACCGCGTTTGAGGTCCGGGCTTTCGGATCGGTCCTTGTTTCGGATTCTTTGGCGTAGGCTAGTTATCAGTCATCCTACGACATGGAGAGCATTCAGACAAGAAAGTGCGACGAGTTTCAGGGTTAACACCGGGGAATTCGGGATCATGACCAATATCTAGCTGAGGATTCTCCATCTCTTGTTGTAGGACAACGGAACATGTAAATGGGGAATCACGCGATCCCCAGGCCTTGGTCTGCCGGCGGGCATCTACTCCTTCAGTGCGGCGGATGATGCATCCCGAACCGGTCGCCGCGCTGGCAAAGCCAACCCACAAGAAGCGATGAAGCGGTGGTCCTGGCGAATCTCGCCGGCCATCCCGCCCCCTGTAGAATCAGCCTCCATGCAACCCTGGGATTTCCCGCATGGACTCTCACGCCCCGGATCGCAGCGCGCTGACGCCGCTGGCCTATCACGCAACGGTGGTCGACTACCTGCGCAGCCACGAGCCCGACGTCTGGCGCTGGGCCAGCGCGCGCACGACCCGCGCCGAGCACCTGGAGGCGCTGCGCCTGATGCTGTTGCGCGATACCTATCGCATCGATGCCGAGGCGCATGCCGATGTGCATGCGGCGCTGGCCCAGGCCATGGCGCGGCTGGGCGTCGATGCGCGGGCTACGCTGTACCAGTCACCCGGGCAGGAGATGAACGCCTCGCTGGTCTATGTGCCCGGCGAGGTCCACATCATCGTGCAAGGGCCGCTGCTGGAGCGCCTGTCGGCGGTTGAGCTGCTTGCGGTGTTTGGCCATGAGCTGGCCCATTACCTGCTGTGGTCGCGCGACGACGGCCGGTTCCTGGTGGCCGACCGCATCCTCAACGACGCGCTGGCCGCGCCCGGCACCAGCGGCAGCCATCGCGAGACCTACCGGCGCTATGCCCTGCACACCGAGCTGTTTGCCGACCGGGGTGGCGCGGTGGCCGCCGGCGCGGTGGCGCCGGCCGTGTCGACGCTGGTCAAGGTGCAGACGGGAATAGGCAGCGTCGATGCGGCGGCCTACCTGCGCCAGGCCGCCGAGATCGAGTCGCACGAGGCGGGGGCCAGCAACGCGCACAGCCATCCGGAGACCTTTATCCGCGCCCGCGCGCTGGCGCTGTGGTGGGAGGGCGCGGCCGGCCTGGACCAGTGGATCGAGACCCGGCTGCATGGTCCCCTGGCGCTGGAGCGGCTGGATCTGCCGGGGCAACGGCGGCTGCAGGCACTGACGCGCGGCTTCCTTGCCCATTACCTGGCCGGCACGCCGCTGGCGAGCGAGGCGGTGCTGGCACAGGTGCGCATGCTGTTTCCCGACTGGCGCGACGACGAGCCCGCAGTGGGCCCGGAGGCATTCGCCGCGGAGGTGGCCGGCGATGACGTGCGCGCCTACCTCAATGCGCTGATGATGGACCTGGCCCTGGCCGACCCCGACCAGCAGGAGGCGGCGCTGCTGCGCGCCGGCCGGGTGGCGCAGGCGCTGGGCAGCCTGGACGCGCTGCACGGCAACTTGCGCCGCGATGCCGGTTTCGGCAAGCGCGAGATGGACCGCTACAACCGCCAACTGGCCAAGGAGGCCCAGGCATGAACGACAGCACGATCGCCAACAGCGCGCCGCGTACCCTGCGTGCCTTGATCGAGGCGCAGGCGGGCGCGGCATTGCCCACCGACGACGTACTGGTGCTGATGCTGCCGCTGTTCCAGCAGGTCGCCGCGTTGCACGCGCAGGGCAGGGTCGCCTCGCTCGACGCCGACAGCATCCTGGTGGGCGAGGATGGCGCGCTCGGCCTGCGCCGGCCGGACGGCGAGCTGCCGGTCATGGATATCGGCGCGGTACACCGGGTGCAGCCGCATCCGGCCTCGGGCCTGAACATCGTCGGCACACTGCAGCGCGGCCGCGCCGACGACGGCCGCCGCGAGGAAACCGACCTGACGCTGCAACTGGATCCCGCGGCGCCGATCGAGCGCCCGGTGTACCTGCCCGGCCCGGCCAGCTGGGAGTTGCTGGTCGGCCACCACGACGAGATCGGCGACATCTTCCTGCTCGGCATGGCGCTGGCCAGCCTGGCTTGCGGCGCGGACCTCGCCGACGAGGACGATCTGCGCGAGTTCGTTGCCTGCCGCCGCAACCTGTTCCTGCTGCACGAGCGGCTGCACCCCATCGTGGCCGCGGTGATCGTGGAGATGACCGAGATCAACCGGCACGACCGCGCCACCGACGTGGCCTCGCTGGCCACGCGGCTGCGCACCTGGCGCGAGCAGCCGCTGGCCCTGGAGGTGGAGCGTGCGCTGGCCGGCGCCAGCGGTGCCGCGCCGCGCCGCACGGCGGTGCTCGCGCATCTGCGCGACCGCCTGTTCGACCTGTCCCGGCGCAACCGCCTGCTGTACTTCCGTCCCACCGCGGCCAGCGTCAACCTGACCGTGGCCAGCGTGCCGCTGATGCTGCAGATCGAAAGCGTGCGGCCGGAGCACATCTGCACATGGGGCGGCCCGTTCGCCGCCGAGCTGGTGGACGGCAAGCCGGTTTCGCTGCAGCGCTGGCTGCGCTTCGACGACCAGCCCTACCTGCCGGCGGCGCTGGACCGGCTGATCGCCGAAACGCGCCGCGACCGAGCCGAGTTCGGCTTCAGCAACCTGCGCCTGGTGGTGGCGTTCCTGCGCTGGCACAACCTCAAGGAAGCACCGGACGAGCGTATCGTGACGCCGCTGCTGTGGCTGCCGGTGGAACTGGTCAAGCGCAAGGGCGTGCGCGACCAGTACGTGATCCAGTGCACCAGCGGCGAGGCCGAGTTCAACCCGGTGCTGCGCCACCACCTGAGCCAGCTGTACGACATCCGCCTGGACGAGACGGTGGACCTGGGCAAGACCGCGCTGGCCGAGATCCATGCCAGTCTCCTCGCGCAGATCCGCGGCTCCGAGCCGTCGGTGGAGCTGCGCCTGGTGGACAAGGCCGCGGTGCGGCTGGTGCGGCAAAAGGCGCTGCAGCGCATGCAGCAGTTCCAGCGCCGCAAGCCGGGCGTGGCTTCCGCGCGCGCAAGCGGCGGTGGCTGGCTGCCGCCCTACAGCTATGCGCAGGACGACTACCGCCCGCTGGGGCGGGCGCTGTTCGAGCACTGGGTCCGGCCGAGCGAGCTGCCACAGCGCTTCGAGGCGGGCGCCGCGCCCGGCGCCGGCCCGCGCCAGCCGAACATGGCCCAGCCTGCCGCCGGCACCGCCGATGCTGCCGATGCCGGCGACCGCAAAGGCTTTGTGCTGCAGGAATCCGAAGGCCACCGCTATGCCTGGGACCTGGACCTGACCCAGGTGACGCTGGCCAACTTCAACTACAAGAAAATGTCGCTGGTGCGCGACTACGCGCAACTGCTGGACGATCCCGGGCCCAACCCCGCCTTCGACCGCGTGTTCTCGATCGAGCCGCGCGACATCGAGACCCAGGCGCCGGCACCGCTGGCGCCGGGCGAGCAGTGGAGCGTGGTGGCGTCCGACGCCACGCAGAACGCCGCCGTCGGCCTGGCGCGCAGCCAGCGCAGCTTCATCATCCAGGGCCCGCCCGGCACCGGCAAGTCGCAGACCATCACCAACCTGATCGCCGACTACGCCGGACGCGGCAAGCGCGTGCTGTTCGTCTGCGAGAAGCGCGCCGCGCTGGACGTGGTGTTCCACCGGCTCAAGCAAAGCGGGCTGGATCCGCTGTGCTGCCTGATCCACGACTCGCAGACCGACAAGAAGGCCTTTATCGCCGATCTGCGCGCCTGCTATGAGCAGTGGATCGCCCAGCCGCACGACGGCGACGCGGTGGCGGCGCGCCGGGCGCAGGTGGCCGGGGCCCTGGCGGGGCAACAGCAGCGTATCGACCGATTCGAGTCGGCGATGGCGGCCGCGCCCGAGGCGCTGGGCGATAGCGTGCGCGCGCTGCTGCGCCGCGTGGCCGGACTGCCCGCGGCGCCCGAGACCGGCCCGGCCATGCGGGAGCGCCTGCCGGCGCTGGCCAGCTGGGATCGCCAGCGCGAACTCACCCAGCGCGTGCACCGCGCCATGCGCGAGCGCTTTGGCATGGACGCGCTTGCCGCGCACCCGTTCGCCCGGCTGTCGCGGGAGCTGCTGGCCGACGAGCGCGCTTTCGGCCGCGCCGAGCAGTTGTGCAGCGATACCGAGGCGCTGTTCGACGCGCTGGACCCGCTGCTGGACAGCACCGCCAGCCTGATCGGCCACGACACCGCGCTGGAACAGGCCCGTGCGATCGCCGCCGATTGCCAATGGCTGCTCGAGACCGGCCTGGCCGCGCACCTGGACCTGCTCGATCCGGCCTCGCCGGCACAAGGCGCGCTGCGCCAGGTGCGGGCCGAACTTGAAACGCGCGCCCAGGCGCTCACCGCCGCCCAGGCGGCGACGTCGAACTGGCACGACAAGCTCAGCGCCGGCGACACCGAGTCGGCGCTGGCGCTGGTCCGGCGCCTGGAGCCGTCGCTGGCGCGCTGGCTGCAGCCGGCCTGGTGGCGCCTGCGCGGCGAACTGAAGCGCCGCTATGACTTCGGCAAGCACGCCGTGCATCCGGGCTTCGGCAAAGTGCTGCAGGCGCTGGCCGCCGAGCACGCGGCCAGCGCCGCGCTGGCCGCGAGCGATGCCGACAGCCGCCAGCGCTATGGCGTCAGCGCGATGCAGGACTTCCTGCGCGCGCTGGCCGAACTGGAGCGGCGCCTGCAGGCAGCCAGCGGTCCGCGTGAACTGGTTGCCCACCTGCGCCAGGCTGTCGATCCGGCCGCCACGGCGCGCGCGCAAGCCGGCGCGCGCGAGGCGCTGGACAAGCTGGCGCTGCGCGTGCGCGACGGACTGACACTGGCCCCGGACGCGCGCCTGGGCGACATTGCCGAGTTGCTGCGCGACCTGCGCGAAGCACTGGATGACCTGCCCGACCTGCTGCCACTGCTGCGCGCCGTCCATGCCGCCGATCCCGCCTGCGCCGCCACGCTGCAGTTGCTGGACCATGAACCGGCGCAACTGGAGGCGCTGGTCGCCGACGAGGCATTGCGCCGCCTGGAGCGCGAGAGCCCGGCGCTGGCGCACTTCAGCGGGGCGGCGCTGGCGCAGGCCGCGCGCGCGGTAGCGCAGGGCCAGCGCGAGCTGCTCGCCCTCAACGCCCAGGTGATACGCGCAACGTTGCACCGGCAGTTTGCCGAGCACGTGCGCCAGTCCTCGCTGTCGGCCACGCAACTGGATGCCGACGGCAAGGCGTTCAAGAAACGCTATGCCACCGGCCGCCGCGAACTGGAACACGAGTTCGGCAAGAGCATGCGCCACCGTTCGATCCGCGACCTCAGCGACGACGAGACCGGGCTGGTCATCAACGACCTGAAGCCGATCTGGCTGATGAGCCCGCTGTCGGTGTCCGACACGCTGCCGCTGTCGCCGGACCTGTTCGACGTGGTGATCTTCGACGAGGCCAGCCAGATTCCCACCGAGGAAGCCGTGCCTGCGCTGAGCCGGGCGCGCCAGGTGGTGGTGGTCGGCGACGAGATGCAGCTGCCGCCGACCAGCTTCTTCTCGGCCAGCGGCGCCGAGGGCGACGACGAGATCGTGGTGGAGGAGGAAGGCGAGCGCGTCGCCATCAACCTGGACTCGGACAGCCTGCTGAACCAGGCCGCGCGCAACCTGCCCGCCACGCTGCTGGCGTGGCACTACCGCAGCCGCCACGAATCGCTGATCAGCTTCTCCAACGCCGCCTTCTACGACGGCCGCCTGGTGACCATTCCCGACCGTCTGCTGGAGCAGGCCGAGGACGAGGCAGCGCCGCTGCGCTCGGACCAGGAAGACGCCGGCATCGCCGGGGCCGACGCGCTGCTGGGGCGGCCGGTCAGCTTCCACCGGCTGGGCGATGGCGTCTACCTCGACCGGCGCAACGCGCCGGAAGCGCGCTATATCGCCCAGACCGTGCGCGAGATGCTGCGCCGCGAGACCGGGCTGAGCCTGGGCATCGTCGCCTTCTCCGAGGCGCAGCAAACCGCCATCGAGTCCGCGCTGGAGGCGCTGGCCAGCGAGGACGCGGACTTTGCCATGCGCCTGGAGCGCGAGTACGTGCGCGAGGACGACGACCAGTTCAACGGCCTGTTCGTCAAGAACCTGGAGAACGTCCAGGGCGACGAGCGCGACGTGATCATCCTGAGCATCTGCTACGCGCCTGGCCCCGACGGCAAGATGCTGATGAACTTCGGCCCGATCAACCAGCGCGGCGGCGAGAAGCGCCTCAACGTGATTTTCAGCCGCGCGCGCCACCGCATGGCGGTGGTGTCGACGATCCAGGCGGAAGCCATCACCAATGTGCACAACGATGGCGCTGCCGCGCTGCGCGCCTTCCTGCAGTTCGCGCAAGCCAGCGCGCGCGGCCAGTTCGAACGCGCGCAGGCGGTGCTCGGCGCCCTGAACCTGGGCGCGCGCGATGCCTTCACGCGCCAGGCCGGGTCCGACAGCATCCGTGACGCGATGGCCGAGGCGCTGCGCTCGCGCGGCCACCAGGTGCACGTCAATGTCGGCCACTCCCAGTTCCGCTGCGACCTGGCCATCGCCGATCCGTCCGCGCAGGGCTATGCGCTGGCGATCCTGCTCGATGCGCCGGCCGAGGCCGTGGCGGACACCGCCGAGCGCTACGTGTTCCGTCCCGGCATCCTGCGCAGCTTCGGCTGGCGGGTGCTCGACATTCCCGGCAAGGACTGGCTGCACGATGCCGGCGCGGTACTGGCCCGCATCGAAGCCATGCTGGCCGATGGCGAGGACCGCGCGCTGCATGCGGAAGTCGAGCCGCAGGCACCGGTGCTGGCACCACCAGCGCAACCGGTGGCGCCGGCGTCGGCTTCGGATTCGGCCAACGACGCCAGCACCGGCACTTCCGCAACCGGCGCCAGGCAAGCGGAACTGGTGCGGGCGCTACGCTTCGAGCAGGGCAGTTCGCGCAAGTTCTGGCGCGCCAGCCTGAGCGGCACCGAGCTGAGCGTCAGCTACGGCCGCATCGGCAGCAGCGGGCAGGTCAACCTCAAGCAGTTCGACACTGCCGAGCGGGCCCGTCGCGAGATGGACAAGCTGGTGGCGGAGAAGCTGCGCAAAGGCTACGTAGAGGAGTAGGAGGGATCGCTGCGGGGGGCTCCCGCCCCCTCATTCACAAGGCGTACAACAGGCCAAGCACGAGCAGGCATCCGGCAAGCTTCAGGTAATAGCTGCCGCCGTGACAGGGTTCGCTTGTGCGCGGTGCTTTGGTGAAGTGCGGCGTCATATTGCTTACCAGGTTGGTCAGGGGAAGTACAGCCAATGCGCGCTCATGGCTCGTGAGCATGCCGGTTCCGCGGCACCACCGAATTGCCTGTCCTTGCAAGGTTAAGAACTGGCCCATGCAAATGGCGTAAAGAGGTATTGCCCTGCCATAAAACTTCCGTAAATCCCGACTCCGCCGCTGTGCAGTTTCATGTACTTGGGCGCAGACGGTATCCCGACGCGCCCTGGCAAGCGTGCTGCCCGGTGATTCCCCACCTACAATTGATTATCCGGGGTGATTCGGCGCGGACTTTTGCTTTGCTGCGAGCCGGCTATCGCGGTCACCCTGGCAACCCGTCCGGCCAGGTATCGGGCAGACCGGCAGCGCACCGTGGTCCGCTCGCAGCAGGCCATGGATGGCGTTCCGGCAAGGAGCACGATCGATGCGATCGCCAGGAGGACCCGGCACGCGGCTGAGACGCATTGCAGCCAGGATCGTGGCGGTCATCGCCGGGCTGGTCGTCGTCAGCCGCGTCACCGGCATGCTGGTTGACTGGCTGTGGTTTTCCTCCGTCGGCTACGTGGACGTTTTCTGGACGATCCTTGCCACCCAGGTGCTTCTTTTCGTCGCCGTCTTCGTGGCTTCGGCGGGCGCGATATGGGCGTCGGGATGGCTGGCGCACCGCTACGCGAGCCCTGGCGCCTGGAAGCTGGAGACGGCATCTCCGCCCGGGATGCCGGAGGTCCTGAGCGAACTGGTCGGCGACGTCGCGCCACACGTCCACTGGCGCACCGCCATCGCCGGGGCCGCCGTCCTCGTGGGCCTGTCCCTCGCCATCAGCGAAGCCTCGGACTGGGACATCGCGCTGCGCTATGTCAATCAGGTGCCCTTTGGCAAAGGCGATCCGATCTTTGGCAAGGACATCGGCTTCTACCTCTTCTCGCTGCCCGCCTATATCGCGCTCAGGAACTGGCTGCTATTGCTGCTCGGCTGCAGCGCGGGCGTCGCCGCCGTCGTGTACGGACTGCGCGGCGACATCGCATTCTTGCAGTCGCCGCGCGGGCTTTCGCCAGCGGCCGCCACCCACGGCTCTGTGCTGCTGGGACTGTTCTTCCTGCTGCAGGCCTGGTCTTACTGGCTCGACCGCTTCCTGCTGCTCTACGGCGACAACGGCGTCGTGGTGGGCGCCGGCTATACCGATGTCCATGTCGGGCTGCCGGTCCTGTGGCCGCTGATCGGCCTGGCCACCGCTGCCGCGATCGCCTCATGGGCCAATATGCGCTGGCGGAGCTATCGGATTCCTGCGGCGTCGGCGCTGATCGTGTTCGGCGGCGCATTCGTATTCGCCGTGGCCTACCCGGCGCTGTTCCAGCGCTTCTATGTCAAGCCGAACGAGCTGCAGCTGGAAACGCCCTATATCCAGCACAATATTGCGCTGACGCGGGAGGCCTATGGCCTGGCGCAGATTGCGGCAAAGCCGTTTCCGGCCCAACAGAACCTGAATCTCGCCACGCTCCAGGCCAATCGCCCGACCATCGACAACATCCGCCTGTGGGACCTGCAGCCGTTGCGGGATACCTATGCGCAGTTGCAGGAGATCAGGACCTATTACAAATTCCTGGCGACGGACATCGACCGCTACCGGTTTGACGCCGGCTATCAGCAGGTCATGCTTTCGGCTCGGGAACTGGAGCCGTCGTTGCTTCCGGCAAATGCCCAGACCTGGGTCAACCTGCATCTGCTGTTCACCCACGGCAACGGCGTCGTGATGTCGCCGGTCACGGAGAAATCCGCGGAGGGCTTGCCCTCCCTTTACCTGAAGGATATTCCGCCCGTCTCCAACGGCGGCCCCGCCATCCGTGAGCCACGCCTGTACTTCGGCGAAGGCGGCAAGGGCTACGTTATCGTCAACGGCAACGCGCCAGAGTTCGACTACCCCAAGGGCGACGAGAACGTCTATACGAACTACAGCGGGCGCGACGGCATCGGCATCGGCAGCCTGGCGCTGCAGGCCCTCTTCGCCTGGCAGTTCGACGATCCCAACATCCTGGTGACCGGCTACATCACACCCGCAAGCCGGATCCTGCTCCATCGCAACATCCAGGACCGGGTACGCACGATCGCCCCGTTCCTCAGCCTCGACCATGACCCCTACATCGTCGCGAGCGGCGGGCGGCTTTACTGGATTCAGGATGCCTATACCACCAGCCGCTGGTTCCCGTACTCCCAGCCGGCCAGCGAAGACGGCGACAATTACATACGCAATGCGGTCAAGGTGGTGATCGATGCGTACAACGGGACTGTCGACTTCTATGTCAGCGATCCCGCCGATCCCATCGTGCGGACGTACCAGCGCATTTTCCCGGGCCTGTTCAAGGCACTGGGCACGATGCCGCAGGACCTGCAGCAACATATCCGCTATCCCGAGGACCTGTTCCTGATCCAGGCGCAGATCTACCGCGCCTACCACATGGAAACGCCGGAAGTCTTCTACAACCGGGAGGATCTCTGGCAGTTCCCCCGCAAGCTGGCCGACATTGACGCCGGGACCGGGACCGGGACTGCCCCCGGCGCGCCGATGACGCCCTACTACATGATTGTGCGGCTCCCGGCGGAGCCGCGCGCCGAGTTCGTTCTCATGCTGCCGATGGTGCCAAGCCGGCGCGAAAACATGATTGCGTGGCTGGCGGCACGCTGCGATCCTCCCGACTACGGCAAGCTCGTCGTCTACGCGTTTCCCAAGGACAAGCTGATCTACGGGCCGTTCCAGATCGAAGCGCGCATCCAGCAGAACACCGAGATCTCTCAGCAGATTTCCCTGTGGAACCAGATGGGTTCGCGCGTCATCCGCGGCCATCTCCAGGTCGTGCCCATCGAGAACTCGATACTCTACGTCTCCCCGCTCTACCTGCGCGCCGAGTCCGGGCAATTGCCCGAGCTGAAGCGGGTGATCGCCGCCTACGGCGACCATGTGGTCATGGAGGAGACCTTGGGCGCCGCGCTGGCGGCGCTCTTCAAGGAAGCCGCCCCCGCGGCGGCGCAGCGCCAGGGCACGGCGGACAGCCGCGCCCGCGAGGCGCTCGCCCACTATGACCGCGCCATAGAGCGATTGAAGGCGGGCGACTGGACCGGTTTTGGCGCGGAACTCGATACCCTCCGGCCACTGCTCGAGGCGCTTGGCGCCGGGCGTTCCAATGAACAAAAATGACGGCCGGTCATTCCTTGGCCTCGAACGCCCCGTGGCAACGCACGGTGCCGGCGGGGGTTTCGGGGCGGATTGTCAGTGGGAAAGCCGCCGGGTAGTCTGCGCTCCGTCCTTGCGGGTGAAGCGCCAATTCCCGTCGTCGCCCGGCGTGCGGTCCCCCAGATCAAGAAACACTCAATCACGATCTGTGCGGATTTCAAGGTGGTGCGCCATGCCGCCCGCCGCTACCGGCAACCATGCCCGGGCAAAGTCGCACCTACCTTACTGTGGTCGTTCCGTGCGGCGGAACCGCTTCCAGAGCCGTCGCTGATTTTCCCGATCAGCGACGATGCGTGCCGCCAGGAATCCCCTGACATAGATTGCGCCGCATGCGACACTTTCGTTGGCCTGCTGAAGACAACCGAGGAGGTGGCCAGCCACGGCCATGTCATTGCCCCAGCCAAGGTCATCCTGCAGCCTGGCGAGCACGCCGCGATAATTGTCCAGCGACTTCCTCCGGAACAGCGACGCGAAAAATTCGGCTGCATAGCGCAGCTTCTTTGCGGCAATACGAGCGCGATGCCGCCGTGGCGCGTCCAGTTTGTGCAGCCCTCGCCCGCGACGGACAAGCTTGCGATGGCGCGCGCGCAGCACATCGCGAGCCAGCTCGCTTGCCGGCATCGTCAGCAGCATTTGCTTTGACGGTTCCGCATCACCCTGCCAGGACGCAACCGCCATCCAGTGTCCCAGCGCGAGAACCAGCCGCGCATAGCGCGCGGAATGAACCGCTTCGGCGGCATCAAGCCGTCGAGCTCTCGCAATCTCGGCGGCGGCCTCGCTGACACTCCGCAGGCCAGGGAGGTCCTCCTCCTCCGCCGAAACCTGAGGCAGCGTCGAATGGGCAAACACCTCCCAGTCCCTGGACTTGCCCAACTCGCCTGCAATCCATTTGAGTTCGTCCTGCAGTTCGGCGGGCAGCGTGACCACGCCGGAAAACATATCGAGCGCAGAGCGAAAACGGCGTAGCCCGACGCGCATCTGATGTACGCCCTCCGGTGACTGCGCGCTCGCGACTACAGCTTCGTTGGCGTGAACTTGCGCAAGGCAGTTCTGCGCGATCTCGCGGAAAGCATCGCCCACGGAGCCCTGCCGCTCCAGCACTAGCGGCTTCGCACGCACGGCTTTCGGCTTATCGCAGACAAGCAGCCCGTAGCCGCGATCGCCTTTGCTCGCCAGGCTAAGGCGCATCGGCACCGTGTCGGCCAGATTCAGCGCCAATACATAGAGGTGGTCCGCCTTACCACGCTTGAGTTCCAGCTCCAGTTCGGAAAATGACTGGCTTGATTCGCCGGCAACCACGGTACAGGTATCGATCGCGAGCTCGACTTCATCTCCCTCGGGAAGCCCTAGCAGCCACACGGTGCGACAAACGTCCGTACAGAACGCCGGTGCCAGCTGCTCCTGTAGCTGGTGCGTCTTCAGGACCGGTGAGAGTGGCGATGTCTCCGGCACGATCGCCAGCAATGCAGCAATATCGGGCGCGTTACCGGCAACCGGCGTTTCGTACTCTTCTCGCTCGAACAGGCCCGCATGGCGTGCGCCCGCTGACTTCAAGGTCTGCACATGATGACCGGCCGCCAGACGAACCCGGAGCGATGCGGCCTGCCGCCAGAGCAGCAGATCCGGCGTGTCGAAATAGTCGCTAAGCAACGCTTCCTCGTGCGGCGGTTCCACTTGCAATGTCGGGAGTAGGGGAAGGTCGCGCAGGACGTGAGACTGTTCTTGCGCAAGCTCGAACTTCAGTTCCCTCTCCATGGCATATCTCCCCGCCTGAACCACGAACGTGCGTTTGAAGGGCGCTACGGGATTCTCCGGCGGGCGGGGCGCCGCCCATGCCGCGCAAGCGGTCTCCGGGAAATTCCCTGAGGAACGCCAGCCTGCGAATTGATATCCTCAGGTTAGACCCTCGTTACTGCCAGGAGGGTCGCACATTGCGTCGGGGAGAAATCCACTCGCCCGCGTATGCACACCCAGGCAGCCCGGCGGGTGGGTCCGCAAGCTGAGCCGAAGTTCGCCACTGCGCGCTGGCGGACTCCGTGCACACCATAAAAGCGAGAAGTGCATGGAAAGTAACAAGCGCGCCGGTTATTACGAATTTAAAGCCTACACCGAGCCACTTACGAATGGAAAGCACCAGGGATTCGTTCTTGTCCGCCATCACACACTTGCCGGGACACTGCAGACGGTGTTTCGCGCGGGACGGCCTTCCATGGAAGAAACCGAGGCCTTTTCCATAGCCGAGGCGCGGGTCGCCGATCTCATTGAACTGATCGGCAGCGGTCGGCTGCCCCCGTCTTCGCGGGCGCTTCCCGGCTAGCTGCCTTGGGACGAACGCCGTGGAAGTGGTTGCTACGCCAGTTGAAATTCGAGCCCCCATTTACAACAGCACTGAGAGCCCCGGAACCTATGTCCAAGACCATCAAGAAGCAGTACCTGAAGGCGCTCAACCGACGCCTGAAGAAGGAATCGGCAGGCCGGTTCGATACGGTGTTTGTCTTCTATCCGGTCGGCTCAAAGCCGAAAAAGGCGACCGGCGTGACAGCAAGCGCGCCCGCGGATGAGCGCGTCCTTGCAGTCATGGACGCCGTCCAGGCTCGGGTATTCGCCAGGTTCGAGGATTCGGCAAAGCGCGGATAGGCAGATATTCCGGCGGCGGCAGGCCGCGTCGACTCCCTGACGCAAATGCAACCCGAGTCGAGGACTAGTTCCTTTTTCTTGCCCCGGCGCCTCTTCGCCTGCGCGATGAGGTTCCAGGCCTCATGCTGCTGAAAGCTCCCTGCCACGACCCGGATTCCGGTCAACGCGACGCTCCCGCCGATATGTCCGGGAGCGCTCTTCGGCGTTGATACGTCATGCGCTGCCGGCGCTTGAAGCACTCGCGCCGGCGAATGAATTGCGGTCGCGCCGCCAGGTCTGGTGCTGGCTGTGCCAACCCATGCTACCTAAAGTAGTCACCATACAAATCAGCGGCTTGGACGAGATCAACCGTCGCGCAGCGCTTCAGGCCAAAATTCTATCTTGCATATATCTGACTTATCAACTACTGTTCCGTCAACAACATCGATGAGGTCTCGCCGTGGATCATTACTCGAAGGAGAACTATCAGCTCATGCAGAGCGTCGGGTTCTTTCTTAACCGCGCCCGCGACGGCCTCCTGTGCGAAATGGATGCGGCTCTGAGAGACCTGGAAATCACTGCCCAGCATATGGGGATTCTGCTCCTCCTGACGCGTGGCGTGGCCCACACGCCGTTCGAGATGAGCAAGCTGCTCTGCATCGACAGCGGCCTGATGACCCGCATGCTGGACAAACTGGAAAGCAAGGGCCTGCTGGCGCGCAGCCGTAGCGTCGACGATCGCAGGATGGTCAACCTCGCGCTGACGGAGAAAGGCATGGCCGTCGCAGAGCGCATTCCGGAAGTGGCGCCAAAGGTGCTCAATGCCCGATTGAAGATGTTCAGCCCGGAGGAATTCACCGAATTTCGCCGGCTCCTTGCCAAATTTGCGAATATTTGATCGCTTTTTTTTGCTCATTTAACTGACAGGTCAAATAATGTACAATCAGATTACCTCCTCGACACGTCGCTTCGCAGGCCCCGCGCTCTCGGTGCTGATGGCGGCGGTCCTGGCCGGCTGCGCCAACTATGCCGGCATCCACAGCGACAAGCACATCGCCGAAGCCACTTCCTACGCCACCACGCAGAGCATCCCCGCCGAGCAAGGCCGCTGGCCTTCGGCGGACTGGACCGACCAGTTCGGCGACGCCCAGCTCAAGGCACTGATCGGCGAAGCGCTGCAAGGCAGCCCGTCGCTGGAAAAGGCCCGGGCTCGCGTGGCTTCCGCCACGGCGCTCAGCGAGGGTGCCAACGCCAATACGCTGCCGCAGGTGGGCGCCGGCTATTCCTGGACGCGTCAACGTTTCTCGGAAAGCACGCTCGTGCCGCCCCCGTTTGCCGGGTCCTGGCAATCGGAAAACAAGGCGGTCATCAACGCCTCTTATGAACTCGATCTGTGGGGCAAGAACCGCGAAGCCCTGAAGTCCGCTGTATCCGCGGTGCACGCCAGCGAGGCCGAGGCGGAACAGGTGAAGCTGACGCTAAGCAGCGCGATTGCCCGGGCCTACAATGAGCTGGCCCGCCTCTACGCGTTGCACGACATTGCGCAGGACGAAGTGAAGCAGCGCCGTGGCGTGCTGCGCGTGACCAGCGGGCGCGTGACCATGGGACTGGAGACCGAGGTCGAGAAGCGCACCGCCGAAGCCAATCTGGCCGCCAGCGAAGTCGCGCTCTCCTCGCTCGACGGCAATATCCAGCGCACGCGCTACCAACTGGGCGCGCTGCTCGGCCAGGGTCCGGACCGTGGCCTGGCGATCAGCCGCCCTGCCCTGGCCACCGGCGAGGAAGTCCGCCTGCCCGACAACCTGCCGGCCGATCTGGTCTCGCGCCGCCCCGACATCGTCGCCGCCCGCTGGCGCGTCGATGCCACCCTGCACGACATCAAGGTGGCCAAGGCGGAGTTCTATCCGGACATCAACCTGTCCGCCGCGATCGGCCTCGACGCCTTTGGCTGGGGCCGCTTCCTGCGCGCCGCCAGCCGCACGGCCTCGGCCGGTCCCGCGATCCACCTGCCGATCTTCGATGGCGGCGCGCTGCGCGCGCAGCTCAAGGGCCGCTACGCCGAATTCGACTTTGCCGTCGCGAACTACAACGAAACCCTGGTGAACGCCCTGACCGATGTTGCGACCCAGCTCTCCGATATTCGCGCCACCGACGCGCAGATCGACAGCGCGATCCGCAGCGACACCGCCGCGCAGCGCGCGCTGACCCTGGCCCTGGCGCAGTACAAGGCAGGCCTGACCAACCAGCTCACCGTGCTGAACGCGCAGACCAATGCGCTCTCCAGCAGCCAGGCGGTAGCCAACCTGCGCATGAATCGCCGCGACCGGCAGATTGCCCTCGCCGCGGCGCTGGGTGGCGGCTATACGGATGCCTCTGACTCGACCAAACAGGCGGCACAGTCCCGCTAACTCCGCTCTCAACGAACACGAAAACGAAAACGAACAGGTGACACCATGAACGAAACGACCAAGACCGACCAGGCTACCGCCGAAGCCCAACCCGCCAAGTCCCCCAGGCAAAACACCCGCAAGCGCCTGCTTGCCTTGCTCGGCCTGGCCAGCGCGCTCGCCGTGGCCGGCTACGGCGCCTACTACTACAGCGTGGCGCGCTTTCACGAGGAGACCGATGACGCCTATGTCAACGGCAACCTGGTCCAGCTCACGCCGCAAGTCATCGGCACGGTGATCGCGGTCAATGCCGACGACACGCAGATCGTGAAGGCCGGCGAGCCGGTGGTGTCCCTCGACGCCGCCGATGCCAGGGTTGCGCTCGCCAGCGCCGAAGCCGCGCTGGGCCAGACCGTACGCCAGGTCAGCGCCCTCTATGTCAACAACAACGTGCTCGACGCCACGGTGCGGCAACGCCAGGCGGACCTCGCCCGCGCCAGGGACGACCTGCGCCGCCGTACCGAGGTGGGCGAAGCCGGCGCCGTAGCCGCCGAAGACGTGGCGCACGCCCGCGATGCGGTCAAGGCCGCCGAAGCCGCGCTCGAAAGCGCTCGCCAGCAACTGGCCTCTAACCATGCGTTGACGGACCAGGCGTCCGTTGCCGACCACCCCAGCGTGCTCGCCTCCGCGGCCAAGGTGCGTGACGCGTATCTGGCCAATGCCCGCAACACGCTTCCCGCCCCGGTCACGGGATACGTAGCGCGGCGTTCGGTGCAGGTAGGCCAACGCGTTGCCCCCGGCACGCCGCTAATGGCGATCGTGCCGCTCGACGGCGTTTGGGTGGACGCCAATTTCAAGGAAGTCCAGCTCAAGCACATCCGCATGGGCCAGCCGGTCGAACTGCATGCCGACCTGTACGGCGGCGGCGTGACCTACCACGGCAAGGTGGTGGGCTTCTCGGCCGGCACCGGCAGCGCCTTCTCCGCGCTGCCCGCGCAGAACGCCACCGGCAACTGGATCAAGGTCGTGCAGCGCCTGCCCGTGCGTATCCAGCTCGATCCGGCGGAACTGCGCGCGCACCCGCTGCAGATCGGCCTGTCGATGCAGGTCGACGTAGCAACGCACACGGCCACCGGTTCGCAGCTCGCCGCCGGCGGCGAAACGCCGTATCGCACGACCTATCGCACCGATGTGTTCCAGCGCTATGGCGAAGAGGCCGACCGCGAGATCACGCGGATCATTGCGCAGAACAGCAACGGCAAGTCCGGCGCGGACGTGGCGAAACTGCCGGCGCAGCGTACGGAGCAAGGCGCGAAGCCTCAGCCGCTCATGCAAGCGGCCGGGGCCTGAGCACTGCATTGCACCAGCCCTCTCTCGCCCATTTATCTGACATATCAGATTACTAGCCGGGCCGCCGCCGCAGATCGTGCGGCGGCTTCCCCAGAGCGAATCTCTTTCGGAACGCCCCCATGCAATCCCCAGCCCAGACCCAGACCGCACCCGCCCCGCTCACCGGCGGCAAGCTCGTGCTGGGAAGCTTCGCCGTGGCCCTGGCCACCTTCATGAACGTGCTGGACTCGTCGATCGCCAACGTCGCGATCCCGACCATCTCCGGCAACCTCGGTGTGTCGATCGACGAAGGCACCTGGGTGATCACATTGTTCGCCGCGGCCAACGCCGTCGCGATTCCGTTGACGGGTTGGCTGACCCAGCGTGTGGGTCAGATCCGCCTGTTCGTCACCGCGATCCTCCTGTTCGTGCTGTCGTCCTGGCTGTGTGGCATTGCCCCCAACCTGACCGTGCTGCTCGCCGCGCGGATCCTGCAGGGCGCGGTGGCAGGACCGCTGATCCCGTTGTCGCAATCCATCCTGCTGGGCTCGTATCCCAAGGAGAAGAGCGCCGTGGCGCTGGCGCTGTGGGCCATGACCGCCACCGTGGGCCCGATCGCCGGCCCCGCGCTGGGCGGCTGGATGACCGACAGCTACTCGTGGTCCTGGATCTTCTACATCAACGTGCCGGTCGGCCTGTTTGCCGCAGCCGTTACGTGGGCCGTCTACCGCGACCGCGAGACGCCGGCCCGCAAGCTGCCGATCGACCTGGTGGGCCTGGCCTCGCTGATTACCTGGGTCGCCTCGTTGCAGATCATGCTCGACAAAGGCAAGGACCTGGACTGGTTCAGCTCCCCGGTCATCATCATCCTGGCCGTGGTGGCGCTGCTCAGCTTCCTCTTCTTCGTGATCTGGGAGTTGACCGAAGAGAATCCGATCATCGACCTGCGCCTGTTCAAGGGACGCAACTTCCTGGCCGGCACCGTCGCCATCTCGGTTGCCTTCGCGGTCTTCTTTGCCAACCTGGTCGTGTTGCCGCAATGGATGCAGCAGTACCTGGCCTACCCGGCCGTCAACGCCGGCCTTGCGACCGCACCGCTGGGGATCTTCGCCGTGCTGCTCACGCCGGTGCTGGGCAAGCTGATGCCCAAGGCGGAATTGCGTGTGCTTGCCACGCTCTCCTTCGTCGGCTTCGCGGCTGTCTTCTTCATGCGCTCCCACTACACCACCGGCGTGGATACCTTCACCCTGGTGCTGCCCACCTTGCTGCAAGGCATTCCGACCGCGCTCTTCTTCGTGCCGCTGACCGCGATCATCCTCTCGGGCCAGCCGCCTGAGAAGATTCCCGTAGCCGCCGGCCTGTCCAACTTCGCCCGCGTGTTCTGCGGGGCGGTCGGTACGTCGCTGGCCACGACCGGCTGGAACAACCGCGCCGTGCTGCACCACGCCCAACTGGCCGAGCAAGCCAGTCCGAACAACCCGCTGTACGGTGCCGCCCTCCAGTCGATCCAATCGACGCTGGGCTTCACGCCGGGCCAGGCCGTCGCGTACTTCGAGCGCAGCCTGAACACGCAAGCCATCATGCTGGGCCTGAACGACATCTTCTGGATCTCGGGCGTGATCTTCATCATGATCGTGCCGCTGATCTGGCTCACCAAGCCGGTCAAGGGCCAGGTATCGGAGGCCGCCGCGGCCGCGCACTGAAGCGTCCGTTTCGCATGAGGTGAATCTGTCTGCGCGCGCCGCAAGGACGGATTGCCTCCCAGCAAGGACCATCCACTGATAAGCCGGAGCCATCGATGATGCAACGCACTTTCCCCATCGCCGCCGGCAAGCGAATCGGCCGTGCGTCGTACCGCCTTGCCGCCGCTAGCTGGCGCAGCGCGACCTTCCTGTCGGTGATGGCAACGCAAACGATGACCGCTTCGATGGTGGGCGCCCTGCTGCTGATGACACTGGCGTGCTCGTTGTACGCCATCGGAATGGGACTGGGACATGTGGGCGGCATCCTGCGCTAGCGCGGCCGGGCAAGCGCGGGGCGGGATCCTCACAACAGCACAGCCAGCGGTTGGACTAATCCGAATGATCGGAGCCGGTCACGCTCGTTTAAGTGCTTTAGGCCCCAAGCTTGAAAGTTGCCGCATCCGCGGCAAGACCTTCGGCTTGCTGATGCAGCATGCTTGCCGCAGAAGCAACTTGCTCAACCAAAGCAGAGTTCTGCTGTGTTGATTCGTCCATCGCATGCACCGCTGTGCGAAGCTTCTCAAGCCTGTCGGCCTGACCCTGGCTAGTCGCCTGCATCGCGGTTGCGAACGCCACTGTTCGCTCGACCGAGTGCCGGACACCGGCCATCGAAACCGTAGCATCGCGAGCCAGGGCCGCACCGGCACTCACGTCCGCGACGGTTTTCGAGATGACGCCACCAATCTCCTTTGCCGCGGCGGCGCAGCGTTGAGCCAGCGTCCGGACCTCGGCGGCAACGACAGCAAAGCCCCGCCCCTGGCTACCTGCCCTGGCCGCTTCCACGGAAGCGTTCAGGGCCAGTATGTTGGTCTGGAAAGCGATGGTCTCGATAAGCTGCACAATCTCTGCAACCGCGCGGGAATGGCCATGCAGGTCGGCCATCTTTCCGGCCAGGCGCTCTGTGACCCGACTCCCATCCGCCGTCGCCTCCAGCATTGCTGCCGCGATCGCGCTGGACTCCTTGGCTTCGTCGTTGGCACGGTTAACGTCCTCAAGCAATTCCTGCATTGACGTCGCTGCCCGCTCGAGCAACACCGCCTGCTGCTCAGTGCGCAACGACAGGTCCTGATTGCCGGACGATATCTCTTTCGTCGCGACCGAGACAGAGGCCGCCGCATCCGTAATGCCAGACAGGGTGCTCTTGAGTGCCGACTGCATCTTGGCCAGATTTGCCAGCATGCTGGAGGTATCCCCTTTTCTCACTGCAATAGGCAGGCTAAGGTCACCGACGGCGATACGGTCGACAGCGCGCGTCGCGTCCGCCGGTTCACCACCGAGTTCCCGCTTGACCTGACGAGCAATGACATAGGCCATAACCACCGAAGCAAGCAGGCTCACGGCAAGCAGCCCGACCATGATGATCTGGGCTGAGCGCTGCGACGCCGAAGCGGTTGCCATCGTAGCCTTCGCCTGCGCCAACTGCTGGTCCTTGAGTCGCCGGACGGTTTCCGTTAGGTGTTGCAGTTGTTCCGCAAGGAAATGGCCATCCACGGATACGGTGGCATCGAACTGGATTGCATCGAGTGGCTGTCGCAGCATCAGGTCGATATAGGCGAGAGCCATCTCCCTCGCCTTTTTGTGTTGGCTGCGCGCGTGTGCGACAACGCTGTTCGAGGCAAGGCGGGAGTCTGCCAGCAGGGCATCGAGTGTCGTCAACCCGTTCAACATCTCCTGCTTTGCGACCTCGCGCTCCTCCCCGCTCGTGGCGGCCGTCAATGAAAGCTGAGCACGGGCGGTCTCTGCAATGACGGATTGCGCCTGCTCCGTAATCAAGGCACCACCGAGGTCGTTATCGTATAGATGGTCTGCCGTATGCCTGACGAATGCCAGGCTTCCAATCCCGGTCACGCCGACGGCCGCGCCGAATACATAGACAAAAGCGAGGGCAAGGCACAGCCGGGCGATGAGCGATAGCGAGCGGAAACGCCGCACCAGAAGGGGTTGGGTAGGCAGAGACATAGTGAACCTAGTGAAGGCAGTACAGCCCTTAACGCCCACCCCTTTCAAGGTGACGAAAATTAGGGCACCCTCCGTGTTCTCGAACAGAAACCGGAGTCAATGTCGTGGTACTGGACGCAGTGGTGGAACGCTTTCTCGAACACAGCCCGATCAGCGTGATGGCGCGCCTGGGGTTGCAACGCGCCCTTGATCCGGCCTGGATCGACGAGTTGTTCGAGCAAGAGCGTGAAACGCAGTACACGCGGGAGTTATTGTTCTCGACGACGGTGGAAATCATGTCGCTGGTCGCCGTGGGGCTGCGCCCGTCGGTGCATGCGGCAGCCAAGGCCAGTCCGGCGCTGCCGGTTTCCATCACCGCGCTGTACGACAAGCTCAGCCGGACCGAGCCGGGGCTGGTTCGTGCCCTGGTGCAAGGCAGTGCGCAGCGGTTGGGGCCGGTCGTGCAACCGATGTTGCGCAAGCAGTCGCCATCGGTGAATGGCTATCGCCTGCGCATCGTGGATGGCAGCCATTTGCCTGCGAGCGAAAAGCGCCTGAAACCATTGCGGGGGTTTCGGGGTGCGGCCTTGCCAGGGCAGTCATTGGTGGTCTATGACCCGGACACGGCGATGATCGTCGATCTGGTGCCCTGTGAAGATGCGCATGCCCAGGAGCGGGCCATCATGGAAACCCTGCTCGCATCGGCCCAGCCGGCCGAACTGTGGATCGCCGATCGCAACTTCAGCACCCGGGCGATTCTTGCCGGGTGGCAGCGTCGCGGCAGCGCCTTCATCGTGCGGGAGCACGGCCGCAATCCGAGCCCCAGCGAGCTGGAGCCGTTACGCGAAATGGGCCGGGTCGAAACCGGCATCGTGTACGAGCAAGCGGTCAGCATCCCAGATGAATCGAACGCGCCGCTGGTGCTGCGGCGCATCGAGCTGCGTCTGGATGGCGCCACCGAGGATGGTGACACCGTCATCCGCCTGCTGACCAATGTCCCGGCCGCCCATCTGACGGCCGAGGCAGTCGCCCGGCTATACCGACGACGCTGGAGCATAGAGAATCTGTTTCAGCGGCTGGAATCGGTGCTCAATAGTGAGATTCGTTCGTTGAGCCAACCGCGCGCGGCGCTGCTGGCCTTCGGCGTGGCGGCGCTCGCGTATAACGTACTGAGCGTGATTGCGACTGCGGTGAGAATCCGGCATGAGCTGGATACCAGCGACATCGAGCTCTCACCGTATTACCTCGCCAGCGAAATCCGGGCAACTTATGCCGGCATGATGATCGCGGTGCCGCCCGAGGTGTGGCAGGCCTATGACCTCCTCACCCCAGCTCAGCTCGGTCGCGAGTTGATCAGGATGGCGACGCACGTTGATCCCCGCGCGATGCGCAAACATACGCGGGGACCGAAAGCGCCGAAGAAGAAAGGCTATGTGGCCGGATGCGTAGCACGGCGGCATGTTTCTACCGCCCGTGTCATCAAGGCTGGACGTGTCGTCTAATCACCTTGAAAGGGGTGCCCTTAACGCCAGGACTTGCGCCTCTTTTAGGTTATGTCACAAAAACTTCATAAAACCGGGGCGCTCCCAGTGTCATTCACGGCGATCGCTCGATGCCGGCGGCGCACTGCTGGGAGAATTTGGGTTGAGTTCCGCGTTGCGCGCGGGAACTTAGAATGCTTAGCGTGCTGAGCGAGCGGCAAACTTCGCTTCGCAGAATGACTTGCTCGGGTATTTAGCATTGCGCGCAGGCGCGCGGCAGGGGCTCATCGATACGGATTTCGTCAAAAAATTGCCTCCCCGAGAGGGTGGTGTACCGACGGCCCCTCTTAAGCAGGCTAGTGTAGTGTTGCACTCTTGAATGAACGTATAATATTCGCATGCCTCCAAGGTTCCACTATGAGGCAGAGTGGAGAGAGTGAATGCGAGTTGCCCCTGAGATTGTGCTGACCGACGAAGAGCGCGCCGAATTGACGAGACTGGTTCGTTCGAAGCTGACCAGTGTGAGGCTGGTACAGCGTGCGCACATCGTGCTGCTTGCGGCTGAGGGGATGCAGAGCAAGGACATTGCCGCGCAACTGAGCGTGGGCCGGGTGCAGGTCTCGCGCTGGCGCGAGCGCTATGCCCAATCGCGGCTGGCGGGCATTGAGCGCGACCGTCCACGTGGCGCGCCGCCGGTCAAGGTGGACGTCTCTCGCCTCGTGACGCTGACCACCCAGAGCCAGCCCGAAGCGGCCACGCACTGGAGCACGCGCAAGATGGCCGCCGAGTTGGGCGTGAGCGCCAGCACCGTCATGCGCCATTGGCACGCCCACGGGTTGAAGCCGCACATCGTGCGCGGCTTCAAGGTCTCGCGCGATCCGAAGTTCGTCGAGAAGCTTGAAGACATCGTGGGCCTCTACATGTCGCCACCCGAGCACGCGCTTGTGCTGTGCTGCGATGAGAAGAGCCAGGTGCAGGCGCTGGATCGCACACAGCCCGGGCTGCCGCTGAAGAATGGGCGCGCGGCCACCATGACTCACGACTACAAGCGCAACGGCACGACCACGCTGTTTGCCGCGCTCAACGTGCTCGATGGCCAGGTCATCGCCCAGTGCCAGCAGCGCCACCGCCATACCGAGTGGTTGACGTTCCTGCGCAAGATCGACCGCGAGACGCCCAAGGACAAAACGCTGCATCTGATCGCCGACAACTACGCCACGCACAAGCATCCTGCGGTGCAGGACTGGCTGGCCAAGCATCCGCGATTCAACATGCACTTCACGCCCACCTCGGCATCATGGCTGAACATGGTCGAGCGGTTCTTTCGCGACATCACAACCGAGCGACTTCGCCGCGGCGTATTCACCAGCGTGCCGGAACTGGTCGCCGCCATTAACGAGTACATCGCTCACCACAACACCAACCCCAAGCCGTTCATCTGGACCAAGAGCGCTCGCGACATCCTGCAGAAGGTCATTCGCGCCAACCGCCGCTTAAGTTCCAAACAGAATGCAACACTACACTAGCCGATGCATATGACATTTCCGAGAACCCCTGAGAACCCGGAATCAACGTCAAAGGCAATCAGCAAGCAGTACCTGACGCTCAGCCGGCGCCTGAAGCAGGAATTGGCAGGCTGCTTCGACGCCATGACGCATGCGAGGCTGGCCGACCGGCGAGCCGCGCAGGCACGCTACAAGCGCCTAGGCCTTCGGTGGACGCCCGGTCTTGACGGCTTCGACTTTTGAGACCGCAGCCAGCAATTGCTTTGGCGACGTCGCGGCAAGAAGCAGCAAGCCTGCTCGCAGAAGCTCGCTCTTCTTGATGTGCACACCCGCATCGAGGCATCGCTGCTTGAGTTCGTCGATTCTTGCGTAGTCGGACTTTGGCATCGTGAAGCTGTCACGCAGCACCTTTTCCTTCTTGGCACCAGGCGCCTTTTTCGGCGCGGCCGAGCCGGCGCGAGCTTCCACCTTTGGTGGCTTGCTCTTGTCGGCCTTCGTCACTGGTTTCTTGCTATCCGAGCCCCGCGGCGCTTTGCCCTTGGTTGCGGATGCGGCACTAGCGGCCACGTCCCCGCTCTTCGGAAAATGAAATGCCTCTTTCGTGGGCGACTTGATGATCGGTGAGTTCACGGCGAATTTCGAAGGAGAACAGGATAAACAGTATATACCGTTTATCGGCGATTTCCCGCGCCGTGCCAGTTCGAGTTCGCCGGTGCGTTGCAGCCGGTGCCCCGGCGACCAGGCTCAGATGCACGCTTCGGTGGACGAGCGAGCATCCGGGATCTGCCTGCGAAAGGCCACAAGTTGCACCGTCCTCCGCTTATCTGGTTTTTTCTTGCGGCGCTGCGCTGAACGTCTTGTTGGAAATCTTCCACACGCCATCGATCTCCAGCAGCGTCATATAGTCCGTGAATGTCACTTCCGGATATTGCAGTACAACCTTGGCGCTGCCGGCATTGCCGACGACGTCGAAATGCGTAATGAAGCGTTTGCGCTGAGCTTCATCAGGTGCGGGTTGGCCCTGAAAACGAGCGGAGAATTCATCGACGCTCAGGGAATGCAGCACGCCGTCGCGAAACGAGACAATCCTCGCGTCCGGGCGCCTTTTATTGGCTGGCGGCTCTTCGTGGCAAGCCTGGGAAACGGACCGAGATACTGAAATGAAGGCATTTGCCTGCGCCATCCCACCTTGACGCTATCGGGACTCTCTTCCTGCCCCCGGTCCGGGACCAGGCGCGGTCAGTTCTCTCCCTCGCCGCCCAGCGTCCTGACGCTCTTCCACTGCCCCTGCCGGACTTCGAACAGCGTATAGGGCGGCTTGATCAGGTCACCGTAGGGATCGAATGCGATCTTGCCGGTGACGCCAGTCACGGTCACCTTCGCCAGGCTGTCGACGATCTTCTTCCGGTCGAGCGAGTTGGCATCGTGGATGGCCTTGATCATCGCGAGCGCCGCGTCGTAGGCAAACGGCGCGTACAGTTCGACATCCTGGTTGAAGCGCGCCTTGTAGCGCTTGCCGAACTCCTGCGCCGCGGGCAGCTTGTCCAGCGCGGGTCCGGGCTCCAGGTCCTGCGTGCCCTCGCCGGCCGCGCCGGCGATCTGCAGGAAGGCATTGCTCTTGAGCGCGCCGGCGCCGAACAATTGCGCCTGCATGCCCAGCGAGCGCATCTGCTTGACCACCATCGCGCCTTGCGCGTCCAGGCCGCCGAAGAAGATCACGTCGACATTCCGGCCCTTGAGCGTGGTCAGGATGGGGCGGAAATCGACGGCCTTGTCGTTGGTGAACTCGCGGCGGACGATGCTGCCCCTGGCTTCCTTCACGCCCTTCTCGAAGGCATCCGCGAGGCCTTGCCCGAAGGCCGTGCTGTCATCGATGATGCCGATCCGCCGGGCCTTGACCTGTTCGACCACGAAGCGCCCGGCAACGACGCCGCCCACGCCGTCATGCCCCATCGTGCGGAACACATTCCTGAAGCCTTGCTTGGTTAGTTGCGGATTGGTCGAGCCGGGCGTGATCATGGCGATACTGGCCTGGTGATACACCGCCGATGCGGGGATGCTGCATCCCGAGTTGTAGTGGCCGATCACACCCACGACGCCGTCGTCGTCCAGTTTCTGCGCAACCTGCATGGCCACGCGCGGGTCCGCCTGGTCGTCCTGCACATCCAGCACGAACTTGACCGGCGTGCCGCCGATCATCGGGTTCCTGGCGTTCTCCTCGTCGAGCGCCAGTTGCGCGCCATACTGCAGATCCTTGCCGACCCGCGCGACCGAGCCGGTCAGCGGCGCGACAAAGCCGATTTTCACAACCTTGGGCTCGGCGGCCCGGGTCAGCGGCGCTTGCGCGCACAGTGCGCAAACTGCCAGGCTCAACAGACAATGGCGGCGATTCATGATGCGCTCCTTGCAAAATATGGTGTCGCGCCTGGGGATGATCGACCGGCCGATGCGCGACATGTCGGAGTCGTATGGCTAGAAACGGGTTGCCGCATACGGCGCAAGATCGAGCAAGGGGCTGCGCCGCGCGACCAGGTCCGCGACCACGCGGCCGCTGATGCCCGCCAGCGTCAGGCCCAGGTGCTGGTGGCCGAATGCGTAGATCACGCGGTCGCTGGCACGTGAATGCCCCAGCACCGGCACGCCATCGGGCAGCGTCGGGCGAAAGCCCAGCCAGCTGCTGTCCGGCGCCCTGAGCGCGGGCAAGGCGCGCCGCGAGGAAAATGCCAGCAGGTCCAGCAGCGAGCGATTGCGCGTGTCGCTGAATCCGCCCAGTTCGACCGTGCCCGCCACCCGGATGCCGTCGCTCATCGGCGTCATGTAGAAGCCGCGTTCGGCCCAGCCGACCGGCCGCGAGATCAGTTGCGCCGCGCCGGCATAGCGCACGTGATAGCCGCGCTCCGTATCGAGCGGCACCGTGTCGCCGCACTGCTTTGCGAACTTCGCCGAACGCGCGCCAGTGGCGATCACCACATGATCGTAGCCACGCTGCGCCATGCCTTCGGCAACCACCGTCACGCCGCCCGCGGTGGGTTGCACGGCGCTTACCCCGGCATGTTCGAGTTTCAACCCGCGTACGGCCAATTGCGCGTAGAGCGCCAGCAGGAAAGCATGCGGATCGGAGAAGTGCCAGCTGTCGCTGAAGAGAACGCCGCGCTCGAAGATCGGCGCAAGCGCGGGTTCGAGCTGTTGGATATCGCCCGCGCCGACAACGTCGAATTTCACGCCCAGTTTGCGCCGCAAATCCAGCGCGGGCCGTGCCGCGTCGAACGCGGACGCACTGGAGTAGAGGTACAGGCATTCCCGCGCCCGCACGAAATGCGCAAGGCCGGGATCGGCCAGCAGCGGCGCATATCCGTCCTGCGCATGACTCAGCAAAGCGGCCAGGGCACCGGCGCTGGCCTCATAGCGGCGCGGTAGCGAACTCATCATGAAGCGGGCGAGCCAGGGCGCAAGCTGCGGCAGGTAGCCCCAGCGCAGCCGGAACGGGCTCTGGCTTGACAACAGGAAGCGCGGCAGGTCCCGGAACACGGATGGGTTGTTCACGGGAATGCACCCATAGTGCGCGAACGTGCCCGCGTTGCCGTACGACGCGCCCTGCCCCACGCCGGACGGGTCGAACAGGGTCACGTCGTGCGCGTCACGCATCAGCCAGGCGGCGCTGGCAAGCCCGATGAAGCCGGCGCCGATGATGGCGACTTTCGCCATTACTTTCTCCCTTGCAGTACGGGCACGCCGATGGCCGAACGGTAGCCGGTTGCCGTCGCGCCGTCGGTGCGGCGCTTCGCACACAGCCAGTATGCCGCCAGCGCAACCGCAAGACTCGCGACGCTGGCCAGCAGTTGCGGCCGCAACTCCGCATCGGCGGCCATCGCCAGCAGCACGCCGGCGATGGCCGCTACCACAGCGTACGACAACCACGGGAACAGCCACATCTTGAGCGTCAGGCGCTGGGGCGCGGCGGCCTCGATGCTCCTGCGCAGGCGTATCTGCGAGACCGCGATCGCCAGGTAGACGAAGAGCATGATCGCACCCGACGCATTGACGAGATAGAGGAACACGCCTTGCGGCGAGACAATGGCCGCGACGATGGCAACATAGCCGACCACGCTGCTCAGCAGCACGCCCAGGCGCGGTACCTTGTGCGCCGAGAGCTTCAGCAGGCGGCCCGGCGCATCGCCGCGCTGGGCCAGGCGGAACAGGATGCGCGACGACACATACAGCCCGGAATTCAGCGCCGACAGCACGGCGACCAGCACGATCGCGTTCATGATGTCCGCGGCGCCGGGCACGTGCATCGTTTCCAGCGCGGTGACGAAGGGCGAATAGCCGACCTTGATCTGCGCCCACGGCACGATGCAGGCAATGACGAACATCGAACCGACGTAAAACGTGATCACGCGCAGGATCACGGAGCGCGTCATCGCCGCAACGCTCTTGCCGGGGTCGTCGGATTCGGCGGCGGCAATGGTTGCGATTTCCGCGCCGCCCACTGCGAAGATCACGGTCGGCACCCCGGCAAAGATCGACATGGCGCCGAAGGGCAGGAAGCCGCGGTCGCCGGTCAGGTGCGCGGCCGTTTCGTGCCACGACGAAAAGCCAAGCAGGTAGCCCGCGCCGATCGCGATAAACACGATGATCGCCGCTACCTTGATCGATGCGAACCAGTACTCGAACTCGCCATATGACTTCACCGACATCAGGTTGATGACGGTCATCACCGACAGCAGCACGAGGCCGATCGCCCACACCGGCGCGGGTATCCAGCGCTGCAGGATGGCGGCGCCGGCCACCGCCTCCACGGCGACCACGATGACCCAGAAATACCAGTACAGCCAGCCATTGGTGAAGCCGGCCCAGTTGCCCAGCCCGAGGCGCGTGTATTCGGTGAACGAACCGATGCCGGGGTTGGCGAGCGCCATTTCGCCAAGCATCCGCATGACGAACAGCACGACGATGCCGGCCAGCAGGTAGCTCAGGCATGCCGCCGGCCCCATCGCGCTGATCGTGGCGCTGCTGCCGACGAACAGCCCTGCGCCGATGATGCCGCCGAGCGAAATCATCGTCACATGCCGTTGCCGCAGGGACTTGCCAAGGTCGGCCGGGGCCGGGGGGTTGGATGGGGCCGGCGTCGGGCGTGCCGGTCGCGATAATGCTTGATCTGCCACGGGTGTCTCCTCCTGTAATACAGTTCGGGTCGTGCTGCCGGACTGAGGGCATACAAACGACACAACAATCGTCACACAAAACTTTTTTGAGTGCAATTTGTTTGTCTTTGTGTGGACGTCGGTATTTTCCCTGAGCCCAGTGGAATTGTTGCGTGGAAAGCCCGCCGCCATGGCCGGACAGCGACGCGAAGGGTTAATATGTGGCTAGCGCGTGGATCTGCCTCTCCGCGCGGCGCAACCGCAGGCCAAAGGGTATTTGTATGGAGATCACGACGGGATGAATACTGAGACACACCACACAAACGACGGCGACGATCTCCAGACAAAAGTACGTCAGGCGCCATACCTGGAAGTCTCGCGTGCGCTGGAAGAGAAGGTGCGCAGCGGCGTCTACCCCACTGGCAGCCGGCTGCCCGCGCAGCGCGACCTGGCCGTGGAGCTGGGCATCAATGTCTCGACCGTATCGCGGGCCTACAAGGAATTGCAGGCCCGCGGCCTGATCGTGGCCAGCAAGCGGCGCGGCTCCGTCGTCACCGGGGGTGCGATGCCGTCCGTCCAGGCCAGGCCGGCGCGCAGCGCGACCGGCGAAGCGTCGAATACCGTCATCGACCTCACGGTCAACCGGCCGGCAACGGGCGAGTTCCTGGCGCAGCTTGCGCGGACGATGGGTGCCGTCCCGCGCGATCCGCGCTATCCGGAAACGCAGGAGTACCAGCCGCCGCAGGGGCCGGACTGGGCGCGCGCCGCGGGCGCGCGATGGATGGCGGCGCCGGGCTTCACGCCCGCGCCGGAGAACGTGGTCGTCACCAGTGGCGCGCAGCATGGTCTCTACGCAGTGCTGAGCAGCCTGATGGGCAACGACGGCGTGATCCTGTCCGACCAGCTCACCTACTACGGGCTGAAGGCGCTCGCACCGGTGTTCCAGTTTGAACTCGTCGGCATTCCCAGCGACGACGAAGGCCTGTTGCCCGAGCAACTCGAGGATGCGTGCAGGCGCCTGCGCGTCAAGGCCATCTTCACCGTGCCCAACCTGCAGAACCCGACGGTAGTGACGATGAGCCTGGCGCGGCGCGCGGCGCTGGTCGACATTGCGCGCCGGCACCACATCGCCATCATCGAGGACGATGTCTACGGCCCGCTGTTGCGCACGCGCCTGCCCACGATTGCCAGCCTGTGTCCGGAGCTGACCTTCCATGTCACGTCGACATCGAAGGTCCTCGCGCCGGGACTGCGGGTGGGCTATGTGCTGACGCCGCCCAACGGCGCCGCGCTGGCGGCTGAAGCGGTGCGTACCACGGCGTGGATGCCCGCGCCGCTATCGACGCTGATCGCCACGCGCTGGATCGAGGACGGCACGGCGCAGTGCATTCTCGATGCCCAGCGCGCGGAGCTGGCGGTGCGGCAGGAGCTTGCGCGCGAACTGCTGCCCAAGGAGCATCTGAAGAGCGATCCGGCCTGCATGTTCGTCTGGCTGCGCGTGCCGGCGCCGTGGCGCTCGGACGACTTCGCGGCGAATGCGCTGGCGCGCGGCGTCAACACGATGCCGGCCTCGGCATTCGCCGTGGACCGCTCGACCAGCGAGCACGGCGTGCGGATCAACCTTGCCTGCGCCGCCTCGCGCGATCAACTGGTGAGCGCATTGCGGATCGTGGCGCAGACGCTGCGCGACCGGCCGCGCGCGCTGTTCGGGACCATCTGAGGCTGGCCGCCCGGCATGGTGCGGCCATTGGCCGGTCTCGCCGGCCCGGTCAGGCCCATTGCTTCTCGGGACAATCCAGGTACGCAACGGGTTCGGCGATGCCGAGCCGTGCGCGCGCCGCGTCGAGCGGCTCGTGCAAGAGCGCCTCATAATCCTCGCCGAGCAGCCACTTTGCCTTGCGGCCGTTGCGATACCCCTCGATCACGGCACGCGCATAGGCGGTGGTGCCAGTCTTGCGCAGACTCTTCAGCGCGGCGGCTGCCGCAATGAACGCCCAGCCAAGGCCGCCGGTCTGCGCGTAGCTGAACGCCACCAGCGCCGCCTCACCCAGGTTCTCGTCGGCCTTGTAGCCGGTCAGCGCGTGCCAGATGTCGTGGACGTCGCGGGTTCGCCTGGCGCTCCAGGCGTAGGGACTCTCGATGAGCGGCTCCCGGTTGATGTTCGAGACTTCGGCGAGGCCGGCGGCGCTGTATCCCGTTTCCTCGAGAAACGCGCGGTAGGCCGCGCCGAGCGTACCCGGCGCGAAGCTCGCGATAAACGCCGGATCGGAGAACCGCTCCGCCAGCTCGACGCGCCGATAGGCCAGCTTGCGCCCCTGCGGCGTCTTCATGAGCCGGTCGAAATTCTTCGCCGCGGCGGGCCCGTTGAGCGCGCGCATGATGAGGAACACCTGCGTCGTATCGTCGCCGTTCGCGAGCAGCTTGCGGATCGCGCGAAATGCGGCGGGTAAATCACGCTTGTAGAGATCGGGGGCGGTCTGGGTGGCCATTGCCTCGTTCCTGTTGATGACGTCATTGCCGGGACCGCGACGCCGCCAGCCGCTGACGTTGCGGTTTTCATGCTCGCGCCCTCGTTTCCGAGGGTTTTTATCTAGGGGTCGTCACGACAAGTGAAGATCTTTGCCGGGAATGGCCGAATACAATGTCGTCTTCCTGACATAAAGCCAAGATTGACGCTGTGTCAAAGCCATTTACCACTGAAGACCGCCTGGCCGCACTGAAATCCAGTGCCTGGTTTGCAGGCCTGACTGCCGGGCTTCAAGGGTGGATCGCCGAGCATTCAAGGGTCAGGGCCCTGGCCGCCGGCGAGCCCCTGTTCCGCCGCGGCGATGCGCCCGACGGCCTCTACTTCGTGGTGGATGGCGCGGTCCGGATGACAAGGACCTCCGAGCAGGGCAAGGAGGCGCTGCTTGCCTTTGCCGAGGCGCCGCAATGGTTCGGGGAAATTTCCCTGTTCGACGGCTTGCCGCGCACCCACGATGCATGGGTGCAAAGCGATGCGCTGCTGCTGCACACACCCCAGTCGGATCTGCTTCACTTTCTTGCGCAAAACCCATCGCACTGGAGAGCGTTCGGGCTCCTGCTGACGCAAAAGCTGAGACTGACGCTAAACGCCATCGAAGCATCGGCATTGCTGCCGGCGCCGGTCAGGCTGGCCCACCGGCTACTGGCCATAGCCGGGGGCTACGGCGAGCGGCATGGCCGCAGCAAGCGGGTCATCCACGTGCAGCAGGAGGAACTCGGGCTGATGCTCTCCGTCTCCCGGCAGACGGTGAACCAGATTCTCAAGGATCTCGAACTGCGGGGCGTGTTGCACCGCACGCGAGGCGCAATCGAGATCCTGGATATCGAGCAGTTGCGGGCGTTTGCGAATGCGGGCTAATGTCCCGGGCCTGAAACACTGAGCGCCCGATCCCTGCGCGGCAGCTCATTCGGTCAGCATGAATACATTGACGCAGTCCTCCAGATGCTGCGCCTGCTGACCCAATCTGGATGCTGACTCAGCGGCCTGCTCGACGAGACCCGCATTCCGTTGCGTCAGCTGCGCGACTTGTCCTACCGCCAGATCGATATGCCCGATCTCCTGGCTCTGCTCCCTGCTGGCGCTGGCGATGACCGATACAGACTCCATCAGCGCCCTCACCTTCTCTTCGACGCCCGCCATCGCCCCGCCTGCGCATACGGCCACTTCCCCGGCCTTGGATATGGCTTGATTTGAATCGTCGATCAGGAGCTTGATCTCCTTGGCTGCGCTTGCCGTCTTGGTTGACAAGCCTCGAACCTCGGTAGCCACGACAGAGAAACTCCTGCCGCTTTCGCCTGCCCTGGCGGCTTCGACAGCGGCGTTCAGCGCAAGAATGTTCGTTTGAAACGCAATGCCGTCAATCATGGACGTTATGTCAGCGATCTTCCTGGACTGACGGTCCAGATCGCCCATGAGGTTCGCCAGCTTGCGAACATCGCTTGCCGCAGACATCGCCGCGCTGGAAGCCGCCTGTGCCGCCTCGTTGACATGTTCCGCGCCCAGTGCGTTCCGCCGCGCCGTTTCAGTGATCTGCGACAGGCTTCCTGTCGTTTCTTCAATTGAACTCGCCGTTTCTTCATTGCGCCGGGAGAGATCCGCATTGCCGCGCTCCTGGTTTGCCGCCGCCACACGGATGGTATCGACGGCCGCCCTCGTATCCAGCAAGACGCCTACCAGCTTGGCGTTCATCTGGTTCAATACGCGTCCCAACATCTTTGCCTGAACGTCGCCGTGCTCCGGGAACCGGGCCTGTACCTGCCCCGAAGAAACGGCAAAGGCCGTCTCATTCAGCCTTTTGAGTGGCTCCAGGACCTGCCGCGAAAGATAGAACGCCGCCCCGAGGCCAATCACCACGCCGGATGCGGTGAGCATCCATATCCATTCCACGAGGATGCCAGCCTCCGCTTTCAGGAGGCTGACGCCGATGGCTTGTGCCAACAAAATGCCTACGAGCACAAGCATGACGGCCCAGAGACGGATGCCGACAGGCAGTCCCAGAATCCGGCTCGCGAGGCCAGCGAGTCCTACGCGCTTTACTTCGCCATGTTGCAACCGGAAATGCTTGTCCTCCCCCTCCCGAATCCGCCTGTAGAGCTCGGTTGCCGTTGCCACTTGCTCCCTGGATGGCTTGGTCCGCACTGACATATAGCCAACCTTCTGCCCCGATTTGAAGACGGGCGTGACATTTGCGACCACCCAATAGAACCCGCCGTCCCTGCGCCGATTCTTGACGACCCCTGTCCACGGACGGTCATCCTGCAGCGTTGCCCACATATCTTCGAACGCCTTTGCCGGCATGTCCGGATGGCGGACGATGTTCTGCGGCTCGCCGATGATTTCAGCCCTGGCGAATCCGCTGCTCCTGACAAACGCTTCGTTAGCATAAGTAATGCGGCTGAAAATATCCGTGCGTGTAATGATGACCTCACCATCCGGCAGCACGTACTCTTCATTTTTGACTGGAAAATTCCCGCGCATTGCGTTTATCCGACAAGTATTCCGTTACATATAAAATACGCAGAAATAAGATCACGTGTTTTGACACATCTTACTTCTCATTTCCAGTGCCGCCTCTCAACCGATCTGCTTCCTTGCTATATGAATTCATATAGTTAATAAGATCTCCTATCGGCATAGGGCGGGCAATCAGGAATCCTTGTATAAGACAACAGCCTTCTTCCTCCAGGAACTCCAGTTCACTTGAAGTTTCGACACCCTCGGCTATCACCCCAACGCCGAAATTCGAGGCGAGCATCATGATTGCCCGGATTATCTTTTTTGAATTCTCGCTTCGTCCGCTTTTCTCAATGAATGAGCGCGCGATCTTCAGTGAACTTACGGGAAGGGTACTTAAGTAGCCGAGATTCGAGTACCCCGTTCCGAAGTCATCGATCACGATCTCGACGCCGGCGTTCGCGAGCGCCTCCAGTGCGGAGGTAGAAGACTCCCCCTGGGGGATGAGCGCACTTTCTGTAATCTCGACCTTCAGCGAGGTCGGTGCAAGCGCGCTCCTGCGCAGCGCCGCCTCAACCTTGCCCGCAAATCCGGGAGCATGCAGCTCTTCGGCCGGGACATTTACCGCCACGGTCAGGGACACGTCGAGTTCCGCGTTGGCGCGAGCGATATCGGAGGATGCTTTCTCGAGAACGAAGTCCGTGAGCTTGTGGCCAAGCCCCAGGTCACAGACCACCGGGAGAAACTCGGCGGGCATGATCGTACCCAGGGTCTGGGAATTCCACCTGACGAGGGCTTCCACCCCGACCACCTTCCTGGCCTTCAGGTCAAAGACTGGCTGGTAGGCAACCCACAGTTCCCTGGCACCAAAGGCATGCCGCATCGCCTGGTAGATCTGGTGATATCGCTCGGCATTCTTTCTTAGCGCAGGGGAGTAGTGCTTCGCCCTGCCGCGCCCTTCACGCTTGGCCTCATACAGCGAAATGTCGGCCTGCTTGAAGAGCGCCTTGCTATCGCCGCCGTCGTCGGGGAACCGGCTTACGCCGATGCTGGCGCCTACATAGAGCGGCGTTCCGGATACCACGATCGGAACCTCGACCGTGGCGCAAATGCGCTGAAGAATCGACTCCCTGTCGGCATCCGTCAGCGGGCCGGCAAGAGCCACCGTGAATTCATCGCCCCCGAGCCTCGCAACGATATCGCCAAGCCGGGTGGCATCGACCAGGCGCTCCGCCACCTTGATCAGTACCTGGTCCCCTATGTCATGCCCCAACGCGTCATTGATGCCTTTGAAGCGGTCAAGGTCGATCAGCAGGAGCGTGACCCCGTTGCAGCGTTCGCTGCTGGCTGAGATCAGTACGTCAAGTTGCTCGAAGAAAGAAACCCTGTTGTATAGCTTCGTCAAATCGTCGAAGCACGCCAGCTCTCGCAGTCTGCGCTCGGATTCCAGGCGCGAGGTGACGTCCCTTCCCGCCGAGATGAAATGGGTAATCGCGCCGTTCAGATCGCGAAGCGGCGTGATGACTTTCTCTTCGGAAAATAGCCCGCCGTCAATTCTTCTGTTTACAAATATCCCTTTGAATGTCTCACCCGCGCCTAGAATCGACCATAGCCTCTCGTAGAACGATTCCGCCATCTTTCCCGACTTCACAATGCCGGGCGTATTGCCAATCGCCATCGAGCGGTCATAGCCCGTCTGGGCTTCGAACGCCTTGTTGACGTAGGTGATTTTTCCCATCGAGTCCGTAATCACGATGGAATCGGCCACTTGCTCCATCGCAAATGCGTACAAGGACAAATTGTCCACACCCCATGTTGACTCGATTCGCTCCACCGCATCGCCGCACAAATCGACCATCCTGTTGCAACCCCCCGTAAAGCCCGCGTCGCCGTGAGGACGACGCCTGCACCCGAAAGCCCCGACAATTGAGGCCCATTTTTTTACCGGATGCGCCGGGTATGAGCGAGTCACGAACGGACCAGGGGTAGCATAACCCCGCAACTAATTCAGCAGCCTCTGGCCCTATGCAGCCGACTCTTGGGTCGATTTGCATGTTCTCTACACACTTCGATTTACACCGCTATCGTAAAGACAATCCTTTTTTGACATAGGTCATCCCGGCGCGCCGCCAGTATGGCGTAGACTGCGCCGACGAATAAAGCAAGAAAAATTGATGGGGTGGACAAACTTCGCTTATGGGCCGTAGACCTAGCATCGAGCAACTTCGGGTTTTTCTGGCAGCCGCAGACCGTCAGAGCTTTACGCTTGCAGCGCGGGCTTGTCACAAGACGCAAGCTGCTGTGAGCATGCAGATGCGCCAACTGGAGCAAATGGCCGAGGCCAAGTTGTTCTGTCGGGAGAATAGACAGCTAAAGCTGACCGCTTCCGGGGAAGCGCTTTACGCGTACGCGATGCGTGTGGTTGCGCTGGAGGAAGAAGCCTGGGTGGCAATTCGCGGCAGCGCGAAGCACCGTCTGCGCGTCGGGGCTCCCGACTTCTATGCGAACGGACTGCTTCCCATCGCAATCCGAAACTTTCATGCAATCCACCCGACGGTCCACATCGAGCTGGTTTGCGCATCGACCGCGCACCTGACCGGAAAGCTGCAGAGCGGCCAGGTGGACCTTGCAATCGGCGTGCGAGGGGCCCACATGGATGGAGACCTCCTGTGCACCCAGGAGCTACGCTGGGTCGCGCATCCGGACGGGCCTCACATCTGGCAGCGGAATCCAATACCCATTGGGCTGTACGAACTTGGGAGCACGGTCCGCGCCCATATCCTGGCCGCGTTGGAGACAGCCGAAGCCGACTATAGCTGCGTATATGAAAGTGCATCCGTACCCGGCATCCTGGCAGGGGTGAACGCTGGCATGGTGGTGGCGGCAGTACCCTCGCAGGCCGCCTGTGAAGACCTGCGGATCCTTGACCGCGACGATGGATTGGTGGATATCGAGCCGCTGGACATTGTCATGGCGACCAGTAATACCGTCGCCCCTCCCGAGGCAAGGCTGTTTGGCGAAATGCTGAGACTGGCAGCCCAACGCTGGAATGCAGTAGCTGCAGTGGCCGAATAGCAGGAATCCATCGCCGCTATCCTTGCATTGCATTTCGCAAAGCCGCTCAACCTGCCGGCGGCAGCACCATCTTGAGCACATCGATAAATGCGCGCAGCTTCGCCTGCGACTGCGTGCGCACCGGGAAATACAGGTACAAGCCATCGCTGCGCGGCACATACGGCGCCAGCACGGCCTCCAGCTCGCCCGCCGCGAGTTCCCGCCCGGCCTCGAACTCCGCGACGTAGGCCAGCCCAAGCCCCCTGCGGGCAAGATCAACCAGCGTGTTGCGATCGTTCACCGTGACCTTGCTGTCGATATCGACCCATACCTTGCGGCGGCCCACCTGGAAATCCCAGCGATGGATCAGGCCCGATTTGACGAAGCGATACTGGATGCCCTGGTGGCGCATCAGGTCCGCCGGCGCCTTCGGCCGCCCTGCCCTGGCGAAGTAGGCGGGGCTGCCGACCACGCACCAGGTGACGCCCGGCGTGAGCCGCAGCGCGACCATGTCCTTGGCCAGCGTCTCGCCCAGGCGTATCCCGGCATCGAAGCCGCTTTCCACCAGGTCGACGACGCCTTCGTCCAGCGTCAGGTCCAGGTGTACCTCGGGATGCAGCAGGCGAAAGCGCTCGATCATCGGCTCGACCAGCAGCGCGCAGGCCGCACGGGTCATGGTGATGCGCAAGGTGCCAGAGGCATGGGTGCTGAAGCCGCCGAGCGCTTCCAGCGCGCCGCCGATTTCCTCCACCGCGGGACGTAGCCGCGCGTACAGCGAGGCGCCGGCCTCGGTCAGGGCCACCCTGCGGGTCGTGCGCTGGAACAGCGGCACGCCGTGCCGCCGCTCCAGCAGCCGGATCGCCTTGCTGACGGCGGTCGGCGAGACCTGCAGCCGGCTGCCGGCAACCGTAAAGCTCTTGTGTTCCGCCACCGCCAGGAACATGGCGATACCGTCGAAGGCGTCCTTGTCCATTGCTCACTCCATTATGAACCTCTGGTTCATGACGAATGTACCTCGTTCCGCTTTTTGCCGGGCAATCGGATGCGTAGGATTTGCTTCATCGGCACCGGCTCTTCCGGTTGCCGAACCCGACCAAGGAGCAACGAACATGAGCAAGCAACAAACTCAACAAACGCAAACCCAATTCAAGCGCGTCTGGCTGATCACGGGCGCATCGCGCGGCATCGGCGCGGAGATCGTCTCGGCGGCGCTCGCCCACGGCGACGCCGTCGTGGCGACCGCGCGGAATTCGAAGACCGTGGCCGGCAAGTTCGGCGCCTTGCCGGGCCTGCTGGCGGTGGACCTCGATGTCACCGACGAAGCGTCCGCACGGGAAGCGGCGAAGCTGGCGGTGGAACGATTTGGCCGTATCGACGTGCTCGTCAACAACGCGGGCTTTGGCATGGCCGGCGCGGTGGAGGAGGCCAGCGCGGCCGAAGTCCGCAATCTCTTTGAAACCAATGTGATGGGCCTGCTCAACGTGACGCGCGCCGTGCTGCCGCAGATGCGCAGCCAGCGCGCGGGGCACGTGATCAATGTGTCGTCACTGGGCGGTTACCGGGCAGCCGCCGGTTTCGGTGTCTATAGCTCGACCAAGTTTGCCGTCGAAGGCCTGTCGGAAGCGCTGCATGACGAGCTTGCACCGCTTGGCATCCACGTCACCGTGATCGAGCCTGGTTACTTCCGCACCGACTTCCTGGATGCTGCCTCGGTAGTGGAGTCCGCCACGGTGATCGGCGATTACGCCGGGACGGCAGGCAAGGTGCGCATCACGGCCAAGGCCTATAACCACCGGCAGCCCGGCGACCCCAGGAAACTCGCGCAGGGATTGCTTGAGCTGGTAGCGGCACAGCAGCCTCCGCAGCGCCTTCAGTTCGGCACCGACGCGGTGAACCGCGTGCGCGAAAAACATGCGCTGGTGGAGCAAGAACTGCAGGCGTGGGAAGCGCTGTCGCGGTCGCCTGACTTCCCGGCCTGAGTGCGTGCGGCTCGAATGCGGCTGACGTGGCACGGGGCCGCGCCACGTCAGCCGCATCGGGCTCGCGTTCAAGGCCTGCCTGTTGGTACTAGCCGCCGTTGCCTGACGATGCGGCTACGCGGCTGCGGCCACCATGCAAGCTGGCGCGTCTCGCACCGGCAAGCGTCCACACGCTCCAGCGTGCGCTGCCCGGCGGACAGCGCGATCGGGCAGGCCGGGCTGCTGGTGCCCGGTTCGGCCGGGTCTCCCACTGGGGGCGGCGTCATCGCTCAGGCCGGTCCGGGATGCAGGCGGCCATCGTCGCCGAGGATCATGCCTTGCCAGGTGGCCGGCTTGCCCGACAGCTCCCACGCAAGGATCTGCACAGGCGTTCTGCCGATGCCACCGCGCACCTCCGCCATCGCTTTCTCGTCCAGCGCTTCGGACGCCGGCAGGTCTTTAATGTCTATCGTGTTCATCACAGTCTCCTGAGAATCGGCAAAACAGGTCGGGATGTTGAAGTGTTGGATCGGGGGATCCGTGTCGAGCCTATTGCGAGGCTTGAGGTCATAGGAGCATGGAGCGTGCCAATCGCGCGCATGCTCTGTCTGCGCCACGTGTGGGGCGCACTGCTGCGGCACTTCCCGGACAAACCCGCTCAATGCGGCTGAAGCGGCCTATTCCGTGTTCGACGCCGGTCCGTGCGGCGAGAAGCGATGTTGGCTTGCCGGCAACAGAAGTGCGGGGTGTGGCGTTCCGGCCAACAGTTGCGCCATGGCGGATGCAGCTTGCATCACCACAGGCATCCTCCAGATCCGTGCGGCAGCGACGCAAATTGCATTTTTCGCAAATATCATATTCATTAGTTCTTGGGCAGGCGTGTCTGGATCAGGACACCCGTCGCCGGCAACGCATTCCGGCCCCGCGTCACGGACTCCGCGAGACGGCCTATGCCACGCAACTACTCCGAGCTAGAAATCGTCATCGACAACGATGGCGGCGGCAGGTACGAGGTGGAAGCACGTCATCGGGTGCCTGAAGGAGACGCCATTACGCCGCGCGTGCCACTGGCGCTGTCACCGGATGACCCGGCCCTGCGCGATGCGGACCCGCAGGTGTGCGGGCGCGCACTGGCGGCCAGCCTGTTCGCGGCGCCGGCCGTGCGCGATGCCTTTGTCGCCGCGCAGACCGCGGCGGGGGAGCGCCGCCTGGACCTGCGCGTGCGCCTGCGCATCAGCATCGATGCGCACGAACTGCACGCGCTGCCATGGGAGACCTTGTTCGACCCCGCCGGCGAGCATCCCCTCTTTATCGGGCAACACTGCTTTTTCTCGCGTTACCTGTTCGCGCGGGAGATGCGCCTGCCCAAGCTGCGTGCAAAGAGCGATGTGACAGCGCTGGTGGTGGTGGCAAACCCAAGCGGGCTCGGCCCGGAGATGGCGGCGATCGATGCCGCCGGGGAAGCCGCGCGCGCGGCTGCCGCACTCGCCCCGGTCCCGGTGACCACGCTGGCCGAGCCGGGACACGCCACCGTGGAGCGAATCCTCGCCGCCTTGCGCGACGGCGTGGACGTGCTCTATATCGTGTGCCACGGCGCACTTGTGGACGACACGCCCATGTTGTGGCTCGAACGCACTGACGGCACGCGCGACCTGGTGGCCGGCAGCGTGCTGGTGGACCGCATCGGCACGCTGGAGCGCCCGCCCAGCCTGGTGGTGCTGTGTTCCTGCCAGAGCGCCGGCGCGGGCGCGGCGCGCGGCGGCAGCACGCTGATGGCGCTCGGCCCGCTGCTGGCACAGGCCGGCGTGCCGGCAGTCCTCGCCATGCAGGGCAATGTGAGCGTGGCCACCATGGACGCCTTCATGCCGGTGTTCTTTACCGAACTGCGCGACCACGGCGAGGTGGACCGCGCCGCGGGCATCGCGCGCGCGGCGGTCAGCCAGCAGCCCGACTGGTGGATGCCGGCGGTGTTCACGCGGCTCGACAGCGGCCGCATCTTTTATCCGCCGGGCTTCGGACCCGACGAAGGCGATGGCGCCGATGCCTGGCGCGCCGTCATCGAGAACATCCAGCATGGCGAGACCACGCCGATCCTCGGACCGGCCATGAGCGAGACGGTCTTCGGTTCGCGCCTGCAACTGGCGCAGATGTGGGCCGAGGCCTATCACTTCCCGATGGCGGCGCACGAACGCGATGAGCTGCCGCAGGTGGCGCAGTACCTGGCCGTGTCCCAGCAAGGGGTGTTCCCGCGGCGGCTTTTCTTCAAGTTCGCATACCAGCACCTGAGCCAGCAGTACCGCGACATCCTGCCACCCGCACTGTCGGCGCTGCGCAACGAAGACATCATCGCGCAGCTTGGCGAGGTGGTTTGCACCGTGGGCCGCGCGCAGCGCCAGCAGGATCCCGCTAACCCCTACCGCGCGATGGCGCGGCTCAAGCTGCCGGTGTACCTGACGACGGATCCCAGCGACCTGCTTGCCGATGCCCTGCGCGAGGGCGGCGCCGACCCCGGCATCCGGCTGTGCCGCTGGAACCGCCAGGCCGAAGCTTGCGACGACGTGCTGTCCGAAGGCCGCAAGCGCGCGAATCCCACCGCGCAGGCGCCGATGGTGCTCAAGCTGTTCGGCGACCTGCGCGAGCCCGGCTCGCTGGTGCTGACCGAGGACCAGTATTTCGATTACCTCACCAGCGTGTCGATGAACCGCAACGCCATCCCGCTGGCCGTGCGGGCGCGGCTCAACGACAGCGCGCTGCTGTTCGTCGGCTTCGACGTGCAGTCGTGGGAATTCCGCATCCTGTTCCGCAGCCTCCTCAACCTGGAGGGTGCGGACCTGCGCCAGGAATACCAGCACCTTTCCGCGCAGCTCGACCCCAACAGCATCGTCGACCCGGTGAGCGCGCGCCGCTACCTGGAGCGCTACTTCCAGGACAAGGCCCGGCTCAAGCTGTACTGGGGCGACGTCGGCATGTTCACCGCCGAACTGCTGCGGCGCCTGGAGGGGTGAGATGGCGGCCAATCCCGAACTTCCGGACACGGCACACAAGGCGCACAACGCGGCACGCAGCGCCCACGGCCCGTACATCGGCCCCATGCCGCTGGACGAGACGGACCCCATCTTCGGCCGCGATGCCGAGATTGAGGAACTGCGCGACCGCCTGATCGCCGACCGCGTCGTCTTGCTGTATTCGCCCTCAGGCGCGGGCAAGACCTCGCTGATCGAGGCCGGCCTGCGCCCGCGCCTGGCGGATCGCTTCGACGTGCTGCCCACCGCGCGGGTCAGCGTGCCGTATGAAGGCAGCAACCGCTATGTCACCAGCGTGCTGCACTGCTGGGCTGCGCGCGCCGAACTGAAGCCGCGCGCGGACGATACGCTGCTGTCCTGCCTGTCCCGCCTGGAAGACCACAATCCGGGTGGCCGCGCGCGGCGGCTGCTGATCGTGCTCGACCAGTTCGAGGAGATCTTCACGCTCGACAGCACCGACACCGGCGCCAAGCAGGTGTTCTTCACGCAGCTGGGCGAACTGCTGGATCGCAGCGGCAGCCCGGTATGGGCCCTGGTGGCGATGCGCGAGGAATACTTCTCGTGGCTCGATGCCTATCGCGACCTGGTGCCGACGCACCTGATGAACACCATGCGGATCGACCTGCTGTCGCGCGACCAGGCGCTGGAGGCGCTGCGCGGACCGGCGCTGGCGGCGGGCGTGGATTTTCGCGAGGACGCGGCGCGGCAGCTGGTGAAGGATCTGGCCCAGGTGCGCACGCGCGACGCGGCCGGCCAGGTAAGCCTGCGCGAGGGGCGCTTTGTCGAGCCGGTGCAATTGCAGGTGGTCGGCCTGAGCCTGTGGCAAGCCTGCTTCGGCCAGGATGGGCCAGCGTCCGGCGGGGGCGCCATCACGCTCGAGCAGGTTCGGCGCCTGGACACCGGCGCGGCGCTGGCTTCGTATTGCAATACGGTGTTCGACACGGCCGCCGCCACGCGCCCACGGCAGCGCGTGGTACGCGACTGGGTCGAGAGCCGCCTGATCACCGCCACCAACATGCGCGCCCAGGCAACGCTGGATGCCGGCTCGCGCAGCGCACCCACGGCGGCCGAACTCGACCGCTTGCAGCAGTATCACCTGGTGCGCGCGCAAAGCCGGCAGGACGCGCAGTGGCTCGAGCTTGCGCACGACCGGCTGATCGAACCGGTGCGCGCCAGCAACGCGCAATGGCGCACCCAGTACCTGCCGCACTGGAAGCAGCTGGCGCGCGCCTGGGCCCTGTCCGGCGAGAATCCCGGCGTCTTCGGCAAGCTCAGTTCCACCGAGGAACTCGACGACACCTTGCTCGAAGCCGAGGACCGGCACAGCGAAGCGGAAAACCGTTTCCTGGCGGCCTACCAGCGCTTTCGCGCGGAGCAGGAGCGCGCGCGGCGCTGGCATATCCTTGGCTATTCGCTGGCGTTCATCACGTTCGTGGTTCTGATCGGCGTTGCGATACTGGCCTGGCAACTGCGCGCCACCAAGCAAGACATCGCCCGGCAAAACGCCCTTTTCTCGCTGCTCGGCTCGCGGCCCGCGCCGGACGCCGCGCTGCTGGCGGCCGTGGAGGGCACGCGCGACCTGCATGGCCACTCCCCGCCGGCGGGCTTCGATTTCCGGCGCTCACTGGTCAGCACCATGAATCGTGCCCGCCATATCGAGGCCTACCTGGCGCGCGCGGATGAGCAAACCCTGGAGGTGCAGGCCGATACCGGCTATCGGGTCAGCGCCAGGCTCGGCGCGAATCACTGGATCGTGGACGTCACCGGGCTTGGTCCCGGCGCCCGCACGGTGCGGCTGGACGAGGCCGCGCTGCGCAACCAGCATCCCGACGGCGTGCGCGTGCTGGCGCTGACCGGTGCCGGCACGCTGGCCACGGGCGGCCAGGACGGCAGCGTGGCGTTGTGGAACATCGCGCAGCCCGCGCGTGCCACGGTGCTGCAGCCGCCGGGGGCGAGCCGCGCAAGCGGATGGGGACCGGTCTCGGCCCTGTCCGGCGACGGCCAGCGCCTGGTCGCGGGCTACGACGGCGGCCGCGTCGCCGTGTGGGATCTCGCCAAGGGCGGCGACACCTGGCGGCGCCCGGTGGCAAGCGGGCGCGCGCATGCCTTGCGCATCACCGACGTGGCGCTGTTCGATCAAGGCCGGCAGCTCGCCACCGCGTCGCGCGACGGCAAGGCCCGGCTGTGGCGCCTGCCGTCCGACCCCGGGGCGGACCCGGCCGTGTTGAAGACCCCCGCACGGGAACTGTCGGCGCCCGCGGACAATACCGACTGGTTTGCGGGCTACCACAGCATCGCCGTCAGTCCGGACGGCAGCCTGGCCGTGGCCGGCACGCGCGGCGGCCGCATCAGCGTGTGGCGCACCGCCGATGGCGTGCTGTGGCCGCGCGCGCTGCTGGGCCACGACGATGCCGTGGTGCGGCTGGTCTTCACCGACGACAAGCAATTGCTCTCCGGCGGCTGGGATGGCCGCGTGATCCGCTGGCGGCTCGACCCCGAGCGTATGCAGTTCACGCGCAACGAGCTCCTGGACCTGCCGAGCCAGATCACCGGACTGGCGCTGGCCGGCCGCGACCAGCGCCTGTTTGCCTCCACCGAACAGGGCGAGCTGCTGCAGATGCGCTTCGACGCGCCGCGCCATCCGATGGCCCGGATCCTCTCGCGCGGGCAGGACGGAGCGCCGCCGCTACTGCTGGCGCTGACGGGCGTCACCCCGCCGGTGGCCGCCGCGACCGAAAGCGGCAGGCTGGTCATATTGCAGGCGGAGGCCGGCAATCCAGCCAGCCGGCGGCCGGTTGCCATGCCGGCCGCGCCGGTGCGCGCGCTGGACTGGGCACGTGGCGCGCGGCGCCTTGTGGTGGCGGACGACAACGGACAGGTCTGGATGCTTGCGGCCGATGGCACCGGCAATGCGATCCTGCCTGGCGTGATGGCGGGCACCAGCGCGCGCCTGACGCTCAGCGACGATGCGCGCCTGCTGGCAATCCGTTCGGGCGAACCCGCCGAAGCCCGGCGCCTGGAACTATGGCGTCTGCCGCCCGACGCCGGCGCAGCCGCGCCTGCCGCGGCCGCTGCATCCGCCACTGAAGCCACCACCGAAGCCGGCGCCTGCCGGATCCCGCTGCCCGAGCCGCTGGCGCGCGCGGCCTATGCCACCTTCCGGCCCGGCGCCAGCGAACTTGCCGTGGCCGAGGACGACAGCATCGGCCTGTGGCGGATCGAGCTCGCCGGGACCGATTGCGCCGACGCCAGGGCGGTCATGGTCCAGCGTTTCGAAGACCTGCCGCGCGGCCAGATCACCAGCCTTGCCTTCGGCGCGCGCGGCGACACGCTGGTGGCCGGCAACTATCTGGGCAAGGTGTACCGCCTGGCATTGCCGAAGTCCCCGGCATCGCCGGGCCAGCCGGTGCGGGCCCGGGCCACCATCCTCAAGCAGGACGCCGCGGGCGTCATCACCGCGCTGGCCGCGCCAGACGCGCCGTTTGTCGTCGCCGGGGACGACCATGGCAATCTCTTCCTGCTCGACCGCGAGACCGACCGGCCACTGCCGATCCCGCAGACGCTCTATCGCGACCCGCGGCAACCCGTGGCCTCCCTCTCCGTCAGCGACGACGGACGCTGGCTGTATGCGGCCGGCACCGGGCTTGCGGCGATCTGGGATCTCGATATGGAGCAATGGCGCAAGCAGGCCTGCGCCATTGCCGGCGGTGGCTTTACGGCCCGGCAGAAAGCCGATTTCTTCAAGGGCGATACGCCATCGCCGACCGCATGTGAAGCACGTTGAATGCGGTGAATGTGGTGAATGCGTTGATCAACAGGTTTATCGACGCCTTTATCGACGCCTTTATCGACTGAGTTGACCGGAAGAGGAGCACGCCATGCCCATCCAGACCATTGCGGGTACCAGTGCCAGCTATGCGCTGCTGGCACTGGACGCCGCCGGCAACGAACGCAACGGCGACCCGGACGGCGTCGCCGGACGTTTGTCCGAGCGTCTGCTGCCGCAATGGCGGGACAGCGCGCCCACCGACGTCTTTCTCTGGAGCCACGGCTGGCAGGGCGACCTGCCAGCGGCGCGCAACCAGTACGACCGCTGGATCGGCGCCTTCGCGCGCAGCGTCGGCGACGAGCAGGAGATGCGCGCGCGGCACCCGGATTTCGCCGTTGCCCATATCGGCGTGCACTGGCCCAGCCTGCCGTGGGGCGACGAGGAACTGGGCGGCGATGCCAGCTTTGCCCCGTTCGCAGGGGCGGGCGCGCAAGCCATGATCGATGCTTATGCGCAGCGCCTGGGCGACACGCCGCCAGTGCGTGCCGCGCTGGCCGCCATCTTCGAGGCCGCGCGCACCCAGGCGGATGCCGCCAGCCTGCCGGAAGCCGCGCGCCTGGCCTACCTGCAACTCGACCAGGCGCTCGCGCTTGGCAACGAGGGGGTGGGAGGCGATGCCGGCGCCGACCGCCTGCCGTTCGATCCCGATGCCTCCTTTGCCGAAGCCACCCAGCTGGGCACCGCGTTCGGCGGCTCCGTGCTGGGCGGCTTGCTGGCACCGCTGCGGCAGCTGTCCTTCTGGAATATGAAGAAGCGCGCCCAGACCGTCGGCGAAAACGGCGTGCATCCCCTGGTCAACCGCATCAGCGATGCCTTGCCGGCGGCGCGCATCCACCTGATGGGCCACAGCTTCGGCGCCGTCGTCATGTCCGCCGCGCTGGGCGGGCCGGGCGGCACGGCGGCGCTGCGGCGCCCGGTGGCGTCGTGCGTGCTGGTACAGGGCGCGATGTCGCTGTGGGCCTACGCGCCGGATATCCCCGTGCGGCCCGGCACGGCGGGCTACTGCCACCAGGTGCTGCCGGACGGCAAGGTCAGCGGGCCGCTGGTGGTGACCCGCTCGCGGCACGACACGGCAGTCGGCTCGCTGTATCCCTGGGCCGCCGGCGTGGCTGGCCAGGTCGCGTTCGAACCCGCGCAGGCCTATCCCGCCTTCGGCGCCATCGGCGCGTTCGGCATCCAGGGCATCGACGGCGCCACGGACGCGCCCCTGCAGCCCTACGACGGCCGCTACACCATGACTGGCGGCAAGGTGCTGAACATCGAGGCCAGCGAGTACATCTGCCACAAGTGCGGCGTCTCGGGCGCGCACAACGACATCGACGGCCCCGAAGTCGCCCACCTGATCTGGCAGGCCGCGCTGGCGGGGGCCTGAATCCGAACCTGAGCGAAATTGCGAGCGCGACCAGGAACACCACCATGACCATGTCCGACGAATCCATGCCCATCCCGCTCGGCATCCAGGCCGACACCGGACGCCCGCTCGCGGAGATCGACGCGCAGGCTGTCGCCGCGTTCACCGCGCACGAGCACGTGGGACGCCGCGCGCCAGAACGCGCCGCGGAAAAAGCCAGGCAGGCCGAGACCTACGCCGTGCTGGGCGATGTCGACGGCGACAAGCTGGACGAAGCCGGCTGGGGCTTGCTGTTTCCCTCCGACGTCGATCCCGCGCCTTACCTGGACGCCCTTGCCCCGCTGATCGCCTGGCGGCACCGGGAAGCCGGACAGGTCACGATATTCCAGGGCGCGGACGGTTGCCTGCCCGGCGAGAGCGCCGCCACCTGGCTGGCGCGGCACAAGGTTTCGCTCAACGTGGTCGATCCGGCCCTGGGCGTGCCCTACTATCTTGTGCTGGTCGGGCCGCCCGACAAGATATCGTTTGCCTTCCAATACACACTCGACCTGTACTGGGCGGTGGGACGGCTGGATTTTCCGCAACTGGCTGATTTTCGCAGCTACGCGGACAGCGTGACGGCCTATGAAACCATGGCCAGCGTGACGGCCCGCCGCCGGATCGCGCTGTTCGCCACCTGCCACGATTTCGATCGCGCCACGCAGTTGCTCACGCGGCAACTGGCCACCCCGCTCAGCCTTGGCACCGCGCAAGCCAAAGCCCTTGGCGAGCGCCAGGGCTTTGCCATGCAGGCCTTGCTGGGCGAAGCCGCCACCAAATCCGCCCTGGCCGAAGTCTTGCGCGGCAAAGGCCCGGACGGCCCGCCCGCCCTGCTCTTCACCGGCTCCCACGGCATGGGCTTTCGCGCGGACGATGCGCGCCTTGCCGGAGCCCAGGGCGCCATCGTCTGCCAGGACTGGCCTGGCTACGGGGCGATCGGCCCCGAGCACTGGTTCGCCGCGCAGGATATGCCCGACGACGCGCAGTGCCACGGCCTCATCCAGTTCTGCTTTGCGTGCTATGGCGCCGGCTGCCCCGAGTTCGACAATTTCGGCCGCGACGCCAGCGCCCCCGCGCGGCTCGCGCCGGCCCCCTTCACCGCCCGCCTGCCGCAGCGGCTGCTTGCCCATCCCCACGGCGGCGCGCTGGCGGTGCTCGGGCATGTCGACCGGGCCTGGGCTTACGGCTTCCAGTCAGAGCGCGCGGACCCGCAGACCCAGGGATTCCGCGACGTGATCGGCAGCCTGCTGCGGGGCGAGCGAGTCGGGCAGGCCACGGATCGCTTCAACATCCGCTGGGCCGCGCTCAGCACGGAACTGGCGGAGTTGCTGCACGACCGCGGCGCGGGCGCCGCCGTTTCCGATGCCGAGATCGCGCTACGCTGGGTGGCGCGGGATGATGCGCGCAATTACGTGGTGCTGGGCGACCCGGCGGTACGGCTGAGAGTGCGCGACATCGCCTGACCTTCGCCTATCGGGGCGTCGCCCATTGGCCCGACCGGTCATCCGGGGGCGTCATGCACTGTCGCGCCCAGACATACACAAGCCGCCAGGACTGTGTGGCACAGCCCAACGACTCCTCCTCCGCGTGTATCCCCTGAAGCACAATCCGGCGCCAGTGTCGCCTGCCGGACGCGGGCATGAGAAATGCGTACAGACGTGTGAGCACCGGCCCCGGTGCTTGAGGCCTCGTCAGGAGAACGCACATGCCATCGACGTCTAACGATTGCCGGAGGGCTTAGCCATGCAAAAGCTATCCATCCTGACGCTCTGCCTGCTTGCCACCCTCGCATGCATGACCGTGTTTATCTGCCTGTCCGGTGCATTCACCTCGCGCGATACCGAATATGGCAGCGGCACGGCCGTGTTCTGCTACATCGACGAGCAGCTTCGCTAAGACGCGGATGCCACTCAGGCCAGGTTGGCGCGGCGTAGCTTCGCCTTGAGCGCCTCGATCTCGTCCAGCAGGTCAAGCACGAGGGCAACGCCCGCTGGCCGCAGCTCCAGGTCGCGTGTCAAACGCAGCGCCGCACGGGCGCGCGACAGGGCGGTGCCGTCAAAAAGCCACCCTTGCACGTCCTCGCCACGCGGCGTCAGCACGCCTTCCTCGACAAGGGCCACCACCTGCTCCATGTCGGCATGACAGGCGAAGCTCAACTCGACCAGCGTGAACTGAACCTCTTCCTCGACAAGCACGCCCTGCAGCGTCGAACCACTTTGATCGCTCATCGCATCAAGCCTCCGTTGAACGGCGCGGGGAAAAGCCGCCAAAGGTCTTGGCCATCTCCCGGTACGCCTGCCTGGCCTGCTCCGTGTCGGCGGGCGGCAAGACAATGGAGAGCACCGCGTACAGGTCGCCGGGCGGCGTGCTGGGCAGGCCCTTGCCCCTGAGCCGCAGCTTGCGGCCCGCCGACGAGCCGGGCGGCACGCTGAGTTGAAGCACGCGGCCGTCCGGCGTGGGTATGTCGACGCTGGCGCCCAGGGCAGCGTCCCAGGGGGCGACCGGCAGGTCCAGGTAGACGTCGCGATCGTCGACGCGGAAGCGCGGGTGGGGCGCGATCTCGATCTCGAGATACAGGTCGCCGGCAGGCGCGTCTCCAATCCCCGGTCCGCCTTGCCCGGCAAGCCGGAGATGCTGTCCGCCGCGAATGCCCTTGGGAATATTCACGTCCAGTTGCCGCTCCTGCAAGCGGACATGGCCGTTGGCATCCACCTGCGGCGTTCGCAGCGAAATGGTGCGGTTCCCGCCCCGATAGGCGTCCTCCAGATCGATCCGCACCTTGGCGTGATGATCCGCCCCGGCCATGCGGCCGGCATGACGCGCGCCGCGGCCCTGCGCCCGCCTTGCCCCGAACAGCGACTCGAAGAAATCGCTGTAATCCATCTCCGGGTCGCGACCGGCATCGCCGCCACTGAACTCGAAGCCGCTATCCCATCCCGGCGGCGGGGTGAACTCGCGGCCATGCTTGTACCGCGCACCCACGTCGTCGTAGGCCGCGCGCTTTTCCGCGTCCTTCAGCGCCTCATACGCTTCGGCCACGTCCTTGAACCGGGCTTCCGCATCCGGCTCCTTGCTGACGTCAGGGTGATACTTGCGCGCGAGCTTGCGGTAGGCACGCTTGATGTCATCCTGCGTGGCCGTGCGCTCCACGCCCAGCATCGCGTAGTAGTCCTTGAACTCCATCAGTGCCCCTCCGGCGGCTCGCGTGCGGGACGCGCACGGCGCTTGCGAACAACTTGTCCCTGAGTATAGGCAAAAGGCACGGCGTGCGCCTCTCAGGACGCACGCGGCTGGCCAGCGCCGGCGGGATCAGATGCCCTGGCGAAAGCCGAGGTAATCCAGCGCGAGGTGTCTTTGCAGTGCGCGGGCCTGGCGCAAGGCGTCGAGCAATGCGCGCCGCTCGTCCGCGTCCAGTTCATTCGGGTCCACATGATTGTGCATGGCCTTGCCGCGTTCGAAACAGCGCTGCTGTGTCTTCATGCGCAACATCTGGATGCGGTTGAACGCGCCGATCCATGCTTGCACATGATGTGGTTCCAGCCGCCGCGTCTCGCCGGCGCGCCGGAGGCGATCGGCCGTATTGCTGGCGCGGGCGCGGCAAGCCAGGCCGTAAATGCGGGCCGCGTCGACGAACAGCGTGGCGGCGTCCAGTTTCAGATCGATCGTGCCGGCGAAAGCCCCGCTCTTCGCCACCGCGAAGTCGCGCAGCAGGCCGAGCGGCGGTTTGCGTCGCAGCGCATTCTCGGTCATCTGGTACAGAAAGCGCGGGCTGTCCGGCGCCATGTCCGCGAGCCAGTCGGTCAGCGCCTGCGCCAGATCGTGGGCGCCATGAAGCGGCCGCAGGTCGAAGAAGATGGTGGCATTGAGCAGCGCCCGCGGATCGCCTTCGATGATCCAGCTCGCGAAGCGCTCCCGCCATTCGTGCAGGTCGAGGCACCACTGCGGATTGCTTGCCATGATTTGCCCGGTGCACAGCGGGAACCCGCAGGCATCGAGCGCTTCGTTGATGCGTAGCGCCAGCGGCAGCATCCGTTCGCGCAGTGCCTGGGCGCTGCCTCTGCCGCTGCCAGCCAGGATGATCCCGTTGTCCTGATCGCTCGACAGCGTCTGTTCCTCGCGGCCTTCGCTGCCGAGCGCGATCCAGCACCAGCGTACGTCCTGCAACTGCTGCCCCACGCAGGCCAGGTCGATCACGCGCCGCGTCAAGGCATCGTTCAGCGCCGAGATCAACCGCATGAGCGCCTGCGCTTCCGCCTCGCCCGCCACGCGATGCCAGAGCGCCCGGATCTCCGCGGCGGCCCGTTGCAGCCCGCTTCCGTCCTGCGCGGCGGCGATACGGCGGCGGGCGTCCTCCATGTCTCGCATGAATGCGCTCGCCTGGACATTGGCCGGATCGAAAGCGGCATCGGGACGGATCGTGGGCGGCTCGTTCATGGGCTGTGCGTTCCTCGTCCTCAGTACCGGACCCGCGCGTACAGGGTCTGTTGCGCGGCATCGCGGGCATCCTTCAGCGTGACAATGCTTTTTTCCGCGAGCAACGGGACCATCCTGAGAAAGATCTCTCCGGTGACGATCGCGTCGCCCAGGGCGGTGTGGCGGCCAATGACCGCCACACCGAGGCGGCTGGCGATCGCTTCCAGTGAGTGCTCGGCCTGATGGGGGTGGATCACCTGCGATAGCAGCAGCGTATCGAGGACGGGTTGCGTGAAGGCGGTGCCGGTTCTTTCCTCCAGCATTTGCAGGAACTTCATGTCGAACGCGGCATTGTGCGCGACGAGCACGGTATCCGCGGCGAAACGGTGAAACTGCGGCAACACGGTTTCGATCGGCGGCTGGCCGTTGAGCATCGCGTGCGTGATGCCGTGAACCGCGATCGACGAGGCGCTCAGTGCGCCCCGCGGCTGGATCAGCTGCTCGAAACTCTCCCGCTGCAACAACCGGCCGTTGACGATGCGCAGGGCGCCGATGGAGATGATTTCATCGCCGGCGGCAGGCGCCAGCCCCGTGGTCTCGGTATCGAACACCGTGTAGCTGAGTTGCGAGAGCCGGCACTGGTCGATCCCGGCGTTTTGTCCCGGCTGGTGGAACAGGTCGAAATCGTAGAACTCCGGGCGGCCTTGCTGTGCCGGCAGTCTGTCCAGCGCCGACCGGGGCTCGGAAACCGGCAGCATCAGACGATAGCGCGCCGTGTCGGGCGATGCACCGGACGAGCACACGGTCTCGCCGCCCTGACGCGCCATCAGCGCGCTCAGTGACAGCGCCGAGCCGGCTTGCAATGGCGCGTTTTCCCAAGCCCGCAGCATATCGGCGGTGGGGGGCGCGCCGTGCCAGGTGAGGTCGAGATAGGCCAGCCGCCCGGCACGGCACAGGCCGAAGCGCAACTCGGTAACGCCGGCTTCGGTGGCGAGCCGCTGCGCCAGATAAGCCAGCGCCTGGGTCAAGGCATAGCTGTCCACCCTGAGCCACAGCGTGGCATCGACCGCATCGCTGGCGGCTACGCTGAGCGACGGGCTGCCGATCCGCCGCAGCAGCAGTGCAAGCAGGTCGGCGCCCCGCATCTCTTCGAGCTCCTGATGGCTGTCCATCCCGGCGCCGCGCTGATCCACGGCGCGGCCGATCTGGCCCACCAGGCGTTGCGATTCGTCGTCGATGATGCCGGTAAGCTGGGCTCGCTTCCCGGCGTTCATATCAGGGAACGCCTGGATGGTTTCCACCGCCGCAAGCAGATTCGCCAGCGTGGCGCGCGCATCTTGCGTGAGCGACTGCAGCAACGCGTCGCGGCGGTTGTCGGCCTCGACGTTGCGGGTGATGTCTTCCAGCGTCAGCACGAAGCCGTTGAGGGTGTGCACGTTGTCGAACACGGGTGCCATGTGCGCGCGCACGATCTGGCCCTGTGAGAGCGTGGCGACGAATCCCGATACCGGCCGAGCCGCGCCGGTCCCGCCCTCCCGGAGCTGGTGCTGGAGCTGTTCCAGCGCGTGCAGGATGAGCCCCCGCTCGATCACGCCGAACACGGAGCGGCCCAGGCCGATTGCCGCAGTGCCAGCCACTGACGCGCCGGCCCCGCCAGCTTCCAGCAACTGCCTGGCGCTGTCGTTGTACAGCAGTATTCGCCCTTCGATATTGCAGACCAGCACGCTCAGCGCGAGCTCCGCCATGAGCGCGGCGAGCCGGTTCTTCTCCTCGGCCAGCGCGCGGTTCGCCAGCGCGATCCTGGCCTGCACGTCGTCGTGCACGGCCTGATGGGAAGCCGCCAGCAGGTTAAGCTTGTCGGCGAGGACGCGCACGTCGCGCGCGCCTTGCGGCGCGATGCGATGACCAGGGTTGGCCGCAAGCAGCACGGCATCTTCGGCCAGGCGCGCGACCGGCGTCAGGTAAGCGTCGAACAGCGCTTTCAGGCCGATGCCCAGGCCGAGCAGCAGCAGCAACGCGAGGGCAATCCATAGCGCGCCGCGCTGCAGCAGCAACGCGCGCATCCATGTGCGCTGCGCGTCCGGCAGGTCGATCGCGAGCGGTAAGAGGATCGCGCCGGCGAGAAGCAACTGCGCCAGGAAGAGCAGCGCCAATGTCACGCCGAAGCGGTGTCCGGCGATCCAAGTCCGAAACATTCGAGGTCTCTCTGTCAGCTCGCGAGCAATGCGCCCACCTTTTCAACCAGCTCCCTGGTGGAAAACGGCTTGGTGATGTACGCATCGGCGCCCAGCGCGAGGCCCTTGCTCACCTCAAGCTCCCGCCCCTTCGCCGATAGCATGACCACCCTGACCCGATCCCAGGCCTTGTTCTCGCGGATCTTCTGGCAGACCTCGAAGCCGCTGCGCAGCGGCAGCATGATGTCGAGCAGGACAAGATCGGGCTGGAACGCGGTCATCTGCGCCAGGGCTTCCTCCCCGTCGCGAGCGATGCCCACTTCGTAGCCGCTCTGCTGCATCAGGAATTCCAGGGAGATCACGATGTTCGGTTCGTCGTCGGCGATGAGGACTTTGTGGGTCATGACGTTGTCTCCGGTGCATTCGGCAGCGGCAGCGTGAATACGAATACCGCACCGTTGTCCTGCGTCGCCTCCAGCCACAGCGCACCGCCGAAATGGCGAACGATTTCCCGGCTGATCGGCAATCCGAGCCCGGTGCCCTGTGGCTTGCCCGCCAGCCTGTCGCCGCCCTGGCGGAACTTGTCGAAGATCAGCTCCCGATCCTGCGGGCGCACGCCGCAACCGTTGTCGCGCACCGCGACACGCAAATTGCCGCCTGCGGCCTCCAGGCTCACCGCGACCCGGCCGTCCGCCCGGTCGCAGAACTTTGCCGCGTTCGACAGCAGGTTGAGCATCACTTGCATCAGCCGGTCGGGGTCGGCCAGTATCACAGGGACCTGCGGCGGCAGGTGCAACTCAAGCTGAATGCGCTGGTCCGCGAACAGTTGCCGGGTGGCGCTTACCGCATCCTCTATCACTTGTTTCAAGTCTAGTGGCACGGTGCGCCATCCGGTGCCGCCGGATTCGATCTTGGCAAGATCGAGCACGTTGTTGATGAGACGTGTGAGGCGCTCGCTTTCCCTGATCACAATGTCAAGGTATTCGCTGCGCCTGGCAGCGGCAAGATCGGGATGGTCGCGAAGAATCTCGGAGAATGCGCGGATTGACGTGAGTGGCGTGCGCAACTCGTGGGTCACGGTCGAAATGAAGTCGTCCTTCATGCGGTCGAGTTCGGTGAGCCGCAGGTTGGCCGCCTTGAGTCCGGCCGAGACCGTTTCCAGTTCGCGCGATTTCTGTTCCAGTTGCCGGCTGTAGGCGACCGCTTGCGAGGTCTCATCCAGTATCGCCATGACTTCGTCCAGGCCGAGCGGCTCTTCATTCACCGCCGAGGCGATCATGGCGCGCGCCGATGCGGCACCGATCGCACCGGCCAGCTGGATTTCCGCGAAATGCACCAGCGCGGCGTCGGCCGCCAGCGGGCTGGCGCCGGCGCGCTCGCGGTGGAATCGCGCGTACGCTTCGTCGGCCCTGGCGCCGCCAAGGAAACGCCGCAACAACGCGAGTACCGCTTCGGCCGAAGCGCTGCCGCGCCACACATGGGAACCGAGCGCGCTGCCGCTGTGGGCGTAGGCATCCACGAACAGGATGGCCTGCACCCGTTCCGCCGCGCTTTGCGGACTCGTGAGCGACACGCCGGCATAGCTGCCGGCATTCGCCAGCATGCTCCAGAACAGCGCATGCGAGACCGGGTCCAGCCCGGCCAGGCCAAACAGTTGCTGCGGCTTCAGCCACCCGATGCCGAACGGCCCGTATTCGACAAAGCTGGCCGGCAGCCAGCCGGACTGCGCGAACGATGGCAGCAGGAGCGTGTACAGCCAGATCAGGAACCCCACGCCCAGGCCGGCCAGCGCGCCGCGCCGCGTGCCGTTTTTCCAATAGATGGCGCCCAGCATCGCGGGCCCGAACTGCGCCACGGCCGCGAATGAGATCAGGCCGATCGAAACCAGCGCGTACGCTTCGCCGGCGAGCCGGAAGTAGGCATATCCGAGCATCATCAACAGCACGATGGCCGCGCGCCTGATCGCGAGCAGCATCGCGCTGATATCGGCGCGATGGCCGAACCGCAAGGGCTTCAGGCGCAGCAGCAAGGGCATCACCAGGTCATTGCAGACCATGGTGCTGAGCGCAATGGTTTCGACGATAACCATGCCGGTCGCGGCCGACAGCCCGCCGATAAACACAAGGAGCGTCAGCGCCGGAGAGCTTTCCTGCAGCGGCAACGCCAGCACGAACATATCCGGGTCGACCTGGCCGCCCGGAAAGCGCAGCACCCCTGCGAAAGCGATCGGCAGTACAAAGAGATTGATCGCCAGGAGGTACAAGGGCAGCAGCCAGATGGCTTTCCTGAGGTGGTTCTCGTCGACGTTCTCGACCACGGCGATCTGGAACTGGCGCGGCAGGAGCAGGATCGACAGCATCGACAGGAATACCAGCGCGGCCCACCTGCCGAACGTCACGGTACCGCCACCCGCCGCGCCGCCATCCAGCGTCAGGAGCGCCTTCAGCGCGGGAACCGCGCCGGCACGCCCGAACAGATCCCCGAAGCCATCGTACAGGCCAAAGGTAACGAAGATCCCCACCGAGAGGAATGCCGCCAGCTTTACCAGCGATTCAAAGGCAATCGCGGCGACCATGCCCTCATGGCGCTCCGCCGCATCGATATGGCGGGTGCCGAACAGGATGGTGAACATGGCCAGCATCAGCGCGAGGTACAGCGTGGTGTCCGACCACACCGGCCCTGCCGCGCCGCGCGGGATGCCGAGGTTGGCGGAATGCACCAGTACCGCCACGCTCGCCGAGACGGCCTTCAGTTGCAGCGCGATATATGGCACGATGCCCACTACCGACACCAGGGTGACAAGGCCGCCAAGCAGCGCGCTCTTGCCGTAGCGCGAAGCCAGGAAATCGGCAATCGACGTGATGCGGTTGTTCTTGCTGATACGGATGATCTTGCGCAGCACGGTCCACCAGAGCGCCGCCATCAGCGTGGGGCCGAGGTAGATGGGCAAAAAGCCGATGCCGCTGACGGCGGCGCGGCCGACGCTGCCGTAGTATGTCCACGAGGTGGCGTACACGGCCAGCGACAACGCATACAGGTACGGGTTGTTGATGACGCTGGCGCCCGCGTCCGAGCGCTTGTCGCCGTAATACGCAATGGCGAACAGCACGCCGAGGTACGCGAACGACGCCAGCGCAACGACCCAGCCCTGCAGCATGTCAGTCTCTCGGCGCGGGTGCGGGCGGGGCGGGCTGTGGGTTTCCCTGTGGGTTTCCTTTTCGCGGTGCTTCCTGTTCCGCGGTGAATGCCAGCAGAACGATAAGCACCGCCCATGCGGCAAACAGATAGGCGTACAACCGCGGGATGCCGAACCAGGTGAGCGTGTTGTTGAACAGGGCCAGCAGCGGATAGTTGAACAGCAGCCAGCCCAGGGCAAACAGCGCGATCAGGCGGTGTCCGGCGAGGTTACGGCGCAACATGGCAAATCCTTCAGTGGCCGGAAGCGCCCGCCGCGCCAATGCCGGTTTCCGACCGGACTCTCTGCGCCTCGTAACCTTCGCGGTCGACGCGGGCACGATCGCTCCTGTCGAGAACCGAGAACAGCCAGATGCCGACAAAGCCGGCGGTCATCGAAAACAAGGCAGGCGACGTGTACGGAAAGATCGCATCCTTGTAACCGAATACATCCACCCAGACCGACTTGGAGACGATGGTCAGCCCGACCGCGGTAATCAGGCCGAGAAAGCCGCCGATGGTCGCGCCGCGTGTCGTGCAGTCTTTCCACAGCACGGCCATGAACAACACGGGGAAGGTAGCCGATGCCGCAACAGCAAAGGCCAGCGACACCATGAAGGCGATGTTCTGCTTCTCGAACGCGATCCCGAGAATCACCGCCACGATGCCCAGCGCCACTGTCGTATACCGCGAAACGCGCAATTCCTTATCGCTGGTCGCCTTGCCTTTCTTGAACACGGTCGCGTAAAGGTCATGGGACACGGCGGTAGCGCCGGACAGCGTCAATCCGGCGACCACGGCAAGAATCGTGGCGAAGGCCACGGCGGAGATAAAGCCGAGGAACACGTTGCCGCCGACGGCGTTCGCAAGGTGGATGGCCGCCATGTTGTTGCCGCCCAGCAAGCCGCCAAGCGCATCCTTGTAGACCGGGTTGGTGCTGACCAGCACGATGGCGCCAAAGCCGATGATGAACGTCAGCACGTAGAAGTAGGCGATCCACGTCGTCGCCCAGAACACGGACTTGCGTGCTTCCTTGGCGCTTGGCACGGTAAAGAATCGCATCAGGATGTGCGGCAGCCCCGCCGTGCCGAACATCAGCGCCATGCCGAATGAAATGGCGGAAATCGGATCCTTGATGAAGGTGCCGGGGCCCATGATGGCGTCCTTCTTGGCATGGACGTCGACCGCCTTGGCAAACAGCGCTTCAGGATTGAAATGGAACTGCGCGAGCACCATGACTGCCATGAACGTCGCGCCCGCGAGCAGCAGGCCGGCCTTGATGATCTGGACCCATGTGGTCGCCGTCATGCCCCCGAACAGCACATAGACCATCATCAGCGTGCCGACGATCACCACGGCAAGCCAGTACTCCAGGCCAAACAGCAGCTTGATCAGCTGTCCGGCGCCGACCATCTGGGCAATCAGGTAGAACGCCACCACCACCAGCGTGCCCGAGGCCGCGAATACGCGGATCGGCGTCTGCTCGAAGCGATAGGCAGCCACGTCGGCGAAGGTGAAGCGGCCGAGGTTGCGCAACCGCTCGGCCATCAGGAAGGTGATGACGGGCCAGCCGACCAGAAAGCCGATCGAATAAATCAGGCCGTCATAGCCGTTCGCATAAACCGCAGCCGATATCCCCAGGAAAGAAGCCGCGGACATATAGTCGCCCGCGATTGCCAGGCCATTCTGGAAGCCGGTGATGCCGCCGCCGGCCGTATAGAAATCCGCGGCGGACTTCGTTCTGCTAGCCGCCCATTTCGTGATGAACAGGGTGAACACCACAAAGACAGCGAACATGGCAATCGCCGTCCAGTTGGTCGGCTGCTTCTGCATCTGGCCAAGGTCGCCACCGGCTCCCCAGGCCGCCCCGCACAGGGCAAGCGGCGTCAGTGTGCTCAGGATGCGGCTCCGGGTCGACATTAGAGCACCTCCTTGCGAATCTGAGCCGTCAGGTCATCGAATTCGCGATTGGCGCGCCAGACGTAGATGCCGGTGATCGCCACGGTAAATACGATCACAAAGAGTCCGATCGGAATGCCCCAGGTCATCACGCCGCTGCCGATCCTGATGGAGAGCAGGGTCTTGCCGAAGGCAACCAGGAGGATGTAGCCGTAATACACAACCATCATCATCCCGGCGAGCACCCATCCGTAGGTGGAACGGGTCGAAACCAGCCGCTGATAGTTGGGATTGGACCGTATCCGCTGAACGAGATCTTCTTCCATTTTTTATCTCCGGTTCTTCGGGCAGGAGGTGCGCATGCGACACGCTGTCTTCAGTCTTATGTCGAACAGCGGCAACAATCAATGGGGATATGCATGAGGCCCATGGGCAAGTGCCGTAAAGCCGATTTTCACCGCAATCTTGTCCGTGCCATCCGACATGTGCGGACAATCGAAGGGAAAGCGGCGAACTCATGATCGCGATCGAATCGCGATTGAAATAGGAATCGGTACGGTCCCGGCCCCACGAAACGGGAGGGGAGCTACGGCAGTGCAGGAATTAGCCCAGCGATAAATCGACCCACACAAAAGTCGGATGAACTCATTCTTTGAACTTATCGACTCCATAGACGCTATCCCGGCGCCTGGTTCGATGTAGTGCTGCCGCAGGGGCGTATTACGCTGGTGTTGCACGATTGCGGATCGGCGCCGGGCTTTCACCAGGCGCGCCGCCATCCGCTCCGCGTGCGCGCCGTCGCCTATATGCGCGGCGCCGCGATACGCGAGCGCTGCGGACTCGCGGCCGCGCTCGTGCCCGGCAAGGGGGCATTTTCGAAGTCACGGTCGGCGACAAGGTGGTCGCGCAGCGAACCAGGACGAGCTTTCCCGGCGAGGCGGAAATCGCCGAGGTGGTCGCCGCAGCGTCTCGTTGCAGGCAGCGGGCCGCGCCTGCGGAAGACCCGTGTTGCCCTGCCCTTAATCTTCGCTCGTCCACTCCACCTGCACGCCAAGGCTGCGCAGGTTCTCGACGAAGCGGGGATGGGCCCGGCGGATCGGCGCGGCGTTGCGGATCTCGGACCGGCCGTCGATGCTGGCGGCCACCATGAACAGTGCGATCGCCACCCGGATGATGTACGGGCTTTCCACCACCGCCGGCGTCAGCGGATTGCCGCCGAAGGTGATGAGCCGGTGCGGGTCGGACGAGAACACATGGGCGCCGAACTTCGACAGTTCGCCGGTCCAGCCCAGCGCGCCGTCGTACACCTTGTTCCAGAACATGGCGTTGCCCTGCGCGCGCACGCCCAGCGCGATAAAGATCGGCAGCAGGTCCACCGGGAAGTACGGCCATGGCGCGGCCTCGACCTTGGTGAGTACGTTGCTGGTGAAAGGCGTCTGCACTTTCAGCGGGCCGGCGCAGGTGGCCCGCGACCAGCCGTCCTCGTGCGTGATCTGCACGCCGAACTTGGCAAAGGTCCGGTCGATCAGCGGAAAATTGCCGGGTGCGCTGTTGCGCACGACAACATCGCCGCCGGTGATGGCGCCCAGCGCCAGGAAGGTCGTGATCTCGTGGAAATCCTCGTCGAAGGTGAACTCCCCGCCACGCAGGGTATTGCCGCCGTGCACCGTCAGGCGCGAGGTGCCAATGCCTTCGATGCGCGCGCCGATCATCGCCATGAAGCGGCAGAACTCCTGCACATGCGGCTCCGATGCCGCATTGGTCAGCGTGGAGGTGCCGCCCGCGGCGGCCGCGCACAGCACGAAGTTCTCCGTGGTGGTGACCGATGCGTAGTCCAGCCAGTGATCGGTCGGTTTCAGCAGGCCGGCACTGCGCACGAGCAGCGAGCCGTCGACGCGCTCCACCTCGCCGCCGAAGCGGCGGAAGACTTCGACGTGCGGATCGATCTCGCGCACGCCAAGCGTACAGCCCTTGACGTTGTCCTCCAGCCGGGCAACGCCGAAGCGCGCCAGCAACGGGGGCACCAGCATGATGGAGGAGCGCATTTCCTCGGGCAGCCGATGGCGGGCGGCGTCGAAGACCGTTTCGCAATGGTGCAGTTCCAGCGTGCCGGTCGCGTGGTCCATATGCACCTTGCTGCCCAAAGCGCGGAAAATCTCGAGGATCTTGCGCACGTCGGTGATATCGGGCACGCCATGCAGGCGCAAAGGCTCATCGGTGAGCAGCGTGGCGCAGAGCACGGGCAGCACTGCATTCTTGTTGGCCGAGGGAGTAATGCGGCCACGGAGCGGCTTGCCGCCGTGCACGATGAGATTGGACATGGAATCAGGTATAGCGGGGCGGACCCGGACAGTCCGGGACGAAGCCCAGCATTGTACTTGCTATGCGAGTGATGGGAATGGCGCGGAGACGGGTCCCGGTGCAGGCAAAGGCGCTTGTGGCCCCGCCGGCACCGCCGCCCGCGTATTTCGCCGCGATATCATGTGGATCGCAAGCCAGCCGTGCCTGACCGGCCAACGCTCAGGTCCGAATGCCCAACGCGTGGAGCGGCAATGCAGATTGAGCAGATTGACTGGACGACAATCCGTACCGGCGCGGCCGACGCGCTGCATGGCACGCTGGTCGAGGTGACAGGCTGGATGATGCCGCTGGATCCCGCGGGCGAGACCGCCGACTATGCCTTGATCACCGCCGAGGCGCCATGCTGCGGCGGGTGCGTGCCGCGCGATCCGCTGGCCAGCATCGAGGTGTACCTTGCGGCGCCGCTCGCGCGGCAAGAGCGCGCCGTTTGCCTGCGGGGGCGTTTGCTGCGGCTGCGCGACGATCCGGCGGGCTGGCGCTATCAGATGGTGGAAGCCTCGGCGCTTGCGCCCGCGCCGCAAGCAGGGGCAGCGCCGATCACCCGGCGCGTGTTCCTGGCGTCCGGCGCGGCGCTCGGGCTTGCCGCCTGCGCGCCGGGGCGCTTCGCCGGCTACACCGAAGCGCGCGAGCCATCCGCGGCATCCACCCCACAAGCGGCTGACGCCGCCGCCAGATGGACGCCGCCCGCCAACGCGCTGACGATCGACATGCACAGCCACGGCGGCCGCGTGACCGTCTCGCGCGATCCCGCCATCGGCGCGGACCGTCCCTTCCAGCCTCTCGCCTCGCCGATGCGCGCCGGCGGCATGAACGTGATCTGCCTGGCGATCGTGACCGACACCACCGTCACGCGCGTGTCTGCGGACCGCACGCGCTTCGAAGCGTGGCGAGCCCCGCAGGAGGGCGAGCTTTACGCACTCGGCGTGACCGAGTTCGCGCGCGCGCATCGGCTGATCGAGCGTGAGCAGATGCATGTGGTGATAGACGCGGCATCCCTGGCCGCCCGCGGTCGCGCCGGGCCGTGCGCGATCATCGCTTCTGAAGGCGCCGATTTTCTTGAAGGCAGGCTGGAACGCGTCGACGAAGCGTACGCGATGCATCAGTTGCGCCACCTGCAGCTGACGCACTACCGCGTCAACGAACTCGGCGATATCCAGACCGAGGCGCCGGTGCACGGCGGCCTGACGGATTTTGGCGCGGAGGTGGTGCGGCGCTGCAATGCGCGAGGCATCGTCGTCGACGTCGCGCACGGCACCTATGCGCTGGTGAAGCGCGCCGCGGCGACGTCCACCAGGCCGCTGGTGATCTCGCACTCCGCGCTGGCGACGCGTCCAGGCACGCGCAGCCGGCTGATCACGCCCGACCACGCCCGCGTGATCGCCGGCACCGGCGGCGTGATCGGCGTCTGGCCCAGTTCGGGCACCTTCCGCGACCTGCGCGCGATGGCCGAGGGCATCAAGCGGATGGCCGACGTGGTTGGCGTCGAACACGTCGGCCTGGGCACGGACATGCTCGGCTTTATTTCCCCGCCGGTGTTCAGGAGTTACGAGCAATTGCCTTCGCTGGCCGATGCGCTGCTGGCGGCGGGCTTCACGCAAGACGAAACGAACGGGATTCTCGGCGGCAACTACCGGCGGGTATTCGAAGCCTCGGTCGGCTAGGCGCCGCGCGAGCTGGACGGCGGCGCGCTATTGCCGCCTGCGCTGCCCGTCTTCTCCCTTGCCCTGCCCGGCGCCGCCGCGCAGCCGCCGGTATTCCTCGCGGCCAACGTAGCACGCGGCGCCAGCCGCCATCAGCGCCAGTACATACCAGGTAATGGCATAGCTGAGATGGTTGTTGTTGAAGGTGACCACCGTCAGGCCGCCTTCCGGCCAGACGCGCTTGCCGCCGTCGCCGGCCGGCGCGGCCGCATCCGCGTCGATGAAATACGGCGCCACGTTCGTGAGCGCGCGGGCGGCGGCGATGGCGGGCACATCGCGTCCGTACCAGCGGCCGGCCGCCGGGTCATTGTTGCGCAGGAATCCGTTGCCGGGCTCGCTGAAGCGCAACAGACCGGTCACCGTGGTCTCTCCGGCCGGGTCGCTCCCGCTGCGTGTGGCGCGATCGCGCTGCTCCGGCGGCACAAAGCCCCGGTTGACCAGCACCACGCTGCCGTCCGCCGTGCGCAGCGGCGTCAGCACCCAGAAGCCGCCACCCAGTTCCGTCACGGCCTGGACCAGGGTTTCGCGGTCATGCAGGAAAGTGCCGGTCACTTGCACGCGCCGGTATTCGTCGTCCGTCTTGTTCAGGCGCGGCCACTGAGCGGGGCCCGGCGCCGCCGTGGCGGGAGCATGCACCCGCTGGTTCACACGCTCGATGAGGTCGAGCTTCCAGGCGCGCCGCTGGACTTGCCAGGTGCCAAGCGCAAGCAGCCCGGCGACCGCGATAGCGGCAACCAGGGCCAGCACTATCAGTGCACCGGCGGTTCGTCTGCGAGTGGGGGTCGGGCGGGCTAAATCTTGTTGCGGGAGAGTCAAGGCAGGTTCTTCATATCGTGCATCGGCATCATGTTCTGGTCGAGGTGGAACATCACCCATAGCGAGCCAGTCAGCGCGATGACCACCAGCACGATGGTGAAAATCAGCGCCAGCATGGTCCAACCGCCTTCCGACCTGGCATTCATATGCAGGAAATATATCATGTGCACGACGATCTGCACCGAGGCGCAGGCCAGCACGAGCAGCGCCGTGGTGCTGGACTTGTCGAACACCTTTGCCATCACCAGCCAGAAGGGGATGGCCGTCAGGACCACCGCGAGCACGAAGCCCGTCATGTAGCCCCTGAAGGTGCTGGGGGCGTGGTCGTCGTGGCCATGGTGGTCATGTCCATGGGCATCGCCGGCCCCGGCGAGGGCATTGTCATGCGCGCTCATGGCAGCACTCCCATCAGGTAGACGAAGGTGAATACGCCGATCCAGACCACGTCCAGGAAGTGCCAGAACATGGACAGGCACATCAGGCGGCGCTTGTTTTCCGGAATCAGCCCATGCTGCCCGACCTGCGCCATCAGCGTGATCAGCCAGACGATGCCCACGGTCACGTGCGTGCCGTGCGTGCCCACCAGCGTGAAGAACGAGGACAGGAAAGCGCTGCGCTGCGGCCCCGCTCCGTCGTGGACCAGGTGCGCGAACTCATGGAGTTCGATACCGATGAAGGTGGCGCCCAGCAGGCCGGTAATGCCGAGCCAGATCAGCGTCGTGCGCACCTTGTCCTTCTGCATCTCCAGCACGGCAAAGCCATAGGTGATCGACGACAGCAGCAGCATGGTGGTGTTGAGGGCGACCAGCGGCAGTTCGAACAACTCCGCGCCCGTGGGACCTCCGGCATAACGGCGGCCCAGCACGCCATACACGGCGAACAGGCAGGCAAAGATGAGGCAGTCGCTCATCAGGTACAGCCAGAAGCCGAGCAACGTGCCGTTCTGCGGATGCACCTCGCTCGGTTCATGAAAGCGGAGCGCTTCCGCGCGCGTCCGCTCAGGCAGGCTGGTGTCGCCGCTGCCGTAGGGGAGAGAGGTTTCAACCATGGCTGGCAAGCAGGCGCGAGCGCTCTGCCTCGGTGCGGACTACGACGTCGGCCGGGATGTAGTAGTCGCGCTTGTAGTTGAAGGTATGGCCGATTGCCACTACCAGGGTGGCGACGAACGAGACCACGGCGATCAGCCACATATGCCAGATCATGGCAAAGCCGAACAACGTGCTAAGCCCCGCGATAATAATCCCGGCGGCGGTGTTCTTCGGCATGTGGATCGGTATGAAACCCTGCTGCGGGCGCTGGTATTGCAGGGACTTCATCTGCCACCATGCGTCGTTGTCGTGGATGATCGGCGTAAAGGCGAAGTTATAGGCGGGCGGCGGCGAAGAGGTGGACCACTCCAGCGTGCGGCCGTCCCACGGATCTCCGGTGGTGTCGCGCAGCGACTCGCGCCGGCGGAAGCTGACCACCAGCTGGATCAGGAAGCTGCCGATGCCGAGCGCGATCAGCAGGGCGCCAAAGGCCGCGAGCTGGAACCAGATCTGCAGGGACGCATCCTCGAAATGGCTCATGCGGCGCGTGATGCCCATCAGGCCGAGCACATAGAGCGGCATGAAGGCAACGTAGAAGCCAACCAGCCAGAACCAGAACGAGCACTTGCCCCAGAAGGGATCGAGCCGGTAGCCGAAGGCCTTGGGGAACCAGTAGGTAATGCCGGCCATCATCCCGAACAGCACGCCGCCGATGATCACGTTATGGAAGTGCGCGATCAGGAAGAGGCTGTTGTGCAGCGAGAAATCCGCGGGCGGCACGGCCAGCAGCACGCCGGTCATGCCACCGATGACAAAGGTCACCATGAAGCCGATGGTCCAGAGCATCGGCACTTCGAAGCGGATGCGGCCGTGGTACATGGTGAACAGCCAGTTGAACATCTTCGCCCCGGTCGGGATCGAGATGATCATGGTGGTGATGCCGAAAAAGGAATTGACGCTGGCGCCCGATCCCATGGTGAAGAAGTGATGCAGCCAGACGAGATAGGACAGCACCGTGATCACCACCGTGGCGTACACCATCGACGCATAGCCAAAGAGGCGCTTGCCGCAGAAGGTCGACACCACTTCCGAGAAGATGCCGAAGGCGGGCAGGATCAGGATGTACACCTCCGGGTGGCCCCAGATCCAGATCAGGTTGACGTACATCATGGCGTTGCCGCCGAGATCGTTGGTGAAGAAGTTAAAGCCCGCGTAGCGGTCCAGCGCCAGCAGGGCCAGCACGGCGGTCAGCACCGGGAAAGCAGCGATGATTAGCACGTTGGTGCACAGCGCCGTCCACGTAAAGACCGGCATCTTCATCATGGTCATGCCCGGCGCGCGCATCTTCACGATGGTCACGAGCAGGTTGATGCCCGAGAGCAGCGTCCCCAGCCCCGCGACCTGCAAGCCCCATATGTAGTAATCCACGCCCACATCCGGACTTTGCAGGATGCCGGACAGCGGCGGATAGGCCAGCCAGCCGGTGCGCGCGAACTCGCCCACGAACAGCGACATCATCACCAGCACGGCACCGCCGACGGTCATCCAGAAACTGAAATTATTGAGGAAGGGAAAGGCCACGTCGCGCGCGCCGATCTGCAACGGCACCACGAAGTTCATGAGCCCGGTGACCAGCGGCATGGCCACGAAGAAGATCATGATCACGCCGTGCGCGCTGAAGATCTGGTCATAGTGGTGCGGCGGCAGGTAGCCCAGCGAATCGCCAAAGGAGATCGACTGCTGCAGGCGCATCATGATCGCGTCGGCAAAGCCTCGCAGCAGCATGACGATGCCGAGCACGACATACATGACGCCGATCTTCTTGTGGTCGATGCTGGTGAACCACTCGTGCCACAGGTACCCCCACACCCGGAAGTACGTCAGCGCGCCGACCAGCGCCAGGCCGCCGGCCGCGACCACCAGGAAGGTCACCAGCAGGATGGGCTCGTGGAAGGGAATCGCTTCCCAGGTCAGGCGGCCGAATATCAGCTTCGCGAGGTCAAGGTGCTCGGGCATGGTGGTCACCAGGGCCGCAGGGGCGTTGTTGCGGGAATCGGGGAGCGGCGGGTCATCGCGGCGACACCCTCGCGGATGCTGCGGCGGGACCATTGCCAATGCCGGCGGGGTCGCCCGCGGTGCAGATGGCGCCGGTTCGTGTTCCGGCCCCGCCCTCGAGCGCGGCCACATCGAAGGACCGCGGCTTGCCCTGCCCGCGGCTCGCGCTCATGGCCATCATGTCCTTGATGCAAGTGCGATTGGGTTCCACGCAGCGGTTCAGGATCGCATCGTACAAGCCTGGCGCCACGCTGGCGTAACGGCGTACCGGCTCCAGTTCGCTGGGTTTTTCCAGCTGCAAGTAGGCGTCGCGCGTCAATACGCCGCCTCCGGCCCTGGCTTGCCGGACCCAGCGCTCGAACTCCTCGGTGCTCATGCCATGGAACTTGAAGTACATGCCGGAGAAGCCCGCGCCGCTGTAGTTGGCGGAGAAGCCCTCGTAGACCCCGGGCCGGTTGATGACAGCGTGGAGCTGGGTCTCCATGCCGGGCATGGCATAGACCTGTCCCGCCAGCGAGGGGATGAAGAAGGAATTCATCACCGTGGAGGCCGTGATCTTGAAACGGATCGGCTGGTCCACCGGCGCCGCCAGTTCGTTGACCGTGGCGATGCCCAGCTCGGGGTAGAAGAAAAGCCACTTCCAGTCCAGCGCAACCACCTCGACCGTCATTGGCGCCACCCCCATGGGCACATCGCGCTGTGCGTCGATGCGGCTCAGCGACTGGTAAGGGTCCAGCTTGTGGGTGCTGACCCAGGTCAGCGCGCCCAGGGCGATGATGATGAGCAGCGGCGCGGCCCAGATCACCAGTTCCAGCAAGGTGGAATGGTCCCAGTCCGGCTCATAGACCGCCTCCCGGTTGGAGGCGCGGTAGCGCCACGCGAACAGCAGCGTCAGGGCGATCACCGGCAGGATGATCAGCAGCATCAAGCCGGTTGAAATGATGATTAGATCACGCTGCCTGACCGCAAGGTCGCCGGCCGGGGCTAGCAATACCGCGTTGCAGCCCGTCAACAGCAGGATGGCAGGAAGCAACAGCCACCCTCGCCTTGCGTAGCGGGATGGCACTCTCCGAATGCGAAATTGCATAGCCGTGGAAGTGATCGTTGAAACTACGCCGGTGGTCTGGCCGCGGAAACTCAACATTTCCTATGGCACTGTAGTCAAAGAAGTGCCATTCTTAAAGGAGTGACACAAAACGCCACCCCGAACCACGAGAGGGCCTGATGATGTCAAGCGTTACGCACCAGCACGACCCGTCACCATCCCCCGCCCTGACAGAGCGCGAAGCCATGCACCGGGAGGTCGCTCCGGGAGAGATCGCCGCCGGCGTCGTCATCGGACGCGCTTCCGAGTATTTCGACTTCTTCGTGTACGGCATCGCCTCGGTGCTGGTCTTTCCCTCCGTCTTCTTCCCCTTCGTCAGACAGCTTGACGGACTGCTGCTCTCCTTCACCATCTTCTCCTTCGCGTTCATCGCCCGGCCCTTCGGGACGGCGCTGTTCATGGCCATCCAGCACCGCTGGGGGCGCAGCATCAAGCTGACGGCGGCGCTGTTCGTACTGGGCACGGCTACCGCGGGAATGGCGTTCCTGCCTGGCTTCGACACGCTCGGGCGTACGTCCATCGTATTGCTGGCCCTCCTTCGCATCCTGCAGGGCATTGCGCTGGGCGGCTCGTGGGACGGGTTGCCTTCGCTGCTGGCGCTGAATGCCCCGCCACACCGCCGGGGCTGGTATTCGATGCTGGGACAGCTAGGCGCGCCAATCGGCTTTCTGATCGCCGGCTCGTTGTTCCTCTTCCTGCGCGTTACCCTGGAGTTCGATGAGTTCCTGGACTGGGGCTGGCGCTATCCGTTCTACGTAGCGTTCGCGATCAACGTGGTTGCCCTTTTCGCGCGCCTGAGGCTGGTGGTGACCCGTGAGTACACCGAGTTGCTCGACGAGGGAGAACTGGAGCCGATCAACCCGGTCGCATTGCTTCGCGAGCAGGGCTATAACCTCTTCATCGGTGCGTTCGCCGCGCTGGCGAGCTATGCGCTGTTCCATCTGGTCACCGTGTTCCCGCTGTCGTGGGTCGCGCTGCACGAGACGCAGGACATCAGCTCCGTGCTCATCGTCCAGATCGCGGGCGCGGGGATCGCCATGGCGGCCACCATCGCATCCGGCCTGATCGCGGACCGCATCGGCAGACGCACGACGCTGGCGCTGATGGCGATCCTGATCGCCATCTTCAGCTTGTTCGCGCCCTATCTGATGGATGGCGGACCGGCCCGGCAAGACACGTTCATCCTGATCGGCTTCGGCTTGCTGGGCCTGTCTTATGGGCAGGCCGCGGGCGCCGTCACGGCGAACTTCGACGCCAGGTTCCGCTATACCGGCGCGGCGCTGACTTCCGATTTCGCGTGGCTGTTCGGGGCGGCATTTGCGCCGCTGGTCGCGCTGGGGTTGTCGGTGGAGTTCGGGCTGGTTGCTGTCAGCGGCTATCTGCTTTCCGGAGCGGTCTGTACATTGCTGGCGCTTTGGTTTAACCGGAAGATGGAGGCGCGCGACTAGCTCGGCCGATGGCTGGGCGGGACAATCCGCGGCACGTACCGGCCGCGGTCGCCCCGCCAATCTCAGAAATTCTGGAAGAAGCCCCGCGCGGCAACCATGCAGAACGGCGCCACCAGTTCGTCGTGGTAGGCCTGCAGCACCGCTGACGCACCACCATCCCTGGCGCCTCCCGCTACCGCCTGCGCAGCGAACGTTGCCTTCGCGAGCGCGAAGCCCTGCTTGATCGCGGCATAAGGATCGCCAGGCCCGGAGACAGGTGCGTCGACATCCAGCACAGAGGTCAACTGCGCCGGCACCTTCGCGCTCTGCCAGTACGCCTGCTGAACGGTCGCGTTGAAAAAATACACCGTCGGGTCGAATCGCCCGCCGCAGAGCTGGACCGGGACACGCGGTGCCCAGTTACGCAGATCGTTTCGCTTGAATGCCTGGCGCAGCGGGGTCGCCGGGCTGCTTGCAGGCGCCATTGCCGCCGTGGTGGCCGGGAACGCGCCATCCGGATTCACCAGTTGGTCTTCCAGCAGCCTGAGACGGTAGGTGTTACGCACCAGGTGGGGCCTGCCGAATCCAAGGGTAAAGAATGCCGTCAGCTCGGGGGGCACAAGCGGGGGCGAAGCCGGCGGCGTCATCGAGGCGAACTGCGGGGCGGGAGTGTGGGGGCTGAAGAGCGCCGTGGCGGGGAGTTCTCCGTTGCCGATCAGGGTATCGATCGGCGTTACGCTGGGCAGGAGATCCTCGATGCCGCGCACGTAGGCGGGCTCATAGAAGTCGCCGGGCCTGCGGTAGAGGTTGCCGTAGGCATTCTGGTAACTCGTTGCCACCAACGTCGTGAACACGGTAGCGCCAAGGTTCACCTCGCCCGCAATCAGCGCGTCGCCCGTAGCGGCCAGGGCATAAGGCCCTGAACCCGTCGAGGCCGCCGTTACGTTGATGCCCGCCGCCTGCAGCGCGCGGTGCGTGGCCATGGCAACGTGGCCGCCCTGCGAATATCCCGTTATAAAGAGCTTGCCGTTTTCGCGGGCCGCCTTTCCCGCGTCGGCATTGCTCAGGGCAACCCGCGCGGCCCGGAGCGAGTCGATCATGTCGGCCGACTGCTGATCGGCATTCAGGTAGGGGTGATAGGACAGATCGGAGCCCGCGTATCCCGCGTAGTTGCTTGCCACCACGATATAGCCCTGGGCGGCGTACATGGCGGCAACGCTGATGCCTTCCAGGGCGCCGTCGCCGTTTCCTTCATCTTTTTGCGTCAGGTCGGCGAGATTGTAATTGCGGTAGGTTGTGGTGCCGTGCGCGTACATCAAGGTCGGGCGGGGTCCGCCGCATGCGCTGCCTCCCGGGATCATCAGGGCGCCGCTGGCGTTGGTGGCTTCGCGCGCGCCGCCGATGGTGCGGTAACGGAAGTAGACGATCTCGAGGTCGCAGGTTGGGGTGCCGGCGATCTGTAGTAGCTGGCGGCCTGAGTCGCTTGCGTTCAGGAGACCTGTGAGCGCGCTCGCGCTCAGGCGGAGCGTGGTTTTCTGGTCCAGGAGTTGGCCGCGTCCACTGTCATTGCCGTTGCAGCCGCCCGCGCCGCACCATGACGCCGACTGGGCGATTACGCCTGCGCTAAGGGCGAAACACATCAGGGCTGCGAAGCCCACCTTCCGCATGGTCAAACGCATCTTGGGTCTCCCCGCTGTTGTTGGTGTATGTCTGCCGCCGGATTTAACCGGCTGGCGGAGTGTAGGTAAACGGATTAATGCGCCACCAGCGTCATGGCCAAGGATTTTTCATTGTGAAACAGGAAAAGACGAGCGACGAAAACAGGATGGCATCCCGTTTCACGGATGTAGCATTTTTGTTTTCGTGAATACCAGAATTAGATAATGCTTAATCCATTCCGCTCCAGACCTCGGAGACACCGTAAATCGTGCCTGCCTCATCTGTATCTTTCGGAAACACCAAATGATTTTATCCAGTTTATTTTCAAACGCTGGAATTATTTTCATAACGCGCAAGCCTTGCAGAACTGCGAGATCGTTGCAAGGAACCTGGCCGAGATACGCCGGCGCACGCCGCGGAAATTTCGCGGCAAACAGCAAGCCGCCTTGCCCGCGATCACTCCGCCCCGGCTGCTCGCAACGTCCGACCGGATATCATATGGCCACCAAACAAAGCGCTCCTGACTGACCCACGACCGGGCCGGAGCAAGTAGCTTCACCTAGCGATGCGAACAATGACCCCCGATTCCGACACCCCTGCGCGCCCAGCCATTCGTTCCCTGACCCAGCTTGAGGGCCGCGTGCTGGCCGTGCTGCTCGAAAAGCAGCACACCGTGCCAGACACTTACCCGCTGTCGCTCAACGCGCTGACTTCGGGCTGCAACCAGAAAACCGCGCGCTCTCCGGTGATGAATGCCACCGAGGCCGAGATACTCACCGCCATCGATGGCCTGAAACGCCTGAGCCTGGTGATGGAAGGCAGCAGCAGCCGCGTGCCGCGCTTCGAGCAGAACATGAAGCGCGTGCTGGGCGTGCCAAGCCAGTCGGTCGCGCTGCTCGCGACGCTGCTGCTGCGCGGTCCGCAGACGGTAGCGGAGTTGCGGCTGAACTCCGCGCGCCTGCATGCCTTTGCCGACATCTCCTCGGTCGAAGTGTTCCTGGAAGAACTCGCCTCGGCCGAGCCGCCTTTCGTGGTAAAGCTGCCGCGCGCGCCCGGCGGACGCGAGAATCGCTGGATGCACCTGCTGTGCGGCGAGGTCAGCCTGGAGGATATGCCCGACCGCGGCACCGCCGACGAGTCGATCCCGCCTTCGGAGTTCGAGGCTCTGAAGGCCGAGCAGAAGGAGTTGGCCGAGAAGGTGGCACGGCTGCAGGCGCTGGTTGAGCGCATGGCTGGCGAATTGGGGATATCGCTCGACAAGACCGGCCTATAGCCCAAGGGACCCGGCGTCAGTGACATGAATGCCGGACTCCGTCCTGCGAATCCGAGGCGGACCGGCTTAGCCGAAGATTGATTTCGCCCGGCGATAGACGTGGACAGGTGTCCCGACTGCCAGCCACCCCCAGCCGCAAAAACTGACCCAGAAGAAAATCGGATGGAGGTGGAACTGCGGCATTCAAGCGATGCCAGTCTGGCATCAGGTCCGCGTGGAATACGGGATCAGGCGTCCTGGTAACCGCCTTTGTGGAGGAAGCCAGCGGGAGGCTATCACACGCTTGTGACGCAAGCGGCGCTCGCAGACCTGTATAAACGCCACAACAGTCGACATTGGCTCGGCAAGGACTTGCGGCGTATGATCGTGAATAGCCGCTCCAGATCAACGGCGACGCCGCAAACCAGAACTGCCGCGGCTTCGCCAGGCGCCTCATTGCAGGCACCATATTGGCGCTGCAGCCGGGCACACTACTTGTCACAATAGTGTCGTTTGAAGGCAGCGATAATTTGCAGTCCAAACACGTTGAGGCCGTTGACGATGCGCGTGACGATTCGCACCATTACGATTCCGGGAAGCCAGGGCCGGGCCGCCCTTCACCAGGCCGTTGTGTACGCGACTACGGAGCAGGAGGCTACGCCACTCATGACGAGTGACTGGAGCCAGCGCGAACCGGAAGTCTTCATGGCTGCCCAGACCTGGGCCAGGCGCAATACCTATATCGTATCCAACCCCCGCACCGGCGCGTATTACGGCAGTCCTGCCGCCCGCTAGTCCGGGGCCACACGGCGCCTTCGGCCATGCCGATAATGTATGGACATGGCGCATTGCCCGCGCGCGGCCGCGCATTGCCCGCAATCTACATTGCCGCATAGGCGGAACGCCCGCCCAGCGTTGCGGTCATGGCCTCGTGCAGCGCCAGCAGCAGGCGGCTGTCTTCGTCGGCCTTGCGGATGACCAGTGAGATCCGCAGCGTAGGCGCGTCGGCGCCCAGCCGCACGATCCGCACCGGATAGATCTGGCAGATACCGGGATCCATCAACTGCACCAGCGAGACGCCAAGCCCGGCGCTGACCATGGCGACGATGGCGGGCACGGTGTCGAGTTCCAGGGTGCTGCGCTTATCGGGCATGCGGGCGTGGACATAGCGCGCAGCCATTGCGCCGGTGGCCGTGCCGCGGTCGTAGCGGATCCAGTCATGCCTGCGCAGCAGCGCCTCCGCCGAATCCGGGCGCTCCCCCGGTGGGGCCACCAACACGATTTCCCGTTGCGTGAGCGGGTGCCAGCGCAGGCTGGCCAGGCGGCCTTTCTCGGGCTGGGCCACCACCGCCGCATCGAGTTGGCCAGCCTTGACGGCATCCATCAATCCCGCGCTGCGCCCGCGCATGGGCCGCACCGCCAGGCGCGGGTAACGATCCTTCAGGTAGCGCATGGTGCCGGGCAACAGCACCGGCTGGATCGATTCGATCATCCCCAGGCGCAAGGTGCCCTCGATGGCGACCGACGTGCGTCGCCGCAAGGCATTGAGATGGTGCAGCCCGTCGCGCATCGCTGCCACCACCTCAACGGCCGCCGCGGTCGGGCGCACCTGCAGGCCGGAGCGGTCGAAGAGCGTCTGGCCCACGTACTGCTCCAGCTGCTTCATCTGCATGCTCACGGCGCTGGGGGTGAGATGCATCACCGCCGCGGCCGCGGCGAACGAGCCCTCTTCGATCACCGCCTGGAGGGTGGAAAACGCCTCGATCTTCATCAAGATTCCTTATGTAAGGCGCGAATTTTCATCACTATTTCTTGGCTCTCGCGCAGCTTAGACTGGTCTCAGGGCACAACGCAAGATCGGCAAGGCCGCTGCGATTGCGCCAGCGATACCCATCAAACGGAGACCAAACCCGCCATGACCGCCTTCAGCCCCGCCGCCTGGTATGCCCCGGATGCGCAAAGAAATACCTCGTGGATTCAACGCCTGACGGCCGATGAGGTGGCCAGTTTCGACGCCGCGCTGGCGCATGCCAAGGCCACCGGCAAGTCCTTTCTCGACCTGGCGCAGGAAGACTTTCCACTCAGCCCGGCGGCGCGGGCAGCGCTGGACCGGGCCATCGCCGCCACGCAAGGCCGGTGGGGCATGTGCCTGCTCAAGGGCTTCCCGGTCGGCAAGTGGACCGAGGACGACACGCGCCTGGCCTACTGGTGCATGGGCCTGCACATGGGCGTGGCGCGCACGCAAAACCGCGCCAGCGAATTCCTCAATGATGTGCGCGATATCGGCGCGGCCTACAAGACCAGGAACGGGCGCGGCTACAACACCAATGCCGCGCTGGATTTCCACACGGACTCCAGCGACGTGGTTGCCCTGCTGTGCCGCCGGGCGGCCAAGAGCGGCGGGGAGAGCAAGGTGGTCAGCTCGATCGCATTGCGCGACGAGGTACGGCGCAGGCGGCCGGACCTGGAGCCGGTGCTGCGCCAGCGCTTCTACTTCAGCTACCAGGGCGCGCAGGATCCGGCCCAGCCGCCCTATTACGGCTTGTCCATCCTGGGCAATCACCCGGACCATTTTGCGTTCCGCACCAACCGGAAGAATATCGTCGCCGCGCAAGCGGACTTCGACACCGTGCCTCGCCTGACCGGCCCGCAGCAAGACGCGCTGGACCTGCTCGACGAACTGCTGACGGACCCGCAACTCTGCTTCTCGATGTCGCTGGAACCCGGCGACATGCAATTGCTGAACAACTACGTGACGGTGCACTCGCGGACCCATTTCGAGGACTACGAGGAGATGGACCGCAAGCGCCATCTGTTGCGCCTGTGGCTGGCCGTGCCGTCGGCGCAGGCCTTGCCCGATGACTGGGCCGAGTATTTTGACGACGTGCGTGCCGGCGCGGTCAGGGGCGGCCTGCGCGGCGCCGCGCGGCCGGAGGCGTTTGCCGTGTTCGAAGCGCGGCAGGCTGCGGCGATGGGCATGCCGTTGCGGGCATGGACGCCCGGCGTGCCGGCGCCAGCATCGGCAATGGCCGACTGATCCTGCCGCCAGGTAGCAAGTAGCAAACACGCCCCACGCGGCGGGCTCGATCCCGCCGACGCACTATAACGACAAGCAAGAGATGGAGACAACATGCAACGACGCGACTTCATGGCGCTGCTGTCCGCGGCCCTGCTGATCCCGCCCGACCTGAGGGCGGCGACCACCGTGACCAAGCTGCTGGTCGGCGCAACGCCGGGCGGCGGCACCGACATCGTGGCGCGTTCGCTTGCGATGGAACTGGAAAGCCGGCTGGGGCGCACCTTCATCGTCGACAACAAGCCGGGCGCCGCAGGCAACATCGCGGCGGGTGCGGTGGCCAAGGCCGAGCCCGACGGCGGTACGCTGTTGCTGAGCTATACCAGCCATGCGATCAACCCGTCGCTGTTCCAGAAGCTGCCGTTCGACACGCTCAAGGATTTCACGCCCATCAGCCTGATCGCCAGCTCTCCGCTGATCCTGGTCGCCCGGCCCTCGCTCAAGGCCGGCAGTGATCGCACTGGCCAAGGCGCAGCCCGGCCACCTGAGCCTGGCCGTGGCGGGCGTGGGCAGCGCCAACCATCTCGCGGGCGAGATGCTGAAAGCCGAAGCCGGAGTCGACATCATCAGCGTGCCGTACAAGGGCGCGGGACCGGCCGTGGCCGATGTGGTCGGCGGCCAGGCAGACCTGCTGCTCGGCAATGTCGCCACCGTTCAGCCCTTGCTGAGCGCGGGCAAGCTCAAGGCCATCGCCGTCAGCACGCCGCAACGGCTGCAGGCGTTCCCCGATGTGGCACCGATCGCGGAAGTGTTGCCCGGCTTCGATTACAGTTCATGGTATGGCCTGTTCGGCCCGGCCAATATGCCGGCCGACCTGGTCCGGCAAATCGAGAAAGCCGCGCGCGCGGCGGTCGCGTCGCCAGCCACGCGCCAGCGCTTGCTCAAGGAGGGACTGGTTCCGGTGGGGAGCAGCGCGCAGGAGTTCGCGCAGTTCGTGCGCAAGGAGATCGACCGCTGGGCCAAGGTAGTCGCCGTGACCCATACCAAGGTTGCCTGACGATGCAGCCTGACGATGCGCCTGATTACGTTGCCTGATGACTTTGCCGCCATACGCGGCCACACCTGGAAAATACAATGACCACCCCATTGCTCGAACACCGCCTGCGCGAACCGCGCGTGCTGCTGGCGCCCGGCGTCTATGACGCGTTCTCGGCGCTGGTGGCCGCGCAAGCGGGATTCGAAGCCCTCTACCTGTCCGGCGCCGCCGTGGCCTACACCCAGCTTGGCCGCTCCGACGTGGGGCTGACCACCGCGACGGAGACGGCGGACATCGTCGGCAGGATCACCGACCGCGTCGGCGTGCCCCTGATCGTCGATGCCGATACCGGCTACGGCAACGCGCTCAACGTCATCCGCACCGTGCGTTCGCTCGAACGCGCCGGCGCCGCCATGATCCAGATCGAGGACCAGACCTTCCCCAAACGGTGCGGCCACCTGGACAACAAGCGCGTGGTCCCCACCGCCGAGATGTGCGGCAAGCTGAAAGCCGCCCTGGACTCGCGCACCTCGCCGCAAACCCTGATCCTTGCCCGTACCGACGCGGTTGCCATTGAAGGACTCGATGCGGCAATCGAGCGCGCCGAGGCCTATGTGGAATGCGGTGTCGATGCGCTCTTTATCGAGGCGCTGCGCACCGAGGAAGACATGGCCCTCGTGTGCGAGCGCTTCGCGGGACGCATTCCGCTGCTTGCCAATATGGTGGAAGGCGGCAAGACACCCGTGCAGAGTGCTGCCGCGCTCGGCAACAAAGGCTTCCGGATCGTGATCTTCCCTGGCGGCGTCGTGCGCTTCCTCGGTGCGCAGATGAAGCACTACTACTCGACGCTGCTTGAGCATGGCACTACCGCCCCGATGCGCGATGCCATGCTGGACTTTGACGGGCTGAATGCCGTGATCGGCACCCCGGAACTGATCGCGCGGGGCCAGCGCTACGGCGAGTGAGGGCGGCGGCCATCTCCCGGGAGATAGCCGGTTCCGCCTGGCATCAGTCGTCGGCCGTAAAGCCGGAAGCCTCCACGATGGGCTTCCACTGCGCGCGCTGCGCCTGGATGGTCTTGCGGGCTTGCGCGCCGGGCTGTCCCGCCATCTCCATGCCGAGCGCCGCCATCCTGGCGCGCACGTCAGGCTCCTTCACCGCGTCTAGCAATGCCTTCTCCAGACGTGCCACGGTCGCCGCGTTTGTGCCCGCGGGCACAAACGCGGAATACCAGCCCGATGCCATGTCGAACCCCGGTACGCCGGCCTCCTGCAGCGTTGGTACATCGGGCAGCAATGCCGAGCGCTTCGTGCCGGTCACGCCGAGAAAGCGGATCTTGCCCGCCCTGTGCAGTTCCATCTGGCCGCCTATCGCATCGACGCCGATGGGCAGCGTGCCCCCGATCTCATCCGTCAACATCATCGCCGCGCCACGGTAGGCCGTCGGGGTCAGCGGCACATCGATGGCGTTGCGCAGCGTGAGCACACCGAAGTGAACGGTGCCGCCCAGCGTGACCAGGCCAAACCCCGTGGATGCCGGATTGCGTTTCACCCACGCGATGTACTCCGGCATCGTCTTGTAAGGCTGGCTGACACTGGCAGAGGCGACCAGGGGCACGTCCGCCAGGTAGGCGACGGGCACGAGATCCTTGTCGGGATCGTAGGGCAGCCGCTTGTAGGTCAGCGGAAAAATGGTGAACGGAGGCGCGGGCGAGATGAGGATGGTTTTTCCATCCGGCGCGGCACGCTTCACGGATTCGAGCGCCAGCCGGGCTGAAGCGCCGGGCCGGTTCTCGACCAGAATGGTTTCGCCAAGCGAGACGCGCAGCTTTTCCGCGACCGTGCGCGCGAACACGTCCAGTGCTCCGCCCGGTGCAAAGCCGATGACGATGCGTGTGGGGGTGTCGGCGCTGGCGGCACCGGCCGCAGCCGGCACGCCCACCGCGACCACGGCAACGGCGGCCGCGAGCGCGGTTGCCAGCTTAGGCCAAGAGAAGCGATTGTGCATGTCTGAGTCCTGTGTGGTGTGTGGTGTGCGGTGTGGTGTGCCGTGTGGTGTGCCGTGTGGTGTGTGGTGTGCCGGGTCATGCCGCGGCCGGCTCAAGCGTCGTGTCCGGCTCCAGCGGATATATCGGCCGCCGGAGGTTCTCGAACGGAAACAAGCTGTAGTCCGAGCTGCAAACCCCCGGTCCGGCCACCAGCACGATATGCCGGGCAATCGGGCCGAACCCTGCGCGGAAGTGCTGGCGCGACTTGATCAGGATGTACTTCTTGCGCGCCAGGTCGATGCCCGCATGCGTGAACACGCCGGTATCGAACGGCTCCTGCGGCTTCTCGCAGACCATCACCAGGACGCCGCCCGCCTCGAGCACCGCGACCCGGCCAAGGCTTAGCCGTACGCCGGTGAACATCGGCCCGGTCACCAGGTAGTTGCCATCGGTAATGCACTTCACCCGCCCGGTCAGCGTCAGGGGCTGGCCTTTGAGGCGCAACGCGGGCATGTCGGTCCTGCCGCCCACCGCGACCGTGATCTGCTGGCCTATGCCCGCCCGGATCATCTGTTCGACGGCGGCCGGGTCCCAGAACGGGCCGGCCACGACATCGTCGAGGCCCTGGCGCATCACTTCGGCCAGCACGCTCATCTGGTCGGTCGGGCCGCCGGCCCCGCAATTGTCGCCATGGTCCACCAGCACCACGGGGCCGCCCTCGAGCGTCCTGGCATGCGCCACCGACTCCGCCATCGGCTCGATCGGGAAGACAAAGTCGGCGCGGCGTGCCCAGGCCATTGCCGTCAGTTCGTCCAGCAACTGGCGTGCGGCATGCTCGCGCCCGGCATCGGCCACGATCACCACGGTCAGGCCAACGTGCGGGATATCGGCGAGCGGAAATCCGCCAAACACCGAGGCATTGAGCACTTCGCCATCGCGCTCCGCCGCCATGGCGCGGTCCATGATGTCTTTCATGGGCTGATCCTGCGGGGTCTGCCGCAGCATATGCGTGAGCATCGGCAAGGTGCGCGACAGGATGACCGGCGTGGCCTCGCCGCGCAGCGCGGCCATCAAGGTACGCGCCGCCCGGGCGCCGGTCTCGTACACGTCTACGTGGGGATAGGTGCAGTAGCCGGCGATGGCCGTCGCATTGCCCACCAGCGCATCGCTGAAGTTGGCGTGGAAATCCAGCGCCACCGCAATGGGCACGCCCGGCGCCACGGCACGGATGCGCCTGAGCAGTTCGCCCTCGGCATCGGGATAGCCCTGCGCCACCATCGCGCCGTGCAGGTCGAGCATGACCGCGTCGCAGCCTTCGCGCACCGCCGCCACGATGGCCCCGGCCATCGATTCGAACGCTTCGGCGGTCACGATGCCGCTCGGCACCGCGTTGGCCAGCAGCGGCATGGCGAACTCGTCGCCCTGGCTGCGCACCATGTCGATAAAGGCCGCGGCGGCATTGTTGGTGCCTTCGCAGGCGCGGACGGCAGCCTCGCCGGATACCGGCCCATCCACGCCCGTGCCCCGGCAGAACGACGAGAGCGGCGTCGCGATAGGGGAGAAAGTATTGGTTTCATGCCGCATCAGGGCAATGACAAAGCGCATCTTCTTATCCTTAGGGTGCATGGCTTTAGTTTGCATCGAGGTTGACTGCCTTCGCGATCGTGCCATAGCGGGCGGACTCGGCCTGGAGGAACTTGCGGGCCTGCGCGGGCGGGCTCAGCACGGGTTCGTAAGCCAGCGACTGCAGGCGTGCGATGAAGTCAGGCTCTTCCACGCTGCTCTTCACTTCCTTGTACAACCGCTCGATGATCGGCTGGGGCGTGCCGGTCCTCACCACCAGCGCCAGGTTGGCGCGCACCAGCAGTGCATCGGGGCTATCGGCCTTTTGCGTCTCCAGCCTGGAGAACTGCGTGACGGCGTGGCCCTGCAGCGTGGCCAAGGGCTTGACCTTGCCGTCGGTGACATAGGCCGCCGAGGAACCGATCACGTCGACGTGCGCGTCGGTCTGGCCGCCGATGAGATCGGCCATGGCCGGCGGCGAGCCGCGATAGGGAACGATGGTGAAGTCCAGGCCATTGCTTTGCTTCCAGCTGGCCAGACCCAGGTGGGCCGCACCGGCCACCGTGTTGATGCTGATCGAGACCTTGCCGGGGTTGCTGCGGATGTACGCCTTCAGGTCGGTCAGGCTTCCCTCCTTGCGGTCGGAGCGGGCGACGATCCAGTGCGGCACCGTGCTCAGGATGGTGACCGGCGTCAGGTCGGTGTCCGGGTTGTAGCGCAGGCCCTTGATGACGTACTGGTTGATGTTGAGCGAGCCATCGCTGGCGAGCAGCAGGGTATAGCCCTCCGCCTTGTCCTTCAGGGCCGACATGACGCCAGGCACGGTGGCGCCACCCGCGATGTTCTCGACCACGACGGTTTGCCCGAGCCGCTTCCCCAGCTTCTGGGACAGCGTGCGCGCGACGATGTCGTAGGACCCGCCCGCGGGGAACGGCACGACCAGCCGCAACGGCCGCTCTGGCCAGGCTGCATGGACCGCGAAACTCGCGGAGAGAAGGCTGGCGCCGGCGATGGCCGCCTTGACTGCTGCACTGAACTTGATCACTTGCTTGTCTCCTGACCTTGGATCTTTGTGCTTCCCGTTGCCGCGGGGGCGGCGGCGCGGCGCAGGCTTGCCGGGGAAGAAGCGTGCTCATGACGGCACTCCGATGGCTCACTATAGAGGACCCCACAATCAACCAAAAGCGAATTAAAATTGATTGTTGTTTAGCATTTGGTTAATGATCTGGTTAATGCCGCGGCGCGGTCTTCCTGCTTTTTTATCGCCGCAGATCTCCCTCGGAATCCCCCATGCCGCCCGCCGTCCATCCCGTTCACGCCCTGCTCGCCCGCCTCAAGTTCCGGCACCTGCGCGTCATCCTTGCGCTGGACGAGCTGCAGAGTGCGGCCGAAGTCGCGGCACGGTTCCATATCAGCCCGGCGGCGGTGTCGAAGACATTGGGAGAAGTGGAGGCCATCGTGGGCATGCCCTTGTTCGAACGCGGGCGCCGCGGCATGCGCGCCACCGACATCGGCCGGGAGATGATCGACGGCGCAGCATTGGTGACGGCGCAACTAAGCCGCCTGGCCGAGTCCCTGCAAGCCGTGCGCGAGGGCGCGCGAGGCCAGATGAGCCTGGCCTACCGGACCACCTCGGTCCAGCCTGCCCTGGCGCAGCTGCTCTGCGCCTTTCATGCGGGCAATCCAGGGGTGGATATCAGCGTGATCGATGGCGGCATCATGGACCTGATCAGCCAGGTCGAAGAAGGCGAACTCGATCTGTTGTTTGCCTACGAAGACCCACGCCTCGAGCGCAAGGACTTGCGCCATGCGCCCATCATTCCCGGACAGAAACTGGTCATCGTCGCCAGCACGACGCATCCGCTGCTAGGGCGCGCGCGCATCACCGCGCAGGACCTGGCCGACCAGCAGTGGTGCATTCCGGCGCATGGCGCGCGCATGCTGCACCACCTGCACACCGCATTCCGCGCGCTGGACATGCCGCCACCGGAGCGCGGCATCCGGACCAGCGACGTGACCATGACGGTCAACCTGCTCCAGGCCGCGCACTTCCTGGCCGTGTACCCCGAGCGCATCGCCGCCCAGCTGGCGGCGGCGAATCTGGCCAGGGTACTGCCGTTCAAGCTGGCAAGCCAGGTGGAACCGGTGGTCATGGTGTGGAATGGCGCGCTGGCGCCGCGAGCCCCGGCACGCGCCTTCCGCGATTTCATCCTGCAGCACGCGGCGGAGATGCCGGCGGATCCGTCGGCCTGGCTGGCCAATGTGGGATTGATGAAACCGGCGAACGGCTCGTGACAAGCGGCGCGCGCCTCTTGCAGCGCGCGCACGCTTGCCGTACGCTGCCTGCCCTGCCCGCCAACCGGATCCCGGACATGTCACAGCAAAAACCCGCCAGCTCGCTGGTCTACTCCACCGAACACGGCCGCATGTGCCCCGGCTGCGGCAATGCGCTGGTGGCCTGCACCTGCGGCAAGGCCCGGCCGGTCGCGCAGGGCGACGGCATCGTGCGGGTTTCGCGGGAGACCAAGGGCCGCAAGGGCAAAGGGGTGACCCTGGTGCGCGGCATGGCGCTGGACGCGCTGGCGCTGGCGCAACTGGCCAAGGAACTGAAAGCCGCCTGTGGCTCGGGCGGCACCGTCAAGGATGGCGTGATCGAGATCCAGGGCGACCACTGCGACACGGTGATGGAAAAACTCCGTCAGCGCGGCATGACCGTGAAGCGGGCCGGTGGCTGAGCAAGAGGCCGCGGGATCCGCTTACCTGGTGCGCTGCTTGTAAACGATGCTGCCGTCGGCCTTGCGCTGGGGCACGACCGGGTTGCGGGAATTGCACACCGGGCAGCGGAACAGCGGGCCCTGGCCTTCGTCCTTGACCGTCACGTCCTTGGGGTCCCAACGCGTCTGGCACGACTGGTTCTGGCAAGTAAAAAACATCTTCATTCTCCGTAATAGGCGCGGATCGTAGCACGGCGGGCGAATGCGGCCCCGGCTGGTGCGCCATCCTGCGCATCGGCGTCCCTGCCTCGCCTCCTTCGCGCTCTCTGCCTATTCTGCTCCGTTTCCGAAAACGGATAGCCCTGCGCCCGCGCGCCAGCCCGCCGCGCAGCTGGCCGCGCACAGCCGCGGTGCAGGATCGCGCGGCGGCCAGATGGCGAGCACCCCGGCGGGCGCAGCCAAGTTGGCGGCCCGGCGGCCATGTACCCGTTGTGGCGCTGAAGGCATGTGCTGCGGAAAGCCATCGCCCGCCGGCATTGGTGAATATCCCCGTGCCGCGGTTGCCGATTTCGGATAACGCCCCTGCCACGCGCGTTCGTAGACTGGCCCCATTGCAAAGCGCACCAAGGAGCCAGCAAGTGAACGAGGTAAGCACCAGGGCCTTCACGCGACGGCCGGGCACGGGACTGGCGGCAGCGGCGATATTGAGCGCGCTCGCCATGCCTGCCCCCACCGCCAACGCCGCCGAATTGCCGCCCGAAACCCTTTCCGTGCAGGCGCTGGCGCCTGCCGACGACAACCGCCTCTATATCTCCGATGTGGCGTTCAAGCACATGGTGGACGGGCGCCTGCACGTGGTGGATGGCAAGCGCATGCGCTACCTCGGGCTGGTGCCCACCGCGTTCGGCGGGCAGAGCGTGCTGTCGCCGGACAAGCGCACGCTGTATGTGATCTCCACGTTCTACACGCGGCTGGCGCGCGGCGAGCGCACCGACGTGGTCAGCCTCTATGACACCGCCACGCTGGCCTACCGCAGCGAGATCGTGATCCCGCCCAAACATGCGCAGTCGCTGAACTACCGGGGCATCGCCACCGTGTCCGCCGACGGGCATTTCCTCTACGTGCAGAACGCCACGCCAGCCACCTCGGTCAGCATCGTTGACCTGCAGGCCGGCAAGTTCGTGGCGGAGGCGCAAACCCCGGGCTGCTGGGGCGTGTTTGCCACGGAGGCTTCCAGCCTGCGCTTTCGCACCCTGTGCGGCGACGGCACCATGCTGACAGTGACGCATGACGCCAGTGGCCAGCCCAGCGGTCAAAAGCGCAGCGCGCGCATGTTCGATCCCGATACCGATCCGGTCTTCCTGCACAGCGAGCGCGTCGGCAACACGCTGACCTTCGTGTCCTTCAACGGCAATGTGTACAGCGCCGACCTCTCGGACGAGACGCCAGCGTTCGCGCAGCCCTGGCCTGTGGTCGGCGCCGCCGACCGCAAGGCTGGCTGGAAGCCGGGCGGCTACCAGTTGTTCGCGCTGCACGCCGCCAGCGGCCGCCTGTACCTGGGCATGCATCCGCGCGCCAGGGACGGATCGCACAAGTCGCCCGCCGCCGAGATCTGGACCATCGACCTGGCCCAGCGCAAGCGCGTTGCCCGCGCGCCGGGGCAAAACGCGCTGGCGCTCACGATCACGCAAGGTCCCCAGCCAACGCTCTACGTGCTGGACGCGGCAAAAGCCGGTGTGGTGTCGCTGGACCCGGCCCGCGGACTGAAGCCGATATCCCGCCTGGACCAGGTGGCGGAGAACGCGGTGCAACTGGAGCTGCATCAATGAGCGCCGCCGCCGGAATCTCCGACGTATTGCGCGATCCCGTCGTGGTGGCGGCCTGCTCCGCCGCCGCCGCACTGGTGCTGGCGCATTCCCTCTGGCCCAAGCTGCGCGACTTCGCCGGCTTCCGGGGCGCCATGAGCGCTTACCGGCTGGTGCCGCAGGCATGGTCGGGCTGGGTGGCGCTGGCCTATGCCGGCGCCGAGGCGGCCAGCGTGGCGGCGCTGGTAGCCGCGCCGCTGCAGCCGGGCGCGGCGCTGCTGGCGGCCCTGGTGGTGGCGATCGCCAGCGGCGCGGTGGGCATCAACCTGCTGCGCGGCCGGCGCGACATCCGCTGCGGCTGCGGCAGCGCCGCCGACAGCCTGCGCCTTTCGCCGGGCCTGCTGGCGCGCAACCTTGGACTGCTTGCGGTGCTGGGGCTGGCCGCGGCAACGGCGGCCGGCCTGGCAGCGGATGCGGCGCCGCGCGCGTTCACCTTGCTCGACTACCTGGCGGCCGGCTTCTGCGCGCTTGCGCTGCTGTTGCTGTGGCTCGGCGCCACGCAAGTGCTGGTCAATGCCGATCGCGCCGCCGCGCCCTCTCGCCGCACCCATTCAACCTACTCGTGAGACTGCCATGACTGCCCTTGTGATTGCCAATATCGTGCTGTGGATCGCCGTGCTGGCGCTGCTGTTCGGCTTCTACGCGCTGGCCCGCCAGGTCGGCATCCTGTTCGAACGGGTTGCGCCGATGGGCGCGCTGGTGATCGACGCCGGCCCGCGCGTGGGCGATGCGCTGCCGCCCTTTGCCCTGCGGGACGTGCGCGGCGGCCCGGTTGCGGTGGGCGGCGCGCAGCCGCGCAGCACGCTGCTGTTCTTTCTCTCGCCCACCTGCCCGGTGTGCAAGAAGCTGCTGCCGGTGCTGAAGTCGATGCAGGCCAGCGAGGCCGGCTGGCTGCGCGTGGTGCTCGCCTCGGACGGCGAGCAGCCGGAGCACCTCGCCTTCCTGCGCCAGGCCGGGCTGGAGGCCTTCCCCTATGTGCTGTCGCCCGAGCTAGGCATGCACCTGCAGATCGGCAAGCTGCCGTATGGCGTGCTGATGGACGAGCAAGGCACGCTGCGCGCCAAGGGCCTGGTGAATTCGCGCGAGCAGCTGGAGAGCCTGTTCACCGCGATGGACCTGAATGTGAGTTCGGTGCAGCAGTTCCTGGAAACGCGCGCCTGAACGCGCCTGAACGCGGCTGAACCTGACTGAACCCGAGTGAACCTGACTGAAGGCAGGAGAGAACAAGCAATGTGGCTTGACCGATTTTTCGAACACCAGACGCGGCGCGCGGCGCAGCGCACCGGCCGGCGCAGCATGCTGGCCACGCTTGGCAAGGTCATGGTGGGCACGATGGCATTGCCCGTCCTGCCCTTCGACCGCAGCGCACATGCGGCGGGCGCGCATGGCGGCAAGGCCGGCGGCCCGCAGGCAAAGGACGAGACCGCCTGCGACTACTGGAAATACTGCGCCGTGGACGGCTTCCTGTGCTCGTGCTGCGGCGGCAGTTCCACCACCTGCCCGCCCGGCACCGAGCCCTCCCGCGTCTCGTGGGTAGGCACCTGCCACAACCCGGCCGACGGCAAGGACTACATGGTCAGCTACAACGATTGCTGCGGCAAGACCACCTGCGGGCGCTGCGAATGCAATACCAACGAGCGCGAGCGGCCGGGCTACCGGCTGGGCGTGCACAACGATGTCAACTGGTGCATGAGCAACGACAGCACCATGTTCCATTGCACTACCTCGATCATCCTCGGAGTCCAGGAATGAAGCTGTCCTTGCCGTGGCTGCCGCCACGCTCCGTTCCCGCTCGCCTGCTGGCCGTGTGCATGGCTTGCGCAGCGCCCGCGGGCACCGCCCTTGCCGACTCGCTGGCCGATCAGGGCAAGGCTTTGTTCGGCACCCATTGCGCCGCTTGCCACAATGCCGACGGATCCGGCATTGCCGGCGTGGCGCCCCCGCTGGCCGGCGCGCTGCGCGAGCGGCTGGCATCGCCGGCGGGGCAATCCTATCTGGCCAATGTACTGACCCATGGACTCGCCGGCCCGATCCAGTCGCAGGGCCAGTCGTTCAACGGCATCATGCCCAGCTTCGCCAGCCTGCCCGACGATTCGCTCGCCGCCGTGCTGTCCTGGCTGGCCGCGAGCAACGGCGTGCCGGAGCAAGCGGTGAGCCCCGATGCGCTGGCCCGCGCACGCGCCGAGCGCAAGACCCCCGGCGCCGTGCGCAAGCTGCGCGATGCAGGGCAATGACATGGCAGCGCCGCGACCACGCTCCTTGCGTCCGGCCACGCTGCGCGGCCTCGCATTCGTGGCGCTGGCCACGCTGTCGGCCGCCGCGAGCGCGCAGGCCGAGCTGCGCCACGCGCGCGACAACTATCTGCTGCACTGCTCCGGCTGCCACCAGCCCGACGGCCGCGGCAAACCCGCGGCCGGCATTCCCGACATGCGCGAGACCGCGCCGCTGCTGCTTGCCACGCCGGCCGGCCGCGCCTTCCTGATCCAGGTGCCCGGCACCTCGGCCTCCGCGCTGAGCGACAGCGAGATCGCCGGCCTGATGAACTGGCTGCTGCCCGAGCTGACCGGACACCGCGATGTGGCCGCGTTCAGCACCGAGGAAGTGGGACGCTATCGCCGCCAGCCGCTCGACGACGTAAGCGCGCATCGCGCCGCCATCCTGGGCGGCGCCGGTGCCCTACCTGATGCAACACCTGCGGCAACGCCGGGCACCACCGCCCGCGCGAGCCCGCGGCCGATGTGACAGACTCACGTACCCAGGCGCATCATCGCGGCAGGACAAGCCAGAGACGCGGGACAAAGACAAAGACCGAGGAATGAGACGATGAACCCCATTGGCAACACCACCAATAGCGGCAAACCACAAGACGCAGGCACCAGCGCCGCGCCGGCCAGTCCCGAACAACGCTCGCGGCGCGACTTGCTGGGCCGTCTTGCGGGCGCGACGCTTGCCGGCATGGCAGCGGGCGTAGCCGCGAGCGGCGCCAGCGCGGCGCCTCCCGCCGGCAGCGGCGGCGCATCGAACGCATCCGGCACGTCCTCGCCCGGCCCCGCGGCAGGCGGTCCGAACCCCATCGTGATGATGCCGGCATGGCAGCTCTCGCGCGCCATCCATGCACGCCAGCTTTCCAGCCGCGAAGTGATGACCGCCTACCTGGACCATATCGCGCGGGTCAATCCCGGCGCCAATGCCATCGTGGCGCTGCGCGAGCGCGAGGTGCTCCTGCAGGAAGCCGCCGCCTGCGACCAGGCGCTCGCCGCCGGACGCCCTGCAGGCTGGATGCACGGCATGCCGCAGGCACCCAAGGACCTGGCGCTCACACGCGGCATCCGCACTACCTTCGGCACCCCGATCTTTCGCGACAACGTACCGACCGTGGACGCCATCATCGTAGAGCGCGCACGCGCCGCCGGCGCGGTGCTCATCGGCAAGACCAACACGCCGGAATTCGGGCTGGGATCGCAAACCTTCAACCCGGTCTATGGCGCCACCCGCAACCCGTTCGACGCCGGCCGCACCGCCGGCGGCAGCAGCGGCGGCGCGGCCGCGGCGCTGTCGCTACGCATGCTGCCGGTAGCTGACGGCAGCGACTTCGGCGGCTCGCTGCGCAACCCGGCCGGCTTCTGCAACGTCTACGGCATGCGCCCCTCCGCCGGCCGCGTGCCCTACGGGCCGGCCGCCGAAGTCTTCATCCAGCAACTCGGCTACGAAGGGCCGATGGCACGCACCGTAGCCGACGTGGCACTGCTGCTCGCCACGCAAGCCGGGCCCGATCCGCGCACACCGCAAGCGCTGGCGCAAGACCCCGTGCTGGCCACGCTCACTCCCGCCAACGTAGCCGACGCGCTGAAGACCAACCTCAAGGGCAGGCGCGTGGCATGGCTGGGTGACTGGAATGGCTACCTGCCGATGGAAGCCGGCATCCTGCCGCTGTGCGAAGACGCGCTGAAGGCCTTCCCGGCCTTCGGCGTCAGCGTGGAAGCCATCAAGCCACCGTTCTCGCCCGAGCGGCTCTGGAAGACGTGGCTGGTGCACCGTCATTTCCTGGTCGGCAACGGCATGCTGGCCTTCTACCAGGACCCGGCCAAGCGCGCGCTGCTCAAGGACGCCGCGATCTGGGAAATCGAAGGCATGCTCAAGCTCGGCGCCAGCGACATCTACGCCGCCAGCATGGAACGCACCGCGTGGTATCAGGCACTGCTCGGTGTATTCAAGGATTTCGACTACATCGCCGTACCGACCGCGCAGGTGTTTCCCTTCGACGTGAACCAGCCCTGGCCGAAGCAGATCGCCGGCCGCGAGATGGATACCTATCATCGCTGGATGGAAGTGGTGTTCCCGTGGACGCTGTCGGGATGCCCCGCGATCAGCGTCCCGGTGGGATTCGGGCCGCAGGGGTTGCCGATGGGGATGCAGCTGATTGGAAGGCCGCGGGATGATCTGTCGGTGTTGCGCCTAGCGCGGGCTTATGAAGAAGAGCGGGATTGGGTGGGTAAGCGGTTGCCGTCGGCGATGATGGTGTGAAGGACGGCATAAGGATTATGCATTCAACGGGTCAGCAGTAGGTGGGGTTCGAGCAGAGCACTGCGTGCAGTTGGTCACGGCCCGGCCTTCGCTGTCCTTGTGGGGAGCGTTCCCGCCGCTGCCAGCGTTGCCTGTCTTGAAGTTCAAGATGTGAACGTGGCAAACCGGGCAGCGCTCTTGCAGCTCGGGATTTCGCGGAGCGCAGCCGTCTTGCAATCCTGCGCGTGCAACCAGCAGCGGTGTCGCACCTTCCGAATAGCGCCGTGCAGCCGTGGCCCTGCTGCTTCCACGCATCTCTTCGCAATTTGATCCCCGCTTACCACCTCGGCAGGCTTGGCTTCGCTAGCGACTCCCGCGATCTGCCCATTTTTTGCATTCTTGCGGATTTTTCCTAAGAAATATCCACCATTTTCTCGGTATAAATTCGTAGTTTTCAACCCACTCGAAAGACCATTGCTTGACACAGCAACGGACCAACCAGAGGCCAGCAAGGAGAAACTGCCAATGCCTGATATCCGACGTGCACTATTGAACGGAAACAGAACGACTTCTGGAGGCGCACTCATTGGTTCATGCGAAACGATGTCGCATCACGGCACGCGGGTAGCTGTTCAAGGCGATTTTGCGACTTGTCCAGCGTGCAAGAATGGAGGCCCGGTGTTCAACGACTGCGAGCCAAACTTCAATCTAATGGGGCAATCCATTCTCGTTGAGGGTGCTCGCGTCCACTGTAAATGCCCGGAGAAGCCATACGTCATTCCCTCCCAGAATGACTTTCCTATTGAGGTTAATCGTGGAAGCGGCGTTCGCGTTCCAGCAGATACGTCTAGCGCCATGACGCCAGAGGCGTCTAACAAGCTGGTGGCGGCCATGCAAGACAAGACGTTCGCGGAGGATCAGACGCTTATTTGTCCGAACATGCCCAATGCGGAGTTCCGCGCATTGATGCTTCGATTGCGCGATAAGGCTGTGAAGGACGTAGACAATCGGCTCAGGGAGATTTCTACCTGGGGCAAGACAGATCAGGCAAAGATGGCGCTGTATTTTGGCCCTCCAGACAGCGACCTGCGATCAAGGCTGAAGGACGGGCTCGCGAGGATCCGGGCGTTGCTGGTATCACTGTCTGAGAGCAACTTTGAACGGTACTCAGAAGAGAGCCTCGCGCGGACCGGGTGCGTGCCGAAGGCTCCCAAAGACAATCTTGGGGCGGCTTCCGTCTGCGGGCCCGACGGACTGCACCGTATTTTCATCTGGCCGGCGTTCTGCAGGCTACCTGACGAACTCAAAGACTCGAAGGGGAACCCTGTCGATGGGGATAGTAAGCTGCTCCCTCTCATTCATGAGGTCTCTCACTTCCAGGATGCAATGGGAACGAGAGATGTCTGGTATAGCACCCGCAACTCGCGCTGGAAGGCGGCTAACGCCAATCGCTTCTGCATCGAAAACGCCGAGAATATCGCAGCGTACACAGTTGGGATTTGGGATGATCGAGTATAAGACGCTCCTGGCTGGAGCATGCCTACTCTTGTCGCTAGACGTTTTTGCCTGCAAACCACCAGGGCTTGACACCGAGGTTCAGTTCGCCGGGGGTGCTTCGAAACTCTCAGCCACAAATATCGGGACTTACATTCCGCACGTCGAGGACACAATTTGACGCGAATTTCGTTGCTAGCCTGGCGTCCGAAAGGCGTGCTCTGAGACGCCGAGTAACGTGAGCACCTGACGCTGCAGATCCGTGAGCGGCACGTCAAAGACTTGCACGGTGTGCGCACCTTCGATCAACTTGTGGCGCTCAGCGAGACTGAATAAACGTAAGATTTGTTCGGTAGTGGGGCGTCTGCACTGACGCTGCTCCGGGTACAGAGGAAGTTCATCGATGTGCTCGCGCTTCATAGCAAGACGTAGCTCGCGCTCGATGAGCGCCTGCACGAGTAGCGCGAGGAAGTAGAGGGTGAAGAGCGCCTCGATTCTGCCCTCGTCCTTCAGGAACACGGGCGCGATCTCGTGCACGGTCTTGACCTGTTCGAAGCGCTTTTCGATCATGGGCTGGCCCTTGTGGGCTTCCAGCACCTGGGCCGGTGACAGGCTGCGATCGTTGGTCATCAGCGGGTACATGCCATCGCTTTTGTGGTCATAGGCGATCGCCTCATCGTCCGTGGTCCACTCGATGTCAAAGCGCCGCTTGGTGATCTTGCGGTAAGCGGTCTCGGGTCCGGGGCGACCCCGCTGCGTCTGCTTGTACTGATGTTCTTCGCGCACGGTGCGGCGGACTTTCAGGTAGCGGCCGACGTGGTGCTTCTCGAGAATCCCCTTGATCTGCAGATCGATCTCGGCGGCGCCCCGCAGTCTCGTCTTCGCGCCGGCGAGCCGCGCGCGTAACTGTTGGAGCGCTTCAATGGCCGCGGCAATGTTTCTGCGCCGCCGGGCCTCCTGGCGTAGCGTGAGTAGCGGGCTCCAGACCCACACGACTGGCCAGGCTTCGGCAGACGGTAACGGCGCCCGATAGACATACCAGCAGTCGCGCGGCCCGTCGCTGTGGCGTCGATTGGGGTGGTCGCACACACAGGTCCAATCAGGGGTGTTGGTCTGGATCCAGTGGCGGAACTCGCTGTCTTCCAACCGGTTGCGGGGCATCACGGTAACAAAGCGCCCGCCCGCGCGATCAATGTAGTCCGTGTTTTCTCGCGAACACAGTTTTGAATCGGCCACATAGAGAAAGTCGCTGCGCCCTGCCACGGCGCGCAGCGTATTCCAGGTCTCGATGTGGGTACGCGAGTCGCTCGCGTTGCCGTCGGCACAGCGAAACGCGATGGGGATGTTGCCGTCGGCGGTCATGGTGAGGATGAACAGCAACTGCTTCAGATCGGGGCGATGGTCCTTTGAGTGGCCATAGGTGATCACCGGTGCGGTTCGCCCGCGAATCTTGCGGCCTGAGGCGCCACGATAGCTGCCGCAGAAGCGGATCGAAGTGCTGTCGTTATGGCACTCGTCGAAGTTCACGCCGAAACGCTCCCCGACTGCCAACGCCACCTCGGTCAACAAGGCCGCCCGGTCGGCGTCAAACAGCCGATCCAGCGCGCGTCCGAGCCGATCATCGCCGAGGTGCGCCATCTCCTCCGCATGGATGCCGAACATCCCACTGGCGAAGCCGTGCACGGTGTCGTGTTGGCGGTAAATCGGCTCGCGTTCGACGATGATCGAGCGCAGCAGGACGCCCAGGGCTCTGGCGTGAGGAACCGCACAGCGTGCGTCCGAGGGGACGTGTCGATCGAGCACGTCCTCCAGGCCAATGCGTTGAATGAAGTGATTGATGAGGGGTAAAGGACCCAATCGCTCGCTGCGAAGGATGAAGCGAGCCTTGTGCGGAGAAGGTTCTTGCGTGCCTTTCATTCTGTCGCTAAGCTTAGCGACAGACGCCTAAAAGTCAAGTTTATGCCACGCCGTCCCGAAACCATCATCAAGCAAGCTCGCGAGCGGATCGAGCGCATCCGGGAGAGGCTAAATGCGATCGACTATCTGTGTTCCGGGACGCTACTGGAACGCATGAAGGTCTGCGGCAAACCGGGCTGCCGCTGCGCGCAGGATCCCGACGCACGCCACGGCCCGTACTATGAGTGGGGGCACATGAAAGACGGCAAGCTTGTCCATCGGACGGTCTCACCCGAGCAAGCCGCCGTGTTACGGCGTGCCATCGCCAACTACCGGCAGGCGAAGAGGCTGATGCAGGCCTGGGAGGACGAAACCGAACGCCTGATAGACGCCGAAGCGCCCCGCAAACCCTGACCTACCGGCGCCCGGGAAATTACGCGGAAATTCAATCGGCGACCTGCGGAAAGTAAGCCTGGAATGCGCTGATCATCGCAAACTTCCAGACCAAGGGACGCTACCTCGTGGAAGTCAAGACTGCGCCTTCCCTCGGCGTGTCGAGAGGTCTGTCTGAGCAACGCCAGACCCACCTGAGGAACCTCCTGTCCCAGTTTGGTGCTGAGCCTGGGCAGATCGAAAACAGATCGTTCGCGTTCAAGGGGTCGAACTCCGAACGCGCCAATTTGGCGGGGATATCTTTCGAGCCCGCGTGCCCCCATCCATGCTGCCCCGGCCCCGAACCCATAGAGGAAAGGTAAGGGCAAGGAACTGGTTTGAGAGGGGAGCAAACCAGCGGCTGCCAAGCGGTAGCGCCCGTCTCTCCCGCAGGCGGCGCAAAGAAGAGCGATGGCGCCAGATCACGACTCGGTGTCGCCGTGTGGAGCGCCCCCAAGGGCGGGCCACACCCCAGCGCGATGCGAAGCGAGCCGTCAAGGTGTACCAGGCCGGCCGTATGGGGCGCCTCGTCGGCAGGCAAAAAGAGCGGAAAAGAGGGACCCATGTTTGAGTATCGCCTTAAGGCGATGCGAGTTTGGGTCCCGGCCGCTCTTTTTGCCTGCCGACGAGGGGGGTCGCCCCATCCGGCGCGCCTTTTTTGCCTACTTTTTTGGCAAGACAAAAAAGTAGGTCGCCCCCCGCAGGGGGGTGAAACCGCCTTTGACTTTGCAGTTAAGCAGTTACTAACCTTTTAGAAAGTATTGTCATGTGAGACAATGCATTTCATGAAATGCAAACGAAACTCGGACGCTCGGTCGATCGAGCATCAAGCCTTGCAGGTAATGCGGCAGCAGGCAGTGAAGGCTATTCGCGAAGGCCAGACGGTAGAAAGCGTGGCTGCGGCCTTTGGTGTCAATGTGCGCAGCGTCTATCGCTGGCTGGCCGACTTTGCCAACGGCGGGCAGACGGCGCTGCTGGCTAAGCCGATACCCGGCCGCCCACCAAAGATCAGCGCCGAGGAAATGCGCTGGCTGGCCAAGGCAATCAGGGACAACACGCCGCTGCAGTACAAGTTCGAGTTCGGGCTGTGGACGCTGTCGCTGATCGGTGAGCTGATCCATCGCCAATTCGGCAAGAAGTTGTCGCTGGCCTCGGTCAGCCGGATCATGAAGCTGCTGGGATTTAGTGCGCAGAAGCCGCTCTATCAGGCTTGGCAGCAGGACGCCAAGCTGGTGCGGCAGTGGGAAATTGAGACCTATCCGGAGATCCGGGCTCAGGCGCGAGCGGCGGGCGCAACGATCTACTTCGTGGATGAGGCGGGCATTCGCTCGGATTATCACACCGGTACGACTTGGGCGCCGCGTGGCCAGACACCTGTGGTTGGCGTGACCGGCCGGCGCTTCTCGCTGAACATGATCTCGGCAGTCAGTCCACGTGGGGAGTTCCGTTTCATGGTGCATGACGGCTCCGTCAATACGACGGTGTTTATCGAGTTTCTCAAGCGATTGATGATCGGCGCGACCAAGCCGGTTTTTGTGGTGGTGGACGGGCATCCGGTACACAGAAGCAAGCTAGTCAAAACATACGTCGAAAGTGAGCAAGGCCGGCTGAAGCTGTTCTACCTGCCGCCGTATTCTCCTCACCTGAACCCCGACGAGCAGGTGTGGGCGCACGTGAAGCGGCAAGTCTCCAAGCGTTTAGTCCAGGGAAAGAACGAAATGAAGAAATTGGCGAGAAGTGCGTTACGTCGCATTCAACGACTGCCTGAGTTAGTCAAGTCGTTCTTTCGCCAGCCGGAGTGCCAATACGCTGCGGCCTGACAATACTTTCTGAAAAGTTAGTAAGCAGTTAAGCAGTTAAGCAGTTAAGCAGTTAAGCAGTTAAGCAGTTAAGCCTTTGACGTTGACCTAGAAACAGTCACCGATGGCAACTCCCCAAAAAACGCCCGATACTGCGCCGCAAACCGCGGCAAATGCGTAAACCCCCACCGCGCCGCCACAGCCCCCACCCCTTCCAACTCCGGCGCCTGCCGCCCCCGCAACGCCTGCCGCACCCCATTCATCCTCACCGCCCGCACAAACTCCAGCGGAGCCAGCCCGGTAACCTCGTTAAAGCTGTATTGCAACGTCCGCCGGGAAACCCCGAGCCGCTCGCACAGCGCCAGCACGCTCCACGGCGCCTCCGGCGCAGCCCGCACCATTTCATAGGCCTGCGCAACCAGCCGCCGCCGCGCCGGCGGCGTAGGCAGCAAGGCATCGCCGCTGTCATGCGCAAGGGTGGAGACCACCGCCATCAGCAACGCATCCCGCATCGCGCTTTCAACAAACCGTTGATTGAACAAGTCGCTCTGCACCGCCGCCGCGGCCAGCACCGCCAGCATCGCCGCGCGGAACTCTTCCGAAGCGGCACGCCGCACCTCGGTAGCCGGCTGCAAGCGCATCAGCAGACCGGCCTCCCCTTCGCGTTCCAGCACGCGCTCCAGCGCAGGCAAGGGCAAGGTCACGCCAAGCAGGTCCAGCCCCGGTGGCGTGCGCATGGCCAGCGGCTTGCCATTGCCTGCCTGCAGCACGGTATCGCCGCTCATGCGGTAGCCGGCGAACCAGCCGTCCTGGCACTCGCGGTGCGGCAGCGCGATCGAGAGATAGCCGCGCCGCGCCTCGCCCTCTTCCAGCAAGGCCTGGTTGGTCTGTTCGCGGAATACGTGGACGTCGCCGTAGGTAGCCTGCTGTACTTCGGCAAGAAAACGCCCCGGCGTGAGTTGCTGGTAGCGCTGCTGCCAGCCGTCGAGGCCGCCTGCCGCCATGGCTGCCTCGGTGGCTACCAGGTGGCGTACCGGGCGCGCGCTGGCGCCTGTGTCGAGGGGCTCGGTGTTGCTGGGCATGGGTGGCAGCCTGTGGGGGCCAATCAACACCATCGGCGCCGGCCTGGCATGGCCACGCGCGCCAAGGCTTTCAGGTGCGGGACTGCGCAACGATTGTATCGCCGGCCCGGACCGCCGTCGATGCGCGGCGCAACAAGCCGGCGCAACGGCAGGCATTGCCCGGAACCCGCCTTTGCATTTGTTGACAATAACCGAGGCAAAGGCCGCCTAGAATGCGGCGCTATTCAAAGCGGGCATCGATATGGGATCCAATCGCAACAAGTTGCTGGGCTACGTCGCGCTTTGCATGGTGGCGTTCGCGCTGATCACCGTGCTGTGCGTCACGCTGCAGGACGACAACGAGCAGCGCGCTGCCCGCAAGGTCCGGCAGATGGATAGCCGCGCCATCGCTTCCGCCACGGCCCCCACCACCGTGCCCGCCGCCGGCCAGGCTGGGCAGCATACGGCCGCGAACACGCCGCGCTGAGCGCCGGCGCACCCTGCTCAACAGGGCAGGATGATGGTAAAGGTGGCGCCGGCGCCCGCGGCGCTGGCCAGCCTGATCTCCCCGCCGTGGCGCTCCACCACCGTCTTGACGAACACCAGGCCAAGCCCGCTGCCGGCGGGCGCATCGCGGTCCGTGTCGTGCAGGCGCGCGAAGGGCTGGAACAGTCGCCCCTGGTCTTCCTTGGCAATGCCCCTGCCCTGGTCCGCCACATCGATCGCCAGCCCCTTGGGCACGCGGTACAGGCGCACCGTCACGGTGCTCTGCGGGGGGCTGAACTTGATCGCATTGTTGACGAGGTTGGCAATGGCCCGGACCAGCAGCACCGGCTCGGCCACCACCTGCGTCTGCTCCTCTTCCATCTCGATCTTCAGCGCGATGCGCGCGGCGCTGGCCAGCGCCCATAGTTCGTCGGTGGCGTCCAGCACCACGCCGGCCAGGTCGACTTCGATGAAGCTCAGGTGCGGCGCCTCGGCGCGGGCCAGCCGGATAAAGTCGTCGGCCAGGTCCAGCGTACGGCTGGCGTGCTCGCCGATGCGGGCCAGCAGGGTCGCCTCAGGCAGCGCCCGGGCGGGCTCGTTCTGCAGGTCGATCAGGGCGAGGATGGAGGACTGCGGGGATCGCATGTCATGCGAGATAAAGCGCAGGGACTCCTCGCGCCGCCGCTCGGCCACGCGCACCTGGGTGATATCGATGACGCTGACGATCAGGCCGGCCACGCCCCCGGTGTCGCTGCGCAGCGGTGCGCCGCGCAGCAGCATGGGACGTTCGTCGCGGGCTTCGATTTCCACGCCGGGCGGGGCCTGCACCGGCTCCGCATGGACGGCCTCGCCGTCGGCAAAAGCGCTGCGCAACTGGTCCCAATAGTCCAGCCCTGCCTTGGGCTGGGCGAATACTTCGTCGATCAGTTCGCGAATGCCGGGGCGCGGCGCGCTCATGTCGGCCAGCGGCCCGAGCGTGCGCGGCGCCAGCAGCAGGCCGCGCCGGTTGGCCAGCAGCACGTGCCCGGACGGATCGCAGATCACGGTGGCTTCGGGCAGGCCTTCCAGCCCGTCCGACAGGAACTGGCGCAGGTCGCGCAGGCGGGTGGTCATGCGGTACACCGCGCGCATGCGGGTATCCAGATTGCGGCCGGATTCGCTTGCGCCGGCGGGCATGGCCAGCAGAGCCGGCTCCTGCTCCAGCTGCGCCAGCTCATCCGTGAGGAACTTCAGCGCCGCTTCCTGGCGCCGCCAGCTCCACAGCGGGTAGAACAGGCTGCAACCCAGCAGGGCGCTGGACGGCGCGAACCAGAGATGCCCGAGCACCACCAGCAGCAGGCTGGCGGCCAGCGAGCCGATCAGGAGCACCGCGGTGACCAGCAGCGCGTTGCGCGGCGTCGTCGCCAGCGAGGCAAGGCTCGCCAGCAGTACCGGCAGCAGGGTGCATAGCCAGAACCACGGCGCAGGCAAGGTGACGATGGCGCTGCCGTTCTGCAGCGTCTGCATGGCGTTGGCGATGATTTCCACGCCACTCATGCCATGCCCGCTGCGCGATACCGGCGTGGGGAATACGTCGCCCAGCCCGCTCGCGTTCGCACCGATCAGCACCGATTTGCCGCGGAAGAAATCCGCGGGCAGCGCGCCGCCCAGCACATCGAGCACTGAAACCAGGCGGAACGTGCCGGGCGGCCCGGCAAACGGAATGCGCAACCGGTAGTTGCGCATCCAGCCATCGGCGCCCAGGTCGTTTGCCTGGTCGTCGTGCCGGTAGGTGGACACCGGCCGCGGCGGCTTGCCGAAACCGACCATCGCCGCCGAGAAATGATCGAGTTGCCGGCCCGGCAACCCTTCCTGCAGGAAGACCTGGCGGGCGATACCGTCGAGGTCTACCGCGATATTGATGTGCCCCACCCCGGCACCCAGGCCGGTCAGCGGATAGCGCACCATCAGGCCATCCTGCCCCGCTTCGGCCAGCGCGGGCAACACCACATTGCCCGCGCGCGCCATGCTGCCTGCCAGCGCGCGGTCGTCCTCGGGATGCAACTGGTCGGGCTCGGAGAGGATCACGTCGACGCCGATCACGCGTGGGGCATCGGCCGCGATGCGCCCGATCAGGTCGGCCAGCACCCAGCGGCGCCAGGGCCAGCGGCCAATGGCGGAGATGCTGGGATCGTCGATGGTGACGATGACAATGTCGTCGCTGGGCGCGTGATGCTGCGCCGCGACAGACAGGTCGTAGACCGCCTTGTCGGCGCGCTCGCTCCAGCCGAATGCGGCGCAAGCCACCACCAGCGCCAGCACCGCGGCCGTCAGCACGGCCCACTCGATCAGCGTGCGGCGCTGGTAGCCAGCCAGGATGCGCGCGAACACACGGCGCACGGAGTGCGCGAGCGAACCGGCGCGCGCGGCCAGCCGGGCCAGGCTAGTTGGCACGATTGAGCAGACGCCCGCCAGCGCTCACGGGCCGGCCCTGCACATCACGCACATACTGCTTCACCTCGATGCGCTGGGGCGCGGAGAAGTGCGTCCGCGCGGCCGGGCTGGCGGCGGCATCGGTTGCGGCAGCCGGTGCACCCTCACGCCCCACCCGCACGAAATACGTGCCGCCGCCAGGACGGGGCAAGCGGCCTTCGTTCGTTTCCGTGCGCACGTCCGCCACGATCTGCGTAAAGGCTTCGTCGGACGCCATCTGCAGCCGGTAGGCTTGCGCCGCGCCGGCGGCGCCGGCCGCGGGCCAGGCGATGCGCAGCGTGTCGCCGCCATCGTCCTCCAGGCGCGGCTGCGGCGGCGACGGTTCCAGCGCGAACGCCCCCGGCTCGCTCCAGGGACCGGGCTGGCCACCGGCGTCAAGCGAGCGTACCCGCCACCACCAGCGGCCCGGCGCGAGCGCCTGGCTGGCCGACGGCGCGGCGCTTCGCGCCTGCATGGCGCCCTGCCTGAAGTCCGCGTCGGCCGCCACCTCGAATTCGTATTGCGCCGCGCTAGCGACCTCGGCCCAGCCGAACGCGACCGTCTCGCCGTACGCAGTGCCATTGCGCTCGGGCTCCAGCGTAAAAGGCGGGGGCGGGTTGAGCCGTACCGCGAACGGCATCACCACGCCGGCGCCGCCGAGGTGCGTGGCATCCAGCGCGCTTACGCCCAGGTAGAGCTCGCCTTCGGGCAAGTCCTGAAGCGCGGCTTGCTCGGCGCTGACGGTCTGGGAGGACAGCAGCTCGGTCTGGGCCGCATCGCGCGAGACCACCACGCGGTAGCCGGCGGCTTTCGCCACCGGCGACCAGCTCACCGTGGCGCGGCTGGCCAGCAGAGGCTGGGGCAGCGGCGCCAGCACCGGCGCGGGCAATAGCGCGGCCGGCCGCGCCAGCACGCCCGTGGGCGATGCGCTGACGCCGTAGCCGGCGCGCACCACCGCCTGCTGGCCACGGCGCGAGCGTGCCTGCACTTGCCCTTCGAGCACGGCGCTCTGGCTGGCGCCAGCCTCGGTGCCGACGCGAAAACGCGTGCCGCGCACGCCAGTCACCAGCGAAGGGGTACGGATTTCGAAGCGCCCGACGCCCATGCCGCGCGGCGCCACGCGGGATTCCACCTCGCCCTGGCCGACGCCGAACACGGCGTCGGTCAGGCCCGTGCGGGCGAAGGCCCGCAGCCTACTGACTTCCATCCTGGAGGCGGGCGGCAGCGTGACGCGGGAGCCGTCGCCCAGTTCCATGGTGACGGTGCCGCCGGCGCCGGTTTCAATGCGGGCGCCTTCGGCGAGTTCCATGCCAGCCTGCAGCTCGCGGCCATCCGCGCTGGCCGGCCCTGTCACAAACACCACGCGGGCGGTGCCGTTGGTGACCGGGATGTGGACCAGCGGGATGCACAGGCGCATGCCGGGCGGCAGGCGGTAGGGGTCCGCCACCTTGTTCAGTGCCTGCAACTCGCGCCAGCGCGCGGGTTGCGCCATGAAACGGTCGGCCACGCCGATGAGCGTGTCGCCCGGGCGAACCAGATAGATAAAGTTGGCGCCCTCTGTGCCAGCTGCCTGCGCGGCGGCGTTGAGCGGCCATGCGGCCCCCAGCACACCAATCCATCCTGCCACGCCGATTGCACCGATTGCACCGATTGCGTCGATCGCGCCCTTCGCGCCCGCCTCGCCGGAACGCACTGCGATGTCGCTCTTCCTGCCTGCCGCCATGTCGAACCACTTCATAAACTCAGCTTTCCTGCTTATCCTGCAAACCCTGCGAATCCCACAAATCCGTCAACCCCTGCAAGTCCTGCAAACCCTACAAGTCCGGCTTGCCCAAAGCGTCCGGGGTATTCTGGTGCTCCTGCTTGTCGCCGTCTCCCGCGGCTTCGAAACGGTAGCCGTGCGAATACACGGAGGTCAGGCGCACGCCGTTCTCGGGCCGCAGCGCCAGCTTGATCCGCAAGCGCGAGATATGCGTGTCGAGCGTGCGCGAGCCCGCCCCGATGGCGCGGCCCCAGACAGCTTGCTCCATCACCTCGCGCGAGACCAGGCGGCCAAGGTTGCGGAACAGGAACAGCGCCAGGTCGAACTCGCGCGGCGAGATCTCCGCCTGATTCTCGCCGCAGGTCACGGTGCGCGCCTGCGGATCGAGGCGGTAATTGCCCACCCGGATCACCGCGCTGTCCTGCTGCGCCTGCGGATAGGTGCGGCGAAGCAAGGCGGACACACGCGCCACCAGCTCGGCGCGCCGGATCGGCTTGATCATGTAGTCGTCGGCACCGGCGCCCAGCCCCGCGACGATGTCTTCCTCCATCGAGCGGCTGGTCACGAACAGGATGGGCGGATTGGGGCCGGAGTTCTGCCGTACCCAGGTCACCACCTCGAGACCGCTCGTATCGGGCAGTTGCCAGTCCACGACAAGAAGGTCGAACGCCTGCTCGCGCAGCGCCCGCAGGAACGTGCTGCCATTGGCGAAGCACTCGCACTCATGGCCAGCCGAGACCAGGATCTGCTGGATCAGCTCGGACTGGCTCTTGTCGTCTTCCACCGAAGCTATTCTCATACTTACCTCTTCCTTGCCGCCATGTTCTGCCCCGCACGTCTTGCGCACCTCTTTGCGCAACTCCTGCGTTTATCCCGCGTTTTCCGTCAAGGAGAAAGCGCGAGCGCGGTCAGGCCAGGCGTGTAGGGGGGAATGGTACAGAATCGGGCGTCGCCACGCCAAGACTGGCGTGGCAGGGGTACCGCGGCACCGGCATCGCCCCCGCCCGCCTGGCATGCCCTGGCGCCCCGGGGCAGAGCACCATTATTGCAGCATGTAGGTTTCGTACTCGAGGCGATCGAGCTTGCGGTCAAGCATGTAGACGGCCAGCGCCACCACGACCAGCAGCGAGATCGCGAAACCGTAGCCGTACCAGGCCGGGCCCAGTTGCAGCGTCACCGCGGTGAGCGCCAGGTTGAGGATCACAAACAGCCCGGTGAGCAGCAGCACTTCGCGCCGGCGGTCGAGGTAGAAGTAGATATTGAGCACGCCGAGCAGCACCACCTGCAGGCTGGCGCCGATCACGTCCACATACAGCAGCGGCAGGTAAAGCTCCGAGATGCCCAGCGCCCCCAGCACCCAGCTGCCCACCACGAACAGCAGCAGCGCCGCGATGGCCTGCACCTTGACGATCTCGTACAGCCCCAGGCGGATCGTCTGCACCATGGTGTTGCGCATATCCTCGATATGCTCAAGCGAGCTGCCGCCGCGCACGGCGTTGTAGAAGGCGTCGTAGTACTCGACGAAGTCCGTCTCGATGCGCACCAGGAACACCGCCATGCCGGGGATGATCGCCAGGTAGGCCAGGAACACCGGGATGTCGTAGATGATCGATGCGTGCAACGGTCCGATCACTTGTTGCCCGGTGGACGGCGAATACCAGAACATGAACTTGTCGAGCCAGATGCCAAGGTTGTACAGCAGCCCGATCGCCATCAGGCTCGGGTAGGCATAGCGCCGCTGGAACACCTCGAACGACATGAAGCGCTGGCTGGTGTAGTTGCGGTAGATCAGCACCACCATCGCCGTCAGCAAGCTCAGCTGCCCGGCCACGAAACCCAGGAGCAGGCCTTCAAGGCCATAGCCGCGCAATGCCAGCGCCGCCACCACCGTCAGCGTATAGCCCAGCAGGAAGGTCCAGACAATGGCCTTGTACTGCTTCATGCCCGTCAGGAAGATCACCGCGATCCAGATATTGCTCATGACCACGAAGCCCGCGGTCATCAGCAGCCGGTAGAGCACCGACTGGCCCTGGAAGGCGAAGAGCGCGCAGCCGATGCCGGCCGCGCCCGCCAGCACCGTGACCAGCAGGGCCACCGCATGGTAGTTCGACAGCACCAGGCCATCGCGCTTCTCGAACAGACGGTCCGACGTGAAGCGGGTAAACGAGAGCTGCATCGGCCCGGTCAGGATCAGGCTGACCGCGATCAGGTAGGTCACCGACACCTGGAACTGTGTCACCAGGCTGCCCGGCACCACGAAAGGCAGGCTCAGCAGGCCGATCAGCAGGATGCCGACGATCGACAAGATCCACGGCCCGGAGCTGATGATGCCGGCATAAGCGTACGCGCCGAGCATGCCCGACAGGCTGTCCCGCCGCAGCATCTTGCGTAGTTCGAAACCAATCCCCGCCATTTCAGCGCCCTCCCTTCATGGGGCAGCCCGCGGCCCGGGCCGCCCTGGCGGGCGATGCGCCCGAAGAGGACGCCACCCGTGGCTGCGCCATCAGGCGCGTGTACAGTTCGCGGTAGCTGCCCACCATCATCTCCTGCGTGTAGTACCGCTCCACGCGCTGGATGCCGGCTTGCTGCGCGGCATGCCAGGCGCGCGGGGAACCTAGCAGGCCGATCGCCTTCTCGGCCAGCGCGGCCGGATCGGCGATACGCACCACGTCGCCGGCGGCGCCCAGCGCGGCATCCTCGCCTGGCAGGCCGAAGATCAGTTGCCGGCACGAGCCCACGTCGGTGGTCACGCACGGCACGCCAGCGGCGAAGCCTTCCAGCACCACCAGCGGCAATGCCTCGCTGATGGAGCTGAGTACCAGCACGCCCACCTTGGGCAGCAGGTCGTCGATGCGCTGGAAACCCAGGAACCTGACCTTCCCGGCGAGGCCCAGGCTCTCGGCGAGGCTACGGCATTCCCGCGCGTATTCGGGATCCTCGTCCTCGGGTCCTGCGATCCAGCCCTCGGCATCCGGGCATTGCCGCACCACGGTCAGCATGGCGCGGATAAAGGTCTTGATGTCCTTGATCGGCACGACCCGCCCGATCAGGCACAGCACGGGCGGCACGCCGGACGCGCGCCGGGTGCGCAGCGCGGACAGCCGCGGCAGGTTGATGCCGTTGGGAATATTGCGGGTGCGCTCGGTCCTGGCGCCGTCGGTCACCTGGCGCTGGCGGTTGCCCTCGTAGAGCGCGACGATGGTGTCGCCGGCGTCGTAGCACACGCGGCCCAGCGTTTCGAAGAAGCGCACCCACAGCTCGCGGAAATAGCTGATCTGCGAGATGTCGCGCTCGAACACGTTGCGGTTGTCGCGGATCCACTGGCTCTGGAACAGGTCGATCTTGCGTTCCTTGGTGTAGATGCCGTGCTCGGAAACCAGCAAGGGCCGGCCCGTGCGGTAGTGCAGCATGGCGCCGAGGAAGCCGGCATAGCCGGTGGAAACCGTGTGGTAGACCCTGGCCGGGATCAGCCCCTCGGCAATGCGCGCCAGTTGCCACAAGGGCTTGTGCATGATGCGCACGGTCCAGAAGTAATCGGTGAAGGACGGATCGGTGCAGTACTGGCGATATTGCTCGGTGATGGTGCGCCAGGCATTGCGGCTGTACAGGAATGCATCTTCCGACAGGTTGCCGCCGTCATTGAGCTCGGGCATCAGCTCGCGGATCAGCTCGCCGGCCTCCTGCTCGCGGCCGGGCTGGCGCAGCACCTCGTGCAGTTGCGCCGAGGCGGCGAAGGTGTCCGGATCGCCTTCGCTGCCGTGCACCAGCGGCGGCGGCGCGAAGTCGTAGAGGAAATGGGTCTCCAGGTGCACGACATTGTCCGGCAGCGCATAGACCATATCGCCGTAGTCTTCGCGGCGGCTGCCGATAAAGACGATGGCGAAGCGGATTTCCGGGAACGCCCGGATCATCTGGTTGACCCAGCTCGACACCCCGCCGCTCACATACGGAAAGGTGCCCTCAAGCAGCAGGGCCACATCGGCCGAATCGGCGCGGGGCGAAAGGGTATTCCTCATGATTGCCAGTAACGCAGCAGGGGCCGTACCAGTGGCAACGGCGATGGGCTGTCGAACGACAGCAGGATGGTGCGCACGGCGGCGTAGTCGCGCTCCAGGTAGGCGGCTTCGGCCAGCAGCGGCAGCGTGCGCTCGCGCGCAAAACCCAGCGCCTCGGCCCGCTCCAGCCACTCGCGCGCTTGCGCGGGCTCGTGGCGGTTCAGGGCCAGGCGGCCACGCATGTACCACAGCCCGGCCTGGTCGGGGTCCACCTCCAGCGCGGCGCGGGCGTAGCGCTCGACCTGGTCCGCGGTGTAGCGGTAGACGTCGCCTTGCACAAGGTTCTGGTAGATCAGCTCCCAGTGCAGGTCGGCCAGGCGCTTGTTGATCTCGCCGCGCTCGCTCGCGTCGAGGGCCTCTTCAAGACGCGGCAGCTCGGCCATGATCTGCTGGGTCAGTTGCTTCTCGGCGCCGTCCAGCATGCCGTAGGCCAGCAGGCGCACGTCGTCGGCGCTATCGGCCAGCAGTTCGCGCAACACCGGGCTGGATGTGCGCGCCGGCATCGATTGCATGGCCACCAGCGCGGTCATGCGCTCGGGCAGCGGCGCGCGCGTATTGCCAAGCTGCGCGCGCAAGCGGGCGCCTCCGCCATGGGTCACGCGCGAGATCAGGTGAGTGACGAACACCGGCAGTCCGACCAGGCCAATGCCGGCCGTCGGGCGCGGGCCCGGGAACAGGCGCGCGATCAGCAAGCTGCCGAGGCAGACGATGGCACCCGCCATCGGCACCAGGAAGCAGAACGCGAACAGATAGCCGTAGCTCCACGCGAACGGCACGCGGAAGCGCCGAGGCAGCAGGCGCCACAGCACCATCGCGATCATCGCGGCGGCAATCCCCTGCGACAGCAGGAAGGCTAGCAGCAACGGCGTGCTGGTACCGGCGCGCGCCAGCAGCGCCAGGGCTGCGATTTGTGCGGTGAAGCCGCCGACGCCGAGCTTACCCACGGGCAGCCTCGCCTAGTGCCACGGGCACCGGTACCGGCGCCGGTTGTCCATCCACATGACAACGGTGCAGCAGCCGGATCAGCGGCTCCACCGGCGCGCTGGCTGGCACGGCCAGCATATGCACGCCGATGCGCGCGGCTTCGAAATCCGTGCCGAACTGGGCTCGCAACATGTCCTCGATCCGCACCAGGTAGGCCGAGGCCGCCTCGTTGCCGGACAGTGGCATCAGGGTCAGCAGCGCGCGCTGGTGCACGCTGGTAAGCGGCCATGCCACGTCGAGCGCGCGGCGGCTGCGGATGACCTGCTCGAACAGCGCATCGCGGGATTCGTCCAGGTCGAACACCAGCGCAACGATCGTGCTTTCGATGCCGCTGTCGCGGCGCAGCCGGGACAAGCGGGCGTAGTCCAGCGCGAAGTCGTACGGGCAGCCTGGCACGGCCGCCTCGATGGCTCGGGTGGACGCGGCATGCTCGACGCCATCGGCGTAGTAGCCCATCAGCACCATCAGAAGTTGCAGGTTCTCATAGCTGAGCGACAGGAACGGCATGCGCTCTACCACCAGCAGGCCGACCAGCTTGTCGGCCCCGGACAGCACCGGTGCCACCGCCACATAGCGGGTCTGCGGATGATCCGGCGACTGGCGCGACAGCCCGCCGGCCTGCAGGTGCGCCAGCTGACGCGTCTCCAGGCAATGGCGCACCAGCGCATCGTTGGCGTCGAACCCGAATGCCGGGCCGACTTGCGCAGAGGCCTCCTCCGCCACCTTGTCGCCATCGACCGCGTACAGCGCGGCCGCTTCCACCTGGCAGGCCTGCGCCACCACTTGCAGCATGGGGCGCGCGCCAACCAGCGCACTGCCGGACGCGGCATCTTCCAGCGTCACGGCACGCATTTGCGACAGCGTATCGCGCAGCGTGGTGGGCCTGGCCAGCAGGTCGTTCTCCAGCCGCGCGTGGGATACGCGCAGCAGGTAGTGGTTCTTGGTCAGCGCGGCAAGTCGCTCTTCCAGGTAGCGATTGACAGCGCGCGCGCGCGCCAGCCGCGTGCCCCATACATCGCCGAACTGCCCGGCCACCAGCACCGTCAGCAGCCCTCCCAGGAAGAACAGGCGCGGGAATTCCCCCGGCTGCGCTCCGATCCGGTGAAAAAAGAACCAGCCACCCAGCATCATCAGCACGCTACCCACGCCAATCAGCGTGCCATAGCGCAGCGCCAGTATGATCGGCAGCAGCCATGCCCAGGGGAAACCCAGCCCGAGCAGCAGGGGGTTGTCGGGCAGGACCGCGTATCCCAGTCCCATCGCCAGGGCCATCGTCACCACCAGCTCGACCGCAGAGACCGGTCCGCTCGTGGCGGGCGCGAGCAACCGCAAATAGCGGCCGCCCGCGCCTATGCCTTGTCCTTCCCGTATCTTGTCGGCTGTATTGGCCACGATCACGCCCTCCCGCGACTCAACCCTGGCGCAGCGGCGCCAGCAGGCGGCGCAGCAGCTTCTGCGCGGTACCGGACAGCGATTCGCGGCTCCAGCCACTGTCGCTGCCGGTAGCGGTCCACACCACCTCGCCGGTACTCACGTCGAGCAGCTGCAGGGAAATGCCCACTGCCGGCTCGCCGTCCACGCCGACCTTGTAGCGCCATTCCTGCACCGCGCCGGTGAGGGCGTAGCGCATCTTCTGGGTACGCGCCCATTCCAGCGCCTTGCCCACCGATTCCCGCTCGGCCGGCTCGAACAGCGTTTCCGGGTTCAGGCTGGCCGGATAGCGCTTGACGTTGGCAATGCCGCCGGTCTTCAGCAAGCTCTCGGCAATCGCCTCGGCGCGCAGGCCCGCTTGCGGCGTCTCGGTGTAGTTGACGATCGGCAAGACCGCCAGCGATTCGCCGGCAGGCAGCGCGGGGGCGCGGCCCACGTCGGTCACCGCGCATCCGGCCAGCCAAAGGGCCGCGCCCAGCGCACCGCACCAGCCCGGCAGTCGTGCTGCGCGGTTCTGCTTCGTGCTAGTTTTTTCCATGACTCACTCCCCTTCTCGATTGCGTACAGTGAACCGGCACGCGTGTGCCCGCCCGGATTAAAAAAGCCATTTGTACAGCATGCCAACCTGGGTCAATGGCGTACCGCCATTGCGCGCGGCGGTTTCGTGCTGCACATACATGGACAGGTGATCGTTACCGAAAGCCCTGCCGGCCACGCCAAGCTGCACCCGGAAGTTCTGCCCCGCACGGGTATCGTGCAGCAGGCCGACTTCGGCAAACGGCCGCCACTTGCGTGTGTAGTCGTCGATCAGCTCGGTACCGAAACCGAACGTTACGCCGGCCTGCGTGAAGCTCTGGGGCATGTAGAACGCGGGCGTGGCTTCGCCACCGGCCGGCACCAGCGATGCCAGCTTGTTGCTGAGCGTGCCGCCGCTCGTGTTGTAGCTGCCGTGGGTGCCGACCAGGCGCACCGTGTAGTTCGGATAGGCGGTACGAATGCGATAGCCAAGCTCCACGTCGTACACCATGCCGTTGCCCAGGGACGTACCGTCCTGCCCGTGGAACCAGCTGTACTCGGCACGGCCGCCGACGAACTCGCGCAGGCCCGGGCGCCAGGTCGCCCCCAGCCCCAGCACGTCCTTGGCGCCGCCCACGCGCAGCGCCGCGGACTCGTCGGCACTCTGATTGAGGCCGGCCAGCGTGGTAAAGCTCAGCCGGCTGTCCTGGCGCCATTCGCCAAAAAAACGCGCGGTCGTCATCGTGTCCAGGCCGTCGCGGCGGCCCACGCCCAGACGCCAGCGCTGATGCTGGTCCCGGTAGCCGAGCGACAGCTCGGCGCGGCGGTCGGACGCGGGCACGCCGGCCAGCTGGGCCTCGTCGACGCTGCGCTGGGTGCGCCACGCGCCGCGCAAGTTGAGATCGTAGCCATCCCAAAGGCGTACGCCGCCGCCCAGACTGAAGTCGAAATACGCCAGCGGGGCCTGGCGCTGGTAGATCACGCGCGGCTCGATGGCTTGCGCATTGAACAGCAGCGCATCCTGCAGGGTCTCCTGCAGGCTGTCGTCGGTGCGGGCCACATCCTGGCTCTCGAAGGCCAGGGTCTGCGCGATGCCGAGGCGGTCGAGACGGACATTGGCTTCGATCCCGTTAGTGACCGGAATATGGCCGGTCTGGCGCGCCAGCACGCGATCTAGCGCGGCCAGGTCCTGGTCGGCCAGCGCCAGGGTGACCTCGGCATAGGCCGGGCGCTGCATCTGGCGCGCATACTGCCGGGCCAGCCAGGCCCGGGCCAGCTCATTGGATTCGCCCGATAGCGCCCAGGCGAGGGTCACTTCCTTGGCCGCGGCGGAAACAACGGCCTGCTGGCGCGCCTCGCGCTGTGCCAGCGCCGGCGGCAACTGGAGCGGCGGCAGGCCGGGCATATCCCCGAGGCGCGAGGCTGGCTGGGTGGCCTTGCCGCCCGCCGTGACGTTGCGGTCCGCGCGCAGCAACTCCATCACCAGGCGCCGCGAGACGTCGCCCGACGCAAAAATCTGACCCAGCGCCACGGTCTGGCGCCGCAACTCGGCAGGCGCGGGGCCGCCCCGCGCGTCTTCTTCCTCTTCCTCGGCCGCGGGATTGGCGCGCGGGTCGGAGGCGCGGCGCCCGGCCACTGCCTGGCCGGTGCGCAGCCCGATCCAGGCCTGGCGCCGGATGCCCCAGGCGGTATCGGTCTGGCCAATGGATTCATAGGCGTCCGCGGCCAGCCCCAGCCAGAGCGGATCGGCACTCCTGCCATCGGCCATCTTGCCCAGGTAGTGCAGCGTGGCGCGGCCGTCGCGAAAGCGCATGCTGCCGGCGGCGAACGGGCCCCAAAGTTCAGGGCTGTGCTCGGCCTCGCCCTTTAGCCGCAGCATCATCGCGCGTACTTCGGTATCGGTGCCCAGGTCCACCAGCGACCACATCAGCTCAGCCATCGTCTCGCCACTGGCATCCGGACGGCTGGCGGCAAGGCGCAGATCGGCCAGGGCCTGCTCGCGGTGGCCGCTGGCTTGCAGATACCTGGCCCGCATCGCCAGGAAGCGGCTGGATTGCTCGGCCTGCTGCCGCTGCCCGGCCGACATGCCCTGCAGCAGGCTGGCGACATGCGCGTAAGCGTGCGCACGGGTGTAGTAATGGACCGCCAGTTCAAGGAACTCAGGATTCCCGCTCTTGCGCCAGCCAGCTTCGGCAATGCGCCCGGCGTCGATCGGCGTGCCGTCGTAGAAGGCGATCAGGTTGGAGACATCGGATTGCTCGGTATCGCGCAGCTCGGACAGGCAATCGTTGCGCGCCCCGCCGGCGGGCATCGCAAGGCAGTGGTCGTCGTGCGGCTCGGCCATGGCCAGCATCATCTGCCGGTAGCCCTGCTCCAGCAGATCGTCGCGCTGATTCAGGCGCGCCAGTTCCGTCAAGGTGCGCCAGTACCCGATGTCGGTGGAGCGCGCGGTGCGCATGGACGGCACCATGGCCTGCAGCGCTTCGGCCAGTTTGCCGCGCACATAAAGCAGGTTGGCCTGCTTGAGCGCGTATTGCGGGCGCGGGCCGAAACGCTCCTGCAGTTCCGTATAGAGCGCGAAGGCGCGGTCATCCTTGCCGGCGCGCTCGGCCAGCGCCGCCTCGCGCTCCTTGATCTGGCGCGCGTTCGGGCCGTGGCTCAGGCGTTGCAGGAAGGCCAGGCCTTCCTCGGGCTCGCCCAGGCGTTCATAGGCGGCGACCACCTGGTCGAAGGTGGCGAGATCGCCGTTGCCGGCGCGATGGCGCAGCGCGGCCAGGTAGGCGCGATCGTCGTTCAGTCCGGGGGCCAGGCGCAGTACGGCCTTCCAGGCGGTCTCGTCGTTGGTGGCCTGGGCATATTCGAGCCAGCTCTTGAGCGCGACCGAGGGCTGGCGATTCCATTCCGCGACCTGGGCCAGGCGTTCGCGCCAGCGCGCGTCGCCGGGCAGGCGCCGCACGGCGGTCTCGGCGACGCGCTGGGCGTCGTCGAGCTTGCCGGCGGCCAGAAATACCTGGAATGCGAGTTCGTAGTCGTCGGCATTGAAGGCGCGCTCGGCGGCTGGCGGGGCGCCGGTGGGCGCGGCTGCAGGTGGCGACGCCACGGCTGGCTTGGGCTGGCCCGGCACGGCGGAGGCGGGCGTGCCAGCGCCGGCGGTGTACGCCACACGGCGCAGGTGCGGTATCGCGGCGCCGCCCATGGCACGGCGCAAGGCCAGCCCACGCGGGCCGTCCAGGAAAATCATGCCCTGCGCGACCCATGGCTGGGTAGCGGCCACGCGGCGCGCTTCGGCGCGTTGCAGCGAAGCGCCCAACGGCACGGGCTGCATGCTCGGCGGCAGGCGCAGCAAGCGCTGCACATAGCGCGCCGCCAGCTCGGGCCGGTTGGCGGCCAGCGCCAGCTTGGTCAGGTAGCGCAAGACTTCGGCGTTATCCAGCAGCTTGCCGCCGTGCTGCTCGGCCTGGGCCAGCGCCTTGTCGAGATCGTTGCCGGACTGCAGCGTCTTGAGCGCGGCCAGGAAGAGCCGGCGCTGCTCGGCAGGATCGGTGGCGCGTGCCTGCGCGGCAAACAGCGCGTCGGCCGCTTGCCGGTAGTCGCCACTGGCCAGCGCCGCCGAGGCGGCCTGCGCACTCCACAGCTCGGCGCGGGCGGGATCGCTCTTGGCCAGCGCGCGGTAGAAATGCTGCGCCGGCTTGAGCGCATTGATCGAGCGAGCAGTGGTGGCAAGCTCTTCCAGGTCGGTACGCCCCCATTGCATCGGCAATGCCTGGTCGAGCAACCCGGCGAGCCGTTCGATGTACTGCTTGCGCTCCGGCGCTTCCGGCAACGCGGCAAACGCGCGCTGCTGCGTGATCTCGATACGGGTGCGCAGGATCTGGTTGGGTAGCTCGGCATCGGCGGCGGTGCGCGCGCGCGCCGGCCCTTGCTGGCTGGCGGCGTGGCGCGCCTCCAGCCGGGCCAGCATGGCTTCGGCCTCGTCCAGGCGGCCGGTACGCGCATATTGCTCGGCAAGCACCGCCATGAAACCAGTCTCTTCCGGCGCGGCGCGCGACCAGGCTTCCAGGTAGGCCATGCTCAGGCCATCGACCGCGCGGCCTTCGCCCAGCAGGCGTTCGCGCAAGGTTTCGCGCGGAAACATCAGCGCCAGGCCGATCCCTACCATGGCGGTAAGGGTCAGCACGAACGCCGGCGGCAGCAGCCGCTCGCGCTCAGGCGGCGCAGGTGATTTCGACGCTTTGCTTGGCATTGTCGGGATTGGAAACGGGCATGGTATCGAAACGCAGCGTGCCGCGCTCCCGCACGCCCTGCACCGGCTTGCCATCGATGGCAACCCGGCAACGGTCCGCGCCTGCGAGACGGAAGAAAGGCTTGGTGTAGCCGCTGAACTCAAATCGGATCTGCAGTGCGCCGCCCTCGCCGGCGCGCTGCCAGTTCCGCACGAAGCCGCTGGCTTCCGCGATCTCCGGGCCGGCAGGCACGGCCGCTGCACTGGCGGCGCGCATCACGATGCGCGAGGCGCCGTCGGCCAGGTGCACGTAGACCCCGCCGCCGGGCGCCGCAGAGGTGCCGGTCACGCCTTGCGAGCCGGCCACGTCGACGCCCGTGCCGGTCCAGCGCACGTTGCGCAGGTTGCCGTCGCCGCGCACGATCCACGCGCCGGCTTGCTCGCCGTCGCCGCCAAGCTCGCGCGCCACCGCCATGCCTTGCCAGTCGATCACCTTGCGCACGTAGTCGGTGGCATGCAATGGCATCAGTGGCTGGCCCAGCACGTAGTCATAGACCTTGCGCAGCGCCCTGAGCGAAGCCACCTTGGTACCCGAGTAGCTGTGGTAGTAGATGTTGACCGGCTTGAAGCGCAGCGGCCGGTCGGTCAGTTCATAGGTTTCGATCACGCGCTCGAAACCATAGTAGGGTCCGTGCCAGAGATTGGTGTAGACGTTCTCGTTCTGGTTGGGAGCAAAGACCTGGAAGGTGCCGTCAGGCTTGTTGATGCCAAGCGGGGATATCTGGGTCCAGCTCGGGTTGCTGCGCGTGATCAGCGTGTCGCCGCCATTCATATTGAGTACGCCGGCCTGGTCGGCCAGTTTGATCGCAGCGGCCGGCGGCTGGCAATCGCCAGACCACAGCAGCAGGCTGACAGGCTTGCCCGCGGGCGCCAGGGTACGGTTGATATAGTCGATCGAGCCGCCGATCTCGCGCCGCAAGTCCATCCGGTAACCGGGAATCGCCAGGTGGAAGTCTCCGGCGCCTTCATTGGCGACTTCGTTATTATTTCCCGGGCGCGTCGCGGCTGGCACGGTGCGGCCCCACTCGAACGGATGCGAGAAGGTATGGCTGGCCACCTCGACATAAGGCTGCGCGAAGATCTTGCGCGCGATCGGCTCCAGTTCGGCGGTCAGCCTGGGATACATGCCGTCGCTGGCGACCTCGCCCTGGATAATCGACATCGTCATCGGCAAGCGGTAGCGGTCGAAGATCTCGCGAAACAGTACCTCGCCGGAAAAGCCGCCACCGGGGATCTCCGCGCGCGAGGCAAAGCCGTCGCCGTCGATGTGGATGATCAGCAGGCGCCGCCCGTTCTCGGTGGTGACATCGGGCACCGGCATCGCCGGCAGGCGCAGTGCCTCGCGCAGGAAAGACAGCGGCTGAAGGATCCAGCGGCTCTGGTCGGTACCCGCGCTCTGCCGCACGGCGTAGGGGCTGAGCACGTACCCGCCCCAAGGTGTGATCGCGGCAGCGTCGTAGGTCAGCGTGCCCGAGCGCAAGCGCAGCAGCGAGCGGCTGCCCCCTCCCTCCTGGACTTGCACGGCCACGGCCTGGGTCCGGTCCGGCGCTACCGGCATCTCGAATCCCATCATCGGGTCTTTCGACACGACCTCCACCGGCCCGCTCACCTTGCCCTTGACGGACTTGAGCTTCAGGGCGGCCGCCAGCGGGCCGCCAATGGGTCCGCCGAAGTCGTTCATGAACACCACCGGCACGCCCTGTTCGATCAGCTTCTGCACCCAGTTGGCGAACCGCATGGGCTGGTCGCGCGCGCCGCCCAGCCAGATCACCACGCCGGCGTAGCGATCCGGGCCGACCTCGGGCAACGGCTCGCTGGCTTCGGCGAAGTCCACGCGATAGCCCAGGTAGTTCAGCGGCATCGCCACGAAACGCGCGCCCGGGGAACGATCGACCAGCACGCCCGGGTCGCGGTCCTGCATCATCAGCACGCGGCGCGGCATCACCTCGATGTTGCCGATGCCGACCGTCTGCAAGCCAGGGTCGGCCACGTAGGGGATGATGTCCAGCGCCCGGATCCGCGCGGCGGTGTCGCGCGCGCATTTGCGGTCGGCGGGCGGGCAGTAGTCGATCGAGATCACCGGCAGGCGGTACTGCTCGCGGATAGTGCGGGCCTGGCCGAGCAGCCAGTTGCGATCGGCGTCGCTGACCTCGGTGTAGCGCTTGCCAGCCTGGTCCCAGCCGCGGTAGAGCGACTCGAACGCAACCGCGTACGCCAGTTGGCTGACCTGCGGCAGGATCTCGAAGCCGCGGTTGAAGATCAGCCTGGCCTCGGGATAGCAGGCCTTGATGGCACGGATCACCGCCACCATGCCGGCTTCCTGGCGGACGCGCTCGGCATCGGTCTTGGCAACGAGCTGGTAGGAATCGAGCGTGTCGAGGAAGAAGCCGCGGAAGCCGCGCTGCCACAGCGGCGTGATGACCTTGTCCACATAGAAGGCCGGCCAGCCCTCGGCCGCCTGGTCGACCACCTTGGCGCCCCAGGCGTCGTTGTTGCCGGTCAGCCATGCCTTGGGGATGTCCTTCAGGTAGGGGCGCGAAGGATAGACCTCGCCAATGCTGACGTAGGAGAACCATTGCGTCTTGGGCGTGGCAGCGGTACGCGGGTCGAAGCCGCTGTCGGGTTCGACCACCGCGATATCGAAGGCTTGCAGGGAGTCCACCGGCGGCTTGCTGCCGTAGTGGAAGGCAATGTTGGGGGTGCGCACACTGGCGGATGCCAACGTCTGCGCCTGCGCCGGGCTTAGCCAGGCAGCCAATGCGGCCAGCAGTGCGCCAAGCCAGGCTCTCGTCATTGACGTGCCCCGGCTTGCTTGGCGCAAGCCGGCCACACGGCGCATGACGCCGTCCAATCGCAACAAATTCACTTGCTGACCCCTATTCTTTTCATTTTTTCTGTCCCGCTCCGGAAGTGCTCGCCTGGCTCGCCTGCCTGCGCGCTTTCGCGCGCTGCCGCCAGGCGATGCATTCCGGGTATGGCTGATCCCATCTACGGCTTCCCGCGCTGCCGGAAATTCCGGCAGTCCCCCGCAGGTTATTTCTCAAAGCGCCATATTTAAAGTGCATATATAAGCACTAAAGACGCAAGATTCTGAGGCACTCGGGTAATCGTGGATATAAGCATTTCGGACTAGGAATGACGTACCAGGCAAACGCAAGCTGGTATTGCCTGGTAAATCATGCCTGACAAGTCCGCCCGCCTGGCGTTGCACACCTGGGGATGACCTGCGGCGGCGCACCCTGGCAGAGTGTTCCCGCGTTCGGCAAGCTTCTTACAGTTTCAGCCTTTTCTGCATTTTTGTTGTTTTCGCCCCGGCAAAGTTATCACAGTACGTGTCGAAAGCTCGACTCCGAACGTGTCTGGTGGGGACGAAAATCCACAAATCGCGCCATGGTCCCAGCCGGCATATAACGCTCCGCACCCGGTCGGCGCAACGAACAAGCGCATCTTAGATCACGCGTCTCGGCACTAATGTCAACAATTGTCACACACGGTGGATGCAAGGCATTTGCAGCACTTCGCTGTGTAGAATTTTCTCAAACAGAAAAATAACTTCACCTCGGCAAGACCACACCAGACATGCGCCGACGGCACGCCACATTCGGGAATGTCGCAACCCAACCAGGGCGCACAGACGGGCTCCACGCAACACGCGCGAACCCACCTTCGAAGGAAAACTCCGGCGCATCGACCACGCGCCGAACTCGATGGGGATTCTCATGCAGTCAGATGAGGGCACTGCCGTGATGGCATTGCTTGTCCTGTTCACCGCCACGCAATGCATCCTCGCGGCCCTGATAATGGCCCTGCGCCAGAGCGCGGCCGGCCGCGCCTGGGGTGCAGGACAGGTGTTCGCCTGCGCCGCGGGCCTGCTGGTCATCGATGCCCGCGGCGGGCCTGCCTGGTTCCTGCTGCTGGCGCCGCTCTTTGGCGTGGCCGCCCAGTTGCTGATCCATCGCGGCGTGTTGCTGGCCGATGGCCGCCCATCGGCGGACTCCCGCCCGCTCACTGCCGGTGCGCTCGCCATCGTCGCCGTGCTCGCTGCCGCCGCGCTGGGCAATGGCAGCCGCCTGGCCGAAATCACTGGCTACGCGGTGGCTGCCATCACCGCCGGCTTCACGCTCGCTTACCTGTTGCAACGGCCGCAAGCACTGACCCACCGCAGCCGTCCGCTGGTGCTGACGGCGTGCGGCCTGCAATGGCTGGCGCAGTGCTGCGGCCTGTATGCGGTACTCAAGGGGGGCGCCCCGGCGTCCAGCCTGGATACTGAGGTCCTGTCCCAACTGCGCCTGCTGCCTGCCTTCGTGGCAATCCTCGCCGGCCTGGCTGGATTTACGCTGATGACCATGGAGGGGATGCTGGCCGAACAAGAAAAGCAGGCGCGCCTCGATCCGTTGACCGGGCTGTTGAACCGCGGCGCCATGGATGACGCCGCCCGGGTGCTGTCCGCCGAATTCACGCGCCACGGCCATCCGCTGAGCTGCCTGGTGATCGACATCGATCGCTTCAAGCGCATCAATGACAGCAGCGGACACCGGGCGGGCGACTGCATCCTGCAGCAGATCGGCAAGATCCTGAAGGCAACGCACCGCGCCACGGACCTGGCGGGCCGTTATGGCGGGGAAGAATTCTGCGTGCTTTGCCCGCATACCACCGAAGCCGATGCCATCCTGCTGGCCAACCGCATCCTGCGAGGCATCCGCGCCATCGCGTTGCCGCACGAGCTTGGCGGATTCGCCAGCGCCAGCATCGGCGTGGCGCAGATCCGCGACGGCCAGGGCGGCGGGACAGCCACCTGGGACAAAGCTCTTTGGCGGCGCCGACCGCGCTCTGTATGAGGCCAAGCGGCGCGGCCGCAGCCGCGTCGTCCTCGCCTCGGAACTGGAGTCGCTGCCCGCGCGCGACCGCTGCCTGCCTGCGCACACTGAAGCCTGCCACTGAGCGCCGGGAAGCCGCGCGCCCGCCAGCGCTTGCCTGTGCCGATATGACGGGAAAATCGCATGGCCATCGACTGCCCGGCTAGAATCCCCCGGCGCATGCTAGTCCGGACGCACTCGCGAGTCCGGTTAGAAAACATCCCTGGAGATTCCGAATGAAGGTCGACAACATCCTGCAGACCATTGGCAATACGCCCCATATCCGCGTCCAGCGGCTCTTTGGCGATACGCATCAGGTCTGGATCAAGTCCGAGCGCTCTAACCCCGGAGGTTCCATCAAGGACCGGATCGCCCTGTCGATGGTCGAGGCAGCCGAGCAGTCCGGCCTGCTCAAGCCCGGCGGCACCATCATCGAGCCCACCTCGGGCAATACCGGGATCGGCCTGGCCATGGTGGCCGCGGTCAAAGGCTACAAGCTGGTGCTGGTGATGCCTGACAGCATGTCGGTGGAGCGCCGCCGCCTGATGCTGGCCTACGGCGCCACCTTCGACCTGACCCCGCGCGAAAAAGGCATGAAGGGCGCGATCGCCCGTGCCGAGGAACTGGTGGCGGCCACGCCCGGCGCATGGATGCCGCAGCAATTCGAGAATCCCGCCAATATCGAAGCACATGTCCGGGCCACGGCGCTGGAGATCCTGGCGGACTTCCCGGAGGGCATCGACGCGCTGATTACCGGCGTGGGCACGGGCGGCCATATCACCGGCTGCGCCCGCGTACTGAAACAGAAGTGGCCCGCGCTGAAGGTATTCGCGGTCGAGCCTGTGGCCTCGCCGGTCATTTCCGGCGGCGCGCCCGCACCGCACCCGATCCAGGGCATCGGCGCCGGCTTCATCCCCAGGAACCTGGATACCGAACTGCTGGACGGCGTCATCCAGGTCGACGCCGAGCCGGCACGCGAGATGGCGCGCCGCGCCGCACGCGAAGAGGGCATGCTGGTGGGTATCTCCTCCGGCGCCACCCTTGCCGCCATTGCCCAGAAGCTGCCCGACCTGCCGGCCGGTGCCACCGTGCTGGGCTTCAATTACGACACCGGCGAGCGCTATCTCACTGTGGAAGGCTTCCTGCCGGCATAAGGCCGTGTGCCGCCGCGGGATTCTCTTCGGGCAGCGCGGCCCGCGGTGAACCATACTGGAGATTGACAGGTGCCGGCGCAAGAGCGCGCCGGCTGCCGATTTTGCCGATCTGGCGCACCTCCGGTCCCGCTGCCCCGCGCGGCGGGGCCCGGTAAAGCGTTGACACAAGGAGTTGAGATGAGCATCCCAAGTTATGAAGTCGCACGACTGGCATCCCTGGCGGTGCGTCTTGCGTTATCGTCCGGCCTTTCGCATGAAGAGATGCAGGCTGCGCTCAGCCTCGCGGCCACCATGATCGAGCAAGACGAGGGCGCCACGCCCGAGAGCACGGCAGCGACAACGGTGCCGCACGTCAAGGTGACACGCACAATCCATTGAAGCCATCTGGCCGGGGCCCTTGCCCTGCCCCGCCACACACCCATCGGCATGCGGCCCCTGAGCCGCCTGGCCTCAGTTCAGCAGCCCCGCCCAATACAGTTCCGCCGCGGCCAGCACGGTCCGCATCTGCGTCGTATGCGCCAGTCGGAAGGCGTCACCATAGATGGTCTGGTCCGGGAATTCGGTGACCAGAGTGAAGGGCACCGTTGAGCGATGATCCTCGACGATCATGCAGGGAATCCCGTTAAGCACCGGGAATGGCACCTCGCCGGCATGGCTGCCCCAGGTGGCGAGTTGCCGGGCGTTGAATCCGGCCAGTTCCGGCGAGGCCGCGAGTTGCGCAGTCAGCGCCTGCATGAATGCCGTGCCGTCACGCCCCGCATGGTGGCGCAGGATCAGGAAGAAGCCCTTGGGAATGGTCCAGGTCTCGAAGCCGGGCGGCACATAGCCGGTAAGCGGGCGCGTCCATTCGTGGGCGGGATAGCCATGCAGGCTCATGTGCAGGCCCGCGCCGGTACGCTCGATCGCCTCCAGCCGCGCCGCCTTCTCCCCGAACGGCGGCGCCATGCGTGCCTCGAGGTCGTCGCCTAATGCCGTGTAGCGCGCGGCATGCGACATATGGTGGGGGTTGTCCTCGCGCAAATGCACATGCAAGGCCGCGCCGTCGGGATTTTCCAGCGCGATCAGGGCGAAGTGCGCATGCGGGCGCTGCTTCAGCGCGTGTGCCGCGCGTAGCGCACCCACCACGCCAGAGGTTTCGTTGGCATGCTGGCCACCGGAAATCACCAGCCCCGGCAGCGAGCCTTCGATGTGGGTGGCGTGGACCACGCGCCCCTGCGTGGACAGGACGCTGAAGCGCTTGCCGCCAAGCGCTTGCATCTCGACGGCGGCTTCATCCGGCGTCAGCGGCCGGGAGAGCCCCGCGAGCGCGTCGGCGGAAAGCGCCTCCCCGACAGCGTCGGCCGCCTCTACGCGCGGATGCGGCAGCAATTCCACGCGCACCCGTGTAGCGCCATCGGCGCCGTCCGCGCCGCGCACATCGGGCACGATCTGGCCGGGTTGCAAGGTACGATCGCCGCGCGGCAAGCCGGCGCGATCCTGGAAGAACTCCAGGATGGAGAAGTACAGGTCTTCGTGCAGGGCTTCGCGCGTACTGATGCACTCGTCCTGACAGGACAGCCGGCGCTCGATGCCGCCTGTGCCGATGCCAATGCGCAGGACATCGAAATAGGGTGCCTGCCCCCCCCAGCCATGGCTGCGGATCGCGTTCATGGCGGCGGCGAATGCCAGTTCGAACTCGGTCGCCAGCGGCCCATCCTCCAGGCAGGTGTCACCCTGCCACACACGCAGCCACCCGCACGGCGCGCCCGACGCCGCAAGCGGCACGAATACGCGATGGGCGACGCCGCCATCGAGCTGGACGGCATAGTGCCCCGGGTCGTCGCCTTCGCCCAGGCGCAGCCTGCCCTCAGGCAGCATGCCGGCGAGCGGATAGGCTTCCAGCCGGAAACGCTGTGTCGTTGCTGCCGCCGTTGCCGTCGTGGCGGCAGGCAGGCGCACGGCGATGTCGCGCGCGCCGGCAAGCGGGCCGCGATCGAGTTCCAGGCCCAGTTCATCAAGGAAGAAATGCAGCAGCGGCTTGTAAGCGCTGCGGATGACCGCCGCCACACCCGCTGCGGCCAGGCGATGCTCTGCAGCGCGGCGCGCGGCGGCATCCTCGAACACCCAGGCTTCCACGCGCGTGCCGGGCAGGGAGGCAAGGCGCTCAGTCAGGCAGTCCAATGTGCGTGAAATGGAGGTATCGAGCAGGATCGTCATGGCTGGCCTTGGCGCCGCGCGCGGCGCGCTGGGGATCGGATCCGGCATTATAGGCAGGCTCCCGATCCTGCGTGCGGCCCCATCCGGGCCCGTTGGCTGCCGCGCCGGGCAGCACCTTCCGCAGCCTCGGCCGGGCCAGTTCCAGCAGCAGGTCGAGGCGAGCCAGGCGATCACTTTCACCGCCTTCGCCAACCTCGCCGCCAGCCTTCCGCGCGCCCCTGAACAGCGTGCAGGCCTCGGCAAGTACGCGCTGCTGCAGCGCGCTGTCCAGCAGGATCAGTCGCGGCCTGGTGCGAAAGCAGGCGGCAGACACGTCGACAGCGAGACAGTGCCCGTGCCGGGCCTGCAGCGGATCCAGCCACATCATCTCGTTGCGCTCCAGCCCGAATGCCTGCGCCAGCCGTACCCGCATGCCCATGAGCCGCAGGGGGCCGCTCAGGGACATGCGCATGACGTAGCGCGCCGCCTGGTCCCACTGGCGCTGCGAGGCGAGGCGTGCGGGTTCGATCAGGCGGCGCAGCATGTCATCGGCCTGGGTCACGCCATTGCGTCCGCTCAGCCATAGCCAGGCACTGGCGTCCAGCCGGCTGGCCAGGTCCGCGCCGCGCCTGCGCCACAAGCGCCGGCCTAACTCGTATTGGGCCTCGGCATGGCCAAGCGCCGCGGCCTTGCCAAGCGCCTCGTCTGCAAGCCCCACGCTGTAACGCGTGAAGTGGCGGTTGCGGTAGAGGCAGGCCAGCGCGTAGCTTGCTTCGGCATGTCCCTGCGCCGCGGCACGCGACAGCCAGCGTTGGGCCTCGGTATGGCTGGCCTTGCCAATGCGGTCACCGGCATCGAGCGTGCGGGCCTGGCGATCCATCTGGCCATGCCAGAGCCCCAGCCGGAACTGGGCCTCGGCCGAACCGGTGCGCGCCGCGCGTTCGAGCAGCTGGCGCCCGAACCGGATCACGTCGGGATGCCTGTCGGCATGGTCAAGCAGCGCCTCGGCCTGCGCCAGCAAGCCAGGCGGATCGGCCGCTTCGGTGCCGCCAGCGGCTGGCCCGGCTCCGCCGGCCGGCGGGACCGCCGCGAGCCGCGCCAGCCGCGCCAGTTCGTCGGCATGCGTTGGCTGGGCAGGCTGCGCTCGCAGCCATGCCAACAGCCTGAAAGCTGCCTCGGCATGGCCCTCGTCGGCAAGTTCGCGCAACCATGCCAGCGCCAGCGCGCGATCGGATTGCGGCCGGGCATCCGGAGCCAGCGCCCATTGCGCGTAGCGCCAGCGTGCCACGCTCGAACCGGCCCGGCCGCCTTCCGCGTAGCAGGCCAGCGCCAGATCGGCTTGCAAAGAGCGGCGCGCCACTTCCAGCGCGATGTCTTCCCAGATCATCCGCCGCACCCAGGCCGCGCCGCCCTGCTCCGCACGCGCCAGCCAGAACAAAGCGCTGTGCTGGTTCGCGGCGGCACCGTCATGCCCGTAGAGATAGGCCTTGCCAAGCGCGATCTGCGCGGCGACATCGCCGCAGGCAAGCGCCCGTTACACATTCCAAGGTGCCCCTTGCGCTGTCGAGGTTAGAGGCGCGCTCCATGAGGGGATTTGTTCGCTGTCACCATCCATCGGCATCTGCTCCGGGGCTCACTGAGAATCTGAGCACCACCCATCTTCTCGCCCGGCTTCTGCTGGAGTTCGGCGATTTTCCCTACCCGCCCCAGACAGGGCTCAAGAAGGATGAAGAAGCCGCCCGCGTAGCGCAAACCATCCAGGCATCTCGATTGCTCGGCAGCACAACCCTGAGGCTGCGCTAGAAATACTCGGTGCTATCAGCATCCGGGACAACCAGTTTCACCGATTGAACAGAGGCATTTCGCGAGCTTGCAGTCTTTCTCTTGGCTCTGGGAGTGCCAGAGTCAGCCCCGGGCACCACTGGGTGTGTTAGGGAAATGCTGATCAATTCAGCCACAAGTCATCCGACGGAAAGTGTGGCGCGTTGAAGGGTGAGGCATGGGAAACAAAGACGAGCATGAAACAAACGAGCTTTGCAGATGTTGAGTTCGCGAAGAAGAAGCGCGTGACACGGCGCGAGAAGTTTCTCGGAGAGATGGATCGGATCGTGCCGTGGGCACGGTGGACGGCGTTGATCGAGCCGCTGTATCCGACGAGCGGCCGTGTTGGGCGGCAGCCGATTGGCGTGGAGAGGATGTTGCGGATGTACTGTCTGCAACAGTGGTTCAGTCTTAGTGATGAGGCCGTGGAGGACGCGCTCTACGACAGCCAGGCGTTGCGTCAATTCGTGGGGGTGGATCTGTCGCAAGAGTCGGCGCCGGATGCGACCACGCTGCTCAAGTTTCGCCGGCTGCTCGAGAAGCACGCGTTGACTGCCGCGATGTTCGACGAGGTCAAGGCGGTGCTCAGTGAACGCGGGCTGCTGATGCGAGAAGGCACGATGGTGGATGCGACGCTGCTCGCGGCACCGAGCTCGACCAAGAATAAAGACAAGTCGCGTGATCCGGAGATGCACCAGACGAAGAAGGGAAACGAGTGGCATTTTGGAATGAAGGCGCACATCGGTGCCGACGCGGACTCAGGACTGGTGCACAGCTTGCACACGACGGCGGCGAACGAAAGCGATATCGCTCACACCCATCACCTGCTGCATGGCGAGGAAAGCCAAGTGCATCTTGATGCGGGTTACACGGGTGTGGAGCGCAGGGATGAGATCAAACAAGCCCAAGGGCAAGGGACGATCCGCGCTGACATAAACTGGAACGTAGCGGCAAAGCGCAGCAAGATTGAAAAGATGCCGGCAGGTCGGTGGAAGGACCTGACGAAGGCAGTGGAACGCAAGAAGGCCCAGATTCGGGCGCGGGTGGAACATCCCTTTCACGTGGTGAAGAACTTGTTTGGCCACAAGAAGACCCGCTACAAGGGCTTGGCCAAGAACAAGGCACAGATGTTCAGCCTGTTTGGCCTGGCAAATCTGGTGATCGCCAAAAAGTCGTTACTGGCGTTTCAGGGGGGCAATCCGTCTTGATTACGCAAATCGGGCCCGAAAGGGCGCGAGATGGGGGGCATGCGGCTCGAAAACGGCCTCAGACCCCTCCCGTCTTCCGCATGGTGAAAATCAGACGCCAAACAGCCGCCGACCTCCAGCGCGACTGTTATTGATCAGCAATTCCTTAGAGCGGATACCTTCTCGTCATCATCTTGCGGTCGCTCTAGGATAAGCCTATAGCCCGCCTGAGTCGCACAAACAAAAAGCCCTTCTGTCACATCGAAGGGCTTTCTTGCTTCCAGACTTCTAAGTCAATGCTGCACGTCTGTACCAAGCAGCGGCAGATGCCGCTGCCTCGAGCTCACGCCTCTGGAATCAGAAATTTGTCGCGATTTTTACCGAGCCAAGCCGGTGCACGACCACGGCCAGTCCAAGTTGCACCCGTCTTGGGGTCTTGATACTTTGGCGGCAAGGCCGCTCGTCTGGGCAGTCAAAGAAGCATTGGGCCTTTGCATAGCACAACTACCGTGCTCCGATGTTGCAAACAGGAGCCTGTCGGACTTTCAGCGTCCGCTAAGCAATCGCCTAAATAGTAAGCACATTTCGCGAACTACAGGGCGATAGAACAGCTTCGCATCCAGTTTTGAATCGCTTTGTCGCTTTGTCGCTTTGTCGTGCGCATCTTTTGTTCAAGTCCGACAGTCTCCTAGACGAAACAACGCGGAGCTTGGAAGTCGATTACGCCACGGACAATCTCGCGCATCACCAGAATCAACGGCCGGGTGTCATCGCGGCGCCACTGCACTGCATAGTGAAGCGGCTCCAGAGCGTCGCTATCCGGCAAGATTCGGAATGCTCCCCGTTCGACAAGTGCGTCAGCCCACAACCTCGGAACGAATCCGAAACCCAGCCCTTCAACCAGCATTCCAACGACAGCGCCCCAGCTATTGCACATCAGGCGCCGGCTGACCATGAGCCCATGGCGAGCCAGCCATTGGTCGAGCACTCTGGTCCCCCCGGCACCAACGGGGAGCGTCAGCAACGTCTGCTCTCCCATCAGCATCCATGGTTCGTCGGTGCCGGCCGTCTTGAGGAACGACTGGCTAGCGACCCACGCAAAGTCCACCTGACCAATCCTCTCGGCTGCCAAGCTGCTGCGGGTGGACGGCCCAGCGAGAACTCCGATATCCAGCTCCCCGTCATGGAGGCGCTGCTCAAGGACCTGCCCAATATCGAGATGGGGCTCCAGCAACAGGCCCGGATGGCGTGACGACACTTCACGCACGAGCTTGGGCAACCAGGTAAGTCCGCTCAACTCGCCCAAGCCGATACGGCATCGTCCAATCAAGCCCTGACGCTGCCCTGCGGATTGCCGCAACTCTGCGGCGGCGTGCAGCATCGCGCGAATCTGCGGCAGCATCTGCTCGCCCTGGGCGGTCAGCTCGGCGCTTCGCCCGCTGCGGTCGAACAACTCCACGCCCAATGAGGCCTCCAGTTCGGCAATCCGTTTTGAGAGGGACGAGACGGACAGGTGGACGCGCTCCGCCGCCACCGTGAAGTTGACACAGGTTGCCGCCCAGTAGAAAGCTTCGAGTTGCTTAAGAGTCATAGCGAGTCCCAACGACCGATGGTCGACTTTTTCCAAAAAGCGAAATTATATCTTCGGTATTTTTCACTTTTTTCGTTGCGTGCGAGTTGCTAGATTTGCTCCAACCCATAGCAATCGCTCCCATGTCAGCCGCTCCCCTCTACGATGCCGCACAGACTTCTGCACTTCAACCCGGTGGCAACGATACGGTTGAAGCAAGTGGGCACGACATCGCCTGGATGAAGCAGCAGGTGTTGTCGCTGAAGGACTTCGAGCCGTTGGCTCGCAAGCGGCTGCCCAAGCCGTTGTACGCCTACGTAAGCGGCGCGGTCGAGGACAACATCTCCCTGGGTCAAAACCGACGGTCGTTCGAGGAAATCGCACTGCGACCACGCGTGCTGGTGGGCGTCTCTACACGAGACCTGAGCTTAACCCTGTTCGGCCAACAATATGCCGCGCCATTCGGTCTTGCACCCATGGGCATCTCCGCGCTTTTCGCGTACCGCGGGGACGTCATCATGGCACAGGCAGCTTGCCAGGCGTCCGTACCGGCCATCATGAGCGGTTCGTCCCTGATTCGGCTCGAAGAGGTCATGGAAGCCGCTCCAGGGACGTGGTTCCAGGCCTACCTGCCCGGTGACATGCGCCACATCGAGGGCCTGCTTGCGCGGGTTGAAGCGGCCCGGGTCGAGACCCTCGTCATCACAGTGGACACGCCGGTGGCGGGCAACCGCGAAAACAACGTGCGTGCGGGCTTTTCCACCCCGCTACGGCCTAGTGCTGCCCTCGCCTGGCAAGGCATCACCCATCCGCGCTGGCTGCTCGGCACCTTCGCCCGAACCCTGCTGCGCCACGGCGTGCCGCACTTCGAGAACGCCTACGCCCACCGCGGTGCACCCATCGTCTCGCGCGACGTGCAGCGGGATTTCTCGGACCGCGCCCATTTCACTTGGGACCACCTGGCGACCATCCGTCGCCGCTGGCGGGGGCAGCTCGTCGTCAAAGGCATCCTGACTGCAGAAGATGCGCGCCTCGCTCATCAGCACGGCGTCGACGGCATCATCGTCTCCAACCACGGTGGCAGACAGCTTGATGGCGCCATCGCTTCAATGCGGGCCCTGCCTGAAATCGTCGAGGCTGTCCCGCAACTGCCTGTGATGCTCGACAGTGGCGTGCGTCGCGGCACCGATGTCATCAAAGCACTTGCCCTGGGCGCCCGATGCGTTTTCATTGGACGACCGTTCGCCTATGCAGCGACGGTCGGTTCCTGCCATGGCGTTGCACATGGCATCGACCTGATGCAAGCCGAGATTTCTCGCGACCTGGCCATGCTGGGCATCACTCGCGTGACAGATGTTGATGCGCATTGCATCCAGCGCCCCTTCTGAACTGAGTTGCAACTTCCAAGTCAATCCAACAGGCCCTTCACGGCCGACACAGGAGACAGAACAATGACTTCGCCGCATGGTTTTCGCATCCATCCGCGCCCCGCACACCTTGTCAGTTCCTCGCTGATGGAACGGTACCGGAATTTCCCCGTCGCCAATGTCAGCGACGCGATGAGCCGCACGACCGGAACCAGTCAGCTGCGCCCGTTTCACCGCCGCGATGGCAACCTGGTCGGACGAGCGCTTACCGTTCGCACGCGTCCAGGCGACAACCTCATGGTCCACAAGGCGATTGACCTCTCTGGCCCTGGTGACGTTATCGTAGTAGATGCGGGTGGCGTGGGTCCTAATGCAATCATCGGCGAGATTATGCTTGCGCTCGCAATGTCGCGCGGAGCAGCCGGCTTTGTCATCGATGGCTTGATTCGCGACAGTGACGCAATTGGCAAGGAGCCGCTGCCTGTCTACGCGCGCGGTGTCTCGCACCGTGGCCCCTATAAGGATGGTCCGGGTGAACTCCACGTACCCGTCTCCATCGACGGCATGGTGGTCCGACCTGGCGACCTGATTATTGGCGATGGTGATGGACTGCTGGTTGTTCCCGCCGAAGGAGCCGAAGTGATAGCGGTCCACGTGGAAGAGGTACAGCGAGCCGAGGCCAGCATTCTGGAATCGATTGCACAGGGTCGCGCGGACCGCGCCTGGGTGGACCGCTCGCTGGCTGACAAGGGGGTACTGTGAGCCAGTCCATCACAACAATTCAAGGGCAGCGTCAGGTAGTGCGCTTTGACTACTGGCTCGACCCCGCCTTTAACCGGATTGTGGGCGAGCGCCCCGGCGTCAGTCTGCACACATGCCAACGCGAAGGCGCCGACGACGAGGCTTGGGCACGCCTATCTCAGGCACACGTGTACCAGATTACGGCCGCCAAGGACGAACTGCCCCGACGCTGGTTCATTACCGCGGAACTGCTTGCGCGTTGCCCGAATCTCATCGCAGTGTCATCAAGCGGGTCTGGCTGCGACACGATTGACATCGATGCCTGCACGGCGGCGGGCGTTGCCGTGATGAACCAGGCCGGCGGAAACGCCGATTCTGTAGCTGAAATGGCAGTGGGATTGATGTTGTCCGTAATGCGACGCATCCCCGAATCCGACCGTCGCATGAAAGCGCATAGCACCGGAAGCCGCGAGGACCTGATGGGCCACGAACTACGCGGGCGCACGCTGGGTCTGGTCGGGGTCGGACATGCAGGAAGTCGTGCTGCAGCACTTGGCCGTGCTTTCGGCATGCGCGTGATTGGCTATGACCCCCTTCTCGATAGTGCGGAGATGGCCAAGCGAGGCGCCGAGTTTGTCTCCTTCGGCGAGTTGCTGCGCACCGCTGACGTCGTTTCGCTGCACTGCCCCCGAGACGCCAGCACCCTGGGGATGATGAATGCAGACACCTTCGCGACAATGCGCCGTGGAAGCATATTCGTCAGTACGGCGCGTGGAGGCATCCACGACGAACAGGCCCTATATGCCGCGTTGTCGTGCGGCCACCTTGCCGGTGCCGGTCTGGACGTCTGGGACCAGGAGCCGCCAACGCCAAGCCATCCGCTCCTGACCCTTGAGAACGTCGTAGCCACCTTCCACACGGCTGGAGTAACGCATGACGCTCGTCGCAGGAACGCGACATTGGCCGCCACGCAAATTGTGGAGCTGCTCGCAACAGGCGAGAAGCCCGAGCGCCTTGTGAATCCCGAAGTCTGGCCCAGAGCGAGGCAACGGATAGAGGCCGCCTTGCTCGCTGCCGCCAACTGACTAAGCAATAGCCACAACAATACGCCGGCTTCATGAGGGCCGGCGAGGAGACAAAACCATGCATCCCACTTCCGACTCCCGTCGTCGGCGTCTATCCGTTCTCCTGGCTGCGTGCTCGCTCGCCGGCATGGTTGGCGCTCTTGCGCCAGTCGCAGCCAGGGCCGAAGCCGCACCATGGCCGAATCGCCCAATCGAGATGATTGTCGCGTACGCTCCTGGCGGCGGCACCGACCTGGTTGCCCGCTTGCTCGCACGACATCTCGAGAAGGAGCTAGGCGCAACCATTGTGGTCCAGAACAAGCCAGGCGCGGGTGGCGCCATTGGCTTTGCCGAGCTGGCACGCGCCGCACCGGACGGCTACACCGTCGGCTTCATCAACACGCCGAACCTGCTGACTATTCCGATTGAGCGCAAGACGACGTTCACCTGGAAGAGCTACGACCTCATCGGCAACCTGGTGGACGACCCGGGTGCCTTTACCGTCAATCAGTCCAGCAACCTTGATTCGCTGGCGACGCTTGTGAAGTACGCCAGGGCGAACCCTGGCGCGGTCACCGTGGGCACCACGGGCGTCGGCTCCGACGACCATCTCGCCATGCTGCTGTTTGAAAAGGCGTCTGGCGTAAAGATGACGCATGTGGGCTACAAGGGCGCCGGCGAAGTCCGTGGCGCCCTGGCTGGTCAGCAGATTACGATTGGTGCCATCAACGTCGGTGAGGCCTTGGCCTACCAGAAGGGTGGCACGCCGCTGAAGTTCCTGGGCCAAATGGGAGTTTCACGCGCGGTACTTGCGCCGAATGTGTCGACCTTCCGCGAGCAGGGCTACAACATCGAACTGGCTTCGTTGCGCGGGCTGGCGGCACCGAAGGGACTACCCGAGCCGGTAAAGAAGAAGCTCGTCGACGCCATGGCGAAGGTTGCAGCGGACCCGCAGTTCAAGCAACAATCTGACGCCATGTTTGCGCCCCTGCGCTATCTCGCACCTGCGGCCTATGCAGCCGAACTCGAGCGCGGTGAGGCGAGCTTCCGTCAACTGTGGAAGGAGATGCCATGGCAGGAAAAGTAAACCGACTCCTCCGTGTCGTGGCCGGCTCCGCGGCACTGGCCTGCTCCAGCCTCCTGTCGGCGCAGACGGCGTGTCCGCCCGGCTCAATTACCATAGTCGTCGGATGGCCTGCGGGTGGACCGTCGGACGCCGTTGCCCGTCTGGTGTCTTCGCAAATGTCCAAGGTGCTGGGGCAGTCCATCGTCATCGACAACCGTGCTGGGGCAGGCGGAAACATCGGCACGGATGTCGCCTCTCGCGCGAAACCCGATGGCAGCACCATCATGCTTGCCACAGCGACCTCGCACGGGCTCAATTCCGCGCTGTACAGCCGGCTCAACTACGACCCGATAAAGGACTTTTCGCCTATTGGCCTGATTACCACCTCGCCAGGCGTGATGCTCGTTCCCAAGGACTCTCCGTATCGTTCTGTCCGAGAACTGATTGAAAAGGCGCGCGCTCAGCCTGGTCAGCTGAACTACGGCTCAGGTGGTGTCGGCTCAAGCCAGCATCTCGCGGGCGCGGTATTCAGGAAGCTGGCCAAAGTGGACGTAGCACACATCCCGTTTAAAGGGACCGCCCCCGCAATGACCGACCTGATGGCCGGCCGGGTCGACTTCGTCATCACGACGGGAGCGCTTCCTTTCATCCGCTCTGGCAAGGTTCGTCCGCTTGCTGTGGCCGCGCATGAGCGACTGCCAGCGCTTCCCGACGTGCCAACATTCGAAGAAGCCGGTGTGAAGGGGTTCTATACCGATTCTTGGTATGGGTTGGTGGCGCCAGCGAACACTCCAAGGCCAGCGCTGGAGAAGCTGAACACTGCGCTGAACCAAGCATTGCGAGACCCTGAGCTTCATAAGCAGTTCTCGGAGCAAGGCTCACTGCCTGTCAAGCCGATGGGTGTGAATGAGTACTGGACCTTCGTCAAGAAGCAGATGCCCATCGCTGCAGAACAAGTTCGCATCTCCGGGGCAAAGGCGGACTAGAGAAGACTCGACAACGAGAATGGCTTGGGACGCTGGCGTTGAAGCAGCGCCTCTCGCCGGCGAGCCAGCCTACCCTTCGATACGCTCTTCGCGTAGCTCCTGGATGCGCGCACTTAGCCTGGGCACGGAAGGTGGTGGCGGCATTCTCTAGTGTGGGGGCCTCAGGCAATGTACGCCTTGGCGATACCATGATTGACCGCCCTCATCTCCGCCTGGCCCACAGAATACTTTGCCAAATCGACGGCGAGGATTGACTCCTCAAACCCAATGAGGAGCGAGGCCAGTTCGCTCCTCGGCGGGGTCGCGGCGAAGCAATGCACTGAGCGCTGTCAAAAATATCCATCCGGAATTCGGCGTCCTCCTGCGAGGGCCTTCTCGGCCCACGAGCGGTAGCCGGAACAATGTTGAACACCGATGAGGATAGGGTGGAAGCATTCCCGGATGCGGCCAATGTGGCGGTCGTACGTTTCAGGCGTTTTGGCGTTGTCCCTATACCCAGGTTACCTGAGCTTTCGGGGCCGAACCGATGCGACAGGGGCACTCGGCCATCCAGCAGTTCTGCGAGCCACTGCGAGCTTGACCGACATCAACAGGCGACCTGTCAGCTCGGCCGTATGGCTTTAGCGATGGGTAAGAACAGCTCATACCATCACTCCGACCAATTCCCGGAAGGTGGCATTCTCCAGACCCAACACCATCTTCCCTGCTCGGCGAGCCGTAGCCACAAGGCGTAGGCACCGGGCATTGGGACTCGCCCGTGGTGTAACGACGGGTTTCCGAAGTCGCGTATTGCGAAGAAAAAAGGGAGGTCTCACGCCCACCCCTTTCAAGGTGACGAGAAATAGGGCAGGCTCCGTGTTTTCGAACCGAAAACGGAGTCAGTGGCGTGGTACTGGACGCAGTGGTGGAACGCTTTATCGAACACAGCCCGATCAGCGTGATGGCGCGCCTGGGGTTGCAACGCGCGCTGGATCCAGCCTGGATCGACGAGTTGTTCGAGCAAGAGCGTGAAACGCAGTACACGCGGGAGTTACTGTTCTCGACCACGGTGGAAATCATGTCGCTGGTGGCCGTGGGGCTGCGCCCGTCGGTGCATGCAGCGGCCAAGGCCAGTCCGGTGCTGCCGGTATCCATTACCGCGCTGTATGACAAGATCAGCCGGACCGAGCCGGGACTGGTTCGTGCCCTGGTGCAAGGCAGCGCGCGGCGGCTGGGGCCGGTCGTGCAACCGATGTTGCGCAAGCAGCCGCACTCCGTGGACGGTTATCGCCTGCGCATCGTGGATGGCAGCCATTTGCCGGCGAGCGAAAAGCGCCTCAAGCCATTGCGTGAGTTTCGGGGCGCGGCCTTGCCGGGGCAATCATTGGTGGTCTATGACCCGGATACGGCGATGATCGTTGATCTGGTGCCCTGTGAAGATGCGCATGCCCAGGAGCGAGCCATCATGGGAACCCTGCTCGAATCGGCCCAGCCAGGCGAGTTGTGGATCGCCGATCGCAACTTCAGCACCCGGGCGATCCTTGCCGGCTGGCAGCGGCGCGGCAGCGCCTTCATCGTGCGGGAACACGGCCGTAATCCGGGCCCGAGCGAGCTGGAGCCGGTACGCGAAATGGGCCGGGTGGAGACCGGGCTCGTGTACGAGCAGGCGGTGAGCATCCCGGATGAATCGGACGCCCCTCTGGTGTTGCGGCGCATCGAGTTGCATCTGGATGGCGCTACCGAGGACGGTGACACCGTCATCCGCCTGCTGACCAATGTCCCCGCCACCCACCTGACAGCCGAGGCCGTGGCCAGGCGCTACCGGCAACGCTGGAGCATCGAGAATCTGTTTCAGCGACTCGAGTCCGTGCTCAATAGCGAGATCCGGTCGTTGAGTCAGCCGCGTGCGGCGCTGCTGGCCTTCGGCGTGGCGGCGCTCGCGTATAACGTGCTGAGCGTGATTGCGACGGCGGTGAGAATCCGCCATGAACTGGATAGCAGCGACATCGAGCTTTCGCCGTATTACCTCGCCAGCGAAATCCGGGCGACGTATGCCGGCATGATGATCGCGGTGCCGGCCGAGGTGTGGCATGTCTATGACGTCCTCACCCCGGCCCAACTCGCCCGCACGCTGCTCAAAATCGCGACGCACGTTGATCCCCGCGCGATGCGCAAACATGCGCGGGGACCGAAAACGCCCAAGAAGAAAGGCTATGTTGCCGGCTGCGTGGCACGACGGCATGTTTCTACGGCCCGTGTCATCAAGGCTGGACGTGTCGTTTGATCACCTTGAAAGGGGTGGGTCTGAGTAGTCGTCGGGCGTCGTGGCACCCGCCGAGCCGAATCTATAGCGGGCTATGAACGCGTACGGGGCCGTTACGGGCCTGCACACCGGTCGTCGGGACTTATGGTGGGTAGTCAACGTGTTCAGCAAGCCCTAGGCCTGCTTGCAAGTGTTGGGGACAAGGAACTGGCGACAAGCCTGGTTCAAGGGCTGCACACAGTCTTGGCCGACTTTGATTTCGGGCCGGCCGAAGACTGAGCGGACATCAAAAGCAGAAAAACCGCCTCGTTGTGTCCGGACGCAACGAGGCGTGAATACAAAAGGTGCCGCCTTCTGCTCATGGCGGTGTTGGTTGGATGATTGCGACATGTCCAACCACGCCGCATCTGCGGTCACCTCGTATGAACCTTGAACTCTTTTCGCAGCCGGACGAGCCCGGACGGAACTGGCCTAAGACTTCCCTGGCCAAAGCTATTACAAGGCAAGACCAGCTTGCTGCCATCTACGGCAAGACTCGCGGCAACCACCACACGACACAAACTGCACGGATGGCGATGGCCCTGAAAGAACTGGGGTCAGTGTCCACCTATGAGTGCCGCCAGCTTCTGGACATCTATTGCCCGCCTGCTCGCAAATTTGACCTTGTTCAGCAGGGCTACCAAATCGGGACCTACCGGGAGACCGTCCAGTTGGAAAGCGGCGAGTTGCATCGTGTTGGGTTGTACGTACTTAGTTAGCCGCGGCAGTTGCCCCGTCTTTGAAGAATTGAGACGGGGCACGCAGAAACTGTCAGTGCTCACAAACTTTCTGGCAGCAGGCAGCCCGTGGAGCCTCGAACGCTATTGGTTGTCATCATTCGCCCCGCTCCCGGAGCCACTGCAGCACGTCAAATTGCCGCCAGCGCAGCGGGAAATTTGGGCCCAAGTAGGCAACTGGCGGCAAGGTCCAGGGAGCCGTTCGAGCGCGGCGGAGGATGGTGGCGGGGGTGACGCCTAGTAGCGAGGCTAGGTCGTGGGCGTCGAGGTAGCGGAGAATGAGTTCCATGGTTGATATAGCAACCAGTCACTGCAGACATCCAATGGCACGTTCATCGTCATCATTCGCAATCCCGTGACGTCTTAGCCAAGCCCGTCCAACCACCTGCCAGCGAGACACGCGATGGGGCTCGCGATGTGCCCGCCTGTGCTACTAGAACGTATAAAGCCTGGCCCTATACAGACACGCTGGTAAGCGAGACAGCGGATGAAGATGCGGCGGCGCGGGACGAAAGCCATACAGAACAGTGTGACGCGGAGACCCCCGGTAAAGCAGTTCGGCGTCTATCCCAGGAGTAGCGGTGAAACTCAATCATTCTTCAGAGGACGTCGCGTTCAATTCGAAGCTTCTGCCAGGCAAACGACATTTCTGGGGCAGAAAATGGGGGGTAACTGACCGTTTACCTGGCGGGGTTATCACCGAGCTATCAGTTTCTGTTAACGGCATGCAGAGCAACGGTCCGAAAACAGACCAAGCCCTGCCATTAACAGGAACCAAGCTTGCTCGTTAACAGATACTAATTTTGCTCTCCATTGGCGCGAATCGACTCGAGGATAAACGGATGGTCGTCCACAGCCACAACGGATAACGGTTCTTCCACTTCGACTTGGTCCATATCAGCCCCTGTTAGCTAGCGTGCGATTTTGGCTGAGACTCTACCGAACAGGCTCTAGGAATTTTCTGCTATGAGGCGTGAATTACTAACTTTTCAGAAAGTATTGTCAGGCCGCAGCGTATTGGCACTCCGGCTGGCGAAAGAACGACTTGACTAACTCAGGCAGTCGTTGAATGCGACGTAACGCACTTCTCGCTAATTTCTTCATTTCGTTCTTTCCCTGGACTAAACGCTTGGAGACTTGCCGCTTCACGTGCGCCCACACCTGCTCGTCGGGGTTCAGGTGAGGAGAATACGGCGGCAGGTAGAACAGCTTCAGCCGGCCTTGCTCACTTTCGACGTATGTTTTGACTAGCTTGCTTCTGTGTACCGGATGCCCGTCCACCACCACAAAAACCGGCTTGGTCGCGCCGATCATCAATCGCTTGAGAAACTCGATAAACACCGTCGTATTGACGGAGCCGTCATGCACCATGAAACGAAACTCCCCACGTGGACTGACTGCCGAGATCATGTTCAGCGAGAAGCGCCGGCCGGTCACGCCAACCACAGGTGTCTGGCCACGCGGCGCCCAAGTCGTACCGGTGTGATAATCCGAGCGAATGCCCGCCTCATCCACGAAGTAGATCGTTGCGCCCGCCGCTCGCGCCTGAGCCCGGATCTCCGGATAGGTCTCTATTTCCCACTGCCGCACCAGCTTGGCGTCCTGCTGCCAAGCCTGATAGAGCGGCTTCTGCGCACTAAACCCCAGCAGCTTCATGATCCGGCTGACCGAGGCCAGCGACAACTTCTTGCCGAATTGGCGATGGATCAGCTCACCGATCAGCGACAGCGTCCACAGCCCGAACTCGAACTTGTACTGCAGCGGCGTGTTGTCCCTGATTGCCTTGGCCAGCCAGCGCATTTCCTCGGCGCTGATCTTCGGTGGGCGGCCGGGTATCGGCTTAGCCAGCAGCGCCGTCTGCCCGCCGTTGGCAAAGTCGGCCAGCCAGCGATAGACGCTGCGCACATTGACACCAAAGGCCGCAGCCACGCTTTCTACCGTCTGGCCTTCGCGAATAGCCTTCACTGCCTGCTGCCGCATTACCTGCAAGGCTTGATGCTCGATCGACCGAGCATCCGAGTTTCGTTTGCATTTCATGAAAGTATTGTCTCACATGACAATACTTTCTAAAAGGTTAGTATCTCAATGCATCGACGAAACCAAGCGAACTCTCAAGGTAGCGGGATGAGCCATGGCGAGGCTGGTGCACTTTTGTCCCGTGCACATTTCCTTACAACCCGGACACACACCCGCGTCACCGGGGCGCTAAGCTGCCCCCTTGTGCAAGCCGTGTCTTGCCTAGCCAAGGAAAGTAAGCATGAGCCGCTCCCGTCCGAAGTTATTGCCACTGCCCGCCACGCTGCCATGCGCCACCTGCCTCACGCCACGCATATCGAACGTGGCGCCCGCGCGGCAGCCCCGGTGAAGTGGTCGACCATCGCGCTGGTGCTGCTTGGCTGGCTTGGCGCCTGCACCGGCATCGGATGGTTGCTGATGGCGTGGTCCGGCCTGGCCGGGCAGTGAGTTTCCAAAGCCCGGTAACATACCTCGCGCCACCGGCCCATCCTCCGCCCGGGCCCCAGGGCCATCATCAACGCTCCATTTGGTAACGGCGTATTTCAGCCGCGCCACGGAATCCCGCTGCGCCCCCAATCCAAACCGCCCCATTCCCAAGGCAAGGAGAGACCATGTACGATCGCGCCGCCCTGCCGCGACAGATCCACCGCTCCATCACCGCCGGCGTCACGCAAGACGCGCCCGCGCCGCGCGCCAAACCCGCTTGTCACGCCGGCGCCAAGCGGGCAACCGCCGATCTCCTGATGTCCGATATCGGTCCGCTGAAACTGTGCCGGCATTGCGGCGAGCACTGGCCCGCCGACGGCGAGTTCTTCGCGCGCGACGCGCGGCGCCAGGATGGCCTTGAGCACGTCTGCAAGGCTTGCCGCAAAGAGCAGCGGCTAGTTCGCTGACGGCCCCCGGCCTGAAGCGTGCAGCGAGCGCCACCATCGATATTTGCATGTATGGAATGTGAAGGCTATCTCGCCCTGGCGACGTGCCTGACGGTGCTCCCCCGCGCAGGAACCGATCTCACAATCCTGGCTGATTTCAGGCAAACAACCTAGGGTTATCCCTCGTTTCCACAGGACATTCCACCTGGCGTGGCGACAAACCTGGATGTTCGTTTTGTCCTGTTGATGGTTCGTTCCGTCTATTCCCTCCCGTGCCCGGCGCCGCTATTGTTGCGTTCAACAACAATCTGCTTACCGCACCAGGAGACACGCGATGCGTACACAAGTCGCCATCATCGGCGCCGGCCCCTCGGGCCTGCTGCTGGGGCAATTGCTCGCCAAGGCCGGCATCGATGCAGTCATCATCGAACAGCGCAGCCCCGACTACATCCTCGGCCGTATCCGCGCCGGCATCCTTGAAAGCGTGACCGCCGATGCGCTCGAACGCGCCGGCGTGGCGCAGCGCCTGCATCACGACGGCCTGGTTCACCACGGCATCGAACTGTCTTACGGCGGCACGCGCCACCGCATCGACTTCCAGGCACTGATCGGCCGTTCCGTGACCGTCTACGGACAGACCGAAGTTACCCGCGACCTGATGGCCGCGCGCGAAGCCGGCAACGCCCTGACCGTCTATGACGCCGAGGAGGTGAGCGTGCACGATTTCGATACGGCCACGCCCATCGTGCGCTATCGCAAGGACGGCCAACAGCACGAGTTGCGCTGCGATTTCATTGCCGGCTGCGACGGCTTTCATGGCGTCACGCGGCGCAGCGTGCCGGCGCCGTCCAAGCGCATTTTCGAGCGGGTCTATCCCTTCGGCTGGCTCGGCGTGCTCACCGATACGCCGCCGGTGGCGGATGAACTGATCTATGCCAGCCACGAGCGCGGCTTCGCGCTATGCAGCATGCGCTCGCTCACTCGCAGCCGCTATTACGTCCAGGTGGCCGCCGACGAACGGGTCGAGGACTGGTCCGATCAACGCTTCTGGGACGAACTGCGCAGCCGGCTGGACGCGCCCGCCGCCGAAGCGCTGGCGACCGGCGCGAGCATCGAGAAAAGCATCGCGCCGCTGCGCAGTTTCGTGTGCGAGCCGATGCGCTTCGGCAACCTGTTCCTGGCTGGCGACGCCGCGCATATTGTGCCGCCCACCGGCGCCAAGGGCCTGAACCTGGCCGCCAGCGATGTGCTTTACCTGGCCGACGGCCTGATCGCGCGCTACCTGCACGACGATGCCAGCGAGCTTGACGCTTACTCGCAGAAATGCCTGCGGCGGGTATGGAAGGCGGAGCGCTTCTCATGGTGGATGACATCCCTGCTGCACCGCTTCCCCGATGCCGACGACTTCGCGCTGCGCATCCAGCAAGCCGAGCTGGACTACCTGACCGGCTCGCGCGCCGCGCAGATGTCACTGGCCGAGAACTACGTCGGCCTGCCTTACTGACGGCTCGCGCCAAACCTTCAGAAATACAGAGAATCCGCCGCCAACGAGCGGCATAGCAGGAGACCCGCATCATGACGCCCCCGAACAGCGGCCAGCCGGCCGCCACCCACGACCCTGCGCGCCTGCCGGGCGCCAGCATCGACGTCCAGCAGTTCATCGACAACCAGCCGTTCTCGCGCTTCCAGTGGATCATCCTGATCCTGTGCTTCCTGATTGTCGCCGCCGACGGCTTCGATACCGCGGCGATCGGCTTCATCGCGCCGGTGCTGGCCAAGGAATGGGGCGTCAGCCGCGCCCATCTCGGGCCGGTAATGAGCGCCGCCCTCTTCGGCCTGGCCGCTGGCGCGCTGGTGGCGGGGCCGCTGGCCGACCGCTTTGGCCGCAAGAGCGTGCTGGTGGGCTCGGTGCTGTGCTTCGGCGGCTGGAGCGTGGCCTCGGCCTTCTCGACCTCGCTCGAAGCGCTCACGGCGCTACGCTTCCTGACCGGCCTCGGCCTCGGCGCGGCCATGCCCAACGCGGTCACGCTGATGTCGGAGTACGCGCCCACGCGACGCCGCTCGCTGGCGATCAACGCCATGTTCTGCGGCTTCACGCTGGGCTCATCGGCCGGGGGCTTTGCCGCGGCCTGGCTGATTCCCCACTACGGCTGGCATTCCGTGCTGCTGGTTGGCGGCATCGTGCCGCTGGCACTGGCCGTGCTGCTGGTCTTCTGCCTGCCGGAATCGGTGCGGTTCATGGTGGCGCGCAAGGCGCCGGCCGCGCGCATCGCCGCCGCGCTGTCGAGAATCCGCCCCGGTGCGCTACGCGGCGACGAGCGCTTCCATGTCCAGGAGGCCGCACCCGCGGATGGCGCGCCCTCGGCAACGTCCTCGCTGCGCGCCATCCTGATGCCGCGGTTTCTCTCCGGCACGGTGCTGCTATGGACCACCTACTTCATGGGCTTGCTGATCTTCTACCTGTTGACGAGCTGGTTGCCGACGCTGTTCGCCGACGCCGGCTACCCGATCGAGAAGGCCGCTCTCATCACCGCGCTGTTCCCGCTGGGCGGTGGCATCGGTACCCTGACGGTAGGCTGGCTGATGGACCGCGGCCATCCCTGGCGCATTGTCGCCGGCACCTATGCGCTGACAGGCGCGCTGGTCTATGCGGTCGGCCACGGTGCAGGCGATCTCTTCCTGCTGGGCGTGCTGGTGTTCGCCGCGGGTACCTGCATGAACGGCGCGCAATCTTCCATGCCCACGCTGGCCGCCGGCTTCTATCCCACGCAATGCCGGGCCACCGGCGTGGCCTGGATGCTCGGCATCGGCCGCTTTGGCGGCATCGTCGGCGCGCTGCTGGGCGCGCAGATCCTGGGCCTGGGATGGAGCTTTGGGAAGATATTTGGCCTGCTTTCGCTGCCGGCCTTCGTCGCTACCGCCGCGTTGCTGATCGCCTCGGCGCGGCCGGGGACAGCGGCGCGCCAGGCCGTTGGCCAGCACGACGCCGCGCATTGACGGCACACGCATCGCCGCCGGGATGTGGGCACGCGACGTGCGCAAGCACGATCAGGGCCGCATTTTCGTCGAGCGCGACCTGATGGATATCTGAATGCCGAGGCGGCGCTGCGTGGACTTGCATCGCCTTCTCAGCGCCACATCCACGCCACATCCCTGCCACACATCCGCGGCGGCATGGCCCGGTGCACCACGCGGTCGTCCATGCCTGCAATCCACCGATTCCCCAAATCACCGCATCGCGTCCATCCGTCATCAGGATGAGCACAGCGGCGCGATTGGTTCGCTGTCCCACACAGCATGTGTTGCCGCAGGCAGGAAACAGCACCGCCCGCTTTGCCTGCGGCACTGCCGCGGCCTAACATGCAAGGAAAGCTAAGCCCGGTTACAGGGCCGATGTACCAGAGAGAAATCGTGGTAATGCGGGGACACCTTGGCGAATTACCTGGAAGAGTACTGCGCACGGATCAGGCGCGGGTCGGCGACGGCTGTCATCGACAAACCGGTGCTGGTTGATCGCGACGGCATCTACGCGATGTCCTACGTACCATTCGAACACACTCATGCGAACGCGCGGCTGGTGTTGGTGAGCACCACGCCGGGACACACGCACGTCAGGCTGGCGGCCGAACTGACCGAGAGCCTGATGCAACGGCATGCGCCCGGACGCACCATCCAGCGCGAGAACAAGCGCCAGGTGGAGTTGGGGGGGCGGCTGGTGCGGCCCAACCTGATTCGCATGCTGGATCATTTCCGCATCGCGCAGCTGATCGACCTGCCCGGCGCGGCGGCGCTCTGGGACAAAGGCTTCGAGCAGCTGCAGCCGCTGGCATTGCTGCCATATGCCACCACCCGGCGCGGCCTAGCCTTCGATGGCGACCTGGAGGAACTGATGGCCGTGCCGATGCTGCGCACGGTGTTCGAGGCGATCTTCCTCGGCGCGCTTGCGCATACCCATGACGAGGCACTCTTCGTCGCGCTGGGGCGCACGGCGTGGGCCGCGCTGGGCCATGCGGCCGATCGCGGCCTGCTGCAGCGATGGCAGTTGCTGGGCATGATGCCCGTGCCCGCCCGCGCGGGCAGCATGGTGAAGTATTTTCTGCGGGAGGTAGCCGCCGGCGAACTTTCGCCGCGAGATCCCGTGCGCCACCGCACCGTCTGGCTCGACGCCGCGCATGCCGAACTGATGGCGGCAGTGCGCAGGCAAGACCGGCGAGACTCGGATTCGGGCCTGCCGGGTATTGCGGACACCTGCCTGGAGGCATGACGCCGCGGCGCCGCTCCTCGCCCACTGCGGATTAATATGCCGAAGACTGCACCCCACCTCGGTGGGGTTCATCTGGCACTTTTGGCCGCCGATAGCCTTCAGTGAGGGAATTGCCCCCCTCACCATTCCCGATCGGCGGCCCCTTGTGGCCGCCTCTTTTTTTGCGCACGCCCTCAAACCCGCAGATGCCAGGCCCGCAGGTAGTGCAGCAGGTCCAGGCCATGCGTCCCGTGGAACCAAACATGGCGCGACAGCGCCAGCGCGCCGATCCACGAGGCAGCCACCACCATCAGGTCGCAGCGGCCACTCTTCCACCAGTTCAGCGAGTGCCGTCCCAGGATCCACGGCACGCCAAGCGGATTCGGCCAGTCGGCCAGCAAGTGCATAAGGCCGCCGCAGGCAAAGCCAAACGCCGGCGCAGCCAGCCAGTGCAAGCCCAGCGAGCGATGCGCCACCGCCAGCAAGGCCAGCCAGGCGATGCCCCAATGCGTCCAGGTGCGATGTGTGATCCACAAGCGGCGGGATTTTGACCACCAGGCCACCTCCAGCCAGTCGGGCGCACCGCCGCCGGCCACGCCCGCCAGGAAGGCAAGCGCGGCGGCGAAATGGAAGGTGCCGCCGGCGCCTGCCTTGGTCACCACCGCGGCGGCGATCAGGCCGGCCGCCCATCCGGTGGCATGGTGTGCTTTGCTGGAAGCCATTGTCGTGCGCTCTGCGGTCGCCGTGAAATCGAGGGCCGCAATGGTGGCAGATCGGGCCGCAAAAGGACAGCGTTGACGGGCCGCATCGTCAAGGCCGTGGGCCGGCCTTGCGTGCAACCGCGACGCACACTAAGTTGGAAGCAGCCTGCGGCTACCCTGCCGCTGCACCCTGGGAATTGTCATGAGATGGCACATTGCCCGGCAAGCCCGCGTCATCCTGCCGGCGATCCCGCTGCTGGCGGCGGCCCTGTGGCTGGCGCCGGCAGTCCACGGCCAGCCGGCGGAAACCGGCCCCCTCACCGTTGGCGGTTCGCTGGTGGTGGAAGGGCCGCTCACCGTGCATGGCTCGCTTACCGTGGACGGCAGCATCCTTGCGCACGGCCCGCTGAGCGCGGCGTGGTTTGCCACCCTGCCGCCAACCTATGCGCCGCCGCCGGGGGCTGGCCGGCAAAAGGTCTTTCATGGCCCGCTCACCGTGCACGGGCCGCTGGTGGTGCAAGGCAACGTACAGGTCAACGGGCCCGTGAACATCGACGGGCCGCTGAGCGCGGGCGGCAGCATCGACGCAGACGGCCCCATGCGCGAGCGGCGGCGCGGCCGCTGAGGCACGCAGTAGGGCTCAGGCGGAGCGGGGCAACGCCGGCGGACGCGGGGCCATCATGGCGAGCGCCGCGCCGCCGACGATCAGCGCCGCCGCGCACGCCAGGGCCCACGTCAGCATGGCAAATCCGAACCACACCAGCAGCAGCGTAGCCACCAGGGGCGTGCTGTAGGAAAGTACCCCCAGCAGTGCCAGGCGGCCATGTTTGGTGCCGTGGTCCCATGCCACGAAGGCGATGCCGGTGGGCCCCGCGCCAAGCAGCAGCAGCACCGCCAGCCATGGCAGGCCCATCAGGAACGCCACGCCGAAGCTCAGTGCCAGCAACTCGAATGGCGGCAGGCGGCGGGCCTGGGCGGTCAGCAGCGGCAGCGTTGCCCACAGCAACAGGGCGAAGGCGCCGATCGCAGTCGGGCTGATCATGCGCCCGCCCAGGGAAGGGCTGCCAGGCTGGGAGCGAATCGGCATGGCAGTGGCATCCTGGTTCGGCGCGGGGAGATGCCCCCGCATGCCCTGCATGCTGGCAATGGCTTTGCCGCCAGTCTTGGCAAAAACGGCTGTTCCGGCGCGGCGCGGCCCATCCCCCTTCCCATATTCGCCAAAGGGCGCTACAATCGCGCCCCTCGCGACACGAAATTCACATGACGTAGCGAGCAAGTCTAAGTCCCCTTCGTCTAGAGGCCTAGGACATCACCCTTTCACGGTGAGTACAGGGGTTCGAATCCCCTAGGGGACGCCAGTTTAGAGAGCACGCCATACAGGCGGTCTCTTACAAGCGCGTCGGAAATCGTTCAGAGCGGTTTCCACAGCCACTGCGGAGTGGTAGTTCAGTTGGTTAGAATACCGGCCTGTCACGCCGGGGGTCGCGGGTTCGAGTCCCGTCCACTCCGCCAGCATTGCCTGGATACCGCGCGAAGATTGCGCCGCCAAGAATAATATAGCCCGCCATCAAGGTGGGCTATTTTTTTGCCTGTAGTCATCCCGGCAGCCTCCTGGCACGCTACGGCTACTCGTCGATCTTCATCGCCACGTCGGTCGCGACCGCGCTCGGCGTGATCCCCATGCTCCAGGTCCGCCCAGGTGTCGGTCCCCGCCTCGAAAGCGGCGTGGGCGCCATGGCAGCGGCGGAATATGCCACCTTCAGCCCGCCGCGGCGCGCGGCAGGCGGACCGCAAAGCACGAGCCCTGCCCTTCCTTGCTGGTAACCACGACCTTGCCACCGTGCAGGTCGACCGCCAGCTTGACCAGGTACAGGCCAACGCCCGCGCCTGCCGTGCCGGCGACGTTGCCGCCGCGCACAAAGCGCTCGAAGATCTGGTCGCGGTCCTTGTCGGGAATGCCCATGCCGCGATCGGACACGGAGATGCTGATCGCCTCCGTGTCCGCGGATAGCTGCACGGCAACCGGGACGCCCGCCGGCGAGTACTTGATCGCGTTGCCGATCAGGTTGCTGATTGCCTGGAACAGCAGCTTGGCGTCGCCGTGGAAAATCTCGCCAACGCCCGGTTCGATGGTTTCCTCGATCACGGCCGCTGGAGAGCTCTCCCGGTGCATCTCGCACACCTCGTGCACCAGCAGCGCCAACGAAAAATCAACGCCCTGCAGCGTGGCAAGGCGCCCGCCATCGAGCAACTGCGAGGAGTCAAGCAAGTGGTCGATGAGATTGGTCATGCGTCGCACGGCCACGCGGATGCGCCCGCAGCGCTCGGCAAGAACGTCGGCGGAGGGCGCATCCTTCATGCGCATGAGCCGCTGCGCGTGGCCGTCGATCACATTAAGCGGCGTGCGGAACTCATGCGAGGCCATGGAGACGAAATTGCGCTGCAGCACCGCCAGGCGCCGCTCGTTCTCCAGCGTGTCCCGCAGCATCGTGGTCTGCGCGGCCAGCGCCGCCTTGCTGCGCTCCAGCTCGATCGTATTGTCCCGGAAGCGCACCACCGCGCGGGCAATCTCGCCAATTTCGTCCTTGCGCCCGGCACCCGGGATATCGACGTGCGGATCGTTGTCGGTGATGCGGTGCATACGCTCGACAAGCGCCGCGATGGGATTGGATACCGCCCGCACCAGATAGGCCACGGCCGCAATCACCAGGAAGCCCGACACCAGGATGGCGCCGGCGATCAGCCGGCGAGCCTCGTGGTAGGCATCGGCTTCACGCGCGGTGGCCTGCGCGGCGCCCACGACATTGCGCTCCGTCAGCACGCCCAGCGTGCCGTTGGCCTGCTCGAAAGCGTGGCGCGACTCGCCGCGGTAGAGCGCCACGGCTTGCGTCGTGTCCTTCTGGTGGGCCAGCGACACCACGCGGTCGACCAGTTGACGGTAAGCGGACCACTGCGCCATGAACTGCTGGTAGAGCGCCAGCTCCGCCGGCTCATGCTCGATCTTGCCGTAGCGGGCCTCAACCTCCTTGATCACATCGTCCAGCTTGCCGATCTGCCCTTCGGCCGCGCGCAGGTCGGCGCGCGAAGTCGCGATCAGCGCATCGCCTTCGAAGGCGCGGTAGTCGGAAATATAATTATTCAGGTCGCCCAGGATGCGATTGCTCTGCAGCCAGCGGCCGCTGATCTGCGCGGACACGCTATGAAAGTTGCTCAGCCGGTTGATGCCGAACAGCCCCACGCCCACCACCAGGAGCAGGAACAGCACGAAGACGAGCGACAGCCGCACGCGGATCGGCCTGAGCATCGGCACCGAATCAGGCAGCCCGACCAGGCGCCGCCCCAGGCTGCGGCGCACCCGCCGGCTGGCGGGCTCCTGACGAATTGAGTGATTCATAAGACTTTCATCCTGAATTTCGCTACGCTGTGCGCGGGGCGTGCCGCGCGTCCCGACGGCCTGCCGGAAGTCCCTCCCCGCCTGCGCTACCAAGGACCACCATGAACGATGCCCGCCGGAAGATCCTCTGCGTCGAGGACGATGCCGAAACGGCCGCGCTGATTGCCGAAGAACTGATCGAACGGGGCTTTGCCGTCAGCACCGCGCACGACGGCCAGCAAGGCCTTGCCGCCATCCTGCGCGACACGCCGGATCTCGTCCTATGCGACGTGAGTATGCCAGTGATGACGGGTTTCGAACTGCTCGAAAAGATCACTTCGCTGGCGCCGCGCTTCGCCGACATGCCCTTTGTGTTCCTCACGGCGCTGGCCCAGCGCGAAGCCGAACTCAAGGGCCGCAGGCTCGGGGCCGACGACTACGTGACCAAGCCGGTCGATTTCGACATCCTGACGAGCATCGTCGAAGCCCGCCTTGCCAGGGTAGCGCGCACGCGGCCGGGCTTGCCGGCCGTGCAGCTCAGCGACCGGGAAGTGGAGACACTCGTGTGGTCCGCACGCGGCAAGACCTCGGGAGAGATCGCCACCATCCTGGGCCTGTCCAAACGCACGGTGGACTTCCATATCGACAATGCGCGCCAGAAGCTGGGCGTCGCCACCCGCATCGAAGCTGTCGTCAAGGCCGCGTCCGCCGGCATCATCAAGCCGTAGCGCGCCCGCGCGTTCGTCACTGGCAACGGTTGCAGCGTGGCGCCCTTCGTCGTGCGCGGATCAACCTTGTGATCCATCTCTCCGCGCGTGTAGATCATCGTCCTGTCGTTGTTTAGACCAGGGAAGAACTGCACATCGAATCCGTTAGCGTCGAAGGGAAGATTGATGGGCGTCTTTTTTCCGTGGTCGTAGAAGAACAGTTTCCCAAGGAAGCCTGGTGCAATCAGCCAACCTTCGCAGGCACCGCTGTAGCGGAGGTCCACCTCCGCTGCATAGGGATGCCGACGCCTACAGGCGTTCGGAGAACCAGTCGCAGATCATGCTAAGCGCGGGTTCCGGACGGTCCAGCTGTACGTGCGCGGCGCCGCCCTCTTCCTCCCTGAAGACCCGCAGCACCTTGTGCTCCGAGCTGACTTCGGCAAACAGTTCCTCGGCCTCCCCAAGGGGGGTCTGACGGTCGTGCTCACCATGAACGATCATGAAGTCGCACGTGATGTTGGAGGCCACTCCCTTGAGCCGGAAATGCTCCAGCTTGTCGAAGGCCTGGTCCCAGTTCTCGACCCCCATGATGCGCAGGAAGTGCTTGCCCGTGGTACCGAGCGCGGCGTTGCTATCGAGTTGCTTGATGCCTACGCCCTTTTCATAACCCACGCGGCGCTGCCAGCAAGCGTAGTAGTCATAGATGGCGGCCCAGGCGACGCAAGCCTTGACCCGCTTCTCGAAGCACACGGCGCGCGGCGCGTAGTAGCCTCCCATGGACGCCGCCATCAGCCCGATGCGGGATGCATCCACATCCGCCCGTTTCGATACGTAGTCCACGACCGCGCCGAGGGCGATCTCCGAATCGTGCCTGGCCACGAGATTCTTCAGACGCAGTGTCGCGCCTTGTCCTGGGCCGTCAAAGCCCATGCAGTTCATACCGCGAGCCGAGAGGGCACGTGCCACGTAGAACATTTCTTCCTTGGTGCCGTCGAGTCCATCGTGCAGCAGTACGGTTGGCGCGGGCGAACTGGCATTCTGTGCCTTGACAAAATAAGCCGTGATAGCGGAACCGTCGAAGGGAATATCGAATATCTCAACTTCAGGCGTCGACAATTGGGCGAAGCGTTCAAAACACGCCAGATGCTTGGCATAGGCCACAGGGGCGCGGGCATCGTCAGGATCCAAGAATGCCTCTGTCCATTGGTAGTACTGTGCTGCACGAAAGTACGCTTCCCTGGCGGTCACATTCTTGCCGTCGCGTGCGGCCTCGATGGCAACCGCCTCGACCTGCCCGGAAAGTTGACCCCAAGCCTTGTACCAAGCCTCCGCATCGCCCGCCGCGCCCGTCCGCGATGCTTCATGAAGGTTGCGGCACGCCCAGTCGACCTCACCAAACAGCCCTCCGCCCGCCAGGCAGCGAAGGACTGACAGAGACCACATATAGTTGCCAGGAAAATACTGAAACATACCATCTCCAAGTTTTGTAGGTCGTCGGCTTCAAGCGGTGAAAATGTATGCAAACATGAACACCGCAATGACACCGTGATTCCGCAGGGAACTACCTATTGTTGCGGCCGCCCCCTGACACGTAGACTCTAGAGAGATTTGACTGTATCGGCATACCCCAACGATCATGATAATTACCGGATCGTCCGATGAAAGCCCATCAAACACATAGTGGAGTTGCTGGAGATTCACCATGACGAAGGACCGCCTGATTCGCATTGTGCGAGGTAACTTTGGCCGCGCAACTTTGCACCTGATCGAGGGCCCGCTGGTTTCCCACGCGCATGCTGAATTCCACCTCATCTTTAAACTTGGCGGTGCCGATGCGACCTTCGTCGCCGACGGCGAAACCGTCCGCGTTCGCGATGGCTCCGCGCTCGCTTTCAATCCATGGGTCCCGCACTTGAAGCTCGACAGCGATGGAGAGCCTTCGCTCCTCTTGGCGTTGTTGATCGAGCCGGAATGGCTTGGCAATGCCATGGGCGTAAGCAATCCTGCATCGGGTTGCCATTTCTGCAGCGCCAGTGTGGAGATAAGCGAAAAGACCGCTGCCGACCTGCAATGGCTGGCAACGCTGATGGCGCAGCACGGTACTGATGACAACGCGAACGACGTCGAAGTTGTGCTGGCAGGCCTGATTCAAGGTGTAGCCCAGAACCATCTGCGGCAGCGGAACATGACCGAGATACTGGCCAATTCGCGACCGCTGGATTTCCGGGTTCGCCGGGCTGCCGAGTACATACGCCAGCATGCCTCGGAAAATCCAAATGTGGAGCACGTGGCCGCCGCGGTGGGCATGTCGCGCAGCCGGCTGTTCGATCAGTTCAAGGCTTGCATGGGCGTGTCACCCCAGCAATACCTGGACTGGGTCCGGGTACGCCACGCTACGCGACTGCTGGCCCAGCCCGGCGTGAGCGTCGGCCAAGTCTCGCATCAACTGGGATTCAGCGCCCAAAGCCACTTCACTCGCTTCTTCGTGCAGCACCTTGGCCTGAGTCCCACCGAGTTTCGCCGGAATGGGGCATTGGCCTGAGCATGCTCAGGCACGCGGGGACAACCCGCTCCCTGGGAATACAAGGGCGGCCGCATGGCCGCCCCGACACTGCAGAAAGCGGTGCGTCAGGCCCGGAGGGACTGCGAGATCCGGTCGCGAAGCGCTTTGCTGAACGCCGATTTCGGCATCATCCCGTGCACCGTCTTGGACGGAATCGCACTATATGCGGTAGCCGTCTGGTTTGAGTACTGCGTGACCCGAAAGCTGGCCAAGATACTCGATAGCGAATAGACATCCTGGGGCTCGATGCCGGAGGCCGGGCTAAGCCACGCGATCATCTGGCGCACGCAGGCGGTGAGCGCGTCATCCAGATTCTTGCCAAAGCCCAGCGTTATCCAGTGCGTCGGCGTCTCCGCCATGGGCTGCACGAGGGGAATTCTCTTGTGCAGAAAATACTGGATCTGCAAATCCTCCATCGCAGTTTCAATGGCCGTCTGATTCACGACGCCGTCGCCTTGAACCGCGTGCGAGTCGCCTGTCCAGATAAACCCTCCCGGCCGCTGCACCGGCAGGAAGAGCGACGTCCCCTCGACCAGTTCCCGCAGGACGAGATTGCCGCCGTAAGGCCCGCTCAAAATGCCGCTGACCGGCTCGTCACCCGCTGGCTGAGCCGCCATGACACCCTGGAATGGTGCGAGCTTGATCTGTACGCCGGGCGCAAACTCGGTATGGCGCCGCGACTCGTCGAACTTGAAATACCGCAGATAGGGCTTGTCGAAATCGCCAGGCAGCGCGCCAACGCCCTTGGGCGCAGAGTTCCAGCCCCATTCGATTGGCCGCAGCTTTACCATCCGGCACTCGACCACATCTCCAGGCATCGCGCCACGGATTTCCACGGGGCCTACGTTGGAGTACGGCCCCTGGGGAAACCGCTTTCGTACCGGCTCGCGCTCGTCATAGGCCATGCCATACCTGGCCCCGTTAGCCCAGTTCACCCAGGTATTGGGATAGGCGACAAGGTCGCCGGAGTCGATCGTGGCAACGGGCGCCGCTATTGGATCGAGGATACCGACCCGGACCGATTCTTCGCTCGAGACCACGCGGTGAACTGCCCGTGGCTTCGTGACCGGCAGCGGCTCGGCCGCCTCCTGCCCCGCAATCGAAGTAGGATTCCTGACCGTCGCGCCAAGAACGTTCGCCGAGATCGCTCCCAGCCCCAGGGAACCTGCCGCCTTCAATAGCTGCCGTCTGTCAATAATCGTGGGATTTTTCATTGATCCTCATCAGGTTTCCGTGTCGCGCCGACAATCAACTTCCTACTTGAGCTGCGCAACGTACTGTGCAACTGCCGAGATTTCCTGCTCCGTCATCAAGGGTACGAGAAGGCTCATCAGTTTTCCCGGGCCGCCTCGCGTCCCGGACTTCCATGCTTTGAGCTGCCCGACCACATACTCCGGATGCTGACCCGCTATCCTGGGGAAATCGGGGGCGATCCCCTCGCCGTTCGGCCTGTGGCAAGACACACAGGCTGGCAGGCCATTGGCGGGATTCCCCTTCCAGTAGACCGACCGGCCAGACTCGACCAGGGTAGTATCGGTTGCCTTCCCCGGACCCGGGAGCTGTCGACTGTAGAAACGCGCCAGCGCCTTCATCTGCTCGTCGTCCAGACTCTGTGCGATTGGCCCCATCACCTCGCTCGTGCGCAGCGGCCGCCCCCCCGGGCTGCCCTTGAATTGTCCTAGTTGCTTGTATAAGTAGTCTTCGTTCTGACCAGCCAGGTTTGGAAATCCCCCGCCTGCGCCGGTGCCGGCCGGACCATGGCATGCCGCGCATTTCTGCGCTGCGATCTGCTCCACCGGCGTGCCACGCGCGGCCTGCGGTGTCTGCGCGGAAGCTACGCCGAATGCGAGCAGCAGGACACCCGCTGCGGCTACGCCAAAACGGAAAATGCCAGGCAGTCTCAAGTTGCTATCTCCTTGCATCCGACAGACATCCGCGTCAATTAATATAGCCACCGGTTCTGGAGACAATCGCCAGGGACTTGTTGGTCTCCGCCCTCACTCGGCTGGCCAGCGCATCCGCTCCATCCTGGCTGAAGCTTGCATCGACACTCAGCTCTGCCAGATGCCTGCGAACCGCCGGATCGTTCAGGATGGCTTTCGTTTCCGCACGCAGGCGCGCAACCGCCTCCCTGGGCGTCCCCTTTGGCACAAACATGCCATACCAGACGGTAACGTCATAACCGGGAATGCTCTCGGCCACCGTCGGGACATCCGGCATCTCCTTGAGTCGCGTTGCCGTACCTACGGCCAGCAGCTTCAGCTTTCCCGCCTTGACATGCGGGATGTACTCCAACAGCGGTCCCGTGGCCAGATCGATATGGCCGGCGATAATGTCATTGATCGTTGCCCCGCTGCCCTTGTATGGAATATTGGTGATGTCGACATTCGACATCGATTTAATCATTTCCAATGGATAGCCGGTCGGGCCACCGTAATTTATCTTTCCCGGGTTGCTCCGGGCATAGGCAAGAAGCTCTGCCACGGTTTTGTAGGGTGCGTGCGGATTCGCGACAAGAACCAGCGGCGATTCACCAAGGGGCGCCACCGGGACGAAATCATTCGACAAGCTATAAGGGAGCTTCCTGTAGTAAGCCGCATTGACGGCGTGAATACTATTCAGGATTCCGACGGTATGCCCGTCAGGTATCGCTTTTGCAAGTGCGTCGGCACCGATATTGCCGCTTGCGCCAGGCCTGTTTTCCACTATGACCGGCTGGCCGAGTATCTTTCCAAGCCGCTCGGCAAGCATCCTGGCAAGTACGTCATTGATGCCGGCAGGTGGAAACGGGACAATGAACATGATCGGCTTTGTCGGCTTCCATTCGCCGGCAGCCTGAGCCATGGATGACCCCAAAAGCAGGCCCGTAAGGGCTGCACACAACGCTACACCGGCTTTTCCCGCGCGCAGGATCGATCTCTTCTTGCAAAACATGGGATGTTGCCTCCTCATTACCAAAGCGGTTCTATACTTTATCATTTCCCCGCAATACTGATTTCCAAATCCTCCGGATATTTACCAATTCGTCCACTCCATCCTTAATTCTTATTTTCCAAATAGCTATTTAAACATTAACCATGTAGACCGCAAACCCAACATCCGATGACCTTACATCGCCAACAATCCCGCGATTTACCCGATCATCCGACACTTGATCTCGGATTGTTTCGTTGCAATCCTATATGTTGCAAGATATGGAAATCATAAACAATCAGAGGACAACTCGGATGAACGAGAACTCGTACACGCTGATCGGTTACGGTCCAGTCCCGGTGATTGCCTTGCACGGCTGGTTCGGGCATGCCAAAGCTTGGGGACCCTTCCAGGAACTCCTTGATGTCGAGAAATTCTCCTATGCCTTCCTCGACTACCGGGGTTATGGCGACTCGCGCGAGATGGCTGGCGAGTTCAGCATTGCTGAAATCGCCGACGACGCCCTGCGGCTCGCGGATCGGCTGAACTGGAAGCGATTCTCCCTGCTGGGCCATTCGATGGGCGGCAAAGCCATGCAGGGCGTGGCAATCCGTGCGCCGGAGCGCGTGGCGGCCATGGTGGGGATCACGCCTGTCCCGCCAGGTCCAGTCGTGTTCGACCAGGCAACGCGTTCTTACTTCGAGAGTGCCGCGCACAATACGCAGGCGCGCTACGGCATTATCGACAACACAACAGGGAAACGGCATTCGAGAGTTTGGCTGCAGGCAATGGTCCAAGACTCCATCCTTCATTCAGAGCGGACTGCATTCGAGAGGTATTTTCGCGCTTGGGCGGACACCGACCTGTCCGCCCAGGTCGCCGGAAATGAAACGCCAACATTGCTGGTGGTTGGCGAGCATGACCCCTCGCTTACAGCTGCCTTGATGGAAAATACATACGGCCGGTTATATCGCAATACTTCGCTGGAAGTCATCCGGAACGCCGGCCACTATCCAATGAACGAAACGCCGGTGAACCTGGTTTCGGTCGTCGAGTCATTCCTGCAAGGCCAGCGCTAAGCCGGCGAAAGGGGGAATACGGGGGGCCAGCCTGACTGGATGGCGGACCGGCGCATCCGGTCGTTCGGCCTCAAGTCGGGCTGGCTTGCCGTCGCGGACATTTGGACTCACCGGAATGCCAGCGGAGAGCCGCGGTTCTACGGCGTTTCGCTTGCCCCGATCGCAGAAATTCCATGCCGCGCAGTCTCCTCGTCGGCGTCCGAAGCGCCGCCGCTGACACCAACAGCCCCTGCGAACTTGCCTGCCACAAAGACCCCGAGCGAGCCTTGGGACGGAAAAAGCGGCCCCCCATAGACCAGACTGCTCATCTGCCCGAAGACGATAGGGTTGGCCTGATAGCGCTTCACCAGTTCCGCACCCGACGCGCCTCCAGTGGCTGCGGTGGCCGCTGCCTTGCCGCGTGCCACGTCAAAGGTGCCAAAGGGGGCACCGTCCATTCTCACCCCGGAGAGAAAGTGGCCGCCCGCGTCGACGACCACGATACTCACTGCCATCCTGTTCTTCGTCGCGTACTGCATGGCGGCCGCGATCAGTTGGCTGGCCCGTGCCAATTCAAGCGACTGGGCGTGGGCCTGCATCGAAAAGAGCGAGCTGCACATAAAAAGTGCAGCAATCGCACGACGAAACAACCAATGCGCACAATCAGGCATGTCACTCTGTTCCTTGCGATGCGGAAGTGAAGCAAGGGATCCTTCCTTGCCATGTAGATAGAGGCCAGCCTTCCAATGCGGGCCAGCCGGCACAGTGTGTGCGCAGTCGGACGGAGGGAACAGACGCGGATTTATCGGATCGTCCAATTCTTTTCCTTCCGTGCCTTGCTCGCGCGACCTCAGAACAGATGCCGAATGCCCGCCATCACGCCGCGCGGATCGGATACGCTGCTCTTGCTGACCTGGTTGGGGATATTGGAGAACGTATAGTTGGCCAGGTTCGTGTTCCAGATCTTGCTGGCGTTGGCGTAAAGTGTTGTCCGCTTCGAGGCGCTGTACTGGTAACCGATTGACAGTTGATCACCACGATTGCCCGTGTTCGTTGTCCACTGGGTGCCATAGGCAAGCAGTACCAGGCTATTCGCCCCAAGCGGTGCCGTCAGGCCGAGTTGCCATCCGCGATCCCTCAACTCAGCCTGGGCCGGCCTGTAGAGAATTGCCTGGCGTACATTCGCATAAACCTTGACCAACGTGAAGTCATAACTGGCCCCCAACGCCCGCTCGTCACGATCCATCCCGTCGACCGCGCCGATACTGCTGGTCCGTTCATAGGCCAGTCCCAGCCATAGCGGCCCGCGGCCATAGTTCAGCCCCAATGCCTTGATCCGATCGGCATCCTTTGGCGCCGATGTACGTTCCGAACCGAAGGAATAGATCAAGGAGCCCTGCAAGCCGCCGTAATCGGCGCTCTCGAAGCGAACCGAATTGTCGGCTCGCGCGGTCAGGCTGCTGCCCGCAGGGCCGCTGTTTTGCAGGCGCCCAAGCGGGCCATACGGGGAAAAGCCAAAAGCGGATGCCGCCCCTTCAATATAGTAGATCGGCGTATTCTGACGCCCAAAGGTCAGCGCCCCCCATTTGACACTGCTCAAGCCGACCCAGGCCTGACGCCCGAACAGCCGCCCGCCTTGTTGCAGGGTTCCACTGTCGACGGCCAAGCCAGACTCCAGCGCGAATACCGCAGCCAGTTCATTGCCCAGCTCTTCCTTGCCTCTCAGCCCCCAGCGGGACTGATAAAGGCCTCCGTCTTCCAGGCGCGCCACACTGTTGCTGCCGGTCTTCACATATTCCACGTACGTGTCCACGACACCATACAGATTCACACCGCTTTCGGCGTTCGCTAGCGCGGGACCCATCAACACCACTGCCGCTAGAACTCGTGCCTTCCTCATCCCTTTCTCCTCCGGCTTTATGCTTGTAACGTTAAAAACTTGCCAGTCTGGTTTCTGCATCTTCACACCACGTCTTCGGCATTCGACGTGGTCGCGTATCGGCAGTAGGAGATTAAGGTGCGACGGGCTTAATTGCCTATCCCAATCGTCGCATGGCTTGCGGTTACGTCCAGAAAGACAGGACCGTTAGCGTGGGAAGCGAAAGAAGCGCGTATTCCGCACAGCCTTATCGACAACGGCCATTCTTCTTTCGTCGTATGTATGCGCGGGGCGCTTACGCGGCGCTCGCATTGCGCGCCATCACGGCTGTCGCCAAGCCTGATCGCAGGACTGCCTCGCGATAACCAGCTCAACCACGGTGCCCTTGCCTTGGGCCGCATTTAATACGAGCCGGGCACCGATCTCCTCGGCTCGCTCGCGCATTCCGGTGAGGCCGAATCCGGACGTGGCCGCCTTTGGATCGAAACCCATCCCGTTATCGAGAAACGCCAGGCACAGTGCATCGGGGCGATACGCCAGATTGACGCAAAGCCGCGTGGCCCCCGAATGCCTGGCGGCATTGGCGAGCGCTTCCCTGGCTATCAGTCTGACGGCTCGCTCGGCATCCAGCGATAGACGCCACTGGTCGCCCCTGACATTGACTTGCACCCGGATTGGGAACGGCGCATCCCCGCTGCGCAAGCAAACGGCCAAGCGTGCGCCCAGGCAGGCATCCCGAAACGCCGCAGGCGTCCGGAGCGTGCCGATAGCGACGCGCGTTTCTTCCAGCATTTGCTTGAGCAATGCCTGAGCCCTGGATATCTGCTCCGCCCCCGGCGCGCCGTCGCTGTGTTGAATGGCAGCTTGCGCTCCGCGCAGCAACAGCAGCGTGCCAGTCAGATTCTGGGCCAGCGAATCGTGCATCTCGCGTGCAATCCTGGTGCGCTCCTTCTCCACCGCCAAGGCGCACTCGCGGCATGGACGCTGTCCGGTGCCTCTACCGCCGCGCACGGCCGAGGGCGGCGCCGTGCAGGCCCTCTGTGTTGAGTATGGGCATGGGGAGTAGCGAGATCTACGCATCTTTCTTTTCCTGCTGGCTGGCCCGCTGGCGTCGACTTCATGGGCCAGTTCAAGCGTAGTCAATGCTGCACTTACTGCCTAGTGGCGCGGCGGACCCGGGCGTGACGCGCCCTATACTGCAATCAGCACATCAGGCATTGCGCAAGCCAGTGCATAGCGCGATCGCACGTCGTGTGCCGACTGCTGCTCTATCGCCGATGGCCTGCCTGTCTGCGATTTTTGTCCGAGCGACAAGGGAGCCGCGAATGGATACGGATACGCCACTTCGAATCCTTGTTGCCGACGACCATCCGGTTGTCAGGCAGGGCATCGCAGCCTTGATTGCCAGCGAACCCAGGCTTGGTCTCGCAGGTGAAGCCGCATCGGGACCCGAAGCCGTCATCGCCTATGGAAGGCTAAAGCCGGACATTGTGTTGATGGACCTGAGCTTGCCGGGAATGAGCGGCATCGAAGCCATCGCTTCCATTCTCCGTTCGGATGCCGCTGCGAAGATCATCGTGCTGACCGTCTTTGACTGCGAGGCCGATATTTCCAATTCGCTCAGAGCGGGAGCAAAGGCCTATCTGCTCAAGGACGTGCCCACGACTGAGCTGATCGATTGCATCCTGGCCGTCGCCAATGGCCATCGGTGTCTCGCGCCCGCGGTGGCGGAAAGGCTCGCAGAAGGCTTGAATGCCCAGGAACTTTCAGAGAGAGAATGCGAAATCCTGATGCACCTCGCGGCCGGCAAGAGCAACAAGCAGATTGCAAGATCGACGCTGATCTCGGAAGGAACCGTGAAGTTCCATGTGAACAATATTCTCGCCAAGTTGGGGGCCAACAACCGGATGCATGCCGTGGCCATGGCTATCAAGCGTGGCATCGTGCATGTCGGCCCGGCTCACGACCTGATCAAATGGTAGGGGCCTCCACCTAACCGGCGATGGGTTTCGGCTCGCAGGTTAAGTGGTACTGTCAGTCGTGGCCTGTTCAACCGGCATCGTTGCATTGGCAACTGCCGGCAAGAGTCGCTTGGAGGCATATCATGGCACGTCTGATTGCTCTTTCAGTCCTTGCAATACTGGTCCTGGGCACGCATGGCTGCGCAAGCGCAGGCTCGAAACCGGATGGCTACCAGCGGACCGGGCAAAGCATCTACGACTACGACCTGAACAAATACTTGTAGGTGCCCGCATGCCGGTGCGGCACTTCAAGTTGACAGTGCCGCCATCACCCATAGAAGCGATCCTCAACACCGGATTGCGCGACGCAGACGTCACGGCTCCACTGTGCCCCCATCCGCCATCGGCAACTCTCCTCGTCGCTCCGCACTCATCCCGTACGCCTGCGGCTGCCGGTGCGTGTCGAGGTTGAACATGGCGCGCTTGTAGACCTCGCGGAAATCCAAGTCGCAGCGGGCGATAGCGACCGGCCAGCGCCTCGCCAGAGGGCGCGACGATGCAGTTGCCGCCAATGCCGTCCACGCCCTCCTCCATCCCCGCCTTGGCCACGCCGACCACCCAGGTGCCGCCCTGGTAAGCGCCGGCCTGCATGGTATCGGATGAATCCGCGACAGATTCGGAAGTTTCCCAAACGAAGCTGGGTGCGGCCTTGATACGCTACCTCCATCCAAATTCATCGCTGATTTCTTTGGATGCTCCCTGGCGGACTCTTCAACCCGTCAGTTTCGGCCCGGCCGCCTCATACGTGGAGCCGGGCATCTTTTCAAGGGAGCGCGGTAGCCATTGCCTTCGCGCCATAGACAGGCGGTTGCCGGATAACGAAAAGCGAAGAGGCCATGCGCATGTTGATCCGTTCATCAATGAAGCCGACCACGCGACGTCGATTGCTCGATGCGATGTTGCTTGTCGGCGCGATCCTCTTTGCCACGGTTTCGCTCTGGGCCTATTCCCAGGAACGTCATGATCTGCCACCGTTTGACTACGAGAAGGCAAAACAACTCTCGCAGGAGAAGCGGTCGGAATATGAACGGAGTCTGTTCAATGAACTGTACTTCTGGAACACAGGAACGCCGAAGTACATGGGTAATGACGGGACCAATCGTCGGGAGGCAGATTGGTTGGCCATGGCCCAGGACGGCTACGAGTTGGCCTATATCACGTTGCAAGTCCTGCAGCCGTCCACGGGGATCCGTTATGCGGTTGAGAAGCCCTTGGCCCGGCTCACCGAGCTAGCGGAAGGCGGAGACGCTGGGGCCATGTGTTTGTACACCCATCTCATCGACAGAGATCCCAAGGGCGGCGAAGCAAAATATGTTGACCCGGCATTTTCCTATAAGCGACAAGGCGCAAGGCTCGGACACCCAGCCTGCTTGCAGGATACCGGCTACTTTCTCATGATCGGGATACACGGATTTTCAAAGAACGTGCTGGCGGGCTTTGAGGAGGCCGTTCGGGCGGAGCGCGCGGGATATGACGGTGCTGGATCGATAGCCGCCTATCTTGCTCGGCAGCCAACTGAGAGCGATGTCGCATGGACCAGGTACTACTGCTGGGAGGCGCTCGCCAGCCAGCCGAGCGATTATGCGGACCCTGGAATTGTGTTGCGCAAACTGAGAGCCGATACAAGTAGACCTGGCAATCACGCCCTTTCAAGCAGGCTGGAGAACTGGAAGCCGACGCTGGATGAATGCGTGGCCTTTAAGCTCGGAGATCAATGATGGCAGGACCGATTGCGCAATGGAGATGTGAAGAGGTCGGCTGCATACTCAGCTTAATCACTGGCAGCAGAGTGTAGTGCATTTGTCGAAATACCATGCTCGTCCGGAGCAAATTGCTAGCGCCGAGATCAGCAGGCTCGCCGCCGTCAAACAGTACAACGACTTCTAGATACTGCGAAGCGGGACTACACGAAGGCTGGCCACTACGAGGCACGGCTTCGCAACGATCCGAATCTATCGGCACTCGAGCGCCGGTAATTGCAAGTTACGCGCGATGCACGCCGGAGTCCGCTTCCGGAACCATCGAAGAGGGTCGTGCCGCCGCTTGCACGAGCGGAACTGGAAAGAGCCCGATCGCGAGATGGGCACGCCAGAAACGATGTCGGACGAATCCGCGACAGATTTATCGCTGATTTCTCTGGATGCTCCCTGACGGATCCTTCATCGGCCCCAACGCCTCATACGTGGAACCGGGCATCTTTTCAGGGGAGCGCGGTAGGGGGCCATGCAGCATGCTGATCCGTTCATCCATGAAACCGACCACGCAGCGTCGATTGCTCGATGCGATGTTGCTTGTCAGCGCCATCCTCTTTGCCACGGTTGCGCTCTGGGCCTACGCCCAGGAACGTCGTGATCTGCCGCCGTTTGATGACAGGAAGGCGAAAAGCCTGACGCCTGAAAAACGAGCGCAGTATGAACGAGATCTGTTCAATGAGGTGATGTACTGGAACTCAGGCTCTCCGAAATACAGGGAAAGGGATGGATCTGGAGCTCGCCGTCGAGAGGCCGACTGGCTAACCATGGCGCGGGATGGCTATGAGTTGGCCTACATCACCTTGCAAGTTCTTCAGCCGCCCTCGGGAATCCGCTATTCGGTCGAAAAGCCATTGGCGCGGCTCACCGAGTTAGCGGAAGGCGGAGACACCGGGGCCATGTGTTTGTACAGCTATCTCATTGACAGAGACCCCAACGGCAAGGAAGCCAAATACATCGAGCCGGCGTATTACTACAAACGACAGGGTGCAGAGCTTGGACACCCAGCCTGCCTGCGGAATGTCGGCTACTTTCTCATGACCGGGATACATGGATTTCCAAAGGACGTGCCGGCGGGCTTTGCGGCGGCTGTTCGGGCGGAACGTGAGGGATATCAGGGAGCTAGCGCAATAGCCGTGTACCTTGCTCGGCAGCCAACTGAGAGTGATGTTGCATGGACTAGGTACTACTGCTGGGAAGCACTTGCCAGCCAGCATAGCGTTTATGCGGATCCTGGAATTGTGCTGCGAAAACTGAGAGCCGATACAAGTAGACCTGTCCATCAGGCACTCTCAAACAGGCTGGAGAACTGGAAGCCAACGATGGATGAATGCGTGGCCCTCAAGCTCGGAGATCAATGATGGCAGGAGCGATCGCACAATGGCAAAATGAGGAAGCTCGGCTACATGCGCAGCTTGATCATTGGCTTCAGAATGTAGCGCACTTGAAGGGAAACAATGCTTCTGCGGAACGAATTGCTAGAGCCGAGATCAGCAATCTTTCCGCCGTCAAACAGTACAACGATTTTCTAGATACTGCGAAGCGGGACTACACGAAGGCTGGCCACTACGAAGCACGGCTTCGCAACGATTCGAATCTATCGGCACTCGAGCGCCAGCAATTTCAGATTACGCGCGATGCGCTGAATACCCGGGCCGCAGCGTTCCAGCAGTTCGCCAGCGAAAACAAACTACATCCGGCATCCGCTATTCCCGTTCATGCAAATGGCAAAGTCTACTACGACAACGGCCAGACCGAGTGGGACACAGGCACCGCGCGCGGGATCCTTGGCTCCGCCATCGACAGTAGCAAGGCCGTGGCCTCCACAGGACTCGCGTGGATCACCCCCACTAACGCCACGAACCAACTGGCTTGCGCCGAGGGCTTTAATAGTGTTGTGGGCGCTGTGACCAGCAAGGTCCTGCCGAATCCGCGCGGCGCAGTGAATCCCGCCGCCGAGAAAGCACTGGAAGAGGTCTGGGGACAAGGCAAGGGTGGCGTGATGAAGCCGGGCGACGGCATCTGCAAGATGCTGTACCCGAAAGACGACCCGCATGTACAGGACATGCGGAAAGCCGGGCTGATCAGCGCGTTGGAGCTTCCCGGCGAGTTCGGCGATCAGTACGTGGTGCTTGATATCCCCGCCGAAGTTGTCGCCTATGGTGTAAGCGTCGCGTACATGCCGGCGAGATGACGGCGGAAGCAGCCTACGCCATGCTTGGCCCGCAGCGAAACGCGGTGCCCGGGCATGCGCTGGGCTTTCTTCCAGGCGAAGGCATCAATGAGTTCGAGTTCTTCGAGCTTGCGGGGCCGGCGGATCCCCTGGTGCTCGATCCTGTCATCGGGCCCGATCCTGGCAATATGGCGCCCGCGACCGATGCGCCATCGGGTACCAATTCCACCGACGGGCCTGGCGGACAGAATGGTCCAAGTCCGGAACAAGTCCTCGGCGGCATACAAAGCATGCTGTCGCTCATCCAGGCCATCGAGTCTGGCAATACGGTGGCAATTGCCGCTGCCAGCGCCGCCATGCTGGCGAACCTGGACCGGCTTGGCGGTACGCAATTGTTGCCGAATGGCGCAGCATCGGGTCTGAATGCACTGGCGACTGGGTTGAACCTGATCAATGCCATCCGGGACGGCAACGGCTTGGGCATCGCAGCCTCCGGCCTGAACCTGGGCAGCCAGGCGGCAAGCCTCTATGCCAATATGCTCAAGGACCAGGGCATCGCCGCGTTCCAGGCTGAGTCCGCGTCAGCCGGAGCTCTACTGGACAACGCTGGTATGGCTGGACGAGTTGCAGGCGCACTTGCCTTGGCCGCCAGTGTTGCCTCGCTAGCGATGGCGATCGAAGACGGCAGGGGCTATCAGATCGCCAGTGCCTCGCTGGGTGTTGTCTCGGTAGCCTTTGCCGTTCTCCAGAAGGGAGGACCGAGCGTCCTTGCGGCCGCCGCCGCCATGGGCGTGACACTCATTGGTTCCTATCTCTCGGATAAGGACAGGCCGACTCTCGAAGGCGAAGCCACAGCGGTGTGGAATCCGGATGGCAGTATCCACGTACTGAGCACCCTGGATGTCGAGCAAGGCGGAGCCACACCGACCAAGCTGCTGCAAAACCTCGTCAACGGACTACAGCAGTCCATCGCCAGCCGGGTGGACGCAAACGGCAATCCGCTCTACGCGATCATCCCCCAGCGCCTGCCAACCATCGGCTATGCCTACGATCCGGATGGCTACTGGGGTGATGAGTCGGCGATCTTTGGGTTGGCGGCACACGGCCATCTCTATCTCAAGTGGATCGACGACAACAGCCAGGTGCAGACACGCTACTTCGACGGCAATGGCAGCCGCGATCAGGAGGGGCAGGCAACGCTCGCGCAGGAGTTCATGGCGCATGCATTGCGGGCCGTCGTTCCTGCCTGGGAAGCGCAGTCCGTGCTGGAACATATGCGCGAGGCCGGCGCGCTGGCCGCGCCCGTCACGGGCAGCATCGACGAGAACCGGGCGCGCGTCGCGCAGCAGCTTCATAGCCAGGACTGGCAGCAGCCGGACGCAAATCATCACACTGTGAGTAGAGCCTGGCCAACGCAATCCGTGAGGCCTTCGTCAGGCAAGCCAACAGTTGCCCGTACACGCGTGGAAACTGCACAACGTGCAGACGACCTCGCGCAAGCTCAAAACTGGAGAGTTGCGGATATCCGATCGATGATGCGGTCCTGAGAGCCCTTTCGCCATACCGGACTAGCCATATCACCCGCTTTGGGGACCATAAGCCGGACTTGCCACGGCCTATCTCACCAATGGAAAAAACAACATTCTCCTTACAGATCAAAAGGTTACGTTCATTTTTTTGATAGCTTCACGAGTCCATGCCGCCCCTCTACTGTGATCAATCACAGTAGAGGGGCGGCATGCATTCCACCTAGAATCGGCGCTATTCCATCGCTCCCCGACCGGGGGCCACGGGATTAAGAGCCCTGGGAGGCCACGACGCCCCCAACAATGCACTGCCGCTGCACGATCTGATGCCGCGGGGCGCGGGCGTCCTTGAATCAGCTGGTAGCGCCCACTGCGCTGCCGCGCATCGGAGCAGGCAGCGCACCAGTCCCGGCCCCCTTCCGGGACCGGTCCCGCTCGCGTCTACGATATGAGCAGATTGCATCAGCAACAGCCAACGCCGCCCGAGCGGGATATCCCGGCAGCGGGCCGGGCCGGCCGCGTGCCACCCCAGCGGCCCCTGCGCCCCTTCGCGGACGAGTTGCGGCGGGCGACCACGTTGATCCATGTCCGCGCGAGCGGTGCTGCAGACACCGGTGATGCCGGGCTGGCTGCATACCTGCTGTCCGCATGGCGCGAGTTGCATAGCGCGAGCCACGTGCCGCCGCATTGCCCGCGTTGCGGCGCGCACAAGACGGTCTACGACGGCACCGATGAGGGCAGCGTGCCCTTCTTCCATTGTGGAGGCTGCCGCCAGCGCTTCACCCGGCTGACGGGCACGCCCATGGCGAGGCTCAGGCTGGAGGACAAGGCGGAGACGTTCTTTCAGCTGGCCTCGCAACAAGTGTCGGTCGCCGAAGCGGCGCGCCGGCTGGCGATCAAAAGCGAGACCGTCAGGCATTGGTCGGTCCAGACGCGCCTGTGGCTGCTGGAACTGGATCCGCAAGGCGAGTGGGAGCGTCGCGTGCAACTCGGCGTGCGTTACGCGGTCATGCCGGCCAGTGCCCCTGGCGAATCCGCGCCCGCGATGCACGCATGCAGGTGCACCATCGCGTCCGACGACAGCGAAGCGCTCGCCGAAATGGAGCACGCACCGTTGTTGATACGGGTGTGCCCCTTGTGCGAACAATCGGCGCATTAGCTCGGAGCGGCCTCGGCTCTTGCCGCGATAGTTCTCGCCGGTGCCCGCAGGATTCCCATGCGCCAGCGCGCGGCATCATGCCTTTGCGCCCGCCACCTCGAACACTTCGCGCAACCATTGCACAAAAACCCGCACGCGCGACGAGAGCTGGCGGTTTTGCGAGTACAGCACCGAGACCGGCATCGGCGGCGGCGGCACGTCCGCCAGCACGACCTGCAGGCGGCCGTCCTTCAGTTCGGCTGCCACGCGATAGCGCGGCACCTGTACCAGCCCGAGCCCGGCCACCGAGGCGCCGGTGTAGAGGTCGGCGCCGGTGACCGCGACCGTGGCCGCCAGTTGCACCGCCGTCACGCGGCCATCCACGGTGAACTCCATCGGCAGGGCCTTGCCTGTCCCGCTGGAGATGTAGTTGACCGCGTGATGCGCCGACAGCGACTCCAGGTCCTTCGGCTCGCCATGCTTCGCCAGGTACTCCGGGCTGGCCACGGTGACCTGCTCCAGCAGGGCGACACGCCGGCCCACCATCGAAGAATCCTGCAGGTTCCCTGCACGCAGTACGCAATCGATGCCTTCGCGCACCAGGTCAACCAGGCGGTCATCCTCGCCGATGTGGACTTCCAGGCCGGGATACTGCGCCAGGAAATCCGGCAGCGCAGGCACGACGAAATGGCGTGCGAGCGTCCCTTGCAGGTTCACGCGCAGGAGGCCTTTGGGCGCAGCATTCCTGAATGAGCCTTCCGCTTCTTCCAGGTCGGCTATCAGGCGCACGCAGCGGCGGTAATGCGCCTCGCCGTCGTGGGTCAGCCGTACCGTGCGCGTGGTGCGCTCCAGCAGCCGCGCACCGAGCCGCTGCTCCATGCGCTTGATCAGGTTGGTGATGGTGGCGCGCGGGATCCGCAGGTCCTCGGAGGCCTGGGTAAAGCTCTGGCGCTCGGCGATGCGCACGAAGGCCTGCATTTCCTGGAATCGGTCCATTGCGCTTCTCCGGGTGATCGCGTGGCCAACAGGCAACCCGGTTCGCCCTATTGTTAAAGCAAATGGATCAATGATATCAAGTTTCGGATAATTATCTGCTCAGCCGAATGGTCCATGATTCGTTTCACCAACCCACCACCCGAAAGGAAACGATCATGAGCAACGCCAACAACACCAATACCAACACCGCCAGGGTCGCCATCGTGACCGGCGCTTCCCGCGGCATTGGCGCCGCCATTGCCCGGCGTCTCGCCCTGGACGGCTTCGCGGTCGCGGTCAACTATGCGGCCGGCGCGGCGCAGGCCGAGGCCCTCGTGGCCGAGTTGAAGGCGGCAGGCGCAACAGCCATCGCGGTACAGGCCGATGTATCCAGGGCCGACGATGTGCGCCGCATGTTCGAGATCACCGAGCAGCAACTGGGCAAGGTCGACGTGCTGGTCAACAACGCCGGCGTGCTCAAGACCGTGCCGCTGGCCGACACCAGCGACGCGCTCTACGACCAGACCTTCGACATCAACGTGCGCGGCACCTTCAACACCTTGCGCGAAGCCGCCGCGCGGCTCAACGACGGCGGGCGCCTCGTCAACTTCTCCAGCACCACGCTGGCGCTGAACATGCCTGGCTACGCCGTCTACAACGCCACCAAGGCCGCCGTCGAATCGTTCACGCATGTGTTCGCCAAGGAATTGCGCGGCCGCAACATCACTGTGAACGCGGTGGCTCCCGGCCCGATCGCCACCTCGCTGTTCCTCGACGGCAAGACCGACGAGCAGATCCAGGCGTTCGCCAGGATGCCCCCGCTGCAACGCCTGGGCCAGCCGGAGGACATCGCCTCCGTGGTGGCCTTCCTCGCCGGCCCCGACGCCGGCTGGGTCAACGGCCAGATCCTGCGCGCCAACGGCGGCGTCGCCTGAACCCGATCCGTCGCGCTGAGCCATCAGACACAAGCAGACACAACGCAAGGGGAACATCATGCGAAACGCCAATCAACAAGTCATCCTCGTCACCGGCGCCGGCACAGGCATCGGCAAGCTGAGCGCGCAGGCACTGGCTGAAGCGGGCCATATCGTCTACGCGACGATGCGCGATGTGGAGGGCCGCAACCGCGGCCGTGCGGACGAACTGCGCGCGCTCGCCAAGTCCGGGAACATCCTGTTGCATCCGCTCGAACTCGACGTGTTGTCACAGGAATCCGCCGACGCCGCAGCCGCGGCGATCGTCCGTGAACAAGGGCGCATCGATGTCGTGATGCAGAATGCGGGGCACCTGGTGGTCGGGCCCGCCGAGGCCTTCACGCCCGAGGAAATGATGCGCGTGTTCGACACCAACCTGTTCGGCGCGCAGCGCGTGAACCGCGCCGCCCTGCCCTATATGCGCAAGCAGGAAGCCGGGCTGATGCTGTGGATCAGCAGCACCACGACCAAGGGCGGCTTCCCCCCGTTCATGGGGCCTTACGGCGCAGCCAAGGCAGCCATGGATTCGCTGGCCGTCACGCTGGCCTATGAGATCGCGCGCTTTGGCATCGAGACCTCGATCGTGGTGCCTGGCGCGTTCACCCGCGGCACCGCGCACTTCCCCAGCGCGGGCAAGCCCGCCGATACGGCCACGGCCGCCGCCTATAGCCGCTATGACGGCGTGATGGACCAGATTGGCGAACGCCTGAGCGCACTCACTCCCGACGACGCCGAACCGAAGGCCGTGGCCGATGACATCGTGCGGATCGTGGGCCTGGCCGCCGGCACGCGCCCAATGCGTTCGGTGATCGATTTTGTCGGCGATGGCGCGCGGGAAGTGCTGGAAGTCTCCGAGCGCGTGCGGACCGAGTTTGCGAAGCGGATCGGCATGGAGGACTTGCTGCAAGCCACGGTCTCCCGCTGAGCCATTCCCCGCCAACCGAAAAGCCGGCCCGGGCCGTACCCCGGCCCGGACCCACCGTCAGGAACGGCGATGAAACGATGGATTCCACTCGCATTCGCCGCGCTGCTGCCGGCTCTGCTCGCATCCTGCGAAGCCCGCCCGCTCAGGCAATGCGATACCGCTATCACCCGGGGCAAACCCATGAAAGCGTCGACGACCTACCTCTACCTGCTGCGGAAGACGCCGTTCTTCACCGGCCTGACAACCGCGCAACTGCGCTGGACCATCGACCATTCGCGCGAGTGGGAGGCGGAACCCGGCACCGTGGTCACGCAGTGCGCGGACGCAGGCGACAGCGCCGCCGACGTCTGGGTGCTGCTGGACGGCGGCTGGCAGCTCGAACACGGGGGCCAGGCCTACCCGTCCGGCCATGGCGACCCCGGCAAGTGGTTCAGCGCGCGCCAGGCCACCGGCACCTGCCGCCTGGTCGCGCACGAACATAGCTATGTGATGCAGATCGCTCAGGCGGATTTCGACGCGATGCTGGCCCTGGGCTTTGCCTTCGGCAAGCATATGGACGCCGGCTACCGCTACTACGGAGAAATTTTTGGGAGCATGCCGGCAAGCACGGCGGGCAGCCGGGAAGGACGGCGTCCGCAAGCCCCGCCCTAGCCTGCCAATTCCGAGCTGCGCCACACGCGGCACGCGCAAATGCCCCGGCCGCTGCCTACAATGAAAACAATAAGAACAAAGACGGCGACCAGCGGACAATCCATCATGACCTTCCATCTGGCTTCGAAGCCCTTCCCCGCTGCGGCGGCAGGCCAGGCATTGCCCGGCGCGCACGGCGCGCGCATGCGGGCTGGCCTGCTGGCGTGCGGCTTGTTGCTGGTGCCTGCCGCGCCCGCCCTGGCGCAGGTATCCGCCGCAACTGCCACATCCGCGCCAGCGGCACCCACGGCCGCCGGCGCCGCCTTCTCCGCCGGCACGCCCGGCGGCCCGCTACCGGCCGGCTGGAAGAACCTGCCGGTCGCGCATGGCAAGGCGCTGACCCGTTACAGCCTCGTAACAGACGACAGCGCCACGGTGCTGCAGGCCGATGCCGCCGCCTCCGCCTCCGCGCTGATGCACAAGGGCAACGTCGACCTGGGAGAAACGCCGCAGCTGACCTGGCGCTGGAAAATAGACCGGCCGATCGACGATGCCGACAACAGCGTCGCGTCGAAAGAGGACGCGCCTGCGCGCCTGGTATTCATGTTTGAAGGAGACAAAAGCAAGCTGCCGCTGGGCGACCGTGCCGCCATCCAGCTTGCCAAGACGCTGGCGGGCGAGGAACTGCCCTATGCCACGCTGATGTACGTCTGGTCCAATACCGCGCCGGTCGGCTCGGTCATCGACAATCCCCACACCTCGCGGGTCAAGATGATCGTGGTCTCGGGCAGCGCCGACGGCACCGGCAAGTGGCTGGCGCTGAGCCGCAACGTGGCGCAAGACTTCGAGCAGGCCTTCCACGAGAAGCCGGGCAAGGTGAGCGCCTATGGATTGCTTACCGATACGGACAACACCAGGGCGAGCGCGCGCGCCTGGTATGGGGATATCCGGTTCGGGCCGGCGAAGTAGCCGTACGGACGCGATCCAGTTCCGGGGCTCCGCAACGGAAATCCGAAGCGTCTTGTCCTTGCTTCCCGATCACTCAAAGGGGTTCAGAAGACGTACCCCTGTACCAGCAAAATCCTCAACGTTGCGGGTCACTACGGTGAGGTCGTGAATCAGCGCTGTGGCTGCGATCAACTTGTCCAGTGCATGCTCTGGATGGGGAGCACGAAGCCGTCCCCATATCTGGCCGATTTCCTCGTCTACCGATAGTATGTGCTGCGCGAACTCGCACAGCACCGATTCGAGCCAGGTGGCAAGGATCGCTGCTTGCGCGTGGTCTCCGCGATGCTGGATCAATTCGACACCACGCCGCAATTCGCCGACTGTAACCACCGACAGATACAAGTCGGTCTCTTGCCTCGCCGCCTGTCGAAAGAAAGCGCGAACGCCCTTGTTAGCACGTTCGCGCTTCCTCACCTCACTGATGACATTGGTATCAATCAAATACACGTGCACCCCCAACCGGCTCATCAACGCGTTCGAAATCGGCGTCCTCACCAACGTTGGGCATGCCAGCCAAGACCTCAGCAAAAGTCTTGCGTTTCGTCGTGCGCAGAGCCTGCGCAAGAATCTCACGATGCTCAGCCTCCGCACTCCGACCGTGTGCAGCAGCCTGCTCCCGCAGCCTTTGTACCAGCGACTCGTCAATCCCGCGAACCAAAAGATTTGCCATGATCACCTCCTCCGATACCAGGCTAAAAAGATAGCATTGATATCACTGGAATGCAATCATTGATAGCACCTCAATGGTACGCGTCAGGTCGGTGCCCGGCGTAGGTGCGCTTTAGCACAAACTTTGGTCCCTGAACTCGCCGGAACCCGCGCCACCGTTGGGTTTCGGCTATTTTTTGGGGTGCATATGTACCCATGTAAATACATTATATTAGCCTTGTTTTTTGCTGAATATGTCCAATAATGGTGTTCATGTATATCGAACACGTCCCCAACCGCAATTCCCCGCCGGCGATCCTGCTGCGCGAGTCCTATCGCGAAGGCAACAAGGTCAAGAAACGCACCCTGGCGAATTTGTCCGCACTGCCGCCCGAGGTGATCGAGGGCTTGAAGGTCTTGCTGCGCGGCGGGGCGGCCGTGGCCTCGGCCGATGAGGCCCTGGTGATCGAGCGCAGTCTGCCGCACGGCCATGTGGCCGCCGCGCTCGGTACGGCCCGCGCCTGTGGCGCGCAACACTGGTTCGCGGCGGCGCCGGGCCGCGTGCCATCGGTGGCACGCCTGATTTCGCCCGCCTCCAAGCTGGCCACGCACCGCATGCTGCAGCAAGAGACCGCGGCCCATTCGCTGTCGCGCATGCTCGGCATCGGCGATGTGGAGCCCGAGGAGTTGTACGCCGCGCTGGACTGGCTGGGAGAGGCCCAGGAAGCCATCGAGAAGCGCCTGGCGAAGCAGCATCTGGCTGGTGGCACCCTGGTGCTCTATGACCTCACTTCCACCTGGCTGACCGGGCGCTGCTGCGACCTGGCGGCCTACGGCTACAGCCGCGATGGCAAGCGTCACGAGCCGCAGATCGTGTTCGGTCTGGTCTGTACGCCGCAAGGGTGTCCGGTGGCGGTCGAAGTCTTCGCCGGCAACACTGCCGATCCGAGCACGGTGGCGTCTCAGGTGGAGAAGCTCAAAGACCGTTTCGGCATCGAGAAGCTCGCCTGGGTAGGGGACCGGGGGATGCTGACGCAAGCCCGTATCGACACGCTGTTGCGCCCGGCAGGACTGGACTGGGTGAGTAGCCTGCGCGCCCCGCAGGTAGCTGAACTCGCCCGCGAACAAGGCCCCTTTCAGCCCTCGCTGTTCGATGAACGCAACCTCATCGAACTCACCAGCGAAACGTTTCCTGGCGAGCGACTGGTGGTGTGCCGCAATCCGCTGCTGGCCGACGAACGGGCCAGGAAACGCGAGGCGCTGTTGCAGGCCACCGAACAGGAGCTCAACAAGATTGCCGAGGCCACCACGCGCGCGCGCAACCGGCTCAAGGGCACGGAGGCGATTGCCCTGCGCGTGGGCCGGGTCATCGAGCGCTTCAAGATGGCCAAGCACTTCGAGCTGACCATCACCGACACCAGCTTTGCCTGGGCGCGCAAGACGCTACAGATCGAGCAAGAGGCGGCACTCGATGGCCTGTATGTGGTGCGCACGAGTTTGCCGGCGGCGCAACTGTCAGCCGAGGCGGCCGTGTCGGCCTACAAGGGCTTGGCGGCGGTCGAGCGAGCGTTTCGTTCGCTCAAGACCATGGACTTGCACGTGCGCCCCGTGTTCCATTGGAATGCCGAGCGCGTGCGTGCTCATGTCTTTCTGTGCATGCTGGCCTACTACGTCGAATGGCACATGCGCGAAAAATTGAAGCCGATGCTGTTTGACGATGAATACATCGAGCTAGCGCGCGCTTCCCGTGCCTCGCCCGTGGCCAAGGCACGGCGTTCGGAACAGGCGAAAGCCAAGGACGCCACCAAGCGCACCGAGGATGATCTGCCCGTCCACAGCTTGCGCACGTTGCTCGGTGATCTGGCCACGCTCACCTACAACATCTGCCACACGCCGCTGAATCCGGAGGCCAAGATCATCATGACCACTCGGCCAACGCCCATTCAGGACCGCGCCTTCCGCCTCCTCGGTATCAGCCCGGCAGCTCTTCTGTAGCACCTGTACCCAGCAAGCCCTCGCTACGCACTCGCATAACTGCGTGGAATCAACACCTTACGTTCGCAGTGAACTCAAAGTTGGGTTTAGCAAGGCGCGCACAGTGCAAGCCTGTCCTCCACCTCAATCCGCCAGGAACCCACACACCGCCTCGGCAAATTCCCGCGGCTGCTCCCAGTTGGACAAATGGGCCCCGTCCAGCTCCACATAGCGCGCACCGGCGATCCCCTCGGCTACCTCGCGGCCTTGCGCCGGCGTGGTCGCCAGGTCGTGCGTGCCGGCGATCACCAGCACCGGGCTGGCGATGCGCGATAGCAACGGGCGCAGGTCGGCATCGCGCACGGCGGCGCAATTGGCCGTATAGCCTTCGGGCGAGGCGTCCAGCAACATCTGCCGCACCGGGGCGATGCGCTCTGCGTTGCCGGCCAGCCAGCCGGCGCTGAACCAGCGCGCCAGCACGGCGTCGACGATGGCGGCCATGCCTTGGGCGCGTACCGTCTGGATACGGGTGTCCCAGCCGCTGGCCGGCCCGATCAGGGCGGCGGTGTTGGCCAGCACGAAGCGCCCGAAGCGCTCCGGGTGGCTGGCCGCCAGCCACATGCCGGTCATGCCGCCCATCGACAGCCCGCAAAAGTGGGCGCGTTCGATGCCGGCGTGATCCATGATCGCCAGCACGTCCTGCCCGAGTTCGGCAAACCCGAACGGCCCGGCCGGGGCCGGCAGGCCGGAACCGCCGTGGCCGCGCGTGTCGTAGCGCAACACGCGGAAGCGGGACAACAGGCTGTCCATCTGCGGCGCCCACATCTGCAGGTCGGTGCCGAGCGAGTTGGACATGACCAGAACGGGCGCGTCCGGCGCCCCCTCGATCTGGTAGTGCAGCGCGATGCCTTGGTTGAATGCGGTGGTCATGACGATCTCAGTCTGCGCGGATGCCGCGTTCGCGGATCAGCTTGCCCCATTTGTCGGTTTCAGCGGCGAGGTGCTTGCCCAGTTGCGCGGGCGTGCTGCCGATCGGCTCGGCGCCGATGCCAGCCAGGCGGGTACGCACCGACGGCTTGGCCAGCGCGTCCACCATCGCCTGGTTCAGCCGCGCGACCACGGCGGGCGGCGTCTTGGCCGGCACGAAGGCGGCGAACCACGGCGACAGGTCATAGCCCTTCACGCCGGCTTCGGCCAGGGTCGGCACGTTCGGCAGCGTCGACGAGCGCTTGGCGGTGGTCACGGCGATCGGCGTGAGCTTGCCGGAATCGATATGCGGCTTGGCCGAGGTGATGCTGTCGAACATGTAGTCAACCTGGCCGCCCAGCAGGTCCGTCATGGCCGGGCCGCTGCCCTTGTAAGGCACATGCAGCATCTTGACCCCGGTCAGCGAGGTAAACAACTCGCCGGCAAGGTGGACCGAGGTGCCGTTGCCGGCCGAGGCATAGGTGTACTTGTCCGGCGTGGCGCGCGCGGCTGCGATCAGGTCGGGCACCGTGGCGGGCAGCTTCTTGGCCTTGCTGGTGACCAGTACATTGGGCACCACCGCCAGCAGCGACACTGGCGCGAAGTCCTTCACCGGGTCATAGTTCAGCCGGCCGTACAGGGCGGGGTTCACCGCCATGCCGTTGGCCACGATGATCAGCGTGTAGCCATCCGCGGGCGAACGCGCCACCAGCTCGGCGCCGATATTGCCGCCTGCGCCGGGGCGGTTTTCCACCACGATGGCCTGCCCCATCGACTTCGACATTTCCTCGCCCAGCGTGCGGGCGATATTGTCCATGGCGCCGCCGGCGGGGAATGGCACGACCCAGCGGATCGGGTGATCGGGATAGGCGTCGGCGTGTGCGGACGGCAGCACGGCCAGGGTGGCCAGCGCGCAGGCGCAGGCGGCCCAGGCGCGCACGAAAGGCAAGCGCATCAAAGTCTCCTCCAGTTGGATTCGGAGTTGGAGTTGGAGTTGGAGTTGGAGTTGGAGTTGGAGTTGGAGTTGGAGTTGGAGTTGGAGTTGGAGTTGGGTCGCGGCCATCGCGGGCCGCGGCGGTATTACTTGATTACTTGATTACTTGATCGACGACGGGTGCCGCGCCAGCGGCGTGACATGGATCTCCATGTACGGGAACAGCGGCAGGCCGGACAGCATCGCGTGCAGCTCGTCGTTGGACTCGGCATCGAAGATGCTGTAGTTGGCGTACTCGCCCACCACGCGCCAGATATGCGGCCATTTGCCCTGGCGCTGCAGGTCCTGCGAGTACGCCTTCTCGCGCGCCTTGATCTCGTCCGCCTGCGTGGCAGGCATGTCGGCCGGGATCTTTACGTCCATTCTCACCAGAAACAGCATGCTTTTATTCCTTGGGTCTGTGTTTGCTCATGGGTGGCGGCAGGTGCGCCTCAGGCGGCACAGCGGTAATGCGCCAGCTTATCCTCGTCCAGCGTCAGGCCCAGCCCCGGCCCCACCGGCAGGTGCAAGGCAAAGTCGCGGTACTCGGGACGCGCCGTCACCACATCATCCTTGAGCAGCAGCGGGCCGAACAGCTCGGTGCCCCAGGCCAGCCGCGGCAGCGTGGAAAAACCGTGGGCGGCGGCGATGGTGCCTACGCTGCCCTCCAGCATGGTGCCGCCATAAAGCGCGATGCCGGCGGCGTCGCCAACCGCCGCGGTGCGCAGCATCTCGAAGATGCCGCCCGACTTGGAGATCTTCAGCGCGAACACGTCTGCACCGGCGATACGCGCCAGTTCCATCGCATCCTCGGGGCCGCACACGGACTCGTCGGCCATCACCGGTACCACGAAGCGCGCCGCCAGCCGGGCCAGCGCGCCCCGCTGCTCGCGCGGCACCGGCTGCTCGACCAGGTCGATGCCGGCGGCTTCCAGCATGGCGATGCCGGTGGCGGCGTCGGCCTCGTTCCAGGCCTGGTTGACATCCACCGTAACGCGGGCGCGGTCGCCCAGCGCACGCTTGATGGCCGACACGTGGGCCACGTCGTCGCGCACGGAGCGGCGGCCGATCTTGAGCTTGAAGGTGTTGTGGCGGCGGGCCTCGAGCAGCGACTCGGCCTCTTCGATGTCGCGGCCGGTATCGCCGCTGGCCAGGGTCCACAGGCAGGCCAGGTTCGGCCGCACCGCGCCGCCCAGCAGTTCGGACAGCGGCAGGCCCAGGCGCTTGCCCTGCGCGTCGAGCAGCGCGGACTCCAGCGCCGACTTGGCAAAGCGGTTGCCGCGCGCCACCGCAGCCAGGCGCTGCATGGCGGCGTGGATATTGGACGCATCGAGGCCGGCCAGCGCGGGCGCCAGGTAGGTATCGATGGTCAGCTTGATGCCCTCGGGGCTTTCGTCGCCGTAGCTCAGGCCGCCGATGGTGGTGGCTTCGCCAATGCCCTCGACGCCGTCGCTGCAGCGCAGCCGCACGATCACCAGAGTCTGGCGCTGCATGGTGGTCATGGCGAGCTGGTGCGCCCGGATGGTGGGCAGGTCGACCAGGATGGCTTCGACGGAGGTGACGGTTGCTTTCATGCTGTATGTCTGCCAAGTATGGAATACGCTGGGATGCAGTATGTGGCTTGACATTCAGGGTGTCCAAGACCGAGTATGTCCCGATCAATACCTTTAAAGTATGGAGGGGCAGGCGCCATGGAGCTTCGTCACCTGCGCTATTTCCAGGCTGTCGCGGCCGAACTCAACTTCACCCGTGCCGCCGAACGCCTGCATATCGCCCAGCCGCCGCTGTCGCGCCAGATCCGCCAGCTGGAGGACGAAATCGGCACGGTGCTGCTGGACCGCACCGCGCGCGCCGTGCGGCTGACCGAGGCCGGACGCTTCCTGCTGGAGCAGTCGCTGCAACTGAACCAGCGCATCGACGAGATCGTGGAAGGCACGCGGCGCATCGGCCGCAATGAGAAGCGCTGGTTCGGCATCGGGTTCGTGCCGTCGGTGCTGTACGGTTTCCTGCCGGAGCTGATCCGCCAGGTGCGCGGCTCCGACGCCGCGCTTGAGGTCGGCCTGTCCGAGCTGACCACGGTGCAGCAGATGGAGGCGCTCAAGGCCGGCCGCATCGATATCGGCTTTGGCCGCATCGTGCTGGATGACCCGGCCATTACCCGCACGGTGGTGATGGCCGAGCCGCTGATGGCCGCCCTGCCCAGCGGCCACGCCGCGCTGAAGGGTCCGCCCATGACGCCAGCGCAACTGGCGGCACACCCCTTCGTGCTCTATCCGGCGCGGCCCCGCCCCAGTTACGCCGACCATGTGCTGGCGCTGTTCCGCACCCAGGGCCTGCAACTGCGCGTGGCCCAGGAAGCCAACGAACTGCAGACCGCCGTCGGCCTCGTGGCCGCAGGGCTCGGGATCTGCCTGGTGCCGGCATCCGTGCAGCGCCTGCATCGCGACGACGTGGCCTACATGCCGATTGATGCACCCGGCTTTACGTCCCCGGTGATGATGAGCTATCGCAGCGACGACCGCTCGGCACTGCTGGCCGAAGTGGTGAAACGGGTGGGCGAGCTAGCGCGCACGCCGCCACGGGACTGATTTCCGCCCCGGCGGCGAGATGAATAACGTCCGGCACCCCACAAACGGGTGATGCGGGCCGCGCGATCGGTTTGTACAGTGCACGCACAAAAAAAGAGACGGGGAAATCGTGCCACCGATGCAATCAGGGTCACTATCGGGCCATGCCGCCGGGCCACGGCCGGGCGGCCTGTTCATGGCTCTCCTTCAAGCCTGCGGCGACACGCTGCGCAAAGCCTGGGGCGGCACACAGGGTGAGGTAGCGCTCACCGCGCGCGAGCCGGGTAGCGCGCCCGGCCAGCCACAAAACGGTGCCTTGCGCCTCCGGCTCAGCTACGCGGATACGCCGCTGACGCCCGGCGCCACCCGCGTCACCGCCACCGCCGCGGTGCTGCAATGCGACGGCACCGACATCACCGCCAGCGTCGCGCCGTCCGCATGGACCTGGCGCCAGGCTTCCGGCCTGTCGATGCGGGCCGGCTATGGCGCCGTCTCGGTCGATACCGAGGGCCAGGTACGTTCGGTGAGCGTGTGCCCGCAAGGCCGCAGCTTGTCGCTCTCCGGCACCAGCCGCTTAGCCTGCCACGATATGGCCTCGGGGGTGGAAGTCAGCGTGCTGCTCGGCAACGGCGAACGCCTGGTCCAGCGTTTCCAGCCGGGGCTGGCTGGGCTTGAGTAAGGACTTAAGGACGTAAAGACGGAAGCGCTGGACAGCGCGGCGCAAGCGTGAGCGGTCCGCCGCGGAATCAGCCCTTCAGGTACATGTTCAGCCGCTTGGCCGCGTTGCGCAGGTGGGTTTCAGCCGCCTCCGCCGCCCGCTCCGGATCGCCCGCCACGATCGCGTCGTAGATGGTCTTGTGCTCGTCCTGCACAGCCTCGACCATGTCCGCGTGATGGCTCTTGGTATTGCTCCTCGCCTGCCGGATCACGCGCCGCGCGCCGTGCTCCAGGTGTTCGCTCAGCGCCTGGAAATGCGGGTTGTGGGTGGCCTCGACAATGGCCTGGTGAAAAGCGAAGTCCTCCTCGTCCCCCAGCCGGTCGTTGGCGATCTCGTACTCCATGCCGATCAGCGCCCGCCGGATCCGCTTGAGATCTTCCGGCGTGCGGCGCATGGCCGCGAACCTGGTGGCCGCCACTTCAATCGTCACCAGCAGCTCCATCACCATCGCCAGCGAGTCCTTCTCGTCGATGGCCACATCTTGCATGCGAAACGCCTGCCGCTGGCTGCGCTCGGTCACGAACACACCGCTGCCCGCCTTGGGCGCAACCAGACCCTCCGACTTGAGCTGCGACAGCGCTTCACGGACCACCGCTCGGCTGACCGAAAACTGCTCGCATAGCACGCGCTCGCTGGGCAGGCGGTCGCCCACGGCGAACTCGCCGGTCTGGATCGCCTGGATCAGCCGCCTTGCGATCTCGTCCGGCAGGTGTTTTGGCTCGGGATGGAACATGGTTCCCTCCGCGCGCTGGGTGGACGGCGGCGCTGCGGCACCGGGCACTGTCTTGTTCACTACTGGCTCCCTGGCGCCAGCCGGCATCTGGCTGGCGCTCGATCGTAAATTGGTCTTACAGGTCAATGTAGCACGACTCAACTCGTCTGAAACGTGCGGAATGTACCAGCACCAGACCGTAGCAGCGCCTGTTATGTGCCCGCAAGCCAATCCCTGCAAGGGAAGATGACCCGTACTCCGATGCGCGGACAGCCGTCCAATCCGACCCTCAGTAGAAACCCTCACGGCACGCATGTCGCCGTTGACGCCTGTCATCCATCTCCCTATAGTAAACCTGTCAGACCACTTTAACCACAGGTCAGACCACTATGTCGGGCCAGTTTCAGCGCCCGCCAGATGATCCCAACAAAGCTAGGAGACACCCATGAGCGGTAGCCGCATTCCCCGTCCTTTGTTCGCAGCCGCGGCACTCTCGGTGCTGGCTGGCACGGCATCGGCGGCGCCGGTAAAGATTGCGCTGGTCGAGACGCTGTCCGGCCCGCAGGCATCGACCGGCCTGATGTTCCGCGCGGCGGCGCGCTATGCGATCGACAAGATCAATGGCACCGGCGGCTGGAATGGCGAGCCGCTCCAACTGGTGGAGTACGACAACCAGGGCGGCCCGGCGGGCGCGGCGGACAAGCTGAAGGCGGCCGTGGCGGATGGCGCCCAGATCGTCATGCAGGGTTCGTCGTCGGCCGTGTCCGGCCAGATCACCGAGGACGTGCGCAAGTTCAACCTGCGCAATCCGGGCAAGGAAATCCTGTTCATGAACGTCGGCGGCGAGGCCATGGAGCTGACCGGCGAGAAGTGCCACTTCTACCATTTCAAGTTCGCCACCAACGCGCAGATCCGCGTCAAGGCGCTGGTCGGCGCGATGAAGCCGCTCAACGCCCTCGGCACCCGTGTCTATTCGATCGACCAGAACTACTCCTGGGGCATCGATATGGAAAAGGCCACGGGCGACTACGCCGGCGCGGGCGGTTACACGGTCGTGGAAAAGACCCTGCACGACGTCAACAAGGTCCAGGACTTCTCGCCGTACGTGGCCAAGATCGCTGCCGCCAAGGCGGACAGCGTGATCACCGGCAACTGGTCGAACGACCTGCTGCTGCTGATGAAGGCCAGCAAGGCGGCCGGCCTGAAGACGCGCTTCGCTACGGTGTTCCTCGACCAGCCGGGCAATATCGGCAACGCCGCCGATGTGGCGCTCGGCCACTATGTCGCCCACCCCTTTAACGCCGAAGCGGGCGGCGCGGAGAGTGAGCGCTTCGCTAACGACTTCAAGGCCAGGCAGGGCCATATGCCTGCCTACATCGAGCCGCAGACGGTATTCGCGGTGGAGATGCTGGGCGAGGCGCTGAAGACGGTGAAGCCGGAAGGCGGCAAGCTCAACACCAGCACGCTGGCCAGGGCGCTCGAAAACGCCAGGATCAAGACCCCGATGGGTGAGATGAGCATGCGCGCCGCCGATCACCAGGTGCTGCTGCCGATGGTGGTGTCCGTCGTCGCCAAGGACGCGAAGTTCAAGGTCGACGGCACCGACATGGGCTTCAAGCCGGTCAAGACGTTCTCCGCCACCGAAGCCGCCACGCCGGCCCAGGCCAGCTGCAAGATGCCCCGCCCCGTCTGACTCCCCCTGCCATTGCCATAGCAAGACCTGCCAGCTCAGCGCCACCCGGCGCGGCGCTGGCAAGCGCGGCCGTTCACTCCGGCGACCGCGCGCCATATGGCCGCACAGGCTCGTTCCAAGGAAGCCTTCATGGAATACCTCATCGTCTCATTGCTTAACGGCGCCATCTACGGCTTGCTGCTGTTCATGGTGTCGGCAGGCCTGACCCTCATCTTCGGCATGATGGGCGTGCTCAACTTTGCCCATGCATCGTTCTACATGCTGGGCGCTTACTTTGCCTACACGCTGCAGGGCGCAATCGGCTTCTGGCCGGCCATCGTGGTTTCGCCGATCCTGGTCGGACTGGTCGGGGTGGCGGTGGAGCGGTTCTTCCTGCGCCGCGTCCATCACCACGGCCACGCGCACGAACTGCTGCTGACCTTCGGCCTGTCTTTCATCATTGCCGAGCTGATCAAGCTGTTCTTCGGCAACTTCCCGGTGGACTACCGCATCCCGGCATCGCTGGACTTCGCGGCCTTCCACCTGGGGGTTTCCTCCTATCCCTTCTACCGCGTGTTCATGGGCGGCATCGCCGTGGCCATGTTCGCCGTGATCTACCTCCTGCTCACGCGCACCCGGGTCGGCATCGTGGTGCGTTCCGCCATCTACAAGCCGCGCATGGCCGAGGCGCTGGGCCACAACGTGCCGCTGGTCTTCATGGGCGTGTTCGGCATCGGCGCAGCGCTGGCCGGCCTGGCCGGCGCGGTGGCGGGCGCGTTCTACACCACCAACCCGAACATGGCGCTCGAACTCGGCGTGATGGTCTTCGTGGTGGTGGTGGTGGGCGGCCTGGGCTCGCTGGAGGGCGCCATGCTCGCCTCGCTGCTGATCGGCCTGATCACGGCGTTCTCGGTCGGCATCGACCGCAGCCTCGCCGACCTGCTGGCCCTGTTCGGCGCGGGCGCCTGGGCCGGGGAAGTGGGCGGGCTGCTGACCCTGAAGCTGTCCAGCCTGGCCGGGACCATCCCGTTCGCGCTGATGCTGCTGATTTTGCTGGTCCGCCCGTCAGGGCTGATGGGCGAGAAGGAGTGACCATGACCAATGTCTCCAACACGCAGAAGACCTTGCTGCTGCTCGGCACAGGCGCCCTGCTGGCGCTGCCGCTGGTGCTGTCGCAATCGCTGGTCAACGCATCGATCCAGATGCTGATCGCCGTGCTGTTCGCCGCCTCGTTCAACCTGCTGAGCGGCCAGGGCGGCATGCTGTCGTTCGGCCATGCGGCGTACTTCGGCATCGGTTCCTTCGCCACCGTGCATGCGATGAACGCCTTCGGCGGCAGCGGCCTGCTGCCCACGCCGCTGCTGCCGCTGGCAGGCGGCGCCCTGGGCCTCGTCGCCGGCCTGGCCGCCGGCTGGTTCGCCACCAAGCGCACCGGCGTCTACTTCGCCATGATCACGCTGGCGCTGGCCGAACTGCTGCACTCGCTGGCGCCGCACCTGAAGGGCTGGTTCGGCGGCGAGGCGGGCCTGTCCACCATGCGCATGCCGGCATGGGGCCTTACCTTCGGCGACAGCAACCAGGTCTACTACCTGACGTTGTTCTGGGTGCTGCTGTCGCTGGCGCTGCTGTATCTGTTCACCCTGACCCCGGTGGGCCGCCTGACGCTGGGCCTGCGCGAGAACGCCAACCGCCTGCGTTTCCTCGGCTACGACACGCACCGCCTCGGCGTGCTGGTGTTCGCCGTCTCGGCCATGTTCGCCGGCATCGCGGGCGCGCTGCAGGCACTCAACATGGAAGCGGCCAACTACGTGGTGTTCGAGTCCTCGGCCTCCGCGGCGGTGGTGCTCAACAGCTATATCGGCGGCGTGAAGCTCTTTCTCGGCCCGGCGCTGGGCGCGGCGGTGATGACCTTTTTCGGCTATGCGGTATCCGACCTGACGCGCTCATGGCTGCTGTACCAGGGCATCGTGTTCGTGCTGGTGATGATGTTCATGCCGACGGGCCTGGCCGGGCTGATCAAGGCCTTCGCCGCGCACGGCAAGACCTATGGCCTGCGCCCGTTGCTGCCGATCGCGCTGGTCTTCGCCATCGGCACGTTGCTGCTCACGGGCGGCACCGTGTTCACGGTGGAGATGCTGCAGCGCTTCTTCTCGCAAGACTACCGCTCCATGGCCGCCCTGAATGGCGGCGGCTGGCCCGCGATCCCGCTGTTCGGCCGCGAGTGGGATCCCGTCTCGCCGCTGACCTGGCTGGTGCCCGCGGCGCTGCTGGCGGCCGGTATCGCGACGGTGCGCCTGGCCAACGGCCGCTGGCTGCGCCTGAAGGACGCCGCCCCCGCCGCCGAAGCCGTTGCCCACGCCGCCACCAACGTCCGGAGGAACCCGGCATGAACACGCAAGCGATTCTCTCCCTGCGCGGGTTGCGCAAATCTTTCGGCGACGTCGACATCATCCGCGGCGTGGACCTCGATCTCGTCAGCGGCGAACGGCACGCGCTGATCGGCCCGAACGGCGCAGGCAAATCCACGCTGTTCCACCTGATCTCCGGCCGCCTGCCACTGACCAAAGGCGAGATCGTGCTCAACGGCGAGCCCATCCAGGGCCTGACGCCGCAGCAGATCAACCATCGCGGCCTGGCGCGCTCGTTCCAGATCACCAATATCTTCGCTGGCCTGACCGTCTTCGAAAACCTGCGTCTCGCCGTGATGCGGCGCCACGGCCTGCAATACACGCTGTGGAAGTTCGCCCACAAGCTGCGCGCCGTGCGCGAAGAAACCCAGCACCTGCTCGAACAGGTCCGGCTGGCCGAACGCGCGCAGGCCATCGCCGGCGAGTTGTCGTATTCGGAGCAGCGTTCGCTGGAGATCGCCATGACGCTGGCCTCGGACCCGAAAGTCATCATGCTCGACGAGCCGATGGCGGGCATGTCGCAGGAAGAAACCGATTACACCGCCGGCCTGATCCGCGAGATCGCGCAGGGCCGCACGCTGATGATCGTGGAGCACGACATGGACGTGGTGTTCTCGCTCAGCGACCGCATCAGCGTGCTGGTCTACGGCGAGATCGTCGCCACCGGCACGCCCGGCGAGATCCGCAACAACGCACGCGTCAAGGAAGCCTATCTGGGCGAGGAGGTCACCGTATGAGCGCACCGTCCATGCAATCCACCGACCCGCTGCTCAGCGTACAGGGCCTGCACGCGCACTACGGCAAGAGCCACATCCTGCACGGCGTGGATTTCCACGTGGGGAAAGCCGAGGTGGTGAGCCTGCTGGGCCGCAACGGCTCGGGCCGTTCCACCACGCTGAAGGCCATCATGGGCCTGGTTCCGCCGAGCGCGGGCCACGTCAGGCTGCGCGGCCGCGATCTCGCCGGCGCGCAATCCTATGCGATCTGCCGGCGCGGCATTGCCTACGTACCGGAGGAGCGCGAGGTCTTCGCCAACCTCACGGTGGAAGAAAACCTGCGCATGGGCGAACAGCGCGCCACCGAAGGCGCGCCGAAATGGACCTTCGAGCAGATGTTCGACTACTTCCCGCGCCTGAAGGAACGCCGCAATACCAAGGCCGGCAGCCTCTCCGGCGGCGAGCAGCAGATGCTGACCATGTGCCGCTCGCTGCTGGGCAACCCGCTGGTGATCCTGATCGACGAGCCCACCGAAGGCCTCGCGCCCAAGATCGTGACGGTGGTCGGCGAGGCCATCCAGGACATTCACCGCCGGGGCGTATCGGTGGTGCTGGTGGAGCAGAAGCTCGCCATCGCGCTGAAGGTATCGAGCCGCGTCTGCGTGATGGGCCACGGGCGCATCGTCTTCGAGGGCACGCCCGCACAACTCACTTCCAATACCCAACTTCTGAAGGACTGGTTAGCCGTATGAGCACTTCCCTGCCTATTGGATACCCGAACGCGCAACCCTTCGCGCGCGCCAGCTACCCCGGCCTGGCCGGCAAGGTCGTGCTCAACACCGGTGGCGCCAGCGGCATCGGCCGCGCGATGGCGCACGGCTTTGCCCGGCACGGCGCGCGGCTGATGCTGCTGGACCTGGACACGGAAGGACTCGCCAGCGCCAGGGCGGAACTGGAAGCGGCCTACCCGGAAGTGCAGGTCGAAGTCGTGAAGGCTTCGATCACCGATCCCGACGCCGTGGAGCAAGCCTGTGCCGCTACCGAGGCCCGCTTCGGCCGCATCGACATCCTGCTCAACAACGCCGGCATCTCGATGAACAAGCCCTCGCTGGAACTCACGCCGGACGACTGGCGCCGCGCCATCGATATCGACCTCTCCGGCGTGTTCTTCTGCACGCAGGCAGCGGCACGCCGCATGGTGCGCCAGGGCGGCGGCTCCATCCTCAGCACGGCATCGATGTGGGGCCTGGCCTCCTCGGCCCGGCGCCTCGCCTACTGCGCCGCCAAGGCGGGCGTGGTCTCGCTGACCAAGTCGCTGGCGGCTGAATGGGCTGAGTACAACATCCGTGTCAACGCGGTCTGCCCGGGCTACACCAGCACCGCGCTGATGGAAACGCTGCTGGCCAGCAAGGCCATCGACGGCGAAGCCTTGCTGGCGCGCACGCCGCTGCGGCGCTTCGGCGCGCCGGAGGAGATGGCGGAAGTCGCGCTCTTCCTGGCATCGGACTCGGCCGCGTTCATCACCGGCCATGCGCTGGTCTCCGACGGCGGCTGGACCGCCGACGGCTTCTGAGCACGCTGTTCCCAACATGATTGAAAAAACACCATCGACCGGTAATCAAGGATCCTCAAATGTCTGAACGTAGCGCCCTGCGCCCCGCCGCCGAATGGGTGGAACTGCGCACCACCGATGAAGACTGGGCCAAGGCCGACCCCGCCCTGCTTGGCACGCTGCTGAGCCACCTGCACCTGATCCGCGGCTTCGAGGAAGCCGTACTCGAACTCGCCGCCGAAGGCCTGGTCCACGGGCCCGCGCACTCCAGCATCGGCCAGGAAGGCGGCGCTGCCGGCTCCATCGTGCCGCTGACCGGGGCCGACCAGATCAACGGCTCGCACCGCGGACACCATCAATTCATCTCCAAGGCGCTGGGCTACCTCGCGCCCGGCGGCATCGACCCGCGCGCGCCGCTGCCGGCGGATGTGCAAACGCTGCTGCAACGCACGCTCGCGGAAATCCTCGGGCTGGCGCAAGGCTACTGCAAGGGCCGTGGCGGTTCGATGCACTTGCAGTGGGCCGAAGCCGGCGCGCTGGGCACCAATGCCATCGTTGGCGGCGGCGTGCCGATGGCCGCGGGCGCGGCGTGGTCGCACCGGCATGCGGGCACCGACGCCGTGGCCATCACCTACTTCGGCGATGGCGCGGTCAATATCGGCTCCGTGCTGGAGACCATGAACCTGGCCGCCGCGTGGAAGCTGCCGCTGTGCTTCTTTATCGAGAACAACCGCTACGCCGTCTCCACCACGGTGGAGGAGTCCACCGCCGAACCGCGCCTGTCCGCACGCGGCATGGGCTTCAATATCCCGAGCTGGAAAGTCGACGGCATGGACCCGCTCGCGGTCTACCTCGCCACGCAGGAAGCGCTCGCGCACATGCGCGCCGGCAAGGGCCCCACGGTCATCGAAGCCGATCTCTACCGGTTCTTCCACCAGAACGGCCCCTTCCCCGGCAGCGCCTTCGGCTACCGTACCAAGGAAGAAGAACAGCAATGGCGCGCGCGCGATCCGCTCGAACTGATGGCGCGCCGCATGCAGGAACGCGGCCTGATCAGCGCCGGCGAGATCGCCGCGCTGCGCGAACGCATCAAGCAAGGCATGCGCGATGCCATGGCGGCACTGACCGAGGCCGATCCTTCCGGCAAGCCTGGCAAGCGCCGCATCCGTCCCGAACTGTGGCCGAGCCCGGATTTCCGCGACGTGGGCATCCGTGGCGACCTGAGCGAGCTGGAAGGCCTGCGCTGCGAGGACGAAGCGGGCTTCCCGGGCAAGCTGGACAAGCGCAAGTTCATCGACGTAGTGGCGGACGTCATGCACCGCCGCATGGAGACCGACCCGTCGGTGGTGGTGATGGGCGAGGACGTGCACCGCCTCAAGGGCGGCACCAACGGCGCCACGCGCGGCCTGCGCGACAGCTTCCCGGACCGCGTGCTGGGCACGCCGATCAGCGAGAACGCATTCGTGGGCCTTGGCGGCGGGCTGGCGCTGGATGGCCGCTACAAGCCCGTGGTTGAGTTCATGTACCCGGACTTCATGTGGGTGGCCGCCGACCAGGTCTTCAACCAGATCGGCAAGGCGCGCCATATGTTCGGCGGCGAAAGCGACGTGCCGCTGGTGCTGCGCACCAAGGTGGCGATGGGCACGGGCTACGGCTCGCAGCATTCGATGGACCCGGCCGGCATCTTCGCCACCAACCCGGGCTGGCGCATCGTGGCGCCTTCCACACCGTTCGACTACGTGGGCCTGATGAACACGGCGCTGGCGTGCAAGGACCCTGTGCTGGTGATCGAGCACGTGGACCTGTACAACGCATCGGGCGTGGGGCCGGTCGACGACTTCGACTACCACCTGCCGGTGGGCAAGGCGGCGGTGCGCCGCAACGGCAGCGACGTCACCGTCATCACCTACCTGTCGATGGTCGGCCATTCGCTCGAAGCGGTGGAGCAGACCGGCGTCGACGCCGAAGTGATCGACCTGCGCTGGCTGGACCGCGCCAGCCTGGACTGGGACACCATCGGGCAGAGCATCAGGAAGACCAACAATGTGCTGATCGCGGAGCAAGGCGCGCGTGGCACTTCCTACGGCGGCTGGCTGGCCGACGAGATCCAGCGCCGCTACTTCGACTGGCTGGACCAGCCGGTGCAGCGCGTGACCGGGGCGGAAGCCGCGCCGAGCATTTCCAGGGTGCTGGAACGTGCCGCTGCCGCCCGCACCGAGGAAGTGGTGGAAGGCCTGCGGCAAGTGATGCGCGACAAAGGCGCGGCGTAAGCCCGGTGCCTACCGGCAAGCCAATTGAACGAATCCAAGGAAATCCAAGGAATTCCAATGACCCTGAACATGATAGTTCCCCTGGAGGTCGGCATCGCCGTGCGCGACCTGCCGCGCATGCGCCGCTTCTATGAGCAGGTGCTGGGCTTCACTTTCGTGAGCGAAGTTGCCGTGCCCGCGGCCAACGCCGTGCAGGCGGCGATGCATGCCGGCGGTTACACCGCCGTGCGCCTGCAGACTAACCATGGCGAGCGCATCAAGCTGCTGGCCCCGGTGCAAGCGCCCGCAGCCGAGCCCGCTCCCCAGTACATCCTCGACAAGGCCAATGCCACCTACCTCACGTTTATCGTGGACGACATCCAGGCCGCGGTCGAAGGGCTGATCGCCGCCGGCGTGGCGTTCATGACCGGCCCGCAGCGCATTGAAGTGCGCCCCGGCACTTACCTCGCGTTCTGCCGCGACCCCGAAGGCAATGTGCTCGAGATCGTGCAGTACGCGGATATCGCGGCTTATCGCCCCGACCTGCAACCGCCGAGGAATGCCTGACATGGCCACTCTGCTACGCATGCCCGAGGTGGCGGCCAATGCCACCCAGGCCACGCTGCAAGCGTGGACCAAGAACGAAGGCGATACGATTGCCGTGGGCGACTGCATCGCCGAGATCGAAACCGACAAGGCCGTGGTCGAACTCAATGCCGATTCGGCGGGCGTGCTTGGCCGCCGCCTGGTCGCGGCGGGCCAGGACGTGGAAGTGGGCGCGCCGATCGGCGTGCTGCTGGTCAATGGCGAAACCAGCGTGGATATCGATGCGCTGATCGCGGCGGCGGGTGGCGGCGCGCAAGCGCCTGAGGCCGTAGCGCCATCCGCCGGCGAAGCCGTTGCCGCTTCCAGGACTGCCGCACCGCAGGCCGCGCGCATCTTCGCCAGCCCCCTTGCCCGCCGCCTGGCTGCCCAACGCGGACTGGACCTCGCAGCATTGCGCGGCAGCGGCCCCAATGGCCGCATCGTCAAGCGCGATTTCGAGCAGGCCGCCGCGGTTCCTGCCGCAGCCGGCGCACCTGCCGTCGCGCGCCCGGCCGCACCGCAGGCCCGGGTCAGCGAAGCGTTCACCGAAGTCCCGCACAGCAATATGCGCCGCACCATTGCGCGCCGCCTGAGCGAGAGCAAGTCCACCATCCCGCATTTCTACCTCACGGCGGATTGCCGCATGGAGCGGCTGCTGGCGCTGCGCGCGGAGATCAATGCCAATGCGCCGCGCAAGATCTCGGTCAACGACTTCATCGTGCGCGCCGTGGCGGTCGCCTTGCGCGAGGTCCCGGCGGCCAACGTCGGCTGGACCGACGCGGCCATGCGGCATTACCACCAGGCCGATATCGCTGTGGCGGTGTCCACCGACGCCGGCCTGATCACACCCATCGTGCGCGCGGCGGACACGAAGCCGCTGTCGCTGATCAGCGCCGAGATCGCCGACCTGGCGAAGCGCGCGCGCGCTTCGCAACTACGGCCCGAGGAGTACCAGGGCGGCAGCTTCAGCGTTAGCAACCTGGGCATGTTCGGCGTGTCCGGGTTCTCCGCCATCATCAATCCGCCACAGGCCGCCATCCTTGCGGTGGGCGCCACGCAGGCGGTGCCGGTGGTGGAAGACGGCGAACTGAAGGTCGGGCAGGTCATGCGCTGCACGCTGTCGGTGGACCACCGCGCCATCGACGGCGCGCTGGCCGCGCAATGGCTGGCCGCGTTCAGGCGCCTGCTTGAAAACCCCTTGTCGATGCTGATCTGAGGACCATGACGTGGCGAATTCCTCATTTGACCTGATCGTCGTCGGCGGCGGCCCCGGCGGCTATGTGGCGGCGATCCGTGCCGCGCAGCTCGGCATGAAAACCGCGCTGGTCGAGAAAGAGCACCTGGGCGGCGTCTGCCTGAACTGGGGCTGCATTCCCACCAAGGCGCTCCTGCGCTCCGCCGATGTGCTGCGGCTGGTCAGGGACGCGGCGTCCTTTGGCGTGCGCGCAGCCGCGCCCACCGCCGACCTGCCAGCCATGGTGGCCCGCTCCCGCGCGGTTGCCGCGCAGCTCAACAAGGGCGTGGTCCACCTGATGAAGAAGAATGGCGTGACCGTGCTCAACGGCCACGGACGGCTGGCGGGCAAGGGCAAGCTGGAAGTCACCGCGCCGGATGGCAAGACGAGTACCGTGTCGTCCGCCCACATCCTGCTCGCCACCGGCGCGCGCGCCCGCCAGTTGCCCGCGCTGACGGCGGACGGCAAGACGGTCTGGACCTATCGCGAGGCGCTGGCGCCGCCCGTGGTGCCAAAGCGCATGCTGATCGTCGGTGCCGGTGCCATCGGCATCGAGTTCGCCAGCTTCTATCACGCGGTGGGTGTCGAGGTGACGGTGATCGAAATGGCGGACCGCATCCTGCCGGTGGAGGACGCCGACATCTCCGCGCAGGTGGCGAACAGCCTGAGCCGGGAAGGCATCGTGCTGCATACGGCCGCCAGCATCGGGAGCGCGGAACGCAAGGCGTCCGGCTGGTCCGTCGAGCTGCAAGGCGGCAAGTCCGGCGGCGCGAAGATCGAGGCCGATGTCGTGCTGGTGGCGGCGGGCATCGTCGGCAACGTCGAAGACCTCGGGCTGGAGAAGACCGCCGTCAGGGTCGAGAAAACGCATATCGTGACCGACGCGTTCTGCCGCACGGCAGAGCCCGGCGTGTATGCCATCGGCGACGTGGCGGGCCCGCCCTGGCTGGCGCACAAGGCCAGCCACGAAGGCGTGATCTGCGTGGAACAGATCGCCGGGCTGCACCCGCATGCGCTCGATGCAACGCGCATCCCGGCCTGCACGTACAGCCATCCGCAAGTGGCCAGCGTAGGGCTGACCGAGGCACAGGCCAGGGAACGCGGGCATCAGGTCAAGGTCGGCAAGTTTCCTTTCGTCGGCAACGGCAAGGCCATTGCCATGGGCAGCACCGCGGGCCTGGTGAAAGTCATATTCGACGAAGGCAGCGGCGAACTGCTCGGCGCCCATATGGTGGGCGACGAGGTCACCGAGATGATCCAGGGCTACGCCATCGCGCAGACGCTGGAGACCACCGAAGCCGACCTGATGTCCGCCGTCCTGCCGCACCCGACCCTGTCCGAGGCCATGCACGAAGCCGTGCTCGCGGCCTACGGGCGCGCGCTGCATATCTGACCTCCCGGAGAGAACATGTACAACTTCGATCAACGCACGCTGCTGCTGACCGGCGCCAATGGCGGCATCGGCCGTGAAACGGCCAGGCTGTTCCTGGCGCACGGCGCCAACCTGGTACTGACGGATCTCGACGAACCCGGCCTCGCCGGCTTTGCGCGCGAACTGGACCCCACCGGCGAGCGCATCGCCACGCTGCGCATGGACGCCGCCAACCCCGACGATTGCGCCGGCGCCGTGGCGCTGGCGCAGGCCCGCTTCGGCGGCATCGACTTCCTGGTGCCGTCGGCCGGCTTGTACCAGGCCCAGCCGGTCGCGCAGATGAGCGACGCGCAATGGCGGCAGACGCTGTCCATCAACCTGGATGGCGTGTTCTATCTTGTGCGCCGCGCCATTCCCGCGCTGCGCGAGAACAGCGCCATCGTCAACCTGACATCGGTGGCTGCGCATCGGGGCGCTTACTACAATGCGCACTATTCGGCCTCCAAGGGCGGGCTGCTCAGCCTCACCCGCAGCCTGGCGCGGGAACTCGGGCCGCGCACCCGCGTCAATGCGGTATCGCCGGGCGTGATCGAAACCCCAATGACCACCGAGCTGATCCAGAAACGCGGCGCCGATTCCGTCGAACAGACACCGCTCAAGCGCCTCGGCCACCCGCGCGAGATCGCCACCGCCATCGGCTTCCTGTGCAGCGACGCGGCCAGCTTTGTCACCGGCGAGGTGCTGCACGTCAATGGCGGGCTGTATATCGCGGGCTGATCATCCGTCCGGCGGCCAAACAAGATCGCCGGATCCTGCTAACCTGCCGTCAGCGGCGCTGCGCCGAATCCCCCCAACATCGCTACGGAACCGGAACCAGACCATGTTGCAACTCCGAGACCCCTCCCTGCTGCGCCAGCAGTGCTATGTCGACGGCCGCTGGATCGATGCAGAGCGTCACATTGACGTGACCAATCCCGCCACCGGCGAGCGCGTCGGCCAGGTGCCCCTGCTGGGCGCCGACGAGACACGCCAGGCCATCGAGGCCGCCAACCGCGCCCTGCCGGCCTGGCGCGCGCGTACCGCCAAGGAACGCTCCGCGCTGCTGCGCAAGTGGTTCGAACTGCTGCTGGCGAACCAGGACGACCTGGCCCGCATCATGACCGCCGAGCAAGGCAAGCCCTTTGCCGAAGCGCGCGGCGAGATCGGCTACGCCGCCTCCTTCATCGAGTGGTTCGCCGAGGAAGGCAAACGCGTCTACGGCGAGACCATTCCCGCGCCGGTCAGCAACCAGCGCATCGTCGTCACCAAGGAACCGGTAGGCGTGTGCGCGGCCATCACGCCGTGGAATTTCCCCGCGGCCATGATCACGCGCAAGGCTGGCCCGGCGCTGGCGGCGGGTTGCACGATGGTGGTCAAGCCCGCCTCGCAAACCCCGCTGACCGCGCTGGCGATGATGGTGCTGGCGGAACGCGCCGGCATTCCCGCGGGCGTGCTGTCGGTCGTCACCGGCTCGGCTTCCGCCATCGGCGGCGAACTCAGCAGCAACCCGCTGGTGCGCAAGCTCACCTTTACCGGCTCGACGGAAGTCGGACGTACGCTGATGGCGCAGACGGCGTCCACCATCAAGAAGGTCTCGATGGAACTGGGCGGCAACGCGCCCTTCATCGTGTTCGAGGATGCCGACCTGGATGCCGCCGTGGAAGGCGCCATCGTGTCCAAGTACCGCAACGCGGGACAGACCTGCGTCTGCGCCAACCGCCTTTATGTGCACAGCAAGGTCTATGACGCCTTCGCCGAGAAACTGGTCGCGGCGGTGCGCGCGCTGAAGGTGGGCAACGGCATGGAAGACGGCGTGCGCATCGGACCGCTGATCGACGGCAAGGCCGTGACCAAGGTCGAGGAACATATCACCGACGCGATCTCCAAGGGTGCGCGCGTACTGCAAGGCGGCAAGCGTCACGCGCTCGGGCAATCGTTCTTCGAGCCTACCGTGCTGGCCGACGTGAAGCCCGGCATGCTGGTAGCGCGTGAAGAAACCTTCGGCCCGCTCGCGCCGCTGTTCCGCTTCGAGACCGAGGACGAAGTGGTCGCCATGGCCAACGACACGGAATTTGGCCTGGCGAGCTATTTCTACGCACGGGATCTCGGCCGCGTGTGGCGGGTTTCCGAACGTCTGGAGTACGGCATGGTCGGCGTCAACACCGGCCTGATCTCGAACGAGGTGGCGCCCTTCGGCGGCGTCAAGCAATCGGGCGTGGGCCGCGAAGGCTCGCACTACGGCATCGAGGACTACCTGGTCATCAAGTACACCTGCATGGCCGGCATCTGAGCCATCGCCATGCCCGCGGGACGGAGCGCATCCGTCCCGCCTCCCGCCTCCCTCCCCTTCCTCTACATTACCCAAATCCCGCAATGCAGATCGATGGCAATACCCAGCTTGTCGGCATCATCGCCGCCCCCATCTCGCACGTGCGCACGCCGCAACTCTTCAATGCCTCGGTCGCCCGCCAGGGCCTGAACGCCGTGTGCGTGCCCTTCCATGTGGATTCGGCGCAATTGCAGGCATTCCTCGCCGGCGCGCCGGCCGCGCAAAACCTGCAAGGCATGGTCGTCACCATCCCGCACAAGGAAAACGTGGTTGCCGCCTGTGGCGAACTGACTGACACCGCCCGCCTGGTCGGCTCCGTCAACGCCATGCGCTTCGACCGCGAGAAAGGCCACTGGACCGGCGGCAATTTCGATGGCGACGGCTTCGTTGCCGGCCTGCGCGAACGCGGCCACAGCCTGTCCGGCAAGCGCGTGCTGCAGCTTGGCGCCGGCGGCGCCGGCAAATCGATGGCCTACGCCATCGCCCGCGAGAACCCCGCCGAACTGGTCATCTACAACCGCTCCGCCGACAAGGCCGAAGAACTGGCCGCGAGCCTGGGGAAAGCGCTGCCATCCGTCCCGATCCGCAGCGGCGACAACAACCCCTCCGGCTTCGACGTAGTCGTCAACGCCACGGCCCTCGGCCTGCGCGACACGGACCCCACGCCAATACCCCCGCAACAGCTAAGCGCAGGCACGCTGGTGTGCGAAGCGGTGGTGCGCGATGGCGATACGCCCCTGCTCAAAGCCGCGCGCGAACTAGGTTGCACGGTGCACCACGGGCAGTGGATGCTGTACGGTCAGATTGTGGAAATCTCGCGCTTCCTCGGCGTTCCGCTAGCACCGGAGTTTGTCGAACGGATCCTGGCGCCGGCGGACTGAGCGCGGCAACCTTCGAAATGCCCAGATAGAGCGCGCGCATGGCGGCATAGCGAACGCCCGCCCTCTCCCCCGGCCCCTCTCCCGCAAGCGGGAGAGGGGAGCAAGCCGGTGGATGGCAAACGCAGCCTCGCGCGATAGCCCAAACGTTCGACATCCGAGGACCAAGACAAGAGCGCTGCCGCCAGATCAACGATTCGGTGTAGCCGTGTGGAGCGCCCCAAGGGCGGGCCACACCCCAGCGCGACGCGAAGCGAGCCTCCCACGCGATGCGAACCTCCCACGCGATGCGAAGCGAGCCGTCAAGGTGTACCAGGCCGAATGGGGCGCCTCGTCGGCAGGCAAAGAGAGCGGCCGGAAAGGCACCGGCACGCCACAAATCCCGAAAATAATAACGCTTGACGTTAATAACGCACGACGTTATTATCAATCCATGATCACATCGTTCAATTGCCGGGATACTGAGACGGTCTTTGCTGGCAACCGGGTTGCCCGGTTCGCCAACATCGAGAAGGTCGCGATGCGAAAGCTACAGCAACTGCACGCCGCCACTGAACTCAACTTCTTACGCATCCCACCGAATAACAGGCTGGAAGCGCTAAAAGGAGATCGGGCGGGACAGTTCAGCATCCGCATCAACGATCAATGGCGCATCTGCTTCCGTTTCGCCAACGGCAACGCGACCGACGTCGAGATCGTCGACTACCACTAAAGGAGCAAACCATGGCACGAGAAATTCCGCTGGCCACGCCAGGCGAGATCCTGCAACTGGACTGGCTTGAGCCGCTTGGGATCAGCCAGTACGCGCTCGCCAAGGCAATCGATGTCCCGCCTCGGCGCATCAACGAGATCGTCAAGGGCGAGCGCGCCATCACCGCCGATACGGCCGTCCGGCTCGGCGTGTTCTTCGGCACCGATGCCCAAAGCTGGATGAACCTCCAAACCCACTACGACACCGAGATGGCAAAGGAAAAGATCGGCGCGGAGAAACTGGCAGCGATCAAGGAGCATGCCGTCGCCGCTTAGCAAACCAGCGCGAAGAAAAAGCGATATCGGCCAATCAACATTCGGTGTAGCCGTGTGGAGCGCCCCCAAGGGCGGGCCACACCGACCCGCGATGCGAAGCGAGCCGTCAAGGTGTACCAGGCCGTATGGGGCGCCTCGTCGGCAGGCAAAAAGAGCGGAAAAGAGGGACCCATGTTTGAGTATCGCCTTAAGGCGATGCGAGTTTGGGTCCCGGCCGCTCTTTTTGCCTGCCGACGAGGGGGGGTCGCCCCATCCGGCGCGCTTCTTTGCCTACTTTCTTGGCAAGACAAGAAAGTAGGTCGCCTCCCCGGAGGGGAGGTGAAACTGCCTTTGACTTTAAGCCTTTGAAGTTGCCTTTGACGTTAAGCAGTTGCAGTTGCAGTTGCAGTATCAAATCACCCCATCCCTCCGCAACCCCCCAATCACCTCCCCCCCCACCCCCCAATCCCGCAACACCGCCTCACTATCCGCCCCCGGCTCCACAGGCGCCCGAGGCACCCCCGCCGGCGTACGGCTGAAACGCGGCGCCGGCGCCGGCTGCATCACCCCATCGATCTCAAGAAACGTCTCGCGGGCCCGGTTATGCGGATGTTGCGGCGCCTCATCCCAGTCCAGGACCGGCGCAAAGCAGGCATCGCAGCCTTCCAGCAACTCGCACCACTGCGCGCGCGTGCGGGTGAGGAACAGCGCGGTCATGCGCGCCTTGAGCTCGGGCCAGTGGCGTTTATCGAGTTGCTTGTCGAAGAGAGGATCGTCCAACCCGCACCGCTCGCGCAGCAGCGCATAGAACTGCGGCTCGATAGCGCCCACCGCCACGTACTTGCCGTCGGCGCACGCATAGGTGTCATAAAAATGGGCTGCGCCGTCGAGCAGGTTGTCGCCGCGCTGGTTGTTCCAGCGCCCGGCCGCCTTGAATCCGTACATCATCGCGGACAGCAATGCGGTGCCATCGGTCATCGCCGCATCCACCACCTGCCCCTTGCCCGAATTACGCGCCTCGTTGACCGCACACATCACGCCAAACGCCAGCAGCATGCCGCCGCCGCCAAAGTCGCCGACGTAGTTGAGCGGCACCACGGGCGGCTGCCCCGGCCGGCCAATGGCATGCAGCGCGCCGCCAATGGCGATGTAGTTGATGTCGTGGCCGGCCGCCTGAGCCAGCGGCCCGTGCTGGCCCCAGCCGGTCATGCGGCCGTACACCAGCGCCGGGTTGCGCGCCAGGCAAACGTCCGGGCCCAGCCCCAGGCGCTCCATCACGCCCGGGCGGAAGCCTTCGATCAACACGTCCGCCTTGGCGATCAGGTCCAGCACGACCCCGGCCGCGCCGGGCTTGCGCAGGTCGATGGCCAGCGAGCGCCTGCCGCGCGCGGTCACGTCGCAGCGCGCCTTGCCCGCGCCGGTGGCCGGCGCCTCGCCGGGCCGGGCCGGGCGGGGCCGGTCGATCCGGATCACCTCGGCGCCCTGGTCGGCCAGCATCATCGCGCAAAAGGGCGCAGGGCCGATCCCAACCATTTCCACCACTTTCAGTCCCGCCAACGGTCCCGCCATGTCCTGTCTCCGGTTGTCTGCTCCTTCAGGCGGAGCGTCTAGCCGGTCAGTTTGCCACGGACGCCAGGGGCCGGAATCGTCAATACCGACGAATCCGCGCGGTGCCGCTTAAGCCAGGGACGTCGCGGCGAAGGCCGGCGGCGTTGCGGCAAGCGCCTCGCGCAGCGCCTGGGCAGTCCGTTCGCCCAGGTCGCCGGGCACTGGCTGGCCGCTTTCCGCCAGCGCCTGGGCCACGCTGACCACCTTGTCGGCCCGGTAATGGCGCCCGCTGCCGATGGCGGCCTCGAAGTCGTTGGCGCGCTGGTTGATCTCCTCCGGATCGGCGCTGACCAGCAGGACTGCGTGGGCCAGCACTACGTGCAGGCTGGTGTCCCCGGCGCCCGCCACGCGGCGCCAGTACTGCGCGGTGCCGGCGATCTTGCGGGCCAGTTCCGGGGAGCCCCAGGCCAGGTTGAAACGGCCATCGCAGAATGAGCCGTCCACGGCCTGCCAGTGCGTCCGCAGCCCCAGCTTGTTCAAGGCACCGGCCAGCACCTCGCACAAGTGCAGGTAGACCGGCTCGGCGCAGGTGCCTGCACCGCCGCGCACAGGGTAGGCCAGGCTCAGGTTTAGGATGCCAGGGCCTTGCGGCACCAACCCGCCGCCCGAGAGGCGCAGCCATACCGGGCAGCCGCGCGCGGCAAAGGCGCTGCGCGCGGCGTCCAGTTGCGCATGGCGCAGGTAGCTGCGCGGCACCACCAGCGAGACGGGCGCCTGCCACAGATGCGCCAGCCAGCGGCTGGCGGATGCCTGTTCCAGCAGCGCCTGTTCGGCGTGGAGGGGATCGGGGTTGGCGGGGTCGGGATCGAGGGTGTCAAATCGCATGGCATGGCCGGTAAGCGCCGGGGCGGGATGCGCGCGTAACCGGGCCGCGGTGCGGCCCGGTGCCGGTCAGTGGAAGGTGAAGCCACCGTCGACGTTGACCGACTGCCCGGTCACATTGTCCATGGTCGCGAAGAACAGCGCCATCCTGCCCATGTCTTCGGGCGTCTGTGCACGTCCTTGCGGGATCAGCGTGAGCTGGTGGCGGGCCCAGGAGTCTTCGACCGATTCGCCCTCGGCCTTCCATTCGTCGGACAGGCGGTCCCACATATAGGTGCGGACGATGCCGGGGCAGATGGCGTTGACGGTAATGCCGTCGCGGGCGACTTCCTTGGCCAGTGCGTTGGTGAAGCCGACCACCGCGAACTTCGAGGCGCTGTAGTGGGCGAGGTTGGGGAAGCCTTCCTTGCCGGCGATCGAGGCGACGTTGATGATGCGGCCTTTGCCCTTGGCTTTCATGTGTTCCAGCGCGGCCTGGCAGCCCAGGAAGGTGCCCTTGGCGTTGACGTCCATGACGAAGTCCCAGTCGCGTTCGCTCAGCGCTTCCACGGGGTGGATGCTGATGACGCCGGCGCAGTTGACCAGGATGTCGAGGCCGTCCAGCTGGTCAAGTGCTTGCCTCACCATCGCGCGGTGCATCTCGGGCTTTGTCACGTCGACCTTGAGGGTGCTTGCCCGACGGCCGAGCGCGCGCACTTCTTCCGCAGTTTCGCGCATGGCGTCTTCGAGCAGGTCGGCGATCAGGATGTCGGCACCGGCATGCGCCAGCGTCAGCGCGATGCCGCGGCCGATGCCGCGCGCGCCGCCGGTGATTACGGCCACTTGTCCCTTCAGGGGTTCATCCATGGGTGGTCTCCTAAGCTTGTTTTGTTGATTTTCTTCAGTGCATACAGCAACGAAATACGTCGCGCGACGCGCTGGTGTTCTCCCCTCTCCCACTTCGTGGGAGAGGGGAGAACACCGGGCGGGACTCAAGTTCGTCAGCCGCCGATATGCCGCTTGAGCAGCGCGTTGACTTCGTTGGCCTTCTCCATCTGGCTCATATGGCCCGCATCGTCGAACACCTTCACGGTGGCGCCGGCGGGTGCATTCTGCGCATGCGCCGCGGGAATGATCTGATCCTGCGCGCCCCAGATCACCAGCACCGGCTTGCCGCTATCGCCCAGCTTGCGGCCCGGCTGCTCGCTCTGCCGGCCGCCGCCGAACAGACTCGCACCCAGGCTGCCCAGCGCCTCCGTCACGCCGTCTAGCCGCTTGTACTTCAGCAGGTCGTCCAGCATCTGGCGGCTGACCAGCCCCGCGTCGGCAAACAGCAACTCCACCACCGGCTTGAGATCGCGCCGCGACTGCGCGTTGACGAAGCCTTCGGTGTAGCCGCTGTTGACCTCATCGCCCATGCCGGCCGGCGATACCAGCGCCACCGAACGCACCCGTTGCGGCGCGTCCACCGCCAGCTGCGCGGCTACGCCGCCGCCCATCGAGTGGCCGACCAGGTGGGCCTGGCCGATATCCAGCGCGTCCATGAAGCGCGCGACGAATCCCGCCAGCGATGCCAGCGTGGTGCCCGGCAACTTCGGCGTGGACTGTCCGTGCCCCGGCAGGTCGAGCGCGATCACGGTGTGGGCTTCCGCCAGCGCGTCGAGGTTGAACAGCCAGTTATCGAGGTCGCCGCCAAAGCCGTGGATGAAGAGCACCGTCTGCGCGCCCTCTCCCCGTTTTGCATAGCGCACGCGGATGCCATCAACATCGATGAAGTGGTAGGCGGAAGCGGCCGCGTCTTCATCGTCCTCGTCGGCCGCCGGCGTCTCGTAGGCGGCGACAAAGGCGTCGATCTCCGCGTCGCTGACTTCTGGCGGGGCCAGTACGCCGAGCAGCGCCTTGACCGGCAGGATGTCGCCCACGGCGGCCACCTTGCGGCGCAAGGTGCCGGCGTCCGGCGCTTCCACCGCGTTGGCGATCTTGTCGGTCTCCACGTCGAGGATCGGCATGCCTACCGAGATCTGCGTGCCCTCCTCCACCAGCCAGTCGTTGATGGTGCCTTCTTTCATCGACAGGCCCCATTTGGGCATGACGATCGGGGTGATCTCGGCCATCAGTGTTTCCCTCCTTTCACGGTCTTGCGCGCGGCATCGGCGATCTGCGCCGCGCTGGGGATATACAGGTCTTCCAGCGCGGGCGAGAACGGCACCGGCGTGTGCGGCGGGCAGACCATCTCGATGCCGGCCTTGAGCGCGCCGAACGCGCGCTGGGCCACTTGCGCCGAAATGTCGGTGGCGATATTGCAGCGCGGGCTGGCTTCATCCACCACCACCAGGCGGCCGGTGTTTTCCACCGACTCCAGCACGGTGTCGATATCCAGCGGCGAGAGCGTGCGCAGGTCCACGATCTCGGCTTCGATGCCTTCCTTGGCCAGCGTGGCCGCCGCTTCCAGCGCGCGATGCACCATCAGGCCGTAGGTGACGATGGAAACGTCCTTGCCGTCGCGCACGATATTGGCTTCGCCGAAAGGAATCGCGTAGGAGTTCTCGGGCACCTCGCCTTCGAAGCCGTAGAGGTTCTTGTGCTCGCAGAAGATCACCGGGTCGTTGTCGCGGATCGCCTGGATCAGCAGGCCCTTGGTGTCGTACGGCGTGCTGGGGCATACCACCTTGAGGCCGGGGATATGCGTGAACAGCGGCGTCAGCATCTGGCTGTGCTGGGCCGCCGCGCGAAAGCCCGCGCCGACCATGGCGCGGATCACCACCGGCGTCTCCGCCTTGCCACCGAACATGTAGCGGAACTTGGCGGCCTGGTTGAAGATCTGGTCGAAGCAAACGCCCATGAAGTCGATGAACATCAGCTCGGCAATCGGCCGCATGCCGCAGGCGGCGGCGCCGATGGCCGCGCCCACATAGGCGGATTCGGACAGCGGCGTGTCGAGCAACCTGTCGCCATGCTTGGCGTACAAGCCCTTGGTCACGCCGAGTACGCCGCCCCAGGCGTCTTTCTCGCCGTCCGCGCCGGCGCCGCCGACGATATCCTCGCCGAGCATGATCACGCTCGGGTCACGGGTCATTTCCTGGTCGATCGCTTCGTTGATCGCCAGCTTCATGCTTAATTTGCGGGACATGGTGTGGTCTCCTGATCGTGCTTGCTGTCGTTATGCCGTTATGTCTTTACGTCTCGGGATGGTGGGCCGGGCGCGCGCTCAATAGCTGACGTACACGTCGGTCAGCAGGTCGGCGGGCGTCGGGAACGGCGCTGCCTTGGCCTGCTGCACCGCGTCCTCGATCAGCGCGGCAACCTGCTCGTCGATGGCCTTGAGCTCGTCCGGCGCGATGACGCCGGACTGGGTCACGGTGGCGGTGAACTTCTTCAGGCAGTCCTTGTTGGCGCGGATGTCGTCGAGCTCGCCGGAGGCACGATAGGTTTGCGCATCGCCTTCGAAGTGGCCGTAGAAGCGCACCATCTTGCATTCGAGCAGGGCCGGGCCGCCGCCTTCGCGGGCGCGCTTGATGACTTCGCCCGCGGCCTCGTGCACCGCGAAGAAATCGGTGCCGTCCACGGTCACGCCGGGAATGCCGAAGCCGGCGGCGCGGTCCACGTAGCTGTCCACCGCGGTGCCATAATCGCGCGCGGTGGATTCCGCGTAGCCGTTGTTCTCGATCACGAAGATCACCGGCAGGTTCCACACCGCGGCCAGGTTCAGGCTCTCCAGGAAGGTGCCCTGGTTGGATGCGCCATCGCCGGCGAAGGTGATGCCGATCTCGCCCTTGCCGCGGAACTTGGCTGCCAGCGCGGCGCCGCAGATCAGCGGCGCGCCCGCGCCCAGGATGCCGTTGGCGCCCATCATGCCCTTGGACAGATCGGCGATATGCATGGAGCCGCCCTTGCCGTTGCAGGAGCCGCCCTTGCGCCCGTAGATCTCCTTCATCATCGCGACCGGATCCACGCCCTTGGCGATGCAGTGGCCGTGGCCCCGGTGCGTGCTGGCGATGCGGTCGCCGTCGCCCAGGTGGTGCAGGATGCCGACCCCGGCGGCTTCCTCGCCGGCGTAGAGGTGGACGAACCCGGGGATGTCGCCGCGCCCGAAGTCCACGTGCAGGCGTTCTTCGAAATCGCGGATGGTGCGCATCCTGCGATAGACGGCGAGCAGTTCCTGCTTGTCGAGGGGCAGCGTGTTCCCGGTGGCGCCGGATGAGTTGGCTGTCATGTCTGTCTCCTTCAAGGTTTTGTGGTGGCGGTAAAAAACTCGGTCAATGGCTGGGGTGGAGGATGTTGCTGCTGCGGCTGCGGTGGCGCGCGCCCGCTGCGCATCAGCCCCGCCGCGGCGGCGTAGCGCATGCAGGCGGCTACGTCGATGCTCAGGAAGGCGCGCTCGCGCAGCGTCACGGTGATGGTGTCCTGCGGGCCGAACACCAGTTCGCGTTCGCCATCGAGCGCGACGATGCCGGCGCGCTGGCGCACGCGGTGCGGCACGCCGTCGGTCAGGCGCTCCCAGCCCGCGATGGGCACGGCGCGCAGCAGGCCCGGCGCAATCGGCGCGCGCAGCTCGAAGCGGCCCTCGCCGGGCGCGGCGAGTTCGATCGCCAGGCCGCCGGGCTCGTGCCGGCCCACCGGCTCAAGCAAGCCGCCGATGGCGGACAGGCCGATTGCCTGCGGATCGGCAAAGGACACGAAGACCGCGCCCAGCGTCTCGGTCTTCCACAAGGCGCGCGCGCCGATGAAGTGCTCGTGCGAAATCACGGCGTCGACCAGCGCGATGTCGTGCCGCACCTCTCCCGCGCCGGCAATCGCAATGTCCAGCCGCTTATTGCCGGCAAGCGCATGCGCGGCGGGAATGCGGCCGCTGGCGAACAGGCCGGTGGCCAGCCCCGTGATGGTGGGCTCGCGCATTTCGGGGTAGGCGTTGTTGGTGCCGGTGGAGAGACCGGCGATCGGCACGGTGCCGCATTCGCGCACCACCGCGCGGTGGGTGCCGTCGCCGCCGAGCACGATGATGGCGGCCACGCCGGCCTCGCGCATCATGCGTGCGGCCAGGAAGGTGTCGTCGACGCGCGCGGTGACGGGCATGTCGAGGTATTCCACCTCCGGCAGCGCGGCGTCCGGACCCTGGCGGCGCGACAGGTGGCGCGCCAGCAGCACGCGCATGCCTTCGCGGTCCGGCATCATCAGCACGCGGCCGACCCCGCAAGCCGACAGCGCGGCCAGCAGGCGCAGCACGATATTGACGCGATCGGCCAGTTGCAGCGTATTGGCGTTGGCGATCACGCGGCGGATATCGCGCGCGGAAATCGGATTGGCGATGATGCCGACCAGCGGCCGTGCGGCCAGCGCTTGCTCACCCATGCATGTCTCCTGTCGCCCTGGTTTTTTTCCAGGTTCCGACAGGCATATCGCAATGGGCGTGCCACCCCGCGAAAGCGGGTTCCGGCGGCAAGAAGCACGGGATTACCCCGAGGAAAACAGGGCCGTACGGGGGCGTTGCGGGGTGTACGCGGGCTGCGGCGTGACAGGTGTCACAGCATCAGTTGTACAGGTGGTGAACAGGTGTAGCGGGCGGCGATGGCACGCCGCGCCGCCCGCCTCAGTGGTGTCCCGCGTCGCGCTGGTTGGGCGACTCGATGCCGTAGCGCGCCATGCGGCGGTACAGCGTCATCCGGCTTACGCCGATCTGGCGTGCCACCGCGCTCAGGTTCCAGCCCGCCGCGCGCAGGTATTGCATCAGCAGCATCCCTTCCGGCGGCAGCAGGTGGGGGTCGAAACCGGGCGCCGGCAAGGCCGGGGCGGCTTCGGCTGCCGCGCCTGCGGGCGCCGCGCCGGGAAATACCGGCAGCAGATCTTGCTGCACCGGCATCTCGCCAAGGCCATCGGGCAGGTCCTCCGCCTCGATATGGCCGTCATTGCAGACGGCGCGCGCGTACTCGAGCGCGTTGCGCAACTCGCGCAGGTTGCCGGGCCAGCGATGCGCCTGCAGCCGCGCGCGCGCCGCGGGCGACAGGCTCACGGCGGCCTGTTGCTCGGCGCCGCCGAGCATCTTGTTGATCATCCAGTCCAGGTCCGTACGCTCGCGCAGCGGCGGCAGCATCAGCCGCGCGCCGTTGAGCCGGTAGTACAGGTCCTCGCGGAAGCGGCCGCTGCTGACCAGTTGGTCCAGCGGATGATGGGTAGCGGAGATCACGCGCAAGTTGACCGGCACCGGGCGCGACGCGCCGATCGCCAGCACCTCGCCTTCGGCCAGCACGCGCAGCAGGCGCGACTGCAGCTCGCGCGGCATGTCGCCGATCTCGTCCAGAAACAGTGTGCCGCCGTCGGCCTCCTGGATCAGCCCACGCTTGGGGCGGGAGCCGGCGCCGGAGAAGCTGTTGGGCAGGTGGCCAAACAGCTCGCTCTCGATCAGGGACTCCGGAATCGCCGCGCAATTCACCGCCACGAAAGGCCCGTGGCGGCGCGAACTGGACTGATGCAAGGCCTTGGCGAAATATTCCTTGCCACTGCCAGTCTCGCCGTTGATCAGCAGGTTGATGGGCGAGTCGACCAGCCTGGCGGCACGCAGCAACTGCTGCTGCAGTGCCGCATCGCCTCCGCACAGGGCGGCCAGCGGCGCCTGCAGCGGCTTGGTCCGCTCGGCGGTGTCGCGGGCGCGCTGCCAGCGCAAGGCCGGCGGCATCACGCTCAGGTACAGCCGCCCGCCGCTGTGGGCCAGCGCCAGCGCGCGCTGCTCGCTCGGGCGCGAATGCACGAAGCGGCCCAGCTCATCGAGCCGCGCTTCGAACAGCGATTCGAACGGCATGCCCAGCACCGGCGCGCCGCCTGGCCGCACGCCCAGCTCGGCCTCCAGCATCTGCTGGGCGCGGCGGTTGTGGCCGACGATGCGGCCGCCGGCGTCAAGCGCCAGCAGGTATTCCGGATTGACGTCGACGAATTCCGGCGCGGCATTGAGCTTGAGGATCCAGTCCTCCCGGTGGCTGCGCACGAAGCTGGCGTTCTCGATGCGGGTGGCGTAGATGCGCACCATCTGCAGCGCCAGTCCCTGGCTGTCCTTGGCCTGCGGCGAGGTCAGCGCGGAGATGTCGAGGATGGCGCAGAGGCTGCCGTGCGAATCGAACAGGGGCGCCGCGGTGCAGGTCAGCGGGATATGCGTGGCATCGAAATGGTCGGCCTGGTGCACGGTCAGGGCCTGGCCGGTGGCCAGCGCAGTGCCCACCGCGCAGGTGCCGGCGCCGGCCTCGCTCCATTGCGCGCCCAGGTACAGCCCGGCGTGGCGCAAGGAGGCATCGGCGTTGGCGTCGCCCAGGTAATCCACCGTCACGCCCTGCGCATCGGTCAGCAGCACCACGTAGCCCATGCCGGCCACCTGGCTATACAGCGTCTGCAGGCCGTGGCGCGCGATCCGCGCGAAATCGTCGATACGCTGCTGGTGCTCGCGCAGCCGGGTCTGCGGCAGGATGCAGGCCTGCTGCATGCGCGCCGGGTCCAGGCCGTACTGGTGCACGCAGCGCCGCCACGAATTCTGGATGATGGTTTCGGGCGCGCGCAGCATCGGCGCGCCGGCGCGGGTGGTGAGCTGGACTACCGTGTCGATGTGCTCGCGTTGCCGCAGGTCCATCGTCGTCTCCTTGTCGTCTCCTGGCGCGCCGCCGTCCTGGCGGGAGCCAACCCCCGGCTCTGGCTTGCCTCTGTGCGCCGCAGTTGCGGCGTGGGCGGCCGGGAGTCCTAATGTATCCGACAGGGAGTGGCTTGGGCAAACCCCTTCATCCGAAGTGCACCGGCGAGCGCTTGCGGCACTCCGCTGCGGACCAGCCGCTTGTTACGCAAACTCAGCCGCAAAGCCGGTCCGCCAGCGCCGTCAGGCTGTCCACGACCACATCCCAGTCCGACTCGGCCGCACGATCCTTCGACTGGTTCGGCCCGTACTCCGTGGGCCGGTTGACATAGGCAGTGCGCATGCCGTGCGAGCGGCCATGCCGCAGGTCGTTGTTGTGCGCCGCCACCAGCATCACCTCGTGCGGCTGCAGGTCGAAGAAGGCAATCACGCCCTGATAGATCTCCGCCTCCGGTTTGTAGTGGCGCACGATGTCCGCGCTGAACACGGCGTCCCACGGCAGGCCTGCATACCTGGCCGTATCGACCAGGCAGGACACGCTGCCGTTGGAGAAGGTGGAGATGATGTAGCGCTGCTTCAGCCGCGTCAGCCCGGGCACGGCATCGGGCCAGCCGGAGAGCCGGTGCCAGGCGCGGTTGAGGTAATCCTTCTCCGCTTCGCTCAGGTCTTCGATGCCGAACTGGTCGAGCAGCGCGTCGAGCCGCTCGCGATGCAGCACGTCGATATTGGCCCAGGGCCGCTCGCCCTTGCGCACGCGATCCATGCCGGGCACATAGCCCGCGCGCCACGCGTCGGTGAAGGCGGTCCAGTCGGCGTCGATGCCCTTCTTCTGCCCGAAGGCGGTCAGATCCGCGATCACGCTGGTGCGCCAGTCCACCACCGTGCCGAATACGTCGAACACCAGCGCCTTGACCGCGCTCAGGTCCGGCGCCGCGCCTTCGGCGCAACTGGCGTGGCGCTTCCTGTTTTCATGCATCCCGTATCTCCTCCAGGGTAGCCGCGCTCACGCGCTGGCCTGATCGAGCTGCGCGATATCGCCGGCGCTAAGTTGCAGGCGCGTGGCGGCGATCAGGTCGTCCAGTTGCGCCAGCGAAGTCGCGCTGGCGATCGGCGCGGTAATGCTGGGGCGCGCGATCTGCCAGGCCAGCGCCACTTGCGTCGGGTTGGTGGCGGTGCGCGCTGCTACCTCGTCCAGCGCCGCCAGGATACGCAGGCCGCGGGCATCGAGGTAGGCCTTGACGCGCTGGCCGCGCGCGCCGCTCTTGTCCAGGTCGGCCTCGGAGCGGTATTTGCCGCTCAGGAAACCGCTGGCAAGCGCGTAATAGTTGAACACGCCCAGGCCTTCGCGCAACACCAGCGGTTCCAGTTCGCTCTCGTACTCGCTGCGCGTATAGAGGTTGTAGTGCGGTTGCAGGCTCTCGTAGCGCGGCAGGCCAAGGCGGCGGCTGGTTTCCAGCGCTTCGGCCAGGCGCGCGGCGCTGTAGTTGGAAGCGCCGATGGCGCGCACCTTGCCGGCCTTGATCAGGCGGTCGTAGGCGTCCAGCGTTTCTTCCAGCGGCGTGTCCTGGTCATCGGTATGCGACTGGTACAGATCGATGTAGTCGGTCTGCAGCCGCTGCAGCGAGGCATCGACGGCGCGTTCTATATAGGAGGCGCGCGACAGGCCCTTGCGGCCCTCGCCCATATCCATGCCGACCTTGGTGGCCAGCACCACGCCGGCGCGCTTGCCGCTGCGCTTGAACCACTTGCCGAGGATGGCCTCGGACTCGCCGCCCTGGTTGCCGGGCACCCAGCGGGAGTACACGTCGGCCGTGTCGATGAAGTTGAGCCCGGCGCCGACAAAGGCATCGAGCAACTTGAAAGAAGTGGCTTCGTCGGCGCTCCAGCCGAAGACATTGCCACCGAATGCCAGGGGTGAGACTTCCAGCCCGGACCTGCCCAGCTTGCGCTTGGTGATGCTTGAGGTCATGCGTATTGCTCCGCGGGTTGCGTCGGACCGCCCGTGATCCGGGCGCGGCGAAAGGCACATTGTAGGCAGGGATCGAAATGCCTGCCGGCCCGGAATCGAGAATCTCTTGAGGCACTTTTCAATCGGCCATTCAAGTCCCACCGGCGATAGGTCGTTAACCGGCTGTGGCCAGGCTCCGCGCAGCGAGCGGAATCGTCCCCGCTGTGCCGCTCTGTCAACACCAAGGTCAGGCCGATGCCGCGCCGCCGGCGCGAACGGCTGCCCGTTCCCGGTAAGCATGATCATGAATCGAATCTCGTTGAACACCAAACTCTGGGCCGCGCTGGTGGCGATGTGGCTGGCCCTGCTAGCGCTGGGCACCTGGGGCGCCGTGCACACCCGCGCCACCATGATGGCCGAACGCCGCGAGAGCCTGCAGTCCCTGGTGGCCACCGCCGAAGGCATCATCAAGCTCTACGTGGACCGCGCCGCCAACGGCACCATGAGCCTTGAGGCCGCGCAGGCAGCGGCCAAGGACACGCTGCGCGTGATGCGCTTCGGCGACAAGGGCTACCTGTTCCTGCTCAACTCCAAGCCACAGGTGGTGCTCAACCCCGGCCTGCCGGATACGGAAGGCAAGATCGTGGGCGACTTCAAGGACCCCGACGGCAAGCTGGTCTACCAGAGCATCGTCGATGCGGGCAAGGCGGGCGCGCGCGCCGGCGCCAGCCCCGACGACAGCTTCGTCACCTATCGCGGCCGCCTCCCGGGCACCGAAACGCCCGCGCGCAAGCTGACCTATGTGCGCTACGTGCCGGCCTGGGACTGGCATGTGGCGACCGGCGTGTTCCTCAAGGACATCGAAGGCACCTTCCGCGACAGCCTGGTATCGGCGGCCATCAGCACCCTGCTGATCGGCGCGCTGGTGTCGGCATTCATGCTGGCCATCATGCGCACGGTGCGCAAGAGCCTGGGCGGCGAGCCGGCCTACGCGACCGAAGTGGTCACGCGCATTGCCGCGGGCGACTTCACCGTGCCGGTGCAGATCCGCGCCGGCGACAAGGACAGCCTGCTCGCGGCCATGCAGGGCATGCAGCAGCGCCTGTCCGGCACGCTGGGCGAGATCCGCGGCGCGGCGGATTCGATCGCCTCGGCCACGCAGCAGATTTCCGCGGGCAATACCGACCTGTCGCAACGCACCGAGCAACAAGCCTCGGCCCTGGAGCAAACCGCGTCGAGCATGGAAGAACTGACCGGCATTGTGCGCCAGAACGCGGACAATGCGCGCCAGGCCGCCTCGCTGGCGGTCAACGCCTCGGATATCGCCCAGCGCGGCGGCCAGGTGGTCAACCAGGTGGTGACCACCATGGGCGAGATCAACGGCGCCTCGCGCCAGATCGTCGACATCATCGGCGTGATCGAAGGCATCGCCTTCCAGACCAACATCCTGGCGCTGAACGCCGCCGTGGAAGCGGCACGCGCCGGCGAGCAAGGCCGCGGCTTTGCCGTGGTGGCGAGCGAGGTGCGCAGCCTGGCCCAGCGCTCGGCCACCGCCGCCAAGGAGATCAAGGGCCTGATCGACAACTCCGTGGCCCAGGTGGATAACGGCTCCGCGCTGGTCGCCAAGGCCGGCCAGACCATGGAAGACATCGTCGGCGCCGTCAAGCGCGTGACCGACATCATGGGCGAGATCAGCGCCGCATCGAACGAACAAAGCGCCGGCATCGAGCAGGTCGGCCAGGCGGTCAACCAGATGGACACGGTGACGCAGCAAAACGCGGCGCTGGTGGAACAGGCCGCAGCCGCGGTAGGCGCGCTGGCGGAACAGGCGCAGTCGATGATGCGTTCGGTGGCGTCGTTCAGGCTGGCGGCCTGAGGGCAACAGACCGCAAACCTGATCGTGCCGCCTCTCCACTCCGGGAGAAAAAAAGCCCGCGCCATATCGGCAGCGGGCTGCAGCGGGCTTTTTCACATGCGGACAGCTCCGTTCAGAGCACGATCTTCGCCACTGGCTCCACCGCCCGCATGGCCTGCGCCGCGATCTCGAACGAGCGCAGACGCGCCTCATGGTCATGGATCTGCGCCGTCAGCATCAATTCATCCGGCCTGAACTCCTCGATAAAGTTGCGCAAGCCATTGCGCACACCCTCCGGATCCCCCACCACCGAGCACGCCAGCGAGCGCCGGATATGCGTGGCCTCGGTCTCCGTCCACAGCAATTCGATATTGTCCACCGGAGGCCGGATCGGGCCCGGGCTGCCGCGCACCAGCGCCAGGAACTGCTGCTGCAGCGACGTGAACAGCCGCCGCGCCTGCGCGTCCGAATCCGCCGCGAACACATTGAGTCCCAGCATCACATGCGGCTTGGACAACTGCGCCGATGGCTGGAAAGTCTGGCGATACAGATCGACCGCCTGGCGCATGAAGCCCGGCGCGAAGTGCGAAGCAAAGGCAAAAGGCAGGCCCATCGCCGCCGATAGCTGCGCGCTGAACAGGCTCGAGCCAAGCAGCCACAGCGGCACCTTCAGGCCCGCGCCGGGCACCGCGCGCAGGCGCTGGCCGGGGCGCGGATCGTCGAAGTACGCCTGCAGCTCTTCCACGTCCTGCGGGAAAGCATCGGCCGTGTCCTGCGTGGCGCTGCGGCGCAGCGCCCGGGCGGTGGACTGGTCGGTGCCGGGCGCGCGGCCCAGGCCAAGGTCGATGCGGCCGGGGAACAGCGATGCCAGCGTGCCGAACTGCTCGGCCACCACCAGCGGCGAATGATTGGGCAGCATGATGCCGCCCGAACCCACGCGGATGGTGGAAGTGCCGTTGGCCACATAGCCGATCAGCACCGCCGTGGCAGCACTGGCGATGCCCGGCATATTGTGATGCTCCGCCAGCCAGAAGCGGCGGTAGCCCAGGTGCTCGGCGTGCTGGGCGAGCGCGAGCGAATTGCGCATGGCCTGGCCGGCGTCGCCGCCTTCCACGATGGGCGACAGGTCAAGCAGGGAGTAGGGAATCATGGCGAACGCCTGCCGGCGTGGCAATTTATTGAACGATCACTATGTTAATCACCACTGGCGCCGCTGGCAACGGAAAAATATAATGACCACTATGAAAAAGAGTGTTTCCGGTGCGGGCCGCGGGCGGCCCAGGCAATTCGATCGCGACGAGGCGCTGGGCCAGGCCCTGTCGCTGTTCTGGCGCTATGGCTATGGCTCCACATCGATCGCCGCCCTCACCGGGGCGATGGCGATCACCGCGCCCAGCCTGTACGCCGCCTTCGGCAGCAAGGAGCAGTTGTTCTACGAGGCGGTGGACCGTTATGCGGACACGCACGGCGCCCTGCTGTATGCGCCGCTGCAAGCCGCGGGCGGCGCGCGCGAAGCCGTGCAGGGGCTGCTGAGCGGCGCCGCCGCGCTGTTCAGCGCCAAGGGCAACCCGGCCGGCTGCTTCCTGATGAGCGGCACCAGCTGCTCGGCCGACTGCGCCTACATCGAAGACACCCTGCGCGAACGCCGCAGGGAAAAGGAGCTGGCCCTGCAGGCCTGCATCCAGCACGGCATCGCGCGCGGCGAACTGCCGGCCGGCACCGATACTGCCGCGCTGGCCAAGTTCTACAACACGGTGATGCAGGGGATGTCGATGCAGGCGCGCGACGGCGCGTCGCGCGCCGCGCTGGAGGCGGTTGCGGCCACCGCGATGCTGGCATGGCCGGCAGGCCCGGCCAAGGCGCCGAAAGCCGCGAAAGCCGCGAAGACCGCAAAGCCGCGCGAAGCACAAACCACGTAGCGCCCCGGATCAGCGCATCAGGCCGCCGGCTCCGGCCGGCGCCACAACCACGCCAGCACGCACGCCATGCAGGCAATCGCCCCGTAGGCCAGCCACGGCCGATGCATGCCGAACAGCAGCACGGCGCTGCAGATGCTCATCGCCACCGTGGCGCTCCACTTGGCGCGGCGGCTGACCATGCGGCCGTTGTGCCAGTTGTAGAGCATGGGGCCGAACACGCGGTGGCCGAGCAGCCAGGCATGCAGCCGCGGCGATCCCTTGGCCGCGGCCCAGGCGGACAGCAGCACGAACTCCGTACTAGGCAGGCCGGGCACGAACAGCCCGAGAATGGCAACGCCCAGGCTGAGCAGCGCCAGCGCGGTCAGCAGCAGCCGGGCCGTGCGGGTGCGCGCCAGCCGCAGCGGCGGATCGCCCGCATGCGATCCGCCTGGCCGGGACGTCGGGACGGTTTCGCGCGCGCAGGCTGCGTCGGCATCATCCAAGATGGTTCACCGCGAATGGAAACGGCGTTGCAGCATGGCGAGATTCTCCCGGTTCTGGCGATTCTGGCGTTTCTGGGAACAGGCAAGGCTGGCCACATTGTCCGCGCCGCCAGGCCGGGCGGCAAGACCCGGCCCTGATGCGGGCGCAGGCATTGCGCTACCCGGACCGGTGACGGCGGCCTTCCCGTGCGGGTGCTGCGCGGCCTGGCGCCTTATATGCAAAGCCGAATTCCTTCGTTGGGCGCGAGGCGCGGCACGCATATGGTAATGGTTTGGCGGCCAGGCGCTGCCGCACTTGCGAAGGAGCCCAGAGATGACCGAAGCCGTACTGGACCAGACAGAGAACGCAACCCGCCCCCGGCACACGGACGTCCCCCTCACCGTACACCCGCTGTCGGCCCATATCGGCGCGCGCATCGATGGCGTGGACCTGCGCGCGCCGCTGCCGGCAGCGGAGGTCGCCGCGATCCGGGCCGCGTTGCTGAAGTGGAAAGTGGTGTTTTTCCGCGACCAGCATCTGTCGCACGAGCAGCATATCGCCTTCGCCAAGCAGTTCGGCGCGCCGACCATCGGGCATCCCGTGTTCGGCCACGTGGATGGTTTTCCCGAGCTGTACTCGGTGGGCAAGCACCGCAAGGCCAACCGCTTCGAGGGCCATGCGGTGCAACGTCCGTGGACCGGCTGGCACACCGATGTGACGGCGGCCGTCAACCCGCCCGCCGCGTCCATCCTGCGCGGCGAGGTGATTCCGCCGTACGGCGGCGATACGCAATGGACCAACCTGGTGGCCGCCTACCAGGCGTTGTCCGAGCCGCTGCGCCGTATCGTGAACGAACTGCGCGGCGTGCACCGCTTCACGCCGCCGGCGGGCGCCAGCGCCACCGACGAGTTCGCGCGCGCGGTCAGGAGCCGCGCGCTGGTCAGCGAGCATCCGCTGGTGCGCGTGCATCCCGAGACCGGCGAGCGCGCGCTATACGTCAGCCCGAGCTTCCTCAAGCACCTGTCGGGCTTCGCGCCGCGCGAAAGCCAGCAACTGCTGGAACTGCTGTGGGAACACGTGGTGCGCCCCGAGTTCACGGTGCGTTTCAAATGGGAACCGGGCAGCATCGCGTTCTGGGACAACCGCGCCACCGCGCACCTCGCGCCCACGGACATCTTCGACCTCGACTTCGACCGGCAGCTCTATCGCATCACGCTGGTGGGCGATGTGCCGGTGGGCGTGAACGGCAGGCCCTCCAGCGCGCTGGAGGGCGATCCGGTGCTGGCGGCGCATGGGGCGGCGTCGTAGCGCGAAAAATCCCGCCGCGCGCGGCCACGCTCGGTATACTCGGAGGCACGTTTATCTCATGCCCGCAGACCGCCCATCGTGTCCAATTCCTCCGCGCGCAAGACCGCCGCGCAAAAATCCGCCGCCGCCGACTACGATTTCACCGAGCAAGTCGGGCACCTGCTGCGGCGCGCTTACCAGCGCCATGTGGCGATCTTCCAGCAGACCATTGCCGATTCGCAACTGACCGCCGCGCAGTTCGTGGTGATGTGCGCGGTCAACGAGCGCGGCTCGTGCTCGCTCAGCGAGATCGTCAGGGCCACCGCCATCGACCAGGCCACCGTGCGCGGCATCATCGAGCGCCTCAAGGCGCGCGAACTGGTGGCGGTCTCGCACGACACCAATGACCGCCGCAAGGTGGTGGTCACGGTGACGCCGGCCGGCCACGCGCTGATCGAGGAAACGGTGCCGTTCGCGCACCGCATCTCCGAGCAGACCTTTGGCGACCTCAATCCCGCGGAACGGGTGGCGATTACCTATCTGCTGCGGAAAATGAGTGAGTTCGACGAACGCGGCGGCACGCCGGACGGCGAGCCGGAATAAGGCTGGAATAAGGCGCCGATACGCGCTTCAGGCAGGCTGGCCCAGCTCGCCGGCCAGCGCGGCAAGCACCACCTCCGGCGTGAACGGCGCACGCCGCAGCCGCACGCCGGTGGCATCGAACAGCGCATTGGCAATGGCCGGCGCGCCCGGCAGCGATGCCGATTCGCCGGCGCCCATCGGCGCTTCCTCCTGGCGCGGCATCAGCACGACTTCGATGGGCGGCAGCTCGGGAAACGTCAGCAACGGATAGCTGCCCCACTCGCGGCTGGCCACGCCGGCGGCATCGAAGCGCACCTGCTCCTTGAGCACGCGGCCAAGCGCCTGCACCACGTTGCCCTGCACCTGGTGGCGCACGCCGTCGGGGTTCACCATCATCCCGGTGTCCTGCGCCACCAGCAGGCGCTCCACCGTCACCAGCCCGGTATCGGGCGCTACCGTCAGGTCCACCACCCAGGCCGCCCACGCGGCGCCAAAGCCCGGGAATTTGCTGTGGATATAGCGGGCGTAGGCCACGCCGCGCCCGCGCAGCAGCCCATCCGCGCCGGGCTTGCCACGCGAGCCGCGCGCGCCCTCTTGCCAGCCGGCGTGCGCCGCCAGCGCACGCAGCAGATCGGCGGCGCGCTCGTCGGTCAGGTGGCGCAGGCGGAAGGCCAGCGGGTCGGCGCCGCTCTCGTGCGCCAGTTCGTCGATAAAGGATTCGTGCGCGAAAACGTTTGGCAGGGCCGAGACGCCACGCAGCCACGAGGCGCGCACGATCGCGGGCGTATCGTCGCAGCCGATGCGCATGTTCGCGTACGGATAGGGTGGCACTGCGGTGCGGTCGCCCATCTGCAGCGTGCGCGGCGCGTTACCGACGATGCCGGTGAGCAACAGCGCCAGCGTGGGCGCATCGTTGGACGGATAGCGGCTGACGAAATCGTAGGCGAGCAGTTCGCCGCCGGGGCCGATGGCGCCGCGCACGTCCATCAGTTGCGCCGCGCCCTTGGGCTCCCACAAATGTTCCTGCTCGCGCGTGAGCTGCACGCGCACCGGCCGCCCCACCGCGCGCGACAGCAGCACCGCATCGGCGCAGACGTCGTCGGCGCAATTACGCCCGTAGCAGCCGGCGGCTTCCATCCGCACGATCTCGATGCGGCCTTCGTCCAGGCCCGTCAGCCGCGCCAGGTCGATGCGCAGCACATGGGGATTCTGCGTGCCCGACCACACTGTGAGGCCGTCTTCACGGTAGTCGGCTACGGCGCAGGAGGGACCGATCGAGGCGTGCATCTGGTAAGGCCACGCATAGCCGTGCGACAGCACCCGGCCCGCGCCGCGCGCGGCGTCGAACGCCGCCTGCGCATCGCCGTCGTCCACCAGGGTGCGGCGCGTCGCTGGATTGGTGCGCAGCGCGGCCTCCGCGTCCCCCGGTTCGTTCAGCGCGGGCAGCGGCGGCACCGGCTTCCAGTCCACCCGCAGGCGCCGCGCGGCCTGCATGGCCTGCTCCTCGCGCTGCGCCACCACGCCGACGAAATCACCCTGCACTACCACGTCGACCACGCCGCGCACCTCACGGATCGATGCGCGGTCGACGCCGCGCAGGCTGGTGCCGACAAAGTCGCCGCAATCGCGGCCAGCGTATGGCGGACGCACCACGCGGCCATGCAGCATGCCGGGCACGCGCACGTCGTGCACGAAGGTGAGCTGCGCGGTGGCCTTGGCGGGAATATCCACGCGCGCGGCGGCGCGCCCCACCACGCGGTATTCGCTGACGGGCTTGGTGGCGATGTCGTCGGCCAGCGGCAACTCGATATGCTCGCCGGCCAGCAGTTCGCCATACGTCAGGCCATCGCCCTGCCCGCCGCGCAAGCGCAGGCGGCCGTCTTCCGCGTCCAGCGCTTCGGGCGGCACGCCGAGCCGCGCGGCGGCGCGCCCGCGCAGCCAGGCCATGGCCTGCGCCGCCGCGCGCCGCAGCGGCAGTGCCGAGATCTGGATGGTGGCACTGGCGATGGTGGGCCCCTGGTTGGGCGTCAGTTGGGTGTGGCCCAGCGTCATCGCCACGCGCGCCGCCGGCACCTCCAGTTCCTCGGCCACGATCTGCGCCAGCGAGGTGCGGATGCCGGTGCCCAGGTCGACGTGGCCGTTGAAGGCCAGGATCTCGCCGTTGTCCCGCAGCGCCACGAAGATGTCCGGTTGCGCCGCGACATAGTCGGAAGCCGCGCCGGGCTGGCCGGGCGCGGGCCGGGGTGCTGCCTGCGGCGCCCGCGTCACCAGCAGGACGCCACGCGCCTGCAGCAGGGCGTCGCGCAGCGCGCCGGGAGACATCGGTGCCGATGCGGGGAGAGACGCGGACTCAGGTCCGGTGGCGGGGGTCGTTTCCATTCGTTCCATGTCTCGGATGGGCATGCGGGCGGGCCACCGGATTCCGGCTCCGCCCGCCGTGGCCGTTATACTGCCAGCCTTGAACAGCAAGTTGTATCAAACTTATGAGCACCCCGACCGCTAAGAAAAGCGCGGCAGCCGGAACCCGGGCCCGGCAAGCTCAGGACACCCGAGCCAAGATCCTCAAGGCAGCCATCAAGGTCTTCGCCCTGCGCGGCTACGAAGGCGGGCGCGTGGAGAAAATCTCCTCGCTGGCCAAGACCTACGACCGCATGATCTATTACTACTTCGGCAGCAAGGAAAAGCTCTTCGTCGAAGTCCTCGAAACCATCTACCTCCAGCTCAACGAGGCCGAGCAGGCGCTCCAGCTCGATACCGAGGACCCGGTGCGCGCGCTGACCCAGCTGATCGACTTCGTCTGGGGCTACTACCTGGACCATCCGGAGTTCGTCGCCATCCTGTCCAGCGAGAACATGAGCCAGGGCAAGCACGCCAAGAAATCGAGCCGGCTCAGGGAGATCTCCAGCTACGCGCTGTCCGTGCTGGACGGCATCCTGGAGCGCGGCAAGGCCGCTGGCCTGTTCCAGCCCGATGTGCAGGCGCGCGATATCTACCTGGTGATCGCTTCGCTGGGGTACTTCTACAACTCGAACCATCATACGCTCAGCGCTTTCCTTGACGAGCCCATGATGAGCAAGCCGGCGCTGGAGCACTGGCGCAATGTGATCCAGCGCACGGTGCTGAGCACGGTCTGCGTGGCGCCTCCTGCCATCGGCCCGGCGGCGGACGCCGCCGCGCGCAAGAAGCCGGCGCGCGCCAGGCGCGCGTAACCCTGGCAGCCGGCGGTCGGCGCGCATCGCCGGATGACCTTCTCAGGCCGCCGCCCGGGCGAGCATCGCCAGGGCTTCGTCGCGCGGCATCACCGTGGCGTATTTCTGCGCCATGTCGAACAGGTTGGCATCGTGCGGCCCGATGGCGCGGTCGCCCACGCAATCGGACAACACCAGCGGCCGGAAGCCCAGCGACATGGCATCGACCACGCTGGCGCGCACGCAGCCGCTGGTGACGCAACCCGCCACCAATAGCGTGCGCACGCCGCGCTGGGTCAGCCACGCCGCCAGCGAAGTGCCGAAAAAGGCGGATGGCACCGTCTTGCGCACCACCAGCTCGCCAGCACGCGGCGCCAGTTGCGGCACGATCGCGCTGTTGTGGCTGGCCTCCTTCAGCCCCAGCATGCCGGGCACCTTGAGCGTGAAGATGTTGTGGTCGCTGTCGTCGTCGGCGAATACGATGCGGCTGTGCGCCACCGGCCAGCCCTGCTCGCGCGCGGTGGCCAGCAGCGGCCCGGTGTTGGCGATGGCCTCGGGGATATTGCCGCCGCCGAAGACTTCCGGATTGGCGAAGCCGTTGACGAAATCGATGATCAGCAGGCCGTACGGCGCCTTGGGTTCCAGGGTGGCGCCGAAGCCCTGGCGCTCGTAGGTCTTGACTTCGTCATGCATGAATGGCTCCCTTGGCCCTTTGTTGCTGCACTTGCTGCACTTGCTGCACTTGCTGAACCTGCTGCGCTTGCTGGTACTCGCTGTCCAGCACCTTGCCCTTCTCGACCACCGCCTCGCCATTCAGCCGCACGGTGCAATGCCGCACAGGGATATCGATATGGCACGCCGTGGTGCGGCTGCCGCCGGCCTCGTTGTTGGGACCGAAGGAGCAGAGGAAGTTGCCCTCGAACGCGCGCGCGTCCATGCCGATGGTGGCCTCGCGGTCGTACATGGCAAGCGTGGACCAGCGCGCGCGCGGCTGCAGGCCCCAGCCGATATGCGACATGGCGTAGGCCTCGGGGTCGTTGAACGAGGCCATGTAGTCGCTCAGCAGCTCGGCGTCGAGGCCGCCTTCGATGCGGGTGACGAAGCCGTTCTCCAGCGTGATGCCGATGGGCTCCTGCACATACGATTTCATCGGCAACAGGATGTCGCCGCGATCGAGCACGATGCGCCCGTTGGTGCCGCCTTCGTCCGGCCAGGTCAGCACAAAGCCGCTTGGCCAGTGATCCCAGCGGCCGGGCTCGTCGACGAAACCGTACTCGCTGATGGCGGGAAACTCGCCGAGCGAGCAACGCAGGTCGGTGCCGGCGTCCGACACGATATGCATCTCCCGCGCGCGCGCCAGCCGCGCCGTGGCCGCTTTCACGCGGGTGCGGTCGCCTTCCGTGGGCACCAGCCGCACCAGCACCTCGGGCGGCTCCACCGCCAACAGGATCTTGGTGCCACCGGAGAGGATGTCGTGCTGCTCGGGCGAGAACAGCAGCGTCATCAGGTCCAGCACCAGGTCGCTGGCTTTGAGCGCGGCGATGGCGGCCGGGTTGCCGGTGAGCGGCGTGGTGCCAAGATAGGCCAGCGCGTCGCGGCTGAGCGCCTTGTCGCCGTTGACGGGCGGCAGGTCCAGCCGGTTGACGATGGCGCCCATCGCGGTGGCCGCCATCTGCGCCGTGCGCAGCGTTTGCGGATGCGTGGCGGCGCCGGTCAGCACCGTGACCGTCTGGCCCGGCTCCAGTTTTGACAGTGTGAGCACCTGGCGCCATGCCTGGGTCAGGTCGTGATCGCTTACTGGCATGTGTTCTCCTTTCTGGTGAAGCAGGCGGCTCAGGCGGCAGCCTGGTCCCGCAGCAGCGGCGCGCCCAGGAAATCGCCGAAGGCGCGGTAGAAGCCGGCCTCGTCGTCCCACGGGATCATGTGGCCCGCATCCGGCACGCGGGCAACCTGCACCGCGGGCAGCAGGCCGCGAATCTCTTCGATGTCTTCCGCGCGGATCACATCGCCGCGCCCGGCCACCATCAGCAGTGTGGGTACCTGCACCGATGGCATGTCCGCATGCACATCGTCGCGATGGAAGTCCTCGAAGCTGGTCACGATGGCGCGCTCGTCGCAGGTGTGCAGCCACTCGGCGCGCAGGCGAAGCTGCTCTTCCGTCCACGTGGGGCAGAAGCGGCGCATTCCCTCGGCGTCGATACCTTGCCGCGCCAGGCGGATCGAATCCACATACCAGGGCAATTGCGAGGGATAGGCACGGCGGCCCGGGCCAGACACGGGCGGGTCCACCATCACCAGCCGCGTCAGCCCGGCGGGGTTGCCGCGCGCGGCGCGGATGCCGATGCGCGCGCCCATCGAATGGCCGACGATGGCGTAGCGCACCAGGCCCAGCGCCTGCGCGAACGCCGTCACGTCCGCGGCTTGCGCATCCAGGCTGTAGTCCAGCGCATCGCCCGCCTCGGACAAGCCGCGCCCGCGCACATCCAGGATGTAGGTATCGAAGTGCTTGCCGAACTGTTCGCCGACAAAGCCCCAGGTCACGGCCGGGCTGGTGATGCCGGGCACGATCACCACGGCGTCGCGCCCTTCGCGCGCGCCGGTGGCGCCGCCATAGCGCAGGTAGTGCTGGCGGATGCCGTTGGCGAACACATTGCCGCCGTAGAGAAACTCGCTCATTGCTGACTCCTTTGTCGAACTAGCCGAACTAGCCGAAGGCGGTTTTAGTAGGCACCGGACAGCAACGCGCCCGCGCCGGGCACGACCGGCTCCAGGTCGAGCTGCTTGAGGATGGCGTAGGTGGTGGCGATGGCCGCGGTGATCACGGGCTTGCCGGTCATCGCTTCCACCTTGGCCACGGCCGGCAACGAAGGCATCTGCACGCAGGCCGACAGCACGATGGCGTCGACGTCTTTGGTGTTCATCTGCGCGACGATGCCGGGCAGCCTGGCGGGATCATGACGGCCCACTTCGAGGTTGTCGGGGATTTCCAGCGCGCGCCAGTCCACCACTTCGTAGCCTTCGTTGCGGATGTAGTCCACCACCAGTTCCGTCAGCGGCTTCATATAGGGCGCGACCACGGCGATGCGCCTGGCGCCGATCACCTTCAGCGCGTCGATCAGCGCACCGGCGCTGGTGATCACCGGCGCATCCGCGCCATTCGCGGCGGTATGGGCCTGCAGGCGCTTCTCCGAGACGCGGTGGTAGCCGTGGCCCATCGCCATGATGGCCACCAGGCAGGCGTAGCCCAGCACGTCGACGCGGGCGTCGCTGAGTTCCAGCGCGCAGCGGTCGGATTCGGCGTCCATGGCCGCCAGCTCCTCCTTGACCACCTTCTTCATGCGCATGCGGCTGGAGTGGAAGGTGAACCGCTCGGGCCGCACCTGCTGGCGCGCCAGCAGCATCGCGGGGATTTCGGTTTCCATGGTGGTGTTCGAGCTCGGCACGATCTGGCCGATACGGAAAATTTTCTGCACTGTCGACTCCGTCATCTATGTGTTCTGTCCACCCGCCCTGGCGCCCGTCTTCGCGGCGACGCCCTGCACGGCCGGCCCGGAGCCTTCAACGGTCTCCGTAGCCTGCGAACTATTGTAGTGTACACACGCTATTTGTACAACAAAACCGTGACTGGAAGAATATGCACCATTTCAGTGCCCACTTAATGAACCAACCCCTTGAATTGGGCTTATTTTCACGCTTAATTGGCATTTAATCGGCTCATTCACTTTGAAATCAGGGTTTTCCATAGGGGTGGCATGTCATTTCTTTACAAGCAATTTTCTAGTGTGTACACTCTATTCATCGATTGGCCAGACGGCCTGTTCAGACCCACATCACACCGCCAGGAGAAACATCGTGCAAGGCAAACCACGCATCGCAGTGATCGGCGCCGGACTGGGAGGGACGGTCGCGGCCGCCCTGCTGCAGCGCGCCGGACATCAAGTCAGGCTGTATGAGCAGGCGCCGGCGTTTTCGCGCCTGGGCGCCGGCATCCACGTCGGGCCCAATGTCATCAAGGTTATGCGCAGGATCGGCCTGGAGGATGCGCTCAACAACATGGGCTGCCACCCGGACTTCTGGTACAGCCGCGACTGGCAAAGCGGCGAAGTGATCGCCCAGATCCCGCTCGGCGACTATGCCCTGTCGCACTATGGCGCGAGCTACCTGACCGTGCATCGTGGCGACTTCCATGCCCTGCTGACCGAAGCGGTCGCGCCCGGCACGCTGCTGTTCGACAAGAAGCTGGCCAGCGTGGAAGACCTGGGCCATGTGGTGCGCCTGCGCTTTGCCGACGGCACCGTCGATGAGGCCGATATCGTGATCGGCGCGGACGGCGTGAACTCCCGCATCCGCGAAACCCTGCTGGGCGCCGAGCCGCCCAAGTACACGGGCTACGTGGCGCACCGCGCCGTGTTCCCGATCTCGCGCGTGAAAGGCTTCACCCACGAACGTTGCACCAAGTGGTGGTCCGACGACCGCCACATGATGGTCTACTTCGACACCAGCAAGCTCGACGAGATCTACTACGTGACCGGTGTGCCCGAACCCACCTGGGACATGAGCAAGAGCTGGCTGCCCAGCAGCGTCGAGGAGATGCGCGCCGCGTTCGACGGCTGGCATGAAGGCGTGCAATCGCTGATCGAAGGCACCGTGGAAGTGACCAAGTGGCCGCTGCTGGAGCGCGATCCGCTGCCGGTGTGGAGCCGCGGCCGCCTGGTATTGCTCGGCGATGCCTGCCACCCGATGAAGCCGCACATGGCACAGGGCGCGGCGATGGCCATCGAGGACGCCGCCATGCTGGCGCGCTGCCTGGACCAGACCGGCGTATCGGACTTCGGCGCCGCCTTCGCGCTGTACGAGGCCAACCGTGCCGAACGCGCCAGCAAGGTGCAGCTGGTTTCGCACAACAACACGTGGCTGCGCACCAACGAGAACCCGGACTGGTGCTTCGGTTACGATGTGTTCAGCGTGCCACTGGTGGAAGCCGGGCGCGTGGCCGTCGCAGCCTGAGCCACGTCCCGGCAAGACCGCCGGGCGCCCCCAACGGGCGCCCGGCCACGCGAGTGATGTTCTAAAACGCCCCCAGCCCCACGATGAACACGCCCCGCCCCCTGTGCCTCCGGGTCAACCGGACCACATACCAGCTCGATGCCGAGGTCGATCCCGGCACGCCGCTGCTTTATATCCTGCGCAACGACCTGGCCTGCAACGGTCCTAAATACGGCTGCGGGCTGGGGCAGTGCGGTGCCTGCACGGTGCTGGTGGATGGCGTGGCGGCACGTTCCTGCGTGATCCCCGTGAAAGCGGTGGCGCAGCGCGCCATCACCACGCTCGACGGGCTGGGCGCGCCGGGCGAGCCCGACCCGGTGCAGCAGGCCTTTATCGACGAACAGGCGGCGCAGTGCGGCTATTGCCTGAACGGCATGATCATGACCGCCAAGGCCCTGCTGGCGGAAAACCCGGACCCCGACGAAGCGCAGATCCGCGAGGCACTGCGCTTCAACCTTTGCCGCTGCGGCACGCATGTGGAGATCCTGCGCGCGGTCCGGCGCGCCGCCGTGCTGCTGCGGCAAGCTGCCGCCCCGGAATGCACGCCATGAGCGGGCGCGACCAACTCGTGATCGGCCAGGACAGCGTGACGGCATGGCAGCCGCCGCCCGAGCGGCAATGGCTGGCAGGCCACGTGATACGCCCTCCCGTACTGGAATGGCACGCAGGCAGCCTGCGCAGCGCACGGCTGCTTGGATGCGACGAAGCCGCTGCGCGCGCACTGCCCGGCGTTGCTTCGGTAGTGCGGCGCGGCGATTTCCTGGGCATTGCCGCCGACACGGCGCAGCAGGCCGCGCAGGCAGCCGGCGTGCTGCGCGCCCGCTGGCAAGCGCCCCCCAGCCCTGGCGCGCCGCTCACCCACCGCCTGCTTGCCGCGCACGGTGACACCACGCAGGCCATGGCGCACGCCACGGGCCGGAGCGCGCAAGACTATCAATGGCCGCTCTCCGGGTTGCAACCAGCAGGTTGCACCGCCGTCGCCGACTGGCGCGATGGCGCGCTGCGCGTCTGGCTGCCCAGCCGCAACCCCGGCGCCTTGCGCACGGAACTGGCGGCCCTGCTAGGCGTCGGCGAAGACCGCATCACGCTGGTCTGCTGGCAGGCCATGGACGGCGACAACAACGGCGCCGGCGAAGATACGCAGTACGCCCATCATGCGGCTGCCGATGCCGCCTTGCTGGCGCAGGCCGCCGGCGGCACGGTCCGGGTGCGCGTCGAAGCGCATGAGCTGGGCGCCACGCAGGCACAGGTCAATACCCATATCGAGAGCGCATGGACGGTCGATGGCGAGATCGCCGCTTACACAGTCAATGCGGCTGTCGATGCGCGCGGCAGCGCGGCTGTGATGGCGGCCCCGCCGCTTGCGCTATGGCTGACCGGCACGCCGGCGCCGGTCGGCGAGATCGATCTGGATGCATCCGGCGCAAGCGACGAAACCCGGGGCGACGCCATCCTGCCGCCCTACCGCTTCGCCAGCCTGAGCGTGACGCAGGCCGGCGCGCCCGGCCTGCCGCGCGCCGCCGGCACGCCCGCCCAGACGGCAAGGGCCTATGTCTTCGCGCATGAATCGCACGTGGACGAGGTAGCGGCAGCCAGCGCACAGGATCCTGTGGCCTTGCGGCTGCGGCATCTCGACGACGCGCGCGGGGCCGGCCTGGTGCGCCGGGTCGCGGCGCAAGCCAACTGGCAGCCGCGCGGCGAACGCACGCAAGCGAACCAGAATGTACGGCGCGGGCGCGGATTTGCCTATGCCAGCACCATCGAAGCCGGCGAAGCCAACGCGGGCCAGCCCGTGCAAAGCTGGTCCGCCTGGGTGGCCGAAGTTGAAGTCGATGCCAGCACCGGCGAGGTCAACGTGACCGGTGTCACGCTTGGCCATGACAGCGATGCGGGCGAGCAAGGCGCGGGCAACGCCCTGGCCTTGCAGCAGGAAGCCGCGCGGGCGGCGCAGCAACTCATCGCCGGCGGCAGCTTCGACAGCTGGCCGGGCACAGCGGCACCGGCATTGCCGGCACGGCACGACGCCGGCCTGCCCGCGCTCGCCACCGCGCCGTTGCCGCAGGTACGCATTGCCGGCGCGCTCGGTGCGGCAACCACCACGCTGGGTACCAGCGCGGCAGCCACCCTGCCCGCCGCGCCCGCCGTGGCCAACGCCATCTTCGACGCCACCGGCGTGCGCCTGCGCGAGCCGCCGTTCAGCGGCGAACGTATCCGCCTTGCGCTTGCCGCGCAGGGCAGTGCCGACGGCGCCAGCAAGCGAGGCGCCGCGCGCAAGCGCAACTGGCTGCTGGCCGGCGCCACCGCCGCCGTCGGGTTGTTCGCCACCGCGATGCCGTGGCGCGCGCCGATCGCGCCGGTCGCCCCGCCCGAAGCCGGCTTCTATTCCGCCGCCACCATCGAACGCGGCCGGCTGGTGGCCGCCGCGGGCGACTGCGCGGTCTGCCACACCGCACCCAACGGGGTGCGCAATGCCGGCGGGCTGGCGCTGGATACGCCGTTCGGCACCATCTACAGCACCAACATCACGCCCGATGTCGAGACCGGCATCGGCAGCTGGTCCTACGCGGCGTTCGAGCGCGCCATGCGCCAGGGCATTCATCGCGATGGCCGGCACCTGTACCCGGCGTTCCCGTACACCGCCTTCGCCAAGGTCAGCGATGGCGACCTGCAGGCGCTCTACGCCTACCTGATGGCCGCCGAGCCGGTGCGCACCAAGGCGCCCGAGACCGCGCTGGCCTTCCCCTACAACCTGCGTCCGCTGATGGCCGGATGGAACCTGCTGTTCCACCGCGCCAAGCCCTTCGAGGCCAATCCGGCCCGCTCGGCGCAGTGGAACCGCGGCGCCTACCTGGCCGAGGGCCTGGGCCATTGCAGCGCCTGCCATTCGCCGCGCAATGCGCTGGGCGCCGAACGCGGCGGCCGCCTCTACCTGGGCGGCGGCGAAGCCGAAGGCTGGGAGGCGCCCGCGCTGGGCAAGCTCTCGCATGCGCCGGTGCCGTGGACGGAACAATCGCTGTTTGAATACCTGCGCACCGGCTACGCGCCACATCATGGCGCCGCCGCCGGACCGATGGCGCCGGTGGTGGAAGAACTGGCGCTGCTGCCGGAGGACGATGTGCGCGCCATCGCGCACTATGTGGCGTCGTTCGGCGAGACCGGGCCGGATGCGGCGGCGGCAAGCGCGCAAGCCATGCTGCTCGAGCAGCGCAGCGCCACCGCGGCGCATGCGCTTGGCGGCCCTGCCGCGCGCCTTTACCTGAATGCCTGCGCGGTCTGCCACCAGGGCGACCAGGGCATCAGGCAGTTCGGCATCAAGCCGTCTCTCGCGCTCAATACCAACCTGCACGGCGACAAGCCCGACAACCTGATCCGCGTGCTGCTCGACGGTATTCCCACGCCGGCGGCAAGCGAACTGGGCTATATGCCGGCCTTCGGCGAAAGCCTCGACGACCGTCAACTGACGCAGCTGGTGCATTACCTGCGCGCCCGCTTCGCCCCCGACAAACCCGCATGGGAAAACGTGGACGACACACTCGCGCGGCTGCGCGCAGCTCCATCTCATTAAGCAGGCACTGAACAAAAACAGGCCGGCCTGAGGCCACCGATCCGTCAATTCCTGCGGCAGGCCACCTTGCCACCGCCCGCTGCCGCGCGGCACGGGAAAACCCCGAGGAGAAAACCGCCATCGCTCCCTTGCGAGCTTGTTTCATGTAGCTTACGCTGAACGCTTCATGTAGAAGGCACTACATGAGTGCCGGATGAAGGAAAGCGGTGCCGCCCCTGCACAAGGACGGCGCGTAACATCCCGGCCAGCCCGCCGGAAACCATAAAAATCGAACATCCATCACTGCGCAGGCCCTGGCCCGCTGCTTGCATAAGCAACAGCACCCAAGCGGCGACAGCGGTGGCAAAGATATCCACACGGTAGACAACGGTAAAACAGTAAAGGAGTAAACATGTCGTATCAGTATCAAGACGGCGCGGCGGGCGTGCTACCCGCGGCAGCGCAGCCAGACATCTATCGCAAGGTGACCTGGCGCCTGATCCCGTTCTTCTGCGCCTGCTACCTCGCCGCCTACCTCGACCGCATCAACGTCGGACTGGCCAAGCTGCAGATGCTGGACGACCTGCACTTCAGCGAAACGGTCTACGGCCTGGGCGCCGGACTGTTCTTCGTGGGCTACATCCTGTTCGAGGTACCGAGCAACCTGGTGCTGCAGAAGGTGGGGGCACGCATCTGGATCGCCCGCATCATGGTGACGTGGGGCCTGCTGTCCGGCGCCACCATGTTCGTCAACACGCCAACGCAGTTCTACGTGCTGCGCTTCCTGCTGGGCGCCGCCGAGGCCGGCTTCCTGCCCGGCGTGCTGCTGTACCTGACCTACTGGTTCCCCACTCACAAGCGCAGCAAGATCATCGCGCTGTTCATGATGGGCCTGCCCCTGGCCAGCATGATCGGCAGCCCGATCTCCGGCTGGATCATGACCGCCTTCGCCGGCATGCACGGCTGGGCCGGCTGGCAATGGCTGTTCTTCCTGGAAGCCATTCCCTCGGTGCTGCTGGGCGTGATGGTGTTCTTCTACCTGCCCAACGGCATCAAGGACGCCAAGTGGCTGGAAGCCGACGAGAAGCGCACCCTGCAGCGCAACCTGGACACCGACGTGCTGGTGGAGAGCAGCCACTCGCTCAAGGCGGCCTTTACCGACAAACGCGTGTGGATGCTGGGCCTGATCGACATGTGCCTGCTGATGGGCACGTACTCGATCGGCTTCTGGATGCCGACCATCATCCGCGACTCCGGCGTGGCGAGCCCGCTGCAGATCGGCCTGCTGACCGCGATCCCGCACGCGGTGGCGGTGATCGCGATGCTGCTCAACGGCGCCCACTCCGACAAGATGCGCGAGCGCCGCTGGCATATCGTGATTCCCATCCTGGCGGGCGCCGCCGGCCTGGTGGGCAGCACCTTCGTCACCGGCTCCACCTCCGCCACCGTGCTGATGCTGACGCTGGCCAACGTGGGCATCGTGGCCACCTTCCCGGTGTTCTGGTGCCTGCCGTCGACCTTCCTGAGCGGCACCGCGGCCGCCGCCGGCATTGCGCTGGCCTGCTCGATCGCCAACCTCGGTGGCTTTGCGGCCACTTACCTGCTGGGCTGGCTGAAGGACACCTTCCATAGCCCAAGCGCGGGCCTGATCCTGTTCGCCGGCTGCCTGCTGGCGAGCTGCTTCCTGGTGCTGGCGATGCCGGCCAAGGTGGTCAACCGGTAACAGAAAGCCAGGCTAGCCCGCCGGCACCGTGCCCGGCGGGCTTCGGGCGCCCGGCCGCAGGCTCAGTGAAGCCATAGGGCGCGCGCCACCGCATCGCCCTCCGCCCCACCGCCGAACACGCGCTGGCCAATGGCAAAACCCAGCTCGCGGTAGCTCTCCCACTGCGCCTCGTCGAAAAACTGGTCGCTGGTCGGCTCCTGCGGAAACGCGGGATGGCCGGCGCCATACTGCTGCACATCGGCCGGCGCCGAACCAATCATGCAGGGCTTGAGCAAGACGATGCGCGATACCGGCCGGCGCGTAGCGGCCGCTTCGGCGGCGCGGAACACGTTCAGCAGGATCGCGCATTTCTCGCTCGACGCCTGCCGCGCCGCCGGCAGGAAATCCGCCGGCGTGCCGAACACGCTGCCGAGCACATCGTCGCCGGCAGCCGCGGTGTCCACCACGATCTCCAGCCCCATGTCGATACGCGCCAGCCGGATCAGGTTGGCAAGATCGCCGAACTGGTATTGGGGATCCGCCCCGCAATCGCACAGCACGATCAGCGTCACGCCGCGCTCGGGACGCAGCAGCTCATACACGGCCGTGTTCTCGAAATGGCCGCCATCCGACAGATACTGCCAGCCGCGCCGCGTGCCATGAAAGCGCGCACTCAGCTCGCACGCCAGGTAGTACTGGGTGCGGAACAGCGTGATAAAGCCGCCCAGCCAGGGCGACCCGGCACGGTCCGCCTGCACGCAGTCGCGGTCGGCGCCGCCGGCGCGCGGCGCGCTGCCGGCATCCAGCGGATACGACGGCCACCAGGTGCCCAGGCGGAGGTTGGCCAGCCCCAGCAACAGCGACGTGCCCAGCGTGGTCGAGCGGCCCAGCCCGGTGGAGATCGCCGCGCCGGAGGTAGCGATCCAGTCGCCGAGCGTGCGCGACTGCGACAGCTCGCTGCCGCCCGCCTTGTGCGTCTCCGGGTAATACAGCTGCCCGTCCACGGTGAAGCGCACGAAGGAATCCGCGGGCACGGCGCGCGTGGCCGTGGGCGGCAACATGAAAGGCCCGGGCGCGATGCACAGCGGCTTGCCCTTGCGGTCGCGCTGCACCAGTTGCTCGGCGGGATCCACGGTGAGGTTGAGCGTGACGTTGATCAGGTGCAGCGGCGCCAGCATGGCGGGGTCGTAGTAGGTGTTCAGGCTGAGCGCATCGCCCGCCTCGGGCTCGGCCACGCTGAGCCTGGCACGCTGGCTGGCGTGCTGCTGCGCCGGTGCCGCCCCGCTGCCGGGCGCGAAGCGCTGGCCGTTGGAGCCGCCGAGGTAGGCGCGGGTCAGGCGGGCCGAGTAGAACTGCTGCAGCGTGGACAGGTTCAGGAAGCCGGCAAAGCGCCCGGCAATCAGCGTGAGCCCGAGCGCCATCGCGCTCAGCGCGGACAGCACCGGCGTGGTGTAGCCCGTGCCGAACACCAGCCAGTCGACCGGCTCGCGCCCATTCCACCTCACCCACAACACCAGCCACGACCACATGACGAAAACCAGCAACGCCACCACGGCGGCGGCGATGCCGGCCAACAGCGACACTGGCAGCCGCGACAGCCACGTCCCCCCCTTGCCATCGCTGCCCTTGCCGTCGAGCAGGCCCGCGCCATAGCGGATCAGCCAAACCAGGCCGCCCAGCATCCCCGCCGGACCGAGCGCGCCCCACGGATGGCCCGTAGCCTGCGTGTAGAGGTAGAAGGTACGCGCCACGGTATCCGCCACGCCCAGCGCCGCGAGCCACAGCGCCACGCCGACGGCATGGCTCAGCACGCGCGTGGCACGCACTCGGTAGGCCTGCACGGTGGCAGGCTGGCTCCGGCACAGCACAAAGCAGCATGCCACGCCCAGCAAGGTCAGCACCGCGATGGCCAGCAGCAGGCAGGACACCACCAGCCCCGGCCCGAGGTTGTGCAGCCAGGCGGCCAGCCCCAGCATGACAACGCCAGCCAGCGCGGCAAGGCGCGTGGCGAGGCTATCGAAGCGCAACGCCGGCCGCCCGTCGCCGGCGCGTGGGTAGACCAGCCAGTAAGCCAGGCCAGGCGGCACCGCGAACAGCAGCAGCGCGGCCAGCGGCAGCCATAGCAACTCGCTCCACCAGATCGCCAGGCCGCCCTCGTTGAACACCTGCCGCGCGTCGTGCAGCAGGTCCATCTCATGCCGGCCCAGGTCGAGCCAGGTCCCCACCGCGAGATGGCGGGACAGGGCCAGCAATGCCAGCAGCAACAGCAGCGCGCTGCCGATCACGTATTGCATGGCAAACCAGTTGCGCACCATCAGCGACGCCGCGTAGAGCGAATCGCCAGCGCCGGTGGGCGTCAGGTAGCGCCCGTTCTCGCGCAACCACGCCACGGCGGCGCGGCCGGGGTCGGCGGCGTAGGACACCGAGGAGCGAATGCGTCCCGGCGGCTCCTGCCGCAGCGTGCGGTAGGCAAGCGCGGCGGCCTCGGGCGGCGTCGTTCCCGGTTTCAGGCGGCCGGGCACGAACAGGCTGCAGAAGAAGGCGCCGAGGTAGCCGCCACCGCTGACGGTGGAGAGGTAATCGAACTGGCCAAGCAGCGCGGTCGTGGCTGGCGGGGGCGCGGTGAAGGCAGGCGCGGGGCCATCGCCTTCCTGTACGGCGTCCTGCGTGACATCAGGCATGGCCGCCGGTGTAGCAGGCTGCCCGCCGTCGCGCGCCACGTCATGCAGTGGCGCTCCGGGCGCGCCGGCCACCGGCGGCGGCGGCGTCTTGGCCAGCGCCTGCATCACGCCCAGGCTGAAGGTGGCGCTGCGAATCCCGCCGCCGGAGAGGGCCACGGCCCAGTTGCCGTCGCCATCGCGGATGCGCCTGGCAATGCCGAGTTGCCGGCGCCGGCGCGCGATGCGGGCCGACTCGTCTCCGGAAGCCTGGTCTTCGACTGGCATGCCGATCCTCCCTAGCAGATCCCCGCCCAAGTATAGGCGGCGCCACGGCGTGCCGAGACCGGACGGGGCGGCGCCCCCATGTGCGGCATGCCACACACGGGCATTTTCAGCGGACGCGCTTCGGTGTATGGTTGCGCACCTGACGCCGTCCCCGCCCTAGCGGCTATTCTTGCAACATGCTCCGCCTGAACGACCCCGAAAGCCACGCGCTGTCCCGCTACCTGTCCACCCTCGCCGCCTGTGCGGCGCTGGCCGCGCTGCCCGGCTGCGAACGCAACGAACCGGCGCCGGCCGCCCCCGCGGCGGCAACTGCCTCGGATGCGCAGGCCGCTCGCGCCGACGACGCCGCCCAGCCGGACGACACGCCCGTCTTCGCCCCCGCGCCGCTGGCCCGCCCGCTGGTGGCCCTGCGCGGCCTGAGCAGCATGGCGGACGTCCAGGCCGCCTGGGGCAAGCCGCCCGACATCACGCCCAACCAGGAAGAATGCGGTACGGCGCTCGATGAAGAGCAGCTGATGGACTACCGCTATCCGGATGCGCTGATCGAAGTGGGCCGCAGCGGCGACGCCGTGATCCGCGCACTACATGGCATTCCGGCCGGGCTGACGCTCAAGCTCGAAGGCCATGACATCACCGCGGCCTCCACGCTGACGCAGATCAACGCGGCCCTGCGCAAGAACCCGCACTGGAAGGTGGCCGAAGCGCCGGGCAAGGTGCGCAGCCCCGCCGACCGCGACGAGGATGATCCGCTCGAACACCTCGCCTACACCACGCTCTACACCCTGGATGGCGACGGCGACCAGTACCGCCTGTACTTCCTCGGCGACCGGCTGGTGGGTTACGCCTACTGGGTCGGCTGCTGACCCGGCGGGCCGTCGGCCAACTGGCCTGGCGGCGGACTAGCGCAATGCGCCGGGACCGCCCGCGTGTGGCGTGAGCGCCGCCTCGGCTCCCTCTTCGGCAGGGGCCGGTGTCACTTCGCCATGCAGCCGCTTCCACTCGTCGAAGCCGCCGGCCAGCGCCCAGGTATTGGCATAACCGGCGGACTTGAGCCGCTCTGCCAGGATTGCGGCCGACACCTCGTTCGGACACGCGCAGTAGATGACGATGTCGGCCGTGCGCGGATGGTCGGAGAGCAAGGCCAGCGGCGCGTTCAGGTCAATGGTCATGGCGCCGGGGATGCGTTCGGCCGCGTCGCTGCGTACATCCAGGACCAGCGGAAAGCGATCGCCGTGGCGGCGCGCCTCCAGTTCGCTCACCGACATGCGGGGCACGAGGCGCGTGCGGCGCAGCAGGCGCACGCGGCGCCAGAACTTCCACGCCACGAAGGCCGCGAACCCAGCCACCAGCACCATCACGGCCACCGGGCCATACGTGCTGAACGTGCTCAGGATGACCTCGACGAAATCGGTGAACACCGCGCCCACCAGCAACGCACCGCCAGCCCACACCAGCGCGCCGATCGCGTCATAGAACAGGAAGACGAGGAAAGGCGTGGACGTCATGCCGGCCATGGCCGTGGACAGCGCGCCGGCGCCCGGCAGCAACTTGGCGAACACCAGCGAGCGCGGACCCACCCGCAGGTACAGCGACTGGGTCTGGCGGATACAACTGTCGGGAGAGATCGACACGCGGCAGATGGTGCGCAGCATGGGCTGCCCGAGGCGCTTGCCGGCGAAGTACCAGGCCGTGTCGGCAATCAGGCAGGCCAGGATGACCGCCGCCAGCACCGCGCCCAGCGCCGGGCCGCCCTCGCGCATGCCGAGCGCGCCGGCGACGAATAACATGGGAACGGCCGGCACCGGCAGCCCGGCCTGCTCGGCAAGCACATTGAGAAACACCAGCATGACGCCGTGGCTCTCCAGCAAGGACTGCAACTCACCCACACCGATCTCCCGCGCTTGCGCACCTGCGCTGTTTCCGCCCGGCGCGAGCGACTCGCTCGCGCCGACGGGCATAGGTAGTAGTGTGCCACCAAGGCGGCACGGTGAAGTGCGTTGTCTTGCATGCCAACGTCAAAAACCCTGAAAGAACGGGCGATGCCGCGGGCGCGGGGCTAGCGCGCCGATCGTCAGGCGTGGGCGCCGTCCTGGAACGTATCGAACTTGCGCGCGGGATCCGAGGAAACACCGGAGCGATCCATGCCGGCCAGCTTTTCCGCGCCGTCCAGGAAGGGATCGACCTTCCGTGCCGGGTCAGAGGAAACGCCAGTACGGTCCATGCCGGACAGCTTATGCGCGCCGTCCGAGAACGGATCGGGCTTGCACGTCCGGCTGGCATCGGCGTCGGACGCGGCCGGGTCGAACCGTGCGCCATCGCTGTACACATTGAAGCGCGAGGCATGGAAAACGTAGCCATAGCGGTCCGCCGCCACCGGGCTGTCCTTGGGGCCGGTGGCTTGGGCGGGAGCCGCCAAGGCGGCAAGTCCGGCGAGTGCGGCCGAAGTCATCAACAGCTTGAGGCAATGGTTCTTCATGATGGTCTCCTTCTGGCGATCGGCGGATCGCCGCTTGCTTGCGGGGAGGCAGCGCATCGCGCCGGTCCGGCCACACGTGAAACGCGCGGTTAGACCAGATACGCCGCGCAGCGCGGCGTGGATGCAAAGAAAAACGTAAGTGGCGCAGATGTCAGGCAAGCGGGGCGCCAGTGAAGTCAGCCATGCCGTCCATGCGCCGCATCGCGCTGGCGACAGCGGCATCCACCTCCGCCTCGGCCCGCGCCACCGAGGCCGCCAGCCGGTCACCGCCAAATTCGTCGTATTCGATGGCTACCTCCAGCGCATCGTCAATACCGATGTAGCTGAACGCGGCGCGCACGCCGGGGGTGGCGTGGTCGAGCCGGGCCAGGCGGTCCGCATAGCCGTAGTCGCCGCGCGAGGTCAGCAGCACCAGTTGCTTGCCGCCGCCTGCCAGCATGGGCCAGTACGGCTCGCCCTCGCGTTCGCGGTCGAAGCCGAAGGTCTTGCCCACGCGCACTATATTGTCGATATAAGCCTTGAGTTGCGCGGGCATGCCGAAGTTGTACATCGGCACGCCGATCACCACGACGTCGGCGTGCTCGATCTCCTCGATCAGCCGGTCGCTCTCGGCCAGCAACGCATCCATCCACGGCTCGCGCCGCGCAGGCGGCGTAAAGGCGCTGCGTATCCAGTCGCCGCTGACGGGGGCGGGAGATTGCCGGCCCACGTCGCGGTAGGTCACGGTGTCGGTGGGGCGCGCTGTTTGCCAGCCGCGGACAAAGCGGTGCGAGAGGCGGCGCGTGTGCGAGCCGTGGGGGTCCGCGCCCGAACGCCCAGGGCGGGCGCTGGCGTCGATATGAAGCAGGTGAGTCATTCGGGTATCCGTATCGGTTGCGTCATGCATGAGCCATGCTCATGGCTCCGGGCATGCGGTTGAACTTGATCACTGACGGTATTGGCAATGTAGACTTGCCTCAACGCGTCGACAACCGATCCTTTCTCCGTCTCATGCCTGAGAATTTCTCATCTGATCCCAAGCCCCGGCGCTTGCCGCCGCTGTCGGCATTGCGCGCCTTCGAAGCCACGGCGCGGCACCTGAGCGTCAAGCGCGCGGCGCAAGAGTTGTCCGTCACGCCGACAGCGGTGAGCCACCAGTTGCGGCTGCTGGAGCAAGTGCTGGGCGTGATGCTGTTCGAGCGCCTGCCGCGCCGGCTGGTGCTCAGTGCGCATGGCGCCACGCTGTACCCCGGCACACGCGATGGTTTCGATGCGCTGGAACAGGCGGTGGCCAGGCTGCGGGCCCCGCCGCCGCGCAAGACGCTCACGGTATCGGCCACGCCTGCCTTCGCGGCGCGCTGGCTGCTGCCCCGCGCTCCGGGGCTGCGGACAGTAGCGCCCGGATTCGACCTGCACGTGCATGCCTCGCTGGATCCCGTGGACCTGCACGCGGGCCAGGCCGACGCGGCGATCCGCTACGGCAGCGGCAAATGGCGCGGGCTGGCCGCCGAGCTGCTATGGCGCGAACGCTTTGCGCCCGTGTGCAGCCCGGCGCTCGGCGTGAAGAGCGCCGCGGGGCTGCGCCGCCAGACCTTGCTGCATCACGCGCGGCGCAACAATGCGCGCCGTCCTGTCACCTGGGCCCTATGGCAACAAGAAGCCGCGCTGGACCGGCTCGACGTGGCCAGCGGCCCCACCTTCTCCGACGAAACCCACGCCATCCTCGCGGCCGTGGCCGGCCAGGGCGTGGCCCTGCTGAGCCTGACGCTGGTGGCGGAGGAACTGCGCAGCGGTGCGCTGGTGCAGCCCTGCGGCCCGGTAATTGAAGGCGATGGCTACTACCTGGTCTATCCGGCGCACCGGCGCGACGACGAAGCGGTGCGCGCTGTACGCGCATGGATCGGCCCGGCGGCAAATCCAGCCGCGCCCTGAACTGGCTGGCGGGTGGCGACCGCCTGGTGGCACCGTGCGCTCCGGCATGTTGCCTGTTGCGCCCACGTGCGGGCATCATGGCGCCTACCGAACCCGGAGCCCCGCATGTCTGCCCAACCCGCCTCGCAAGACCAGTTGATCCAACGCTTTGGCTTGCAGCCGCATCCGGAAGGCGGCTACTACCGCGAGACCCACCGCGATACGGCGCGCGTGGCACGCGAAGGCGCAATCGGCGGCCCCGCCACCCATGCCGCTTCCACTGCGATCTACTACCTGCTGTGCGACAACGCGTACTCCGCCTGGCACCGCATCCGCTCCGACGAAGTGTGGCACTTCTACGCGGGCGGCCCGCTCGACGTACACGTGCTGGAGGACGGTGGCGGCCTCACCACGCACCGGCTGGGCAACGCGCTCGCGCATGACGACGCGGTTTTCCAGGCCGTGGTCAAGGCCGGCTGCTGGTTCGCCGCCGAGCGCAGCGATCCGGCCGGATTCTCGCTGGTAGGCTGCACGGTGGCGCCAGGCTTCGAGTTCAGCGAGTTCGAGCTGGCCGACACCGACAGCCTGCTGGCAACGCATCCACGGCACGCCACGCTGATCACGCGGCTCGCGCCGGCTGCGCGGCGCTAGGGCACAGTTGCTTCACTGTTCTTGGTTTTGCCATTCCGGGATTCCGGATACGAAATACGTGTCAGCGCCAGGGAAAGCGAAGCCCAGAGGCTTCTTGCGGCACAACGGCATAGCGAGCGCCAAACATTCGATATCCGATGGCCGAAACAACAGCGCAGCCGCCGAACAACGATTCGGTGTAGCCGTCGGTGCGCGATGCGAAGCGAGCCGTAAAGGTTCACCAGGCCGTATGGGGCGCCTCGTCGGCAGGCAAAAAGAGCGGAAAAGAGGGACCCATGTCTGAGTATCGCCATAAGGCGATGCGAGTTTGGGTCCCGGCCGCTCTTTTTGTCTGCCGACGAGGGGGGGTCGCCCCATCCGGCGCGCCTTTTTTGCCTACTTTTTTGGCAAGACAAAAAAGTAGGTCGCCCCCCGCAGGGGGTGAAACCGCCTTTGACTTTAAGCCTTTGCAGTTGAAGTTGAAGTTGAAGTTGAAGTTGAAGTTGAAGTCAATCAGCCCCTACCGCGGCTTCCGATACTCACTTTCAATCCAATCCCCCGCACTAGCCTTACTCAACTTAAACCCAGCCGACACCCGCACCTGCGCCAACTCATCCCCATTCTCATCAACAGCACTCAGCACCGCATAAGGATTATCCTCATCCGGCACAATATCCAGCGTCACACTGATCCGCGCAGCATCCGTATCCACAACCACACTCTTGTGCAACATGGCATGCAACTGCTGCTCATGCCGCCGCAGCACTTCCGAGGCCGTCTTGACCAGCGTCGAAAAGGCATTGGCATCGAGCGGCTTGGGGTTCTTCTTGTCGCGCCCCATCGTCCACGGCCCCACCAGGGCAGGCTCCGGCTCGCCATCCTTGATCATGGCAACGGCCCAACCCTCGTCATCCTCGTTCTTGATCACGCGAGCGGTCCAGCCGTCGGCGCGCCACAGGCGCGGCTCCTGGATCTTGTCTGCGTTGTCCCCGCCGGCGTCGTGGTCATTGGTTTCGGGCGAAAATTCGGGCTGATTGGTCATGGCTGGCTTCAATTCGGGGCTGCGCGGAGGAATGCGGGCGCCGCCCGAACCGCGCAATGCCTGGCGGCGGGGGGGACGGGACGGCGGCGGCAACAAGGACGCGATTTTACCCGTCCCGCCGTGGGGGCGGGCGCAACGTCCCGCCAGCCGCCTCGGGCGCGGCCATGACGGCACACCGATCCCCCCCGAAGTTGTATTTAATGTCTGCGCACCACGCCCTATGCTGGAAGAGTCGCCAAGGCCCCCGTCTTGATGACGAACCCCTTCCGGTCGCCGCCAACTTGAGACGGCGACGTTTTTTTGCCCGCCGGGCCCCTTCTCGCACCAAACCGGGGCTCGTGCCTGACGAAAGCGCTGGCCGGAGGCGCCCAGCCGGTTTAAGATGCGCGATTATCGAACAACCCGCGCGCACCCGCACACATGGACGCCCCCCCTCCTACCAGCCCTGGCCAGGCAACGGCCGCCACTGTCCGCGTCGCCCGGCCCCAGGCAGACCTGCTCAACAGCTTCTCCGGCGACCCGAACTTCATGCTATCGCTGGCACGCGGCCTGAGCGTGCTGGAGGCCTTCTCGGAGCGTAAGCGCCCGCTCACCATCTCCCAGGTGGCCCAGCGCACCCAGCTTTCGCGGGCATCGGTCAGGCGCTGCCTGTACACGCTGGAGCAGCTCGGCTACGTCAGCCAGCAAGCCGGCCAGTTCGCGCTGCGGCCCCGCGTGCTGCACCTGGGACACGCGTATTTCTCGTCGACCTCCCTGGTGTCGCTGGCCCAGCCTATCCTCGACAGCCTAAGCACGCGCATCCAGCAGACTTCGGCGCTCGCCATCCTGGACGACACCGACATCCTTTACCTGGTGCGCTCGGAAGTTCAGCGCGTGCTCACTTATTCGCTCGGCATGGGCAGCCGCCTGCCGGCCTACTGCACCTCGATCGGCCGCCTGCTGCTGGCCCACCTCGCCGAGCCGGCGCTGGAGGATTTCTTCGACCACGTCGATCTGCGCCCGCGCACGCTGCAGACCAAGATCTCGCGCCCCGAGCTGGAAATCAGTTTCGCGAAAGCGCGCGAGCTGGACTACGTGGTGATCGACGAAGAACTGGAACCTGGCCTGCGCGCCATCGCGGTGCCGGTGCGCGGCATCTCGGGGACCGTGATGGCCGGCATCAGCGTAAGCGTGCGCGCGGCGCAGGTATCGGAAGCCGAGATGATCTCCCGCCTGTTGCCGCCAATGCGTGAAGCCGCGGCCGCCATCGGCAAGCTGATCGCCGCCTGAGCCGTGGCAGCAGGCAGCGTCTATGCGATGCGCGCCATCGGCCGCTCTATGAAGCGAAGCGGGCCGGCCGCAACCGGATCCGCATCAGCGCGGCCTGAGCGGTGGATCGGCGCCGCGCCTGAGCGCTTCAGCGATTCAGCGCTGCAGCCGGCCGGGTCCGAGCATGGCTTCGGTCAGCCCGAAATCCGCGATGCGCTGCGGCAAGGGCTTGCCCTGTACCAGCGCGGCGCAGGCCTCGCCCATGGCGGCCGAGGTCTGGATGCCGTAGCCGCCTTGCGCGGCCACCCAGAAGAAACCTTCGGCCTGGTCGTCGAATCCGCCCACCAGGTCGCCGTCGGCGACGAACGAGCGCAAGCCTGCCCAGACGCGGGCCGGGCGGCGGATGGCGAGCGTGGTCATGTCTTCGATGTGATGGATGCCAAGGGCGATGTCCATCTCCTCGGCCTGCACATCGTGCGGTAGCACCGGATCGGCATTGGCGGGCGAGCCCAGCAGCATGCCGGCGTCGGGCTTGAGGTACCAGGTCTCGTCGAAGCAGACGAACATGGGCCAGTGCGCGATCTCCACGCCCTCGGGCGGCGCGAAGACAAAGGCCGAGCGCCGCTTGGGCGTGAGCCCCAGCGGCCTGACGCCGGCCAGCGCGGCCACCACGTCGCACCAGGCGCCGGCTGCATTGACCACCACCGGCGCGCGATAGGCGCGTTCGCCTGTCCGCACTTCCCACGAGCCCTGGTTGCGCGCGATCGCCGTCACCTCCGCATCGCACGCCAGGGTGCCGCCGCGCTGGCGCATGCCGCGCAGGTAGCCCTGGTGCAGGCTGTGCACGTCCATGTCGGCGGCATCGGGCTCCAGCACCGCGCCGAGCACCTTGCCGGCACGCAGCACCGGCACCAGGGCGCAGGTGGCGTCACGGTCCAGGCGCTGCGCGCGTGCGCCAAGCGCCGCCAGCGCCTCGAAATGCTGGTCGAGTTCCGCGGCCTCGCCCGGCTTGCCCACTGTCATGGCGCCGCGCGGGCTCAGGACGGGATGCTCGGCAAAACCGGCCGGCGGCGCGTCCAGAAAGGCGCGGCTGGCCATGGTGAGCGCGCGTACCTGCGGCGTGCCGTAGCTCTCCATGAACAGCGCGGCCGAACGGCCGGTGGAATGGTAGCCGGGATGCGCCTCGCGTTCGAGCACGATCACGCGCCCGGCCTGGGCCAGCCAGTAGGCCAGCGAGGCACCGGCAATGCCGCCGCCGATCACCAGGAAATCCGCGGAATCGTATGCTGTCATCGAAGCCCTCCTTCATCCATGCGTGCGCCGTTGCGGGAAGCCCCTCATCGGCAGATCCGATGTCGGCAAGCGTAACCCAAATTTTGCGGATACGCAAAATTTAGCGAATCGGCGCAAAGCAGCGGACCCTGGCAGCCAGGCTGCCGGGCCGGAGACATGCTTGGAAGGAAAGACAAGAATCGGGAAGACACCGGCGGGCAATGCCGGCATGGCGAGGCAGCCGGCCGGCGCGCTCGCGTCGTCAGCGAACGGCGCTGCGTGCGGCCAGCGTCGCTCAACCCCGGCTGGCTAGTTCCAGCGCGAACACCAGGCGCTGCAGGAAGTTCTCCATGCGGCCATCGAGATTGGAGAAGGCACAGCCGAAATGGTGGATGGCGCTGTCATTGTGCCCGGCGAGCCAGTGGCCCACCACTTGCAGGCTCAGGGTGAGCTTGCCCAGCGCGCCGAAATCCAGCTGCACGCCCGGGATCGTGGTGCCGACCGGCAACTTCGTGGCATCCACGGTCTTGGAGCGCAAGCCGACACCCGAAAGCGAGAGATCGGCAATATCGAGCGTGAGCACTGTGCCGTCGCTCATCTTGATGGTGCAGACGTAGCCCTTGGTCACCAGCGTGCGCGCGCGGAAATGGCGGCGGCGCTGGAAGTGGTAGAGCTTCTCCGGGAACGGCGCGGAGAAGGCCGGGCCGCCCTTGAACTGGGTGGTCTCGGGGGTACCGATGATGAAGTTCACCGGCACGCCGCGCAGGGACGCCGAAAAGGCATTCTCGCTGGAAGCCAGCAACGCTTCGCGCTCGGGCTCGGTGCGGCACCAGTCGAAGACAAAAGTGCGGCTGGCCGGGTCCACATGCAGCACGGTGGTGACCATCTCGTGGGCGGTACGCGCGCGCACGTTCAGGCTACACTTCTGCCAGGCAAGGTCGCGCAGCACCGTGCCGATCTGCGAGGAATGGGTAAGGCGATAGCGGTCGTCTGGCAACGCGCCGGCGTCAAGCTCGGATTGCTCCGGGGAATCTTGGAGACTCATGAAAATCACGCAAACGTCTGAGAGAGGCCTGCGTCGCGCCAGACTGGCTTGCGACGGGGAATTCGGGCTGCCCGCTTACCGGGTTGCAATCGAAATGCAATCGGGGTTGCGAGCGGCCAGCGCCGCATGTTAAGGGCGGCGCCCGCCGCTGTGCAAGCTCTTGTTTGGACAACGGCGGAGTGTGGCAAAACTTGAGACAGACTTCCGTGGGGTAGCCCGCCCGGGCGGGTTTACGCATCGGCGATCCGCGCGGACTCGCCGGGTTTTGCCGGCCTGTGATCTAGGATGCCTTTGCACGCCGCCCCTGGTCCGTCGCGCTCTTGCCGCGGCGGCGGCCATTTGCCATGCCCGCCTGCGCGGCTGCCGTGGCCGGGTCCGCGCCGAGCGACGCTTGCGCCTCCTGGCACAGCCAGTCGCGGACTGCCCGGCGCCGCTCGTCGCGCTCGAACGCCACCGGCGAGAGCAGGTGGTAGGACGAGCCGTCGCGCACGAACCCACGCGGCGCGGCGATGCGGCCATCGGCCATCTCGTCGGCCACCATCAGGCGCGAGGCGATGGCGCAGCCAAGCCCGGCCGCGGCGGCCTGGATGGTCAGGTAGAAATGCTCGTACCAGGCATCCGCGCCAAAGCGCTGCGTGCTGCCGGCAGCCCGGGCCCAGCGCTGCCAGGCATCGGGACGCGAGCGCGTGTGCAGGCGGGCGAGCGAACTCAAGGCCGGCGCCCGCGCCGTCGGTGTGCCGGCGCGGCACACCACGCCCACCCATTCCTCGGCAATCTCGCATGCGTGCAGATGCGTGCCGAAGTGGAAATCGTTGCGGCGCAGCGCAAGGTCCACGCCGCTGCGGGCGAAGTCGACCGGCCCCCCGGCGGCCATCAGGTGCAGCGTCACGTCAGGATGCGCCTCGGCAAAGCGCGGCAGGCGGGGAATCAGCCAGCGCATGGCAATGGTGGGTTCGCACGACAGCACCAGCGCCTTGTGCTGCCCGTGCGCGCGGATGCGCTCGGCCGCCGTGGCCAGGACTTCCAGCGACTGCGTGGCGGCGGCATGCAGGATGTGTCCGGACTCGGTCAGGAAGACGGCCCGGTTGCGCCGCTCGAACAACGCCACGCCGAGCGCCTCCTCCAGTTGGCGAATCTGCCGGCTGACCGCGCCGTGGGTCAGGTGCAGTTCGTCGGCTGCCCGCATGAAGCTCTGGTGCCGCGCCGCCGCCTCGAAAAAACGTATCCCGCCCAGCCAGTGCATGATCGCCTCGATATGTCAGTTATTCTCACTGATTTGCACGAGTATAAATCGGTTGTGCCGCACTACGCGGACACTGAAAATAGCGGCACTCCTGTCCTGGTTCCAACCACAGGCCACAAGGCTCCTCGCCCATCCCCGTCAGAGATACTCACACGATATGCATCCCCTCACCGAACTCCTGGCCGTCGCCACCATCACCGTGCTGGCCGTCACCAGCCCCGGCCCCGACTTCGCCATGGTGATGCGCAACAGCTATCTGCATGGCCGCAGGGCCGGGTTGCTTTGCGCACTCGGCATCGCGCTGGGCGTGCAGGTGCACGTCTTCTACACGATGTTCGGCGTGGCGCTGCTGATGGAGCACGCGCATGGCCTGCTGACCGTGGTCAAGATCCTCGGCGCCGCCTACCTGATCTGGATTGGCATCCAGACCTTGCGCAAGCGCGTGCCGGACACCAGCGCTGCGCCGCTCGCGGCGGATGGGGGGATTCCTGCCATGAGCTCGTCCGGCGCGCTCAAGATGGGTTTTCTCACCAATGCGCTCAATCCCAAGACCACGCTGTTCGTGGTCAGCACCTATACGCAGGTGGTGAACACGCAAACGCCGCTGTCCGTGCAGTTCGGCTATGGCTTGTTCATGTCGCTGGCGCACCTGGTCTGGTTCGGGCTGATTGCGTGCTGCTTCACCACGCCCGCGCTGCGCACCGCGATGCTGAAGCGACAGCGTGTGCTGGACCGCGTGATTGGCTCGGCGCTGCTTGGGCTGGGCCTTGCGCTTGGCCTGAGCAACCTGGCCTGACGGCTTGAGCCGAATGCGCCATCAGCCTGCCGGCGGATCCTCGCTCGCATTCAGCGCATAGGCGCGTCGGCACACATGCTGCACGCCACCGGGAAGGAGGCGGCTTTGATACAGGATGAAGCGATCGACCTGGAACGGCTCGCACACCAGCCCGGACTGCGAGTCGCGCCATGCCTGCAGCGTGGTGTGCGCCACGGCGGGCGTGCAACGGGCCAGCGTGATATGCGGATGGAAGCGCGCCTGAGGCCGTGAGCCAGAATCCGGCAACACGTTGTTCTCATCATGCCCGATACCCATGCCGATACCGTTCCCGGCGAGAGCCCGCTCCACGCCCGCGGACAAATCATCCAGCGCCGCGTTGGACTCCAACCCCGCCCACAGCACGCTCGCGCGCCGGCTGCGAAAATAGCCTGCCTCTTTCACGGTGAGCGCAAAGGCCGCGCATGACACCGTCCCCAGCGCCTGCTCGATGCGTATCGCCGCGGCTTCGTCCTGCTCGCCGAGGAAATGCAGCGTGAGGTGGATCTGGTTCAGCGTCGCCGGCCGGATACCCGCCACGCGGGGCACGCGCGCGAGCAGCGCGCCGGCGAGCGCCTGCGGGATTTCGATTGCCACGAACAGGCGCGCCATCGGTATCCTCTCGCCAACTTGCGCGGCAGCGCCTGCGCCGTGCCCGCTCACTCAAACGCCAACGCTGACTGGCGCAGGATGGGCAGCGCCATTGCCGCGGCCGTGCCCTCCAGCCTGAGCAGCGCGCGCTTGCGGTCGGTGCCGCCGGCGTATCCGGTCAGGTCGCCGCTGGCGCCCAGTACACGGTGGCAGGGCACGATGACCGACAAGGGGTTGCGCCCCACCGCGCCGCCTACCGCGCGGGCGTGCGTGGGTGGGAGCCCGAGCCCGGCGGCGAGTTCGCCATAGGAGGTGGTCTCGCCGAACGGGATCTCGCACAGCGCTTGCCAGACGCTGCGCTGGAAGGGGCTGCCGGCCAGCATCGTGGGCATCGAGAAGGCCTGCAGGCGTTCGGCAAAGTAGTCGGCCAGCTCGTCGGCCGCCTGCTCGAAGACCGGCTTCGCGGCGGCGGGGACATCGGCATCCGGCATGGCCGCCGCCGGGTAGTACTTCTGCCCGGCAAAGAACACTCCGCTCAAACGCGCGCCATCGGCGCGCAGCAGGACTTCGCCCAGCGGGCTGGCAACGATACGGTATGCAATCATGGTGCGCCTCTTTCCTTGTCTTCTTGTCCCGGCTTGCTGTCTTCGTGGCGCCGCCACAGGTGGATGGCTGCGTAGGCGCGCCACGGCGCCCACTGCGCGGCGTGCTGGCTCATCCCTCGCACGGTAGCGATGCCGAGCACCTTGCGCAAGACATAGTCGGTGCCCGGGAAGGCGTCCGGCCAGCCGAGCGCCCGCATGGCCACGTATTGCGCGGTCCAGTCGCCCACGCCGTCGATCGCACGCAGGCGCGCCAGCGTGTCTTCCGGCGCGGCGCTGGGTTCCAGCTTGAGTTCGCCGGCCGCCACGCGGCTGGCGATGGCGTGGATGGCCCGGCCCTTGCCCAGCGGGATGCCAATCTCGCGCAGGCTCTCCGGCGTCACCGCGGCAAGCTTGGCGGCGTCGGGGAAGGCAAGGCGCAGGGAAGGCGCCGGCTGCGCCAGCACGCGGCCGTGGCGCTCGGCCAGCCGCGCCAGCAGGGTGCGGGCATGCTTCACCGAGATCACCTGGCCCACAACCGCGCGCACGGCGATCTCGAAACCATCCACCGCGCCGGGCAGGCGCATGCCGGGCGCCCCGGCCGCCAGGGGCCCCAGGTGCTGGTCGACCACATCGGGCCGGCAACCCAGGTCGCACAAGCGCCGCACGCGCCCCAGCGCCTGCGGAATCGCGTGCGCCAGCGAACCCGACAAGGTGACCTTGATCACATGGCGGCGCTCCACATGCGCCAGCCGCAGCCAGCCGAGATGCGTGCGGCCCCCGCTGTCGATCGCCAGCGTGCGCGCATAGCTGCCATCGGCAAGCTGCTCTATGCCGTCCACTGCCCGCACTCCCAGGAATTGCAGGAAAGCCGCCCAGGCCAGCGGCGGACGGTATCCCAGCTCGAACACGAGTTCCTCGGCCACGCTGTCGGCAGCGCGCTTGCGCATCGCCAGCGGCGTCAGCCCGTAACGCGTCTTGAGCACGTCGTTGAAGCGCCGCACGCTGCCAAACCCAGCGGCGTACGCCACATCGGTCACCGTCAGCGCGGTATCCGTCAGCAGGCGCTTTGCCAGCAGCAACCGCTGGGTCTGTGCGTACTCCAGCACCGAGACGCCAAACTGCGCATCGAACAGCCGGAGCAGGTGGCGCTCGGTGACGCCGATGCGCGCGGCCAGGGCGGCGACGCCGGCATCGGCCATGAAGCCATCGTCGATCAGCGTGGCCGCCGCCTGGGCCAGCCGTCCCGACAGATCGGCCAGACCGTGCCCCGGTGCCAGTTCGGGACGGCAGCGCAGGCAGGGGCGAAAGCCCTGTTTCTCGGCCGCCGCCGCGGTTTCATAGAAGGAGCAGTTCTCGCGCTTGGGTGTACGCACCGCGCACACCGGCCGGCAGTAGACGCCGGTGGACGATACGCCCACGAAGAAGCGCCCGTCGAAGCGGCGGTCGTGCGAGGCAACGGCCTTGTAGCAGGTGTCCGGATCGAGTTTCATAACCAGCATGCTACTCCGTTGGGTGGGCGGGACTAGCTGGATTCGGACATTTGCCTGCACGGCGTGTATTGACCTGCAGCACCTCAAGCGACGCGGAACTCGAACCATCCTCGGCCGAGGATGGCGTTCTTCACTATGGGAGACGCGCGGCGATCCACTGCGACACGAAGACCACCCCCCGCCGAACAGCGCGAACCCGATGCAGAAGGAACTGAGAATGCGCCAGCGGACAGCGGACCGCCGGACCAGAGCCACCAGCACAAACACCAACCCCACCAGCAGCGGCACGGCAGCCAGAAGGAACGCAACCGCGGCATAAACGACGAGGGCGCCCGTAGTCACCTGCTGCCGGTTTATCGGTGTCAGCATGGTAGCCACGGAAAAGGCGAGCCCATCCAGAGCGAGAAGCACGGCAATGCAGTCAACGATGCGCACCAGGGCCCTTGTGCGCATCGTCATCTAAGGCCCTCCGCCGCAACGCGCTCGGCAAGTGCAGCCCATCGTTTCGGGCTGTCTCGCACAACATGGGCATAGTAGAAGTGCCCCTCGCCCTTGCCGGCGAGCATCTGCATATTTAGCATCGGTGCCGATTCGACCAGTTCGCGCCAAGGCATTCCGGCGTAGATCGGGTCTCCGAGCTGCTTCAGATTGATCACGATGGTCTTGCGGATGTTCTCGTGGCTGCGCAGGTGCGCAAGGAATCCCGCTTCAATCGGCGAGCCCACCAAAACCAAATGGTCGATCGCGTGGCCGGCGCGGGCATATGACCATGCGGTTTGCGCGGCCAGGAGAGAGCCGTAGCTGTAACCGATCAGGTTGAACTGCGGCGCCTACGCCGACATACCACCCGTAATCGTCCACTCGCTGTCGTCGCGTGAGCGGATCAGCATTCCCGAATGGATAGCATCAAGCAACGTGCCAGAGAACTCGTATCCATTTGGCATGGCTGCGCTAGCGGTATGGGTCAGTCCAGCGAAGCAGTGCGCAATCCCCGCCTTCCGGAACGCATCGAGCAGCGGCTGAACATATCCGCCGTCCAGCCCGGCACCGCCCCAATACAGCGTGCCACGCGGCGGCGGCAAATCGACCTTGGCCGGCGCCCGGTCCTCGACGGGCGTATGTTGCGCCTTAACTGTCTTGATCGGCTGCATCAGGCACCCTCCCCCAGGGCCGGAGCATCAAATTCTCGGCAGTGGCGTGAGCTGGAGTAACTCGAATAGGTAATCAGGATTCCAGCCCGCGACCTTGCGACGTGCGGCCAGGCTACGCTTTTTCTTGCCGGATTCGGGCCGCATGCGCAGCCAATTCAAGGTAATGCGGCGCAAGGTGGCGAAATTGGCCGTTGCATTGCGCAAGCGCACGGTGCTGGCGTCCTCGCGGAAGGTCACGTCCAGGCAATGATGCAAGCCGTTCTCGATGGCCCAGTGCATGCGACTCGCCTCAAGTAAGAGCTTGGCATCAGGTGCGGCGGAACTGATCAGGTACTGCGTCTGCACGCTCACTTGGCCGCCGATGTCGCGCGTGCGCTCAATGCGCACCAAGCTCTTGAGCTTGGGCCAGCGATCCAGTTCGCTGAGATAGTCCGGCGCCGCTACTGCGACGCAGTGGCGGCTTTCAAGGCGACCGTGTCCTTTATCCAGCGTCTCAAAGATCATGGCTTCATGTGCGCCCAATCGTGAGCTTTGCCGATGCGCATATAGTCTTCAACGGCTTGAGCCAGGCTGGGTTGGTTGTCCTTGGCGACCAGCAGATAGTCGCCGCCGCGCTCAGTGATCTCCTGCGCGATGGCCACCTGGGTGCCGATCGCATCGATGGTCACCAGGCTACCCTTAAGGGAGAGGACCGGCAGCAGGGCTTCAATGGCGGTGATCTCGTTGGTCTTTTCCTCGCAACGCTGCTGCGCCAGCACCAGGCCACTCAGGCTCGCGTAGGCTGTCACGCTATGCAAGGCACGCACGCCCTTGGCACTCGAGCCCGAGCCACGCACACTCTTGCCGTCGATCGCGATGATCGTGTGTAGATCCGGACAAACCTGACCCACCCAACTCAGCAGGCAGGCATCCAGTTGTTTCGGATCGAGCACCTCAAAGACACGTCGAATGGTGTCGTGCCCGGGAATGCCATGCGGCAATTCCAGGTATTGCCGAAGCCTCACTTCATGAGCAATACCCCATTCCTCCATCTCGTCCCACCCCTGTGCGCCGGCCAGCACCGAGAACAGCGCAATCGACAGGATGTCGATCAACTTGTGCCAGGTTCGGCCTACGACGCGAGGATCTTCTATTTCCGACAGCAGGATGATCAGTTGTTTGCCGGGGCTCATTAGCTCGCCTCTGAATCAGAAAAATCAGAGTAAACCCCTTCCGCCCCCAGTTTACAACCCGCTGCGATAACTCATTGCTTGTTAACGAGTTTTGATGCTCCGGCCCTGCACCCTCCCCGAAGATCCCGGCCCGGACCTGGCAATCGTGCCGGTGCTCTTGCAAGCCTCGCAGTAAGCCTGGCCTCCGATCATTGCTGTCTGGCGAACGGGAGCGCCAAAAGTGCAACCTCGGCCTGGATAGGGCAGGATCTTCCCGCCGCGCTCCAGCGCGTCGCCAACGCAGGCAATGCTTCGCATCATGGTTGGGCCTCCCAAATGCCGATGGGCTGGTTTTCCTGCTGCATACGATCTCCCTCAGGATGGGCATGTGCGCAAATTCGCCCCCCAATTTGCGCGTAATTCCTCATCGGAATCAATCGGACACGTCCTAATCTGCAATGAATTTTTTTGCGAAAATCCCACAGCAAAATTCGGATTCGTCCGATTCCAATCGGCTCGTCCGCAAGCTACTCTTTCCAGCCGTCGCCGTTGCGACTCAATGCCCTGCGCGCGGCGAATGAAGCGGTTCGCAGGCATGGCGCCAGCGCGCTCCCGCTGGACGCATTCCGCTTCGCCCCGCCCACGTGTACCTGGATCAGTATGCAAATCAATGCGTTGGCTGCGAGGGTATGGTCGCGCGCCACGGCTGAGAGGCGAACCTGCGTCCATCTTCCCCAGTGCAACGCGGCTGAAGTGACAGGGCAACCCTCTCGGTTCCTATCGAGAAGAACGCTCCATGATGGGACCCGATAGGGTGCGCAGGAACGCGACAACGTCTCGCATCTCCTCCTCCGTCAAGCGGATGGGCTTGCGCTCGGCGTGCCCCGTGCCACCATGTGCCAGCTCGGAATGACCAACCGCCGCTGCCGGCGAACGCGCGTAGTGCATCACTACCTCGCCCAAGGTCGCGAACTGGCCCGCGTGCATGTACGGAGCCCGTAGTGCCACGTTGCGCAAGCTCGGGGTCTTGAAGGCGCCTTCCATGCCCGGTTCGCCGGTGGCCATGAAGCGCAGCTCTTGGCAGACTTGCGGTGGCGCGTCGCTGTAGCGGCTCAGGCAATTGAACTCGTCCGCCAAAACCTTGGCTGTGGCGGGAGCGCGGCCACTGTCCGGGCGTGCTGGCTCTCTGGGCGGGACGCCCGTGTTGTGGAAGGCCTGGTCCGTCAGGAGCGGGCCGTTGTGGCACGTCGCGCATTGAGCCTTGCCGATGAACAGACGAAGGCCATTGACCTCTTGGGTCAAAAACGTTTTCTGGCCCGCGCGGTCGCCTATGAGAACCGCGTCAACGTACCGGTCGAAGCGGGACTCACCGTAGGTCACTGTCCGCTCGTAGGCCGCGATGGCCTTGCCGAGATTGGCGAAGACGCGGTTGACGGCATCGCGTTGCTCGTTTGTCAGCCGAGACCAGGCCCGCTTCTCGTCGGCGCTGCCCAGGGGGCTCGCGTCGGCCGGTAGTTCCTGCAGGTTCGGGAGGGCGCCAAACAGCGACTCATACTCCCGCTGGTAGTGCGTCCGCACCACCCGGGCGAACTGGACGCGGTTGCCGCCGTGCTCAACGGCATCCTCTAAGGGACCCAACGCTTGAGACCACTGGCTGTCCTTGCGACCGTCCCAAAACAAGAACGGGCTGTGCGCCGTCGCCACGATTGGCATGGTCCGGCGTTTCCCGGCTCCGATGCCCCTTCCGAGAGGCAGTCCGTCCTGGAACTGGCGGTCGGGCGCATGGCAACTGGCGCACGACACCGCCCCGTTGCGAGATAGGCGTGCATCCGCGAACAGCCTCCTGCCGAGCGCGACTGCTTCTGGCTTGTCCGCCACGGCGTTCGACGGGTCGGGCGGCGGTGCGGGAAGCTTGTTCAGGCTCATCGAGGATAAGATGGCCCGCTCTTCCTGCGACCACGAGGCGGCGCCGTCCATGGTGTCGTCGGCACGTCCGAAGCCGGTAAGCAAGGCAAGCGGGGCCAGGACCACGGCTACAGCGGCGAGTGCGCCCGTCAGCCTTCCGCGCTTGCTCGCCTGCCGTGACGCAGGCAGCTTGGATTTGTGGAGCTGGCTCATTAAACTGTCCCCTGACCAAGACGCTTAGCGCTGAATCCCCGAATCGCCGACGATGACGTTGAACACGGCTCCGTCGGTCACATCCCCGGCCTGAATTGCAAGACGCATGTCCCACCAGCCGGTCATGCTGAACTTCATGCCTTCGAGTGCGTAGACGCCAGGCGCTACCTCGCGTGTGATGCGGGGCTTGGTAGGGAAGCGCTGGCCGTGCTGCGGCATGCCCCCGTCGAAGCCAATCACGGCTCGCGACACAGGTTTTCCATCGGGTGTCTCCAGGTGCACCTGCCATGCGTGCATCTGGTTGATAGCTGGGCCCGAAGCCGGGGGGTCCATGCGGACAACGAACTGGCCTTGGGAACTAGTTCTACTGTGTCATAAATTGAATCGACCATCGATTGATGCGCAGCATGGGCAAAGCCCAAGGCTGCGCATCAGGTGGAAGCTAAGGTGATGACGGAGTGTCGTGATCGAATTCGCCACGTGTCGCTGCGCGCGCAGGGCTGCCACGGGGGATGTAATCCGCGGGAAGCGCAGGGACTTGGCGTTCGAAGAAGTTTTTTTTACTGCCTTCTGACTTGTCGGCAGTGAGTCGCTCGGCCATCAGGAAGCCATAGGCTGCGATGCTCAGCGTCGCGTGATGGTGGAATCCGCGCCAGCCTCTCCCTTCGTAATGACCAAGGCCGAGTTCTTGCTTCAAGTCTTGGTAATCGCGCTCAATACGCCAACGCATTTTGGTCACGAACACCAGTTGCTCTATCAGCGCATCGGCCGGTGCGGTGGACAAGAAGTATTTGGTTGGCTCCGCTTCGCCCTCCGGCCATTCGACCAGCAACCACTCTTCGTCACGCAAGGTACTGCGCCAATAGTCCCGATGCGCCGGGCGAACCCGCACGGCCGCAAATCGCGATGAAAGGGCCGCATTGGTGCCTTCCCGCCAAGCCACCACTTGGTAAGCACTCGAGGGCAAAGTCATCGCCAGGGTCTTCACGGAAACCGGCTCATGGCCCGGTGCGCGACGCAGCAACTTCGGTGGCCTGCCCGGACCGTTCGACGGTTTCGCCGGCAGTGGCGAGACGCCCGGCGGCCACACTGTCGTCGTGGAGCGAATCCCGACCGCGTAAAGCAGACCCAACTCGGTCAGGGTTTCGCGAAAGCCGGTTTCATCGCCATACGCAGCGTCGGCCAGCACGACTCCGGCAGGCACGCCGGCTGCGATCGCCTCGCGCACTTGCGCCAAGGCAATCTCCGGCTTGGTGGCGAACGCGATATCGTCTGGCACGCCGGCCTTCTGGCGGCGAGTCACATCGTCGGCCCATTCCTTGGGGAGATAAAGCTGATAAGCAATCGGAAGGCTGCCTTGCTCTGTAGCCAGTGACAGGCTGACTGCCACCTGGCAGTTGTCCTGTTTGCCAAGCTGGCCACAATATTGGCGCGCCACACCCACTGAATGTTTGCCTTTCTTCGGAAAGCCCGTGTCGTCAATGATCCAATAACGACCGCTTTGAGCTTGCAGCAAAGGCTGCACCCATTCCCGGACGCGCCCCATCAATGCCGCATCCGACCAATCGGATTTAGAGACGAAGTGGTGCAGCGACTGATGCCGGGCACTGGCATGCAGTGGGTCAACCCGTGCCGCCATCGGTTCGACGCTCTTGCGCGACAGCGGCAGCATCAGGCCAGTGCAATAGCTCTCCAAGCCGGCCCGGCGATCGGCATGCCCCAATCCTTCCGCCAAGTAGCTCATGTACTCCGCAAATCGGTCGCTCGTGCTCATGCACTTCCACCTTGAATGAAGAAGTACATATAATGCACTATTTTTTATGACACAGTAAGACTAGGATGCTGCAGCGAAAGGTCAAAGTTCGCCGGCGGTGTGCCGCAGGCGGCGGTGAGAAGGGAGAAGGCGACTGCTGCGAGCGAGGTCGGCGCGGAGAGTTTGAACATGGTTGGGTCCTTTTTTACAATGACGATGGAATGAGCAAAGTCCGGGTGCCCTGATGAGGCACCTAAAGAGGTTGTCGGGAATCCGGGGGCGCCGTCGATGGCGCGTCGTGGCGCTAGTGCACTGAGCGAGCGGCGTCGATGAGCTGCTGCAGGTCTGCCGGAACCGGCATGAGCTTGAAGCCGCTGACTTTGGCGCCGCCGGTATTACCGATGAGCACCCAACCCAGCCAGGTTTTCAATGCCGCGGCAACGATTCGCCAGGTCTGGCCGAAAGCTTCACCCGCAATGTTCTGGCGGAGCGCCCAGCGGAACATCGCACAGTGGGTGCGCACGTGTTCCACAGTGGATTCCTGCCCAAGGATGTGGGCGCGCTCGAGATGAGTGAACGCCAAGATTGCCTCGCCCCGAGCTTCGTGCGCCGCTGCGGCATCGAGCTCGGCTTGGACGTGGGGGCGAATTTGAAAGGCGAAGGTAGAGCGGTACATCGTGCGTGTCCGGGATGGGCTGCTAATATGCGAGCCATTGTCGGGGCCGCGCACGGAATGAACTTGAACGAAACGGCTGAGTTGAGGGGGGGCGGATCGTGACAGCACTGCAGGGCGATTCCGCCCAACCGTCCATCGCGCACGGTCGTTTCTCGGCCATCACATCCACGGGTCGCAGCTACTTATGGCAAGGCGGCATTCTCTGGATAGGCGAAGGTCAGGGCAGAACGCAGTGGCACGAGCACCATGCCCATCAACTCGTCATCGCGTTGCGAGGTAGCTTCCGCTTTCGGACCACGGCTGATGGTGCCTGGACTGGCTACGAGGCCGCCATCGTCCCCAGTGAATGCACGCACCAATTCGAAGTTGTTGGCGCCGCCGCCATGGCACACCTCTTCGTGGAACCCGAAACCATCGCTGGGCGCGCACTCACGGCACGCTTTGGTTCGAATGCCGTCGCTGAACTCCCGGTCGCAGGTGCCCACGCGGCTGCCAGGTTGCTGTCCGAAGCTTTGCAGTCGAGCCTGTCGGCCAAGGACATGGTCGAGGCAGCAACGTTGGCCATTGCAGAGCTGTGTGGGACCGCAACGAGGCCGGACAAAGACCTGGACCCGCGCCTTAGCCGGGCCCTGGACTATATCCGGTCGAACATTCGAATTCCCCTCTCATTAAATGACGTGGCCTCAGCGGTCGCCCTGTCGGAGAGTGTTTTCGGCATCTGTTCGTCGCCGGGACCGGGATCTCGTTCAGAGCGTACCTCCTATGGCTGCGCATCAATCTGGCCGTCGAGGCGGTCATGTCGGGCGCATCCTGGACCGAAGCCGCGCATGAGGCAGGATTTGCGGACTCGGCTCACCTTACTCGCACGCACAAGCGCATGTTCGGCATCGAACCGACGGCACTGCGCCCTCAGGCGCCCGGTTGAGGCGCTGGAATGCCGATGCTTCAAAAGGTGCTCAGAACGCTTGGCTGGAGCCGAGTCCCACATCACCGACGGGAAAGCATGCTTGCTCGGCTGGACGGCCGGCAGGATCGATCTGGTGCCGGTGGTGGTGTGATGGCGTAGCGGGCGTGACTGTTTGTTGCGGCCGGGTTGGGCCGCATTGCCCCACGCTATACTTCGCTCGTCGCCGCAACCACAGCGGCCGGGTTTAGCAGCCCGGATGACAGAGGCGGACAGCCGCCACCAGGCGGCGTTTTTGCGTCCGTCGTGCGTCTGCACGTCCTTATGGGCGGGCCTAGGCGGGGCTAGGCGGGGGAGCCTTCGGGCTCGCCGGATCTCTGTCCCGGTCTGCTAACCTCGCCTTGCGCCCGCCCACCCCGATTAGCAGCGGGGAGCGGAGTCAAAATACGCTGACAGAGTAGGCACTCCCATGCCCCAGTCTTCGCTCGCCCATTCCGGGCAAATCGCATCCCCCAAGCTCCCCGTCAACTGCCATCGCCTGTGCGCATCCCGACGGAGCGCACTCGATGCATAACTACTACCCGCGCTACAACATCACCGCCCAACGTGCGGGCCGCGATACCTTCCTGACCGCGCATGCCCCATCCGAAAGCCCGCTAAGCCTCGCCGTAGAAAAAACCGCGCAGCTCAATGCGCTGTTGTCGGTTGCCATCGAGAACGCGGCGGGCGGCACCTTCTGCAACCTCACCGAAGAGACCCAGGCCCATCTGCTTTCACTGGTGACCGTGCTTGCGCACGAGACGCTGGTGTTGAGCGAACTGGCCGCGTTGGATGAGCAGGAGGGCGAGGGAGGCGATGGATGATCCCAGTGCGCTGCCGGTCTGTTGACAGGGACCGGTCGAGGCAGCCGCAGCGGTAATCCGCTGGCATCTCTTCTTAATCCTAACTTTGAGTTCAGGCCAACGTAAGGTGTTGATTTCACGCGGTTATGCGAGTGCGTAGCGAGGGCTGACTGGGTACAGGTGCTACGGCAGGGCTGCCGGGCTGATGCCCAGGAGGCGGAAGGCGCGGTCCTGAAGGGGCGTTGGCCGCGTGGTCATGATGATCTTGGCCTCCGGATTCAGCGGCGTGTGGCAGATGTTGTAGGTGAGCGTGGCCAGATCACCGAGCAACGTGCGCAAGCTGTGGACGGGCAGATCATCCTCGGTGCGCTTGGTGGCGTCCTTGGCTTTCGCCTGTTCCGAACGCCGTGCCTTGGCCACGGGCGAGGCACGGGAAGCGCGCGCTAGCTCGATGTATTCATCGTCAAACAGCATCGGCTTCAATTTTTCGCGCATGTGCCATTCGACGTAGTAGGCCAGCATGCACAGAAAGACATGAGCACGCACGCGCTCGGCATTCCAATGGAACACGGGGCGCACGTGCAAGTCCATGGTCTTGAGCGAACGAAACGCTCGCTCGACCGCCGCCAAGCCCTTGTAGGCCGACACGGCCGCCTCGGCTGACAGTTGCGCCGCCGGCAAACTCGTGCGCACCACATACAGGCCATCGAGTGCCGCCTCTTGCTCGATCTGTAGCGTCTTGCGCGCCCAGGCAAAGCTGGTGTCGGTGATGGTCAGCTCGAAGTGCTTGGCCATCTTGAAGCGCTCGATGACCCGGCCCACGCGCAGGGCAATCGCCTCCGTGCCCTTGAGCCGGTTGCGCGCGCGCGTGGTGGCCTCGGCAATCTTGTTGAGCTCCTGTTCGGTGGCCTGCAACAGCGCCTCGCGTTTCCTGGCCCGTTCGTCGGCCAGCAGCGGATTGCGGCACACCACCAGTCGCTCGCCAGGAAACGTTTCGCTGGTGAGTTCGATGAGGTTGCGTTCATCGAACAGCGAGGGCTGAAAGGGGCCTTGTTCGCGGGCGAGTTCAGCTACCTGCGGGGCGCGCAGGCTACTCACCCAGTCCAGTCCTGCCGGGCGCAACAGCGTGTCGATACGGGCTTGCGTCAGCATCCCCCGGTCCCCTACCCAGGCGAGCTTCTCGATGCCGAAACGGTCTTTGAGCTTCTCCACCTGAGACGCCACCGTGCTCGGATCGGCAGTGTTGCCGGCGAAGACTTCGACCGCCACCGGACACCCTTGCGGCGTACAGACCAGACCGAACACGATCTGCGGCTCGTGACGCTTGCCATCGCGGCTGTAGCCGTAGGCCGCCAGGTCGCAGCAGCGCCCGGTCAGCCAGGTGGAAGTGAGGTCATAGAGCACCAGGGTGCCACCAGCCAGATGCTGCTTCGCCAGGCGCTTCTCGATGGCTTCCTGGGCCTCTCCCAGCCAGTCCAGCGCGGCGTACAACTCCTCGGGCTCCACATCGCCGATGCCGAGCATGCGCGACAGCGAATGGGCCGCGGTCTCTTGCTGCAGCATGCGGTGCGTGGCCAGCTTGGAGGCGGGCGAAATCAGGCGTGCCACCAGCAGCGCCATGACCAGGGATGGCACGCGGCCCGGCGCCGCCGCGAACCAGTGTTGCGCGCCACAGGCGCGGGCCGTACCGAGCGCGGCGGCCACATGGCCGTGCGGCAGACTGCGCTCGATCACCAGGGCCTCATCGGCCGAGGCCACGGCCGCCCCGCCGCGCAGCAAGACCTTCAAGCCCTCGATCACCTCGGGCGGAAGTGCGGACAAATTCGCCAGGGTGCGTTTCTTGACCTTGTTGCCTTCGCGATAGGACTCGCGCAGCAGGATCGCCGGCGGGGAATTGCGGTTGGGGACGTGTTCGATATACATGAACACCATTATTGGACATATTCAGCAAAAAACAAGGCTAATGTAATGTATTTACATGGGTACATATGCACCCCAAAAAATAGCCGAAACCCAACGGTGGCGCGGGTTCCGGCGAGTTCAGGGGCCAAAGTTAGGCTTAATGTCCTGAACCTAAATTCAACGAATTTGGATTCAGGACACCCGGTGCGCTGCGGCGGCTTGAAGGGTGCGGAATATTCCCAAATTCACTGCGAACCGGCTGAAAAGCACTACACCATGCCGCTACGGGCCCGGCAAGAGCTAGAATCAGCCATCGGGCCGACCTTACCGCTGCCTTGCCGCGCCCAGCAGAATCGCACAGATCTCCGCGACAAGGGAGCCAATCCACACCTCGAATTCCGCATGCGTCTCACGTTCAAGTGCCTTTCCTGCCTGCTGGCCCTGACTTTCAGCGTAGCCGTATCTGCCGCCCCGGCAGTCCCGGCGACTGCGGCGGTTGCCAGGCTGTCTTCCGCCGCGCCGGTCGAAGTGGCCAGCGTGGAGGGCATTACCGAGTACCGGCTCCCCAACGGCCTGCGCATACTGCTGGCGCCCGACGCGGCGCAGCCAGTCACCACCGTGAACATGACTTACCTGGTCGGCAGCCGCCATGAGAACTATGGCGAGACCGGCATGGCGCACTTGCTCGAGCACCTGCTGTTCAAGGGCACGCCGGCGCTGCCGGGCAACACCATCGCGCAGGAACTCACGCGCCGCGGCATGCAGTTCAACGGCACGACTGCCTTCGACCGCACCAACTACTACGAGAGCTTCACCGCCAGCGAGGAGAACCTCGACTGGGCGCTGAAGATGGAAGCGGACCGCATGGTCAACAGCTTCGTCGCCCGCGAGGCCCTCGACAGCGAGATGACGGTGGTGCGCAATGAGATGGAGCGCGCCGAGAACAACCCCGGCGGCGTGCTGATGCAGCAGATGCGCTCGGCCGCCTATCGCTGGCACAACTACGGCAAGGCGCCGATAGGTGCGCGCAGCGACGTGGAGCATGTCGCCATCGGCAACCTGCAGGAGTTCTACCGCCGCTATTACCAGCCCGACAACGCGGTGCTGGTGGTGGCCGGCAAGTTCGACGTAGCCGCCACGCTGGCGCGCATCGGCAAGCACTTCGGCGCGATCCCGCGCCCGGCGCGCATGCTGCCGGCGCAGTACACCGTGGAGCCGCCGCAGGAAGGCGCACGCGAGATCACGCTGCGCCGCGTCGGCGACTCGCAGGTGGTGGCCGTGCAGTACCACATCGCCCCCGGCGCCCATCCGGATGCGGTGGCCATGCAGTTGCTGGCGGACATCCTCTCGGATGGCTCCGGCGGCCGCTTGTACAAAGCACTGGTGGAAAGCGGCAAGGCCAGCTGGCAGTTCGGCTCGGTGTCGTCAATGAAGGATCCCGGCTCGGTCCTGTTCGGCGCCGGACTGAGCAAGGCGAAGGATCTCGAGGCGGCGCGGCAGACGCTGGTGGCGCAGGTCGAGGGCTTCGCCGAGCGGCCGGTCACCGAGGTGGAACTGGAGCGTGCCCGCACCCGCATGCTCAACGGCTACGAGCGCCTGCTGGAGAACCCCTCCGGCTATGCCGTGGCCTTGTCCGAGGCGATCGCCAAGGGCGACTGGCGCCTGTTGCTGATCGCGCGCCAGCAGGCCGAACGCGTGACGCTGGCCGACCTGCAGCGGGTGGCGCAGAACTACCTGCGCGCCAGCAACCGTACGCTGGGACGCTTCGTGCCGCTCGACATGCCCGGGGACAAGCCTGCCGAGGCGCCTGCGTCGGCCAGCGTGCCCGCCGCTCCGGATATCGCCGCACTGGTGGCCGCCTACCAGGCTAAGCCAGCCAAGGCCGCCGTGCCGGCCTTCGACCCGAGCCCGGACAATATCGAGGCCCATACCTTGCGCGGCAAGCTGGCCAACGGCATGCAGTTCGCCTTGCTGCCCAAGCCCAGCCGCGGGCAGACCGTAAATGGCATGCTGATCCTGCGCATGGGCGACGTGAACAACCTGCAGGGCCTGGACGCGGCCGGCAGCCTGACCGCCGCCATGCTGATGCGCGGCACCCTTCGCCTGGAACGGCAGCAGATCGCCGACCGGCTGAACGCGCTCAGGGCAGTGGTGTCGATCCAGGGCGACGCCGAATCGGTCAACGTTCGTTTCGAGGCGCGGCGGGAAACGCTTGCCGAGACGCTGGCGCTGCTGCGCGAGATCTTGCGCGAGCCCAGCCTGCCAGCCGCCGAGTTCGAGACGCTGCGTGCCAACGCCATTGCTGGCGTCGAAAGCGGGCTGAGCCAGCCTGAGACGGTTGCATCGAATGCGCTCGGCCGCCACAGCAATCCCTACGAGCTGGGGGACCCGCGTTATGTCCCCACGACACAAGAGAATATTGCGGCACTCAGGCAGCTGCGGCTGGCCGACTTGCGCTACTTTCACACGCGCTTCTATGGCGCCAGCCACGGACAGGCGGTTCTGGTCGGGGACTTCGACCGCGAGGCGGCTCAGGCGCAGCTGGCTACCCTGTTCGGCGACTGGGAGGCGCAGGCGCCCTATGCACGTGTCGACCGCCCCTTCGTACCGCTCACGCCTGCCCGCCTGACCCGCGAGACACCTGGCAAGGCCAATGCCATCTACCTGGCCGCCCTGCCGATCGAGCTGACCAGCAATTCCCCGGATTATCCGGCCCTGGTCATTGCCAATCGCGTGTTCGGCGGCAACGCGCTCAAGGGGCGGCTTGCGGATCGGCTACGCCAACGCGACGGCATCAGTTACAGTGTCGGCAGTTTCGTGCAAGTGGGCGCGCTCGACACCAACGGCAGGTTTGGCATGCAAGCGCTTTATGCGCCGCAGAACCTGGATAAACTCAAGCGCGGCGTCGAAGAGGAACTGTCCCGCCTTACGGATACCGGGATTACACCGGAGGAGTTGGCGCAAGCCAGGAGCGGCCTGTTGCAGCTAGGCACGCTTTCCCGCACCAGCGACTCGGCATTGGCCGGCGCACTGGCCAACCAGCTGTTCCTGGGACGCACGATGCGCTTTGTCACGGAACATGAGCAAGCTATCGCCACGGCGACCGTCGAACAGGTCAACGCGGTAATCCGCAGGTACCTGGACCCGGCGCGGGTGGTGCATGTCTATGCGGGCGACTTTTCTGTCACGGCAGCGCAAAATGCCGGAGCGACCATGAAGGCGGATGGTGCGGCCACCGAGGCCACGCCCGCCCCCTAAAAGGGCCAGACTGGAGGAAAATAGCGGTACTGCGGGGCTGCGGAAGACGCCGCCGGCGCGGTAGCCCAAGAGTAGTTCAAAGGTAGTCCAAAGGGCCGGGGGGCAACCCCTTGCCGCAATGACGCGTTGACTGTATATTCGTACAGTATAAGACGATATAAGAGGTGTGGATGTCAATAGTGCGAGCTAGCAGCAAAGCAGAAGCGCTTCGGCTTCTCGCATCGAAAGATGTGCTGGCGCTTGAGCTGGACTATGAAACCGGATGGCAGGACGCCGTCGAACTCGGCCGGCTCGGAGAAAAGCGCGGCATCAAAGTGCAATACCGCGGACAGGAAAGCATTGCTGTCCATTCGCGCGAAGCCCTGATCGAGGGGCTGGCCAAAACCAAGACCACCTTCCGGCAGCGCAACCTGTATTGCCAGTTCGATCTCGGCACGCTGGCCGATCATGAACTGCTCGATCTCGAAGCCAAGGCGACCCGGCTGGGCGACTACATCCTGGCAGGCCATCTGCTAAGGGATGTGGACGGAGTCTGGCCGCAAGAAGCACAAGAAACGCAAGAACCCACGCAATAGGGCGGCAAGTGGTAGCAAGAGACGCTATCCACGTCGAACACAGCCGTCCAAGGCCAGGCGCCTCGCAACTAACGCGGCTTAGCGGCGCTTGCCCAGCCGTGCGATGCGGCCAGCATCGTTTATGCGCGGCGATGCTCCCCGCCCACCGGATGCCTCCCGGTCCAATCCAGGCGATACGCCGTTCTTTACACGCGTCGCCCACCTCCCCGGTTCCCTCCACGCTTGGCCCCAGGCCGGTTGCCGATCGGCCGTCACGGACTGGGTTGCTGCGCAAGCGGGCCAGCGAAAGCTTCAACCGCCTGCACGCCGAGCAATTGGCGTATCTGCCCAGCGTGCGGCGGATCAGTGACTTCCTGATGCTCAGGCAGGTGCTGTCCACCACGCAGTTCCCGGTCTGACGGCGGCCCGGCAGTTCGGCGCAAGCGCACTACACTGGAATCCTGCGTGCCGATCTCGCACCACGGCTCTTCACGTGGGGCGGCATGCCGAAAGGAAGAGACAAATCATGACTGACCTGTCCGCCCCCCTTCTCGATGCACCGCCGAGCGCCGAGGAAAAGCGCAAGCGCATTTACGCCATCGTCGCCGCCTCATCCGGCAATCTCGTCGAGTGGTTCGACTTCTACGTGTACGCGTTCTGCGCCATTTATTTCGCGGGATCCTTCTTCCCCAAATCCGACCCGACCGCGCAGTTGCTGAATACGGCTGGCGTGTTTGCCGCGGGTTTCCTGATGCGGCCGATCGGCGGGTGGCTTTTTGGCCGTATCGCAGACAGGCATGGCCGCAAGAACTCGCTGCTGATCTCGGTGACGATGATGTGCTGCGGCTCGCTGACGATCGCCAGCCTGCCCACCTATAACAGCATCGGAGCCTGGGCGCCCGCACTCCTGCTGATGGCACGGCTGTTGCAGGGGCTCTCGGTGGGCGGCGAGTACGGAACCACCGCCACCTATATGAGCGAGGTGGCGCTCAAGGGCCAGCGCGGGTTTTTCTCGTCGTTCCAGTACGTCACGCTGATCGGCGGCCAGTTGCTGGCGGTGCTCGTGGTGGTGGTGCTGCAGCAGTTCCTCGACGAGCAGGAACTCAAGGCCTGGGGCTGGCGTATTCCGTTCGTGATCGGCGCCGTCACGGCAGTGGTGGCGCTCTTCCTGCGCCGCACCTTGCATGAAACCACCTCTGCCGCCACCCGCGCGAGCAAGGAGGCTGGCACCCTGACCGAGCTGTTCCGCAATCACAAGGCGGCCTTCTTCACGGTGCTCGGCTACACCGCGGGCGGCTCGCTGATCTTCTACACGTTCACCACGTATATGCAGAAGTACCTGGTGAACAGCGCCGGCATGTCGATCAAGACCGCCAGCTACGTGATGACCGGCTGCCTGTTTTTCTACATGTGCATGCAGCCGTTATTCGGCGCGCTCTCCGACCGCATCGGGCGGCGCAACAATATGCTGCTGTTCGGCGCGCTGGGAGCGCTGGCTACGGTACCGATCCTCACGGCGCTGGGCGGCGCCCACAGTCCCTTCGTCGCCTTCGTGCTGATTTCCCTGGCGCTGGCCATCGTCAGCCTGTACACGTCCATCAGCGGCATCGTCAAGGCCGAGATGTTCCCGACGGAGATCCGGGCGCTGGGCGTGGGCCTGGCCTATGCCGTGGCGAACGCGGTCTTCGGCGGCTCCGCCGAATACGTCGCGCTGGACCTGAAATCCCTGGGCCACGAATCGAGCTTCTACTGGTACGTGACGGTGATGATGGTGATCGTGTTCATGGTCAGCTTCCGCCTGCCGCGGCAGGCCAAGTACCTGCATCACGAACACTGACGCCGGCGCCCGGCAGGGGTGGCCTGGGTTAGCGGGGAAAGGCTGCGCGCTGGTGCGCGCCGGTCCGCGCCGCGAGATGCCTGGGGCCCACGGCCAGCTCGATGCTGGTGCCGTCGTCGAGCCTCAACGTCTGCGGCGCCGCGCGCATGCCCTTCGCGCCGCCAAGGTCCTCGTCCCACAGCCCGAACGCCGTCTCGCTGGCCCAGGTGCCGAGCGTGACGCCGTCGCGCCGCAGGGTCAGCCGGGCCTTGCGGGAGGTATAGGACAACCAGCGCCGCGCCACATGATGCACCGGCAGGCAGAGACGCTCGGCCAGCCCGGCCAGCACATCCAGGTCCACCGCGCCGGGCAATGCCAGGCGGAAGGCATTGAGCGGCATCAGCAACCGGCTCGCAAAGGCATAGGCCAGGCCGCCCGCGGAGTCATCTTCCGGCACGGCCATCACGTCGGCGTTCGCGCACTCCACGTAGTCCATCTCGCTGCCGCCAAGAAGCTGGCGGCCCAGCAGGTAAGCGATCATGAAGCGCACATCCGGCGCGGCCAGGCGATCGCTGTGGAGGATGGTCCACGCGCCGGTGCCGGTGCGGTAGAGCGCGCCGTCGAAGCTTTGCAGGCGAGCCGGCTGGACCGAGGTCACCGGATCGGCACGGCCCAGCGCGCCGGCCGCGTCCAGCGCCAGGCGGATACAGTCCAGCGGCGCGCCTGACCCACGCGCGGCGCATGCCATCAGGGCTTCGATAATCGGGTAGCACGGCGCGCCATCGGTCCACGTGCCGTTGCCGGACGAGTGCGGCCGGCACAGGTGGTCAGTGCTGATAACGGGAAAATTGAAAGCGGCAATTGCCATGGGGGCGGCCTCCGTTGAATACAACAGGACATCGCGTGCGCGCTTCGGTTGGCCCGCGGGCGCAGCGCCATCGCGGCACGAACGCTGCCTGGGCCCGGCACGGACACCGGCCGGCGCACCGGGCCGGGGGTCCGCACGCTAATGGCAAGGCCGGCCTTGCGCCCGCCTCGCTTCGCGTCTTCCGATCAGTCGCGCAGCAGTTGCTTGGCGATGATCAGTTGCTGGATCTGTGTGGTGCCCTCGTAGAGGCGCAGCAGGCGCACATCGCGATAGAAGCGCTCGGCCTTGTACTCGGCGATATAACCGGCGCCGCCGTGGATCTGCACGGCGCGGTCGGCCACGCGGCCCACCATCTCGGTGCAGAACATCTTGGTGCAGGAGGCCAGCATGCTGACTTCCGGATCGCTCTTGCCAGGCGTCTTGGCGTCGTAGCGCTGGGCGCAGTCGCGCACCATCGACAAGCCGGCATACAGCTCGGCCTGGCTATCGGCCAGCATGGCCTGGATCAGCTGGAAATCGCCGATCGGCTGGCCGAACTGCTTGCGCTCCTTGGCATAGGCCACGGCATCGGTAATCAGGCGGTGTGCCATGCCGCAGGCCAGCGCGGAGATATGCAGGCGGCCCCGGTCGAGCACCTTCATGGCAGTCTTGAAGCCCACGCCAGGCACGCCGCCGATGATGTTGGCGGCAGGCACGCGCACGTTTTCCAGCACCACGTCGCAGGTCTTGGTGCCGCGCTGGCCCATCTTCTTGTCCGGCTTGCCGAGCGAGATGCCCGGCGTATTCGCCGGCACGATGAACGAGGAAATGCCCGATGCCCCGGCGCCGCCGGTGCGTGCCATCAGCGTAAAGGCGCCGGCGCGTGGGGCGTTGGTGATGAAGCGCTTGGTGCCGTTGATGATGTAGTGATCGCCGTCGAGCTCGGCCTTGGTCTGCAGCGAAGCCGCGTCGGAACCCGCGTTCGGCTCCGTCAGCGCGAACGAGATGACCAGCTCGCCGCTGGCGATCTTGGGCAGATATTCCTGTTTCTGCGCTTCGGTGCCGTCCATCAGGATGCCCTGCGAGCCAATGCCCACATTGGTGCCGAATACCGAGCGGAAAGCGAAAGCGGTGTGGCCGAGGTCGTACACCACGTCGCATTCCTGCGCCATCGACAAACCGATGCCGCCGTAGTTTTCCGGAATGGAGATCCCGAACAGGCCCATCTCCTTCATATCGGCAACGATATCGGCTGGTACGTCGTCGGTTTCCTCGAGCGTGTCTTCCGCCGGCTTCAGGCGTTCGTCGATGAAACGCTGCACCGACGCGCGCAGCAGCGAAAAGGATTCTGCATCCAGGCTCATGGGGGTCTCCGGTCAAAGCAAACAACGATGTGGCCCACATGGTACGCCGTCACCTGGCTTTGACAATCCCACCGGTCTTGAACAGAATGGATAACAAATTTTGACAACAGAGGAATATGGCTAAATCGGCGCGTTCCTCGTCGCACTGCCGATCGGACTGGTCAGCGCGCTCCCGCTTCGGCGGCGAGGTCGGCCAGCTCCTTGGCCCGGTCCGCCGTCATCTGCATCACACAGGCCGACGCATTGACGCCAGCAAGCGTGCCGCCGTCGGGATCGGCCTGGAAATCGCAGTTGGCATCCCGGAACTTCAGCCATGCACTGAGCATCAAGCAGCCTGGGCTTCCTGGCGGGCGAAATCGCCTGCAGTCGCTTATAGATGGTATTCAGGGTTTTGTCCTGCCGCGCGGTCTCCGCCGCAATGCACTCGTGCATGCCGGCAGTAGTGACATCCGGGCGCTCCATGCAGGCCCCGTACTGTTTCGACAACAGTTTTTCATCGGCATGCGCGGCAAAGGACGCGGCAAGCAGCAACGCTGAAAGCAGCGCTTCTTTCATATCGAATCTTGGGGGGAGTTGTTTCCTGGACGCCAATGGCCGCGCATAAGGCGCGGCCATTGGCTTGCCACCATGCCCGGCAAGCGGGCAAACGTGGGCAAGCGAGCGCCGGCTGGAGCCAGCGCTTTCAGTCAGCTATTGCGTGATCAGGCTTCTGCGATCAGGAAGCGGGCACGGTTCTTACCCAGCCAGGCCGGTGCGCGGCCACGGCCGGTCCAGGTGGCGCCGGTCTTGGGATCGCGATACTTGGGAGGCAGGCTGGACTTGGGCTTGGCCGCGGCGCCGTTCGCGCTGGCTGCCGGGCGGCCCCGGCGGCGCTTCGGGGCGATATCGTCGGCCGTCAGTTCGTATTCCGCCATGAGCCCCTGGATCTGGGCAATAACGCCCGCCACTTCACTAGCACGCATCTCCGCCAGCTTGGCTTCGAGCGCTTCCTTTTCTGCGATCAGTTGCTTGTAAGTCGCCATTTTGATCCTCCTGGAGCGGTGTTAATTCAATGATAGGGGAAATTTTGCTGGCACAGCCTACCACGTTTGATTAAAGAAAATCCAATCGCGTAAGAAGATGATACATCCGCCCCGAATTGTAGCGAATTGAAAAGCCCGGCGGGGCACCCACATTGCACACAGGATTGGCAGCCGGAATGCCCCGTCGAAGTAGGCGAATACCTGTGCGCATTGCCGGATTCAAGTAATAGCTTGCGCGGCAAAGGCGGCTCAAACAATTTGATCCCGCACGCCGCTAACGGCATTGACGTGCACCACGGTGCCGCAATCACCCACCGGCACTAAGATGCAATAAGACAACTCTGTCCGAAAGGTCTTTGAAAGGACACTCTTGCAAGTCATTGGCAAACGCGATGCCCGACTAATCCGAACGATGTGCGGACAATGTGCAGGCCATGCCAATGTGATAAGGAAGGCTGAACCGGCGAGCACGGGTTTCCGAAAATTGCCAGGCAAAGGCATATGGTTCGGCCACGATGCTAAGCAGTATCCACTTTCCCCTCCAATTCGGGCCGTGCCCCACCGTCAATCCCACCCCGGAACCGGGTGGAAAGCTGGCGTCGATGATCGTCAAAGCAAGAAATGCCGGGCAATCCGCGCGCCAGAAACACTAGCAAATCGGCGCTGCCGAAGCCTCGCCTATGCATCTGTGACGGCTTTTTTTATCCAGCGTTTGCCCAATTTCGGGTTGATTGCGATTTAGCCTGGAACGCCTGCGGCGTTTGATAGGCAGCGTTACGGCTTATGGATTCTGGCGCCCGCGCCTTTCCAAAAAACAGCGCGCGTGCCAGGAGATCAGGCTGGCCCGGAATCTTTCAGTTCCATGCCAACCGGACTGGTGGTACCTTGCAAAACGCGCCGCCCCCTTGGGGCATTGGCACAGCCAATTTGGGGAAAACACCATGTCGCATTGCCTGGAGGAAATCCATGAGGCGCAGGTGGTGGCCACCGGGAAAGCGCAAGGACGCTGGCTCCGCCGCTTCGGCCTGTTTGCCGGCAGCGCAATGGCAGCCGCCCTGCTGACGGCCTGCGCCAGCCTGCCCGAGCCGGCCGGCCGGACGCCATCGCGAGCCCTTGCCGACACCGCCGGCACGCGCCTGGGCCGGGCGCTCGCCCCCGGCCAGGCGCAGCACCCTGGCCAATCGGTCTTCTACCCCCTTTCGTCCGGGCCGGATGCGCTGGTGGCACGCCTGGCGCTGGCGCGCGGCGCCGAGCGCAGCCTTGACCTGCAGTACTACATCTTCGACGGCGACCTCACCGGCAAGACCTTGCTGGCAGCGGTGGTTGCCGCGGCCGACCGCGGCGTTCGCGTGCGCCTGCTGCTCGACGACCTGCACCTGAGCGGACAGGACCGCGAGCTGGCGGCAATCGACGCCCATCCGAATATCGAGGTGCGGCTGTTCAATCCCTTCGCCAACCGCAGCGCGCGCTGGCTGGAGTTCGCCACCGATTTCCGGCGTCTGGACCGGCGCATGCACAACAAATCAATGACCGCCGATAACCAGCTGACGGTGGTGGGCGGGCGCAATATCGGCGACCCCTACTTCTCCGCTAGTACAGCAACGGACTTCAGCGACTTCGATGTGCTCGCCGGCGGCCCGGTGGTGCCGCAGGTATCGGCCGTGTTCGATGATTATTGGAATGGCGCGGCGAGCTATCCCGTGGCCAGCCTGATGCCGGCCCCTGCCGACGCGCAAGCCGAGGTGCAGGCCCTGCGCAGATACCTGGACGAACATGCGGCCGAGGCCAGGGGCAGCGATTATGCGCGGGAATTGCTCGATTCCGGCATGGCGCAGGCGCTGGAAAGCGGCAAGGTGCCCGCTTACTGGGGGCAGGGCTCGGTGATTGCGGACCAGGCTGTCAAGGTCACGCTTCCGCCCGAAGACAACAGCAGCCACGCAATCCCCAAGCTGGTGCACCTGTTGGATAGCGCCCGGCGGGAGCTGGCACTGGTTTCGCCGTATTTCGTGCCGAACGCAACAGCGGTCGATTGGCTTACCGGCATGGCGCGCCGCGGGGTGCGCGTTAGTATCCTGACCAACTCCTTCGCGGCCACCGACGTGAGCGCCGTGCACGCCGGCTATGCGCCCACGCGCAAGGCGCTGCTGGCGGCAGGCATCCAGCTTTACGAGCTCAAGCCGTCGGCCTATGCGGAGATGGCGCACGAAGGGCACCGCAGCCTGATCAGCAAGAGCCGTGCAAGCCTGCACGCCAAGAGCTATATGGTCGACCGCAATTTGCTGTTCGTCGGCTCGCTCAACCTGGACCCGCGCTCAGCCCGGCTCAATACAGAGATGGGCGTGGTGGTCGACAACGCGGCGCTGTGCACGCAGCTTGGTGCGGCGCTGGACGAAAGGCTGCTTGATGTGGCCTACAAGGTAATGCTGGAGCCAGACCCCGCCGGCGGGGAGCCGAAGCTGGTCTGGCTAACGCGCGACAACGGGCTGCTGCGGACCTACGACAGTGAACCCGACATGAGTGTCTTCCAGCATTTCGGCCAGGGCCTGCTGCGGCTGCTGCCGCTGCAGGAAGAGTTGTAGCCAGCGTTGCCCTTGGTCCTTATCCATGGTCTTTAGCTTGTCGGTGACTGCCTGATGTATTGCCTGATGTATTGCCTGATGTATTGCCTGATGTATTGCGCTTAAGGAACCTAAGCTTGGCTCAACACGCCCGATCCGGCCACTTTCTTCGGCGGCACGGCCGTCGGTTACATCGACTACCCTGCGCTCGCCTGGCAACTCCCGGTTCGCTTCGCATTGCTGCGCGCGGTGGCCCAGGACCTGTCGCCGCGGGCGATGTGGAAGTGATATCTGCCAAATGCCGGCCTCATATTTACATATGCAATCCCGGACGTGTATAAGATGCCAGGAATGAAAACGACCATCGACGAATTGCTTGCCTTTACGGCCGTCGTGGACACGGGCTCGATTACGGCTGCCGCTGAACAGCTGGATCTGACGGTGTCCGCCACCAGCCGAACATTAAGCCGGCTTGAGGAGAAACTACAGACTACGCTCCTGCGGCGAACCACACGACGACTGGAACTGACGGAGGAAGGGGCGGCGTTCCTGGAACACGCACGCGCCATCCTGACCAGGGGTGATGAAGCGGAAGAGCAGATGGCAGCGCGACGAATGTGTCCGGTCGGGCGGCTACGGATTGACGCAGCAACACCATACATGGTGCACGCAATCGTGCCCCTTTTGGAAGGCTTCCGAAGTCAGTATCCGGAAGTGGCGCTGGAGTTGAACACGAACGAAGGCATTATTGATCTGCTCGAGAAGCGAACCGATGTGGCATTTCGCATCGGTCCGCTGAGAGATTCCACGCTACATGCGCGGCCGATCGGCACCAGTTCCCTTCGCGTGCTCGCGAGTCCCAACTATCTGAAACGCCACGGTACTCCGACCAAACCGGCGCAGCTCGCGCAGCATTCCCTACTAGGCTTTACACAGCCGGAGTCGCTCAATGAATGGCCGCTGCTCAACAGTGACCACACGATCATGCGCATTGAACCGACAATCGCCTCGTCAAGCGGCGAAGTACTTAGGAATTTGGCCCTGGCCGGTCAGGGCATCGTTTGTTTGGCAGACTTCATGACAAGGGCTGATCGACAATGCGGGCGACTGGTGCAACTGTTCACGAAGCAAACACTCGATGTATGCCAGTCGATCAACGCGGTCTACTACCGCAATACGGCGCTAGCCTCCCGTATCACCTGTTTTGTTGACTACGTGGTCCGTGAACTTGGAAAACAAACCACAGAACATTAGTCCAGATGTCAATGTGAAGAAATTAATCTGTGCGATTAAACATGATAATTCGGTTATGCGTTAATTTAAATCGCATTTATCTATAAAAGAGGCGGGTATTGAGAAATTGAACACCGTGCCCGTGAGATTGCTTGACGCACACCACAGATTTCCGCCATGTGCTTTGATTATCGAATTGCAGATGATCAGGCCCATGCCAAGCCCATTCTCCTTTGTCGTGAAAAATGGTTCGAACATTCGTTCATTTGCCTGTTGAGTAAGGCCTGTCCCGGAATCCTGTACGGAGACGACGACATCTTGCTTCCCGGAATGCCACGAGCTTATATGGAGGAGTCGGGGCCGCCCGGCAATACCTTTTAGGGCATCCAGTGCGTTCAGTGCCAAATTCAGGATTACTTGCAGTAGCTGGACCTTGTTGCCGGTAACGGGCGGGAGGTTTGGACTCAGATCGGCCGTAATCGTGATCTGCTCTTCCGAAGCTTTTCCTCTGACCAGCGTTAATGTCTCTTCAACGAGATCGTTCATATGCCATCGAGCGGGAACGGATGCCGTTGTCTTCTTGAGAAGATCTCGCATCCCGTTTATCACTGCCGCCGCCCTGACCCCCTGAGAGACAATGCTGTCCAAGGACGCGCGTGCCTCATGAAGATTTGGCGGGTCATGGGCCAGCCAGCGGATGGCTGCGGCGGCATTGGCTTTCAATGCTGTGAGAGGCTGACTGAGTTCATGTGCCAGTGAACATTGCAGAACGCTCAATGTCATGACTCTTGACGCGTGCTCCAGATTGATTTTCGCTCTCCTGAGCGACTGTTGTAACTGATCGGATTCTTTGATCAGGCGGCAGTTTTCCAGGAGAATTGTCAATAGCTGTGCGAAGAACCTAAGCACTGTCATCTCTTCCGGGACGTGATCGGACGACGACAGGTGGTTCTCAATGTAAAGGGAGCCGACAGCTTTTTCATGCTTGATCAGCGGCAGGCAGATAATCCAGCGAGTGCGGTGAATGGTTATATAGTGATCGTCTTTAAATGGCGCTTCTGACGAAGCATTTGTGAGTACCAGTTCCGCGCCCGTGTTCAACACATGCTGGATAACCGACTGAGGAAGTGCGGTTTGTTGCGACGCCGTATCTTCCATTTTCGGCGATGTTGAGTCGACGCCCGCCATTGCCACCGCAGCTACGCACTGCTTATTGCCCTGAACGGCTACTACCGCCCCACGCGTCGCGCCGGCTAACTTCACGCAGGTGTGCAACAAGACGTTCAATGTTCCCTGAGTATGCACCTCAGATACCGCTGGCAAAAACCGTGTACACAGCATCGCCAATTTGGTCGCAATATCGATGCGTTCACAGTCAGGCATAGGTGGCCACGAGGGCATCTCGACAAGATCATGCGCGAAGCGCTGGTCCGAGCGGAATGAGGCTTTAAGGCGAGCAAACTGGTGACGGCGCCGGGCTCCGAGAGCACTGGGCACCGCGGGCCGAATCTGGCTGCTTCTTGTCAGTGGTTTCATGCTCTTCCCCATGCAGCGGCCGACTGACGGCCGCCATTCAAAGGCGGATGTTCCCTCTGAGGGGTAGTTGCTCAGCCTGTCGGTTGCCGCCACTGCCGGGGGCCGGATGACCCATATGCTAGTTGAACGGGTCGCGGATGATCAAATCAAAACATTATTTACAAGGAATCAAGAATCGATGCCGGACGCGCGACGTAACGCTGGCCGCGGCTTTTCGCCAACTGGAGGGGCGCAGCAAAAAGCTGCCATCAGATAACGCCGAGAAGAGAGACGATGCCTCGAACCCCAATTTCATGCACGAAACGGGCACTACTTTTCGACTGGGCGCCCTGATTAGGCAAGGTTGCGCAAGCCGATCCGCACAAAGAACCGCTTAAAGATGGTGTTCAAAACTCGCCGCAGACCGGGCCTGATGACGGGTTTTTCCAGCGACAATAAGTGCATGAAACAAACTGACCTTGGCCTGGACCTGAGCAACCGCCGCGAACTGGACCTGATACTGGGCCCGCTCGACATCCGCGCTGCACGCCGCCACCCCGGTGCCGATGCAGCGCATCGAGACCGCTTCCATCATCACCATCCAGATGCTGCTGCGCGAGTCGCCGTACCTGACCGTGCTGTCCGGGTCAGTCGCCGATCACTATGCCGCGATGGGCCTGCTGGAATGCGTGCGGATGGCGCCGGAAGTCGCCTTCAGCGCGCTCGGGATGCTGTGGAACAGGAACGCGGAGAGCCCTGGGCTTAGCCAGCTCGTCCAGTCGTTCAAGGAGGTCGCGCAGTCGCTATAGCGCCGGACGCCGCGCCCGGCCCCGCCCGCCGCAAAAGCTACACTGTCTGCCGTGCCAGCGCCTGCCGGCACGTTTTCACCCGAAGGAACCAACCCGCCACATGGACCTGAACGCCCTGCGCCTTTTCGTGGACATCGTCGACGCCGGCAACCTCTCGGCTGCCGCGCGCAAGCTCAAGATGACCCGCGCCAACGTGAGCTACCACCTGAAGGCCCTTGAAGCAGAACTGGGCGTGCAATTGCTGCGCCGTACCACCCGCCATGTCGAACCCACGCCAGTGGGCGCGGGCCTGTATGAGCACGGCCGCAACATCCTGGGCGAAGTGGCGGCGGCCAACGCGCTGATCAACAGCATGGGCAAGAGCCTGCAAGGCCACGTGCGCCTGTCGGTGCCCACCGGGCTGGGGCATTCGATGCTGTCGCCGCTGCTGGTGAAGTTCAAGCACCGCTATCCCGACATCACGCTCGACGTGGTGTTCGACAACCGCATCCACAACCTGGTGTCCGAGGATGTGGAAGTGGCCCTGCGCATCATCTCCACGCCACCAGATTCCGTGGTGGCGACCGAGATCGGCGTGGTCGAATGGGTGGTGTGCGGATCGCCCGGCTACCTGGCCACGCAGCCGCCTCCGCGCGAGCTGGCTGATCTCAAGGACCACGCCATCGTCTGCGCCTCGCCCATCGGCCAGAAGCTCAAGGCCTTCGGCACGCGCGGCAACGGCGGCGGCGCCGCGCGCGAGCAAGTGTCGCTGGAGCCGACGCTGAGCTCCGAGAACTTCGCCTTCCTGAAGGACGGCGTGATGGGCGATCTCGGCCTGGGCATCTTCCCGCTCTACGCCGTCGGCGCGGAGCTCGACACGGGCGCCTTGCTGCCCGTGCTGGCGGACTACCACATCAGCGTGTTCGGCAGCCGCCTCTATATGCTGACCATGCCGAACCGCTACCAGACCATGGCCACGCGTTACCTGCTGAACTTCCTCAAGACCGAATTGCAGGCCTTGTGGCCCCAGCCGCGCCAGGCACCCCCCGCGCAAGCGGACGACGAGGCATGACGGCGGCGCGAGGCAACGCGGCCAAGGCGGATAGCAGCGCAGCCCGCGGGGGCACGGACTATAGTAGGAAACGCAGGGGCCCGCCCCCGTGGCCACCGCACGTACAGCGAAGGAGACGCATCATGGCCTTGGCTACCACCCTGGCAAATTGCCTCAACAGCAGAAACAGCCGTTTCGACACCATCCGCCATCCCTACACCCTCAGCAGCATGGCCACTGCAGAGGCTGCGCACGTTCCCGGAGATCGCCTGGCCAAGACCCTGTTGCTGGAGGATGACATCGGCTACGTAGCCGCGGTGATCCCGTCCAGCCACCACCTCAACCTCGCCGCCATCTGCGCGCAAACCGGGCGCACGCTGGTACTGGCGCACGAAGACGAAATCCGCGAAGTCTTCAAGGATTGCGATCTCGGCGCCATACCGCCGGTCGCCATGGCCTACGGCATGCACACCTACCTCGACGACAGCCTGCTGGCCCAGCCGGAAGTATTCTTCGAGGCAGGCGACCACCAGCAACTCGTCCACATGAGCAGCGACCAGTTCGCAGACCTGATGGCAGGAGCAGAACCCGGGCATTTCTCGCGCCGCATGATGTAGCAAACGAAAGGGTGTGGCCCGCGAGCGGGCCACACCCCAGCGCGATGCGAAGCGAGCCCCTCAAGCGAGGCGAAGCGAGCCGTGAAGGTGTACCAGGCCGTATGGGGCGCCTTTTTTGCCTACTTTTTTGGCAAGACAAAAAAGTAGGTCGCCGCCCCGCAGGGGTGGTGAAACTGCCTTTGACTTTAAGCCTTTGAAGTCAGTCCTTTGACAGCTGCCGTACCATCCGGCTGCAAATCACTCATGATGATTCCGCAGCGGAAGCGGAACGAAGGCGATTTCCCGCCTGGACCCCGGCCCGCTGCGGCAACGTCACCGAAAGCCCGGCTGCGATGATCAGCGCGATACCCGCCATGGCGGGACCGTCCGGCCAGCGGCCGAACCACAGCGCGCTGTACACCAGCGCCAGCAGCAAGTGGCAATAATTGAGCGGCGCCACGGTGGATGCCGGCGCGCGCTGCAGAGCAAGGATCAGCAGCACCTGTGCGATTGCGCTCATGAATCCCATGGCGAGAATGGCCAGCCAGTCGGCCATGCCAGGCCATGCCGCGGGCAGGAAGAACGGCGCCGGCACCCCTGTGGCAATCATGCAGATCACCGCCGCGAAACCGTACTGCGCGCCCGCCTCCACCTTCCCGGCAAGGCGCCGCGTCAGCAGTTGCAGCAGGGCATACGCCACGGCCGCGGCGACCATCAGCACCGTGCCCACTGCCGACAGCTGCCCGCCGGGCCGCACGATCAGCAGCATGCCCGCGAAGCCGGCCGCCACCGCCACCCACTTGCGCGGTCCCACGCTCTCGCCCAGCAGCCACGGCGAGAGCGCGACGATGACCAGCGGCGACATGAAGTAGATCGCCGTGGCCTCGACCAGCGGCATCCACAGCAGCGCGGTCATGAAGCAGGTGCCCACCAGCGCCAGCATCACGCCGCGCAGCGCCAGCAGCCCGCGGTGGGGCGTGCGCCAGAAGCGCAGGTGTCCCGAGCCCGCCAGCATGGCGATGGCCACGGTGGCGGTAATGGCATAGCGCACGGCATTGAGGAAAGGCGCGGGATGGCGGCCCACCAGATGCTTGGCGGTGGCGTCCACGGTGGCGAACAGCGCCACCGCGCAGAGAAAGATCAGGCCTCCGCGCCACCAGCCCGCCGCGCCTGCGTGCCCCGAATTGCTCATGCCCCGGCCGTCGCAGGGGCAAGGCCCGACAGGAAAACGTCGAGCGCAGGGCCGATCGCCTCCACCTCGTAGCCGCCCTCCTGCACCACCACCGTGGGCACGCCCAGCGCATTGATGCGCTCGCCGATGCCACGGTACGCGTCCATCCCGACGCGCAACACGCTGATGGGGTCGTGGATATAGGTGTCAAAGCCCAGCGCCAGTACCAGCGCCTGCGGCCGGTAGTCGCGCAGCGCGTCGAGCGCGTTGTCGAGCGCGCCCAGGAAGCCGGCATCCCCGGTGCCGTGCGGCAGCGGGAAGTTCAGGTTGTAGCCGTAGCCCGCGCCATAGCCGCGCTCGTTGGCGTAGCCGGTATAAAAGGGGTAATACGCGCTGGGGTCGGCGTGCAGCGAGATCGTCATCACGTCGGAGCGCTGGTAGAAGATCTGCTGGGTGCCGTCGCCGTGGTGGGCGTCCACGTCGAGCACCGCTACTTTGTCGAACCGCTTGAGCAGCGTCTCAGCGGCGATGGCCGAGTTGTTGACATAGCAGAAGCCCACCGCGCGGTCGCTGTGCGCATGGTGGCCGGACGGGCGTGACAGCGAGTACGCGACACCCTGCCGGTCTTGCTGCTCGCAGACGTACCCGGCCGCAGCCACGGCGCTGTGCGCGGAGCGCAGGATGGAACGCCAGCTATGCGGCCCGAGCGGCGCGCTCAGGTCGCCGAGGTAGTACCCCGCTTGCGCGATGATGGAATCGGTCGGGCACGGCACGCGGCGCGGCTGGTCCACGCGGCCGTTATAGTACGGGGAGAGATTTGGCAGCACTTCGATGCCCGGCTCGAAGCCGGGGCGCGCCAGCGCCATCCAGCGCTCGTAAGCGTAGCTGAGGAAATCGAGATACGCCGGGCTGTGTACCGCCTCCAGCGGCGCGCGGCCGAAGTCGACCGGCTCGGCCAGCGCAATGCCGCGCCCGGCCAGCGCGCGTTGCAGCGCGTGGGCGCGGGCGGGCACGTCAGTAGGTTCGCACAAGCGGCCCGCGCGCATGAACTGGCGGGGCTGGTGCAGCAGTTGGTTATCCGAGAAGAAGGCGCGCATGAAGTTTTTTGTAAAGATGAGACTCACGGTTTCCGGGCCGCCGGGTGGCACCCCTGGCACCACGCTGCCTGAGCTTGCACGTTGTCGTTATCGCCGGCCTGGATCCCTTGCAGCTCAGCTGCCCGTGGCAGGCGGCTGCGCGTCGGTTTGCTTGATTTCGATTTCCACGAACACGCATTCGCCGTCATGTGCATTGATCACGTTGTGTTCCACGCCCGCGCCGCGGTAGTAGGCGCGGCCCGCCACGAGCTGGCTGACGACCTCGCCGGCCGGCGTCTCCAGCCGCAGTGCGCCGGTGGTCATCGGCACCACCACGTAGTCGTAGCCGTGGCGATGATGGCCGGTCTCCGCGCCCGGCGCGAAGCGCCACTCGGTGACGAGCATGCGGTCGTTGTCGACCTGCACGGTGGGGACGGCCTGGGGTCTGCTCATGGCGGTTGCTCCTGAAAGCGATATGTGTTGTGGCGAAGGCTTAGCGGCTTAGCGGTCCACGCCGCCCAGCAAGGTCGCTGGCATTGGCCAGCATCAGGTCGCACTTGGCGCGCAGTACCTGGGCGCGCTCGCGGGCGGTCTTCCGGCGCCATGCGGCCTGCGCCACGCGGGCCGCTTCGATGGCGCGCGCGGCTTCATGCGGCGGCGCGGATCAGCGTCGGGTCCCATTCCTTGCCGGGAATCGCGGCAATCAGCCGCTGCGTGTAGTCGTGCAGCGGCGCGTCGAAGATCTGGCCGGGCGGTCCGGACTCCACCACCTTGCCCTTGTGCATCACGATGACGTGGTGGCAGATCTGGGCGGCAACCCGCAAGTCGTGGGTAATGAAGATCAGGCCGATGTTGAGCCGCTTCTGCAGGTCGTTCAGCAGTTGCAGCACCTGCGCCTGCACCGAGACATCGAGCGCGGAGACGGATTCGTCGGCCACCAGCAGCTTCGGCTCCAGCGCCAGCGCTCGCGCGATGCCGATGCGCTGGCGCTGGCCGCCGGAGAACTGGTTGGGATAGCGGTCGAAGGCGGATGCCTCCAGCCCAACCAACTGCAGCAGCTCGCGGCCGCTGGCCTGCGCCCTGGCCAGCGGCACGCCGTTGGCCACCGGGCCGTCGGTGATGATGCGGCCCACCGTGTGCCGCGGGTTGAGCGAGGCGAACGGGTCCTGGAAGATCATCTGCACGTCGCTGCGCAGCGGACGGAACTGGCGCTCGGACAGGCGCGCGATATCCTGCCCGTCGAACAGCAGCTCGCCGCCGTCGATATCGGTCAGCTTCAGCAGGCATTTGCCGATGGTGGACTTGCCCGAGCCGGATTCGCCGACGATGCCCAGCGTCTGGCCGCGCCGCACGCTGAAGCTGACGCCGTCCACGGCGTTGACCACGCGCTTCTTGCTGAACAGTCCGCCGCCGGAAGAGTACGTCTTGCGCAGCCCGCGCACATCCAGCACGATCTCGGCCGCCTGCTGGTCGCGCGCCTTGGCGCGTCCGTGCGGCACCGCGCCGATCAGGCGGCGGGTATAGGGATGCTGCGGGTGGTTGAGCACTTGCTGCACCGTCCCGACTTCCACCAGCACACCCTTCTCCATCACCGCGACGCGGTCGGCGATCTCCGCAACCACGCCAAAGTCATGCGTGACGAACATCACACCCATGCCCTTCTCCGCCTGGATGCGCTTGATCAGCGCCAGGATCTGGGCCTGCGTGGTGACGTCGAGCGCCGTGGTGGGCTCGTCGGCGATCAGCAGCGCCGGCTCCAGCGCGAGCGCCATGGCGATCACCACGCGCTGCCGCTGCCCGCCGGACAGGCGGAACGGATAGCTGTGGATCAGCGTAGCGGGATCGGGCAGGCCCACGAACGCCAGCAACTCCAGTACACGCCGGGTACGCGCCTCGCCCGGATAGGCGTCGTGCACGCGCATGACCTCGGCGATCTGGTCGCCTACCGTCATCACCGGATTCAGGGCCGAGAGCGGCTCCTGGAACACCATCGCCATTTCCTTGCCCCGCATGGACAGCAGGGTCTGCTCGTCCTGTGCCAGCAGGTCCTTGCCCTGGAACAGGATCCGGCCGCCCTGCGGCTTCAGGTAGGGCGGCAGCAGGCCCATGATGGCGTTGGCGCTCATCGACTTGCCCGAGCCGGACTCGCCGACGATGCAGAGGATCTCTCCGGCGTGCAGGTCGTAGCTCACGTCCTTCACCGCGTGCGCGCGGTCGCCGCCGGCGGGCAGCGCGATGGTGAGGTCGCGCACGGATAGCAGCGGTAGCTTGTCTGGTGCTTGCATGGTGCGTCTTCCTTGTGCTTACTCGCCTCGGCGGCGCAGCTGCGGGTTCATGGCGTCGTTCAGGCCTTCGCCGATCAGGTTGATGGAGAGCACCGTCAGCAGGATGGCCACGCCGGGCCACACGCTCATCCACCAGGCTTCTCGGATCATGGTGCGGGCCGCGCCGATCATGAAGCCCCAGCTCATCATGTTGCGGTCGCCCAGGCCCAGGAAGGACAGCGCCGACTCGGTCAGGATCGCGGTCGCCACCATGAAGGAGGCCGACACGATGATGGGCGACATGGCGTTCGGCAGGATCTGCGTGAGGATGATCCTCAGCGGCTTCTGCCCGATCACCACCGCGGCCTGCACGAACTCGCGCTGCTTGAGGGTGAGGAACTCGCCGCGCACCAGCCGCGCGACCGGCGGCCACGACACCACCGAGATGGCGGCCACGATGGAATAGATGGTGGGATTGAAGATCGCCACGATCACCACTGCCATCGCCAGTTGCGGAATGGTCTGGAAGAACTCGGTGAAGCGCATCAGCGCGTCGTCGATGCGGCCGCCGCAATAGCCGGCCACCGAGCCGATCAGGATGCCGAACACCAGCGCCACGCCGGTGGAGATCACGCCCACCAGCAGCGAGACGCGCGCGCCGTACAGCATGCCGGCAGTGATGTCGCGCCCGAGCATGTCGGTGCCGAAGGGAAAGGCCGCTTCGGCAAACGGGCGCACCAGCGGGTCGCCCACCATCAGCCAGGGCGACTCCTCGTACAGCATCGGCGCCAGCAGCGCCACTGCCACCACCAGCAGCAGCACGACCAGGCCGATCACCGCGCCGTAGTTGCGGCAATAACGTTGTGCGAAGGCTTTCATGCCGTGGCTCCCTTGCCGCCCACCGAGATGCGCGGGTCGATAAAGCGGTAGACGATGTCCGTCACCAGGTTAAAGAACACCACCAGCGCCGAGGTGACGAAGAAGATCCCGAGCAGCAACTGGTAGTCACGCTGCAGCAGGGCATCGAACATCAGCCGGCCGATGCCCGGCCAGGAGAAGACGGTTTCGGTCAGCACCGCGCCGCCCGCCATCTGGCCAAGCTGGATGCCGGCAAAGGTGATCACCGGCAGCAGCGCGTTGCGCAGCACATGCACGCGGATCACGCGCCCGGCGGGCACGCCTTTGGCGCGCGCGGTCTTGACGAAGTCCATGCCCATCACTTCCAGCATCGAGGCCCGCGTCAAGCGCACATACACCGCCAGGAAAAAGCAGCCCAGCGAGATGGTGGGCAGGATCATGTGCAGCGCCACGTCCTGCACGCGCGCCATGCCGGTATAGCCCGCGCCGATGGTTTCCATGCCGAAGGCAGGCAGCCAACCGAGCACCACCGAAAACAGGATGATGGCCATCAGCGACAGCCAGAACAGCGGTGTGGCGTACAGCAGCAGCGCGCCGGACATCACCGCGCTGTCGATCCAGCGCCGCTTGTTCTCATAGCGCGTGCGCGCCGAAACCACGCCCAGGAACACGCCGAGCACGAGGGAGAAGACAAAGGCGCCGCTCATCAGCACGATGGTGGCGGGCAGCCGGTCCAGGATCAGGTCGAGCACCGGCAGGTGATTGCGATAGGAGTAGCCGAGATCGAGCGTGGCCACGCCTTTCAGGTAGATGCCAAGCTGCGTCAGCACCGGCTGGTCTAGCCCGAACTGCTGGCGCAACTGGCCCACGAAGGCGGCATCGCCTGCGCCGGCCTCGCCCGCCAGCACGGTGGCAGGGTCACCCGGCGCCATGCGGATCAGGAAGAAGTTGATGATGACCACGCCGAGGACGACCACGAGGGCCTTCCACAGCCTGGATAGCAGGAAAGAGAGAAAATTCACGGCATGCTCCACACGGGCAAACGCTGGGCCCGGGCCGGCCGTGCCATAGCCGCGATCCTGGCGGAGCGCGGCGGCGACGGGCTTGGCCGGCACCATCTCGCGCGCGCCAGGCAGGTTGCCCGGCGCGCGAACTTACTGGCGGCTTCGTACTCGCGTACTCAGTTCTTTTCGATGGAGACGTTGTCGAACGACTCGTTCAGGCCGATGGCGGTGGTCACGAGGTTCTTGACGTTCTTGCGGTACAGCGTGGGGAACTCCAGCTCGAACAGGTTGCCCGCGGCCACCTCCGTCATCAGGATCTTCTGCACCTCGGTGTAGAGCTTCTGGCGCTCCGCCGCGTCCATGGTGATGCTGGCCTTGGCCCACAGTTCATCCGATTGCGGATTGCTGTAGCCCTGCACATTGGCGAACGGCGTACCCTTGACGATGTTCCTGGTCACGTAGAGCCGTTCCACGCCCAGCGCCGGATCGCCGTACTGATAGGTGTAGGTGGCGGTCAGGTCGAAGTCCCAGTTGCTGACTCGGGCGGACCAGGTGCCGGCATCGGCGGACTCGATGCTGACCTTGAAGCCGAGCTGTTCCAGCATCTGCTTCATGTACTCGTCAAGCCGGTCCCAGTTGGCGCCGTAGGACGAGGACAGGATCTTGACCGGGTACTGGCCCACATTGACGCCGGACTCCTTGATCAGCTCGCGCGCCTTCTTCAGGTTGAAATCGTAGGCCGGGGTGTTCTTGTCGAAGAACAGCGTGGCCGAGGCGAACGGGCTGACCGCCGGCTTGCCCATGCCGAAGAAGATGTTGTCCACGATCATCTTGCGATTGAGCGCGTGCATCACCGCCTGGCGCACCTTGACGTTGTTGAACGGCGGCTTGCGCGTGTTCATCAGCAGGTTCGACATCGGCGAGAACAGCTCCCAGCCCTTGGTGGTGTATTCCACATTGGGCAGCGCGCGCAGGCGCTTGACGTCCACGTTGTCGACGTCGCCGCCGCGCAGCACCTGCACGTCGCCCTTCTCGAAGGCGACCGCGCGCGAGGCCGAATCCGGGATCACGTAGAAGACCAGCTCATCCAGGTAGGGCTTGCCCTTCTTCCAGTAGTTGGGGTTCTTGGCCAGCTTGATATAGGCGCCCTTCTTCCACTCCTTGAACACGAAGGGGCCGGTGCCGACGGGCTTCTGGTTGGCGGGGTTGTTGCGGTAGTCGGTGCCGTCGTAGATGTGCTTGGGCATCATCGGCATGGTGCCGGTCTCGAACATCGAGATAAACGGCGGAAAGGCTTCCTTGAGCTTGATCTCGACCGTGCTGTCGTTCACCGCGCGGATCGACTCCATGTACTTGTTGAGCACCGCGCGGGTACGCACGTGGACTTCGCGCAGCATCTTGTCGATCGAGAACACCACGTCGGCGGAGGTGAAGGGCTTGCCGTCATGCCACTTCACGCCGCTCTGCAGCTCGAACGTGTAGGTCAGGCCATCGGGCGAGATCTTCCACGACTTGGCCAGTTCCGGGCGCGGCTTCAGGTCGGGGCCGTAGGTCAGCAGGCCCTGGTAGATCTTGCCGGCGATGTATTGCGTGGGCGCCTGCGAGTTCATCGCGCTGATCAGGATCGGCGGCTCGGGTTGCACGATGCCGGACAAGGTGCCGCCGGCGGTCTGCGCGGCAGCGTTGCCCGCGGGCAATAGTACCGGTGCCAGGGCCAGGCCGGCGGTGGCCAGCGCCATCGACACCAGGCTTTTGCCAAAGCTCTTTTTCAGGTGTTGGGTGAGGTGTTTCATCGGTCAGTTTCCTGTGGTGGTGATCGTGATCTGCGGATACGGAAGACGACTAACTTCGATTGCCTGGATCCATGGCACCTCATGCAGCCCCGTCAGGCCGCACGAGTGCCGTGCGCCGCCATGCGGACGCGCCGACGCATTGACGCATTGACTCGCGGACTCAGGTAGCGACCGGCTCGACACCGCACCAGTCGTGCATGAACTGCGCGAGCGTGGTGGCGACGCGCACCATGCTTTCGATGGAAACCGACTCGTCGATGCCGTGGATGTTGCGGGCCTGCGGTCCGTAGCAGGTCACCGGCGTTTCCAGCATCAGGCGGAAGTGCCGCGCATCGGTGGTGGCGGTGGTGGCCTCGCGCCGCACTGCCTCGCCGTTGACCTTGCGGTGCGCCTCCCCCAGCGCCTGCATGCTGGGCACATCGAGATCGAACTCGCAACCGGGCGCGTGGAAACCTTCGTAGCGGATATTGAGTGTCAGGTTGCTGGCCAGGCGATCCAGCGTGGCTTGCACGCAGGCCGCCACCCGCGCCTTGGCATCGGTCACGCTCATGGTCGGGTAGAAGCCGATGCGGATGCCCAGCGTGCAGGTGCAGGGCACCGACGAATTCCACTCGCCGCCCTGGATCTGGCCAAGGTTGAAGTTAATCGGGTGGGCGTGGTCGCGATAGGTGGCGGGACGGTTCTCGGGCAGGTTCCACTCGGCCTCGAGCTTGCGCAGGCCGGCCATCACTTCGATGCCGGCTTCCACCGGGTTCACGCCGCTGGTCATGTAGGCCGCGTGCGCGGGCCGCCCGGTCAGTTCCACGAACATCCAGAACACGCCCATCTGCGCGCTCATCAGGCTCTCGCCCAGCGGCTCGGGAATCACCACGGTGTCGAAGGAAGCCAGCTTGCCGGCGCCCACCGCGCTGCGCAGCGCGGCCACGGTGGCGAGCGCGCCATTGCCGGTGTTCTCTTCTTCGAGCACGGAGTTGAAGCCGACCGCGCCGGCGGGCTGCACGCCAAGATCCTTCAGCGCCTTGTAGGCGGCGAGCGTGCAGATGATGCCGGCCTTCATATCGCCCGCGCCGCGGCCGAACAGCCAGCCGTCCTCGACGAAGGGCGCATAGGGCGACTGGCGCCACATCGATTCCGGGCCGGTGGGCACCACATCCAGATGGCCGTTGAACAACACGGAACGGCCGCCCTTGGCCACCGGCCTGTGCGTGGCCAGCAGGTTGTAGCGGCCACCGTCCGGACAGCACGGCGGCGAGAACAGCGGCAGGTCCTTGAGCGTCTCGCTGCGCAGGTAGATGCGCTCCGGCTCCAGGCCAAGTTCGCGCAGCGCGCCTTCCATGAACGCCACGGCCGGCTGTTCCTGTCCGGAGGGACTGGGCGCCGCCACGAACTCCGACAGCGTGCGCACCATGTACGGCTCCAGCGCGCGCACTGCGGCGGCGATGTCGTCGGTGGAAAGCGTGGGGGTAGCAATGGAGGACAAACCGGAACTGCCTGCAGGACGTTGCATAAGTGGCTCCACGGGGGTCCGGTGCACGCGGCGGGCGTGTGTCCGGAGAAGGCAACTCGGCCGGATCGGCAAAACGCCGCTCAGGAAAACGACGATCGACATACGATGGGTGGAAACTTAGCGGATCATTGGTACCATACATAGATCCATATTTTTCATTTCACTAGGGGCCGCTTTGAAAGAGACGATTCTGTCCGAGCTGCTGTTGCAGCGTCTGGAGCGGCCTGCGGACGGCGCAACGGACAAGAATGGCGCGCATATGAACCGCCAGCTCTACGAGATCATTCGCCAGGAAATCCTTGCCGGATCATTGGTTGCGGGCACCAAGCTGCCTGCCTCGCGCCTGCTGTCGAAAGAGGTAGGGGTTTCCCGCAATACCGTGCTTTACGCTTATGAGCAGTTGCTCGCGGAAGGCTATGTCACAGCGGCGAGCGGAAGTGGCACCTTTGTGTCGCAGAGTTTTCCCGACCATAGTGCATTGCACAACCACAGGGCGCAAAGTGGCACCATGCTTGTGCCTGCGATGCAGCAGAACCCGAACCGGTTCACGCTTTCGCGCCGCGGCCAGCACCTGATATCGCACTCCGGTGCATCAGATCGGCAATGGGGCGCGTTCGTTGCGGGCGTACCCGACGTGTCGCTGTTTCCGCACGCCGTGTGGGCACGCCTGCTGAACAAACACTGGCGCGCGCCGCGCCCCGAGCTGCTGACCTATGCCCACAACGGCGGCTACATGCCGCTGCGCCGCGTGCTGGCCGAGCACCTGCGGCTGGTGCGCTCGGTGCGCTGCGAGCCCGAGCAGATCATCCTGACCACCGGCATCCACCAGGCCATCGACCTGATCGCCCGCCTGCTGGGCGACGTCGGCGACAAGGCCTGGATGGAAGACCCGGGCTACTGGGGCACCCGCAGCCTGCTGAACAGCGCGGGCATCGAGACCATTCCGGTCCCCGTGGACAGCGAGGGGCTCGCCCCGGATGCGGCCACTTTGCAGAATCCGCCGCGCTTTATCTTTGCCACGCCTTCGCACCAGTATCCGCTGGGCATGGTGATGAGCCTGTCGCGCCGGCGCATGCTGCTGGAATACGCACGCCAGCGCGGCGCCTGGATCGTGGAGGACGACTACGACAGCGAATTCCGCTTCGAAGGCCGGCCGCTGGCCTCGCTGCAAGGGCTGGACGAACACGACCGCGTGATCTACATGGGCACGTTCTCCAAGACGCTGTTCCCCGGCTTGCGCATGGGCTTCATGGTGCTGCCCAAGCCGCTCGCGCCGCACTTCGCCACGGGGCTTTCGGAGTTGTTCCGCGAGGGGCAACTGGTACAGCAGGCGGTGCTCGCCGACTTTATCGAGGAAGGGCATTACGCCACGCATATCCGGCGCATGCGGCAGCGCTACGCGCAACGCCAGGGCCTGCTGCGCGAGTCCATCGCGGCGCGCCTCGGCGCGGCCTGGCCCACTTCCACGCACGAGGCCGGCCTGCACATGGTGATCCACCTGCCGCCAGGCGCCGACGATCTCGGCATCAGCATGGCGGCGCGTACCCAGGGCCTGTCCACGCGGCCGCTGTCGCGCTATTTCTCCGATCCCGCGCAGGCGACGCAGCAGGGCCTGCTGCTGGGCTATGCCTGCGTGCCGGAAGCCGAGATCGCGCCTGCGTTCAACAAGCTGGCGGAAGTGATCGAACCCGCGCTGGAGCACCTGGCACGCACGCAGGTACCGCGCCGCGCGCCTGCAGCGGCCATCAACCGGGAGGCGTGGAGCGGCGCGTGATGGCGCGTGCGCGGCTTGCCATGCGCGCGGCGCCGTGCGATGGTGCCATCGCCTCCCGCTGGATTGGCCCTTAACGCAAGGCCGATCCTTCCATAGCATTGGCGTCCTTGTTCTTCCCCTTCGCCTGCTCCCCTTCACCTCTTCCCCCCTATGCCAAGCAACGCGCCAGTCCAGTCCGCCACCCTGCTCACCGAACTTGCCAGCCTGCTCGACGCCGCCGGCCTGCAGACGGGCGACGCCATCGAAACCCGTTTCCGCAAGGACTGGTACGCACCGCTTGGCGCGGTGCCGCCGTTGGCGGTGGTGCGAGCGCGCAATACGGAGGAGGTCGCGGCCGTGCTGGCGCTGTGCAACCGGCTGCATCAGCCTGTGGTGCCGCAAGGCGGACTGACCGGGCTGGCGGGCGCCGCCACGCCGGAGGGCGGTGAGGTGGTGCTGTCGCTGGAGCGCATGCGCGGCGTGGAAGAGATCGACGCGCAAGCCGGCACCATGACGGTGATGGCGGGCACCACGCTGCAGGCCGCGCAGGAAGCCGCGCGCGCGGCCGGCTGGCTGCTGGCCGTGGATCTGGGCGCGCGTGGCAGTTGCCAGATCGGCGGCAATATCGCCACCAACGCGGGCGGCAACCGCGTGATCCGCTACGGCATGATGCGCGACCAGGTGCTGGGGCTGGAAGCGGTGCTGGCCGATGGCACGGTGGTCTCGTCGCTCAACAAGATGCAGAAGAACAATGCGGGCTATGACGTGCGCCAGCTCTTCGTGGGCAGCGAAGGCACGCTGGGCGTGATCACGCGTGCCGTGCTGCGGCTGGCGCCGCTGCCGGCGGCCACGCAGACAGCGCTGTGCGCGCTCGAAAGCTACGACGACGTGGTGCGCCTGCTGCGCCATGCGCAGCGCAAGCTCTCGGGCCGGCTATCCGCCTTCGAGGCGATGTGGGCAGACTTCTACAACCTCGTGACCACGCGCGTGGCCGGCGTGCGCGCGCCGCTGCCCGAAGGCCATCCCTTTTACGTGCTGCTCGACCTGCAGGGCAATGACGACGCGCAGGATGCCGCGGCTTTCGAAGGCATGCTGGAGTCCGCCATGGAAGCCGGCCTGATCCGGGACGCTGCGGTGGCCTCCAGCCACAAGGAAGCGGAGAGCTTCTGGCAACTGCGCGACGCGGTCGCCGAATTCCCGGTGATGTGGGCGCCCAATGCCGCCTACGACGTGAGCCTGCCGATCGGCCGCATCGGCGAATTCGCCGACACGCTGCGCGCACGCATGCTGGCGGTGTGGCCGCATGCGGATCTGGTCAATTTCGGTCACGTGGGTGACAGCAACCTGCACGTCAGCGTGTACCTGCCGGGCGCTACCGACGCAGACTTCCCGGAGCACGAGATCTCCGACGTGATGTATGGCGTGGTGCGGGAATTCAAGGGCAGCGTCTCTGCCGAACACGGCATCGGCTTTCACAAGAAGCCCTACCTGCACTGCTCACGCACGCCGGAGGAACTGGGATTGATGCGCTTGCTCAAGCGCTCGCTGGATCCGCACAACATCCTCAGCCCCGGCCGGGTGTTTGATCCGGATTGAGGCGCAGGGGCAGGTGTGCTCAAGCCGCCTCGAGATCGCGTGGCGCGATCTCGGCGGCAATCCTCTTGCCGTGCTCGCGCTGAGCGACAATGCGCGGTCGCGAGCGCTCGGCGGGCCGGGTTGCCATAGAACCGGCATAAAAAGTGAAGGTTCCGCCGCTGACAGGCCGGATGCGGAAGCTGTCCGGTGAGCGCGGTGCCGACTGCGCTCACCACGGCCTGCCGACTACTTCAACAACTTCCCCTCCTTCGCCCCCAACGGCGTATGCACTTGCGAAGCCACAAACACCCCCGCATTGTCATCGCGTCCCTGCAGCAAATACTTTGCATCCGGCTTGCCATAGCTCTGCACCGCCACGCCGGACAACTTGCCGATATCGCTGGCGCGAAGCCGGTTGACGATCAGCACCGTGCGGGTATCGGCGAAGTCCTGCATCATGTTCTGGTCGCCTTCGCTATCGCCGGCGACAAACGCCGGGCCATAGCCGTAACGCGGCACCAGGAAGCGCTCGATGGTCCTGGTCTTGCCCGTGCCCTGGGTCTGGTCGTAGCCGTGGCGGAACTCGGGCTGGATCACGCCTTGCGCATTGCGCTCCAGTTCCATCGCCAGCACGCGGTCGGCGGGGTTGTTGTAGCCATACGCGGGGTTGGAGGAGATCTCCCTGATCACATCGACGAACGACGCCGAGCAAACCCATATATCGAAGCCCGCATTGCGCAGCTTGCCGTAGAGATCCTGCATCTCCGGCACCAGCCGCAACCCGTTCTTCCAGCTCACCGACACCACGCCGGCACGCCCGGGCAGCGCCGCCGGGCTGGTCCACTTCACCTTCCCGATCGGCTGCGCGAGCTGCCAGGTGACGGTGTCGGCCGTGAGCTGGCGCACCTGTGCCTCGGTCATGCCGGCGAAGTGGTAGGTCACCCACGGATACGCCACCGCATGATCGAAACTATCGCCGATGGCTTCGTACAGATAGCGCATCTTGGCGATGAAGTTCTGGTAATTCGGGTTGGCCTTGACCTGCTCGAGCGATTGCGTGCCCTTCAGGCCACGGTAGTTCTGGTAGAGCCAGGTGTAGCTCTCGATGATGTCCGCCGCCACCTTGTCGATGTTGACTGGCTGGCCCGCGGCGTTGTTGAAGGGCGCGTTGAAGTCCTTCGCGGGGATATTGACGTGAATGGCGGTGTCGAGCTGCTGCGGCGTGGCGCCGAAGCGCAGGTTCTCCAGCTGGTAGACCAGCACCGCTTCCTCGATGTCGAGGAAGACGCTGGTGTTGTCCCAGTCGAACACGGCATACGGCGGCTTGCGCGCATCGTAGGCCGGACTGCCCTTGCCGTAGGTGGCGATCATGGCATCGATGCGGCTACGGTTGAAGGCGTCCCAGTTGCCCCTGGCAAGCGGCTGCACCGTGTTCTGAACCAGCGCTGCCGGCGCGTCCGGGACATGCGTGGCGCAACCGCCCGCGGCGAATGCGGCGGCAAGCAGGGATACGATCAGCAGGCTCTTGTGCTTCATGGCGATTTCCTTCCTCTTCTTTGTCGTTGTGGTGCGATGGCAAAACGGCACGGCAATGCCCGGCCGCCTGCGTGGGCGGCCGGATCGATCGGTTTCTCAGTCAGTCTTTGCACCGGACGCAGGCAGCGTACCCGGCGCCGGCTCGGGCAAAGCCGCGTGCTCACTGTCGTCCTTCAGGTCCACGCCGCTGCGCCCCAGCGCCAGCGCGCCGCGCAGCAGGAAGGCGAGCTTGTCGGCGGCCTGTGCGTAGGGCAGCCCTTCTGGCCGCACATTGGAAATGCAGTTGCGCTCGGCGTCGCTGCGCCCGGGCCGCGGGTCGTGCGTGAGATAGATGCCGAGACTGTCCGGCGAACTCAGCCCGGGCCGCTCGCCGATCAGCATCACCACCTGGCGCGCGCCGAGCAGGTGCCCGGCCTCGTCGCCCAACGCCACACGCGATTGCTCGGCCACCACCACCGGCCCGATGCGCCAGTCCGGCAGGCGTTCGCGCACGGCCAGCAACAGGGCGACGCCGTGGCGCTCGGCGGCCAGCGCGGAAAGGCCGTCGGCGATCACAAACACCACGTCGGGCGTTTCGGCGGGCCGGGCCTGTGCCAGCCGTGTGCGGCTGTCGTCATCAAGCTGCCTGCCCAGGTCGGGCCGGCGCAGGTAGTGCTGACGGTCGGGCGCGGCACTGTGCACGGCCACGCAGCCAAGACCCGCGTCGCGCAGGGCCTGCTCGATGGCCGCGCGCGCCAGCGGCAGATGCACGGCATCGCGCGCCTGCGCGTGCGCCAGCCCGAAGGCGAGCACAGCCTCCGTGGTCTGGCTGTGGCCGGCGCGGCCCAGCGCGATGCGCGCGGCAGTGAACTGGCGCAGGCGCTGCCAAGGGTTGTCCTGGATCAGTTTGCGGCTCATGGCTGGCGATGTCTCACAAACCATGGGCAAGCTGCAGCAGCGGCTGGCGCTCGGCGAGTTCAAGCAGCCGCCCGTCCTCGCCGAAGATGCCCATCGCCTGCAGCCAGGCCTCGAACTCCGGCGCGGGCCGCAGGCCCAGCGTGTCGCGCAGGTAGAGCGCGTCGTGGAAGGAGGTGCTCTGGTAATTCAGCATGATGTCGTCGGCGCCGGGCACGCCCATGATGAAGTTGATGCCGGCCACGCCGAACAGCGTCAGCAGCGTGTCCATGTCATCCTGGTCGGCCTCGGCATGGTTGGTGTAGCAGACGTCGCAGCCCATCGGCACGCCGAGCAGCTTGCCGCAGAAGTGGTCCTCCAGCCCGGCGCGGATGATCTGCTTGCCGTCGTAGAGATATTCCGGGCCGATGAAACCCACTACCGTATTCACCAGCAGCGGCGAGAACTCGCGCGCCACCGCATAGGCGCGGGCTTCCATGGTCTGCTGGTCCACGCCGTGATGCGCGTTGGCGGATAGCGCGCTGCCCTGGCCGGTCTCGAAGTACATCACGTTGTTGCCCACCGTGCCGCGCGCCAGGCTCTGCGCGGCGTCATGCGCCTCGGCCAGCAGCGCCAGGCTGATGCCGAAGCCCGCGTTGGCGCGCTCGCTGCCGGCCACCGACTGGAACACCAGGTCCACCGGGGCGCCCTGCTCGATGGCGCGCAAGGTATTGGTGACGTGGGTCAGCACGCATGATTGCGTGGGCACGTCGTAGCGGCGGCGCAGGTCGTCGATCAGGCGCAGCAGGGTGACGATGGCGCCGAGATTGTCGGTAGCGGGGTTGATGCCGATGGTGGCATCGCCGCAGCCATACAGCAGGCCATCGATCATCGATGCGGCAATGCCGCGGGCATCGTCGGTGGGATGGTTGGGCTGCAACCGCACCGAGAGCCGGCCGGGCAGGCCGATGGTGTTGCGGAAACGCGTGACCACGCGGCACTTGCGCGCCACCGCGATCAGGTCCTGGTTGCGCATCAGCTTGCTCACGGCGGCGGCCATCTCGGGCGTAACGCCCGGCGCCACGCGAGCGAGTACGGCGGAATCGGTCTCGTGCAGCAACAGCCAGTTGCGGAAGTCGCCTACGGTGAGGGACGCGACCTCGCGAAAGGCGTGCGCGTCATGGCGGTCGACGATCAGGCGCGTGACTTCGTCCTCTTCGTATGGCACCAGCGCTTCGCTCAGGAAATGCGCCAGCGGCACCTCGGCCAGCGCCATGCGCGCGGCCATGCGTTCTTCCTCGCTGGCGGCCGCCAGCCCCGCCAGGTAGTCGCCCGAGCGTGCGGGGCTGGCCTTGGCGAGCAGGGTCTTGAGATCGGCGAAGAGATGGCGCCGCGAGGCAACGGTGTGGGCAAAGGCCATGATGTGTCTCAGTCGGCGGGGGCAGCCACGGGAGCCGGCACTTGTGGCCCGCTGCCGGCCAGGTCGCCATGCGCGACCTGGTGCCGCCCGCGCCAGTGGTAGTGCGCATAGCCCACGGCCAGCACGCCGGCATAGAGCAGCGCGATCAGCGGGTTGAACCAGATCATGGCGCCCAGCGAAGCCACCGCGCCGGCCAGCGCGATCAGCGGGAAGACCGGGTAGAACGGCGTGCGGTACGGCCGCGCCATGTCCGGCGCGCTGCGCCGCAGGCGGAACAGGCTGGCCATGCTGAACAGGTACATGGTGAGCGCGCCGAAAACCGACATGGTGACGATATTGGCGGTCAGCGGCTGGCCGCCGATGGAGATGAAATCATCGCTGTAGATGGCCAGGATGCCCACCACGCCACCGGCCAGCACGGCACGGTGCGGCGTGGCGAAGCGCGGGTGCACGCGCGCCAGCCAGCCGGGCAGGAAGCCGGCGCGCGCCAGCGCGAAGATCTGCCGCGAATAGCCCAGGATGATGCCGTGGAACGACGCCACCAGCCCGAACAGGCCGAGCCACACCAGCATATGCAGCCAGCCGGAGTTGTCGCCCACGATCATCTTCATGGCCTGCGGCAGCGGATCGTTGATATTGGCCAGCCGGGTCCAGTCGCCGGCGCCGCCGGCAAACACCATCACGCCAATGGCGAGCAGCACCAGCGTGACGATGCCGGTGGTGTAGGCGATGGGAATCGAGCGGCGCGGATCGCGCGCTTCTTCCGCCGCCATCGCCACGCCCTCGATGGCGAGGAAGAACCAGATCGCGAAGGGGATCGCGGCGAACATGCCGGGCACCGCCGCCAGCGAAAAACCATCCTGCCCGGCCCAGCCGCCCTTGACAAAGTTGGCCACAGAAAAGCCCGGCGCCACCACGCCCATGAATACCAGCAGCTCGAAGATGGCAAACAGCGTCACCACCAGCTCGAAGGTGGCCGCAATGCGCACACCGATGATATTGAGGCCCATGAACACAATATAGGCGCCCACGGCGGCCGTCTTGGGATCGAGCCCCGGAAACTGCACATTGAGGTAGGCGCCGATGGCCAGCGAAATGGCCGGCGGCGCGAACACGAACTCGATCAGCGTAGCCAGCCCCGCGAGATAGCCCGCGCCCGGCCCGAACGCGCGATACGCATAGGCAAACGGCCCGCCGGCATGCGGGATGCTGGTGGTCAGCTCGGTGAAGCTGAAGATGAAGGTGGCGTACATGGTCGCCACCGCCAGCGCCGTGACCATGAAGCCGAGCGTGCCGGCGCTGGCCCAGCCGAAGCTCCAGCCGAAGTACTCGCCCGAGATCACCAGCCCCACGGCGATGCCCCAGAGCTGTACGGTGCCCAGCGTCTGCGTCAGGGTCTGGGCGCCACCGGACGACGGGGAGGATGAGGGCGGCGATGCGTGGGGCTGGCTGGACATGGCTAGGGTTTCTCCGGGGCGGTTTGCCACCGGCGGTGCATTGCCTTGGCGGTGGCGTTTCCGGCATCATCGCCAAAACCGTGTGGGCAGCGTTATCGAAAATCGGCAGCATTGCCTTGGACCCGTGCAAAAACAGCGGACAAGGCCACCGCCGAGGGCGCCGGCGCAACGGATGCTGCACCCCGCCGCTGGAATGAAACTTGCGGAAGAGACGCTTTGCACCGAATGCCCCCCATCTTCGCCATGAGCGCTACGTTCGATCGCAGCACCGACAACAGCACCAGCGCCGGCCGCCACGGCATCTTCCGCGTCACCGCCGCGCACGATGCCGACGAGCACGCCAGCAACCTGTCGCGCTGGAACCAGACCTACGACCAGCTCTCTCCCGGCCACTTCGCCGGCGAGGTCCGTGAGCTATGGCTGCCGCATGCGCAGGTATTTATCGAGCGCACCAACCGCAGCCTGCGGCAGTCGTGCATGGCCTGGCCCGACGCAATGTGGTTCGGCGTGCCACTGCCCTCGGTCCAGGCGCCGGCCACGGTGGGCGGGATTGCCATCGCGCCCACGGCCATTGCCGTGCGGCCCGGAGGCACCGAGTTCGAACTGCGCACGCCGGAGGATTTCGGCATCTTCGGCATCGTGGTGGAGACCGCCGAGTTCGCCCGCTACATGGAGGAAGTAGAACACCGCGCCCCGGCCAGCATGCTCGGCCAGCGCGAGGTGCTGCCGGTCCAGCCATGGGCGCGTGCGCGGCTGTGCCGCGCGCTGATAGAGATCCTTTCCGAAGCCGCGGGCCACCACACGATGGATTCAGCCGACCGGGCCGACCCGGCGCTGTTCTGCGGCGACCTGCAGGAACGGCTGCTGGGCTGCCTAGTGACCCTGCTGATGGCATCCAGCGACAGCGCGCAACGCGCCACCGTCACCCATATCAACCGCCAGCGCACCGTACAGCGCATCCGCGACTACCTGCTGGCCCATGCCGCGGACCCCATCACCGTGCCGGACCTGTGCCGGCATTTCCACCTGAGCCGGCGCGCGCTGCAATACTGCTTCGAAGACGTCGCCGGCATGTCGCCCGCCGCCTACCTGCGCGCCCTGCGCCTGAACGGCGTACGCCGCGACCTCAAATCCGGCAACAGCCACCGCACCGTATCCGACATAGCCGGAGCCTGGGGCTTCCATCACCTGTCGCAGTTCGCCCAGGACTACCGCCGCATGTTCGGCGAACTGCCATCGGCGGCCCTGCGCGGACCAACCGGGCAAAGCCGCCCGAACTAGACAAACGCCAACCGCAAGCCCCCAAGCAATGCGAAGCGAGCCGCCCACGCGATGCGAAGCGAGCCGTCAAGGTGTACCAGGCCGTATGGGGCGCCTCGTCGGCAGGCAAAAAGAGCGGAAAAGAGGGGGCCATGTCTGAGCATCGCCTTAAGGCGATGTGAGTTTGGCCCCCGGCCGCTCTTTTTGTCTGCCGACGAGGGGGGGTCGCCCCATCCGGCGCGCTTTTTTGCCTACTTTTTTGGCAAGACAAAAAAGTAGGTCGCCCCCGCAGGGGGGTGAAACCGCCTTTGACTTTAAGGTTTTAAGCCTTTGACTTTGACCTTGACCTAGGCGCCCACAGCCAGCCCCCAACGCGCCTCAATACTCCCCCCAGCAACACCCCAATCCCCCACCCCCCAATCAAGCGCCGTACAATCCACAGACGCCCGGCCGTCCCACGGCCCCCCCAAGCAGGAGACCCATGAATCAACCCGATCCGCCACACTTGCCCCGCCTGCCGGAAGCAAAGTGGTTCAGCATCGGCACGGCCGCCTATATCCTGACCGCCCTGGCGCTCTGGACAGTGATGCAGGCCAACCTGGTGGCAGCCCTGCTGGCCGGCCTGCTGCTGTACTCGCTAGTGGACGTGCTGGCACCCAGGCTGGTACGCCTGCACCAGCGTCACGACGCCCTGGCAGTGGCGATCCTGTCGGCGGTCACCTTGCTGGGACTGACGCTGGGAGGCTGGGCAGTCGTACGCTTCGTCAGCGGCGACGGCAATACCCTGGACACCCTGCTGATCCGCACCGCCGACATCATCGACAAGTCCCGGGCCCAGTTGCCGGTATGGGTCAGCGACGCACTGCCGCGCGGGGTGGACGAACTGGCCAACACACTGATCGACTGGCTGCGCGAGCACGCGCAGATGGCCCAGAAGCTGGGCGCCGAAGTGCTGCGCGCCCTGGCGCACATCCTGATCGGCTTCGTGATCGGCGCCATGGTCGCCCTGTACCGCGCCATCTCCAAGCCCAACCGCAGGCCGCTGGCCACGGCGCTGGTGGAACGCGCCCGCAACCTGCAACTGGCCTTCTCGCAGTTCATCTTCGCCCAGGTGCAGATCTCGCTGATCAACACCGTGCTGACAGCGGTCTACCTGCTGGTGGTCTTGCCGCTGTTCGGCGTGCACCTGCCGCTGACCAAGACGCTGGTGGCGCTCACCTTCCTGGTCGGGCTGCTGCCGGTGCTGGGCAATTTGGTGTCGAACACCTTTATCGTGGTGGCCTCGCTGTCGATCTCGCTGCCGATGGCGATCGCTTCGCTGTTCTACCTAGTGGTGATCCACAAGTTCGAGTACTTCCTCAACGCACGCATCATCGGCGCGCGCATCAATGCCGCCGCCTGGGAGCTGCTGACGGTGATGCTGCTGATGGAATCGCTGTATGGCATCCCCGGCGTGATTGCCGGGCCGATCTACTACGCCTACCTGAAGCGCGAGCTGTCCAACGCGGGACTGGTCTGAGCCGGCGGCCTGGCCGGCTCGCGCTGCGCCGCCGCCCCGATATCCCGAAGGCCTAGGGTAAATCGGGAGTGCCGCGCGGCGCCGTTTCGCGTGCCGAAGATGCGCCGGATGGGGCACAAGTCGCCAGCCCCCTTCCCTGGTTGGACCAATCCGCCCTAGGCCCCACCCTCTTCCACCCGGCTGCGCACAAAATCGATATGCGTCTGCATGGCGGTGCGCGCCTCCTCGGGCCGGCGCGCGCAGATCGCCTCGCACAGCGTGCGGTGCTGCAGCAGCAATAGCGCCGAGGCGTCCTCGTCCTGCACGCGCAGGCCGGTGCCATTGATGGTGATGTGCTCGCGCAGCATGCCGATCACGCTGGTATGCAGGTGCAGGAACATGGTGTTGTGCGAGGCCTGGGCGATGGCCTCGTGCAGCCTGGCATCCGCCTCGGCCTCGGCGGCCTTGTCGTCCTGCTCGCGGGAGGTTTCCAGCGCGCGCAGCAGGCCGCGGATGCGCTTGAGATCGGCGGCATCGGCGCGCAGCGCGGCAAAATAGGCCGTGGCGCCCTCCAGCACGCGCCGAAACTCCAGGATATCGTCGCGCAGCACGGGGTGGTCTGCCACCAGCTGGCGCCACGGCGAGGCCATCCCGGTACGCAACTGGTCGGTGACGAACACGCCGGCGCCCTGCCGGCTCTGCAGCAGCCCGCGCGCCGCCAGGCGCTGGATCGCCTCGCGGATGGTGTTGCGGGCCACGCCGTACTGCGCCGCCAGCAGCCGCTCCGCGGGCAGGCGCGCGCCTGCCGGCCAGGTGCCGTCCAGCATGGCCGTTTCCAGTTTCCGCATGACCTCTTCCACGCGCCCCCGCGCCTGCATGCCCGCCGCCATCCCCAGCTCCGAAATCGTACTGCGCATCCACCTGGTCCAACCAATTTGAACTGGCGCGCGTCTCGCGGAATTATGCGCCCAAACACCGGCCGGCCCGACAGCAAGGCAGCCGGCCCCACGGAGCGAGACATGAAGCAAAGGCGCTACCCCCCTGCCCCGGCACAGGTCTACCTGTTCGCCACCTGCCTGGTTGACCTGTTCGTGCCCCAAGCCGGGCTGGACGCGGTGCGCCTGATGGAGCGCGAAGGGCTGACGGTGCACTTCCCGCGCGGCCAGAGCTGCTGCGGCCAGCCGGCATACAGCAGCGGCAACCCGGAGCAGGCGCGCACCGTAGCGCTGGCCCAGCTGGACCTCTTCGCCGAACCGTGGCCGGTCATCGTGCCCTCGGGCTCATGCGCCGGGATGATGCGGCACCACTGGCCCCAGCTGTTCGAGCATGACCCGGTGGCGGGCCCCAAGGCACGCGAACTGGCCGAGCGCGTGTTTGAACTAAGCGAATTCCTGCTGCACGTGCTGAAGGTACGCTTCGACGTCAGTGGCGTGGCCGGGCAACCGCCCGAGACCGTGGTGCTGCACACCTCCTGCGCCGCGCGTCGAGAAATGGGTACGCGCGACCATGGCGTGGCCCTGGTCGACGCCCTGCCCGGCGTGACGCGCGCCGAGCACCAGCGCGAATCCGAATGCTGCGGCTTTGGCGGCACCTTCTCGCTCAAGCATCCCGATATCTCCGGCGCCATGGTGCAGGACAAGATCGCCTCGGCCTGCGCCACCGGCTGCGACCGGCTGGTTTCCGCCGACTGCGGCTGCCTGCTCAATATCGGGCATGCGGCCCGGCACCAGGGCGCGGCGCTCCCCGTGGAACATCTCGCTACCTTCCTGTGGCGGCGTACCGGGGGCCAAGCATGAACGCACTGAATGCCCGTGAGCGCATGCTGGGCAGGCTGCGCGCGGCAGCGCCGGCCGCCGCGAGCGATGCCAGCATGCTGGACGCAAGCATCGACGCGCACTATCAGGCGCGCCGCGAGGCGGCATCCGCCGTGCCTGCCACCCCGATCGAACTGGCGCAAGCCATGCAGGCCGCGCTGGGCGCTTCGCACGCGCAAGCCTGGTGCGCGAGCGCCGACGCATGGCCCGCGCAACTTGCGGACAAGCTCGCCGCCGCCGGCGTGCGGCGCCTGCTGCTAGACCCTGCCAGCGCGGAAGGCGCAGCGCTTGTGCGTGCCCTGCACGCCCCGGTGGCGGCCATCGCCTACGACCGCCCCATCGAAGCCTGGAAACCCGAACTCTTCGACACCGTGGACGCGGGCTTTACCGTCGCGCGTTCCGGCATTGCCGGCACCGGCACGCTGATCCTGGCGCCCGACGCGCAAACGCCGCGCACCGTCTCGCTGGTGCCGCCGCTGCATATCGCGCTGGTCTACGCCGACACCCTGCATCCCGACCTGCATGCCGCCGCGCGTGCCGAGCGCTGGAGCGCCGGGATGCCGACCAACCTGGTGCTGGTGTCCGGACCATCCAAAACCTCTGACATCCAGCAGACGCTGGCCTACGGCGCGCATGGTCCGCGCGAACTGTGGGTGATCATCGTCACTCGCGGCGATGTAACGGGAGCCGCGCAATGAGTACGCCGAACACCTCCGGCACCGCAGGCGCCGCGCCCCTGCATTTCGTCCCCGCCGCCGACTTCAAGGCGCGCTCGCGCGCCGCGCTGGATGACCCCAAGCTGCGCAGCAGCTTCCGTGGCGCCATGGATTTCCTGCAGGCCAAGCGCTCGGTGCAGTTCCCCGACGGCGACGAACTCGAACAGTTGCGCGACCTGGGCGAAGCGGTGCGCCAGCACGCCCTGTCGCGCCTGCCCGACCTGCTGGTACAGCTCGAAGACAAGCTCACGGCAGCCGGCGTGCAGGTGCACTGGGCCGAGACCGCGGATGAAGCCAACGCCATCGTGCACCGCATCGCGCAGGCACGCCAGGCGCGGCGGGTGATCAAGGGCAAGTCGATGGCCAGCGAGGAAATCGAGCTGAACCATTACCTCGCCGAGCGCGGCGTCGACTGCATCGAGTCCGACATGGGCGAGTACATCGTGCAGCTCGCCGGCGAGAAGCCGTCGCACATCGTGATGCCCGCCATCCACAAGACGCGCGGCGACATCGCCGAACTGTTCGAGCGGCACATCCCCGGCACGCCTTACACCGAGGACGTGGACGAACTGATCCAGACCGGCCGGCGCGCGCTGCGGCAGGAATTTGTCAACGCCGATATCGGCCTGTCCGGCGTGAACTTCGCCGCGGCCGACACCGGCACGCTGTGGCTGGTGGAGAATGAAGGCAATGGCCGCCTCTCCACCACCGTGCCCGACGTGCATATCGCCATCATGGGCATGGAGAAGGTGGTGGCCCGCCTTGAGCACATCGTGCCGCTGGCCAGCCTGCTGACGCGCTCGGCCACCGGCCAGGCCATCACCACCTACTTCAACCTGATATCCGGCCCGCGCCGCGCCGGCGAGCGCGACGGCCCGCGCGAGGTGCACCTGGTGCTGCTCGACAACGGCCGCAGCCAAGCCTACGCCGACGAGCAACTGCGCGCCACGCTGCAATGCATCCGCTGCGGCGCATGCATGAACCACTGCCCGGTGTACACGCGCATTGGCGGCCATGCCTACGGCACCACCTACCCCGGCCCGATCGGCAAGATCATCTCGCCGCACCTGCTCGGGCTCGACGCCACCGCGGATCTCGCCACCGCTTCCAGCCTGTGCGGCGCCTGCGGCGAAGTGTGCCCGGTGCGCATCCCCATCCCGCAATTACTGGTCCGCCTGCGCACCGAAGCCAACCGCGATCCGGACGAACAGGTAGCGCATCCGCTGCGTGGCCAGGGCGCGAAATTCAGCCGCAGCGAACACCTGGTCTGGCGCTTCTGGAGCGGAGCCTTTGCGCATCCATTCACCTACCGGCTGTTCCGCTGGGCCGCAACGCGGCTGCGTGCCCTGACGCCTTCGCGCCAACTAGGCTGGACGAGACACCGGGCGCCGCTCACGCCTGCGCCGCGCAGTTTGTCGGACTTGCTACGCGAGCGTGGACAGGCGGAGTAGGTCGGCGCCAGGAACAAACACAACCAAAGCGCGCTGATTTCACGTGTAGGCCCGCCCGCGGGCCACACCCCAGCGCGATGCGAAGCGAGCCGTGAAGGTGTACCAGGCCGTATGGGGCGCCTCGTCGGCAGGCAAAAAGAGCGGAAAAGAGGGACCCATGTTTGAGTATCGCCCTAAGGCGATGCGAGTTTGGGTCCCGGCCGCTCTTTTTGTCTGCCGACGAGGGGGGGGTCGCCCCATCCGGCGCGCCTTCTTTGCCTACTTTCTTGGCAAGACAAGAAAGTAGGTCGCCGCCCCGCAGGGGTGGTGAAACTGCCTTTGACTTTAGGCCTTTGACTTTGCAGTCAGACAGTCAGTCAGTTGCAGAAGATGTCAGGGAAGCCCCAAGCCAACAAAAACCAGACAACAAAGAACAAACGCAAACACCAAAACGCCCCAAAGCAAATTCATCCAAACGCAATCCCCGGAGGAGACCCACCGTGCAACCCTGGACCCAGATCTACACACCGCTAGGCAGCCTATGGCTGTCCGCGCTAGCAGCCGCGCTACCCATCCTCTTCTTCTTCCTCGCCCTGGCGGTGCTCCGCATGAAGGGCCACGTGGCGGCAGCCATCACGCTACTGCTCGCGCTAGGCGTGGCGGTCTTCGCCTACGGCATGCCCGTGCCGCAGGCACTGGCCGCCGCTGGCTTCGGCTTCGCCTACGGCCTGTGGCCGATCGCGTGGATCATCGTGACCGCGGTGTTCCTCTACAAGGTCGTGGTGAAGACCGGGCAGTTCGACATCATCCGCGCATCCGTGCTGGCCATCACCGATGACCAGCGCCTGCAGATGCTGCTGATCGGCTTCGCCTTCGGCGCCTTCCTGGAAGGCGCCGCGGGCTTCGGCGCGCCGGTGGCGATCACCGCGGCGCTGCTGGTCGGCCTGGGCTTCAACCCGCTCTACGCGGCGGGCCTGTGCCTGATCGCCAATACGGCGCCGGTGGCCTTCGGCGCCATGGGCATTCCCATCATCGTTGCGGGCCAGGTGACCGGCATCGACGCCATGCACATCGGCGCGATGGCGGGCCGGCAATTGCCGCTGCTGTCGCTGGCGGTGCCGTTCTGGCTGGTATTCATCATGGACGGCAAGCGCGGCGTGAAAGAGACGTGGCCGGCGGCGCTGGTGACCGGCGCCAGCTTTTCGGTGACGCAGTATTTCACCTCGAACCACATCGGGCCCGAGTTGCCGGACATCACCTCGGCGCTGGTGAGCCTGGTGTCGCTGACGCTGTTCCTGAAGGTGTGGCAGCCGAAGCGCGCAAGCCAGCGTGCCGGCGGCGTGGTGGCGACCGGCAGCGGTGGTGCCGCCGCGCTGGCGCGCATGGGCAGCGGGCTCGCCGCTGGCGCCGGTGCCGTCGGCAACGGCGCGGGCGACAATCGCCGCGCCTCGCCCTATACCGTGGCGCAGACCGTGCGCGCCTGGGCGCCGTTCGGCATCCTGACCGCCATCGTTACCGTGTGGAGCCTGCAACCGTTCAAGGCGCTGTTCGCCAGCAACGGCGCGCTGGCCGGCTGGGTGCTGAAGTTCCATGTGCCGGCACTGGACCAGTTGGTGATCAAGGCAGCGCCGATCGTGGCGCAGCCCAAGGCCTACGAGGCAGTGCTCAAGCTGGACCTGGTATCGGCGGTGGGCACCGCCATCCTGCTGACCGCGCTGATCTCCGCCGTGCTGCTGCGCATGAAGCCGCGCGATGCGCTGGCCACCTTCGGCGAGACGCTGGCGGAACTGCGCCGCCCGATCCTGTCGATCGGGCTGGTGCTGGCGTTTGCGTTCGTCGCTAACTACTCGGGCATGTCGTCGACGCTGGCGTTGCTGCTGGCCGGCACCGGCGCGGCCTTTCCGTTCTTCTCGCCCTTCCTGGGCTGGCTGGGCGTGTTCCTGACCGGTTCGGATACGTCGTCCAATGCGCTGTTCTGCTCGCTGCAGAGCACCACCGCGCACCAGATCGGCGTGTCCGACACGCTGCTGGTGGCGGCCAACACCACCGGCGGCGTGACCGGCAAGATGATCTCGCCGCAATCGATCGCGGTGGCCTGCGCGGCGACCGGGCTGGTGGGCAAGGAATCGGAGTTGTTCCGCTTCACCGTGAAGCACAGCCTGCTGTTCGCGGTGATCGTGGGCATCATCACCGTGCTGCAGGCTTACGTGTTCACGGGCATGGTGCCGCACTGAGCGGACACCGGCGCCTGCCGCGTGCAACGCGCGGCGGGCGCGGCGACGTTACTCGCTATCGTTGGCGGCGTCGCGCGGCAGGAACTGGTCGCCCTCGACCAGCGGCGCGTAGCGGTAGGTGGCCGGCGTGCGGCTCAGCTTGATGGGCGCGCCCAGTCCCTTGTAGCCATCCGCCATCTCCACCACCATCTCGCGGTGAACGGTGTGCGGATGCTGCAAGGCGTCGGCCACCGACAGCACCGGCGCGCATGGCACGCCGGCAGCCACCAGAGTATCGGCCAGCACCTTCCCATCCAGCTTGCCCATGCGGGCTTCCAGTTCCACCTTCAGCAAGGCACGGTTGACCGAACGCGCGCCCGCCGTGGCGTAGCGTTCGTCGTCGGCCAGCGCGGCCAGGTCCAGGTGCTCGCACAGGATGCGGAACTGCCGGTCGTTGCCGACCGCTAGGAAGATCGGGTCGGTGGCGGTGGCGACGGTGTCGTAGGGATAGATATTCGGGTGTGCGTTGCCGGTGCGGGTGGGCTCCTTGCCGTTCATGAACCAGTTCGCGGCATGCGGGTGCAGCAGCGACAGTCCCGAGTCGTACAGCGCCGCCTCGACGAACTGGCCGCGTCCGCTGCGCTCGCGCTCCTGCAGCGCCAGCAGCACGCCCAGCGCGGCATTCAGCCCGGTCACCATATCCACCACCGGCAAACCCACGCGCAGCGGATCGCCGCCGGCTTCGCCGTTGATGCTCATGATGCCTGCCATGGCCTGGATCGCCGCGTCGTAGCCGGGCAAGCCGCCCAGCGGGCCATCGGCGCCAAAGCCCGAGACCCGGCAGTGCACCAGGCGCGGGAAGCGCGCCGACAGCGCGTCAAAGCCCAGGCCCCACTTTTCCAGCGTGCCGGTCTTGAAGTTCTCGACCAGCACGTCGGCATCCGCCAGCAAGGCGAGCAGCACTTCGCGGTCGGCGTCGGTGGTGAGGTCCAGGCGCATCACGCGCTTGTTGCGGTTGAGCCCGAAGTAGTACGAGGCCACGCCATCCTTGAACGGAGGCCCCCAGGTGCGCGTGTCGTCGCCCTGGGGCGGTTCGATCTTGAGCACGTCGGCACCATGGTCGCCGAGGATCTGGCCGCAGAACGGGCCACCCAGGATGCGGGAGAGATCGACCACGCGGATGCCGGCGAGGGCGCCGGGGGGGGCAGGGAGTTTGCTCATGAGATGGGTTTCCGTAGCTGCGGCGATTGGCGGTTGACGGTTGACGAATGGCGTCTGTTGCTCAGGCAGCCGCGGGAGCGCGCTCGAGCAGCTTGAAGGTGCCGGTGGCCAGCGCCAGCAACTCGCCCTGCTCGTCGCGGATCTCGCCGCGCGCGAAGCACAGGGAGCGGCCACGCCGCTCGCACCAGGCGGTAGCGGTCAGCTCGCCGCGTCCGGGCGCCGTGAAATGCACCGACAGGTCGATCGTCGCCACGCCGTAGCGCCGGGGATCGTGGCCGCGCGCGGCGCAGGCCAGCGTGCAGTCGAGCAGGGTGGCCAGTGCGCCGCCATGCACGTCGCCGCGGCTGTTGGTGTGGTCCGGGTGATAGGGCATGCGCACGCGCGCTTTTTTGGCGTCGATGTGCACGCCAGTCAGCCCGAAGACGCGGGCCATCGGCATCGGCAGGGCGAACAGCAGGCCTGGCGCCTCACCGGCGAATTCGTTGACGGGCGCGGGCTTGGATAGATCGGTCATATACGGCGGGGTCGGTTGGAGGCGGTAAGGAAACGCGGGAACGAGGGACGGTCATGAAGTCCGGAGCGGGCACCGCTGCTTTGTTGTGCCCACGAACAGGCCTTCATGCCATGAGGTGCGCAGAAACGCACGCTCGTTCGCAAACAACGATACTACAGCCGAACCGGCCATCGTTCATAGCCTTGCCTGGCCAGCTTCACCACCGGGGCGGCAGCGTAGCCGCCCCGGCGCGGTTTGCTCAGTCCAGCTGCGCGCCCGATTTTTGCACCACGCCGCGCCATTTGGTCACCTCCGCCTTGACGAAGCTGCCGAGCTGCTCCGGCGTCGTCGACGGCGCGAGTTCCAGGCCCTGCGCGAGCAAGGTCTTGCGCACTTCGGGCTGTTGCAGCGCATCGGCAAAGGCATGATTGAGCCTGGTGATGACCGCCGGCGGCGTGCCGGCCGGCGCGACCACGCCGAAGAACACGGAGACATCGAAGCCGGGCACGCCCTGCTCGGCCACGGTGGGCACATCGGGCAGCGCCTGCGAGCGGCCCTTGGTGGTCACGCCCAGCACGCGCACCTTTCCGCTCTTGATAAAGGGCAGCGCGGTGAGCACATCGGTGAAGGCCATGCTGACCTGCCCTCCAAGCAGGTCGTTGAGCGCGGGACCGGTGCCCTTGTAGGGGATATGGCGGAAGTCGGTACCGGCCAGGTTGTTGAACAGCACGCCGGCGAGGTGCGAGGACGCGCCGTTGCCGGAGGAGGCATAGGTGAGCTTGCCGGGATGCACCTTGCCGTACGCGATCAGTTCGCTCACGTTCTTGGCGGGCACGGATGGGTTGACCACCAGCACGTTAGGCAACTGCCCGATCTGGATCACCGGCGCAAAGCTCTTTACCGGGTCGTAGTTGATCTTGCGGTACAGGCTGACATTGATCGCCAGCGGGGCCGAGGTGCCGAACATCAGCGTGTAGCCATCCGGCTCGGCGCGCGCCACCGCTTCGGCGCCGATATTGCCGCCGGCGCCGGCGCGGTTTTCCACCACCACGGTCTGGCCGAGGCTGCCCTTGAGCGCGGACGCCAGGGTGCGCGCCATCACGTCGGTGGGCCCGCCGGGCGGGTAGGTCACGATCATCATGATCGGCTTGGACGGGAATTCCTTCTGCGCCAGCGCGGGGGCCACGCCCACGCAGAGGGTGCAGGCGGCGACGGCCGCGATGCGTTGCCAGAGGGTCATGCTTGTCTCCTGGTTTAGGTCTTCTTCCGCCGGGCAGCCGATGCTGCGGCGGCGTGCGCGGCGCCGGAGGGCGCCGCGGGGGCTTGTCGGTTTGCGGTTTTGCGGTGCTGCGTCAGAAGAGGTTGACCTGGTCCACCTCGCCGGTGGCGCTCACGGCGCCGTCGTCGCGCGGCGCGACGGTGTCGGCCAGCCAGTAGGGTTCGGCCTCGCCGGCCAGCGGATCCTGGGGCAGCACGCGATGGAGCAGCACCAGCTGGGCTAGGCGCATGCGCCGTACCGAGCCGATGCGGCCGGCTTCCCACGCCATGGCGACCGCGCTGGTGACGTGGTACAGCGCGGAGGCGGCTTGGCGGGCAAGCACATCGCCATCGGCGCCGGCTTCGGCTGCGCGGTCGGCCAGCGTGCTGGCACGGGCGACGGCCCTGGTGAACGCAGCGCGCGCCGTGGGATGCATCGGCGTGGCTTGCAGCAGGCCTGCCAGGTGGGCTTCGAGCACCGACAATGCGCCTTCGCGGCGGATCGCGCGCAGCACATCCAGGGCGACGATATTGCTGGTGCCTTCCCAGATCGAGCCAAGATGCGCGTCGCGCACCAGGCGCGGATCGCTCCATTCCTCGATATAGCCGCAGCCGCCACGCATTTCCATGGCGTCGCCGGTGACCTTGCGCGCATCGCGGCAGGCGCGGAACTTGATCAGCGGCGTCAGCACGCGCATCAGCGGATAAGCATCGGCCTCGCCGGCATCGGCGCGGCGCAGTGCCTCGGCGGTCTGGAACACCATGGTGCGGGCCTGCTCGGTGGGCAGCACGAGCTTGAGCAACTGGCGGCGCATCAGCGGCATGTCCAGCAGGCGCTTGCCGAAGGCGCGGCGCTCGCGCGCGATGAACTGGCCCTCGGACAGGGCGCGGCGCATCAGGCCGGCCGCGCGCACGCCGTTGGACAGGCGCGAGTTGTTGATCATGTCGGCCATCTGCACGAAGCCCCGGCCCAGTTCGCCCACCAGGTAGGCATGGGCGCCCTCGAGGCGGATCTCGCCGCTGGCCATGGACCGTGTGCCGAGCTTGTCCTTCAGGCGGATGATGCGGTAGTGATTGGCGCTGCCGTCGGCCAGTGTGCGCGGCAGCAGGAACAGCGACACGCCCTTGATGCCGGGAGCGGCCTCGCCGTTCTCGTCTTCGACGCGGGCCAGCACCATCGCCAGCGCGGCGTCCGGGTTGGAGCAGAACCACTTGTCGCCCGACAGGCGCCAGCCGCCTTCGGCCTGCGCGTCGCGGGCGGCGCGCGTGGTGGTCGCGGCCACGTCGGAGCCGGCGCCCTGCTCGGTCATGAACATGGCGCCCTGGTACAGGTCCTCGAAGACCTGGGTGGTGAGATTGGGCAGGAAGCGCTCGACCACCGCCGGATCGCCGAACTTGCGCAGCGTGCGCGTGAGCGAATCGGTCATCGACAGCGGGCAGCACAGGCCGAACTCGGCCTGCACGAACAGGTAGGTCAGCGCATACTTGGCCGCGGCGGGCATCGGCTTGTCCCAGCCGAGCACGCCGCCGCGGTGCGATGCTGCCGCCAGGCCGAACTCGGAGAACGCTACCTTCTCAAGCTCCACGTAAGCGGGATGCTTATCGATGCGTTGCGCATCGATGCCGGTGCGGGTCCGGTGCGACAAGGTGGGCTTGTTCTGGTCGGCGATATGCGCGAGTTCGTCCAGCACGCCGCCGGCCAGCGCGCCCATGCGATCGAGGTGGGGCAGCAGGTGGGCGAACAGGTCGGCCGGGAGATACAGCGGCAACAGCGCGCGAAGATCCGGATCGCTGGCAAACAGGTTGACGCCCTGCTGGTCCGGCACCGGATGGGCTGGCGTGGCCGTGGCGGCGGGTGCGGTGGTGGCGGAAGTGGCAGTTTGGCGCGCTGCGCTGGTCTGCATGAGGTGTCTCCTGAGTTTGCCGGCGCGTGACGCCGGGTCCAAAGCCAGACCGGCCCCTGGGCGGACGCTCCAGGCTGCTGGCGGGCGGTTCTTGCGCGGTGTGGTGGTTTTGCTGTCTCTTGCTGTTCGTTTTGTGCTTTTACCGGCCGTTTTAGCGGGCAGGGCACCTGCGTGGACCCTGGGCCGTGGCATCGCGCGCGGGGCGGCGGACGGATGCTTTGCCTGCATTATTCAAAGCCCGGCGATTCGTGTCTAATTCTAAAATTGGCTTGGTCCATATAATTTCTGTATCGCCATGGAATTCCGTCACCTGCGCTACTTCCTGGTGCTCGCCGAGGAACTGCACTTCGGCCGTGCCGCACGCCGCCTGTCGATCTCCCAGCCGCCGCTGTCGCTCAATATCCAGCAGCTGGAAGCTTCGGTGGGCGCCCGCCTGTTCGAGCGCGACAGCCGCGGCGTGCGCCTGACCGCCGCCGGCCGGGCCTTCCGGGAATCGGCCAGCGCGCTGCTGGCGCAGGCCGAGGAGGCCCGCCTGCTGGCGCGCGAGATCGAGGCCGGCGCGGTGGGACGGCTGCGCATCGGCTTCGTCGGCTCGATGTTGTACCGTGGCCTGCCCCAGCGCCTGCGCGCGTTCCAGGCCAGCTACCCCGGCATCCAGGTGGCGCTGACTGAACTCAACTCGCAGGAGCAGATCGACGCGCTGCTGCACGACGGGCTGGACGCCGGCTTCATCCACACCAACCGCGTCCCGGACGAGCTCGCCACCGCGCTGGTGCATAGCGAGCCGTTCCTGTGCTGCGTGCCCGACGACCATCCGCTGGCCGGACAAGCCTCCGTAGCGCTTGGCGAGCTGCGTGGCGAGCCTTTCGTGCTGTTCTCGCGCAAGGCTTCGCCCGACTATTACAACCGGATCTTCGAGATGTGCGCGGCGCAGGGCTTTTATCCGCAGATCCGGCATGAGGTGCGGCACTGGCTGTCGGTGGTGTCGCTGGTGTCGCAAGGCACCGGGGTTGCCGTGGTACCGGCGGCATTGCAGCACTCGGCGATGGCGGGGGCGGTGTTCCTGCCGCTGGCACAGGCGACAGTGCCGTCGGAGGTGTATTGCGTGTGGAAGGCCGGGCCGGATGATCCGGCGAGGGACCGGTTCCTGGAGATGGTGAGGGGATGATGCAGGAGGACGGCGCGGCAGTTCACGCAGGGTGCTTTCGGGTTTGAGTGGGCATCGCAGCGCCCCTTTGGCGAAAGCTCCGGCACAAGAAGAAAATGCCACCTGCTTTACCGGCAGGTGGCACGTCAAATACGCGTGGAACGGGGTGTTCAGCGTGCAAACAGCTTACCCCCTGGCTATGCCCCCACCAATAACGCAATTGCGTTATTCGCCCCCCTCCCGCAGCGGGGGACTGAAGCAGGGGAAAAGCGCCGGCAGCCCGGGCATCCCCGGCTGCCGCCGGCCTCAGAACCCTTCGACCGCGACGCTCGCATGCCCGACATTGGGCGCCGCCGCGAAGTATTCGCCAACCAGCTTGCGCCACTCGGTGAAATCCTCGGATTCGCGGAAATCGACCATATGGTTCTCGACCGTTTCCCACTTCACTTCGAGGGTGTAGTGCGAGGGATTCTCGATCGACCTGAGCAGGCGCATGGCGTGACAGCCGCGGGCGCGCTTGAAGAGCGGCGCCGCCTTCGCCACACCTGCCTCGAACGCCGATTCCGAACCCGGCTTGATCTGGAACTGCGCTATTTCGAAAATCATGTCTTGTGCTCCCTGTTAGCGTGGCTTGGCCGCCCTGGGCCAGCGCCGGGTGTGTGCCGACTCGCATTCTATGACAGGGGGCAGCATCCCGTCGCGCGACGCTGTCCGTCCCCCGGCAATGTCCGTTTCCACAACCGCAGGTGCCCGTTACCAACGGAAGATTGGCGGCAGCAATAAGGCAACGGCCCGAAAGCCGAACACAGGCATGCAAATCGGCTACAATAGGAACGATTTTCATTTACCAACCCTGGTGTGAGTTTGCCGACCGCGTGCCGTGCCTCGCGCCAACGGACTGGAAGCCACATGCGGTTGTCTGACCTTGCGCGGCGCACCGCCGCTGTCATCGTGTCTGTCGATGACAACTCTCCTAACGATCCGGTAGCACGCCGCCTGCGCGAACTCGGCTTTGTGCCGGGCGAAGCCGTACAGGTCATTGCGCTGGGACCGTTCGGCATGGATCCCCTTGTCGCCCAGGTTGGCTTTACCCGGTTTGCATTGCGCCGCGCCGAAGCGGCCCGCATTACCGTGGAAGCGGTCAGCGCTTCCGTCTCCAGCATCACGCCGGCAGCGCAGCCCGACGCGCCCGCCGCCAAACGCTCCGCTGCCTGACCGGGCACCTGCCAAGAATATGTCTGTCGCCTCCCCGACTTCCGCTTCCCAGCGTCCCGCTTTGCGCGTTGCGCTGGTGGGCAATCCCAACTGCGGCAAGACCGCCCTGTTCAATCGCCTGACCGGCAGCCGCCAGAAGGTGGCCAACTATGCGGGCGTCACCGTCGAGCGCAAGGAAGGCCATTTCGTTTCGCCGGCCGGGCGCCAGGTGCGGGTGCTCGACCTGCCGGGTGCATATAGCCTGCACGCGGCCAGCCTGGACGAAGCCATCACGCGCGATATCTGCCTGGGGCAGCGCCCGGGCGAGCCGCGCCCCGACCTGCTGGTGTCGGTGGTGGATGCCACCAACCTGCGCCTGCACCTGCGCTTTGTGCTGGAGCTGCGCCGCCTCGGCCTGCCGATGGTGCTGGTGCTCAATATGAGCGACGCCGCGGCCAAGCGCGGCATCCACATCGATCGCGACAAGCTGTCCGCCGCGCTCGGCGTGCCGGTGGTGGAGACGGTGGCCGTCAAGCGCAATGGCGCCGCCAACCTGCTGGCCGCGCTCGACGCCGCCCTGCCCGCGGCGCCGCAGGCCGCCGCCGAAAGCGCTTCCGACCTGGACGTCCACCAGGAGGTCAAGCGCCTGCTGGATGCGTCCGTCACGATGCCGGCGCGCACCGCCGCCATGGACGACCGGCTCGACCGCATCCTGCTGCACCCGGTGTTCGGGCTGCTGATCCTGGCCGTGCTGCTGTTCCTGATGTTCCAGGCGGTGTTCTCATGGGCAGCGCCGCTGATGGACGGCATCGAGGGCGGCGTGCACTGGTTCGGCGAGATCGTCGGCAGCCACCTGCCAGAAGGCATGCTGCGCAGCCTGCTGGTGGATGGCCTGATTGCCGGCCTGGGCGCCGTCGTCGTATTCCTGCCGCAGATCCTGATCCTGTTCCTCTTCATCCTGACGCTGGAAGAATCCGGCTACCTGCCGCGCGCAGCCTTCCTGCTCGACCGGCTGATGATGGGCGCGGGCTTGTCCGGCCGTTCCTTTATCCCGCTGCTGTCGAGCTTTGCCTGCGCGATTCCCGGCATCATGGCCACGCGCACCATCCAGGACCCGCGCGACCGCCTCGCGACCATCCTGGTGGCGCCGCTGATGACCTGCTCCGCGCGCCTGCCGGTATACGCGCTGCTGATCGGCGCCTTCATCCCGGCGCGCACGGTGATGGGGCTGTTCAACCTGCAGGGGCTCGTGCTGTTTGCGCTCTATGTGGCGGGCATCGTGAGCGCACTGGTGGTGGCCTATGTGCTGAAGTATTTCCGCCGCGACCGCACCGACCACCCGCTGCTGATGGAGCTGCCCTCGTACCGCATCCCCAATGCGCGCGACGTGGCGATCGGCCTGTGGGAGCGTGCCCGCATCTTCCTGTCCCGCGTGGGCAAGGTGATCCTGACGCTGACGGTGCTGCTGTGGTTCCTGGCCACCTTCCCGTCGCCGCCGGACGGCGCCACCGCCCCGGCCATCGACTACAGCTTCGCCGGCATGATCGGCCGCGCGCTGGAGCATGTCTTCGCGCCGGTGGGCTTCAACTGGCAGATCTGCATTGCCCTGGTGCCCGGCCTGGCCGCGCGCGAAGTCGCCGTGGGCGCGCTGGCCACCGTCTATGCCCTGTCGGGCAGCGAGGACGCGATGGCCAGCCAGCTGGCACCGATGATCGCCGCGCAATGGTCGCTCGCCACCGCTTTGTCGCTGCTGGCGTGGTTCGTGTTCGCGCCGCAGTGCATCTCCACGCTGGCGGTGATCCGGCGCGAGACCGGCTCCTGGAAGGTGATGGCGGCCTCGACTGCCTACCTGGCGGGGCTGGGCTACGTGGCAGCCTTTGCCACATACCGCATCGCCCTGATGTTCAGCTAACCAGCAGCGCCCAGCCATGAACTTCTACCACGCCGTCGAAACCCTGCTCGTACCCTTGATCGTGCTGGTCTGCGCGTTCTCCGTGCTGGCGCGCTATGCGCCGCGCACGCGCGAGCGGGTCAAGGCGTGGCTGGCGGCGAGCCTGGGCGGCAGCGCCGCCACTGGCTGGCGCCAGCGCGCCGTGGCATGGCTGGCACCGCAGGCCGCGGCCGGCTGCGCCAGCGGCTGCGACAGCGGCGGGTGCAATACCTGCGACTCCAGCGCGGCGCAGGGCGAGCAGCCGGCGCCCGGCAAACAGGCCGGCGAGCAGGTCATCCGCTTCGTGGCCAAGCGCTGAAACACCCTCAAGACCCATCGCGAACCCTGTTTCCGATCCACGCAGAAACGCACGCAGAAACGGGTACGCCCTGGGTTCGCCGGGGCTGAATCCCGCCTTTTCCCGCTTCCTTCCCCCTCCGCCTGCGCCGGTCTTTCTCTTCCCGCCAGGAAGCCCGGGCCAGGCAGTCTCCACGGTATTGCGCCAAGGTCCAGGCTCTCATGCGCGAGCAGTTGCCGGATTCCCACCGCGTTACGGTATGTTCCCGATTGCCAGGCCAACCTCTCCTTGCTTGTGCAGTGCGCCGACAATGACAACGACGCCCGGCAGATAAGTATGCCGGGCGCCGCGTCAAAGCTGAGAAGGCGTACAGGAAGACCTGGCCCTCGTATCAGATCACCGTTCCCGGAATCGTGATCGAGATCGGCTGCAACTCGGGGCCTGCCGTGCAGGTTGCCGTCACGGAGAAGTCGCCAAGCGCCAGGGGCGTCACTACGATCTGCGCGGCATCGACGCCAGGCCCGAACGTTACGTTGGCGCTGCTGGTCCAGCTCCAGCCGGTGCAGTTGAGGGACGGGCTTGCCGCACCGAAGAACATAAGCTTGGCGCTGACTGGAATGGGCACCGGCAGCGACAGCAGCAGCTTCAGGGGCTGCGGCCCGCTATACACCAGCGCCCATTTCGGCTGCTCCGTCACCGTCAGGCTGGCCTTGGGCGTACTGGATATCTTGGAGCTTGCAGCCGTCACCAGCATCTGGCTCTGCACGGTGGGCGTGCCGATCACGATATTGCTGCTCACCACGGCTTGCCGCGTGGCCGGAGTCGCGGAGACGGACAGCGTCGGCGAAGCGATCGCGTAGCTCCAGGTGCCGTCGAAGTCCGCGGTGGAATCATGTGAGTCGCTGCGGATCACGCGGGCGCCAAAGGTCTGCGGATAGCCATTGAGCACGGTCAGCGTACTGATCGGCGTTCCCCCCTGCGACAGTTCGAGCTGGTACGTGTAGCTGGTGTTCTTCTGCACCGTCACCAGCATTTGCCCGCTGACAGGACTGCCGTTGGGCGCGGTGACCGACACGGTAACCGTGCCGACCGCTTCGGTCGTATCAGAGCTGTTGACCCCCTTGAGCGAAGCCGAGTTCTGCGCGGCACTGACTTGCACGTTGGAAATCGAACTGGCCCAGGCCCAGTCATGCACGGCCGCGCTGACGTCGTTGCCGTTGCCATCGACCAGCTTCGCCGTGACTGGCTGCACCTGGCCGTCGACCAGCGACAGGACCGGATTCGACAGCGCCAGGTTGTAGCTGACAGTGCCCGGCTGCACTGTCACCGTCGCGGTCTGTGCGGGCAACTGCGTGGTGGTGTTGTCGGCCGCCTTGACGCTGGCGACCACCTGGATGGTGGCCGTACCCACCGCCATGCCTGTCACGGTGGCGCTGCCGTTTGCAGCGGCGGCAGGGATCACGGTGGCCACTGTATTGGCTGACGAAGTCCAGGCGAAGGTGGTGGAAGAGGTCACGTCCGTGCCCTTGCTGTCCACCACCGAGGCTGACATCGAAATGCTGCGTCCCACGCCCACCTGTCCCGAGGTCATCGTGAGCGTTACCGAGTATTTCAACGGTGTCGTATCGGCCGCGGTGCTCGCCGTGCTGGGCGCGGCCGAACTTCCCCCGCCGCCCCCGCCACCGCAACCCGCCACCAGCAATGCCATGGCGCCACAGGCCAGCCATGCTGGCCACCTCTTGGTGTTTGTCATGATGTCTCCCCCGTATGGCGTCCTGTCCGCGAGCCATGCCGAATGAGGCAAAAGGCGCAGGTGCCGAATCTCGTTTTCCGGACGCGCCAGCTGAGAAAATGGCGGAATCTCTGGTCACGTCGCTTACCAGACTAGTCAGGATGTGCGGGCTGCTGTACCAGCCATACGGTTGAGGGTTCCAGGCTTATGTGCGGCAGCGCTCATCCCCGCGCCGCCATGCGTCAGGGTGAAATGCGAAACGCGCACCTTTGCGGTTCAGGCCCGCCCGAAGGCGATGCGGCGGCGCCCTTGACGCCCGCGCGTCAACTCGACTACTCTTGCCAGATGCTTGCCGCTTCGCTGGCGACAGGCATGCAACGCAAGTGAACAGCGCAACCACGGAAGCCGCGCCATCCGGACCGCTTCCCGCACCGCACGCAATGCACCAAGCCACCTGCTCCCACCGCCAGGCCGCCGATGCTTCCAGCATCGCCGCAGCCGTGCGCGTGCCGGCAGCAGGCCGTGTGCCGGGCACCGCCTTTGCTCCGGCGCTATCGGCGCCGCGTCTCTCCTCCTCGCTACTGCTAGACCTACTGATCGGTTGCCGGGCCTAGTGCCTCGTGGCAGTTCGGCAGCCTCGCGCCACCCTTTTTCCGCCATGGCGTTTTGGCGCTCTGGCGTATTGTGTCTTGCATCTTCCCGCGAGGAAGGAGAACCGTCATGATGTTGCGCAACCCCGCCGCCAAGTACCGCCCCGCCATCGCCGTCGATATCGCCGACCGCACCTGGCCTGACCAGCGCATCACGCGCGCGCCGATCTGGATGAGCACCGATCTGCGCGATGGCAACCAGGCCCTGATCGAGCCGATGAACCCGCAGCGCAAACTCCGTTTCTTCGAGCAACTGGTAAAGATCGGCCTGAAGCAGATCGAGGTGGCGTTCCCCTCGGCATCGCAGACCGATTTCGATTTCGTGCGGATGCTGATCGAGGAAGACCGCATTCCGGATGACGTGACCATCGTGGTGCTGACGCAGGCGCGCAAGGACCTGATCCGTCGCACCATCGATTCCGTGCGCGGCGCGGCTCGCGCCGTGGTGCATCTCTACAATCCCATCGCTCCCGCGTTTCGCCGCATCGTGTTCGGTGCCAGCCGCGAGGAGGTCAAAGAGATCGCCCTGGGGGGCACGCGGCTGATCAAGGCTTTGACCGATGCCATGCCCGAGACGGCATGGAGCTACGAATACTCGCCAGAAACCTTCAGCATGACCGAGCTGGATTTCTCGCTCGAGGTCTGCGATGCGGTGTCCGCGATCTGGCAGCCGAGCGCTGCGCGCCCCCTGATCCTGAACCTGCCGACCACGGTGGAATGCAGCACGCCCAATATCTTCGCCGACCAGATCGAATGGATGCACCGCCATCTCGCAAGGCGCGCTGACATCGTGCTGTCGGTCCATCCGCACAATGACCGCGGCACCGCGGTGGCTGCCGCCGAGCTGGCCGTGATGGCCGGCGCGGATCGCGTGGAGGGTTGCCTGTTTGGCAGTGGCGAGCGTACCGGTAATGTGGACCTGGTCACGCTGGCGCTGAATCTCTACACGCAGGGCGTGGACCCTGGGCTCGACTTTTCCGATATCGACGAAGTGCGCCATTGCGTGGAGCATTGCAACCAGCTTCCGGTGCATCCGCGGCACCCCTATGTGGGCGACCTCGTCTTCACGGCCTTCTCGGGCTCGCATCAGGACGCGATCCGCAAAGGCTTCGCCCAGCAGAAACCTGACGAGATCTGGGAAGTGCCCTACCTGCCGATCGACCCGGCCGACCTTGGCCGCAGCTACGACGCGGTGATCCGCGTCAACAGCCAGTCCGGCAAGGGCGGCATGGCCTACCTGCTGGAACAGGTGCATGGCATCTATATGCCGCGGCGCCTGCAGATCGAGTTCAGCCGCGCAGTGCAGGCGATGACCGACGAGAGCGGGCTCGAAGCCAGCGCCGACGACCTCTACGGCTTGTTCCAGCGCGAGTATCTCGAACACGCGGCGCCGTTGCGCTATGTTGGCCACCAGATGGTGTCCGATAGCGAAGGCCAGGTGGAAATCGAAGTGGCATTGCTGCGCGACGGCGAGTCCGTCAGCGTGCGCGGCCGGGGTAACGGCCCGATCGATGCTTTCGTCGGCGCCTTCGCCGGCGCGCTCGACGCGCCGGTACGTGTGATGGATTACCACGAGCACGCGCTGTCGTCCGGCGCCAATGCCGCTGCGGCTTGCTATGTGGAAGTGCGTGTTGGCGATTCCGCCACCGGCTTCGGCGCCGGCATCGATGCCAATATTGTCACGGCGTCGCTCAAGGCAGTGGTGTCCGGCGTGAACCGCCACCTGCGCGCCACTGGCCAGTCGCAACGCGAGGAAGCCCTGGCCGGCTGAAGTCCGCCGCGGAAAAACCGGTGTGCCCCGCCCCCACGGGGCACACCCGGAAAGACGCCCTTGGCGGGACGCCCACGACATGCTCGTTGCTTGACTGTGTGCACAGCGTAAGGGGCGCCGGTGCCGGATGCCACGAATATTTGCGCATGTCCTTAGAACCCTGGACCAGGATAGGAAATGCAAAAGTCAGGCGGCTTGCCCGCGATCCCGCCTGACAACCAGACAGCGGCTGTGGCGACGCTGCGACGCGTACGTACGCGCGCGCCACCGATGCAGTGCTTCTTGCTTTCGGTCAAGGCTTGGCTGGGAACCCTACGCCACACTGTGCGTGAAGTTTCCTACTACACGAGCCAACCATCATGAAGAAGCGTCTGTCCTCCCGCCTTTCCACAACCGTTGTTGCTGCCATCGCCCTGCTCGGCAGCGTTGCCGCGGCGCCCGCCATGGCCGCGCCCGACGAAACCCAGGGCAACTGGATGGTGCGCCTGCGCGCCACCTATCTGGACATGGCCGACAAGTCGGACCCGATCGGCGGCGTTGGCGCATCAGACCGCATCACCGTCAACAACAAGTGGATCCCGGAACTCGACGTCACCTACTTCTTCACACCACACATCGCCGCGGAACTGGTGCTGACCGTGCCGCAGAAGCAGAACGTCTACCTTGATGGCAACAAGATCGGTTCCTTCACCCACCTGCCGCCGACGCTGCTGGTGCAATATCACTTCATCCCCAACGGTACCTTCCGTCCCTATGTGGGCGCGGGCCTGAACTTCACGCGGATCTGGGGCGCCGACATCGCCAATAACTCGCTATCGCTCGACAGCTGGAGTGTGGCGCCTGCCTTGCAGATCGGCATGGACTACAAGCTCACCAAAAACTGGTTCCTCAATGCCGACATCAAGAAGGTGTGGCTGTCGAGCGACGTCAAGGCGGCCGGCGTCAAGGTCTCGAACGTGAGCCTGGATCCGTGGCTGTTCAGCATGGGTGTGGGCTACCGCTTCTAAACACCTCGAACACGTCGAGCCCTTCGAACGCCTCGGACGCCTCGGACGCTTTTACCGGGCTTCCAGGCGCGCGGCAGATCCCCCGTCAGGCCCTAGCTTGACGGGGGATCTGCCGCAATGCATCGCGATTCAAGCCGTAGAAGCGCGCGACCACGGCCATCTCGGAGCCGACGCTGAGCAGCGCTTGCGCCGACTGCCGGCTGTGCAAGACCTGCGGGATGTTGGCGAGGAAGACGCTCGTCACGTCCGGGTCGAATTGCGTGCCCGACCCAGCCGAGACGATGGACAGTGCATCGTCGTCCGTCATGCGGGGGCGATAGCAACGCGCCTCGGTCATCGCGTCGAAGGCATCGGCAATCGCCACGATGCGAGCGGCCAGCGGGATTTCCTGGCCGGCCAGCCCGCACGGATAGCCCGTGCCGTCAAAGCGCTCATGGTGATGATGCGCGACCTGCGATGCGAGCCGCATCAGGCCATTCGAACTACCCGCAAGCAGGTTCGCGCCGATCTCGGCGTGGCGCTCGATCACCTGTCTTTCTTCGGGAAGCAACTTGCCGGGCTTGAGCAGCACGGCGTCCGGGATGGCGAGCTTGCCGACGTCGTGCGCCGGCGAAGCGAGCCGTATGCGCTCACACTCCTCGGCACGCAGTCCGACCATTTCCGCAAGGCCGGCCGCAATCGTCGCGGTGCGAACCAGATGGCCAGAAGCATGCGGATAACGCAAGCAGCCTGCCAGCGTCAGGCTGGCCAGCGTAACGACCGCATGGTGGTTCGTAGTCATAGTTCTGAAGTGGTGCAGATCGCAACGGCGCCGGCATGGCCAGGTGGATGCCATGCCGGGCAATCGCGGCATTCGCCGCATGAGGGCGAATGGAATCTGGCAAAGCGCGAGATTCTATGCCGGGACTGGGTTGTCGCCAATAGGCAATGGCCGGTTATCGCCAGGGATCCTGGCGAAACACGCGCTTGGTGGGCCGACAACGTGGTGAGCGGGAACAAGGAATGCGATGGACCGCCAGTGCGAACGTACGCCACCTCGCACGTCGATGAGAGCGCACCAAAGGAAGAAAGGCCCCGCATCGCGGGGCCTCTTGCATTGCAGCCTTCCCGAGGAATCCCGCCTAGCGGAACGCCGGTTCGTCGAAGCTACGCAGCTTGCGCGAGTGCAATTGTTCGGCACCACCTTCGCGCAAGATACGAATCGCTTCCAGCCCGATCGACATATGCTGGCTCACCCGCTGCCGGTAGAACGCATTCGCCATGCCCCGCAGCTTGAGCTCACCGTGCAGCGGCTTGTCGGACACGCACAGCAGCGTGCCGTACGGCACCCGCAGGCGGAAGCCGTTGGCCGCGACCGTAGCGCTCTCCATATCGATGGCGATGGCACGCGACTGGTTGAAGCGGGCGTACAGCGCCTTGGACTTCAGCTCCCAGTTGCGGTCGTCGGTGGAAACCACCGTGCCGGTGCGCATGCGGGTTTTCATTTCATTGCCGGACAAGCCCGTCACTCGCACCACGGCCTCCTGCAGCGCGACCTGGATTTCGGCGATGGGAGGTACCGGTACCCACGGCGGCAGGTCATGATCGAGCACGTGATCGTCGCGCACATAGGCGTGCGCCAGCACGTAGTCGCCCAGTTGCTGCGAGCGGCGCAGGCCGCCGCAATGGCCGACCATCAGCCAGCAGTGCGGGCGCAGCACGGCAAGGTGGTCGGTCATGGTCTTGGCGTTGGACGGACCCACGCCGATATTGACCAGCGTGACACCGAGCTTGTCCTCGCGCATCAGGTGATAGGCGGGCATCTGCGGCAGCGCGCGCGGACGCTGGGCGTCGTCGGGCTCGGCCGCGCCGCGCTCCTGGATCACGTCGCCGGGTTCGACGAAGCGCACGTAGCCGTCGGCGCCCTGCGCATCCTCGGCCCCCATCAGCGAGCGGCCAAGCGCGATGAATTCATCGACGTAGCGCTGGTAGTTGGTGAACAGCACGAAGCGCTGGAAGTGCTGTGGCGCGGTGCCGGTGTAGTGGTAGAGACGCTGCAGCGCCAGGTCCACGCGCTCGCCGGGGAACATCGAAAGCGGCCAGGCCTCGCCCGCCACCGGCTCATAGGTACCGTTGGCGATGGCGTCGTCGATGCGGCTCAGCTCGGGCAGCACGAAGGAGGCTTCCAGCTCGCGCGCCTGGGTGTAGCTGATGTCCGTGGTGGAGGCTTCGATGACGAAGGGCAGCGGGATCGGGCGCCGGCTCACGCCGACCACCACGGGCACGCGGTGGTAGCGTATCAGGCGCTCGATCTGGTCCCGGTAGTAATCCGCCAACAGTTCGGGCCGGGTGACCGTGGTGCCGTACACGCCGGGGTAGGCAACCGTGCCCCAGGATGGCCGGCTGTCGGTGACCATGGTTTCGAGATTGACCGAGATGCCGAGGTAGGGGTAACAGGCATGTGCCGCTGACGGCAGCGGCTGTCCCTTGGCAAAGGCATCGAAGCGCGCGCGGATGGCGCCGACCGAGGCATCGTAGATTTCACGGATGCGGGCCAGCGCGGCGTCGGCGTCGCTGAACTCGGCCAGCTGATCGGCCGGATGGGCGGAAGAGAAGATCGAGGCATTCATGGTGTCCATGATACCCCGCCACAGCATGGTAGCAACATGGCCTGTCGCAAATTGACGGGCCTGCGCGCGCTCGCTACACTGCCAGCAGTCTTTCGCGGCCCCGAGCCGCACTCGTCTCGGGACGCCCCCCCACAAGAAGGGCAGCGCCGAGTTGCAGTATGTGCTTGCATGGGGAGCCCTGATGGAAATCCGCAATCTGCTGCCAGAAGAAACCGAGGCAGCCAGACAACTCCTTGCGGCCAACGGGTGGGCACACCGGGTCGCCAATACGGAACGCTTCGCCCGCCTGATCGCCAACTCGCAACGGGTGGTGGTGGCGGTGGATAACGGCGAAGTCGTAGGTTTCGCGCGCGCCTTGTGCGACGACATCTCCAACGGCTATCTGTCGATGGTCGCGGTGGCACCGAGCCATCGCCGGCGCGGCATCGGGCGCGCCCTGGTGCGCCAGATCGTCGGCAACGATCCCGACATCACCTGGCTGCTACGCGCCGGACGCTCGTCCGAGGCAGCCTTCTTCGGCCAGCTCGGCTTCGTGCCTTCGCTGGTGGCCATGGAGCGCCGGCGCACCTGATTGGCGCAATGCGGCCCCCAACACCTCACACGCAACGCCATGGCTTCTTCCACCGGCTGGTTTCACTGGGCATTGCTGTCGGCTGTTTTCGCCGCGCTGACGGCGATCTTTGCCAAGATCGGGCTGGAGGGCATGAATTCCGACCTCGCCACCCTGGTGCGCACCGCGGTGATCATCGTGGTGCTGAGCATCTTCGTGGTGCTGACCGGCAAGTGGAGCAACCCGCTCGCGCTGCCGCCCCGGACCTGGATCTTCCTGGTCCTTTCGGGACTGGCCACCGGCGCCTCCTGGGTGTGCTACTTCCGGGCACTGAAAATCGGCGATGCCTCGAAGGTGGCGCCGGTGGACAAGCTCAGCCTGCTGCTGGTGGCGGTGTTCGCCGTGATTTTCCTCGGCGAGCGCCCCAGCTTGCGCGAGTGGGCCGGCATCGCTCTCGTGGGAGCCGGCGTGCTGGTGCTCGGGTTCAAGCGCTAAGCGGCGCCCGCGCCGCCCGGATTCCTCACCGGTCCGCGCGTAACGGCCCGTATTCCACCGGCACCCAGGCGTAGCCCCTGCCCTCCGACCGCGCGTGTCCGATGCCGGGGAACGACAGGTGAGCGCCCGCCACCAGGTTGTCACCGGCGCGATAGGTGCGCATGGTAAGGCGCTACAAAGACAGATGCATGATCACTGGCCGCGGTCCGCGGCGCCGAAACGAAGATACGACAGCACCGGTGCCAGTTGCGGCAGCGCCGGCGCCTGCTGGCAGGCGAGCGCACCAGCGCACCAGGGATAGAGCAGCCGGGCCAGCCAGCCGTCGAGCACCGGTTGCGCGGTGTCGGGGGGCAATACTTCCATGGCCTCGATCACGATGGCGAGGGCTTGCACGCGCGTGTTGCCCGGCCCGGAGAATTCCCATGCGTAGCTGCCGCAGCCCACACGTACGTCGCCGGTGGCCTTGTCGGTCATGCCGACCAGCCAGTCGCAGCCATAGCGCTGCGCATCCGCTGCGGGCGGGGCGTCGGCCAGGCAAAACGTATAGACATTGTCGTAGCTCTGGCCAAAGCGCCGCACCAGCACATCGCTGATCGCGGCCAGGCCTTCGCTGCGCGCGGGGAAGGCGATGGCCGCGGACTTGACCGTCATCTCCAGCGTGGCATCGGCGGCGAAGGCCTGCGCCATCAGGTGGGGGCGGTTTTCGTCCTTGGCGCGGATGTAAGTGCGGATCAGAGCCTGGGGGTCGAGGGAGCCGGGAAGACCCGATGCGGCGGTTACGTTCATGCTGTGCCTTGCGTGCGTCCGCGCATGGCCGTGGGCCGGGGCGCGGCGAAAGTTGAGTGGGTGCCGGCATGGTAGCCCGTCTCCGGCGCCCGGGGCGCTGCGGCCCTGCCGCCAGCAAGGTTGACCGAGGGCGCGCCCCGCCCCGTTCAACACGTCCGATGCTCGCCGCCGCAGTGGGCGGGCTGGAGGCCTTCAATGAAACGGAGTTCACCGCGCCGTCGCGGCCGGTGGGCAGCGCCAAGCCCGGCAAGCTGCCATATGCGGTTGGCTACAAGGCAATGCTGCCGCAGTAAGCCGGCATGGCCTGCCTCGCCGTGCAGGTGGATCGCACGGCAAGGCGGCACTCATGGATTATTCGGGCTGGATGTTGGCGGCCTTGATGATGCGGCCCCACTTGGCCGATTCCTGCGTCTGGAACCTGGCCAGTTCCGCCGGCGTGCTGGTGAACACTTCAGTACCGGTGGACTGGTAGAAATTGGCCGCGGTGTCGCTCCTGGCGGCCTTCACCATCAGCGCGTTGAGCTTGTCCACCACCGGCTGCGGCGTCTTGGCCGGTGCGTAGGCGGCGAACCAGTAGCTCATCTCATAGCCCTTGACGCCCGCCTCGTCGATGGTCGGCACATTGGGCGCAAGCGGCGAGCGGGTCTTGCCCGACACGCCCAGCGCCTTGAGCTTGCCGCTCTTGACCTGGGGTAGTCCGGTGGCGGTATCGGTGATCATCATCTGGATCTGGTTGCCCAGCAGATCCGTGACCGCGAGCGGATTGCTCTTGTAGGGCACGTGCAGCAATTGCACATGCGCCATCTGCTGGAACAGCTCGCCGGCGATACGCGAGGACGAGCTGCCGCTGCCGAAGCTGAGCTTGCCCGGCTCCTTCCTGGCCAGCGCGATGAAGTCTCCCACGCTATTGACCGGCAACTGCGGGTTGACCACCATGATCTGGCCGCCACGGCCCAGTGCGGTCACCGGAACGTAGTCCTTGACCGGATCGTAAGGCAGCTTCTTGAACAGGTGCTCGTTGGCCGCATGCGTGGTGTTGCTGGTGATCAGCACGGTATAGCCGTCGGGGCTGGCCTTGGCCACGTCGCTGGCGGCGATAAAGCCGTTGGCGCCGGGCTTGTTGTCGACCACCACCGTTACCTTGGCATCCAGCGTGATGGCCTGGCCGATCGCGCGGGCGAGCTGGTCCGTCGCGCTGCCGGCGGCGAAAGGCACCACGAAGCGGATCGGCTTGTCCGGGAACTCCGCGTGCGCCGGGCCGGCCAGCAGCGCGAGCGCGGCGGCGGCGATGCCGGTGACCGCCTTCAGGGCGGAAGCGGGCTTGGTGTATGCGGACATCTTGGGTCTCCTGTTCGAATCTCGAATCGTTTTGATTTGTGATGCGTGGTTTGTGGTTTGTCGCTTGCGGTCTGAATCCGGCGTTTCAGCCGGCGCCGGCCAGGCGCGGGGGCAAGGGAATTTCCAGTTGCAGCAGCAGGAAGGACAGCGCCTTGCCGTGCGTGTCCAGGTTGAGTGCATCGTTGACGCCGCCGTCGAGCACGCCGTCTATGACGAAGTTCATCGCCTGCAGCGAGGGCACCAGGTAGCGTCTGACCGCAGACGGCTGCCGGTAGCTGAACAGTGTCGCCACGGCGTCTTCGGTGACATGGGCGACGAGATGGTCGAAGTCGCGCGGGTCGTAGGCGATCACGCTGATATTGGAGCGATCGCCCTTGTCGCCCGTACGTCCGTGCGCAAGCTGATAGAGCGCAATGGTGGCAGCAGTGGCAGCACCGGCAGCCGGCGTGGCGGTATTGGAGGTGGTGGCGTTCATGGCAGCAGAGTGTGGCTTGCGGTGACGGCGCTGCGCGGCACCAGGCAGGACATGGCATTCAGGCGCGCGCGCAGCGCGGTGCGCACGCCACCGCCGCCGGCGGGTCCGCAGGTATAGAGCGCATTGACCTCGCGCAGCAGCGTTTCCGCCACGGACTTGTCCTCATGCGCCAGCGCGGCGCGCAGGCGCACGTCCCGCGCCTGCGCCTCGCCGGCTTGCGGCTGTTGCAACAGGCGGCCGCCATCGTCAGCGAACACGCTCAGCACGCCGATCAGGTCGAAGCGGATCGGCACCACGTGGCCTAGCAGGTCCATGCGCTTGCGCACGATCTCCGCGGCCAGGCGCGCGCGCGCCGCGGCGTTGGGGCCTGCGTAGGAAATCTCGCCTTCGGCGATCCAGCCGCCCTCGTAGAACAGGTTGGCCTTGAGCTGTCCGGGCCGCTCGCGGCCACGCACATTGCGCACGGCCACGCGGTCCGGGCCGACCTGCTCGACCGTGGCCGCGCTGATATCGGCGATCACGTCGGGCGTGAGATAGGCGGCAGGGTCGTGCACCTCGTACAGCAACTGTTCCTTGACCGTGCACAGGTTCACGCAGCCGCCGGTATCCGCCGCCTTGCCCACCTCGATATTGCCGTCTTCGTCCAGGCGCACGATGGGATAGCCGACGGCGTGCACATCCGGCACGTCCTTCATGCCGGGATCGGCGAAATAGCCGCCGGTGACTTGCGCCCCGCATTCGAGCAGGTGGCCTGCCATGGTGGCGCGCGCCAGGCGGTCCCAGTCCTGCCATGACCAGCCGAAATGCGCCATGGCCGGGCCGACCGCCAGGGCGGGATCGGCCACGCGGCCGCACACCACCACCTGCGCGCCGGCGGCCAGCGCATCGGCAATGCCTTGCGCCCCGATGTAAGTGTTAGCGCAAACGAAGCGCGCCTCGGGAAAATCAGGGCCAACGATCTGGCGCAGGACGGCGCGGCCGGCCTCGTGCGAAAGATCGTCGCCCTCCACCACCGCCACCCGTGGCGGCGCCAGGCCGAGCTCCGCCGCCAGTGCGCGCACGCGCTGCGCGGCGGCATGCGGATTGGCCGCACCGAAATTGCCGACGATGGGAATGCCATTGGCCAGGCACAGCCCCAGCACGGGCGCCAGCAGCGCGTCGAGCAGCGGTTCATAGCCATGGGCGGGGTTGCCGCGGCGCGCCAGCTGGGCCAGCGCCAGCGTGCGCTCGGCCAGGGTCTCGAACATCAGCACGGCCGGGCCGCCCGCTGCGATCAGGGACCGCACCACGGGCAGGGCGGCGTCGGTGCGGTCGCCGGAGAAGCCGGCGCCTGAGCCAATCAGCAGAGGAGCGGTCATAGGATGGAAGCCCGTTGATGGCCTGAGAAAAGCTTGGGTGATGAAGAAGTACGGGCCCCGAATGAGCACGTCCGATGAAGTCATTCTAGACGTGTCATCCTCAACCAAAAAACGGATAATTTGGATTAATCTATCGTTTTTTCAGCTGAATCGGGCGCCTGCCAATGAACCTCTCGGTCAAACACCTGCGCGCCTTCGTGGCCTTGGTCACGCACCGCAACTTCACGCGCGCCGCGCAGGCCTGCCACCTGTCGCAATCGGCCTTCAGCGCACTCATCCAGACGCTGGAGGAACAGGCCGGTACGCGGCTGTTCGAGCGCACCACGCGGCATGTGGAACTGAGCGTGGAAGGCCGGCGCTTCGAGGAAGTGGCCACGCGCCTGCTGGCGGACTTCGAGACCGCCTTCGCGGAACTGCGCGACCACGCCGAACGCCGCAAGGGGCGGGTTTCGATTGCCGCGCTGCCCTCCCTGGCCGCGGGCGACCTGCCGCCGATCCTCGCGGCCTTCCACCAGCGCTATCCCGGCATCGCCATCGAACTGTTCGACCTGCTGGCCGACGGCTGCATCGACCTGGTACGGCGAGGCCGCGCGGACTTCGCGCTGGCACCCGCCCCGGCGCAGGACGGCGACCTGCGCATCGAGCCCCTGGTGACGGACAGCTTCCACCTGGTTTGCCCGGCGGACCATCCGCTGGCGCGCCGCCGGCGGGTGGCCCCGCAAGCGCTTGCGGGCCTGCCCTTTATCCAGCTCTCGCGTACCAGCAGCGTGCGCCAGCACCTGGACGCCGCGCTGCATCCGCTCAAGCTCAACGGGGTGATGGAAGTGGAACACCTCGCCACCGTAGCCGCACTGGTAGCGGCGGGGCTCGGCGTGACGGTGGTGCCCGCGCTGGCGCTGTTCCAGTTCCAGCAAGAAAGCCTGGCGATCCGGCCCCTGCAATTACCCTCCCTGGTGCGCGAGATATGCCTGGTGCGGCTGAAAGAGAGGGGAGACTCGGTAGCGGCAGCGGCGATGATCGAAGCCTTGCAGGCGCATTTCAGGAAAGGCGGAAGCGGCAAGGCTGCAGCGACGATGCTGTAACGGCAACAGCCTGGCCAAGACCAAAGGCGAATGAGGAACTCGCGCCTGACAAGCAAAGCCTGACGGACCGAAGAAACGCAGATAAAGGCGCCACCGCCAGATCAACGACCCGGTGTAGCCGTGTGGAGCACCCCCAAGGGCGGGCCACACCCCAGCGCGATGCGAAGCGAGCCGTCAAGGTGTACCAGGCCGTATGGGGCGCCTCGTCGGCAGGCAAAAAGAGCGGAAAAGAGGGGGCCATGTTTGAGTATCGCCTTAAGGCGATGCGAGTTTGGCCCCCGGCCGCTCTTTTTGTCTGCCGACGAGGGGGGGTCGCCCCATCCGGCGCGCCTTCTTTGCCTACTTTTTTGGCAAGACAAAAAAGTAGGTCGCCGCCCCGCAGGGGTGGTGAAACCGCCTTTGACTTTAAGCTTTTGAAGTTGAAGTTAAGGCACCCTCAAAAATGCGCCAGATACCCCCCATCCACCGCCAACACATGCCCCGTAACATAAGAAGCCGCCGGCGAAGCCAAAAACACCGCCGCCCCCGCCACCTCCTCCGGCTGCCCCCACCTCCCCAACGCAGTCCTCTGCCGCAACCACTCGGCAACGCTGGCGTCATCCACCATAGGCTGATTAGGTTCGGTAGCAAAATACCCCGGCGCAATGGCATTGACAGTCACACCATCGCGCCCGAGATCCGCCGCCATCGCCCGGGTAAGCGCATCCAGCCCCCCCTTGGTAGCGGGATAGAGCACGTCATTGGCACGCGCCACCTGCCCCGCGATCGAGCTGATATTGACGATTCGTCCATAGCCGCCGCGCCGCATCAGTTGCGCGGCATGCCGGCACAAGTCATACGGCGCCACCAGGTTGGTCTCAAGCATCTCGCGCAGGTCCGCTGCGTCCAGATGCGCCATATTGCTGCGCTTGCGCGCGCCGGCGTTGTTGACCAGGATATCGAGGCGGCCATGCACGGCGTCGACGTGGGCAAAGGCAGCGTCGACCGCCGCTTCGTCGGTAATGTCGAGCACCAGTGGCTCGGCGCCGCCGCCGTGCCGGGCGAGCTGGGCCGCGGCGGCATGCACGCGCTCGGCATTGCGCGCCGCAACGATCACGTGCGCGCCGGCTTGCGAAAGGGCGGCGGCGATCGCCAGGCCCAGGCCTTGCGCGCCGCCGGTGACCAGCGCCACGCGGCCTTGCAGGGAAAAAGGTGAGGTAGCCATCCGGCGACTATACCGCAGCGCGCCGGCGGGGCGCTGCGGTCGGCCCCTTCGCTTCAGCGGATCAGCTTGCCCGTCGACGACACGATCGACATCTCCACGAACGACGACCCGGTATGCCGCGTCGGGCTATAGCTGATCAGGATCCCGCCCAGGTCATAGTCGCGCAGGCTCTCCAGTGCGCCGACCAGCCGCTCGCGGGTCAGATCCGGCCCGGCGCGGCGCAAGCCCTCCACCAGCACCTTGGCCGACATAAAGCCCTCCATGCCGGCATTGCTGGGCTCCACGCCTTGCTGCCGGGCCTGGCTGCGATATTCGCTGGCAATGCTCATCTGGCTGGAATTGGTGCCCGGCACCACCTGCGTGATGATCAGCCCGCGCGCGTCCTCGCCCAGCTCCTTGATAAAGGAATCGGCCGCGTTGTTGGACAGCGTGACGAACTGCGCCTGGCTGCCGCCGCGGCGCAGTTCCTTGATCAGGCGTGCGGCCTCGGAGCCCGAGCCGATCACCAGCACGGCCTGCGGATTAGACTTGTTGATGGCGGTGACGCCGGCCTGGATATCGCCCATCGGGCGGGCAAACGAAGCGCTTGCGGCTGGCTGTATGCCGCGCGCTTGCAGCGCGGTGCTGAAGCCCTCGAACACGTCCTGGCCAAAGCCGTCATTGGCGTAGAAGATGGCGATGCGGCTCATGCCCGTGGTGGCAAGATGGTTGATCGCGCGGGCGACTTCATCCTGGTATTTGGCGCGCACGTTGAATACGTAGCGGCTGACCGGACGATGCAGCGTGATGGCGCCGGTGAGCGGCGCCACCAGCGGCACCTTCTCGGCCTGGATGATGGGCAGGATGCTTTCATTCTGCGGCGTGCCGCGCACCATGAACAGCGCGAACACCTTGTCTTCCTGGACCAGCTTGCGCACATTGTCGGGGGTGCGCTTGGCATCGAAGCCGTCGTCGTAGGTCACCAGCTCGATCCGGCGGCCTCCCACGCCGCCGTTGGCGTTGACCGTCTTCAGGTAGACCTGCGCCCCGGCGATCTGCTCCTTGACCGAGCCCGCTACCGGCCCTGTCACGCCGGCCGACTGCCCGATCCGGATCGCGGTCTTGCTGACCCCCGGCTCCGCCTGCGCCACCGGCGCGCCCAATCCCAGCGCCGCGGCCAGCAGGCCGCACGCGATCCATTTTGTTTTCATCTCCGACCCCTCTCGTTCGCTTACGAATCTTTTGCTTTGTCATGCGCGCCACGAATGGGCGCGGCGACAAGCAAATTACCTCAAAGCGGCGCCCTTCGGCAAATCGTTATTGCAAAAGGCATCACAGCGGCATCGAACGGCAGCTCGGGGAGGAGTCAGGCATGGCAGGGAAAAGCAGGGCCGGAGCGCACAAGGGCGGGCGACCCGCAGGCCGCCATGCCCCCGCATTGGCCGGTCCCCGTTCAGGGGAAGGCGGGTATGGCCGGGTCCATCCCGGCGAAACGGGCTTCCGGATGGGACTGTTGCAGCAGCGCTTCGATTTCCTCAACGCGGCCACGCGGTACGTCCACCATCAGCAGGATCTTGCCTTCTTCGATGTCTTTCTCAAAGGCTTTGTGCCGGCTGTTGGGCGCGGAGCAGCCGATCATGCTGGACGCCCAGGCGCCGAACGCCGCGCCGAGCACGGCCAGCACACCAACCAGGCCCCATTGCGGGGTCTCGCTGACGATGGGGAACAGGGCGACCAGTGCCCCGGCCACGATGCCGATGCCGCCGCCAACCATCAGCCCCATTTCCGCAGCATGCACGATATCGGAAGTCTGGAACAGGTTGGCTTCATGCAGGCCAGTCATATCGGCACCATCGCGCGCGATGAAGTGGATATGACTGTTCTCGACGCGAGCCAGCAGCAGATCGTCCATGGTGCGGCGGGCGCTCGCCAGATCGGGCAATAACCAGAAGATGCGTTTGCGCATGACTCTCTCCTCGCTTCAGGCCGTTTCGCGGCCATTTCGGGTCATCCCGGCAGCGGTGTGCATGCGGAGTCGCCTTCACGCAGTCACGGTCAACATGGAGGTGGAGGTGCATCCGTATCCGCCCAGGGGACGGGGTAACTCATTTGTACGCCAGTCGCGCGGCAAGCGCAAGGCGATGACCACGGCATGCCGACTGCGCATCACGTACCGTCTCATCCATCGAATTCGCGCATGTCGCCAGCCTTCAGAAAGTGATTGGCAGGCGCACCGTGACCTGCAGATCCGGGGTATCGCGCGTCAGCCCCGCGCCGACCGATACGTTCAGCGTATAGCGGCTGTTGAAGCGATACGAATAGCCCACCAGCAAGGTACCTTGCGTGATGCGCACCGAGCCGGGCACGGTCTGGCCATTCTGCTTGGTCGGCCAGATGATGCTCTGGTCGTAGCCGATACTGAACGACGCATGCTCGTTGAGCGAGAGGCCCATGCCGAAGTTAAAGCCAAAGATATCGCCCGGCGCGATCTTGCCAAGATTCTCCTGCTGCCCGTTGAGCACGGTGCGGCTGACATTGTCCCGCGCGAAATTGTGCAGGTAGCTGAACGTACCGAAGAACACCGCCGGATCGGTCGGCAGCAGCCACGTAATGCCTGGCTGTATCGCCTGGAAGCCGGTGCCGGTGGGCAGCCCGAGCGGCAGGCCGGTGCCGGTGGTATTACCCACGCAGCGTGTCACGCAGTCGGTCACTACGTCGAAGGGACTCTTGCCGGTAGCAGACTTGTAGCGCAGCCAGCCGATGAAGTACGGCATTTTCTCGTTGCCATAGTTGAGCTGGTAGCGCACGGTGGCTTCCACGTCGCCCAGGCCCTGGCCACTGGCATTAAAGACGTTGTCGACCGCTGTGCCGGTAAAGACTTCGCGGCTGATGGTGGAGCCCGAGGTCTGCACGTAGGGCACCTTGACCTCGAGTTCGAGCCGCTTGGTCACGCCATAGCGCAGCGCAGCCTGCTCGATGTAGGTCGAGGTCTTGACCTCGCGGACATCGATCAGCCCGATCAGGATGGCGGGAATGATCGTGTAGCCGACCAGCGCCACGCGGTTGTTCGACGAATAGCCATACTGGAAGCTCGGCTCGAGCACGAACTTGCCCGCGGGCGTGAGTACGCCAGGCTGGTCGAAAATCGGTGCAATCGCAGGTGGAGCGGTGTCGGCCTCGGGGGGTTTGCCCACCGGCTGCTCGTCGCCGGCTTGCGCAACCTGGCTGTCGGCGGCTGGCTGCGCCGGCGTTGCGCCTTGCTGCGCCTGCGTGGCGCCTTCCTGCGGCACATTGGCGGTATCGGGCAGGGCTTGCATGCCTGCCGCGCCGGCGGCAGCCGCCGCGGCATTGGTGGCGGTGTCGCCGGGTGTCACGCCGCCGGTGCCCGGCGCGCGCTGGCCGCCGCGCTTTCTCGCCAGCACTTCGGGACCCAGCACACTGCGCAACTCGCGGATAGTGGCCTCTTGTTCCGCCATTGCCCGCTTCATCTGTTCCAGCGTCGCGGCCTGCTCTGTCACCTCGCGCTTGAGCGCATCCAGCTTCGCCGCCGTTGGTCCCTCGTCAGGCGGGGTCTGGCCGTGTGCCACCCCGCCCAGCAACAGCAATGTCGAGCACCCTGCCTGCCGGATGCCGCGCAGCGACTTTTTATTCATTTCGCCTTCCTCCCCCGGACGGCGGACTGCTTCGTATAGGAGTCCGCAACCTGCTTAACGCATACTGCCCCTCTCGTTGCACGTACTACCAATCGCCTGCATGCATTCAGTGCCGGCTCGCGGCAATCTGCAATGCACTGTTCAATGCCGAATTAGCCACCTGGGCGCGGAATGCCTGCAGGGTGTTAACGCCTGCATTGATGGTCACCAGATTCTGGATCGACTGGTTGTTCAGCGAGTTTTGAATCACCGTGGCAGGCGTGCCCGCCAGCATGCTGGAGGCGACGCTATTGCCCGGCCCGTTTTGTATCAGGCTTAGTGCGCCGTTGGTTGTCACCACGGCGCCACCCGCCGCTATCGCCGTGGCGGGCAGGCTGGTCACCGACGCGCCCGGGCTGCCGGTCGCGCTGGCGCTGGCGCCTGTACTGCTACTGCTGTTTCCCGTGCTGCTGCTGCCGTTCGCGCCGTTCGCGGTTACCGGGTTGCCGGCCAGCGCGTTGTTCACGGCTGCGCTGGCCATGGCCGCCGCACCTGCAGCCCCACCGAGCGCCGTGGCCAGGCGGCTGGCCTGGTCGGCGGTGATGCGGCTCACGTCGGGAATAGTAAGACTGGTTGCCACCACCAGGGCACCGTTGATGTACACGGCGCGTTCGATACCGAACGAAACTTGCAAGCCGGCGCCCACGTCGAACCCGCCACGCAAATCGTCAAGCCGCTCTTGCGCGACCGGCTTCCAGCTCGCCATGGTGCTGCGCGCGGCACGTGTGGGCGAAGTTCCGGCAGTCGCCGGCGTCACGGCAGACGTTGCCGGGGCAGCGGCGCCGGGTGCATCTGGCGACTGGCTCGCGGCGGCGAAACCGCCCCGCAGGCCGTCCAGCCGTTCCGGCGCTACCGGCTTCGGCGCGCCCGCGCTGCTGCGTACCGCAAGCCGGCGAGGCGCGCTGCCGGCAGCCGGCAGGCCGACGGCAGGGAGCGTCTGGCGGGAAGCGGCATCGAAGCCCCCGCTGGACGCTTCGAGGCGAGCTGGCGCGGCTGGCGCCAGGTCCGCGGCGGCCAGGACGGGATTGTCGGTTTCGGCCTGCCGCTCCACCGGCGGCGGCGCTAAGTCTGCAGCATCGGGGGCATCGGCCGCGCCGACGGTGGCGCCGCCATCTGCCGGACGGTCAGCCGGCTCCGCCACGGCGCGGGGTTCTTGCGAGACCGGCGTCCGGCCGGCCATGCTGCCAAGTGCCGCAGCCAGGTAAGGGTTGTTGGTTTCCGCCTGCACTGCGGGCGGTGCTGTGAAGCCGGCAGGGTCGGTCGCACCGAGCGTGCCGAGCGCCTCGATCCCCGTGCCTTCGTCGGCCCGCACCGGCCCGGCGCAGGCAAGGCCCGCGCCGAGCAACATGACGGCAGTAGCGGAACCAGCGCCACTGCGGCGATGCTGCGCGGACTTTGAGGATGTCTGGAACATGGTACGTTCCTTAGAAGTCGCTACCGCCATGCGAAGGCATGACGGTGAAGAACAGACTATCCCGGTTGATACCCATCGAATAAGGGCCGCTCGGCGCTACACGCCAGTCGGCCGCCAGGTTGAAGCGAGCGGATTCCTCGCGGTTGTGGATGACGAACAGCAACTGGCTGTCCCAGATCCGCTCAAAGTGCTCGCGCGACAGCGCACGCGTGCCAAGCGCCGGGTCGCCGACCAGCACGCGGTCGCCGTGCACCCCCTTCACCACGACAAAATGGTGATACCCGTTCTCCACCACCAGTACGATGGCTGGGATCTGGGTTTCCTCCAGCTTTGACAGGGGCAATTCATAGCCATCGGCAAGAAAGCCGCGCGACTCCAGGAAGCGCTTCATGTCCAGCAGCGAGAACCCCTCCTGCCGGATCTTGGCCTGGTCGCCGTTGACATACATGTTCTGGAACACCGTCTGCTCACTAACCGGAAAGCCGTACTGGTAAGTGAGCAGAGTAGCTACCGCGGCAGAGCCGCAACTGAAGTCGTATTGCTGGCGGATGGTGGTCTTGTACCGTGCCTCCTTGAGGCTGGTCACCCGCACGTTGTAGTAATTTCCGCCATCGCCCGGCACGTATATGTAGTCGGCCCACGCCACGGACACGCCGGCCGAAGCCAGCAAGAGCGTAGCCTGCAGAAGCAGCTTGCGCAGCATCATGGCTTGAACTGGATATTGACGATGGTGGCGTTCTGGATCAGCACGTTGGCGCCCGAGTTCTGGATGACAGTGGGCAAACCCGCGGAGCTGGCGAAAGAGCCTTCGGCAATGCTGTTTGAGCCGCTGATCATGCGGTTCACGCTGTTTTCCGCCACGGTGCCGCCGAGGCGCATGTCGTTGACCACCAGTTCGGATCCGCCGCGGATACCTTCGAGTTTGTCGCTGGCGACGGGTTTGCCGAGACCGGCAAAGATGCCGCGCTGAGCGCCGCCCGCCACGGCAGCGGGAGTCTGATCCGGCGCCGCCGCGCTGATGTTCATGGCGGTTCCGGTGTTGGCCGCAGGCACTGCGGCCGATGGCCCGGCGGGCTGCGGCCCGGCAAAGGCTTGCAGGCCAGGCCAGACCAGGATTGCTGTCGCGACCAGGGTGACAGCGGAGCGGACCGATCGCATGTTGGTGTCTCCTTCAGCCTCTTGCGTGCCGTCCCCATCCAGACGATCACACCGGAAGCGAGTGGACGCTTCGTCGAATGGGGCACCCCGGCCACGTCAAACGCGCCGGGATGCCCTAAAGTTGCCAGAGTCAGGCCGTGCCAGCGGGGCGCGCGCGCGAGCCATCCACACGCAACGCACGCCACCACCATGCGCGCACCTTACTTGCCGACCGTCAGGTTGGCCTGGACATTGACGCTTTGTTGCACCAGCGAAGCGAAGCCGCTGTTTTGGTTGGCGACCATGATGCCCGCTGCCGACTGACCAACGCTGGCCATGGTGTTGGACATATTGAAGGTGCCAGCATCGACGTAGTTGGTGCCGCCGCTGCCGCCAGCTCCACCCACTGCGCCATTGCCGGTACCACCCGTGCCGCCCGCGCCTACACCACCAGCGCCACCGGTGCCGGAAGCCGCGCCAACCGCGCCAGCGCCTGCCGTTGCGCTGCCGTTGGTGGCCTGGGTGGTAGCACTGCCATTGGCTGCGCTGCCGCCGCCGCCGCCACTACCGGCCACGCTGGTTTGGGTACCACCCGCGCCACCCGTGCCGGTGCCTGCGCCGCCGGAAGCCGTTGCCGCGCCGCCTGTGCCCGCACCACCTGCACCGCCAAGCCCGGTACCGGCACCTCCGGTCGGGCTGGATGCGCCGGATGTCGCCGCACCGCCTGCACCGCCGCTTGCGCTGCCCGAGCCTGCCGTGGCTGTGGTCGTGCCACCAGTGCCGGCACCGCCTGCACCTGCCGTGCTACTGCCACCGGCGCCACCGGAGCCAAAACTCCAGCGGCCACTGTTGCCGCCGCTGCCGGCAGCCGATGAGCTGCTGCCGCCAAAGCCGGCGCTCAGGCCGCCAGCGCTACCGCCGGCGGCACCTGCGCTGCCACCCCTGCCGGAGCCGGCGAGGCTGGCACCCAGCGCGTCGCCGCCGGCACCGCCGCCACTGCCGCCGCGCGCACCCACGCCAACGCTGGCGCTAAGCGCGCCACCGCCAGAGCCTCTGGCGTTGCCGCCGTCCCCTGCCCAGCCGATGGCCTTGCCGCCATTGCCGCCGTCGCCGGCATTGGCGCTGCCGTTGCTGGCAGCACCCGCGGTGGCGCTACCGTTGGAAGCGGAACCGCCGCTACCGCCGCTACCGCCATTGCCGCTGTTGCCACCGTTGCCGCCCGTGCCACCGTGGCCGGCGCCGCCATATCCGGAACCGCCCCTGCCGCCGGAGCCTCCATTGGCGCTACCGTAGTTGGTGGCGACATTGCCGATGTTGCCGATCGAGTTGCCGCTCACCGAGCCCGAAAGCTTGCTGATGGCAATCGCCTTGCTGCTATTAAAGGAGTTGGTGAAGTTGGCGGTGGCCGTGCTGCCGTTGTTCGCGCCGGCATTGCCGTAGCCGTGATCGAACTCAACCTTCCCCTTGTTGTCGGCGTTGGTCTTGGTGGTGGTGGTAGTCTTGGTCGAAGTCTTGGTGGATGTCCTCGAGTGATAGCTGTTGTCTTGCGAGGCCGATGAGTTTTCGTTCGCCGCCGCGCCGCTGCCGGACTGGGTGGAAGTTGCAGTGGCTGTCTGCGCGTTATTGCCATCCGTATCCGAACCATTGTTGTAATTCGTCGGATTAGCCATGGCCTGACCGCCTGCCCCAAGGGCTAAAGCAATCGCCGACGCAAGTAAGGTCTTTTTCATACAAAGCTCCCAGGAGAATTTCACAGCGGCTCAGCCTCTCGCCAGCGCTCGGGGAGAACGATGGCTGGAGGCCTGGGTCCGGCACTCGGCCAAACCAGCCTCCCTTTCCGCATAATCGGTGCCAGGCAAATGGCTCAAGCTTGTAAACCCTTGCGATACAAGGGCTAAAAAGGCATGCCTTCAACCTTAATCCGGCTTGCAGAGGACGCGCGGCGGTGCCGCCGCTGTGAACCGCACGCGACATGTCACACGGCTGTGACAAGGCCGGACGCGCTACATGGCAGAGAGTTCCCCGTACCAGCGAAAACTCCGCCTGCTATCAGGCCTTTAGCGCGGTTCCCAAGGAAAACCCTAGGTTGCCCATGATGTATCAAGAGTGAAACACACGTCCCGCCGGTGCACTGGTCGTCGCTCGTCATCACTCTCCCTGCTTCGGATGAGACGCTGCATGACAGCCCGACGCGTCCGCCCCGGCCCGGCCCGGCAGAAAGCAGACATTGGCCGGGATCATTGCGCCGGATGCTGCCCCTGCGCTGCATGCACACAACGCTCCCGGGCCATTCGGGGAGCGAATAGCGCACAACTGGCGACATGACTAGGCTCTATGTCTGATTTAAAGTACATTAAGGCTATTTGAAACTTGTCACCTATTCGCAAGGGAAACCATGAGTGAAGCCGTCGTTCCCCTGTATCACCAGATTTACGTGGTACTACGCCAACAGATTGTGGAAGGCCGTTTCGGTCAAGGCCCCCTGCCGGGCGAAATCGACCTCGCCAAGCAGTTTCACGCATCGCGCGTGACCATGCGCCGCGTCTTCGACCGCCTGGTGCAGGAAGGGCTGGTACGCCGCCATCGCGGCCTTGGCACCTTCGTCAATCCGCACCCGATCAAGCCGGTTACGGTCAGCGACCGCCCCGGCAGCCTGCTCGACAACATCATCGACATGGGGCAGAAAACCTCGGTCAAGGTGATATCGATCGATGACGTCCACGCCACCCCGGAAGTCGCCGAAGCGCTCGGGCTGCAACCGGGCGACCCGGTGGTCAAGGTGGTGCGCGTGCGCCACTACGGCAGCCGCCCGCTATCGCATATCACCACCTATCTTCCGGCCGACCTGGGGCGCGGCCTCAATCGCAAGGATCTCGAAAGCACGCCGATGCTGCGCCTGCTCGAAGGCTCGGGCGTGCAACTCGGGCGCGCCAGCCAGACGCTGTCGGCCCGGCTGGCCGACGTGGTGGTAGCGCCTTTGCTGGACGTGCCCGTGGGCGGCGCGCTGCTGGCGGTGCGCCGCGTGGTGCTGGACAAGGCTGGCCGCCCGGTGCAGTTCCTGCTCGGCCAGTACCGGCCGGACCGCTATGAATACCGCATGGAGCTCTCCCCCGCGGGTGGCGACAGCGCCAATGTCTGGGTGGAAAGCGAAGCGCGAACAGGGCTGCGCGAGTAAGAAAAGCGAGCGATACTGCACGCTCACGATCTTTCCAGAAGGAAACCGCGATGCCTGCTTCCAGCACGGGCCGACCTTTCTCCCATGCACTTGCCACCCCCTCGCGCCGCAAGGCGATGTACGGCCTGCTTGGCGCCGCCGTCAGTGTTGCGCTGCTAGCGCAGGCGCCGGTAGCGCGCGCCGAGATCGCCGGCGGCAAACCCATCCGCATCCTGGTGGGGGCGCCCGCCGGGGGCACCACGGATACGCTGGCGCGCACCATCGCCCAGGAGATGTCCCGCGAACTGGATCAGTCCGTGGTGGTGGAGAATCGCCCGGGCGCGGGCGGCAATATCGCCGCCGACCAGGTGGCCAAGAGCGCGCCTGACGGCACCACGCTGCTGATGAGCTTCACCAGCCACACCATCAACGCCACGCTGTACAAGAAGCTGCCCTTCGACCCGATCCAGGATTTCACGCCGATCACGATGGTGGCTACAGTCCCGAGCGTGCTGGTGGCCACGCCCAGCCTGCCTGCCAACAACATCCCGGAACTGATCCAGCTGGCCAGGAGCAAGCCCGGCAAGCTGAACTTTGCGATCGGCTCGGTGGGTTCGTCGGTTCACCTGGCTGGCGACATGTTCAAGATGATGACGGGCACCTATATCGTCAACATTCCTTACAAGGGCACCGCGCCCGCCATCACCGACCTGCTATCTGGCCATGTCGACCTGATGTTCGCAAGTACCTTCAATGTGCTGCCGCATGTCAAGACCGGCAAGCTCAAGGTGCTGGGCGTGACCAGCGCCGCGCCACTGCCGCAGTTCCCCGGCGTGGCGCCGATCGGTGCCACCGTCAAGGGATTCGAGTCGAGCGCCTGGTTCGGCCTGTTTGGCCCCGCCGGCCTTCCGCCCGACGTGCTGCAGGCGCTTTACCACGCCGCCCGCAAGGGTCTCGACACACCGGCGGTGCGCAAGCGCCTGGAGACGGACGGCGCGCAGCCGGTCGGCAATCCGCCGGAAGCCTTTGCCGCCTTCGTGCGCAATGACGTGAAGCACTGGGCCAAGGTGGTCAAGTATTCGGGAGCCACGCCGGAATGAAGCCGCTAGCCGGGCCCGCCCACGCCCCCGCCACGCTGGCGCAGAAACTGGTTGCGCGGGCTGCCGGGCTCGATGCGGTCACGCCGGGCACGGTGGTGACATGCCGGGTCGACCTTGCCATGTCGCACGATTCGAGCGGCCCGCGCCGGGTGGCGCCGCTGCTGCGCGAGCTGGGGGCGAAGGTCTGGGATCCGGAGCGCTATGTAATAGTGACCGACCACTACCTGCCTGCAGCCGATCCCGAGGCCGAGGCCATCGTCCGCTTCACGCGCGACTGGGTGCGCGAGGCGCGCCTTCCCCATTTCATCGACGGCGAGGGCATCTGCCACGTGGTGCTGCCTGAGCATGGCCACGTGCTGCCGGGACGCTTCATCGTGGGCGGCGACAGCCATAGCCCCACCGGCGGCGCCTTCGGTGCCTATATGTTCGGCATTGGCGCCACCGAGATGGCGGGCGTACTGGCCACGGGCGAGATCTGGCTGCGCGTGCCGCACACTATCCGCCTGCAATGGGACGGCAAGCTTGGCGACGGCGTCTGCGCCAAGGACATCATGCTGTTCCTGTGCGGCCAGCTTGGACTCGACGGCGGCCGCTACGAAGCGATCGAATACACCGGCACGGCCGTGGCGGCGCTGCCCATGCAGGAGCGCATGACGCTGACCAATATGAGTGCGGAACTCGGCGCGCAGACCGGCCTGATCGCACCCGATGCCACCACGATGGCCTGGCTGGCGGAAGCGGGCGTGCCCGCCTCCACGCTCGACGCCATCGCGCTTGCGTACTGGCGCACCGAACCCGGAGCCGCCGTGCTGGCCAGCCACCGCTTCGACGCGGCCGCTCTGGAGCCGCAGGTGGCCGCGCCGCATTCGCCGGCCAACACCGGCCCCGTCGGCCAGGCTGCCGGACAGCCCGTGGACATCGCCTACCTGGGTGCTTGCACCGGCGCCAAGCTGGAAGACATGCGCATGGCCGCCAGCATGCTGCGTGGCCGGCGCGTGGCGCCCGGCGTGAGCCTGCAACTGGCGCCCGCCTCGCTGCGCGACCAGCGCCAGGCCGAGCGCGAGGGCACGCTGGCCATCCTGCTGGATGCCGGTGCGCAATTGCTGCCCAATGCATGCAACGCATGCGCGGGCTATGGCCCGTCCCGCTTCCCGGCCAACAGCCGCGCCATTGCCTCCACCGCGCGCAATTTCGCCGGCCGCATGGGCGACAGCGGCAGCGCGGTCTGGCTGGCTTCACCGCTGACCGTGGCGGCATCCGCCGTCACCGGCAGCATCACCGACCCGCGAGAATTGTTGCCATGAGTCCGGTACCCGCCCCGCCCCTGCCCGGTGGCCGCATCTGGCGCTTTGGCGACAATGTCGATACCGACCAGATGGCGCCCGGTATCCATATGAAGGGGGGCGTCCAGGAGATCGCCCGTCATTGCCTGGCCGGGCTGCGTCCCGAGTTTCCGGCCAAGGCGCGCCCCGGCGACCTGCTGGTGGCCGGACGCAATTTCGGCGTGGGTTCCTCGCGCGAGCAGGCGCCGCAGGCGCTGCGCGAGCTTGGCCTGGCCGCGGTGATCGCGCCGTCCTTCGCCGGCCTGTTCTACCGCAATGCCATCAACCTCGGCCTGCCGGTGCTGACCTGCCCCGACACCACGCGGCTGGTGGATGGCGGGCCGGCGCGGCTCGAGCTGGAGCGGGCTTGCCTGCTGCTGCCCGACGGCAGCCGCGTGGCGTGCGAACCGATTCCCGACTTCCTGCGCACCCTGCTGCAGGCCGGCGGGCTGGTGCCGCACCTGAAGGCCAGGCTGGCGGCGCAGCGTTGAGCCGCCGGCGGCCCGGGTTCACGCCGGGCGCCCGCAGGCGCCCTGGCGCAGCAAGGCCATGACTTCCTCATCCGTGGTCTGGCGGAAATCCAGGTAGAAAGCGCCCACGGCGCCAAAGCTGGCCGGCACGTTCAGGCAGACCACCTGGTCCGCCGCCGCGCGCAGGCTGTCCAGGCCTTCCTCCGAGGCGACCGGCACCGCGGCCACCACCTGCTTCGCGCCCGCACGGCGCACGCCTTCCAGCGCTGCGCGCATGGTCGCGCCGGTGGCCACGCCATCGTCCACCACGATCACGGTACGGCCGGCCATGGCAGGCACGCTCGCGCCACCGCGATAGCGTTGCTGCCGGCGCGCGATCTCGTCTAGCTGGCGCCCGCGCTCCGCGTCGAAGGTGCCGCTATCAAGGGCGCGTCGGGTCCAGCGGTCGTCGTTGGCCACGGTATATGGAGCGTTACCGGCGGCGTCGCCCTCCACCACCGCACCCAGTGCCAGTTCCGGGTAGCCGGGCGCGCCGATCTTGCGCACCAGCAGGATATCGAGCCGCCCTTCCAGGATGAGAGCCACCTCGAATGCGACAGGCACGCCGCCGCGCGGCAGGGCCAGCACCAACGGCGGCTCGCACTGCGCGGCGGCGCCAAAGCCGAGCCCCGCCAGGTGCCGGCCAAGGAAGATCCCGGCTTCGCGGCGATCGGCAAAGCATGGCGGCAACGGCATAACGCTGGACATGGCTGGCTCCTGCAGTGGGTCGGTCGGGCCGGGTCGCGGCAGGCCAGTGCCGTGGCAACGCTACCCGCGGCGCACGGCTTCGAGGCAGCGCGGCAGTGGCGTGCCCTAGCCAAATATAGACGGAGAAGGCTGGCGAATCGAGGTGTCCGGCGAGGTGCCCAGCGATACCGCGCGCGACGCAGACATCGCCCCGGGTGCGGCCTGGAGTCCGCCTGGGCAGCGTAGGGCGACGAGCGCACCTTTGCCACGGCAAACAATCGCAGCGGGGGGAAATGGCGCGTGGGACGGAAAAAGTCACCACGGTCACATCACGGACGCCGCGAAGGCGCGCCACGTGATGCCAGCGTCCCCGCCGGCCCGTTGGAGGGTGCGATTGGACGCGATTCCGCAACAGTGTATTTTGCCGGGCCTGGATTTTCTTTCGGGCGCATCTGGATAAGATGGCTCGCACCGATGGCAGCCAACCGGCTCGCCATTTCACCAGCGCCAGCCATGCCGGTTGTTTACCGCCCGGCGCGACAGTCAGGATCAGCGAGAACGCACATGAGCACGCACCACAAATCCAGTCACGAAACCCATCGCACGGATCACGCCGCCACGGACGTGAGCAGCCTTGGTCTCGACATCCCTTTCGGCTCGCTTGATGCCGCGGCGCTCGCCGAACTGCCATATACCTTCCGCCCGGCCGGCACCTTCACGCGCTACTACAACGAGTGCTTTAGTTAAGCCAGGCCGTGCCCCGGGCCGGGGGACCTGCCCGGCCCGGCAGACGCGGGCTCCCAGTGTCAGCGGGTACGCCTGGCATCCGCTTTGGCGTCACCGTAAGCCGCCTGCGTCTTGCCGGCTATCTGCTGCGCCTTGCCCTTGACCTCGGTAGTGGCGCTGCCCGTCACCTTGCCGGCGACCTCCTTCATCTTGCCCCTGGCTTCCTCGATACGGCCCTTCACTTGATCCTTGTTCATTGTCGGCTCCGGTTAGCGACGAGACGGGATTAAGCCGCCCCCAGGCATTGGACTACGGCTGGCTGCCGTGCCCGCGCCGCGTCCACATGCATGGACCAGGGGGCGCTGGTACCAGCTTAGGCAAGCGCAGCCCCGCCGTCTGTCGGGCGGTGGCTCTATGTCATGTAGGACGAGTGCCATTCCATCAGGCAATCGGCCAATCAGGCAATCGCCAGGAAATGAAAGGAGAAAAGAGGAAAAGAACGCCTCGCGTTGCGACGCGAGGCGCTGGCCGGCAAGGGGATTCCGGCAGGGAGTCGCATAGCCCGACGGGGAAGTGAGGCTACGCCCGAATTCTATATCATTTTTATCATTTGTAAATATGCATGATGTTTCATATTTGCGCCAAAAGATAGTCCTCCAGCACCAGATCACATGCGTTCCGCCACGCCCAATGCCTCGCCACGCGGGCCTGGTGGCAGCGCGACGCGTTCCAGATGCGCCGGCAGCCAGTCGCTCAGCGCAGCCAGCGTCATTGGCCGCGCGAAGTGATAGCCTTGCCCCAGGCGCACGCCCTTGCCCGCCAGTTGCGCGCGCTGCGCCTCGCACTCGATGCCTTCGGCCACGACCGCAAGGTCAAGCGCATGGGCAAAGTTGAGGGTGACGTCGACAATCTGGCCACTGACCTTGTCGTCCTGATCGGCTTGCACAAAGATGCGGTCGAGCTTGAGGAAGTCCACCTCGAACTGCTTGAAGTACGCCAGGCTGCAGTAGCCGGTGCCGAAGTCGTCCACGGCCAGCTTGATGCCGCGTGCCTTGGCACGCTGGATCGCGCTGCGCTGATGCTCGACCAGCGAAACCGCGTCGCGTTCGGTGATTTCCAGCACCGGGGTGATATTGGCTCGCAGCAGCGCGAACAGTGGCGCCTCGTCGGCCCAGAAGCCCACATTGTCGAAATGCTCGTTGGTGATATTGAACGCGAGATGGAAGGCCGGGGGCAACACAAGCGACTCGAAGTCGCGCAGGACGCGGGGAATCAGGTCCAGGGTCAGCGCAACCGCCAGGCGCTGTTGCTCGATCGCCGGGATGAATTGCTCCGGCTCGAGCAGGCCGCGCCGTGGGTGTTCCCAGCGCGCCAGCACTTCCACCCCCGTGCACAGCCTGCTTTCGAGATCGACCACTGGCTGGTAGTAGGGGATGAATTCACCGCGGCGCAGCCCGCGCTGCAACTCCGCGGCGAAGGAGCGGCGCGCCGCGCGGCGCGAATGCAGCGCAAACACCGCCAGCGCGGCAAAGCCGGCGGCCAGCGGTAGCAGCACCAGGTATTTGAGGCTCTCGTGCAGCACAAGACTGCGCGGCGCGCTGGCGATCACGGCGATCGGGTGTCCCGCCAGTCGCCGGATATCGACGATACCGCGCGCGGCTGCCTGCGCGGCATCTCGCCTGACCAGCGTTGGCGCGCCGGTTGCCGCGGCCGCCTCACCCGCCGCGGGATCGCCGGCGTTGAGCATGAAGCGCGTGCCCGCCACCTCGATCCCGATATCGGGAAACCCCAGCTTGCCGGCAGAATGCACCATGTCGGCCAGGTAGCGTCCTTCCACCCAGACCAGCACGCCGTTGCCGGGAGCAGTACCAAAGAATACCGCCAGGGCCATGTTGCTGCCGCGATAGGGTCTGGCGAGCCGGTATTGCAGGCCGGGCTGCCAGTTCAGCAGATCAGCCAGCGGCACCGCGATCTCACCCTGCACCGCCGAGCAATAGCGCATGCCGCGCGACACCAGCACGACGTCGCGCACATAGGCGGTATAGGCGCCCTGCTCCTGCAACTGGCGCGCCACGCTGTGGCAAGGCGCGCCCACCAGCGTGCGGTCCTGGTAAGCGACGCCAAGCGCATCGGCAAGCGCAAACTCAAGGTTGTCGCGTACCGCCGAGGACACCCCCTCCACGCGTTCGCGGGCATCGTGCGCGGCCAGCAGCGCGATCAGCCATAGCGCCAGGCAGGCGCCCAGCAATGCCGCCAGCAAGGCGGCCCGGCGTCCTGCAGACTGGCCAGGTTCGCCCCACAGCCAGCGCCTCATGTTGCCGCCGGCAGGCTGAGAGCGACCACGGTGCCCTTGCCCAGTTCGCTGCTCAGCGTGATCTGACCCTGATGCACGGCCACGATTTCCCGCACGATCGCCAGGCCCAGGCCGTTCCCCGTTGTATTTCCCTGCCGGTTGGCCCGGTAAAAATTGTCGAACGCCAATCCAGCTTCTTCCTTCGTCATGCCGATACCTCGATCCTCGACCCGAACCGACACCTTGTCCTGCCCTTGCGCCAGCGGTGCGACGGTGACAGTGACTTCTTTTTTAACGTCAGAATACTTCAGCGCGTTCTCAATGAGGTTACGCACTGCCTGCGTCAATTGCGCGCGGTCCGCCAGTACATGAAGCGGCGCGTTGGCAGCGATCACATGCACCCTGCCCTGCTCGGCGAACTCGGCCGCCACAGTCTCGCGCACAAGCGCCGCCACCTCCACGCGCTCGCGCTCCAGCATGCCTCTGCTGCGGGCTTCGATGCGGGCCAGGTCGAGCAGGTCGGACAGCAGGGCATTGAGCTGCCTGGCCCGGGCATGGATGGCGTGGTAGATGCCGCTGCGCCGATCCGGCGACACGACATCGGCGCTCAGCAGCTCGGCGTAGCCGGCGATGGCCGCCACCGGCCCCTTGAGTTCGTGCGCCGCCGCCGAGACGAAATGAGATTTCATGCGATCGTGGCGTAGTTGCGACGTGACGTCGCGCAGCACCAGCACCAGGCCGCCGCCGCTGGCGGCATGCACGATGCGCACCTCGTAGGCGGGCGACACCGCCATGTCGAACTCGACAATGCCTGCGAACTCGCCGCCTGGATGAGCACGGTCCAGTTCAGCCAGGAGTTGTTCGGCATGGCATGCCTGCCGCGCCGGCCGCCGGCCCCGGAAAAGCCAGTGGACGAACTCGCGCTGGGTGGCGCCGCGCAGCTGCGGCAACGACACCCCAAGCAGTTCGCATAGCGCGGTATTGGTCTCGTCGATCACGCGATCGCGGCCAAAGACTGCCACCCCGTCCGGCATGGCCAGGAACAGGCCGCGCAGGTGTTGCTTCTTCTCGGCCAGGATGTCGCGCACCACGCTCTCGCGATCGGCCAGCATCGCAAGCTCGTGCAGCGCGGTGAACTGCCGGACCTGGAAGAACATCACGAGTAAGGTGACCACGGCGGCAATCACGATCACCAGGCACAAACGGTCGTGATAGCTGGCCAGCGCAGCCGAGCTGCTCATGCCCACCAGCACCGCCAGGTTGCGGCCTGGCAGGCGCTGGATGGCGTAGATGCGCTGGCTGTCATCGCGCCCGCCGGCGTCCGTGACGAGGCCGCCGCGCGCACCGGCCAACCCCCAGCGCAAGTCGGAACCGGGCATCAGGATCTGGCCAGGCTGGCGACTGTCCTCGCTCCAGCGCGCGCGCACCACGAAGTCGTCGGTGCCCGCCAGCAGCACGACGCCGGATGGCCCCAGCCCCGCCCGCGAGAAAACCTCGGACAAGTAGCCCGGATCCAGCGACACAACCACCACGCCGGCGAATTGGCCGGTCATCGGGGCCACGATGCCCCTGGACAGTTGCACGGACCAGCGCCCCGTGACGCGTCCCACCAGGGGCACGCCGACGTATAGCGTCGGCAGCGCGCGTTTCTCGTGCACACGAAAATACTGGCGGTCGCTCAGGTCCAGCGGTTCGAAGCTGGCGATGGTGGACGAGCGCAGCCTGCCCTCGCGGTCGAGCACGGACACTTCCAGGAAGGGTTTGGTGGAGAAATAGCCGCTGCGCATCCATTGCGCCAGCGGCAGCACGGGCCCGCGCTCAACCACCACGCCACCGACCAGCGATGCGATCTGGTCGGCTTCGGCCAGCGTGCGTTCGGCATGTTCGCCAAGCAGCCCGGCGATGCGCGCCAGGGTGGCATGAACGTGCCGCAATTCGGCTGCGCGATCCCATAGCGCCCAGCCGGACAGCGCGCCCCAGATGCCGATCAGGATGACAAGGCTCGACCAGAACGGACTCCCCACGGAGCGATGCGCGCCTGCCAATGCCTGTCGGTAGATTTCCAGCCTCATGGGAAAGCTACCAAAAAACGAATATATTGTTCATCACAGCCGTGAATCGCAGCCTTCCATGCTAGTCCGCTGTCCGCGCGTGCGGCCGGCGCCCCCGGTGCCGCTGCCCCGATGGCAGCCTGCCCGCGGCGAAGCTTCACAGTATGATCTATTCGGCTGCGCCAGTCCGCACGTCCTGGCCTATCGTCGCGGTACGCCAGGCGCCGCCAGCCAGTTGCATCACGCAGCATTCCCTTCGACAGATCAGCGATGCTTTATCATAATTGCGTGTTTTCCTGGCATTAAGTTGCGCTTTGGCAGCTTTACGAAGAATAATGAAAACAATACGATACGTAACGCCCCGACTGTACCGGGCGCGCGCCGCGGCAGTTGACAAGACTCTATGACCGATCTGCGTTTCTATTCCACCAAGACCGCCGCCGAAATGCTTGGCGTGTCCTTGCGCACGGTCCAGCTCTGGGTCGAGAACGGCCGGTTACCCGCGTGGAAGACCGACGGCGGGCATCGCAGGATCCCGGCCGACGCCGTCGACCGCATGGTGGCCGACCAGCGCAACCAGGCGGCGGCACCCACGGCGACTGCCGCAAGACCATTTCGCGTGCTGCTGGTGGAAGATGACGAACACCTGCTGCAGATTTACCGCATGGCGCTGGAAACCCTCAGTCCGCCAGTCGAAATACTCGACGCCACCAACGGCTACGATGGTCTGTTGCTCATCGGCAGCAGCAAACCCGACCTGGTCGTCCTGGATCTGATCATGCCCGGCATCGATGGCTTCCGCCTGTGCCGGACCATCGACGCGCAGCAGGAATTTGCCGCGACCCGGATGGTCGTGGTGACTTCGCTCGACAAGCACGCTATCGCGGACCGCGGCGGCATACCCGCGCACATCCGCGTATTCTCCAAGCCGATCCCGATGTCGGTACTGCAGTCGCTGGTCATGACGTTGCAGGTCAGCCCCGGCGCGACGGCTTAGGATAGGCGATGGTGGGCTTCAGCCCCGGCATTGTATATCATTTTTTTCAAACAATTTTGCGCGGCAGGTTTCATATTTACGCATTCCCGCCCCGCGAAAGCAGTTCGGCAGGCCGCATCGCCCCCGCCCAGGAGTTCCCCAATGTCTATCCATGAGCAATATCTGCGCGAAGCGATACGCCTTGCCCAGGCCAATCGTGCGCGCGGCGGCAGGCCGTTCGGCGCGGTGCTCGCGGTGGATGGCGAACTGGTTGCGACCGGTGTCAACGACATCGTGCACAGCTTCGACCCCACCACCCACGCCGAGATGGAGGCCATCCGTGCTGCCTGCCGCAAACTGGGACGGCCGAGCCTGAAGGGCGCGGTGATCTACGCCAGCGGCCATCCTTGCCCGATGTGCCTGGCCGCGCTGACCATGACGGGTGTGGAGGCGATCTACTACGCGTTCGACAACGCCGACGCGGCCCCTTACGGACTCTCCAGCGAAGCCGTGTACCAGGCGCTGCGCCTGCCGTTGACGCCGCCGCCACTGCCGCTCACCCGCCTGCCGGCGGGCATGACTGCGGCCGAACTCTATGGTGCGTAGGGCGGCAACGCGCGGGCATCACCCGGTCATCACGCAGCGCGAAATCAAAGCGTACCCGTTTCTGCGTGGGTGCCCGGACCCTGCTGCGTACCCGTTTCTGCGTGGATTTTGCGCGCCCAGGAGGCCGAGCGTACCCGTTTCTGCGTAACATTTTCCGCGACCCGGAGCCCTGGCGTACCCGTTTCTGCGTGATGGAATCCAGGCGGCAATCCGGCCAGCAAACCCGCGCGGCGGCGCGCGGGACGACCGGTGCCGGACCTCCCCGGAGGATCCTCAGTAGGTCTTGTAGGGCAGGAATTTTCCCGACATCTCAATGCGCACGCGGTCGCCGTTGGGGTCGGCCTCGCGTTGCAGGTCCATGCGGAAATCGATCGCGCTCATGATGCCGTCGCCGAACTCTTCGTGAATCAGTGCCTTGAAGGTGCTGCCGTAAACGCTGACCAGTTCGTAGAAGCGGTAGATCAGCGGATCGGTCGGCACCGGGGTCGGCAGCGAACCCTTGTAAGGCACTGTGCGCAGCCACGGTTCGGCCTCCGGCGGCAAGCCGAAGATCTCCATAACGGCCTGCGCGCCTGCCGCGTCGAAGGCCATCTGGCCCAGGCAGGCGGCAGTCGTCCACTCTTTGCTCTTGCCGACCTTGCCGGCTACGTCGGCCCACCGGATGCCCTTGGTGACCTTGGCTTCGATGATCAGGTCGGTTACGTCGCTACGGTTCATTTGCAGTCCTTTCGGTTGAATGTGTCAGGTGTCGGCGGCACGGACGCTTCCCGCTGCGCAATGTCAGGGAAGCCCGTCCGGCCAGGTACAGGCGGCGGCGCGCGCGCTGTCGTATCGCACCAGCGCGGAGAACGAGGTGGCGCCCGGCACAAAGGCCTGCAGCGCCAGCACAACAAGGACAATCGGCATCATCACGCCTCCGGCGCTTTCGTGCGCACGACCTCGAGACCCGGTGCCGGCCGCGCGCGAATCCGCGTCACCGCGCGCGCGCCCTATGCGAAAACCGCAGGGCATGCGGCGATCGCAGCGTCATGCCGGAAGTGGACCAACATGGGGACTCTCCCGGCCCCGGCGCAAGGTTCGTGCCACTGCGCAAGATGGTGCGCACGCCCGCTTGCGCCGTGGACCGCTCCGTCCCCGGCACCATCGGGCGCGCACTGCCGCGGGGAATATCGGCGTGGATACGCACCCGCGGCCGGCCGCCGCGCCCCCAAGCGGTGCAGTGCCGGGCACGGCCTCCCACCGCGCGCGCTGCGGCCTACGTGGCACAGCCATTGCTTGCATACAAGACCGCATACAAGCAAGAGCGCAACATGCCGCGCGCGTGGATGCATCGCCTTTCACGGCCATCTCCGTGCCGCATGGACTTTCGGATCCCAGCCTCCGCGCGCCCCTTCAGTACCCGGCCTGGGAGCGACGAAACCCTGGAGAAATGCCATGACCAAGCTTTGCGACGAGACGCTGGCGCATTACGCCCGCAGTGCGCTCAGGCTGCACGGCCTGGACCTGCCGGCAGACGCCGAGGCCCGCGTGATCGAACAGTTCCTGCGCGTCGCCGCGGTGGCGGGGCCGATGCTGGCGCACCCGTTCGATGCGCATGATGCGCCGGCCCTGGTATACAGGCCATGAACGTCCACGATTTCCGCTTCGAGTCCGCGCTGACGATTCGCAGCGACATCGATACCGGCGCGCGCAGCGCACTGGATGTGGCCGTCGCCACGCTCGCGCGCATCGAGGCCTGCGATCCGCTGCTGCATGCCTTCACGGCCGTTACGCGCGAACGCGCGCTGGCCGAAGCGCGCCGCATCGACACGATGCGTGCCCAGGGCGGGCGGCTGCCGCCGTTGGCGGGCGTGCCCTATGCCGTGAAAAACCTGTTCGATGTGGCGAACGTCACCACGCTGGCGGGCTCGCGCGTGCTGGCGGGCAACGCTCCCGCACGGCGCGACGCGGCGCTGGTGGCCCGCATGCGCGAGGCAGGCGCGGTGCTGGTGGGCACGCTCAGCATGGATGAATTCGCCTACGGCTTCACCACCGAGAACGCGCATCGCGGCACCTGCCGCAATCCGCACGATCTCGCCCGCGTGGCGGGCGGCTCCTCGGGCGGCAGCGCGGCGGCAGTTGCCGCAGGCCTGGTGCCGCTGTCGCTCGGCTCGGACACCAATGGCTCGCTCCGCGTGCCGGCGGCGCTCACCGGCATCTTCGGCCTGAAGCCCACCTACGGACGGCTGTCGCGGCGCGGCAGCTACCCCTTCGTACACAGCCTGGACCACGTCGGCCCCTTCGCGCGCTCGGTGGCGGACCTGGCGGCGGCCTACGATGTGCTGCAGTACGCCGACAGTCGCGACCCCGCCTGCGCGCGCCGTCCCATCGAAGCCGTGAGCGGGCAGGCGCCGCTGCGCGTGCGCGCCGCACGCCTTGACGGCTACTTCGATGACATGGCCGGTCCCGCCGCCCGTGCCGCCGCCCGGCGCGTGACCGAGGCGCTCGCGGCAGTGGATGTCGTCACCCTCCCCGGCGCGGCGGCCGCACGCTCGGCGGCCTTCATCATCACCGGCACCGAGGGCGGGCACCTGCACCGCGAGCACCTCAGGCACAGGTACGCAGAGATGGAGCCGCTCTCGCGCGACCGGCTGGCGGCCGGGCTGGTCCTGCCGGCTGCGTGGTACGTGCGCGCGCAGCAGGTTCGCGCGGCGTTCCGCCAGGAGCTGCTCGGCGTCTTCGCGCGCACTGACCTGCTGATCGCGCCGGCCACGCCGGTGGCGGCACCGCCGGCCGGGCGGGAGAGCATCGAAATCAATGGCCAGGTGCTTCCCGTGCGCGCCAGCCTGGGGCTACTCACGCAGCCCGTCTCCTGCGTCGGGCTGCCGGTGCTCACGGTGCCGCTGGCGGGACCGGATGGCCTGCCGCTCGGCGTGCAATTGATTGCGCCGCCATGGCGGGAAGACCTTGCCTTCGCCGCTGCCCATGCGCTCGAAGCCATGGGCGTCGCGGCCTGCCCGCGGCCGTCGGCGTTGCTGGCGCGGGCTGCCGCATGAGCGGCGTGGAAATCCGCGCCTCCTCGCGCACCGAAGCGGTCTATGCACAGTTGCGCGACGATATCTTCGAGTTCCGCATGCTGCCCGGCGACCGTTTCACCGAAGGCGAGATCGCCTTGCGGCTCGGCGTGTCCCGCACGCCCGTGCGCGAGGCACTGCAGCGGCTGCAATCCGAAGCGCTGGTGCAGGTGTACTTCCGCAGCGGCTGGGAAGTGGTGCCGCTGGACTTCACGCGCTTTGACGAACTGTACGAGCTGCGCAAGCTGATCGAGGTCAACGCCGTGCGCATGCTTTGCACGCACGCCACGCCGGCGGTGGATCACGGCGCGCTGGCGCGGCTCGCGCAGTTCTGGCGCGCGCCGCAAAACGAGCGGCTGGAAGACGGCCGCCTGGTGGCCCAGCACGATGAAGCCTTTCACGCCGCGCTGGTCGCCGCGGCCGGCAACCGCGAGATCGCCACGGTGCACCGGCAGGTGACAGAGCGCATCCGTATCATCCGCCGGCTCGATTTCACCTGCGCCGCGCGCGTGACCGCCACCTATGACGAGCACGCCGCCATCCTGGGCGAGATCCAGCACCAGCGCGCGGAGCGGGCCGTGCTGCTGCTGTCCGGCCATATCGAGGAAAGCCGCGCCGAAGTGCGCAAGATCACGCTGCACCGCTTGCAGACGATACGCACCGGCGGCAGTAGCCCGCGTCCATAGCGGAAGCCATCCCGGGCACCCGACGAAGCCCGCCTTCCCCAAAGCGTACCCATTTCTGCGTGGGTCCGGAGACCACCGAAGCACGCCGACCAGCCCCTGGCCAAGAGAGTCGACTGCGACCTGAAACTGCTCGCCCGCTCAGGCTGAACGCCAGGGTTCCGCCACGCAAAAACGCCACTGCGTGAGCAAAATCTTTGCGCGAGTTATTTCCGATGTAACGCCACATTACGGGACCGGTCACGGTCCCGTTTTATTTTCAGCCTGCAACGGGCCCCTCGGCAAAGCCCGCGCAACCAATGCCGGCAAGGGCTGGCGGGGGGCGCGCAAGGGCAGTCGAAGGCATGCGGCGCAGGATGCGGCGCCTTGCGCAAGTGTGAGCAAGCCTTACAAGTGCAAGCACAACGGCGCCGGCCCGATGGCTACAGTGAGGCCATGTTCAACGCGAAGCCAGTCACGGAGTCCCCGACATGAAACGCGCCATCGCCCTGGTTGTCTTGCTCTCATCCGCAGCGGCCCTGTTGTCCGCCTGCATCGTGGTGCCCCCACGCGGCGGCCCGCCGCCGTACCGCTACCACGACCGCTATTAAGCGGCCCCCGGCAACCCGCACGAAAGCCCCGACCGTACCCAATGCATCGTTCGCATCCCTGGAGCTGAATCATGAAACGCCAACTGCTGCTCGCCCTCACCACCCTCGCCGCCGGCGCCGCGCTTGGCCTGATCTCGCCGGCCCAGGCCCAGGCTTATCCGCCGGGTTACCACGGCAACCCGTACATGCGCCCGGCCCCGCCGCCTCCGCGCTATGAGCCACGTCCGGCCGCGCGTCCCGGCCAGGCTTGGGTCCCGGGACACTGGACGGCCAACGGCGGCCGCTACGACTGGCGCGGCGGCTATTGGCAGCACGCGCGGCCGGGCCAGCGCTATGTGCCCGAGCGCTGGGTGCAAAGCCCGCGCGGCGGCTGGGTGATGCGCCCCGGCTACTGGGTACGCTAACGCTGATCCCGCGCCATCGCGCAATCGTCCCCGCCTCGGCGGGGACGATTTCATTTCAGGGCGCGCGATCTGCGCGCTTGCTCGGCCGCCGCATGCGCCAGCCCCCGCTGCCAAGTGTGTGCTAGGGCACAGTCCCCCCCAGGACCGGGCATTACAGTCGCCTCACTACCCGTCACTCGGCTTGCCGCGAGGGCGAGCCAGGCCTCGTGCCGTGTGAAGGAGACGTGCCATGCCAGACGACATGCAGATCGTACCGCTCATCCTTTGCGGCGGAGCGGGCGCTGCGGCACGCCGCGATGCGTTCGGCAAGCTGGCAGACTTCCGGGCCCGCCACCATCATGCGTGAAGCCGACACCGTAATGCCGCCGGACGCACCGCCATCGCCGCTGCCGCGGCGGCCACGCGTTTTCGTGGCGGGACATCGTGGCATGGTCGGCTCGGCCATCGTGCGCGCGCTCGACGCGCGCGGACAGGGGGAGACGATCACGCGCGGCCACGCCGAACTCGACCTGGCCGACCAGCACCAGGTGCGCCACTTCTTTGCCACGGAAGCCGTCGACACCGTCTACCTGGCCGCCGCCCGCGTAGGCGGCACCCGCGCCAGCAACACCTATCCCGCCGAGTTCATCCATCAGAACCTGATGATCGCGGCCAACGTCGTGCACGAGGCGTGGCGCGCTGGCGTAAAGCGCCTGTTGTTCCTCGGTTCGAGTTGCATTTATCCGAAGCTCGCACCCCAGCCCGTCGGCGAAGCGGCGCTGTTGACGGGCCCGCTTGAGCCCGGCAACGCGCCCTACGCCCTGGCCAAGATCGCCGGCATCGCACTGTGCGAGAGCTACAACCGCCAGTACGGCACCGACTACCGCAGCGTGATGCCGACCAATCTCTACGGTCCCGGCGACAACTACCACCCCGAAAACAGCCACGTGATACCCGCGCTGCTGCGGCGTTTCCACGGAGCCGGCATGGCGCACGCGCAGCAGGCGCCGGTGTGGGGCAGCGGAGCGCCGCTGCGTGAGTTTCTCTACGCCGACGACCTGGCCGCGGCGTGCCTGCATGTGATGGAATTATCCGAAGACACCTACCGGAAAACCGCGCCGGCCGGCTTCCTGAACGTAGGCAGCGGCAAGGAAGTCAGCATCCGGGAGTTGGCGGGACTAGTGGCACAGACGGTGAGCTTTCGCGGCGAGGTCGTCTTCGACAGCGGCAAGCCAGACGGCACCCCGCGCAAGCGGCTCGACTGCACGGCGCTCACGGCGACGGGCTGGCAGCCAGCCGTGTCGCTGCGCGATGGCCTCCGGCTGGCCTACCTCGATGCATTGCAAAGCGGCACGCTGGCCCACGGCACGGCGCCGGCGCAACCTGGGGAGGCCTGACATGAAGCCACTGCTTCGCCATTTCGCAAAACGTGCCCGGTCCCCGCTCGCCGCGGCGAACGGCCCGGCAGCAAGCACTGGCGGGCTATGGCCGGGCCAGGTGGTCTTTCCCACCGGCAGCGCGGATGCCGGAACCTGGCGGCGGCGCCTGCAACTGGTGCGTGCCATCACACTCAGTCCCGGCGCGCTGGTGGTACTGGCCGGTCAGAGCCGGCTGGACAACTGGGCCATGTTGCTTGCCAGCATGGTACTGGGACGGCGGCGCGCTGCCTTTTTCCACGGCGCTGCCTTTGCCAGCATGCCCGGCCGTTTCGGCGCGCTGGCCGACGCGGTGCTGCTGCGCCATTGCCATGGCGTCTTCGTCGGCAGCGAGCGCGGGTGCGCGCGCGCCATCGCCGCCGATGTGCCGCCGCGCAGGATCTTCGCCTGCCGCCCGCCCGCGGTACTGCCGGACAGGTTCGATGCCGGCACCGCGCTGCGCGAGCGCATCGAGCATGCGCCAGCGCCACATGCGCCAAATTTCCTGCACATCGGCACGCTCACGCACGCACCGGCCCTGCTGCTGCTGCTACGCGCCTTCGCCGCCGCGCGACAAACGTGGCCGGCTGCCACGCTGTCGCTGGTCGGCACCGGCCCGGGCTACGGGCGGCTGCGCGCCACGGCCAACGCGCTCGGGCTGGGCGCATCGGTACGCTTCCTGGGCGCAATGGCGCAACCGGATTTCGCGACCGAATATCGCAAGGCGAGCTGCCTGGTACTGCCAGATGCGGCCCAGCGCTGGCATCCGCTGGTGCGCGAAGCATTGAGCTACGGCTGCCCGGTGGTGGTCAGCGTCAACAACGACGATGCCGGAGAACTGGTCCGCGATGGCGTTACCGGCCTGTACTTCAAGGCCGGCGATGCCGCCGCGCTGGCGGGAAGCCTTGCGCAAGTGCCCAGGCAATTCGGCGATGCCGCCGCTACCGGCGCCCGTTGTCAGGCGATCGCGCTGGAAGACACGCCCGCATCGGCGGGCAGGGCCATCGCCGCCGGCTGCATGCGGATCATGGCTGCCGAGGATTAAGCGCGCACCGAACCCGAGCACCGACGCAACCCGATACCATGAAGATACTGATGTACTGCATCAACTACGCCCCCGAACTCACCGGCATCGGCAAGTACACCTGCGAGCAGGCCGAATGGCTGGCCGCACGCGGGCATGAAGTGCGCGTCGTCACCGCGCCGCCGTACTATCCGGCCTGGCGCGTCGGAGAGGGTTATCGCGCCTGGCAGTACCGCCGCGAGCAACGCGGACGGGTGGGGGTGTTTCGCGCGCCGGTCTGGGTGCCGCGGCGGCCCAGCGGGATCATGCGGCTGCTGCACCTGGCGAGCTTTGCCTTGTCCAGCCTGCCCAGCGTGATGTGGCAGCTACGCTGGCGCCCGGATGTGCTGTTTGTGGTGGAACCAGCCCTGATGTGTGCGCCGGGCGCGTTGCTCTTCGCCCGTTTGAGCGCCTGCAAGACCTGGTTGCACGTGCAGGACTACGAAGTGGACGCGGCCTTCGCGCTGGGGCTGCTGCGCCGGCCCTGGCTGCGCCGCCTGGCACTGCGCGTGGAGCATCATCTGATGTCGCGCTTCGACCGGGTCTCGTCGATCTCGCCGGCCATGGTCTCGCTGGCTCGCGGCAAGGGCACGCAAGCAGTCCGTGCGGCACTGCTGCCCAACTGGATCAACCTGCAGGAAATCGGTGCCGGCAACGCCGCGATGGCCCGGCGTGCACTGCAAATCCCCGGCGAGGCCGTAGTGGCACTGTATTCCGGCAACATGGGGGCCAAGCAGGGCCTGGACGTCATGGCCGAAGCGGCACGCCTGCTGGCGGGCCACGAGCGGTTGCACTTCATCTTCTGCGGTGACGGTGCCGGGCGGGCGGGGCTCGAAGCAGCCTGCACGGGGCTGCCACGGGTGCGCTTCCTGCCCTTGCAACCGGCCGGGATGTTCGCGTCGCTGCTGGCCGCCGCCGATATCCACCTGCTGCCGCAGCGCGCCGGCGCCGCCGATCTGGTCATGCCGTCGAAGCTGACCGGCATGCTGGCAAGCGCTCGCCCGGTCGTCGCCACTGCGGAGCCGGAAACCGAACTTGGCCGCGTGGTCGCCCAATGCGGCGTGCTGGTGCCACCCGGCGACGCAGCCGCGTTCGCCGGCGCCATCGACTCGCTGGCCGCGCAACCCGCTTTGCGCGCGCATCTGGGTGGCGCCGGCCGCCGCTGGGCCGAACAGCACCTGGATCCCGACATGGTCCTGGGTGAACTGGAGAGCGCACTGTTCGCGCTGATCAGCCACGACCCCGCGGGCGCGGCCAAGGCGATCGGTCCGGGCGGAGAATAGCGCGCGCCGCTCAGGAGCCCGCGGCCCTCCACGGAAAGTGCTCTGCCGGCACGCCGGGACAAGTGCGCTTCCGTCCGGCTCGGCGGCGCCGCGCCTTATCTCGCCTCGCCGGCCCGGGTTGCAGGGTCCTCCGAACCACATTTACCCGACCAGCCCCCGGCGTTCTCCCCTTGGAGTCGGTAGCAATTCCGCCGGCCGTCCATCGGACCGCCGCCACTCGTCCAGAGGTAGGAAACCGGGCTCATCCTTTTGCATTAGTCCTAATTGGCCATCCTCCCAGCCATCGGCGCAAGGGCCGGAAAATTCTACCCGCAAGCCAAGTTTCAATAGTGGAGCAAAGCGGTATCAGGTGATATTCAGCCAACCCCCGAAAGGGTGAAATAAAGTCGAAAATGGACCTCTCGGCGAGAGTATCCGTTACACCGCTGAAACTTTCGCAAAACGATTTGTTTCACCTCTGAAACCCGGTCCGCAGCCATTTTAATGACGCTTGGCTAACACCGCCAAGCCAGTGCCATCAACGCTTTCCGGATTGTAAAAATTCCCTCATTCATCCTTTTGACAGGCTGAGAAAGGAGCGCTTGCATTCCCTCCAACCAGCCCATAAGATGATTTTAAGCCTGTTATGGGGCGAGATTTCTCGGGGTAGGGTTCGGGTCCTTCTTCTGGCTGCGCTGACATTGTTCCGCCCAAAACGGAATACATTGCAGCACGGAAGCACGGGGTTACAGCGTACTTCGCAGGCACCGCCAATGTGTGCCATGCAGGCTGGCATTCCGTAACGCAAAAGCGTCCCGCACTCCCTGCTCCGATTAACGGGGAGTCATAAAAGCATGAACGCGTTGCTGATAGAGGAGCATCCTTTGCTCAGTCTCGGGCTGTTTCAAATGCTCGAGAACATCCACGGTACCGGGCACGTCGTTAACCTCTCGCCCACCGACCTCGCCCACCTTGATGGTAGTCATCGCAACGCCGACCTGATGGTGTTCGGCATGCCCGCCGATACTGTTTCCGGCTGGCAGCAACTGGACCACGTACGCGAACTGATCGCGCCCAGGCGCATCCTGGTGCTGGCCGACGCGCTCCCGCTGTGGGTACCTTCCGCCGACAGTGCGCGCAATATCTGCGGCTGCCTGCCCAAGTCGGCAGCGTTGCCGGTAATAGAAGCCGCCATCCGGATGGCGGTCTCGGGTAGCCATGGCCTGCTGCTCGCAACCGAACCGGGCGTCGGAACGGCCCCTGCCGCATCGCGCTCAGCTCTGCCGGCAACGGCTTCGCTCGCATCGGCAGCACCATTGCCGCTGGCTGTCGCCGTGCATGCCGATCCGCACGTGGTCGCCGCATGCGCCGCGACGCCGCGCTCGGCACTGCGCAGCGTGCTGGCCAGCGCGCAATCGCTGTCGTCCCGCACCGACGACGCGGAGCCCAGCTACGACGAAGCGGAAATGCTCAAGATCACGCCGCGCCAGTATGAGGTACTGGTACTGCTCGCACGCGGCCATCCGATCAAGACGGTCAGCCGCATGCTCAATATCTCGGTGGCGACAGTCAAGAGCCACGCCTGCACGCTGTACCAGCGGCTCAAGGTCCGCAACAAGGGCGAGGCCGTCTACGCCGCCCTGCAGCGCGGCGCGACGCTGGACTGGGTCAGTGGCGACGAGCGCGTGACCACCATGGCGTCGGCAAGCACCCGGCGCAGCGAGGCGCACAGTGCCGGCAGCGCGGCGCTCTGACGACGCCAATGGTACGGCGGCCGCGCCAGCAGCGCGCGTCGCCGGCCGTCGCGGCGCCTGACGCCGCGACGGCGGAGACAGCACGCCGCCTCTGAGTACCGCCCGGCGAGGCAATCAGCAAACGCAACGGGTCCATGGCAAACCTGCACCGGCCATGGCGCGTGCGTTGCCGCGAATCGATCGGCCCGCCAAGTACCTGCCATGGAGGGCATCATGCCAGCCAGCACATCCCTGCCGAGCTTCTCGCTCTGCATCTGCACCCGCAATCATCCCGCCGGTCTGCGTCGCGCGCTGCATTCCGCGTTTGCGTCCTCGATACCGCCGCACCAGTTGCTGGTATCCGACGACAGCACGAACTATGACACGCGCCAGATGATGCGCGCCGAGTTTCCCGCGGTAAGATACCTGGAAGGGCCGCGACGCGGGAATGCCGCCAACCGCAATCGCATGCTCCCGGTCATCACGGGCACCCACGTGCTGTTCATCGACGACGAGACGGTGCTTGGCCAAACGTTCCTGCAGCAGGTGGCCGAACGGATCGCGGATGACAATGTCTATCTCTATCGCCGCAGCGGCACCGGCCCCGCCACACCGCTGATCGTCACCGGCCCCAGCCTGAGCGACGGGCAGAAGTGCAAGCCGAAGAAGAGTTCATTCCTGGGGTACCCGTCGCTGAACTACTGCCACGGCGAGCGCCTTTGCTCAGTGGTGCTGCACAGCACGGTGTTTCCATCTGAACTGTTCCGGCACGTCGCATTCGACGAGAGGCTGGCCGGTGGCTATGACGTGATCGACCTGGCCAGCCATGTCGTGCTCGACGGCGGGTGCCGTATCGAATGGCTGCCGAGCGCCGCCAACCAGCATATCCCCGGCGCCGAACCCCTCGACGCCGGCCACCTGGCCGAAGCCTCCCGCATCTATGCGACGCTCCACCGCTACAGCCACTACCAGCACCGCCGGGTAAAAGCCGGGATCTTCCTGCTGCTGGCACTGGCGCACAGTCTCGCGTCCAACCTGCATCGATCCGGACTACGTGGCGCGACCGCGTTTTGCGAGACAGCCCGGTCGTTGTGGAGCCATCTGCGCAGTCCTGCCCGCGCTGGTATTGCCACCACATCGGGCGACATCGGCGCAAACATGACACAAGACTGAGGCCGCTGGCCGCGGCGGCCCTTGCGTACCCGTTTCTGCGCACGCTTGCGGCATGCTGTTCCCGTACCGGCCAAATGCGGCACCGCACTATGTGTGCTAGCAAACGGTTATCCGTGCACACCGGCAGTACAGTCCGAAAAACGGCCCTTGTCCGCGTTGCACGCGGCGCGGCAGGTCGCCCTGGCATCGTGCCGCGATCCGGCTCGCCGCCCGGCGCGCTTTGGGTTGCCTGGCAAGAATCACACTCATCGGACATCGGAACGCTATGGGCGCAAACGAACTGGAACCTCTCGGTCATGTGGCAGCAAGCAGCCAGGACAAAGCACAAGGCTCGCCACGGGATGCGCGCCGGCGGCGCGCGTTGATTACCGGCATCACCGGCCAGGATGGCTCGTATCTGTGCGAGTTCCTGCTCAACAAGGGTTATGAAGTGCACGGCATCAAACGGCGCAGTTCGCTGTTCAACACCGACCGCATCGATCACCTCTATGAGCATCCGCAGGCAGAAGACCGCCGTCTGGTGCTGCATCATGGCGATATGACCGACACGGCCAGCCTGGTCCGCGTGGTGCAGCAGTCGCAACCGGACGAGATCTATAACCTGGCGGCGCAAAGCCATGTGCAGGTCTCGTTCGAGCAACCGGAGTACACCGCCAACACAGACGCGCTTGGCACTCTGCGCCTGCTCGAAGCCGTTCGGATCCTGGGGCTGGAAAAACGGACGCGCTTCTACCAGGCGTCCACCTCCGAACTGTACGGCCTGGTGCAGGAGATTCCTCAGAAGGAGACCACGCCCTTCTATCCACGCAGCCCCTACGCCGCGGCCAAGCTGTACGCCTACTGGATCACCGTCAACTATCGCGAGGCGTATGGCATGTATGCCTGCAACGGCATCCTGTTCAATCATGAGAGCCCGGTACGCGGAGAGACCTTCGTGACCCGCAAGATCACGCGCGCGATCGCCCGCATTGCGCTCGGCCTGCAGGACACGCTGTACCTGGGGAATCTCGCGGCGCTTCGTGACTGGGGCCATGCGCGCGACTACGTGGAAATGCAGTGGCTGATGCTGCAGCAAGCCGTGGCAGAGGACTTTGTGATTGCCAGCGGCGAGCAGCATAGCGTACGCGAATTCGTCGAGCGCTCCGCGGCCGGACTCGGCATTACCGTGCGTTTCGAAGGCGAAGGCGTGGACGAAGTCGGCGTGATCGCGCATGTCGACAAGAGCCGTCCGGAGTTGTCCTCGCATTGCAAGGCCGGAGACGTGATCGTCCGCGTGGACCAGCGCTACTTCCGCCCGACGGAAGTGGAAACCCTTCTGGGCGACGCCACCCGCGCACGCGAACGGCTGGGCTGGTCGCCGCGCATCGGCTTCGAAGAGCTGGTGCGCGAGATGACCGAGTCAGACTTCTCCGCAGCGCGCCGCGATGCCCTGGTCAGGATGGCTGGCTTCCGTGCCTACAATCATCATGAATAGGAACACACGGCGTATCTTCGTGGCGGGCCACCGCGGCATGGTGGGGTCCGCCATCGTACGGGCCCTGCGCGCTGCCGGCGAAACCGACATCGTCACCCGCTCCCACGCGGAGCTCGACCTGACCGACCAGCAACAGGTGCGCGAGTTCTTTGCCACCGAAGGCATCGGGCAGGTCTACCTCGGCGCGGCACGGGTTGGCGGTATCCATGCCAACAACACCTACCCGGCAGAGTTCATCCAGCAAAACCTGATGATCGCGGCCAATGTCATTCACGAGGCCTGGCGCAGCCATGTCGAGCGCTTGCTGTTCCTCGGCTCGAGCTGCATCTACCCCAGACTGGCCACCCAGCCGATCCGGGAGACCGAGCTGATGACAGGCGCGCTGGAGCCCACCAACGCGCCTTACGCCATTGCCAAGATCGCCGGCATTGCCATGTGCGACAGCTACAACCGGCAATATGGCACCGACTATCGCTGCGTCATGCCCACCAACCTGTATGGTCCCGGCGACAACTACCATGCCGAAAACAGCCACGTGATACCGGGCTTGATCCGGCGGTTTCATGAGGCGCGGATTGCCGGCGCCGCCACGGTGGCGGTCTGGGGCAGCGGCACGCCAATGCGGGAGTTTCTCCATGCTGACGACCTGGCCGAAGGCTGCCGCCACGTGATGACAATGTCCAAGGATGCCTATCAGGCCTGCGCCGCGCCCACGGGCATCCTCAATATCGGCAGCGGCGATGAACTCACGATCCGCGAACTCGCGGTGGAGGTGGCCCGGGCGACCGGCTACCGCGGTGAAATCCGCTTTGACGCGACCAAGCCAGATGGCACGCCGCGCAAGCGGCTTGACTGGAATGCACTGGCGCAAACCGGCTGGAATCCGCGCGTCAACCTGGCAACCGGTCTGCGCCGGGCCTACGAGGACGCGTTAGCCAGCGGCCTGTTGGGCGCCGCGCAGACTGAGGCAGTTCCCATAACCTAAGAGGCCAGCGGTGCGACCTGTTGCCAGGCGATGGCCCAAGGAGACCGACATGATGCAAGATCTGTCATCGTTCAAAATGCCAGAGGACTTCCGGGGACGCTCAGCGTTTATCGTAGGGCTGTGGTGGATCGTCGAAGCGACGCTCTTCCGCCACTCGCTCCACCGTGCCGACGGCTTCCGGCGATGGCTGCTACAGCTCTTCGGCGCACGGGTAGGCAAGGAGGTCATCATCCGTTCCACCGTGCGCATCACCTATCCGTGGAAGATAACGATCGGTGACCATTCCTGGATCGGTGACTATACGGAGCTCTATTCCCTGGGCGAGATCATCATCGGAAGCAACACCGTGATCTCTCAGCACAGCTACCTCTGCGGAGGCGACCACGACTACCGCTTGCCGGACTTCCCGATTCGCTGCCGCACGATCCGGGTGGAAGACGAGGCGTGGGTTGCCTGCCACACGTTCATCGCACCCGGTGTCACCATCGGCCACGGAGCCGTCATCGGCGCCCGTAGCGCGGTGTTTGAAGACATGCCGGCAAAGATGGTCTGCGTGGGCAGCCCGTGCCGTCCGATCAAGCCACGACTGCCGGAACCGGTTCTCAAGTTCGTGGAAAGCGCGGCTTAGCCCGCGCCTTTTGCCGTCATTCCCATGCGGTGCCGCACGGCGGGCAATCTCGTTGCCAAGCCGATATGATCCCTGCGGTGGATATTCCGCACGCAAGCGCTGGCATGAAGGCGAACGCGCACTATTTCAGCCATCCCCGGTGGATGGAGGACTGGCTTGCAGCCGTACATCGCTACCCCGAACTGCGCGAGCGCTGGCATGCCACCGTGGGTACGCTGGCCGCCAGCCGCTGAAAATCAGGGTGGCGCAAAGACTATCCGGCATCGACCCCAAATCCCGAGCCGCTGCCCTGAGCCTGCTCTGCGTGGCCAGGCGTGAGTTCGCAGACCGCGCCGCGCCGGGGCAAGGCAACGCGTCCACCCGCGCTATCGGGATGTCGCCAACATCAGCTTTGCCGCCCGAAGCATGGGGCTTCAGGCGCTCTTGCTCCTCTTGCCGGGATTGGCCGCGGTAGCGTGCCTGCCATCCATGGCGCCCGCCTGCCAAATGATGGCTGGTGTGTCCTGCCGAACATACGCCCTCCCGCACCAAAGGCAACACTTGGGACCATTGCGAAGGCCAGGGGACGCGGCACGGTGCCTACGGCCCGCCGGACAACATGCCGGTTTTGTCCATTCCATCCGCGAACAGGCTGCCCGGCGGTCTGCCTTGAAATACCGAGAGGAGCCAGCACATGCGTATACCGATCAACGCGGTGTGGGACATGGTAGTGATCGCGCTGATCGTCTCGCTGGTCAGCATCTGCCATTCCGTGTCGCACGTCAGCACGCCCACGTTGCTGGCTTCGTCGTTCATGCTGGCGGCCGTAATCGCCGCACACTGGGTGATGCACAACAATGAGCGGCTCCCGTCCATGGCGGACGCGGCAGTGCTGCTTTTCGAGTTGATGTTTCTGCTCCTTGCACCGAATGTCCAACTGGCCTTGCTAGAGGAGAACCTTGTCAACACCTCGGTTCTCAACGAGACGTACGCCGTCATCACGAACCTGCTTTGCATGACCTTCGTGCTGAGCTACCTGCTGGCCAGGCGTTACATACTCGCCCGCACAAGGCGCCATTCCGTTCGTCCGCCGACGCGTCATCCCTCCACCCGGCTATCGGCGCGTCGATCGCTTTTGCTGGTACCGGTTGCCCTTCTTACCGTCTACTTGTCAACGCGGTCCATCGAACTGGTCACGCTGGGGACGTTCGAGTCATCGCCCGCCTACCTCCTCGAGCAAAAATTTTTCTGCTTCATCCCGGTGCCGATCTTGTTCATGATTGTCGCGGCAAAGCGGACCCGCTTTCTGAAGGAACCGGTCTGGATTCTTTTTTTCCTCTTCTTCCTCGCCTGTGTACTGGTGAACCTGAATCCCGCAATCGAGAAACGCAATACGCTCGGTCCGGTCTATATGGGACTGTTGTTCCTGCTGGTTCCCGGCCTGGCCCGCACGTCACGCGTCCAGATCACCGTGCTCCTGCTTCTGATGGGGGTGTTCTTCCCCTTGTCTTCGGCCTTCACGCACAATCAAGTGGAGTCCTGGGATCTCAAGGCTATACTCGATCCCGATCTCTACTCCTACCACTTTCTGCAGTTGCACTATGATGCCTGGGCGAATCTCCACACCGTGGTGGAGATCGTCGACCGCCAGGGAATTCAATTGGGCAGGCAACTGCTTGGCACGTTCCTGTTCTTTGTTCCACACACCTTCTGGGAAACCAAACCGCTGGCCACGGGTATCGTAATCGGACAGTACTTGTCAGCAAACTACCAGATGGATTTCGACAACTTGTCGGCACCTCTGGTCGCGGAAGCCTATGTGGACCTCTCCGTATTTGGCGTAGTCATCGCAGCGGTGGCGCTTGCATGGGTAGCGCGCTTGCTTGATAAGTTCTGCTACTCGGACAATCCTCTGGCGCAGGCTGCGGGAATCTACTTCTCCCTCTATTTGATCTTTCTGCTGCGCGGCGCGTTGATGGTCGCCGTCGCCTACGGCTCGGGCGCGGCGCTGGCCTTCTTTGCTGTAGACCGTGTGATGCGTTACCGCCGAAAGCGCGCGCGAGCGCGCATTGACTCGCTGCCGGCACACCCGGTCACTTCCTGAGCAGCATCGGTCTCGCTGATCGACTCCCGAACGCCGCCGCGGCCCCTGGACCGCGGCGGCGGCACCGCTCTACCGCCATCGCGAACATCGAGCAGTGGCTCGCCACGCGAGTCCGTTCGGCGTCACGCCGCGACTGGCGCGCGCCACACCGCAGCCGTCGTCGATGCGGATGCGCCGCCCGCGTTCCGCCCCAAAGCCGCGCTGAATCTGTGTGCTAGCAAACGGTGCCGACGGCATGGCAGCCGTACATTGGCGTCAAGCCGCCATTCCGGCGTTGGCGCCGCTCGCGTTGCAAGTGGATATCCGAGGCTGCGGGAACTGAGAGGCACGGCAGGATGATCGACATCTATCACAACATGCTATGGCCCAAGTACAAGGGCGCGGTCTTCAGCGAGGCGTTCTCGCATGCACGCCAGCTTGGCCGGAGCGTGCGCTTTTCTCACGTAGTACCGACTGACGGCGGCCGCACGTCAATGAGTAACGTCGACGCGAGCTATCACAGGTATCCGCATCGAGTGCTGTTCGACCTACCCTATGAAGCGATCCCCCGCTGGAAGCTATGCCTGCGGCTGGTGCAGGAGGTGTGGCGCTCGCCGGCCGACATCGTGGTGATGCCCGGATATCACCTGATCGAGTACTGGGCCATGCTGCTTGCTTGCATGGTGCGCGGAAAACGGCGCGCCGTCTTCTGCGACGCCACGGCCATGGACCAGCCTAGCAACCCGATCAAGCATCGCCTGAAGGTATTTTTCTTCCGACACTGCGACGGCGTATTCGTCTACGGACAGCGCGGCTACGCCTACGCCGTGTCGCTCGGGGCCGAGCCGTCGCGGGTATTCGACCGTTGCCAGGCGGCGGCCCTGCCACATGGGTACCGCCCGGAAGACGCAGAGAAGCGTCGCCTGGAACTGGCGCCATCGCCTTCATCGCCCAGATTCCTCTTTGTCGGACGGATCTCGGAGAAGAAGGGGGTCAAGGACCTGCTGCGCGCCTTTGCCCTGGTCCTGCGCGAACATCCGCTCGCCACCCTGGTCCTGGCCGGCCCGTGTGACGACAGGCCATCGCTGGACCGGCTCGCCAGCGAACTCGGCGTGACAGCGGCAACGGAGTTTCTTGGCCCGATGGCTATCGACAAGCTGGCCGCGGAGTATGGCCGTGCCACGTGCCTCGTGCTGCCAAGCCATAGCGAGGCGTGGGGCCTCGTGGTCAACGAGGCGTTGAGCTATGGCTGTCCCGCGGTGGTCAGCGATCATTGCGGCTGTATTCCGGAACTGGTGCTGGAGGGAGAGACCGGCCTGACGTTTCCGGTACGCGAAATCAAGGCACTTGCCGGCGCCCTTGGGCAGGCGGTGCGGATCTTTAGCGATGTCGAAGCCACGGCCCGCAGGTGCCTGGAAGTCATTGGAGAGTTCACGCCAGCGGTGGCTGGGCGCACCATCGTGGACGGGTGCATCACGATCCTCGAGGATGCACGACGCTGATCATTGGCGCGCTACGCACCGGCCGGCTACGCCGCATGGTGCCGCGGCGCGCACAGGCGCACCTCGGCAGGAGCCGCAACAGCGGCGCGAGGCGCGCGCCATTGAAACACAAGGCTATCGATGCTGAGGAACAGCATGTCCAATCGAGTTATCTTCCTGGGTCCACTGCCACCGCCCGTGCACGGCTATTCCGCGGCCTGCCTGCGCATGCTGGAACACTTGCGCAAGCAGGCCAGCGTCATCACGCTGGACACTGCCTGGGCGGGCACCGGCAAGCTCGCGCTGGCAGGAAGCCTCTGCCGGCGGTTCATGCTCTGGCTCCGGCTCCTGTACGCCTGCCTGTTGCAGCGGCCCCGCTCTTTCTACATGGGCATATCAGGCGGGCTCGGGCAGATGCTCGATATCCCCTTCGCACTCACGGCGCATCTCTTTGGCGTGAGGATCTTCATCCATCACCACAGCTTTGCCTACGTCAGCAGGGCGCGCTGGTACACGCGTGCGCTGCTATGGTGTGCGCCGGGGGCCACGCATCTGGCGCTGTGCGACGGCATGGGCGAGAAGCTGATGCAGATATACGGCCTGCCCGCCACGCAGGTACGCGTTCTGCCCAATTCGAGCCTGGTCGACTTCGAGCAGGAGGATGTCCCCGAGCCATCGCAGCGCCACAAGCTCACGATCGGCTTTCTTTCGAATATCACCACGGCCAAGGGCATCTTCACCTTCTTTGCCCTGGTGCAACGCGCCCAGGCACTGAACCTGGACATCGATGCGCGCATCGCCGGACCTGTCGCGCAGGAAATCCTTGCCGATTTCAACGCGGAGCTCGCCCGGACACCCGCCGCCCGCTACGTCGGCGCGGTACATGGAGAAGCCAAGCATCAGTTCTTTTGCAGCATCGACGTGCTGGTGTTCCCCAGTACATATGCGAACGAGGCCTCTCCGCTTACCGTGCTTGAAGCCCATAGCTATGGCATTCCGGTCATCGCCAACGACCGAGGCTGCATTGCCTCGATGATTCGCGGCGACGGCGGCCTCGTAGTCGCCCAGGGAGCCGACTTCGTTGCTGGCGCGCTTGCGTTCCTGCGCAAGCAACAACCGCAGCGCACGCAAGTCACGCAGTTGCAGGCATCACTGCGCGACCAGTTCCGGATCGATCGCGAGCACGCGGGAGAAGCCCTGGGTCAGATCGTCCAGATGATATGTCACTCTTGACAAGCACGCTAACCAGCTTCCCATCAGGCGGTTAATTACTAGGGTCCAGACGCGATGAATGATCTCAGTATTCTGAAATTGAACCATTCAGACATCTTCGGTGGAGCGGCCCGTGCTGCCTATAGAATTCAAGGCGCATTGCGAGCGGCCGGTATCGACGTTCGCATGCAAGTCGTGAAGAAGCACTCCGACGATTGGGTTGTCAGTTCCCGTCCGGGCATCCTGCCCAGGATAAGGGGGATAGCAGGGGGCGCCGTGGGGGAACTTACCTCGCGCCTGCTGGGCCCCAAGGACAGCACACTCCGATCACCGGCCATATTGCCATCGGGGATAGTAAGGTCTATCAACAGGTCCTCTGTTGACGTCGTCCACCTGCATTGGATATGCGGTGAAATGCTATCAATCGAGGAACTGGGCCGTATCAACAAACCTGTCGTCTGGACTATTCACGATATGTGGGCCTTCTGTGGGGCAGAGCACTACACAAGTGAATTGCGCTGGCAGAACGGATATGCAAAGGTCCCCCGACAGGCAGGCGGGCCGGCGATCGATTGGGACCGCTGGGTCTGGCAACGCAAGCGCAGGGCGTGGAAAGCACCGTTTCATATTGTGAGCCCAAGTCATTGGCTAGCCACCTGTGTCCGGGATAGCACGTTGATGCGCGAGTGGCCGGTGACCGTGATTCCGAACGCGCTGGACCTGGAGACCTGGCGGCCCGTAGACCAACGTGTGGCACGCAGCCTGCTGAAGCTGCCGCTTGAAAAGAAAATTGTCGTGTTCGGCGCAATCGGTGGGGGCCGGGACGAGCGCAAGGGTATCGATCTCCTTCTCCAGTCCCTGAACATCCTCGATGTCGGCACAGACGAGATAGAGTTGGTCGTGTTTGGCCAGAGCCAGCCGCAAGAGCCAGTGAAATTGAAATATAAAACTCACTACCTGGGCCATGTTCATGACGATTTGACATTGCGCTGCATTTACAGCGCGGGTGATGCGATGGTAATTCCGTCGAGACAGGAAAATCTTCCTAATACCGGCCTCGAGTCCATGGCATGCGGTACGCCGGTAGTTGCGTTCAATATCGGGGGACTTCCGGATATTGTCTGTCACCAGCGCAATGGCTGGCTTGCCAAACCCTTCGACGTCGATGATCTGGCGAGGGGCATAAAATGGGTAATCGAAGACGAAGCCAGGTCAAATGTTCTGAGAATGGCTGCGGAAGAAAAGGCGAAAGAATATTCGTATTCAAATATCGCGCAACGCTACAGTGCATTGTATCGTTCCATCCTGAACCATGGCACGCAAGGATCTAACACGCTTCAAGACGATCTGATGGCGTCTGCCAGCTAGCATGTCTCTTCCGACACGGGAAAGCCCTGCACACGCCGCTCGCTTCGGTCGTGGAGAGTGGCCATGGCAGAGAGTGAAAGACGCTGACCGAGAAGCGCAGATAATTTGGAAGCACGAGCGAGCGCGCTCGGAGCACCTGCGGGCATCACCGCGCCGTCCCGCTACCGGAACTTGCGCAGCACCGCGCCGCCAAGGGCGCGCAGCGTCGCCAGCGGGCCAAGCCTGCTCAGCAATATTCCGAATTTTTCCAGCCGCTTCCGGTGCGGGTGGGCTGCGCTCATTCCGCTTTCCTCTGTCGACGACAGCGTCACACCGAGATAGTAGAACGCGTGTTTGGAGAAGCGGAGGTAGTACTGCAGCACAAAGTCCAGGTCGGCGTAGATCGGCCAGCGCTCGTCATACCGCAGATCGCAAATCCAGAATGCCATCGCCTGGTGGCAGGCATGGATGATGCCGGCCTTCAGCACATCGACGACATCCGCTGACTCGTGTCCACGCACGCTGATATTGTCGCCATACACGAGACGGCACTCCGGCTTATCCCCGACCGCCTCTGCGATTCTCCTCAGGGCGAACTCATCCGCGAAACAGTCGCCGGAATTCATGAAGTTGACCCAGTCCCCGGTGGCATGGCGCAGGCCCTTGTTCATGGCGTCGTAGATACCGCCGTCCGGCTCGCTGATCAGCACATCGATTTCCTGCCGCCGCGCCTGCATGAGTTCGACTGAACCATCCTTCGAGCCGCCATCGATCACAAGGTACTCCAGGTCAAACCCAGCGCGTTGCTGACTGGCCACACTGTCCATGGTGCGCGCCAGGCCATCGCGATTGTTGTAGTTCACGGATATGACGGAGATTCTTGTCATTTCAAACCCTGACAAAAAATAGCGGCAAAAAAAATAATCGCGGCCATCAGGGACGGGTGGCCCGCGTTGTGGGACGCCTCCAGACAGACAACGACATGCTCTCTCAGTTTCCCGCCCGCTTCAGGGTTTCGACAGCCCACGAGCCTGCCGCAGGCGAGGCCGGGACAACTACCTCGGCTGACGAAGAATCCGTAGCGCGCCACGTGGCAGCATCCATAGCGCGGTGACTGAATTAGCGACAATAAGCGCGATCACAACGTACTGGAATTTGATGTTGCCCGTGAGCAGGAGCAGCGCACCCAGTACGCCAGCAACGATCAGCTCGGACATGCCCACCTTACTCAGGCTTGCAAACGCCTTAGCCCCCATTAACACCGGAACGCCGGCCTGCGTTGACACGATGATCGCAAAATATAGCGCGCATAACGATGCCGTGGCATTCGAGATCACAAACTCGGACGACGTCCAGAACGTAATGACATAACCACCGAGAACCGCTGCCCCGGCAATCACCAGGACGCCGTAGGCGGTATAGAGCAGGCTCAGCTTCTTATAGAGCGCAAGGAGCCACTGTGTATTCCCGTCCAGAAGATGGCGATGGGCAATCGGCCAGAGCGGCTGGTTGATCATCCATACCGCGCTGCTCAGCAGCATGTTGGCCCTGAACATCAATGCAAGCAGGGCCGCATCCTGCGCGCGTCCGGACTCATAGCACAGAAGCACCGCGCCCTGCTGCAAGCAGGCGCCAGAGAGTTGCGCCAGCAGGAAGGCCCTGGAATTCACAATCAGTTCCCTGGCCAGACCCGGCGCACGAACGCCATGCGGCAAGCCAACCCGTTTCAGCACACTGGCGAAGCAGCCGAATTTTGCCAGGATGAAACCCAGTTGGCTGGCGACGAACAGGGACACCACGTCCGCCGTGGCGTCCGACTGGGACGCCACGTAGATAAAGAGCACATTCAGGATGTTGGACGCGGCACCAATGAGGTTGTTGACATGCTGACGGCTTTGTCCCTGGTTGACCGACTCTCCGAGCGAGAATACGAAGATCAGCGCATTGCAACACAATGCGGCAATCAGCAGATTGAAATACTCCGCCGAGAACAGCTTGGCGCCGCTGCCCTCCAGCACCGGCCGGAACGCCAGCGCCAGCACGATGACCGCACCAAGCAGTGCGCTGAGCCATAGTGCAGACTCAAGCACCACGGCCGGCAGCGTGCCTTGTTTGCGTTTATCCGCGGCATGCGCCGACACCGTCGGCCATACTCCGATCGCCACCAGCGTCAGCCAGGTCGTGATGCCGTAGTAGACCATGATCGCGCTGAAATCCTCAGGATTGAGCACTCTCGCAAAAAGCGGGATGCTGATCACCTGATAGGCAACGCTGGACCCCTTCGAGACAAAGGAGCTCATCACGGCGAGCCGGATCGACCTCAGATCCTGTTTCTCTTCCGCATTCGCCATGCCATCGCCGAACTCAACGGCCGTAGCGGATTGGGCGTCCGTGGCTCCCTTCCGTTGCATCGTTCATTTCCTCGTGGTCGGCTCGCCTGCCGCGCATCACTGTCGCTGATTCCGCCATCGTGCCGGATGCCGTTGAAACTAAAAATATGCGCCAGCAAACAATGCGCCCGGTAGGGCCCATGGCGCAGTGGCGTGCCACACGAGCCGTGTCGGCATGGCGATCAATTCGGGCGCGGGCGATGTCCTATAAGTCTCCATAGCGCCGCAGCGCGATGCCGGCGCTCTCGAGCCTCGCAGCCAGTTCGGCGGGCTGGAGCAACGGCGCGGACTCGTCCCGCCGCCAGGGTTCGGCGAAGCCGGGATGAACCGACATCTCTGTCACGCCATCACGCAGGATTGCCGGCAACCGCAATGCCCAGCCAGGCTCGCGCGGGTCCGCCGCGATGTAGTAATCGGTATGCCGAAGGCCGTAAAAGTGATGCAGCAACCATACATTCAGGGCGCCGCGTATTGCATTCTCCTGGAAATAGCAGTTCTGGGGCCGGCGGGCCCATTTGATACCAGCCTGCAACATCTCCTGTTTGATCGCGCGGATGACCGCGGGGTACTTGTGCAGATGCCCATGCCCGTCGACATGCGTGACCTGCACGCCGTGATCACGCAATTCGGTGAGCTGCTGGCGAAACGCCTCTCTTATGTCCTTCTCCGCAAGCAGGCCTGCCATGGCGCGTACCCGCTGTGCCTTGCACGGCCGAAGCATGCCGTCGCTGCCGCAAAGGGACGACTTCCCAGCCTGTGTTGCAAGCCGCCCTTCGACGATATTGAAATGCAGGCCGAATGACAGCTGCTTGCGATGCTGCCTGGCGTAGTCATAGGCCAGCCTGGACGCGGGACACCCGGCCAGGATGGTCGCGCTGGTGAGAAGACCGCCTTCGAAGCAGGAAATGGTCGCCTTGACGGTGTCTTCGTCATACCCGAAATCGTCGGCGTTGATGATCAAGCTTCGCATCGTCTTCTCCAGCGCTAGCCGGGTTGCAGGAAGGGAGAAGGCGCGGCCCGAGGGCAACCCCGGGCCATGACACGCCCCTGCACGCAGGCTACCCAACGCAACTGCCTCAATCCGTGCGGCCGCCCACACACCATCCCGATTCCGGCCGCGCGGCGCAACCCGCAACCAGTGTGCGACAGCGCACCGAATCGGGACGAGCGGCTTTCTAAGATGCGATCATCCGTGGACATGGCATGCCTTGCGATGTCCGTTTGGAACAAGGATGGAGAATACCGTGAACGCATGCAATGATGAGCCAGAATTCCGCACCGGCGCTTCGCTTCGCAATACGTTTCTCTCGCGCCTGACCTTGCTCGGCGCCTCCGCTTTGCTGGCAGCCTGCGTCGCCGCCTCGCCCGGTATGACGATGAGTTCCCGGGCCACTACCACCGCGATGGGGTCGGACGCCGTTGTCGACGTGACACCGATCACCCTGGACCTGGTTCGTGAACTGAAGGGCAAGAGCAGGCCAACCAATCAAGGTGTGGAAGAACTGTACGCGACACCGCAGCCTTACCGGATCGGTCCCGGAGACATCATCTCCGTGGTGGTCTGGGATCACCCTGAACTGGTGTTCCCGACGCAGACGTACAGCATCGGCGCCGCGTTCGAGATTCCGACCTCCAGCGGCGGCTCCAATGTGCCCGGCTATGTGGTCAGCGCCCAGGGCGATATCCAGTTCCCGTATGCGGGCGTGTTGAAGGTGGCCGGGAAAACGGCCAACGATGTGCGCGACCAGATGGCGCGCATCCTGTCGCGGGTGGTGAAGGATCCCCAGATGACGGTTCGCGTGCTGGGCTTCCGCAGCCAGCGCATCTATGTCGACGGCGAGGTGAAGACGCCGGGCATGCAAGCCATCGACGACGCGCCGATGACCCTGGTGGAAGCACTCAACCGCGCCGGCGGCGTACTGAACCTGACCGGCGACAACAGCCGCGTGCGCGTCACCCGCGGGGAGCAGAGCTGGTACGTCAATATCCCTGCCCTGCTCGCCAAGGGAGTGGATCCCGCGCGCATCATGCTGCGCTCCGGCGACATCGTGCGCGTCGAGCAACGCGAGGACAGCAAGGTCTTCGTCACCGGTGAAGTGGTGCGGCCGGTTTCGCTGCTGATGCGCAACGGGCGCATGTCGCTTAACGAGGCGCTGGGAGACGCGGGCGGCGTCAACCCCGGATCCGCCAACGCCGAGCAGATCTTCGTGATTCGCAAGACGGCCACCGATGAACCGAAGGTGTTCCACCTGGACGGGACTTCGCCGATTGCGCTGGCCATTGCCGAGGGCTTCGAGCTCGAACCCAAGGACGTGGTCTATGTCGACGCAAAAGCTGTGGTGCGCTGGAGCCGGGTCATGAGCCTGCTGATCCAGCCGGTGGTGGGCACGGCAAGCATCGCTCGTCCGTAGTGGAGACAGCGATGATCCGTTCGATCCTGGTCGTTTGCCTGGGAAACCGGTGCCGCAGCCCGATGGCGGAGAGCCTGCTGCGGCGCGCCTTGCCCAACTGCCGCGTGCGCTCGGCCGGACTCGACCCGCCAGTGGGTGCCACCGCCGATCCGCGCGCCACCTGCCTGCTGGCGATGGAGGGCTGCACCCTGGAGTCCCATCGCGCCGTTACCGTCGACGAATCACTGATCGCCGCCTCCGACCTGGTGCTGGTAATGGACAACGAGCAACGCGACGAGCTGGAACGGCTCTACCCGCAGGCACGCGGAAAGACATACAGGCTGTGCGAGTTCTCACATGTCGATGTACCAGACCCCTACGGTGGCTCACAAGGCATGTTCGTGCTCGTGTTGGGGTTGATCAAGCAAGGGGTTGAATCGTGGTCGGCTCACATACAAGCGATCACGCCAGCAAACAGCTACGGGGAAGCGTCATGAATATAGTGAATTCGCGGAATCAGGCTCCGGAGACGTGGGACGATGGCGGCAAGCCGATCGACTTTACGTCCTATGTCGATGTGCTGGTCCGCTATCGCCGGACATTCCTCGTCGTCGCCGGGGGGGTGATCTGCGCCGGGCTGGTCTATGCGATGCTGGCCAAGCCGGTCTATCGCGCGGACATCGTCGTGCAGGTCGAGGACAGCAATGCCAGCACGGGCGCTTCCGGCAAGCAGACGGCAAACGTCACGCCCGTGTTTGACGTCAAGCCGGCTGCCTCCGCGGAGATCGAGTTGCTGCGCTCACGCATGGTGGTGGGCAAGGCGATCGACAGTTTGCATCTCGACATCAAGGCCTCGCCCCGTTACTTCCCCATCGTTGGGCGAGCCATCGCCAGTTTCAACAAGGAGTTGTCGACGCCCGGGCTGTTCGGCTGGGGCGGCTTTGCCTGGGGCCCGGAAAGCATCAGCGTGGAGAGCCTCGAAGTCCCGCCCAAGCTGGTAGACAGGACGATCCAGCTGACCGCGCTGGGCGGCAAGCAGTACCGCGTGAGCTTCTCCAGCAACGATGTCAAGTGGACCGGCACCGTGGGAGAGCCGCAAACCATCGACACACCGCAAGGCAAGGTCAGCATGTTGGTCAGCGAGCTTGACGGCCGACCTGGCAGCGTCTTTTACGTGCGGCAAGTGCCCCGCGCCGCGGCCATCGAGGAGTTGCAGGAAAGCCTCATGATCCTGGAGCGCGGCAAGCAGAGCGGCGTGATCGGCATGACGCTCGAAGGCAACTCCGCCGAGAAGACGGCCGCCGTCCTGAATGAAATCGGCGCGGAGTACGTCGAGCAGAATGTGCGCCGCAAGGCTGCGGAAGCCGAAAAATCCCTGGCTTTCCTCGATCGTCAGCTGCCCCAGCTGAAGCAACAGGTGGAAACCGCGGAGTCGCGCTACAACGCGATGCGCAATCAGCGCGGCACCATCGATCTGAGCGAAGAGTCGAAGCTCATCCTTGGCCAATCCGTGCAAATCCAGACGCGCCTGCAGGAACTCAGGCAAAAGCGCCAGGAGCTGATTGCGCGTTTCACGAGCAATCACCCGACCATCGAGATCATGGACTCCCAGATCGCCAGCCTGAATGCACAACTGAATGGCGTGACCGGGAAAATCCAGAAGCTGCCGGATGTCGAGCAGAACGTGTTGCGCCTCATGCGTGACGTCAAGGTCAGTACCGAGCTCTACCAGTCGCTGCTGAACGACACCCAGCAACTCAGGCTGGTGAAGGCAAGCAAGGTCGGCACGGCACGCCTGGTGGATCCTGCCGAGGTACCGCTCAAGCCCGTGCGGCCCAACCGGAGCATGATTGCCGGCGTGGCGTTGGTGCTGGGCCTGCTGCTGGGCCTGCTGGCGGTTGTCGTGCGGCGCATGCTCGACGGTGGCGTCAGCGATGCCGACGAGGTGGAAAAGTCGACAGGACTGACGGTGTACTCCACCATCCCCCTCAGTGCGCAACAAGCGCGCCCGGAAGGCACCAGGAAGGCGAAAGGCAAGGACAGCGGGCGCTGCGATGTGCTGGCTCACCTGGAACCCGCCGACCCGGCCATCGAGAGCTTGCGGAGCCTGCGCACCGCCCTGCAGTTCGCCCTGGCCGGCAGCCGCTCGCGCATCGTGGTGGTCACCGGTCCGGCGCCGGGCGTCGGCAAATCGTTCGTCTGCGCGAACTTCGCGGCGGTGCTGGCTTCCGGCGGCAAGCGCGTCGTGCTGGTCGACGCCGACCTGCGTCGGGGCAGTCTCAATCATCGCTTCGGCGTGGCGCGTAGCCCGGGCCTGTCAGAGGTGTTGACCGGCATGCCGCTGGACAAGGCGATGCGCCGTCAGGTCCTGCCTGGCCTGGACGTCATCCCGACCGGCACCGAGCCGCCGCACCCGGCGGATCTGCTGCTCAGCGAGCAGCTGGATACCCTGCTCGATACCTTGAAGGCACAGTACGACGTTGTGCTGATCGACACGCCCCCGGTGCTTGCCGCTTCCGACGCGGGCATCCTGGCAGCCAGGGCGGGCGCGGTCTTCTTGGTTGCCCGCGCCGACCAGACCACTGTCGGCGAGATCACGGCGGCGGACAGGGCCATCCAGCAAGCCGGCGGTGAGATCAAGGGGGTACTGTTCAACGGCCTGCGTATCGATGGCCGCTGGTACCGGGCGCATTACCACTTCGGCAAGTATCGCTATCTCAACCAGTACGGCACCTCACGCATCAAGCGCGCCTGAGCCGCCACTTCGCGCAAAGGGCCGATACCGCGAGGGGATCGGCCCTTTTCCTTTGGTGGCCGCCCGCAAGACAAGCCTCGCAATGGTAGTCGAAAACAATGACAGGGCGACAGGGCTTACGGCGCTCCCCGCTGGACGAAAGCCAGCCCTCACGGCTGCGCCAGGCAGCCTGCCGCGGCGGCCCTATGGATTCGCGGAGTTGAAAAGTCCCGTGGTGCGGTAGGCGGGCTCGGACGCGAGGGGCTGCGCTTGTGGCGATACATCCGTGGCCGCGGTGTCGGCCGCCAGTTCGGCTTCGTGCCGCATGACATGCCGGACCAGGAACTCTGCGAATGCCTGGCGGCTCTCGGGCAGGAACAGCGAATGGTCCAGGCACGGCAGCGTGTGCAGCTTCACCCGCTCCAGCTCGCTGATGGCCTTCATGTCGCCCCCGAAGCAAAACGCTGCTTCCTCCAGGCCGACATCGCCCGTGCCATAGAGAAAATCGGTATGCACGCCACGCCGGTTCAGCTCGCCCATGGCATGGCAGGCGAAGCCGCTGACCGTGGCGGTGTCGGCCGCGCCGCGCAGCCGCGCCATCAACCTGGCGTGGCGCTCGGCGGCACGGCGCGCGACCCGGCCAGCCAGGCTCGACACAATCGGCCATGCGCGAATCTCGCCGCTCAACAGGCGCTGCCAGTTTTCCGGCTTTCGCGCCGCCACGAGATAGCCTCGTATCGATTGCAGCTTGCTTCCGGCCGAGGCGTCGTCTGCAAGATCCCAGCGGAACTTGACAAGATTCGCCATGACCAGCCCATTGACGCCCGCGTTGGCAAGCGCCGCGTGCAAGCCGAGATAGGCGCCCGAGCAGACGCCCGCAAGCACGATGCGCCTGAAGCCCCTGGCTCGCATCCACTCGACCGCCGCGCATACGTCCGCGCACGGCGGCGGCGAATAGATGGAGGGAATGCTCATCTGCCTTGCCGCTGCCGGGCTGTCGCCGAGCGCGGACACGTCGAGCCGCAAGGCAACCACGCCCAGGCGGGCGAGCCGGCGCGACAGCGTGACGAAGATCCTGCCATCGCCCACATGATGGTTGCCGCCGGTATTCGGGAAAATCACCGCGGTGCCGGCCGGCAGGCGCTCGCGTGGCGCGCAAAGGATGCCGAACAGGCGTCCGCCGCCCAGCCAGACCGGGTGTTCGAAGCCGCCCTCCACCTGCAAATCCTGTGTCTGCCTGACGCGCGGTTCGCCGCGGTGCGGCTGCGGCCGCGCGGGCGCGGCGCCCGGCCGCAGCCAGTCGAGCAGTCTCCGCCAGGCCCGCTCCGGCACCGTGGCATACTCGGCCGACTGCATCATGGCGGGGTACTCGTCAAACCCGCCAAGTTCGACTTGCACCCCCGCCGCTTCGTAGCGTGCCGCCAGCGACGCCACCGCCGAGGCCGAGCCAGGCCAGGCATCCAGCAGCAACACGCGCGGCGCCGGGCAAGCCTGCCGGTGCGCCAGATTCAGCGCGCCGATCCGGGCCACGGTTTCCGGTGCAAGGCGGAATGCCAGGACTTGCTGGGCGCCGTCCTGCTCAGGCGCCACGGCAAGATCGGGAATCGCCCTGCTCAGCCAGTTGCCGTGGAGTGCCCGCAACTCGCGCAGGTAGGTACGGCCATTGGTCGCGGGTGCCAGCAGGATCAGGCCAGCGGCGGCCGTGCTGCGATGGGTAGCCATGGCTTCAGCGGCAAGCACCGCAAGGGTTGCCCCGAGGCGCAGGCCACAAAGCACAACCCGTTCGACACCGGCCAGTTCGCGCAGCCGTGCCGCAGCCGCGATAATGCTCGCCACGGCCTGCTCGACGAACCTGGGGTCATCGTCGCCGCCGTCCGAGTCGCCGCTGCCCGGATAGTCAAAGCGCAACGCGGGCAGGCCCGCGGCGGCAATATCATCAGCCAGGTGGCGCCAGGCACGATGCGACCACATGGCTTCGTGCCCGCCCGGCGCGCAGAGGACCACGCCGGTTCTCCCGGTCTCGCCGTGAAGCCAGCCGGCACAGCCATGCAATATGACGCGCTTCATGCCGACTCTCCGCTCGCGCCCGCTCGGGCGCTGTTCGTTCGCCTCCGATTGCGGTGCTGGCAAACTCCACGCAGAAACGGGTACGCTCGCCAGCGCCAGGCACTATGCCATCCGCTCCACGCCGGCTGCGCGCTCCAGCTTTGGCACGCTGGGCGCGGGCTCGGGCATGCCCAGATAGGGATTGACGCTGTTGAACTCGGCACGGTTGCTGCGGCGCGCCGTCACGCCGTTCAGAATGCCGCCCAGAAGCCGCGCATGCGAACGGGCCAGGCGTTTGAGCGTCTCCTCGACCTGATCCGGCGGTGTCTGGTCCGCGCGCACCACAACCAGTGTCGAACCGGCAATATTCGTCACCAGCGTGGCGTCAGCCACGGCCATCACCGGCGGCGTATCGACGATCACAAGGTCAAAGCGGCTAGCGCACAGGCGCAGGCATTCCGCCAGGGCGGGACGCATCAGCAGTTCGGAGGGATTGTGAGGCGTCGCCCCCGTAGTCAGGATCGACAAGCCGCTGACGACGGTGGGACGCACGGCGGCAGCCAGCGTGAGCTGGCCCGCCAGTATCTCCGCCAGACCGCCATCAGCCCCCTGGTCGAACCAGCTCGCCACCTTGCCCCGGCGCATGTCGGCGTCGATCAGCAGCACACGCTGGCCGGCTTCGGCAAACAGCACCGCCAGGTTGATGGCGGCGAAGGTCTTGCCCGCGCCCGGTGCGGGGCTGGTGACGGCCACCACGCAATCGGCCGCGCTTCGCAAGCCGAAATGCAGCGCGGCGCGCACGCTGCGCAGGCCCTCCACGGCCAGGGAATGCGGGGCGCTTCGCGCCAGCAGGTAGTGGTCGTGCAGACCCTGGCGCAGCAGATGCTTGATGAAATCGGGATAGGATTCATCGAGCGCCTCCAGTGCGTGCCCCGGCTCGGGCCCCTCCAGCCGCGCCGCGCCCGGCGCCGCGAAACCAGCGGCAATACCCAGGCGGACCTTGGCCTCGATGAGACGCTCCAGCTCTTGCTGCTCGCGGCTGTACGCAATGTCCCCGAGCATGGGCATGCCGAGCAGGGCTTCCGCTTCGTTGGCGCTGGCGACGGTCTGCTTCGTGCGCTGGCGCACGCTCACGCAGGCAATGCCAAGGCACAGGCCAAGCAGGCCACCGCCGGCGGTCATCGGCCAGGGCCCGGGCCCCACCGGCGACATCGGCACCACCGCATTGTCGACGACGCGGACCTGACTACTGTGGTCCGAGACAATCAGCGACAGTTCCTGGACCTTGTTGCGCAAGGTCATGTACATGTCCTCCGCCACTTTGACGTCGCGCGTGAGCGAAACCGACTCACGCTCCGACATCGAAAGAGTCTGCATGCGCGCATCCAGATCTTTGCGCTCACGCATCATCTGCGCAATCTTGTTGTCGACGGTGCGTACCTCGTTGGCTTCCGTGGTGAAGCGCTGCAGCAGTCCGGTACGCTCCATCTTCAGCGCGGCGATCTGCTTCTGGTAGTCGATGCTGCCATTGAGGTAGGACTGCGCGTCCTGCGAGGGCTGCATCGACCCGGAGCGCGAACGGTAACGCGTCAGCGCGGCTTCGGCGCGCTCAAGTTCGCCCTGCACGCGCGGCAGCTGGCTGGAGAGGAATGCCAGCGTGCTGGCCGCATCGTCGCTGCGCTGCGCGGTCTGCCCCGAGATATAGGAATTCGCAACACCATTGACCAGCGCCGCGGCCAGTTTCGGGTCCGGATTCTGCCAGGTGATCCGCGCCGTACCGGCTTCGCCCTCCTCGCTGCTGACCTTGAGCTCCCCGGCGATCGTGCTGACCGTGGCCGCCAGGTCGTGGCGCGTAATGGTGAAGCGTGTGCCGGGCAGCGCATCGACGCGCGTCACCAGCAATTCCACGCCGTTGCCGGTGGCGAGCTCACCGACCTTGCCCTCAAGCAGAGCGGCATCCGCCGAGCGCAGCACGAAGCGTTCCTCCTGCAAGACCTCGAACATCAGCGGCACGTTGAACAGGCGCTCCGGCACGGTCATCTTGCGCACCACGAGCCGCTGCGCGCCCCACGCATAGCCAAGGTTCGCCGGCCAGGGCGCACCAAACCTGCCCGGTGTCGCAAAGCGGGCCGCCAGGCTGCCCAGCAGCGGCGCCCGTATCGGCTCGGCGGAGATATCGAGATGCAGGTTTTCCACCACCGGGCCGACCATCGCCCGACTCTTCAGCAAGCCGATATCGAAGGGGGCGGGCTTCGCGCCGCGCGCAACCCCCTGTGTGGCGGCATCCCTGGCGCCAATCTGTACCAGCGCCTCGGCGCGGAACTGCTGCGGTGTCGACAGCGCCAGCAGCGCCGCAACCGCGGCACCCGTCAGGCCAGCGGCAAGGATCCAGCCGATATGGTCGAGCATCGCGCCCGCAGGCACGATGCGATCCGGCGCGATGCCGGCAAATGACATTTTGCTCACAGCAAATTCCCCCGCTAGGTTCGTCCCCGCCTTGCCCGCGCAGCGGGCAAGCGAGGCCTGCTCCCGTACCGCAGTGCTAACCGCGCCCGTAGTTATCTTCGAACCGGACGATGTCATCCTCGCCCAGATAGGCACCGGACTGGACCTCGATGATTTCCAGCGGTGTCTTGCCCGGGTTCTCCAGCCTGTGCAGCGTGCCGATCGGGATATAGGTGGACTGGTTTTCGGACAGGATGCTGACCGTGTCGCCGCAAGTCACGCGTGCGGTACCGCGTACCACCACCCAGTGCTCGGCACGGTGGTAATGCATCTGCAATGAGAGGCTGGCTCCCGGATCCACGACGATGCGCTTGACCTGGAAACGCTCGCCGTGATCGATGGAGTCGTAGCAGCCCCAGGGGCGCTGGACCTTGCGATGATTCACCACCTCGCATCCGTGATCGGAGCGAATGCGCTGGACCACGTTCTTGACGTCCTGCACATGCGCCTTGTCCACGACCAGCACGGCATCCGCCGTCTCCACCACCACCACGCCCTGTACCCCGACGCACGCGATCAGGCGTCCCTCGGAATGCGCCAGGCAAGATGAAGCGCCATCGAACAGCACGCGTCCCCGCCCCACATTTCCCGCTGCGTCCTTGGAGGCGATATCCCAGATCGCGGCCCACGAGCCAACGTCGGACCAGCCAGCGTCCAGCGGCACCAGCATGCCGCTCACGCCGGGCAAGGCCTCCAGCTTCTCCATCACCGCGTAGTCGATGGAGTCCGACACACAGTCGCCAAAGGCTTCCTTGCCGATGCGGAACGTGTCGCCGCTGCGTTCGCCGGTCTCATATGCAGCACGGCACTGCTGGTACATTTCCGGCTGCAGCTGGCTGAGCGCCTTGAGCCAGACCGACGCCCGCACGACAAAAATGCCGGCGTTCCACCAGTAGTCGCCCGACGCCACATAGTGCTCGGCCAGTTCCAGATGGGGCTTCTCCACGAAGCGCTCGAGCGCGAAGGCCCCGCAATGCTCGTTCACGCCGGCGCGGATGTACCCGTAGCCGGTTTCCGGTGCAAGCGGGCGCACGCCCAGCGTCACGATGGCGCCCCAGTCGGCATGCTGTATCGCCGTCGCCAGTGCCTGGCGAAATGCTTCCGGATCCGCCACGCTGTGGTCTGCCGGGGTCACTACCAGGACGGCATCGGCGGTCTCGCCCAGGCCGCCGGCCGCGTGCAGCGCGGCCATCGTCAGCGCGGGCGCTGTATTGCGGCCGCAAGGTTCGGAGAGGATCCGCGCGGGCTTGCCGGCTCGCTTCATCATCTCCGCGATCATGAAACGGTGGTCCTCGCCGCAGACCACCATCGGCGCCACTTCCTTGCCCGCCGCACGGCCGGCCAGTTCCGCCAGGCCGTCGAAGCGGCGCGCGGTGGCTTCCAGCAGCGTGTCATCGGCAACCAGGTTCAGCAACTGCTTGGGATGCTGCTCGCGCGACAGCGGCCACAGCCGGGTGCCGGCGCCGCCGGCCAGGATGACTGGCTGGATCGCGGTCATCGGCATGGACTGCACGCCTGCATCGGCGGACACTGCTATCGCCGCGCCGTCCGGCTGGTGCGCGTCCCGAGTCGTTGCGTTCATCTTGCCTCCTTGCCCGCCGCGGCCCGGAAAGGCCGCGGATACTCGCCACGTGCGCGGAACACGGACTGTGCCTTCTTCATCCGGGGGATCACCGGCGCGCATGCACTCGCGCCGCGCAGCGCTGGGGGTAACGCTTCCGGACGTGAGGCCCGCCTGGGCCGGACAGTCCGGCGCATGCTGACAGCCAGTGTAGGAAGCGGGAGCGGGGGTATCTGTTCGCTGCCGCACACGCCAGCCGCCCGGCTGTCCCCGCGCAAATGCCTTTGCCATTGTCGTGCCCTCTGTTGGGCAACGAACGGATGGAAAGCGCCAATACGGCTGCAATGGCAGCAAAGGCGTCTACCGGTTTTCGACGGACCGGGCGGCGCGGCAACAGACGCAGGAGGCGGAAGATGAAACGGGACGCTGCACTCATAAGCGGCGGCGGCGCGGGCAATATGGCGCGGGCAAGGCCGCGTGCCACCCGCCCGGCGGAGCTTTCGACCAGTACAGCCGCTACCGTAAGCCATCCGCACGCGCTGCATGGCGCGGACGCGATCTGGCAGGAAACCAACTGCTATATGGACCTGTGGATCGAGCTGTTGCATGGCCGGGGACTCGATCCCCGTGCCGCGCTGCCATTCACGGTGACGCAGGATTTCGAAGGGGACCATTTCACATTCTTCAAGTATCCGCAGATGGATCTGGAGTTGCTGTACGGCACGGTGGTGCAGGAAATGCCGGTCTATGACACGCTCGAGGCCCACGTCGTCGCACAGGTCGGCCGCGGCCATACCGTGCTGGTGGAATTCGACAGCTACTACCTGCCGGACGCACGCGCGACCGCCTATCGGCGCGAGCACGTCAAGACCACGGTGGCAATCGACCGCATCACGCCAGCGGCGCAGGAGCTTGGCTACTACCACGGCCTTGGCTATCACACGCTGGCCGGAGAGGACTACCGCGGCGCCATGCGGCTTACGCCCGAACTGAGCGGCAACGGCAACATACTGTTTCCCTACGCCGAGTTTGCCCGGCAGGCGAGAGCGCCGCTGCGCGCCCGTGCGCTGGTCAATGCTTCGGTGTCGCTGATGCGCCACCACCTGACCCGCCGCCCCGAAGCCAATCCGGTCAGCCAGTGGCGCAAGGTTTTCGGTGGGCAGATGGAAGTCCTGCTGGCGCGTGGCGAAGCCTACTTCCACCAATACAGTTTCAACCTGCCGCGGCAGCTCGGTGCCGGTTTCGAGTTGCTTCATCATTATCTTGGCTGGTTGGCCGAGCATGATTACAGAATCCCGGCAGCGGCGGCACTTGCGGCCCGCGCCGTTGCCACCGAATGCAAAGTGTTGCAATTCCGCCTGGCGCGGGCCGTGGCGCGCCGGCGGCATGACGACTGCGCGGACTGCCTGGAAACGCTCGAGGCGTCCTATGATCGCGCCATGGCCGCGCTGGTCTCGGCGTTCGGCTGTGCAACTCGCCTTCACGCCTGAGGCCAGCGCCAGCATGCCAGCCCCGGTGCGCCGGGGTCCGCTCTGTTCAGGCGTGCGCCAGGGCAGGCAGCAACCGGTCGTACTCGCGTTTGACGAGCTTGTAGCATTCGCAGGATTGCTTCTCGAGCCCGCAACGGTCCAGCACGGTGATATGCCCGCGGCTGTGGTGGATGAGTCCGAGGTCCTCCAGCTTTCCGGCTGCCTCTGTCACGCCTTCGCGCCGGACACCGAGCATGTTCGCAATCACCTGCTGCGTGATCACAAGCTCGTTGGAACTCATCCGGTCGCTCGCCAGCAGGAGCCAGCGGCACAATTGCTTGTTGAGGGAGTGATGACGGTTGCAGGCCGCGGTCTGGGCGATCTGCGTCAGTACCGCCTGCACGTAGAGCAGCGTCACGCGCTGCAGCACCGGTGTGCGCATCAGCTCATTGCGCAGATCGCGGGCTGCGATGCGATAGGCGAAGCCCGGGCTGCGCACTTCCACACGGCTGGGCATGGTATCGCCGCCGGTGACGACCGGGATGCCGACCAGGCCCTCGTTGCCGATGGCCGCGAACTCGACCGTGGCACCATCCTCGAGCAGCGAGAGCATGGAGACCACCGCCGTGGTGGGAAAGTAGACATGGACGATGCGCTGTCCCGAATCCGTCAGCAACTCCCCCGCGCGAAGCCTGACCAGTTCGAAGTGCCGGCACAACGCCTCCCACTCGTGGCGCGGCAACGCGCTGAGCAAATGATTGACATGCAGATCTGACCGATGCGTGATCATTTTCGGACCTCCCTTGGACCCTAGGATCACGGCTGGTGCCAGCAGGACATCCTGAAGTCCTCACCTTATGACTGGGCACCACTGACAATGCCGTTCCACCCGTTGCAATCTACCGCTGACTTCCTGCCAGCTGGTGTATCTGTATTAAGCGCCACGCAACTCCGTTGTGACACCGGACAGACGGCTAGTACTAGATCATCCCTTGGTTGGTTGGAGATGGCACGGGCGGACACCGGCGGTCGTGCCCGCTTGGGCGCACATGCGAGGCCCGGCGGCTGCGCAGGCCATGCCAGGAGCGGGAATCAGCGGAGCGTCCTATGCGTTGTAGCTGACCGGCCGGTCCGCGTTGATGGCGTGAATCTCACCCGAAGGGATGAGCGCACCCGGGGCGGGGGAGCCGCCTTCATGCATAAGGCGGATACGCCGGCTCTCGCCGGGAGCAAGATGAAACCAGTCTTGTGCGGGTTGAAAGACATGATCTTCGATATGCACCCAGCGCGCGAAGCGCTGCGTGCTGATTGTGAGCCACCATTCACCCGCCACGCGTTCGACTACAACTTTCAGGCCAGGTGGCTTCAGCGCGCTCGCCCTGCGATCCGGCAGGTAAGCCACCTGGCTCAGCAGTGCGCCATCGGCCGCTTCAAGCGAGGCTACGACGACGTCGTGCGCCGGCGGACCAAACCGATAGGCGTAGGTGAAATCGAAGAACACATCCATCAGCGACGCGGCCTCGATGCGGTGCGCTTCGCGCGGGGCAAGCACGAGGTCCTGCGTGGCTTCGGCCACCACCGTCTCGCCGTCTCGGTAGCAGCGCAGCGACAAGCGCACCTGGTGCGGCTCCGGCGATTCGTTGAGCAGATGCAGGTGCAAGCCGTTGAGCCCCTCGTCCGTGAACAGCAACTGCAGCGGCTGCCAGACCTGCCGCAAGGCATGCCAGGCCGATTTGGGACGCGCGCATGCGTCGACGATGCCCCAGCCCGGCCCCGGCAGGAGATCCTGCAGCTGCCAGACCAGCCCGCCCGCGCAGTTGGAGCCCACACGCCGCCATTCGCTGAAGACATCGGTCATGATCTCGGCCACCACCGCGCGTGACAGCGCCAGATAGCGCGCCGGCCGTTCGTAGCGCAGGTGGGGTGGATCGACGTCATACAGCGTACGCAGATAGAAGTCGCGCACGTCCTCGAAATCCCACGGCGCGCCGGCATCGCGCGGCACACGTGCCTTCCAGCGCGGATCGTGCAAGGGCTGGCCAAGGTCGTGCTCGGCCAGGGTGCGCTGGCAAGGTACGTTGGCAAACGCCAGGCATTCCGTGGCGAAACGCACATTGGCGAGACGCGCGTCCGTCAGGGGGCGCTGGTAGGCGCCCACGCCGTAATAGTGGCTGACGCCGGTATCGGGCTGGAAGGGCCATGCGCCTTCGCAAGGAGAGTTGCGCACGTAGACGACATCCGGCCTGTGCGCGGCCACCAGGCCGGGGATCAGCGCTTCGAACAGCGGCTGGCGCCAGGCCGTGCGCGCCGCCCCCATCATGGCAGCTTGCTGCTCGGCCTCGCTGCCGCCGCACAACACCGCGACGCTCGGATGCGCGCGCGTGGAAACCAGCCACTCCGTCACCTCGCACGCGGCGTCGTCCATCAGCGCGGATCCCGCCATGCCGTCGCTGCTGCCATAGTCGAAATTGGCGAACATGAAGTCCTGCCACACCAGCAGGCCGAGTTCGTCGCAGATCCGATAAAAGTTCTCGCCCGGATAGCAGGTGACGCCGCTCACACGCACCATATTCATGCTGGCCCTGCGAGCCAGCGCCAGCCAACGTCCGACCGTCTCCTGCGCATCCGACAGGCCGTACAGGTCGTGGCTCGACACGCACGCGCCACGGCAGAAGAGCCGCTCGCCGTTGATGCGCAAGGCAAAGGCGCCTGGCACGGCGCCGCGGTCGGCCTCGATGGTGCGAAAGCCGATGCGGCCGCATGCCAGCGTGCCGCCCTGCAGCGTGGCATCTATGCGGTAGAGATAGGGCTCGCCGTGCGTGTGCGGCCACCACAGCCTGGCATGGGCAATGCGCAGTGTGCCAGCCAGCGTGTGGGCATCCACGCGCCGCAACTGGCCCGCGCAAAGCGGCTCACCGTCACCATCGACGGCACTGAAACTGCCATGCTCGGGCGCTTCTCCCGGAAAAAGCAGCCGCAGGGACACCACGCCCTCATGCCCCTCGATCCGGCTGGAGAGATCGGCGCGCATGCCTTGCGACGCATCGTCGCTGGCCGGGTCAAGCAGTTCGACCGGGCGCCACGGCCCCACGGCATGCACCGGGGGGCACCAGCCGGCCATATGGCCGAGCAAGGTGGTGCGCACCGCGCGCAAGGTCGCTGGCGCGATCATCCGTGGCTTCCAGCGGACCGCGCCGCGCTGTGCGCGCAGCCACGGATACATCGCGCGAAAGCACAGGTGCAGTGTATTCTCGCCCGCCAGCTCGACTTCGATCTGATGGCTCACGAACATATGGCGCGTGGTAAGCACCAGCGCGCCGTTCATCCACACCTCGGCCAGCGTGGCCAGGCCGCTGAACCGCAGCACGCGGCGGCCGCTGCCCGTGAAGTGCACGCGGTACCAATGATCGCGCTGGTGCAGCGGTGGTGGCGCGGCATCGTCCCATCGGCCGGCGGCACGCAAGGCGCCCGCCACGGTACCGGGCACGGGGGCAGCCAGCCAGCCGGCGCCCTCCGGCAAGGCGGCCGGGCTCCCGGCGGCGCCGGCGGAGGTTTCGAGCCAGGCCCACTGCCCGGACAACGGCACGCCTTTCACCGCGACGCCGGGCATTGCCGGCAAGCCGCGCTGCTCGGGTGCGAAGTCGCGCACACTCACCCGCCAACCTCCCCGAAGTAGGCCGCCAACGCCGGCACCGTCGCCTTGTAGGACATCTCGAGCTGATCGAAGCAATCCTGGCAGGGATCGGGCTTGCGGCTGATGACGGCACGCATCAGCCGGAACTGCATCACCATGGCCTCGGAGGCAATGGTGTAGCAAGCCTCGGCGATGGTGTCCGGCAGCGGCTGGCCATGCATCACCAGCCAGCGCAGGTAGCAACCCAACAGCTCGAAATTGGCGCCCAGCTGGCGCAACACGCTCGACGCATAGGCCTGGAAGCCCGGCTCCCCACGCCCCATCATCTGGTCCAGGTGCGCGGGGAAAACCGTGCGAAAGGCACTGATGGGATTGACCCGCGGCCGCCGTGCCAGGTGACGGCGCAGCATGTCAAGCGAGATCCGCACCAATGCGGCATCGGTCTGGGGAGCAAAGCGGCGCCGTACCACTCTCGCTTGCGGATATGGCGCGATATTCTTGTCCTTCAGTTCCGCCGGTAGCCGGAAGATGGCCTGGTACTCCTCGCCGCTGACAGTGTGGTAGCCGTCGCCGTGGTAGTAACCGGCGGTCGAGGCCTCCGGCACCAGCAGGTCCACACCGATGCAGGAACGCGCATGCTGGCGCCGGTAGCCAACGGCGGCGGCATACGGCAGGTTGAAACTGTCGACATCAAGCAATACCACGTTGCCGCGGCATGTCTGCGCGGCAATGTGCCCCTCCAGGTTGTCGTACACGGACAAGTCGTGCACGGTGACACCATAGAGCCGCTCGAGATCGCCAAACGGGAAACTGAATAGCGTGAACTGATCGCCCTCGAAATCCTGGCTCACGGTAAATGCCAGTGCGGCGATGGACTCGAGTTCCCAGCCATGCAAAAGCTCTATCCACAGATCGACATTGCAATTTGCGTGCGACCACACCGGGTTCCCGCCGCGCAGACCGAGACCGCCGCGGCCGCCCAACTTGGGGGTTCCATGCATTACGCGCTCCAGAGCCGCTCGCGCACGCCTCGCGGCCAGCGCGCCGGATCGAGTCCATGGTGACGCAGCAGGGCAAGCCCGAGCCGCTCGACGCCAAAGCCCACGCAACCGGTATGGGCAATGCCACCGTCGTCTGTCCGGATGCCCCACAAAACGCCGAAATGGTCCATATGGTAGTTGAAGCTCATACAGGCGGTAGGCGGCGCCCCGTCATTGACGGGAATCAGCAACTCGAACTTGAGCCTGAGCTCGCGCTGGCTGTCGGCCACGATCTTGCCCCCGCGCCCGAAGAACGGATCATTGGCCACGTCGACTTCCACCGGGAGCTGGAGCGCCTTGCCCAGTTGCAGCCCGCGCTCCATCCATAGCAGGCGGAATGCCACGATGCGCTCGGCCGGCCCCAGGCACACGTATTCCCTCTGCCGGAACAACTGCATCCGCGTCGGCTCCAGCGAGGGCTCGTGCCGATAGCAATAGGAGAGCACATCGACCACCTTGCCCTGCCACGGCAGCGGTCCGCGGCGCGCCATCACCGGGTAGACCGGATAGCAGGCTGCCGGAGTCAACACCACGCCAGAGAATGCCTGCTGGTCGGTCCACGCATCGCCATCCTCCAGCCGTGCAAGCAGGCGGCGGTGGCCACGCTCGTCGCCGCAGAAGCTGTGGACGGTGCCCGCCAGCTGGGGAAAGCTCTTCATGTATTCACTGGTCTCGAAGTCAGCCTGTCCGATGGCGGGCGGAAATCGCAGGATCTCAGCGTGCTGGTCGCTGCCGAGCGCGGTGATCGCCGCGTTCAGGCCGTCGGCAATGGCTTCGAAGGTCTCGCTGCGACCGTACAAGCCCTGCACGCCGGTCGGGATCAGGAGGCCTGCATCGAGCAGCGCCGCAAGAAACGTCGCCTGTCCGGTACGGGGCGCCGGTGGCTCGTCGGCGCCGCTCTTGGCCAGGGTGTCGCTGATAAGGGCAATGGAATCCATCTTGTTTCTTTCAGGAACGATCTGCCAGCAGCAGGTTGGCGGTGTTGGCCAGGATACGGTCGTTATTGATCATCAGGGGCGCGGACCACAGATCACGCAGATGACGGCCGAGACTATAGGGCGTGCCATGTTTGTAGCCGGCCATGCCGCAAACCAGCATGGCCTGGTGCACCACCTGCAGCGCCATCTCCGAGACCGAAGTCTTCAAGCCGTTCATCTCAGCCGCGAGCGAGAACGAAGCCGATACCGATGCAGCAACGTGACGCTGGCGCTGACGCGCAAGGGCTAGCCCGAGCCGCCCTTCGATCATCTGCAACTGGCTCACCGCTTCCGCGACATGGGATGCCGAGGGCGGCAGCGAACCCGGTCGCGCCCGCGCCTGCCCACGGAAGAGATTTTTTGCGCGCTGGACCGCGTCGCCTGCGATGCCAAGCCAAAGTGCGCTCCAGAGGATATGCGAGACCGGCGTCATGGTGACGTCGGCGATCTCGCCGAACGCAACGGGCAATACCTGGGCAACCTGCCCGGCCGCTTCAAGCCGGAAGCCGTTGCTGCAGGTGCCGCGCATACCCAGCGTATCCCAGGTATTGAGGCACTGAAGCGTGTAGTCGCCGTGCATCACGCACACCAGTACCTGGTCCGACGGCGAAGCATCGGCGTGCCGCCGCGCAGTCACGAGGATGCCATCCGCGTACGCACCGTATGAGATGGTGGGCGCGATCTTCAACAGGTGGAAATGCTCGCCGTCGGCGTCGACCGCGCAGCCGCTATTTCGCAATGCGCCCCCGATGGCTTCCTCCGATGTGGCGGAGGCCAGCAGGAGCTGCTCGGCCGCGACGCGGGCAAGCAGGCTTTCATGCCACGGACTGCCCACGCCATGCCCGGCCACGCATGCCACCTGGATCTGGTGCATGGCGTAGATCATGCCGGTGGACGAGCAGGCGGCGCCGAGGATCTGGCAGATGGCCGCAATGGTATCGAGCGATGCTCCCGCACCGTCGTATGCGGTCGGCACCATGGCGCCAAGCAGTCGCTGATCACGCAGGGCGGCAAGGGCCTCTTGGGGAAACCTTGCCTCGCGATCTACCTGGTCCCCGTGCTCCGCCGCCACCTCGGCCACGACATGAGCGGCAGCAATCAGCGCCTCGCTGGAGGCCGGATCCACGCCAGGATGCGCCAGCTCCACCCTGGCCAGCGGCGCGCTCACGCTGCCTCCTGCTGCTTGATCTGCCGCACCGCAGTGGCTAGCGAATCAATGCTACGGAACAACTGCCGCGTCAGCATCTGGTCCGGAATCTCGATATCGAAGGCGTTCTCGATGGCAAGCATCACATGCACGGTCGCCAGGGACGACAGGCCTACCTCATAGAGATCTGTGCCATCGTCCAGCTGGTCTGCCGGAACCGTGAGTCTTGCCACGTCGCCAAGGATGTGACGGATCGTTGCTTTCATGCTGATCTCCAGCGATTGATACGGGAGCCATTGAACACGGAATCGCCTTGGCGGGGCGTGCGTTCCCCCACCCATGGCGCGGCAATCGGGGGGGTCGCACGAACTCAGAACGCGCTCTTGCCGGTCCATCCGTGCACTGCCGTTCGCAGGATGATGGAGATGTCCAGCTGGAATGACCAGTTGCGGATGTAGTAGATGTCGAACTCGACGCGCTTGCGCATCTTCTCGACGGTGTCGGTCTGGCCGCGCAGGCCATTGATCTGCGCCCAGCCGGTGATGCCTGGCTTGACGCGGTGCCGGAGCATGTAGCGGTCGATCAGCTCCTTGTAGAACTCATTGTGTTCCATCGCATGGGGACGTGGACCGACCACCGACATCTCGCCCCGCAGCACGTTGAGGAATTGCGGCAACTCGTCCAGGCTTGTGCGGCGCATGAAGGCGCCGATGCGAGTCACGCGCACGTCATCGCGCGTGGCCTGTGTCACACCGGCCTCCTGGTGCACCACCATGGTACGGAATTTGTAGACATTGAACGGAGAGCCGTCCATACCGAGCCTTCTCTGGCGGAACAGCACAGGGCCCGGCGAAGACAACTTGACCAGGAGTGCGATGGTCAGCAGCATCGGCGACAGGCCAAGCAGCACGCACAGCGCGAAGACCCGGTCGAAGCTCGCCTTCAACAGCCCTGTGATACCGGATACGGGCGGACTGTTCAGGTCGATCACCGGCATGCCGAGGAAATCGCTGAATCGGTGGCCGAGCAGTTCCACCGACATGATATCGGGCACCCAGCGCACGTCGACCATGTCATTGCGGAACTGGAACACCACGTCATAGAGGTCGCGGCATGCCGCCATCGGCAGCGTCAGCCAGATTTCGCGCACGCCATTGCTGCGCACAAAGGCACAGACATGCTCCAGCGACTCGAGCCGCGCTACGCCCACTGGGATCGGCTTCTCGCGCTCGTCGTAGATGCCGACCACATCGTAGCCCGCGCCACGGATGCGCTGCACGCGCTGGTACAACTCATTCCCGAGCGTCCCATAGCCGAGGATGACCACGCGCTTGGCGTTGAGGCCTTGTTCACGCACGCTGCCAAGCATGCTGTACAGCACCAGGCGCGACGCCACCAGCGCGGCGGCGACGCTGAGCAGCCAGGTCATGGACCACAGCCGGGAGAGCGCGGCAACCTGGTGCATCAGGAAGACTGTGACCAGGCCCAGGAGACAGACCGCACACCATGCTGCCACCGTGCGCAGCGCCAACGCAGCCAGGCTGCGGCCGCGCCAGGAACTGTAAAGGCCGCAGGCGGGAAACACCAGCAATGCACCCACCGCGCACAGGGCGATGAGGAAACCGTGCACCGGTGAGGCACCGCGGATGCCCTGGGGGAAGAGCAGGGCACCGACCGCCACGCCGCAGGCCGCGATGATGACCGCATCGGCGATGCGGTACATGATTTGCAGGGCGGCTTGCCGCTCGGCTACAAAGGCTCGGACTGTCGACATGATTGGCCTCCACCTGGCAAACCCAAGCAGTGATGAAGACCATGATTGCGCCGCAAGGGCGCCACGTCTGTTTGCTTACGCACACAGAGGCCGGCCCCGGCCCCGGCCAGCGTCAGCGCATCAGCGGCACCGGTGCGAGGTGCGTCAACACCTGCTCGTGCCCGCTTTGCAATGCCCAGGAGCTCCATTGTCCGCGCTGGAAGGGCTTGTCGCGCCCGGCCAGCCGGGTCGCGAGCACCTCCAGCCAGTGATGCGTAGGCGCGGCGACGCCCGTGACGGGTACTGCCAGCAGCAGCACAAGCACCAGGCTTGCTGCCACGACCGGGGCCGAGCGTACCGGCCGTGCCGAGCTCAGGATAAAGGGCAGGCTCACGCCAAAGCCAAGGATGAGTCCGCTCAGGACTTCCGAGCTGGAGTGCGCGTCCAGTTCCAGTCGCGAAAAGCCGACCAGCAACGCGAGCAGCATGCCCATGCAGCCGGCGCCAATCGCAAGGCGTTGCCACGCGTTCGGGACCAGCAGATAGAGCAGTACCGGCAGTACCGATGCGGCCATCATGCTATGCCCTGAGAAACCAGTGAAATCGAGCGCGGCGCTGCCGATGCCCCAGCCCATGAACGCCAGCTTGGAGACCAGCACCATCGCGGCCGCCACGCCGAAGCTCAGGAACCACCGCCACGCGCTGGCGATAGCGTGGGTGTGGAAGAGCCAGGCGGCGATCAGCATCGCCCCCGGCAGCAGCAGGGAGGTCTCGCCGAAGCGGGTGATGATTTGCCAGTTAAGCATGATTGCGTCGAGGATCGAGTACGCGAGAAAAGTAACACAGTTGAGCCATTTTCCAGTCCCCGCCACCGGCCGGCGGCAACATCTCCACCCAGCCAAAAGCATGACAAGTCGCAGATGTGCCGGACACGTTAAGCGGTTGGTCCGTTGCGCCCATTGGGTTGGCGGACATCGCAGGCGCTGTGGCCGACACGCGGTGCGCTGCGTGGCGGATGCGGCTTCTGGTCGATAGGCGTGCCGCAGCAGTTTGACTATCGTCTGAAGAGTGGCCCGCCGAGCGGAATCGTGCCGGCCACTTTAGAGCCCGCATGGTCCCCCGGTCGGCGGGCTCTTTTTTTTACTCGCAGTTCCACGGCAAGCGTGCCGATACCGATCGATGCCAATGGCGGGCGGGCCGCCAGTCCCGTGCCGGAACAAAACAAATAGGCCACGGTCCGCCACTTGTGCTACGCGGCTGTTACCGTGGCCATCAAGATCCGGCGCAGCTCGCGCTGCAACCGAAATGCGCGTGTGCGCATCCGGATTGGCATACGCACCGGATCGCTCCGGTCCCCCGAACACGCGCTTTTCGCCTCCCCCTTTGTCTTGCCGCCGCCTTGCCGCGTCGCGATGCTCTCCGATCGTATCGCCTTGCCTGGCTCGTTAGCGCCGCCGCTAGCCTGTGGCCACGTCATTGCGGCCATCGCGTGCCTGCTCGCTCGCTACCACCACGCAATACTCATGGCGGGCAATCAGTTCAGCCCTGACGGTTGCCACCTGCCGGCGCGCTTCCTGCTCGCCGGCGAAGGTCGCCGCGGCAATGGCTGCCTCCTCGCAGCTATAGCGCCGGCCATGCAGTTCGCCGCGATAGAGCAGCGGCCCATCGCGTCCGGTCGTCAATCTGATTTCGTAGCAGCATGCCCACTTGCCCCGGCCTTCGGGCACGGCGAAGCCGCGCACAACCAGGATGTCCACTCCCGCGTCCATATGACCCCCTCTGCAACGCGCGGCGGCCGTATTGAATTTGATATTCCCGACTTCGTTACCCGCGCGCCTTCAGCATAGTTGCCAGCGCGGCCGCCCGCCCTCATCCCCTTGCCGTAGACCCACCTGAACCAATGGGGGAAGGAGCCGGCGCGGGCGTCATGGAGAAGGCTCTGCGGGGGAAGCACTGGCCGCCGGCGCGGACCAGCGCCACCGCCGCTTGCGCCTGCTCGGGCGTGGCCGGCACTGTCAGGCACCCGCTCGCGCCAAGGCGGGCGGCATAGCTTGCCACCCCGGCGCCGGGCGCCTCGCACAGGATCAACCAGCGCCTTGGCGCCAGGCGCGCGCAGAGGGCATCGACAAGGACCTGCGGATCGGCGTCCGTGCCGCTGCAATCCAGCAGCGCGAAATCCACTGGCGCCGGAGGCATTTCCGCCGCTGGCGCATCCAGTAGCCATTCGGGAGTCTGTGTCAATACCGGCGTGAGTGATGAGAGTTCGCGAAGGTGGCGCAGCAGTCCGCGGCGCAGCATCATATTGTGGGCAAGCAGGAGCGTTGTCATCGACTCGGGTGGACGCGGGTGGACATCCGGCCGGCAAGCACAGGGATCGCCTATCGCATGCGGCACTTGTCAAAAGCGTAGCAACTACAACAAAGCGCCGCCTCGTGCGTTTGGATGAGGCGACTCATGCCAACGATTGAAGCGCTTGCGGGTTTCCGTGCCCCCGCGGGCCAGGCGGGGGGCAGGCACCGCGTTGCTCAGGCAGCCGCCTGGCAAACAGCGGCGAAATCAACCAGTTGGGCGGCGCCGCGAATCGGCGCGGCGGCAGCCGGGCCTGGCCAGCTCAGTTTCGCGCCGCGCTGCAACGCCACGTAGACCGCCTCGCCCTTGTTGCGTACGTGCAGGCGTTGGTACAAGGTGCACGCATGGGTCTTGGCCGTGGCCACGGAAATGTTCAGCAAGCGGCTGACTGTCTTGATCGGATAGCCGCGTGCCAGCAGGGCCAGCACCTCGTACTGGCGTTCGGTGATGTTAAGCAGATGCGAGCCCACTGATGGCGTTTCTGGCTCCGGCGCCACATCGGATGCGCGGCGCGACGGATGTTGAGCTGCGCCTGCGACCTCGCTATCCGCCTGGCCGGGCCCGGCCCGCACTTGCAGCGCCGTTGCGGCGGGGCGTGCATTGTCGGTCGGCCACGGCGAGACGCCATCGGTGCCGTGCGCCGCCTGGGCGCACGCGGGAAAACACTCGCCATCGGCCAGAACAAGGCGGATCGCCGCGTCGAGCATCTCGGCGCTGCAACCCTTGGACAACACGCCTCGCACATTGTCTGGCATCCGAGCGCCGATCGACTGGGATGGGATCTGGTCCGACAACACCAGAATCCGCCTGGGCATCAAGGTCTGGCAGATGTCTCCCAGAGACTGCCAGCCTGCATCCTGGTCCGGCGGCAAACCATAGACCAACAAATCGGCATGGCAAAGCCATTCGGCAGGATGGGGCAGGGAAGTCGGATCGATGTCGACCAGATCGCCGTGAAGCCCAGATTGAGTTAACAGATGGCGCAGACCCAGGCGCAGCAGAGGATGTGGCTCGATCAAGAGGATTGTGGCCATGACCGCTCTCTTTTTTTGTTTCGGCATGGCGAGCCCCGCGACAACCCGCGCATGCTAACGGAACTGACCGCTATGCTGCGGTTGCAGCCCCATACGATCCGTCTCGTCTCCAGGTCATGGCAGCACACCCGTCCAGGTCTCGCTGCCCGACTGACCATCCCGTGGAGTCGTTTCGAATCGCCCCGTTTGCGTTTTTTACGCTTTAGATGTTTCTTAATTCAGAGTTAAAGAACTCTAACTCTGGGTATCAGGATATGCACAGGTGAGGGTGAATGCAAGGGAGGGTTACACGCTTCAAAGTGTGTCGCGCGATGCCAACTGCGCCATGTACGCTACCGAACCGCGCGGGGTCGAAACCTGTGACATGCGCGATCTGGGGATAGCCGCATGGATTCGGCGTTATAATTATCGGCATTGGACTTCACTATGCATTTCTACCCGGATGCATTTAGCGATTGCTTAAGTGCCTTATGAATCAATATCTTAGCTGCCCGTTTGGGCGTTGTCATGCAGCCCGGTAAGGCCCCCAATCTGAGCCTCACCCGCAGCGAATTTGCGGCCGTCCGCGCCTACGTGCAGGGTATGCCGGCCGCGATGGTTGCCGGGCGCTACCTGTCCGACGACGGCGATGACGACGCCGGTGGCGAGTCCGCACTGCGCTTGCTGCTCGGCCTGCGTGACCGCATGGTACAGCTGGCGCACCTTCATAACCGGCAGGATCTGGCCGAGTTGCTCGAGCTCGGCCCCGGCCGCTCCAACCGGGGCATGGACCGGCGCGTGGAAGCCCTGGCCGAACTGGAGCGGCTCGGCACCGCCCGGCCGCGTGCGGATCATGGCATCGAGCTATGGTTTTCTCCCGCCCTGGCGCGGCGTTTGCGCGCCCAAAAGATATCCAATCTGCATATTCTTGTTGAACTTGCCAATCGCCACGGAAGTGCGTGGTGGCGCTCGGTTCCGCGTATCGGGGCGCTCGCCGGGACGGTCATCAACCGCTGGCTGGCCGATCATCGCGATGTCGTCAGGGACGAGCGGGGTGAGCCGCTGCTGCGCGAGCATTTTGGCGCCCAGGGCCGCTTGACGGAGGCCGCCCTGGGGCCCCGCCTGCGCCAGCTTGTGCCGTTTGAACTCATGCGCGAGGAAGGATCCGCGACGACGCAGGCAGCCCAATATAATAGTGCCTCAATAGGCTCTTTTGGTAGCGATCTTGCGGCCGTCCGCGGGTGGCTTGCAGCCAATCGTGCGCAACGAAGTACGTGGTTGGCCTATCGCAAGGAAGCCGAGAGGCTGTTGCTCTGGTCGGCAATGGACCGGCGTAAGCCGTTGGCCGCGTTGGACCGCCAGGACCGTCTGGAATACTTCGGGTTCCTGCGAAATCCCGGCCCCGTCCGGCTATGGGTCGGACCGCGCGCTCCCAGGGACTCGGCAGCGTGGCGTCCGTTCACCGGTCCGCTGTCGGAAAGCAGCGTGCTCCACGCGTCGCGGATCCTTGGAGCGCTATTTGAGTGGCTGCAGATTCAGGGGTATCTCGCGGACCATGTCTGGCAGCCCGAGACACGGGTCAACGTGCAACGTGCCGCGGTGCCGGCCGGCGTGGGCAGCCCGCTCTCGCTCGATTCCCTTTCCCGGTTTCTGGAGTGGCTGGCTGCTCGGGGGCGGGACGCCGAGGGGCTCCGGTACCGTGCTGCCGAGGCCGCGGTTCGCTTGCTGCAGGAACAACATATTGGTTTTGCCGACCTGACGACGTTCACGCGCGAAAAGATCGGCATGGCCGGCGATCACGGCTGCGGAGCGGAGGCCCTCAGCGCTCCGACACGCACCGCGCTGGAGCGTCACTGGCAGGACCGCGGACTGGACTGGCACAGTCAGGCTGGCCAACCGATCGTGCTGGTGGGACCTCCCCGGCTGCCACCCACCGGGCGCGCCAGGCGCAAGGCGGACATGTCACCGGGTGCCGGTTACTCGGTGCGGGGCCTGCACGCGCTGTTGAGCCAGGCGATCGAACGCTATCGGGAAGAGGAAGATGAAGGATTCGCGGCGCGCTCTCCGCGTGATCTTGCTGGGCGGCGAACCCGCATGACGCGCGCCGGCGCGCGCGGGCAGGATGCAGCGATATCCGCAGGGTCCGCGGCCGGCATCGTCGAGTCTGGGACACCGGCCATCGGATGACCCTTCGTGGACGAACGTGCCGCGGCGACCGTCCCCTGTGTTGCTACCCTGCCGTCAGCCGGCAGGCTTGTCCAGGTCGAAGCGTGCCTTGAGTGCCTCAACCAGGGCTTCGCGGGCGCCGCGATCGCCCACCTGCACGTCCAGCATCACGCGGCCGGAATCCCACTCCTTGATCGTCCCCAGCAAAAGGCCACCATCGCTTCGGATCTTATATTGGCGACTGATTTCCTTGATCTTGCGCGCCTTTCCTTCCTGTGCATGCTTGCGAATGGCCTCGACCTCGCGGCTGGACAAGCCTTCCGCCATGATCCGGGCAGCGAGGTCGCGGGTACGGTCCTCGCCCACGATCTTGCAATAAAGAGTCAGCTCATAGCCGGTCGCAATGCCGATTGCACTGGGCCGCTCGCGCATGACACCCAACACAGAATCCGGGAGCCTTAACAACGCCAGGGTCTTGTTGACGGTCCCGGCGGACATGCCGGTCAGCTCGCAGATATCTTCCTCCTTCTGAACCTTGCCCTCGTCGAGGAGTTGCCGCCACGCGATCGCATTGTCCAGCGCCGACTGGTCGGAACGCTGTTCATTGAGCAGGAAGGACAAGCGGTAGAAATCGAGATCGCTCAGGTTGCTCTCGATGAAACATTCCATCTCGAGCTTTCCCGCCGATGCCAGCGCGCGCTTGCGGTAATGGCCGTCGATCAGGATGTAGTGCCCTGGACGCGCCGGGTCCGGCGTAGCCAGGCCCGGGGTCTTCTGGCCATGCGTGGCTATGGATGCGGCTCGCTCCTGGACTACGACCGGATCATAGATACGGCGCGCATTGAACGGGTTGTCGTGCAGTTGCGCCAGCGGAACCTTCATCAGGATCCGCCCGTCCCCCTCGTCCTCCGTCTCACTTTCAGCGCTGAAAATGGGAGTCGGCTCGCGGCTGCGCGCTTGCAAAAGACCATTGGGATGCTGCGAAATTGCCGCTTCGGCACGGGCAAAGCGGTCGAGCGCGTCGCCCCGCGTCTTTTCGGCCGCCATTCCAGCCAGCATGCCTGCCTTGAGGCTTTTCAATTTTGTTGCCATACCTATTGCTCAATCAAAGACAAGACTTCGTCGACCATCATGTCGACTTCCTGCACGGACTCGCGCGCGCCCGCCACACCATGCACCGTGCACCCGATCGCCTGGCATTCGCGGAAAGCCGAACGCGAGCCGATCATGGAATGCATCAGGGGCACCTCCGAATCGTCGCCCAATATTTCAATCGCCTGGCGCGCGATGGAAACGCGCCGCTGGACCATGTTTGCCATCACGCGGATGCGGAGCGTCTCGTTCTGGACCTGCGCATGCTGGGCCAGCGTCTTGGCCGCCACGGCAGCCCAGAGATCGGGAGGAGACGGAACAACGGGAATGATCGCCAGATCGGAGATCAACAAGGCGCTTGAGGGCGCCGCCGAATGCACGGCTGGCGGGCAGTCGACCACGATGTAATCGTAGTCCTGCACAAACTTCCTGACCTCGCGATGCATGGCGCCCCCGGATGGGGCCAGGCCGATCACCGACGCAGGAAAGGGTCGCTCGTCGCTCGCCTGCGCGGCCCACCGCGTGGCGGTGCCCTGCTCGTCCATGTCTACCAGCATCGAGCGTGCGCCGCGCAAACCGAGCGTGCCTGCGAGATGCATGCTGACCGTGGTCTTTCCGCACCCGCCTTTCTGGTTAAAGACCGTGATGATTTTTGCTGGCACTAAGACCTCTCTTTCAGCGCTGAAAGCGCGATTAACTCTAGCCGCAACTTTAGTCAAAGTGACGTGCTGGCTCAACTGTTTTTTGAATATATATTTAAAATATAAAATTAGTGGAAACATTTCGCGTTATGGAAATGAAAGATTTCCACTTGAAATGCGGCATGGAATACGCCTAAAGTAGCGATAGTGCGTCTTTCGACGCACATGACACAACTAGACAAACTGGTTATGATGCCCGCTACAGTCGAGTCAAGTCGTGTCACCTCGTCGGCGTCCGTTCGGTAACTACGAGAACTTAGCGTGCTTGAACGGTTGTTAGCGTTGTTAGCGTTGTGTACAAGAACTTGCTTCGAAAGGAAATTCACATGGCAACCGGTACGGTCAAATGGTTCAATGAGACCAAGGGCTTTGGCTTCATTACCCCGGATGACGGCGGTGCGGATCTGTTCGCGCACTTCTCCGAAATCCAGGGTTCGGGCTTCAAGACGCTCAAGGATGGTCAGCGCGTCACGTTTGAAGTAAAGCAGGGCCCGAAGGGCTTGCAGGCATCCGCCATCAAGCCGGCCTGATCTCACGAATCACGCCGAAATCGCCGATCACGCGAGGCTCCCGGGCCATGCGTGGTCAGCAAAGCAAAAGGCAAGCGTTTTCGCTTGCCTTTTGTGTTTACACTGCCAAAAGGCCGCGCCTCCCCTACCGCTTGTTCTTGAGCACAGTTTCCGCGACGGTCCCCCATCGGAAGTGCCCGCCAGGCAAGACCCGCGGACAGCCACGACGCTTCCCTTTCTCCGCAAGCACTGATGCCCTCCAGAAACGAAAAACCCGCGCGCTGGAGCAGCCCGCGGGTTCCGCACCACATGTGGCAAGGGTCAGGCCAGCTTGCGAACGCTGGTCCTGGAGGGCTGCAGGATCAGCGCCTTGGAGGAATCGGCGTCCACCTTGGCGCCTGGATAGACAACCAGCACATCCTTAAGCGCCTTGCGGAACAGCGCTCGGAATTTACGCTCGCTCTCAGTTTCCGTGCCGAATTGCATCTGCAAGGCTTCCCAGGGGATTTCCGTGCGGCGCTGGATCGTGAAAAAGCGATAGGTTAGCCAGGAGTAAACATCGAGCGCGAACGGGGATTGCTTGAGTGCTTTCAACGCACGCATATCAACCGGAACCGGCCGGTTAACCAGTTCATTGAAAAACGGCTCGGACAAGACCACGAAACTCTCAAACATGGACCCCTGGCCAGGCTGCATGGGATCCCACCACGTCGACAGCTGGTCTGCCAGCAGGTAGCCAACACGGTCAATTGAAAGAGGCTCGTGGCTCTGGTTTTGGTTCTGGCTGGGCGTTGACTTGTTCTGGACGATCGCAATAGTGGCGGAGAACAGACGGATCATCTGTTGCCGCACCAGGGTCATGGTGCCGCGTTTACCTCCTGTGGCCATCGGGATGCCCAGGTTGTACATGAACTCGGACAAGGAGTTGCCAAGCGAGATGCGACGGTCCTCTACGGTCCCCGTAAACTCGCCCCGCTTCTTCTTGGCCATGATTTCCTTGCCGATCCAGGCAAGCATGAGGCGCGGATAGGAGCCGTAGGGATACCCGAGCGACACCGTCTCGGATACCAGCTTCTGGCGACCATTGCTCGCTTTTTCTGAACGCTGCTGGGTGAAATAGCCAGGCTGGATCATCAGCGAAATATTCCCGCTGGTCCGCGTCCACACTGGGGGAGCGCCCTTTGGCGCTCGGTAAGGCAGGGTGACTTGCACGCTGGCCCGGCTCAGAAAGCCGACTTCTCCGCTTTGCCAGGCGTCTTCACGCTCCATGGCCTGGGCTTCATCAAAGAGCCGCTGGAATTTCTCGGACGGAACCAGACTGTTCTCGTCACCGGGAACGATGATGCGGGAGGGCTCACTGTCCACATCGGCGGGACCGCGGGACCCAAGGATGGTCTGGTTGCGTTTGATCGGCATATTGGCGTGCTTCGGAATACCCGACTTTTTACGCGAAGCCAACAACCTTGTCACGCAGAAACGGGTTCAGTAGACGAATTTCCTGCAATGCCGCGTGTTTTGGGGTGAGGGGTCTCCAGACTGGTCGCATGGTTGCCGGCGGTGGGCAACCCCGCAGGGTTGTCCACGGACGGCAATCCATCAGCTACCGGTAAACGATAAGAGTATGGGTTAACTACTTGTAAACCGTATACGGAGCCCCCAAGGCTCTGATTCTTAAGCGGAAATATGACCTCGCCGAACCCGATTCTGCGTGAAACCGTACTCGATTCTGCGAAGTGCTGTACCTGATTCTGCGGTATACCGAACCCGTTTCAGCGCAAAGCCCGAACCGGTTTCTGCGGGGATAAGTCCCTGTTCCCACAGGCTTTTCCACAGCCCCCCGGGGCAAAAGCGTACCTGTTTCTGCGTGCCAAGGGCGTTTTTCGCCACGTATACCGTTGGGATCTTGTTTGCGGACTAGTTATCCCCGCAGAAACGGGTACGCCGGCCATCCCGCCAAAGCCCTCTTCCACCTCGCCCGTACCCGATTCTGCGTAACAACGGTGCTCGCCGTTTCATTTCCGTACCCAATTCTGCGTGGGTCTATTTGAAATCCGGGCTCCGGCCCTTGGTACACGCAAAGCGTACTCATTTCTGCGGCGTACCCGATTCTGCGAATCGTGGATCTCGTTGCTTCATCGCGCTTAGCGTACCCGTTTCTGCGCGCCAAACAAGCCAGCCTTTCGCTCGCCGCGTACCCGTTTCTGCGCATATCCGGCACTGCTATTTTCCGCAAACTGGTTCTCTTTTCTATTATACACAAGCTCATTATCGAAAGCGAGCGCTTGCACTCAGAGATAGCAAATAAATTAAAGGCTTCCCGGTGGCGTACCCGTTTCTGCGTGCTGTTGGCGGTGAGGGGATGGTGGCGTGCCCCGGCGGTGCGCGATGACTAGACGGGGGCGTACCCATTTCTGCGATGGAAGGAACGCTGTCGTTGCGTCCGGGGTGTACCCATTTCTGCGGGAGAGCACGTTTTTCCTTGCCGCGGCAAGGAATTAGCGTGGCGCCGGGTGGCGCGGGGGCACTGCGAGAGGGAGCCAACCGCGTCAGGGTGCCCAAAAACCGCGCACTCCGTACCCGTTTCTGCGCGACCGGGGGGCTTGGGCTAGGGATGGGGCCTGGCCGAAAAATGAAGGGGCGTACCCGTTTCTGCGTTGCGGCGTTGCATCACCGCGCTGCTTGCGCAGAGGTATTCACCCAGCCTTGGGGGCAGGGCGTACCCGTTTCTGCGTGATGACTTGCTGCGCCACAGCCGGCAAACGCCGTTCAGTTGCCGAAGCGAAGCGCCTGAATGATGAGGCGTACCCATTTCTGCGTGGTTTTGGCCATCGGGAGTGGCCGTGGGTGCTCAATGCACCTTGGGCGTACCCATTTCTGCGGGTTGATTGGGGATCTTCAGGAGTTCTCTTCAGCCCCGCCGCAGGCGAGCGTACCCATTTCTGCGTGCGTTGCCGGGAGCGCTTTGGCTAATGGGCTGATTTGGGCCTGCAGGTGGCGGAATGGCGCTGTTTGGGGGCGCCAGTGCGCCGCGCTGCCAGTTGCATACCCGGCAGGACTGCTGCACGGTTGGCGGTCCGCCGTGGCGCGCCGAGTGGGTGGAGGGCCATGCCTGACCGATCCGATCCGCCGCGCCCGCAGTACGCGCGGGCGAAAAAAAACCCCGCCTCGAGAGGCGGGGTTTTCCTGACTGGGCGCACCCCAGGGCGGGGTGCCAGTCTATTGCTTACAGCGGCGTGATGTTCGCGGCTTGCAGGCCCTTCGGGCCGTTCTTGACTTCGAACGACACGCGTTGGTTTTCCTGCAGCGACTTGAAACCTTCCGAGCGGATTTCAGAGAAGTGCGCGAAGAGATCGTCACCGCCAGCGTCCGGCTTGATGAAACCGAAGCCCTTGGCGTCGTTGAACCATTTAACGATACCGGTTTGCATGGTATTGCTTTTCCTGGGAAAAATTAAAAAGAAACGGATAGCTCACGCGTATCCGAGCAAAGCAACTCAAGGAAAGGACACCATGGACAACGGAAGTACCATGACGGTGGCTAACGAATGTGCTGTTGCCTCGTCGCTTGAATCTAGCGGGGTTTATACGGCGGATTAGCGTCAGCGTCAAGGTAGGGTGATTCTGGATGTCTGCCCGGATCCACTGCCGATCATCGTGGGATCATCACATTTTCCAGATGATGCCTATTGGCCGGCAGCGGTGCGGGGGGGAAGAAATTGCTAGACAGTATGCTTGGCCGCACATGCGCAGCGTCAGTAGCCCGGCCAGGAACCCGGGCCTACGCCTCGATGTGACCATAGCAAAAGGAGAAACCATGCCAGCGCGGGAACCCGCCAGCAAACCCAGTCCACCCGCCGGTGCCGCCGGAGTCTCGCTGGCGGAGCGCTTGTTCAAGTTGAGCGAGCACCAGACCGACGTGCGCACCGAGTTGCTGGCCGGGCTGACCACGTTCCTGACCATGGCCTACATCATCTTCGTCAATCCTAGCATCCTGGGCGACGCCGGCATGCCGAAGGACGCCGTATTCGTAGCCACCTGCGTGGCGGCTGCGACCGGCACGCTGATCATGGGCCTGTATGCCAACTACCCGATCGCGATGGCACCGGGAATGGGGCTGAATGCCTACTTTGCCTACACCGTCGTCAAGGGCATGGGCTCTCCCTGGGAAGCTGCGTTGGGGGCGGTTTTCATCTCCGGCTGCCTGTTCCTGCTGGTGACCTTGTTCCGCGTGCGAGAGATGATCGTCAATGGCATCCCGCACTCGATCCGGCTGGCGATTACAGCTGGCATCGGCCTATTCCTGGCCATTGTCGCGTTAAAGAACGCCGGCATAGTCGCCGCCAGCCCGGCCACCCTGCTTACCCTTGGCGACCTGCACCGGATTCCCGCCATCCTTGCCATCGCCGGCTTTTTCGTGATCGTGGCACTCGATCACCTTAAGGTCAAAGGCGCGATCCTGATCGGCATCCTGCTGACCACCGACCTTAGCTTCGTGGTCGGCGACAACACGTTCCACGGTGTGTTTTCCGCGCCGCCCTCCATTGCGCCGACCCTGCTCAGGCTCGATATCTCCGCCGCCCTGTCGATCGGCATCATCAATGTGGTACTGGTGTTCTTCCTGGTGGAGCTGTTCGACGCCACCGGCACCCTGATGGGCGTGGCCAATCGCGCCGGCTTGCTAAAGGCGGGCAAGATGGACCGGCTTAACAAGGCACTGATGGCCGATAGCTCGGCGATCATGGCGGGATCTTTTCTCGGCACCTCGTCCACCACCGCCTATATCGAGAGCGCATCAGGCGTGCAGGCCGGTGGACGGACCGGGCTTACCGCGGTCACGGTTGGCGACGCTCTTTCTCGCCAGCCTGTTCATCGCTCCGCTCGCGGGCACCGTTCCCGACTATGCCACGGCGCCGGCGCTGCTCTACGTGTCCTGCCTGATGTTGCGCGAACTGGTGGACCTGGACTGGAGCGATGCGACCGAGGTGGTACCCGCCGTGCTGACCGCGCTTGGCATGCCTTTCACCTATTCGGTGGCAAATGGCGTGGCTTTTGGCTTCATTACCTATGCCGGGCTCAAATTGTTGACAGGGCAGGCCCGTACGGTCCCGGTCATGGTGTGGATTATCGCCGCTGTCTTTGTCTTCGAGTTCTATCACTTGCCGGGGCATTGAGCCCGCGGCCGCGATTGGCCCGCGTACCCGTTTCTGCGTTGCACGCGGAGCGCTTTGCCGCCTCCTGGATCGCTGGAGCGTACCCGTTTCTGCGTGCCCCCGAAACGTGCCCGGGGCTTGCCAGGCTCCGGAACTGTCGTTCTTTTTACACAAAAAAGTAAGTGACTAATTACCTCGCAAGGCAGATGGACTTGGGCAGGTGGCTCATACGGAAGGATGATATTCGGCTGAGTGCCCATACTGAGGGCTGGACAAACAGGCCCAAATGCACTGAACTAGAGGCGTGGCAGATAGCGGGGCGCTTTAAGGGCGCCCCTTCTTGACTCCGGCACTCCGGGGTCGCGCAGTTGGCGCAGTGTAGTCAGGCCTGAAAAGTTAGACAGAAGCAAGTCCACCGCACACACACAGACGGTAAGGACTGAACGATCAGACCATCGTCCAGATGGCTTCGCCACCACGAAAGGAGCGCGCGGATACACGCCCGCCCGATTAGAAGAGCAAACAATAAGATCAAACATAAGTGGTAATCGCGAACGTGTAGTGCCGGGGGTGTTGTTCAACGGGGATCACATCATGACCGCAGGAGAAATCCGGCGACCCGCCATGGGGCCCAGCAGCGAGTCCGCCAGCCTGTCCATTCACCGTGCCTGGTTGGTTTTGGGAGAAGCCGCAGCCGAGGCACCGCGCCGAAGCCGCGTCAGCGAGCGCGGCGATCCTGCCGCCAGTACCGTCGAAGCATTCCTCAGCCAGGACGAGACGCTGCCGCCCTATGCGCGGGCAGCGATCGAGCAATTGCTGCAGCGGCAACGCTCGCTCGAAGGCGAACTGTCCCGCCAGCGTGAGTTGTTGCAGGAATGGATCCTTAGCCAACTGACCTACAAGGCGCTCTATTACCGTTACTCGGGCCAGTCGCCGGAGGCACCGCGTAGCGAGCTGACGGGCGAGAAAGACGAGGTGCGCCGGCGTATTCGCGACCAGCTCCAGGCCGGTGGCGACCACACCGCCATTCTCGGCGAGCAGTCCCGCAGCCAGTCCAAACCGTAATGCCGACGTTGCGCGTGGGGGATCCTCCCCAACCGACTCAGCTTGGCCGCAAACAGAGCCCGCATCAGAGTGCGGCCGTGGCGGAAGCTGGAATAGTCAAAGTGCTCAATGTCAGGGAGAACGCTATGGACCGACTGTGCAAGGCGGCGACACGCACCGCACAGGTGCTGGTCGTATCGCGCCACGAACTCTATGGATTTGACCCGGCCCAGTTCGGCTCCGGCTGGGAGATTCGCCATATTCAGCAGATCCGGGATCTGAGCCGGGTCGTACGGGGCAGCGCGCCGATGGCTGGCGTGCTCGATCTCGAGAGCGAATACAGCGATGCCGACCTGATGCAGCTCGAACAAAGCCTGCAATACCTGCACGTGATGTGGGTGGCGATCACGTCGTCGCGCATGCTGGAAGACGAACGCGTCCGGCGCCTGATACGCGACTACTGCGTGGACTACGTACGCACGCCGTTCTCGTTCAGCGAACTGCTCTACACGCTCAAGCACGCGCACGGCATGGCCTGCCTGCACGGCGCCCGCAGCCACGAACTGATCGGCCACGGACCGATGATCGGCGAGTGCGCGGCCATGCGTTCCATGTTCCGCTCGCTCGCCAAGGTGGCGCACAACGAGGCGCCCGTATTTATCTCCGGCGAGTCCGGCACCGGCAAGGAGCTGGCGGCGCAAGCCATCCATGAAGCCTCGAGCCGGCGCAAAGGTCCGTTCGTGGCGATCAATTGCGGCGCAATCCCGCCACACCTGGTGCAGTCCGAATTGTTCGGCTACGAGAAGGGGGCGTTCACCGGCGCCAACCAGCGCAAGATCGGCTGGATCGAGCAGGCGCAGGGCGGCACCCTGTTCCTCGACGAGATTGGCGACCTGCCCCTGGAAAGCCAGGTAGCCCTGCTGCGCTTCTTGCAGCAAGGCACTATCACCCGGCTCGGCGGGCACCAGTCGATCCCGCTGGATTTGCGCATCATCTCGGCGACACACGTGGACCTGGTGGCGGCCCAGTCGGACGGTCGCTTCCGTGCCGACCTGTTCCACCGGCTATGCGTGCTGACCTTGTCGATCCCGCCATTGCGCGAACGCGGCGAGGACATCCTGCTACTGGCCAACTCGGTACTCGCCGAACATGGCCACGAGGCGCACCGGCGCATTCGCGGATTTTCGCCGTGCTCCACCCAGGCCATGATGCAATATGAGTGGCCCGGCAATGTACGCGAACTGATCAACCGGGTACGGCGCGCCATCGTGATGACCGATAACCGCAAGATCACCGCGGAGGACCTGCAGCTGCACGGTGGCAGCGACTCACCGCGCAAGACCCTGGATGCGATCCGCGAAGAGGCTGAACGTGAGGCGATCCGTACCGTGATGGCAAGTCACGGCTTCCATGTGGTGCCGGCCGCGCGCGAACTCAACGTCTCGCGGGTCACGCTATACCGGCTGATGCACAAGCACAATATCCGTATCGAAGCGCGCCCCGGCGCCGGCGAGTAGCAACACGTCGCTGCCGAAGCGGCATACAGGACGGGAGCGGCTTACCCGATTCAGAACGTATAAGGGAAGCGCAGCGTCACCGTGTAGTTCGCCGCGTCGGGTGTCAGCCCGAGGCCGATCGCGGCGCTCACCGACCAGCCTTTGGTAATCACGTGATTCAAGCCGAAGGTCATGGTGGCCACATTGGAACGGCTGCCGATCACGGTCTGCGTAACGCCGGCGGTGGTGACCTGCGTGCTGCCCGAAATGGAGGCATTGAAGGCCAGCGACATCGACGTGCGGTCGTTTAGCGCGAGCGCGAGGCCGCCGCCAAAGCCGAACGTGTCGCCCAGCTTGACGTCGGCCGGCGTGACCTGTCCCTGCACCGAAGAAATATCGCTCACCGAGCGCTTGATGTTGTAGGTGTAGCTGGCATTCACGAATAACACCACCGGGTCGTAGGTCTTGAGCAGCGACAGGCCGGCGGTAACGGCCCATACGCCGTTGCCCGTGGGCAACTGGTCGGCGATATTGAGATTGTTGTTGTTGGGGTCCGCCGGAACCAGCTTGATGCCGAACGGCGAGCGCCCGGTGGGTGCGCGTACGCGGATGCTGCCGACGACGTCGGGTGCCGCGCCGCTCTCACGCAGGAACTGATAATACAAACCCATGCTGATGTCGCCCGGCGCTGCCGTGCTGAGCGTCGCGTCGGACAGGTTCGAGGCGGAACCGCCCGCACCGCCGGAGAGGAAATTGGTATTGCGGTAGATAAGCGGCACATCGAAATCCATCGAAAAGCGGTCGGAGAGACCATAGCGCGCGATGGTGTCGTAGGTGAGCGTGTACGACTTGGTCTGGTTGAGATTGATGGTACCGAGGAAGATGGCATCGAGTGCCAGGAAGCCGGACAGCGACAGCGCGCGCCGGTCGTAGTAGCTATAGATGAAACCGCTGTCGATGGTCAGGCGCCGCTCGAACAGCGGCGCGTGCTCGCTCTGGTAGACCAGGTCCTTGCTCTGCACGCGTGCCTGCTGCTGGGTTTCGCGCGCATCCGAACCCACTACAGGGGTATCGCTGCCGGAAGTCGCGGTGGCTGCGGCTGTCGCGCCAGGTGTGGCAGGGCTGGCCTCTTGTGCCAATGAGGGAACACCGGCGGCGGCCATGGCGCCACCAGCATTCCCCTCGGCACTGCTCCCCGTTCCCCCTGCCACCCCCCGTCCGCGCGCCCCGACCATTTCCAGGTCGTTCAGGCGCTGCTCGAGAGCCTTGATGGTCTTTTGCTGTTGCTCGACCAGATTCGTCAGCCGTTCGATCCGCTCGTCTGTGCTGGGCTGGACGCTGACCTGGGCCCACGCGCCAGTGGAGACCAGCGTACCCGCAAGGGTACCCAGCAGAGCGAATTCGTACTTCATCTTTCCCCCCGGAAATCTGAAAGGGCGCGATGCGGGTGCGCCAGCCCTCGCATGGTGGATTATCGTCGCATCGTTGCCATCGCCGCTAGTGCGTCCCGCATGCTGGTTTGGGTCAGTTGCCGGCTTGTCAGTTGCTGCACCTGCAGCGTGATGTTGGTGAGGTTGAGCACTTGCTGCGCGTCGCCGGTGATGCGCGCGGTCTGCATCAGGCTGCCGGTCTGCGCATTCTGTGTGGCGCTGCCCGCGGCCGATTGAATGGCCACCGAGACGCCACCGCCAGCAGCGATCGTGGCGCTGGCAGTGATGCCGTTGCCCTGAGCCACTTGCGGTGCCGGGTTGCTGTTGCCCGTCGCCGCCTGGATGGGCGCGGTCTGCGTCGTGATGGTACTGATGTTGCCGGCTGAGTTGCCGTCGCCCGCGATCTGCGTAACCTGGCCCACGCCCGCGACCTGCACCGCGGAGCTGGCCACGCCGCCATTGCCCTGCACGTTGCCTGGCGCCAGGCCCTGCACCTGCGCCGACAGGCTGGCGGTGGCCTGGGAAACCGCCCTGGCGGCGGCCAGGTTGGCGGCCGCCACGCGCGCGCTCGCCGTCGCGATCGCCGTGTCGTTCTGCCAGCGCGAGACCATCTCCACCACAAAGCCGCTGACCAGGCTCGCACCCATGTACTTGCCGCGCACGGCCGCCAGTTCGTCGTCACCGACGAGCTCTGCCATGACAGGCGAGGCAACCACCTCGCTCAAGTCGTCCGTCGCGGCAGAGGCGCGCGCGGCGGCCGATGCGGTCAGCGCCACGCTGGCCGAGCAGCTCAGGCAGAGAAGGCGAAGCGCGGCGTCCATGTCAGAAGTAATCCATCCGGATCAGGCCAAAGTCCAGCGCCGCGGGCACCATGCCCCCGGCCAGCGCGGCGTTGGTCCGGTCGCGCAGGGCAGGCGCGGTGATGTTGAGCAGCGGCGAGTTCGGGTCGAACGGCCGGCCGACGATGGCGAACACCAGGCCGTTCCAGTTGGCCGCGAAGTCCTCCTCCTTGATGATGCGGTTCCCCAGCGCAGGATCGGCGACGAACACGCGCCCGTCTATTGCCTTGCGCACCACCACGAAATGCAGGTATCCGTTGACGTCGAGCAGGGTGATGACCGGGATCTTGAGTTGCCGCAGGGCGCTGTAGTCGACCCGGAAGCCCCGTCCGCGCAGGCCGAGCGTCTCCACGTAGTTGCGCATGTCGAGCATGGAGAAGCCGTTCTTGACCACGGTGTCGGCGTCGGCGATGCGCAGCATGTCCTCGACGATCCTGGGCTCCGCCAGGTCAAAGCCATAGCCGTAGCGCAGCAGCGTACCCACCGCGGCCGCACCGCAACTGTAGTCAAGTTGCTGGCGCATCATGTTCTGGTAGCGCATCTCGAGCATGCTCTTGACAGGCTTCCTGAGCATCGGCTGGCCGTCGATGTCGATTGTCATCGTGCTCTGACCGTGAGCGCTGAGTGCCGCCGCTAGCAGCACGCATGCCCTGGCCAAGCGGAATAGCGCGCGCATGACACATCCCCCCGTTGGGCGGGATGAGCCGGTACCCCTCGGTACCCGGCTCTCCTGCCGCGTTTATCCTGCTTCAATGGGCCGCGGTGGAAATCGCGAGCCCGTTGCTTTGTGCGTTGCCGGCGCCAGCGGCGATGTTGACGCCGATATTGCCGACTGCGTTGACCAGGGCGCTGCCGCTGAGCGTGGCGGCGTTGCTCGACTGGCAGCCGCACATGGACAGATCGTTGCCGTAAGTCGTCTGGTCGTTTGAGGCGGTTGCCTTGGCCAGCACGCCGACTGGCGCACCGTAGCGGCCACCGCTGTTGCCGCTGCCCGTATTGACCGAGGCAGCCAGCGAATTGCTCTGCAGGTTGCCAGCGCCGGCAGCGATGTTCACACCGACATTGCCCTTGGCCCCGGCCAGCATGTTGTCGCCCATGCTCGCGCTATTCGCCGCGCCGACCATACGCACGCCGTTATCGCCGGTCTTCTGGCTGGAGAAAACCTGCGCCGAGGCGAACACGTCCGACGCATCGATGCTGGCCAGCGCGGCCTGGTTGGACTGGCCATTACCCGCCCCCGCGGAAATGTTCACGCCGATATTGCCCTGCGCATTGAACAGCGCGTTGCCGCCGCCGGATGCGCTATTGCTGGACGGGCCGATGCGCACGTTATTGTCGCGCGCGCTCTGCTGGCTGTTGACCACCGCGCCCGACTCGGACTTGAAGCGGATGTCGCCCCAGGCAAAACCGAAGCCACGGACGTAGATGTCGTTGCTGATGGCGGTCTGGTTGAAGATATCGGCATCGTCCGGCCGATCGAAATAGCTGAAGCCGCCCGCAAACGCAGTGGTGGAAAGCGAGGTTATCGCTGCGATGGCGAGGATTTTCGTTTTCATGATTTTCTCCTTCCCTGCTTAGAAAAAAGTGCCCGCCGGGGGACGGAGCACAAAAACGTTGGACGAGACATTCCCCGATCCTGCCGTCTGGTTCAGCTGCACCAGGCCCGTCGCGTTGCGGTAGGCATCTGGCTGGATGACTGCCTCGCGGGGTCCCGCTGCATGGCCCGCTGAACCCGGGCGACTCCCTCCGGCCGATTCCGCGGCGAGCAGGCCGTCGGAGATGGCTTCGATCCTTACGCTGGCGGCCGGCGCCAGCACTGCCGCGTTGCTTTGCAGGTTGCCGTTGCCGCTGGCCACATTGGCGCTCAGCAGTCCGCTGCCATTGGCGAATGCGCCGTTGCCGATCTGGCTCACGGCGCCGCCCGCGGGCACGGTCGCGCCAGCGTGCTGGCGCGACTGCACCGTAGCGCTGCCAATGTCCGCGATGGCAGCCTGGTTGCTTTGCGCATTGCCGCTGCCGGCGGCCAGGTTAACGGCGGCACGCCCGGCAACACCGGCGAGCGCGCCCGTATCGATGCGGGCGCTGTCGGTGTCGGTGCCCTGGGCGTGGGATGGGAGGCTGGCCAGCATCAGGCTGGCCAGAACGGCAGCGTGGGTAAGGGTCATGGCCGGCCTCCCACCGCGAGCGGCGCCAGCCCGCGCATCAGGGCGCCGCTCATGTTGCCGGTAGCCTGCGCGACCTGGCTGGCGATGCCGCCCGAGACGCCTCCAGCGCCACTGCCGTTGGCCAGGCCCTCGATCTGGCTGGACACCACGACTAGCCGCCCGGTGGCAGGCTGGCTGGCGCCGGACACGGCGGTGCCGCCGGTGCTGCGGCCCACCGCGGCAGCGAGATCGCTGTCGGTCAGGTCGCTCACCACGGCGGCCGTGGATTGCTGGAAACGGGTGGACGGAAACGGCTCGACAGCGGCTGCTACCGGCATGTCCCCCTGCGGAATGCCGCGATAGGCAATGTGCGGTTCGACGCTGCGCAGAACGACGATATCGCCTGGGTCGGCACTCGCGGAGAAGGAAGCAAAGGCGGCGACAAAAGCTGCAAGACCGAGGGCGCAGGCCGCGCCAGTCGATACGAGCGCCTTCGTGCCGTCATTCGCGCAGGCGGCTGACGCATGGCAGAACTCACTCCCACGTTGTAGGACTCGTCGCGTCATTTTTTTTATGTCTCCCTGTATGGAGTAGAGCGACAAGCGTGCCAATACCCTGGGATCCAGCGCTGGCAAGGGATTGCGGGTGTGTTGCCAGTTCGTGCGTAAGTTCCCCGCAAAAGTGGGGACATTTTGGTTGCAGCGCTGAAACACGGTGTTGGCAGCGAAGCCGGTTGTAAGCTATTGCCGATTTACCGCCCAGCCATGATGGATCAGGCTAGACGCCGCGCCATGTGCGCCCGGACGGGCGGTCGGGCGCCGGTTACATTGCTGAAACAGGGCTGCCGGCGGCTGGCGCGCCCGCCTGCCTTTGCTGCCGGCCGCTTTTGTGCCCCGCAGCCCCCGTTTGCCATGCGCAACGCCGTCCGGGAGGTGCGATGGTCCTTACGCAGAAACGGGTACGCCCCGAGCTTGCAGGAGCATGGGTGCCGTGCAGGCCGTACCGGCCACGCTGGCCTGCCTTGCGCTGTTGCGAAGCTGGCGATGCGCTCAGGCTGGCGCGCCTGGCAGGCTCGGCGCCACGCCGCGCAGCGGCGCTGTGCCGCCGGCGTTTTGCGCGAGTCCGCCGGAGATCGGCTTGGGACCCGGCTGGCTGCGTTCGCAGCCGGCGGCGGCGAGCAGGCCGAGCGCCAGGAAGACGGCGGTCCCGAGGCGGCGGATGGTCCTTCTGTTCATGGTGCCTCCTTCCGACTGTCAAAGGGTTGGGTGCTGGAGGACGGTGCTTGCAATGGGGATGGCGCTCAATGGTCCGGTGGCGCCGTGCGCGCGCAGCGAAATAGCGCCTTGCCCATCTTTCAGTCTAGCTGCTGGTGCCGGGATCGGGCCAAAACCGGGTCGCAGGCGGCTTGGGCAAAGCGTGCGATGGGCGGTATCATGAACCTTGGAGCGGATAACAAGACGGGAGATGGCTGCATTGGAGTCGCATCATGTTGCGCTACGCCGTGGTTTTCTTCGTCATTGCCGTGATTGCCGCCTTGTTCGGCTTTGGCGGCATTTCCGCCTGGGCGGCCGCGTTCGCCAAGATTGTCTTCCTCATCTTCATCGTGCTGTTCATGGTGTCGCTGATATGGGGCCTGAGCAAGGACCGGCGCTAGCGCCGCGCATGACAACGGCGCTCATAGCCCCGCCCCTGCAGGGCCGCTCGCCGGCGCCGATCAATAACGGGATCCATGCGTGAATCCAGCCGATTCCCCCGACCGGTCCCTGGACCACAAGCCGCCCAGGCAACGCCCGGGCCGCAATGGCAACTGGTTGCCCAATCGCCATACCGCCGCTCGCACGGTCAGCGTGGTGCTGGCCGCGATACGCTCGTGGCTGGCGCACCGTGCCGCCAGCAAGGGCGCGGCGCTGTCCTTCTATATGCTTTTCTCGATGGCACCGATTCTGGTGCTGGTGATTTCCATTGCCGGCCTCTTCTTCGGCGCGGAGGCGGCACGCGGCGAGATATTCGCCCAGATCGAGGGCCTGGTCGGCACCCAGGGCGCGGCCGCCGTCCAGGAAATCCTTGCCGCCACGCATCGCGCCGGCGGTAGCGGGGTGGCCGCCGCCATCGCCACCGGCATCCTGTTCGTCGGCGCCACCAGCGCCTTTGCCGAGCTAAAGGGCAGCCTGGACGAGATCTGGCAAGCGCCCGTGCCGCAAGGCGCGGGCTGGCAGCAATTGCTGCGTGCGCGTTTGTTGTCGTTCAGCCTGGTGCTGGTGCTGGGCTTCATGTTGCTGGTGTCGCTGATCGTCAATGCCGCGCTGGCCGTGATCGACCGCTTCTGGGGGCAGTTGTGGACGCAATCGTGGTTTGCGCCGGTCGCCGAAGCGATCTCTACGGCATTTTCCTTTTGCGTGGTCACTTTGCTGTTCGCCGTGATCTTCAAGATGCTGCCCAACGCGCGCATCGCCTGGCGCGATGTGATCATGGGGGCGGTCATCACCGCCCTGCTGTTTGCGGTGGGCAAGCGGCTGATTGGCCTCTACCTGGGCAATAGTGCCGTGGCTACGTCTTATGGCGCGGCCGGCTCGGTGGTGGCGCTGATGTTGTGGGTGTATTATTCGGCGCAAATATTCTTCTTCGGTGCCGAACTCACTCGCCAGTACGCGCTGCAATTTGGCAGCCTGAAAGGGCAAAGCGGCAGCGCGCCTCCCGATCCTCGCGCCGCTGGTCCCGCGAACCGGTAAAATACGGCCCGATTCCCTTCGTGCATGCCCGCAGTGCCCGGCCCCCGACCGCAAGCTGATGGTCGCGCCGGCCCCTGGCGCCGGTCCGCTGCGCCCCGGGCCCTTATTTCATCTTCTGTTTGCCGAATCCACTGCCGTGAGCTCGCTCGTATCCGAAATTGCGCGTCGTCGCACCTTTGCCATCATTTCGCACCCTGACGCGGGTAAGACGACCCTGACCGAAAAACTGTTGTGGTTCGGCGGCGCCATCCAGGTCGCGGGCGAAGTGCGCGCGCGCAAGGCCGACCGCCATGCCACCTCCGACTGGATGGAACTGGAAAAGCAGCGAGGCATTTCGGTGACCTCCTCGGTGATGCAGTTCCCCTACCAGGAGAACATCATCAACCTGCTCGACACGCCGGGCCACGAGGACTTTTCGGAAGACACCTACCGCACGCTGACCGCGGTGGACTCCGCGGTGATGGTGATCGACTCGGTCAACGGCGTCGAAGCCCAGACCATCAAGCTGCTCAACGTCTGCCGCCTGCGCGACACGCCCATCATCACCTTCATCAACAAGCTCGACCGTGAAGGCCGCTCGCCCATTGAGCTGCTCGACGAAATCGAGGACGTGCTGAAGATGCAGTGCGCGCCGATGACCTGGCCGATCGGCATGGGCAAGTCTTTCCGCGGTGTGTACCACCTGATCGACGACCGCGTGCAGTTGTTCGATCCGCACGGCGACAAGGGCACCTCGGCCATCGTCCAGGGGCTGGACAACCCGGAGCTGGACCGCGTGCTGGGCAGCCAGGCGGAGGAACTGCGCATCGAGATCGAACTCGTGCGCGGCGCTTCGCATGCCTTCGACAAGGACGCCTTCCTCAGCGGCAAGCAGACGCCGGTGTACTTCGGCTCGGCCGTCAACAACTTTGGCGTGCAATCGCTGCTCGACGCGCTGTGCGCGCTGGCGCCGCCGCCGCAGGCGCGCAATACCGAGTCGCGCGTGGTGGTGCCGCAGGAGCCCAAGTTCACCGGCTTCGTGTTCAAGATCCAGGCCAATATGGACCCGCGCCACCGCGACCGCATCGCCTTCGTGCGCGTCTGTTCGGGCCGCTTCGAGCGCGGCATGAAGCTGCTGCACGTGTCCACCGGCAAGACCATGGCGATCAATAACGCCATCACCTTCATGTCGCAGGACCGCAATACGACCGAAGAGGCCTACGCCGGTGACATCATCGGCGTGCCCAACCACGGCACCATCCGCCTGGGCGACGTGTTCAGCGAGGGCGAAGCGCTCAAGTTCACCGGCATTCCTTCGTTCGCGCCGGAGTTCTTCCGCCGCGCGCGCCTGAACAACCCGCTCAAGGTCAAGCAACTGCAAAAGGGTTTGCAGCAGCTGGCCGAAGAAGGCGCCACGCAGATGTTCCGCCCGATTGCTTCCAACGACCTGGTGCTGGGTGCCGTGGGTATCCTGCAGTTCGACGTGGTGGCGCACCGCCTGGAACATGAGTACGGCGTCGACGCGATTTTCGAGTCGCACGATTGCGCCACGGCGCGCTGGCTCAAGGGCGATGCCGCGGAGATCGACAAGCTGATCGAAAAGGCCGGCCACAACGTGGCGCTCGACGGCGCGGGCGATCACGTCTACCTGGCGCCCAGCATGGTCAACCTGCGCCTGACGCAGGAGCGCTTTCCCAATCTGCAGTTCATGGAAACGCGCGAGATCGTCTGAGGCCGGGTGTCATGGACGAACGCCGCCCGTGCCGGGCGGCGTTCGTCAATTCACGCGCAGCAGGAAGTGCAGCACCAGCGCGCCGCCCGAACACAGCACCACCGCATTGACCATGCGCAGAAACTGCTCGCGCGACAAGCGCAGCGTGATCCTGCGCCCGGCCCACAGGCCCAGCGCCATCGCCGGCGCCAGCATCAGCGCCAGCTTGAGGATGGCCGCGTCCGCATACACCCCCGCCAGCGCGAACAGCACCAGCCGCGTCAGCGTGCTCACGCCGATCAGCGCCGATTGCGTCATGCGCATCGCGTCCTTGCCCATCCGTCCCGACAGGTAGATCGCATACAGGAAACCGCCGCTGCCGAACATGGCCGAGCAGATGCCGCCACCCAGCCCGAAAGGGAGCGCCGCGCGCGGCGTGAAGCCCGCCGGGCGCCTGCCGGCAAGCGACCAGACCGCGTAGGCCATGGCGAACATGCCCAGCAGCAGCGGCAGCAGATCCGATTGCAGCTTGAGCAGCAACGCGGCGCCCGCCAGGCTGCCGGCCAGCATGCAGGGCAGCAACCGGCCAAGCTCGGCGCGGTCCGCGGCGCGGCCGTCGCGCAGCAAGGCAAAGGCGGCGGCGCTGCAGTCCATCAGTGCCAGTAGAGGCACGATCTGGCTGACCGGCATCAGGTGGGCCAGCAGCGGTCCCGCCACCAGCGCGGTGCCAAAGCCCGCCATGCCGAAGATCACATAAGCGCCGGCGATTGCCAGGCACATGGCGAGGTAGGCCGGCAGGGAAAAGCCAGGGAGCAGGAAGGAAAGGGAAGGGAGTTCCACGTTAGGCTGAGTCGGGGTTGCGTGCCCCACAGCATAGGGACGCGCCCGCCGGCGGACCAATATCAAAGCGCCCCGCGATCCATCGCAAAGCGGCATGGCAGGGTGCTGGGCGCGGCGCCCGCGCCATGGCACACTGCGCGCGTGCGCCGCGCCGGCGCCAATCCAGTCGTCGCAGTCCGCAATCCCGGCTCGCGGCCCCGCGCACCACCCAGCCCGGCATGAGCCCGTCCTTCAATGAGCCTGTCCCTGAATGAGCCCGTCCCTCAAGCAGTTGCGTTATTTCGTGGAAATCGTCGATGCCGGCAGCTTCAGCCTGGCCGCCGAGCGGCTCTTTATTGCCCAGTCGGCGCTGAGCCGGCAGATCAAGGAACTGGAGGGCATGTTGCAGGTGGCGCTGCTGGTGCGCAAGGCGCGCCATGTGGAAACCACGCCGGCCGGCCGCGCTTTCCATGAAGCCGCCCGCCGCATCCTGGCCGAACTGACCGAGGCATCGGCGCAGGCGCGGCAGGTCGAGCGCGGAGAACAAGGCACTGTGCGCTTGCTGCATTCGAGTTCGGTGCCGCTGACGCCAGCCTGCACGGCGGTATTGCGCGCGTACCAGTCCGGACATCCGGGGATTCGTCTTGAAATCTCGCAGGCGTCCAGCGAACAGCAGGCGCTGGAGATCGAGGAAGGCCGCGCCGATCTTGGCCTGGCGCGCGAGCCGCTGCTGCGCCGGCTGCCCCGCGTCAACGTCGATCCGCTCTACAGCGAACGTCTCGAACTGGCGGTAAGCAGCGCGCACCCGCTGGCGCGGGAGGACCATATCGCGCTGGATGCCTTGCGGGAGCAACCCTTTGTGTCGCTGCCGCATCCGGATCGCGGCGGCCTGAGCCAGCGCGTGGCGCAGTGCTGCCTGGAGAGCGGCTTCTACCCGCGCGCCGCCGCGGCGATCTCGCGCAAGCTGTCGCAACTGGCGCTGGTGGAGGCCGGGTTTGGCGTGGCCCTGGTGCCGGCTTCGCTCGGGCGCATGGCGCCGCCAGGGGTGTGCTTCGTGCCGCTGGCCGATGCCGGCTGCGACACGCGCGTGGTGCTACTGTCGCGGCGCGATGCCGCGCCGGCCGCCGCGGCGCTGGCCAGCAGCCTGCGCGCGGCACTGCCTGCTCATTAAGCCAGCGAGGCCTGGATGTAGAACGTGCGTGGCATGCCAACGTACTTGCCCGCGTTGTTGTCGGTGGAGCGGGTGAAGTAGCGGCGGTCGAACAGGTTCTTCACGCCCACCGCAATCTTCAGGTTTTGCGCCGCCTTGCCGAAGTCGTAGCCCAGGCGCATGTTCAACAGCGCGTAGCCCGGGATATCGCCCAGCGCGCCGTTGGCGCTTTCCGCGGTCTGGTATGGCGCGTTGGCGATGGTCGGGTCGCCCGGCGAGTGCTGCTTCGATTGCGCAAAGGCGTCCACGTTGAGCAGCCAGCGGTTGCGTGAGTAACGCATGCCCAGCGTGGCCACATGGCGCGAATAGAAGGGCAGGTCGCGGCCGGCGAAGTTGCCCTGGTTGTAGGTGGCATCCGTGAAGGTGTAGGTGGCGTAAGCCGACAGGCCCGCCAGCGTGGGAGCCAGCGCGCCAAAGTCGTAGCGCACCGACGACTCCACGCCGCGGTGCGTGGTCGCGCCCAGGTTGGTCCACGCATCCGGGCTGCCGGCGGTGCCGCCGCGCAGCTGCAGCTCGTCGTCGAAGTCGATGTTGAACAAGGTCAGCTCGCCGCCCCAGCCATTGATGCCGGCGAAGTGCGTGCCGATCTCATAGGTCTTGGCCTTTTCCGGGGTCAGGCCGTTGGTGGTCTGCGCGATCTGGAAGTACTGCAGCGGGCCAAAGGAGACGCCGGCGTTGGCGAACAGCTTCCACTGGTCGGTCACGTGGTACAGCACCGCCAGCGAGGGCAGCGGCTCCTCGGACTTCACGTCGTTGCGCACCTTGGTGAAGTTGTCCGTGACATAGGAGCGGATCATCTCGTAGCGCAGGCCAGGCGTGATGGTCCAGTTGCCGACGTTGATGGTGTCGTCGATATAGACCGCGTTGGCCGTGGTGCCGCCGGTGCGCGACTGGTACTGCGTGGACGGCGCGTTGGGCGCATTGAAGCCGGTGCCGGGGCGATAGAAGGCGGTGCGCGAGGCTTCTTCGTCGCTGGCTTCGCGCAGGAAGCGATAGCCCACGCCCACTTCGTGGCTCACGTTTTCGCCGTGGAACAGTTGCGAGTAGCGCGGCTCGATGGCGAAGGTGTGGTAGTTGCGCGGATACGAAACCAGGCGGCGCTGGCCGGCGGTGGCGCCGGTGCCTTCGCTCTCGATATTGCTGCCGCGGAAACTGTCCGTGTAGTAAGTCAGCACCTCGAACTTGCGGTTGTTGTCGTTATGCGCGTATTTGAGCGTGAAGTCCTTGCGGCGGCCGCTGAAGTTGTCGAAGGGCCGCACCGACTGGAACGGATCGGCGGCGTACTGCGCCGACGTCAGGCCGCCGGGCATGCCGGCGGTGGCGTCGTAGTAATGCAGGCTCGCGCTCAGTTCGTCGGCCGGGGTGATGCGGTAGGCGCCCTTGAGCATCAGGTCGTCGATATTGACGTGGTCGTTGCTGGCGCGATAGCCGTTGCCGTGCACGCCCGAGTACAGCAACGCACCGCCCAGCCCCTGTTCGTTGGTGCCGCCGATGAAGGCGCTCGGGATGGTCTTGACGCCACCGCCGTGACTGTAGATATCGGACTCGACAGAGGCGTCCGCAGTGAACGTCTTGGGAATTGGCCGCGTTACGAAATTGATGATCCCGCCTACGTTTTGCGGGCCATAGCGTACCGAGCCCGCGCCGCGCACCACGTCCACGGCTTGCAGGTTGCCCAGCGCGACCGGGGCCATCGACAGTTGCGGCTGGCCGTAGGGCGCCACGGCCAGCGGCACGCCATCCAGCAGGATGGTAGAGCGCGGGGACAGGCGCGATGCCAGTCCCCGCACGCCCACGTTCAACGAGATGTCGCTGCCGCCGGTGCCGTTGCTGTCCTGCACCTGCACGCCCGGCACCCTGCGAAGCACGTCGCGCACGTTGCTCGCACCGCTTTCAATCATTTCTTCGCGGTCGACGATGGTGCGCGCGCCAGGGTGGTCCAGCACCTTGGCCTCATTGGGGCTCTCGAGCCAGTTGCCTACCACGGTGACGGTATTGAGCGTGCTTTCGGCGCTGAAAGCGCCAGCGGCCTGTGGTGCGCCTGCCGCATCGGGTGCGGGCAAGCCGCCAGGCTGGGTGTCGGCCGCATGCGCGGACAAGGTCAGGCAAAGCAGGGCGGCGCCGATAGCGGCGCCCGTGGGCGTGAAGGTGGGCTGCAAGATGGAATTCCTGGGAACGTGGCGGGAAAGTCAGGGAGCCCCCGCATTGAGGGTCGCATTATAAATACGAATGATTCTCGAAACTAATCGCATTTTTATTCTGTGGCGAAGTTGCATCATTGTTGATACATGGGGGTGACGCGCGGACGTGATGCATGCGCCTGCATGCATCGCGGGGCTCGGATAGAATCCGAAACTTGCGGGAACTGGCCTGGAAACTGGCCTGGGAAATGGCCCGGTAGCCGCCGGTGCGTGGTTTTGGCTGCTATGCGAGTCGTTTCAGGCGTTTTTCAGCGTTTCCCGCCGAGTGAGGCAGGCCAGCGCTTTGCCTCGCCGCCCGCCCTGTCATCACCGCCATCCATGCCGACCCCTGCTACTGCTCCGGCCACCGCGCCGGACTCTGTTTTTCGCGACCCTTCGTTTCGGCTGTTCTGGTTTGCCCGCCTGTGCACCACCATCGGCTATCAGATCTTCACGGTGGCCGTGGGCTGGCAGATGTATGACCTCACCCGCGATCCCTTCATGCTCGGCATGGTGGGCCTGGTGCAGTTCCTGCCCTCGGTGATGCTCCTGCTGGTGTCAGGCCATGTGGCTGACCGTTTCGACCGGCGCCTGATCGTACGGACCTGCCAGACGCTGGAAGCGCTGATCGCGGTGTCGATGGCGGTGGCGAGCCTGAAGGGCTGGATCACGCGCGATCACATCTTTGTCTTCGTGGCGCTGATCGGCGCCACCCGCGCATTCGAGACGCCGACCCTGCAAGCGCTGCTGCCCAGCGTGGTCACGCCGCGCCAGCTTCCGCGCGCAGTGGCCTTGTCCAGTTCCGCCACGCAGACGGCCATCATCATCGGCCCCGCGCTGGGCGGCTTTGCCTATGTGGCCGGCCCCGGCGTGGTCTACGCCATTAGCGCCACGCTGTTCGCCGTGGCCGCCTGCCTGGTGAGCGTGCTCAAGCTGCGCCAGGCCGCGCAGCGGCTGACCACGCCAGTCAGCGTCACCACGCTGTTTGCCGGTTTCTCCTATATCCGCAGCCGTCCGGTGCTGCTCGGCGCGATCTCGCTGGATCTGTTCGCCGTGCTGCTGGGCGGCGCCACCGCGCTGCTGCCAATCTATGCACGCGATATCCTCCACACCGGGCCCTGGGGCCTTGGCCTGCTGCGCTCGTCGCCCGCCGTCGGCGCGCTGGTAACCGCGTTGTGGCTGGCTCATCACCCGATGAACCGCCGCGTGGGACGCGTGATGTTCGGCGCGGTGGCCGTGTTCGGCGTGGCCACCATGGTGTTCGGCGTCTCGCACTGGCTGCCGCTGTCGATGGCGGCGCTGATCATGCTCGGCGCTTCCGACATGATCAGCGTGGTGGTGCGGTCCACCCTGGTCCAGCTCGATACGCCCGACGATATGCGCGGGCGCGTGGGGGCCGTCAACTCCGTGTTCATCGGGGCATCCAACCAGCTTGGCGAGTTCGAGTCGGGCGTCACGGCCGCACTGCTCGGGCCGGTCGGCGCGGTGTTGCTGGGCGGCATCGGCACGCTGGTGGTCGTGGCGGTGTGGATGCGCCTGTTCCCCTCGCTGGCCTCGCGCGACCGCTTGCACGATTACTCCTTGACGGCCTGAACGCCGGCCGGATAGCGCCCTGCGGTCCGGCTGCACCGGTTCATTACGCCTCTCCCGCACCAAAGCGTACCCAATTCTGCGTGCCTCGACGGTGCCGTTCGGGCGCCGAAATGCGCCACCTTTCGATCCCACACCATGCCGCGTGTGCCGGAAATATGATGCTTGCACCGCTTTGCTGCGCGATGCCATGCACATATAAAAGTATCTGAAATGGCACTCAGGCGAATTTTTTTGAACCGGCGCGAGCCCTTGTCCACTAAGGGCTTGCGCCGGTTTGGCCGGCTGCCATCGCGCAATCCGGGGAAACCAAAGCCCCTGTCATCTGTCCTGAAAGTATCCCCAATTTCAATCAACTGTAGGTGATCGTCTGACATCCGGTCAGACGGTCTCGGGCAGACCAGAACACCGCGCCATGAGAAAACAATACACGGCGCGGTGTTTGGGCTTTGGCAGTCCCTTTGGACGTCCCGATACCGCCAGTGACAGGAGAGCGTCCGGATATGTGTGGCATTGCTGGAGAATTACGTTTCGATCAGGTCATGGCCAACCTGCACGCCGTCGCCGCCATGACGCGCGACCAGGCGCCGCGCGGCCCCGACGGAGAGGGCCTGTTTAGCCTGGGCAGCCGTGCGTTCGGCCATCGCCGGCTGCGCATCATGGATTTGTCGCAGCGCGCGCACCAGCCCTTCATCGACAACGAACTGGGCCTGGGCATCGTGTTCAACGGAGCGATCTATAACCACGCTGCGTTGCGCGAAGAACTGGCCGCCCAGGGCTACCGCTTTGCCTCGACCGGCGATACCGAAGTCATCATCAAGGCGTGGCATGCTTGGGGGCCGGCCGCGCTCGACCGCTTCGCCGGCATGTTCGCCTTCGCCCTGTGGGAGCGCGATTCCGGCTTGACGCACCTGGTGCGCGACCGCCTGGGCATCAAGCCGTTGTACTACTCGGCCACGCCGCAGCGCCTGCGCTTTGCTTCCACGCTGCCAGCCTTGCTGGCCGGTGGCGATATCGACACCACGCTTGACCCCGTAGCGCTGCATCACTACCTGAGCCTGCACGCCGTGGTTCCCGCGCCCCACACCATCCTGCAAGCGGTGCGCAAGCTGCCGCCGGCCACGCATATGACGGTGCAGCCCGACGGCCGCACCGACAGCCGCACCTGGTGGCGGCTGGATTTCAGCCGGAACACAGACGATCTCGAGCGGCCGTTCGAGGCCTGGCGCGATCTCGCGCTCGCCACGCTGCGCGACGCCGTGCGCCGCCGCACCGTGGGCGATGTGCCGGTGGGCGTGCTGTTGTCCGGTGGCGTCGACTCCAGCCTGATCACCGGCCTGCTCGCAGAAACGGGTACGCACGACCTGCGCACCTACGCCATCGGCTTCGAAACCGTGGGCGGCGAGGCTGGCGACGAGTTCCGGTACTCCGACCTGGTGGCCAGGCACTTCGGTACCCGCCACGAGAAGATGATGATTCCGGCGGCCGGCCTGCTGACCGCGCTGCCCGACGCCATCGGCGCCATGAGCGAGCCGATGGTCAGCCACGACTGCGTGGCCTTCTACCTGCTGTCCGCCGCCGTGGCGAAACACAGCCGCGTGGTGCAGAGCGGGCAGGGCGCCGACGAAGTTTTCGGCGGCTACCACTGGTACCCGCCGCTGGCCGGCAACACGGACGCGGACGGCGGGGTCGCCGCCTACCGGCACGGCTTCTTCGACCGCAGCCACGGCGAGATGGCGGAGCTGCTCGCGCCGCAATGGCTGGCCGACGATCCTAGCGGCCGTTTCCTTGCCGCGCACTTCGCCCAGGCCGGCGCCGACAGCGCTATCGACCGCGCGCTGCGCGTGGACACCACCGTGATGCTGGTGGAGGACCCGGTCAAGCGCGTCGACAACATGACCATGGCGCACGGCCTGGAAGCGCGCGTGCCCTTCCTCGACCACGAGCTGGTGGAACTGGCCGCGCGCATGCCGGCGCGCCACAAGGTCGCCGCGGGCGGCAAGCATGTGCTCAAGGAAGCGGCGCGCCAGGTGATCCCGGCCGCGGTGATCGATCGCCCCAAGGGCTATTTCCCGGTGCCGGCGCTGAAGTACCTGCGCGGCCCGTTCCTGGATTACGTGCGCGGCTACATCAGCAGCGATCGCGCGCGCAGCCGCGGCCTCTACCGCGACGGCGTGGCCGACGCCATGCTCGACGCGCCCGATAGCCATATCACCCCGCTCAAGGGCTCCAAGGTCTGGCAGATCGCGCTGCTCGAAGCGTGGTTGCAGACGCGCGGCATCTGACCGGCGCAGCGATGCAGCGATAGCACGCCAGCCTGACGGGACGCTGCACGAGACACCAACAGGAGGAAGACCCACATGCCATCCACTTTCAACCTTGTCAGCCTTTCCGCGCGCACCAGGGCTACCGGCCGGACCGCGCCCTCGCCGCATCCCGCCGGCGCGATGCATGACCCCGCCGGCGAGGATCGCACTGGCGCTGCCACCCCGCGCAGCGCCTGCGAGCCACCGGCGCCGGTGTCGACCCGCCCCAATGCCATGATCGATTGCGGCTGGGGCCGGCTGATGTTCGCACCGGCCTTCGGTTCGCCGGCGCTGCTGGCTGCCGAACTGCAGCAAGAAGCGCCGGGCCGGCGCGATATCGCGCTCTACGTGGACGCGCCGCAACTCGTGCTCGCGCAAGCGCCGCAGACGCTGTTCCTCGATCCTTCGCTGCTGTTCCGCCGCCGCCTCGATGTGCCGCTGGACGATAGCGCGCCATCTCCTGGCGTCACCATTCGCCGCCTCGCGACCCGCGCCGACATCGCCGCCATCAATCGCCTCTACGCCATGCGCAAGATGGTGCCGCTAGACGCTGCCACCGTGTGGCGTCAACGCGAGCAGGAAGCGGTGGTCTACCTGCTCGCCGAGGATGAGCAGAGCGGCGAGATCGTCGGCTCGGCCATGGGCGTGGACCATGCGCTGGCCTTCGGCGACGAGCAGGGCGGCAGCAGCCTGTGGTGCCTGGTGGTGGATCCGCAGACCCACCTCGCCGGCGTGGGGCGCGCGCTGGTCACGCACCTGCTCGCGCGCTTTGCCGAACGCGGCAGGCAGTCGCTCGACCTCTCGGTGCTGCACGACAACGAGCACGCCATCGGCCTGTATCACAAGCTCGGCTTCAGCCAGCTCGATGGCTTTGTCATCAAGCACAAGAACGCCATCAACGAGCCGCTGTTCGCCGGCAGCAGCGAGTGCGACCAGCTCAATCCCTACGCCGCGCTGATCGTCAAGGAAGCGCGCCGGCGCGGCATCGGCGTGGACATCGTCGATGCCGCCAGCGGCATCTTCGGCCTGCGCTTCGGCGGGCGCGAGGTGCTGTGCCGCGAATCGCTTTCGGAGCTGACCGGCGCGGTGGCCATGACATGGTGCCAGGACAAGGCGCTCACGCGTGCCCGGCTGGATGCGGCGGGCCTCTCGGTGCCGCGCCAGCAGCCCGCGGGCAGCGAGGCAGACAACGCCGCCTTCCTTGGCGCCTGCGGCTCGGTGGTGGTCAAGCCCGCCTGCGGCGAGCAGGGGCGCGGCATCAGCGTGGACGTGCGCGACACCGCGCAACTGCCCAGCGCTATCGAAGCCGCGCAGCGCGAAGGCGGCAACGTGTTGCTGGAGTCGTTCTGTCCCGGGCAGGAATTGCGCATCGTCGTGATCGGCTACGCGGTGGTGGCTGCCGCGATTCGCAAGCCGGCCGAAGTGGTGGGAGATGGCAAGTCGGATCTCAAGACGCTGATCGAGCGCCACAGCGCGCGCCGCGCCGCTGCCACTGGTGGCGAAAGCCGCATTCCGATGGACGGCGAAACCGGGCGCTGCATCGCCGCGCAAGGCCTGGAGATGGCTTCGGTGCCGGCGGCCGGCCAGCGCGTGCCGGTGCGCAAGACCGCCAACCTGCATACCGGCGGCACGCTGCACGACGTCACGGCGGAACTCCATCCGGTGCTGCGCGAAGCCGCAGTTACCGCCGCACGCGCGTTGCGCATCCCGGTGGTGGGACTGGACTTTCTGGTACCCGTGCATGACCAGCCCGACTACGTGATCATCGAAGCCAATGAACGCCCCGGCCTGGCCAACCACGAACCGCAGCCGACCGCCGAGCGCTTTGTCGACCTCCTGTTCCCGTTCACCGCCTGACCGCGTTCCCTGGCGTACCAACCTCTTCCGTACCAACTTCTTCCGTACCAACTTCTTCCTGAACCGAACCATGAACCCGCCCGCATGCAGACACTGACAATCGACCCTTACTACCTCAAGACCACGCTGCTGGAGTTGCTCGCCATCCCCAGTCCCGCCGGGCTGACCGACGAGATCGTGCACTACACCGCGCGCACGCTCGACAACCTGGACATTCCGTACCAGCTCACCCGGCGCGGCACCATCCGCGCCACGCTGCGCGGCAATCGCGCGCAAGCCGGGCTCGGCCCCGACTGCGCTATCGTCGCTCATCTCGATACGCTTGGCGCCATGGTGCGCGAAGTGAAGCCCAACGGCCGCCTGGCGCTCGCTCCCATCGGTACCTGGTCCAGCCGCTGGGCCGAAGGGGGGCGCGTGACACTGTTTACCGAGAGCGGCCGGCATCGCGGCTCGGTGCTGCCCTTGCTGGCTTCGGGCCACGTATACAACGAGGCGGTGGACACGCAACCCGTCAACTGGGACCAGCTCGAACTGCGGCTCGACGAAGATGCCGCCACGCCGCAAGCACTGCGCGAACTCGGTATACAGGTGGGCGATTTCGTCGCGTTCGACGCCAACCCTGAGATCCTCGACAACGGCTTTATCGTCTCGCGCCATCTCGACAACAAGGCCGGCGTCGCCGCGGTACTGGCCGCGCTCAAGGCCGTGCGCGAAAGCGGCGCGCCGGTGCCGATGGACTGCCACGCCGTGTTTACGCTCACCGAAGAAGTTGGTTCGGGCGCCACCGCGGTGATCGAGGACGACGTCAGCGAAGTGATCGGCATCGACATCGGCCCGGTGGCGCCGGGGCAGGGCGCGAGCGAATACGGCGTGACCATTCCGCTGATGGATTCGGCCGGACCGCATGACTATCACCTTACGCGCCGCTTGTTGCGCCTGTGCGAAGAGCACGGCATCCCCAGCCATCGCGACGTGTTCCGTTTCTACCACTCCGACGCGGGCGCGGCGGTCAGTGCCGGGCACGATGTGCGTACGGCGTTGCTTTGTTTCGGCGCCGACGCCTCGCATGGCTATGAGCGCACACGGTTGTCCGTGCTCGTTCATCTTGCCGAATTGCTCACCGTCTATATTCAGAGCGGGCCAACCTTGCCGGAGGACCGCCAGCGCCGCATGGGCTCGGTGGCTGGCTTCTCGCATCAGCTCGATCCCGGCCAGCTCGCGCGCAGCGAAACGCCGTTGCCCGACGCAGGCGAACTGGTGCATCGCCGGCGCGACGGCGCGGCATCGTGAGCTGCACATGACCAGTCTTTCTAATTTGATTGCCGGAGCCGAATCCATGGACCTCAACTTCATCGAGCCCAGAAAGCTGGAAGCAGCCTGGACCTACCTGCTGCAACTGGTGGTGCAGCAGGGCCTGAACTGCATCGCTGCCGTCCTGATCCTGATACTGGGCTGGTGGATCTCGGGCCGTGCCCGCGCCGCCGTGCTGCGCGCATTCGACCGCCCGCGCGTCGATGCCACCTTGCGTCCCATGCTGGCCAGCGTCACGCAGTGGATCGTGCGCGTGATCACGATTGTGCTGGTGCTGTCGCAATTCGGCGTGCAGACCGCCAGCATCATCGCCATGCTCGGCGCCGCCGGCCTCGCCATCGGGCTGGCCTTGCAAGGCACGCTGCAGAATATCGCCGCGGGCATCATGCTGGTGCTGCTGCGACCCTTCCGCGTGGGCCAGTACATCGATGCCCAGGGCGTGGCGGGCACGGTGCGCGAAACCGGGCTGTTCATGACCGAGCTGACCACATTCGACGGGGTTTGCCTGCGCGTGCCCAACGGCAAGATCTGGGGCAGCGCCATCACCAACTACAGCGAGAATCCCACGCGCCGCCTCGATATCGAGGTCACGGTCACCTTCGGCGCCGATATCCAGGCCGCGCTCGATGCGCTGCGCGCCATGCTCGCCGCGGAAGACCGCGTGCTGGCGGACCCGGCCGCCGAGGTGATGGTGGTCAACTACGCGGCGCAAGGCGTGACGCTTAACGTGCGCTGCTGGCTTGCCGCCGGGGATTACTGGAACGTGCGCTTCGCGTTCTACCACCGCATCAAGCAGGCGCTGGAAGCCGCCGGCTGCGCCATCGCCGTGCCGGTGCAGGAACTGCGCGTACCCGACGATGCGCAACTCGCCGTGCCCGCCGCGGCCAATCCCGCGCGCAGGCTGAGCTGAACCATCTGGCCTGATCGTCTTCCGCCGCCGGGGCGCGCAAACGCCCCGGCGGCGATTCTGTTTTGTGGCGCGCCCTCGTGATGCCGCCGCACTTTCGCCCCTTTGGGTCTCTCACGCGTGTCCAGGGCCCGCCATCCGAGCGGCGGGCCCTGGCATGTATTCAAATCTGGAACTGGCATTGACGTTTGAATCCACGCCCGCACTGAACCCCACACGGAACCCATCACATACATCCCCGCGCTTTCGCGCCATGACGCCGCCATGCGAAAGCGCATTTTCCCCCGGGCTGCGCCGCAAGCGCGCACTGACGCGCTGCCTGCCAGCGCTCGCCTGCGCCGCCGTACTGGCCCCGGCCGCACCGATGGCGCACGCGCAGGGCAGCCTCACGCTGTATGGTTTTGCCGATGCCGGCATCTTCCGCCCGGCGCCGGGACAGCCGGTCCAGCTCGGCACCCTGCAGCGCAGCTTCATCGGCCTGCGCGGCAGCGAGCCGCTGGGCGGCGGCTGGGCCGCGACCATGAACCTGCAGACACGTTCGATATGGGCGACGGACGCCTCGAAGCCAGCGGCGCCACGCCTTACTTCCAGGGCGAATCCACCGTCGGCATCGGATCGCCCTATGGCGACCTGCGGTTTGGCCGCGCGCTGACGCCGATGTGGCAATACGACTGGCAGTACGACAGCTGGGACAACTTCAATCGCGTCAGCTCGGTGGCCTGGTTTGTGTACCACCCGTCCTATCGCACCGATCCGTACCACAACGGTCCGGCGGGCGAATATTCACGGCTGAACAACGGCGTGTTCTACGATTCGCCGAAATGGGGCGGCGTGCATGTCCACGTCGCCGCCAGCGTGGAAAAGAACGAGACGCCGGATGCCGCCGGCAACCGGGACCGCACCCGGCCGCTGGCCGCCTCGCTCAACTACGACGCGGGACCGTGGTCCGCCATGCTCACCGCCGAGCGCAACTCGGCCCGCGACAACACCTGGTTTGCCGGGCTCGCCTATGCCTTCAGCGCGGTGCGGCTGATGGCGTCGGTTAGCCAGACGCATCTGAGCGCCGCCAGCCAGGCGTTTCTCGGCGATGCCAGCGCGAAACGCAGCGCGGCCACCCTCGGCGTGAACTGGCGCGTGGGCGCCGTCACGCTGAAGCTCTCCGGCGCGCGGGATTTCCAGGGCTACGGCCAGGCCGGCACGACCGACTACGTCACCAGCGGGCTGGACTATGCGCTATCGAAACGCACCACGCTGTATGGCGCGGTGTCGTATCGCCACAGCCGGCAGGCCAGTGGCGGCACCGGGTTTGGTGCCGGCATCAGCCATAGTTTCTAAGCGGGGCGCTTCAGCCCTCCTGCGCGAACAGCGAGCACGCGCCCGCCTCGGCCGTGCTGACATGGCGCCGGAAGTTTGCGAACAGGTCGCGTCCCACGCCGTGCCGGTTGGCGGTGAGATCGGGCGGCGTCACGTCGCGCGCGGCCCACTCCGCTTCCGGCACCATCACCGTCAGCACGCCGGTGTTCGCATCCACGCGCATCGGGTCGCCGTCGCGCACGCGGGCGATGCCGCCGCCGCTCAGTGCTTCGGGGCAGACGTGGATGGCGGCCGGTACCTTGCCCGACGCGCCGGACATGCGCCCGTCCGTCACCAGCGCCACGTGGAAACCGCGCTCCTGCAGCACTGTCAGCGTAGGCGTGAGCTTGTGCAGCTCCGGCATGCCGCAGGCGGCCGGCCCTTGCCACGGCAGCACGGCGACGAAGTCGCGCTCCAGCTCGCCGCGCTTGAAGGCGTCGATCAGCGCATCCTGCGTATGGAACACCAGCGCGGGGGCCTCGACCACATGGTGCTCGGGCTTGACCGCCGAGATCTTGATTACCGCGCGGCCGATATTGCCGTCAAGCAGCTTGATGCCGCCCTCGGGCGCGAACGGCTGGCTGGCAGAGCGCACCACGCTGTCGTCCAGCGGTGCTTCCGGCCCGTCGATCCAGGTGAGCCTGCCATCGCGCAGCACCGGCTCGCGGGTGTAGTCCGCCAGCCCCTTGCCCACCACGGTAGTGACGTCGTCGTGCAGCAGCCCGAGCTGCAGCAGGCCGCGGATCACCACAGGCAGGCCACCTGCGGCCTGGAACTGGTTCACGTCCGCGCTGCCGTTGGGGTACACGCGCGCCAGCAACGGCACCACTTCCGATAGTTCAGCGAAATCGTCCCAGCCCAGCACGATGCCGGCGGTGCGCGCCATCGCCACCAGGTGCAGCGTGTGGTTGGTGGAGCCGCCGGTGGCCAGCAGGCCGACGATGCCGTTGACGAAGGCGTGCTCGTCGAGCACGTCGGCCACGGGCGTATAGCGCTCGCCGCCATGTACCAGGCGCAGCGCCTGCCGCGCGGACTCGCGCGTGAGCGCCTCGCGCAGCGGCGTGTTCGGATTGACGAAGGCGGTGCCGGGCAGGTGCAGGCCCATGATCTCCATCAGCATCTGGTTGGAGTTGGCGGTGCCGTAGAAGGTACAGGTGCCGGGGCCGTGGTAGGACTGGCTCTCCGCCTCCAGCAACTCGGCGCGGCTGATCTTGCCCTCGGCATAGCGCTGGCGCACGCGGGCCTTTTCTTCATTGCCGATGCCCGTGGTCATGGGCCCGCCGGGCACGAAGATGGCCGGCAGGTGGCCGAAGGACAGCGCGCCCATCACCAGCCCCGGCACGATCTTGTCGCACACGCCGAGGTACAGCGCGCCGTCGAACATCTGGTGCGACAGCGCCACCGCCGTGGACAGCGCGATTACATCGCGCGAGAACAGCGAGAGATCCATGCCGTCCTGACCCTGCGTCACGCCATCGCACATGGCGGGCGTGCCGCCAGCGAACTGCGCGGTGCCGCCCGCTTCCAGCGCGGCCTCCTTGAGCCATTGCGGATACTCCGCCAGTGGCTGGTGTGCCGACAGCATGTCGTTGTAGGACGAAACGATGGCGAGGTTGGGGCGCTCCTGCGCCTTCAGGCGGATTTTGGCCTGCTCTGGCATGGCCGCCACGGCGTGCGCCAGGTTGGTACACGAGAGATGGGCGCGTTCCACCTTCTGCCCCGCCATGGCGCGGGTGCGGTCCATGTAGGGCTGGCGGGTGCCGGCACTGCGCGCCACGATACGGGCGGTGACCCGTTCCAGGACTGGGTGACTTGGCATGGGGATCTCCTGCGTGGGGATGTCTTTTTTCAGCCTAGCGCACTTTGGGGCGGGGTGCACGTATGGTGCGCTGCAAGTTTTTCCTGCAAGTGCTAGACTCCGCTCCATTCTCTGGAGTTCAGGCAACATGAAGCAAGCAGCGCAACGCACCGCCATCGCAGTGTTTGCCGCGGCACCTTACGGTGAACGCGTGCTGCTGGCTATTCACGCCTAGTCTTCCGAGCGTCCGCCCGGAAGGCTGCAAGGCCGGCTCCGGGAGTGACGACACAGCATATCGCCAACCCCGGACGGCCCGCAGGCCCTCCGGGGTTTTGTTTTTTTGTTTCGCCACCATCTGACACGCCATGCGTACCTACGACAAGCTGATCGCCACGATTCAAACCGGCCAAGGGAACGGGAGCTTGCGCTCGTCCCTTGGTGCGGTAACGGCGTCGGCTGGCGTAGCCACCGAGAAGGTTGCGTGCCGCATGCGGCATGCCGGCGCCGCCCCGCAAGCGATCCCATAGCCTCCTGGCCGCACATGCAGTCCGGGAGGCCTCGCAGATCGCCTCCCAGGGACCCAAAACACCCTGGCAGGCACACACCCCGCCAGGGTGTTTGCATTGTAGGCAGCCCATCATGGAAAGCAGAAAAGAACGCAGGAACGAACGCAGAAACCTCAGGAACATCGGCATCATCGCCCACGTCGACGCCGGCAAGACCACCACCTCGGAACGCATCCTGTTCTACACCGGCACCAGCCACCGGCTGGGCGAGGTGCATGACGGCGCCGCCACCATGGATTTCGATCCGCAGGAGCAGGCGCGCGGCATCACCATCAACAGCGCGGCCACTACCGTGTTCTGGCGCGAGCATCAGATCAACCTGATCGATACGCCGGGCCACATCGATTTCAACATCGAAGTGAACCGCTCGCTGCGCGTGCTCGACGGCGCGGTGGTGGTGTTCGACGGTGTGGCCGGCGTGGAGCCGCAGACGGAAACCAACTGGCGCCTGGCGGACCGCTATCGCGTGCCGCGCCTCGCCTTCGTCAACAAGCTGGATCGCACCGGCGCGGATTTCCTGCGCGTGGTGGGCATGATCGAGGACCGCCTCGGCGTGGTGCCGCTCGTGCTGCAATTGCCTATCGGCAGCGAGGGCGATTTCACCGGCGTGATCGATCTCGTCGCCATGCAGGCCTTGCTATGGCAGGGCGGTGCGGACACGACCGGATACGTGACGCAGGCCGTGCCGGCCGCGCAGAGGGAGCAGGCGGCCGTATGGCGCGAACGTTTGCTGGAAACCCTGGCCGAGCATGACGATGCCTTGCTCGAAGATTATCTCGCCGGCCGCGAGCCGGCCGGGGACGCGCTGCGCGCGGCCATCCGGCGTGCAACGATCACCGGCGCCGTGGTGCCGGTGCTGGCGGGATCGGCCTTCAAGAACAAGGGCGTGGAGCCGCTGCTCGACGCGGTGACGGCCTACCTGCCGGCGCCAGGCGAGGTGGATCGCCATGAAGTCAGCGCGGATGCGGACCAGCCGCTGGTGGCGCTCGCCTTCAAGGTGGTGCACGACGCGCACGGCACGCTGACCTTCGTCCGCCTGTATCGCGGCAGGCTTGCCGCCGGGGACACCGTGCTCAACGCCGGCAGCGGCAAGCGTGAACGCGTGGCCCGGCTGTACGAGATGCATGCCGACCGGAAGCAGGAGCGCGATGTTGCCGTGGTGGGCGATATCGTGGCGATCGTCGGGCTCAAGGCGACCATCACCGGCGACACGCTGACAGATCCGGCGCATCCCGTGGTGCTGGAGAGCATCGAGTCGCCCGAACCGGTGATCGACGTGGCCATCGAGCCGAAATCGCAGGCGGACCAGGCTGGCTTGTCGCGCGGCTTGCAGGTGCTGGTGCAGGAAGACCCGAGCCTGCGGTTGCGGCAAGACCCGGAGAGCGGCCAGACGCTGCTGTCCGGCATGGGCGAACTGCAACTTGAGGTCACGCTGGAAAAACTGCGCACGCGGTTCAACGTGGAGGTGACGGTAGGCCGCCCGCAAGTGGCTTATCGCGAAACGCTGACCCGCGCCGCCGATGCACGCTATCTCCATCGCAAGCAAAGCGGCGGGCCGGGCCAGTTCGCGGAAGTGCTGCTGCGTTTCGAGCCGCTGGCGCGTGGAGAAGGCCTGCAGTTCGAAAGCCGCATCACCGGCGGCGCGGTACCGCGCGAGTTCGTGCCGGCGGTGGAAGCCGGTATCCGCCGCGCGGCAGCGCAAGGCGTGCTCGCGGGCTACCCGGTGGTCGATTTCAAGGCCACCCTGCTGGACGGCAGCTACCACGAGCGCGATTCCTCGGCGCTGGCCTTCGAGACTGCGGCGGCGGCAGCCTTCCGCGAAGCCGCGCGCGATGCGCAGCCGATGGTGCTGGAGCCGGTGATGGCCGTGGAGGTGGTGACGCCCGCGGATCATGTCGGCGACGTGATCGGCGACATGCACCGGCGCCGGGGGCTGGTGCGCGGGCAGTCGCAGCGCGGCGGCGATGGCAGCGGCAACACGGTCGTGGTTGAAGCGCATGTGCCATTGGCCGGCATGTTCGGCTATATCGGCAGCTTGCGCGCGCTGACCTCGGGGCGCGCAAGCTTTGCGATGCAGTTCGATCACTATGCGGTGGCGCCAGCAAGGGCGGTGGCGGAGATCGCCGGCTGACGGCAGGCGTTGAACGGGCGGGTACCAGTCTGGTGTCCGCCTTTTTTGTTCAGCGCCGGCTTCCCGGATCGGGGCCGCCAATCTCGGCGTCCCTCCCGTACTCCTTCAAATAACTGAGCACGCCGCGCACTGCCGCCGACATCGGACGCGAGCGCCGCGTCAGCAACCCGAGATTGACCATCGACACCGGCAACTCCACGGGAAGCACGGAGACCATTGCATAACGCGCGTAATACTGCGCAACGTCGTTCGGCACCACGGAAATCATGTCGGAGGTTTCCATCATGGCGGTGGCGGCAAGAATGGACGCGGTCTCGACGATATCCAGGGCATCGATCATGCCCGCCTGTGTCAACGCACTCTCGACTCTCAGCCGCATCGGGCTGCCCACGGGGTGAAGAATCCAGGTCATTGGCACCAGGTCGCGCAGCGCCAGTGGATCGAGCCTGGTCAACGGATGGTCCGGCCGCGCAATCACGCGCATCTGCTCGCCCCTTTCGAACAATTCAATGTCCAGGTCCGGATGACTGAGCCGGTCGGGCAAGCGGCCCAGCACCACATCGAAGTCCCCCCGGATCAGCGACGGCAGCAGGGTGTCGCTGGTCCCCACCTCAATGGAAATCCGCACCTTCGGGTTAGCGGCCTTGAACGCCAGCAGCCCGCGCGTCAGGACCGTCGGCACCGGACCCATGACGGTACCGATCCGCACCAGGCCCGAGGCGCCGCGGCCCAGTTCCGCGATTTCCGCTTCAGCATGGCCGAATTCGTGCGTGACCCCCTGGGCGAAACGGATCAGTACCTCGCCGTAGAGCGTCGGCTCCATGCCCCGCGGAAGGCGCTCGAACAACTGCACGCCGAGTCTTTCCTCAAGCTGCTGCAGCAACAGGCTGGCCGCCGGCTGGGTGGTGTGCATGGCCGCCGCGGCCCGGCGAAGGTTGCGGTGTTCCGCCAGCGCGTTGATCAAGGCGATCTGCCGGCTTGAGATCTTCAGCGGTGCAAACGCTTTCGCCGATTCCGCGGCGGGTTCGGTGGGCTCGGGTTTCACATCGGTTGGCTTCACATCGAATGGATACCAATTTTGGTATCGATATATATGAAAGCACGATTATGCAGGTATCAATAGGGGCTGTACAGTCGACGCGTCCCAGATGGCCAGGATGTCCCAGACGGCCCCAACAACCAATCAGCCGAGCGTCAAATGCGTATTCGAATTACCCACCTCAGCGTCCACGACATTCGCTTCCCGACGTCCAGAACCCTTGACGGCTCCGATGCCATGAATGCCGCTCCGGACTATTCGGCAACCTATGTGGTGCTGCATACCGATGCCCCGCAAGGCATGGAAGGCCATGGGTTGACCTTCACCATCGGCCGTGGCAACGAGATCTGCGTGCTCGCCGTGCAATCCCTGGCCCCGCTGGTGGTTGGCCTGACCCTCGAGGAAATCACCTCGGACATGGGCGCCTTCTGGCGGCGGTTTGCCACCAGCGACAGCCAGTTGCGCTGGCTGGGGCCGGAAAAAGGCGTGATTCACCTTGCCACCGCGGCCATCGTCAACGCCATCTGGGATCTGTGGGCAAAGTCAGCCGGCAAGCCGGTATGGAAGCTGCTGGCGGACATGACGCCTGAAGAACTGGTCCGCTGCCTGGATTTCAGCTACGTGACGGATGCGCTGACGCCGGAGGAAGCGATCGCGCTGCTCCGCCGCCAGGCCCCGGGCAAGGCACAGCGAGAGGCGCAGATGCTCGAGCAAGGCTACCCGGGCTACACCACCGCCGCGGGCTGGCTGGGCTATTCGGAGGAGAAGATGCGCCAGCTGGCGCGCGATGCCGTCGCGGCGGGATGGACGCACTTCAAGCAGAAGGTCGGCGCCGATCTGGAGGAGGATATGCGCCGCGCCACGATCCTGCGTGAGGAGATCGGCTGGGAGCGGACGCTGATGATGGACGCCAACCAGGTCTGGAGCGTGGATCAGTCGGTCGACGCCATGCGCCGCCTCGCGGCCTTCGATCCCTGGTGGATCGAAGAGCCGACCAGCCCGGACGATATTCTCGGGCACGCTGAAATCCGCAAGCGCATTGCGCCCATCGGCGTGGCTACCGGCGAGCATTGCCACAATCGCGTGATGTTCAAGCAGATGTTCCAGGCGCGGGCGCTGGATTTTTGCCAGCTTGACGCCGCGCGCCTCGGCGGTCTCAACGAGGTCCTGATCGTCGTGTTGCTGGCGGCGAAGTTCGGCATCCCGGTCTGCCCGCATGGCGGTGGCGTCGGTTTGTGCGAGTACGTGCAGAACATCTCGCTGTTCGACTACATCGCGGTATCGGGTTCGCTGCAAAACCGCGTGCTCGAATACGTCGACCATCTGCACGAGCATTTCATCGAGCCGGTAGTGATTCGCAACGGCCGCTATATGCCGCCCCAGCGCGCGGGCTACAGCATCGAGATGCATCCCGGCACGCTTGAGCGCTACCGCTTTCCGGACGGACCGGTCTGGGCCGACCTCGGCCCGGCCTGAGCCGCGGCGGCACTGGCGTGCCAGCACAAGCAGAACATCAATAAAACACCAATATCAGGAGACCCCATGCTAACTGCCGACGCTGTCGCGGCGCGCGTTGAGCCCTTGGCCGACGACGCGCAGCGCCTGAACAAACTACTCATTCGCAAGCTGATGCCTTTGCTTGTGATTGTCTACGTGATCAGTTTCCTCGATCGCACCAATATCGCCCTGGCCAAGGCCAGCATGGGGATCGACGTGGGATTGTCGGCGGCCTCCTATGGCCTGGGCGCCGGACTGTTCTTCCTGACCTACGCGCTGTTCGAAGTCCCGAGCAACCTGATCATGCACAAGGTGGGCGCCAGGTTCTGGATCACCCGCATCATGATCACCTGGGGCCTGCTTTCCGCAGGCATGGCATTCGTGCAGGGCGAGACCAGCTTCTACATCATGCGGCTGTTGCTCGGCGTTGCCGAGGCGGGCTTGTTCCCGGGCGTCATGCTCTACCTGACTTACTGGTTTGACCGCGAGCAGCGGGCCCGGGCTACCGGCTACTTCCTGCTGGGCGTCTGCGTCGCCAATATCCTGAGCGGCCCGCTGGGCGGCGCGCTGCTCCAGATGGACGGCCTGATGGGCCTGCATGGCTGGCAGTGGCTGTTCATCATCGAAGGGCTGCCGACCCTGGCGCTCGCCTATGTTGTCTGGAAGACCCTGCCGGATGGTCCGGGCAGCGCACCCTGGCTGACCGTGGAAGAACGCCAGCGGCTGCAGGCGCGGCTGGCTGCGGAGCAGGGCTCGGGCGCGTCCCAGCACCGCTTCACGGAGATGCTGCGCGATCCGCAGATCTGGCTGACCATTGCCGTGTATTTCTGCCACCAGATCACCATCTACACGGTCATCTTCTTCCTGCCGGGCATCATCTCGACCTACGCCAGCCTGTCACCGCTGGAGATCGGCGCGCTCAACTCCGTGCCCTGGGTGGCGGCTGCCCTCGGCGCCGCGATTCTGCCCCGCCTGGCGACAACGCCGCAGCGTTGCCGGCGTATGCTGTTCATCGGGCTCCTGACGATGTCCGCCGGCCTGGTGGTGGCCGCGATGTCCAATTCGTTTATCGGCCTGATCGGCTTCTCGCTGACGGCGTTCATGCTGTTTGTGGTGCAATCTGTTCTCTTTATCTTCCCTTCCAGCCGCCTGAGCGGCACGGCGCTGGCGGGGGGGCTGGCGTTTGTCACGACGTGCGGCCTGTTCGGCGGCTTCTTCGGCCCTTCGATGATGGGCCTGATCGAGCAAGCCACCGGCAGCACCCACAACGGACTGTTGCTGATCGCCGGCCTGCTTGTGCTTGCCGCGCTGATCAGTACCCGGCTGCGGCAGGGACACGAACAAGCCTGATCCGGCACGCATTGGAGACTACATCGCATATGGAAACACTCACCTCTCTCGATTTGTCGGATGCGCTGCCCGACGACGGCTGCGCCGGCACACTGGTGGGACGTGCCTGGGTGCCCGGGGGGATCTCCGGTCCATCCGTCGTCGCGATTCGCGACGACGGTGTCTACGATCTGTCGGAGCTGGCCTGCACCATCAGCGGGCTGCTCGAACTGGATGCGCCCGCCGAGCGGGTCCGGCGCACGCCCGGCCGGCGGCTCGGCAGCCTTGCGGAGATCCTCCGCAATACCGGCCGCCCCGCGCGGGATGCGAGCCAGCCCCATCTGCTGGCGCCGTGCGACCTCCAGGTCATCAAGGCAGCGGGCGTCACGTTCGCGGCAAGCATGCTGGAGCGGGTCATCGAGGAGCAGGCGGGCGGGGATGCGTCGCGCGCGGATGCCGTGCGCCAGGAGGTGAAGGCCCTGATCGGCGACAACGTCGCGGCCGTACGCCCCGGCTCGGCGCAAGCCGATGCGCTGAAGCAACTGCTCATCAAGCAGGGGCTCTGGTCGCAGTATCTCGAGGTGGGCATCGGCCCCTATGCCGAGATCTTCACCAAGGCCCCCGTGCTGGCCGCGGTGGGCACGGGGGCCGATATCGGCATCCATCCGGAGTCCACCTGGAACAACCCCGAGCCCGAGGTCGTGCTCGCGGTCAACAGCGCCGGCACGGTGCTGGGCGCCGCGCTGGGCAACGACGTCAACCTGCGCGACTTCGAGGGCCGCAGCGCCTTGCTGCTGAGCAAGGCCAAGGACAACAACGCCTCCTGCGCCATCGGCCCCTTCCTGCGCCTGTTCGACGCTACCTTCTCGATGGACGATGTGCGTGCGGAGGAGATCCAGTTGCGCGTGGAGGGCGGCGACGGCTTTGTGCTCCGCGGCGCCAACTCGATGAGCAAGATCAGCCGGGACCCGCTCGACCTGGTGGCGCAGGCCGCCTCCCGCTGCCATCAGTATCCCGACGGCTTCATGCTGTACCTCGGCACCCTGTTCGCGCCGACCGAGGACCGCGATGCGCCCGGCTGCGGATTCACGCACAAGCTGGGCGACGTGGTCACCATTCGCAGCCCCAGGCTCGGCACGCTGCGCAACCGCGTCAACCTGGCGGACCGGGCAGAGCCCTGGACCTTCGGCATTCGCGCGCTGGTGAGCAATCTCGCCGCGCGAGGCTTGCTGTCGAATCCGCTGTAAGCGCCATCCTTCATTTCGCCATCTTGAGAGCAAGAGGAACCACCATGCAGTCACCCGCCGCGAGGGAATGGCTTTCACCCACCATCAAACTCAGTCCGGCGGACGACGTGGTGATCGCACGCCAGCAGCTGATTCCCGGCACGTTCCTGAGAGACGAGGGCGTGACCGTTGCCGGCATGATCCCGCCAGGGCACAAGATCGCGCTGCGCCGCATCGAGAGCGGCCAGCCGGTGCGCCGCTACGGCCAGATCATCGGCATCGCGTCGCAGCGGATCGAGCCGGGACAACATGTGCACACGCATAACCTGGGCATGGTCGAGTTTGCCCGCGACTATCGCTTTGGCGACGCCGCGCCCGTGCCGGCCGCGAGCGCGGGCGCGGCCACCTTCCTCGGCATCCGAAGAGCCGACGGGCGCGTTGCCACGCGCAACTACATCGGCATCCTGACCTCGGTCAATTGCTCGGCGACCGTGGCACGGGCGATCGCCGACCACTTCCGCCGGGATATGCATCCCGAAGCCCTGTCGGACTACCCGATGGTGGATGGCGTGGTGGCGCTCACGCATGGCGGCGGCTGCGCCATCGATTCGCAGGGCGAGGGCCTGGCGATCCTGCGGCGCACCCTGGCCGGCTACGCCAGGCACGTGAATTTCGCGGCGGTGCTGTTTATCGGGCTCGGCTGCGAGACCAACCAGATCGGCGACCTGCTCGCCGCCGAAGGACTGGCCGGCAAGCCAGGCCTGCGCACGGCGGTGATCCAGGAAGCGGGCGGAACGGCACGCACCGTCGCGCTCGGCGTCGAACAGGTCAGGGACATGCTGGCCGAGGCCAATCGCGTGGCGCGGGAGCCAGTCAGCGCCGCGCACCTGGTGGTCGGGTTGCAATGCGGCGGCTCAGACGGCTATTCCGGCATCACCGCCAACCCCGCGCTTGGCAATGCCGTGGACCGCCTCGTCGGCCAGGGCGGCACGGCCATCCTGTCGGAAACCCCGGAGATCTACGGCGCCGAGCACCTGCTCACCCAGCGTGCCGTGTCGCGCGTGGTGGGCGAGAAGCTGGTTGCGCGCATCCGCTGGTGGGAAGCCTATTGCGCCAGGCTCGATGCGAACCTCAACAACAATCCCTCGGCCGGCAACAAGGCGGGCGGGCTGACGACCATCCTGGAGAAGTCTCTCGGCGCGGTCGCCAAGGGCGGCAATAGCCCGCTCATGGATGTGCTGGAGTATGCGGAGACCGTCCGGAGCAAGGGGCTTGTCTTCATGGATACGCCGGGCTACGACCCGGTATCGGCAACCGGCCAGGTTGCCGGCGGCGCAAACCTGATCTGCTTCACCACGGGCCGGGGCTCGGCCTATGGGTGCGCGCCTACGCCATCGCTGAAGCTCGCCACCAACAGCGCCGTCTGGCGCAAGCAGCAGGACGATCTTGACCTGAACTGCGGCACGATCGCGGATGGCGAGGAGACCGTTGATGAGGTGGGCGAGCGCATCCTCGCCTTGATGCTGCGGGTGGCTTCCGGCGAGCGCACCAGGAGCGAGATCCATGGCTACGGGCAGAATGAGTTCGTGCCCTGGCAGATCGGGGCGGTGACCTGAACCCCGGCTGGTTCCAGTGTCTCCCGCGCCCGCTGCCCGGATCCGCCGGGCTACCTTCCGCGCCTGCCCCGGACGGCGCGCGCCGCCATTGCCTCATGTACTGCCTCGCGCACGCATCCGGCCAGCAGTTCCGACGTCGGCGTGCGTGACATGCGAGCCGAGCGGGCAATCACCAGGGGCTGCCGGATGGTCTCCTCGCGGATTGGCCTTTCCACCACGCCGGCCGTCTGCGCGGCCGACGGCGCCTGGGTGATCAGCAGGCACACGCCGAGCCCGTTCGCAACCATGCTCCGCGCAAGTTCCAGCGAGGTGGCGCGATAGCGCACTTCCGGCTGCAAGCCGTACTGCCAGAACGGCGCCATCAGGAACTCGCGGCTGTGCGGCAGATCGATCAGGATCAACGGTTCGCCGGCCAGTTCCCGCAGCGAGATCCCGCCTCTTCCCCTGGCCAGTTTCGAGCCGGCCGGCACCAGTCCGTAGGGATGCAGTTCGGCGATGCACTCGCGCTCGATCTCGCTGGGAAGTCCCACGTCATAGGTCAGCGCGAAGTCAATATTGCCGCCGTGCAGCCAGTCTTCGATCTGCGCCAGGTCGCCCTCGGCGAAACGCACCGAGAGCCTGGGAAAGCGCTCGCGCGCGATCCGCAGCAGCACCGGCAGGTACACCGGCGCCAGCGTGCTGAACACGCCGATCTGCACTTCACCCGAGGCGGCATCGCCGCTCTGGTCCGCCTCGAACGCAGCCGCCGCAGCGAGGATCTGGCGCGCCTCGGCCAGCTTGCGCACGCCGAAGCGCGTCAGCGTCATCCTCGACCCCGCGTCACGCGCAAACAGCGCTTCTCCGAACAGCGCCTCCAGTTCGCGGATGGCAACGGAGATCGACGGCTGCGACACATTCAGCGATCGTGCCGCCGCCGTGGTGCTCCCGGCTTCCGCCGCCGCCGCGAAGTAGCGCAACAGGCGCAAGGAGAGTCTCATCAGGAAATCGTATAGGTACTAGTTGATATCAATATTTTACTTGATAGCCAAGTCTGCTGAGAATCCTGTCATCGGCACGCAAGCCACGCTTTATCGCCCTCCTCTGGCGGCGATCGCGCTGGCGAAGCCGCCCTGGCTATCTGGAGGAGTGCGAAGTGAACCATCCTGACCTGCCGCTTGCCGGCATCCGCGTGATCGACTTTTCGCGCGTGCTTGCCGGGCCTTACTGTACGGCCCTGCTCGGCGATCTCGGCGCCGAGGTGATCAAGATCGAGCCGCCGGGCGGTGACGACTACCGCGCGGTCGGGCCTTTCGTCGACGGTGAGAGCGGGCTGTTCGCCGCCATGAACCGCAACAAGCAGAGCATCGTCATCGACCTGAAGGCTGAGTCGGGCCTGGAGCTCGCGCGCTCGCTCTGCGCGCGGGCCGATGTGGTGTTGGAGAATTTCCGCCCCGGGGTAGCCGACAAGCTGGGCATCGGCTATCACTCCCTCTGCGCGCAGAATCCTTCGCTTGTCTACGCCAGCGTATCGGGCTTCGGCCAGACCGGACCCGAATCGCACCGGCCTGCTTACGACATCATCCTGCAGGCGATGTGCGGCCTGATGGACGCCACCGGCTCGCCGGACGGCACGCCGACGCTGCTTGGCGAAGCCGTATCGGATGTGGTGAGCGGCCTCTTCGCGTCGTGGGGCGTGCTGGCGGCACTGCTCTCGCGGGAGAAGACCGGCGAGGGCACGCACGTGGATGTGTCGATGTTCGACGCCACCCTGAGCCTGAGCGCCACGCTGGTCGCCCGCTACGCCGCGACCGGGCTGGCCCCGCGCCGCGTGGGCAACCGCCACCCTTCCTCCGCGCCGTTCGGCGCGTATCGCGCCGCAGACGGCTTCTACGTGGTGGCGGTGCTGAACAACAAGCTGTTCCAGACGCTAGCCGGCACGATCGGCCAGCCGGAGCTGGCGGCCGATCCGCGTTTCGCCGACGATCACTCGCGCTGCAACGCGGAGGGCGCCCTGCGGGCATGCATCGAGGGATGGTCCGCCACGCGCACGGTGGAGGAAGTGAACCAGTTGCTCAGCGCCGCGGGCATTCCGGTCGCTCCCATCCGCAATGTGAAGCAGGCGATGGAGAGCGACCATGCCGCTTACCGCGGCTTGCTCACCGAGGTTCCCGATGCGCGCGGCGGCAAGGTCCGCCTGCCGTCGCAACCCGTGAAATTCTCCGCCTACGGCGCCAATCGCGTGACCGGCGCGCCCGCGCTGGGGGAGCACACGGACGCCATCCTGGAAACGCTCGGCATCGCTGGCGACGCTTTGCCGGCAGTGCGTGCCAGCGGCGCGCTGGGACCGCAGCCGCTCCGGCCCGCCCCGCACCATCGCCCGGCGGCTGGCGCCACACCGGAAGACACCAACATGGAGAATCAACATGCATAAACGATTGGGCGTGCAGCCGGGCGACCTCGAGATTGCCGACGCCATCGGGCGGTTCGCCCAGAGCGAACTCGCGCCGAAGGCCGCCGAGCTCGACCGCGATGAAATCCCGGCCACGCGCTATGTGCCGCTGCTTGCCGAAGTCGGCGTGATGGGCATGAACCTGCCGGAGCGCTGGGGCGGCACCGACACATCGCCCGTCGCGCTGATCCTGTCGCTGGTCGAGATCGCCAAGTCCTGCGCTTCCACCTCGTCGATGATCGGGGCCCACTACCTCGCGACCGACTCCATCCTGATCGGCGGCGACGACAGCCTGCGCGAGCGCTACCTGCCGGACGCAGCGGCCGGCATCAAGCTCGGCGCATTTGCGCTGACCGAGCCGCGCGCCGGCTCGAATCCCGCGGACATGGCGACACGCGCCATCCCGGAGGGCGACGGCTACCGCCTGCGCGGGGTGAAGCACTTCATCTCCAACGCCAACGCGGCGGACTTCATCGTGGTCTACGCGAAGACCGATCCCGAGGCCGGAACCCGCGGCATCAGCGCCTTCGTCGTCGACCGGAAGACGCCGGGCGTGGAAGTCGCCCCGGCGGAGAAGCTGATGGGCATCCGCGGCGCCCCCGCGCACGAAGTGGCGCTCGATTGCCTCGTCCCCGCCGCGAACCGGCTCGGCGCCGAGGGCAGCGGCTTCCGCACCGCCATGAAGGTGCTGGACAACAGCCGCCTGGATGTGGCCGCAACCAGCCTTGGCATTGCAGAAGCCGCGCTCGAAGCCGCGATCGAATGGGCGAAACAGCGCCACGTGGGCGGCGAGCCGCTTTCGCACAAGCAGGGCCTGCAATGGATGTTCGCGGACATGAAGACACGGGTGGAAGCCGCCTGGCTGCTGACCCTGCAGGCCGCGGTCAGGCGCGGGGCCGGCGAGCCCTTTACCGACCACGCCTCGATGGCCAAGCTCTATGCATCGGAAACGGTGGCCTTCGTGACGGATACCGCGTTGCAGATCCATGGCGGCTACGGATTCACGCGCGAGATGCCGCTGGAGCGCCTGGTGCGCGACGCGCGCATCCTGCGGATCTACGAGGGCTCCTCGGAGATCCAGCGCACCGTGATTGCGCGGTCCGCGCTGCGCTGAGCGATCGCCGGCCCAGGTAGTGGGCAGCGCATAAATATTCAGGAGACAACAATGGAAACCCCAGGATCCGGCGCAGCCTCGCCCAGGCTGATCGAGCGCCGCTCGATCGACTACATACCTGAGTCGGAGCGCCACGGCAGCCTGTTCAGCCAGTTCACGCTGTGGCTCGGCGCCAACCTGCAGGTGACCGCCGTGGTCACCGGGGCGCTGGCCGTCGTGCTAGGGGGCGATGTCTTCTGGTCGCTGGTGGGCTTGCTTGCCGGCCAGCTCATCGGCGGCGCCGTGATGGCGCTGCACGGTGCGCAGGGCCCGCAGCTGGGCTTGCCGCAGATGATTTCCAGCCGCGTCCAGTTTGGTGTCTACGGCGCCATCATTCCGCTGGTGCTCGTCTGCATCATGTACGTGGGTTTCTCCGCCGGGGGCATGGTGCTTGCCGGCCAGGCGCTCAGCCGCTTCCTCGGCATCGGCAATGCGAGCGCCATCCTCGTGTTCGCGGGACTGGTCGTGATGCTGGCCGCGCTCGGCTATCGGACCATCCACACGATGGGCCGCGTCTCCAGCATCGTCGGCGTGCTGGCGTTCCTCTATCTCTTTGCCAGCCTCTTGCACGGGCACGATATCGGCGCGCTCCTGCAGAACCGGCATTTCACAGTGGGCTCGTTCCTCCTCGCGGTGTCCTTGTCGGCGTCGTGGCAGATTGCCTATGGGCCCTATGTAGCCGACTATTCGCGCTACTCGCCGCGCTCAACGTCGGCGCTCAAGACCTTCTTCGCGGTGGGCGCGGGCTCGGTGCTGGGTGCGCAAGTCTCGATGGTGTTCGGGGTGTTTGCCGCCGCGCTTGCAGGCGACCGCTTCGCCGGGCACGAGGTCTCGTTCATTGTCGGCCTCGGCGCAAGCGGCGCCGTGGCGGCCTTGCTGTACCTGACCATCGCGCTGGGCAAGCTCACGATCACCACGCTCAATGCCTATGGCAGCGTGATGTCGGTGGCGGCCATCATCACGGGATTTGGCGGGCAGCGCACGATCTCGAGCGGGGCGCGGCTTGGATTTATCCTGCTGATGGTCGGGTTGTCGACGGTGCTGGCGCTCGCCGGCGAGCACGCGTTCCTGAAGGAGTTCTCGGCGTTCCTGCTTTTCCTCCTTGCCTTCTTTACCCCGTGGAGCGCGATCAACCTGGTGGACTACTACTTCGTCACCAGGGAACGCTACGATGTGCCGGCGCTCTCCGATCCGGACGGGCGCTATGGCCGCTGGAACATGACCGGCATCGTGGTCTACGCGGTGGGCGTGCTCGTGCAGATGCCCCTGATCGCCACGAGCTTCTATACCGGCGCGTGGGTGGAGGCGCTGGGCGGCGTGGATATTTCCTGGATCGTGGGGCTGGTGGTGCCGGCCTTGCTCTACTACCTTGCTGCCCGTGCCAGGCGGGACCGGGTCCCGCAGGCGCTGATCCTGCCGGAGGCGCCTGGCGGGGCCAACGCCACGGGCCGCTGAAGGCTGGCGAGACGCCGGTTCAGACGTCGACGATCACCAGCGTCCCGTGGCTGCCGGGCAGCACGGCATGCGCGATGCCGGCCAGGGCGAGATACATCTCTCCCGGCCGGACAACGACGGTTTCGTCCTCCGTTTGCAAAATGAGCTGTCCGCTCACGACAAACAGGCCTTCGTTGTAGCCGTGCGTCTCGGCTTCATACGCCTGCTCATCCATCCTGAGGACCTTGATGCGGGCGGTCCCGACCTGCCCCACGACGGAGGACTTCCAGGCGGCCGGCAGACCGGAGGCAAGGGCGTCAAACTGAATCAGCGGCACAAGCGTGTCTCCAGGTGCGGCGGGCTTAGCCGCGCTTGGGGATATCCAGCCCCCTGGCCACCGCGGGACGCGCAAGGAAGGCATCGAGCGCGCGCGTGACGTGGGGGAAATCCTTGATGCCGACCAGTTCGCCGGCTTCGTAGAAGCCGATCAGGTTGCGCACCCAGGGGAAGGTGGCGATATCGGCGATGGTATAGGTATCGCCCATGATCCAGGTCCGGTCCGCGAGGCGGCCATCCAGCACCGCAAGCAGGCGCTTCGCCTCCGCGACATAGCGGTCGCGCGGGCGCTTGTCCTCGTACTCCTTGCCCGCGAACTTGTTGAAGAACCCAACCTGCCCGAACATCGGGCCGATGCCGCCCATCTGGAACATGAGCCACTGGATGGTCTCGTAACGGCCGGCAGCGTCCTGCGGGATGAACCGGCCGCTCTTGTCGGCCAGGTAGATCAGGATGGCGCCGGACTCGAACAGGGCAAGGGGCTTGTCGCCAGGGCCGTTGGGATCCAGGATGGCGGGAATCTTGTTGTTCGGGCTGATCGACAGGAATTCCGGCGTGTACTGGTCATTGGCGTCGAAGCGCACCAGGTGCGGCTCGTAGGGCAGCCCGGTCTCCTCCAGCATGATCGAGATCTTGACGCCGTTCGGCGTGGGCAGCGAATAGAGTTGGATTCGCTCGGGACGCAGGGCCGGCCATTTGTTGGTGACGAGGAATGCGGAAAGATTGGTCATGGAAATCCGTTCTGGCCGGGTTGGGCCGGGTGGGCAGGTTTGGCTGATGCGGTGAGGGGGATCGATTGGCTCAAGCCGTGACGGCTCGGTGCCGATGGTCATCACCGCGGGGTAGGGCGGGAGATCGCCGGCGCGACGCCTGTCCGGGCAGGCGCAGGGTCACTTCGGCTTGTCGCCGTTGTCAGGCGAAGTGATGCCGGCGGCCACGAGGCAATCGCGCAGGTGCTTGATTTCCTGCTTGGCGCACACATTGCCGTGATGCGGGTGGTGCAGGTAAAACTCGTACTCGTTGAGCACAACCCGGAAGCGCGCGCCCTGGATCGGCTCCACGCTCGCCCCCAGTTGCTGCAGTAGGGACTCGACTTCGCGCCAATGAATATTGTTGCTCAGCGGGTGGCTGAAGATGGACTGCAGGAGGCTGCGTGATTTGTGGCTCATGGCGCGGGTCAGGCATCGTCGGCGGCAATAGCCGTAGCATACAAGAGAGGGTGCGTTGCTGCTTGCATGTGCGTTGCGCAAGGTTTGCGCGCGGCGCTATTCAATCCTTGCCCATCGCCAGGTAGGCGCGCGGCGTGGTGCCCGTGTAGCGCCGGAACAGGGCGATAAAGCTGCTGACGCTCGTGTAGCCCAGCCCGAGCGCCACGGCGGTGACGCTTTCACCGGCAACCAGCCGCTCCATGGCCGCGAGCATGCGCAATTGCTGGCGCCATTGCGCCAGGCTCCAGCCGGTGTCCGCCTGGAAGTGGCGCGTCAGCGTGCGCCGGGCCATGCCGATGCGCGCCGCCCAGCCATCCAGCCCGGTGTTGTCGTCGGGGTTTGCCAGCAAGGCGGTGGCCATGCGCAGCAAGCGCGGCTCCTGCGGCATGGGCAGGAACAGCGTTTGCGCCGGCTGGCGGGTGAAGTCATCGGCAAACACCGCGAGGTAATGCTCGCGCACCGGCCCGGCTGGCGGGCCGGCCTGCACCAGGGTGTCGAGCAAGGCCGCCAGAAGCGGCGACAACCGCACCACCTTGAGCGCCGCAGGCATCGTGGCACGGCTCCAGGCCTCGTCGAAGTACAGGCTCATGCCGGTCATTGCACCGTGAATGCTCGCGCCGTGCGATTCGTACGGCGGCACCCAGCCGATACAGCCAGTTGGCATCAGCCAGCGGCCGCCGCCGGCTTCGATCACGACCACGCCGGATTTCACCGTAAACAACTGCCCCTGCGCATGCTGATGCGGCACTTGCTCGCGCGAGGTGCCGCGCGCGAGCGGGCGGATTTCTCGTAGCGACATCGGTTTGGCCCGTTTCGAACATAAGTTGGCATTTTATCGTTAGTTGGCAGTGCGGCAAGTGCCTAGACTGGCTGCACCAACCACCCCAGGAACGATCCATCGTGAATGCCAACGTAAAAGCGCCAACCCTCTCCGAACGCCTTGGCCAACCGGTGCCCGACGTGCTCGATATGCTGACCACCCTGCTCGCCGGGCAGGGCCGGTGGCTGCGTACCGGGCAACCGCTGAGCGCGCCGGCCGATTTCGACGCGTTGCGCGTGGCGTTCGATCACCACAGCGGCACCGTGGGTTCGGTGCTGGAAAAAGCCCTGCTGGAGCGCTGGCCAGAGATCCCGTTCTCCGACAAGGAGCTGGAGAGCGGCGAGCAACAGGCGCCGGAATTTGCGGACGCCTACTGGGTTTGCGATCCCATCGACGGGGCCTTGCATTACCTGAGCGGCATGCCGGGCTGGACCATCGCACTGTGCCTGGTGGTGCGGGGCGATCCGGTCCTCTCGCTGGTGCACGATCCGGCCACCGGCCGCACTTATCGCGCGGTGGCAGGGCAGGGCGCCGATTGCGATGGCCAGCCGTTGCGGGCCAACGCGCGCTCGGCGCTGACAACGGCGCTGATTGCCACGGCGCATCCGAACTGGCCGGGGCAGGTGCGCAGCGATACCGCGGATTTCCTTGACCGTTTTGGCCGGATGTTGCCGCAGGTGTTCGGCCAGCGTGTGTACGGGCCTACGTCCTTGTTGCTGGCACTGGTGGCGCGCGGCGCGCTCGATGGCTACTGGGAGTGCGGACAGGACTATTACGACTGGTTGCCCGGCGTCTTGCTGGTGAGGGAGGCGGGCGGCACTGTGACTGCGCACGATGGCAAGCCACTGACCTGGGGTTGCCAGGGGATTGTGGCGGCCGGGGCGGCCATGCATGGCGTGCTGAACGCGGCGCTGTCGGGAGAGGGCGCATGAGGCCGGATGCTTTGCTGCCCGATGGGGTGGATGGGGTGGAGGTGAATGGCGTGACTGTGCGCAAAGGTAGCGTGGGGGCGTTTTTGATTAGCTGGCGGGTGATGAATGATCCGGGGGAAGATGCGGGTCGGCGGGCGGCGGCGCGGGAGGATTTGGTGGGGTTGTTGCCGGGGTTGAGGGCGATGGGGGTGTTTGATGTTTTTGCTGCGCGGGATCCTGGGTTGGCGGTGTTGATTGATGGGGTTGGTTAACGGTTGGCTAACAGTAGCTGCTTGACTTCAACTGCTTAACTTCAACTTCAACTTCAACTTCAAAGGCTTAAAGTCAAAGGCGGTTTCACCCCCCTGCGGGGGGCGACCCCCTCCTCGTCGTCAGGCAAAAAGAGCGGCCGGGGGCCAAACTCACATCGCCTTAAGGCGATGCTCAGACATGGCCCCCTCTTTTCCGCTCTTTTTGCCTGCCGACGAGGACGCCCCATACGGCCTGGTAGACCTTGACGGCTCGCTTCGCATCGAAGGTTGGTGCGGCCCGCCCTTCGGGCGCTTCGCACGGCTACACCGAATCGTTGTCTGGCTGCAGCGCTCTTGTTTTTGGTCCTCGGACATCGAAGGTTAGGGATTTCGCGTGAGCGAGATCTGGGCCTTCTGGCTGTCTCATTGCTTACGCAGAAACGGGTACGCTTTGGTCGTCCGGGCCGCGTTTATCCCGGATTCGCGCGTGTATCGGTGTGTGTGTCAGCCGGAGAAATTGCCGTGCCGCCCGGCGCCGCCAACAAAGCGGGCGGCGCCCTGGAGGCCTTCCTGGAGGACGATCGGCGCGCCACTAGCGCCTTCGGCTCGCAGGGCGTCGGCCAGCGGCAGGTCCCATTGCCCATAGGCGGAGGCGCGGTCCGTCAGCATGCAGCGTTGGGGAAAGGCGGCCAGTTCGTGCGCCAGCGCTTCGGCGGCGGCGCGGGCCTGGCCCGGTTCGACCAGGCGGTTGGCCAGTCCCATGGCCAGCGCTTCCTCGGCGGGCACGGCGCGGCCGGTGAGGATCATGTCGAGCGCGCGGCCCATGCCGACGATGCGCGGCAGCCGTACCGTGCCGCCGTCGATCAGCGGCACGCCCCAGCGCCGGCAGAACACGCCGAAGACAGCGCCGCGCTCGGCCACGCGCAAGTCCGCCAGCAGCGCCAGTTCCAGCCCGCCCGCCACCGCATAGCCGCTGACCGCCGCGATCAGCGGCTTGGACAGGGCCATCCGGCTCGGGCCCATCGGGCCCGCGCCGCCGCCTTGCGGATTGAGTTCGTGGCGCCGTGCGGGGTCGCCCACCGCCGACAGGTCGGCGCCGCCGCAGAAATGGCCGCCCGCGCCCCACAGCACCGCCACGCGCAGGGCCGGGTCGGACTCGAAGTGCGCGAAGGACTCGCGCAGCGCCAGCGCCATGGGACCGTCCACGGCGTTGCGCTTGTCGGCGCGATCCAGAATGATGGTGAAGACCGGGCCGTCGGTTTCGGTCCTGACATAGGGGTTGGGCTTAATATGCATGCTCGCTTCCTCGGTGCCTGGGATTGTTAACGTGCTTATCAAGTGGCGATGGGGTGTGGGTTAGGTGTTTTTCCAAATACCAAAATATTTCATTGAATGATATATTAATGACATTAAAAGAAATATTTGTGGTATACCCTTCGCCGTTCACGGTGCCGACACTGCACTCATTGCCGCCCTTATTGTCCCCGCTGCCGCTCATGCATGAAATAGAGATCCGCGAGCCCTCCGCCACCGACCTGGTGCTGGACCTGCTCTTCGGCCACCCGGAACGAACCTTGCCGGTGCAGGCGCTGGCGCGCGGCGCCGAGGTGATGGGCATCGGCACGCCCAGCGTGCGCGTGGCGCTGACGCGCCTGCAGCGCCAGGGCCGCATCGTCAAGACGGAGCGCGGCTGCTACGCGGTGCTGCCGGAGGGCAATCCGGTCTATGACGAGGTCGAGCACTGGTTTGAAAAAGAAAGCCGGCTGGAACACTGGGCTGGCGACTGGCTGGTGGTGCAGGACGCCGCGGTCGCGCGCAGCGAGAAGACCGCGTGGCGGCATCATGCGCGCGCGCTGGCGCTGTGCGGCTTCCGCACACTGGCGGCCGGCATCAATGTGCGCCCCGACAATCTCGCCGGCGGCGCGGTGGCGACGCGCACGGCGCTGTCCCGGCTGGGCATGGCCGGTGCCAGCCTGCTCTTCGTCGGCCGCGAGTTCGACGCCGATGCCGAAGCGCGCATGGAACAACTGTGGGACGTGCAGGCGCTGCAATCGGCCTACCGCCGCGCGCTGGCGCAGCTGGAGCGCAGCCAGGCCAAGCTGGCGCGCATGGCGCCCGACGCCGCCGCGCGCGAGACCATGCTGGTGGGCCGCGCCATCATCCGCGCCATCGTGCGCGATCCGCTGCTGCCCGAGGCCATCATGGACCCGGCGCCCCGCCGCGCCCTGATCGAGGCCACCCGCACCTACCAGTTGCAGGCCCGCGGCCTGTGGGTGACGCTGCTGGACGGCTGATCGCGGCCCGGTGCCCGCCGGGAGGCGTATGCGCACCATGCCTCGCCAAGCGGCGGCGACTCACGTAAACTGGCCGGAACTTATGCGGCGCATCGTGTCACTCAGTCAAGTGACGCGCGCTGGCGTTGCCGGGACCTCGCGGGCCCCGCCAGGTGCTTGCGCCGCATCTACGCTGGCCAAGACAAGGAGTACAGGGTGAGCATGCCCGATTTCGACATGGTGCTGTTCGGCGGCACCGGAGACCTGGCGCGGCGCAAGCTGCTGCCGGCGCTGTTCGATGCGCACCGGGCGGGTTTGCTGCACCCGAACGCGCGCATCCTTGCCACCGGCAGCCACCCCCTGACCACCGAGGACTATGTCGGCTCGCTGGAGCAAAGCGTGCGGCCCGGCCTTGAGCACGCGCCGCCGGAAGCCTGGGCCAGTTTCCTGGCCCGCATCAGCTACGTGCAGGCGGATGCCCGCGAGCCGGCGCACTTCGATGCGCTGGCGCAGAAGGTCCTCCAGCGCGCGCCCGAAGTGGTGGTGTGCTATCTCGCCACGGGCCCGCATATCTTTGTGCCCATCTGCGAGCAACTGGCGCGCACGGGGCTCAATCATCCCAATGTCCGCATCGTGCTGGAGAAGCCGCTCGGGCACGACCTGCATTCTTCCGATGCGATCAACTCGGCGGTGGCGCGGTTCTTCGCCGAAGACCAGATCTACCGCATCGACCACTATCTCGGCAAGGAGTCGGTGCAGAACCTGATGGCGATCCGCTTCGGCAATGCGCTGTTCGAGCCGCTATGGCGCCGCGAATGGGTGCAGGACGTGCAGATCACCATCGCCGAGGAGCTTGGCGTGGAAACGCGCGGCGAGTTCTACGACAGTACCGGCGCGCTGCGCGACATGGTGCAGAACCACCTGCTGCAATTGCTGTGCATGGTGGCGATGGAGCCGCCCACCAGCCTGTCCGAAGACGCCATCCGCGACGAGAAGATCAAGATACTCAAGGCACTCAAGCCCATCACGCCGCAGGACGTGGCCGAGAAAACCGTGCGCGGGCAGTATCGCGCCGGCGCCGTGGGCGGCAAGCCGGTGGTGGGCTACCTGGACGAGAAGGGCATCGCGCCCGACAGCCATACCGAGACCTTCGTCGCCATCAAGGCCGAGATCGCCAACTGGCGCTGGTCCGGCGTGCCGTTCTACCTGCGTACCGGCAAGCGCATGCAGTCGCGCGTGGCGGAGATCGTGATTCACTTCCGCGATGTGCCGCATGCGATCTTCCCGCGTCCGCTGACCCTGTCGCCGCAGAACCGGCTGGTGATCCGGCTGCAGCCCGAGGAGAGCATTCGCCTGTATTTCCTGGTCAAGCAGCCCGGCGATACCGTGGCGCTCACCGGGACCTCGCTTGATCTGGACTTCGCCAACTCCTTCAAGGTGCGGCGCGCCGGCGCCTACGAGCGCCTGCTGCTCGATGTCATCCGCGGCCGGCTGGGTTTGTTCGTGCGGCGCGACGAGCAGGCGCAGGCCTGGCGCTGGGTCGAACCCATCCTGGATACCTGGGCGGACAGCACTGTGCCGCCCAAGCCGTATACCGCCGGCACTTGGGGGCCCGCCGCTTCGTCAGCGCTGATGTCGCGCGACGGCTCGCTCTGGCACGAAGAGGTCTAGCCGCGGCTCTGTTTGCAAGTTCTTGCAGGTTCTTGCAAGCCTTGCCAACCATCATTCGAAAAGGAGAAACCATGCGACGCTACGAACATACTTCCGAGGCGGACCTGGCCGAAGCGATGGCGATCTCGGTGGCCCACGCGCTGGAGATTGCCATTGGCGTAAACGGCTGGGCGGTGCTGGCGGTATCGGGCGGCCGCTCGCCGGTGCCGCTGTTCGAGCGCCTGCGCCACCGCACGATCCGCTGGGACGCGGTCACCGTTACGCTGGTCGACGAGCGCGTGGTGCCGCCGGACCATGACGACAGCAATGGCGCGCTGGTGCGCCGCCACCTGCTGCGCGAGGCCGCGGGCAAGGCGGCCTTCGTGCCGCTGGTGGCCGATGCCGCCGAGGTGGCCGATCCGGCGAGCGCGGTGGCGCGCCTGAATGCGGCCTGGCGGCAGCCCGACGTGGTGGTGCTGGGCATGGGCGAGGATGGCCACACCGCCTCGCTGTTTCCCGAAGCCCCCGAACTGCAGCAGGCGCTGGCCGACACGCAGCCGGGCTACCTGGTGACGCATCCGCGCGAGGCGCCGCACGCGCGCATCACGCTTAACCTGGCGGCGTTGCTGGCGGCCGACCGCGTCTTCCTGTCGTTCGCGGGGCCGGCCAAGGCAGCCGTGTTCGCCAACGCCAGCAAGGGGCCCACGCCGGCGCTGCCCGTCAGCCTGGTGCTGAGCCGGCACCGCCACGGCACCGATGTCTTCTCGGCCTGACGCCATGCAAGGCTATCCGCGCTTGCTGGGCGATGTCGGCGGCACCAATGTGCGCTTTGCGCTGGAGACCGCGCCGCAGCGCATCGGCCCGGTGACCGCGCTCAAGGTGGCCGATTTCCCCTCGCTTGAGGCGGCCATGCTGCACTACCTCGGCGGGCTGCCGCCCGGCAGCGCCAGGCCGCGCTACGCGGCGGTCGGCCTGGCCAATCCCGTGACCGACGATCGCGTCAAGCTGACCAATCACGCCTGGGCGTTTTCCATCTCGGAGATGCAGCGCTCGCTCGGCTTCGACCTGCTGCTGGCCATCAACGACTTCACCGCGCTGGCGCTGGGTTTGCAACACCTCGGCGAACAGGACCTGACGCTATTGCGCCCGGGCACCGCCGTGGCCGGCGCGCCGCTCGCGCTGGTCGGGCCCGGCACCGGCCTGGGTGTGTCCGGACTGGTGCCGGCGCGCTCCGGCCCGGCCGTGGCGCTGGCCGGCGAGGGCGGGCATATCGAGCTGATGCCGGAGACCGAAGACGAATGGACCGCCTGGCGCGCGGCCAATCAGGCCTTCGGGCGCGTATCCGCGGAACGCCTTTTGTCGGGCATGGGGCTGTCGCTGACGCACGCCGCGCTGCACGCAGAAACGGGTACGCCCCTGGCGCGGCAGCTCGAACCGGCGCAGGTAACGGAAGGCGCGGTCCACCGGCACGACCCGGTCTGCGAGCGCGCGCTCACCGTCTTCTGCGGCCTGCTGGGGTCAGTGACGGCCGATATTGCGCTGGTGCTCGGCGCGCGCGGCGGCGTCTACCTGGGCGGCGGCATCCTGCCGCGCTTCGTGCCCGCGCTGCGGGCGTCTGCCTTCAATGCGCGGTTTGCCGCGAAGGGCCGCATGCGCGCCTACCTGGAAAACCTGCCGGTTTACGTGATCACCGCCGGCTTCCCGGCGCTGCCCGGACTGGCGCAGGCGCTGGCTGAGGCGATTGCTCACGGACTCCCCGACGCACAATCCAATCCAGGCAGGCCAGCCTGAACCGGAAGAACTGACAATGCGAGTGCTGCTGGTGGAAGACGACGCCATGATCGGCGATAGCGTGAAGCTGGCGCTGCGCCAGGAAGGCTTCGCGGTGGACTGGGTACAAGATGGCGAGGCCGGCCTCGCCGCAGCCATCCAGTCGGGCGGTCCGGACGGCGAAGCCTGCTACGCGCTGATCCTGCTCGATCTCGGCCTGCCCCGCCGCTCCGGCCTGGAGGTGCTGGCCGCGCTGCGCGCGCGTGGCGTGAACACGCCGGTGCTGATCCTGACCGCGCGCGACGCGGTGGCCGATCGCGTCGCGGGCCTCAATGCCGGCGCCGACGATTACCTCGTCAAGCCCTTCGACCTGCAGGAACTGGCCGCGCGCATGCATGCGCTGATGCGCCGCGCCGAAGGCCGCGCGGAGCCGCTGCTGCGCTATGGCGGCATCGTGATCAACCCCGTCACCCGCGAAGTCACGCTCGACGGCGAGCCGGTGCGCTTGTCGGCGCGCGAGTTCGGCTTGCTGTCCGCGCTGCTGGCGCGACCCGGCAAGGTGTGGTCGGTGGCGCAGCTCGAAGAGCGCCTGTACGGCTGGGGCGACGAAGTGGGCAGCAACACGGTGGAGGTCTACATCCACGCGCTGCGCAAGAAATTCGGCGCGGCGCTGATCCGCAATATCCGCGGCGTGGGCTATGTGGTGCCGAAGCTGGAGGACGGTGCGCCGTCTTCGTCCGGGAGCGCGGGCTGATGCGTTCCATCCAGAGAACCCTGCTGTGGTGGCTGGCGCTGGGCCTGCTGGCCGGCATTGCCATCGCCACCTTGCTGATCTATGGCCAGGCCCGGCAAGAAGCCAACGCGCTGTTCGATTACCAGATGAAGCAGGTAGCCGCCGCGCTGCCCAGCCAGTTCGCCAATCCGGTCACGCCGTTGTTCACGCCGCCGGAGTCGCCCGGCGGCAGCCTGTTCCATGCGGACGAGGACGTGGTGATCCATATCTGGGACGGCTCGGGGCGCAGCCTCTATCTCTCGCACACGCATCCGGCCCTGCCGCCGCGGGCCGAGCTGGGCTTCTCCAATGTCAGGACCGACGAAGGCGAATGGCGCATCTACAGCGTGCAGCTCGGGCCTGCCGTGGTGCAGATCGCCCAGCCCATGTCGGCGCGCAGCCAGGTGGCCGCGCGCATGGCGTTGCGTACCGTGGCGCCGTTGCTGTTGCTGCTGCCGCTGATCGGCTGGGTGGTCTGGCTTGCCGTGGGGCGCGGCTTGCGGCCCTTGCGGGAGATCGCCGCCGGGGTGCGCCAGCGCGACATCAATGCCCTGGCGCCGCTGGCCGTCAGCAGCATGCCCGACGAGATAGCGCCCTTGACCGAGGCGCTCAACCAGTTGCTGGCGCGGCTGTCGCACGCCATCGATACCCAGCGTGCCTTCGTCGCCGACGCCGCGCACGCGCTGCGCACGCCGCTTGCGGCGTTGCAACTGCAAGCCCAACTAGTGGAGCGCGCCGACACCGCCGGGGCACGCCAGGAGGCCGTGCGCAAGCTGCGGCAGGGGCTGGAACGGTTGACGCATCTGGTGGCCCAGTTGTTGACGCTGGCGCGCCAGGAGCCCGGCGCGGCGGTGCCGCCGCATGAGCCGGTGGACCTGCGCGCGCTGGCGCAAGACGTGGTGGCCGAGATGACCCAGGCTGCGCTCGATCGCCAGATCGACCTGGGGCTGGATGCCGATGCGGATGCCGGGCCGGCTATGGTGCGCGGCGATGCGGATGCGCTGCGCATCCTGCTGACCAACCTGGTCGACAATGCGCTGCGCTACGTGCCCGCCGGCGGCAAGGTCGATGTGCAGGCCTGCCGCGTGAAGGCCGTGGCGGCCGTCGCGGCCGCGGACACGGTGCAACTCGTGGTGCGCGATGACGGTCCGGGGATTCCGGCCGTCGAGCGCGCGCGGGTGTTCGACCGCTTCTACCGTGTGCCGGAAGCCCCCACCGGAGGCAGCGGGCTGGGCCTGGCCATCGTGGCGGAGATCGCGCAATCGCACGGCGCGCGCGTCGCGCTGGAAGACGCGGCGCCGGGGCTGCGCGTGCGGGTGGAATTTCCCGCGGGCTGAATCGCGCCGCCTCCCGTATCAGCCTACCGGCGTGAGCACCGGCTCCCCGGCAAAGTGCAGCCGGCTGTTCTCCAGGAACTGCCGCACCGATGCCGCGATGGCTTGCGGCGGCCAGCCCGCCATGTGCGGGGTCAGGACCACATTGGGGCAGTCGAACAATTCGGCCGGCGGCCCGGGTTCGGTCTCGTACACGTCGAGCCCGGCGCCGCCGAGCTTGCCTGCGCGCAGGGCGTCGGCCAGTGCCGCGGTGTCGAGCACGCTGCCGCGCGCGATATTGACCACGAAGCCGCCTGGGCCGAGCCGGGCCAGCACCCCGGCGTCGACCAGGTGCCGGGTGCCGGTGCCGCCGGGCGTTGCGATCACCAGGTAGTCGGCCCATTCGGCCAGCGCGCCAGGCGTATCGAAATAGCGGAACGGCGCATCGCCGCGCGGCGTGCGGTTGTGATAGCCCACTTCCAGGTCGAAGCCCAGGCCGCGCTGCGCGATGCGCCGCCCGATGGTGCCCAGGCCAAGGATGCCCAGGCGCTTGCCCGACACATTGGGGCGCAGCGGCAACGCGGTGCGCCACTTGCCGGCGCGGGTGGCCTGGTCCAGCGCCGGAATGGCGCGCACGCTGGCCAGCAGCAGCGCCATGGCGTGATCCGCCACGCAGCTGTCGTTGGTGCCGGCGCCGTTGGCGACCATGATGCCGCGCGCCCGCGCATGGGCCACGGCGATGTTCTCGTAGCCGGCGCCCAGCGCGCACACCAGCTCCAGCGCGGGCATGGCGTCGATTTCGGCGGCGGTGAGGCCCACCGAGCCGATCGTCAGCACCGCGCGTACGCTGGCGCCGGCCTCCTTGATCTGGGCGGCGCGGCTGGCGCTGTCGGGCGCGTAGCGTACCTCGTATTGTTCGGCAATCCAGGATAGGTGTTCGGTGCTGACGTGGCTGAGGACGAGCAGGAGCGGCTTCATGTTGGGCGGGATGTTCTGGGGCCGCCGGTGACGGGCGGAAAGAGGGCGGCTGGCTCCAGGCGCGGGGCCTAAGCTGCACCGCGGCATTGTAGCGGCGCTGCGCCAGGCTTGCCGGCGCGGGGCGGATGGGGCCCGATTATCAAATTTCCGCCAAGAGTGCTTCCAATCCAGGGTGGATGATCGGACGGCGGCGCGTGATCATAATGTCCGGAACGGAGGAGGCCTTCCCTTCTCCATCATCGGTTGACGATTAAAGGAGTCTTGCCATGTTCCCCGATTTCAAGGACGCCAGGGTGCTGGTGGTTGGCGGCAGTTCCGGCATCGGCCTGGCCGCGGCCACCGCCTTTGCCGCCCGCGGCGCGAACGTCGCCATTGCCTCGCGCTCGCGGGACAAGGTCGATGCTGCCGTGCGCGGCCTGGCTGGCAGCACAGGCACGGTGACGGGGGCCACGCTGGACATCACCGACGACGCCAGCGTGGCGCAATTTATGAGCACCGCCGAACCGTGGGACCACGTGGTGATCTCCGCCGCGCAAACGCCGACTGGCCCGGTGCGCCAGTTGCCGCTGGCCGACGCTTATGCCGCGATGGACAGCAAGTTCTGGGGCGCCTACCGCGTGGCGCGCGCGGTGCCGATTCGCGCGCAGGGCTCGCTGACGATGGTGTCCGGTTTCCTGGGCGTGCGCCCGAACAAGACCTCGGTGCTGCAGGGTGCGATCAATGCCGCGCTGGACGCGCTGGGCCGCGGGCTGGCGCTGGAACTGTCGCCGGTGCGCGTCAATACCGTGTCCCCGGGCCTGATCGCCACGCCGTTGTGGGACAAGCTCGACGGCGCCGCGCGCCAGGCCATGTACGAGAGCGTGGCCGCGCGCCTGCCGGCGCAGCGCATCGGCCAGCCCGAGGATGTGGCGCAGGCCATCCTCTACCTGGCCGGTACGGGGTTTGCCACGGGTTCTACGGTGCTGGTGGATGGCGGTGGCGCCATCGGCTGAGCATCGCACCGAGGCGCTGAACGTACGCAGAAACGGGTACGCTTTGCCGCCGGGGCGGCCTGGCATGACTTGAAGTGGTTCAGGAATGCCGTTCTAATGCGGCGGATGCGACTTCCTGGTCCCCCAATGAAACCTGCCTTCCTGTCCGCCTTGTTGTTAGCCACTGCTCTGGCGATCCCGGCCGCCCCCGCGGCGGCGACCGCGCCGTCCCCTGCGACGCAGGCCGAGGTGAGCCACCTGTTCTCCTATCTCGCCGGCTCGAATTGCCAGTTCAACCGCAACGGCAGCTGGTATTCCGCGCCTGACGCGGCCGCTCACCTGAAGAAGAAATACGACTACCTCGCCGACAAGGGCGCCGTCACCACGAGCGAACGCTTCATCGAGCTGGGGGCTAGCATGAGCAGCGTCAGCGGCAAGCCCTACCTGGTTAAGTGCGGCCAGGCGCAACCGGTGGAGAGCGGCCCCTGGCTGGGCGCCGAACTCACGCGCTATCGCCAGAAGGCGGCGGGCAAGTAGGCCTGGCAGGACCGGCGCGCCAACCGTCGGCAAGGCGCTCTTCCGGCTCTTGCCGGCGCGTTTGCAGGCGCGCAGAAACGGGTACGCTTTTGCATTCCGGCACGCCGGACCGGGGCGTGCGGCTGTTTCAGACAGTTACCCATGGCGCCGCGGCTTTCTTGCCGGGCACCTTAGGTTTCCTGCGTCATCCCGTTCAGGTCTATCCATGCGTCGAACTGGGCCTCGGTAACATGGCCCGACGCCAGTGCCGCCTCGCGCAGCGACAGGTTCCGCCTGACGGCCAGCCTGGCAATCTCGGCGGCGCGGTCGTAGCCGATGTGCGGATTGAGCGCGGTCACAGGCATCAGCGAGCGCGCCAGCAGTTCGGCGATGCGCTCGCGATCCGGTTCCACGCCTTCCACCATGTGCGTGGCAAAGCTCGCGGTGGCGTCGGCCAGCAACGTGACTGATTGCAGCAGGCTGTAGGCAATCACCGGTTTGTAGGCGTTGAGCTCCAGCGTGCCAAGCCCGTTGGCCAGCGTGATGGCGGTATGGTTGCCGATCACCCGGCAGCACACCATGGCCAGCGCTTCGGCCTGGGTCGGGTTGACCTTGCCCGGCATGATCGAGGAGCCCGGTTCGTTGGCCGGCAGCACCAGTTCGGCAAAACCGGCGCGCGGGCCGGACCCGAGCAGCATGAAATCGCGCGCGATCTTCAGGAAGGACGACGCAGTGGTGTTGAGCGCGCCGGACAGGTCGGCCAGCGCATCGTGCGACGCCTGCAGCGCGTACCGGTTGGGCGCGGGCTCGAACGGCAGGCCGGTGAAGTCCGCCAGCGAGCGCGCGAACGCGGTGGCAAAGCCATGCGGCGCATTGAGTCCGGTGCCCACCGCCGTGCCGCCCTGGGGCACCGGCATGGCGCGCAGCATGGCATGCTGCAGGCGCGACTGGGCATCGCCCACCTGGGCCTCATAGCCGGAGAATTCCTGGCCGAGCGTCAGCGGCACGGCGTCCTGCAAGTGCGTGCGGCCCACTTTGACGATGTCGGCGAAAGCGTCCACCTTGCGCCCGAAAGCCTGCCGCAAGGTCTCCAGCGCAGGCAGCAACAGCAACTGGATCGTGCGGGCGGCGGCGATATGCATCGCGGTGGGAAAGCTGTCGTTGGAGGACTGGCTGGCGTTGACGTGATCGTTGGGATGCACCGGTTCCTTTGAGCCCGGCTCGCCGCCAAGCAGTTGGATCGCGCGGTTGGCAATCACCTCGTTCAGGTTCATGTTGGTCTGGGTGCCGGAGCCTGTCTGCCAGACCGATAGCGGGAATTCGTCCGGCCATTTGCCGGCGATGACCTCCTGCGCCGCCTGTTCGATGGCATGGGCCAGTTCGGGCTTGAGCACGCCCAGTTCGCGGTTGGCGCGGGCCGCGCAGAGCTTGAGGATGGCAAAAGCTTCGATCAGCGCGGACGGCATTTTCTCGGTGCCAATGCGGAAGTTCTGGCGCGAACGCTCGGTCTGCGCCCCCCACAGGTGCCCGGCCGGCACCGGCACGTCGCCAAGGCTGTCCTTTTCGATCCGGGTGGCGGCTTGCGTGCGCTCGGACATGGCATTCTCCTGTTCGGTCGGCGGACGGTTCCGAGAAAGACGCCTGGCTTTGCCGCGCTGGCGGGAAGTGTGAGGTGTCCTGGCCGCGGCGGCTGGATGCGGGTCCAGACCTTCAGAATAGGCCCGCCGCCCCGGTTCGTTGTCCGCATGCATGAATGTCAATCCCCTTGTGCCATAAAAAATGACACAAGGAAGCCGTCTATTTCACGCCTTGTTTTATAGAAACAAGCATAAATTCCATACAAAGCTAAATGTCGGGACCACACGCGTTGCCCCCCGGACCTGTGGCTGGCGTCGCGGTCAGGCGCGGCGAAAGCTGTCTCATATCCCCGCTTCCGGAGGGGGAGGGTTCACGCCGGTGCCGGAAGCTGTCAGTCTGTAGACGCCCGTCTGCCCCGGCCGGCCAGGCTGTTGGCTGTTAACACATTTCAATCTGCATCGTGTGCTTTAATCACACCTCGTGGCGCGGGATCACAAAGCCGCATGTTGCATGGATGAAACATGGCCGGCCGACGGACAATTGTTGCGCACGAAGCATTTGCGGATAAGCCTGGGTGGTAACAAAATGGGCTTCAACAATAAGAATATTTTCGGCGAATATTTAAAACAGGAACTCGGGGTGAATCAAGCGATTCTTCAGTATTTGACTGAGCGCCATTGCTCATCGCAATGGCGCGAGGTCTTGTCAGCGCTGGGTGAGGAACTGGCGGAAAGCATGGATCCGGCGAGCCTGCGCGCCGTCATGTGGCGCGTGGGTGTGCGTTTTGCTCAACGTTTCGATCCGGGCGCGTGCGCCACGCTCGCCGAACTCGAAAGGGCCATCGCCCAGATCTGGCTGGACGTGGACTGGGGCTGGACCAGCATTGAGGATGCTGGCGGCGCCCTGGTGATCCGGCACTATTGCGCACCGCTGAAGGCGGCACTCGGAGACGCTGCCGACGACTGGTCGCCGGCGTTCCTGGAGGGGGCGTACCAACACTGGTTCCGCATGCTTGGCTCGTCCGAGGCCCTGCGGGTCAGCCAGAGCACGCCGATTGATGCCACCGGATGCGTTGAATTCCGGTTCGGGCGTTGAGGAGCTGCGGCGGTTTGCCGCAGGTCCGCCCCGGCCCCCATCCTTGCGTGAGTGAAATGCCATGAGTCAATCCGACGATTTGTCCAAGCTGTTCCAACGCTTCGGCGGCAAGACGGAGACGTATAAAGAGATTGTGCGCGAAGACGCCGCGGCGCAAGCGCGCGAGCGCTGGCCGCTGCTGTCGGCTATGCGCGTCGACCGCGCCGCCGTGGTGCCGGCAGTCCAGCCCGCGATGCCACCCGGACATGAATTTAGCCGCCCAGCCGCGGAGCCGGCCGCATCGCCCGTGCCACTGTGGCGGGCCGCGGCGCCCGCCAGCCAGCCGCCACCGGCCGCGGAGCCGGTCCGCGAAAATGCAGGGCATGAAGCGCCGTCGGCTGTGAACAGGGCAGTCTCCGGGATGGCGCCCCAATTCCGCACGCCGGAAGGCATGGCGCCTCTGGCGCCGGCCGCGAGGCCGCTCGCGCCCGCCGCGCCGGCGCAGGCAATCCCTGCCGCACCGGCAGCGGTGTCAGGTCCCGCGATTTCCGCACCGCAGCAAAGCAGCTTGTGGGCGCCGGTGGATCCGAACCACGCCGCCGGCACCGGCACGGAACTGGACAAGGTATTCGCGCGGCTTGAAGGCCGCAAGGAACCAGGCGCAACCAGCGAGCGCGCGCCAGCGCGCCGCTCCTTTCTTGATCGGCTGAATCGCTCGTGAAGATCATTGCTGTTGTTTCGGCCAAGGGCGGCGTGGGCAAGACCACGCTGTCGGCCAACCTGGCCGAAGCGCTGGCCATTGCCGGGGAGAATGTGCTTGCCGTCGACCTGGATCCGCAGAATGCCCTGCGCCTGCATTTCGGCATGCCTCCACAGGAGGTCGCGGGCCATGCACGGGCGACCCTGGCTGGCGAAGCCTGGCAGCAGAGCATGTACAAAGGCCGTTCACGCGTGCTGGTGGTGCCGTTCGGCGCGCTGAACGAGGCGGACCGCTCCGCGTTTGAAGCGCACCTGGCCACCCACCCGGGCTGGCTGCGCACCGAGCTTGCCGCGCTGGGCCTGGGCCGCGATGACGTGGTCGTGATCGATACGCCCCCCGGTCCGTCGCCCTACATGCGACAGGCGCTGTCGTGCGCGCAACTGTGCGTGATGGTGTCTCTGCCGGATGCGGCGTCCTACGCCACGCTGCCCCTGATGGAAGACCTGATCCGCACCTATTGCGAGGGCCGGCCGGATTTCCTGGGCCACGTGCTGGTGATCAACCAGGTCGACGTGAGCCGCCAGCTCGGCAAGGACGTGGTGCAGGTGCTGCGCGCCCAGCTCGGCGAGCGCGTGCTGGGCGTGATCCACCAGGACCAGGCCGTGGCCGAGGCGCTTGCCTACGATCGCAGCGTGCTCGAATACAACCCTCACAGCCAGGCCACGCACGACCTGCAGCGCTGCGCCGCGTGGATACGGAAAGCGTTGGCCACCCACGGAGAAGCCGCGTGAAGCCAGCCAAGGCAGCAGCCACTGCCGCGCCCAAGACCGCGCGGGCCAAGGACCAGGACCAGAACCACGACAAAGACAACAAGCCCAACGGGCTGTCGTCCCTATTGCAGCGGTTCGGCACGACTTTCGTCGAACTTCCCTTGTGGGACAGTGCCCCGGCGCGGTGGCTTGCGCTGCTGGGCGGCCTGGCCATGTTTGCGCTGGTGGTCACCGTGCCGCTGGATTTCTGGCAGCAGGTCGGGTTTGCCGCGGTGTGCTTCGCGCTTGCGGTGTGGCTGAACAAGGTCAAGGGGCACCTTGCCACCCTGATGATGGTGGTGCTGTCGATCGCGGCTTCCAGCCGCTATATGTACTGGCGGCTGACCGAAACCGTGGGCCTGGGTGGCTGGATCGACGCCGCCTTCGGCATCGGCCTGGTGCTGGCCGAGCTCTACGCTTTCGTGGTGCTGATGCTGGGCTACTTCCAGACCGCCTGGCCGCTCAAGCGCCGCCCGGTTCCGATGCCGGCGGACATCGCCAGCTGGCCCACCGTGGATATCTTCATCCCCACCTACAACGAACCGCTGTCGGTGGTGAAGCCGACGGTGTTCGCCGCCATGTCGCTGGACTGGCCGCGCGACAAGATCAACGTCTACGTGCTGGACGACGGACGGCGCGATGAATTCCGCGAATTTTGCGAAAAGGTCGGCGTCACCCACATCACGCGCAACCACAACCGCCACGCCAAGGCCGGCAATATCAACGAAGCGCTCAAGAGCACGCACGGCGAGTATGTGGCGATCTTCGATTGCGACCACATTCCCACGCGGTCCTTCCTGCAGATCTGCATGGGCTGGTTCCTCAAGGACCGCAAGCTGGCCATGCTGCAGACGCCGCACTATTTCTTCTCGCCCGATCCGTTCGAGAAGAACCTGCGCACCTTCCAGGAAGTGCCTAACGAGGGCGAGCTGTTCTATGGCCTGGTGCAGGACGGCAACGACCTGTGGGACGCAACCTTCTTCTGCGGTTCGTGCGCCATCATCCGCCGCGCGCCGCTGCTGGAAGTGGGCGGCATCGCAGTGGAAACCGTGACCGAGGACGCACACACCGCGCTCAAGCTGCACCGCAAGGGCTACGGCACCGCCTACCTGGCGATCCCGCAGGCGGCGGGGCTGGCCACGGAGAGCCTGTCCGGCCACGTGGGCCAGCGCATCCGCTGGGCGCGCGGGATGGCGCAGATCTGCCGGGTGGACAATCCGCTGTTCGGGCCCGGGCTGTCGCTGCCGCAGCGGCTGTGCTACCTGAACGCCATGCTGCACTTCTTCTACGGCCTGCCGCGGCTGGTGTTCCTGACCGCGCCGCTGGCCTACCTGCTGTTCGGCGCCCACGTGATCCAGGCCTCGGCGCTGACCATCGCCATCTTTGCGCTGCCCCACCTGTTGCACGCGAACATGACCAACTCGCGCATCCAGGGCAAGTTCCGGCATTCGTTCTGGAACGAGGTCTACGAATCCGTGCTGGCCTGGTACATCATGCGTCCCGTGCTGGTGGCCTTCGTCAACCCCGCGGCCGGCAAGTTCAACGTGACGCCGAAGGGCGGGGTGATCGAGGAAGCCTACTTCGACTGGGTGATATCACGGCCCTACCTGGTGCTGCTGCTGTTCAACCTGCTGGGCGTGGTGGTGGGTTTCCTGCGGCTGTTCCTGTGGAATCAGTTCGAGGCCACCACGGTGGTGCTCAACCTGATCTGGACGTTCTACAACCTGATCATCCTCGGTGCCTCCATCGCTGTCGCCAGCGAGACGCGCCAGATCCGCGTGGCGCACCGGGTCGCGATGACGCTGCCCGCCACGCTCCATTTCGCCGATGGCCGCGCGCTGGTGTGCGAAACCATCGACTTTGCCGAAGGCGGCATCGGCATGAGGCTGCCGCCGGGCATGAACGCCACCGTGGGCGAGCCGGTGCAGATATCGCTTTACCTGCAGGACGACGAACACATATTCCCCGCCAAGGTGGTGTTCCAGGGCGAGACGCACACTGGCCTGGAACTGGCCGAGATGAGTCCGCGCGAGGAACTGGCCTTCGTGCAATGCACCTTCGCGCGTGCCGACGCGTGGATCGATTCCTGGGGCCGCAAGCGCCCGGATGCGCCTGGGCTGGCCGCCGGCCAGATCCTGCGCATCGGCCTGCTCGGTTTCCATAATGTGATGTTCCACCTGGGCCGCGAGATGCGCCGCCTGCTGCGGCGGCCCGAACCTGGCGCCTCCGCAAACTGATTGGCCTGAGCGGCCCACGTGCCGCTTCCCCGCCCCATGGGGAGCGGCGATCTGACCACGCACCGGACCACTGGCAAGAAAGAAGAGAATGCGTTTGACCAAGACACCACGCCTGCCCGCACGTTTGTCCACAATGCCACCCACGCGCTTGCCAGCATTGACCCGCCTGGGTGCGCTGTTCGCGCTCACCATGCTGACGGTAAACCCGGCTGGCGCCCAGCGCGCCGGCGTGCCCGATGCCACACGTGACGCCGTCGCGGCGCAGGCGCCCGCCGCCAGCGCCGCGCAGGCCGCCACGGGCGCGCCCCGCAGCGGCGCGCGCACGGTCCAGCTTACGCTCAAGCAACTGGGCGCCACCGCGCCCTTTCAGTTGCGCGGCGTGGACGCCATCAACGGCGTGCCGTTCTCGGTCCGCGCCGACGAGATCGTGACCTCGGCGCGGCTCAAGTTGCGATACACCTATTCGCCCGCGCTGATACCGGCGCTGTCGCATATCAACGTGATGGTCAACGGCGAAGTCGCCGGTACCGTGCCGGTGCCCAAGGAGACCGCGGGCACCAGCCTGGAGCGCGAGGTGCCGATCGATCCGCGGCTGATCTCGGAATTCAACCGCCTCAACCTGCAACTCATCGGCCACTACACCACCGACTGCGAGGATCCTTTCCACTCCAGCCTGTGGGCCACCGTCGGCAACAGCAGCGTGCTGGAACTCACGCTGACGCCGCTGGCACTGGCCAACGAACTGTCGCTGCTGCCGCTGCCGTTCTTCGATCGCCGCGACGTCGGCCGCCTCAGGCTGCCCTTCGTATTCGCCGGCGCGCCGTCGCTGGCCACGCTGGAAGCGGCGGGAACCGTCTCGTCGTGGTTCGGCGCGCTGGCCGGCTATCGCGGCGCATCGTTTGCCGGCACGCTGAACCAGGTGCCGGCCCAAGGCAATGCGGTGGTGTTCGCTACCAACGAGGAAAAGCCGGCGGGCGTGCAGGTGCCCGCCATCAACGGGCCGTCGATCGCGGTGGTGCCCAATCCGGGCGATGCCAACGCCAAGCTGCTGCTGGTGATGGGGCGCGACAGCGCCGAGCTGAAGACCGCGGCGCGAGCGCTCACGCTCGGCGCCCGCGCGCTGTCGGGGCAGAGCGCCACCATCAACAAGCTCGAAGACGTGGCGCCGCGCGTGCCCCACGACGCGCCGAACTGGATCCGCAGCGACCGGCCGGTGCGTTTCGGCGAACTCGCCGAAGTGCGCGACCTCAACGTCTCGGGCTACAACCCCGATCTCGTGCGCGTGAATTTCCGCCTGCCGCCCGACCTGTTCGGCTGGCGCACCAAGGGCATCCCGATCGACCTGAAGTACCGCTATACGCCGCGCCCGGTGGTGGACAAGTCCACGCTCAATATCAACGTCAGCAACCAGTTCCTGCGTGCCTATCCGCTGCGCTCGGTGAAGAACCAGGATGGCCGCGCCAGCCAGTTGCTGGCCAAGGTGCTGCCGGACGGCTCGGTGCCGGTCAGCGAACACATCGACCTGCCGCTGTTCATGCTGCCCGCGCACACGCAGCTGCAGTTCCACTTCTATTACGACTATCTCAAGCAGGGTGCCTGCAAGGACGTGCTGCTCGACAACGTCAAGGGCGCCATCGATCCGGATTCGACCCTCAACATCTCCGGCCTGCCGCACTTTATCGCGCTGCCCGACCTGGCGGTGTTCGGCAACAGCGGCTTCCCGTTCACGCGGATGGCCGATCTGTCCGAGACCGCGGTGATCCTGCCGGACAAGCCGGCTGCCGAGGACTATTCGACCTATCTCACGCTGATGGGGCGCATGGGTGAGTCCACCGGCTATCCCGCCACCGGCGTGGCCGTGAGCGTCGCGGCGCAGGTCGACAAGCAGTCCGCGCGCGATCTGCTGGTGATCGGCACCACGCAGAGCCAGCCGCTGTTCACGCAGTGGGCCGAGCGCATGCCGGTGTCGCTGGGGGGCAATGAAAAGCGCTTCTCGCTGACGGATATTGTCTCGACCGTAGCCGGCTGGTGGAACGGTGCGGACGGCACGCGCAACCGTCCGCTGGAAGCACGGATGTCGATCAGCAGCGCCAGTACCGATGCCGCGCTCAGCGCCTTCGAGTCGCCGCTGGCGTCCGGGCGCAGCGTGGTCGCGGTCACCAGCAATGCGCCGCAAGGCCTGCTGGCGATGACCGAGGTACTGCTCGATCCCGACCAGGTCGCCAACGTGCAGGGCAGCCTGGCGCTGGTGCGCGGCAAGGAGATCGACAGCCTGGCGGCCCAGCAGAACTACTACGTGGGCAAGCTGCCGCCCTGGACCTATGTGCAGTGGTGGCTCTCGCAGCGGCCCCTGGCCATGGTGCTGATGATCGGCGGCTCCGCGCTGCTGCTGGCCGCCTTGCTCTTCCTGTCGCTGCGGGCGCGCGCGGCCCGCCGCAAGCGGGGAGAAGACAAGTGAGCGTGAACCAACTGCGCGTGAATCAACCGCGCCGCCGCTGGCTGGCCGGCCTGCCCGGGCTGGGCGCGCTGGCGGCACTGGGCGGCTGGCCCGCGCTTGCAGGGGCGGCGAACCCCAGGCCTGCCGCGCCCGCCGCCTGCGCCTGGCCGCTATACCAGCAGTTCCTGTCGCGGTTCGTGCAGGCCGATGGGCGCGTGGTCGATCCTTCCACCAAGGAGCAGCAAAGCACCTCCGAGGGCCAGTCCTACGGCATGGTGTTCGCGCTGGTGGCCAACGACCGCACCACCTTCGACCGGCTCTGGCAGTGGAGCATCGCCAACCTGGGCGCGGGCAGCCTGCAGGACAAGCTGCCCGCCTGGCAATGGGGCCACCGCGCCGACGGCTCGTGGGGCGTGATCGACGCCAATCCGGCCTCCGACGCCGACCTGTGGTTCGCCTTCGCCCTGCTCGAGGCCGCCCGCTTGTGGCGCCAGCCGCGCTATGCCGAACAGGCGCGCGCGCTGCTCAAGCTGGCGGCCCAGCACGAAGTCGTGTCGCTGCCGGGCTTCGGCACCATGCTTTTGCCGGGACCGCAGGGCTTTGCGCAAGGCAAGGCCGACGGCCCGCGCCAATGGCGTCTCAATGCCAGCTACCTGCCAGTCCCGCTGCTGCGCCGCCTGGCCGCCGCGGACCCGGCCGGCCCCTGGGGCACGCTGGCCACGCAGACTGGCAAGCTGGTTGAGGCGGTGGCCCGGCAGGGCATCGTGCCGGACTGGTCGGCCTATCGCAGCGACAATGCCGGCAGCGGTTTTCTTGCCGACCCCGACAAGGGCGATGTCAGCAGCTACGATGCCATCCGTGTCTATCTCTGGGCCGGCATGACGCCGCGCGGCGACGCCGCCGCGCGCGTGCTGATGAAGGCGCTGGCGCCGCAGGCGCAGCGCATGGCCGGGCGCGCCGCGCCGCCCGAACGCATGCACGCCGACAGCGGCGTGCTGGAAGGCGAAGGGCCGACAGGCTTCTCCGCCGCGCTGGTGCCTTTCCTGCAGGCAGCGCGATCGCCGGCCGCAGCGGTGCAACGCACGCGCGCCGAGTCGATGCTCGATGCCGCGCAAGGCAAGCCCGCCGCTACGTATTACGACACCGTATTGGGATTATTTGGCCTCGGCTTTGCCGAAGGCCGCTTCCGGTTCGCGCCTTCGGGGCAACTGGAGCTGGAGTGGGAGAAGACATGTCGAACCGCAAGCGCCCGGCCATGATCGGAGGCGCGACCGCATCCAGAGCGACGCACGGACTGGCAAAGTCCGACGACGCCGCGCGGGCCAGGGGCCTGTGCGCCAAGACGCTGGTGCTGAGCCTGCTGACGGCATTTGCCGCGGCAGCCACCGCGCAGGAGGACCCCGTCAAGCTGCTGGTGGACCAGGGCAAGTACTGGCAGGAACGCGGGCGCAGCGATCGCGCCGCCGAAGCATGGCAGAAGATCCTGCGGCTTAATCCGAACCAGCCCGAAGCCCTGTACGGCATGGGCGTGGCCGAAACCGAAGCGGGCCGCGCCGACGGTGCGCGCACCTACCTTGAGCGCCTGAAGAAGGCGCAGCCCAACTCACCGCTGGTGGCGCGCCTGACGCAGGTGATCAGCAGCGGCGGCGAGACCAGGCAGGTCGAGCAGGCGCGCCAGCTGGCGCGCAGCGGCCAAAGCGAGGAAGCGGTCAAGCGCTACCAGCAGGCCGCGGGCGGCGCGGTACCGCAAGGCAACCTGGCGCTGGAGTACTACCAGACGCTGGGCGGCACCGCGCAAGGTTGGGAAGAGGCGCGCAAGGGCCTCGAGCAACTGGCGCGCGCCAATCCTTCCGACCACCGTGCCCAGCTCGCGCTGGCGCAACACCTGACCTATCGCGAATCCACCCGGCGAGACGGTATCCGCCAGCTTGAAGCGCTCTCGAAGAGCAGCGACGTGGCGGCCGCGGCCAGCGAGAGCTGGCGGCGGGCGCTGACCTGGCTGGGCGGCCGCCCGGCCGATGCGCCGATGTACCAGGCATGGCTGGCAAGCCATCCCGACGATGCCACCATCCGCGCCAAGCTCGATACGATCAAGGGCCAGCAGCAACAGCAGCAGGCCACGCAGGTCGCCGGCGCCGCCAGCAACCCGGTGCGCCAGATCGTGCAGCAGGGCTTCGACGCGATGGATGCCGGCGACCTCGAGCGCGCCGGCGAACGCTTCCAGGCCGCGCTGGCCCAACGCCCCGGCGACGCCGATGCCCTCGGCGGCATGGGCGTGCTGCGGCTCAAGCAGGAGAAGTTTGCCGAAGCCGTGGACTTTCTCGACCAGGCTGCCAAGCATGGCGCGGGCGGGCGCTACCGCAGCGCGCAGAACAGCGCCACGTACTGGCTGCTGTCCGAACAGGCAAGCGCCGCGCGCAGCGCGGGCAATCGCGTCGAGGCACGCAGCCTGCTGGAGCGCGCGATCAAGCTCGACCCGCGCGAGCCTTCGGCGCAGGTGGCGCTGGCCGACGTGATGGCCGAGGAGGGCCAGTACGCCCAGGCCGAAGCGGCTTACCGGCGGGTGCTCAAGCAACAGCCCGACAATCCCGATGCCACGCGCGGCCTGGTCGGCGTACTGGCGGCGCAGAACAAGAGCGCCGAAGCGCTCGCCATCGTGCAGAACCTGACGCCGGCCCAGCAGGACAAGGTCGGCTCGCTGGGCAAGCTGCGCGCGGAAGAAGCGCGCGGCCAGGCCCGCGCCGCGCTGCAGCGCGGCGATACCGCCGGCGCCCGCCGCGCGCTGGAAGACGCCATGGCGGCCGATCCCACCAACCCGTGGGTAAGGCTGGACGTGGCGCGCGCCTATGCCGCGATGGGTTTGAAGGAGCAGGCGCGCAGCGTTATGGACGGCTTGCTGCTGTCCAATCCCAATATGCCGGACGCGCTGTACGCCAGCGCGCTGCTGTCCGCCGAAACCGGCGACTGGCAAAGTGGGCTGGACGCGCTGGAGCGCATTCCCCCGCAGAACCGCACCCGTGACATGGGCACCCTGCAGCGTCGCCTGTGGGTGCACGCCGAAGCCGACCGCGCCAGCGGACTCGCCGCCGCCGGCCAGCAAGCCGCCGCGCTTGGCGTGCTGCAACAGACCGAACGCTACGCCCAGCAGGACGCCGACCAGCTTGGCGCGCTGGCGCTGGCCTACGCCGATGCCGGCGACGAGGCGCGCGCGCTGTCGCTGATGCGCAACGTGATGAGCCGCACGGTGCGCCCGGATGTCGGCATGCAATTGCAGTACGCCGCCATCCTGCTCAAGACCAAACAGGACGTGGAGCTGGCCAGCGTGCTGCGCCAGCTCGCCAATGCCAGCATGAGCGCCTCGCAGCGCCGCGACTACGACGACCTGCGCGTGGCCTATATCGTGCGGCAGGCCGACGCGTTGACCGAGAGCGGCGACCTGGTGGCCGCCTACGACATGCTGGCACCGGCGCTGTCCGAGCGTCCGGGCAACGGCGCCGTGCGTGCCAGCCTGGCGCGCATGTACGCCCAGGCCGGCGAGAACAAGAAGGCACTGACGCTGTACGAGAGCGTGCTGGAGAAGGATCCGCGCAACCTCGACCTGATGCTGGCGGCCATCGGCACCGCCACCGCCGCCAAGGAATACAGCTGGGCCGAAGGTACGCTGCAAATGGCGCTGGCGCAGGCGCCCAACTCGCCCAAGGTGCTGACCGCCGCCGGGCGGCTCTACCGCGCCGAGGGCAAGACCTCGCGCGCGGCGGACTATTTCCGTGCGGCGGTGGCCGCCGAGAACGCACTGGGCACTTCGAGCGGCTCCGCACGCCCTGGTGGCGCGGGCTTTGACCGCGTGCCGTCCAACCCGTTTGTCGGATTGCCCGGCCAGCGGGATAGCTCGCAGTTGCCGCTACCCGGCTCGCAGGCGCCCTATCCGGTCGTGCCAGGCCCCAGCCGTGCCGCGGCGCCCCAGCCCGCGATGATCCCGGTGCCGGTGATGATGAATGCAGGCGGGCAGCCCTCGCAGCCCTATATCCCGGCGCCGGTGTCCGCCGGCGGGCAGCCGATGGCCCCTGTTATCCAGCAGCCGCAGGCCTACTATCCGCAGCAGGCGCCCGCCCCGACGCAGGCCCCCTCCAGCACCGCCGGCACGCGCGGCAAGAACACGCGCGGCAGCACCAAAGTGGCTAACCAGACCACGCAGCCCAATCAAGGCTATGCCGCTTATCCGGCCCCGGCCTATCCGACCTATCCGACCTATCCGGGCAACGCGCAGGCCGCCCAGCAGCCCGGCGTACCGTATCCGGCCCCGCAGGCTGCGGCGGCTCCCCAGTATCCAGGGGCGCAATACGCGGCGCCGGCCGGCGGCTACGGCAACGCGGCGGCACCCGTGCCGGCCGCGCCAGCGCGCCAGCCGATCGGCGCGCAGTCTCGCGCGCCCTGGCTGGCCGATGCCGACTCGCAGGCGAATCCGGTGGGGCCAAAGACCGCGCAAGAAGAACTGCGCGAGATCGAGGCGCAGCGCAGCAGCACCTTCGCTGGCGGCCCCACGCTGCGTGGGCGCAACGGCGACTCTGGCATGAGCCAGCTCACCGAAATGCAGGTGGTGGCAGAGGCCAAGATGGCCGCCGGCAACGGCAAGCTGGTGGCACGGGTGACGCCGGTCGCGCTCGACGCCGGCTCGGTGGGCAGCGACTACAACAGCGCCTCGCGATTTGGCGGCGGTCCGCTGGCCTTCCCGGTGGGAGGGGCGCCGGTCAACCTGAACGGCACGCCGTTGCAGTCCACTTCGCCAGGGTCGCAGAACGCTTTTGGGGTGGCGCTCGGTGTGGCCTACGAGTCGGACAATTTCAAGGCCGATATCGGCAGCACGCCACTGGGCTTCCGCTACACCGACGTCAACGCCGGCGCTCGCTTTAACCTGCCGGTGACGCAGCGCACCACGCTGTCGCTGGGCGCGTCGCGCCGGCCCGTGACGGACAGCCTGCTGTCCTACGCGGGCGTCAGCGACGACCGCGTCGGCCTGCAGTGGGGTGGCGTGATGAACAGCGGCGGCCGCGTCGACCTTGGTTGGGACGATGGCCTCTTCGGCCTCTACGGCTATGGCGGCTACGGCGTGCTGACCGGGCACAACGTCATGCGCAACAACCGCTGGGAAGGGGGCGGTGGCTTCTACCTGCGCCTGATCGACAACGCCGAGCAGCGGCTGATGAGCGGCGTCAACTTCACCTCGATGGGCTACTCGGACAACCTGCGCTACTTCACGTTCGGGCAGGGCGGCTATTTCAGCCCGCAGACGTACTTCGCCGTGACGGTGCCGCTCTCGCTGACAGGCCGCAGCGGGCGGCTGGCCTACAATGTGCGCGGCGGGCTCGGCATGCAGGCCTTCCGCGAGGATGCATCGAACTATTTCCCGACCGATGCGGCAGCCCAGTCGGCCGCCAATGACGCGGCGGCGAAGGCCTTCAAGGCTGGCCTGACCAACTCGAGCAATGCGGTATATCCGGGCCAGTCCAAGACCGGCGTGGCCTACAATCTGGTTGGCTCGGTGGAGTACCAGGCGGCGCAGCAGCTGTTTGTGGGTGGCCTGGTCGGGCTCGACAACGCGCGTGACTACAGCCAGTGGTATGCCGGCGTCTACGTGCGCTATTCGCTGCAACGCCAGACCGGTCAGATCGCGTTCCCGCCGGTAGCGCCGCAATCCGCGGTTGGCCCGGTGCCGTTTTGAATGAGCACGGGACCATACGGAGGGCGGGCGCGCAACGATCCATCAATCAATTGAGAGTGCAGCAAACAGGCTGTGGAAGGAAGTACATCATGGGTGAAGCAAAACGACGGGGCAGCCAGGCAGAGCGTGCCGAGCAGGCACGCACACGGCTCGAGGGCCTACGGCCCGCGCAACTGGTGTGCGGCTCGTGCAAGACGGCGTTCAGTACCTTCGATGCGATCGATGCGCCTAACCTGCGTGGCATCGATGCGGTGTTTGGCGGGCAGTGTCCCAATTGCGGGAACGATGTGCTCGTGTTCAAGGGCGAGCCCAATGCCGTGGCCGATGCGATGGTGGCGTGGGAGCGAATGATGGGGGCGGACACCAAGCTTGGGTATCAGTCGCGGGACGGCAAGCACGTGCCATTCAACGAGGGGAAGGAGTAGGCGCAGCGCCGTCGCTAGTAAAGGGAAACAGCGGCACTGTGCAAGCCGTGTCGCTGCGCCAGCTTCAGTCCTCGACCCATTCCCCCAACAACGCATCCGGCCCCATTTCAAACCGTCCGCGCCCGGCAGCCTTGGCACGATAGAGCAGCGCATCGGCCTGCCGCATCAGTTCCTGGTCCGGTATCGGCGCCCCCTGATAGAGCGCCACCCCGATACTCACGTCGACATCCGCGAACACGCCGTCGATAAAGAACCGCCGGCCAACCGAATGCACGATGGCCTGGGCGATACGCCGCGCGTTGGCGGCAGCGCCGATATCCTCCAGCACCACAGCGAACTCGTCTCCGCCCAGGCGTGCCACGGTGTCGCGTTCGCGCACGCAGCGCAGCAACCGCCGCCCGAAGGCCTGCAGCAGCAGGTCGCCGGTGATATGGCCGTGGAAATCATTGACGGCCTTGAAGCGGTCCATGTCCAGGTAAAGCAGCGCCATCAGCCGGCCATCTTCACGGCTGCGCGCCATGGCCGCCTGCAACAGCGACTCGAAGGCGCCGCGATTGAGTAACTGGGTCAGGTGATCCAGCCGGGAGATGCGCGATAGCCGCATGGTCTCCAGCTTGCGCTGGGTCACGTCCTGCACATGCACGTGTACGCCCATCACCTGGCTGCGGTCGGCGCTCCATTCGGGGCGGAAATTGGTTTCCATGCAGCGGTACTCGGGATCGCTTTCCTCCACCTCGAACGTTACCGAGGCACCCGACAAGGCTTTTTGCAGGAACGGCCGGACGCGCGCATAGCGGATTTCGCCGATCACCTCGCGCACGGTCATGCCGCGCAGCGTTTGCACCGGAATGCCAAAGGTCCGCTCATAGGCCAGGTTGTTGAAGACATAGCGCTCGTCTGGCCCGACAAAGGCCAGCAGCGCGGGCAGCGTATCGGTGACCGCGCGCAGCTGGCGCTCGCTCAGGTCAAGCTGTTCGCGCCGCTCACGCACGTCATGCATCAACTGCCCGAAGGCGCGCGCGAGATCGCCGATCTCATCGTTCTGCAGTGCCGGCAGCCGTTCGTAGGCGGCAAGGTCATGGGCGCTGTCGCGTACCACCTGGTGCAGGCGCGTGAGCGGCGCCAGCAGGTGGCGCAGGGTCAGCCAGATCAGTAGCGCCACCACCCCCAGCGCCAGCAAGGCCAGCCCGAGGAAGCGCGCCTGCATGGCATGCAGCGGGGCGAAGGCTTCGCGCGCGGGCAGCACCGCCACCAGCTCCCATCCCGTGCTCTCCATCAGGTAGCGGGAAATCAGCGGCCTGGAAGGCGAGAGAAACTCGATCGAGCTGCTGCGATCATAGACGCCACAGGTGTTGCCCAGCGCGCGTGCCGGTTGCGCCGTCATGCCCGGATCCGGGTGCCGCACGTAGACCGGCATGCGCCCCGCCGATACCAGGCAATAGAAGCCGGTGGTGCCAAGCCGGTTGTGCGTGATTTCCACCAGGAAGTTGCCGCTCGACAGGTCGAGCCAGCCTCCCAGCAGGCCGACGAATTCGCCTTGCGGGGAGACGATCGGCACGGTCACCAGCACCCCGGTCGCGCCGTTGACGCGGGCGCGGATGGGCGGCGTGATCACCGGCTCCAGGGTGCGCGCGGCCTCGCGGAAATAGTCGCGGTCGCCGATGTTCACCGGCGCGCCGTCGCGGGCCAGGATGCGGCCCTGGGCATCGGCCACCATGAACGAATTGAAGCTGCCCGGAACGGGAATCCGCCGCTCCAGCAGGCGGCGCAGCTCGGCGCCGGGGCGCCCGAGTTCCCCGGCCAGCTGCGGGGCCACATGGGATAGCAGGGTGATGCGGTCTTCCATCGCGGTGTCGAGCTGGTTCGAGGCGAGCTTGACGATGGAGTCCTGCTGGTCCTGCAACGCGGCGCGCAGGTCGTCGTGCGCATAATAGAGCGACGCCAGCACGATGCCGGTACCAAGTACGGCGGCGAACGCCGTGGTAATCAGCGCGAGACGCGCCTTCAGGGAAAGCGAAACTTGGGGCATGCGAGCCGGCGGTGTCGGGGAATGGCGCGTGCCTTCTGGCCGGCCGGCCCGCATAGCTGCCGGGAGTCGGGCTCCGGCAGGCTTGCGGGCCCGCCAACCCTACCACAAGCGCCTGCCCCGCGCGAGTCCGGACTGGCGCGCGGGGTGTGTCGCGCGAGTGCGTGTGGCGCCGCACGTTACTCCGGGATGCCGGGGGTGGGCGAGCCGTTGACGTCACGGTATAGTGGCTCGAAGCCCTGCGGCGGCAGGGTGAGGCCGTCGAGGGCTCCCATCCGCTCCCCCCTGTTCATGAAACTGCCCTCACTTTCGCCCGTCTTGCTATCCCTGCTGGTTGCCGCTACCGGCGCCCTGGCCACGGGCGGCGCCTGGTACGGCATGCGCGCGCTGGAGCACCGGGTGGCGCGCGACGATTTCGATGCGTTGTTCTCGCCGGTCTTCACGGCCTTGCAACGGCGCCTGCAGGAGAACGAGCAATTGCTGCGCGGGACCGCTGGGCTGTTCGCCGCCGACCCCGTCGCCACGCGCGAGCAATGGCGCAACTACCTGTACACCACGCAGCTGGACGAGCTGCCGCCCGGCACGCAATCGATCGGTTATGCGCGCTTGACCCCTCCCGGGGAGCTCGAATGGCTGGTCGAGACGATACGCCACCAGGGCCAGCCAGGTTTCGAGGTCTACCCGCTGGGCCCGCGCGACGTGTACGCGCCGGTTGTCTATGTCGAGCCCTTCGCCGGGCGCAACACGCGGGCGCTTGGCTTCGACATCCTCTCGGACCCCGTGCGCCGGGCCGCTGCCGAGGCTGCCCGCAACAGCGGCGAGGTGCGCCTGACCACCGGCGTGGAACTCGTGCACGAGAACGAAACGCAGGCGCCGCAACGCGGCGCGGTGCTCTACCTGCCGGTGTACGGCAGCGGCATGCCGCTGAACACGCCGGTCCAGCGCCAGCTGGCCGTGACCGGCTATGTCTATACGTCCTTGCGCCTTGAGGCCTTGTTGCGCAGCGTCGGCTTGCCCGCCGCCGGCGCCTTGTCGCTGATGCTCTATGACGGGCGCGACACCCGGCCCGGCGCGCTGCTGGCCGGCGACGCGGACCCCGTGGCGGCAGCCGCGCCGGCGCCGGACCAGCAGGCAGAGCGCGAATTGACATTTGGCGGCCGGATCTGGACCCTGCGTGCCACCACCATGCCAGCCTTCGAGACGGCGCATCGCCCGCGGGGCTCCCGGCTGACGCTGGCGGGTGGCCTGGCGGCGACGCTGATGGCGGCGTGGCTGGTGCTGGTGCTGGCCCGGCAGCGGGGCAGGGCGTGGCGGCTCGCGGCGCGGGCCCGCCAGGGCCGGCAGGCAGACGCCGCATTGCAGCGCGCGGGCCTGGCCAGCGCCACCGATGCCTTCCTGGTGTGCGATGCCGATGGCCGGGTCCAGATCGCCAGTGCCGCTGCCACGACATTGTTCGGCAAGGCGGCGGACCAGTTCGCCGGCACGTCCATTGCCACCTTGCTCCCCGACGCCGCCATGCTGCCCGCGCCCGCGCCGGACGGGAGGCGCGAGACCCGCGCCCGCAAGGCCGATGGCACGGTCTTTCCCGTGCGCGTAGCCGTGACGCCAGTGCCCGCCGCCGGTCCCGGCCGCGTGATGTGGGTGGTGACCGACCTGAGCGCCATCCGCCGCGCCGAACTGGCTGCCGCCGAGCAGGCCGAGCGCAGCGCCCGCGTGCTTGACCACACGGCGCTTTGCGTCATCACTTTCGACCGCGATGGCCTGGTGACGGGCATCAACCGCGCCGCCCAGCGCATGCTATGGTACCAGGCCGGCGAGGTGGCCGGACACATGCGCTTTCTCGACCTCCTCGACCCCCGGGAGGTCGAGGTGCGCGCCGCCGCGCTGACGAACGAGCTGGGCGAGCCGGTCGCCGCAGGCTTGCCTGCCGTGGTCGGCAAGGCGCGCCTCGGGCTGGCTGATGAACAAGAGTGGACCTATGTCCGCAAGGGCGGCTCGCGCCTGCCGGTGCAGCTGACGCTGACCGCGCTGCCCGAGGCGCGTGCCCCCGGCGCCTCGGACGATACGCCGGGGGCTGCCGTAGCCGGCGGCGCTGTCATCGCGGGGCTGAACGCCGGCGGCTATCTCGCTATCGCGCATGACCTGACGGAGCGCAAACGCGCCGACGAATATATCCGGCACCTGGCGCATCACGACGCCCTCACGGGTTTGCCCAACCGTGCCCAGCTCCATGCACGCACGGAGCTGGTACTGCAGCGCGCATTGCGCAAGGGGGAGCGTATCGCGCTCCTGCTGCTCGATCTCGACCAGTTCAAGCGCATCAACGAATCGCTCGGCCACCACATCGGCGACGAGGTCCTGCGCATCGTTGCCGACCGCCTCAAGGCCGCCGTGCGCCACGCCGACCTCGTCGCGCGCATGGGCGGCGACGAGTTCGTGGTGGTGCTCGACCCGGTAAGCCAGGACAGCGAGGCCGAGCTGGTCGCCGCCAAGATCCTGGCGCGCTTGTCGGAAGACCTGCAACTGGGCAACCAGCGGCTGCGTGTGACGCCTTCGATCGGCATGGTGATCTGTCCGGACGACGGCGACAACCTCGCCGACCTGCTCAAGAACGCCGATGCGGCCATGTACGCAGCCAAGCGTGGCGGCGGCGCGCAACTCAGCCGCTTCTCCAGCGAAATGGCGGAGGCGTCGATGGCGCGCTTCACCATCGAGGGGCTGCTGCGGCGCGCGCTGGCCGCGCAAGCCTTCAAGCTGCGCTACCAGCCCATCGTCGATGCCGCCACCTCGCGCATCCTCGGCGTGGAGGCGTTGATTCACTGGGACACGCTCGAGCGCGGCGTGATCCCGCCGGCCGAGTTCATCCCCATCGCTGAACAGAGCGGCCTGATCATGCCGCTGGGCGAATGGATCCTGGCCACGGCCTGCCGCGAGATCCAGCAGTTGCGCACCAGCCTTGGGCTGGACCTGGAGGTGGCGGTGAATATCTCGCCGCTGCAACTGCGGCAGGCCGGGTTTCCCGCCATGGTCACGCAATGCCTGGCGGCGGCAGGCCTGCCGGCCGCGAGCCTGACCATCGAGGTCACCGAGGGCATCCTGATCGAGGGCGGCAGCAAGACCATCGACACCTTCGAGCGCGTGCGCGCGCTCGGCGTGGGCTTGTCGATCGACGATTTCGGCACCGGCTATTCGGGCCTGAACTACCTCACGCGGCTGCCGATCGACAAGCTCAAGATCGACAAATCCTTTGTCGACGACGTGGCCCATGATGAACATCACCAGGCGGTGGCGTCCGCCATCATCACCCTTGGGCACCAGCTGCATCTGCAGGTGGTGGCCGAAGGCGTGGAGTCGCCGGCGCAGTTCGCCTTCCTGCGCGACCGGGGCTGCGACGCGGTACAGGGCTACCTGTTCTGGCAGCCGGTGCCGCTCACCGGCCTGATGGAGATCTGCGCGGAGGGCGGGAAAGCGACGATGCACGCCAAGGTGAAAGCCGTACCGACAGGCTACTGACCCCAAAATCCGCCAATACCCATATCGGGATTCTTTGCCCGGCTGCCACACGCCTGGCATCCGGCTTCCCTATGCTGCCCGCTGTTACCAAAGCGCAGAGGGTTGTTCATGCAAGCAGGTGAGTCCGTGCCGGAGCGCGCGTTCCTGGCGATCGAAGGGGTAGGCAAGCGTTTCGGCGGGGCAGGCGGTTTCCAGGCACTGGATGGCGTTTCGCTGTCGGTGGCGCAAGGCGAGCTGTTGTGCCTGCTCGGCCCGTCGGGTTGCGGCAAGACCACTTTGCTGCGAATCATCGCCGGGCTGGAGCGTGAAGACGGCGGGCGCATCCACGCCGGCGGGCGGGAGCTGACCGGCTTGCCGCCGCAAGCGCGCGACTACGGCATCCTGTTCCAGTCCTATGCGCTGTTTCCCAACCTGTCCGTGGCGCAGAACGTAGCCTATGGCCTGCAGGGCCGCGGCATGGGGCGCGCGCACCGCGAGGCGCGCGTCGAGGAAATGCTGGCGCTGGTGGGGCTGGCCGGCAGCGAGCGCAAGTTTCCCGGGCAGCTCTCCGGCGGCCAGCAGCAGCGCGTGGCGCTGGCGCGCGCGCTGGCGCCGGCGCCCTCGCTGCTGCTGCTCGATGAGCCGATGTCGGCGCTCGATGCGCGCGTGCGCGAGCACCTGCGGCTGGAACTGCGCCAGTTGCAGCGCCGCCTGAACATCACCACCGTGATGGTCACGCACGACCAGGAAGAAGCCATGGCGATGGCGGACCGCATCGCCGTGATGGAGGGCGGAGGCATCGCCCAGGCCGGCACGCCCGGCGAAATCTACGAGCGCCCGGCGTCGCCTTTCGTCGCTGAGTTTATCGGGCAGGCCAACTGGCTGGCGGGACGGCTCAGCGGGCGCGACACCTTCAGCGTGGGCGAGTTTGAGCTGGCGGTTTCTCCGGCCCGCGCCGGCGAAGTCGCCGATGGCGCCGCACGCCTGTGCTGCCGGCCGGAAGCGGTCCGGCTGCACCCTGCCGACGGCGAGCCTAACCGCTTGCTGGCGCGCATCGTTGACCAGACCTACCTGGGCAGCCGCTACCGCCTGATGCTGGAGGCCGATCGCCTGCCGGGCATCACGCTGTTCGCCGACGTACTGCGCGAGGAACGCCACCTGCTGCCGGCGCAGGGCAGCCACAAGTTCTGGGTGTCGCTGCCGAGCCAGGCGTTGCAGGTGTTCGCATGACGCGCGCGTTGCCCGTGGCCGCCGCCAAAGCGAACGATGCTGCCACCATCGCCAGCCGCGCGCGCGGCGCCGGCAGCCTGGCGGACCGCATCGCCCACGGCGCGCCGGCCGCGATGAAATGGCTCTGGCTGGCAGCGCTGGCCGTGGCGCTGGTGCTGCCGCTGCTGGCGCTGTTCGGACAGGCCTGGTTCGATGAGGCCGGGCACTGGGCCCTCCCCGCGCGCATGGCGGAACTTGCCGCCAATCCCAATTTCGTACCGCTGCTGGGGCGCAGTCTGGCCGTCTCCCTGACCGTGGCCGCTCTGGTGGTGCCGCTGGCTTTCGGCTTTGCCTATGCGCTGCAGCGTTCGCGTATCGCCTTCAAGCCGCTGTGGCGTGGCATCGCACTGCTGCCGTTGTTTGCGCCCTCGCTGCTGCCTGGCATCGCGCTGGTCTACCTGTTCGGCAACCAGGGCATTTTCAAAGGCGCGTTTGGCGCGGGCGGCATCTATGGCTTCTGGGGCATCGTGCTGGGCGAGGCCTTCTACACCTTTCCGCACGCGCTGATGGTGCTGATCGCGGCGCTCTCGCTGGCCGACGCGCGCCTGTACGAGGCCGCGCGGGCGATGGGCGCTTCGCCGTGGCGGACGTTCCTGACGGTGACGCTGCCAGGGGCCCGCCATGGGCTGTTTGGCGCGGCCTGCCTGGTGCTGACGCTGGTAGTGACGGATTTTGGCGTGCCCAAGGTGGTGGGTGGCAGCTACCCGGTGCTGGCGCTGGAAGCCTACAAGGCGGTGGTAGGCCAGCAGCAGTTCGCGCGCGGCGCGCTGATCGGCATGCTGCTGCTGTTGCCGGCCTTGCTGACCTTCGGCGTGGATATCGCCATGCAGCGCCGCCAGCGCGCGCAGATGTCGAGCCGCGCGCAGGTCTACGTGCCTGGCCGCGACCCGCTGCGCGACGCCTGCTGCACGCTCGTGGTGATGGTGACCGGCGCTCTCCTGCTGACTGTGCTGGCTGCGGCGGTGGGCGCTTCGCTGGTCAAGCTGTGGCCGTACAACCTGCAGCTGACGCTGGCGCACTACGACTTCGACAATATGGACGGCGGCGGCTGGCTGGCCTACCACAACAGCCTGCGCCTGGCCGCGCTCACCGCGCTGGCGGGCACGCTGGCGATTTTCTTCGGCGCCTGGCTGACCGAACGCACGCGCGGGCCGGCCTGGCTGCATGGCGTGCTGCGGGCAGGCTTTGTGCTGCCGATGGCGGTGCCCGGCCTGGTCCTCGGGCTGGCCTATGTGTTCTTCTTCAACGCGCCGTCCAATCCGCTGCACACGCTGTACGGCACCATGACGCTTCTGGTGATCTGCAACGTGGCGCACTTCTACACCACCGGCCATCTCACTGCCGCCGCCGCGCTGCGCCAGCTCGATGCGGAGTTCGAAGCCGCGGCGCTTTCGCTCGGCGTGGCGCCGCTGGTCACCTGCTGGCGCGTGACGGTGCCGATTTGCCTGCCGGCGCTGATCGATATCTTCCGCTACCTGTTTGTCTCGGCGATGACCACGGTGTCCGCCGTGGTCTTCCTCTACGGCCCGGATACCGTGCTGGCCGCCATTTCTGTGCTGAACATGGACGATGCCGGCGACACCGCACCGGCGGCGGCCATGTCCACGCTGATCCTGCTGACCTCCGCGCTGGCCTGCCTGCTGCTGATGGGCGCCGCGCGCGGCTGGCTGCGGCGCACGCAAGCCTGGCGCGCGCCGCAAGGCTGAGACCCGCCAACCCTGTTTGCCCGACACCAAGACACGCATCCCAAGGAGAAACCATGCCTCACCTGTTCCGCACCGCCACCGCTGTGGCCGCCTTCTCGCTGCTGGCCGGCGCCGCCAATGCCAGCACAGTGCTGACGGTCTACACGGCGCTCGAAGCCGACCAGATTGCCGCGTACAAGGCCGCCTTCGAAAAAGCCAATCCCGAAATCGAGATCAAGTGGGTGCGCGATTCCACCGGCATCGTGACCGCCAAGCTGCTGGCCGAGAAGGCCGCGCCGCGCGCCGACGCGGTGTGGGGCCTGGCGGGCTCCAGCCTCGCCATCCTCGACAAGGAAGGCATGCTGCAGCCCTACGCGCCCAAGAACCTGGCCGCGGTGGATGCGCAATACCGCAGCGCCGCCAACCCGCCGGCATGGGTCGGCATGGACGTATGGGGCGCCGCGATCTGCTTCAACACGATCGAGGCGCAGAAGCAGGGTTTGCCCAAGCCCACGTCGTGGGCCGACCTGACCAAGCCGGTATACGCCGGCAAGATCGTCATGCCGCACCCGGCGTCGTCGGGCACCGGCTACCTGGATGTCAGCGCCTGGCTGCAGATGATGGGCGAGCAGAAGGGCTGGTCCTACATGGACGCCCTGCACAAGAACATCGGCCTGTATACGCACTCCGGCTCCAAGCCCTGCAAGATGGCCGCCCAGGGCGAGTTCCCGATCGGCATTGCGTTTGAATACCGCGCCATGAAGTCCAAGAAGGAAGGCGCGCCGATCGATATCGTGCTGCCCGCCGAAGGACTGGGCTGGGACATCGAGGCCACCGCGATCATCAAGGGCACCAAGAACCTCGACGCCGCGCGTAAGCTCGCCGACTTCTCCGCCTCGTCCGAAGCCATGGCGCTGTACGAGAAGAATTTCGCGGTCCTGGCCATTCCGGGCATCGCCAAGCCGGATCCGCTGCTGCCGGCCGACTACGAGAAGCGCCTGATCAAGAACGACTTCACCTGGGCCAGCGCCAATCGCGATCGCATCCTCGCCGAATGGAGCAAGCGCTACGAAGGCAAGGCCGAGAAGAAGTAAGCCAGCAAGAGTAGTCAGTCAGCAGGCCCGATGCGTCCGGTGCAACTTTGCGCCGGCGTCGCCGGGCCCTCTTCATTGACGCGAAGCATGTTGCCTCACGCAGAAACGGGTACGTTATGCATCGCATGCAGCATTGCGGCGAAGCGATCCTGCTTGGGGCGATTTTGCGGGGGGACGTGTACGGGGAAAACGCGATCGGAGAAGCCCGTACGGGCTCGCGCCGGCGCCGGGCTTGTGGCGGCGCCAAGGGGGGCGGCCAATATCGTTGGCCGGCCTCCGGGGCAATCAGCTGTGGGAGACTTCCGAAGTATTGTTGCGGGAGTGCAGCCGGCGGTAGAGATCGTCGACGTGGGCGCGGCTGCTTTGCAGCTCTTCCCGGCCACGCTCCGTGATCAGGTAGACGCGGCCGATGCCATCGCGCAGGACGCTCTCGAGATAGCCTTCCATCTGCAAGGCGCGCAGCAAGGGGCGGACGGTGCCGATATCAACCTGGAAGCCGTACTCCATCAGCATCTCGGCCAGCATGGCCACGGTGGCCGGCACCTCGACGGCAAATTGGAGGACGTAGATGCGGGCTAGCAAGCCAAGGAACTGTCGTTTCATGACGCTGCAAACGCGGCATCTCCCGTTGCGGTTGACGTTGATTTATAGTTGTGAGCCGTGCGCCGCAAAAAAAGAAGCCGCCACGTGAGTGGCGGCTTGTCGGGAATGCGTCGGAGGGGTCAATTAACTCTGGCGCAGGTCAGATTTTAAAATAACTAAATACGACTTGTCACGTACCACATGTGGACGTCCCCTCATCAGTAGGGTATAAGCGTTGCAAATTTACATGTAAGAGCCTATTGCGGCACTTTTTTGGCACCGTTTCTGGTGCCTGCCTGTGGCGCCTGTTTCAGGCAGGGAGATGTCCGAAACCAGCTTGCAGCCACTTCGGCTGCGGGGTTTAATCCGTGCACACCATCCGCGATGCCCTCACATGAAACCCGCCGACCTGATTCGCCTGCTCAGCCTTGCCGCCATCTGGGGCGCCAGTTTCCTGTTCCTGCGGATCGGGGCGCCGGTGCTCGGCCCGCTGACTGCGGCCTTCCTGCGCGTACTGATCGGCGCAGTCACCCTTGCGGTCTGCCTGGCCCTTATGCGCGTGCGCTGGGATATGCGGGGCAAGTTGCGGCAGGTCATGGCGCTGGGTGTGATCAACTCCGGCATCCCCTTCGTCATGTACTCGTTCGCGGCCCTCTGGCTGCCGGCGGGCTACTCGGCAGTGTTCAATGCGATGACGCCGCTGATGGGTGTCCTGATCGGCGCACTGTGCTTTGGCGAACGCCTGGCGCTGCCCAAGGCCGGCGGGGTCGTCCTCGGTGTGGCCGGCGTCGCGGTGCTGACCCGCACCGGTCCGGTGGCGTTTTCGCCGCAGGTGATGCTCGGCGCCGCCGCCTGCCTGGTGGCGACCGCCTGCTATGGCCTGGCCGGCTTCCTTGCGCGGCGCTGGATCACCGCGCAAGGCGGGCTGGACAGCCGCCTGGTGGCGACTGGCAGCATGTTTGGCGCCAGCCTGTTCCTGCTGCCGTTCTGCGCGATCGCGCTGGCGCGCGAAAACACATTGCCGGCTGCCGGGCCGGGCGTGTGGCTGGCGATGCTCGCGGTGGGGATGCTCTGCACGGCCATTGCCTACATCCTGTACTACCGCCTGATCGCCGACCTCGGACCGGTACGCTCGCTGACGGTCACCTTCCTGATTCCGCCGTTCGGCATCGTCTGGGGCGCCATTTTCCTTGGCGAGCAGTTGTCGTGGGCGCATGTGGCGGGCGGGGCGCTGATCGGCCTGGCCGTCTGGCTGGTTCTGCGGCCCACCGCCCCGGTTACGGCCGGGGGCACGGCAGTGCCTGGGCCGGGCCGGTCCTGAGGACTGTGGGCCGTGCTATAGGGCCGCCGGCTAGCGGAAGCGGTAGGTCACCGCGGCCATGCCGGTCCACTGCTGACGCCGCTCGGTGATAGGGCTGCTGGCCGCATCGCCCTGCAACCGTGCAAATGTCACCGAGCCCAGCGCGGACCAGTTGCGCGAGATTTCATAGCTGACGATGCCATTGGCATGCCATTCGCGCAGGCCAGCCCCCACGGCATGCGTGGGCAAGCCGGAGCGTGCGCTCTGGTCCGCCGTGACGCCGAAGAAGGTCTGCATGTACTTGCTGTTGGTCCACGTCAGTCCCGGCCCCAAAGTGAATAGCCACTTACCCGCGGGCAGGCTGAACAGTATGTCGCCGTTTGCGATCAGGCCTTGTCCCTGGCCAGCGATATCCTGCGCGACATCCGCCGACAAGGTCACGAACGACACCTGTGCCTGCGCAAATGCCCGCGCCCGCACGGTCATGTTGACGTCGCCCAGGCCGTTCAGCCGGCTGTCGTCCTTGCTCTTGCGCCAGGTCGGGTCGAACTGGAAATCCGCGCCAACCTGCCAGATGTCGTTGTTGACAGCGTAGACCCCGAGGAAATCGAAACCGCGCGAGAAGAAGCGGCCTCTGTAGTCGATGTCCTGGTAGATGATCGGGTAGATGAGCGAGTCACGGGCACCGGGGAATTTCGGTGAGACGTAGATGCCGGGGCCGGCGGAGATTTTCCAGTTGCCGGTGGTGGTAGCGGTGGAAACCGGTACATCGGGTACGTCGGGCATTTCGGGCGCTGCCCATGTGGCTGTGGTGCCCAGGGATAGGGCGAGAGCCAGGAGGGCGCGGCGGGGCGCCGGGTAGGTGGGCATTGGGGGGCGCGGGGTAGCGGTTTGTGGGCCGCGCTGCGCGCGGGGGGCAGGGGGATTTTAGCTGGATGTGGTGGGGGTGGCGGGGCGGGGGGTGTTCGTGTTGGTTTTTTGCCGGATATTGGGATTTTGATCAGCCGAAGCCGAAGCAAAAAAACATCAAACCAGCCCCAACGCCCCCATCCCCTCAACATTAAACCTCTCCCTGACCATCACCACCACCCGCCGCGCCAGCGGCAAATTCCTGACGGCTTCCTCCTCGCTCCGCCCGGGAAAATCCACTTCCGCGCTCCAGTTGCACCCGGTATGGTCAGGCCGGTGCACGCACACCGCGTGCAACTGGCAACCCTGGCATCCAGGCTGCTCCCGCAGGCAGTCATTAAGCAAGCGTTTGAGTTCGGGCAGTGGTTTGGTCTGGCGATCCATCATGGACTCCGGTTGCACGCCGGCACTCGCAGCAGACTGGGCGGGGCCGGGCGAGGCCGAGGTTCCGGGGGCGGCCGCAGGGGAACCAATGGCCGTATCAGTTGATCGCCTTGTCGGCCCGGCATCCCGGGCAAAGGCCGTATAGCACCAGCATGTGCTCACGCAGCACAAAGGAATTGGCGGTGGCCACTTCGCGCTGGCGGGCTTCGATGGCTTCGTCGCGGAACTCTTCCACGCGCCCGCAGGCTACGCAGATGAGGTGATCGTGATGGCCGCCTTCATTGAGCTCGAATACCGCGTGATCGGCTTCGAAGCTGTGGCGCAGCAGGATGTTGGCTTGCACGAGCTGGTTAAGCACGCGGTAGATCGTCGACAAGCCGGCATCGACTTCCTGCGCCAGCAGGATGCGGTAGACGTCTTCGGCACTGAGATGCCGGCGCGGGCTGGCGCGGAAGACTTCAAGCACGCGGACGCGCGGTGACGTTGCCTTCAGTCCGGCACGCTTGAGATCAATGGGTTCGATACTGTCGGGAGGCATCAGCATACTGCGGCTTCGCGCCCGGAACGGGCGCATCTATCGGAAAGGAAGGTGCTCCGGCGCGGCCGCGCCGCCTCGCGCTTTGCGCTGACGTACGCCATTGCGTGCCGTAGAAGTGCGGCGGGCGGCTTCCCGGCAGGAAGGCCACCCGCGGCTGCGAGCCGTGCTGGCACGGCTCGCGGAATAAAAAAATGGCTTGGCTTGTCGGCCGAAGAGGCGATCGGGAAAGCGGGGTCTGGTTGCTTTCCCGATCCTCCGGTGACTGGCTACTGCCAAACGCTCCGCGGTACGGAGCGGTCCCCACAAAAGACGGTGATGGATGCCGCGTTGCGACACCACAAAATTCTGGTTGCCGCGGACTTGCCGCCGGCCTTGCTCGTGTCCCTTCCTGTCTCGCGCCGGGGGGGCGTTTTGCTTGCCCCGCGTCAGACAGTGAAGATATAGTAAATGGGAATTAATCTCATTACAAGGAAAATTTTTATCTTGTTTCGAAAGCGGGCGGGGAGCGGCAGGGTGGGCTGTGCGCTGGGAGCGAGAGCCGATAAAACCGTGCGCCAGGCAGCGGGAAAGTCCCCGGCGCACGAGAAGCGCGCGATAACGCATGCGCGGCTAGTGTCCTGCGTCAGAAATTCATTGCATTATTGACACTACGTAGTAGTCTGCGTTGAAGGCACGCAAACGGCGAGGCGGTGATGAGAGGAAGACCAAAGGCGGAACTTGTGTTGAGTGCGGTCGAACGTGAGCAACTCAAGGCGCTGACGATGCGGCGCAAGACGGCACAGGCGTTGGCCTTACGCGCGCGCATTGTGCTGGCTAGCGCTGAAGGCTTGGACAACAAGACCGTCGCGGCAAGGCAGCGTGTCACTCAGCAAACCGTATCGAAATGGCGTGCGCGCTACGTGGCACATCGGCTCGATGGACTGCTCGATGCACCGCGACCAGGGGCACCGAGGACCATCGGTGATGCACAGGTGGATGCGATTATTGCCCAGACGCTCGAATCCGTGCCAGCCGGCGCCACCCACTGGAGCACGCGGAGTATGGCTCGCGCGGCGAATCTATCGCCGTCGACCGTGACGCGTATCTGGCGTGCCTTTGGACTGCAGCCTCATCGACAGGAGACCTTCAAGCTCTCCACCGACCCATTGTTCGTGGAGAAGGTGCGCGATATCGTGGGGTTGTACCTCGACCCACCGCTCAAGGCCATGGTGTTGTGCGTTGACGAGAAGAGCCAGATCCAAGCACTGGACCGTACGCAGCCCATCTTGCCGCTGGCGCCAGGCCTCCCCGAGCGACGCACGCACGACTACATGCGCCATGGCACGACAACGTTGTTCGCTGCGCTGGACATTGCCACAGGAGAAGTTATCGGTGAATTGCATCGCAGGCATCGCAGCAGTGAATTCCTGCAGTTTCTACGCACGATCGAAGCCAACGTGCCACCCACGCTCGATGTGCATCTCGTCATGGACAACTACGGCACGCACAAGACGCCGTCGATCAAGGCTTGGTTCGCTCGCCATCCGCGCTTCCATGTTCATTTCACACCGACCTCTGCCTCATGGATCAATCAGGTGGAGCGCTGGTTTGCGACCATCACTGAACAATACATTCGCCGCGGCACGCATCGCTCAACCCGACAACTTGAGCAAGCCATCCGCCAATACCTTGACCTGAACAACGCCAACCCCAAGCCTTTCGTGTGGACGAAGTCTGCCGATGACATCTTCGCCAGCATCAAGCGATTTTGTCTACGAATTTCTGGCGCAGGACACTAGCGGCGCCGGGCTTGCCGGCTTCTGGCGCCGCTATCTACTGCCTTGTAACGGCCCGCGGGCCTCAGGCGCCCGCGAGCCGGAACGCGCCAACTGCGCGGTGCAGCGCATCGGCCTGGTCTTCAAGCGAGGCCGCCGCGGCCGCAGCCTGCTCCACCAGCGCGGCGTTCTGCTGCGCCATCTGGTCCATCTGCGTGACGGCCTGGTTGACCTGCTCGATGCCACCGGTCTGCTCTTCGGTGGCCGCCCGCATTTCGCCCATCAGGTCGGTAACGCGTTTGACGGCTTCCACGATCTCGTCCATGGCCTGGCCCGCGGTTTCCACCAGTGCCGAGCCGTCGTCCACCCGCTGCGCGGAGTTGCCGATCAAGGCCTTGATCTCCTTGGCGGCGGTGGCGCTGCGCTGGGCCAGGCTGCGCACCTCGCCGGCCACCACCGCGAAGCCGCGGCCCTGGTCGCCGGCCCGGGCGGCTTCTACCGCGGCGTTGAGCGCGAGGATATTGGTCTGGAACGCGATGCCTTCGATCACGCCGATGATGTCGACGACCTTGCCCGAGGCCGCCTTGATATCGCCCATGGTGTTGACCACCTTGCTCACGATGGCGCCGCCGCGCACCGCGATCTCCGAGGCGCCCTCTGCCAGCCGGCTGGCCTGGCGCGCGTTATCCGCGCTCTGGCGCACGGTGCCGGTGAGTTGCTCCATGCTGGCCGCGGTCTGCTCCAGCGACGCCGCCTGTTCCTCGCTGCGCCGCGAGAGGTCGGCGTTGCCGGTGGCGATCTCCCTTGCCGCCCCGGCGATGGAATCGGCCGAGCCGCGGATGCTGCCGATCGCGCCGGTCAGCCGGGTTTGCATTTGCTGCATGGCGAACAACACGCTTTGCTGGTCGCCGGGGGCAGTGTGCACTTCGCTGGCCAGGTCGCCTTCCGCGATACGCGCCGCGATGCGCGAAGTCAGGGCAGGCTCTCCGCCAAGCTGTTTCTGCAGGCCGTTGGCAATGCGCAGCACCACCACGGTCATGAGCGTGCCGATCCCCAGCAGCAGGGCGAGGGATTTGAACAGCGCCTGGCGGAATGCCGCATTGATATCGTCCAGGTAGACCCCGGCGATGAAATTCCAGTCCCACGGCTTGAAATTCGCCACGTAGCTCAGCTTGGGCTGCGGCGCCTCGGCGCCGGGCTTGGCCCACAGGTAGTGCACATAGCCGCGTCCCACGCTCTTGCCGATTGCGGCGATTTCCCGGAACAGGTAGGTCCCGTTCGGATCCTTGGTATCTTCCATGTTCTTGCCGTTCATTTCGGGCTTGAACGGATGCATCACCACGACCGCGTCGGAACGCATTAGCGTGAAGTAGCCGTCTTCGCCAAAGCGCATGGCGCGCACGCGCTCCAGGGCCTGTTGCCGGGCTTCTTCCATCGGCATCTTGCCGCTGCGCGCCAGCGCCTCGTACGACTGCACGACGGACAGCGCGGTATCCGTGACGTGGGCCAGGTCGAGTTTCCTCTCTTCGAGCCGCAACTCGCGCATCTGCCAGGCATCCCACAGCGTCAGCCCGAGCAGGCAGACCCAACTCAGGAGCAATGGCAACAGTAACTTCTTCCTCAGGCTAAGGCGTTCCAGCATTTTTTCTCCCCCCGGTTTTTAGGTATGGATTGACTCCACTCCTCCGCGATAACGGCGCCCGGGAAGGCAAACTTGACGCTATGGCGCTAGGGGATTTCCTCAGGTGTGGAAAGGGATTCAGGGCGATCGGATGTCTCACGTGCACGTCGCCGCACAATAACTTTCACGTCGTGGATATGTGCGCACTCGACCCGGTTGGACAGGCCAATTGCCTGGCGCGTTTAGCGGGCGTCCTTCGGCCGGTCGCCTTTGGGCCAGTCCTTTGCCCTGCCCGCATAATCTGGTCGCGGCTGCTGGGTGAAGTAGGCCGCGACATCCACGGCATCCTGCGCCGATAGCGTTCCGCCCTGGCCGAGCGGCATATTGTGTTTGACGAAGCCGGCTGCCGTGTACATGCGTGCCATGCCGGCACCGACGTTGAACGAGTCCTTGCCCCAGACAGGCGGGAAGATGTAGCCGCCTTGCGGGTTCCTGGTACCTTGGCCTTCCGCTCCATGGCATGAGGCACATTGCGCGGTGTACACCGCCTTGCCATGCACACGGTCCGGCATCAGCGAGGTATCTATTTTTTCGAATCCTCTGCCAGTCACGTTCGTGCCAATCGGGACGCCGGTGGAGAGCCACTTCATGTAGGACAGGATGGCATTCATCTCGGCCGAGTCGAATGGAAGCGGCTTGCCATTCATCGAGCGCTGGAAGCAGTCGTTAATGCGCTCCTGAAGGGAGTTGACCTTGGCGCTGCGGGACCGGTATTCCGGAAAGACGCCGGTGAGGCCTACCCAGGGCGACGCATAGGCCGTTGTCCCGGCATTGAGGTGACAGCTTGTGCAATTCAGGCCATTACCGACATTGCGGGGAAGTTGTTTATGGGTGTCCGTCAGCAACACCTTGCCGCGCTTGATGGCATCGCCCATCGGTCCCTTGGGAATCGATGCTTCGTCAGGCACGGGCATGGCCACGGTCGCCGGTTGTGAAAGTGCTGGCGCGCTGACTGCCGCCAGCAAGGCCATGGCCGCAGTGCCAAGTTTGATGGTGTTCACGAGTGTCTCCTCCGGGAAGGGTGTGCCGATGGGTTTGTCTTTGTATCTTTGTGGATCTGCACTTGGCGTGCTCTCCATCTGTTAATCACTTGCCTAGTGTTGTCATCAACAAGCCCAGGTGGCTCCAGGCTGCAGCGAGCCCCGGGGTTTAAGCCCGTTGCATGCCCGATTTCATTCGCTCAACCACCTCGAAGACGACCATGCCGGCCACCATGGCGGCGACGAAGCCCACGGCCTTCGGATAGCCCGCACCCATTGCAACCAGCGCGGGACCCGGGCAGAAGCCCGCCAGGCCCCAGCCGATGCCGAACGCGGTGCTGCCCAGGACAAGCCTCGGCGTTATCCCGGTGCTGGCCGGGAGTTGGACAGGCAGTCCCAGCAACGAGCGCTTGCGGCGCTTGGCAATGAAAAAAGCGAGCGAGCCGATGACTATCGCCCCGGCCATCACAAAGGCCAGGGAGGGGTCCCAGCGTCCCGCCAGGTCGAGGAAGCCCAGCACCTTGGCCGGATTGGCCATGCCGGAAACCATCAGGCCGATGCCGAAGAGCAGGCCGGCCAGCAATGCAGTGACGGCGGTCATGTCAGCCTCCAATCATGTGTCGTCCTACCAGGACGGTCAGGAAGCCCGCCGCCATGAAGGTCATGGTCGCGACCAGTGAACGCATGGACCCGCGCGAGATCCCGCACACGCCATGGCCGCTCGTGCAGCCGCTTGCGTAGCGGGTACCGATGCCAACCAGGAAGCCGGCGACCAGGATTTCGCCCCAGCTGGCCTGAATGTCGGGAGTTGCCGGCTTGCCAAGCAGGCTGGCGAGGACAGGAGCCGCGACCAACCCGACGAGGAAGGCCACGCGCCACGCCATGTCATTGCGCGGCGAGCTGAGCAGGCCCCCAAGGATGCCGCTGATGCCTGCAATCCGGCCGTTGAACAGGACGAGCACGGCAGCCGCCGCGCCGATGATGAGCCCTCCGGCCAGCGATAAGCCAGGTGTGAAATTACCCAGGTCAATCAACATACCGCCTCCTACTTGGTGTTGGCACAAAACTGCTCATACAGCACAGCCATGACGGCAAGCGCCTCCTGGCTGGCAATGGAATAGAAGATGCTCTTCCCCTCGCGGCGCGTTGTCACCAGACCGTTTTCGCGGAGCACGGCGAGTTGCTGCGAAAGCGTCGGTTGCCGGATGCCGAGCTGTTCTTCCAGTTCGCCGACGGATAGCTCGTTTTGGGACAGCTGGCACATCAACAGCAGGCGGTCTTGATTTGCGAGCACCTTGAGCAGCGCGCAGGCTTGCGCTGCGGCGGCTTGCATGGTGCCAAGGTCGATGGCCGGATGGTTCTCGCTCATAGGTTGTCTTCAATTTCAATATTGATAGTATATTGAACGATATATTGTTTGTGAATAGAATGTGCTGCGTCCAAGGAGGCAAGCATGCAACCGACCATTCAACCGTTCTTCGACCCCGCGACCTGGACTGTGACCTATGTGGTCTACCAGGAAGGGTATCCAGAGTGCGCCATTATCGACTCGGTGCTGGACTATGACCCCAAGGCGGGGCGGACTTCGACCGCGAGCGCCGACAAAATCATCGCCTTCGTGCGCGAGTGCGAGTTGCAGGTGGCGTGGATTCTGGAGACGCATGCCCATGCCGACCACCTTTCCGCAGCGGCTTATCTCAAGCGTCATCTGGGGGGCCGTATCGCCATCGGTCAGTACATCTGCAGCGTACAGGGTGTCTTCAAGAAGCTCTTCGGCCTGGAACCGGAATTCCGGCTCGACGGATCACAGTTCGACCACCTGTTTGAGGAGAACGAGCAATTTGCCATTGGCGGCTTGACTGGTCAGGCAGTGCATGTGCCTGGCCACACCCCTGCAGACATGGCATATCAGATTGGGGATGCAGTCTTTGTCGGCGACACGCTCTTCATGCCAGACGTCGGTACAGCCCGCTGCGACTTTCCCGGGGGCGATGCGCATGAACTGTACCGCTCCGTTCGCAGGTTGCTGGACCTGCCTGCCATTACCCGTCTCTTCATGTGTCACGACTATCCGCCCGAAGGCCGTGGGCCAATGTGTGAGACGACCGTCAGAGCCCAACGTGAAGGCAACATCCACGTGCACGATGGCGTGAGCGAGGAACAGTTCGTCGCCATGCGCCAGGCGCGCGATGCGACGCTGGCCATGCCGACACTGATTCTGCCTGCGGTGCAAGTCAATATCCGTGCCGGGGAGTTGCCGCCCGCCGAGGCGAACGGTGTGCGCTATCTCAAGATTCCGCTCAACGCTATTTGACGCACCCGAGAGTGGAGTCCGTGTACGCGTGCAAGACACGGTAAGGCGCCTCCATACCGTGATGGTGACACGCTCTCATCAGCGGCATGGCCCTGCCGGCCTTTGCGCATTACTCCGCCACAGGAGCGCTGCATATCCGGTCGCCCCCTGGGCTTGTCGAGCCGCCAGCAGCGTCGACTCGCCTCGATGACTGAACTGTTGTTCTGCATCAAGGCTCTCCAAGCGGGGAGAACTATCCTTTCCATAGCGAAGTGATGTCGCGATTGCGCGTCGTGACTTGCGGCGCCGATTTCAGATTGGGAGCCGATCGTCTGCCGGCAGCGTCCTCGAGTGAGGGCGCCAGGCGAAAAGGCGGCCGCTTGCCAAACAAGGAGAGGAAGATGAAGAAAGCACTCATGGTGGCGGTGTTATATGCTGCCGCCGTCCTCTCAGCCACGCCCGCGCTTGCCCAGCAAGCCAAACCAGCCGCGAAGGGCGCTCCGGCGGCACAAGCGCAACCCAATGTCACCGAGTTCGACAAGCAGATGGCGCAGGTTCAGGAAAACATGGGAAAGATGCAGGAGCAGATGGATAAGATCCGCCAGACGCAGGATCCGAAGGAGCGCCAAAAGTTGCTTGACGAGCACTGGGCGACCATGCAGAGCACGATGGGCCTGATGCACGGCATGTGGGGCCGGGGGATGATGGGTATGAGGGGAGGCCACCTGATGGGCGGCCCTGGCGGCCACCTGATGGGCGGTCCGATGATGGGCTGGGGGCAGTTGGGGAACTACTACTCGCAGCTCACTCCTGAGCAATTGAAGCAGCGGCAGTACATGATGGACCAGTACATGGGCATGCAACAGTTGATGATGAACAATATGATGCAACACCACCAGTACATGTGGATGCAGCCTCTCCGCCAACAGTGAGGGCATGCCGTGCGGCGGCTACAGACTACGTACTCCGGCATAGCGTGTTTTCTGACGCGCTGTCGCGGTCTTTCAAAGCTCACTCGTCGCTTGCGAAGCTCCTGAACTTCTCAGCCATGGAGTTGAATGTTCAGTCCGCGCTGCTGCTGGGATATGTTGTCCATGGAGGCCTACCAATCGCATCTTGTTTCGGAGGGAGTGCGTAGCCCGCAGTGGCTCGTTGTCGAACACAGGACACGCGCAGGCTGGCGCCGATGTCCGGCAGATTATCTCTGCATACGCTCGCGGCGGTTCGGTGGAGAGCATTCACCAGTACGGAAACCCGAGCAATTCGCCAAGGTTCCCTGCAAAGTTTGCCTGACGGCTGCAACGCGGTGGCGCTGCGATTAGCCGGCGTTATTCAATCCAGACGGCATCGGTGTCCCTCAGTAGCCGGCAGGCCGGAATAGAGTCTCCAGGACTAGTTGCCCTTGCCTCCAGCCGCTCGCGTTCCCCTGCTGGCAATTCGTCCGATTCACACTGGCAATATAGGTTTCGCTGCCTGAAGACCGTCTCTGGGAATCCGGCGGCCAGTGCCGCGTGCGACGTGACGGCAACGCTCTCGTGCCCACTGTACTTGACAAATGGATGCCGGCTTTCCGTCCCCAGCCGCCCTGGTTCTGCCGCATCTTGCCCAGCCGGATCAGCAGCTTGAGCCGGGACCCCCGGCGCCTGTCGGGTACCACCCGGTATTGCGGCAGCACCCTGGGAGGCCGGGACGGGCACCAACTCCAGCCAGCAACAACAACCGTGCGCCTGTAATGGAACGTAACCACCAGCCATGCGTCGCGTCATTGCGGTTTCAAATGAGAACCATTATCCTTTCGCCTATTTGCTGAAGCCGCCACCCGAGACCGGGGAACATGGCGGCTGAGGCAGGCTGACAAGTGTGGCGCCAGGAAAAACAGGCCGCCGGGCGCCGGAAAATCGACATGACCGAAACATCGCTGGGGGCAAGCCAGCAGCAGCGGGCCTTCTGGCTCAAGCACCTGCATCAGTGGCACTGGATCAGCTCGGCGCTTTGCCTGATCGGCATGCTGCTGTTCGCTGTCACCGGCTTTACGTTGAATCACGCCGGCCAGATCGAGGCTCGCCCGCAAGTGGTCACTCGCACTGCGACCGCGCCGGCCAGCCTGACGGCTGCCTTGCGCCAGGCCCGGCATGCCGATAAGGGTCCGGTGCCCGCGGCGCTCGGCGACTGGCTCGCGCGGGAATTCGATATCGACGCGGGCGGCCGCGAGGCCGAGTGGTCGGGCGATGAGATCTACGTCGCGCTGCCCCGGCCGGGTGGCGATGCCTGGGTCAGCCTGGCGCTGGACAGCGGCGAGGTGCAGTACGAGAAAACCACGCGCGGCTGGATCTCCTACCTGAACGACCTGCACAAGGGCCGCAACACCGGCCGCGCCTGGAGCTTGTTCCTGGACGTGTTCGCCGCGGCCTGCCTGATCTTCAGCATCACCGGGCTGTTCCTGCTCAAGCTGCATGCCGGTGGCCGCATGGCGACCTGGCCGCTGGTCGGGCTGGGCCTGGTGGTGCCGCTGCTGCTGGCCCTGCTGTACATCCACTGAGCGGCACCGCCAGCGAGCCGTTGCCTTTAACGATCGCTTTCACCGTTTCAAAGTTCACAGACGAGGACCCGTTTATGCGCCGATTGCTTACCGTCACCCTTACCGGCATGGCCGCGGTTCCGTTCGCCAGCCCGGCCGTGGCGGCCGAAATGAACGTCAAGGTAGAGATTCCGCGCCTGAACGTGGCGGAGTACCACCGGCCCTATGTCTCGATGTGGATCGAGCGGGCTGACCAGAGCCCGGCCGCCACGCTGGCGGTCTGGTACGACGTCAAGCACAAGGACGGCGAAGGCACCAAGTGGCTCAAGGACATGCGCCAGTGGTGGCGCAAGGCCGGGCGCGATATGCAGATGCCCGCCGATGGCATCTCCGGCGCCACGCGCGCAGCCGGGGAGCACACGCTCACTTTCACCGATGCCAAGTCACCGCTGGGCAAGCTGCCCGCTGGCGACTACCAGCTCGTGGTGGAAGCCGCCCGCGAGGTCGGTGGCCGCGAACTGCTGCGCGTGCCCTTTGCATGGCCGCCGAAGGCAGCCGCCTCGGCCAGGGCAAAAGGCGAGCATGAACTCGGTGGCGTCTCGGTCGACCTGAAGCCCTGAGCCCCCCATTCCCTAGGAGCATGACGATGAAGACTTTCGCCACCAAACTGCCCGTCCGGGCCGCCGTGCTGGCTCTTGCCGCGCTGATGCCGCTGGCCGCCCACGCACACCGCCAGTGGCTGTTGCCGTCGGCCACCGTGCTCTCGGGCAGCGACCCGTGGGTGACGGTCGACGCAGCCGTGTCGAACGACCTGTTCTACTTCGAACACGTCCCGCTGCGCCTGGACAACCTCGCCGTGACCGCGCCGGACGGCGCCGCGGCGAAAGTCGAGAACGCCAGCACGGGCCGCTACCGCAGCACCTTCGACGTACACCTGACCCAGCCGGGCACCTACAAGGTAGCCATGGTCAGCCATGGGCTGTTCGCCAGCTACAAGGTGGATGGCCAGGCCAAGCGCTGGCGCGGCTCGCCCGAAGCCTTCGCCAAGGAGGTGCCGGCCGGCGCTCAGGACCTGCAGGTGACGCAGGCCGACAGCCGCCTGGAAGCCTTCGTGACGGCGGGCAAGCCGACCGCCAAGGTGTTGCAGACCACCGGCCGCGGGCTGGAGCTGGCGCCGGTGACGCACCCGAACGACCTGGTCGCCGGCGATGCCGCCAGCTTCCGCCTGCTGCTAGACGGCAAGCCCGCCGGCAACGTCAAGGTGGCGGTGGTGCCGGGCGGCATCCGCTATCGCGACCAGTTGCAGGAGATGTCGTTCACCACCGACGTGGACGGCAAGTTCAGCGTCAAGTGGCCGGCGCCGGGCATGTACTGGATGGAAGCCGAGGTCCGCGACGACAAGGTCGCGGTCAAGGAAGCCAAGACGCGCCGCGCCAGCTACGCGGCCACCGTCGAGGTGCTGCCGCAGTAATCGCTGTCGACAGCAGGCCGCCGGCCGGGCCTTCGTCCGGCTGGCTGCGCAAGCCCCGGGCCGCCGGTGCGCTTTTTGTGTTCCCGTAGTTTCGCTTTCATCGTCTTTCCAGGTTCACCCGCATGCAGCGTGTCCTCGTTCCCCTTTCGCTTGGCGCCGCCCCGCCCGCGCCCGATGCGGCGGCGCGCCTTTGCCGGCGGCAGGGCGAGACCATGGGCACCACATGGTCGGTAGCATGGGCCGCGCCGCCTGGCGCCATCGGCGAGGACGCGCTCGACGCCGGCATCCGCGCGGTGCTGGCCGGCGTGATCGCGCAGATGAGCAATTGGGACGAAACCTCGGACCTCAGCCGCTTCAACCGCGCCGCGCCGGGCGACTGGCAGGTGCTGCCGGCGGACTGCTTTGCCGTGCTGCAAGCCGCGCTGCAAGTTGCGCGCGATAGCGGCGGTGCCTACGATCCCAGCGCGGGGCCGCTGGTGGACCTGTGGGGCTTCGGCCCGGCGCCGCGGCGCAGCGAGGCGCCGGCGCTGGCCGAGATCGAACAGGCGCGCGCGCTGTGCGGGTGGCAGCGCATCGATCTCGACGAGGCCGGCTGCCGCGTGCAGCAGCCGGGCGGCCTCCGGCTGGATTTCTGCTCCATCGCCAAGGGCTTCGGCGTGGACGCCGTGTCGCGCTACCTGAGCGGGCAGGGCATCGGTAGCCACCTGGTCGAGATCGGCGGCGAGTTGCGCGGCCACGGCGTCAAGCCCGACGGGCTGCCGTGGTGGGTGGCGCTGGAAACGCCGCCCGGCGGCGGCGCGGCAGGCCACGAGACGCTGGTGGCGCTGCACGGCCTGTCGGTCGCCACCTCGGGCGACTACCGCCGCTACTTCGACAGCGAAGGGCGCCGCTACGCCCACACGCTGGACCCGCGCACCGGGTATCCGGCCAGCCATGCGCTGGCCTCGGTCACGGTGCTGCACCCGCAATGCATGCTGGCCGATGCGTTCTCCACCGCGCTGACCGTGCTGGGGCCGGAGGCTGGCATGGTGTTCGCGCGCCGCCATGCGCTGGCCGCGCGCTTCCTGATCCGCCATAGCGGCGGCTTCGACGAACGCCTGTCGCCGGCTTTCGAGGCCATGCTGTCATGAGCCCGCCGGATACCGCTGCCTCGTTACCGTCCGAAGCGCCCGCCGCGCAGAGCGCGCGCACGCAGAGCCACGCCAGCCGCGCCGAGCGGCACATGCGCGCCATCCGCATCGCGATCGCCCTTGGCATGCTGGCGGGCCTCGCCGGTCTGGCCCTCGCCTTCCTCGCGCCGACCCGCGCGGGCATGGCCGCCGGCGTGGTCATCGCCTACGCCGGGTTCTGCGCGGCCGTGATCGCCCGGCACCGCCGCCGCCACGCGCGCGCCGGTCTGCTGGCGCAAGCCAGGGATGGCGCCACGCTGGTGGCCTACGCCAGCCAGAGCGGGTTTGCCGGGCAGCTTGCGCTGCAGACCGCGCAGGCGTTGCAGGATGCCGGCGTGCCCGCGCAGTTGCTGTCCTTCGCCGAGCTGGATGCCGGCCGGCTTGGCAACTGCCGCCAGGCCTTGTTCGTGGTCAGCACCACCGGCGAGGGCGATGCGCCCGACAGTGCGTCGGGCTTCGCGCGCCGGCTGACGGCGGCGGCCGGCCCCGGCGGCCTGCGCGAACTGCGCTACGGCATTCTCGCGCTCGGCGACCGCAGCTATGCCCATTTCTGTGCCTTCGGCCACACGCTGTCGGCATGGCTGCAGCGGCAGCACGCGCAAGCGCTCTTCGACATGGTGGAGGTCGACAACGGCGACGCCGGCGCGCTGCGCCACTGGCAGAACCACCTCAGCGCACTCAGCGGCGGCGCGGAGATCGCCGACTGGGAAAAGCCACGCTACGCAGAATGGCTGCTGCACGAGCGCCGCCTGCTCAACCCGGGCAGCCCCGGCTCGCCGGCCTTCCACCTGGCGCTGGTCCCGCCGGCGGGCGATGCGCCGTCATGGCAAGCCGGCGACATCGCCGAGATCGGCCCTTGCCACGCGCCGGCCGAAGTGGAGCGCGTGCTGGCAAAGCTCTCACTCGAAGGAGCCACGCCGGTGCGCTGCGACGGCATGTCGACCACGCTGGCGCAAGCGCTGGCAATGCGCATTGTCCTGCCCGAGCCGCATCTTGCCGCGCTCGCCGGGGTGACCCCGCAGCGGCTGGTGGATACGTTGCCGCTGCTGCCGCACCGCGAGTATTCGATTGCCTCGATCCCGCAGGACGGGCGGCTGGAACTGCTGGTGCGCCAGCAGCGCCATGACGATGGCCGCCTCGGCCTGGCCTCCGGCTGGCTGACCGCGCATGCGCAGCCGGGCGCCGGCATTGCGCTGCGTATCCGCACCAACCGCGGCTTTCATCCGCCCGCCGACGACCGCCCGCTGATCCTGATTGGCAATGGCACCGGCCTGGCTGGCCTGCGCGCGCATCTCAAGGCGCGCGCGGCGTGTGGCCACCATCGCAACTGGCTGCTGTTCGGCGAGCGCACCGCGCAGCACGACGCCTTCCACCGCGATGAACTCGCCGCATGGCAGGCCGAAGGGGTCTTGCAGCGGATGGATCTGGTGTTCTCGCGTGACGGCGGTGCCCTGCATTACGTGCAGGACGCGGTGCGCGCGTCGGCCGGCGCAGTGCACGAGTGGGTCGGAGCGGGCGCGGCCATCTACGTTTGCGGCAGCCTGCAGGGCATGGCGGGTGGCGTCAACGAGGTGCTGGCCGGGGTGCTGGGCGAAGAGGCGCTACTGCAACTGGGCGAGCAAGGCCGCTACCGGCGCGACGTTTACTGAAGACGGATCGCGTCACGGCTGCGCCATGCCGGCCTGCCTGTCAGGCGGTGTCCGCCGTCACCTCCATCAGCGCATCCACCACCACCGCCCCGCCCGCGCTCACCATCACCGGGTTGAGATCGATCGAGCGGATCGCGCCGTTCGCCTCATGCATCAGGTTGCCCACGCGTACCGCGATCCGGCACAGCGCGGCCACGTCCACGGCAGGCTCGCCGCGCACGCCCGCCAGCAGCGGCGCGATGCGCAAGCCGGCCACGGCGCGCTCCACCGCGGCTTCGCTGCAGGGCGCCAGCAGTACCGCCGTGTCGCGCAGCACCTCCACGTATTTGCCCCCGTCGCCCACCAGCACCACCGGCCCGAATATCGGGTCCCAGTGCGCGCCCACCATGCATTCGCGCTGGCCGCGCTCCATGCGCGCCACGACCACGCCTTCGCCAGCCGCGCCGAGCGTTTCCAGGATGCCGGTCTGCGCGAGATAGGCATGCGCCACCGCGTGCTCGTCATTGCAGTTCAGTGCCACCAGGCCATGCTCGCTCTTGTGCGGCACCTGTGGCGAGCTGGCCTTGACGGCCACCGGCCCCTCCAGCGCGCGCCATGCCGCCACTGCCTCGTCCACGCTGTGGCACAGCCGGTGCGCCACCACCGGGATGCCGGCCGGCGCCAGGCGCGCGAGGCTCGCCGCCTCGCTCAGCGTGTGGCCGGCAACACGCAATGCAGCCCCCGCAGCCGGTGGCTGGTGCGCCTGCAACAGCGTGTCTTCCGTGGCGATGTCGCGCAGCCGCTGCTGGTGCGTGACCAGTTGCGCGAAGGCCGCCAGCGCCTCGGCCCCGCTCGCGTACACGGGCACGTTGACGGCGCGGAAGGCGGCCGCCACCGGGGCCTGCCATGCCGCGACGGCAATCGGCTTGCCGGCGCTGTCGGCAAAGCTGGCGGCATCGCGGGCGAAGCGCGGCAGGTCGTAGCCCATCCCGGCCACAGGGATATCGAGCAGCAGCAGGTCGGCCGAGGGGTCCGCCGCCACCACGGGGAGCACGTCGCCAAACAGCCCGCTGTTGGTCAGCAGGGCAGCGGTGACGTCGACCGGATTAGCGGTGGACGCGAACCCTGGCAAGCGCGCGGCCAGCGCCGCCTGGGTGGCCTGCGCCAGCGGTGCCAGCGACAGGCCGAGCGGGTCGGCGGCGTCGGCGGCCATCACGCAGCTCGCGCCGGAATTGCTCACCACCACCAGCCCCCGCCCGCTGGCCTGCCAGCCGCGCAGGTACAGCGGCGCGCAGCGCACCAGCGCATGCGCGTCGTCCACGCGGCAGATGCCGTGTCGCGCGAGGAATGCTCCCACCGCGCGGTCCTCATTGGCGATGGCGCCGGTATGCGAGGCCGCCGCGCGCTGCCCCGCGCTGGAGCGGCCCGCCTTGACCGCCACGATGGGCACGCCGCGCCGGCGCGCCACCGCGGCGGCTTCGGCCAGCACCGCGGGGTCGGTCAGGCCTTCCAGGTAGAGCAGGATCAGCCGCACATCGGGATCGCGCGCCACGGCCAGCGCCAGTTCGCTTACCGTGATGTCGGCCTCGTTGCCGGTGGCGTGCATATGCCGCACGCCGATGCCCTGTCCGCGCAGCAGGCCGTAGACCATGGCGCCGACGCCGCCGCTCTGGCTCACCACGGCCACCGGGCCGTCCTGTGGCGGCACTTCGATAAACATGGTGGAGAAGCTGGCAATGGTGCCGGTGCCGAAGTTGGCCAGGCCCTGGCTGTTCGGCCCCACCAGGCGCAGCCCGGCAGCCGCCGCGACGCGCACCATTTCGTCCTGCTGGCGGCGGCCCTCCTCGCCGGCTTCGCCGAAGCCCGAGGCAATCACGATGGCGGCGGCCACACCCAGGCGAGCGCAATCGCGCACCGCGGATACCGCCGCGTCGCCGCTCACTACGACGATGGCCAGTTCGGGCACTTCGGGCAGCGCATCGAGCGAGGCAAAGGCGGGCAGGCCCTGGATGGTGTCGCGCTGCGGGTTCACCGGGTAGAGCTTGCCGGCGTAGCCATGCTCGCGCATGTAGTGGATGGGACGGCCGCCGATCTTGTGGATATGGTCGGACGCACCGATCACCGCGATCGAGCGCGGTGCCAGCAAGGCTTGCAAGGTCTGGTTCATGATGATGCGCTCCAAAAGCCAAGGCCGGGAGCGTGGGCGCGGGGCGTTGCCAGCAGCACGGCGGCAAGCGCGATCCTGCCAGCCGGCAGGGCGAGTGCGGGCCGCCGAAGCGGCAAGGTTCGGTTCATGTCGGTCTCCTGGATGGGTCTGTGGCCGGCTTGCGCGGCTACGTCATGCGATGCGGCTACTCGCGCCGGAAGCGCAGCAGCGTGCGCTCGCCGTGGCGCATGAAGCCGGCCCGCACGCGCTCGCCGATGGTCACGCCAGGCTCGGCATGGGCCATGACGCGCGGGCCTTCGTCGAGTGTGGCCAGCACCAGTGTGTAAGGCGCCAGCGCGCGGAATTCTTCAGTAGGGGCGCGTGAGACTTCGGTGATGGAATGGATGGTGGCGCCGCCGCCCGCATCGCGCCAGGCCAGCCGCGCGCTGCCGCAGGCGCGGCACGCGTGGCGCTGCAGCGGTTGCCACGCGCCGCAATCCTCGCACGCCTGGTAGCGCACGAGGCCGGCGTCCAGGCCTGCCTGGTAGGGATGGCCTGTACTCATGACAATGTCCTAGGCGAGTGCACCAAATGCAGCGCTGGTTCGCTCCGCTCTCCCGCTTGCGGAGGAGGGGACGGCGGAGAGGGCGGGCGCGCGCAAGAGCAAAGACGCTCACTGCCAGCGAGCCAGTCAGCAGGCATTGCAGGCGCTCTCATTTCGCCTCCAGCACCAGGCTCACATGCGACGAGAGCACGCCCCCGTCCGCATGAAACAGCGCGCGTTTGCGCGCCGGCACCTGTCGCGTGCCCGCCTTCCCCGCAAGCTGCCGCATGGCTTCCGCCAGATGCATCAGCCCGCCCGCGACGCCCGAATGTCCGAACGCCAGCAAGCCACCGTGCGTGTTGAGCGGCAGCGCGCCGTCGCGGCCGAAATCTCCCGCCGCCAGCCGCGCCGGCGAAGCACCGCGCCCGGCTACGCCAAGTTCCTCCAGCAGCATCGCCAGCGTGATGGTGAATGAGTCGTAGATCGCCAGGTAATCGATCTGCGCCACCGTGTTGCCGGCTTCCGCCAGCGCGCGCCGCGCGGCATCGGACGCGCCGGTGGCCAGCACGCTTTCCAGCGTGCACAGGTGCTGGTGGCGATGCGCCTGGCCCGCGCCGGTCACGCGCACCGGGGTGCCGCTGCCCGGCTCGGCGGACACCACCAGCGCCACCGCGCCATCGGAAATCGGGCAGCAGTCCGACAGCCGCAGCGGCGTGGCGATGGGCCTGGCGGCGCGCGCCACGTCCAGCGTCATGGGCTCGCGCAGGTGGGCGTCGGGATGGCTCGCGGCATGCTCGCGCATCAGCACCGCGAAGCCGCTGAGCGCGTCGGCGTGCATGCCCGTCTCGGCAAGATAGCGCGAAGCCAGCAAGGCGTAATACGCCGGCACGGAGGCACCATTTGGCACTTCCATGTCCGGCTCGCCAACCTGCGCCAGCGTCTGGATCGACTGGTCGCGGCTCTGGCCGGAGAGGCGGTTCTCACCGGCCACCACCAGCACATGGCGGCAGCGGCCCGCGCCTACCAGCTCGCGCGCCAGCATCGCCATGACGCCGCCGGTCGCGCCGCCCGAGGCCACGCCATGCGCATAGGCGGGATCGAGCGACGCATACTCGCAAAAGCGCGTGGCCAGCATCAGGTGGGGCAGCGTGGTGGCGTAGCCGCACAGCACGCCGTCGATATCGGCGCGGGCCAGGCCCGCGTCGGCCAGCGCGGCGTCGGTGGCTGCCGCCATCAGCGTCAGCGGCGTGCTGCCCTCGATACGGCCAAAGCGCGTATTGCCCGCGCCGCGCAGGTAGGCTGCGTGTTGCATGATGCCTCGCTCAGTGCTTCATGACGTCGATGCTTCAGGATTTCAACGTTTCAGCAGCGGGCACTGGGACTTGGACACCGGCATGAAGGCCTGGTCGCCCGGCACCGTGGCCAGCAGCTTGTAGTAGTCCCACGGGTACTTCGACTCCGCCGGCGTCTTGACCTCGAACAGGTACATGTCGTGGATCATGCGGCCGTCTTCGCGGATGCGGCCGTTCCTGGCAAAGAAATCGTTGATCGGCATGGCCTTCATCTGCTTCATCACCGCTGCGGTTTCGTCGGTGCCGGCGGCCTGGATCGCCTTGAGGTAATGCATCACCGATGAGTAAGTCCCGGCCTGGCTCATGTTCGGCATCTTCTTCAGCTTCTCGAAGTACCGGCGCGACCATGCGCGCGTGGCGTCGTTCATGTCCCAGTAGAAGCCTTCGGTGAGCAGCAGCCCGGCCGCGGTCTTCAGGCCGATGGCGTGGATGTCGTTGATGTACAGCAGCAGCCCCGCCATGCGCTGGTTGCCGCCCTTGGTCAGGCCGAATTCGCTGGCCGCCTTGATGGCGTTGACGGCGTCGCCGCCGGCGTTGGCCAGGCCCACCACCTGCGCTTTGCTGGACTGCGCTTGCAGCAGGTAGGAGGCGAAATCGCTGGCGCCGATGGGATGGCGCGCCGCGCCCAGCACCTTGCCGCCGGTTTCGTTGATCACCGCCGTGGCCGATTCCTGCAGCGTGTGGCCGAAGGCGTAATCCGCGGTCAGGAAGAACCAGGTCTTGCCGCCGCGCTGCACCACTGCGCGCGCGGTGGAGTTGGCGAGTGCGTAGGTGTCGTACGCGTAGTGCACCGAGATCGGCGTGCACAGGTCGTTGGTAATGCGCTCGGTGCCGGGGCCGGAGAATACCACGATGCGGTTCTTCTGCTTGGCGACTTCCAGCACCGCCAGCGCAGGGGCCGAGGCGGCGACGTCGAGGATGGCGTCGACGTGGCCCGTATCGAACCACTCGCGCGCCTTGCTGGCGGCGATGTCGGCCTTGTTCTGGTGATCGGCCACCACCAGCTCGATCTTCTTGCCCAGGACCTTGCCGCCGAAGTCGTCGATGGCCATCTGCGCGGCGGTGGCGCTGCCGCGCCCGGTGACGTCGGCGTACAGGCCGCTCATGTCGAGGATCAGCCCGATCCTGACCTCGTCATCGGAAATGCCGGCCTTGGCGGCTTGAGCGCTGGCCTGCCCTGCGCCGCACAGCAGCGCGGCGGCAATGGTCAGTGCGCCCAATGGACGGCGCAGCAGCGAGTAGCTTCGTTTCATGGTGATCTCCTCCAGCGCGGCCTCTCGGGCCTGCTTCTTTATCGTGCTTCGGCGAAACAGCGGGGAACGGCACGGCGCCATCGGCGCCGTCTTGTCTTGCTAGACCGTGGCGATCGGCGTGGCAGGCGAGCCCACCGCGCCCGGCAGCCGCAGCGGCGGCGCCGTCAGCATGAAACGCGAGCGCTGGTTGGCGCGCAGCCACTGCGCCAGCTCCTTCATGTACCAAAGCTCGCCCAGCGGCAGGCCGAGCTTGAACAGGCAGTGGTGATGCAGCGGCAGCAGCGGATGGTTGGGCTGGTCCGCCGGCGCGGGCCGCGCGGGATAGCGCTCCACCGCGTAGTTGTCGGCAATCAGCGCGGCGATGCCGGAGTCTGTGATCCAGTTCAGCAGGCGGTCGTCGCGGCCGTCCAGCGCGCAGCAGCTGTGATGCAGCACGGTTTCATCCGGCTCGCGCTGCATCGACAGCACCACTTCGGCAAAGCCGGTACGCAGCAACAGCATGTCGCCCGTCTCCACCTCGATGCGGTCGGCCTCCAGCACGCGCATCAGGTCGTCGTAGCCGACGTTGCGGAAATCCTGGCCGAAGGCATGGGCCAGGTCGACCAGCACGCCGCGCCCCTGCATGCCCTTTACGGCGAAGTTCTCGATGCCGAGCGCGCGCGCCTCGCTATGGTCGTGGCCGCATGCGTGGGCGGCGAAGTGGTCGTCCTCGGCATAGTCCACCGGGCCCACGATATGCTCGTTGGCGCGATAGCCGTTGTAGTAGACGCGCTCCGGGCGGCCATCGCCGTCGGCATCGAACAGCGCGCCCACGTGGGCCAGGGAGTCCCATTGCGTGGAGTACTGCAGCGACAGCAGCACCTGGTCGTCGCTGATCACATCGGTGGCGGTGGGGTCCACCTTGGCCAGCGGGAAGTTCACATACGGGATGTCGTCGCGGAACGTGGGGCGCAGCACCGGCGGATGGCGGCGCGGATTGAGCTTGTTGCCGCCGGGATAGTCCAGCGGCAGCGACAGGCAGAACGACAGCCCGGCCTGGATCTCGCGCGCGCCCTTGCGGACCTGCTCGGGGCCGATCAGGTTGACGCGGCCAAGCTGGTCGTCGGGGCCGAAATCGCCCCAGTTGGAACCCTGCGGTCGTTGCTTCCAGCGCATGCTCTATGTCTCCGGTTGTAGGTCGGTAATCGCGGTGGATGTTCGCAGCGTTTTCCGTGCGGGCGATGTCGTTGCCATCGCGCCGCCGCGGCGCCGTGCCGCCGTCGAATTGGGTGCCGGCGGCGTCCAGGCCGCGCAGACGGTCTCGGCCTCGCGCCGCAGCGCGCGTGCCAGCGCGGGCTCGCGTTCGCTGATGCGTTCGTTGAGCGCGGCGATGCTGATGGCGCCGAGCGGATAGCCGTCCGGGTCCGGCAGCGCGATGGCGATACCGCCCATGCGCTCCACCACCACATCCAGCAGCACCGCGTAGCCCCGCGCGCGGGTGGCCTCCACCTCGCGCAGCAGCAGCGCCGCGTTGATGCGCGGGTAGCGCTTGAGCGCGGGCGCGATGCATTGCAAGGTGGCTTCCACCTCGGCATCGGGCAGCGCCGCCAGCAGCGCCAGGCTGCCCGCGCCGACGCCGAGCGGGCGCCGGCTGCCCACGTCCAGATAGTTGGCCCGGATGGGAAAGGTGCCGGGGCGCAGTTCCAGGCAGACAGACTCCCAGCCGCTCGGTACCGACAGCATGGCGGTGTCCTCGAAGGCGTGGGCAAGGCGGATCAGCGCGGGCCGCACGCTGGCGCGCGGGTCGATGCGGCGCACGCTGGCCGCGCGTAGCGCCAGCCATTCGGGGCCCAGCGAGAAAGCCTTGGTGTCGGCGTCGCGGGCGATAAAGCCTTCCGCGGCCAGCGTGTCCAGCAGACGCAGCGCCGAGGCCTTGTCGACGCCCGCGGCGACGGCCAGGTCGGTCAGGCGCGTATTACGCGCATCCGACAGCGCGCGCAGCAGCCTGCAGGCCTTCTGGAGAGAGGTGGTCGGAACCGTCACGCGCGCGCACTCCGGATAGACAGGTTTCGTTGAATGAAACCGGTTATGGGGTTATAGGCTCCTATTTACGGTCCGTCATTTTGCAGTGCATCAAAGTTTTGCCGGCTGAAATTCCTTGCAACGCGCGCCGGACGGGCTTTGGCGGCCGCCGGGGACGCCCGCGCCGGGCGCTCTTCCGGCGAAAACGCGCCGCCCGATTAGGCTGGCCCAGGCGTCTTCCGCTATCCTTGGCGCGATTCGCCGTGCCGGCCCGGGCGCGGCTTCGATAATGCGATCCCCAAGTCCCAAAGGAGACATCATGGTTTGCCGAGCCCGCCGCCTTGCCGCCCTGCTCGTCCTGAGCACCGCGGCAACCGCCCAGGCCGCACCGCCCGCCGCTTCCGAGGCCCCCGCCACCGAAACCTTTAAGGTGGCTGGCCTGGAAAAGTCCGCCAGCATCCTGGTCGACCGCTGGGGCGTGCCGCACATCTACGCCAATACGCTGTACGACGCCTTCTATGTGCAGGGCTTCATGGCCGCGCGCGACCGCCTGTGGCAGATTGACCTTTGGCGCAAGCGTGGCCTGGGCGAGATGGCCAGGGACTTCGGGCCGGCCTATGTGGAAGGCGACCGCATGGCGCGCGCCGTGCTGTTCCGCGGCGACATGTACCGCGAATGGCTGGCCTATGGCTCGGACGCCAAGCGCGTGGCCGAAGCCTTCGTGGCGGGGGTGAACGCCTACGTGGCCCAGACGGAGAGCAAGCCGGAACTGCTGCCGCCCGAGTTTCGCCTGCTGAACTACAAGCCGGCGCGCTGGCGCGCGGAAGATATCGTGCGTATCCGCCATCACGGGCTCACGCTCAATGCCATGGGCGAGGTCAATCGCGCGCAGGTCTACTGCCAGGTCAAGCCCGATGCCGCCCGCACCGACTGGGTGCAGCGCGAACTGGATCCGCCGGTCCAGCCCAAGCTGCCGGACGGCCTGGATCCCTGCGCGCTGCCCGCGGCCGAACTGCGCCGCGCCTACGAGCTGGCCACCGCCGCGCCGCGCTTCCCGAAGGAATGGTGGTCCTCCGCCCAGGCGGACGGCATCGCGCACGAAGCGCTCTATGCCACGCTCGACGTCAACAGCGACACGGCGCGCAGCCTCGGCTCCAACAACTGGGTCATCGCCGGTTCGCACACCAGCACAGGCCGCCCGATCCTGGCCAACGACCCGCACCGGGCGCATGGCGCGCCCAGCCTGCGCTATATCAGCCACCTGAATGCGCCGGGGATGTCGGTGATCGGCGCCGGCGAGCCCTTCCTGCCGGGCATTTCGATCGGGCATAACGGCACCATCGGTTTCGGCCTGACGCGCTTCTATATGGATCAGGAAGATCTCTACGTCTACGAGACCAACCCGGCGCAGGCGCACGAATACAAGTATCGCGGCCGCTGGGAACCGATGGAAACGGTGACCGAGGACATCGCCGTCAAGGGCGAGCCGGTGCCGCGCAAGGTCAGCATCGATTTCACGCGCCACGGCCCGGTGCTGTTTGCCGACGCCAAGGGCAACCGCGCCTACGCGCTGCGCGCGGCGTGGCTGGACCTCGGCATGGCGCCGTACTTCGGCTCGATGGACTACATGCGCGCCCAGAACTGGGACCAGTTCCGCGCCGCCATGAACCGCTGGGGCGCGCCCGGCGAGAACCAGGTCTATGCCGACCGCGACGGCAATATCGGCTGGATTCCCGGCGGGCTGACCGTGATCCGGCCAAACTGGGACGGCCTTACGCCGGTACCGGGCGATGGCCGCTACGAGTGGGCGGGCTACCGCAACATGGACGAACTGCCCTGGGCCTACAACCCGGCCGCCGGCTTCGTGGTGACCGCCAACGAGAACAACATTCCGCCAAACCACCCCGCCGCCAGGATGGGCGTGGGCTATGAATGGAGCGACACTGCTCGCGCGCGCCGCCTGAAGAGCCTGGTTGCGGGCAACCCACACTCGTCGGTGGCCGACAGCATGGCCTGGCAGAACGACACCACCTCGCTGCCGGCGTTGCGCGCGGTGGCGTTGCTGGCCAGTGTGCGCACCGACGATCCGCAGGCGCGGCGCGCCCTGGACCTGCTGCGCGGCTGGGATGGCAACGAGCGCGCCGACAGCGCGCAGGCGGCGCTGTTCGAAGTGTGGTTTAGCAAATACCTGCGTCCGGCCGTAGTGCGCGCGGCGTTATCGGCCGAAGGCGCCAGGCTCGCGGGTTACGGCGACGCCAGCCGCGTGCTGGCGGTACTGGAGAAGCCCGAACCATGGATGCCGCCGGAGCGCCGCAACGAAGTCATCGTCGCTTCGCTCAAGAGCGCCATGGCGGAGGTGGAGCGCAAGCTCGGACCGGACCCCAAGGCCTGGCAATGGGGCAAGCTGCATACGGCCGTCTTCAGTCATCCGCTGGATCCGATCCTGGACGGCGCGGCACGGCAGCGATATGACGTGAATGCCGGACCGATTGGAGGCTCCGCGTTTACGCCGATGAATACCAGCTACCGGAACAATGACTACCAGCTTACCGCGGGTGCGTCGTTTCGCATGGTGCTGGATGTGGGCAACTGGGATGCTTCGCGGGCGATCAATGCGCCGGGGCAGTCCGGGAATCCGGCCAGCCCGCACTACCGGGATCTTGCGCCGCTATGGGCCAGGGGCGAGTATTTTCCGTTGCTTTATACGCGCAAGGCGGTGGAGAAGGAGAGCCGGGAGAGGGTGGAGCTGGTGCCGCAGTGAGGGATTGGATGATTGGAGGCTGACCCGCGCGGCGCTCCCCGGAAACCGGTGAAGCGTCAATTTCATCACATCTTGATCAGGGTCAAGTGGGTGAATGGACCGCAATGCAGCGTCGGTGGATACTCGGTACTCACAACAATAAGCAATCCATCAGCGGTACGCCGGTCACGCCAGACAAGCAGTCGCATCCCGTTGAGCGGGACGAGGGCCTTGACGCAGCAGGTCCGCGTGCCCATCAACGTTATGCACACCCTCTCGATCAAGTGTAAGTGGCCACTGGGCAAGGCCGTCGCCGTATTGCAGATCTCATGGCTGTTCGCGGTAGCCGCCTACGCCCAGACTCTCCCACCGCCCGTGGCGGCCCTCCCGTCCCCGCACGCCGCCGTGCCCCAGGTCATCGATGACCTGCCCGCCAACTACTCGGCCGACCTCGATGCCGCCACGCGCGCCCAGGTGGAGCGCGGACGATACGTGGCGCGCCTGGGCGATTGCGTGGCATGCCATACAGGCGAAAAATCCAAGCCAATGGCGGGTGGCCTGGCATTGCAGACGCCCTTCGGCGAACTGCATTCGACGAATATCACGCCCGACCCGGAGACCGGCATCGGCGGCTATAGCTTCGAGCAGTTCGATCGCGCCATGCGCAAGGGCGTGGCCGCGGACGGCCACAACCTGTACCCGGCCATGCCATATCCCTCCTACGCGAAGACCTCGCCCGAGGATATGCGGGCGCTGTACGCCTACCTGATGAAGGGCGTCGCGCCGGTGCGCCAGGCCAACCGGCCGCTCGCCCTGCGCTTCCCCTTCAACCAGCGCTGGGGCCTGGCATTGTGGAACTGGGTGTTCCTGGACGACACACCGTTCCAGGCCAACGGCGCACGCAGCGCAGAGTGGAACCGCGGTGCCTACATCGTGCAGGGCCTGGGCCACTGCGGTGCCTGCCACACGCCGCGCGGCATCGGCTTCCAGGAAAAGGCCATGTCGGATGCCGGCGCCAAGGGCGAATACTTCCTCTCCGGCGAGACGGTCGAAGGCTGGCGCGCGCTGAGCCTGCGCAATCTATGGACGGCGCAGGAGACCTCCCAGATGCTCAAGACGGGCCGCAACAGCCATGGCACCGTCTCGGGCAATATGGTGGACGTGGTGCAGCACAGCACCCAGTACATGAGCGACAGCGACCTGCTGGCGGTCGGCAGCTACCTCAAGTCGCTGCCCGCGGCCAAGCACGATAAGCCCATGCAGGTGGCGAACGGGCCGGCCCCCGCGATCCTGCCCGCCGGCGCCGCTGCCACGGTTGCCAGTTCCAACGTACCGCTCGATCTCTATACGAGCCGGGGCGGACTTGGCTACCTGCAGTTCTGCAACGACTGCCACCGCTCCGACGGGGCGGGCGTGAAGGACGTGTTCCCGCCGCTGGCCGGCAACCCCGTGCTGCGGTCGGACGAGCCCGCCACGCTGCTGCACATCATGCTGACAGGCTGGCGCTCGCCGCAGACCGCGAGCCACGCACGCGTGCTAACCATGCCAGCATTCGCGCGGCTGAGCGACCAGGAGATTGCCGATATCCTGAACTTCACGCGCAAAAGCTGGGGACGGGCCGACGCGCGCCTCATCAGCGCCGGGTCGGTGCGCGATATGCGCAAGAAGCTCGACGCCGGCAAGGTCGACAACAGCAAGTTCCAGACGCCCCGCCTGGCCGACATGCTCGACGAACCCAACGCCAGGCAGCTCACGCTGGGTGCCAGGCTGAACATCGATACGCGACAGATGCTCCCCCGGAACTTGGGCAATGCACTGAACTGCGCGAGTTGCCACCTCAATGCCGGGACGGTGGCCGACGGCTCACCCTACGTCGGCGTGTCGGCCTTCTTTCCCAGCTATGCGGCGCGCGCCGGCCGGGTGATCACACTGGCGGATCGCATCAACGGCTGCTTCCTGCGCTCGATGAATGGAAAGCCGCTGCCGCTCGACTCGGAGGAAATGAAGTCCATGGTGGCCTACTTCGACTGGATGCGCCGCGAGACCAAGCCCGAGGACAAGGTGGAGGGCCGCGGCGTTGGCAAGGTCAGCAACCAGATCGTGCCTAACGTCGACAACGGCAAGCGGGTCTATGCCGCTCAGTGCGCCATGTGCCACGGCGCCGACGGCGAAGGCATCAAGAATGCCTCCGGCCAGTGGGTGTATCCGCCGCTCTGGGGCGCCCAGTCCTTCAATATCGGTGCCGGGATGGCGCGCACGTACACGGCCGCGGCCTTCGTCAAGCGCAATATGCCCATCGCTTTCCACGATCGTTTCCCGCTGGGCCAGGGCGGCCTGACCGATCAGGAGGCAGTGGACGTGGCCGAGTACTTCACCCACCAACCCCGGCCGGACTTCGCCGGTAAGGTCAAGGACTGGCCGAAGGACAAGAAGCCTGTGGATGCGCGGTACTGATTGCGGGCTGCGGGATGCCGTACGCAACGCATTGATTGGATGAACGATTCCCTGCGATTCTCCCGGCCTCTCGACGTTCCGCGCCTTCGCGGTCGGCATGGGCAACGGCTCTTCGCATCGCGCTGGCGTGATTCAGGCCTGTTGGGCTGGAAACACGGCTACACTGAGTCGATTTTTACCATCATGGATACGTTGATCATTCGCCGGGCCGATATACAGGACGCTGCCGCAATCAGCGCGCTGGCAACGAGCGTGGCGCACTACTTCACCATCAAGGCGTCGGGCGAGGGCGCGGAATCATTCCTTGCCAGCCTCTCTCCGGATTCGATCGCGGGCTATGTTGCCAGTCCGCGCTTCGATTATCGGGTTGCCTATCGTGGCCAGCAGCTCGCTGGCGTCATTGCCATGCGAGACGGCAGCCACCTCTTCCACCTGTTCGTCGCACCGCATATGCATCGGACAGGCATTGCCGGGCAACTCTGGCAGGTGGCCAGCCATACGGCGATGGTGTCCGGCGGGGTTCGCGAATTCACCGTGAATTCGAGCCCGTTCGCAACGGTTGTGTATGAACGTTTCGGCTTCCGGTCCGTCGGCCCCCGCGCGGAGACAAAGGGCATCGCCTATGTGCCCATGCGCCTGGCCGTGGAGGAGACCGGAGGCACACCCGGACCCGGCAAGCCCTAGCCGACGTACCAGAGAATGCTGACGAACTGGCAGGCGCTGCCGGCCAGCACGAACAGATGCCAGATGCCGTGGAAATGCCGCACCTTCTCGTCGAGCAGGAAGAACACGATGCCGGCCGTATAGAGCACGCCGCCCGCCACCAGCCAGTACAGGCCGGCGGCCGGCAACGCAGCCACCAGCGGGCCGAAGGCGAACAGCACCAGCCAGCCCATCAGGACATAGATCAGCAGCGAGAACACGCGCGTGCGGTAGCCGATCCATAGTTCCTGCGCGATGCCGATGACGGCCAGCCCCCAGTTCACCCCGAACAGCGTCCAGCCCCAGGGCCCGCGCAGCGTGACCAGCGCGAAGGGCGTATAGCTCCCCGCGATCAGAAGGTAGATGGCGCAGTAGTCGAGCCGGCGCAGGATGTCTTTCGGGCGGCCGCGCAGGCTGTGGTAGAGGGTGGAGATGGTGTAGAGGAAGATGAGCGTGGTGCCGTAGACGACCGAGCTGACGACCTTCCAGGCGTCATGGTAAAGGGCCGAAGTGGTGATCAGGACGGCGGTGCCGGCGGCGGCAAGAATGGCGCCTGCCAGGTGGCTGTAGCCGTTGAAACGTTCTCCACGGTACATGTCGTTGGTTCTCCTGTAATGGTCGCTGGGCGGGTCGATTGCAGGGGGCTTGTACTGCTCGCAGATGGTTTTGCTGCAGCGCGTTATGGGCGTATTTTTGCATGGAAATCAGGATGGGGTGAGCGAAGGGCTGAAAGCGGGGGGATTGGGGCGCTGTTGCCGGCCGGCATATCCATCTGCGAAACCATTCGTTCCCTGCCTGCCTCGCCGCCGCTATCTTCTCGCCATCCAACCTTTGCGAGACTTCCATGCGTATCCCTTCGCCGTTGTTCAAGGCCGCCCTGAGCCTGGTGGCCGGCCTCACCGTGCTCGCCTCCACGCCCGCCCTGGCAGACCGCCTCGACGACGTCAGGAAGGCCGGCGTGCTCCGCGTGGGCGTGTTCGATGCGAACCCGCCGTTCGGCTTTGTCGAGGCGGGCAGCGCCACGCCGGTGGGCCTCGATGTGGACTACGCCACCGAGATCGCCAAACGGCTGGGCGTGAAGCCGGAGTTCCGCGCTAACAATCGGCAGCGCGGTGAAATGAGGGTGCCGCCTTTCGTCGACGGGCAGCGCTAGCCGTGGGGATGCAAGCCATCCTGCTGCAGCCGCTGCCTGCCAGATACGTCGGCTGGATCGCGGCTGGCTTCGGCCTGACGGTTGCGCTGTCTCTCGCCGTGTTCGTGCTTGGCTGCGTGCTTGCCGCCTTCTGGCTGGCGCTCGCGCGTAGCCCGCTGGCGCCGCTGCGCGCGGCAGTGCGCGGCGCGGTCGGCTTCCTGCGCCGCACGCCATTGCTGGTACAGCTGTTCTTCTGGTATTTCGGTGCGGCACAACTGCTCGGCGAGGACGCGATCGGCGTTCTTTACAGCTGGCAGGGCATCCACATGGGCGGCTTGCGCCTGCCCGCGCCTTCGCTCGAAGCGCTTGCCAGCCTGGTCGGCATCGGGCTCTATGCCAGCGCCTTCTATGCGCGTGAGCTGGAGGCGGGGCTGGCCAATGTGCCCGCGGGGCAAAGCGCGGCAGCGCTGGCGCTGGGCTTCACGCCCGCCGCCGCGTTCTGGCGCGTGGTGCTGCCGCAGGCGCTGCGCATAGCCGCGCGCCCGATGGTGGGGCAGTTCTGCCAGACCATCAAGAACACCTCGCTGGCGATGGCGATCGGCTTTGCCGAGATGTCCTACGCCGCGCGGCAGGTGGAAACGGACAGCCTGATGACCTTCCACGCGTTTGGCCTGGTCACCTTGCTATACGTGGCGCTGATCCTGCTGTTGCAGGCGGCCGCGCCGCTGCTGCTGCGGTGGCTGGGATGGACGGAGGCGGTACGTGCCTGATCACGCGAACTCCGGCTGGGCCGTGGTGCTCGGGCAATTGCCTTACCTGCTGTCGGGCACCTTTCCGGACGGCCCCCTGGCGGGCGCCGCGCTGACCTTGTGGATGGCGGCGCTGGCCTGCGCCGGTGCCACCGTGCTGGGCATCGGCGTTGCCGTGCTGCTGGACCAGGCGCCAGCGCCGCTGGCGCGTGCGATACGCGCGCTGCTGGCCGGCCTGCGGGCGATCCCCGTGCTGATGCTGATCTTCTGGGCTTACTTCCTGCTGCCGATGCTGGCCGGCGTCCATGTGGGCGAGGTGCAGACGGTGGTGCTGGCGCTCGCGCTGATCGGCGCGGCCTATATCGCGCAGGTGATGGAAGCAGGCTTCGCCGCGATCGGGCAGGGCCAGCGCAATGCGGCGCTGGCGCTCGGGATGACGCTGTTGCAGGCGCTGTGGCTGGTGGTGCTGCCGCGCACGCTGCGCGCCATGCTGCCGTCGCTGGGCAATGTCTGGGTGTCGCTGGCCAAGGATACGTCGCTGGCCTATATCGTGGGCGTGGTGGAATTGTCGACCGTGTCGACGCAGGTCAACGGGCGCAGCGTGGGGTATGCGGCGCAAGTGTTCGCCGCGGTGGCGCTGCTTTATTTCTTCATCTGCGTGGGGATTGAAAGCGTGGCGGCGCTGCTGCTTGCCGCCACGTGGAGCGGGCAGCGCCGGCCCCTGTGGCGCGATTTCACGTTTACTGCTTGTCGCCTTGCGCGTACACCCGCTCGCCCGCCACCCACGTCTGCGTCACGCGGGTCTTCCAGATCTCGGCCGGCGCCACCTTGAACAGGTCCTGGTCGACCAGGATGAAGTCGGCCCACTTGCCCGGCTCCAGCGACCCCAGCGTCTTCTCCTGGTGCTCCGCGTAAGCGGCGTCCAGCGTGAAGGCGCGGAAGGCCTGGGTCAGCGTCATGGCTTCTTCCGGATGCCAGCCCTTGATCGGGCGGCCTTCGTGGTCGGTACGCGTCACCGCCGCGTGCAGGCCGTAGAAGGGGTTCGCGGATTCCACCGGGAAGTCCGAGCCGCCGGCGATCACGGTGCCTTGCTTGAGCATGGTCTGCCAGGCGTAGGCGCCCTTGATGCGTTCCTTGCCGATGCGGTCTTCCGCCATGTTCATGTCGCTGGTGGCAGGCATGGGTGGGCTGCATCGATGTGATCAGGTCCAGTTGCTTGAAGCGCGGGATGTCCGGCAGCGCCACCACTTGCGCGTGCTCGATGCGGTTGCGCAGTTCGCGGCCGCCGACTTCCTTGTAAGCCACTTCGATCGCGCCCAGCACCTGGTGGTTGGTGGCGTCGCCGATGGCGGCCGATCTTGGCTCGGGCATGAATTACCACAAGAAGGGGCTCAAACGGCTGCTGGGCGCCATCATTGACGACAGCGTGGGACGGCTGGTCATCACGCACAAGGACCGGCTGCTGCGCTTCGGCGCAGAACTGGTGTTCGCCATCTGTGAGGCCAAGGGTGTCGTGGTTGTGATCCTGAACCAGGGCGAGGATACGACCTTCGAGGAAGACCTGGCAAGGGACGTGCTGGAGATCATCACGGTGTTTAGTGCCCGCCTGTATGGCTCGCGCTCGCGCAAGAACCAGAAGCTGCTCGATGGCGTGCGCCAGGCTGTGGAGGCGTCGCAATGCTGATCGCCCACCGCATCGTCCTCGATCCCAACAATGTCCAGGCAACCTATCTGGCCCGTGCGGCAGGCACCGCGCGCTTTGCCTACAACTGGGCGTTGGCCGAATGGAAGCGGCAATACGAGGCATGGAAAGCGGACAATGCCCAGCCCAAGCCCACCCAGGCCGCGCTGCGACGACAGTTGAACGCGCTCAAGCGCGAGCAGTTCCCGTGGATGCTCGAAGTCACGAAGAACGCGCCACAGATGGCAATCATCCAGCTCGGCCAGGCATTCCAAAACTTCTTCGCGGGCCGCGCCCGCTATCCGCAGTTCCGCAAGAAGGGCGTGCACGACCGGTTCACGCTCACGAACGACCAGTTCAGCGTCGAGGGTTCACGCATTCGCATCCCCAATCTTGGCTGGGTGCGCATGCGCGAGGCATTGCGCTTTGCTGGCAAGATCCTGTCGGCCACGGTCTCCCGTGTGGCCGACCGCTGGTTTGTCAGTGTCACCGTAGACACCGAAGACGATTCCCATCTGCCCAAAGCTGAAAACCAAGGCGCGGCCGGTGTGGATCTGGGTGTCAAGGCATTGGCAACGCTTTCGACGGGAGAGGTCATTGCCGGTCCGAAGCCCCACAAGGCGCTGATGGACCGCCTGCGGCGGCTCTCCCGCAGCCTGTCGCGCAAGCAGAAGGGATCGGCCAATCGGCGCAAGGCCAAGGCCGCGCTGGCGAGGCTGCACGCCCGCATCGCGGCGATTCGCTCGGACGCGCTGCACCAGCTTACGACTGGCCTGACGCGTCGTTTCCATACCATCGGCATTGAAGACCTGAACGTGCGCGGCATGCTGAAGAACCGCCGCCTGTCCCGCTCGATTGCGGACATGGGCTTCTTCGAATTCCGGCGGCAACTGGAATACAAGGCGGCGATGCGCGGCGGCATGGTGGCGGTCGCCGACCGATTCTATGCCAGCAGCAAGACGTGCTCGGACTGCGGGCACAAGCTGGATTACCTTGCGCTGTCGGTGCGCGAATGGACGTGCCCGTGCTGCGGCAGCGTCCATGACCGTGACGTGAACGCCGCAGTCAACCTGAAGATCATGGCCGTGAGTTCCACGGTCACAGCCTGTGGAGAGGAAGGCGCTGGCCCTCGTCGCAAGACGAAGGCGAAACCGGCCTCGACGAAACAGGAAGTCAGCTTTGAATCTATTTAGGTAGATTTGAGGAGGTCTGACAGAACGGCGAGCGATAGGGCAGGCGCGACAGGTTCAGGCGCTGCGCGACGAAACCGAGGCGGAAGCGGTAGTGGCTGATGGCAATGCCGAGCCAGGCGATAAAGCCCGTCATGCCCGACAGGTTGAGCAGCCACAGGGAGACCGACTTGCTCTCGAACATCGAGGTCAGGAAGCACAGCGCGCCCACCGCGGTGGTAGCCAGCAGCGCCGCCATCGGCACGCCGTTGCGCGTCAGGCGGGCGAAGAGGTGCGGCGCGCGGCCCTCGGTCGCCAGGTTGTAGAGCATGCGGGTGGAGGCGTACATGCCGGATTTGCCGGCGGACAGCACCGCGGTCAGGATCACCGAGTTCATCACGCCAGCGGCGAATGCCAGTCCCGCGTGGCGGAACACCGGCGTGAACGGGCTGACGCCAACCGTTTCCACATCGCTCTTGAGCAGGCTGGGATCGGTGTAGGGAATCAGGATGCCGATGATCAGGATCGCCAGCACATAGAACAGCAGGATGCGCCAGTAGACCTGCCTCACGGCGCGTGGGATATTCTTCGGCGGATCGGCCGATTCGCCGGCGGCCACGCCGATCAGCTCGGTCCCCTGGAAGGAAAAGCCGGCGATCATGGCCACGCCGATCATCGCCGGCAGGCCGCCGACGAAGGGCGCGTCGCCCGCGGTCAGGTTCACCAGTCCCGCCGGCACCCCGCCCGCATCGCCGCGCAGGATGCCGAAAATCATCAATACGCCAATTAACGATAAAGGCGACCACCGTCACCACCTTGACCAGCGCGAACTAGTATTCGGCCTCGCCGAAGCCCCGCACGGAGATGGCGTTGAGCAGGAACATCAGCCAGAGAAACAGCACGCTCCACAGCAAGCCGGGCGTGTCGGGGACCCAGTACTGCATTACCAGTTGCGCCGCCGCCGGTTCCACGGCGATGGTCACCGCCCAGTTGTACCAGTAGTTCCAGCCTAGCGCGAAGCCGCATCCTTCATCGACATACAGCGCGCCGTAGGTGGCGAACGAGCCCGACACCGGCATATACGCAGCCAGTTCGCCCAGGCTGGTCATCAGGAAATACACCATGGCCCCGATCAGTACATAGGCTACCAGCGCGCCGCCCGGACCGGCCTGCGCGATGGTGGCACCCGAGGCCACGAACAACCCCGTGCCGATCGAGCCGCCGATGGCGATCATGGTGAGATGGCGCGCGCGCAAGGTGCGGCGCAGGGCGGGCGGCGAAGCGTGGGGAGTGGATTGCTGGCGGGTCAGAGAAGAAATGGATTGGGGCGCCCAGGCCGGACGCGCCCGCATTCACCGGTGTCGCCCGTATCCGGCCGTGCCGGCCTGGGCAAACGGGGATACATGGAATACATTTACCGGCTGGTACATTGGGCGGCATCATAAGAGAAAACGCCGCGTGGGGAAAGGCGGCGCGGCGCGCGTGCGGCTGGTTTTGCGCTCGTTGCACTGCGGCATGGCTAGAATCGAGGGTTTGCATCCTTGTGGTATTCGGACCGATCCTCATGAACCTGCCTTTCAACGACAGCTATCTCCTACACATCGCGCTGAGCGTCGGCATCGTGCTGGCCGGCATGCTGGCCGTGAAGGTCATCAACCGCTTTTTCCAGGCCCGCCAGCAAGGGGACAAGGACAATCGCGGCAGCTATCGCACCTGGACCGTGGCCTCGCGCAACGCGGTCGCCGCGGTGGTGTTCCTGCTGCTGCTGGGCATCTGGGTGTCCGAACTCAAGAGCGTGGCGATCTCGCTGACCGCCTTCGCGGTGGCGCTGGTGATCGGTGGCAAGGAACTGGTGATGTGTTTCCTCGGCGCCTTCCTGCGCATGATGGCGCGCCCCTTCCAGCTTGGCGACATCGTGGAAATCGGCCCGCATTCCGGCGAGGTGGTGGACATGGATGCGCTGACCACCACGCTCGTGGAGATCGCCGGCACGCGCCAGTTCACCGGCTCAACGGTGCAGATTCCCAACAGCATGCTGCTGACCGTGGCCGTGCGCAATCACTCGCAGTCCGGCAAGTACACGCTGGACACGCTGCGCATCCCGCTGCCCGAAAAGAGCGACCCGGACCGTGTCGAGGCCGACCTGATCGCGATCACCGAGCAAGTGTGCGCGCCGTTCCTGGCCGAGGCCCAGCACAGCCTGCAGGAATACGGCGGCTCGCGCTTTCTCGATCTCTCGCAGTTCGAGCCTCGCGTGATGTTCGAAGCCATGGCGGCGGACCGGCTCGATGTGCTGGTACGTTTCCCGGTGCCGGTGGCCTCGCGGCTGTCGATCGCGCAGCAGATCCTGCGCAAGTACCACCAGCAGCGCAACGCGGAACTGGCGGCGGTGGCGGCCAAGGCGGAGCCCGCGCCTGCACAGCAGGACAAGGCGGCGCCGCATTCCTGATCCTTGAGCCTTTGGCCGGCGCGGGAACCGTTTTATGGCTTCACTGAACGGCGTTTCGGTTGTATGGTAGCCGTGCCGCCGCCGTTGCCGGGGACGGGAATCGTAGCGAATTGTGTCGAACGATATCGAACAACGAGGAGACCCATGAAAGCCGCTGTCCTGCATCAACCCAAGACCCCGCTTGTGATTGAAGACGTCGCCATCGGCAAGCCGGGGCCGCACGAGGTACTGCTGCGCACGGCGGCGGTGGGCGTTTGCCATTCGGACCTGCATTTTCTCGACGGTGCCTATCCTTTCCCGATGCCGGTGGTGCTGGGCCATGAAGCCGCCGGGGTGGTGGAGCAGGTGGGTTCGGAAGTGCGCACGGTCAAGCCCGGCGATCATGTGATCACTTGCCTGTCGGCCTATTGCGGCCATTGCGAGCACTGCCTGACGGGGCACCTGTCGCTGTGCGTCGAGCCCGACACCAAGCGCCGCGAAGGCGAGGAGCCGCGCCTGCTGGCCAAGGGCGCGCCGATGAACCAGTTCCTGAACCTGTCGGCGTTCGCCGAGCAGATGCTGATCCACGAGCACGCGCTGGTGGCGATCCGCCGCGAGATGCCGCTGGACCGCGCCGCGCTGATCGGCTGCGCCGTGACCACCGGCGTGGGCGCCGTGGTGCACACCGCGCGCGTGAGCCCTGGCGAGACCGTGGCGGTGATCGGCTGCGGCGGCATCGGCCTGGCGACCATCAACGGTGCCGCCATTGCCGGCGCCGGCCGTATCATCGCGATCGACCGCGTGCCCGGCAAGCTGGAGCTGGCCAGGAAATTCGGCGCAACCGACGTGATCAATGCCGCCGACGTGGACGCCGTGGAAGCGGTGCGCGAACTCACGCGCGGCGGCGTGCACCACGCCTTCGAAGCCATCGGCCTGAAGCAGACCGCCGAGCAGGCCTTCTCCATGCTGCGCCGCGGCGGCACCGCCACGGTGATCGGCATGATCGCGCCGGGCGTGAAGATCGAGATCAAGGGCATGGACTTCCTGGCCGAAAAGCGCATCCAGGGCTCGATGATGGGCTCCAACCGCTTCCCGGTGGATATGCCGAGGCTGGTGGATTTCTACCTGTCGGGCAAGCTCAAGCTGGACGAGCTGATCTCGCGCCGCATGCCGCTGGAAAACATCAACGAAGCGTTCGACGAACTGCGCCGGGGCGAACTGGCACGCTCGGTGATCATGTTCGAGCACTGAGCGCAGCCGGCGTGGCCTGGGCGTGCTCCGCCTAGGCCACCGTCTTCCCGCGCGCCCTGGCGTGCCGGCCGCGCCGCCGCGACACGCTCTCCCACACCGCCACCACGCACATCACCGCGCTGGTCAGGCCGCCCACCATCAGCAGGTCCGTGAGCGGCGCCACCGGCACCAGCACGGCCAGCAGCGCCAGCCCGGCCAGGTGCGACAGCGGGATGTTGCCGTAGATCGCACGCTTGTAGAGCGAGTTCCCAACCAGGTAGACGGCCGGGCCGGCGAGCAGCAGCGCACCCGAAGACATGCCGATATGGTGGTCCGGCTCGGCGATCACCAGGTCATCGGCAGCGGCGCTGACGATGATGCCGGCGATCAGCAGCACATGCACGTAATGCACGTGGGCGGCCATCTGGCCGGGCTCGCGCGCATGCGTGAGCGCGCGGGTGGCGGCCTCGGCGCTGGTATCGAAATACACCCACCACATCGCCACGCTGCCGAGGAAGCAGACCAGCGCCACGATCACCACCGGGATATCCCACTGGCTGGCGTTGCCCAGCGTGCCGCCCGTGACCAGCACCGATTCCCCCAGCGCCAGGATCACGAACAACTGGCAACGCTCGGCGATATGGGCGCCATCGGCGCTGCGCCAGTCGGCAAAGCTGGAGCGTCCCAGCCCCGGCCTGGCAAAGCCCGTCATGGGCGAGACATATTCGCAGGCCACCGCCAGCAGCCAGAGCAGCAGGCGCAGTTCGCCACCGGCCAGGCCACCGGCGATCGACAGCACGCCCGATTGCTCTTTATTCCGAGCTTTCGCATGGCACTCATCTTTTGCCAGCTTATTGTCTGCTTGCCCTTCTTGAGAAGAGCTGCGATTTCACCGACGGTCATCCCGGAGACATAGAGGCGCATAACCTCCGATTCACGGGGAGAAAGCGGTTGCGATTGATCGATATTGGACTGAGAACAAGCCAGCGCCGAACGGACCTGGGGAGAAACATATTCGCCGCCAGAGCCCGCCGGTGAACGTGGCGCGGCGCAAGCGCTGATAGTGGGAATAGCTGAGTGTGTAGCCGGTGATGTCGCGCGCCTGCACGCCGATCGGCCATTCGCCGAGCCAGACGTCGTCCGAGCGCCTGCCGCGCGTCGATGAGAGCGTCCAAACCGGATCCGGCCGTTGATTGGCCAGGAGTTGACCCTTGGGGCGGACACACATGCCTTGACGCATCTGCTGGTGAATTTCACCCATGTCAAGTATCGGGGGGAGGCGGCAGTGCTTTGCGCGCTGCTTGACATCAGCGCGCAGAAGAAAACGGAGCAGAAGCTCAGGGAGGCGCGCCAGGCGGCTGACCAGGCCAACAAGGCGAAATCCACGTTCCTTGCCACCATGAGCCACGAGATCCGTACGCCGCTGAATGCGATGATCGGCAGCCTGGAGTTAATGGGGCGCTCGCCGTTGCCTGCCGGCCGGCGGCGAAGGCTGGAGATTGTCGAGTCGTCGTCCGCTTCGCTGCTTCGCATCATCAATGACGTGCTGGACGTTTCCAAGGTCGAAGCGGGGCAGTTGACCTTCGAATCCATTCCTTTCCGTTGCGACCAGTTGCTGCAGGACGTGCGCGACACGTTCGCGCCGCTGGCGGAGGCCAAGGGCCTGGCGCTGACTTGCGAAATCGCGCCGGGCGCCGCCGGCCACTTCCTCGGCGATCCGACCCGGATCCGGCAAGTGATCGCCAACCTGGTCAGCAACGCGATCAAGTTCACGGAATCGGGCCATGTGGCGATTCGCGCCGAATTTGTGCAGGACAACGAGGCATCCGTGGTGCAATTCGAGATCGCGGATACCGGTATCGGGATGGATCCGGCCCTTGTGCCAACACTGTTTGATCTCTATACGCAGGCTGACAGTTCTATCCACAGACGCTACGGCGGCACTGGCCTCGGGCTGCCGCTGTGCCGGCGCATCGTGGGGGCAGTGCAAGGCCATATTTCGGTCGACACCGCACCGGGGCGGGGCACCACGTTCACGGTCAGGTGGCCATTGCAACGGACGGAGGCGCCTTCGCACGGGTCACCGGACGGCGGCGCAACGTCCGCCAAGGCATCGGATGCCGCAAGTGCGGTGGAGTCCGATGCCGGCGAGCCGCCCATCCGGGTGCTTGTCGCGGAAGACCACCCGGCAACCCGTGCAATGCTGGCCGACCAGCTCGAACAGCTCGGCTTTGACGCGACGATTGTCGAGCATGGCGCGAAGGCACTGGAGGCGCTTGCGCAAAGTCAGTATGACATCGTGCTGACGGACATCGGCATGCCAGTGATGGATGGTTATGCACTGGCATCGGCCATCCGGCAGCAGTACCCAGGCTTGCCGGTTGTAGCGATGAGCGCGCATAGCATGCCGGAAGACGCGGCTCGCCGTCTGGAAGCGTCCATTCCCACGGTGCTGATCAAGCCTTTGCCGCTCGCGGTGCTGGAGCGTGTCCTGCGGGCGCGCGCCGGTAGAAGCCCTAAAAGAGAACCGGATAGCGACAAGACGCTGGCGGAATTGCCGATCACCCCGCAGGTGTGCGAGGCGATGCATTCCGCCACGCGGGAGGCAACGGCGGCGATTGCGGATGCCTTGCATGCGGGCAACGCCGGCGCAGTCCTCAATGCACTGCACTCGCTGAGCGGTGGCTTCGCACTGGTGGGAAATACGACCCTGGCGGAGCTATGCAACGGCCTGCGGCAACTGGTTCGCAGCGAGGGGCTCGATAGCTTTCAGGTGCTATGGCCAGCATTCCAGCAGGAGTTAGAAGACGGGCTGGGCGACCTTGAAGGCCAGAAGTCAGGAAACCTGACGCACTGAACGAAGCCGCCAGGATGCGCCAGGGCCGCCCGCGATGACGAAGGCTGCCACTCCCTCTCCCCTCATGGGGAGAGGGGCGGTTGGGCCAGGAGCAACAGGAAGCGAAGCCAACGGTTCTGCCCGGCAAGACGGCATCCGAAGTCCCCGGTTGTTCCTACGCCCTTGTCTGGCCCGCCGCGGCGGCCTCCGCAGCGCGCCGCACCGCCGCCGGATAGCGCACGGTAAAGATCACGGCGCCGGCGAAGGCGGCCACCGTGGCCGCGATGTCGATCCACAACGGGATCGCGCTGGCATATTCCGCCGCCGCGTCGGCGGCCACCATGATGGCCAGCGCGACGGCCCACGCCAGCGTGATGTGGCGGTTCACCGCCAGGAAGCGCGGCGCATTCCAGTATTCCTGCGGCACGCGCTCGCGCGCATATTGCAGCGTGAACGGGCGTCCGATCGCCAGCGAGATTGCCACGATGGCAAACAGGCCGGCATCCACCGCGAGCCGCACCGTGGCCACTGTCCACTGGGGCGAAGCCATGACGGTATAGAGCAGCAGCAGCGCAAACAAGGCAAGACTGCCAACCTCCAGCACTTTGAGCGATTCGCGGCGCCGCCACACCTTGGTCCCCCTTGAGGGGATGCGTAGGCACATGAACAGCGAGACCGCGCAGGCCGAGGCCAGGCCAGCCAGCGGGGATGCCAGCCGCATGGCGATGAAGAAGGCGATGAAGGGGGCAAAGCCGGTCAGCATTCCCATGCTGGTCTCCTTGATGTCGTGATGTCGTGATGTCGTGATGCGGTGATGCGGTGATGCGGCACGATGCGTGCCGTGCCGTGCCGTCTTGCGTGAATGAACAGGGAAGCAAAGAAGCGGGGCGGCGGCTCAGTCCGCGCCGTGCCAGTTGCCGTGGAAGCCGAATGGCACGCGGTGCGAAAGCTGTACCGTGGCGATCGGGCCGTCGGCCACCGCGCCGGCGTCCAGCACCACCAGGTCGCTGCGCGCCTGTGCGCCGCGGTAGACCGTGGCCAGCAGCCAGCCATCGCCTTCGGCGCTGTCGGCCGCGCGCGGCACGAACACTGGCTCGGAGATGGCGTCGCCTTCCGGCAGCACATGGACCGCGCGCTTGCCGCTGCGCAGGTCGATGTGCGCCAGGCCGTCATAGCTGCCGCGCGCACTGCTCTCGTGCTGGCGGAACGCGAAGTAGCCGTGGCGGTAGGGCAGCGTGGAGAAGCGCTCATCGAAACGCGGGAATTCCCCCGGCATGTCGTCCAGGTACTCGCGCGTGAAACTGTCGGACTTCCCGGCCATGTCGAAGGTCCAGCGGCACAGGCGCGCACGCTCGCCATTGGCGCTGGGATTGAACAGGGGCGCGCTCTCATACTGCATCACGTCGGCGATGATCTTGTTGCCGGCTTCCCAGGCGTTCATGACGTGGAACACATAGCAGGCGTCGCCGCGGAACCAGCGCATCTGCGCGGCGCCGCCATGGCGCGGCATGATGCCGATGTGCGAACCCTTCTCTGGTTCCCACGCGTAGGCCGGCTCGCCGCGCATGGCGCGCTCCATGCTGCCGGTGAGCGGCAGGATGGGAAACAGCACATGGTTCTGCGTCACCATGAAATCGTGGACCATGCTGGGGAACGGCGCTTCGAAGCGTTCGAGGCGCTGCAACTGGCCATTGCTCTCCACCACGCCGTAGCGCATGCCAGGCGTGAAGGGACCACCGGTGGAGTAGGCGAAGAACACCATCTCGCCGGTGACGGGGTCCACCTTGGGGTGCGCGGTCATGGCGCCCTTGAGCTTGCCGCCGTAGTCAACGTCGCCGCGCGTGGCCAGGCTTTCGCTGTCCAGCTCGACCGGCAGGTCGGCTTCTTCCAGCGCCAGCAGGCGGCCGGCGTGCCAGAGGATATTGGTGTTGGCCACGCCGTCGTTCTGGCCAAGCACTGAGGCATCGGTCGTGGCGGGGTTGCCCCAGCTGCCGAACAGCGCACGCCCCGCGGCCTGCTCGCGCTGGAATTTATTGGTGCGCACCCAGCGGTTGCGGTAGCGCGCGCGGCCATCCTCGATATGGAAGGCGTGCACCATGCCGTCGCCGATAAACCAGTGGTAGTGCGCGTCGCGCGGCGCGTATTGCGGGTTGGGGCCGTTGCGGTAGAGCGTGCCGCGTAGCGCGCGTGGCAGCTCGCCCAGCACCGGCAGGTCGGGCGCGTCGCACTCCATCAGGATGGGGGCGAAGTTGCCGCTGAGATAGGGGGACGACGGGAACAGCTGGCTCATCTCGTGCTCCTTGTTGTCTGCTGCGGGGTTGGCGCCGGCGTAGCCGGTGGGCCGGGTTCGTTGCTGGCTTCGCTATTTGTTGCGTTATTCGTTCCCGGTGCCGGTGTCGGGCATGGGTGCGCGCATGCCTTGCGCCAGCAGCCGCATCATCTCGGCATGGATGGCGCGGAAACCGGAGCCGCCGGGCAGCTTGCCGGCCAGGTGCAGCATCACCAGGCCGTGGATCGAGGCCCAGATCACATAGCTCAGCACCTGCGGGTCGCCGTGGATCAGGCCGCGCTCCACCATGGTCTCCAGGTGCGCGCTCATGGTGCGGTGCGCGCGGGAGCCGGCGCGTTCCAGCTCGGGATAGCGCTCGCCGCCCGGCTGCGTCATGTCGAACATGAGCCGGTAGGCGTTGGGTTCGGCAAAGGCAAAGGCGAGGTAGGCCTCGCCCACCGCGCGCGCCCGCTCGCGCGGCTCGCCGGCGCTGGCGCCGGCGGCTTCCAGCGCGGCGGCGAAACGGTCGAACGCCGCCGTGCGCACCGCCGCCAGGATGTCTTCCTTGTCCTTGAAGTAGCGGTACGGCGTCATCGGGCTGCAGCCCAGCTCCTCGGCGAGCTGGCGCATGCTCACGCTGGCTACGCCGCCTTCGGCGAAGCGGCGTTCGGCCACCGCGCACAGACGCGCCTTGAAGGCTTCGATCTCATCCTGGGTAAGGTTTCTTGCCATTTGTCCGGTGTGCTGCGATGGATGTTGTATGCCCTTAGGGGCATATCGCCAGATGTCCTGACGATGATATTTTACAGTGTATATTTACGATGTAAATTGTCAAGAAAAGCTTTTGACCAGAGGCGGCGGCACGCCATTGTTCGCCATATGGGACAATCGCCTGCATTTACGCGCATGGCCGATGGCGCGCGCGCGGCGGCGAAAGGGATTGGCGCATGAAGACGATCGAATGGAAGGACTGGGAAATTTTCTGCCGGGTGGTGGAAGGCGCGAGCTTCACCAAAGGGGCCGAACTGGCCGATGTGCCGAAGTCGTCGGCCAGCGCGGCGGTGTCCCGGCTCGAGGTGCAACTCGGCGTGCGCCTGTTCGAGCGCACCACGCGCCGCGTGCGGGTGACCGAGCGGGGCCAGCAACTTTACGACCGGGTCGCACCTCTCTTTAACGAACTGCGCGAAATCAGCGCCGAGGCAGTGTCAGTCAGCGAGCAGGTCAGCGGCACCCTGCGCATTTCCACGCCCTACGAGGTTGGCTCGCTGCACCTGTCGCCAAGCCTCACGCGGCTGCTGCGGCTGCATCCCGAGTTGCGCGTCGAGGTGGATGTCAGCTGGGAGCAGCCCGACCTGGTCGAGCGGGGCTATGACCTGGTGTTCGTGATGACCCACACCGGGTTGCTCGACAGCTCATTCGCCAGCAAGCGCGTGGTGCTGATCGATCGCGGGTTCTTTGCGTCGCCGGCACTGATACGCGCGCGCGGATTGCCGCGCACGCCGCAGGACCTGGCGAGCTGGCCGACGCTGGGCAACGCCGACGACCGGCGCTGGGAGTTCCTGCGCGATGGCGTGGAGGTGGCGAGCCTGACGGTGGAGCCTCGCATGCGCACGCAGAATGCGGAGATCCGGCTCAAGGCCGCCCTGGACGGGCTGGGCGTGGCGCGGCTGTCGCCGCGCTATGTGCAGGACGAACTGGACCAGGGGCGGCTGGTGCGGGTGTTGCCTGCTTATTCGTCGGCGCCGCTCAAGGTTTATGTGTTGATGCCCGCGCGCAAGCTGATGCCGGCTAGCGTCAGGGTGTTTCTCGATGTGCTGGAGGAGACCTTGGGGCCGGGGGGCGCGGAAATTGTCGACACTGACCCCAACTTCAACTGACTAACAGGGAAAGAGGGCCAGGGATCGGGCTCCCTGGCTGGGAGGGGACGGAACCCGCATCCGCTCGCGCTCAATAGGGCTGGTCGCCGGGCCTGATCTCCAGCCCCAGCGTCTCGGCCAGGCCGGTCATTTCCTCGTCGTCCTCGCCGCGCGCCAGCCATCCGGCATAGGCATCGCTCTCGGTGTCCCAGTTCCATAGCGTGATGCCGGCCAGGCGCAGTTGCTCGTGCGCCAGTTCCATCAGCTCGGGCACGCTGGCTTTTTCCAGGAACTCCTCGTCTTCGGGATCTTCCACGCCCCAGTCGAGTTCGATGTCCAGGCGGGCGCAAAGCTCGTCCATGCAGCTGATGAAAGACGGCGCATCCTTCCAGTCCACATAGAAGCCGGACTCCCAGTCGATGACGTCCTTGAGGACCCACAGCAGCTCCTGGCCCTCGACCGCTTCCGCGTCGTCCGAGTTGGCCAGCGCCTCGTCGAACAGCGTCTGCTGCTTCTCGATCATGACGGGATCGTCGAAGTTGATCAGCTCGATCAGGCGCCAGAACGCGCGGTGCGTTCCGTCATCCAGTTCATCGCTCATCGCGTCAGCCCTCCATCAGTGCGGCGCCATGACATGCCGGCGCATTTGAAAACGGGAATTCCTGCCATGCAAGCGCGCCAGCCGCTCAACCGGCGATGCGCGAGATCTCGCGTTGTCCGCGCGGCGTCACGCGCAGCGCGCGGGAGGTGGACGTGGGTTCTATCCATTTGCGGGCCATCAGGCTCTCAAGCAGCGCCGCGCCGAGCGCGCCGCCCAGGTGCGGCTTGCGTTCGCTCCAGTCGGGACAGGTGCAGGCGAACTGCCGCCGCTTGCGCCGCGCGACTTCGAGATCCACGCCGAGTTGCGCCATGCCTTGCGTGCCGCCCTCGGTCAGGTCGACGGCCGTGCCGGCCACCACGATCCAGTTGGCGTGCGACATGCGCTCGAACAGCGCAACCGCAAGCTCCCCCGCGAGATGGTCATAACAGGTGCGGGCCTGGCGCAGGGCCGCCGGCGCGGTCCGCGAGGCGGGTACCGCGCGCACGCGCGGCGGCTGGCTCGCCAACGACGCACTGGCCAGCGCCTCGATGGCAACGCCGATCTCGGGCGTGGCGAGCCGGTAGTAGCGATTGCGCCCGCGCGTCTGCACCGCGAGCAGCCCGCCTTCGCTGAGGCGCGCAAGGTGGCCGCTGGTGGACGATGCCGACAAGCCGGCGATGACCGCGAGTTCGCCCGCCGGGCGCGCGCTGCCGTCCATCAGCGCCCACAGCATGGCGGCCCGTCCGGGGTCGGCAAGCAGACCGGCAATCTGGCTGATGCTGGGAGCGTATTCCATAGTTCATCTCGCCGTAAAACAACGATCGCAGTATAGACGCATATTCACCAATATTGACCTCGGGGAATAAAGTCCTTCCAACGGAATAAAGTCCTTCCTGAGGGAATAAAGCGCTTCCGAAATGTATTAAGCCGGGGTCAATACCTGACAGCCTCGGTGAGGCGGTCGCGACCCCGCTCATTTCCAGAATATTGACTGAAAATATATACAAATCAATAGGTTAGGCAATATGAGGAGCTGGGAATGCCCCCGGCTCTGGCGGCTTCCCACCTCGCCGGCGGCTCGTGTTCTTGCTCTTCGAGGTCCGGCTAGCTTGCACGCAGCTGACGAACAGCTCAGGGAGTGCCCTGCCCGAGCACATAAACACGCCGACACGATGCTCTTGGCCGCTTTCGGCTCGGATGGTCTGCCAGTGCGTCTCAATCCGGTGGCCCTGCTGCACCAGGTCGAACTTGCGGGCAGGCGGGCAGTACTGCAGAGAGGAAATTGGGCTCCGGGTGGGCTATGAGGACACTCTTCCAAGCGCCAGTCAGAAGGCTAACCGGCATCGGAGCCGCCGCGGCGGCAGCGCATATCGCGGTACACGAGGCGTGAGATATATTGCTTGGATTGCCTGTCGGGGAACAATCGCCGCTGCCATTGCAGCTATTCATTGAATTGGCATGCGACATCTGGTTCTGCTCGGCGTAGCAGGGCGAAGCCGCCAGGCCAGCTCCGCAACATGCCAAAATGGCATGGCGAAATCCGCAGCGGTAGAGCGGCTGCAAGTATCACAAGGAGAAGCACCCATCAGAATCGCTTCATTTTTCTTCTGCATTGTCCCTCCCGCACCCCTCGGTCCGAGATGGCATGACAACTGACCGTTCCTTGACCGTGTTGACTACAGGTGGTCCCGATTCTCCAACACGCGATGATGTCGTTTCTTGGGGCAAGTCACCCGCCTCGCAGGCGGCGGCGAACAAGAGAGATGCAAGGTCGAGCTGCCGGACATCCTTCCGTCGGCGCGCAATGGCTTCCAGAGCAAGGAGCATGTAGTCGGCCAACTCGAATTCCTTCTCCTGGCAAGCCCTTTCGAACACCGCAAACACCTCCTCATGCAATGAGTGCTTAATATTGCTCATTGCATCCGTCTCCGACGAGGGCTGCAGCTGTGCCTCGGGGGTGTCTGACTTGGCGGGATCTACTAGCAATGAACAATGTGTCCCATTCCCAAATGACTTGTCCGGCTCCATATTTCTAAATATGGACGTTCCCACAGAGGGAAGGTCAAGTATTGTTTGCGGTCACCTTCCGGCTGGGTCTGGAGTAGCGGCTTGCAGGTGCTCTGCTACAGCGCTATTGGCTCCGGACTCGCGTATGTTGTGCGCAAAGTATTCTGGGTTCCGAAGGACTGTTTCGTTAAGAACTCTTGACCATCCGTGCTGTCGCCCAAACGGAGCAAGTTTGATTTCAATCAAGCCTTCTGGAGCATACGCGAGTAGATTAAAAGGAACGCGTCTTCGCGTCTTAGATACCCCCATGTGAGAACGGCGCCATGTCCAACAATATATCGGCCTCAATTCTGATCGCGGTTTCGGCGCTCGTCTGGACGCCGCTAGCGTTCTCGGCTGGTCCGCAGCCAGCCGCAGCTGAGCATGACGATGGCCATGCGCAGGCTGCCACTGCTGCACCACGGAAGAATGCCACCCGGAAGAGTCCAGCACCGAAAAATGCAACACAGAGGAATGCAGACATGGACGCGCAGATTGCACATTTGCGTGCGCTGCATGAACGGCTGTCGAGGGCCAAGACGCCGGAAGAGCGCCAGGCACTGATGGCGGAGCAGGCCAAGGTGATGCAGGAGAGTATGGCAATGATGCACAGCATGATGCCGATGCAGGGTCGTGGCGACATGCACGGCAAAATGCCTATGGGCCAGGCAGACATGGCAGACCACATGCGTATATGTCATGAGTTGATGGGCCAGCATATGGAGATGATGCAGACGATGATGGACCGACAGGGGATGAGCGGCGGCATGATGAAGCCGTAGTAGCTCAGTCTGCTCTGGGTAATGTCGGCCAATTGACCTGCCCAGGGCGGGCGACCTTCGATGACCGGTCGCGGGCTGCCCCGCCATAGACCTTCCCACCATGGCAGGGTCAATGTTTTTTTCGTTAGTGGGCAGGATGTGTCTTGCAGGCGACTCCTATTGGAGCGTCGGTGCGTATCCGCTAAACTACGAGTCTGCGGCCACAAGGCAGCTATCGCCCCCGATGCTTCGACTCGTCACACGTTTCCTTCTCTTGCTCCTGATTGCAGCGCTTCCGCTGCAAGGGGTGACTGCGGCCACGATGATGGTAAAAGGCGCGACGCAGGCTTACGCGAGCGCAGCGCGGGTGCAGTCTGATGATGGCCATGAAGGCGTCATCACAGTATCGTCCGATGATGACGATGACCACTGCATCGCGCACATGAGCGATGCGGATAGCAAGCAGCAGGGCAAATCTGGAAAGCATGCAGGTCATGCGTGCCCAGGCTGCGCCGCTTGTTCGCTTTGCTCGGTCGTCCCCTATGCTTTCCCTCTTTTTGTTCACCTCGACAATGCGCCAGCACAGGTTCCTTCGAGCCTGATGGAAGCCTTTGTCAGTCACATCCCGGACGCGCTCCAGCGTCCGCCTGCCTCGGTCGTCTGATGCCCTAGGTGCGTCCATTTTTTGGGCGCTCCCATCGTGCGTTGCCAGAAATTTATGGCTAACGCGGCACTCAAGGCTTCATCCTCACAAGGTTTGACATGTCTCTGACACGCATGCTGGCTGGCGCCAGCCTGGCGGTCGTCTGGGCGTCCGTCTATGCGCAGGCGTCGTCGCCTCGACCGGACCCGCTTGACCCCAACGCGCCCATCACGACGCTCACGGTGCCTCGCACCTTCGATGAATACGTTCCCTACAGGGAGCCGAAGGTGGTGCCTTGGAAAGACACAAATGCCGCTGTCTCTCCGGCGAGCGGCGCCCGAGTAGGCGACATGGGCACGATGAAGATGCCCAAGCCGGCGCCCGCTGGGGCGGAGCCGGCCGACCACTCGGACCACAAGATGTGATGCAAGGACTTGTAATGTCAATTAGAAGAATACAAGCCCTGAGGTTTGGTGCATTGGCGCTGGCCGCCGCTGTCTTCCTGGGTGGTTGTGCCACGTTCTCAAAAGACGGTGGTTTCGATTCCGTGTCCTCTGTTGCAAAGGAGCGGCTCGGCAAAGACGTTGCCTGGGTCAGGTCAGAAGAGGACCAGGACAGCGTTTACAAACGCTCGCAGGAATTGCTTGCGCAGCCTTTGACGATGGATAGCGCAGTACAGCTGGCGCTGCTCAACAACCGAGGCTTGCAGGCCACCTATGCCGAACTTGGCATCTCCGAGGCCGATTATGTGCAAGCCAGCCGCTTGCCAAATCCAGGTTTCACTTTCAGCCGCAAGCATGCCGGGAACGACCTGTCGATTGAGCGAACCTTTACTCTCGCCTTCTTTAACGTTCTGACTTTGCCCTTCATCTCCCAGATTGAAGGCAAGCGCTATGAGCAGACGAAGCTATTGGTTGCCAATGAAACCGTGAAGGTCGCGGCCGAAGCGCGCAAGGCGTACGTCAACGCTGTCGCGGCACAGCAGTTTTCGCTGTATGCCGAGCAAGTGAACGAGAGCGCTGAAGCTGGGGCGGGGTTCGCCAAGCGCCTGGCCGCCGCCGGCAACTTCAGTAAACTCGACCTGGCGCGCGAGCGGGCGTTCTACGCCGATACCGCCGGGGCGCTTGCGCGGGCCAGGCGTCAAGCCATCTCCGACCGGGAAAAGCTTATTCGCGCCATAGGATTGTGGGGCACCGGAGCGAACTTCACGCTGCCAGACCGGTTGCCGGACCTGCCAAGGGAACGGCCAGAACTCGGGGAGCTCGAAGGCTACGCCATGCAGAACCGCCTCGATATTCAGGCCGGCAAGCTGCAGACGCAGAGCGTCGCTTCGTCGCTCGGACTGACCAAGGCCACACGCTTTATCAACGTCCTGGACGTGGGTTACCTGCGCAACAGCCTATCGAATACACCGCCTGAGATGGGTTACGAAATCAGCGTGCAAATTCCGCTGTTTGATTGGGGAACCGCCCGCGTGGCGCGTGCCGAAGCGGTCTATATGCTCGCTGTGAACCAACTCGCGCAGACTGCAATCAATGCGCGCTCGGAAGTTCGCGAGTCATATGCGAGCTACCAGACCAGTTACGACATCGCCAGGCACTACCGCGATGAAGTCGTGCCGGTGCGCAAGGCCATCGTTGATGAAATGATGCTGCGTTACAACGGCATGCTGGCTAGCGTGTTTGAGCTTCTGGTCGAAACGCGCGCGCAGGTGGACGGGGTCAATACCTACATCGGCAGCCTCCGCGACTATTGGGTGGCTGAGACAGACCTTCAACTCTCGCTTGGAGGCGAGCTACCTTTACAAGCCGACGCGGCTGCCACGCCACAGAACAAACAGATGACCGTGCCGAACGGAAAAGGACAGTAACCATGGTTTCCCGTCGACAATTCCTACAAGGCTCCGGAGCCGCCATGCTCGGCGCCGCCGTGGTGTCCAAAGCCGGTGCGGCATCGCTGCCGGAAGCGCCTCTGCAATCCGGCGCTGCCACGCAGCCTCCCCTCGTTCCTTCATCGGGTCGACCCTATAACCCCGTGGTAACGCTCAACGGCTGGACGTTGCCCTGGCGCACGCGCAACGGCTGGAAGGAATTTCACCTCATTGCCGAACCGGTCGAGCGTGAGTTCGCACCAGGGATGACAGCCCACCTCTGGGGCTACAACGGGCAGAGTCCGGGGCCGACCATCGAATGCGTGGAAGGGGACAAAGTCCGCATTTTCGTGACGAACAAGCTGCCAGAGCACACCACTGTTCACTGGCATGGCGTCATCCTGCCTTCCGGTATGGATGGTGTGGGTGGACTGTCGCAGCCGCACATCAAGCCGGGAAAAACCTTTGTCTATGAGTTTGTCATGGGCAAGTCCGGCACGTTCATGTATCACCCCCATTCTGACGAAATGGTACAGATGGCGATGGGCATGATGGGCTTTATCGTCGTGCATCCGAAAGACCAGTCGTTTATGCGAGTTGACCGCGACTTCGTGTTCCTGATGTCGGCCTACGATATCGACCCGGGCTCATACACGCCACGTGTCGCCACCATGACCGAATTCAATATGTGGACCTGGAACAGTCGCGTATTCCCCGGTATCGATACGCTGCCCGTGCGCCTCGGCGACCGTGTGCGTATCCGCATCGGCAACCTCACCATGACGAATCACCCGATTCACCTGCATGGGGTTGACTTTGAAGTGACGGGCACGGACGGCGGGTGGGTTCCCAAGGCTGCTCGCTGGCCTGAGGTGACGGTCGATGTTGCCGTTGGGCAGATGCGCGCGATTGAGTTCGTGGCCAACAATCCCGGTGACTGGGCTTTCCATTGCCACAAGTCGCATCACACGATGAACGCCATGGGGCACCAGGTCCCCACCATGATTGGGGTTAAGCAGAAGGACCTTGCCAAGAAGATGAACAAGCTGGTGCCGGATTACATGGCCATGGGAGAAGCCGGCATGTCGGACATGGGGGGGATGGAGATGCCTTTGCCGGACAACACCTTGCCGATGATGACTGGACAGGGTCCTTTCGGTCCGGTGGAGATGGGCGGCATGTTCACTGTCCTCAAAGTGCGCGAAGGTTTGGGGCGGAATGATTACAAGGACCCGGGTTGGTACAAGCATCCCAAGGGGACCGTCGCCTACGAGTACACGGGCGACTTGTCGTAACGCTGATTATCAATGGGCCGGAGCATGTCCGGCTTGCGTCTATCGTTCAACTATTGGAGTAAGAGTCATGAAGAAGGGATTTGCACCGATTGTTCTTGGCTTGGCACTCGCGTGCTCGGCCTCCGCATTTGCCGCCGCAGGCGACATGGGCAACATGGACATGAGCGGAAGCTCCGCTCACAAGGCGAACTCAACTGCCGCGAGCATGTCGCACGGCGAGGTCATGAAGGTCGATACCTCTGCCGGGAAGCTCACCATCAAGCATGGCCCACTGGAAAATCTCGGGATGGAAGGGATGACAATGGTCTTCAGGGTCAAAGAGCCGGCCATGATTTCCCAGGTAAAGGTTGGCGACAAGATTGACTTTGTTGCCGAGGATTTGAATGGTGCACTGACCGTTACCAAGCTTCAGGTGCAGTAACCGGTTCTGCGAAGTGCGGCCGCATCCCGGCCGCCGTAACGTACCCCGAAACCATAGAGGAAAGATACACATGAAAGCACTGACCCGGAAGACGCTGATGGGCCTTGCGACCGCCGCCGCTATTGGACTGTCGCCTGCCATCGCACTCGCGCACGGCAAACTCGAAGGCGCAGACCCGGCTGCGGGTAGCACGGTTGATGCGCCGGTGGGGCCGCTTCGACTGACGTTCAACGAAGACCTGGAGCCGGCATTCAGCAATGTGAGCGTTGCCGACGCCAGTGGCACAGTGGTTAGCAAGGAGAAAGCCAAGGTCGACTCGTCAAATCCGCGTGTGCTGACGGTTGCTGTCCCGAAACTGTCGTCGGGTTCCTATGCCGTGCGCTGGACCGTCATGACGCACGACGGGCACAAGGTCAAGGGCGACTATAAGTTCGCGGTGAAGTGATGAATGACGGTTTCCTTGGCATCTTGCGGCTTGCTTTGACGGCACTGCAGAACCTCAGTTTTGCCTTGCTCGTCGGTACCTTGTTGAGCGAGCGCTGGCTGGCTAGTTCCCCGTCTTCGTGGCAGGCCGACGTCAGCCGAAGGTTGGTGCGGGCGTTCAGGGGAAGTGCCATCGTTGCGCTGCTGTCGGGCGTACTCGCCTTCTGGATACATTGCGCGCTGATGAGCGAATCTTCGCTGATTGACGCCGGGCCGGCGGTGCGTTCGATGCTCGCGGCAACGGAATTCGGTCACGCTTGGGGGATTGGCGCTGCCTTGCTGCTTTGTGTCGCCATCGTGTCATTCCTCCCCTGGACCGGAAGAGCCTTTGGCTACCAACTGGCTCTGTGGCTGGGGCTTGCGGGATTTGCCCTGAGCCGAAGCCATTCCGGCCATCCGGTGGACGCCGGAGCCTTCAGCCTGCCCGGTTGGGCCGACTGGATTCATCTTCTGGCCGTCAGCGTTTGGCTTGGTATCGTGTCCGTCGCTGCGTTCATGGTGGCGCCGAAGATGGACGAGGCCGCACAGAGCGACCATCGGAACAGTGCGTCTTTCATCCAATCGTTATCGGACACCGCAACGTACGCCCTTTTCACGCTCTTTGTCACTGGAGCCTATAACGGGTGGCAACGAGTAGGTTCGCCGGGCAATTTGCTCAACTCGGCGTACGGGCAACTGCTCGTGCTGAAGGTTTCCCTCGTGGTAGCTGCTGCGGCCCTCGGGGGGCACAATCGGTTCTTTGAAATGCCTCGTTTGTTGGCGTCGTTAAAGAGCGGGTCATCCGTGTCTTTCGTTCGCCACATTAAACGCTTTGGCACCATTCTATATGTGGAGTCTTGGGTGATAGGAGGGGTACTGGCCGCTGCTGCGGTGCTGGTGGCTAGCCCGCTGCCTGGTACGTCCTGAGTTGCCCGCCGTGTCACTAGGCATCGTCCCGTAATAGCGCTAATCAAGCCGGAATCAAGTGGAGGAGAGGTTCAATGAAGTTCGCGATGAAGTTCCAGCTTGCTGCCATTGTTGTTGCGGGAGCACTGTCGAGTGTCGCCCTAGCCGGCGAGAGTGAGCCGGGATGGTGGCATTGTCATGGGCATGGTGGTGGTGGGGTGACAGCCTTTGGAAAGCCGCGTGACCCGAAGAAGGTTGGCCGGACCGTCGATGTGGATATGACTGACGACATGCGCTTCACCCCCGCCGTAATTACCGTGAAGAGGGGGGAGACTATTCGCTTCAATGTAAGAAACGTTGGCAAAGTCAGGCACGAGATGGCGCTTGGAACCGAGGGCGAGTTGAAAGAACACTATCACATGATGCTGAACACGCCGGAGATGGAGCATGCTTCGTCTGGTATTTGCGGCACCGCTATGGGCCTGCGCGTCCCCGGCCGCCAAAGAGGACCGCGCATGAGCGCGGAAATCGCTGCAAGCAGCGGTAAGCGAGGTTAGTTCATTTCAATGTTTTGAGCGTGCGAGGCTGGCGACAGCGAACAGAGAATAAGTTGAAGCACGGCGCGACGAATAACCTGGAGCAGTTCAGATGAACGACGAACTCGGTAAGGATAGGGACTCACACGGTCATCATGCGGGCGGTGTGCAGTCTCTGGGTGAGGAGCACGACCATTGTTCTCATCAGAAGCACGGGAATTCCAGTGCTTCCGCGCTTGAAGACCACTTAGGGCATACGCACAACCATGGCCACGCCACCCCCGGCGCGACGACACAACAGAAAGACCCGGTCTGCGGTATGTCTGTCACGGCGGATTCGCAGTTCCATGGCGAGCACGATGGGGTTCGCTACTTCTTTTGCAGTGACGCATGCCAGAAGAAGTTCCAGGCCGAGCCTCTGAAGTACATCGCTCCCGTAGTGGGCGCCCCGGTTGTCCCCGCCCCAGAAGGTACTATCTATACCTGCCCGATGCACCCGGAGATTCGGCAAGACCACCCGGGGAACTGTCCGAAGTGCGGCATGACGCTGGAGCCGATAATCCCCGGTCTGGACGAGGAAGAAAATCCAGAACTCGCGGATTTCAGTCATCGCTTCTGGTGGACGCTACCGCTTACGGTCGTGGTGTTCGTGCTGGCGATGTTCGGGCATCAGATTGACCTGATGGAGGTGTCTACCCAGAGTTGGGTGGAGCTGGTTCTCGCCACTCCCGTGGTCCTCTGGGCGGGCCGGCCGTTCTTCCAGCGCTGCATACAGTCATTCATCAATCGCAGTCCGAACATGTGGACGCTGATTGGGCTCGGCACCGGCGCTGCGTATCTCTACAGCGTGATTGCAACGGTTGCTCCTGGAGTCTTTCCCGAGGCCTTTGCGGCCCATGGTCGAATCGGTGTGTATTTCGAGGCCGCCGCCGTCATCATTTCGCTGACGCTGGTTGGCCAGTTGCTGGAGCTGAAGGCACGGTCGCAAACGTCCGCTGCTATCAAGTCGCTGCTAGGTCTGGTACCAAAGACAGCGCGACGCATCAATGCGGATGGCACCGAGGAAGACGTGCCGCTGACGCACGTCCATGTTGAGGACACGCTCCGCGTACGGCCAGGCGAGAAAGTGCCGGTGGACGGAGTTGTTATTGAAGGCACGAGCTCGCTGGATGAATCGATGATTACCGGCGAGCCGATTCCCGTTACCAAGCGGGTTGGCGACCACGTCATCGGCGCGACGATGAACACTTCAGGCAGCTTGGTCATCAAATCCGAGAAAGTCGGCTCTCAGACCGTGCTGTCGCAAATCATCCAGATGGTCGCACAGGCACAACGCTCCAAGGCGCCGATGCAGAGGATGGCCGATAAGGTTGCTGGGGTGTTCGTTCTGGCGGTGGTCGGTATCGCAATGATTACATTCTTAGCCTGGGGCTTCTTCGGTCCAGAGCCGAGCTGGGTGTATGGACTCATCAATGCCGTCGCCGTGCTCATCATTGCATGCCCCTGTGCGCTTGGTCTGGCCACCCCAATGTCCATCATGGTGGCAAGTGGCAAGGGTGCCTCGAACGGTATTCTGTTCCGTGATGCGGCAGCCATTGAAAATCTGCGCAAGGTGGACACGCTGATTGTCGACAAAACCGGCACCCTGACTGAAGGGCGCCCAACGTTCGAGCGCGCGATAGGCACAAACGGTTTCACGGAAGAGGAGGTACTGCGGCTGGCCGCGAGCCTCGATCAGGGCAGCGAGCATCCCCTTGCTGCCACTATTGTGGAGGCGGCTCGCCAGCGCAATCTAGCACTCAAGAAGGCAGAGAACTTCGAATCGAGCACGGGCATCGGGGTGCGGGGGAATGTTGGGGGCAGGAAGCTAGCGCTCGGAAACACAGCGTTGATGCAGGCCGACGGTATTGGTACCGATTCCCTAGCTGGCGACGGTGACACGCTACGCGCTCAGGGTGCCAGCGTCATGTATCTTGCCGTCGATGGAAAGCTAGCAGGGATTCTCGCGGTGTCAGACCCTGTGAAGCCCACTACGCCCGAGGCGCTCGCCAGGCTGAGAGAGGTGGGCATTCGGGTGGTGATGGCCACCGGGGACGGCGTGGTGACGGCCAAATCCGTGGCCGCAAAGCTCGGCATTGATGAATTCCACGGCGAGGTGAAGCCAGCCGATAAGTTGGCGCTGGTCTCGAAATTCCAAGCAGAAGGCAGAGTTGTTGCGATGGCCGGCGACGGCATCAACGACGCACCGGCGCTCGCGAAGGCCGACGTGGGCATTGCCATGGGTACGGGTACCGATGTCGCGATGAACAGTGCGCAAGTGACGCTGGTAAAAGGAGACCTGCGTGGCATCGCCCGCGCGCGGGAGTTGTCTGAGGCAACAATCTGGAATATGAAGCAGAACCTCGGATTCGCTTTTGTCTACAACGCCTTGGGCGTGCCGCTGGCCGCAGGGGTGTTGTACGCGTCTACCGGTTGGTTGCTATCCCCCATGATTGCTGCGCTGGCGATGAGCCTCAGTTCTGCCTCGGTAGTCTCGAATGCATTACGACTGCGGAAGGCGAAGATTTAATGCATCGTGCACCAGTGCCGGTAGTCGGGACAACTGTTTTTCCACCCCGCGCTCACTCAGTACGGATAGCAGCCCGCCGATTTCAATGATGCTGGTCTTCATCTGGCCCCCTAGGCAGGCACTGCCATGTGTGGCTATCGGCTCATTTCGCAATGGCTCCGCTCAGCAGGTGTTCGTCCGCATAGGGAAACACTATCTGCCGGCTTGGACGAATCAGTTCTTCATCCTTGTTCGCATAGTGAAGCTGATGCAGCAAATCCTTGATGACATTGAGGCGCGCCAGGCGTTTATCGTCTGCGCTGACGACGTTCCATGGCACGACAGCGTTGGTGCGAGCAAACATCTCGTTTCGAGCTTTGCTGTATTTGTTCCAGAGCGCGACTGCCTGCTCATCGATTGGGCTTATCTTCCACTGCTTCAGAGGGTCGCGCCGCCGGTCCTCAAGTCGCCTCTTCTGTTCTGGTTTGGTGATGTCCAGGTAGTATTTGATGAGGCGAATGCCGGAGCGCACCAGCATGCCTTCGAATTCCGGGACGCTGGACATGAATTCCTCGTGTTCCGCGTCAGTGCAAAATCCCATCACGTGTTCGACACCTGCCCGGTTATACCAACTGCGATTAAAGAGCGTAAATTCTCCGGCGGCAGGTAATTCCGCCGCAAAGCGTTGGAAATACCATGAGCCTTGGTCGCGGTCGGATGGCTTTCCGAGGGCGACAACACGAGTTTCACGCGGACTGAGATGCTCAACGATGCGCTTAATCGTTCCATCCTTCCCGGAGGCATCCCGCCCCTCAACAATGACCAGTATCCTGTCGTTGCAGCAAAGGAAGTGCTTTTGCAGCTTCACTAACTCAATCTGAAGCAAATGCAGTTCCTCTTCATATTCGTCATGCGAAATGGAACTGACTTCAGCCTCGTAGCCAAGATTACGTGCCTTCGTTTTCATTGTTCCGGTTCCGTAAGCCCGGCGTCTCGGCAGCCTCTACAGAGTGCTTCCCTGGTGTCAGCGGGGTAACTTTGTCGGAAAGGAGCAAGTCCAGCGCAACCCGATCTACGACCTCTTGCTCGAGCAGTAGCTTCGCCAGTGCGTCTAGTTTAGTTCGACTTGCCAACAGTGTTTGCTTCACGCGCCCGTTCGCATCGGCCAGAATCTGTCTGACCTCGGCATCAATCATCTGCGCCGTGCTTTCACTGTATTCTTTGCGCTCTCGCGGCATCATGCCAGTGCCCATGAACATGGGATTTCGCATTTCCTCATAGGTTGCGAGTCCAAGCTGTTCACTCATCCCAAACTGGGTAATCATCTGGCGCGCCATGTCTGTGGCGCGCTGCAAATCGTTCTGTGCACCGGTCGACACATCCCCGAAAGCAATTTGCTCGGCGACGCGGCCACCGAGCAGCACATCAAGCCGGTCAAGCAGTTCGCTCTGCTTCAGTAGATAGCGGTCCTCCGTCGGTGTTTGCTGCGTATAACCAAGCGCGGCCACGCCACGTGGAATGATGGAGACTTTCGAAACGCGGTCAGCGCGAGGCCGCCACTCCGCTACGATGGCATGACCCGCTTCGTGGTAGGCGATGGTTTCTTTCTCCTGCGGATTCATCACACGGTTCTTCTTTTCCAAGCCGCCCACGATGCGGTCCAGCGCCGCGTCAAAGTCCTGCATCTCCACCGCGTCCTTACCTTTGCGAGCCGCCAGCAGCGCTGCCTCATTGACCAGGTTGGCGAGGTCGGCGCCGGCGAATCCAGGGGTGCGCGCCGCCAACTTTGTGAGCTCAACGGTGGGGGCGAGGACAACGTTTTTGACGTGTACCTTGAGAATCTGTTCGCGCCCCTTCAGGTCGGGACGGTCGAGTGCGACATGGCGGTCAAATCGTCCGGGACGCAACAGCGCGGGGTCCAGAATTTCAGGGCGGTTGGTGGCCGCCATAATGATGACCCCCTTATTGGTATCGAAGCCGTCCATCTCCACCAACAGCTGGTTCAGCGTCTGCTCGCGCTCTTCGTTGCCGCCCATTGCGTTGAACGCTCGGGTTTTGCCCAGCGCGTCGAGTTCGTCGATGAAGATAATGCACGGTGCCTTGCTCTCGGCTTGATTGAACAGGTCGCGCACCCGTGCAGCGCCCACACCAACGAACATCTCAACGAAGTCGGAACCGCTCAAGCTGAAGAACGGCACACCAGCTTCCCCGGCAACGGCTTTCGCGAGAAGCGTTTTGCCGGTTCCCGGTGCCCCTAGTAGCAACACGCCCTTTGGAATCTTGCCGCCGAGGCGTCTGTAGCGCTGAGGGTCCTTCAGGAAGTTCACGATTTCGGAGAGCTCCTCCTTGGCCTCGTCGATGCCAGCGACATCGACGAAGGTCACGCCAGTTTCTTTCTGCATATAGACCTTGGCCTTGCTCTTCCCAATCTCCAGCATCCCGCTGGCAGCACCACCCATACGCTTAATCATGAAGCTCCAGATTGCAAAGAACAGGAGGGCCGGCACAATCCACGAGAGCAGGATACCAATCCACTTAGTGTCAGCTTCCCCGACGAAGCGTACTTTGGCCGCTTCGAGGTCCTGAACCAGATTGGGGTCATTCACCCGGAGGGTGGAAAACTGATGGTCGCCTTTCCCCTCGCGCAGCATCTCGTCGACCTGCTGCTTGGGGAGAAATTTATCGATTCCCTCGGTGCTGAGCGTACCCGTGATGGTCCCTTCTCCGAGTGCAACATTCTTGAGCTTGCCAGCCTTGAGCAGGACCTTGAAATCGCTGTACGGCAGAGTTTCGATATGAGTGGTGCCTATGTATGTATGTCTGTATGGCGAGCATCATCATGGCTGCCAGGAGTACATACCAGAGGGAAAACTGCTGTTGACGGGGTTCCATGGGGGCCTTTCATCTTCTTAGCAAACAGCACAGTCCGACGTCCAAAACCGTGTGGCGGCTGGGAGTCGGTCCAGAGATAAAGCTAGGTAGGGAGGTGGGGACGGGAGGCTGCCGTGGTTCTCTTTTGGATTCGGTTGGGTTGGTGCATCAGTCGCCTCCTTGCAGCATATTCTGTAACCACGCGAAGAATGCGCCGGCGGCGAAGAACCCAGACTGCGAACACGATGGCCGGATAGATGACGGACCACCATGTAAGCGGTTGGGATGTCTGAAGCCGTCGGAAATCCAGCCCGTTAAAGAGCACGTTCATGAAGTTCATCAATGCATCAGGGAATGCCAGCCATATGAGCGTGCACAGCGCATAGAAGAAGACGACGGTGGCCGATAAGGTCACACCTGTTCTGAACGGCTTCATGGCAAGCTCCAGATGACGGTTAGAGTCACCGTGCTGCAGTGAACTCAATGTGGGGTAGTTCGCGGTGTGTCGTTGCCCCAGTACGGAATGAATGGCGGAGTGCGTCTGCAATATTCCTCGTACTCCTGGCCGAATTCCGCAAGCGCGTCACGTTCCTCTGCCTTGGCAAGTCGAATGTACATCCAGACCAGCACGGGAAACATCAGAAGGGTGATGATTGTCGGCCACTGCAGGAGGAACCCGAACATAATAAGGACAAACGCGACATACTGCGGGTGCCGGATGCGGGCATAGAGCCCGGTGCTGGCCAAGCGGTGTTCCTGCTGCGCCAGATACAGTACCCGCCAGGCGGAAGAGAGCATGATGAAGCCACCAAAAATCAGAATGTCGCTCATGAGATGGAACGGCCCAAGGTGCGGGTTGCCACGCCAGCCGAAGAGCATCATTTCAGGAAGATGCCCTGCATCATGGGAAAGAAAATCGACACCCGGGAATCGTGCCGTTAGCCACGGCAAGAGGAAATAGATGGTCAGGGGGAAGCCGTACATCTCGGTAAAGAGCGCCACTATGTAGGCAGAGAACGCACCAAAGGAGCGCCAGTCACGCGTGGTCTTGGGCTTTGTGAAGCTGAACGCGAAGATGATGAAGGCGGCGGAGTTGATAATCACTAACGACCATAAACCATAGGCGCTTTGCGTATCGTGTTGCATCATCGATCTCCCTTGGTGTTGATATCCCTGGGTGCCTCATCCTTTCCGTGGCCATGACCGTGACCGTGTCCTCCATGCATGAAGAGATGCATTAATGGGCAGGCGGCCAGCAGGAGGAACGGTAAGAACTGAATGACGTGCGCCCGGTGTTCTGTCCACAGGAAATACGCAATCACCAGCAAGAATCCAATCAGGACAACCCTGGACCTTGAAACCGTTCGTTGTGAATCGTCTGGCCTTTCATGATTGTCGTGGTCGTGGTTCACACTATCCTCCGATGGAGTGGGCTCTGTTGGGTTCCAGCTAACAGCAGCCGTGGTCACGGTGGTGCCGGTGGACGTATCGTGCAGGGTCCTGCTGGAAAACCGCCCGCGAAGCTTCGGATTCGAAAAAGAAAGTCTTTCCTTCGAAATTTGCCGTGATGGCGTGGGCGGCATCGACCTTGTTACCAGTGACGGGGTCGTGCTCAGCCTGTCCATACTCCTGGATTGTGTGCGAGGCGTCGCTGTGCTCGCTGTTCCGGCGAGCCATGAAGAGGCGCCACATCAATAGCGCCAATGCCGCAGCAATCAGGAGCCATGCCGGATTCTGTGTAAGCCAGTTCATTTACGGGCCGCCTTTGCAAGGTTTGCTTGTGCGCCGCACACCGGCGGTCGCTGGGGCCGTGTGCTCGTCGGTAACGCTGTATTTGCCCCCATAGGGGGTAGCGGACCTGCTCGGCATTCCAACCCCTCTTTTGGGCGAGTAGTTGCCTGCAAGGCATGATTTGCATTTTCAGTATGGGCTCACACTGGGTTTTTCTCTTGATGCCAATCAAGAAATGCTGCAGCTGCGATGTTTTTGTGTCGCGGGTGCGGCGCAAATGAATAGGGAACAGGGCAAGAATGGGCAGCAGACGTTGAAGGGGCCCGCCCGGTCCTTCCGCCGCCCCGAGCAGGCAGACTTGGCCGGGGTTGCGGACCTAGAAGACTGCCACCGCGCCGCTGACCAGTTCCTTTACCAAGGCAGGAAGCTCTGCCAGTTGCTGCGCGACGAGGTAACGGATTTGCTGTTGCCGGGCGGCCGAGAGCCCATCTGCCGCCGCCACATCGATGGCGACCAGTTGCGGCTGGTCGATTGGGCGACCAATCGATGACAGGAGCCGGACGATGACAACATCCACGCCATCCACGTTGGCCTCAATATGTGCTGCCAGCCGATGGGCTAGCACGTTGTAGAGCTTGCCTACATGCGAAGCCGGGTTCTTCCCCGCTGCGGCCTCCAGCGACATTGGCCGATAGGGTGTAATCAAGCCGTTCACCCGGTTCCCGCGACCAACTTCACCGTCGTCACCGTGCTCCGCGCTCAGGCCCGTGACGGTCAGGTAGATTCCGCTTTCGTCGCGGGCACCGGGGTCGTCCAGGGTATTGATTTCAATCTCACATAAAGGACGGATGTGCCTGGCAAGGAGCGACGTGATTTCATTCTTCAGCGTGAAGTATTCTTCAACGCCGTGCACATATCGGTCGACAAACGCGAGGGCAATGGTGAGGCGGTGATGCGCATCCAGTCGACTACCCATGACCTTGTAGTCGCGGCCCGCCGCCTTGAAAGAGTCCCTGAATCCACTTGAGCCGAGAAGGTGCGCGACAGACAGCACCGAGCTTTCGAGGCTGGAATGTGGTGCATAGCCGACACCAAAAGACGTGTCATTGGACAGTGGGAGCGAGGAGCCAGTCACCCGCCGGAGGTTCGGAGCCGAAGGCCGCAGAATGGGCTCGATGCCAATCTGATGGCCAATCTCGCCTAAGCTCTCTGTCAGGTACTCGCGAATGGCCTGCTCAACGACCGCTTCAGCCGTGGTCGACGGCAGTTCGGTAACCGGGCCGGAGACTATCAATCGCATTGGGCGCAGCAGTTCGCCGCAGCCAAATCTCGGTGCACTCATGCCGCCTATCAGCAGCGCCTTGTCGAGATTGAAATGCTGGATTGACCCGTAGGTTTCGAGGTAAGCCCGGCATAGGGCGCGGGCGCCAGCCTCGACCGCCCCGTCGCAAATACTATCCGGATGACCAATACCCTTGTGCTCGCACATCTCAGTGCGCGCGTCCCACTGTGATGGTGTCTTCGAGACGGAGAGCGCAATTTTCTCCGAAGTCAGCATGTCAAACCTCCTTCGCGCGGTCACCCTGTAGTCATTCTATGCCTCGCCCGGAGGCGCCCATGCATGTGGTTCGGCGGACCTGACCGTAATTGGCTCGTCGTCTTGGAAACCCTGCGTGTGCGCAAGTACCCCGTTGTTGAGCGAAATCAAGATACCTGTCATCCACGCAGCCTAGGATGAACGTGGAAACCCCGTTTGCGGCGGCGCGTGCTCCTCGCAGGGATTTTTAGTGGATTATTGGAATCATGCGGCTTGTCAGGAAGGCCGCCAAAGGACGGAGGTGTCTCGTGCGCAGGATATGGTCGGTGCTTGTTGTATTGCTCGCAGCGAGCCTCACGGGATGTGGCTATAACACCATCCAGTCGCAGGATGAGCAGGTTAAGGCGGGCTGGTCCGAGGTGGTGAACCAGTACCAACGTCGCGCCGACCTGGTGCCAAATCTGGTGAATACCGTCAGAGGCTATGCAAGCCATGAACGGGAGGTCCTGACGCAGGTGACTGAAGCCCGTGCTCGAGTCGGCTCCATCCAGGCCACGCCGGCACTGCTCAACGACCCGCAGGCCTTCGCTCAGTTCCAGGCTGCCCAGCAACAACTCTCCGGGTCCCTGTCCCGGCTGCTCGCCGTGTCAGAGAACTACCCTCAGTTGAAGGCGGATGCTGGTTTCCGCGACCTGCAGGCCCAGCTCGAAGGCACTGAGAACCGGATTTCCATTGCACGAAATCGCTATATTCAGGCCGTACAAGCCTACAACGTGACCGTGCGAGCGTTTCCTTCGAATCTGACGGCGATGGTGTTTAGCTATAAGGTAAAGCCGAATTTCAGTGTCGCCGACGAAGCGGGCATCGCCAAGCCACCGCAAGTTGGATTCGGTGCGACGCCGGCCAGCGCCCCTGAGGGTGCCAAGTGAACCTGCTCTCGGCCGCACGAGGCCTGCTTCTAGCGCTGACAGCCTTTGTGTCGTTCGGCGCCATTGCCGAGGTTGCCGTTCCGTCATTGACTGCGCGAGTGACGGACCTGACCGGTACGCTCACGCGCGAGCAGCAGGCGTCCCTGGACCAGACGTTGCAGGCCTTCGAAGCAAAGAAAGGAACTCAAGTTGCGATTCTCATCGTTCCCACCACCCAACCGGAAACCATCGAGCAATATTCGCTTCGCGTTGTCGAGCAATGGAAGTTGGGACGCAAGCGCGTCGATGACGGCGCGCTGCTCATTATTGCCAAGGATGACCGCACGCTTCGTATTGAGGTGGGCTACGGCCTCGAAGGCGTCCTGACTGACGCCACAAGCAAGCGCATCATCAGTGAAGATATTGTGCCTCGATTCAAGCAGGGCGATTTTTACGGCGGCGTGTCTGCGGGCATCGACCGTATGCTTGGGGTCATCCAGGGAGAGCCTCTGCCAGCCCCCAAAGGAACAGCGGGGGACAGGGGTGACCCCGTCCGGCAACTGATGCCAATCCTTCTTGTGCTCACGCTGGTTCTGGGTGGATTTTTGCGTTCCATGCTGGGGCGATTCCCGGGTGCAGTCGCTACCGGTGGCGCCGTCGGTGTGGTCGCGTGGATGCTTTCCGGCGCTATCTTTGCTGGCATCGTTGCAGCGGCAATCGCGATTTTATTCACGCTGCTGGGCGGCGCGAACATGGGCTTGCTGGGTATCGGTGGTCGCTCTGGAAGATATGGTGGCCGCTCGAGCCCTGGGAGATTCGGCGGCGGTGGCGGTGGTTTTGGCGGCGGCGGTGCCTCGGGCAAGTGGTGATGGAAGACGTCAAACGCATCGTGAGGCATCTGCTGATGACGCACTGGCAGGTCAGGCGGGCCTTCCCGCAGGAAATCCTGCGCGCAATCGAGCAAGCCATTGCAGAAAGCGAGTCGACACATATCGGACAGCTCTGTTTTGCTCTGGAGGGCGCGTTGAGCGCCACGAGCCTATTCAAGGGGCTCTCGGCGCGTGAGCGTGCAGTGGAAGTCTTCTCTCAATTGCGCGTCTGGGATACGGAACATAACAATGGTGTCCTGATTTACCTGTTGCTGGCAGACCATAGCGTCGAAATTGTTGCCGACCGTGGCATCCACGCGAAGGTCGAGCCCGGTGAGTGGGATGTGGTTTGCAGGGAAATGGAGGCTGCCTTCCGACGCGCTGAGTATCAACGGGGAGTCATCGCCGGCATAAAAGCCATCAGCCAGCATCTGGACAGGCATTTTCCCGCGCAGGCCAGTGGTGAGGACGAGCTGAGCGACAGGCCAGTGATTCTCTGAGTCGCAGGAATGCCGCCTCGGGCAGGCCAGGTTCTCATGGGAAAGGAGCGACGTTGACAGTCCTCGGAATTCCTCCCGACGCGGCTGGCTTGGGTGCAGCACTAACGATTGGGCTGCTAATCGGCTTGGAGCGCGGATGGCATGAACGCGAGCTCCCTGAAGGTGGCCGCGTCGCTGGCCTTCGCACCTTTGCCTTGACAGGGCTTCTGGGCGGCGTTCTTGGCATTCTGTTGCCGCAATTTGGCGCATGGCCATTGGTCGGTGGATTGTTGGGTATCTCGATGCTGCTCGCAGTGTCATACAGCCACATAGCCAAATCGTCCGGCAACCTGAGTGCGACAAGTGCTGTTGCGATGCTGTTGACACTGGCGCTGGGCGCTCTTGCTGCGAGCGGAGCGATTGCGTTGTCGCTTGGAGCCGCCGTGCTTGCGGCTGTCCTCTTGGACATGAAGCCGACATTGCACGGCTGGCTACGGCTGATTGAGCATCGCGAGCTAACGGCAGCGCTGCAACTGCTAGTCCTTTCCGTGGTCATTCTGCCCAATCTACCAAACGCCGGATTGGGCCCTTACGGCACTTTGAGTCCGTATCAGCTTTGGTGGGCGGTGATACTAATTGCCGGCCTTTCCATGGCCGGGCACGTGGCAATGCGCGTCACGGGGTCGCGACGGGGCGTTCTGTGGACCGGCCTGCTGGGCGGACTCGCTTCGTCGACCGCCGCGACGTTGACGTTGGCTCGCTATGCGAAGCTCCAACCGTCCTTGGAAGGTGCATGCGCCGCAGGAGCTGTGGGGGCATGCGGCGTGATGTTTTTTAGGATGACCGTCTTGCTGGGGGTAATCCAACCCACACTCGTGATGACCTTTGGGAGTGCCTTGGTCGTGACCGGCACTGTTCTGCTTGGATTGGGCTTGCTGCTTTGGCGGCGGTTCTCCGGAGCTTCCTCCAGTGATGCGGAGATTGCTCCGATGGCGCCTTTCGATTTGGGTACGGCGCTCGGTTTTGGCGCTTTTCTCGCTGTCATGGCAATCCTGGTGCCTGCTGCTAAGCAGTGGCTGGGCGCAGGTGGTATCTATGCGCTCTCGGCGGCTTCAGGCCTTGCCGATGTCGATGCAATCGTGATTTCCCTGGCGCGCATCCACGGCTCAGGAGGAATTGCGACGGCTACGGTGGTCACTGCCATGAGCCTGGCCGTCCTTGCCAACATGCTCACCAAGGCGTCGATTGCTTGGGTCACTGGCGGCCCCCTGGTAGGGCGAACAGTGTGCAAGGCCTATGCTATAGGCATGCTGGCTGGTGGTGCGACCCTGGCAGCAATGATTCGTTTTCTCTAGAGCATTCCAAGCCCGTGCCGGGCCCGGCGTTGGCGGAGAAACCGAGATGAGCTATACCGGTGAACGGCAGCGCTGCGATGACCGACAGACCAATGGTGCGCGCTCGCGGCATACACGCCGTGGAGTGAGCCCGCACGAGAGCATGGTCCGGGATTCGTCGGCGACAGTGGTGAGCGGCGCGAGCCGCATCCCGTTCATGAGATCGAGTCAATTTCGACGTTTCCCATGGCGCTGCCGTCCATTAACCAGTTTGGAGCAAGCGATGGCGATGCGCAAGCGAGACGACGACGAGGTGTTTCCGAACGCGGCGGGGATCGATGTGGGCGGGTCCAGCCACTGGGTGGCCGTGCCGCGGCATCTGGCCGAGCAAGCCGGCTGCGAGCCGGTGCGCGAATTCGGCACGATGACCGATGACCTGCACGCGTTGGCCGACTGGCTACTGGCGTGCGGGGTGGACACGGTGGCGCTGGAGTCCACCGGGGTCTACTGGATCCCGGTGTACGAGGTGCTGGAGCGGCGCGGGCTGACGGTGTGGCTGGTCGATGCGCGGCAGATGAAGTACGTGCCCGGACGCAAGAGCGACGTGCAGGACTGCCAGTGGCTGCAAAAGCTGATGAGCCTGGGGCTGCTGCGCGCGGCCTGGCGCCCCGGCGATGAGGTCTGTGTGGTGCGCGCGGTGGCGCGTCAGCGCGAGGTGCTGCTGGCCGAGCAGGCCGACTGGGTGCAGCGCATGCAGAAGGCGCTGGTGCAGATGAACCTCCAGCTCAGCGAGGTGCTCACCGACGTGATGGGCATGACCGGGCAGGCCATCGTGCGGGCGATTGTGGCGGGCGAGCGTGACCCCAAAGTACTGGCGCGGCATCGCCATGGGCGCGTCAAGGCCAGCGAGCGCGATATCGAGCGGGCGCTGACGGGCAACTGGCGCGAGGAGCACCTGTTCGTGCTCGGGCAGGCCCTGGCGATGTTCGACAGCCTGGCCCAGCGCATCCTCGAGTGCGAGGCGAAGATCGAGGCGTTGCTCGCGCCGCTGGGCTGTCACGAGGTCGAACTCGGCGGGCCGGGCAAGCGGCGCGGCAAGAACACCCCGACGTTTGATGCCCGCACCGCGCTGGCGCGCTGGGCGGGCGTGGACCTGACGCGCATCAATGGCCTGGCGGTCACCTCGGTGCTGACGATCCTCTCGGAGATCGGCCCGGACCTGCGCCGCTTTACCAACGTCAAGCACTTCTGTTCGTGGCTGGGACTGTGCCCCGGCACCAAGGTTAGTGGCGGCAAGGTGCTCAGCGCGCGCACCCGGCGCTCCACCAACCGGGTGCGCCAGGCACTCAAGCTGGCGGCGATGAGCCTGTCGCGCAACGGCTCGGCGCTCGGCGCCTTCTACCGCCGGCTGTGTAGTCGCATGGACAAGCCCCGTGCCAATACCGCCGTCGCCCACAAGCTCGCGCGGATGGTGTACTTCATGCTGACCCGCGGCGAGGCCTTCGTCGACCAGGGCCAGCAGCACTATGAAGAGCAGCAGCGCCAGCGCAGCATCGCCGCGCTCCGGCGCCGCGCGACTGCCCTCGGTTTCCAGATCACCCAAGCCGTTCAGCCGGCTTGAAAAAACCGTGCTGCCCGAATTGTTTCTCATGAGCGGAGGTGCGCTCATCATGGAAAACTACAGTGGGTGTTAGTTCGTGGGTGCTATCGACGTTCGGCAACGCCGACTCCCTCAGCCAACTCAACTATTGCCTCGCGAAGCCGTTATTCGGTGTCAGTCTGCGAGGCCTTACAAGGCTGCTAGGGTAGGCAGAAGAAAGCATTGATTTTCGCGCTCAAGAGCTTGCCATCAATGGTTCTCCTCTGGAACTAGACGGACGCATTACTGCTTTGCATCACGTCGCGTTCGCCATACCGACGATGGTGCGGCGCAGCGCCGCCCTCGTCTGCCAATCCGATGCGTTGCATCATTCACTTATTGCCGTCAAGTAGAGTGGACCATGTGACCAAGGCCGTTGTCCGCCAATGCCAACCCGGCATAGTTCGATGGCGCGTCGGATTGTGTCTGAAAGTGCGCCAATATCCGCATAAGTCTTGCATTCGACATTTCATCGCGTTGTGAAGCAATTGGTGCGCTGTAGGCTGCAAACTTGATTTGTTTGTGGCTGCGACTAGTCCCAACTTTGAGTTCACTGCGAACGTAAGGTGTTGATTCCACGCAGTTATGCGAGTGCGTAGCGAGGGCTTGCTGGGTACAGGTGCTACAGAAGGGCTGCCGGGCTGATACCGAGGAGGCGGAAGGCGCGGTCCTGAATGGGCGTTGGCCGAGTGGTCATGATGATCTTGGCCTCCGGATTCAGCGGCGTGTGGCAGATGTTGTAGGTGAGCGTGGCCAGATCACCGAGCAACGTGCGCAAGCTGTGGACGGGCAGATCATCCTCGGTGCGCTTGGTGGCGTCCTTGGCTTTCGCCTGTTCCGAACGCCGTGCCTTGGCCACGGGCGAGGCACGGGAAGCGCGCGCTAGCTCGATGTATTCATCGTCAAACAGCATCGGCTTCAATTTTTCGCGCATGTGCCATTCGACGTAGTAGGCCAGCATGCACAGAAAGACATGAGCACGCACGCGCTCGGCATTCCAATGGAACACGGGGCGCACGTGCAAGTCCATGGTCTTGAGCGAACGAAACGCTCGCTCGACCGCCGCCAAGCCCTTGTAGGCCGACACGGCCGCCTCGGCTGACAGTTGCGCCGCCGGCAAACTCGTGCGCACCACATACAGGCCATCGAGTGCCGCCTCTTGCTCGATCTGTAGCGTCTTGCGCGCCCAGGCAAAGCTGGTGTCGGTGATGGTCAGCTCGAAGTGCTTGGCCATCTTGAAGCGCTCGACGACCCGGCCCACGCGCAGGGCAATCGCCTCCGTGCCCTTGAGCCGGTTGCGTGCGCGCGTGGTGGCCTCGGCAATCTTGTTGAGCTCCTGTTCGGTGGCCTGCAACAGCGCCTCGCGTTTCCTGGCCCGTTCGTCGGCCAGCAGCGGATTGCGGCACACCACCAGTCGCTCGCCAGGAAACGTTTCGCTGGTGAGTTCGATGAGGTTGCGTTCATCGAACAGCGAGGGCTGAAAGGGGCCTTGTTCGCGGGCGAGTTCAGCTACCTGCGGGGCGCGCAGGCTACTCACCCAGTCCAGTCCTGCCGGGCGCAACAGCGTGTCGATACGGGCTTGCGTCAGCATCCCCCGGTCCCCTACCCAGGCGAGCTTCTCGATGCCGAAACGGTCTTTGAGCTTCTCCACCTGAGACGCCACCGTGCTCGGATCGGCAGTATTGCCGGCGAAGACTTCGACCGCCACCGGACACCCTTGCGGCGTACAGACCAGACCGAACACGATCTGCGGCTCGTGACGCTTGCCATCGCGGCTGTAGCCGTAGGCCGCCAGGTCGCAGCAGCGCCCGGTCAGCCAGGTGGAAGTGAGGTCATAGAGCACCAGGGTGCCACCAGCCAGATGCTGCTTCGCCAGGCGCTTCTCGATGGCTTCCTGGGCCTCTCCCAGCCAGTCCAGCGCGGCGTACAACTCCTCGGGCTCCACATCGCCGATGCCGAGCATGCGCGACAGCGAATGGGCCGCGGTCTCTTGCTGCAGCATGCGGTGCGTGGCCAGCTTGGAGGCGGGCGAAATCAGGCGTGCCACCAGCAGCGCCATGACCAGGGATGGCACGCGGCCCGGCGCCGCCGCGAACCAGTGTTGCGCGCCACAGGCGCGGGCCGTACCGAGCGCGGCGGCCACATGGCCGTGCGGCAGACTGCGCTCGATCACCAGGGCCTCATCGGCCGAGGCCACGGCCGCCCCGCCGCGCAGCAAGACCTTCAAGCCCTCGATCACCTCGGGCGGCAGTGCGGACAAATTCGCCAGGGTGCGTTTCTTGACCTTGTTGCCTTCGCGATAGGACTCGCGCAGCAGGATCGCCGGCGGGGAATTGCGGTTGGGGACGTGTTCGATATACATGAACACCATTATTGGACATATTCAGCAAAAAACAAGGCTAATATAATGTATTTACATGGGTACATATGCACCCCAAAAAATAGCCGAAACCCAACGGTGGCGCGGGTTCCGGCGAGTTCAGGGACCAAAGTTTGGACTAGTCGACGACCAGCGCAACCGCGCCCACATGAAATTCTCGTCTTAAATGCCGCCGCCTCAAGAGGGGCGATGCATGCGCGCTTAGGAGCGCGCTTGCATTCAGTTGCCAGGGATACAACTGGAAAGCACTTTAATGGCGGCATCTCTCTATGTTGGAAAGTACTTTAGCCTCGAGAACCCGAGGACGGGCTAGAAAAATCAAGCACTTAGGCGCGTATTGGCCACGGCTTTAATGCCCCACCTCGCCAATATCAACCGCGTTCCCACAACCACGCCCATGCCGATGCCGTCAGATCCGCTCGCCGCCGTCACCCATCCCGACCCGGGGCCCTACTACCGCGGGCTCGCCGCGCGCCGGCCTTTCTATCGCGACGAGGCGCTCGGACTGTGGGTTGCCGCCGGCGCCGCCGAGGTTGCGGCGGTGCTGGCGCATCCCGCCAGCCGCGTGAGGCCGCCCGCGCAGCCAGTGCCCCCCGCGCTGGAAGGCAGCCCTGCCGGCGCGCTCTTTGGCGGTTTGATCCGCATGAACGACGGCGCCTGGAACGCGCCGCTCAAGGGCGTGCTGCTCAAACGCATGGCGGCGCTGGAGTTGGCCGGCATGCAGCGGCGCGTGGCGGCGCTGGCGCAGGATTTGCCATTCGACCTGACGCAGCCAGCTGCCGCCGTCAATCACTGGATGTTCTCGCTGCCGGTGCTGGCCGTGGCCGATGCGCTCGGCCTGGCCGTAGCAGGCCAGCCCGGCGTGGCGAGGCAGGCCGCTGCGCAGGTGGCGGCATTCGCGCGGGCCATATCGCCGTTGGCAACCGCGCAGGAGACCGCCGCCGGGAGCGAGGCGGCCGCCTGGCTGCAGGCGTGGATGCGAGAGAGCTTGTCCGCAGGCGCGCCGGACCTCGCGCCGAGCCGGCCACTGGATGCGCTGCAACGCGAAGCCCTTGCCGCCGGCGTGGCGGCAGAGGTGATCGCCACCAATGCGATTGGCTTGTTGATACAAACCTGCGAGGCCACCGCCGGATTGGTCGGCAATATGCTGGTGCGGCTTGGCAGGGAGATGGCGCCAGGCCGGCGGCCGGACGAAGCCGGCGCGTTGCGCGATGTCGCCGCGCTGGTGCTGCGCGATGATCCGCCGGTGCAGAACACGCGGCGCTTCCTGGCCGCCGACGCGCGCCTGTGCGGCGCGGACCTGAAGGCCGGCGACGGGGTACTGCTGGTGCTGGCGGCCGCTTCGCTCGACGAGCGCATGCCGGGCGAAGGCGCGGGCAAGGCATCCCGTCCGTGGACCTTCGGTGCCGGCGGTCATGCGTGTCCCGGCGACGCGCTGGCCGCCTCGGTGGCGCAGGCGGTCGTTGCCGCGCTGCTGGCACACGGCGCGGATCCCGCGGCGCTGGTGCAGGCATTTCGCTACCGGCCCTCGATCAATGCGCGCATCCCGCATTTCCTCTGAGCGCCTGAAAGTCCAGGCACCTCAAACATTGCAATCACAAAAGGACGACCGCCATGATCGCAGTCATTTTCGAAGTCGAGCCCGCCGAGGGGCGGATGGATACGTATATGAACATCGCTGCGCAACTGCGGCCCACGCTGGAAGCCATCGACGGCTTTATCTCGGTGGAGCGCTTCCAGAGCCTGGCCAACCCGGGCAAGCTGCTGTCCCTCTCGTTCTTTCGCGACGAGGCCGCGGTCATGGCCTGGCGCAATACGATGGAGCACCGACACGCGCAATCGGCGGGGCGCGGCGGCGTGTTCGCGGGCTATCGCCTGCGGGTGGCGCACGTGCTGCGCGACTATGGCCTGAACGAGCGCGAGCAGGCGCCGGCGGATAGCCGCGCTGTGCACCAGCCCATCGCGCCGCCTGCGTCGCACGCGGAGTGAGCGGGCCATGGAATCGACGTTCCTGAGCGCGCAGATCGCGCTGATCGGCTTTACCTTCCTGCTCGCCGGGCTGGTCAAGGGCGTGGTCGGGCTGGGCCTGCCGACCGTGGCGATGGGGCTGCTTGGCCTGGCGATGCCGCCCGTGCAGGCGGCGGCGCTGCTGGTCGCGCCATCCATGGTGACCAATGTCGTCCAGCTCTATAGCGGCCCGCGGCTGGGCCAGCTGATGCGGCGGATGTGGCCCATGCTGGCGGCCATCTGCGTGGGCACGTGGCTGGCGGCGGCGCTGCTGCCGGCCAGCCTGATGGCGCATGCCACGTCCTGGCTGGGCGTGGCGCTGGTGCTGTACGCGGTGCTGGGGCTGGCCGCCTTCCACCCGAAAGTGCCCGCCGCCGCCGAACCCTGGCTGGGACCGCTGGCTGGCGTGATTACCGGTGCCATCACCGCCATCACGGGCGTATTCGTGATTCCGGCGGTGCCCTATATCCAGGGCCTGGACCTGGACAGGGAGACGCTGGTGCAGGCGCTGGGTTTGTCGTTCACGGTGTCCACCATCGCGCTTGCGGTGAGCCTGGCGATGAACGGCGCGTTGCTGCACACGCCCGTCCTGGGCGCTTCGGTGCTGGCACTGCTGCCCGCGCTGGGCGGCATGTTCGTCGGCCAATGGCTGCGCCACCGCATCAGCGCGGCGCGGTTCCGCAAGCTGTTCTTTTGCGGGTTGCTGCTGCTTGGCGCGGAACTGGCGCTGCGCGGGGTCTTCTAGCCTTGCCGACGGGAGCGCATCGGCACGCGCGTGGTTGCGCCCGGCAGGGATTCCGCCCACGCGCCGCCTGACGGAGCGAAAGCCTGACAGAACGACCCGCCGCACGGCATACTGGTGCTGCGCTGCAGCGAAACACTGCGCCTGCGGGCCAGGTGTGCGGCCTTGACGCCGCATTCCATCACCCCGTGCAGGAGATGCCGCCGATGGCACGTAGCAAGAGCAGTGGCAGCAAACTCTGGAGCATCCTCGGCAAGATCGCCACGCGCAACGTGCGGCGCGCGCAGCGCACGGTCACGAAGTCCGCGATCCAGACGGCGGTCAGGCAGGGCGAGGCCATGAGCAAGGCCACGCAACGCGTGTTGAGCGGTGTAGTGTCCCCGGTGCCGGTGCCGGTGCCGGTGCCGGCAGGCCGTGGCGGGGGGCGCTGGGAAGAAGGAAGCTGGGGGCAGGGGCCGCTCGTGCAGCGCCGTTACCGGCTGTTTATTCCGCCAGGGGTGAGCGCTTCGCGTCCGGCGCCTTTGCTGGTGCTGCTGCATGGTTGCGGCCAGGACTCGGCCAGCTTTGCCGCATGCACCCGCGCCGCGGTGGTGGCGCGCAGCGCTGGCTGCGTGGTGCTGTTGCCGGAACAATCCTCCCACGCGAACGCGCAGCGGTGCTGGAACTGGTTCCGCGCTTCCGCGCGCGTGGTGGCCGAGGCGAGCCTGCTGATGGCCATCGTCGAGCATGTGTGCCAGCAGCGCCCGATTCGCCGCGACCGCGTGTTCGCGCTTGGCCTGTCGGCCGGCGGCGCCATGGCGCAGATACTGGGGCTGCGCTATCCGGACCGCTTCGCCGCGGTGGGTTCGCATTCCGGCGCGGTGCCGCTGAGCGCGTCCAACGCCGCGCAAGCGGCGCGCGTCATGCAAGGCAAGGGCCACCCGGACGTGGAGGCCGCGCGGTTGCAGCTGGCGGGGCGCCGTCCGCCGCCACTGCTGCTGCTGCACGGCGATGCCGATCACGTGGTGCGCTTCGACAACGCGCTTGCTTCTGCCGCGCTGTGGCAGCAGTTGCTGCCGCAAGCACCCGTGCCGGCCGCGCCGCGCTGGGGCCAGCGCGGGCAGCGGCGGCCATTCAGCGTCCATGCATGGTCCAGCGAGGGGCAGCCCTATATCCGGCTGGTGCGGATCGAAGGGCTCGGGCATGCGTGGAGCGGCGGCCCGTCCAGCCAGGCCTTTGCCGATCCTTCCGGCCCGGATGCGCTGCGCATCGCGTGGCAGTACTTCATGCAGTGCCTCGTTGCGCGGGCCGCGCCGGCGCGCAGGCGCAAGCCGGTCAGGGTGGCTTAAGCCTGGGAAGTGTCCGGCAGGCGCGCCAGCGGCGCTTCTATCACCACATCGCTCTCGGGATACGCCACGCAGGGCAGGATATAGCCCTCGTCGCGCTCGTCGTAGCTCACGCCCGGCCACTCGATGCGATAGGCAATCCTCCCCGCGGACAGCCGGCACAGGCAGGTGCGGCAGGTGCCATTGCGGCAGGAACTGGGGAGTTGCACGCCGGCGAGCAGCGCGGCTTCCAGCAGCGTCTGCGTGGGCAAGGCGGGAAAGCTGGTGCCCAGCGGCTCGACGCGCGCGGCAAAGGCCGGCGAAGGTGGCGAGGGTGGCGTGGCGGCATCGGCCGCGCCGCCGGATCCCGAATCGGGCGCATGCGGGACGTTGCTCATGACTGCGCCTCGCCATCGTCCGCGCCGGGGAAGCGGGCGCGGCCATGCGTGGCGTCGCGCAGCGCGGCCCGTGCCGCGTCCAGCGCGCTGGCCGGCAGGCGGATCGTCAGCCGGGCCGCCGCGCCATGCTCGCCATGCGCCAGCACGTGGCCTTCCTGCTCGATCCAGCGGCGCACGCGCGCCTCGTCGGCGTAGTCCACTTCCGCAACCAGTTCGGCATAGGCGATGCGCTCGATGCGCTGCGCATCCTTCAGGGCCGCGGCGATGGCATCCGTATAGGCCCGCACCAGCCCGCCCGCGCCCAGCTTGATGCCGCCGTAGTAGCGCACCACGGCCGCAAGCACGCCTTCCAGTTCATGGTGGCGCAATACCTCCAGCATGGGCCGGCCGGCGGTGCCGGAGGGCTCGCCATCGTCCGACATGCCGGACTGGCCGCCTGCCAGCAAGGCCCAGCAGACATGGGTGGCGGTGGCGTGCGCTTCGCGCAGGCGCTGTAGTTCGGCCATGGCCGCTGCGCGGTCCTGCACGGGAATCGCGTAGCCGATGAAACGGCTTTTGCGGATTTCCAGGTCCGCCTGGACGGGAGAAGCGAGGGTGTAAGTCGGCACGGGTGGGGCCGCGTCACGGCGGGCCATAAGCGGCGCCGGCGGGCTGAGAGCTAAGGGAATCGGCTCCTGGCAGGGAGCGTGCGTCAGTGTACAACAGCGGTACACAAACGGCCCCGGCCGTCCGGGATGTGCGGATTGCCCCGATACGGTGATTATGCTGATTGCGCGGACGGCCCCCTGGATGTCTGCAATTTAAGACACTTTCAACAAGTTGTAACAAATCATTCATAGGATGCGAGTCGGCCTGAACGCCACGCGGCTCCCCACAAGCGCGCGGCAAGGCGGCGCAGCGCGTGCCGCCCAATCACTCACATAAACGAAACGGGAAAGAAGAATGCTCGACAAACCGGACGCATCCCGCCGCAAGGCGCTTAAATTCCTGGCCGGCGCCCCCATGCTGCCGCTGGGCCTTGGCGCTTCCGCCTTCCTGGTCGGCTGCGGCGGAGACGGCGACGCGGTAGCCGCGCCGGTGCCGGCGCCGGCACCGGTGCCCGGCACGCCCGCCGCCGCCACCTTCACCACCGCCGAGTTCACCGGCATGGCGGCGCCCACGCTGGCCAACCCGGCCGCGATGGCGACCACCACGGTGGGTTCGAGCCTGAAGGTATCGTTCAGCGATGGCAGCAGCCAGACCTTCAAGCTGGCCTACCAGCCCTTCTTCGTTACCGGCGACATGGTCCCGGACGGCAAGGGCGGCACCATCCTCGCTGGCGGATATGTCGACATCAACAACCAGCCCATCATCGACACGTCGGTGGCCGGCAAAGAGCGCCAGTTCTTCTCGGACTCGCCGGACGGCACCTCGCTGCTCAAGATCGACGGCGCCAAGGTGGACGGCGTGAAGGGCAACACGGTATTCGCCGTAGTGCAGTTCGAATACACCTCGCGCGACCAACTCGGCAGCGACACCTACGGCCGCCTGCCGTCGCCGATCGCCGTGCTCACCCTGGACCAGGACCCGGCCACCGGCAAGCTGGCGCTGGTCAAGTACCACAACGTTGACACCTCGGGCGTCAACGGGCTGTGGATCACCTGCGGCGCCAGCCTGTCGCCATGGAATACCCACCTGTCCAGCGAAGAGTACGAGCCGGAAACGTTCCCCAATGCGGCGGATGTTCCGACCTACACCGACCAGACGGATCAGTACACGAAGTTCGCCAAGAACCTGTACGGCAATGCGAACATCGCGTTCAACCCCTATCTGTATGGCCATCTGCCCGAAGTGACTGTCAATCCCGACGGCACCGGCTCCATCAGGAAGCACTATTGCCTGGGCCGCATCTCGCACGAACTCGTGCAGGTGATGCCCGACAACCGCACCGTGCTGATGGGTGACGACGCCACCAACAGCGGGCTGTTCATGTTCGTGGCCGACAAGGAGAAGGACCTCTCCGCTGGCACGCTGTACGTTGCCAAGATCGGTGCAGGCTTCTCCATCGATCCGGCGGCTTCCGGCGCGGACCTGTCCTGGGTCAAGCTCGGCCATGCCACCAGCGCTGAAGTCGAGGCGATGGCCAAGTCGAACCGCCCGGTCGACGTCATGGACGTCAAGTGGGCCGATCCCAGCGATTCGGCATACACCAAGATCTTCTCCGGCGGCAAGGCGCAATGGGTCAAGATCCTGCCGGGCAAGGACAAGGCCGCTGCCTTCCTGGAAACCCACCGCTACGCCTACCTGAAGGGCGGCAGCATGGGCTTCACCAAGATGGAAGGCACCACCGTCAATATCAAGGACAAGGTGGCCTACTCGGCGCTGCAGAACATCCAGGACTCGATGGTCACGAACAACGCCAAGGGCTGGAATGCGCAAAGCGGTATCTCGCTGCCCGCCGCGCTCAAGGCCGGCGGCGTGATGCAGCACAACCTCGCCGGCGGCCAGAAGGACCTGGACGGCGCCGCGATCAACAGCGAATGGGTGCCGGTGCATACCAAGGCCCTGATCGTCGGCAAGGACATCGCCGCGGACGCGCTGGGCAATACCGGCGACCCCGAGACGATCGCCAATCCGGACAACCTCAAGTTCTCGGAGAAGCTGCGCACCCTGTTTATCGGCGAGGACAGCGGCCAGCACGTCAACAACTTCCTGTGGGCCTACAACGTCGACACCAAGAAGCTGTCGCGCTTGCTGTCGGTGCCGGCGGGCGGCGAATCGACCGGCCTGCATGCGGTCGACGAGCTCAACGGCTGGACCTACATCATGAGCAACTTCCAGCACGCCGGCGACTGGAGCAGCCTGCATAACACCGTGAAGGCCGCGCTGGATCCGCTGGTCCGCGCCAACTACAAGGACCGCTTTGGCGCGGCAGTCGGCTACTTGACAGCCGATGTCACCAGCGTCAAGACGAGCAAAGCCTGAGTGTGGACTGGACCACGCCGAGGTTGAGCCCGGTGCGCAAGCACCGGTAATCCCCGCCGCGGGAAGGTCCAGGCCGGCGCGGCGGAACGCCCCCGATGACAACGTCGTCGGGGGCGTTTTGTTTTATGCCCCGGGGTTTGGCGGCGTGAGCAACCTGACAAGCCGCTGGCGGCCCCGGTGGCGGGAGGTGGGGCATGCCTGCTACGCTTGCGGCAGCATATTGCCGGAGGCTCGATGTTCCGCGCCCTATGCCGTCCCCAAAACAGGAGAAACGACATGCCGAACCAAGATGGCCAACTTGACGCGCGCCGGATCGCGCCGGCCACCGACCGCAATCGCGACGCCATCCTGGCCGTGTTGCGCCGGGTATTGCCGCAGAGCGGCCTGGTGCTGGAAGTCGCCAGCGGCACCGGCCAGCACGCGGCGTATTTTTCCGCCGCGCTGCCGGGGCTGACCTGGCAGCCGAGCGATCCCGACGCGGCGGCGTGCGCGTCGATCGAAGGCTGGGCCGCGCATGCCGGCGTGGCCAACGTGCTTGCGCCACTGGTGCTGGACGTGTGCCAGCCATCCTGGGGCATCGAAGCGGCACAGGCGGTGGTCTGCATCAATATGATCCATATCGCGCCGTGGGCGGCGGCCCGGGCGCTGTTTGCCGGCGCCGGCCGCCTGTTGCCGGCCGGTGGCGTGCTTTACCTGTACGGCCCCTACCGGCGCAACGGCGAACACACCGCGCCGAGCAATGCCGCGTTCGATGCGCAGTTGCGCAATGCCGACCCGGAATGGGGCGTGCGCAATATGGAGGACGTGGCGGCGCTGGGCCAGGCCGAGGGTTTTCGCATGGAAGAGCCAATCCCGATGCCGGCCAATAACTTCAGCCTGGTTTTCCGAAAATAGGAATCTGCCGGCCGAATGCTGGCGGATCGCAGCCCGATTAGCCAGAATGGATCCTGGCTAATGCCGGAGGCGGGGAATCGCGGAAAGGGGGATTTGAGTTTTCCGCCCGATTGTCCGCTTGACCGTTGGCTTAACTGCTGGCTTAAGCATTGGCTTAAGACCTGGCGGAAATGATGCCGGGAATGCGGGGTGATGGGGGCGCGCGTTCACGCGATCGTGCCGAATTGGCCGATCGGTCGGGACTGCTGGGACGTCCGGGAATTTCGGAGGGAGATGTCCGGCTGGCCCTGCCAGGCGCCAGCCGGTTCGCACAAAAGCGGTGCGCGAAAGGGGACCGAAGCATGGCGCGGATTGCCGCGCGCATGTCCGGGCCGCCTGCCGCGCTGGCCCTCGCGCGATTTACTTCGCGGCGACAGGCGCTTCTGCCTCGACCTTGACGGCCACGGCCTTCTTCGGTGCTGCCGGCTTCTTGGCGGCGGCCTTCCTGGGAGCCTTCGGAGCTGCTGCCTTGGGAGCGGCGGCCGGCTTGGCGGCCTTCGGAGCTGCTGCCTTCGGTGCGGCGGCCTTCTTGGCGGCGGCCGGCTTGGCTGCGGCCTTCTTTGCCACGGCGGCCTTCACCACCGGCTTCTTGGCAGCGGGCTTTGCCTTTGCCTTTTGTGCTGCCAGCTTTTCCTTGGCGGCCTGGCGCTCTGCCAGCACGGCCTGCTTGGCGGCTTCGGCAGCTACCTTGATTTCGCGCTTGGCGGCTTCGATCGCCTTCTTCGCGTCAGCGCGCAGCTTCAGCAGGCCCTTCTTTGCAGCTGCCAGTTCGCGAGCCAGCACGCTGGCCTTCTTCGCGGGAACTGCTGCCTTCTTGGCGGCTGCCGGCTTGGTCTTTGCTGCTGCGCTGGTTGCGACTTTCTTTGCTACGGCCATTTGTATTTACCCGTTAGTTGTAGGAGCGCGGAGTATAACCGGTTGCGCGGCATTACTTGCGCGCCGCGAAGTTAATCGGCGTGGTTTCAGGTTGAATGCGTGCGCGGATACAACGTTTCCCGCGCCTCCATGGCACGGGCATTCGATGCGAATATGCAATACGTATTGCGTTTATCGCGTATTGACCTGGACCTTGATGCCGTCGGGCAACACGGTAATGGCGCCCGGCTCCACCTCTTTGCCGGCGACGCGCAATTGGTCCGGCGTAAAGGTGTAAAGCGGGTAATCGCGCAGCAACTGCTGGGCTACCACGGCGCCGATGGCGTTCAATTGCTCGCCGTACTGCGCCGGCATGCCGTCTACCTGGACCCGTTCGACCGACGGATTGTCGAGCAGCACGGCGCGCTTTGCCGGATCGTATTTCAGCCCGCTGCTGAGCGAAAGCGTGCCGTTGATCGGCGGCGCCGGCAGCAGCGTATTGGTGAGTCGCGCGTCCATCCGGGTGGTCACGCGATTATTGGCGTCGTCGAGCACCAGGCGCGGATGCGTCAGTTGCACGTCGACCACCTGGCCGTAGCGCAGCGTGGCGGGGAAGCGTTTGTCGACGGCGGCCTGCAGTTCGTCGCGGGAAAATGTGTAGTCGCCCGTCCAGACGTTGTAGCCGGCCCAGGCGCTGGCGGCGCCAAGCGCGGCGATGACGGCGGCGGCTTTCAGGGTCTTGGCGCGGATGGCCCGTGCGGGCTGGGGCCGGGTGAGGGGTGTCGGCATGCGGGGGTGCGTCCAGGTTGGCGTCTTGCGCGTTATCCGGTCTGACCGCGGCGGCGGTGGCTTTGTTCAATCGTGCCGGATGATGCCGTGACGCGCTGCCGCCGCGCACGCTCAATAGTGCGGTGGGATTTCGTGCTGCTGGCCGGCTTCGGCGCCGCCGGTGCCGCTGGAGCGCATTTGCTGGTAGAGCGCCTGCAACTGCTCTTGCAACAGGTCGATCTGCCGCTGTTGCCTGGCCACGGCGAGGTTGAGCGTGTCGAGAAGGTCTTCCTGGAAGGCAACCTTGATTTCGAGTTCGGTCAGGCGGGATTCCATTGCAATTCTCCGGTGGGGTGGGAATTGTAAGGCTTTGGGCAGGTGAGTTGGGGACCGGCCCCGGTAGCCGACATCTCTCAAGGCAAGCCGTCTGCCGCTCGCGGGGTGACCGGCCACGAAGTTGCAGGCGCTACTGGTTTCGTCGTGGGCACGGTGGCACCGGGGTGCTTCAAGGCCGCGCTCAATGTCGGCAAGGCGCACGGTTGCGATGCAAACCAAAGGCCACACCCTGGGATGATCCGAAGGATCCCGGAAATTCAGAATTTCGGAATGCAACGGCTTTAGGGTTCTGGTTAAAACAGGGAAAAATTATTGAATAATCCCTCGGTAAAAATTGAGGAATTTTCCTAATCAAAACGATTGGAGGCATGTCGATAATTTCTGCGACCTAATCCAAGGAGCGCCACGTGACGAAACGACGAAGGAACGCATTCGGCTGGATATTTCAGGGACATCGCCACCGGCGCATTGCCGGCCTCGTTGCAGCGTCGCTGGTGCCGGCCAGCGCCGTCGCCTACGACTACCGCACGATCACCGCATTCGGGCAGCAGATCGCATTGCCCTCGACCGCGCCCCAAGGCACCATCGTCGGCCGCTATTACATTTCGCCCATCCAAGCCTGCGGAGCGCCGGCATGCGAATTGCGCACCGTCGGCCTGTGGCACAACGGAGGAGCCTTTACTTCTCCAGGTCCCGTCATCACAACCAACGTTTCGGGCATCTCCACCCGCCTCCTGATCAACGGGCAAGTCGTGTCCGGTGGCAACCTTCCCTCCGCCACGATGGTCACCTCGATCGAGGTTCAGTTGTTGCGCGATGCACGCCAAGTCATTCAAGGCTCCTTGATGTCGACCGCGGAGCCGGGATATTTCACCTTATGCTCACAGGCTACTACCGGTACCGGTTCGTGGGCCGGCTATGCATGCACTGGGGGCCTGAGTGGACAATTCCTCCGCATCGATCTTCGCGGTACGATCACGCCGGTCAACGGTACCTGCAGCACACCGGACCAGGCCGTCACGCTGCCTTCCGCGGTAGCGGCCACGTTCAGGGGTGTCGGCACCATCGTCGGCACAACGGGCTTCCAGCTTCGCCTGAACAACTGTCCCCCCGGTTACTATCGGGTCGGCTATTCGTTCACTCCGGTCTCCGGCACCGTCGCGAATTTCCCCGGCACATTGGCCCCCCTGGGTGGTTCGACCGCCACTGGCGTGGCCATCCGGCTCGCCGATCAGCGGAACGTCCCCATCACATTCGACCGTTCCATGGAGGTGACCGACTACCGTCAGTCAACCGGCGGGTCCTTTTCGATTCCCCTCAACGGCTCCTACATCCAGACAAAGCCTACTGTCACGGTTGGCACTATCAGGGGGGTCGTCAGTGTCTTGATCGACTATCAATAGAGATCGGCGCGGCGCGATCTGTTGGCGCAGGCCGGCGTTGCCCGGCGTCATGTCGTCCACCGGGCAGGGATCGTCCAACGGATTCTCGAAATCCAGTTATTCAGGGTGAAACCCCTTTAGGATTCGAACGAACGAACGCAAAAAAATTAAGACTTGTCCTATATCTAGCGATTGAAGATCTAGAGATAATCCAAGCAATCAAATCTAAGGAGCGGCACTTGACGAAACGAAGGAACGCATTTGGCCTGATGCTTGAAGGACATCACCGTCGTCAAATTGCCGGCCTCGTTGCGGCGTTGCTGGCGCCGGTCGCCGCCGCCGCTGACCCCACCACGATCACCGCATTCGGGCAGCAGATCGCCTTGCCGACGACGGTGCCCGCGGGCACCGTCGTCGGCCGCTATTTCATTTCGCCCATGCAGGCTTGCGGTGCGCCGACATGCGATTTGGGCGCCGTCGGCCGGGAGGCAGTGTTTCTTATGGTCCTGTCATCACAACCAACGTTTCGCGCATCTCCACCCGCATCCTGGCCAACGGGGAACCCGTGCGCGGCGGCAGCCTTCCCTCCGTCATGAAGGTCAGTTCGTTCGAGGTTCAGTTGTTGCGCGATTCTCGCCCATTCATTGAAGGCTCTTTGATGTCGAGCGCGGCGCCGGGATATTTCACCTTATGCCCACGCGCTGCTGGCAGTACCGGTTACTATTGTAACTTTGGCGAAAGTGGCGGGTATGGACAATACGCCTTCATCGAGCTTCGCGGCACGATCACGCCGATCAACGGTACCTGCCGCACACCTGACCAGGCCATCACGCTGCCTTGCGCTCTGCCGGCCGGGTTCAAGGGCGTCGGCACCATCGTCGGCACAACGGGTTTCCAGTTTCACCTGAACAACTGTCCCGCCGGTTTCTATCGGGTCGGCTATTCGCTCACACCGGTCTCCGGCACCGTCGCGAATTTCCCCGGCACGTTGGCACCCCTGGGTGGCTCGACCGCCACAGGCGTGGCCATCCGGCTCGCCGATCAGCAGAACGCTCCCATCACATTCGGCCGTTCCATGGAGGCGACCGACTACCGTCAGTCAACCGGCGGATCCGTTTCGATTCCCCTCAACGCCTCCTACATCCAGACAGGGCCTACTGTCACGGTTGGCACTATCAAGGGGGCTGTCAGCGTCTTGATCGACTATCAATAAACAGAGGCCGGCGCATCGGGATTCACGCCTGTCCCGGCCGGTGCGCGATGAAATCGCTGATCTCCCCCACCGCGATGCGCGCATGTTGCCACAGCCCTTCGGTCACGTAGCCACCAGGCCCCCGCCCGAGGGGCCTACTCCATCGTCAGCCTCGCCAACCTCCCCACCGTAGCAAGCGCCTCATCCGTGCGTTCATCAAAATCGTGCCCGCAATTGATCCGCAGGCAGTGCCGGAACCCGCCATGCGCGGAGAAGATCGGCCCGGGCGCAATACTGATCCCATGCGAAAGCGCGTAACGATGCAAGGCCAGGCTATCGGTGCCCACCGGCATTTCAATCCACAGGAAATACCCGCCAGCCGGCCGCGTGGCCCGCGTACCCGCCGGGAAATGCCGCGCGATGGCCTGCGCGAAGGCATCCTGCCGCTGCGCCAGCGCCTGCCGCAACTGACGCAGGTGACGGTCATACCCGCCCTTCTCCAGGTAGTTGAGCAGGGCCGCCTGCGTCGGCGCGGCCACCGTCAGCGTGCTGGTGAGCTTGGCCCGCGCCACCTCGCGCGCGAAGCGTCCCGGCGCGGCCCAGCCGATCCGGTATCCCGGCGCCAGGCACTTGGAAAATGAGCCGCAATGCATCACCAGGCCCTTCGTGTCGAACGCCTTCGCCGGCGTCGGCCGCTTGTTGCCGAAGTACAGTTCGCCGTACACATCGTCCTCGATCAGCGGCACCTCGAAGCGTGCCAGCAGCTTCACCAGTTCGCGCTTCTTGGCGTCGGGCATGAGGCTGCCCAGCGGGTTCTGGAAATTGGTCATCAGCCAGCATGCGCTCGGGCGATGGCGCTCCAGCGCCCGGGTGAGGGCATCGAGTTCGATGCCTTCGCGCGGATGCGTGGGCACTTCGATGGCGCGCAGGCCGTGGCGCTCCAGCGCCTGCAGCGCGCCGTAGAAGGTGGGCGACTCGATGATGACCGCGTCGCCCGGCCGCGTGACTGCCGCCAGGCAGAGATTCAGCGCTTCCAGCGCGCCGTTGGTGATGACGATCTCATCGGTGTGCACGGTGAGCCCGTCGATCAGGTAGCGCAGCGCGATCTGGCGGCGCAGGCCGGCATTGCCCGGCGTCATGTCGTCCACCGAGCTCCACGGGTCCAGGTGCTGGATCACCCCGGACATCGACTTGGCCAGGCGTTCCAGCGGGAACAGCAGCGGGCTCGGAAACGCGGAGCCCAGCGGCACCAGGTCGCGCTGCTTGGCCGATGCCAGCACGTCGAAGACCAGGTCGCTGACATTCAGCTCGGTCGAGCCTTCTTCCGGCTGCGATGCAGCCTCGGGCTCCGGCGGCAGCACGCGGGTGGTGCTTGCCACGAAGTACCCCGAGCGCTGGCGCGCGACGATCAGGCCGCGCGCCTCCAGCAGGTAATAAGCCTGGAACACGGTGGAGGGACTCAGGCAGCGGCTGGCGCTGGCCTGCCGCACCGATGGCAGGCGGTCGCCGGGCCGCAGCGTGCCGGCCTGGATCGATTGCGCGATGTCGTCGGCCAGCAATTCATAGAGCGTGCCGATAGGAGGAGGCATCTCGGGCTGGCGGGAGGTGGGTGGTTTGCTGCGCGGCATCGGCGGTTTGGGAGATCCACTGTTTGGCACATGGCCTGATTCCGACGACTGTACCGTATCAGCGCGGGGCACGGTGCCGTGGCGATGCGGCGCCAGCAACGAATCGGACAAGTCTGACGAATCGGGGATCAGCCGGCAAGGGCACGCTGCGGCAACTTGTCGCGCGCAAATTCCCCTGATCCGGTCGATTCGTCTTGATCTGCTTCTGTTCGGTCCCGCCTTGCCTGCTTAGCATTCACCGTTGTCAGTTGACTGCGGCGGCCCTGTTGCCGTCGTGGGGAGTGCAAGGAAATCCATGGATCCCACAAGTCTGTTGTTAGCTACCTTCCTGCTGTCCGTAGGTGGGCTGTTTGCCTTTATCTGGTCGCTGCGCAAGGGCCTGTTCGATCTTGAGTCGGCCGGCGCGCGCACCATCTTCGCGGCTGGCGAGATCGGCCATCCGGAGGAGCCATCGAGCGATGCCGCGCAGCAGCAGGCGCTGTGGACCGGCGCCGCGTCCAGCCGGCAGCCGGCGTCCGCCGCCGCGGCAGCCCGCGCCGATCTCGAAGCCGAACTGGCCGCGCGCCATGAGGCCGATCGCTCCAGTTCCCTGCCGGCCCTGCTGATGCTGAGCTGCGCCGTGGTGTGGCTGGTGGTGGCTTCCGCCGCCGGGCTGCTCAGTTCGCTCAAGCTGCATATGCCCGACCTGCTGACCGGGCAGGCCTGGCTGAGCTTCGGCCGCCTGCGCACGATGCACCTGAACGCGGTGGCCTACGGCTGGGCGCCGATGGGGCTGCTCGGGCTGACGCTGTGGATGCTGCCCAGGCTGTTGCGCACGCCGCTGCTGGGCGGGCGTTTCGCCATGATCGGCGCGCTGGTCTGGAATGCCGGGCTGGTGGCCGGCCTGGGCGCCATCGCCGTGGGCATCAATGCCGGCATGGAATGGCTGGAGATCCCGTGGCAGGTGGGCTTGCTGTTCGCGCTGGGCGGGATGCTGATCGGCCTGCCGCTGGCGTTCATGCTGCAGAAGCGCCGCGTGCACCATCTGTACGTGTCGGTCTGGTATATCGGCGCGGCGCTGTTCTGGTTCCCGGTGCTGTACGTGGTCGCCAAGATACCCGGCGTGCACTTCGGCGTGGAGCAGGCCACCATGAACTGGTGGTTCGGCCACAATGTGCTTGGGCTGTTCTATACGCCGCTGTCGCTTGCCGCCGTGTATTACTTCCTGCCCAAGGTGATCGGGCGCCCGGTGCGTTCGTACAACCTGTCGCTGCTGGGTTTCTGGACGCTGGCGTTCTTCTACGGCCAGGTCGGCGCGCACCACCTGATCGGCGGGCCGATTCCCCCGTGGCTGATCACGCTGTCGATCGTGCAGAGCGTGATGATGATCATCCCGGTGACCGCGTTCTCGGTGAACCAGCACCTGACGCTCAAGGGGCATTTCGGCGCGCTGCGCCACTCGGCCACGCTGCGCTTCATCGTGTTCGGCGCCATCATGTACACGCTGGCATCGGTGCAGGGCTCGTTCGAGGCGCTGCGCTCGCTCAATGCGGTGACGCACTTCACGCACTTCACCGTGGCCCACGCGCACCTTGGCATGTACGGCTTTGTGTCGATGGTGATCTTCGGCGGCATCTACTTTGCCCTGCCGCGCATGGTCGATGCGCCGTGGCCCCGGCCCGCGCTGATCTCGCTGCATTTCTGGCTGGTGGTGGCGGGCTTCCTGACCTACCTCATCACGCTGAGCATCGGCGGCGTACTGCAGGGCCTGGCGCTGCTGGACCCGGCGCGCCCCTTCATGGAATCGGTGGCGGTCACGCTGCCCTGGCTGCAGGGACGCTCGCTCGGCGGCGCGCTGATGACGCTGGGGCACCTTGTCTTTGCCTTCCACTTTGCCTTGATGGTCTTGCGTCCTTCCGCGCTTGCGCAGACCGATCGCATGGTTTCCCAAGCGGCTGCCTGAACATGGAAAACGAACTCAAACTTGTGGGCGGGGCCATGGTCACGCTCTCGCTCGCCACCTCGGCCATGATCGTGGTGCCCTTCCTGCAGCTCAAGGATGTGCCCGCGCCCGCGGCGCTGGCGCCCTACACCAGCGAGCAGTTGCGCGGCCGCGAGGTCTATCTCGCCAACGGCTGCATTGCCTGCCACACCCAGCAGCCCAGTTCCACCGGCGCCGGGCGCGCCGACGGGCAGCGTGGCTGGGGCCGTCCATCGGTGGCGGCCGACTACCACTACGACATCCCCCCTTTGCTCGGCACCATGCGCACCGGCCCGGACCTGTTCAATATCGGCGTGCGCCAGCCCAGCGCCGACTGGCACCTCGGCCATCTCTACCAGCCGCGCGCCTATGTGGCGGACAGCATCATGCCGGGCTATCCGTTCCTGTTCGAACTGAAGCCGGAAGGCGCGGTGAGCAAGAGCGACAAGGTTGTCGCGCTGCCCGGCGGTACGGTGCCGCCGGGCAAGGTGGTGGTGGCCACGCCCCAGGCGCTGGACCTGGTGGCCTACCTCATCGGCATGCGCCACACGTACCCGGTGGTGGACCCGTCCGCCGCGGCAGCCGTTCCCGCGCAAGCACCCGGCAGTGCCACGCTTGCCTCCCATGCGGTCGCACCGTCCATTCCGCGCGGTGCGGCTGCTTCCACCCAATCCACTTCCAGCTCGCCGGCGCCTTCCGACGCCGGTGTGGCTCCGCTCCGATGAAACCACCCGCCCACAAGACAGAGAACGCCGATCCGCACGAGCAGCACAATCCGGTGCCCAAGGTGGTGCTGGCACTGGTGTGCGGCCTGCTGGTCTGGGCCGTCAGCTATATCGCCATCGAGCGGGCCGACGGCAGCGCCGCGCTGGGCGACCGGCGCGACGTCGCCGCGCTGGCGGCACCGGCAGGGCAGGGCACCGTGGCCGATGGCAAGCAGTTGTTCGCGGCCAATTGCCAGGCTTGCCACCAGGCCAGCGGGCAAGGCATTCCCGGCGTGTTCCCGCCGCTGGCCGGCTCGCCCTGGGTCACGGGCGAGCCGGACCGGCTCGCGCAGATCCTGCTGCACGGCGTGACCGGCCCGCTGGACGTGCTCGGCACCACCTACAACGGCGCCATGCCCGCCTTTGGGGAGCAGTTCTCCGACGCGGAGATCGCGGCGCTGGCCACGCATATCCGCGGCCAGTGGGGCAACGGCGCAGCGCCGGTGGAGGCCGCGCAGGTAGCGGCGGCGCGCACCGCTTCCGCCGCGCAAAAGGAACCCTGGCACGGCGGCGAGGCGCTGCAGGCGTTCATCCAGGCCGGAGGTGCCGCCAAGCCATGACGCGCGCGTGGGGCAAGACGCTGCTGATGGTGGCGCTGGTGCTGGCGGCGGCCGGCGCGGCGGTGTTCGCCACCACGCGCGGCTTGCGCACGGTCAGCGCCGACGGCGCGCGCCGCCTCGATCTTGCCCGCGCGCCGCGCGAACTGCCGGCGCTGGTGCTGCTCGACCAGGCCGGCGCGCGCCAAGCCTTCGGCGGCGCGGTGGCGGACAAGGGCGGCGCGCCGCTCACGCTGGTGACTTTCGTCTATACGCAGTGCACGGCGGTCTGCCGCACCAGCGCGTCGGGGCAGGCTTGGCTGCAGCAGCAATTGCGCGAGCGCCGCTTGCAGGACAGCGTGCGCCTGCTGACGCTGAGCTTCGACCCGGTGCATGACCAGCCCGCTGTGCTGAGCGCCTATGCACGCACCTTGCGTGCCGATCCGGCGCTCTGGACCTTTGCCACGGTGGCCGATCCCGCTCGCCTGCGCAGCCTGCTCGATGCCTTCGGCATCGTCGTGCTGCCCGATGGCCTGGGCGGCTACTCGCACAATGCCGCGCTGTTCCTGGTTGACGGGCACGGCCGGCTGGCGGCCGCCTACGATGTGGAGCGGCCGGACCTGGCGCTGGCCGACGTACTGCGGAGCCGGCTGTGAAGGCGCTGGCGCGCGGCTGGCTCCCCTGGCTGCCCGGCGTGCTGCTGGCGCTGGCCGCGTTGTTCCGGCCATGGCTTGAGGCCACCATGGCCAGGCATATGGGGCTGGAATTGCCCTTGCTCGCGCTGTTGGGCTGGTGGGCCGCGCGCTGCGCCGGCCGGCGGCTCACGGACTGGCTGGCCCCATGGAATGCCGCCGGCCTGCCGGGCCTGATGGCAGCGTGGTGCATCGCCAGCTACTGGATGCTGCCGGTGGCGCTGGACGAGGCCACGCTGGCGGCCCCGGCGGGCATGGCCAAGGTCGCGGGCATGGTACTCGCGGGTTTGCTGGCGCGCGCTTCCTGGCAGGCCGCCGGTCCCGTGCTGCAAGGCTTCTTTGTCATCAACGGCGTCTGGATGATGCTGACCGCCGGCTTGCTGTACCAGGAGGCGGATGCGCAACTATGCAGTACCTACCTGATCGACGAGCAGCTGGTGGCGGGCCGCGCGCTGGTGCTGTGGGCGCTGGCCTTGCTGGCGGTGTGGCTGTTCGCGATCGCCAGCCGGCTGGCGGTGGATCCCGAGCCGGCCGCGTAGCCCGGCAACGGGCAGCCGGGAAGCGGGAACCGGGCGCCGTTGCCTTGCGCTTTGGCATGGTGTAACGTGGCGGCATTCTTCGGCCCGCGGGCCAGGAATCCCATCTTCAACGGACCATCATGATCCACGCCGCGCACAACGCCTTTGCCGCCATCGCCACCCCTGCGGGTGCGGTGCGGCCGTGCGCCGCCGCTTTCGCGCCTCCTGTCACCTCGCCGCCGCGCGCGGGGGCCGGCCTTGCGCCGCCGCCCGCCGCCGTGCTGGGCTGATCCGCAGCCCTGTCTTTTCCGGCTTTTTCCGGTTTTTTCCTGCTCCGGCTTTATCCCTGACTGACGCCAGGGCGCATGTCGCGCCCGCGTGACGCCGGGGTGCGCCGGAGCCGATCGATTCCCCGTGACAGGTGAATACCATGGCTTTGAACAAAACCGCCCTGAGCGCGTATGGCTCGACCACGCTCTTCGTGCTGCTATGGAGCAGCGGCGCGATCTTCGCGCGCCTGGGGCTTGAATACGCTTCCGCTTTCGCCTTGCTGGTCGCGCGTTTCGCGCTCGCGCTGGCCGTCCTTCTTGTACTCGCGGCATGGCGCCGCCGCTGGTTGCCCGCGGCAGGCACGCGGCCGCAGGTGATAGCTGCGGGGCTGCTGCTGACCGGTGCGTACTCGATCTGCTACCTGCTGGCGCTGGCGCGCGGCATTACGCCCGGCGTGCTGGCAACGGTGCTGGGCGTGCAGCCGATCCTGACCCTGCTGCTGGTGGAGCGGCGCTTTTCCGCGCGCCGCCTGGCTGGTCTTGCCATGGCGCTGGGCGGACTGGTGCTGGTGGTCTGGCAGGGCATCGGCATGGCGCGTGTTTCGGCGCCGGGCATGGGCTTTGCGCTGGCGGCACTGGCCTGCATGACGATCGGTGCCATCCTGCAGAAGAACATCCGGCAGGCGCCGCTCGACGTGCTGCCCTTGCAGTACTGCGCGGGGTTGGCGCTGTGCCTGTTGTTCGTGCCGTTCCAGCCGATGGAGGTGATGCCGGCGGCCGGCTTTGTGTTGTCGCTCGCGTGGCTGGCGCTGGTGATTTCGGTAGGCGCCACGCTGCTGCTCTACAAGCTGATCCAGGCGGGCAACCTGGTCAACGTCACCAGCCTGTTCTACCTGGTGCCGGCCGTGACCGCACTGATGGATAACCTGTTCCTGGGTAATCGCCTTGCCGCGTTGAGCATGGGGGGCATGGTGGCGATCGTGCTCGGGCTGGTGCTGGTGTTCAGCGAACAAGCGCGCGCCCGGTAACGAAACCGGCCCCGGCCGCAAACGCGCCAGAAGGCGCGCAGCGGGCCGGGGCCGGCTTGCGAAGCGGGGCAGCGTATCAGGCGTGCGCCAGCATCGTCTCCGGGCGTTGCGTTGGCAAGACCAGCTCGGGCACGGCCTGGAACAGCGGTGCGGCGATGGTGCCCACCTCGAAACGCGCGGGCGCTTCGCGGGCCAGGCGGCGCAACCGTTGCAGCCGGGCTTCCAGGCCAGCGTCGGGCTGCGTGTCGAGGCAGAGGGTGGACGGGCACGCCACGCCGAGGATATCGAGCGCCTGCTTGAAGTTGGCGGGCGTCAGTCCCTCGGCGGGATTCACAGCTACCACATGGGGATGCAGGTGCGCGTATTGCTCGCCTTGCATCGACGCGGTGTCGCAGGTCAGGATGGCGAAGGCCGGCGGTGCCGGGCGGTGGGCGAAGTAGGCCGCGATACGCGCGGCGTGGCCGCCGGGCACTTCGGGCGTCATGCCCTCGACCTGGAGATCCAGTTGCTGCAGGATGGCGGCGGGAACGCCGCGGCGCCATGCCTCGGAGATCACTACGCGGGCACCGGCCAGGCCGAACAGCCGCCGCACAAAACCGAGGGCGACGGGATCGAAGAAGCGGACGTCGCGCAGGGTTCCCGTATCGGGAATTCCGCCCAGCCGAGCCTCGGAGCGGCTCGAATAGAGGACACCGGGGACGTCGAGCATGATGAGGCGTTCTGACATGATTTCCTTTGGTTGCAGCGCCTGGTTGGCACGTTTGAAGATTACGACGCAACCACGGAAATCTGGAGGGGCGCGGAATGCCTAAGTTGCAACATATCTGTAACTTGAGATGCGACTTGGTAAAAATCAGCGATTCGCCCGCCCGAGATGTTTCGGCAAGAAACAACTTGGCGGGGCGATTCACGACCGGCAGCCGGTTTTCACGACGCCGCACGCCTTCGGCTACAACATGCCGGTGGCCGCGGACAGCCGCTCGACGTTCCAGCCTTTGCCCAGCAGGATCATGCGCGTGTGCAGGTCGTCGTGAACCTGGCTGCTGATCGTGCGCCCGAGATAGCTCAGGGTCTTGCAGCGCAAATCCACGTAGCCGAGCGCATAGTGCCGGGACAGCGCGTGCCACAGCGCGTTGGCGCCGGGCGACTGCCGCGCGCCGCTCATCAGGCAGAGGCCCGCATCGAGTCCCCACCGATAGATCGCCGTGGCCAGCCCGCGCCGCTGGTAGGCCGTCTCGAATTTGGAGTGCGGTGCGCGCAGGTGGGGATCGGCGCGCCGGCCTACCTCGATCAGCCGGTTGAAGACGGTGTAGCCGGCCAGCCGCTTGCGTGCGACGTCTTCCACATAGACGTAGTACTCGCCGTCGGCCTCGCGATAGCGGATCACGAGTCCGGGCGAGTCCGTGGCGACCGCAGGGATATCGTGCAGGCGGTCGCCCGGCCGGTGGAGGCGGCCGTAGATGGAGCCGAACTCCTGGTCGAGTTCGGCGGGACGGTGGCTGACATCGATGCGCAGTTCCAGCTTGCGCGCGAGCCACGGGAAGGTCATGACTGGGGCCATGATGGCCATGGCAATCTCCTCGCTGCCATGCGCCCCGGACGGGGTGCATGGGGGTTCATCATCGGGCCAGGTAGCGCAGGCGCTAAACGGGCATGTGCTGGAAGCCCCGTGCCAGGGCAAACACCACGACCATGAAGAAGACCAGGATCAGCAAGACTTTGTAGAACATCGCTTTACCTCCGGGGAAAGGATTCAAGGAACGGATTCAGGCGGGACGCCGCGTCGCCCAGGGCCGTGCGCGCGCGGCGGCATCTCAGCGCATGGCGGGTTCCTCCCACCAGCCGCTCACCAGACCCTCGGGCTTCGCCGCGGCAAGCACCTTCGCGCTCGCCGGCCAGGCATCGACCCTGACATCCAGCCCGGCGTACACGCCATAGCCCGCTCCCGCACGGATTTCGTCCTGCGCCTGCAGGCCCTCGCCGGCCTTGATGGCGCATTCGGCAAGGATGGCCTCTTGCGCCTTGATGCCCCAGCCCGCTTCGAGATGCATCCCTGAGCGGATCGAGGCGCCGCACTCGATGCCGTGGCCGGCGCGGATGGTGTGGCGCGCGTCGAGCGTGCCGCCGGCGCGAATGCTCTTGCCGCAATGGATGGCGGCTTGCACAATCAGGTCGTGGCCGACCAGCGCGCTGCCGGACAGCGCGATCTTGCCGCCGCAAAGCACTTCCCAGCCCGCCTTCAGGTTGCCGCCGCCAGTGATGGCGTCGCGCACGTCGATGCCCCATGCGGCCTTGATATCGCCGGCGGCTTCCAGCACGCCGGCGCAATGGATGCCGCCCGCGGCCACGATGTCCGCGCCGGCCACGATGGCGCGGCCTGCGCGGATGCCGCCGCCGGCCTGGATGGCACCGCCTGCCCTGACCGTGGTCTCCACGTCGATGCCGCCGCGCACCAGCAGCGAGCCGGCAAAGACCACGGCCTCGGCGTCGATGGCATCCACGGCCAGTACGGCATCGGTGGGGCCGAACTGCGTCAGCAGCCAGCAGGCGTCGTCGACGCGGCCGGCTTCGACGAGGGCGTCGAGCAGGCGCTGGTAGTCGCTGCCGTCCTGGCGGTTACGGACGAACCAGCGGTAGCCATCGGCGCAGGGGCGCTTGGCTTTGACAAAATTCTTCGTGAGCTCCATGGCGATAGGGGCGTGCGTGATGAATGCCGCGGACGCGCCGCGGCAATGGAAAGGCGTGCAAGGCCATGACGGGGCAACGGCTATGCCGGTGCCCCATGCTCAATCAGAGATTGATGAGAAGGTAGATGGCGACGACGGTGCCTATCGCACAAAGGGTCTTGTGATAGATCGAAGACGAAGACATTGGCTTTCCCCCAGGTTGCACGTTGGACAAGGGGCGCGATGGCGCCCACAGGCAAAGTGCCGTGCGGGGAAAGTCAGGACCGGGCTGGTGAGTCCTGGTTTCCCCGCACGGCCAAGAGAAGCACGGCGGCGAAACCATGGAAGTAGGCCGCGGCCGTTGTGGCGCGGCACGAGCGCACGCCGCCCCGTGCCGCGCACGCACGCAGGGCCGCGGCATGCATGGCATGCCGGCGGATTGCGTTGAGGTGCGGGACGAGGAGCATGTGGTCTCGGATGAAGGGTAGGAAATTCTGCCAGGAGCGCTGCATGTTTACAGGCAGCAACGTTTCTTATGCCATATCGGGCAGGCCTTGTCCAGCCAGCCGCCTTGCACATCTCTTCCGGACCGGCGCCTGCCGCCTAGAATGAATGCTCCCCGACCTCAAGGGAGATCCCATGCATCTCGAAGGTTCCTGTCATTGCGGCGCGGTCAGCTTCAGCCTGGAGTCGGACTCGCCCTATCCCTTCATGCACTGTCACTGCTCGATCTGCCGCAAGACGGCGGGCAGCGGAGGCTATGCGATCAATCTGGGCGGCGACGCGGCCACCCTGAAGGTTCGCGGCAAGAAGCATATCGGTATCTATCACGCCGTGATACGCGAGCCGGGCCAGCGCGCGCAGCGCTCGAAGGCGGGGCGGCATTTTTGCCTGAAATGCGGCAGCGCACTATGGCTGTGGGATCCGCGCTGGCCGGAACTGGTGCATCCGCACGCGTCGGCGATCGACACGCCGCTGCCCTGGCCGCCGGAGGTGGTGGAAGCCGCGCTGGACTATGCCGCGCCCTGGGTCGACGTGCCCAAGGGGCGGGGCCATGTGCATTGCGGTACCTGGCCTGCCGAGTCGCTGGCGGAGTGGCACCGGCGCAAGGGGCTGCAAGGCTGAGCGGGCGCCTGTCAGCCGCGCGCCAGCATGATCGCGGCGGTGGCGATCAGGCACACGGCGAACAGCGCGCGCAGCCGCCGTTCCGGCATGCGGTGGGCCAGCGCCACGCCCCACGAGATGGTCAGCATGCCGCCGAGGGAGAGCGGGATGCCGCTGGCCCAGTCGACATGGCCGGCGTGGGCGTAGGTGGCCAGTGCCACCACCGCGCCGGGCGTGACCAGCGCCAGCGCCAGGCCTTGTGCCGCCGCCTGCCGGTAGCCAAACAGTCCCACCAGGGCAGGTGCGGCCACCACGCCGCCGCCAACACTGAAGAACCCGGAAAACGCGCCGCCCACCGCGCCGAGCGCCGGAATCCAGCGCGGCGAAAGGCGGCTTTGCTGCACCGTGGCAGCGCGCCCTAGCAGCAGGCGCCACAGGAAATAAAGCGCCAGCCCGATCATGAAGCAGGCAAAGATGCGGCGCAGCAGCACGGCATCGATGGCGGTGGCGAGGCGCGCGGAGGCATAAGTGGCCACGACCGCCGACAGCCCGAGTACGGCCGCCGTGCGCAGGGCGATGTCCGCGCGCCGGCGGTATTGCCAGAAGCCGATCACCACATTGGGTGCGATCATCACCAGCGCGGTGCCCTGCGCCAGCTGCTGGTCCATGCCGTAGAGCAGCCCCAGCGCCGGAATGGCGATCAGGCCCCCACCGATGCCGAATAGTCCGCCGACGGCGCCCAGCAAGCCACCGAGGCCAAAGATCAGTGCGGAGGACAGCAGGGAATGGTCAGGCATGAGGGTGGAAAGCTGGGGTAACGCAAAGGGCGTGCACTGCATGGCGACGTGATAACGTTCGTCGGGCCGGACAACGGACCAATGACGCGTGGCCGGGCTGCCGGAAAAGGGAGAAGAGCAGCGGGAAGCGCGCAATGATACGTGGGTTTGGCGGGCGTCGGCGGTGTGACCAGATTTGTGCTCTATACGACGGCTTTGTCAGGGTTTTCCCTCGAAATAGCCCTGTTCCGAGGCTTTCGTCAGTTTTATTTGCTTCCGTGAAAGCCGTTTGTAATGCAGTTCAGTTTGAATGCGCTCGGAAGATCTTTTGCCACCGCCGGATGCCGGCAAGAACGCGCCCGGTTCCACGGAGATACGTGAATATTCGCTATCTCGGTGCACCGATAGGCGGGCATGGTCGTTTACCGCACACTAAAGTCGAACCGAGCCAGATTGATCGTGTCTTTTTCCATTCCTCGTTTCCTGCTGATAAGCCTCTTCAGTGCCGCAGCGGGCGCTGCCATGGCCAGCTCGGATGTGCCGCAAAGCGCGCCCCTGCCAATGGATGGCCCCTGCGTTGCGCCGCCGTCCAGGGCAGCGTTGACCATTGCCCAGGTGCGCCTGGATGCCATGCGCTGCAACCGCGACATCATCGCCGCGCGGCGCGGCGAGGAGGCCAGCCAGGCCGATATCCAGATTGCCTCGCAGCGGCCCAACCCGGTGCTCAGCCTGGGGGTGGCCAATATCAACCCCCACCTCGGCGTCGGCGCGGGCAGCCCCCGCAGCAAGACGGTCGATTCGACCCTGCGCGTGGACCAGACCATCGAGCTGGCCAACAAGGGCGGATTGCGCGTGGATACCGCGCGCGCCAACAACCGCGCCGCCGGCGAAGTGCTGCAGGCCGTGATCACCCAGCAAACCAGCGCTGTCGAGCAGGCATTCTATGAAGCACTGGTGAGCCAGGAACGCGTCGCCGTACTCACCGAGACCCTTGCCCTCTATGGCCGCACCCAGCAAGCCAATGAGACGCGGCTGAAGGCGGGCGACGTCTCGCGCGCGGATGTCAGCAAGCTGCAGCTTGATGTGATGCGCGCCCAGACCGACATGCGCAGCGCCATGGCCGACCATGCGAGCGACAAGGCTGCGCTGGCGCAGGCGATCGGCGTGCCCGGCACGCTGGCCGACAACCGCCTGGTGGCCGATTGGCCCGCACTCGATGTGCCGGTGCCGGAACCTGATGCCGATACCGTGCAGCGCCGCCCCGACGTGACTGCGGCCGAGGCCCGCCTGGCCGCCGCCGCCAGCGCGCGCGATCTGGCCCGCGCCGGCCGCGTGCCCGACGTCACCGTTGGCGCGCAGGCTGAGCACTACCCCACCTCGCCCTCCAACCAGACCGGCAGCGGCAACAGCTTCGGCGTGTTCGTGTCGATCCCGCTCTACGTGCGCCACAGCTTTGGCGGTGAAGCCCGCCGCGCAGAGGTGGATTACTACGCCGCGCTGGACGATCGCAACCGCGTGCTGCTCGAAGCGCAGAACGAACTGGAGCGCTCGCGAAACCAGCTCGAAGCCGCGCGCCTGTCCCTCAAGCAGATGATGGAAGGCGTGGTCCCGACCGCGGAAAGCGTTGCCGGCAGTGCCGAGTTCGCTTATTCCAAGGGCGCCAGCAGCGTGCTTGACCTGCTCGATTCGCGCCGGGCGCTGCGCCAGACGCGCCTGGATGCCGTCACCGCCCAAGGCGAATTCGCCAAATCCCTGGCGGCTTATCGCGCCGCCCTGCAGTCCTCACCCAATTCCCAGGTTCGTACCGATGTGCCGCGTCCTTAATTCCGTGTCTGCTCCGATGTCCGTTTCGATGACCGCTACGCCTGCCTCGATGTCCCCCGCCCGTGCCACGGCCCGCCACGGCGTTGCCGCGCGGCTGGCCGCGTTTTCGCTGGTTGCCCTGGCACTGGCCGCCTGCGGCAAGCAGGAAGCCCCGCCCCCCAACGACGAGCCCAAGGTCAGCGGCAATACGATTGAATTCCCCGCCACGGTCAGGACGCTGCCCGGCATTGCTGGCCAGGCCGTCAAGAGCGGCGGCGAGCGCATGCTGAGCCTGCCCGGCCGCCTGGTGTGGAACGAGGACCGTACCGTGCGCGTGACGACGCCGTTTGCCGGCCGCGTGACCGAGGTGCTGGTGCAGCCGGGAAGCAACGTGAAGGCCGGGCAGTCGCTGGCCACGCTGACTTCGACCGACTTCGGCATCGCCCAGGCCGATGCCCGCAAGGCCGCCGCCGATTCCGCCTACGCCGGCAAGGCGCTGGCGCGCCAGCGCGAGTTGTACAACGCCGGCATCGTGGCGCAGAAGGAACTGGAGCAGACCCAGGCCGACGCCGCCCGTGCCAGCGCGGACCTGCAGCGCACCCAGGCCGCGCTGCGCCAGTACGGCGCCGCTGCGCAGGGCGAGGGCGCGAGCAACCGCTTTGCCTTGCGCACGCCCATCGATGGCCTGCTGGTCGAGCGCAATATCAATGTCGGCATGGAACTGCGTCCCGACCAGCAGCCCACCGCGCCGCTGTTCCTGGTGACCGATCCCAGCGAGCTGTGGGCGCAGGTCGATGCCGCCGAGTCCGACCTGGCACTGTTCAAGCCCGGCGTGACCGTGCAGCTCGTCTCCAGCGCTTACCCCGGCGAGACCTTCGCCGGCAAGGTGATCAAGGTGGCCGACTACGTCGACCCCGCCGCGCGCAGCATCAAGGTGCGACTGGCAGTGCCCAACCAGGATCGCCGCCTGAAGGCCGAGATGTTCGTCACCGCCAAGCTGCAGGCTGCCTCGTTCCAGGGCATCAGCGTGCCGTCGAAGGCCGTGTTCCTGGCCGACAACCGCAGCTACGTGTTCGTGCGCACCGCGCAGAACCATTTCGAGCGCCGTCTCGTCAAGCTGGGCGTGTCGTTGCCCGGCATCACCGAAGTGGTCGAAGGCCTCAAGGACGGCGACATGGTGGTGATCGAAGGCAACCTGTACCTGCAGGACATCCTGCGCGATGCCACCGCGGTCAACGCGGCCCGCGCCAGCGAAGCCAGCAGCGCCAGCGCGAAGCAGTGAGGAAGACCGCCACATGATTTCGCGTATCGTCCATTTCGCGCTGCACCAGAAGCTGTTCGTCTGGCTCGGCCTTGCCATCTTCATCGGGGGTGGCCTGGCGGCCTTCAAGAACCTGCCGATCGAAGCCTTCCCGGATGTCTCCGACATCCAGGTCAACGTCATCACGCTGTACCCGGGCCGTGCCGCCGAGGAAGTCGAACGCCAGGTCACGATCCCGATCGAAACCGCGCTGGCCGGCACGCCGAATTCCGTGCGGGTGTTTTCGCACACCCAGTTCGGCCTGTCCTTCCTGATGGTCACCTTCAACGACAAGGCCACCGACGTGGTGGCCCGCCAGCAGGTGATCGAGCGCCTGCGCGGGGTCGACCTGCCAGACGGCGTGCAGCCGGACCTGGCGCCGCTGTCCACCGCCATCGGCGAAATCTTCCGTTTCCGCCTGACCGGCAAGGGCTACACCGCGCAGGAACTGCGCACGCTGCAGGACTGGGTGGTGGAGAAGAATCTGCGCCAGGTCCCCGGCGTGGCGGATCTGGTCACCATTGGCGGCACCATCAAGCAGTACGAGGTGAACCCCAACCTGGCGAGGATGCGCGACGCGAAGATCTCGCTGTCGCAGCTCTTCACCGCCCTGCAGCGCGCCAACTCCAACGCCGGCGGCGGCGCCGTGGCACACGGCCGCCAGCAGTACCTGCTGCGCTCGCTGGGCAGCTTCTACACCTCGGCCGATATTGCCAACGTGGTGGTATCGGAAGTGAACGGCACGCCGATCCTGGTCAAGGACATCGCCGATGTGCGCGTCGGCTCCGCGCCGCCCCAGGGCCTGATGGGCCAGGACGACGAAGATGACATCGTCTCGGGCATCGTGGTGATGCGCAAGGGCGAGAACCCCTCGCTGGTGCTGGAAGCGCTCAAAAAGAAGATCGACCTGCTCGACAGCACGATCCTGCCCAAGGGCGTGAAGATCGTGCCCTACTACGACCGCTCCACGCTGATCGACAAGACCCTGCACACCGTGTTCGGCAACCTGGTCGAAGGCGCGCTGCTGGTGATGGCGGTGCTGTACCTATTCCTGGCCAATGTGCGCGCCGCGGCCATCGTGGCAATCGTGATCCCGCTGGCGATGCTGTCCACCTTCATCGGCCTGACCTGGGTGGGCATCCCGGCCAACCTGCTTTCGCTCGGCGCGATGGACTTCGGTATCATCGTCGACGGCGCGGTGATCGTGGTGGAGAACATCTTCAAGCGGCTGGGCGAGTTGAAGGAAGCGCAGATCAAGGACAGCCGCGCGCGCCTGCACGCGATCCTGCAAGCCACCACCGAAGTGGGCCGCCCGACAGTGTTCTCGATGATCATCATCATTGCCGCGCACATCCCGATCTTTACCCTGCAGCGCCACGAGGGCAAGATATTCGCGCCCATGGCCTACACCGTCACGGGGGCGCTGGTCGGCTCGCTGATCATCTCGCTGACGCTGGTGCCGCTGCTGTGCCACCTGCTGCTCACGAAGAACATCGCCCACGAAGACAACTTCATGGTGCGCCATAGCAAGCGCCTGTACGAGCCGATGCTGGCCTGGGCGCTGGACCACAAGCGCACCGTGGTGGGCGTTGCCCTGGGTTTGCTGGTGGCTACCGTCGGCGTGGGCAAGTTCCTCGGCAGCGAGTTCCTGCCCGAGCTGGACGAAGGCTCGATGTGGGTCAGCTTCGACCTGCCGGCTTCGGTATCGACCAACGAAGCGCGCGAACAGGCCAAGCGGTTGCGCGGCGTCATTCGCCAGACGCCCGAGGTGAATACCACCATCTCCAAGGTGGGCCGCCCCGACGATGGCACCGATCCCAAGCTGATCAACACCGTTGAAATCCTGGTCGACCTGAAGAACGACAAGCAATGGCGCGCGGGCTACGACAAGCGCAAGATCATCAACGAGATCAACCACAATCTGCGCCAGCTGCCTGGCATCGAGCCCAATTTCTCGCAGCCGGTACGCGACAACATTCTTGAGAGCATCTCCCAGATCAAGGGCCAGATCGTGATCAAGGTGCAGAGCGACAGCCTGCAGCAGAACAAGCGCGTGGCCGACCAGATCCTCGCCAATGTGCAGTCGGTCAAGGGTGTGATGCGCGCCTTTATCGATCGTGACGGCGAACTGCCGCAGTATGTGCTGGACTTCGACCGCGCCCAGGCCGCCCGCTACGGCATCAACGTGGCCGACGTGCAGGACCTGATGGAAACCGCGCTGGCCGGCAAGGCAGCCACCGAGCTGTGGGAAGGCGAGAAGCACTTCAGCGTGGCGGTGCGCCTCAAGCCGAACGAGCGCGAGCTGCCCAACCTGCCGAATATCTTCATGCAGACCGCCGACGGCGCGCAGGTGCCGCTGTCGCAGCTGGTGCACTTCCGCGCCGCTTCCGGGGCGATGAACATCAGCCGCGAGAACGGCCAGCGCACCACCTCCATCGGCATCTTTATCCACGACCGCGACATGGGCAGCGTGGTCAAGGACATGCAGGCGCTGGTGGCCAAGAACGTCAAGGCCGACGACGTCAAGATCAGCTGGTCCGGCGAGTTCGAAAACCAGGAACGCGCCATGGCGCGACTGTCGATCGTGGTGCCGCTGTCGGTGCTGGTGATCTTCCTGCTGCTGTTCAACGCCTTCAAGTCGTTCAAGAGCGCCACGCTGATCATCTCGAACATCCCGTTCGCGCTGATCGGCGGCGTGTTCGCACTGTTCCTCACCGGCATTCCGCTGTCGGTGTCGGCGGCGATCGGCTTCATCGCGCTGTTCGGCCAGGCCGTGCTCAACGGCGTGGTGATGGTGACCTACTTCAACCAGTTGCGCGACGAAGGCATGCCGGTGCGCCAGGCCGTGCTGACCGGCTCGATGGACCGCCTGCGCACGGTGCTGATGACCGCGTTGCTGGCCATGCTGGGCTTGTTCCCGATGGCCATCTCGCGCGCCATCGGCTCGGAAACCCAGCGCCCGCTCGCCATCGTCATCATCGGCGGCCTGATTACCGCCACCATGCTGACGCTGATCGTGCTGCCCACGCTGTATGAGTGGATGGTGGGACGCACCTGGCCGGATGAAGAAAACGGCAACGGGAGCGATAACCGGCTGTCGGATTCGACGCCGGCCTGATCGACAGGCGGCTCCGGCCGCCCGCAGCCTCGAAAACCCGTCACCCTGGTGGCGGGTTTTTTTTATCGGCTCCCGCTCCGCCGATGCTGCCCGCGAGACGCTCCGCAAGCCGCTCGCGTGGTGAAGGCGTTCAATGGCCAGCCGGGCTGGTGTTGGCGCGTAGCGTTCAATCAGATAGCGGGATAGGCGGTTGCTGCCATTACAGGTTGCGCATCGCGCGGCTGCAAATGCGGCGGGTGGCGGCCGCCGGTTCGCCTTGCTGCCAGTGCAGGCACAGTGCGCGGACCCAGTCGGGACTATCCTTGGCCGCGTCGTTGAGCCAGTTGGCCACCGAGTCCTGTACGTAGGCCGAGGCGTCGGCCTTCAACGGTTCCAGGACCGGCAGGGTTTGCGCCGGATTCTTCTTCAGCGCGGCGATGTGCGCGCACCACACGCCGCGCGGGCGCAATGCTTCGCTGGCAAAACGGCGCAGCCTTTCCGACGGTGCGGCGGTCCAGGCGGCCAGCAGGGCGATGCTGGTACCCAGGTCAGCGGCGAGATGCGGCCGCACGGCCATCCAGGCCCATTCGCGCACGCCGAAATGCGGGTCGTCGGCCAGCGGCCGGATGGCCGCGAGCCGCTGGCTCAGGTCCGGTCCCGGCTGCATGCCGGCCATGAAGCAGGCCCAGCCGCGCACGGTGTCCGATGGATGCGCCTGGCAGCGTGCGATCCCCACGGGGCCAAGCTCCTCGAACAAAACGGTGCCGATGCTGGCCAAGCGCTTGAGGATGCCAAGCTGGCAGGCGGCTTCGGCCTGCCGGATGGCGGGTGGCGAGAGGTCCGGAAGCACGGCGCGCAACAGCGTGGCCTGATTCAACGCCAGGCATTCGGCCAGCGTGGCGCTTTGCAGTTCGCCACGCTCCAGCGCGGCCAGGATTTCGGGTGGAATGTCCGCCGCCCGGCTGGCGCCCTTGCGTGTTGCCGATTGCGTCATGCAGGATCCCCCGACATGGCGCTGCGGCTGGCAATGCCCGCGGAGACCTTGCTCAGCAGCCCGGCGAGCAGGTTGCGCTCCTGTGCGGACAAGTCGCCGAACAGGCTGGCGATCCAGCGGCCGTGTTCGTCGAACACCTTCCTGGCGACTTGCTTGCCCCTGGGGGTCAGCCGGATGGTCAGGGCGCGCCTGTCCATGCTGTCGGCGTGGCGTTCGATCAGCGCCTCGCGCTCCAGCCCGTCGAGCAGGCCGGTGATGGTGGCGCGTGTCACGCCAGCCTGCCCGGCGAGCGCGTTGGGCGCCAGTCCGTCCTTGGCCGCTTCTAGCAAGAACAACAGCACGAAACGGCCTTCGGACAGCCCATGCGGTGCCAGCAGCGCCGCGCAGTCGCGGTCGATCGCGGACGTTAGCGACAGTGCCTGGAAGCACAGCCGGATGCTGTCCAGGTTGGGCAGTTGGCGTAGTTTGGCTGCGTCCAGCAGGGCCAGGTACTTCTGTTCGAGCGTATTCATGGTGGTGCCATATTATATGGCGGCTGATTAGTTGGCAAGCAGGCTTGCCTCAGGCCCGATCTCGGGCCGCTCAGCCTTGGCGCGCGGCTGGTCCAGTTTCATGGCGGCTCGTTGCCTGCGCTTAACAACCTCTGTCGGAGCGTAAGCACACCCACGCGGAACGCAACAATTTTTCATAAGACGCTGGTCATGCGCATGCGCTACATTCACGCCGAAGGCAGGCCGGTGCTATAGGCTGCCGAATGGCTGGCCAACCGGTAAAAGTGGGTAGTGGGGGATACGGCAGGACAAGGAGACCGCGTCATGAGCAAACGCAAGGCCCCGGCGGCGTCGACGCCGTTGCTGGGGGACATCCGGGCCTTGATCGAGGCCGCACGCCAGCGCGCGACGGCGGCGGTCAACAGCGAATTGTCCATGCTGTACTGGCGTATCGGCCAGCGTATCCACAAGCAGGTGCTGTCAGGCCAACGCGCTGGCTATGGCGAGGAAGTACTTCCGACATTGGCGGCGCAGCTGGTCAGTGGCTATGGAAAAGGCTTCGCTGAAAAAAACCTGCGGCGCATGGTGCAGTTCGCCACCACTTTCCAGACGAACAAATTGTCGTGTCACTGATACGACAATTGAGTTGGACTCATTTCATTGCCCTGATTCCTCTCAAAGACCCTTTGCAGCGCGAATATTACGCGCGGATGTGCAGCCTCAAATGCTGGAGCGTGCGCACCTTGCGCGAACGTATCGACTCGCATCTCGCTGGGATGCACTGCCGTGCCCGTGGACCAGTGGAACGCTCTGGCCAGATGCGTCTTTTCGTTCAATGCAGATCTCCGTCGAGCCATCGTGCTTGCGTTCTGGATTCACGCGCTGCCGCGCCTCGGTGCCTTATTCGTCGGCCCGGTGAGCCATGAAGTCCCGGGGCGCCTTGCCCAGCGCGCGCCGGAACATGGTGGAGAACGCACCGGCATTGGCATAGCCGGTCTCGGACGCCACATGCGCCAGCGGCTTGCCTCGGCTCATCAGGTCGACGGCGTGCGCAAGCCGCAGCTGCTGGCGCCACGCGGCGAAGCTGGTGCGCAGCTCGGTGCGGAACAGGCGCGCCAGGGTACGTTCGCTGGCGCCCGTCAGTTCAGCCCATTGCGCGAGGCTCAATGCCGAACCGGGCTGCTCCATCAGTGCGTCGCACAGTGCCTTGAGGCGGCGGTCGGTCGGCAGCGCCAGCCCAGGCCAGAGCGTGGGGGCGGCACGCAGCTCCTCGATCAGCAGGGCGGCGCTCAGATGGCGCCGCCGGGCGGACAGGCTGGCGGCTTCGGTCAGGGCCATCATCAGGTGGCGCATCAGCGGCGACACTTCCAGCACTGAGCACGTGACGAGCGACAGTGGCGACGCAGCCGGCAGCACATAGCAGGCGTGGAGCGCGGCCTCGCCCAGCGTGACCACTTCATGCTCCACGTCCGGCGGTATCCATACCGCGCGCATGGTCGGCACCACCCAGGTGGTCCCAGCGGCAGTCACGCGCATGCTGCCGCGCAGGGGACAAGAGACCTGCCCCCATGCATGCCGGTGGCGGCGAATGATTGCGTTGGGTGGCGGCAGGCGCAGGTGCACGATGACCGGCTGTCCGGCGGTGGGCTCTGTCAGCGGGACAGGCTGGTACGTGGTGCGTGGCATCCGGTGTTGCTCCCTGTCGGCCGCTGATGTCTGCGCTCGCCGCGCCCTGCGGGTGTGGCTGGAATTCGTAAGAAATTGCCCGAGAAGTGTAACCCGGCCAGATCGTGCAGACCTACGATGGCGCTCATCGCATCAGCACCACGGAGTTCCTTAGCATGAGCAATAGCAGCCAGCCTGGCTTGTCGCCCCCCGCCACGCTTCCTGCCAGTCCCGCCGGGCAGGCGGCTTCCGCGCCAAAGGCGGGCGCCGGTGCCGCGCCGGCTGGCAAGCTATCGGACAGCCTGCGCGCCGCCACGGTCATTGCCCTGTGCGTGGCGGCGGTGTGGCTGGCGGGACGCGCCACCGGCGCACCCGACGGGCTAGTGCTGGCGGCCGAGCTGGTGCTGTCGACGGTGTGCTGCTGGGCGCTTGGCGTGTTGCCGGAGCCGGCCACCACCCTGTTGTTCTTCCTGTGCGCCATCCTGCTGCATGTGGCGCCGGCTTCCGTCGTGTTCTCGGGCTTCGCCTCCACCGCGTGGTGGCTGATGTTCGGCGGCGCCGTAACTGGGGTGGCCTTGCGCCAGACCGGGCTGGCGCAGCGGCTGGCGGCTCTTATTTTTCGCGGCCGGGTGGGCAGCTACCGGCAGGTGATCGGCACCGTGGCGCTGAGCGCGGTGGGGCTGGCATTCCTGATGCCATCGACCACCGGGCGTGTCCTGCTTCTGATGCCGATCGTGCTGGCGCTGGCCGACCGGCTCGGATTCGCGCCGGGCTCCAACGGCCGCGTCGGCATGGTGCTGACCGTGGCGGCGGCCAGCTATATGCCGCCCACCACCATCCTGCCGGCCAATATCCCGAATAGCGTGCTGCTCGGCGCGGCGAGTTCGCTGTATGGCGTCAACCTGAGCTACGGCAGCTACCTGCTGCCGCATTTCCCCATCCTTGGCGTGCTGAAGACCTTCATGCTGGTCTGGCTGGTATGCCGGATGTTTCCGGAGCACGGGCCGATCGCGGCACTGCCCCACCTGGAAGCGGGTGCGCCGAGCCGGCAGGAAAAGCTGCTGGCGGTGATCCTGGCGCTGGCCGTGGCGGGGTTTGCCACGGATACCCTGCATGGCATCTCGCCTGCCTGGATCTCGCTGGCCGCATGCATCGTCTGCCTGCTGCCTGGCGTGGGCCTGGTGTCCTCGCGCATGCTGGCCGAGCAGGTGCATCTCACACCCCTTATCTATGTGGCGGGTTTCCTTGGCCTGGGCGCCGTGGTGGAGTCGACCGGGCTGGGGACGGCCATCAGTGCTGCGCTGCTGCGCTGGCTTCCGCTCTCGCCGGGACATACCGCTGCCAACGTGGCCGCGCTGGGCGCGGTCGGGGCGAGCCTGGGCCTGATGACGACGCTGCCCGGCTTGCCGGCGGTGCTGACGCCGCTGGCCAGGCAACTGGCGCAGGCCACGGGTTTGTCGCTCGAAGCGGTGCTGAAGCTGCAGGTACCGGTGTTTTCCACGGTGTTCTTCCCTTACCAGTCGCCGCCCATCGTGATCGCGATGCAGCTTGGCGGCGTAGGGCTGCGCGAGGGCACCCGGCTGTGCCTGGCGCTGGCCGCGCTGACCTTGCCGGTGCTGTTGCCGCTGGATTATTTCTGGTGGCGGCTGCTGGGCTACCTGCCGTGAGCGCCGCCAGCAAGCTTGTGCCATCCGAGACATGATTCCGCCCTTCGACATCTGGTTAACCCGAATCGCCGGGCAAGCCGGGATCCGGGCCTTTGCCCACGGGGGCTGGCCGCTTGCAAGTTGGATCGGCGTTGGCCTGCCCGTAGCGGCTGGCCCGTATTTCGCCACGGAATGCCGGCCGGCCGGCGCGCCGAACGCCTGACCTATGTGATTCCCCGGGCGTGGCCGGCCGGCGTGAGCCGGCTTTTTTTGCTCTCTGCCGGTAATGACTTATCTTCATGTCAACCGGAAGTATTACTATTCGTTACGAAGTATTACGAGGCGATACGTTTACCCGGAGGCTCTGCCAGACCGCCGGCCGTGCCTCGTGATCCGGGCCCGGCAGGGCCGCAGCTTGCCGCCTGGCAAGCGCGGGCGTGCCGATCGCAAGGGCAGCGCACCACAAGACCGGGCACCGGCTTTGCTGCTTTGGGTAACAGGAGAGCGTCAAGTCGTGCAAGGACCAATCTCGAGCCTTCAATGGCTATCGGGGCTTAGTGCCAAGGGATTCTTTCTGGATCTCGGACCTTTTTTCTATTTTCGTTATCTGGGGGCTCTCGCCGCGCTGTCGGCTTTCTGCCACCCGCCGGGCGGCAGAAAGTGGTGGCTCAGGCGTATCAAGCTGATTGGAAGCTCGGCATTCCGCCATAAGGCGGTGCGCAGCTGGCTACAAGCGGTGGGTTCCTGCGCGCTGATGCAGCGCGTCGCCCTCGCCAGGCCCGCACTGCTGGAGCGTCCATATCGTCCGCTCGGCGCATATGGGCTGCGTTTCCGCGAGCGCATGCGTATCGTGCTGGAGCACTACCGGATCTTGAACTCGCTGATGCCGTTGGCGCTTAACGAGCGGATCTACCTGGGCGGCGGCCTCGAATGCCCGGTGGGCGAGGGGCGGTATGCACTGCACCTGGCCGACTCCGGGCCCAATCCCAAGGAAGGCGAACTGGCCTTCTACTGGCGCGATACGGCCACCGGTGTCTGCCTGAGCCAGCTTAGCTTCTACCTGGTGCAAGGCATGACCGGGCCGGAGATCTTCGTGGGCGGGCTGCAAGGGCCCCTGGGCGAAAACAGCCGCGACCTGATCCGCGAAGCGACCAAGGCATGCGAAGGCCTGCGTCCCAAGGATGTGGTGATGGAAGCCCTGCTCGCCTTTGCCGCCGCGCTGGACGTGCAACGCATCGTGGGCGTTTGCAGGAACAACCATGTGGGGCGCCAGCGCCATACCCCACGCGAGATCCTCTGCGACTACGAAGGGTTCTGGATGGAGTCGGGCGGCGAGCCGCTGGCCTGCGGCAATGTCGCGATGCCGGTCAGCCAGCCGCGCCGCGATGTGATGGAGCTGCCGTCCAAGAAGCGCTCGGCCTACAGGCGCAAGCTGGCACAGGTTGAGTCCATCCAGGCGACGGTGCGCGACTGGCTCGCGGCGCCCGGCGCGGCACCGGCCATGACGCCGGCGCCGGTCCTGACGCAAGTCATTGCGCCGGCAGGCCCCGAGGCGCTCGCGGCGTAAAAGAGGGGGGCGGCAGGCCCGCCGGGGATGCAAACCAGAAAAATGCAGGAAGCGCGGGATTTCGTCCCGCGCTTTTTTTTCGTCCGCCTTGCAGTAAACCCCAGTAGTCTAGGTTTATAGACCTTATTAAAGTAGGCCGCTTCCATATAGCGGCGGCGCGCTGGCGCCATGTCCACCGTCGCCGCAGATGCCGAACCCAGCCTTCAGCGCCTTGCCTGTCAACAGCGATCTCCTTTCCCGCAGCCGTCAGCCGGTCTACCTGCAGCTTGCCACGATCTTCCGCCGCCATATCGAAAGCGGCGAATGGCGCCAGGGCGCGCGCATTCCGTCGCTTGAGCAACTCTGCCGCGAGTTCGGCGTGGCGCGCATGACCATGCACCACGCACTCTCGCTCCTGGACGAGGAAGGTCTTCTGACCCGCGAGCGCGGGCGTGGCACCTTCGTCAAGGCAAGCTGCCGCGAGCGCCGCGCGCTGAAGCTGCCAGTCAGCTGGGACCAGGTGGTTGCGGTTGGCGAGCAGCTCGATACCGAAGCGCTGTCGGAATCCGGCGGCACCGTGCCGTTGCCGGAAGACCTCGGCATGCCCTGCAGCGCGGCGCGTGCGCCGGGCTATCACTTCCTGCGCCGGCTGCACCGGATCGAGCAGCGCCCCTTCGCGCTGGGCGAGGTTTTCATCGAAGCCAGCGTGTTCGCGCGCAACCCCGAAGCCTTCCGCCACAGCCCATCGGTGCCGGTGCTCGACCGCTTCCCGCAGCTGAAGGTCACGGCCGCCAGGCAGCGCCTGTCAATCATCGCGGCGGGCGCGGAATCGGCCGCCCGGCTGGCCTTGCCGGTTGGCGCGCCGGTGGCCGAACTGCGGCGCTACGCCTGCGTCGACAGCGTGATCGTCTACTACGCGCGCATCGAGTTCCCGAGCGAGTTCGTGTGCCTGGATTTCGACCTGCTGGCGCCGGGTGCTGGCGCAGCCCCCGTTTATGTCCCGCCGGCCCGGGCAGGCACGCCGGGCGCGCAATGCTGATGCCAACTCAATAACCTGCCAACTGGAAATCAACAAGATGCAGACTACCGACCGCAACCAAGGGAACCATGCCGGCCAGGCAGACAACGGGCAGGGCGAGATGAACGGCGCCGAGAGCCTGGTCAGGACGCTGCTGGCCTGCGGCGTGGACACCTGCTTTGCCAACCCCGGCACCAGCGAGATGCATTTCGTGGCCGCGCTCGACCGGATTCCCGGCATGCGTTGTGTGCTGGGCCTGTTCGAAGGCGTGGTGACGGGCGCGGCCGACGGCTACGCCCGCATGGCGGACAAGCCGGCCGCCACGCTGCTGCATTGCGGCCCGGGCCTGGCCAATGGCCTGGCCAACCTGCACAACGCGCGCCGCGCGCAGACGCCGGTGATCAATATCGTTGGCGACCAGGCCACCTACCATCGCCCGCTCGACGCGCCGCTGACCGCCGACACCGAAGGCTGGGCGCGTCCCGTCTCGGTCTGGACCCGTACCGCCTCGCATGCCGCTTCGGTAGGTGCGGATGCCGCCACGGCGGTACAGGCCGCATGCGCCGCGCCGGGCGGCGTGGCCAGCCTGATCCTGCCCTCCGACGTCTGCTGGGATGCCGGCGGCAAGGTGGCCGCGCCGCTGGCGCCGATTCCCGTGCCCAAGGTCTCCCCGGATGCCATCGGGCAAGCCGCGCGTGTGTTGCGCTCGGGCCAGCCCACGCTGATCGTGCTGGCCGGCACCGCGCTGCGCGAAGCCGCGCTGGCCGACGCGCACCGCATTGCCGCCGCCACCGACGCCCGCCTGATCACGCCGATGTCCAACGCGCGCGTGACGCGCGGCCGCGGCCGCTTCAATGTGGACCGGGTGCCGTACTCCGGCGACGCATCGCTCGCCAAGCTGGCCGGTATCCGCAATGTGATCCTGGTCGGCGCGCCGCCGCCGGTTACCTTCTTCGCTTACCCGGGCAAGTCGCCGCGGCCCTACCCGGAAGATGCGGAAATCCATGTGCTGGCGCGTCCGGAACAAGACTTGGCGGAAGCGCTCGCGCGTCTTGCCGACGAGCTGGGCGCCCCGGCGGTTTCCCTGCCGGCCTCCGTGTCCTCGCACGAGATCGCCAAGGGCGCGGTGACTTCCGAAGCCGTGGCGCAGACATTGACTGCGTTGTTGCCCGAGCAAGCCATCGTGGTGGAAGAGAGCGTCAGCTTTGGGCGTGCTTTCTATCCGGGCACCGTGCATGCCGCGCCCCATGACTGGTTGCAGCTCACCGGTGGTGCGATCGGCGATGGCCTGCCGTTGGCCACCGGTGCCGCGGTGGCGGCGCCCGGACGCCGGGTGGTTGCGTTGCAGGCTGATGGTTCCGGCATGTATACGCTGCAATCGCTGTGGACCATGGCGCGCGAGAAGCTCGACGTTACCGTGGTGGTCCTGGCTAACCGGAAGTATGCGATTTTGCTGGGGGAGCTGGCCGGGGTCGGGGCCAGTCCGGGGAAGACTGCGCTCGATATGCTGGATATCGGGAATCCGGATCTGAACTGGGTGCAGTTGGCTAATGGGATGGGGGTGGAGGCTGCGCGGGCTGAGGATATGGGGCGGTTTGCTGAGTTGTTTGGGATGGCGAATGCGCGGTCGGGGCCGTTTTTGATTGAGTTGGTGATTTGAGGGTTTGAAATTCGAATTCAACTGATTAAGTTCAAAGGCTTAAAGGCTTAAAGGCTTAAAGTCAAAGGCAGTTTCACCTCCCCTTCGGGGAGGCGACCTACTTTATTGTCTTGCCAAGAAAGTAGGCAAAGAAGCGCGCCGGATGGGGCGACCCCCCCTCGTCGGCAGACAAAAAGAGCGGCCGGGACCCAAACTCGCATCGCCTTAAGGCGATACTCAAACATGGGTCCCTCTTTTCCGCTCTTTTTGCCTGCCGACGAGGCGCCCCATACGGCCTGGTACACCTTGACGGCTCGCTTCGCATCGCGGGATGGTGTAGCCCGCCCTTGGGGGCGCTCCACACGGCTACACCGATTTTTGATCCGGCTTCCTCGCTCGTGGTAGCGCCCGTTGGGTTGCCGGGGGAGGGCGGGGGCTTGCGAGGCTGTGATGCGTATTTCTGCCAGAGACGGGATTGCCGCAGGGCCAGGCGGATAATTTTTGCACCGTTTGGCCTGCGTTTTGCTCTGGGCAGTTGAATGGATTTGTTTTTAATGAAATCCAGATCAATTCCTCATGCTGTCATTACTTCTCCATATCGCTGCACGTGGAAATCACTGTCTCCCAGCAGCGGATCGATCATCGTCAATCGCTTGAAGTAATCCCCTACCTCCAGTTCATCCGTCATCCCCATGCCGCCGTGTAGCTGCACCGCTTGCTGGCCGACAATTCTCCCGGCCTTGGCCACAGTTACCTTCGCGGCGCTCAGCATTCGCCGCCGGTGCGCGGGGTCGCTTTCATCCAGCGCTTGTGCTGCCACATACGCCATCGACAGTGCCAGTTCCTTCTGCACCAGCATATCGGCCGTCCGGTGCTGCAGGGCCTGGAACGCCGCCAGCGGTTTGCCGAACTGCCGCCGCGTGCGCAGGTATTCGCCGGTGATTTCGATCAGTTTTTCCATCGCGCCGGCGGCTTCCGCGCAGAGCGCGGCAATGCCGTGGTCGATGCCGTGGAGCAGGGCGGCCAGGCCGTCGGCCGCGTCTCCTACCAGCGCCGTGGCGTCTACCGCGACGTTCTGCAAGGCAAGGTCGGCGGCGCGCAGGCCGTCCATGGTGGGATAGCCGCGCACCGTGAGTCCGGTGGCGTCGCGCGGGACCAGGAACAGCGCCAGTTCGTTGCTGCCGGCGATGCGCGCGGTGAGCAGGAAGGCGTCGGCGGCTTCGCCGTGCCAGGCCAGGCTCTTGTTGCCGTTGAGTACATAGCCGTCGCCCTTGCGCTCGGCGCTGGCGCGCGCGGTCTCGGGGCGGTAGCGGGTGGTGGGCTCCAGGTAGGCGAGGGTGACGACGCGTTCGCCGGTGGCGATCGCGGGCAGCCATTCGTCTTTCTGGGCTTGGCTGCCGTAGGCGTTCAGCACGGCGGCGGACATCACGGCGGTGGGCGTGACTGGTTCCAGCACCAGGCCGCGTCCGAGCTCGCGCTGCACCACGAGCTGGCTCGCGGCGCTTTCGCCAAAGCCGCCGTACTCGCCGGGCACGGTCAGTCCCAGCACGCCCATTTCGGCAAGCTGTGCCCAGGTGGCGCGATCGAAGCTGCCGCCGCCGCGGGCGTTCTTGCGGCGCTTGTCGAAGGTGTATTCGGTGTCGATGAAGCGGCGCAGGCTGTCCGCCAGCATCTGCTGCTCTTCGCTGTAGTTGAAGTCCATGGCTGTGCTTGTTCCTTGAATCCCGGGTTTTGCGGAGTCTCTGACGTCTTCCGTGGCTTCAGAAGCCCAGGATCATCTTGGAGATGATGTTCTTTTGTACTTCCGTGGTGCCGCCGTAGATCGATGTCTTGCGCATGTCGAAGTACGTCGAGGCGGCGGGCGCGGCCCACGCCGGGGCGTGCAGCGGCGCATCGGCCGGCGGCGCTTCGCCGGCTTCGAGCCAGCGCGGCGAATACGGCCAGGCATTGGGGCCGGCTACTTCCATCTGCAGCATGGCCAGGTCCTGCTGGATCTCGGAGCCGCGGATCTTGACGATGGAGGCTTCCGGACCGGGGCCGCGGCCCGCGTCTTGCGTGGCGACGCGCAGCAGCAGCATTTCCAGCGCCATGATGTCCATCTCGATGCGGGCGATCTTGTCGCGCATGCGCACATCGTCGATCAGCGGCCGGCCGGCGCCATCCGTGGCTTGCGCGGCGTAATGCTTGAGCTGGCGCAGTTCGCGGTTGCAGTGGCCGATGCCGGCAATGCCGGTGCGCTCGTGGCCCAGCAGGTATTTGGCGTAGGTCCAGCCGCGGTTTTCTTCGCCCAGCAGGTTGCCCACGGGCACTTCCACGTCCTCGAACCAGACTTCGTTGACGTCGTGGCCGCCGTCGAGCGTGACGATCGGGCGCACCGTCACGCCCGGCGTCTTCATGTCGATCAGCAGCATCGAGATGCCTTCTTGCGGCTTGGCTTCGGTGTCGGTGCGTACCAGGCAGAAGATCCAGTCGGCAAAGTGCGCCATCGTGGTCCAGGTCTTCTGGCCGTTGACGATGTAGCGGTCGCCCTGGCGCACGGCGCGGGTCTTGAGCGAGGCCAGGTCGGAGCCGGAGCCGGGCTCGGAGTAGCCCTGGCACCAGAAATCGTCGACCGTGGGGATGCGCGGCAGGAAGCGTTCCTTATGTTCCTGGCTGGCATACTTCATCAGCACCGGCCCGATCATGGTGAGCCCGAAGGGCAGCAGGCGCGGCGCGCCCGCGCGGAAGGCCTCGATCTCGAAGATCAGGCGCTGCAGCGCGTTCCAGCCCGTGCCGCCCCATTCCGTGGGCCAGGTCGGCGCGCCCCATCCCCGCGCGTGCAGGATGCGGTGCCAGCGCACGTAGTCGTCCTTCTCGACGCGCTGGTGGGCCAGCACCTTGTCCCGGATATCCGTGGGCAGGCTGGCCTGCACAAAACTCCGAACCTCTTCGCGGAACGCTTGTTCCGCCGCGTTGAAACGCAAATCCATCTGCTTGTCCCCTCGGTTGGGAAAGGCTGGCCGCCGGCCGCCACTTCGATACGATGCAGCGATTCTATGGGGGGCCGGACGTTCGCTTCTTCCGGAATGACAAAGCCGTCCTTTTGCGCTTCCTAACCGATGCGGCCCGCCGCCCGCCGGCGCCCGTGCCGGGCAGAACACGGCCTTAGCCAAATCCAAATAGCACGCCACCGGCGCCTGGCTCACACTGGCGCAGTTCCATCGCAGCAAAAACACAATCAACGCCGAGGAGACGGGCGATGTCACGCTGGACAAAATTGTTCGTGCTCTGCGGATGGCTTGCCGCCACCGCGAGCGCGTTCGCGGCCTATCCGGACAAACCGGTGCGGCTGGTCGTGCCCTTCCCGCCGGGTGGCGCCACGGACCTGCTGGCGCGCGAGGTCAGCCACGCACTTTCAGTGCGGCTGGGCCAGCCGGTGGTCATCGAGAACCGGCCTGGCGCGGGCGGCAATATCGCCGCCGTGGCGGTGGCGCGCGCGCCGGCCGACGGCTACACCCTGCTGTTCGGCACCTTCGGCTCGCTGGCCGTGAACAAGAGCCTGTACGACAAGCCCGGCTACGACCCGCTCAAGGATTTCGCGCCGGTGGCGTCAGTGGCCTACCTGCCCAACGTACTGGTGGTGCACCCCGCAGTGCCCGCGCGCAATGTGGCCGAACTGCTGGCGCTGGCGCGCCGCGAGCCCGGCAAGCTGAGCTACGGCTCCTTTGGCAACGGTTCGTCCTCGCACCTCGCCGGTGAACTGTTCACCCACCTGGCGGGCGTGCGTATCGAGCATGTGCCGTACAAGGGCAGCGCACCGGCCATGACCGACCTGATCGGCGGGCGCCTCACCATGATGTTCGACAGCATTTCCACCGCCTTGCCCTATGTGCGCGATGGCCGCGTGCGGGCGCTGGCGGTCACCACCGCCACGCCGTCCGGGCAGTTGCCCGGCGTGCCGACGCTGGCCGCGGCCGGCGTGCCCGGCTACGAGCTGACCGCGTGGTTCGGCGTGGTGGCGCCCGCCAATACGCCAGCGGCCGTGGTCGACCGCCTCAACGCCGAGATCGTGGCCGCGCTCGCGCAGCCCGAACTGGCGGCGCGGCTGGCAAGCCAGGGCACCGTGCCTTTTCCTTCCACGCCGGCGCAGTTCGGTACGTATATGCGCACCCAGTACCAGAAGTGGGACGGCCTGATCAAGTCGGCTCACATCCACCTGGATCAGTGAGCTTGCTCTGCGTCTCTTCCGGGTCCGTCCGGTTCCAACCTCATCGTCACTTGCATCATGTCCTCCTTTCGTCCCGAGTTCATCCATGACATCCCCCGGCACTGGGCCGAGCAATCGCCCCAGGCGCCCTGCCTGTACGAGACCGGCGGCGTACTCAGCTATGGCGCGCTGTGGGAGCGCATCACTGCCACGCGCGACTGGCTCGCCGCGCAAGGCGTAGGCCAAGGCGACCGCGTGATGGTGGTGGGCGAGAACTGCGCCGAGATGGTGGTGATGCTGTTCGCCTGCAGCGCACTGCACGCCTGGCCGATCCAGGTCAACGCGCGGCTTTCGCCGCGCGAGATCGACGGCATCCGCGCCCATGCCGAGCCGCTGCTGACGTTCTTTACCAGTCATGTCTCCGATGTGGCCGCCGCCCACGGCAGGCGGCTTGGGGCGCAGCCCACCGGTTGCGCCGCGCTCGATCCGGACTTCGCCAGCCTGCGCGCCGAGCAGGTGCCCGCGCGCGTGGATGCCGCCCAGGCGCGCGACGTTGCCACGCTGATCTACACCTCCGGCACTACCGGCGCGCCCAAGGGCGTGATGGTGCCGCACGCCGGCCTGACGGTCTTCGCGCGGATCTCGGCAACCTCGCGCAACCTGGGGCCGGACGATATCGCCTACGGCGCGCTGCCGCTGTCGCACATCTTCGGCATCGCCACCGTGCTGATGGCCACGCTGTACGCCGGCGCCAGCCTGGTGATGCGCCCCCGCTTCGATGCCGCCGATGTCTTCGCCGCGCTGGCATCGCCCGGTGTCACCATGCTGCAAGGCGTGCCGACCATGTTCACGCGCATCATGGCGGTGGCGCGGGAGTCGTCGCTGGAGAGCGGCGCTGCGGCGTTTCCCCGCCTGCGCTATCTCTATACCGGCGGCGCGCCGCTGGACCCGACCCTCAAGCGCGACACCGAGGCATGGTTCGGCCAGCCGCTGCATCACGGCTACGGCATCACCGAATACGCCGGTTCGCTGTTCATCACCCGCATGGATGCGCCGCGCGCCGATTGCTCGGCCGGCTACATCGTCGAAGGCGTGGAGATCAACATCACCAACGAGCAGGGCGAGCCGATGCCCGCCGGCGAACGCGGCCAGATCCGCGTGCGCGGCCCCGGCGTGATGCGCGGCTATTTCCGCAACGCGGAGCAGACCGCCGAGGCGCTGATGCCGGGCGGCTGGCTCAACACCGGCGATCTCGGTTTCCTCGGTGAAGACGGCGCGTTGTTTATCGTGGGCCGCTCCAAGGACCTGATCATCCGCTCGGGCTTCAACGTCTACCCGATCGAGGTGGAATCCGTCATCAATGCCTTCCCCGGCGTGCGCCAGTCCGCCGTGGTCGGGCGCGCGGCAGCCGACGGCAACGAAGAAGTCGTGGCCTTTATTGAAACGCAACCGGGCGCGAAACTGGACCTCGCTGCCCTGGAAGCCTACCTGCGGGAAAGCCTGGCGCCGTACAAGCGGCCCGCGCAGATCCGCGTGATCGAGACGATTCCCACCACCGCCAGCGGCAAGCTCCTGAAGCAGCCGCTGCGCGCCATGCTGGACGGCGGCGCCGTAGCGGCATGACCTGCGGCGGCCGGCGCCGCCGCCAGCGCTTCGCCGCGGGTCGAAGCGTATTTGCCGCCAGCGCCCCGGCAAGCCGGGGGCTGGCAGAACACACAACAAGGAGGAGGAGACAGATGAAGCGATGGATAATGATGGCTGGCGCGCTGCTGGCGCTGGTGCAAGGCACGGCAATGGCGGACAACTATCCCACGCGGCCCGTGAAGCTGATCGTGGGCTACGCCCCTGGCGGTCCGGTCGATACCGCCGCGCGCATCTATGCCGACTACCTGGGCCGCGCGCTCAAGCAGCCGGTGGTGGTGGACAACCGCGCCGGCGCCAGCGGCGCCATCGCCGCGGACCTGACCGCGCGCGCGACGCCGGACGGCTACACGCTTTACTTCGTGGCCAGCCCGACCATGACCATGACGCCGCTGATCCAGAAGTCGGTGAACTTCAACCCGAACAAGGATTTCACCTATATCGGCCTGATCACCGATTACACCAACGTATTGCTGATCAACAAGGACTTCCCGGCCAAGGACGTAGGCGAGCTGGTCGACTACGCGCGCAAGCATCCCGAGAGCGTGAGCTTCGGCTCGGCCGGGGTCGGCGCCTCGAACCACTTGTCGGCCGAGTGGCTGGCGCAGATGGGCGCGGTCAAGATGCTGCATGTGCCCTACAAGGGCAATTCGCCCGCGATGGCCGATGTGATCGGCGGCAAGGTAACGTTCATGTTCGATATCACGGGCACCGCCATCGGCTATATCCAGGGCGGCAAGGTGCGCGCGCTGGCGGTGACTTCGAAGACGCGCAACGCGGCGCTGCCGACGGTGCCGACGATGATCGAGTCCGGCATGAAGAATTACGACCTGACCGGCTGGTACGCGCTGATCGGCCCGCAGAAAATGCCCGCCGACGTGGTGGACAAGCTGGTCAAGGCGCAAAAGGCTATCGGCGATGATCCTGCCTTTCAGCAGCGCATGACGCAGGGCGGCTATGACCTCAATATCACCGGGCCGAAGCCGCTGGCCGATCGTATCCAGCGCGAACTGAAACTGTGGGGCGGGGTGGTGAAGACGGCGAATATCCAGGTGGATTGAGGCCGGATGGTTCCCCTCCCCAACTTGCGGGAGAGGGGAGCTACGGCAGCGGTCGGATAAACCCTTTTTGCCCGGCGCCGTTCAGGCAGCCGGTGCGCGCTTGCGCAGCAGGTAGCGCTGCACGCCGTCGAGCACCAGCACGCCGTGCTGGTTGTGCACCGTCGAGCGCAAGGTCAGCACGCCGGTGGTGCGGTTCGGCGCGAGTTCGCTGACTTCCAGCGTGCTGTACAGCGTGTCTCCGGCGTAGACCGGATGCAGGAAGCGGCTGCTCTGGTCGAGAAAACCCTTCAGCGATTCTTCCACCATATGCGGGAACAGCCCGGCGCCTGCCGCGGTCTGGATCAGCACCTGGTAGCCGTGCGCCAGCATGTGCGGCATGCCGTGGGCACGGCAGTACTCCGCGTCGTAATGCACAGGATGGTTGTCACCGCTCGCCAGCTGGAAGGCGGCGAACAGCGCCTCGGTCATGGTGCGCGAGGGAAGCACAAAGCGTTCGCCGGGCACGAAATCTTCGAAATAGCGTTGTTCGCACATGCGGTGGCTGCGCGGGTCGAAGCTGACAGCTTCGGGGTTCGCTGCGGAGGGCTTGATGGTCATCGGTTGGTGTCGGGGTTGGTGGCGCGAAGAAGCGCGCAAGCAGAAGAACCCGCGCTGCGCCACGGCCTGGCGCGGCGCGGGCGAAGGATCAATCGGGCTTGATGCCCAGCCGTTCCACCAGCGCTTTCTCCTGTGCGATCTGCTGCATGGCAAAGCGGGTGTAGCCGGCGCTGTCCAGGTACATCAGGTCCTGATCCTGCCGCTTTAGCGCGGCAAGATGCTGCGGGTCTTCGGCAGCCCGCCGCAGCGCATCCTGCAGGATGCCGACCACCTTCGGGTCCATGCCTTTCGGGCCGGCCACGCCGTAGGGCGAGTTGGAGACGATGTCGTAGCCCAGTTCGCGCAGCGTAGGGGCGTCGGGCCAGCGCGGCGAGCGTTGCGCCGTCCACAGGTTGATCCAGCGCAGCTTGCCCGCATCGACCAGCGTGCCGGCGGAACTGCCTGCCGCGCAAAGCTGCACATGGTTGCCCATCAGCGAGTTCAGGCAATCGGCATCGCCCTTGAAGGGCACGTGGTTGACCGTTATCTTTTCCTTGGTGACCAGCTCGATCATGGTGATATGCGGCGAGCTGAACTGGCCCGGCGAGCCGTAGCTGACGGTGCCCGGCCGGGCGCGCACGTCGCGCAGGAAATCGCTCCAGTCCTTCCACGGCGAATCGGCCCGCACTACCACGCCAAAGGTGTAGCCGGTGATGCGCGAGAGGTAGGTGAAATCGTGTGCCGGATCGAAGGCGGTCTTCTGGATGAAGGGCTGGCGGAATACGGTCACCGGCATCATCGAGAGCGTATAGCCGTCGGGCTTCGCCTGCCTGAGCGCGAGCGCGCCCATGGTGCCGGCCACGCCGGGCTTGTTGTCGACCACCACGGTCTGGCCCAGCGCCTTTTGCAGGGCCACGGCGAACTGGCGCACCACCACGTCGGTGGTGCCGCCGGGCGCGTAGGGCACGATCAGCGTCACCGGGCGGGTGGGGTAGGACTGGGCTTGCTGCGCGAGCGCAGCCGTGGCGCCGCACAGGACGATGGCGGCGCTGGCGATGTGCCGGATTCTGCGCCGGATGTTGGGCCGGGTGTTGCGGACTGCATGCATCGGAATTCTCCTGTTGATGTGGTTCCCCGTTACCCCGATGTTGGTGTTGTCCTGCTGTCCTTCGCCAGCGTGCCGGTCAGTTCTCCACCACGGCCCATGCCTCCATCGACTGGCCGCCGGCATCGTCGCCGGTCCACAGCGTGACCTTGCCAGGCGTGGCGGCATCGAGCGTGCCGCCTACGGTCACCAGGTCGTGATCGAAAATCGGCGCCAGCCCGCGGAAACCGAAGCGGCGCACCGTGGCGCCGGGCATCTCGCGCGCCAGCAGGTCCAGCGTGAGCATGGCCTGCAGCGGGCCGTGAACGACCAGGCCGGGGTAGCCTTCCACGTCGCGCACATAGTCGTGGTCGTAGTGGATGCGGTGGCCGTTGAAGGTGAGCGCGGAGAAGCGGAACAGCATGACCGGGTCGGCGCGCAACTGGCGCTGCCACTGGGCCTGATGCGCCAGGCGCGGGCGCGGCGGCAGCGGCTGTCCCGGTTCCGGCATGGCGCGGTAGACCAGGTCGTGACGCTCGGTCAGCGCGGTCTCACCGTCGACCGTCAGCGCATGTTCCACGGTGACGAACCACAGTTCGCCGCTGCGTCCGCTCTTGTGCTCGACATTGCGCACGGTGGACGTGCGGGTGACGGTATCTCCCACCCGCAGCGGTTTGTGGAAATCCAGCTCGCCGCCGGCCCACATGCGGCGCGGCAGCGGCACCGGCGGCATAAAGCCGCCCAGCGCCGGGTGGCCGTCCCGCCCAAGCTCGCGCTGCGGCGCGCGCGGCAGGAAGTAGAGCCAGTGCCACAGCGGCGGCAGCGGGCCGCGCACCAGCGCTTCGCCATCGAGGTCCAGGGTGGCCGCGAGGCCGACCACGGGTTCGGGGGCAAGGGTCTCGGTGCGGCTTTCACTGCGGCCAATCCAGGCGCGCAGGGTTTCGAGTTGGGTCATGGCTGGTCCGCTGCGGGGTGGTTTGCCAGCGCGAGGATGCGCCGGGCCTGTTCGATGACGGGGCGGTCGACCATCTTGCCGTCGACCTGTACCGCGTGGCTGCCGCTGGCGGTGGCGGCCAGCACGCGCTGCGCCCAGTCCAGTTGCTCCGCCGTGGGCAGGAAGCCCGCGCGCACCGCGGCAAGCTGGGCGGGGTGGATGCACAGCTTGGCGGCAAAGCCGAGCGCGCGCGCGTGCGCCACGTCGTCGGCCAGCACGGCTTCGTCCTTGAGCGCGGTGGTGACGCCATCCACGGGCGGCGGCAGTGCCGCCACGCGCGAGGCCAGCACGATGCGCGAGCGCGCCATCAGCAAGGCTTCACGGGTATGGGCGCAGCCGAGGTCCACGGCGAAGTCGAGGGAGCCGAAAGCCAGCCGCGACACGCCGCGCGCGGTGGAGACCGCGTCGATGCCGTGCAGCCCGCGCGCGCTTTCGATGATCGCCACGATGCGGCCTTGCGGGTTGACCTGCGCCAACGCCCGGGCGATCTCGCCAAGCGCGGCGGGGTCTTCGGCCTTGGGCACCAGCAGGCCCGCCAGCGACGCGCCGGACGGCAGCGCGCGCAGCCAGTCCATATCGGCGGCGAAGGCGGCGGAGCTGGTGTCGTTGATGCGCACATAGGCCTGCGCCTGTGCGCCACGTTCAAGCAACCACGCGGTAATGGCCGTGCGCGCGGCTGGCTTGGCGTCCGGATGCACGGCATCCTCGAGATCGAGGATCAGCGCGTCCGGCGCGGCGGCGGCCGCTTTGTCGAAGCGTTCGGGCCGGTCGCCCGGCACGAACAGGTAGGTGATGGCGGTGGACATGAAGCAGGTCTCGTCAGGATGGGGCGTTACTTGGCTACGGGCAGCCAGTCGTTGACGTTCGCCTGTTCTTCCAGCGCCCACACGCGGGCAATGATCGCACGCATCTCGGCCTCGCCCGCGCCGTGGCGGAAGGCGCCCAGCTGCAGCGCCTTGGCTTCGAGTTCCGGGCGCGACAGCGTATTGCCCGGATCGCCCTTCGGCACATCGACGCGGCCCGCCAGCGTGCGGCCGTCGGTGGTCTTCACCGTAACGCGGCCGATCCACTGGCGCGGGTAGGCGGCGTTGATCTCGTCGTCCAGCACCATCTCCACCTTGTCGCGGAAGGCGGCTACCTTTGCGTCCTGCAGCGCATGGTCCTCGAATTCGCCCAGGCCGGCGTGCGCGTGCACCGCCACCAGTCCCAGTACCGTACCCATGGAGAACTTGGCCTGGTGGATGGTCTTGGGATCGGTCACCGGGCCAAGCACGTCGATGGCGCCCTGGTGCACGTGCGCGGTCACGCCGGCGATCTGGTCCGCGCGGAGTTTCTCGCGCAGCATCAGGTCCTTGAGAGCGTCGGCCGCCGGGTGCGTGTGGCGGCACGAGGCGAAGAACTTGAAGGAGGTTTCGGCGGTGGCCCAGCGCTTGCCCAGGCCGTCGGTCAGCGCGGCCGGGTTGGCGTCGCTGGACATCCCGGCGGCCATGCCCTGCGGGCCTTCCAGGATACGCCTGGCGCCGGTGAAGCCCGCGCGCGCGATCCACGCGGACATCAGGCCGTCCGCGGCGGCCTTGGCGGTGTGCAGTTGCTTTGAGTCCGCGGCGTCGCGCAGGAATTCCCACAGGCCGGCGGCCTGGGTGCCGGCCGAGCCGAGCGCCTGGTTGATGCCCTCGGCATCCATGCCGTAGAGCTTGGCCACGGCCGCGGCCGCCGCCAGCGTGCCGACGGTGCCGGTGGTGTGGAACACGCGGTAGTGCGAACGGCCCATGAATTCGCCGATGCGGATGCCCGCTTCGTAGCCGGCGATGGAGGCCAGCAGCACGTCCGCGCCGCTCTTGCCTTCAGCCTGGGCGGCGGCGATCACCGCGGGGAACACCACGGCGGCGGGATGCAGCACCGAGCTGTTATGCACGTCGTCCTGTTCCACCACGTGCGAGGACGCGCCGTTGATCAGCGCGGCGAAGTAGGGCGAAGTGCGGCGGCGGTCCACCAGCACTTCGGCCGGGCCCTGCTGCGGGCCCATCGCGGCGACGAACTCCTGCAGCTTGCGCACGGCGGGAGCGTCCTTGCCCGCAATGGCCGAGGCGATCCAGTCGAGGAAGAGGTCCTTGGTGCGCTCCACCACTTCGGCGGGCACGTCGGCCAGCGTGAAGCGGGCCAGGAAATCGCACAGCTGGCGGGTAGGGTAGGTGTGGTCAGTGGCTTGGCTCATGCCGGCTCCGGACGGTGTTCGGGGTGGTTGTTTGTCTTTCTGTTTTCCTCCCCTCTCCCACACCAGCGGGAGAGGGGAGCCACGTCTGCGCGAAATTGTGCGCAGGCGTCATGGCCTGGTTCTGTGGCTCAAATCGTCTTGCTGTCCGCCATCCTGGCGATTTCGTCCGCGCCGTAGCCCAGCGCCGCCAGGATGGCCGCGCTATGCGCGCCGAGCGCCGGCACGTCGCCCATCACCGGTTCCACGCCCGACAGGTTGGCCGGCGGCAGCAGCGCGCCGATGGGGCCGCTGGGGCTGGCCACTTCGCGCCAGCGCCCGCGTGCCGCCAGTTGCGGGTGGTTCCACACGGCCTCGATATCGTTCATCGGCGCGTTGGCGATCTGCGCTTCGTCGAGCAGCGCTTCCACCTGCGTCACCGTCATCGGCGCGAAGCGTGTCTCGATCAGCGCGGTCAGTTCGCCGCGATTCTTCACGCGCCCCGAGTTGGAGGAGAAACGCTCGTCCTTTAGCAATTCGGGCTGCGCCAGCACCTTGTTGCAGAAGGCCTGCCATTCGCGCTCGTTCTGCAGCCCGAAGATCACGCTGCCGCCGTCGCCGGTGCGGTGCACGCCGTAAGGCGCGATGGCCGGGTGCGAGGCGCCGAAGCGCGCCGGCGCGTTGCCGCCGTAGTGGCCGAAGTACAGCGCGTAGTTCATCCACTCGGTCAGCGCTTCGAGCATGGTCACTTCCACGCGCAGGCCCTGGCCCGTGCGCCCGCGCTGCAGCAGCGCGGAGAGGATGCCGCTGTAGGCGTACATGCCGGCCGCGATGTCGGCAATCGAAATGCCCGCGCGCGATGGCTCGTCCGCGCTGCCCGTGATGCCGATCAGCCCGGCGGCGGCCTGGATCAGGAGGTCGTACGCCTTCTTGTCGCGATAGGGCCCGGCATCGCCGTAGCCCGAGATATCGCAGACGATCAGCTTGCCGTAGCGCGGGTGCAGCGTGTCGAAATCCAGCCCCATGCGCGCTGCCGCGCCGGGAGCCAGGTTCTGCACCAGCACGTCGGCATCGGCCAGCAGGCGGTGCAGCACGGCTTGCGCCTCGTCCTGCTTGAGGTCGAGCGTCAGGCTCTCCTTGCCGCGGTTGAGCCAGACGAAGTGCGAAGCCTGGCCATTGACGGTCTCGTCGTAGCCGCGCGCGAAATCGCCCACGCCGGGGCGCTCCACCTTGACCACGCGCGCGCCGAGATCGGCCAGCTGGCGCGTGGCAAAGGGCGCGGCCACGGCATGTTCGAGGGAGACGACGCGAATGCCGTCGAGCGGGCGGATGCCCTGGTGCGAAGCGAGCATATGCGTGGGCCTCAGAACGAACGCGGCAACTCGAGCACGTGCTCGGCCACATACGACAGGATCAGGTTGGTGGAGATCGGCGCCACCTGGTACAGGCGCGTCTCGCGGAACTTGCGCTCGATATCGTATTCGGCGGCAAAGCCGAAGCCGCCATGCGTCTGCAGGCAGACGTTGGCCGCTTCCCACGAGGCATCGGCCGCCAGCAGCTTGGAGATATTGGCCTCCTTGCCGCAGGCCTTGCCAGCGTCGAACAGCGCGGCGGCCTTGTAGCGCATCAGGCTGGCCGCTTCCACGTTGACGTAGGCACGCGCGATGGGGAACTGGATGCCCTGGTTCTGGCCGATGGGGCGGTCGAACACGATGCGCTCGCGCGCGTAGCTGCTGGCGCGCTCGATAAACCAGTAGCCGTCGCCCACGCATTCGGAAGCGATCAGGATGCGCTCGGCGTTCAGGCCGTCAAGGATGTACTTGAGCCCCTTGCCTTCCTCGCCGATGAGGTTCTCGGCGGGGATTTCCAGGTTGTCGAAGAACAGTTCGTTGGTCTCGTGGTTGACCATATTGCGGATGGGCCGCACGGTCAGGCCCTTGCCGATGGCTTCACGCAGGTCCACCACGAACACCGACAGCCCTTCCGACTTGCGCTTGACCTGGTCCAGCGGCGTGGTGCGCGCCAGCAGCAGCATCAGGTCCGAATGCTGCACGCGCGAGATCCACACCTTCTGGCCGTTGATGACGTAGCGGTCGCCTTTCCTGACAGCGGTGGTCTTGAGCTTGGTGGTGTCGGTGCCGGTAGTGGGCTCGGTCACCGCCATCGACTGCATGCGCAGCTCGCCCGAAGCGATGCCGGGCAGCCAGCGCTGCTTCTGCGCCTCGGAGCCGTGGCGCAGCAGGCAACCCATCACATACATCTGGCCGTGGCAGGCGCCGGAATTGCCGCCGTTGCGGTTGATTTCTTCCATGATGACGGACGCCGCGGTCAGCGGCAGGCCCGAGCCGCCGAATTCCTCGGGGATCAGCGCCGACAGCCAGCCGGCCTTGGTCAGCGCGATGACGAATTCTTCCGGGAAGGCGTTCTGCTCCTCCACGCGTTGCCAGTAGGCGGAGTCGAAGCCGGCGCACAGTGCGCGCACGGCCTCGCGGATGTCGGGATACGGCTGGTCGTGCGATTGTTCTGCGAACATGAAATGGGGCCCCGTTGTGGAAATGATGGAAGTCAGCGGAATGACGGACGCGACGGACGACGGACGATACTGGATTCAGCTTGCGGCCATTATTCCCGAGGGCCTGCCGCGCGGTAATTCGGATTTGCGAAAGAGCGGCTTAGCGCCCCCGGAAGCGGATGGCCAGGGGGTCACAAAGGGGTAGGTCGGCGACAGGAGAGCGCAGGGATAAGCCGCTGTGTGCGCTTGCTGGCACCCGCGCTTGCCCGGCGGTGCCACGGCACCGGCGCCTTCCGGCCTGCCTTGCCCACCCTTAGGCAAATCCGTATTGCATGTGCATCGCTTTGTCGCCACGCTTGCCTGAAAACCACGCCGCGCGTGCCCGCCCACGGGCCGACGCAGGCCAGCGCGAGCCGGCACCAGCCGGCCAACTCAGTCCAAGGAGACAAAAACCATGGCAGGTGGCAAGAAACAGGGTCAAGCATGGCAGGCTGGCGGCGGGAATGCAGTGCGGACCCGCGCAAACGTGGCGCCCTGGCGCTGGATGGCGCTGGCCGCGCTGGGCGCGGCGGTCACGCTCACGCTGCCTTCCCCGGCGCGCGCCGCCGACGCCTACCCCGCCAAGCCAATTACCATGGTGGTGCCCTTTGCCGCGGGCGGCCCCACCGACGTGGTGGCGCGCACCATGGCCGGGGCCATGTCGAAGACCCTGGGCCAGAGCGTGGTGGTGGAGAACCGCCTTGGCGCGGGCGGCACCGTGTCCGCCGCCTACGTGGCCAAGGCCGCGCCGGACGGCTACACCATCCTGATCCACCACAACGGCATGGCCACCGCGCCGGCGCTGTACAGCAAGCTATCCTACAAGCCGTTGACGGATTTCAGCTTCATCGGCCAGGTGGCCGACGTGCCCATGACCCTGCTTGGCCGTCATGACCTGCCGGCCAGGACGTTGCCGGAACTGATCACCTACATCCGCCAGAACCAGGGCAAGGTCAACCTGGCCAATGCCGGGCTTGGCGCCGTCTCGCAGCTGTGCGGCATGCTGTTCCAGAAGGCCATCGGCGTCGAACTCACCGCGATTCCCTACCAGGGCACCGCGCCAGCGATGACGGCCCTGCTGGGCAGCCAGGTCGATATCCTGTGCGACCAGACCACCCAGACGCTGCCGCATATCAAGGCCGACAAGGTCAGGCTCTACGGCGTCACCACCACCTCGCGCATCAAGGCATTGCCTGACACCGCAACGCTGGCGGAAAGCGGGATCAAGGGCTTCGAGGTCAAGGTCTGGCACGGCATCTACGCGCCGCGCGGCACGCCGCCGGCGGTCGTCGACCGGCTCAACGGGGCGCTGCGCACCGCGTTGAAGGATCCGGCGGTGGCGGCGCGGCTTGCCGATCTGGGGGCAGAGATCGTGCCGGAGGACAAGCAGACACCGGAAGGGCTGCGTACGTGGCTGAAGTCGGAGATCGAGAAATGGTCGCCGATTATCAAGGCGGCGGGGGTGCAGGCGGATTGAGGGTGGCTGCCGCGCGCTGCCCGCCCCGGGGATGGCGACGGCGCGTGGCGCTTTCCCGATTCGGAAATTTCATCAGATTTGCTCCGAGAAACCTCGCCATTCATGGCGGGGAGTGAAAGGAGCGCCGCCGGCAGGCGGCATTCCCACGTTAGAATGTGCGGCATGATTCTTGTCTACCGCTACCGGGTGAAGTCGCTCAACGGCCTGCTCAACAAGCAGAGCCGAGCGGTGAACTACGTCTGGAACTTCTGCAATGACATGCAGAAGCACGCGCTCAAATGGGGGAAGAAGTGGCCGAGCGGGTTCGATCTGAACGTGCTGACCACCGGCAGCAGCAAGGAGCTCGGCATCCATTCCGGCACGGTCAACGCGACGTGCGAGCAGTACGCGAAATCGCGCAGCCAGCATCGCCGTCCTTACCTGCGATACCGCGGCAGGAAGTGCCTCGGATGGGTGCCCCTGAAGGGCCGCGATCTGAAACGAGAGGGCGAGGCGTTTCGCTTTGCCGGACATACCTTTCGCGTGTTCAACAGCCGCCTGTTGCCCGAAGGCAAGATCAAGGACGGCACAAACTTTGCACAGGATTCGCGCGGGAACTGGTTTCTCAACATCGTGATGGAGGTTGCTGATGTGCCGGCACGCCCGATTCAAGCTGGCGTCGGTATCGACCTTGGTTTGAAGGATTTCGCCACGCTCTCGATCGGCGAGAAGCTTCCCAATGACCGGTTTGGCCGGCATGCCGCCGAAAAACTGGCCAAGGCGCAGCGTGCGCGAAAGCACAAGCGGCATGTCGCCAAGCTGCATGCCAAGGTGGCGAATGCCCGCGCCGACTTCCAGCACAAGCTCGCGCTCGATCTCGTCCGGCGCTTCGATTACATCGCAGTCGGCAACGTGTCGGCTTCGAAACTCGCCAAAACCAGGATGGCGAAGAGCGTCTACGACGCATCCTGGTCGTCCTTCCGGGACAGCTCCGCTACAAAGCGATTGCGCACGGGGCCACGTTTGAGGAAGTGAACGAAAGCGGTTCTACCCAGTCCTGTTCGGCGTGCGGTTCGAAAGACAGCACGACGCGGCCGAAAGGTATCGCAGGACTGCGAATAAGAGAGTGGACCTGTAGTCGCTGTGGTGTCGTGCATGACCGTGATACCAATGCTGCGCTGAACATTCTCCGATGCGGACGTGCATCGCCAGGTGTGGGAATGCCCTGCCTTTAGGCAGGGGAGATGGAATGAACACCGCCCTCCAGTAACACTGGCGGAGTTCCATGATCAGGGGCTCTCGCTTGACCGACGGCATCAATGTGCCAAAGTGAAGATCCGAACCATCACTTGAGGTAAGGAGAGCCCAAATGAATGCTACGACATATGGGCTGGATCTTGCAAAGTCCGTGTTCCAACTCTACTGGGTTGATCCAGAGACGGGAGAAACTCACAGCCGGCGCCTGAGTAACACCCAACTGATTCTCTTTCTGAGCAATCGGAGCTCCGGCAAAGTGGTACTGGAAGCATGTGGCGGCGCACACTGGTGGGCAAGAAAGATTATCAGCCTGGGCCATAAAGCCATCCTGGTTCACCCAAAGTATGTGCGACCGTTCGTGCGGACCAATAAGACCGATGCTGCCGACGCGCGCGCGATCTGGACAGCCGCGCAGCAACCTGGGATGCGAGCGATACCCGTAAAGACTGAGGCACAGCAAGCTCTACTGGGACTGCACCGAATTCGCTCGGAACTAGTCGACAGCCGCACGCGGCAGGTCAATCAGATTCGCGGCCTGCTAGGCGAATACGGTCTGCACTTCGTCGTTGGCCGCAAGGCCGGCATGGCGCAGATCCGCACCCGACTGAGCGAAATCGAGCAAACCATTCCGGCGCCCTTGTGGCGACTGATATCTCGTCAGTTAGAACGACTCAGGCAGCTAGATGCTGAAATCCTGATGGCCGAGCGGGAGATTGCTGCATGGCTGAAGACCGAGCCTGCAGCTCAATGCGTGGAAGCGATTCCGGGAGTTGGCCCGATCACCGCCACGGCCTTGGTTGCCACCATGGGATCTCCCCAGGCTTACCGCTCAGGCAGAGCCTTCGCGGCCAGCCTGGGCCTGGTACCTACCCAGAGTGGCACCGGCGGCAAGGTTCACCTTGGTCATATCAGCAAACGTGGTGACCCCTATTTACGCAAACTGCTGATCCATGGTGCACGCATCGTGGTGACTCGATCGAAGCAGCGACCGCGCTGGGTCGAGGCGCTGCTGGCCAGGCGCCCAACTAATGTAGCCATCGTCGCGCTGGCCAACAAGATGGCGCGCACCGCTTGGGCGTTGCTTGCTCATAGCCGGGTCTATGACCCCGGCTATGTCAGCAAACGTCCGGCGTAACAAGCACCCCCACGCAGGCTGGGGCACAAACGAATACCTTCAGGGTTGCGCAGGGTAATGAGATAAGGTGTGATGGCAAACTAGGTCGGACCGCGGGAACGCAAACTCGATGACGTCCACGAGAGGCTTACAGCCCGTTGTGGGAGATGGAGTCGTTCCCGGCTGATTCCATCAAGGTCCGCAGGCACGGTCCTGCACAAAGACCGGATATAAGACAGCAACCGATACTACAAGCCAAAGCCTTTCAACGAACCTTGGCATCCCGGGCGGTGTTCATATAAGACAGCAACCGATACTACAAGCCAAAGCCTTTCAACGAACCTTGGCATCCCGGGCGGTGTTCATATAAGGACGTCAACTCTCATATTCAGACGCTACTCAATTCCAGCGGCGGATGTCGCTGCTAGGGTGCGAAGTACACCCCTGCGGGCTGGAAGCGGCAGGGGATCCTTCCCCTGGAATGAGAGGTGTCATGAAGTTCCTCAGTGCCTTTATCAAGAGCCTGACGGCCGGCGGTATGGACGCCGCTCCCCATTGGCTCAATCTTGCTTATCTGCTCCTGTTTGCTGTCGCAGGCATCTTCTGGCTCGTTTCCACCCTGGCTGGCTGATTCCGGGCGCCCGGTGAGTTTGCTGGCGAGGCGACTGCCAGCCTTGATACGGTGCAAAGATAGTAAGATTTCCAGTTCACCGGTCATCGCCGCCTGCGTGTGAACGCCACCGCGGCAGGCTGACTCGTCCGGAACCGTGCCAGGAGCAGCCCTTGTTCGAACGCGCCAGACAGAACTTCGCCGCGCTAACCACCCGCGCCGGGTTTCACTCGCTGCGCCTTGTCAGGCAGACCGGCGAGCATTGCATGCTGCGGCGCGGGATCGCCGAACCGCCCTCCTTGACGCAGGACATGGGCGCCATGCTCAGCGTGCGCCTGGATGGCGTGGAAGCCTACTCCGCCACCAGCGATCTCAGCCTGGCCGGGCTGCAGGGCGCGCTCGACAGCGCCGAAGCGCTCGCCCGGCGAATCGCCGCGCACGGCCTGGTCGACCTACGCGGACTGGAACCGCCGACAGGCCACGCCCACTACGAATCGCCCGGCCTGCACGGCCATTTCCCCGGACTCGCCGAGCGCTTCGCGCTGCTGGCGGAGGTCTCCGCCACCGTACCCGCCGATTCGCGCCTGGTGAACTGGATCGTCTATCTCGATCACCAGCGCCACGAGCAGCTTTACCTCAATAGCGCCGGCGCCGAGCAATGGCAGGCGCTGCGCTTTGTCTATCCTGGCATCAGCGTGACCGCTTTCGACGGCGGCGACAGCCAGACCCGCAGCTTCGGCGGCTTCGGCAGCGGCCAGCAGGGCGGTGCCGAGGTCATGGCGCGCCTCGGTTTTACCGGCGCCGCATCCCGTGTAGCGGACGAGGCGCTGCAGTTGCTGCTGGCACCCAACGCCCCCAGCGGCGCCACCGACCTGTTGCTGATGCCGGACCAGATGATGCTGCAGATCCACGAATCCATCGGCCATCCGCTGGAACTGGACCGTATCCTCGGGGACGAGCGCAACTATGCCGGCACCAGCTTTATCGGGCTGGAGGACTTCGGCCGCTATCAATATGGCTCGCCCCTGCTCAATATCAGCTTCGACCCCGGCATCCCCGAGGAACTGGCCAGCTACGGCCACGACGACGAGGGCCAGCCCGCACAAAAGGAATTCCTGATCCGCGATGGCTTGTTGCTGCGTCCGCTCGGCGGCGCGCTGTCGCAGTGGCGCAGCGGGCTCCCGGGCGTGGCCAACAGCCGGGCCTGCAACTGGAACCGGCCGCCCATCGATCGCATGGCCAACCTCAACCTGGAGCCGGGCGACCGCACCATGGCGCAACTGGTCGGCGGCATCGAGCGCGGCATCCTGATGTCGTCAAACCGCTCATGGTCCATCGACGATGCGCGCAACAAGTTCCAGTTCGGCTGCGAATGGGGGCGCCTGATCGAAGACGGCGAGCTTAAGGGCGTGGTCAAGAACCCGAACTATCGCGGCGTTTCCGCCAACTTCTGGCGCAGCCTGGCTGCCGTGGGCGACGCCAGTACCTTCGAGGTGCATGGCACGCCTTACTGCGGCAAGGGCGAGCCCAACCAGGTGGTGCGCGTCGGCCATGCATCGCCGGCCTGCGTGTTCCGGCAAGTGGAAGTCTTTGGAGGGGCCGCGTGATGGCGGATGCGGAATCGTTGTTCGCGGCGCTTGCCGAAGATGTGCGCGCCGCGCTGGGCGAGGGTGAAGCCTTCACCCTGTGGTACAGCGCGGAGACGTCCGAGTTCATTCGCTTCAACCGGGCGCGGGTGCGCCAGGCCGGGCAGGTGCGGCAAGCCATGGCGAGCCTCAAGCTGGTTCGCGATGGCCGTCATGCCGACATCGGCATCGCGCTGTCCGGCGAGCCGGCGACCGATCGCCAGCGCCTTGCCGATGGGCTGCTGCAACTGCGCGAGGCAATTGCCCAGTTGCAGCCCGACCCCTACCTGTTGCTGGAGCGCGACCCGTGGCAGCGCGTGCTGGCCAATGCGGCAGCGCCGCCCGACAGTGCGGAGGTACTGGCGCAGATCGAGGCAGCCGCGCGTGGACTCGACCTGGTGGGCATCTATGCCGCCGGCCCGCTGTACCGGGGCTTTGCCAACAGCTTCGGCGCTTTCGGCTGGCATGCCGCGCAGGGCTTTCATTTCGACTGGAGCCTGTTCCATGCCAACGGTCAGGCGGTAAAGGCCGACTACGCGGGTGCGCGCTGGGACGCGGCGGAGTTTGCCGGCCGCTTTGCGGATGCGCGCCAGCAACTGGAACACCTGGGCAAGCCGCAGCGCGTTCTGTCGCCGGGCGACTACCGCGCTTATCTGGCCCCCGCCGCGCTCGAGGAGGTGGTGGGCATGCTTTCCTGGGGCGGCTTTTCGGCCCGCGCATTGGCGCAGAAGGAAAGTCCGCTGCAGCGCCTGTACGACGGCGGCGCCCGTCTTAGCCGTCTGCTGGATCTGGACGAACGGGCGAGCGGCATGCTGGCGCCCGCCTTCGGGCCCGAAGGCATTCCGCGCAGCGATGTCACGCTGGTACGCGCGGGACAACCTGCCGGCCGGCTGGTCTATCCGCGCAGCGCGCGCGAGTACGATCTGGCTGCCAATTGCGCCAGTGCCCGCGAAACGCCGCTATCCCTTGCGATGGGCGCTGGCGAACTGGCCCAGGCCGACGTGCTGGCGGCCCTGGGCACGGGTCTTTATATCGGCAATCTCTGGTACCTGAACTGGTCCGATACGCCGGCGGCGCGCATGACCGGCATGACACGCTTTGCCACGTTCTGGGTGGAGGATGGCTGCATCCAGGCGCCGGTTGGCACGATGCGGTTTGACGACAGCATCTACAGCTTCCTGGGCGAGCATCTGGAGGCGCTGACGAGCGAGCGGCAGTTGCGGGTGTCGAGCAGTACCTATGGGGAGCGGCAAACCGACTCCGCCCTGCTCCCCGGCGCGCTGACTGGAAAACTAACGTTGACACTTTGAGCGCATTGGCGGCCTCCATGCGCCGTCTTCCTTATCCAGCCGGTCTAGTTCGTCGAAGACTTTCGCCGCAGCCGTCAGCTTGCCCTGTGCGATCTCGCTCGAGCCAAGGGCCAGGATTTTCAGCAGCGCGGTGGTTTGCCGTTGGGCGCTATCCCTGGCAACGTCACTCTTCAGATTACTGGGTGGTTTGATTGAGCGTTTCACGATTGTTTCATGCGGATGGTTGCTGGATGGCCGAACTTATCCCGTATTCAACCCATCGTCCACTTCGCAAATCTGTCTGCGGCCACCCCGAACGGCTCGGTATTTTTTAAACCGGCTCCCGCGCCGCCTCCGTCAAATACTGGATCAGCGTCTCCGCAAACTGCGGCAGCTCCCTTCCCGGCCGCCGCACCAGGCGCAGGTCGCGCTTCGCCCATTCATCCTCCAGCGGGATAAACCGCAGCACCTTGCGGCTTGCATAGCGCCGCGCGCAGCTGTTGGGCACGATGGCGATCCCAGCGCCCGCTTCCACCATCCGGCACACCGCGTCGAAGCTGCCCAGCTGGATCCGCAGGCTGATGCGCTTGCCCATGCCGCTGGCGATCCGGTCCAGGAAAGACTGGATCGCGCTGAACTGGTTGAGGCCGACAAAGCGGCAGGTATCCAGCAGGTCGGCGAAATGCAGGCTGGTGAATTGCGGCAGCGGGTGGTTGACCGGCGCGATCACGATCAGCTCGTCGCTGCATAGCTGCATGACTTCGAGGTCATTGGTGGCTACCTCGCCGGCGACGATGCCAAGGTCCGCCGCACCGGCGCTGATGGACGAGACGATGGCCTGGGAAAGCTGCTCTTCCAGTTCGATGTCCACGTCCGGGTTCTCGGCCAGGAAGCGCGACAGCGCGGTGGCGAGGAAGGAGTTGGTGGCGGTGGTGTTGGCCAGCAGGCGCACGCGGCCCTTGACGCCCTTGGCGTAGGGGCGCAGGTCCGAGTGCAGGCATTCCAGTTCGCGGAACACTTCCCGCGCATGGCGCAGCAACGCGTCGCCGGCGGGCGTCAGGCGCACGCCCTTGACCTGACGGATCAGCAACTGGGTCTGAAAGGCTTCTTCCAGCTGCTTGATGCGGGTGCTGGCGGCGGGCAGGGAAAGGAAGCTGCGCTCGGCGGCGCGGGTCAGGTTTTCGGTTTCGCCGACGTTGAGGAAGAGGCGCAGGTCGGTCAGGTCGTAATGCATGTGTTTCGCTGGGCCAAAGGCCTCTATTGTGAATCGTGAATAGCAATGTCCCCGCCATCAATTTATCGTATTCGCGGTGGCAATAGAACCAGAAAGGCCGGTTCGTCCGTATTGCGCGGGCGAATACCGGATAGGCCCGTACGAGCGGGGCGGAATTCCCGCGCCGCCGCAAGCCGCCCAGGAGGACGACAAATGATAGTTCGGCGCTACAGCGCACGCAGGCGGGCGGCCCTGGCCGCCATGCTGGGCCTGGCATTCATGAGCGCCGGCGTTGCCGCCGCCGAGTATCCCGACAAGCCCGTGCGCCTGATCGTGCCCGCGGCGGCGGGCGGCACCACCGATATCGCCTCGCGCCTCGTCGGCAAGCGGCTGGGCGAGATCCTGGGCCAGCCCGTGGTGGTGGAGAACCGGGCCGGCGCCGCCGGCATCGTCGGCGTGCAGGCGCTGCGCCAGGCCGCGCCGGACGGCTACACCCTGATGATGGGCAATATCGGCCCCAATGCCATCAACTACGGCCTGTACAAGCAACTTCCCTACCGTGCCGAGGACTTCACGCCGGTCACCATGGTGGTATCGGTGCCCAATGTGCTGGTGGTCAACGCCAAGGTGCCCGCCCGTAACGTGGCCGAGCTGGTCGCGCTGGCGAAGTCCCAGCCGGGCAAGTTGTCGTTCGCCTCTTCGGGCACCGGCCAGTCGGTGCATCTGTCCGGCGAGCTGTTCAAGAAACGCACCGGCATCGACATCATCCATGTGCCGTACAAAGGTGCCGCTCCGGCCGTGGCCGACCTGATCGCCGGCCAGGTGACCATGATGGTGGACAACCTGCCCAGTTCCCTGCCGCATATCCAGTCCGGCAAGCTGCGCGCGCTGGCGGTGACCAGCGCCACCCGCGTGGCCGAGTTGCCCGACGTGCCGACCATGAAGGAGGCCGGGCTGGACGATTTCCAGGTGACTGCGTGGTTCGGGCTGGTGGCGCCGGCCGGCACGCCGCCGGCAGTTGTCACGCGCTTGCAGAAGGCGGTGGCTGGCATCCTGGCCGAGCCCGAAGTCAAGACCCGCCTGGCCGAACTGGGCGGTGTGCCGGGCGGCGACACACCCGAGCATTTCGGCAAGTTTATCGACGCGGAGCGGGTGCGCTGGGCCAAGGTGGTCAAGGATACGGGCATTCCGCAGCAATGAAGGCGTGCCGCGGAACGGCGCGCATGATCACGACACAACAAGGGGACAAGGCATGATGGAAACATCGAAAGCGCGCCACCGCAGGTCATGGCTCCGGGGCATGCTGATCGCCCCCTTCGCGGCGGCCCTGCTGGGCGCCAGCGCGGCTGCCCTCGCCGACACCTGGCCCAGCAAGCCGATCCAGCTGCTGATCCCCTATCCGCCGGGCGGCAGCGCCGACCTGCTGGCGCGCCCGGTGGCGGCCAAGCTGCAGGAGCGGCTCGGGCAGCCGGTGGTGCTCGACTACCGGCCCGGCGCCGGCGGCACCATCGCCAGCCAGCAACTCGCGCGCGCCAGGCCGGACGGCAATACGCTGATCGTGGTGCTGGCCGCGCATGCCATCAACGCCAGCCTCTATCCCAAGCTGCCGTACGACACGCGCAAGGATTTCTCGCCGGTGTCGCTGGTGGCCAACCTGCCGCTGATCCTGGCCGGCAGCCCCTCCTTGAAAGCCAGGACGGTGCCGGAGCTGATCGCCGCGGCCAAGGCGGCGCCGGGACAGCTTACCTTCGCCTCCGCCGGCAACGGCAACACCGGGCACCTGGCCGGCGAACTGTTCGACAGCCTGGCTGGCGTCAAGATGACCCATGTGCCGTACAAGGGCAGCGCCCAGGTGGTCAACGCCATGCTGGCGGGCGAGGTGCAGCTGACTTTCGACAGCATCTCCACCTCGATGCCGCATATCCGCAGCGGACGCCTGAAAGCGCTGGCCGTGACCAGCGCCAGGCGCGCCACGCTGGCGCCCGACGTGCCCACGCTGGCCGAGGCCGGCGTGCCGGGCTTCGACATCAACGGCTGGTACGCGGTGCTGGCGCCGGCCGGCACGCCGCCGGCGATTATCGACAGGCTCAGCCAGGAGATCGCGGCGGTGCTGGCCCAGCCCGACCTGCGCGCCAACCTGGCAGCCAACGGCTACGAGCCGGTGGGCTCCACGCCGGCTGCGCTGGGCGCGCATATCGATGCCGAGATCGCGCGCTGGAGCAAGGTGGTGAAGGAGTCCGGCGCGCGGCTGGAGTGAAACGTTAGTTAGTCATTACCCGGCCTGGCGAGCGCCTGGCCGCCGAGCAAATCCGTACAAATCCGTAGACAGGAGTCAAAGCATGAGTGGAATGATGGCAGGCAAGGTAGCGCTGGTGACCGGCGCGGGCGGTGGCATCGGGCGCGGCGTCGCGCTGGAACTGGCCAAGGCGGGCGCCAAGGTGGTGGTCAACGACATCGGTGTATCGCTCACCGGCGAAGGCGGCGATGCCGGGCCCGCGCAGCGCGTGGTCGACGAGATCGTTGCCGCCGGCGGCATCGCGGTGGCCAATACCGACAGCGTGTCGAGCTGGCAGGGCGCCAACGCCATCGTGCAATGCGCGATCGACAACTTCGGCCGCATCGACGCCGTGGTCAACAACGCCGGCAACCTGCGCGACCGCATGTTCTTCAAGATGAACGAAGAGGAGTGGCGCTCGGTGATCGACGTCCACCTCAACGGCACTTTCTTTGTCAGCCGCGCCGCCGCCAACCACTTCAAGGACCAGGAGAGCGGCGCGTACGTGCACATGACCTCCACCTCCGGCCTGATCGGCAACCTGGGCCAGGCCAACTATTCGGCTGCCAAGCTTGGCATTGCCGCGCTGTCCAAGTCGATCGCGCTGGATATGGCCCGCTTCAACGTGCGCTCGAACTGCATCGCGCCGTTCGCGTGGAGCCGCATGACCAGCTCGATTCCTTCCGAGACCCCGGAAGAGAAAGCCCGCGTGCTCAAGCTGCAAAAGATGGAAGCCAACAAGGTCGCGCCGATGGCCGCCTTTCTCGCCAGCGATGCCGCGCATGAAGTCAATGCGCAGATCTTTGCCGTGCGCGCCAACGAGATCATGCTGATGAGCCAGCCGCGTCCGGTGCGCTCGGTGCATATGAGCGAAGGCTGGACCCCGGAATCCATCGCCGAGATCGCCATCCCCGCCATGCGCAACAGCTTTTTCAAGCTCGAACGCTCGCCCGACGTGATCAACTGGGACCCGATCTGACGCCATGCCGCTCGACTACGAACGCATCAAGAACTGGGACTTTCCGGAGGTCAGGCAGACCTACGGCGAGAAGGATTCCATCTTCTACGCGCTGGGCCTTGGCCTGGGCGAACAACCCACCGATCCGCGCCAGTTGCGCTACGTTTACGAGGCGCGGCTCAAGGCGTTTCCCACGCAGGCCGTGGTGCTGGCCTACCCTGGCTTCTGGATGCAGGACCCGAAGAGCGGTATCGACTGGGTGCGCATCGTGCACGGCGAACAGCGCCTGCGCCTGCATCGTCCGCTGCCGGCGGCCGGTACCGTGCGCGCCCGCGCACGGGTGACACATGTGATCGACAAGGGCGCCGACAAGGGCGCGCTGGTGATCGTGGAACGCACGCTGGTGGACGATGCCACCGGCGCTGAACTGGCTACCGTGAACCACACCACGTTCTGCCGCGCCGATGGCGGCTTCGGCCAGGGCGATACCGCGCCCGAGGCGCTTCCGGCGGCGCCGGCACGCGCACCGGACGAGCAGCGCAGCCTGGCGATCCTGCCGCAAGCCGCGCTGCTCTACCGCCTCAATGCCGATCCCAACCCGCTGCACGCCGATCCCGAAGTGGCGCGCGCCGCCGGCTTCGACAAGCCCATCCTGCATGGGCTGTGCACCTATGGCGTAGCCGCCCGTGCGCTGGTCGATACCTTTGCCGATGGCGATGGCGACCGCCTGCTCGAGCTCAACGTGCGCTTCTCCCGGCCGGTATTTCCCGGCGAAACCCTCGAAGTGCGCATGTGGCGCGAAGGCGCCGGCCGCGTGCTGTTCGACGCTCGGGTGCCCGCGCGCGACGTTACCGTGCTCAGCAACGGCGTAGCGGAGTTCCGTGCATGACGACAACGACAACAACAATGAAGAGCGCGCTTGACGGCGTACGCGTGCTCGACCTCTCCCGCATCCTGGCCGGCCCGTGGTGCGCGCAGAACCTGGCGGACCTCGGCGCCGAGGTGATCAAGGTGGAGCGCCCCTGCGTGGGCGACGACACCCGTTCCTGGGGCCCGCCCTGGCTGCCGGACGGGGAGGGAAAACCCTCGCGCGATGCGAGCTACTACGCCGGCGCCAACCGCGGCAAGCGCTCGGTCACGCTCGATATCGCCAGCGCCGAAGGGCAGGCCATCGTGCGCGAGCTGGCGGCGAAATCGCAGATCGTGCTGGAGAACTACAAGGTCGGCGACCTGAAGCGCTACGGGCTTGACTACGAAAGCCTCAAGGCCGTCAATCCGTCGCTGGTCTATTGCTCCATCACCGGCTACGGGCAGGAAGGCCCGAGCGCGCATAAGCCGGGATACGACTTCATCTTCCAGGGCATCGGCGGGCTGATGAGCATTACCGGCGAGCGCGACGACCTGCCCGGCGGCGGCCCGCAGAAGGTTGGCGTGGCCGTGGTGGACATGCTTACCGGTATGTATGCCACCGTGGCCGTACTGGCTGCACTGCGCCATGCGGAGCGTACCGGCGAAGGCCAGCGTATCGACATGGCGCTGCTCGATGCGGTGGTCGCAGTCGGCGCCACGCCCATCCTTGCGCAGAAGATCACCGGCAAGACGCCGCAGCGCTTCGGTAACGCGCACGCCAACATGGTGCCGTATCACGTGTTTGCCACCGCCGACGGGTACATGATCGTGGCGGCTGGCAACGACGGGCAGTGGCAGGGATATTGCCGCGGTGTGCAGCGCCCGGACCTGGCGCAGGACGAACGCTTCACCACCGGCACGGGCCGCATCGTCAATCGCGATGTACTGGTGCCGCTGCTGGAGGCCCATATGCGCACGGGCACTACCGCGCGATGGGTGGAAGCACTGGAGCGCGAGGGGATTCCTTGCGGGCCGATCAACGACTATGCGCAGGTGCTTGAAGATCCGCAGGTCCGGTATCGCGAGCTGCAGGTGGATATGGTGCGCAGCGACGGCGGTGTGTGTCCCACGGTGAAGAGCCCGCTACGGCTGTCGGCTACCCCGGTGCGGTACGACTCGGCGCCGCCGCGGCTGGGGGAGCATACCGAGGCGGTGCTGGGCGAGATTCTCGGGATGTCGGCTGAGAGGATCGAGGCGTTGCGGGGGAAAGGCGTGGTTTGAGGGGGCACCGCGGGCCGGCGTTGCCGCCGGTTGCTTGTCCACCGGACATGATCCATATCAATCCTCATGTGCCCGGTTCCCGGCAAAATACTCCTGAATTGCAAGCCTTCCAACTCCCACCCAAGGTGAGGCCCATGTTCCCGGAATTCCGCGACCAGATATCCATCCTCAAGACACAAGACGCCCACTTCGCGCGGCTGTTTTCCCGCCACAACGAGCTGGACCAGGAGATCAAGAATATGGAGGCGGGCGTGGTGCCCGCCGATGGCGCCGCCATCGAAGTCCTCAAGAAGGAGAAGCTACACTTGAAGGACCAGCTCTACGTCATACTGCGCAAGGCTTCGGCTTCCTGACGCCAATTCCATCTCCGCCAATCAAAGGCCATCACATGTTCAAACACATCCTGCTTCCCGTTGACGGGTCGGAACTCTCGCAAAAGGCAACCCCTGCGGCCATTGAGTTTGCGCGGACGACCGGCGCCAAACTGACGCCCTACATCTGCCTGGAGGAATATCCCTTCCTGCAGTCCAGCGACGCGGGCCATGAGAAGAGATCGGTTTTCGAGCATCGCATCGAGGCGGCAGCGCGCGAGGAACTGGCGAAGATCGAAGCCGCCGCGGCGCAGGCGGGCGTACCGTGCACAGGTGCCACCTCCATTGCGGCCGCGCCTTATCGGGGCATCATCGCCATGGCGAAAGAGCTGGGTTGCGACGTTATCTTCATGGCCTCGCATGGCCGGCGCGGTATCAGCGGCCTGCTGCTCGGCAGCGAGACCCAGAAAGTGCTGACACATAGCGATATCCCGGTGGTGGTGTTCCGCTGAGCGCGGCTTGCGTCTCTCCCGCTTGCGGGTGAGACGCAGCGTATCGGAAGGTCAATGCCAGCGAACCGCCCTTGTGCAACCTGGTGCCGCTACTCCCCCCACCACCGCGACCCCCCCCTAGTTCACGCTATCCCCCTCCGGGGACCGTCTGGCGCCCGGCCATATGGCCATCTCCCGGCGGCTCAGGCCGCGCATTCCATCATCTGCCGCTGCCGGTATTCCCCCGGCGCCACGCCGGTCCATTTCTTGAACGCCCGGTGGAAGGTGCTGGGTTCGGAGAATCCTACGCGCAGCGCCACCTGCTGCAGCGGCAAGTCCGTGTGTTCCAGGAAGGCAATGGCGGCATCGCGGCGCAGGCTGTCCTTGATGCTCTGGTAGCCGCGGCCTTCATCGCGCAGGCGGCGGCGCAGCGTTTGCGGCGTCAGGCGCAGCGTCTCGGCCATTTGCTCCAGCGAGGGCAACTCGCCGTCCAGGTGGCAGCGCAGGTGGCGGCGGATACGCTCGGCCAGGCAGGAGTCGTCGCGGTAGCGGGTCAGCAGGTTGCGCGGCGTGTCATGGAGGAACTCCCGCAGGCTGCCCGCGTCCTGTACTACCGGCAGGCGCAGCCAGCTGGCGTCGAAGTGCAGTGCGGTGTACGGCTGGCCGTAGCGGACCCGCGTGTTGAAGACCCGCTCGGTGTCCGTCAGGCGGGCCTGTCCGCCAGTCTGGCCCGTGGCAGACGCTGCCATGTCCACGCCGGCGAGCGGGATGCGCCGCGCCGCCAGCCAGTTGGCCACGCCATAGGCCTGGAAGGCAAAGGTGGATTCGGCGTAGTGCCGGCAGGGCGTGGCGGGCGCGCGCGGCAGTAGCAGCAGGGTGGCGACGCCGCCGCGCTGCTGCAACCGCGGGACGAAATCGTCCAGGTGCAGGCGGTACTGGTGCAGGCCGGCGCGCAGGGCGTCTTCCAGCGTGGCGCAATGGATCAGTGCCTGGCAGGCCTGCGCGAACACGCCCGGCGCCACCGGTCGGCAGAGCAATCCCCAGAATTCGTCGCGCATGACGCGGCGCATGGATCGCATCAGCGCGGCAAACTGGCCCTGGGTCACGCGCGCGCTGGGCGATTGCAGTAAGGCCGGCGAAATGGCCGCGCGGCGCAGCAAGGCGTCGATGTCGCAGCCCAGGCGCCTCGCACCCTGAATGATCTGGTGCACCTGCAGGACCGCGATGGTATGGCGCGCGGGTGGCTGGCCGGCGCCGGCGCGCGGCGCCTCGTGCACGCGCGGCAGTCGCGCGGCGATTGCGCCGGCCGGGCGGGAGCCGAGCGGCACCGGCATCGATGAAGGCGCGGGCGCTCTGAGTACGGCGATTTGCATGGTCTCCTTGTCCTCGTTGGACACCCTGGTCAGTCCGGCCATCCGCGCCTTCGCTGCACCGCAGCGCGCCAGGCGCATGGACGGATGCCCGTCAGGTACCGGTTCGGTGCCGGTTCTCTGCCGGCCATGCTCGCCAGTTAGCCCGATGCGGCGCACCTGCACAATCCGGATTTACCAAAGGCAGGCTTTTTCCTGAGCGATTCGGCCAATCAATTTGGGCCGAATGGTCATTGTCCACGCAGTGCAGCATCGCGCAATCTCATCTCTTGCCGGCACCAGGCCATTGGGGCGTGGCGGGCGCTTCAACGATGGGAGGCAAGATGCAGTCAGAACGTCGCAGGACCCTGATGCGGTTTGGCGCGGCCTCGCTGGCCGCGGGCGGCGGCTTCGCCGGGCTGGCCAGCGCGTTCGCGCAAGGCACCGGGGCGTCCGGCTATCCGGCCCGGCCCGTGCGTCTGGTCGTGCCGTATCCGGCCGGCGGCGCCACCGATGTGCTCGCGCGCGCCATTGCCGCTCCGCTCGGCCAGCAGTGGCAACGCACGGTGGTGGTGGAGAACCGCCCCGGCGCCAGCGGCATGATCGGCGCCGACGCGGTGGCCAAGGCCGCTCCCGACGGCTACACGCTGTTGCTGACGCTGACTAGCGTGGTGCAATTGCCCAGCCAGTACGCCAAGCCGCCCTTCGACCCCGTGCGCGACCTGACCGCCGTGTCGGAACTGGCGACCACGCACCTCGTGGCGGCTGCCAACTCGTCCATGCCAGGCAACCTTGCCGAGATGGTGCAGCTGGCGAAGAGCCGTCCCAAGGCTTATTCCTACGGCACCTACGGCACCGGCAGCGGCGCCCATCTCTATATGGGGGTGTTCACCGGCACTGCCGGCCTGGACATGGTCCATGTGCCATACAAAGGCGAGGCGCCGCTGCTCAACGATCTGCTGGGCGGCCAGGTGTCGCTGGGCACGATTTCCGTGATGGGAATCAAGCCGCACTTACGGACAGGCAAGCTGCGCGCGCTGGCGGTGGTGGGCAACACCCGCGCGCCCCTGCTGCCGGATGTGCCGACCTTCCAGGAACTGGGCTACCGCGGCCTCGACGGCCCCGGCTGGTTTGGCCTGTTCGCCCCGGCCGGCACGCCCCGGCCTATCGTGGACAAGGTTTCGGCGGATGTGAACGCCATCCTGGCCAGCCCCGATATCCAGCAGCGCATGACCGACCTCGGCTTGATCGTGAAAGGGTCGCGGCCGCAGGAGTTCGCCGAGGTGGCGCGTGCCGACCAGGCTTACTGGGCCGGCGTGATCCGCAAACTCAATATCCGGCTCGACTGAGCCAGCAGCACTCTCCGGATCTCTCCGGCCCCCTCTGGAACCGACCTAACAGGAGCAGCGATGCAGCACACGCGCCGCAAGGCATTGCAGCAGATCGGAGCCGGCGCCCTCGCCGCCGGTGGCCTCGGGCTAGGCTTGCGCCCGGCCCGCGCAGATAGCTTCCCGGCCAAGCCGGTGCGGCTGGTCGTGCCCTATCCGGCGGGCGGTGCCACCGATGTGCTGGCGCGCGCCATTGCCGAGCCGCTCGGCAAGATGTGGCAGCGCCCCATCGTGGTGGAAAACCGCCCCGGCGCCAGTGGCATGATCGGTGCCGACGCCGTGGCCAAGGCCGATGCCGACGGCCATACCGCGCTGCTGACCATCACCACCCTGGTCCAGGCGCCGAGCCTGTACGCCAAGGCGCCTTTCGACCCGGTGCGCGATTTTGCGCCGGTGTCCAACCTTGGCACCACCAGCCTGGTATTCGCGGTGCACAACTCGGTGCCCGCCACCACGCTGGCCGAGTTCATCGCGCTGGTGAAGTCCAGACCGAAGCAATTCAACTACGGCTCCTTCGGCACCGGCTCCAGCGGCCATCTTTTCGGGGAAGTCTTCAACGACGCCGCCGGGCTTGACATGACCCATGTGTCCTACAAAGGCGAGGCGCCCGAGCTGAACGACCTGCTTGGCGGCCAGGTGCCTGCCGCCATCATCTCCGTCATGGGCGCCCGCCCGCACACCGCCACCGGACGGCTGCGCGCGCTCGCGGTGACCGGGCCGGCGCGCGCACCGCAATTGCCAGACGTGCCGACCTTCCGCGAGTGCGGCATCGCCGGCATGGATGCGATGGGCTGGTTCGGGCTGTTGCTGCCGGCCGCCGCGCCGCGCCCGGTGGTGGAGAAGTTCTCCGCCGACGTCAACCGCGTGCTGGCGATGCCCGCCGTGCGCGGCCGCATGAGCGAGATGGGCGTGGTGCTCATGGGCAGCACGCCGGACGCCTTCGGCGACACCATGCGCAGCGACTACGCGCGCTGGGGCAAGGTCATCCGCACCCGGAATATCCGCCTTGACTAGAGCCCAGCCGGCGGCGGCCGGCGATTTCCTTACTTTGTGTTCGCCATGAATCAAGTTGCTTGCGCTTCTCCCTCCCCGGCCTGCCGCTCCCCCTTCTGGCCGCCCGGCATGCCGGCCGAGGTGCGCGTTCCACGCACCAGCCTGGCCTATAACGTCGAGGTCGCCGCCCGGCGCTATCCCGGCAAGACCGCAATCCAGTACCTCCATACCCCCATCACCTACGCCAGCCTGCACGCACAGATCGAACGCATGGCCGGCTACCTGCAGCAAGTTGGCGTGGCGCCGGGCGACCGGGTGGTCCTGTTCAGCCAGAACTGCCCGCAGTTCATCGTGGCGTACTACGCCATCCTGCGCGCCGAGGCCGTGGTGGTGCCGGCCAACCCGATGTGGCTGACCGGCGAACTGGAGCATGTGGTGGACGATAGCGGCGCGGTGGCCGCCTTCGTCGCGGCCGAGCTGTATCCGCGCATCGCGCCGCTGCACGGCGCCAGGCTGCCGCATGTGATCGTGCACCAGTACGGCGACATGCTCGACAGCGCCTACGGCACCGACGGCATACCCGCCTGGCTTTACGAGCGCGCGCCGCTGCCCGCATCCGCGCCGGAAAACGCCACCCTGGCGCAGTGGACGCAGGCTGACGCCGCGGGCCATGTCCCGCGCGAGCACCAGGCTGGCTACGACACCCTGTGCATGCTGGCCTATACATCCGGCACCACCGGCAATCCGAAGGGCTGCATGCATACGCACGGATCGCTGATGAGCGCCGCGGTGGGCTCGCAGTTGTGGCGCGGCGCCAGCCCGGAAGGCGTGTCGCTGTCGGTCGCGCCGATGTTCCACCTGCTCGGGATGCAGAACGGCATCCATGCACCGCTTTACCTGGGCGCCACCATTGTGCTGCTGCCGCGCTGGGATCGCGCGCTGGCAGCAGACCTGATCGAGCGCTACCAGGTTTCCACGTGGGGCGCCCCGCCCGCCATGCTGGTGGACTTCTTCGCGCAGCCCGGCATCGCCGAGCGCGATCTTTCCAGCCTCGCCTACCTGGGCGGCGGCGGCGCCGCCATGCCCGACGCCGTGGCAACCATGCTGCAGGAGCGCTTCGGGCTGCCCTACGTGGAGGCTTACGGCCTGACCGAAACCGCCGCCTTCCTGCTGTCCAACCCGCGCCACCGGCCCAAGCGCGAATGCCTGGGCATCGCCACCTTCGGCGTGGACGCGCGCGTGATCGACCCGCACACGCTGGCCGAGTTGCCGCAGGGCGAACTGGGCGAGATCGTGACCCACGGCGCGCAGGTGATGCGCGGCTACTGGCGCAACCCGCAGGCCGATGCCGAATCGTTCGTCGAGATCGATGGAAAGCGCTTCCTGCGCACCGGCGACCTGGGTCTCATGGATGCCGAAGGCTACTTCTTCATGCGCGACCGGCTCAAACGCATGATCAATGCGTCCGGCTTCAAGGTCTGGCCGGCCGAGGTGGAGAACCTGCTCTACGGGCATCCCGCCATTCACGAAGCCTGCGTGATCGCCGCGCGCGATGCGCGCCGGGGCGAGACCGTGAAGGCGGTGGTGGCGCTCAAGCCGGGCGCGCGCGGCACGCCCGAGGCCGGTGCCGAGCAGATCATGGCGTGGTGCCGCGAGCGGCTGGCCGCTTACAAGGTGCCGCGCATCGTCACCTTCGTCGATGCCCTGCCCAAGTCCGCCACCGGCAAGATCCAGTGGCGGGCGCTGCAGGAGCAGGAGCAGGGACAAGATCAGGACCCGCCGCCGCAACCGGAAGCCGCCGGACGCGCGGCCTGAACGCTACAAGAGGAGACAGCATGAAAGCAACGAGACGCAACTGGCTGGGCCAGGCGGCAGCACTGGGCGGCGGCGTGCTGCTGGCCGGATGGCAATGGCCGGCACTGGCGCAGGGCAACTATCCGGCACGGCCCATTCGCATGGTGGTGCCTTATCCCGCCGGCGGCGGCACCGACACTATCGCGCGCATGATCGGCCAGCGCCTGACCGAGGCCTGGGGCCAGCCTGTCGTGGTCGACAACAAGCCCGGCGCCAGCGGCATGCTCGGCAACGACATCGTGGCCAAGGCGCCGCCAGATGGCTACACAGTGCTGCTCGGCATTACCGCCATGATCCAGTCGCCCGGTCTGTACAAGCGCATTCCCTATGACGTGACGCGCGATTTCGCGCCGGTCTCGCTGATTGCCAGGTCCTCCGACCTGTTCGTGGTGCCCAACCGGGTGCCGGCCAATACATTGTCCGAGTTCGTCGCCCTGGCCAAATCCGGCAAGCTCAGCTACGGCTCCTACGGCAACGGCACTTCCTCGCACCTGCACGGCGAGCTGCTGAAGATGCAGGCGGGGCTGGAGCTGACGCACATCCCATACAAGGGCGCTGCGCCGCTGATGAGCGACGTGCTTGGCGGGCAGGTGGATTCGGCCTTCGTCGACGTGACCTCCGCCAACAGCCATCTGAATAGCGGCAAGTTCAAGATTCTCGCCATCACCGGCACCCAGCGCTACAAATCGCTGGCGGCCGTGCCGACTTTCGCGGAAGCCGGTTTCGCCGGGTTTGAGCCGAGCGGCTGGTTCTCGGTATTCCTGCCGGCCAATACGCCGCGCGACGTGGTCAATCGGCTCTCGACCGAGATCGGCCGCATCGTGCGCCTGCCCGAAGTCTCGCAGAAGCTTTCGGCTATGGGGCTGCAGCCGGTCGGGTCCTCTTCCGAAGAGCTGGCGGCGCTGGTCGCGACGGATACCCCCAAGTGGGCCCGCATCGTGCGCGACGCGCACATCCAGCTCGACTGAGACGGCGGATTTATGCCGCTTTCAACACATATGCGCTGATTGACTGCGAGGCCGGGCAGGCGGTACTGCAACGCAACACGGCTCGTACCGGCTTGAAGAAAGGAAGGCAACAGGCAGCCCGGACCCTCGGTCGTGCCGCGCAACGCAATATCCATCAAGGAGACATCATGGGAAATACCGACAAGAACATGGCAATGGCAGCCCGCAAGGTGCCCTGGATGAATGAAGAACTGGGCATGTTCCAGGACACCGTGCGCCGCTTCGTCGAGCGCGAACTGGTGCCGAATGAAGCCCGCTGGGCCGAACGCGGCTACATCGACCGCGAAGTCTGGAACCGCGCGGGCGAAGTCGGCCTGCTGTGCGCCAGCATTCCGGAAGAGTACGGCGGCGGCGGGGGGAACTTTGCGCACGAGGCGGTGATCTGTATCGAAATGGCGCGTGCCATCGCCACCAGCCTGGGCAACGGCGTGCACAGTGGCATCGTGGCCCATTACTTGCTCAACTACGGTACCGAGGCGCAGAAGCGCAAATGGCTGCCCCAGATGGCGTCAGGCGCCATGGTGGCCGCCATCGCCATGTCGGAGCCCGGCGCGGGCTCCGATCTGAAGTCGGTACGCACCCGAGCGGTGCGTGAAAAGACCCAGAACGGAGACATCTATCGCATCAACGGTGCAAAAACCTTTATCACCAACGGCTACCACGCCGACCTGATCTGCGTGGTGGCCAAGACGGATCCCGAAGCCGGCGCGCGCGGCGTCTCGCTCATCATGGTCGAGACCCGGGACCTGCCCGGCTTCAGGCGTGGACGTATCCTTGAAAAAATCGGGCAGAAGGGCCAGGACACCGCCGAGCTGTTCTTCGACGATGTCTGCGTGCCGGTGGATAACCTGCTGGGCGAAGAGGAGGGGAAGGGTTTCTATCAATTGATGCAGCAACTGCCGCAGGAGCGCATGATCATCGCGCTCGGTGCGGTGGCGAGCATGCAGCGCGCCATCGAACTCACGACCGACTACGTACGCGAGCGGCAGGTGTTCGGAAAACCGCTGATCGATATGCAAAACACACGCTTCAAGCTCGCGGAGTGCAAGACCGAGGCAACCATCGCCGCGACCTTCGTCGATGATTGCATGGTGCGTTTGCTCGCCGGCGAACTCGATGCCCCCACCGCGGCGATGGCCAAGTGGTGGTGCTCGCAGAAGAACTGCGAAATCATCGACGAATGCCTGCAACTGCATGGCGGGTACGGCTATATGCTCGAATACCCGATCGCCCGCATGTATGCGAACGCGCGGGTCAGCAAGATTTACGGCGGCTCCAACGAGATCATGAAGGAGCTGGTGGCGCGCACGCTTTGATGCGCGAGGGGCCATGCGGGCAGCCACTCATGCCAACGTCGTAGGACGTTGGAAGTAGGCTGCCCGCAAAGCCCCGCGCAGTGCGGGTTGCAGATAACAATGCGTGCTTCTCGTTACAAAACCAACTGTGCAGGGAGTACAGGAAAGGTGTAATGTGTGTCACAAGACATGGTTCAAATGCCCGTCGCGAGTGGGGCCTGGGGTGGTGGTACGGTGAGTCGAGCGGATCCGTTGCACAGTTGCAAAGTTCGTCAACCGAGTCTCAGTTCCTGCCGTTATTTGACTATGATTAAGTAAAGATTTCGCAACATGGCAGCACCGCCAAGCCGGGGTGGCGGAGCCGCAAACGCTGCCGCGGAATCTTGAGTTGTAGTAGATGTAGTAGATCTACCTTCGCCTCGGACGGGACTCTGACGGGAGTGAGGTATGGACATTTTCGGCCACTACGCCACACGATTCGAAGCTCGCAAGGAAGAGGAATACAGCATCCAGGAGTATCTGGATATCTGCAAGAAGGATCCTTCCGCCTATGCGACCGCGGCCGAGCGCATGCTCGCCGCCATCGGTCAGCCTGAACTGGTGGACACCCACCACGATCCTCGGCTGTCCCGCCTGTTCTTCAACAAGGTCATCAGGATCTATCCGGCCTTCCGCGAGTTCTACGGCATGGAAGACACGATCGAGCAGATCGTCGCCTTCTTCAAGCATGCCGCGCAGGGTCTCGAGGAACGCAAGCAGATCCTCTACCTGCTCGGGCCTCCGGGCGGTGGCAAGTCCTCGCTGGCGGAAAAACTCAAGGCACTGATGGAGCAGGTTCCCATCTATGCATTGAAGGGCTCGCCGATCCATGAATCTCCGCTCGGGCTGTTCTCGCCCGAGGAGGACGGCAAGATCCTGGAAGAGGACTATGGCATCCCGGTGCGTTATCTCAACACCATTGCCTCGCCATGGGCCGTCAAGCGCCTGCACGAGTTCAACGGCGACATCACGCGCTTCCGCGTGGTCAAGCTGCGTCCCTCGGTGCTCTCGCAGATCGCGATCTCGAAGACGGAGCCCGGCGATGAAAACAACCAGGACATCTCCTCGCTGGTCGGTAAGGTCGATATCCGCAAGCTGGAAGATTTCCCGCAGGACGATCCCGATGCTTACTCGTACTCCGGAGGCCTCTGCCTGGCCAACCGCGGGTTGCTCGAGTTCGTCGAAATGTTCAAGGCGCCTATCAAGGTCCTGCACCCGTTGCTGACCGCCACCCAGGAAGGAAACTACAAGGGTACCGAAGGCTTCGGCGCGATCCCCTTCGACGGCATCATCCTGGCGCACTCGAACGAGGCCGAGTGGACGACCTTCAAGGCGGACAAGAACAACGAGGCTTTCCTCGACCGGATCTACATCGTCAAGGTGCCGTACTGCCTGCGCGTGTCGGACGAGGTGAAGATCTACGACAAGCTGCTGCGCAGCAGTTCGCTGTCGGCCGCGCCCTGCGCGCCCAATACCTTGAAGATGATGGGGCAGTTCGCCGTGCTCACCCGCATCAAGGAGCCGGAAAATTCGAACATCTTCTCCAAGATGCGCGTCTATGACGGCGAGAGCCTGAAGGACGTCGACCCCAAGGCCAAGTCGTACCAGGAGTACCGCGACTACGCCGGCATCGACGAAGGTATGAACGGCTTGTCCACGCGCTTTGCCTTCAAGGTCTTGTCCAAGGTCTTCAATTTCGACAACACCGAGGTGGCGGCCAATCCGGTGCACCTGCTCTATGTGCTCGAGCAACAGATCGAGCGCGAGCAGTTCCCGCCGGAACAGGAGGCCAAGCTGCGGTCTTACATCAAGGAGTATCTGACCGCACCGTTCGTGGATTTCATCGGCAAGGAGATCCAGACCGCTTACCTGGAGTCGTACTCCGAATACGGCCAGAACATCTTCGACCGCTATGTGGTGTTTGCCGACCTGTGGATCCAGGATCAGGAATATCGCGACCCGAACACCGGCGAGATTCTCGACCGCAACGCGCTGAACGACGAGCTTGAGAAAGTGGAAAAACCCGCGGGGATATCCAACCCCAAGGACTTCCGCAACGAGATCGTCAACTTCGTGCTGCGGGCGCGGGCCAACAACGCGGGCAAGAACCCCGCGTGGACCAGCTACGAGAAGTTGCGCATGGTGATCGAGAAGCGCATGTTCTCCACCACTGAAGACTTGCTGCCCGTGATCTCGTTCAACGCCAAGTCCTCTCGCGAGGACCAGGACAAGCACGCGAACTTCGTCAACCGCATGGTTGAGAAGGGCTACACGGCGAAGCAGGTCCGCTTACTTGTGGAGTGGTATTTGCGCGTAAGAAAATCATCGTAACGGCGCCTGGACGAGGCCTCTCCAAGAGGGCAAGCATATGGCCACGGTCATCGATCGGCGCGAGAATGGCGGCAACAAGAGTGCCGTCAACCAGCAACGCTTCATCAAACGCTACCGCGAGCAGATACGCCAGGCGGTAGCGAAGGCGGTGTCTGGCCGGAAGATCATGGACATCGAGCAAAGCGGGCAGGTGTCCATTCCGGTCAAGGACATCTCCGAACCTGCCTTCCACCACGGCCAGGGCGGCCGGCGGGAGTGGATCCATCCGGGCAACAAGAAATTTGTCCGGGGGGATAGCTTCGACCGCCAGCAGCAAGGCGGCGGTGGAGGCGGCTCCAAGGCAAGCGATTCGGGCGAAGGCGAGGATGATTTTGTCTTCACCCTGTCGCGCGAGGATTTTCTCAACTTCTTTTTCGAGGACATGGCGCTGCCGGACATGGCCAAGCGCCACCTCGCCAAGATCGCCGAGGTCCGCAAGGTCAGGGCTGGCTTCTCCATCGACGGTACCCCTTCCAATCTGTCCATCCTGCGCACGATGCGAAGCTCGCTCGGGCGGCGCATCGCCTTGTCGAGCCCCTACCAGAAAAAACTCGTGCTGCTGGAGCAGGAATACGGCGAAGTGCTGGAGCAGGACGGGCCTTATTCGGCACGCGCGCTGGAACTGATGAAGGAGATGCGCCATCTGCGCTCCTGCGTGGAACGCGTGCCCTTTATCGAGAAGCTCGACCTGCGCTACAACAACCGCGTGCTGAAGAAGCGGCCGCAGGCGCAGGCGGTGATGTTCTGCCTGATGGACGTCTCGGGCTCCATGGACGAGAGCCGCAAGGATCTCGCCAAGCGCTTCTTCATGCTTCTGTATCTCTTCCTCAAGCGCAATTACGATCGCATCGACGTGGTGTTCATTCGCCATCACACGGTGGCGAAGGAAGTCAACGAAGAGGATTTCTTCCATTCGCGCGAATCCGGTGGTACGGTTGTATCCAGCGCGCTCAAGCTGATGGTCGAGGTGATCCAGGACCGTTATCCCGCCAGCCAGTGGAATATCTACTGCGCCCAGGCGTCGGACGGTGACAACTGGGCGGGCGATTCGGAGTTGTGCGGGCGCTTGCTGCGCGAGTCCATCCTGCCGCTGGTGCAGTATTACGCCTATGTGGAGGTGGCTTCGGAAGAGCCGCAGAATCTCTGGGAAGAGTATCTGGCGGTGAAGGAGCGCTACGAGAACTTCGCCATGCAGCGCATCATCGGGCCGGACGAGATCTATCCCGTGCTGCATGACCTCTTCCAGAAGAAAGCGGCCTGGCCGTCGAGCCGCTGAGGCAGGTTTTTCCCCCTCTCTCCTCTGGGGAGAGGTAGGGGAGAGGGATGGTTTTCAGGCGCGGACGCTTCGTCGATGCACCCGCCCTCTTCCCCGGCCCCTCTCCCGCTCGCGGGAGAGGGGAACAACCCAAGGTCGTTTTGAGACTGACACGCGGGCATGGGCTTCACCCGCAACGGGGGTCGTAAATGGCATATCTCTCCACCGGCTCGGAGTGGACCTTCGAGCTGATCCAGCGCTATGACCGCGAAATCGCTCGCATTGCCGGCGATTTCGGCCTGGACACCTATCCCAATCAGGTCGAGATCATTACCGCCGAGCAGATGCTCGACGCGTACGCGTCGTCCGGGCTGCCCGTCGGCTACAACCACTGGTCGTATGGCAAGCATTTCCTGGCGTCGGAGCGCAGCTACCAGCGCGGGCATATGGGGCTGGCCTACGAGATCGTGATCAACTCGAATCCCTGCATCGCCTACCTGATGGAGGAGAACACCATGCCGATGCAGGCGCTGACAATCGCGCACGCCTGCTATGGCCACAACTCCTTCTTCAAGGGCAACTACCTGTTCCGCACCTGGACCAATGCGGACGCCATCATCGACTACCTGCTGTTCGCCAAGAACTATGTAGCCGAATGCGAGCAGCGTTACGGCGAGCAGGAAGTGGAACAGCTGCTGGATTCCTGTCACGCGCTGCAGAACTACGGCGTGGATCGCTACAAGCGCCCCAAGAAGCTCTCCATTGCCGAGGAGCAGGCGCGCCAGACCGAGCGGGAGAATTACCTGCAGACGCAGGTCAACGACCTGTGGCGCACCCTGCCCAAGCACCGCGCGCACGCGCTCGAAGACGATGAAGGGCTGGAGCGCGATGTGCCCTTCCCGCCGGAGCCGCAGGAAAACCTGCTCTACTTCATCGAGAAGAATGCGCCCAAGCTCGCGCCCTGGCAGCGCGAGATCGTGCGCATCGTGCGCAAGATCGCGCAGTACTTCTATCCGCAGCGCCAGACCAAGGTCATGAACGAAGGCTGGGCCACGTTCTGGCACTACACCATCCTGCACCAGCTATATGAGGAGGGCCTGGTCAACGACGCCTTCATGATGGAATTGCTGCAGGCGCACACCAACGTGATTTACCAGCCGCCGTACAACAGCCCGTACTACAGCGGCCTCAACCCGTACACAGTGGGTTTCCTGATGTTCCAGGACCTGCGCCGCATGTGCGAGAACCCGACCGAGGAAGACTATCGCTGGGCTCCGGAATTCGCCGGCAGCGACTGGCGCAAGACGCTTGACTTCGCCATGCGCAACTTCAAGGACGAGAGCTTCCTGCTGCAGTTCCTGTCGCCGCGCGTGATCCGCGAGCTCAAGCTGTTCTCCGTGCTCGACGACGACCGCGAAGGCAAGCTGCGCGTGACCGCCATCCATGACGACGAGGGCTACCGGAATATCCGGCAACTGCTGGCCAACCAGTATGACCTGTCGAATATGGAGCCCAATATCCAGATCACCAACGTGGATGTGGGCGGCGACCGCTCGCTGACGCTGCGCCACCTGCAGAACGACCGCCGTCCGCTGGCGCAGAACTTCGACGAGGTGATCCGCCACGTCACGCGGTTGTGGGGCTTCACGGTGCGGCTGGAGGTGGCCTACGAAGATGGCCGCCGCGAATCCAAGTACGAATGCAAGCCGGAACGCCGGCATCGCAAGGCCGCGTGATCGCTCCGTTCGCGCGCAGGCGACATAGTCGGCGCGGGCTTCGAAGCCGGCACCGCTCACCACCACGCCGGTGTCTTGCTGGCGGATGGCATCGACACGCCGTCCGGTCTCCACATGTAGCGAGCGCGCCGGCGCCCGCGGCAGGCTCTGCATGCCGCCGGCCAGCGAAGTGGTGCTGCAGCCGCGCGCGCCGAAGCCGCTGGCCAGCAGCATCGGCGCGCGCGGACCAGGCCGGCCAGGCAGCCATTACGGTTCAGGCCGCGTCGGTACTCCAGCCACGCACCGTATCCACCACGCCTGGCCCGGCCTGGCCGCACACCAGGTCACCCACCACCCGCCCCCAGTAGGTTTCTGACCCGTCCGCCAGCCGCCAGGCATGCAGGCGGCGCGTATAGAGTTGCAGGTCGTATTCCTCGGTGATGCCGATGGCGCCGTGCACGGCGTGCGCGATGGCAGCCACCGGCGTGACGGCCTCGCTGGCGTTGAGCTTGCCGATGGCCGCGCGCAGCGGGTCCGGCCGCCAGCCACCGGCGGCGCAGGCGATCTGCGCGGCCATGCGCGCGGCGGTGACGTGTTCGGCCATGATGCTGATCTGGTGCTGGATGGCCTGGAACTTGCCGATGGCGCGGCCGAACTGCTGGCGGTCGTTGGCATATTGCAGCGTCATCTCGAATACATGCGACATCGCGCCAGCCAGCTGCGCAGCATGCAGGCAGGCGCCGGTCTGGCGCAGGGCACCGGCCGGCAGCGTGAAGGCGGGCAAGCCATCGCGCGGGGGGCGCGGCAGGCTCACGGCGAGGTCCGCATGGACGCCGGTGGGGCTGGCCTGTGCCTGGGCGCGCGGCAGCAGCACGCAGCGCGTGTCTTCCTGCACCAGGAACCACGCCGCCTGCGCGCCCCCGGGTACCAGCGCGGTATCCGCGCCGCTGTCGAAGCTCGCGAGCGCGATCGGCTCGGGCGGCACCGCCAGCCCGGCGGCATGCAGCAGCGCGCGGGCGAACAGCGTCTGGCCCAGCGGCAAGGGCACCGCATGACGGCCCAGCGTAAACAACACCGGCGCCAGTTCGTCCAGCGGCAGGCCGGCGCCGCCGGCGTCCTCCGGCAGCAGGCAGTCGGCAAAGCCGCTGTCTTGCAGCGCCTGCCATAGCGGCTGGTGATCTTCGCCGCGCTCCACGGCGCGGACTGCGGCGGGCGTGCAGCAGTCGCGCAGCACGGTATCGAGCGCGTCCGAGTAAGCGTTATGCATGTTGGAACTCCGGTTCAGCGCAGGCCAAGACCCCGGGCGATCATGCCGCGCAGGATCTCGCGCGTGCCACCGCGCAGCGAATAGGATGGCGCGACCTGGCTGACATAGGCCAGGGTGCGGTACAGGCCGGGATCGGCGGCGAGTTGCGGGTCGGCGCCCAGCGCGGCTTCGGCCAGCGCGGGGATGGACTGCTCGAACTCCGTGCCAAGGTCCTTGACCAGCGCGGCTTCCACCACCGGGCTTTCGCCAGCGGCGAGCCGGGCCGTGACCGCCAGCGACATGGCGCGCAGCACCGCCAGCCTGGCCGCCAGCCGGCCGATGGTGACGGTGTCGCGCCGCGCCTCCGGCACGCGCCGCAGCGCCGCGATCCAGGTATCCAGCAGCACCACGCTGGAATACAGCCGTTCCGGCCCGCTGCGCTCGAAGGCCAGCTCCGCGTTGACCTGTTCCCAGCCGCTGCCTTCGCGGCCGACCAGTGCCTGCGCGGGCAGCATCACGTCCTCGAAGCTGACTTCGGAAAAGTGCGCATCGCCCGCCAGGTCATGAATCGGGCGCACCGTGACGCCTGGCGCGGACAGGTCGACGATGACCTGCGACAAACCGCGCTGGCGGTCCTCGGCATTGCCGGAGGTGCGCACCAGCGCCAGCATGTAGTGGCAGCGGTCGGCATTGGTCGTCCAGATCTTGCGGCCGTTCAGGCGCCAGCCGCCGTCCGGCTCGGGCACGGCGCGGGTGGCCACGCTGGCGAGGTCGGAGCCGGAGTTGGGCTCGCTCATGCCGATGCAGAAGAAGGCCTCGCCCTTGCAGATGCGGGGCAGGTAGAAGGCTTTCTGCTCGTCGCTGCCGTAGCGCAGGATCAGCGGCCCGCTCTGGCGGTCGGCAATCCAGTGGGCCGAAACCGGGGCGCCGCAGGCCAGCAGTTCCTCCACCAGCACGAAGCGCGAGAACGGATCGAGTCCGGCGCCGCCGTACTGCGCGGGCAAGGTGATGCCCACCCAGCCGCGGCCCGCGAGCGCGCGGCTGAAACCGGCGTTGAAGCCCATCCAGGAGCGCGCGCGCTTCTCGGGCGGCAGTTCGGGCAGATGTTCGGCGAGGAAGGCTTTCACCTCGCGCCGGAAGGCGGCAGCCGCCGGTGGCAGGGCGGTGAGCTGGAAGGTACTCAGCAGGGAAGTCAAGACGGTTCTCCGTGACAGGCGGTGCGCGCGATGGGGAAGGGGCGGATCATTCCAGCGTCACGCCGGAGTCCTTCACCACCTTTTGCCAGCGCGTGATTTCCTGCGCCAGGTACTTGCCGTAGGCTTCGGGGCTGTTGCCGCGCGGCTCGGCGCCCTGCGCGGCCAGGCTGGCGCGCACGTCCGGCGCGGCCAGCGCCCTGAGCGTGGCGGCGTTGAGTTTTTGCACGATCTCGGGCGGCGTCCTGGCCGGCACCAGCATGCCTTGCCAGGCGCCCACCTCGAAGCCCGGCATCACGGCCTCGGCCACGGTCGGCACGTCGGGCAACTGCGCGCTGCGCGTGATGCTGGTCACCGCGAGCGCCTTCATGCGCTTGTCGCGGATAAACGGCAGCGAGGAGTTGATGGTGTCGGCCATGAACTGCACCTGCCCGCCGGCCAGGTCGGTCAGCGCCGGCGCGCTGCCCTTGTAGGGCGCGTGCACCGCCGACAGGCCGTTGGCCTGCAGGAACAGGAAGGCCGCCAGGTGGGTCACGTTGCCGTTGCCGGCCGAGCCGTAGGTCAGCTTGCCGGGGCGGGCCTTCAGGTACTGGATGAACTCGGCCAGGTTGGAGGCGGGCACCTGGGCGTTGACCTCCAGCACCAGCGGCACCATCGCCGTCATCGCCACCGGGGCGAAGTCGCGCTGCACGTCGTAGGACAGATGCTTGTACAACGCCGGGCTCAGCGCGATCGACGAGGTGTTGTAGAGCACCGTGTAGCCATCGGCCGGCGATTTGGCGACCAGCTCCGCGGCGATATTGCCATTGGCGCCGGGCCGGTTGTCCACGATCACCTGCTGGCCCAGTTCCTCCGACATCTTCCTGGCGATGACGCGCGACACCAGGTCGGTGGGCCCGCCCGGCGGAAACGGCACCACCAGCTTGACGGGGTGGGCCGGATAGCCGGCGGCGCGGGCAGGGGTTGCGAATGCGCCGAGCACCAGGATCGCGGGGGCCAGCAGGGCGAGCCTGCGGCTGCGGCGGCGAATCGCCACGCTGGTCTTTTTATCCGTCTTGTCGTTCTTCTTGCCTTGTCCTGGCATGTAGTCTCCTCCGGTGTTGGCGGCTCGCGCCGCCGGCTAACTGGGCCAACGGGCTAACGGCCGGCCAGCAGGCGCCGGGCGGAATAGGTCATGACACGTTCATGGCGCTGGTTAAAGACCTCGATGTCCGAGTCCACCACGGCGCGGCCGTTGCGCGAGGTCGGGCGGATGCCCGTCACGGTGACGGTGGCCCAGATCGTGTCGCCTACCACCACCGGGGCCAGGATTTTCTGGGTCAGCTCCAGCATGGCCAGCCCGGTGCCCTGGATCATGGTCTGCAGGATGAAGCCCTCGATCATCGCGTAGGTCAGCGCAGCGGGCACGGGCCGGCCATGAATGGCGCCGCCGTCGTAGCCCGCTTCGATAAAGATGGCCTCCAGCATGCCGGTGACCGAGATGAAGTTGACCAGGTCGGTCTCGGTCACGGTGCGGCGAAAGGTCTGGAAGGCCTGGCCCTCCTTGATGTCCTGCCAATAAAAGCCCTGGCCGAGGCGGGGAAGTTGGGTATGGGGCACGGCGTCTCCTGGTGAGGGCCGCCATCGGCGGCCGGCTTCCTTTATGTTAGGAGCGGGAATGGGGCAGGGGTTAGGCGTCGGCGGCCGGGGGCGCGCAATAGGCTGCGCCGTCCCGTCCCAGCTCGTCGATCTGCTGGCTGGTCAGGCCCGCCTCGCCGAGCAGTCCGCGGGTGTGCTCCCCCAGGCGCGGCGGCAGTGCCGGCGCCGCGCGTTCGCCGTCGAACCGCACCGGTGCGCCGGGAAAGCGCAGCGTGCCCATGGCCGGGTCGTCCAGCATGTCGAAGAAGCCGGTGGCGCGCAGGTGCGGGTCGTCCACCAGTTCGGCGAGCTGGTTGACGCGCGCGACCGGGATCTGCAGCGTTTCGCACAGCGCCAGCCAGGCGTCGGTGGTGCGCGCGCGCACGATTTCGCCGGTCAGTTCGTACAGCGTTTCGATATGCTGCGTGCGCGCGGCGATGCCGGTGAAACGCGCGTCGGCCGCCAGGTCGGGACGGCCCGCGGCGGTAAAGAAGGCACGCCAGTGCGCATCGGTGTACGGCATCATGCAGACGTGGCCGTCGGCGGTCTGGTACGGCCGGCGCAGTGGCGCCAGCACGCGCGGATAGCCGGCAGGCCCGCGCGGCGGTTCGAAATGCTGGCCGTACAGATGTTCGACCAGGTTGAAGGCCACCATCGATTCGAACATCGGCACTTCAACCAGCGCGCCCTTGCCGCCCTGGCGCTCGCGCCCGGCAAGGGCGGCCGAGATCGACAGCGCCGCCACCAGGCCACTGGTCTTGTCGGCCGCGATGGTGGGGAAATAGCGCACGGTGCCGGTTTGCGCCGCCATCAGCGCGGCGTTGCCGGACAAGCCCTGGATGATGTCATCGTAGGCCGGGCGGCCGCCATAGGGACCATCCTCGGCAAAGCCCAGCAAGCTGACGTAGACCAGGCGGGGATGGCGCGCCATCACGGCGGCGGGTTCCAGCTCCAGGCCGCCCAGCTTCTGCGGGCGCATGCTGTGCATGAACACATCGGCGCTCGCCAGCAGGCGCTCCAGCGCGGCCCGGGCCGCGGGCAGCTTGAGATTGAGCACCACGCTCTTCTTGCTGCGGTTCACGCCCAGGAAGATGGCCGACATGCCGTCTTCGGCGGCGGGGCCGGTGCGCCGCGTGGAATCGCCTTCGGGGGGTTCCACCTTGATCACTTCGGCGCCGAGGTCGGCCAGCCACTGGCTGGCGTACGGGCCCATCACGACCGTGGATAGGTCGATCACGCGGATGCCTGAGAGGGGCAACATGCCTGGGGTCTCCTGTCTGTTCTTGTGCCGGTTGCCGCTTGCGGCCGGGTGTGGCCGTGCGAATTCCGATGGTCACAGGGTAGAACAGGACAATCGTTTGCGTCTAATATTAGATTTTTAGGATCCGATATTTACCGGATATCAGCGTGGATCTTCGTCAACTTCAGCAGTTCGTTGCCCTGGCCGAGACCGGGAACTTCCATCGCGCGGCCGAGCGCCTGCACATGGCGCAGCCGCCACTATCCATTTCGATCCGCAAGTTGGAGGATTCGCTCGGCACGCCGCTGTTCGTACGCACGTCGCGCGGGGTGCGGCTGACCCAGGCCGGCGAGGCCGCGCTGCACGATGCCCGGCGCGCGCTGTTCCACGTGGCCCAGGCGCGTGCGGCGGCGCTGGCCGCCGCGCATGGCGAACGCGGCGCGTTGCGCGTGGGCTTTGTCGGATCGGCTACCTATGCCTTGCTGCCCAGGCTGATTCCGGCGTTCCGCGCGGCCCACCCTGGCATCGAGCTGATCCTGCATGAATCCACCTCCGCGGCGATCCTGGACCGGCTGGAGCGCCATCAGCTCGATGCAGGGCTGGTGCGCTTTCCTATCCTGAGCAGTGGCGGCTATACGCTCATGCCGCTGGAGACCGACGAATTCGTGGCCGCGGTGCCGGCCGACAGCCGCTTTGCCGCGAGCGATGCGATCGCGCTCAAGGCACTCGCCGGCGAGCCCTTCATCATGCACCCGATCGCGGATGTGCCAAACCTCCAGGCGGTGGCCATGATGCTTTGCCAGCAAGCGGGCTTCGTGCCGCGTGTGACGCAAGAGGCGGTGCAGGTGCAGACCATCGTCAGCCTGGTGGAAAGCGGCCTGGGGGTGGCGCTGGTGCCTAGCGTGGCGGCGCGCTATATCAACCGGCGCGTGCGTTTCCTGCGGCTGACCAGTCCGCGGCCGGCCGCGCGCATCGGCATTGCGCTGGCTACGCCCACCGACAGCGACGATCGCCAGGTGCAACGCCTGCTGGAGGTAGCCCGCGCCGCGGCCGGCTAGGCCGGGCTCGTGGCCTGGATCAGATGGACACCCGGTCGCCACGCGGCATGCCGGCGCGCTCCAGCGCCACGCCCGGCAGCAGGTGGAGCAGGCGCACCAGTTCGCTTTGGCGGTGGGTGCCAGTCTTGCGCAGGATGTCGCGGATATGCACGCGTACCGTATGCGGAGAAACAAACTCGCGTTCGGCGATTTCGTTGAGGGTTTCGCCGGCGGCAAGGCGGATGGCGACAATGCTTTCCTTGCGCGACAGGCCGAACAGCGAGGTCAGCACCGACGTGTCGAGCACCGAGCGCGATTCCGAGTTGCCCATCAGCACCATGGCGAACGGCAGTTGCCACGGGCCTTCTACCGGCTGGCGCGCCACCAGCGGCAGCACGATGATGGGCACGGGCTGGCCGCCCGAAGTGATATGCATCCACGAGCCGGCCGCCGCCTCGCCACTGCGGGGCTGCATGGCGCGCTCCAGCAGTTTGTGCAGGGTGACGTGCAGGTTGGGATCGTGGGCGGTGAGCACACCGTTTTCCAGCGCCAACTGGCTGTCGGCCTGCACCAGCGCTTCGGCCCAGATATTGGCGTAGCGCACACGCATGTCGGCCTGCAGCACCATCACGCCGAAGTCGAGCGAATCAAGCCCGGCCAGTCCAAGGGCGGCCAGGCCGCTCAGTTCGAAGTTGCGCTGCTGCATGCGCGCGGCGCGCGCCCAGTGCGGCAGCACGCGCGCCAGACGCCGGCTGCGGCAGGCCGAGGCGTCTGTGCCACCGAAACCGGCGCCCTGCCGGCCGTCGCGGCCGGTGCCACCCATCAGCACGCAGACCTCGGCGGTATCGAGCAGGCGGATGCCTTGTTCCAGGTCGGCGCCATGCGCCGGAGCTCGCCAGGGTGCCTCGTCCTGGCCTTCGCCCGCGTGGGCGACGGCGAGCGTGCGCGCCGGCAGGTTCGCCAGCGCGTGCAGGCCCTCCGGGACATGAGTGCCTTGCGCCGAGAAGCAGCCGTGCGGGGTGACGCCGAGGCGCGCCTGCCCGGACAACTTGTCCCATACCAGGTAATGCGGGCTGTCGGTGTCGGTGTAGCTGGAGAAGAGGCCAAGCGCGGCAGGCATGGCGGTGACATCAAGCGCCGACTCATAGATCGAATCGATCAGACGATGGAAGTCCTCGTCTGCCGATGGATGGTCGCCCATATTGTTTTTCTCCCCGGTGGCTTTCGCCCGATTCCGCTTTGCTCTTTTTCTTGGCTCGCTGGTAGGGCCGGCTCGCCATGGCCGGCTCCGATGCGGCTTGCGCCACCGGACAGGATCGGGTCGCCTGTTTTACCGGGCGCCGTTTCTCCGCATTACCGTTGGCGGCATTATGCGTATCCGAGCATAACTTCGCAAACGGCAGTGTTGTATGAGCTGTTGTTTTGCCGCCTATTTCATCATATTTTCGGCAGATGAAATGCCGCGTCCCCAGCACACGGGCCGGCAAGGCGTACCCGTTTCTGCGTGCATCTTGCGCGTCCCGCCGCAGGCTCAGCCGGCGGTGGGCGCGCCTGGCGCGCGGGCGGCGGCACCAGCTGCCGGGTCATCGGCCTGAACTGCCTGGCCGGCGGCGAGTGTTCCGCTTTCGACCTGCACCGTCACGCGCTGGGTGGCCATGCTGATGCCGTGCTGGTCAAACTTGCGTTTGAGCCGGAGGTTGAAGGCGCGCGTGATTTCCGCCTGGGTAAGTGGCCGGGTCTTGAACTGGGCCAGCACCACCGACCCGCCAGGGTCGAAGCGATCGAGGCCAAGGATATCGAGGCCGGACAGCAGGTTGCGGGCGTAACGGAAATCGCGCGCTACCTCGTTGCCGGTCTCGCGGATCAGTTCGATGGCGCGATCGAGATCGCTGCCATAGGCCACGCCGATGTTGAACACGGCATAGGCATAGCCGCGCGACATATTCTTGATGGCCTTGATCTGGCTGTACGGCAGCACGTGGAGCGCGCCCTTGCCGTCGCGCAGCTTCACGGTGCGGATGGTCATGGCCTCCACCGTGCCGGCATGGTCGGGCAGTTCCACCGAGTCGCCGATCGCGATGGAGTCTTCCACCACGATAAACAGTCCGGTGATCAGGTCCTGCACCAGGCTCTGCGCGCCGAAGCCGATCGCCAGGCCGACCACGCCGGCACCGGCCAGCAGCGGCGTCACATTGACACCGAGGTTGGCCAGCACCACGATCAGCGTGATGACCAGCAGCGCCACGAACAAGGCATTGCGTACCAGCGGCAGGATGGTCTTGGCCCGCAGGCTGGGCTCCTGCCCGCGCCCGTAAGCAGGCGTCAGTGTCTGCGTGATGGCCGTATCGATCAGCAGCCACAGCAGCCAGGACAGCAGCACCGTGCTGGTCACGCTGAACACCGCCTCGCCGATGCGCTTGGCAACGGGCGTCGATTCGATCACCGAGAGCAGCGATACGCCCCAGATGCGGCTGGCCAGCTCGAAGTAGGCGAACCAGATCACCACCCGCACCAGCGCCACGGCGAAGCGCCCGAAACGCGCCAGGTAGGCCGAGCGCTGGCGGTCGCGAAAGCGTGGCGCGCGGTGCGCGGCCTTGGGCGAGCGGCCGGTGATGAGCGTCAGCAGCAGCGCGGCGACGAACAACGCTACCGAGCCCACCGTGCGCCGCAGGAAGATGTCGGCGTGGCCGGTGGCCAGCACCGTGCCGGCCACCGAGGCCACCACCACCGCCAGCACCGGCAGGTGCCAGGTCGAGCCCACCAGGCGCAACAGATCCATGATGGCGGGATGTTCCTGGCGGAAGGCGAGCGGCCGGTTGCTGATGATCTGGCCGATCTGCCGGCGAAAGCGCAGCGTGAAACAGCCGATCAGCAGCGCCGCGGCGATATTGGCCACGGTGGAGATCAGCGCCGAGAGGTTGGTGCCGAGCGAGGCGATCACCCGGGCGTCGTTGGTGACGTCGCCCAGTGCCGCCAGGACGCCGGTGGCGAACAGCAGCCCGCGCGAGTGCAGCAGCAGGTCATGCACCGCGTGGGAGCGATGCGCGGACCTGAACAGCGCGAAGATGACCTGGCACACCGCACCCATCACGGCTCCCGCCACCACCGAATAAGCGATCACCATGCCGGCCACGCTGGCGGGCGAGCGCTCGAACATGCTGCTGGAGAGCAGCATCGCCAGGGCGAAGGCCGCGACCCACGGCGCCACCCTGCGCAACATGTACAGCCCGACGTCCATCCAGGACGGCACTGTCGGCAACTCGTGGCGCACGGCCGGCCGGATGCGCCGGTGGCGCACCCGCCTGACGACCTCCAGCAGCAGCCATCCGGCCAGGAACCAGGCCGAGAGCACCGTGCCGAACTCCCGCGCCGATTGCCACGGCGAGCGGGTCCCGTTGACGGTCAGCGCGGCCTGCCACTCTTCGCCGGCGAAGTCGATCCGCCAGCGCCAGTAATGCCATGGCCCCTTGTCCTTGCCCAGTGTCGCGTCGAGGTGGTCCACCGCCTCGGCAATCGCCCCGAGCAGGCCCGACTGCGGCGCCGACGCCGCGCTGGCCGCATTGACGCCCTGGCGCAGCGTCTGCAACTGCTCCACCAGGGCCTTGCGATCCTTGTCGCTCTGCAACGTGGTGATGACCTGATCAAGCGACTGGGCAAGCGGCTCGCTGGCCGCGGGGTGCGAGGCCGGCGCGGCGTCGGCCTTGACGGCTGCCGCCAGCGTGGCCAGTCCGGGCGGCGCCGCGAGCGCCGGGCGCGCCAGCAAGGCACCGGCCAGTGCGAGCCACAGTGCAAGCAGCAGCGGAACCAGTGCGGCGCCACTGGCGCGCCGTGCTATGAGGGCGGGGCACGGGCAGGGCTGGGAAGCACCGGGGCGGGTGGCGGCCATTGGCGTTTTCGGGGACCTGTTCAGGAGCGTCATCGCATGCACGTAGAGAGCTTCCGGTCCTAGCCGGGGAATGCCTGACACTGTAGCGCATCGCGGATACCGCACACCTGTTCGGCCAGCGCTTTGCCGTCATGGGCATTCAGAGGCACACCGCACGTGTGACTGATCCCTCCCAAAGCTGGGGCGCGGGTGCGGTGCGCGGGTCGCGGTCAACGCAGTGGCGATACGGGCCGTTGAGTGAGGTATTGCGTGTCGGTCGGGTTGCGGCTGTCTGCAGCCCTGTCGTTTCCTTGTCCCATTGGCATTGTTACCGCAGGAGCCTGTCATGAATGCTATGAAAGCCGTGAACGCCTTGTCCGCCGTCACCGTCTCGCCCGCCATGTTCAGCCGGCGCGTCGGCTTGCCCATGCTGCTGGCCGCCGCGCTCTTCGTCTCGATCCCGCACCTGGCGCGTGCCCAGGCCGCGCCGGCCGCGCCGGCGGCTCCGGCCGCTCCCGCGGCTGCCCCGCCGATGGCCAAGCCTGCCGCGCCCGCCACCACCGCACCGATGGCCAAGCCGGCCGCGCCCGCTGCCGCCGCGTCCGGTGCCGCCGCACCGGGTGGCGGGCCCGGTCAGGTATGGGTCAACAAGAGTTCCAAGGTCTATCACTGCCCCGGCACGAAGTACTATGGCAAGACCAAGAGCGGCGCCTACATGAGTGAAGCCGATGCTACCGCGCAAGGCTTCCACGCGGATCACGGCAAGGCATGCAAGTGAGCAACGAACATCGCTGCCGGGAGGGCGCGACATGCACTTGATCTGGGTCGTTCTAATCGGCTTTCTCGCCGGGCTGGTTGCGCGCCTGCTAACCCCCGGCCGCGGACCGAGCGGCTTCTTCCTCACCGCCGGCCTGGGCATTGTCGGCTCGCTGGCCGCGACTTTCCTCGGGCAAGCGCTGGGCTGGTACCGGCCTGGACAGTCGGCCGGCTTTATCGGTGCCGTGGTCGGCGCGGTCATCCTGCTGCTGCTGTATCACCTGGCGACGAGGCGCTAGGTCCCGGGACACCCGCGCATCCGTCGGTTCGTCAGTTCATCATTTCGTCCATTCGTCCATTCGTCCATTCGCAAGGCCGCAGCAAGCCGTTGCGCACGGGAGCATCCCGTGCGCAACGGCATCGGCGCTGCCATGCGGTGTCCTGTGTGATTCATGCATTCGTCGCTTCCGACGATGCGTCCCGCGCCGCCATCCCCGAATCTCCATACCACGCTGGCCGGCCCGCTTCGCGGCCTGCCGGACGCAGGCATTCCACCGCCCGCGCATCGCCGCGCGCCGACGGGAATGATTCAGCAGATACGGGAAAACGTGGAGAAAAGATGGAACTCGATGCAACGGTAACGGCAGTCATCACGGGCGGCGCCTCGGGCCTGGGCGAAGCCACCGCGCGCGCGCTGGCGGCGCACGGCGTGCGCGTCGCGCTGTTCGACATGAATGCGGAAAAGGGCGAAGCCGTGGCACGCGAACTGGGCGGCGTGTTCTGCCAGGTCAACGTGACCTCGGAGGCCGAGGTCGAAGCCGGCTTCGCGAAGGCACGCGCGGCGCTGGGCCAGGAACGTATCCTGGTCAACTGCGCCGGCACAGGCAACGCCATCAAGACCGCATCGCGGGCCAAGGAAGCGCCGGACCAGATCCGCTTCTTTGCCTCGGATGCGTTCGAGCGCATCATCCAGATCAACCTGATCGGCTCCTTCCGCTGCCTCGCGCGTTCGGCCGCCGGCATGCTGACACTGGATGCGCGCGACGGCGATCGCGGCGTCATCATCAACACCGCCTCGGTGGCGGCGCAGGACGGGCAGATGGGCCAGGCCGCGTACTCCGCCTCCAAGGCCGGGGTGGTCGGCATGACCCTGCCCATCGCGCGCGACCTGTCCGGCGAAGGCATTCGCGTCAACACCATCATGCCCGGCATCTTCAATACGCCGCTGCTGCAAGGCGCGCAGGAGCATGTCAAGGCAGCGCTGGCCGCCTCGGTGCCGTTTCCGAAGCGGCTCGGCGCGCCGGAAGAGTTTGCCTCGCTCGCGCTGGAGATGTGCCGCAACAGCTATTTCAACGGCGAATCGGTAAGGCTCGACGGCGCCATCCGCATGGCGCCGCGCTGATCTCTCACCCCAAAGAAAAGGACGCGCGCATGCAGCAGGACCGAGAGAAGGAGGCGCTGATGGATTTCAGTTACCTGACGACATTGCCGCACGCGTTGCGTCACTTCGCGCAGCGGCGGCCCGATGCCGTGGCCTATGCCTTCGAGGGCAGGCTCACGACGTACCGCGAATTCGACCGCCACACCGACAGCGTCGCCCAGGCGCTGCTGGCCGCGGGCATCGGGTTGGGGGACCGCATCGGCTATATCGGCAAGAACTGCGATCACTATTTCGAGTTGCTGCTGGGCGCCGCCAAGATCGGCGCCGTGATGGCGCCGGCAAGCTGGCGCCTGGCGCCCCCGGAGGTCGGCTATATCGTCGGCCACTCCGATGCCGCGCTGTTGTTCGCCGGGCCGGAATCGGTGGAACTGGTGCGCAAGCTGCTGCCGGCGCTGCCGCTGGTGCGCGGCGTGATCGCCATGGAAGGCGGCGAGGCGGACTGGCCCGCCTATGCCGCGTGGCGCGACGCGCATGCACCCGTGCCGCCGGCGCACCAGCCTGCCGCGCACGATGTGGTGCTGCAGCTTTACACCTCCGGCACCACGGGCCGCCCAAAGGGCGCCATGCTGACCCATCGCAACCTCACCGCCGGCACCGAGGCGAGCGAGCGCGAGGATATCTCCTGGTCGCGCTGGACGGATGATGATGTCTCGCTGGTGGCGATGCCGGTCGCGCATATCGGCGGGTCTGGCTGGGGGTTGCGCAGCCTGCTGGCAGGGGCCAAGGGCGTGGTCGCGCGCGATTTCGATCCTGCCGCGGTGCTGGATTTCTTCGAGCGCGAGCGTGTCAGCAAGTTGTTCCTGGTGCCTGCCGCGATGCAGTTCGTATTGCGAGATCCGCGTGCGCGCAGCATCGATTACTCCCGCCTGAAGACTTTGCTGTACGGGGCTGCTCCGATTCCCGCGGCGTTGCTGCGTGAAGGCATCGAGGTATTCGGGTGCGGCTTCGCGCAACAGTACGGGATGACCGAAACCACCGGTACGGTGGTGGCGTTGCCGCCGGAGGACCATACGACCGAGGATGTGCCGCGTATGCGGGCTGCCGGCAAGCCCTTGCCCGGTGTGGAGGTGGTTGTTGTGGACTGGGAAGGCCGGCGCTTGCCACCGGGGGAAGTCGGCGAGCTGATGATCCGTTCGCCGCAGAATATGGCCGGCTACTGGAAGCAGCCCGACGAGACGGCGCGCACTATCGACGCCGACGGCTGGTTGCGGACCGGCGATGCGGGCTATCTCGACGCCGAGGGTTATGTCTATATCCATGACCGGGTCAAGGACATGATCATCAGCGGGGGGGAGAACGTCTATCCGGCGGAGGTGGAGAGTGCCATTTATGGCCACCCGCAGGTGGCTGATGTGGCGGTGATCGGGGTCCCCGACGAGAAGTGGGGGGAGGCGGTCAAGGCGATCGTCGTGCTGAAGCCGGGGCAGGTTGCTGACCGCGATGGCATCGTGGCGTGGGCGCGGGAGCGGCTGGCAGGTTTCAAGATTCCTAAGAGTATTGAGTTTGTGGATGCGTTGCCGCGGAATCCGTCGGGGAAGTTGTTGAGGAGGAAGTTGAGGGAGCCTTATTGGGAGGGGTTTAGTCGGAGGGTTAATTGAGGGGGCTAACTTCAAAAAGCCTAAAAGCAAATAACCCTGAAAACCTGAAGTCAAAGGCTCACTGAAGCTTGGCAGCCTGAAGTTCTGGGCAGCGCGCTGCCCATGCGCGGTCATGCAAGGTCAACTGCGCCAGGGGCAGGCAAAAACGGCCGGTCTTGCGACCGGCCGTTCCAGCTTCGGCATATGACTTGCGGGCCTGTCCGCCGAATTCACACAAGGTCGAAGCGGTCGAGGTTCATCACTTTGTCCCAGGCCGCTACAAAGTCATGGACGAATTTCTCCTGGGCATCCGCACCGCCGTACACTTCAGCCACGGCCCGAAGCTCGGAGTTCGAGCCGAAGATGAGATCGACACGCGTGCCGGTCCACTTGAGCCCACCTGCCTTACGGTCGTGTCCTTCGAATATGTCCTTGTCGTCCGACACGGCCTTCCACTCCGTGTCCATGTCGAGTAGGTTCACGAAAAAGTCGTTGGTCAGCGTCCCTGGGCGCTTCGTGAAGACACCGTGCTGCGACGTGCCGGCGTTGGCATCCAGCACGCGCATGCCACCTACCAGCACCGTCATCTCCGGCACCGTCAGCGTCAGCAGTTGCGCCTTGTCGACCAGCAACGCCTCGGACGGGATCGAGTACTTGCCCTTGAGGTAGTTACGGAAGCCGTCCGCGATTGGTTCGAGCACGGCCATGGCCTCCAAATCGGTATTCTCCTGCGAGGCGTCCATGCGTCCCGGCGTGAAGGGAACCGTCACATTGCCGCCGGCATTTTTCGCCGCCTGCTCGACACCCGCGCACCCGGCCAGCACGATCAGGTCGGCCAGCGAGACCTTCTTGCCGCCGGTCTGGGCCTTGTTGAACTCGCTCTGGATGCCCTCGAGGGTGGCCAGCACCTTCGCCAGTTCGGCCGGCTGGTTGGCGTCCCAGGCCTTCTGCGGCGCGAGGCGGATGCGGGCACCGTTGGCGCCGCCGCGCTTGTCTGAGCCGCGGAACGTCGAGGCTGATGCCCAGGCGGTCGACACCAGTTGCGGGATGGTCAGCCCCGAAGCCAGCACCTTGCCCTTGAGCGCGGTGACATCCTGCGCGTCGATCAGCGGGTGGTCGACCGCCGGGATGGGGTCTTGCCAGAGGAGTTCTTCCTGCGGGACTTCCGGGCCGAGATAACGTGCGCGCGGCCCCATGTCGCGGTGGGTCAGCTTGAACCAAGCCCGGGCAAACGCATCGGCCAGTTGCTCCGGATGCTCGTAGAACCGCCGCGAGATCTTCTCGTAGGCCGGATCGAGCCGCAGTGAGAGGTCGGTCGTCAGCATGGACGGTGAACGACGCTTCGACGGGTCGGCCGGATCGGGCACGGTGCCGGCACCTGCGTCGCCCTTCGGCTTCCATTGATGCGCGCCGGCCGGGCTCTTCGTCAGTTCCCATTCGTATTCGAACAGGTGCTTGAAGTAGTCGTTGCTCCACTTCGTCGGCGTGGTGGTCCAAATGACCTCCAGGCCGCTGGTGATGGTGTCACCGCCCTTGCCCGTGCCAAAGCTGCTACGCCAGCCGAGGCCCTGTTCCTCTATGCCGGCGGCCTCGGGCTCGGGCCCAACATGGGACGTGGGACCCGCGCCGTGGGTCTTGCCGAAGGCGTGGCCGCCCGCGATCAGCGCAACCGTCTCTTCGTCGTTCATCGCCATGCGGGCAAACGTCTCGCGGATATCCCTCGCTGCCGCGATGGGATCCGGGTTGCCATTCGGGCCTTCCGGATTCACGTAGATCAAGCCCATCTGCACCGCAGCCAGCGGATTCTCGAGGTTCCGGTCGCCGGTGTAGCGCTTGTCGCCCAGCCAATCGGCTTCGTTCCCCCAGTAGACGGATTCGTCCGGCTCATAGACGTCCTCGCGCCCGCCGCCGAACCCGAAGGTCTTGAACCCCATCGACTCCAGCGCGACGTTACCGGTCAAGATGATGAGGTCGCCCCATGAAATCTTTCGACCGTACTTCTGCTTGACCGGCCAGATCAGCCTGCGCGCCTTGTCGAGACTCACGTTGTCAGGCCAGCTGTTGGTAGGCGCGAAGCGCTGCTGGCCGGCCCCGGCGCCGCCACGCCCATCGCCGATACGGTAGGTGCCGGCGGCATGCCATGCCATGCGGATGAACAACGGACCGTAGTGGCCGAAGTCCGCCGGCCACCAGGGCTGCGAGTCGGTCATCAGCGCCTGGAGATCCTTCTTCACGGCCGCCAGGTCGAGGCTCTTGAACTCCTTCGCGTAGTCAAAATTCTCGCCCATTGGATCGGACGGGGAGGCGTTCAGACGCAGGATATGCAGGTTCAGCCGTTCGGGCCACCACTCCCGGAGCGATCGGCCGGCGCCTGCGGGATGAAGAAATGGGCACTTCGCTTCAGTCGTCATGCGTGTCTCCTTTGGTCGGCTTGTATTCAACGTAACACCATCCTGTAACTCTTCACCCTCAGTGGAGATTAGTCTTCAAGGATAGTGTCCGGATTCCAGACTGGAGTCGTTGGACGTCACAGTTGACCCTTCCATACTAGAACGCGATGTCGCCAACTCAATGATGCGCATCAATCTCGTGTCTGCCGAATGCCTCTTCAGCAACTCTGCATGCTCAGGTTGTTGATTTGCGCCGAATCCTGCCCCAGGGAGGGGCATCTTTAGTTCGGCGTTAATGTTCTGTCCCACATCATCGACCCGGAGGGCGCATTTGCGCCGACGATTCAGGGAACGCCACGGCATAAGTCCCGTGCTGGCCAACGCGTGACCTATAGTTACTAGCATCAATCGTCGCGAAGTGCGCGTCGGAGGTTGCAATCATGACCATGGCTACCACGCTGGCGAGATGCCTAAGCAACAAGCAGAGCCGGTTCGACACCGTTCGTCACCCCTACAGCCCCAGCAGCATGTCCACTGCGCAGGCTGCGCACATTCCCGGAGACCGGCTAGCCAAGACCGTCCTGCTGGAAGACGACAGCGGCTACATCGCAGCCGTGATCCCTTCTACCCACCACCTGAAACTGTCGGAGATCTGCGAGCAGACCGGCCGCAAGCTGTCGCTCGCACATGAAAATGGCGTGCGCGAAGTGTTCAGGGACTGCGACCTCGGCGCGATTCCGCCAGTCGGTATGGCATACGGCACGCAGACCTGGCTCGACGACAGCCTGCTGACGCATCCCGACGTCTACTTCGAAGCGGGCGACCACCAGGAACTGGTGCACATGAGCACCGGGCAGTTCATCGACCTGATGGTCGACGCGCGGCGTGGGCATTTCGCGCACCGGATGATGTAGGCAGGGTGCCTGAAAGGCCAAACGGCGGGCGGCCTGCCGCCCGCTTGTCATTGCGCTGGCGGTCGTCTCTGGCCTGGATGCCGATAGGCCCCAAGCGTCTTTGGCTCGTCTTAAGCAAATAGACGGTCATTGGCGCTCGGTTGGCCGTCGCCAAATGCCATGCGAGTTTGGATCCCGGCCGCTCTATTTGCCTGACGACGAGGCGCCGCATACGGGGTAGGCAAACCTTGACGGCTCGCTTCGCCTCGCGGGATGGTGTTTCCCGCCCGGGGGCGGTAAACACGGCCACACCGAATCGTTGGTTGGGCGGGTGCCTAGAGCCCCAGCACCAGCTTTGCAATGATGTTGCGCTGGATTTCGTTGGAGCCGGCGTAGATCGATGCCTTGCGATAGTTGAAGTAGCGCGGCGCGAGCGGTGCGGCGTAGTCGGGGCCTATCTGCGGCCCCGCGGGGCGTCCCTGCTGTTTGGCCCATCCGTCCTGCACGAAGGGCAGCGCGTAAGGTCCGGCGGCTTCCACCGCCAGTTCGCTGATGGCCTGGATGGTTTCGGTGCCTACCAGCTTGAGCATGCTGGAGGCGGCGCCGATCGAGGTGCCCGACGCTACGCTGGAGAACAGCCGCAGCTCGCTCGCTTCCAGCGCGGCGGCGCGTACATGCAGCTCGGCCAGTTTGCGGCGGAAGCCGGGATCGTCGAGCAGGCGGCCGCCATCTTCGCCGGGTTCGTTCGCCGCGATGCGCGCTACCTTGGTCAGTTGCTGGCGCAGCATCGGACCATAGCTGCCGCCGCGTTCGAATTCGAGCAGGTACTTGGCGTAGGTCCAGCCGAGGCCTTCTTCGCCGATGCGGTTTTCGACCGGCACGCGCACGTTTTCAAAGAAGACCTGGTTGACTTCCTGCTGGCCCGCGACCGGGCCGTCCAGCGTGGGCAGCGGCGCCACGGTGATGCCGGGCGTGCGCATGTCCACCAGCACGAAGGAGATGCCGTCCTGGCGGCGTGCGTCGCGGCTGGTGCGTACCAGGCAGAACATCCAGTCGGCCCATTGCGCGTGCGTGGTCCAGATCTTGGAGCCGTTGAGGAGATAGTGCTCGCCGTCCTGGTCGCGCCCGCGCTCGGCGCGCATCTGCAGGGAGGCCAGGTCGGAGCCGGAGTTGGGTTCGGAGTAGCCCTGGCACCACCAGATGTCGGAGCGCAGGATGGGCGGCAGGAAACGCGCTTTCTGCTCGGGGCTGCCGTATTTCATGATCACCGGCGCCACCATCTTCAGGCCCATCGGCGACACGGTCGGACAGCCGGCGGCTGCGGTTTCGGCCTGGAACAGGTAGCGCTGCGCCGGCGTCCAGCCGGGGCCGCCGTATTCCTCGGGCCAGTTCGGGGCGGCCCAGCCGCGCTCGAACAGTTTCTTCTGCCAGCGCACCTGGCCCTCCTTGTCGAGGTAGCCATTCTTGGTGCGCGCCATCAAGGCCTTGAGGCCGGGGTCGAAGGCCTCGGTGATCCAGGCGCGGACCTCGTCGCGGAACTGCAGTTCTTGCGGAGAGAAATCGAGATTCATCGGTGGGCCTCGGGATGTTCGTCAGTGCGGGCAAGGGATGCGTGCGCTCACGCGGCAGCCGGATACAGCAGGTCGGCGTAGCGGCGCAGGTGATGTTCGGCCGAGCCAAACTGCAGGTCGATGGCGGTGACGCGCTTGAAGTAATGTCCGACGGCAAGCTCTTCGGTCACGCCCATGCCACCGTGGATCTGCACCGCGGCCTGGCCCACGAACTTGCCGGCCTGTCCGGCCTGCGCCTTGGCGGCGCTGGCGGCCAGCGCGCGCTGCGTGGGATCGGCGCCTGCCTGCATGGCGGCGACCTGGGTCAGCGCCACGGTTTGTTCGAGCTGCACATACATGTCGGCCATGCGGTGCTGCAGCACCTGGAAGGTGGCGATCGGCACGCCGAACTGCTTGCGCTGGCGCGCGTAGTCGACCGTATCGGCGAGCATCCGGCTCATCGCGCCGCCGGCTTCGGCGCACAGCGCCACGGCGGCGTCGTCGCTCAGGCGCTCGATCAGCGCCAGCGCGTCGCCCTCGGCGCCCAGCAGGGCGCTGTCTGGCACGAAGACGTTGTCGAGCAGGATGTCGGCGGCGCGCGAGCCGTCCACCGTGGGGTATTCCCGCAGCGTCACGCCCGGCGCGTTGCGCTCGATCCAGAACAGGCTGATGCCGGCGCGGTCGCGGCGCTGGCCGGCGGTGCGCACGCTGACCACCAGGTGCGTGGCCCACGGCGCGGCCACCGCCACGGCCTTGTGCCCGCTCAGGCGCCAGCCGCCTTCGCCGCGCGTGGCGCTGGTCGCGACGTCGTGCAGGCAATAGCGGCTGCGCGGTTCGCCATGCGCCCAGGCCACCGTGGCTTCGCCGCCGATGATGGCGGGCAGCCAGTTGGCCGCCAGCGTTTCGCTGCCATGCAGCAAGGCGCCGCCGCCAAGCACTACGGTTGACAGGTAGGGCGCTACCACCAGGTGGCGGCCAAACTGCTCCATCACGATCATGTGTTCGATGGCGCCGCCGCCCAGCCCGCCGAAGCGTTCCGGGAACGCCGCGCCGAGCAGGCCCAGTTCCTGCGCCAGCGCCTTCCAGCACGCCGGCCGCCAGCCCGCCGGCGAGCGGAGCGCCGCCTGGCGCGCTTCGAAGTCGTAGTGATCGGCCAGGTAGCGCGCGAGCGTGTCGCGCAGCATCGATTGTTCTTCGCTGAATTGGAAATCCACTGTGGGTCCTCGGCGCGGTTGCTTTAGGGCACCTGCCATTATGCGAAGCGGCCGCGGCGCTGCATCGTCGGATGCGACGAATCGTCCCCGGCTGCAAGCGCGCCGGCGCATCGATTGTGGCACTGCGTCAAGGCGCGTTCGTCGCTTCGGACGATGCCCGGGACGGCCGCGTGTCCGGACAATGTGGGTCGTCGTATTCCATGCCGGATTCCGCGACATCCATCCAGTCAGCCAGTTCTGCCACACCCACTTCCAGGAGGGTCAGTCATGCACCCGCATGTTCACGCGCAGCGCACCCCGGACAAGCCGGCCATCATCATGGCGGGCGGCACCGTCATCACCTACCGCGAGCTTGACGAGCGCTCCAACCAGGTGGCGCGGCTGTTCCGCGATCACGGCTTGCAGCCCGGCGACCGCGTGGCCTTCCTGCTGGAGAACCATCCGCGCCTGTTCGAGCTGTGCTGGGGCGCGCAGCGCTCGGGGATGATCTACGTCTGTATCAGCACGCGGCTCAATGTGGACGACGCGGCGCACATCGTGGCCGACAGCGGCGCCAGGATGCTCGTCACCTCCAACGCGCAGGCCGCGGTGGCGCAGGGGCTGGCGGCCAGGGCGCCGGGCCTGGGCGCGCGCCTGATGATGGACGGCGCCGTGCCCGGCTTCACCGCTTATGAGACCACTCTGGCGCAATACCCCGGCTGGCGCATAGAGGACGAATGCGCGGGCACGGACATGCTGTACTCCTCCGGCACCACCGGCCGCCCCAAGGGCGTGTTCACGGCGCCGGCCAACCCGCAGATCGACGTGCTTGGCACACTGGCGCTGATGTGCCAGTCGCTCTACCAGTTCGGCCCGGATATGCGCTACCTCTCGCCCGCACCGCTCTACCATGCGGCGCCGCTGCGCTACAACATGGCGGTGCAGCAACTCGGCGGCACCTCGGTGGTGATGGAGCATTTCGACGCGGAAGCATTCCTGCGGCTGGTGGCGGCGCACCGCATCACACACACCCAGGTCGTGCCGACGATGTTCTCGCGCATGCTCAAGTTGCCCGGGGCGGTGCGCCAGCGCCACGATGTTTCCTCGCTGCGCTTTGCCGTGCATGCCGCCGCGCCCTGTCCGGTGGCCGTCAAGGAACAGATGATCGAATGGTGGGGCCCGATCATCTGGGAGTACTATGCCGGCACCGAGGGCAACGGGTCCACCGCGGTCGGTTCCGCCGACTGGCTCAGCCACAAGGGCACGGTGGGGCGCGCGTCGGTGGGCGAATTGCGTATCTGCGACGACAGCGGCGCCGTGCTGCCGCCGGGCGAGCCGGGCATCATCTACTTCGCCGAGGGGCGCAGCTTTGTCTATCACAACGATCCCGAGAAGACCGCGCAGTCGCGCCACCCCGTGCATGCGGGCTGGACCACGCTGGGCGATGTCGGCTACGTGGACGAGGACGGTTATCTCTACCTGACCGACCGCAAAGCCAACATGATCATCTCCGGCGGCGTCAACATCTATCCGCAGGAGGCCGAGAACCTGCTGATGACCCATCCCAAGGTGATGGACGTGGCGGTGATCGGCGTGCCCAACGAGGACTTCGGGGAGGAAGTCAAAGCGGTGGTGCAGCCACTCGACATGGCGCACGCCAGCCCGGCGCTGGCCGACGAATTGCTTGCCTTTTGCCGCACGCACCTCTCGGCCATCAAGTGCCCGCGCTCGGTGGACTTTGCCGACGAACTGCCGCGGCTGCCGACCGGCAAGCTGCTCAAGCGGCTGCTGCGCGAGCGCTACTGGGCGGGACGGGAGAACAAGCTCGTCTAGGCAGCGGCGCCGGCGCGCATGGGTGCGCCGGGTGCCAGGCGGTCGTTTACGCCATAATCAGCCGTTCGATCTCTGGCGCATGTGGCGCCAGCAGCCGGCAACCATAAGCCGGTGCCGATCGCGCGGCATCCGCCCGGCGCGGATGCCGCCGCCAACAGGAAGACACGGCGAATGGCAATAATCGAGGAGACCAGCGCGGGCCACGGGGGCGCCGCCCGCGCTGCCACGCTGGTGGCAAAGCTGCGCCCGCCCATGCTGACCCCGTTCCAGGTGGAACGCCGCGCCATTTGCGACGCGGTGTGCGCGGCCGGCTTCGTCAAGCTGGTGCTGGTGCGCGCGCCGGCCGGTTTTGGCAAGACCACCGCCATGCTGCAATGCCGCGCGCGGCTGGACGCCGATGGCGTTGCCACCGCCTGGTTCACGCTGGACCGCGCGGACAACGACGCCACGCGGTTTCTCGGCTCGCTGGAAGCCGCCTTCGAGCTGGTGCTGCGCAAGGGGGGCGCGCCGCGCGCCGCCAGCCAGCCGGCGCCGCAGTCCGTGGGCGAGCAGGCCCTGGCGCTGATCGACCGCATGGCGGGCCACGACCGCCCCTTTACTCTGTTCCTGGACGACTTCGAGGCCTTGCAGAATCCCGCCGTTGCCGGCCTGGTCTGGCAGGTGGTGGAGCAATTGCCGCCTGGCGGCCGGCTGGTGGTCGGCACGCGCTGGGTGCCGGATTCCGGGCTGGCGCGCCTGCGCGCGCGCGGCGAACTGCTGGAGATCGAGCCCGCCCAGCTGCGCTTTACCGCCGACGAAACCGATCATTTCCTGCGCCGCGCGCGCGGCCTGGCGCTGCAACCCGCGGCCATCTCCACGCTGCACCGCCGTACCGAAGGCTGGGCCACGGCGCTGTGGCTGGCCTCGGTGGCGCTGGAGCGGCGCGGCCAGCCGGACGCTTTCATCGCCGGCTTTTCCGGCTCCAACGCAGCCATTGCCGATTACCTCGTCGAAGACGTCTACCTGCACCTGCCCGATGCGGTGCGCGCTTTCCTGCTGCGCACCTCCATCCTCGACCAGCTCAGCGGGCCGCTGTGCGACGCCGTCTGCGGCACCGCCGACAGCGAGGAAATCCTCGCCTGGCTGGAGCGGGCTAACCTGTTCCTGATGCCGCTGGACGGCGAACGCCACGGCGGCGCCGAGCGTCCCGCCCAACCCAATGCGCGCTGGTACCGTTATCACAGCCTGTTCTCCAGCTTCCTGCGCGCGCAGCTCCAGCAGGGCATGCAGGACGAGGTGCCCGCGCTGCAGATGGCCGCCTCGCGCTGGTACGAGGCGCAGGGCCGCCCGGTGCCCGCCATCGAACATGCGCTGGCGGCCGGGGCGGTCGGCCACGCGCTGCCGCTGCTGGCGGGCTCCGTGGACGACCTGCTGGCGCAGGGCCGCATGCGCCTGCTGACGCGCTGGCTGGACGCCGTGCCGGCCGACGCGGTGGCGGCGTGGCCCAAGCTGCAGATCGCCCATGTCTGGGCCTTGTCGTTTACGCGCGGCCCGGCCGATGCCATCGCGCTGCTGCAGACCATCCCGCTGGCCGGCGCCGAGGGCGACCTGCTGGCCCACGTGCGCGCGCTGCGCCATATGCTGCTGAACATGATGGACCGCTTCGACGAGGCGCGCGCCTACAGCCGCGACGATCCCCTCCCGCTGCCGATGGGCTACCCGTTCCCGGATTCCATCCTTGCCACCTCGATGGCGCGCATGGCCGCGGTGACCGGCGACTACCGCGAGGCGCGGCGGCTGCTGGGCGTGGCCCGCCAGGTGGTGCGCGGTTCCGACAGCAATTTCAACAAGATTTTCTCGGAATCGGTGGAAGGGCTGATCGACCTGCGCCAGGGGCGCCTGCAGCAAGCGCTGGCGCGTTTCCGCATTGCCGCCAGCACCATGCTGCCGAACCGCTACGGTCCCACCAACGGCAACGCCATGGCCGGCATCCTGCTGGCCGAGGCGCTCTACGAGATCAACGAGCGCGAGCGTGCGGAGCGCCTGCTCAATGTGTACGTGCCGCTGGCGCGCGACCTCGGCCTGCCCGACCAGATCATCACCGGCCATACCGTGCTGGCCCGCATCGCCTGCGATCGCGGCGACGTGGACGGCGCGCACGAATGGCTGGCCGCGCTCGAGCACCTCGGCCATCATCGCGGCCTGCCGCGGCTGGTGCTGGGCGCCATGCTGGAGCGCGCCCGCCTGGCCCTGCTGCAAGGCAACCAGCACGCTGCCGAGGAGGCGCTGCTGCATGCCGCGGACCCGGCACTGTGGCGGGCGCGGCCCGGCGGCGTCAGTGCCGTCAGTTCCTTTGCCAACGACGTGGAAGACGTGCCCATGGGGCGGCTGCGGCTGGCACTGTTCACCGAGCCCTCGGCCGCCACGCGCGAGGCGATCGAGAAAGAACTCGCTGCTGCCGAGCGGGCGCAACTGATGCGGCGCGCGCTCAAGCTGCGTATCCTGCTGGCGCTGGCCTGCCAGCGCAGCGGCGATGCCGCGCGAGCGCTGCTGACGATGGGCGAAGCACTGCGCTTCGGGGCGGCGGAAGGCTTTATCCGCATCTTCGCCGACGAGAGCGCGGAGGTCCGGCGGCTGGTGGGCGAAGCCTGCGTGCGCCAGGGCAGCGCGCTGCCCGCGGGCTACATCGAGCGGCTGCTGCAGGCTTGCGGCGGAGCCCCGGAGCCGGCCGACCCCGCCGCCATGCAGGCTCGCCACGGCCTGCTGGAGCCGCTCACGCCCAAGGAGCAGAAGGTGCTGCAGTTGCTGGCCGAGGGCTTCTCCAATGTGGCGATGGCCGACCGGCTCTTTGTCTCGGAGACCACAGTGCGCACCCACCTGCGCAATATCAGCGCCAAGCTGCGCGCCAGCAACCGCACGCAGGCAGTGGCTATCGCGCGGCAGCTGGGTTTGCTGTAGCGATCCTCAGGCTGCGCTGCGCGGAAGCAGGGCCACGACGTCGTCATACAGCGCGCGCGGGATGAGCACGCCATGGCGCAGGCTGGCTTCGCGCGCCCGATAGCGGCGCTGCGAAGGCAGCCGCGCCCCTTGTCCGAGCATCGCCTCGAACAGGCTTTCCGCCCGCGCCAGCTCCTCCTCGCACTGCGCGCCTAGAAAGCGCGCGGGATCGATGGCGATGATCAGCTCGCCCCCCATCGGCGACGACTTCGTGCCCGCATCGTAGGCCAGCGAATCCATGCTGGTCATGTCGGCGATCAGCGGACCGGCGAGCAGTTCGACCATGGCGGCAAGGGCCGCGCCCTTGTGGCCGCCGAAGGTCAGCATGGCGCCGTGGTCCAGCACGGTGGCGGCATCGGTACAGGATTTCCCGTCGGCATCGATGCCCCAGCCCTCGGGGATCGGCTTGCCCGCGCGGCGATGCAGTTCGATCTCGCCGCGCGCCACCGCACTTGTGGCGAAGTCGAAGATGAAAGCGGGCTGGCCGGCGCGCGGCCAGCCGAAGGCCAGCGGATTGGTGCCAAACAGCGGCTTGCTGCCGCCCGCGGGCGTGACCCAGGCATGGCTGGGCGTGCAGGCCAGGGCGACCAGGCCGGCATCGGTCAGCGGTTCGATGTCCGCCCACAAGGCGGAGAAATGCACGCAGCGGTTGATGCCCAGCGCCGCGATGCCCTGCGAGCGTGCCTTGCCGATCAGGTACGGCAACGCCGTCTTGCAGGCCACTTGCGAGAAGCCGCGCATGGCATCGACCCGCAGCAGTGCGGGCGCCACCTCGTGCATCTTGGGCATGGCGTCCGGCGACGCCTTGCCGGCCTTGAGCGTGGCGATGCAGCCGAGCAGCCGGTAGAGGCCATGGGAAGCGCAGCCGTCGCGCTCACCGGCCACCAGGGTATCGGCCACGGCCTCGACATGCGGATCGCTGAACCCGTGATGCCGCAGCGCGGCGGTGGACAGCGCGCGGACTTCGCGCAGGGAGAGGCGCTCGGTGGCGGTGCCGCGCGCCTGCCTGTGCTGCCGTGGGGCGATGGGATCGTTCATCGGGGCTCCGGGTTGAGGTGGAGGTTGAGGTTGAGGCAATCGCTATTCGTCATCGTCACCGCCGAGTTCCATCTGCGCGGAAGGTATGCCGGTGCGGGCTCCCCAGCCATAGATCCCCAGCGCGATAAGCGCCACCAGTGCGGTGTCCCACGGATGGCTGACCGCGCCGATGCCGCCGAAGGAGCCCAGGTAGGAGGCCACGATGATCAGCACATAGAAGGCGATCAGCCACAGCGAGGACTTCACCTGTTGCGCCAGGCTCAGGCGATGGGTGGGTACCGCGCGCCTGCAAAGCAGGTAGACCACGAACATGGCGATCTGCAGCCCCAGCAGCCAGGACACCGTGCCCCAGCCGGACCAGTACACGATCAGCGCGGCGATGATGAACGAGAGCGGGCCGAGCAAGGCCAGCCACCTGACCCGGAACGGCCGGTGCAGGCCGGGCGCGTTGCGGCGCAATGCGGCCACCGTGACGGGCGCGACCGCGTAGCTCAGCACCAGCGCGGCCGACACCACGTTGATCATGGCCTCCCACGAGGGAAAGGGCAGGGTCCAGAACACGGACAGCGCGAAGGTCAGCGACAAGGCCGGCCGCGGAATCCCCGAGGCCGCGTCGATACGGGAGAACAGCTTGAAAAAGGTGCCGCCGCGCGCCCAGCCGTAGACCACGCGGGGCGTGGCGTTCATGTAGATATTGCCGGTGCCGCTGGGCGAGATCACCGCGTCCGAGACCACCAGGAAGGCCAGCCAGCCCACGCCGAGCGCCAGCGCGATATCGCGGTAAGGTAGCGCGAACGCCTTGCCGACGCCGCGCCAGCCATCCGACAGCGTCTCGGTCGGCACGCCGCCGAGGAAGGCGATCTGCAGCAGCACGTAGATCAGGGTGGACAGCAATACCGACAGGATCAGCGCGATGGGAATGGTGCGCTGTGGCGAGCGGACTTCGCTGGCCACCGAGATGATCGGCGTCAGCCCGAGGTAGGCAAAGATGATGCCCCCGGCGGAAACGGCGGCCTGGATGCCGGACAGCCCGAACGGCGCGAAGCCATGCACCTGCAGGTTGGCCGGCTTGAAATGCGTGAACAGCACCCCGATGACCAGCAGCGGCACCACGAACTTGAACACGCTGACGATGTTGTTGGCGCGCGCGAAGGTCTTGACGCTGTAGTAGTTGAGCACGAAGAACAGGCACAGCATCGCGAACTGCGCCGCCCAGCCGAGCGGGGTGGGATCGCTCGATCCCGGCTGGCTCAGGAAGGGGAACCAGGCCGCAGCATACTGGCGCGCGGCCACGACTTCGATGGCGATCAGGCTGGAGAAGGCGATCAGCGTGATCAGGCCCATCAGGTAGCCCATCAGCTCGCCGTGGGAAAAAACCGGGTAGCGGATGATGCCGCCCGCGCGCGGCAGCGCCGCGCCCAGCTCGCAGTAGACGATGCCGAGCAGCAGCACGGCAAAGCCGCCCAGCAGCCAGGAGACGATGCCGGCCGGCCCGGCGATGGCGGATACGTGGCTGGCGGCGAACAGCCAGCCCGATCCGAAGATCGCGCCCAGGCCGATAAAGGTGAGATCGGTCAGGGTGAGCTGCCGCTTGAACTTGCCTTGCACTGGAGACATGGGGACTCCTTGGTCATCGGGGGATGGCCGTCCGGACGATGCGGCCCGCCGCCCGCGATCGCGGGCGGCGGGCGGGCGGATGGCGGCCGCGCGGGCCGGCGGCGCAGTCTCAGGCCCGCAGGCCGACGTCCGGCAGCACCGGGCGCGTGGCCATGGCCTGTGTGACCACCGTCATCACCTGTTCCAGTGTCTCGCCCTGCAGCGGCAAGCGCGGCGGCCGCGTGACGGCGCTTCCGCGCCCGGCGAGTTCCTCGCACAGCTTGATGCACTGGACCAGGTCCGGGCGCGAGTCCAGGTGCAGCAGCGGCATGTACCAGCGGTATAGCGCCAGCGCTTCGTCGAAGCGCCGTTGACGGGCCAGGCGGAACAGCGTCTCGCCTTCCTTCGGGAAGGCGTTGGACATGCCCGAGATCCAGCCCTCGGCGCCCACGGCAATGCTCTCCAGCACCACGTCGTCCAGCCCGGCGAACAGCACGAAGCGGTCGCCCACGGCGTTGCGCAGGTCGATGAAGCGGCGCGTATCGCCGGAGGAATCCTTGAAGCAGACGATGTTCTCGCAATCGGCGAGCGAGACCAGGATGTCCGGTGTGATGTCGCTGCGGTAGACCAAGGGGTTGTTGTAGAGCATGACCGGCAGGTCCGTGGCGGTGGCGATGTCGCGGAAGTGCGCGGCGGCTTCGTGCGGCTTGGCGGAGTAGACCAGCGCCGGCCTCACCATCACGCCGTCGACGCCGACCCGCGCCGCTTCGCTCACCATGTCCCGGGCGAAGGCGGTGGTGAATTCGGCAATGCCCGCGATGACGGGGATGCGGCCCCTGGCGGCGTCTTTCGCCGCTTCGATGACGGCAAGCTTTTCCCTGGTGGACATCGATGTGTTCTCGCCCACGGTGCCGCACACCACCAGGCCGGAGACCCCGTCGGCGACCAGGTTGCGCATCACCTTGTGGGTGGCTTCGATATCCAGCGAGTAGTCGGCCTTGAACTGCGTGCTGACGGCGGGGAATACACCGGTCCAATGGATGGCGTTGCGGCTCATATCGTCTCCTTTTGTATACGTGGGGTGTGCCGGCAGGGCATCACCTGGCCACCAGCCTTCAGGTTCGCAGTTGCGCGCCGTTCGGGCTTGAGACTTTCCGCAAAGCAGGTAGACGAAATCGGCACATTATGAGTCCGCTTCGGGCGAGGCCGCGCAAGCGGGTTCGACGCGTGCGGCCTTTTGCGCGCTCGTCGTTCAATCGTGCGCGCCGGGCTTGCCGGCCGGCGGCCTGAACTGCCGCGGCGTCAGCCCGGTCAGCGCCTTGAACTGCCGGGTGAAGGCGCTGTGATCGGTATAGCCGCACTCGAGCGCGATGTCGGTGATCGGCGTATCGGTGGACAGCAGCTCGGACGCGCGCTCCAGCCTCGCCTTGTGGATCATCTGGCGCGGCGTCAGGTGGAAGATGCGCTTGCAGTAGCGCTCCAGCTGCGCCGCCGACAGGCCGGTCATCGCGGTCAGCTCGGAGAGCAGGATGGGGTGCATGTAGTGCTCGCGGATATAGGTGTCAACCGCCGCCAGCCGCTGGTAGGCCGGATGCGTGTCCCTGGCGCACTGCAGATCGTGGGAGATGCCGGCCATGCCGATGATGCGGCCGTCGCGATCCAGCAGGGGGCGCTTGCAGGTCATGCACCAGCCCGCATCGCGCGCGGGATAGAGATGGAGCTCGAGTTGCTGCGCGATGGCGCAGCCGGTATCCAGCACGCGCCGGTCCTGCTCCGTATAGCGTCGACCGAGATAGGCGGGAAAGACCTCGGCCGACGTCTTGCCTAGCAGGGGTTCGATCTGCTCGAAGCCGCAGCGGGTAGCCAGCGTGAGGTTGGCTACCAGGTAGCGCGCCTGGCGGTCCTTGATGAAGAACACCACGTTGGGAATGGCGTTCAGCAACGGCGTGATCAGCGAGATGGTATCGAGCAGGGTGGCCATGTCGCGCGGGCGCTGCTTCGATATGCTCGCACAGATGTCGGCGAGGTGGGCGATGTTGTCGGCCTCGTGCTGGCTTGCCGGCGCCGGCGAGGGCTGCCGGGCCGGGAAGGAGGGGGCGGAGCGGGAGGGCGATGGCGGCATATTGTCTCCTGATGGCTTTTTAGTTCATCGGGCTTCCGTGTGCGTCGATCTCCCCATGAGGGGAGCGGGAGTAACAACCGTTGGCCACCTCAAGCCGCGCTGGCGCATTCTGTCAGCCTGTCAGCTTCGCCCGTTCTCGTCCAGCATCAATGTGCCGATCCGCGCGGGAGACAGCGGCGGGCGCGGCGTGGACTGCGTCCAGCCGAACAGGACCCGCCCGGCCGTGGCGCAGACGCGTCCCTGACAGGCGCCCATGCCGCAGCGGCTCTGCATCCTGGCCATCCAGGCATCCGGATACGCCTGGACGGCCGATAGCGGCACATCCTCGCAGCGGCAGATCGGCGTGTCGGCGCGGGCCAGGGTCTTGAGCGCGGGGTCGAGCGCGAAAGTGGTCCGCACCCGCTCCGCGAACGCATGCCAGCGGGCGCGCGTTGCCGCCAGCGCGCCAGCCCGGTCGTCGGCGCCCGCTGCCGCGTAGCCGGCGATCCTGCCTTCGAGCAGGGCCAGCTCGCTGCCGCCGATACCGGTGCATTCGCCCGCCGCATAGACGTGGGGCAGGCCGGTGCGCTGGAGCGCATCGACGGCAATCGCATCCGATACGGGGTCGAGCGGGCAGCCCAGCAGCGCGGCCAGCCCGGTATTCGGCACCAGCCCGAAGCCGCACGCCAGCCGGTCGCAGGCGAGCGCCACGGTACGGCCGCCCTGGCGGATGCGCACCGCGCGCAGGCGCTCGTCGCCTAGTGCCTCCACCTCATGGGAGCCCGCCCGATAGTGGCCATCCAGCAGGGCGACGGCCTGTGCCGCCTTGGACGGCCAGCGCCACAGCGCGCCGGCGAAGCGCGTCAGGCGCGACAGCGGCGCCTGCTCGGCGATGCGCGCGACGTGCGCGCCGTGCCGTCGCGCCGTGGCGGCCGCCGCCAGCAGCAGCGGCCCGCTGCCGGCAATGACGATGCGCTCGCCCCTGACCGGCGTGCCCGCCTTGACCAGGGCCTGTAACCCGCCCGCTCCGGTCACGCCGGGCAGGGTCCAGCCGGGAAAAGGCAGCAGCAGTTCGCGCGCACCGGTGCACAGGATCAGGTTGCGGAATTGCAGGTGCATGGCGCTCTGGTCGTTTTCGACCAGCAGCGTGTGGGACGCCGGCGCCGCGATCACGCGCGTCGAGGCGAACAGCGCGATGCGGCCGTGCGCGGCGATGGCGTGGCGCAGGCTGCGCGCCTGCGATGGCAGCCGCACGCCCGGCCCATCGCGCCAGATCTGCCCGCCGGGCGCCGGGTTGTCATCGATCAGCGCGACGCTGCAGCCGCTCCCGGCCGCCGCGCGCGCCGCCGCCATGCCGGCGGGCCCGGCGCCGACGATCAATACGTCGTCGTAGCGGCGCTGGCAAGAGGCAGGTGCTTGCCCGGTGCCTGTGTGCCGCGCGCTCATGGCGTGCGCTCCAGCACCATGCCCTCCCGGCATGTGGTCTGGCACGCCAGCCGGCGCCGACCGTCGATGGTCATGCGGCATTCCTGGCAAATGCCCATGCCGCAAAACGGCGCGCGCGGCTCGCCGCCGCAGGAGCGGCGGGTGAACGGCCGGTCGCTATAGGCCATGGCCGCCGCCACGGAGATGCCCGCCGGCACCCGCAGCGCTCGGCCGTCCAGGAGGACGTTCACGGTCGGCTCACCGGCCCGGTTGCGTTTCATGCGTATTCTCCGTGCCGGGGCCAGGAGCGGTCTGCGTGGCTGCGGCGAAGCGGCTGAAGGAAAAAGGCGCCGGATCGATCGGGGCCCGGTGGCCCAGCAGCAGCGCCGCCAGCAGGCGCGCGCTGCCGGGCGCGGTGGTCACGCCCAGCCCCTCGTGTCCCACCGCCAGCCACAGGCCGGGCTGTCCGGGGTGGGCGCCGACGATGGGCAGCCCGTCGGGCGTGGCGGCGCGAAAGCCGGTCCAGCAGCGGATCGCGTTCATGCCGGCGAGCTCGGGCAGGTAGGCGGCGGCACGCTGGAGCATGCGCGCCATGAGCTGGCTATCCACGGCAGCGTCGAGGCTGTCGAACTGGCGCGACGAGCCGATCAGCAACTGGCCCGTGGGGCGCGGCTGCACATTGAAGGCGACCGAGGTCCCGTCGCTGTGGTGCGCGCTCGCGGCATAGCCGAGTTCGACCAGTTGATGGTTCACGCAGGCCGGGTAGCGGTCGGTAATGACGAGATGTCCCTTCCTGGCGCGGATCGGCAGCGCGGGCAGCAGTTGCGTGGCCTGGATGCCGTTGGCGACGACGACCGCAGTGGCGGTCAGCCGCCTGCCGTCTTCCAGGGTGACGTGGTTTGCCTCCACCGCGCTCGCCGTGGCGTGCAGAAGGTTTATCCGCGATGCCCTCTGCGCGAGCAGCCATGACGCCACGGCCGGGGCGTAGACGATGGCATCGCCCGCGACCTTGAGCGCACCCGCCAGGCCCGGCCGCAGCATGGGCTCCTGACGCGCCAGTTCGCCGGCATCCAGCGTGGCGCACGGGATGCCCTGCGCCCGCAGCGCGTCTTGCCGCTGGCGGGCCAGTTCCATTTCCGCGGCATCGCTGGCCACCCACAGCGTGCCGCACTGGCGATAGGCGCAGCTAGCCGGCATGTCGCGGGCGAGTTCCCGCCAGAGCCAGAGCGAGCAGGCGCACAGGTCACGCTCGGCGGCGGTGTCGTCCATCATCACCAGATGGCCCATGCCGGCGTGGGTGGCGCCGCCTGCGCGGCTGTCCAGCACGCAGACATCCAGCCCGTGCCCGGCCAGTTCGAAGGCGCAGGCCGCGCCGACGATCCCGGCGCCGATCACGATGACATCGCCGCAAGCCTGCGCGGGCCTCATGCGCCGATGCCCCAGGCGAAGGGATCGTCGTGCGCGATCAGCAGCGTGGCCTCGGCATACACATGCGCGCGGCCATGTACGGTCGGGATGATGCGGCCGGGTTCGTCGGCGGGCGCATAGTGCGCCACGAAGCGGCTGCCGGTCACGCTGGCCTGGCGCCAGGGTGTGCCGGGCGCGAGCTTGCCGTCCGCTGCCAGGCAGGCGAGCTTGGCGCTGGTGCCGGTGCCGCAGGGAGAGCGGTCGTAGGCCTTGCCTGGGCACAGCACGAAATTGCGGCTGTCGGCTTCATCGGCATCGTCGGGCGTGCAGAATAGTTCGATGTGGTCGACCGCCGCGCCGTCCGGCGCTGCGATGCCCGCCTGTTCGAGCGCCTGCCGCACGGCCCATGCGAATGCGGTCAGCGCCTCCAGGTTGTCGCGCGCGATGCGCTGGCCATGGGCTTCGATCAGGAAGAGCCAGTTGCCGCCCCAGGCGATGTCGCCGGTGACGCGGCCGTGGCCCGGCACGTCGACGGCCACCGCATGCCGGTAGCGCCAGGCGGGCACGTTGCGCACGCCGACCGAGCCGTCTTCATGCAGCGTGGCCTCCACCGTGCCCACCGGCGTATCGATGCTGTGCCGGCCAGGCGCGATGCGCCCGAGATGCGCCAGCGAGGCCACCAGCCCGATGGTGCCGTGGCCGCACATGCCCAGGTAGCCGCTGTTGTTGAAGAAGATCACGCCCGCGCAGGCACCGGCGGAAACCGGCGGGCACAGCAGCGCGCCGACCATCACGTCGCTGCCGCGCGGCTCCAGCACGGTGGCGGCGCGCCAGCGGTCGTGCTCGCGCGAGAGCCGGTCCAGCCGCGCGGCCATGCCGCCGCTGCCCAGATCGGGGAAACCGTCGATGACCAGCCGGGTGGGCTCGCCGCCGGTGTGGGAGTCGATCACCCTGATCTGGCGGGGAGCGGGCGGTGAAGACACCGTGGAGCTTGCGGTGGAAGGCGGGGCGCTCGATGCATGGCGGGAATGCCCAGGGGGCCAGGTGTGGATGACCCCTACAGCGTGGCATGGCCGCCTCCTGCCGGCTTGTCGCCTTTCCCCAGCGGCGATGACGAAATCGGCATAGTGGCAAGCCGACGCCCGCCGCTTGCCGCAGGGGCCTCAGATGCCGATGAATTCGGTGAACTCGGCGAGCGGCGCGCGTGTGGCGCGCAGCTGGTTGACCGGTGCTTCCGCGTCTTCATAGCCAATCGCCATGCCGGTAAACAGCATGCGTTCGGGCGGAATGGAGAGAAAGCCCGAGATGGTTTCCGGGTAGATCGCCCAGCACTCCTGCGCGCAGCTGTCCAGGCCATGCTCGCGCAGCAGCAGCATCACCGTTTGCAGGTACATGCCCAGGTCCGACCATTGCGGCGGGCCCATGCGGCGGTCCACGGTGCAGAACAAGGCCAGCGGCGCGCCGAATAACGTGAAGTTATTGGCAAACTGGGCCATGCGCGCCCGCTTGTCCTCGCGCGGGATGCCCAGGCAGCGATAGAGGTCCTCGCCCACCTGGAAGCGGCGCTCGCGATAGGGCGAGACCAGGTCGCGCGGGTAGATGTCGTACTCGCTCCCTTCGCCGCCGGGCATGCCGGCGATGCGCTCGCGCATGGTGGCCTTGAGCCGCTCCAGCGGCTCGCCGCCCACCACGTGCAGGTGCCAGGGTTGCAGGTTGCCGCCCGACGGCGCGCGCGCGGCCTGCTCCAGCACGTCGCGGATGACCTCCGGCGGCACCGGCGTGGGAAGGAAGCCGCGCACCGATTTGCGGGTCTGGACTGCCATGCTGACTTTCACGCTGTTTTCCTTGGGGCTCGGCGGGGGATCGACGGCATCAGATAAAGGGCGGTTCGCTGTCCCAGTCGAAGAAGTCCGGCATGTCCTGCGACACCCGCTCAGGGAAGCTGGCCGGGCGTTTCTCCAGGAAGGCGCTGACGCCCTCCTTGACGTCCGCCGACTGGCCGCGCGACTGGATCGCGCGGCTGTCCAGGCGGTGCGCTTCCATCGGGTGGCTGGCGCCCGCCATGCGCCAGATCAGCTGGCGCGAGATGGCGATGGATACCGGCGCGGCGTTGTCCGCGATCTCGCGGGCCAGCGCCTGCGCGGCCGGCAGCAGGTCTCCGGGCGCGTGCAGCGAGCGCACCAGCCCGCGCTCCAGCGCTTCCTGCGCCGAGAACACGCGGCCGGTATAGCACCACTCAAGCGCCGTCGAGATGCCGACCACGCGCGACAGGAACCACGACGATGCCGCCTCCGGCGTGATGCCGCGGCGCGCGAACACAAAGCCGAACTTGGCGTCGGTGGAGGCCAGGCGGATATCCATCGGCAGTTGCATGGTCACGCCGATGCCCACCGCGGCCCCGTTGACCGCGGCGATCACCGGCTTGAGGCTGCGGAAGATACGCAGTGCCACGCGGCCGCCGCCGTCGCGGTGCGCCGCTTCCTTGCTGGCGCCGTAGCGCTTCTCGTAATCGAAGGTGGAGCCGCCCGAGGACAGGTCGGCACCGGCGCAGAAGGCGCGCCCGGAGCCGGTGACGATCACCGCGCGGACGTTGTCGTCGGCGTCGGTGGCGTCGAAGGCATCGATCAGCTCCTGCATCATCTGCGCGGTGAAGGCATTGAGCTTGTCCGGGCGGTGCAGGGTGATGGTGGCGACGCCCCGGTCGACGGCGTATTGCAGGGTTTCGAAGCTGGGGGAAGTCGTGGAACTGGAATTGCTCATGGCTGGCCTTGGCTGCTCGAAAGGGTTGGTAGGTAAGGTAGTGCAGAATCGTGCGCCTGCAATCGTCGAATCCGACGAGGTAGCCGCCGCCGCCCCGCCGTAGACTGGCGCCAGGAGGCCTGGCGGCGAGATGGCGGCGAAGGGCGGCGCAAGCATGGCAGGCAAGGCACAGAACCTGAAAGACAAGAAGCGAGAAGGAACCTCATGAAGACGCGCATTACCGAATTGCTGGGCACCCGTTACCCGATCATCCAGGGCGGCATGCAGTGGGTAGGCTACGCCGAGATGGCCGCCGCGGTATCCAACGCCGGCGGGCTCGGCGTGCTGACCGCGCTGACCCAGCCCACGCCCGAAGCCCTGGCCGCCGAGATCCGCCGCACCCGCGAGCTGACCGACCAGCCCTTCGGCGTCAACCTGACGCTGCTGCCATCGATCAACCCGCCGCCGTACGCGCGCTACCTCGACGTGATCATCGAAAGCGGCATCAAGGTGCTGGAAACCGCCGGCAACAATCCCAGGGAGCATATTGCGCGCGCCAAGGCAGCCGGCATCAAGGTGATCCACAAATGCGTGGCGATCCGCCATGCGCTGTCGGCCGAGCGCCTGGGCGTGGACGCGGTGTCGATCGACGGCTTCGAGTGCGCGGGCCATCCCGGCGAGGACGACGTGCCGGGCATGGTGCTGATCCCGCTGGCGGCGCGCCGGCTGGGCATTCCGGTGATCGCTTCCGGCGGCATCGCCGACGGGCGGGGCATGGCCGCGGCACTGGTGCTGGGCGCCGAAGGCGTCAACATGGGCACGCGCTTCTGCGCCACCCGCGAGGCGCCGATCCACCACAACGTCAAGCAGGCGCTGGTGGACGCGAGCGAGCGCGACACCAACCTGATCTTCCGCACGCTGCACAACACGGCGCGCGTGCTCAAGAATGCGGTCTCCGATGAAGTCGTCACCATCGAACGCCAGCCCGGCGGCGCCCAGTTCGAGGACGTCAAGCACCTGGTGGCGGGCGTGCGCGGCAAGGCCGCGCTCGCCGCCGGCGAGACCGATGGCGGCATCATCAGCGCCGGCCAGTGCGTGGGCCTGATCGACGATATCCCGACCTGTGCCGAGCTGATCGAGCGCATGGTGGCCGAGTGCCGCGAGCAGCTCGGCGTGGCATCGCGCTATTTCGCGGCGTGAGGCGGCGGGACAGGCATGGCTGAATCCAACCAATCTTCCGGCGCCGCTGGTGCCGATGCCGCCGACGCTGCCGATGCGGTCCCGCCGGGCTTCAAGGCCATGCGTCCCAGCGGCGGCTTTCTTGCCCATCTCGGCCAGCTCTACGTGGACAGCGGGCAGCGCGCGGTGGGCGTGCGCATCGGCAAGCATCACCTCAACCCGCTCGGCATCCCGCATGGCGGCATGCTGGCCACGCTGGCCGATACCGCCATCGGCATGATGATGCTGATGGAGGGCGAGCGCATGCCGCCCGCCGTGACCGTCAATCTCAGCCTGGACTATTTCGATGCCGCCCGCCTGGGCGAGTGGATCGAGGCGCATGTCGAGTTCGACAAAATGGGTTCGCGGCTGCGCTTCGGCCATTGCCGTGTGATGGCCGGCGAGCGCTGCCTGTTGCGCGCCACGGCCATTTTCTCGGTGCTGGCGCCCCGCACGTGAAGAGCGGCAACCTGCGCTCGCGCGATCGCCGGCACCGCGCAATCGTCGCTTCCGACGACGCCGGGCGCCCGGCTGCTGCGCCAGAATCCGCAACAGGCTAGCGAGGCTTGCCGTGCCATTCCCGGCGCGCGGCCACCACGGGCGGATTCGCCCGCAACGATAAGAGGAGAACACATGGCAGAGGCATACATCGTAGCGGCCGCGCGGACCGCGGGCGGGCGCAAGGGCGGCAAGCTGGCGGGCTGGCATCCGGCCGATCTCGCAGCGCAGGTACTGAACGCGCTGGTGGAACGCAGCGGCGCGGACCCGGCGCTGATCGACGACGTGATCATGGGCTGCGTGGGGCAGGCCGGCGAACAGGCTGGCAATGTGGCGCGCAATGCCGTGCTGGCCTCGCGCCTTCCGGAAAGCGTGCCCGGCACCTCGGTCGACCGCCAGTGCGGCTCGTCGCAACAAGCTCTGCACTTCGCCGCGCAGGCGGTGATGTCGGGCACCATGGACATCGTCATCGCCGCCGGCGTGGAAAGCATGACGCGCGTGCCGATGGGGCTGCCGTCCACGCTGCCGTTCAAGAACGGCTTCGGCAGTTCGATGAGCCCGGCCATGCAGGAGCGCTATCCCGGCGTGAAGTTCAGCCAGTTCACCGGCGCCGAGATGATGTCGCGCAAGTACGGCCTCACGCGCGACGATCTCGACCGCTACGCGCTGGAAAGCCATCGCCGTGCCATCGCCGCCACGCAGGCGGGGCGCTTCAAGGACGAAATCGTGCCGGTGGCGGTGCGCGCCGCCGACGGCAGCAGCAATGGCGAGTTGCACACGGTGGATGAAGGCATTCGCTTCGAGGCCAGCCTGGAGTCCATCGGCAGCGTCAAGCTGATCGAGGAAGGCGGCACCGTTTCCGCTGCCAGCGCCAGCCAGATCTGCGATGGCGCGGCCGGGTTGATGGTGGTCAGCGAAGCCGGGCTGAAGAAGCTGGGCGTCAAGCCGCTGGCACGTATTCACCATATGTCGGTGCTGGGCCATGATCCCGTGATCATGCTGGAGGCGCCGTTGCCGGCTACGCTGCGGGCGCTGGAGAAGGCCGGCATGAAGATCGGTGATATCGATCTGTTCGAGATCAATGAGGCGTTTGCGCCGGTGCCGCTGGCTTGGCTGCGGACCACGGGTGCGGATCCGGCGCGCATGAATGTGAATGGCGGGGCCATTGCGTTGGGGCATCCGCTTGGTGGCTCGGGGGCGAAGCTGATGACTACGCTTGTGCATGCGCTGCATGCGCAGGGTAAGCGGTATGGGTTGCAGACGATGTGTGAGGGTGGTGGGATGGCTAATGTGACTATTGTTGAGCGGCTGTAGGTTGGGGCTGTTGGGTTGCCTTCGCTGTTTCTTTTTGCGGCGTTGGTTTTTGGACGCAACAGCGTACGACATCCCCCTGCGGGGGACGCCGGTCACTCTTCTTTGCTTCGGCGTAACTATTCAGCAGATGTTGTAAACCGATGCGAAGTGCTTCATAGTGCTACGCATGACGAAGATCCCCAGCCTCAACGACCTGACGCCAGAGCAGAAGGACGCGCTCATCATTGAGCTGGTGACGCGGCTGAATGCGCTTGAGGCGAAGCTGGAGAAGGATAGCCACAACTCCAGCAAGCCGCCTTCGACCGACGGCCTGAAGCGCAAGCCGAAGTCGCTGCGCGAGCCGGGCACGAACCCGCCGGGTGGTCAGCCCGGCCATCCGGGCAGGACGCTCAAGCGGGTGCAGGACCCTGATCACACGGTGACGCACCCGGTGCCCGAGCGCTGCGACGTCTGCGGCAGTGCCATTGCGGCAGATCAGGTCACCGTGCTGCCGCAAGGCCGCCAAGTGTTTGATCTGCCCGCGATCCGCTTTGAAGTGATCGAGCATCGTGTGCAAGTTGCCCAGTGCCGCTGTGGCAAGACCCATACCAGCCAGTTCCCGAGCGGGGTCAGCCAGGCGGCGCAGTATGGCCCTCGGGTCAAAGCCGCGGGGGTCTATCTGACGCAGTACCAGCAAGTGCCGATCGACCGTACAGCACAAGCCCTGCGAGATCTGTTCGATCTGCCGGTGAGCACGGGCACCATTCAAAACTTCATCAACGAGGCTGCCGGCGCGCTAGCACCGGCAATTGATCAGATCCGTCAAGCGATCCTGGCCGAGCCGGTGGTGCACTTTGATGAGACAGGCATGCGGGTTGGGCGCAAGCAGCAGTGGCTGCATAGCGCTTCGACAATATGGCTGACCTGGTATGGCCCGCACGCCAAGCGTGGCAAAGAGGCATTGGATAGCTTCAACATCTTGCCTGCCTTCGACGGTGTGGCCGTGCATGACGGCTGGCGCCCTTATGCCGACTACGCGTGCCAGCACGCGCTGTGCAACGCGCATCATCTGCGCGAACTCATCTACATTTGGGAGACCACCCAACAGACCTGGGCTCAGGACATGATCACCCTGCTACGCCAGGCCAAGCGCGAAGCCGACGACAATCTGACGCGGGGCAACACCAGCCTGGCGCCAGCACGCCTGGCCGACTACCGGCGCCGCGCTGAGGCGCTGATCGCGCAGGGACAGCAGGACAATCCTGCGCAGGCACGGAATCCAGCCCTGGACCCGCGCGGCAAGACCAAACAGTCCTTCGCCTACAACCTGCTGGCTCGCCTCCAGCGATATGCGACCGAGGTGTGGCGCTTCATCGCCGATCATCGTGTGCCGTTCGATAACAACCAAGCCGAACGGGATATCCGCATGCCCAAGCTCAAACAGAAGATCTCCGGAGGCTTCCGCGTCACACATGGGCTGCAGGCGTTTTGCACCATCCGCTCTTACCTCGCCACGCTGCGCAAGCAGCAGCGTGAGCTCTTCACGGCTTTGACCTGCACCTTCTCTGGCTGCCCACCTTCGCCTATCCCCGGCTGCTGAATAGTTACGCCGAAGCAAAGAAGAGTGACCGGCGTCCCCCGCAGGGGGATGTCGTACGCTGTTGCGTCCAACAACCAACGCCGCTCAAAAAACCCCAACAGCAATCCGCCCCACCCACCCCTCAGGCAAACGTAATGGCATCCCGCCGATCAACCCGATCCAAATGCGGCAAACCATTAAAACTCAGCAACCGCAGCATCCCGCGCCCAGAAATAATCTCGCAAAAAGCCGTATTCCGAAACTGCAGATTCAACTCAATCGCAGTCTGCGCCGGCGCACCCAGCAAATCCGCAGTAGCCCGCCCGATAGCCCCACCAGAACTAACAACCAACACCGCATCCTTTCGCGAAGCCCCGTCCGTGGCATGCAACAAACCATCGCGAATCCGCCCCCCAAACTCAGCCCACGACTCCGGCATGCCCGCCAGTTGATCCATCGTCCAGGCCTGATACGCCGCGCGAAACGTCCGCCAGTAGTCGTTGTAATCCGTATTCTGATGGGTCCGATGATCCGCCCCACCGGTATGGCTGCGATACAGCGCTTCGCCATCGTATTCGTTAAGGCCGGGGTGGGTTTCGATGCCCGTGGTGACCGCGCCCCGGTCCGTCTGGACCAGTACATCGCCAGCCCCCATGCCGGCCAGGATCTCCATCGCCGTGTCCTGCTGGCGCACCAGCGAACCGGCCACCACCCGCTTGAACGAGATACCGCGCTCGCGGAAATACTCGCCCAGCCAGCGGGCTTGCTGCCGCCCGGTGTCGGAGAGGCAGTCGTAGTTGGCGGCGCCGAATGAGGCCTGACCGTGCCGTACCAGGAAGAGCGTTGCCATGCGTGATGTCGGCGCCGGAAGGCACCGCCGGAAGCGGTAATGCGGGAATCGGCACGCGGCGCGGTGGGGCCGCGCGAGGAGCAGGCATTGTATGGCCGCGGGGCATGGCGGCCAAGGGAAGCACCGGCGGATTCATAGCGGCCATTTCCGCGCTGCATTATCCCGCCGCCGGCCGGCGTTAATCCAGCGTCACCCCGGTATCGGCGGTCAGCTTGAGCACCCCCGGCAGGTAGGCCTTGTAGGCGCTCACGGCCTCGGCGGGCAGGTTGCCGATCGGCTCGGCGCCCATGTCCTCGATACGCTGGCTGATCTCCGGCGATTTCACCAGCGCGCTCACCTCGCGGCCCAGGCGCTCGACGATATCGTTCGGCGTGCGCGAGGGCACCAGCAGCGTGATGGGGCCGACCAGCTTGTACGGCTCGTCGGGGTAGCCGGCCTCGGCAAAGGTCGGCACGTCAGGCAACGCCTTGGCGCGCCGGTTGCCGGTGACGGCCAGCGGGCGCAGCTTGCCGCTGGCGAAGTGCTGCTTCAGCGACGTCACCGAGCCGACCGTCACATTGACCTGGCCCGCCAGCAGGTCCGTCACCATGGGACCCTCGCCGCGATAGGGCACGTGCAGGATATCGACGCCGTAGGTCTTGTCCAGATAGGCCTGGATGGTGTGCGGCTGAGTGCCGGGTCCCCACGAGCCCATGCGCAGCTTGCCGGGCTCCTTCCTGGCATAGGCGATCAGCTCGGCTACCGTCTTCACCGGCAGCGCGCCGTTGACGGCCAGCACCGTGCGCGCCGTCGCCACGTCGGAGACCTGCCGCAGGTCGGTGCGCGGATCGTAGGGCAGCTTCTTGTAAAGGGCCAGGTTGGCGGTGATGGGGCCGGGGATCGTCAGCAGCAGCGTGTAGCCATCGGGTGCGGACTTGGCTACATAGTCGGTGCCGATGATGCCGCCGGCACCGCCTTTGTTCTCCACCACCACGGTCTGACCCAGCCGCTTGCCCAGGCCTTCCGCCAGCGTGCGCGAGAGCGTGTCGGTCAGGCCGCCGGCGGGGTAGGGCACGATCAGGTGCAGGGGTTTGTTGGGGTAGCCGGCCTGGGCGTGCGCGGCCAGCGGCAGCAATGCCGCGCACGCGCACGCGAGCAGGGCAGCAGCTTTCCCGCAGAACGGGCTGCGTAATGTCATGGTTTGTCTCCTCGGGGTTTTATTGGATCCGGCGCGCGCTCCGAGCGAGTGCGCGCGCCGTGGAAGTCTTTCAGGCGGGAGTCATGGGCGGGGCTGCATGCCCGCGGCGCGTCGTGGCGTCAGCCGGGCATTGCCAGGTAGCCGGCCACGAGGCGGGTCATCTCGCCAGGGAGGCGCTCGTCGTCGAGCGGCAGCGGGCCGGCATCGTTGAGGATGGCATTGACCACGATGCTGAACACGGCCTGCATGGCAAAACGCACACGCAGTTCGGCCTGCTCGGGCGGCATCGGCAGGCGCGGCACCAGCAGGGCCACCATGCGCTCCACCACCGCCTGGCCGCTTTCCCGGTGCGGCAGCCATTCCTCCGGACGGATCGAGGCATGCTTGAGAGAAGCCTTGATCACACCGCGATTGGCATGGCAGCCCAGCACCACGTAACGCATGATTTTTTCGAGCATGACGTCGGTAGGCACTTCTTCCCAGCGCTCCACGCGCAGGTAACGCGAGACGGATTCTCCGGTTTCCCGCATCACCAGCGTACGCAGCGACTCGAAGAACGCCTGCTTGTCGCGGAAGCGGCCGTAGAAGGCCCCCACGGAGACTTCGCAGGCGGAGGCGATCTGCGCCACGGAAACCGCCGAGAAATCCCGCTGCGCCAGCAACGCGCGGCCCGCATCGAGCAGTGCTTGTTCCGTCTCGCGGGCACGCCGCTGGCGCGGCGGCTGCAGGATCGATGGGGTGGCTACCGTGGGGAACGCGGATGTCCCCTTGGAGGGCTTGGCGGGGGGCGCGGCAGAGGACGAGATAGGCATGGCAAATTCCGTATGCGAATTCGGATTCGGTTTTGTGAACCATATGGTTACTACGGCATTTCGTCAAGAGCAGGCCTATATTTCCAATATATGGAAATCAATTCCGAGCTTTGACACAGAAAAAGACCGCACCCACACTGCAGTGCAAGGAGACAAGATGAACACGCCGGTCAAACAATTCATTGCCGAGCGCAGGAAAGACGACCCCTCTTTCGGCGGGCTGCTGGCCAAGGGGTTTGCCCTGCTGCGCTGCTTCATCGACGAGCCGCGGCCGCTGGGCAACGGCGAGCTATCCGAACGCCTGCAACTGCCCCGCGCCACGGTGTCGCGCATCTGCCGCACCTTGTTCGAGCTGGGCTACCTGGACTGGGACCCCAAACTGGACAAGTACTTCGTCGGCGCCCAGGTGCTTGCGCTGGGCTACCCCTACCTGACCGGCCTGCAGGTGCGCCATGTGGCGCGGCCGCTGATGCAGGCGCTGGCGGACCGCATCGAGGGTGCGGTGTCGATGGGCGTGGCGCACCGACTCGACGTGACCTACCTGCTGACCTGCACGCATAACGAGGGCACGCCCGCACGCCCCGGCGTGGGCGCGGTGCGCTCGGTGCTGAGCACCGGCATGGGCCGCGCCTTCCTGAGTACCTTGTCCAAGGCGGAATTCGAAACCCTGATGCAAGCCGCGCAGCGTGAGCGTCCCGACGAATACGCGGCCTGCTACGACACTGTTTGCCACAACGTGGCCCATTACCCCAAGCGCGGCTTTGCCATCAACTTAGGCGACGCGGGCAGCGGCGTGCATGGCGTCGGCGTGTATTCGCGCATCGTCTACCTGAACCGCCCGCTGCTGTTCAACTGCGCCATTGCGGCGTCGCAACTGCGGCGCGGCATGCTGGAGAAAAAAATCGCGCCGCTGCTGATGGAGATGACGCGTTCGATCGAATCGGTGACCGGGCTGCGGCAATAGCCGCGCCGCGCGCCAGACAACACACAGGCAGCGCCGGTACAGGCGTCCATCCTGAAACAAGCCTTCAAGGCAACCCGGAGACTAAGCCATGCCCGATTTAGATTCCCTGCTGAAACCGCGTTCGGTCGCGGTCATCGGCGCGTCCACGCAGCCCGACAAAGTGGGCGGCATGCCCATCCGGCTGCTGCGCGAGCTTGGCTATGCAGGGCGCATCTATCCCGTGCACCCCAGCGCGGGCGAGATCCAGGGCTTGCGCGCGTACCCGTCGCTGGCCGCCATCGGCGAGCCCGTCGACCTTGCCATCGTGGCCGTGCCGGCCGTGGCGACGGAGTCTGTGATGGCGCAACTGGCGCAGAACGGCACGCGCGCCGCGATCTTCTTTACCTCGGGCTTTGCCGAAGTGGGCGAGGAAGGCCAGGCCATGCAGCTGGCGCTGGCCGACAGCGCGCGCCGGCACCGCGTGGCACTGCTCGGCCCCAATTGCCTGGGTGCGATGAACCTGCGCGCGCGCCTGTTCGCCACCTTCTCGCCGATCCCGCTGACCGGCGCGCCGCCGGTGGGGGATGTGGGCCTGGTCAGCCAGAGCGGCGCGTTCGGCGCCTATGCCTTCGCGCTGGCGCGCGAGGCCGGGCTGGGGCTGAGCCACTGGGTGACCACCGGCAACGAGGCCGGGTTGCAAGTGGCCGACGTGATCGAATGGATGGCGCAGGACGACGACACGCGCGTGATCCTGGCCTATATGGAAGGTTGCCGCGACGGCCAGCGTCTGCGCCAGGCGCTGGCCGCCGCGCGCGCCGCCGGCAAGCCGGTGGTGATCACCAAGGTGGGCACCACCGAGGCCGGCGCGCGCTCGGCGCAATCGCACACGGCCAGCCTGGCCGGCGAGGATGCGATCTACCAGGCCGTGTTCGACGAATACGGCGTGCACCGTGCCCATACGCTGGAGGATTTCTTCCGGCTCGGCTACACCTTGTCGCGCGGGCGGCGACCGGCGCGCTGGAGCAGCCCGGGCGGCCTGGTCGCGGACGCCGTGACGCCGGTGGCCATCCTCACGGTGTCCGGCGGGGTCGGCATCATGATGGCCGATCGCGCCGAGGAGCTCGGCATGCCGATGCCACCCATGCCGGCGGCGGCCGCGCAGGCGCTGCGCAAGAGCATTCCCTTTGCCAGCACCGCCAATCCGATCGATGTCACGGGCCAGGTGGTAGCCCAGCCCGCCGTGCTGCTCGACGCGATGGCCGGCGTGGCTACCTGCGGCGAGTACGGCTGCGTGGTGGCCTTCCTGGCCGGTGGCGCCAACGCACCGCGGCTGTGGGAAGAACTCCAGCGCACCATCGGCGCGCTGCACGAGGACAAGCGCGCCGCGCCGCTGCTGCTGTCCGGCGTGGTCGACGACGACAAGCGCGCCTGGCTGGAAGCGCACGGCTGCCTGGTGTTCCGCGAGCCGGCCCACGCCATCGAGGCCGTGGCCGCGCTGGCCCGCGCGGCGGCGTTGGAGGCGGCGGCGGCAAGCCCGTCGGCCACCGAGCGTGTTGTGCCAATGGCTCCGCTGCTGCGCGATGTGCCGGAAGACGCCAGCGCACTGTCCGAGTTCGAAGCCATGCGCCTGCTGGCGGACGCCGGCGTGCCGGTGGCCCCGCACGGTCTGGCCCGAAATGCCGACGAGGCCGTGGCCCTGGCGCAGCGCGTCGGCTACCCGGTCGTTGTGAAGCTGTGCTCGGCGCAGGTGCTGCACAAGAGCGACGTGGGCGGCGTGGCGCTCAACCTGACGGACGCCGCCGCCGTGCGCAAAGCCTTTGCGCAGATGCAGGCGGCACTGGCCCGGGCCGATGCCAGCTTGCCTTTCGAGGGCGTGCTGGTGGCGCGCATGGTGCGCGGCTGGGGCGAGCTGATGGTGGGCGTGCGGCGCGATCCGGTGTTCGGGCTGGTGGTGCTGGCCGGCATCGGCGGCACCGCCGTGGAAATTTTCCGGCAGATGGCCTTCGGCCTCGCACCACTGTCGCCGGAGCGCGCGCTTGCCATGCTGGAGCAAAGCCGCGCGGCGGTGCTGTTCGCGGGCCATCGCGGCAACCCTGTGCTGCCGCTGGCGCAGGCTGCCGGCTTGCTGGTGCGGGTATCGCAGTTGGCCGCCGCGCTAGGGCCCCGGCTCGATACGCTGGAAATCAATCCTTTCATCGTCGGCGCCGAAGGGCCGGTCGCGGCGGATGCCGTGATCACCTTGCTGCCGGCTGGGGCACCGGCGTGAACGAGATGGCGTAGCAATGCAACGTACCTCCACCGCGCAACCACAGACCGGCACAGACCGGGCGCGCGGATGGGCTCGGACAAAAACAGGAGACAACCATCATGCATTTGCAAGCTGCAAGGGCCGCGTGCGCGCCAGCGGCCAATATTCCCCGCACCATCGGCGCCTGCGCCGTGCTGATCGCGTTCGCCGCCGCACCGGCGCATGCGGCGCCCGCGGAATCCGGCAAGTTCCCCGAAAGGCCGATCCGCCTCGTCGTGCCTTTCCCGCCAGGCGGCGGCACCGACGTGATCGGGCGGCTGGTTGCCGCCAGGCTTTCGACCGCGCTGGGCGGCACCGTGCTGGTGGAGAACGTGGCGGGCGCCACCGGCACCATCGGCTCCGCGCAGGTCGCGCGCGCCGCGCCGGACGGCTACACGCTATTGCTAGGCATCTCCGCCACGCATGCGATCGCGCCGGCGATCTTCCCCCGGCTGCCCTACGATCCCGTGCGCGATTTCGTGCCGGTGGGGCGCCTCGCCTACGGCGGCAATGTATTGGTTGCGGGCCCGGCCTTCACGGGCAAGGACCTGCCGGCGCTGATCGCGCAGGCCAGGCGTCCCGGCGCGGACCTGGCCTATGGCTCCTGGGGACCCGGCTCTGGCGGCCACCTGGCCGGCGAGAGCCTGAACGTGAGCAGCGGCATCCATCTGCGCCATATCCCGTACAAGGGTGTCAGCCCGATGCTGACCGACGTGATGGGCGGCACGCTGCCGGTGGCCATGTCCGACCTGGCCGGCACCTTGCCGCTGATCCGCAGCGGCAAGGTCCGGGCGCTGGCGGTCACCGGATCGGAGCGCTCGGTGGCGCTGCCCGACGTCCCGACCTTCGCCGAGTCCGGGGTGCCGTTCCGCATCGATAGCTGGTTCGCGCTGTTCGCGCCGGCCCGCACGCCGGCGGCCATCGTCGACCGGCTGGAGCGCGCCGTCGAAGCCATCATGGCCGAGCCCGCCATGCAGGCGCAGGCCGCAACGCTGGGCATGCGCTTCAACCCGCAGCCGCGCGCCGCCTTTGCAGCGCAAATGCAGCAAGACATCCGCGCCTGGGCCGCCCTCGTCAAGACGAGCGGCGCCGCGCTCGAATAATTTCGTCAGGAGCCAAACGCATGAACATGAATCCGCCCCTCGCCCCGGCAACCCACGCCAGCCCGCAGCGGGCCCTCGTCGCCGGCGCGGCCTTTCCGCTCGCGATCTATGGCTACGCGCTGATCGAAACGCTGCGTACCTGCCGCCTGCAGACCTCGGTCGACGCGGCCACGGGCTACGGCCGCGCGCCGATGAATGCCCTGTCGGCCAGCGAGCGCCAGTGGACGCACGAGGACCGCGACATCGTCACCCCGGCCAACGACCTGCTGTACTTCTGCGGGTGGATCAACCTGGCCGAGGGCCCCGTGACGCTGCGCATCCCGCCGCTGCCTGACGCGGGGCGCTACTACGTGATCGAGCTGCTCGACGTCCACACCAACAACTTCGAGAACCTGGGCCCGCGTAACGTCGCAGCCGAAGGCGGCGAGATCGAGCTGACCGGCCCGGGCCAGCAGGCCAGCGGCAAGCATGCGGTGCAATGCCCCAGCTCGCTGGTCTGGCTGCTCGGCCGCGTGCTGGTGCAGGGGCCGCAGGACCTGCCGGCAGCGCGCGCTTTCGAACAGGGCTTCGCGCTCACCCGCACGCCGGGCGCGGCGCGCCCGCGCTGCGTGGCGCAATGGCGCGACAGTGGCCGGCCCGCGCTGGACTTCTTCCACAACCTCTTCAATGCGCTGCGCGAGTTCCCGCCGGCGGCGGAGGAGTCCGGCCTGCTGACCCTGCTGCGCAAGGTGGGCATCCGGCTGGAAGATGAAACCGACCTGGCGGCATTGCGCCCGGCCGTGGTGGCCGGGCTGGAGAGCGCCTACGCGCAGGCCATGGCCGTGATCGAGGCGCATACGCGCAGCCAGGGCCGCAAGAGCTGGGGCTACAGCCTGAAGCTCGGCATGTACGGCGACGACTGGCTGCAGCGCGCCTGCACCGCGATGAAGGGGCTCGGCGCCCTGCGTGCCGACGAGGCGATCTACGCCATGGCCGATTTCGATGCCGATGGCCAGCCGCTCGATGGCCGTCACCGCTACGAGCTGCGCTTCGCGCCCGGCATGCTGCCGCCCGCGCAGGCATTCTGGTCGGTATCGCTGTATGGCGAGGACCGCTATTTCAGCGCCAACGAGATCGGGCGCTACGCGGTGGGGGACCGCACGCCGGGCCTGCGCATGGAGGCGGACGGCAGCCTGGTGCTTCCCATCTCGCATGCGCGCCCGCTGCAGCAGGACAATTGGCTGCCCGCGTCCGCGGGGCCGTTCTACCTGATCCTGCGGCTCTACCATCCGGCCCGGTCGTTCCTGGACGGCCAGTACACCATCCCGGCCGTGCGCCGCATCGACTGATAGGAGCCTGCAATGGAAGCCACCATGACCCGTACCGGAACCGCCACACCCGCCCATGACGCGGTGCGCTACACGCTGCCCCTCTACGAGATGGCGCGCATGCGTGCCGCCACCTGCCCGCGCCGGAACAGCGCGGGTGCATTCGCCGCGCCGCAGCCCGATGCCCCGGTGCGCTGGATCAATCATTTCATCCACACCCGCCAGCTGCTCGGCCCGCAGCATCGCCAGGTGGTCACGCCCAACAACGACACGCTTTACAGCAACGCCTGGCTCGACCTGTCGCAAGGGCCGCTGCTGCTGGACGTGCCCGACAGCGCAGGCCGCTACTACGTGCTCGGACTGCTCGACTTCTATACCAACCCCTTCGGCTACATCGGCACCCGCACCACCGGCAACGGGCGCGGGCGCTTCCTGCTGCATGGTCCGCGCTGGCAGGGCGAAGTGCCGGCGGGCGCGACCGCCATTGCCTGCCCTACCGACGCGGTCTGGCTGCTCGGCCGCATGCTGGTGGACGGCGAGGCCGACCTGCCGGCCGTGCATGCGCTGCAGGACCAGTTTCGCCTCAGCACGCTCGACGGCGCGCCCGCCGCGCGGCCCTTCGATGTCGGCATGCAGCCGGGCGAGCACCTGGGCGATCCGCGCCGCTACGCTGAAGTGGTCAACCAGGCGTTGCGCGAGAATCCGCCGCCGGCGGCCGAAGCCGCGCTGGTGGCAGGCTTCGCGCAGTCCGGCGTCGGCGCGGATTGCGGTGGGTCCGCGCCTGGCGACGCCGTGCTGGCGCGTTTGGGCACCGCGATCAAGGAGGTGCTCGCCGAACTGGCGGCGCCGCTGCCCTCCGACCTTGGCGGTGGCTGGACCCTGCCGGTGGAAATCCGCGAATCGTTCGGCACGCGCTTTGCCGAGCGCGCGCTGGTAGCGCGCAACTATATTGGCGCGCTTGGCGTGGAAGAGGCGATGTACGTCATGGCCGATCGAGACAGCGAGGGCGCACCGCTCGATGGCCGCACCGGCTACGAACTGGCCTTCGCCGCGGATGCGCTGCCACAGGTAGGCGCGTTCTGGTCGCTCACCATGTACGACAAGACCGACTGCATGCTGGTGGACAACGCGCTCGGACGCTACTCGCTGGGCGACCGCTCGCCGAGCCTGCGCTACGACGCCGACGGCAGCCTGCGGCTGCGCCTGTCGGCGTCACCGCCGGCCGATCCGGCAGCGGAGGGCAACTGGCTGCCGGCGCCCGCGGGCCCGTTCTATGTGACGCTGCGGCTGTATGTGCCGCAGCCCGCGCATCTCGACAAGACCTTCGTCTATCCGCCAATCCGTCCGCTGGCCGGCGCGGCTTCGGTCGGGGAGCCATCATGAAGCCGGATCCGCAAAGGCGGCATGTGCTCAAGGTGGCGTGCAACGCCTTGCTGTTCGCGGCGGCCGGCACAATGCTGACGCCGCTGCATGCCGAGGACTATCCGTCGCGCCCGGTGCGCCTGATTTCGCCCTATGGCCCCGGTGGTTCCAACGACATCTCGGCGCGATTGCTCGGCGAAGGGCTCAGCCGCAGGTACAAGCAGCAGTTCGTGGTGGAGAACAAGCCCGGCGCCGGCACGCGCGTGGCCAACGAGCAGCTCGCCCGCGCCACGCCGGATGGCTACACGCTGCTGTGGGTGGCGGCGCCGTTTGCCATCAATGCCGCGGCGGGGCTCTCGCAACACTACGACATCCACAAGGATTTCGTCGCGGTGGGGCCGCGCGTGCTGGGGCCGATCTTCCTGATCGTCAACGCCGATTCGCCGGTGCGCACGGTGGCCGACTTTGTACGCATGGCGCGCGAGAAGAAGGACGGCGTGACTTTCGCCTCGCCGGGCATCGGCTCGGGCCCGCACCTGACCGCCGAACTCTTTGCGGCCCAGGCGAAATTCAAGGGCCTCAACGTACATTACCGGGGCGACTCCACCGCCTACACCGAACTGCTGGCCGGCCGGGTCGATGCCACGCTGACCGCCATCACCACCGCGCTGCCGTTTATCAAGGCCGGCAAGCTGCGCGTGATCGCGGTATCCGCGGAGCAGCGCACGCCGGTCTATCCGGACGCACCCACGTTTGGCGAGCAAGGCTTTCCCGGCGTGGTCGGGTACGGCTGGTTCGGCCTGATGGCGCCCGCCGGCACGCCGGCGGCCGTGGTGCAACAACTCAACCGCGACGCCAACGCGGTGCTGGCCGATGCGCAGACGCGCAGCAAGCTGATCGGGTTGGGGTTGCAGCCGGAGGCGGGCGACAGTGCTTCGTTCGCGCGGTTTATCGATGCCGAGGTGGCGAAGTGGGGGCCGCTGATCAGGTCGGCGGGGATCAAGCTCGAATAAGGCGTGGCGCGGACGCGCTGTTGCCTCAGCGAAACTGCGGGCTCAGCTCGTCCTTCATCCAGTCCACGAAAGCGCGCGTGCGCGCCGGCAGCAGCCGCGCGTTCGGATAAATCAGCGACAGCGGCCAGGGCGGCTGCTCGAATGCTTCCAGCACGATGCGCAGCTTCCCCTCGGCCACCAGCGGCGCCACCTGGTAAGACAGAAAATTCCCGAAGCCCGCGCCGGCGGCGCAGGCCGCCATCGCAGGCGCCGTCTGGTTGAATTCGAGATTGCCGCTGACGGCGACGTAGAAGGGGCGGCCTTCCTGCTGGAACGTCCACCAGTGCGCCGCGTTACCGGTAAAGCGCACGCAACTGGCATGGCTCAGTGCGTCGGGGTGGGCGGGCACGCCATGCTCGCGCAGGAAGTCCGGGGTGGCTACCACCACCCGGCGGACGCGGCCGACCTGCCGGGCCACCAGCGTCGAGTCCGCGAGCGGGCCGATGCGCACGCCCACGTCGATCTCTTCCTCCAGCAGGTTGACCACACGATCGCTGAACTCCATCCGGCAGTGCACCGCGGGGTAGCGCTGCACAAAGCGGGCTACCGCCGGCGCCACGTGCATCTGGCCGAACATCACCGGCGCGGTCAGCACCAGTTGTCCGCTCGGTTCGACATGGCGCGCGCTCAGCACGGCCTCGGCTTCGTCGATGGTGGCGAGGATGCGGCGGCAGCTATCCAGGTAGGTGCGCCCTTCATCGGTGAGCGACTGGCGGCGCGTGGTGCGGTTGAGCAGCCGGACCTGCAGTTCCGCCTCCAGCGCGGCGAGCGTGCGCACCACCGCCGGCAGGGAAGTGTGCAGGGCGCTGGCGGCAGCGGTGAGGCTGCCTTCGTCGACCACCTTGACGAAAGTCTGCATGGCGCGGAGTTTGTCCATGCGTGTCACATTACTACGATTTGTGGAGTAGTCAACTGCTTTCTGCCCCATTTATTGCACCCTGGAAGGCGCCCAGAATGACCTCAACCCCCCCCCCAGCCACCAGGAGCCGAGATGTCCGCCACCACCCCAGATAGCACCACGATCGCTTCCCCCGCCGAGCCGCTGGTGCTCTATCACATGCCGCTGTCCGGCCACGCGCACCGGGTGCGCCTGTTCTTGTCGCTGCTGGGACTGCCGTACCGCCTCGTGGAGGTTGACCAGCGCGGCGGCGAGCATCGCCGCGAGCCCTTCCTCAAGCTCAACCCCTTTGGCCAGGTTCCGGTGCTCGACGACAACGGCACCGTGCTGGCCGACTCCAATGCCATCCTGGTCTACCTCGCTATGCGCTACGACGACGGCCGCTGGCTGCCGCGCGATCCGGCGGGCGCGGCAGCGGTGCAGCGCTGGCTGTCGGTGGCGGCGGGCGAGATTGCCTTCGGGCCTGCCAGGGCACGGCTGGCGACCTTGTTCGGTGCCCCGGTGGCGGCCGATGACGCCATTGCGCGCGCGCAGCGGCTGTTCGTGGTGATGGAGCCGATCCTGGCCGCGGCGCCGTTCCTCGCCGGCGCGTCGCCCACGCTGGCCGATGTGGCCGCCTACAGCTATATCGCGCGTGCCGAGGAGGGCAATGTCCCGCTGGCGCCGTATCCAGCGCTGGGCGCCTGGCTGCGCAGGGTGGAGGCGCTGCCGGGCTTTGTGCCGATGCCTGTCTCCGCGGTGGGCCTGGCGGCTGCTGCGTAACCGCTGTGCCGCCCGGCCCGGCAAAGGAGGATGAAATGGACCCGCAAGGATGGCAGCATGGCGAATCGCCTTTTCATGCCGGGGAGCAAGCCGCGCAGCAGCGCGCCGGCAGCCGTGAGCAGATGGAGGTGGCCGGGCGGCGCGTGGTCCGGTCCGCCATGCCCGAGCAACATCGCCTGTTCTTCGCCCAGTTGCCGTTCGTGGTGGTGGGGGCCGTGGACGCCTCGGGCATGCCCTGGGCGACCGTGCTGAGCGGCGCGCCGGGCTTCATGCAGGCGCCGGATCCCGGCCACCTGCGCATTGCCGCGCGGCCGCTGGCGGACGATCCGCTGGCGCAGGCCCTGGGTGCCGGCGCCGATATCGGCCTGCTTGGCATCGAGTTGCACACGCGCCGCCGCAACCGCATGAACGGCCGCATTGCGGCGGTGGACGAGACCGGCCTGACGGTGGCGGTGGCGCAGAGCTTCGGCAATTGCCCGCGCTACATCCAGCTGCGCCACTGGCGCGAGGCCGGCGCGGACGAGAGCGGGACCGCTCCCGCGTGGCATGGCGACGCCCTGGATGCCGGGGCGGTGGAGGCGCTGCGCGCTGCCGACACGATCTTTATCGCCACCCATCATCACGATGCCGCGTCCGGCCACAGCGGCGGGGCGGATGTGTCGCACCGGGGCGGCAAGCCGGGCTTTGTCCGGGTCGACGGAGCCAGGACCTTGACCTTCCCGGATTTCAACGGCAACAACTACTTCAATACCATTGGCAACCTGGTGGCCAACCCGCGCGCCGGGCTGCTGGTGCCGGATTTCGAGCGCGGCAGCCTGCTGCACCTGAGCGGGCACAGCGAAATCGTCTGGGAAGGGCCGGACGTCGAGCGCTTTGACGGTGCCGAGCGGCTGGTGCGCCTGCATGTGGAGCGCGTGGTAAGGCGCTCGGGGGTGTTGCCGCTGCGCTGGCAGTTCGAGGCTATGTCGCCGTGGGTGGCGCAAACCGGCAGCTGGGAGGCTGCGGCGGAGCACTGAGGCGGCCTACGGGCCGCTGGCGGGCTTGCCAGGGGCTCCTTCCTTTTGTTGTATCCGGCATACATTCAGCGCCCTTGCCAGGCTGCGTGCCGGGGCGCACTCCGCCCCGGTTCCGCGCGGCCAGCCCACGCGGCAGCTTGGCAGCGAGGCAGGCGCCGGGGCAAGTGCCGGGATCGCGGCACTTGCCCGGTGCTTGCGCTGCTGTTCAAGCTCGGGTAATTGCCCTATCGTGACGTCCTTCCCCGCCACATCTGCGCGGCGATTTCACCGTCTTGTCCCGTTTTGCCGCGGTTTGTCCATGTCCCGCTATCTTTCACGCGTTGCCTGCCGCCTGCGCTCGCTGGTGCGCGGTTATCCGCTGCTCCCGGTGCTGCTGGCCCTGGCAGCGGTGCTCGCCGTGGCGCCGCAGTCCGCTCCGGCCGCCGGGCATGTCGCCGAACATGCCGTTGAATCCGCCGCCATACCCGGCGTTGCCGACGCGCCCGCGCCGGGCCATCGCCCACGCGTGTGCCTGGTGCTGTCCGGGGGCGGTGCGCGCGGCTATGCGCATATCGGCGTGATCAAGGCGCTCGAGAAGATGCAGGTGCCGATCGACTGCATCGCCGCCACCAGCGTGGGCGCGGTGGTGGGCGGCCTGTATGCCAGCGGCTTGTCGGCCGACGAACTGGAGGCGCGGTTGTCGCATATCAACCTGAGCGATATCGCTTTCGACCGTAACGAGCGTGCCGAACTGCCGCAATCGCAGCGCGAGGACGACCTGCAATACCCGATCGGGATCTCGGCCGGCTACGGCGACGGCAAGATCAAGCTGCCCACCGGCCTGGTGCAGGGCAACCGCCTGCTGGCGCTGCTGCAGAACTGGACCGTACAGGTGCCGGCCGAAGCCAGCTTCGACAAGCTGCCGACGCCGTTTCGCACCATTGCCACCGACCTGGGTACGGGGGCCCCGGTGGTGCTCGACCATGGCTCGCTGCCGCGCGCCATCCGCGCCAGCGTGGCGGTGCCGGGATTGTTCGCGCCGATCAAGGTGAACGGGCGCACGCTGGTCGACGGCGGGCTGGTCAGCAACCTGCCGGTGCAACTGGCGCGCGACATGGGCGCCGATGTGGTCATCGCGGTCAATATCGCCTCGCCGCTGGACGATCCCGACAGACTGGACTCGCCGGCGGCGGTGACGCAACAGATGGTCACCATCCTGACGAACCAGAACGTGAGCGCGCAGAAGGGGCAGCTCAGGCGGGGCGACGTGCTGATCGAGCCCCAGTTGGGCGACCTTTCCTTCACCGACTTCTCGCGCGCCAACGATGGCATCCTGGGCGGCTGGAACGCGGTGCTGGCGGCCGAGCCCCGGCTGGCGTCGCTGGCGATGCCGGCCGGCGCCTGGCAGGCCCACCTGGCGGCGCGCAAGGGCGCCGGGACGATGGCGGGCCCGGTGCGTATCGATGCCATCCAGATCCAGTCGCACGGCCGCATCCCGCCAAGTTTCATACGCAAATACCTGGGCGTGAACGAGGGCGACAACTACGACGGGGTCACGCTTAACCGCGAGATGGCGCAGCTCTCCACGTCGGGCGATTTCGAAAGCGTGACGCAGGAACTGGTCACCGAGGATGGCCGCAATGTGCTGAAGGTGGAAGCGCAGCAGAAATCCTGGGGCCCGCAGTTCCTGCTGTTCGGCTTTGGCGTGTCCACCACTTTCAATGGCCAGGGCGTGTTCAACCTGCAACTGGGGCATCGCTATCCGTGGCTCACGCCAGGCGGGCTGGAGTGGCGCAATGACATCGTGCTGGGCAGCAACCAGGCCAAGTGGCATACCGAGTTGCGCCAGCCGGTATTCGACCGGCTCGGCTTCTATGTCGCTCCCTATGCGGAATACGGGCGCAAGCGCATTGATCTCTATGGCGACAGCGCGCCCAACCGCAATACCCAGCCGCTTACCGCCTACCAGATCGAGACCGCCGTCGCGGGCCTGGACCTGGGCGTGCCCCTGGGCCGGCTGGGCGAGTTCCGGGCGGGCATAAACTACCAGCAGGTCTATGACTCGCCCGTCTATAACCTGCCCAACGGCAACGGCCGGCTGTTCCCCTACGCCCGCGTGCGCCAGCCCACCGTGCGTGCCCAGCTCACCATCGACCAGCTCGACGATCCGCTTTTCCCGCGCACCGGCTATTACCTGCTGGCGACCAACGAGCTGGCCTTCGGCGGCACCGACAACCGCTTCAACGATGCCCATGCGAAGGCACTGTGGGCCACCAGCTACGGCCGCCACACCCTGAACCTGGCGGCCGAGGCCGCAACGACCTATGGCGACCATCGCAGCAACAGCAGCTTCAGCGGCGGTCTGGGCTTCACGCTGGGTGGCTTCCAGCACCTTTCCGCCTATGCGCAAGACCAGTTTACCGGCAACTACCTGCTGTACGGCCGCGTGACCTACCTGAACGACCTGCGGGAGTTCATCCTGCCGGGCCTGCGCACCACCGTGGTGGGCGCCAGCCTGGAGGCGGGCGATGTCTGGCTGCGGCGCCGGAATTTCGGCAACGGGCCGTTCAAGACCAGTGCCAGCCTGTTTATCGGCGGCAATAGCGTGATCGGCCCGCTGTACTTCGGCTTTGCCGCGGCGCCGCAGGGCGTGTGGAACCTCTACCTGCAGTTGGGCCGCGTGTTCTAGCCCGCGGGCGCGGGCAGCGCTTCGGTGGCGGCTACGGTGCTATCGCTTGGCCGGAAAGTCACCGCCGAAATGCGGCCATTGCGCATGCGCAGGGTTTGCGTGCCCTGGTTGTGGCGCGCCTCGCCGTCCATGACCGAGGAGGCCTCCAGGTCGATTTCCGCGGTACTGCCCTCGATGCGTGGTGGCGCGGTGACGGCGATGCGCACCGTTTTGCCGGCCAGCGCCTGCAGCCTGGCGAACATGCCGATCACAGCGTCGCGGTCGTCGTAGCTGCCTGCCAGCGGATGCTCGCCGTGGTGACGCCAGCGCACGCCGGGCTCCAGCAGCGGGAAGATGGCCTCGAAGTGGCCGCTGGTAAGGGCCTGCAGGTATTCGTTGACCACCGCGGCGACGGCTTCCTCGCTCATCGGCACTTCGACCCTGGCGCGCGCGGGGCGGCGCGCCTGCGCCGGATCGAACCCGAGGAACTCCAGCACGCTGCTGACCACCTGCTCGCGGTCGTTGTCCACGCAGATCATGTGATAGCTGTTTTCCACCACCACCTTGCGCACGTCGGGGACCGCCGAATCCAGGAAGTCGGCGGAGCGCAGGCTGGTCAGCTCGTCCTCGCGGGCATTCACCACCAGCGTGGGGCAGGCGATGCGGTGGGCGCCGCGCAGCACCCAGCCGCGCAGCCGGTCGACCTGGCGGATGCAGGCCAGCGGCACCCAGCGGTAGTGGAAGTTGTCGCCGCGCTCGAACTTGGCCTTGACGATGGCGCGCACCAGGTCGTTCTTGATGCCGAACGGTTCGTCTTCCTCCACCCGCATGCGCGCGGGCAGCGTGGGGATGTGGTAGACCAGGTGCCGCAGCGCGCGGTACCAGGGGGTGGACCAGCCGTCGATATACACCGGCGCGGCCAGCGCCACCAGCCGGCCCTTGCGGTGCTGGCGGCGCTCGGCCAGTGCCAGGGCCAGCAGGCCGCCCAGGCACATGCCCATGACATGGAAAGTCTCGTATTGTCCGGCCAGTTCGTCGTAGGCCTGCGTGACCGTGTCGAGCCATTGCTCGGCGCGCACCGGCACCAGGTCCTCGGGCCGGCCGGCGTGGCCGGGCAGCGTCACCGCGTGGGTTTCCACCCCGGCGCGCCGCAGGGCCTTGTGCATCGGGCCGAGGTCGAACTGCGTGCCGCCCAGGCCGTGGATGAGCAGGGCACCGGTGCCGCCGCTCTTGGGAGCCGTCATGCTGCGTCGCGCTCCTCGAAGATGGCAGCGCCCTGCAGGCGCCATGCGCCGGCGATGACGGCCACGGACTCGTCGCCGTCCAGCAGCGGGCCGCTCATATCGAGCACCATGGTGCAGTCGCCGGCCGGCAGCATCAGGCGAAACTGCAGGTCGGTGCGGTTCTCGCCGTCGCTCTCGCGCAGCCAGCGGCTGCGTACCTGGGCACGGTCGTCGGGGTGCACGTGGGCCAGCACGTCGTCGAGGCTGGCGAAGGTGTCTTCGCGTACCCCCAGCGTGCGTTCCACGTCGCCACTCCAGCGCAGCGTGCCGCTGCGCGGGTCCAGGCAATAGACCAACTGGTTGCTGGCTGCCAGGGCCAGCGTGACATCGTTCTGGCGCCGTGCCGATTGCGCGTGCAGCTGCTCCCGGCTGGTGCGCAGCGTGCTGATCAGGAGCGTGAGCAACGCCGCCACGGCCAGGTAGAGCTGGGCTTCGAGCAGGGAGCGGCCGTGGTGAGCCGCGCTTTCCGCGAACGGGCCGTCGCCCTGGCCGGAATTGACCAGCACGAACAGCGCCAGGATCGCCACCGCCACCGAACCGCCCCGGCCTCCCCACAGCAGCGTCACCACCGCGGCGAAGAACAACGGGATATAGGTCAGCGCAAAGAGCACGCCTCTCGGTACCGGCGCCAGGATCTCCCTGTCGAAGATGAAGAAGGTGGTCAGCACCAGCGCGGCAAAGGCGCCCAGCCCGAACAGGAAATCGCCGCCGCTCATGCCGCCCGAGCGCATGGCGCGAAAACGCGACCAGCCCGCCAGTACCGGCGTGACGATCAGCACGCCCACCAGGTCGGCGGCGCCCCACACGCGCGCGGTGCGCCAGAACGGCACGTCCTGCATGATCGTGAACCAGCCCGCGCCGATTGCGGCGCTGACGGCGCTGCTGACCACCCCGGCGATCAGCAGCCCGCGCACGAAGGCCAGCCCTTCCAGCGAGAAGTGCGTGCGCCTGACCAGCGCCACCGCCAGCGCGGCACAGCCGATTTCGTCGAGCGAGAACAGGATCAGCCGCAGGGTGTCGCGTCCCTCCACCCAGCCCAGCAGCATCTGCGCGGCAAAGAAGGCCAGCCCCACCGGCAGCCAGCGCGGCATCGGCGTCAGCATGAACGCGGCCACGGTCACGCCGGCTGGCAGCCAGATATAGCCGGTGGCGGAGAACGGGCCATTGAGCTTGTGCGAGATGTAGCCGGAGCAGAAGTACAGCGCCACCCACAAAAACAGGACGACGGCCCGGTTGGTCGCTCGGTTGGTTGGATTCACGTTGGCTTTCCTTGGCTGAGTCCCTGGCTCTGATGCGGCGCCAGGCCATCGGCTGGTATGCCGGCTGCATGTTGGCTGACCTGCCGGTGCGGCTGGGCAGGGGCATCATAAGCCCGGGCAAGGGTCTCTGGCATGGCCTGATGTAATAAAATCGTCACAATATCGGGTGTCCGGTCACGAGCCAGGCCGGCGCCGGCGGCGATCGATGCCGTGCAAGGCAAGGCCGCAATATATACGAGGAGAAATGACGAAATGACAAAGTACACACTAAATATGGGATTCCTGCCCGGCCTGCTGGCCTGCGCCGCATTGGCACTGGCTCTGGGCGCGGCTCCCGCCGCCGCTGCCTGGCCGGAAAAGCCGATCCGCCTGGTGGTGGGCTTTCCGCCGGGCGGCCCGGTCGACACCCACGCGCGCATCCTGGCCGAAAAGCTCCAGCCTATCCTGGGCCAGTCGGTGGTGCTGGACTACAAGGCCGGCGCGGCCGGCAATATCGGCTCGGACGCTGTCGCCAAGGCGGCACCGGACGGCTACACGCTATTGCTGGCAAATACCGGCCAGATGGCCATCAACGGCTCGCTTTATCCCAAGCTGCCGTACGCCATGCCCCGGGATTTCGCACCCGTGGCCCGCACCGCGCTGATTCCGCTGGTGATGGTGGTCAATAACAATGTACCGGCGCGCAACCTCAAGGAGTTCATCGCCTACGCGCGCGCCAATCCGGGCAAGCTCAATTTTGCCTCAGGTGGCAACGGCGGCATCTCGCATTTGATGCCGGAGATGTTCAAGCAGGCCTCCGGCACCTTCATCGTCCACATTCCCTACAAGGGCAGCGCCCCGGCCCTGACCGACGTGATGGGCGGCCAGGCGCAGATGATGGCCGATTCGATCCCGCTTTTCACGCAGTACATCAAGGCCGGCAAGGTGCGGGCGCTGGCGGTGACATCGAAGCACCGTTCTCCCGCGTTGCCCGATGTGCCGACCATGGAAGAGGCCGGGCTGAAGAACTTCGAGGTGGTGGGTTTCTACGGCATGCTGGCGCCGGCCGGCACGCCCAAGGACGTGGTGGCCAGGCTGTCGGGCGCGCTGCAGACGGTACTGGGCGAGGCCGACGCCCGTGCCAGGCTAGAGCAGCAAGGCGCCGAGGCGGCCTGGCAGGGCCCGGAAGCATTCGGGCAGACCATTGCCGCGGAGCAGAAGCGCTGGGGACAGGTGATCAAGACTTCGGGCGCGAAGATCGACTAAGCGCAGGTGGCCGCTCCAAGACACTACGCCGGTCAGGGTGAATGCGGTTGCGCGAATTCCGGTTTAGCATCCGGAGTTCTTTCAAGGAGCGGAAATGCATTTGTCCAACTGGCTTGTCTTTTGCGGCGTCTCGCTGTTCATGGCGTTTACGCCCGGCCCGGCGGTGCTGCTGGCGGTGTCCAATTCCGTGTCGGTGGGACCATCCCGAGCCATGCTCGGCTCCTTTGGCAATGCCGCGGGAGTGTTCATGGTGTCGGCGGTCGCCATGGCCGGCCTCGGCGTGGTGCTGACCAGTTCCGCCGCGGCATTCATCGCCTTGAAAGTGCTCGGCGCGGCTTACCTCATCTATCTCGGCGTGAAGCAGTGGCGCAGCGGCGCGAATGCGTTCGCGGTGGTCGACCGGCCCGGCCAGGCCACGGGCGTGCGTGGGTCGATGCGGCTCTTCGGCCACGGTGTGCTCGTGGCCGTGACCAATCCGAAGAGCATCCTGTTCTTCTCGGCACTGTTCCCGCAGTTCCTGACGCGCAACGCACCGGTGCTGGAGCAGTTCCTGGTATTGACCGCGACCTTCTCCGTCTGCACCTTGCTGTCGCATACCTTTTATGTGCTGGTGGCGCGAGGCATGAAGCGCGGTTTTTCCGATGTCCGCCGCGTGCGGCTGTTCAACCGTATTTCCGGTGGCGCTTTTGTCGCCCTTGGCCTGGGCATGCTCCGGCTGCGCAGCAAGGCCGCCTGAGAGACGCCCGCTACCACTGCGCAGGCGCGGTGCCCAGCCGGCCCGCCGGACGCTCCCAGTGCATCGGTGCGCCCTGCACCATGACCGGCGGCTTGATGCGTAGCGCCGGTCCCCATGCGGTTTCCTCCACGGTGTTCGCCAGATCGGCAGGCGTTTCGGCTGCCAGTATCGGCGCTTCGCCCTGCGTGGCGCTACCCGACACCAGCAGATGCGCGGTGCGCGCCAGCGATGCCCGCACTTCGCAGCCGGCGCCTGTGGCGAGGCGCTGCGCCAGACCGCGCACTGCCGCTGCCGCCATCAGGTAGCCAGTCGCGTGATCGATCGCCTGCACGGGCAGCGGCCCGGGGCGGTCCAGCCCCGCGGCGCGCATGCCCGCATCGGCAATGCCTGTGCTCATCTGCACCAGGCTGTCGAAGCCGCGCCGGCCTGCCCACGGACCGCTCCATCCATACGCATCGAGCGACACGTCTACCAGTCCCGGATTGATCTCCCTGCGCCGCTGCGCGTCCAGGCCAAGACGCGCCAGAGCCTCGCGCCGGTAGCCGTGCACGAGTACGTCGGCCTGGCTTAGCAGCCGCTCAAGTACATGCCGGTCCGCCGCGTTTTTCAGGTCGAGCCGGGCACAACGCTTGCCGGGCACGACTTCCGGAACCGTGCCGGGCTCTTCCCAGCCGGGCGGATCGATGCGGAGAACATCGGCGCCAAATCCGGCCAGGAAGCGGGTGGCGACGGGGCCGGCCAGGATCCGGGTCAGGTCCAGCACGCGAATGCCGCGCAAGGGGCGGTCCGGCGCAATGGCCCAGTCCGGCCGGTCGCCGGCGGCGCAGGTCGTCCAGTGCAAGAGCGGCTCGCTGTTGACGGCCCTTCCCTGCGGATGCGTGGCCCATTCCGCCAGCGTATGCATCGCTGCCGAACACCCGCCGTTGCCGACGATGGCGGTTTCCAGCGCGCTGGCTTCCCAGTGCGCGACGGCCCGCGCGACAGCCGCCTTGTCGGCCGGCACGCCGAGCACCGCGAGGGCGGCGTCGCGGTGATGCGGGGCGTTGGTGTGTAGCCGGATCCAGCCGTCGGCCGCCCTGTAGTCGCCAGCCACGGCATCCCATTGCGGCGGCAGTTCCCAGCCTTGCGGCCGCAGCGCAGTGCCGAACCACAGCGATGCCAGCCGCTGCTCCGCCTCGACCCGCGGCATCCGTCCGTGCGCCTGGTGGATCAATCCGGCAACGGCGAGCCCGGCGGCGCCGACTGCCGCCGTGGCCAGGGCGGTGACCGGAAAGACCGACGGCAGGTTGCCCGTACCGGTCATGGCGACGTGCTCGGGCCAGGCGGCGTCACCGTTCACGCCCTGCCAGATCTCGCGCAGGAAGTCTGTGCCTGCTTTCGCTGTGTTCCAGGCTGATGGCGGGGAATATTCGGGGTTTGGCATGACGGCTCTCGCTTGTCGTACTGTAGTGGGTCAGCGGCTAAGTGCCTTGCAGCATAGGCTCCTTGTTTTTATAGTCAATATTGATTATCTTAATCAACTAATTGCTCCTTTCCACTTGGGCCGCCATGTCCCGCTACCTGAGTTCCGCCGAAGCCGCCGCCGCGCTCGGTGTGTCCCGCCAGACGCTCTACGCCTACGTCAGCCGCGGCCTGCTGCACGCGCACGACGGGGAAACCCATCGCGAAAGCCGCTATCTCGCGGAGGACGTGGAGCGCCTGGCGGGCCAGCGCACGCGCGGCCGCAAGCCCCGCGAAGTGGCCAAGGCCACGTTGAACTGGGGTTTGCCGGTGCTGGAATCGGGGATCACCTTGATCGAGGACGGGCAGCTTTACTACCGCGGCAACAATGCCGTCGCGCTCGCTGCATCCGACACGGTGGAAGCGGTGGCGGCGCGGCTTTGGCAATGTCCTGTGGAGGCCGCCTTTGGCGCCGCGCCGCCATCGCTGCCGGCGCACCTCGCCGGGATGCAGGCGGCCTTCGCCGGCCAACGCTGCGAGGAGGCGCTGCTGCCCCTGTTCACCATCGCCAGCGAGGACGACCCCACCGCGCAGTGGCAGGCATCGCCGGAGCGGCTTGCCGCGGGCTGCGGCGTCCTGGTGCGGCTGCTGGCCGCCTGCCTGCTGGGCACGGCGCCCGCCAGCACCCCCGTGCACCGGCAGTGCGCCAGTGCCTGGCAGGTGGACGACGAGGGTGCGGCGCTGATCCGCATGGCGCTGGTGCTATGCGCCGACCATGAGCTGAACGCGTCGAGCTTCACGGCCCGCTGCGTGGCGTCCACCGGCGCCAGCCTGCGCGCTTCGGTGGTGGCTGGCCTGGCCGCGCTGACCGGCGGCCGGCACGGCGGTGCAACGGCGCGCGTGGAAGCACTCTGGGATGAGCTGGGCGACCTCCGGCCCGCCGCGAAGCTGCGCGAGCGGCTCGCCCGCGGCGAGGGCCTGCCGGGTTTTGGCCATCACCTCTATCCCGCTGGCGATATCCGGGCCATTGGCCTGTTGTCGCGGATACTCCCGCATCATCCCGAATGGCAGGCACTAATCGACGTCGCTTTTTCCCTGGTGGGGCAGCGGCCATCGATCGATTTCGCGCTGGTGGCGCTGCGCAGGCATCTGGGCCTTCCGCCCGGCGCAGCCTTCGGCCTGTTTGCGCTCGGGCGTTCGGTCGGCTGGATCGCGCATGGCCTGGAGCAGCGCTCCGATGACGAGTTGATCCGGCCGCGCGCGGCCTATGTCGGCCCGCGTCCGGCTCCGGCGTGAACGCCGCCTCCTGTCAGGCGGCAAGCTCCTCCGCGCGCTGTTGCAAGCGCCGCACCGCCTCGCGCGCCTGCGCGCCAAGCTCCGCAAGGTCGAGGCCCGGAATCGCGTCGTGCTCCGCCACCACGCGCCCGCCCACCAGCAGCGCGCGCAGCGCCGGCCGCCCGCCGCTGGCCACCGGCGCGATGGCCGGATCGTGCAAGCCGAAGCAGCGCGGGTCGTCGAGGCGGTAGACGGCAAGGTCGGCCGCCTTGCCCGGCTGCAGCGTGCCGACCGCATCCAGGCCAAGCACGGCCGCACCGCCGGCCGTGCCCCAGCGCACCACGGCCTCCACGCGTGCGGCATCGGCGCCGCCCTCATGGCTGCCCCCTTCGGCGCGCGGCAGCGCGCCGTGGCCACGCCGCGCGCGCTGCAGCAGCCAGGCGGCATGTGTTTCCGAAATCATGTCGGCCGCTTCGTTGGAGGCGGCACCGTCCACGCCGATCGACACCGGCACGCCCGCGGCTTCCAGCGCCGGGATATCGGCGATGCCGCTGCCCAGCCGGCCATTGCTCTGCGGGCAGTGCGCAATGCCCGTGCCGGTGGCGCCGAGCTGGCGGATTTCGCCGGCGCCCAGCTTGACCAGATGGGCGAACCACACATCGAGCCCCAGCCATTCGTGCTCGCCGCAGAAGGCCACCGGCGTGGTCTGGTACTTTTCCCACGCGGCGTTCTGGTACTCCACTGTCTCCGACAAATGGCTGTGCAGGCGGATGCCGAGCTGGCGCGCGGTGCGCGCGCTGGTGCGCAATTCGTCGGGCGACATCGAGTAGAGCGGCGTGGTGGGTGCCATCACCACGCGGCGCATCGCGTCCGGCGCGGCCTGGTGGTAGCGCGCGGTGAGCCGCTCGCAATCGCCCAGGAACTGGTCGAGCGTTTCGGGGCGGAGCGCCTGCGGCAGGTCGCTTTCGAGCTGCCGGGTGCGGGTTGCGCCGCCGCGGCACAGGACAAAGCGCAGTCCCAGCGCCTCGGCCTCCTCGAACAGGATGGCCGAGCTCTCGTAGGGCATGCCCGGATAATAGAGATAGTTGTGATCGGCGACGGTGCCGCAGCCGCTGCGCACCAGTTCCACCAGGCCGATGCGGGCCGCAAGCCGGAAGGACGCTTCGTCGAAGGCGGCGCGGAAGCGGTAGGGCGTGGCGCCCAGCCAGGGCGTGAGCGTCAGGTCCAGCCCCGGCGGATCGCCCTTGAGCAGCGACTGGAACAGATGATGATGGGTGTTGACCCATGCCGGGTAGATCACGCAATCCGTGGCGTCGATGACCCGCTCGCCGGGGCGCGGGTCGAGCCGGCCGATGGCTTCGATGGTGCAGCCGGCCACGCGCAGGTCCGGCCCGGCATGGCGCTCGCCCGCACCGGCAAGGCCGGTGAGGATGGCGGTGGCGTTGCGGATCAGGATGGTGGGGTTGGGCTTCATGCAAGCTCGCTTTCGTGCCAGTGGGACAGCGCCATGCGCGATATCACCACCATTGCGCCAAACAGCGCTACGCCCGTCACCGTGATCAGGAACAGGGCCGCGAACAGGCGCGGGATATTGAGGGCGAAACCCGCTTGCAGGATCTGGTAAGCCAGGCCCGCGCCGGTGCCCCCGGTGCCCGCCACGAATTCCGCCACCACCGCGCCGATCAATGCCAGCCCGCACGAAATGCGCAGCCCGCCGAAGAAGTACGGCAGCGCGCTCGGGATGCGCAGACGGCGCAGGGTGTCCCAGCGGCTCGCGCGGTTGATGCGGAACAGGTTGAGCAGCCCGGGGTTGACACTGCGCAGGCCCAGCACCGTGTTGGAGATGATGGGGAACACCGCCACCATGGTGGCGCAGATCACCAGCGCCAGCGTCGGCTCCTTGACCCAGATGATGATCAGCGGCGCGATCGCCACCACCGGTGTTACCTGCAGTAGGATGGCATAGGGAAACAGGCTGGCCTCGATCAGCCGGCTTTGCACGAACACAAAGGCCGCGGCGGTACCGGCCACCACCGCCAGCGCGAACGCCAGCATCGTGATGCGCAGCGTCACCCACAGCGAGCCGGAAAGCAGGCTCCAGTCTTCCACCAGCGCATGGCCGATGGCGGCGGGCGTGGGCACCAGGTAGGCGGGGATGGCGAGCGCCGTGCAGATGCCTTGCCACGCCAGCAATAGCAGCACGCCGACGGCAAGCGGGGCGGCCACGCGCTGTACGGCGGGGCGCGACAGTAGCGGGGGATTCATGGAGGGGCTCCTGGTTATCGCGGATGTGCGTCCGGATCGATGCCGGTGTTGGCCTGCGTGAGCAGCGCCGACAACTGCGCGCAGTACTGCATGAAGGCGGGCGAGACGCGGAAGGCTTCGTCGCGCGTCTCGGGGCCTTCGATCGTCACATCGGCGATCACCCGGCCCGGACGCGCCGCCATGACCACCACCCGGCTCGACAGGTAGACCGCCTCGTAGATGCTGTGCGTGACGAAGGCCACGGTGAGGCCGCGTTCCGCCCACAGCGCGCGCAGGTCGGCATCGAGCTTGTTGCGGGTGAACTCGTCGAGCGCGCCGAAGGGTTCGTCCATCAGCAGCAGATCGGGGTTGGTCGCCAGTGCCCGCGCGATCGACACGCGCATCTGCATGCCGCCGGACAATTCGCGCGGATAGACCGAGCCGAAGCGGCCCAGCCCCACCAGCGCCAGCGCGCGCTGGACGCGCTCGCCGGCCTCGGCGCGCGGCATGCGTGCCAGGTCCAGCGGCAGCCGCACGTTGTCGGCCACGCGCGCCCACGGCATCAGGGTGGCTTCCTGGAACACCATCGCCAGCGTGCGCCCGGCGGCATCGGTGCCGGTGGGCAGGGCGGGACTGCCCCACCAGCGCAGATGTCCCGCCGAGGGCGCTTCCAGCCCGGCAAACAGCTTGAGCAAGGTGCTCTTGCCGCAGCCGGACGGGCCCAGCAGCGAGACGAACTCGCCGGGCTTGATCGCCAGCCTGACGCGTTCCAGCGCCACGGTGCCGTTGGGGTAGGTCTTCTCGACCTGGTTGGCGAGCAGCAGGGGCGCGCCGGCATCGCGGGCGATGCCGGACACGATGCCACCGGGGCCCGGGCCTGGGGTCTGCATGGCACTGCGAAAGAGGGCGCTCATGACGGTCTCCGTATTGAGTCTGTGCGGGGCTACCCGGTTCAGGCGCGGACCACGGGAATGCGGAACGCTTCCTTCTCACCGTGCTGCGTGAACAGCGCCATCAGCATCTTGCGCATCAACAGGCCGGGCTTGTCGGACTCCATGTGGAATTCAACGCGGCGGCGCGTGTCGACGCAGGCGTCGTAGTCGGTGGCTTCCAGGATCTCGCGGTCCTCGCCGACGATGGGCGCATCCCAGTTGATCAGCTCCTGGGTCGAGCAGTCCTTCTCGCTGTCGTTGCGGTACAGCCATTGCGACAGCATCACGCTCTTGTCGTCGATCGGCGTGGCGCAGTTGTAGATGATGTGGTGGCGCCCGCTGGCCGGATAGATGCAACCAAAGCGGCGCGTGAAGGGCAGGTCCCAGCGGTTGAACATATGCCGGTGCGTGATCGGCTCGGTGGTGCCGGTAACGCGGTGGCCGGCCTCGATGTTGCGGATCGGCACCAGCGTCTCGGCCTCGAAGCCCCATTCGCGTGCCTGCAGGTTGTACTTCTCGGGCTTGGGCTGTTCGGACAGGCCGAAGTTGGCGCGGTGCACGAAGCTGAAGTGCGAGTTGTCGAAGGCGTTCTCCATCACGCGCAGCGAGCTGGTGTTCCATTTCTCGTAGAACTGGAAGATGCGGCGGTAAGCGGGATCGCCATCCTCGGGGAAATCGGGGATGGGCTGCAGCGGATCTTCCAGCGCCACCCACACGTAGCCATACTTTTCCTGCGCGTGATAGGCCAGCACCTTGGCGCCCGACGGGATGGCGTTATCCGGCGCCTGCGGAATGCGCACGCAGGCGCCGGAGCAGTTGTATTCCCAGCCGTGGTAGCCGCAGACGATGTCGCCGCGGTCGTTGACCCAGCCCTTGGAGAGACGGGCGGTGCGGTGGCAGCAGCGGTCCTGCAGGGCAGCGGGCTTGCCGTCGGCACCTTTCCACAGCACCAGGTTTTCGCCCAGCAGGGTGAAGGGCCTGGGGCCGTCGTCGAGCATGGTGATGGGCATCAGGGCGTACCAGAAGCGGCGCAGGACGGGTTGTTGAGTGACCAGCATTGCAGAATCCTTGTATGGGGGGTGATCTTCGATCTCGGACAGCGGTGCCGCGCAGCGCGTCACGGCATCAGGGCATGATCTTCAGGTCCTTCACGAACTGCGTGGTGTAGGCTTGCTTCCAGTCGGTACCGGCTTTGAGCAGGCCGGCGCCGACCATGAAGTCGCGCGTCTTTTGCCAGCGCGCATCGGTCATCACGCCGATGCCGTAGCGGGCCGCGTCGCCGCCGCCAACCATGCGGTACTCCTTGAGCTTGTCCACGCCCCAGGCGAGCTGGTCGTCCTTCATGTTCGGGTTCTCCTGCTTGATCAGCGCATTGGCAGGGGCCGGGTCCGCGAGGTAGCTCTTCCAGCCTTCCATGGTCGCCTTGACGAAGCGGGCAACGACGTCCGGCTTGTCCTTGACGGTTTTCTGCATGGTGACGATGGTGGTGCCGTAGGGCGGATAGCCATCGTCGGCAAACAGGAAGAAGCGCGTCTTGGCACCGGCCTTGCTGGCCGAGAACACCTCGGACGAGGCATAGGCCTGCTGCGCCGAATGCGGGTCGGCGAAGAAGGGCTGCAGGTTGAAGGTGTAGACGCGGGACTGGGATTCTTCGAGCTTGTACTTGCCCTTGAGCCACGGCCACCACGTGGTGCGCCCGGAGGTGGAGACCAGCACCGTGCGGGTCTTCAGGTCTGCCAGGCTCTTGACGTCCTCATGGGTCATCATGCCTTGCAGGTCGGTCTGGAAGGAGGTTGCTACCGTGGTCACGGGCACGCCTTGCTCCACGCTCTTCAACACCTGCAAGTCGTAGCCCATCAGGAAATCGGCCTGCCCGCTGGTGAGGATCTGCATGCCGTTGACCTGCGGGCCGCCCATGCGGACGGTGACATCCAGGTCGTATTTCTTGTAGATGCCCTTGGCCACGGCTTGGTAGAAGCCGCCGTGTTCGGCCTGGGCATACCAGGAAGTGAGGAAGGTCACCTTGTCGGCGGCCAGCGCGGTGGCGGGGACGGCCGCGAGCGTGATCGCGGCGCAAGCGCCGGCGATCAACAGGCGGCGCAATGGGGAGGGCGTCTTCATGGGGGCTCCTTGGCGGACAGGTGTGGGGCAAATGGGGGCGGGGGCTGCGACAGGCGGGGTGGCACCGGCGAGCGTGCGCCGCGCATGGTCATGCGCGGGCGCAACGCGAGCGGAGGGATTGCCGCGCAATGCGCCTGCGCAATGGAATAAGGGCTTGAGGATGAGGGACATCGTGGGCGCTCTCTTTTCTCTCGTCCCGGCCTTGTGACCGGATCCAAACGCCCGGATGTCTCGCCTGGCGAGGCAACTGGGCGCGCGACCAAATGGTCGCGAGAGCAATGTCCCACGCCGGTACGCGTTTGCCCGCTTGGGGAACGCGTCGGCGTTAACCGCTTCTACTCGACAGGTTGTTCAGCAAGAGCTGTGCCAATACCCACGGCAAGAGACTGCACATGCTGGCTGTCGGCGCCGGATAGCCATGGTGCATGTTGGGTCGTGCGCGGTGCGATTCATGCACCAGATCGGTGTGCGCCGCGCGCTGCCGCTTCTCAGCTGCCGGTGCTGTTCCTGACCAGCGCGCCGCAGCGGCCGACCATGGTGGTGAGGCAGCAGGCATTGCCTGACCAGTCGCCGCCGATGACCATGCCGTTGGGGCCGGCGATCAGGCGGCGCTGGCACTGGCCTGGCGTCTGCAATGGTTCGGGCGACGTGGGCGCGCGCACATCGCGCGGGCCGCTGCCCGGCGCGCGAGCCGGCGGCACTTCCTCGGTCCACAGGTAAGCGGTGCCGCCTGGCACGGCCTGCACCGCCTGCGGAGGGCCCCACTGGGCCTTGGCCTCCTCGATCGGCGCCGACTTCCAGGAAGCCAGCACGCGCTGCATGGCGGATTCTTCGACGCTCGCGCAGCCGCCCAGGGCGATGGCGGCCAATGGTGTTAGCAGGAAATGTGGCGAGGCGGCGAGACGGCGGACAGCGGACATGGCGGCTCCAGAGGGGGCAACCCCCTCTGCGCAGACTATCCCAGCGCCCCGCCACGCCGCAAGCGGCCCGGCGTCGCCTATGCGGGTTTGCCCACAGAAGGCGCCAGCACGATCTTGTCCGCGTCCGCGGACGGCTCATGCGAGCTGTCGCCGCCACCGGCCTGGCCAAGATCCATGCCCCTGGTTTCCGGCAGCAGCAAGGCGGCGCCCATCACCATCATGTAGCCCACGCCGGCGACGATGGCGATGGCCAGCGGCAGCGAGGTACGGCCGGTGCTCAGCCATCCCACCGTCAGCGGGAAGAGCGAACCGATCACGCGCCCTATGTTGTACGACACGCCATAGCCCGTGGCGCGGATGTCGTTGGGATAAGACTCCGAGATGGTGGCGCCGATGCCGGCGAACACGCCCTGCATCAGCACGCCGAGCGGGAAACCCAGGAACAGCATCGACGTGTTCGAAACCGGGATCACCATATAGACCAGCGCCATGACGAAGGCGCCCGCGGCAAAGGCGATGTAGGTCAGGCGGCGGCCCCAACGGTCGGTGGCATAGGCGCCAGCCACATAACCGACCAGGGAGCCAAAGATGGTCATCGCCAGGTAGGAACTCGTGCCAAACACGGAAAGCCCGCGCTCGGTCTTGAGGAACGTTGGCAGCCAGGTGGCAATCGCATAGTAGGCGCCGAGCATGCCGCCCGACAACAGGCTGCACAGCAGCGTCTTGCCCAGCAACGGCCGGCGGCCCAGGCGCGCCAGCTGCTGCCATGCGGAAGGGGCATCGGCCGCACCGCCCGCGGCGCGTTCGGCCTGGCTCTTGATGAAGACCTCCGGCTCTTCCAGGTTGCGGCGCAGGTAGATCACCACCAGCGCCGGCAGGATGCCCAGGAAGAAACAGACGCGCCAGGCGGTTTCAGCCGGGAACAGGCTGAAGGTGATGGCGTAGGCAATGGCCGCCGCGCCCCAGCCGAAGGAATAGCTGCTGGCGGTGAAGCCGGAATACTTGCCGCGGTGCGCGGGGTTGCGGATCATCTCCGTCACCAGCACCATGCACAGAGAGGACTCGCCACCAAAGCCCAGGCCTTGCAGCATCCGGAAGACCAGCAACTGCTCGGGCGTGCTGGCCAGTCCGCACAGGAAGCAGGCCACGGCGAACACCACGATGGTCCAGCGCAGCACGCGCACCCGGCCGTAGCGGTCGGCCAGGATGCCCGCACCGATGGCGCCCACCAGCGAAGACACCAGGGTCCACGTGACGATGGCACCGGCGGTCGACTTGCTCATGCCCCACTGGGTCAGCAGGGTCGAAATCAGGAAGGAGTAGATCATGAAGTCGAACACGTCGACCGCATGACCGAGGAACGCGCCGTAAAAGCCCTTGCGCTCCATTGTCGATAAATCCTTGAACCAGGCGAACATGATCTCTCCTTCGAATCGTTTCGAATTGGGGGGGCGGTGCGCTGTTTTTGTTATCGCGCCGAGGCGCCTGGCACCTTGAGGGACTGGACCGGCGGCGGCCGGAAGGCAAAACCCGCTGCTTCGAGCAACTGGGCAAAACGCAGCGAGGTCAGGTCGGCGAAGCGTCCGGCGACGATCTGCACCCCCACCGGCAGGCCGCCGCGGCCCGGGCCGACCGGTGCCACCGTCGAGGGCAGGCCGCACAGGCCGGAGTGCCCGGCCCAGAACAACTGGCTGGTGAGCGGTTGCGCCCGGCCGTTGACCTGGAGCGTGCGCTGCCACGGCTCGCCCGCTTCGTCCAGGGCAAAGGCCGTGGTGGCAGCGGCCGGACAGAGCAGCACGTCTACTTTGCCGAAGAAACGTTGCCAAGACTGTGCGAAGGTGGCCCGAGCCTGCTGCAGCTGAAGCCATTGCCGATGCCGGATGCCGGCGCCGGTGAATTGCAGCGTCGCATAGCTATGGTCTTCGGGCGCGGCGCCGGCGGCGTGGGCCAGCGCGGTTTCGAAGCTGGTGTCATCCATATGGATCGACGTCGTCGCCCGCAGCATCAGCACATAGGTGTGCCACAGGGCTGCGGCATCGAAGTCCGGGCGGGCATTCCACCGTACCTGCGCGCCCTGGCTCTCCAGCCAGCGTCCCAGGCTTTCGATCTCGTCGCTGACTTCCGTGTCAGCCTCGCAAAGCGGATGGCTGGGTAGCACGGCGACGCGGAAGTCGGCCAGCATGTGCTTGTCACAGGGTGGCAACGCCAGGCGATAGGCCAGTGCGTCGCTGCCGTCCGGCCCCGCGAGTGCGTGCAGCAGCAGTTCGAGATCCCGCGCGCTGCGCGCGACCGGGCCCGCCACGTTGATCTCCTGCTCACCATAGCCGTGGCCGATGCCGTGGCCGCGTAGCGGCACCAGCCCGTGGCTGCTCTTGTGGGAAAACACGCCGCAGTAATGCGCCGGGTTTCGCAGCGAGGAGCCGATGTCGGAGCCCACGTCGAAGAAGCTCATGCCAGCGCAGACCGCCGCGGCGCTGCCGCCGGACGAGCCACCGGGAGTGCGGCCCGGATCATGCGGGTTGCGGGTGGTGCCGTAGATGGCGTTGTAGCTTTGCCAGTCGCGCAGCCCGATCGGCACATTGGTCTTGCCCAGCAGTACGGCGCCGGCCGCGCGCAAACGCTCGACGACAGCCGAGTCGTTGGCCGCGATGTTGCCGCGCTGGGCCGGGCTGCCGCATGTGGTGGGCCAGCCGGCTACGTCGAAGGACTCCTTGATGGAGAAGGGGATGCCGTCCAGATCGCCAAGCGGCGCCCCACGGCGGCGGCGCTCGTCGCTGGCCTTGGCCGCGGCGCGGGCGTTGGGGAAATCCGCCAGGACGATGGCGTTGATCTCGTGGTGCGAGGCGGTGTAGGCGGCTTCGCACCAGTTCACCAGGTCTTGCGCGCTGGCATGGCCTTTGGCCAGTAGCTCGGCGGCTTCCCATAAGGGCAGGAAACACCCTTCTGGCTGCTGGGCATCGGTCGTTGGAATATCTTGCCGCGTCACGCTGGCGCTCCGTCTTGTGGGGTCCCTTGCCAACGAGGCACGGTATTGGGGGCTGTCGGGATTTCGCGAATTCGGTATACTATATTCATTTATTTGCAGAGGGCAAGGCAAATATTCAGACGGCCACGAACCGCCGCTTTCTGGTGCAATGCAACAGAAAATGGCACAAATTCGGGGTTGGAAAGCGAATCTGCGCGGAGGGGCCGCACCTAGATAGGGCGCATTTTTTACGATTTTGGTATACCGTTTTGGCTTGAGCGGCTTGAGGATAGCCGGCCTGGAGCACTACCGCTGTTCGAGCAACGCCTTCAATGCGGCAAGGTCGCGCCGGACCCACTCCGCGTCCGCTTGCAGTTGGGCATCGCTGACGCCTGGACTGCGCAGCAAGGTGAACAGCAGGGTGGCCCCGCCGCCATTGGCGATCACGCGCATCGGGATATAGATTTCCTCGCCCTGCGCCGGCTGCACATAGTGGTCGGCGACGCCATAGGGGTTGGGGGGCGTGAACCGGACCTGCATTGGGCCTTGGGGCGTGAGCGTTGACCAGCTGCCATCCGCCTGCTGCGACAGTTCCCCTAGCCCGCTGGCCCAGCGGGGATAGTTCTCGGGGACCGCAAGGAAGGCGGAGACGGTGGCGGCAGGCAGATCGATATCGATGCCGAGGCTGAGATAGTCGCTTTGCTTGGCCATGGTCTCGCTCCGCCGTGGGGTACTGCTAGTGCTCGAAGAAGGACAGGGTTTGCTGGTCCGGGCTGGATAGCCGGCGCCGGCGTGTGCCGGTTGGGGATGCGGGGGCTGTCCGCTGCGTTTCGCGCCGCGGCATCGAGGGCGCCTGAAGTTCAAATTGCCGGACGTTTCCCAGCGGCACGGCGCTGGCCAGCAAAGCCGCCAGCCTGGGCGCCAGGATCTGGTAGGTGTCCAGGTCGAAGCGCGCGGGCACGCACAACAGGCCGGCCGCTTCATCCAGCGTGGACACGGTGCCCAGGTAGCACCAGTCCTCGAGCACATGCCACCACGCCTTGGCGCCATCCTGCTCGCGCCACGCCACGGCACCCGCGAAAGGCCAGGGCCGCAGCGACAGGTCCGCCAGGGCCGCCACGGCACGTTCGCGGTGCGACGCCAGCGATTCGTCACCCGTGCAAGCCCCCAGGCAACGGTGCAGCTGGCGCGCGAAGCAGGGCAGGCCCCGCCGCACCGTCTTTTCCAGGGTGAGCGCGGCCTGGCAGAGCTGATGGGTTTGCGCCAGTTCGGCCAGGCGCGCCTCGGCGCTCGCCCGGCTGGGAAAGGCGCCATATAAGTTAGGGTGCCGGCTGAAATCCGTGTCGCGATCCGAGCGCAGCATAGGCGCGCTCAGCCCGGGTGCCAGTTCCCAGGAAAACAACCCTGCATTCTGCCGCAGCATCTGGTTGTGCAGTGGTTGCAGCGTCTTGATCAGGTGCGCTTCCAGCAGCAGCGCTCCCGCCTCGCCCCCGGTCTCCCGCCATTCGACCCGGCGCACCGCGCGCGCCAGCCGCATTTCCAGGGCGGCGCGATGATCGCCGGAAAAGTGTGCGCCGATGCGCTGGCGCAGGTGGATGCTCTTCCCTATATAGAGAGGCATATCCTGGTCGCCGTAGAAGAGATACACACCGGCGGTATCGGGCACGTCGTCCAGGGCGGTTTCCTCGAGGCCGGCGGGAAGGCTTGCGCGCTTGACCAGGGACCGCACCGCCGATTCGACCAGATCGACCGTATAGAGCTCGTGGATTTTCTGCCAGAACTGCCACAGCAGTTCGGCATCGGCCAGGGCCCGGTGCCGGCCCTTGGGCTGCAATTGGAACCGGGCGATCAAGGCATCCAGGCCGTGCCGCGCCACTGAGGGAAACAGCGAGCGCGAGAGGCGCACGGTGCACAATACGTCTGCGCGGAACGTCACGCCAACGCGGCGGAATTCATTCTTGAGAAAGCCATAATCGAAGCGTGCGTTATGGGCGACGAAGAGCTTGCCCTGCAGCCGCTCCGCCAGGCTCTCCGCCAGCGACTCGAAGCTTGGCTTGCCGCGCACCATGGCGTCGGTGATACCCGTCAGTTGCTGGATGAAGGGTGGGATGCCGATCCCGGGATCGACCAGGGTATCCCATTCGACAATACCGTCCGGCCCCACTTCCACCACGCCGATCTCGGTGATGCGGTCCCGGGTGGCGTCGGCGCCGGTTGTTTCCAGGTCGACAAAGACGATGGGGCGGGAGAGTGCGTCGGCCAGCGCTTGCGCATCCAGGTGCCGGGACGTGTTGACCCGCTGGCGCGAGGGCTGGTAGATGGGGAGGTCAGGCATCCGTTGATTCTAATAGATAGCAGCCACGTGGAAGCTGCCCCGCGCCGGGGTTCGGCAGCCGGCTTCATCACCGCGTCACAAACCGCTCTGAAGAAATTTCAGAAAACGCTTGCCATGGCCGAGGGGCTCCCTTAAGATTCGCCCCCTCGCAACACAACTACCGCGCTGCAAAGCAGGCGGGGCAAGGGTTGCGGGGTTGGCAGAGGTGGTTGGCGGCGCGAAAGGCGCAGCGAACGGAAGTAAAAAAACCTGTTGACGAAACGCTGATTGCTCTTCATAATCTCGTTTCTCTGCTGCAGAAAACGCAGCGACGCGGTAAGCAAAGCGAACCGCGGCCAGTTCTTTAACAAACAAACAACCGATAAGTGTGGGCGCTTGATAGCGGATGCGGAAGACTTCGGTCTTTTAGCTTACAAGTTATAAAGTGCTCGCACAGTAAAACATGTTGGTTATGTTCGGGGTGCAAATCACGGATGTAGCCAGTCAGTTTTCTGAGAGTGAGCGACCGCTCGAAAGAGCGAGGTTTCAGCAGGTAACTGCGCGGAACCACACAGGTATTAAACTGAAGAGTTTGATCCTGGCTCAGATTGAACGCTGGCGGCATGCCTTACACATGCAAGTCGAACGGCAGCACGGGAGCAATCCTGGTGGCGAGTGGCGAACGGGTGAGTAATACATCGGAACGTGCCCTGTCGTGGGGGATAACTAGTCGAAAGATTAGCTAATACCGCATACGACCTGAGGGTGAAAGCGGGGGACCGTAAGGCCTCGCGCGATAGGAGCGGCCGATGTCTGATTAGCTAGTTGGTGGGGTAAAGGCCCACCAAGGCGACGATCAGTAGCTGGTCTGAGAGGACGATCAGCCACACTGGGACTGAGACACGGCCCAGACTCCTACGGGAGGCAGCAGTGGGGAATTTTGGACAATGGGGGCAACCCTGATCCAGCAATGCCGCGTGTGTGAAGAAGGCCTTCGGGTTGTAAAGCACTTTTGTCCGGAAAGAAATCCCTTGCTCTAATACAGCGGGGGGATGACGGTACCGGAAGAATAAGCACCGGCTAACTACGTGCCAGCAGCCGCGGTAATACGTAGGGTGCGAGCGTTAATCGGAATTACTGGGCGTAAAGCGTGCGCAGGCGGTTTTGTAAGACAGGCGTGAAATCCCCGAGCTCAACTTGGGAATGGCGCTTGTGACTGCAAGGCTAGAGTATGTCAGAGGGGGGTAGAATTCCACGTGTAGCAGTGAAATGCGTAGAGATGTGGAGGAATACCGATGGCGAAGGCAGCCCCCTGGGACGTCACTGACGCTCATGCACGAAAGCGTGGGGAGCAAACAGGATTAGATACCCTGGTAGTCCACGCCCTAAACGATGTCAACTAGTTGTTGGGGATTCATTTCTTCAGTAACGTAGCTAACGCGTGAAGTTGACCGCCTGGGGAGTACGGTCGCAAGATTAAAACTCAAAGGAATTGACGGGGACCCGCACAAGCGGTGGATGATGTGGATTAATTCGATGCAACGCGAAAAACCTTACCTACCCTTGACATGCCACTAACGAAGCAGAGATGCATCAGGTGCCCGAAAGGGAAAGTGGACACAGGTGCTGCATGGCTGTCGTCAGCTCGTGTCGTGAGATGTTGGGTTAAGTCCCGCAACGAGCGCAACCCTTGTCTTTAGTTGCTACGCAAGAGCACTCTAGAGAGACTGCCGGTGACAAACCGGAGGAAGGTGGGGATGACGTCAAGTCCTCATGGCCCTTATGGGTAGGGCTTCACACGTCATACAATGGTGCGTACAGAGGGTTGCCAACCCGCGAGGGGGAGCTAATCCCAGAAAACGCATCGTAGTCCGGATCGTAGTCTGCAACTCGACTACGTGAAGCTGGAATCGCTAGTAATCGCGGATCAGCATGCCGCGGTGAATACGTTCCCGGGTCTTGTACACACCGCCCGTCACACCATGGGAGTGGGTTTTGCCAGAAGTAGTTAGCCTAACCGCAAGGGGGGCGATTACCACGGCAGGGTTCATGACTGGGGTGAAGTCGTAACAAGGTAGCCGTATCGGAAGGTGCGGCTGGATCACCTCCTTTCAAGAGCGTGCATCTAAAGTCGAGCGTTCACACTTATCGGTTTGTTTGCTGTTACAGCCAAGGGTCTGTAGCTCAGGTGGTTAGAGCACCGTCTTGATAAGGCGGGGGTCGTAGGTTCAAGTCCTACCAGACCCACCAAGTTACGGATGGTGGTTCGACGCTGAACCTCCGGACAGAAGTACATGGGGGATTAGCTCAGCTGGGAGAGCACCTGCTTTGCAAGCAGGGGGTCGTCGGTTCGATCCCGTCATCCTCCACCATTTACCGCGCACTTCGGTGTGCACCTTGGATTGGTCGTCAAAGGCAAGCGCTTAGGATTGAGCGTTTGCCTTTGGCCTTGGCCAAGACGTTGCGAGACCAAGTTTCGCACGGCTGTTCTTTAACAATATGGGATGTAGTAAAGGTGTCGTGAGCGTTGATGAGACGCTGAAGTAACACACGATACCGGGTTGTGATTGTATCAACCAAAATGTATTTAAGTGATCGAAAGATGACTTGGAATACGGCACAAATGCGAGAACTCATCCTGTAGCGAGCACGGCTTGAACGCAAGTTTGAGACACACTCGTTATAGGGTCAAGCGAACAAGTGCATGTGGTGGATGCCTTGGCGATCACAGGCGATGAAGGACGCGGTAGCCTGCGAAAAGCTTCGGGGAGCTGGCAAACAAGCTTTGATCCGGAGATGTCCGAATGGGGAAACCCGGCCCGAATGGGTCATCCCTGACTGAATACATAGGTCAGGGAAGCGAACGCGGCGAACTGAAACATCTAAGTAGCTGCAGGAACAGAAATCAACCGAGATTCCCAAAGTAGTGGCGAACGAAATGGGAAGAGCCTTGTACTCTTTAGCAGCATTGTTAGCAGAACGGGATGGAAAGCCCGGCCGTAGCAGGTGATAGCCCTGTATGCGAAAACAGCGTTGTGGAACTAGGTGTACGACAAGTAGGGCGGGACACGTGAAATCCTGTCTGAAGATGGGGGGACCATCCTCCAAGGCTAAATACTCGTGATCGACCGATAGTGAACCAGTACCGTGAGGGAAAGGCGAAAAGAACCCCGGGAGGGGAGTGAAATAGATCCTGAAACCGCATGCATACAAACAGTCGGAGCCTGGAAACGGGTGACGGCGTACCTTTTGTATAATGGGTCAGCGACTTACATTCAGTGGCAAGCTTAACCGATTAGGGAAGGCGTAGCGAAAGCGAGTCCGAATAGGGCGTTCAGTCGCTGGGTGTAGACCCGAAACCAGACGATCTATCCATGGCCAGGTTGAAGGTGCGGTAACACGTACTGGAGGACCGAACCCACTAACGTTGAAAAGTTAGGGGATGAGCTGTGGATAGGGGTGAAAGGCTAAACAAGTCTGGAAATAGCTGGTTCTCTCCGAAAACTATTTAGGTAGTGCCTCGTGTCTCACCTTCGGGGGTAGAGCACTGTCATGGTTGGGGGGTCTATTGCTGATTACCCCGCCATAGCAAACTCCGAATACCGAAGAGTGCAATCACGGGAGACAGACATCGGGTGCTAACGTCCGGTGTCAAGAGGGAAACAACCCAGACCGCCAGCTAAGGTCCCTAAGATTGGCTAAGTGGGAAACGAAGTGGGAAGGCTAAAACAGTCAGGAGGTTGGCTTAGAAGCAGCCACCCTTTAAAGAAAGCGTAATAGCTCACTGATCGAGTCGTCCTGCGCGGAAGATGTAACGGGGCTAAGCCAGTCACCGAAGCTGCGGATGCACGTAAGTGCATGGTAGGAGAGCGTTCTGTAAGCCTGTGAAGGTGTCTTGTAAAGGATGCTGGAGGTATCAGAAGTGCGAATGCTGACATGAGTAGCGATAAAGGGGGTGAAAAGCCCCCTCGCCGTAAGCCCAAGGTTTCCTACGCAACGTTCATCGGCGTAGGGTGAGTCGGCCCCTAAGGCGAGGCAGAGATGCGTAGCTGATGGGAAGCAGGTTAATATTCCTGCACCGTCGTATGATGCGATGGGGGGACGGATCGCGGAAGGTTGTCCGGGTGTTGGAAGTCCCGGTCCCTGTATTGGAGAAGGCGCTTAGGCAAATCCGGGCGCGGAATTCAAGGATATGGGGCGAGCGGCCTAGTGCTGCGAAGCAATTGGAAGTGGTTCCAAGAAAAGCCTCTAAGCTTCAGTCATACGAGACCGTACCGCAAACCGACACAGGTGGGCGAGATGAGTATTCTAAGGCGCTTGAGAGAACTCGGGAGAAGGAACTCGGCAAATTGGTACCGTAACTTCGGGATAAGGTACGCCCTTGTAGCTTGACTGGCCTGCGCCAGGAGGGTGAAGGGGTTGCAATAAAATGGTGGCTGCGACTGTTTAATAAAAACACAGCACTCTGCAAACACGAAAGTGGACGTATAGGGTGTGACGCCTGCCCGGTGCCGGAAGATTAAATGATGGGGTGCAAGCTCTTGATTGAAGTCCCGGTAAACGGCGGCCGTAACTATAACGGTCCTAAGGTAGCGAAATTCCTTGTCGGGTAAGTTCCGACCTGCACGAATGGCGTAACGATGGCCACACTGTCTCCTCCCGAGACTCAGCGAAGTTGAAGTGTTTGTGATGATGCAATCTCCCCGCGGCTAGACGGAAAGACCCCATGAACCTTTACTGTAGCTTTGCATTGGACTTTGAACCGATCTGTGTAGGATAGGTGGGAGGCTTTGAAGCGTGGACGCTAGTCTGCGTGGAGCCGACCTTGAAATACCACCCTGGTTTGTTTGAGGTTCTAACCTTGGCCCGTGAATCCGGGTCGGGGACAGTGCATGGTAGGCAGTTTGACTGGGGCGGTCTCCTCCCAAAGTGTAACGGAGGAGTTCGAAGGTACGCTTGGTACGGTCGGACATCGTACCTAAAGTGCAATGGCAAAAGCGTGCTTAACTGCGAGACCGACAAGTCGAGCAGGTGCGAAAGCAGGACATAGTGATCCGGTGGTTCTGAATGGAAGGGCCATCGCTCAACGGATAAAAGGTACTCTGGGGATAACAGGCTGATACCGCCCAAGAGTTCATATCGACGGCGGTGTTTGGCACCTCGATGTCGGCTCATCTCATCCTGGGGCTGTAGCCGGTCCCAAGGGTATGGCTGTTCGCCATTTAAAGAGGTACGTGAGCTGGGTTTAAAACGTCGTGAGACAGTTTGGTCCCTATCTGCCGTGGGCGTTGGAATCTTGACGGGGGCTGCTCCTAGTACGAGAGGACCGGAGTGGACGTACCGCTGGTGTACCTGTTGTCTCGCCAGAGGCATCGCAGGGTAGCTATGTACGGAAGAGATAACCGCTGAAAGCATCTAAGCGGGAAACTCGCCTGAAGATGAGGATTCCCTGGAGCCTTGAGCTCCTTGAAGGGTCGTTCGAGACCAGGACGTTGATAGGCTGGGTGTGGAAGCGCAGTAATGCGTTAAGCTAACCAGTACTAATTGCCCGTAAGGCTTGATCCTATAACCAGTGTGTTTCTGCTGGTTGAGTATCGCGTGCCGCTGCAGCAGCAACAAGCAGCTTGGCCGATACGCACAACCTCTACTACATCCCTATTCGCTGCGTTGACTCAACCTCAACGCGGCCACCGTTTATGCCTGGTGACCATAGCGAGTTGGAACCACCCCTTCCCATCCCGAACAGGACCGTGAAACGACTCCACGCCGATGATAGTGCGGATACCCGTGTGAAAGTAGGTAATCGCCAGGCTCTCCCTTGAAACCCCCCAGTACGAAAGTACTGGGGGGTTTTGCTTTTGGGGCTTCGTTTACGCTGATCGGTTCACTGTGACCTGATCCTTTGCGCCGGGCGTCAGCAGCACGCATAATCACTGTTCCGGCTGCCTTTGCGCGTCGCCCCTCTTCCCTCTTAAATCATCCGAATGCCAGCCGACGGCGAAGCCTCGTGGTTTCTTTACCTGCTCGAATGCGAGGGCAACACGATCTACACCGGTATCACAACGGATGTCGAACGGCGTTTTGCGCAACATCAGGCAGGAACGGGTGCTAAATATACGCGATCGCGCAAGCCCATCAGGATCCTGGGCTGGCAGCGCTTTGATAACCGCTCCGAAGCTTCAAAAGCCGAGGCGGCGGCGAAGAAGATGACTTCCGCACAAAAGCGGGTATTTTGCGTGCAGTTGACGGAAGAAGTGGCCCAGGCTCCTGGTGTCGATCCTGTTTGAGCTTTACCCCCGTACCTTTGTCCACCGCCTACCGGCGGCACCCTTCTTGCTCCCGACAGTGCCCTCTACCCTTCCTTAAGTCTGGTTTAAGGATCGCCCTTTAGGATGGTCCTGTCGCGTCCAGCCAGCCCGGACGCCTGAGGTAACCAAGAAAGGGAGAACGCCATGATTCGCCAGACGCTCGCACGCTCAGCCATCGGTATTGCTGCCCTGGCCGCTCTTGCCGGGGGGTATACCTATCTGCAGAAGGAGGTCATCACGCCGGGATATGCCGCACAGGCGCCCGTAACGGCCCAGGCCCAACCCCTGGCTGTGGCCGCTCCCACCGATTTCTCCAGCATTGTCGATCAGTATGGCCCGGCGGTGGTCAATATCAGCGTGACGGCACGCGCGCAGCGTACGTCGGCGCAAGTGCCGCAGGGCATGGACCCGGATGATCCGCTGTTCCAGTTTTTCAAGCGATTCGGACCGCAATTCCAGGGCCCGCAGAATGGCCAGCAGCAACTGGTGCGTGGCCTGGGCTCGGGCTTTATCGTTAGCCCGGACGGCCTGATCCTGACAAATGCGCACGTGGTGGACGGCGCGCAGGAGGTGACGGTCAAGCTGACCGATCGCCGTGAATTCAAGGCCAAGGTCCTTGGTGCGGACGCACAAACGGACGTGGCGGTGATCAAGATCGATGCCAAGGATTTACCAACGGTGCGCCTGGGCGACCCCTCGCGCGTGCGCGTGGGTGAGCCGGTGCTGGCCATCGGCTCGCCTTATGGTTTTGAGAATACCGTGACCGCCGGCATCGTCAGCGCGAAATCGCGCTCCTTGCCCGACGATACTTATGTGCCGTTCATTCAGACCGACGTCGCCGTCAATCCCGGCAACTCGGGCGGACCGCTGTTCAACCAGCGAGGCGAAGTGATCGGCATCAACTCGCAGATCTACAGCCAGACCGGTGGTTATCAGGGGCTGTCGTTCTCGATCCCGATCGACGTGGCGACCAAGGTGCAGGCGCAACTGGTGGCGCATGGCAAGGTCACGCGCGGCCGCCTCGGTATCGGCGTGCAGGAGGTCAACCAGGCCCTGGCGCAATCGTTCGGGCTGCCAAAGCCTAGCGGCGCGCTGGTCAACTCGGTTGAGCCGGACAGCCCGGCAGCCAAGGCTGGCCTGAAGCCGGGCGACGTGATCGTGCAACTCGGCAACGACGTGATCGATCACTCTGGCGACCTGCCGGAACATGTTGCGGATATCACCCCAGGTACGCAGACGTCGCTGAAGGTGATCCGCAAGGGCGAGCCCCTGACGTTGACGGTGAAGGTCGGTACGGCAAAGGATGCGGTCGTCGCCGGCAAGAGTCCCGCCAATGACACCGGCGGCAAACTTGGCCTCGCGGTGCGCCCGCTGAGTCCGACGGAGAAGCGCGACAGCGGCATCGAAGGCGGGCTGGTGGTCCAGGACGTCGCGGGCCCGGCCGCAAAGGTCGGCATCCAGCCGGGCGACGTCATCCTGTCGATCAACGGCACGCCGATCAGTTCGGCGGAGCAGTTGCGGGCACTGGTGGCGAAGTCGGGCAAGCAGGTTGCACTGCTGGTGCAGCGCGACGATGCCCGTATCTTTATCCCGCTGGATCTGGGTTGAGAATGAAGTTAACAGCCGAGTTAACCGCAGAGTTAACCGCGGTGTTAACATCGGCATGAAGTACGGGCGGGCCGGCGCGAAGGTATACGTGCCGGCCCGCCAAGCCTTATTGGGCGCGGAATTCCGGTGCAGAAGGGCTGCCAGAACGCTCGGTAACAGGTATTATCTCGACTGCGACGCAAGACACGCCGCGATGGCCCCGGCCATTGATGCGTAAATCATCTTGCTGACTCGATGACACAAGGAAGTCTATGCAGTTGGATTTCACCCGGACGTCCGCGACCACGGGGACCGAAAGGGCGCGGCGCCTGCCGCAAGCCAAGCCCGCCCCGCGCCGGCGCAAGAAGGCCGAAGCCGCTCCGCATTGGGAGCGTGGCTACCGTTCGCACTTCTACCGCAATGAGCGCGGCGAGAAGCTGGGCGAGGTACGCCTGTCCGATCGCGGCGATATGCCGGTGGTCTATCACTGGGCGGCCGGCAATTACTCCGGTGCGGAGGGCTCGCTCGCACATGCCCGCATGCGCGTGGAAGAAACCATTGGCTTTGGCATGCGCCAGCTGGCGCTGTTTTAAGCAGACCGCCAACAGAACGTTTTTTGCGAAGAACAGTACGCGCGCGCCTGGCGCCGCGTTTGAGCGGAGCGAACCGCTCCGGCACGGCCAGTCAGCCCCTCGCGTGGACATGACGCGGCCAGCACGGCAGACAGCTCTGCCTTCTCCCCGGCACCAACCTCCCAGTCGCCGGCAAGCGCTGTTCAATCGAGGCGGCGTTGCGCCAGCATAAAGACAGCTCCCGTCAGGGCAAGCACGGCGATCAGCCGGTAGAGATCCTCGCACGCGATCAGCCTGGCCTGTGTATCCACCAGTCCAGCCAGTTGCACGAGCGCGACCCGGTGGGCATGGATTGCATCGAGCCCGCGCGCGCCCAATACCGCTTGCGTTGTGTCCATCCACTGCTGCGTCTGCGCCGGATGCTGGCCGAGCGCGCTGGTCAGGCTGGTATGCACGGCAAACTGCCGGTTCTGCAGGAGTACCGCGCCAAGCGCTGACGCAAAGGAGGCCGCGATCTGGCGCAGCAGGTTCTTGCTGCGATAGCCGTGGGCGAAATCGTCACCGGCCAGCGAACGAAAGGTCAGGCCCGCAATGGGGATGATGACCATCACGCCAAACAGTCCCTTGCCGACCAGCCCCCATGCCAGCGTAGCCGGACCGGCGTTGGGCGGCATCGAGGAAAACCACCAGGCCGCAGCGGCCATCAGCAAGAGGCCGCCCGCCATCAGCGGCTTCTTGTGCGGCAGGCGCGGGGCGACGTGCAGGTAGATGAAGATGCCCGCCAGGCTAACTGTGGCCGCGAAGGTGTTGAGCCAGCCGGTTGCCGCCAGCGGCAGGCCTAGTGCCTGCTCGGCGTAGATCGGGAACACGTAACCGCTCAGGTTGCTGATCAGGTAGTAAACAAAGTACATGGCCAGCCCGGTCAGGTAGACCGGGTTGCGCAACGCCCGCAGATGGAGCACAGGCGTGCTGTGGTGCCATTGCTGCCAAAGGAACCACATCAACAGGCCGATGCCCAGCGCGCAGATCAGGGCCAGCCGCAGCGGGTGCGAGAAGATATCGAAGCGGGCTTCCGTCAAGGCGGCCTGCAAGCTCACCACGGCGGCACCGAAGAGCAGCAGCGGGCCCAGCGCGGGGCCGGGATCATCCTGGCACGGCTCGGCATCGGGCAGCAGCAGCCAGGCACCCAGCGCCGCCAGCGCGGCGAAGGGCAGCACGCCATAGAATACGTCCTGCCACACGCCGTGCTCGATCAGCTCCGCAGCCATGGCCGGCGCCAGCGCGGATGCCATGAAAATACCGAGCATGAAGATGCGGGAGGCGCGCGGCCGGTCTGCCGGCGCGAACATCACATTGACCAGGATGCGGCAACTGGTAAACAGCGCGCCGCCGCCGACGCCTTGCACAAAGCGCGCACCAACGAGCTGTGGCAGCGAATAGCTGGTGGCCGCCGCCAGCGAGCCCGCCATGAAGATCAGCAATGCGCCGGTAAGGTAATAGCGATAGCCAAAGCGTTGCGCCAGCCATTGTTGCTTAAGGATCATCAACATGCTGCCCACGGCGTAGGCGGCCTGGACCAGGGCGAAGCTGCGCGGGTCGGCATCGACGCCGCCGACGATATGGCTCGATGCGAACACGAACATGATGTTCTCGAGGAATTCCACTGACGTGGCAAGCGCGAGCAACAGCATGACCAGCGTCTGGCGCTGCCGGTGGCTGAGCAGGCGCAGCCAGCGCAGTCCCAGACGCAGCGGCTGCAGTGTGGAAGCTGTTTTCATGGTTCCAGCTTGAGCAGGTTCTGGTGCATGCGGCTCAGGGCGCGCGTGGAGGTGGCCAGGCCGCTTTCTCCCAACGGCTCCCAGGCCTCGGCGTAGGCAGCGTGCACGGCCGGCGCGACGCGCTCCAGCATGTGCAGTCCGGCGGCCGTCAGTACGAGTTCGGTACTGCGGCGGTCCTGTGCCGAGGCGTGCCGCCGCACAAGGCCACGCGCCACCAGGCCGTCCATCAGCCGGGTCATCTGGGTGCGCGTGGCATCGAGCGTGATGCCAAGTTCGGACGGCAGGCTGGGCTGGCTGTCGTCGGTGGCGAGCATGCTGATCGCCAGGTATTGCTGCAGGTCCAGCTCGAACGGCGCCAGCGCCCGGTCGATGTGGCTGCGCAGCAGGCGCGCGGTGCGCATCAGGAGCCGGGAGGCCAGGATGAGGTCTCGCGGTGCTTCCGGATGACTGGCACAGAAGCGGGCGATTCGGTCTTCGAACGACATGGCGGGGGAATCAGGTGATGCCGGCGCGACAGAAACAGATTGCGCCCGGCCATTTAGTTTCATTCGTAACTATATCATATGAAACTAACTGGGACGGCGACGTTCCTCAGCGCGCGAGCTGTCGCGACATCCGCCGCAACGCTTGCCGCAGGCCCGCGAGTTCGCCAGAACGCAGCGCCGGGGCCTGGCGGCCGTAGCGCAGCCGGGTGTAGCGCTCGCTGAAGTCCTGCACCGCTTGCGCCGCGGCAGGGAGGCGGCGCGCGGCCCGCGCGGCAAAATCCTGCGGTCCTTCCGCCGGCCCGCGCACGCACCCGTGGCGCGCCAGGTCGCGGCAGAAGCGGGCGTACAAGGCTTGGACGGGATCGGCCTGGCGGCGCCTGAGCACAAGCGGCACGAGTACCAGCAAGCTCAGCGTCGCCAGCCCGGCCAGCAACGCCTGCGGCAAGCTGTCGCCGATGCCGAGCTGCTGCATCAGGCGGGACTGCTGGTCGCGATCGTATTGCAGCACCCAGCGCTGCCAGGTGTAGACCATGCCGTCCATGCCCCAGCGCAGGTCGCGCAGCCAGCCCGGATCCCGCACCGCACGCAGCGCTTCGATCTCGCTGGCCTCCAGCGCGGCGTCGATGCCGTGTTCGACACGGCTGGGCGCCACCGCGCTGGTGGGATCGACACGCACCCAGCCGCGCCCCTCCAGCCAGATCTCCGCCCAGGCATGGGCATCGGCCTGCCGCACGATGTAGTTGCCGCCGATCGGGTTGTACTCTCCGCCCTGGTAGCCGGTGATCACCCGCGCCGGCACACCGGCCGCGCGCATCAGGAAGACAAAGCTGCTGGCGTAGTGCTCGCAGAATCCTCGCCGGGTGTCGAACAGGAAGCTGTCGACCTGTTCGCGGCCAAGCGGCGCGGGCGACAGCGTATAGCTGAATGGTGCCGCGGCGAACAGGCGCAGTGCGGCCCGCGCCCGTTGCGCGGGATCCGCGTATTGCTCCGCCCATTCGGTGGCCAGCGCCCGGCTGCGCGGATTGCCGGGCGGTAGTGCCAGCGCCAGCTGTCGCGTCGGGAGATCGAGCGCCTGCGCCGTGGCTGGGGCCGAACGCGCGCGATAGCGCAAGCGCCGGTCGATGGGATCGGGGGCGAAAAACTCGCCGTCGGCGTTGACTACCGCACCGGCACCAGAATCGATCGCCTGGCCGCGGTCAAGCAGGAACAACCACTGGTGCTGATTGGGTTCGAGCGTGATGTTGTAGCTGACGCTGTTGCCAGCGGATGCCTTACCCGCCGTTTCGCCAAGGCCTTTGGTATACGGCGGTGCCTCGTCAGCAGCCGGCAGGCCAGGTGCCGGCTGCGCATGCCGTTGCCGCAACGGCGCTGGCCGCCAGGTCTTGCCATCGAATTGCCACAGCACCAGCGCTCGCCAATACAGCGCGCTGGCGGGCAGCGGCTCCCCTTCCACGTCGGCGCGCAGCGCCACTTCGGTGGACTGTGTCAGCTGGCTCACGCTGCCCGGGCTCATGGTGTCGCTGATGCCGGTGGCGGCCACGGTCTCGGCTTGCGGCAGCCGCCACAGCGGGCGATCGAGGCGCGGGAACAAGACGAACAGCAGTAGCGCCCAAGGCAGGCCAATCAACACCAGGCGGCCGAGCAGCGGCCATACCGCGAGATAGCCGCGGGCCTCGGGATGGCCCAGGAACAGCCAGTTGCGCAGCAACCAGGCGGCGATGGCAAGGCCATACAAGGCCAGCCAGAAAGGCTGGTCGAACAGGTACAGGCTCAGCAGCAGGTAAAAGCAAAGCTGGGTCACCAGCGTGGCATCGGCCAGCACGCGGCTCTCCAGCAGCTTGAGCACGACAAAGGCGCCCAGCAGCGCCACCGACAGGTCGCGCCCCATGTTGCCGCCGGCTTGCCAGACCAAGGCGGCCGCCACCAGGATTACCAGCCCGGCGATGAGCGCGAGCATCAGGCGCGAGGGCAACGGCGCGCGCTGGCGCCACAGCAGCCAGCGCCAGCTCATCAGCAACACCAGCAAGACGCTGATGGTGACGGGCAGGCTGCGTGCCTGCGGCGCGAGCACGAGGGCCAGCTGGCCCAGCAGCAAGCCATGTTCCTCGTGCGCGAGGGTGCGTGGCACCGGCTTCACCGAGCACCTTGCCCGGAACGGTCCGGCCACAGCGCCAGGGCTTCGAGGCAGGCGCGGCGATGCGCGCCGCCGCGGCCGGGCGGTATTTCCACGCCGGGCAGGCGTAACCCGATTTCCATCGTATCGCCCGAGGCCAGCACCCAGGCGCACAGGCGCGAAAGCCGCGCCTCGGTGGCCAGCGCCGGCGGCAGCGCCTGCCAGTCCAGCCAGCACGCGGGCTGGCTGCCAGCCTGCCCGGTGCGGCTCAGCAAGCGGCCGGTGCGCGCGCTATGTTTCCAGGCGACGCGATGCAGCGGGTCGCCGCTGCGGTAGCGCCGCAACTGGTCTATGCCATCGTCCGACGGCAGGGACGCCACGCCGTCGTCGTCGGGATGCGCGGCGAACGGCAGCGGCGGCGCGCCGGCTTCTGGCTGCGGATAGACCAACGCGACCAGCGGCAGGTCGGCATGACTCCATACGCGGAACAGGCCAAAAGGAAAACGGCTCGATAACGTGACGCGCGGCAGCGCCAGCCAGCCGCGCTGGCTGGTGGGCAGATGCAGCGTGAGCAGTCCACTGGCATCCCGGGCCAGGCTCAGGCTTGCCGGCAGCACCCCGGCCTGGGATGGCAGGTTTGCCTCGATGCCGATGCGTACCGGTGCGTCGGTGCCGGCAATGCGCAGGCTGAAGGCCGCGGGCTCGCCGGCAAACGCTGGCTCCGCGCCGGCGCCGGCGACCGTCATGTCGAGCAGGTTGCGGTAAGCGTGCCACATGCAGGCCATGCCGATGCCGCCGAGCAGGAAGGTGAGGGCGAAGCCCAGGCTGATGTTGTAGTTCAGCGAGGTCAGCAACATGGCCAGCAGCAACACCGCGAAGCCCAGGCCGGCGCGGCTGGGCAGGATATACAAGTGGCGGCGATCGAGCGTCACCACGCCTTGCCGGGGCGGGCGCTGGCGCTGCAGCCAGGGTGGCGAGGCCCAGGCCCGGCGCTTGCGGGCAGGCGCGGCCGGGGTCGCCATGCGCGGCGATGAGAACGGCCGGCTGCGGGACATCGCGGATCAGGGAATGGCAACGTCGGACAGCAGGCGGGCGAGCGCCTCCTGTCCACCGCCGGCGGCGCCGGCTGGCAGCAGCCGGTGGCCGGCCACCGGCGCGAAGACCGCTTGTATGTCCTCGGGCAGCACCATATCGCGCTGGTGTAGCAGTGCCCAGGCGCGGGCACAGCCCAGCAGCGCCAGGCCCGCCCTGGGCGACAGCCCGGCCGCAAAGGCAGCGTTCGCGCGCGTGGCCTGCACCAGGGCCAGTGCATAGTCCACCAGGGCAGGGCTGGCATAGACCTGGGCCGCGGCTTGCTGCAGCGCGCCCACCTGCTCGGCATCCATCACGGGCGTACCGGCCGCGGGCGCCGCCCCGCCGAGGTAGAGCACGCGCTCGAAGGCCGGATCGGGGTAGCCCAGCGACAAGCGCATGGTAAAGCGGTCGAGCTGCGATTCAGGCAGGGCGTGGGTGCCGATCTGGTCCAGCGGGTTTTGTGTGGCGATGACGAAGAACGGGGACGGCAGGGCATGGGTGACGCCGTCGTGGGTGACCTGCCCCTCCGCCATCGCCTCCAGCAAGGCGCTCTGCGTCTTCGGCGGGGCGCGGTTGATCTCGTCGGCCAGCACCACCTGCGCGAACACAGGGCCCCGATGGAAGCGGAACTCGGCGCTGTCGCGCACGAAGACGGACACGCCGATCAGGTCGGCCGGCAGCAGGTCGCTGGTGAACTGCACGCGCTGGAACTGCAGGCCGAGCGTGCGCGCCAGCGCATGCGCCAGCGTGGTCTTGCCCACGCCGGGCAGGTCCTCCAGCAGCAGGTGGCCACGCGCCAGCATGCAGGCCAGCGCCAGCCGGATCTGCCTGGGCTTGCCCAGGACGATCCGGCCAAGCTGGGCTTCCGCCTCGGAGAGCGATGCGACGATGCGTGGGCGAGCTGTCACTTGAGGCCTTGCGGGTCGGAAGGAGGACCCGGCCATTGTAGCGGCGCGTGTGTATCGGGGAACAGTCTGTTTGCGCACGCAGCACATGCCGGGCGCGCCGGATTGCCCGGCTTCTGGCATTATCGAAGCTGTCGGCCCTGCCAACCCCCACATCCCCTGCAATGAACTCCCCGCTTGCTGTACCGCCGGGCGCCGCTTCCACGGCGATTTCCACGGTTTCCACCGCTTCGGCCTTCGCCCCGACCGCCGCTGAATTGAACGAACTTAACCGAGTCTTCCACGCCGATGGGTATATCGTGCTGCGCGGCTTCGCCCCGCCGCAGGTCTGCGACCGAATCGAGCAGGTAACGCGCGAGCAACTGGCCGCGGCGGTCCCGCCTGTGGAGTACGAAGCCGAACTGGGTTATCCCGGCGCACCCGCCAGCCGCGAAGCCGCGGGCGGCGGCACGGTGCGGCGCTTGCGCCAGGCATACGGGCGCGACGAGGTGTTTCGCCAATGGGCGGCCGACCCCGCGGTAACGAAGGTCGTGGCGACCCTGCTTGGCGAGCCGCCGCTCCTGACGCTGGCGCATCACAACTGCGTGATGACCAAGCATCCACACTATGGCAGCCAGACCGGCTGGCATCGCGATACCCGTTACTGGTCGTTTGCCAGCCCGGAACTGGTGACGGTCTGGCTGGCGCTGGGCCGGGAGGACGAGAGCAACGGCGTGTTGCGCGTCATTCCAGGCTCGCACACGGTTGCGCTCGAACCGGGCCAGCTCGATGCGGCGGAATTCCTGATCGAATCGCATCCGGCCAGCCAGGCCCTGCTGGGTGGCGTGCAGCCCCTGGCCCTGGAGCGCGGGGACGTATTGTTCTTCGATAGCCGGCTATTTCACAGCGCGGGGCAGAATCTCTCGGAGGCGGTCAAGCTGTCGGCCGCCTTTGCGTATTTCGGCGCCGGCAACCATCCGCTGCCGGGCACGCGTTCGGCCGAATTCGGCAGCATTGCGCTGCCCATGCCCGCGGCAAGCTAACCGGCATCCACCATGCTGGCTCGTCGCGGGCCAGCGCCCTGGCCGGCCTGCGGGCAATGCCGCAATGCCGGGCGCATCAGGTGCGCAGGCCGACCAGGTTGGAGATCTTCTCGGACGCGGCCAGCAGTGGCGGCAGAAAGTTGCCGGCCATTTCGTCGGCGCTGGTGCGGTTGGCCTGGCCACTGATATTGATGGCGGCGATGACCTGGCCGCTGCGGCTGCGGATCGGCGCGGCCAGCGACACCAGCCCTTCTTCCAGCTCCTGGTCGTTCTGCGCCCAGCCGCGCGCGCGGATGCCGGCGATGATGGCCTTGAGCGCTTCGATGTCGGTGACGGTGCGGCTGGTACGGGCGCGCAGGTCGGTGGCGCGCAGCACGCGGTCCAGCTCCGCATCCGGCAGGCCCGCCAGCAGCACGCGGCCCATTGACGAGCAATAGGCCGGGAGCCGGCTGCCGATCGACAGGTTGATGGTCATGATCTTGCGCGCGGGCACCCGCAACACATAGACGATTTCGGTCCCATCCAGCACGGAGATCGAGCAGCTTTCATGCACTTCCTGCGACAACGCTTCCATGATCGGCTCGGCCAGGTTCCAGAATGGCATCGAGGTCAGGTAGGCGAAACCGAGGTCGAGGATCTTCGGCGTCAGGCGGAACAGGCGGCCGTCGGCGCGCACATAACCCAGGCCCACCAGGGTCAGCAGGATGCGGCGCGCGCCGGCGCGGGTCAGGCCACTGGCCTGCGCGATCTCGCTGAGGGTCTGGGCCGGGTGTTGCGCGTCGAAGGCGCGGATGACCGAGAGCCCGCGTGCAAAAGACTGCACATAGGAATCGCTCGGCTTCTCCGTGCCCGCGGCGGCGGGCTCCACGGAAGCATCCGTGGCCGGGTTGTCGGGATTGTCGGGAGCGGCAGGGCTGGCCATCGGTCAGTTCGGCGGGTTGCCGAATACGCACGGAAAGGCCGAAAGGGTAGAGGAAATGCGCGCAGTACGCCAGTGGCGCATGGCCGGGGCGCCGCCGCCACGGTGAGAACCGGCGCTGGCATCCCGGCTGCCGCATAATGTCGCGCGTTTGGGCAACATAGCTTGTAAAGGAAACATCGTCCGGTGAACGAGACAATCCAGTGGAATGATTGGGAGGCCTTCTGCTGCGTGGTGGAGCAGGGCACCTTCACTGCCGCCGCGGAGCAGCTCGACTGCCCCAAATCCCGGGTCTCGGCGGCCGTCGCACGGCTCGAGCTGGCGATCGGCTCCAAGTTGCTCCAGCGCACCACGCGGCGCATGCGCCTGACCGATGCCGGCAGCGCGGTGTATCGCGACGTGGCTCCGCTGTTCGCGCGGCTGCGCGAGATCCGCCAGGAAACGCTGGCGCGCGAGGAACGCGTGCAAGGGGTGCTGCGCATCGCCGCGCCGTACGAATTCGGCGCGCACCAGCTTGGCGGCGTCATCTGCCGCACGCTGGCGGCCCACCCGGCGCTCGACGTGAAGGTGGAGATCACACAAGGCATGGTCGATCCCATCCGCGATGGGTTCGATGTGGCCTTTGTGGCGGTTGATGCCGATCTTCCTGATTCAGGGACGGTGGCGCGGCGTATCTATCACGTCGAGCGTGGACTATTCGCGGCGCCGGCGCTGGCCGCGGGCCTGCACCCGCAGTTGCTGCCAGAAGACCTGGCAAACCTGCCGACCCTGACCACACCCGGCGATGACATGTGGGAGTTCATGCGCGAGGGCGAGCGCGTGGCGGTGCCTATCCGGCCGCGCATGCAGACCGCCAACGCCGAACTCCGGCTCCAGGGTGCGCTGGCCGGCCTCGGCATTGCCCGCCTTTCGCTGATCTATTGCGAAGCGGAGGTGGCCCAGGGGCGCCTGGTCAAGGTATTGCCGGACTATCCGCCACCGCCGCTGCGGGTCTTCGCCTTGCTGCCCGACCGCCGGTTGCAGCCGCGCAAGGTGCGCGTGTTCATGGAAGCGGTGGAAGCCATGATGGCTTCCGGACTGTTGGGTGGCGGAAACGACGCAGCCGCGCCAGGCCCGTGAAGGCTGGCGCGGCTGCGGGGTCATGCGCAAGGCGCGGCTGGCTGGCAGGCCGGCCTGTTGGCGCCTGGCCAGGCTGTGGCGACGTTTTGACGACTACGGTTGATAGGCCACAATCGCTGTCTCTTCCATCCCAGGTGAATGCCGGGGCGCAATCAGGCGCCGTCGCTAAAGCTGCTGCGGGCTTCGTTCGCGCCGCGGGCGCCGTCGGTGTACGGGTCGCGCGGGCCGTTGTGGGCACCATCCGTAAACGGGTCGCGGCGGCCGTTGTGGGCGCCATCGGTGAACGGATCGCGCGGGCCGGTGCGGGCGCCGTCGGTGAACGCGTCCACCGTGCGGCCGATGCTGCCATCGAGGCGGGCGAGGTCGGAAACCGGCGAGCTGGCGTGCGCGGAGGCGGCAGCCATCGACAAGCCGATGGCGCAAAGGACGGTAACGGCGAGGGTGCGGGGTTGTGTGAGAGTCTTCATGATGCTGCTTTTTCCTTCTGGCATGTCGTGGTGTGTTCCACGTTGCACGTACTGTAGGCCGCCTCCTGCCCAGGAAAAAGAGCTAATCCTCAAAACACTGTTCGTCAGTCTGGATAATTCCGCCCAGGCTTTCGTCCGGGGCGGCCATTCGTACCCGCGCCGGCTTGGGTCAGAGACCGAAACGTGCGCCAAACAGCCCTGCGCCAAGCCGGGCAATGATCATCAGCAGGATCTGCGCGATCACGAAAAGGACCAGCGGCGAGATGTCAAAGCCGCCCAGGCGCGGCACCACGCGGCGAATCGGACGCAGCAGCGGTTCCGTCAGGTGGTTGATGGCGGGCGTGACCGGCGAATGCGGATTGACCCAGGAAAGGATCGCCATCAGCAGCGTGACCCACATCACCATGCTGATGCCCCATTTCAATACGTTGAGAACGGCAATCAGCAGGACCAGCGGCAAGTAGGGGGCAAGGTCGCCTCCGGAAAGCAGCAGCACGAGCAGCAGGAACACCAGGGCGGTCAGCCAGGCGCCGATCAGGGTCGCCCAGTCGATGCCGCCAAGGCCCGGAATCACCCGCCGCAATGGCCTGACCAGCCAGTCGGTGACCTGGAATACGCCTTGCGAGACGGGGTTGCGCGTGGGTAGCCGTGCCCATTGCATCCACAGGCGCAGCAGTAGCGCCATGCCGAACAGGGTGAAGACGGTATCGAGCAGGAAAAGGGCGATTTCCGTGAACATCGGTTTCGGTTCCGGTGGCAGTAGTGATGTCGGCAGTCAGGAGTGTCTGCGGACGCACAGATTCTGCCATACCCGCACAGGCGGCGGTCGAAACCGGAGCCTGCCTTTGTGAACTGGCTAGCGCCGATGAGTCGCGGGACCGCCGGAGGCAGCCCCTATAATGAGCGTCGAGCCAAGTTCCCCCAGCGTCCGCACGCTGTCCCGCCATGACCCGCCAGCCTGCCGCATCCCGATCCCTGCTCGACAAGCAGGACTTCGAAGCCCTCTCCGATTTCCGCTACCAGTTGCGGCGTTTCCTGCGGTTTTCCGAAGATGCCGCGCACAACGAAGGCCTGACCGTGCAGCAGTACCTGCTGATGCTGCATATCCGTGGCTGCGCCGGCAAGGACTGGGCTTCGATCGGCGAACTGGCGGAGCGCCTGCAAGCCAAGCAGCACGGCGTGGTGGCGCTGGTCAACCGCTGCGAGGCAGCCGGCCTGGTCAAGCGCAAGGCCAATCCGGATGACCGCCGGATCGTGGAAGTCCATTTGCTCGCCAAGGGCGAGCGTTTCCTGAACCGGCTGGCCATGCTGCACCGGAGCGAACTCGAATCGCTGCGCGGCACCTTCCGCGTAGCGCGCCTTACGGCCTTCAACGACGATGGCGCGGAGCGCGCCTGAGCCGTCGTGAAGCAGGCGGCCAGGGTTTTTCGACCCAAGCCGCGTGCGCCGTTACAGGCAGTTACCATTCACAAGGCTCGGTGACACCCGAGGCGGCCCCGCGGCCCTAGACTCGCGCGCATTCCCACTCGCGATATCCGCAGGAGCTACAAATGCCTTTCCCCTCTTTCCCCCTTTGTACCAGCGCGCTCGCCCTGCTTGCCGCGGGCGCCCTGGCCGGTTGCGTGACCGCGCCATATGGCGGCGGGTATGGTGGCTACGGGAGTTATGGCAACTCCGGCGCGTATGGCAGCAGCACGCAGGCAAGCGGCGGCTATCCCGTTGCCTATCCGCAGCAGGGCTACTCGCAACCGGCTTACCCGCAGCCGGAGTATCCGCAGGCGGGCTACCCGCAGCAGGCGCCGGTGCAGGAGAGCTACCCGCAGCAAGGCTATCCCCAGCAGTCCTATCCGCAAGCGGGCTACCCGCAGGCTAATACGGCCCAGGGCGCTTACGGCAGCGATGCCTATGGCGTGCGCTACGGCAACGTCGAATCCATCGAGATGTTGCCCGGGCAGGCGCCGGCAGGCGGCGTCGCCGGCGCGCTGATCGGTGGCGTCGTCGGCGGCCTGCTTGGCCACCAGGTGGGGGGCGGCCGTGGCAATACGGTGGCGACCATCGGCGGCGCGGTGGCCGGTGCCCTGGCTGGCAACGAGGTCGAGAAACGTACCACTACGGCGCCGCCCACCTACCGCATCCGGGTACGCACCACCGACAACGGCTATCTCACGCTGACGCAGTCGACGCCCTACAACCTGCGCAACGGCGACCGGGTCAAGGTGCAGAACGGCGTGGCGATGCCCTACTGACGGTGTGGCTGCCGGGATCTTCCATTGCGTAAGGGGTTCCCAGGTGGCGTAGCCGGTGCCGTGCACCCGCTACGCCACCTGGCGCGATCTGCCCCACACCACGGCGCATAGCCCTTGCTCAAGCGCCGAACAAGCTGGCGTAGTCCTCCCGCAGTTGCCGCTTGAGCAGCTTGCCGGCAGTGTTGCGCGGCAGGTCCGCCACGAACACGATGCGTTTGGGCACCTTGAACGGTGCGAGCGCGGCGCGGGCATGGGCGAGCATCCCCTCCTCATCCGCGCCCGCGCCGCGCTTGAGCACGACGCAGGCCGCCACCGCTTCCACCCACTTGGGATGCGGCAGCGCGAACACGGCCACTTCGGCCACGCCTTCATGCTGGTACAGGCACTCTTCGACTTCCCGGCTCGATACGAGCACGCCGCCGGAATTGATCACGTCCTTGATGCGGTCAACCACGTACAGATAGCCCGCCTCGTCCATATAGCCAAGATCGCCGGAGTGGAACCAGCCGCCGCTGAAGGCTTCGGCGGTCTGTCCCGGCTTGTCCCAGTATTCGGTAAGCAACTGCGGCGAGCGGTGCACGATCTCCCCGAGCTCGCCGGGTTTGGCATCCTGCATCTTCTCATCGACGATGCGGGTTTCCACGTTGAGCACGGGCCGGCCTGCCGAGGCAGGGCGTTCCCGGTGCTCTTCCGGCCCGAGTACCGTGGCCAGTGGCCCGATCTCGCTTTGCCCGTAGCAGTTGTAGAAGCCCAGCGCCGGCAGGCGCTCCCGCAGTTCCCGCAACACCGGCAGCGGCATGATCGACGCCCCGTAGTAGGCCTTGGTCAGCGAGGTCAGTTCGCGCGGATCGAAGTCCTGGTGGCGCAGCAGCGCAATCCATACGGTAGGTGGCGCAAAGAAGCTGGTGATGCCGGCCTCGCGCACAGTGCGCAGGCAGAAACCCGGCTCGGGACTTTGCGCCAGCAAGATGGTGCCGCCTATCAGCAGCAGCGGCATCAGGAAGACATGCATCTGCGCGGAATGGTAAAGGGGCAACGCGGCCAGCGAATAGTCTTCCGGCCTGATATCGCACGTTGCAATTGCGCTCATGTACTCGGCCAGCAAGGCGCGATGCGTCAGCACCGCACCCTTGGGCGCCGAGGTGGTGCCGGATGTATACAGGATCTGCGCCGGCATGGCCTCATCCAGCGTGGCGAGGATATCCGCGCCGGGGCCCTCGGCGGCGGCCAGCACATCGCGCGGGCCGCCGCCATGCAAGCTGCCCAGCAGGGGGCAAGGCAGCCCGCCGACTTGCGCGGCCAGCGCCGGATCGGCGAACAGCGCGCTGGCGCCGGACTGGTTGACGATGTACTCCACCTCCCCGCGCGTCATGGAGAAATTCACCGGCACATGGATCAGCCCGGCACGCAGGCAGCCCAGCCACAGCAGCACATAGGCATCCGAGTTCTTGCCAAAAGCCGCCACCCGGTCGCCGGGGCGCAGGCCCCACCGTTGCAGCGCCGCGCCCACGCTGGCCGCCGCGGCCTCAAGCTCACGGTAGCTCCAGCTGCGCTCGCCGAAGCGCAGGGCGATCTTGTCGGGATTGCGCCTTACCGCACGGGCGAGGGCATCGGGGATGGTGTTGCGCAGGACGCGTTGCTGCTCTGACTGCATGGTGGTCTCCATTCTGTTTTTTTAGGGTCCAGCAAGTCTTGAGCCGATGCCGCAGCGGGTCATGGGCCGGTCATGCACTGATCAGTGCCGATGACGGGCGATGATGCGCGATGGCTGCGGCGTTGGCGCTCGGGAGCCAGGATACGGGCGGGGCGCCCGCGGTGCAAGGCACCCGGGCGAGGGGGAAGCTGGGGGAAGGGCGCTGCGCCGCCGCTTGTGCAGCGCAACGAAGAGACTGGGCTGCGCCGAACGCTTACAGCGCGCCGGCGAGGAAGGTCAGTGCGCGGCCATGTGCCAGCGCGGCCGAGGGCTGGTGATAGGAACCACGCGCCCAGCAGTTGAAGCCGTGATCGGCCTGGGCATAGACGTGGATCTCCGCGCGCGGATTGCCGGCCACCGCGGCGCGCACCTGCTCGACAGCCTCCGCCGGGATGTGCGCGTCGAGCGCGCCATAGTGGAACTGCACCGGCACCTTGATGCTGGCGGCTTCCTTCAGGTTGTTCTGGATGCCGCCACCGTAATACGGGACCGCCGCGTCGACCAGGCCGCGCGCGGCGCTCAGGTAGGACAGCAAGCCGCCGAAGCAGTAGCCGACCGCCGCAATCTTCGCACCCGCGCCGAGCTGGGCGCGCAGTGCCTTGGCGGTAGCGGCGATATCCTTCACCGCCAGTTCCACGTCGGTCTTCTGGCGCAGTTCCATGGCGCTCGCCCAGTCATCGCCGGAGTAGCCCAGTTCCACGCGCGGCGCGTGGCGCCAGAATACATCGGGCGCCAGCACCACATAGCCGTCGAGCGCGTACTGGTCGGCTACCGCGCGAATATGCTCATTGACGCCGAAGATTTCCTGCACAAGCACGATGCCCGGCGCGTTGGAGGCCTTGCCGGCGGGTGGCAGGGCCAGGTAGGCATCGAAGGCGCCGCCTTCGGTTTCGACACGGATCCATTGGCTGTTGTCGGGCATGGTGGCTTGCTCCATCGGTGTTGGGATAAAGGAATGAAAAGGTAACGCGGGGATACGACGGCGGTAAGGCAGTGACGGAACGTAAATCCGGCAAACCGCAAGTGTGCCACTGTCCGGCCAGACGTGCCGGGCGTGCTGCAACCCGTGCCGCCACGCCGCCACACCGGCGCGCGCTTGCCACGCGCCCGCCACTTCCCTGCCGCGTTGGCGCCGGATCAGCTCGCAGGGTGAACGCCAGGCAGGAACTCGATACCGGTGCGCTTCACCAGTTCGCCATAGGAGATCGGCTTGCCGGGCCGCGCGGCGTCTGAATTCTCGATCCAGTGCGCCCAGGCCCGGTTCGTCGACGGGTCATAGACCAGCTTGTAGAGATACGTCGGGACCCAGACTTTCCCGCTGCCGATCGTGCGCACGTTCCCGTCGAATACCGGGCCCGTAATGACATAGACATCGCCGGCCGCGCGCATCGCATACTTGCGCGTGGCCTTTTCGATCGAGGCCCACGCCTTGCGGTTGTTCTGGCTGTATTGCGGCACGACGTTAGCCAGCGTAAAGGATTGCGCCATGGCCTGCGCGGTCGGCTGATCGGCGGCAGGCGACATGTGTCCCCGGTCCAGTCCTTCATTGCCCTTGTAGTCGTCCAGCTCTGCCCGCTCCGAGCGCGGCAGGCGCGCATCGGAGAAGAAACGGTTGGTTCGTTCTTCGTCCTTGGCATCCATCAATTGCGCGCGCGACAGGCGCTCGGCAACAAAAAGCGGTGTCTTGCTGCGGCCGGAGTGCATGACCGCGAATGCGTCGTAGCACAGCGCACGCAGCTTGAGTTCCGGCGAACCCGGCGCCTTGGGTGCTGCCTGTTGCGCGAAGAACTGAGGACACTCGGAAAAGCCACCGGAAGCGCTGGCCAGGCCGGAGGTCAGGCACAGGGCCAGCGAGAGGAAAAGCTTCTTCATTCGGGAACGGAATCCTTAAAGATCAGGGTGAACACCGCAGGCGTGCGCCGTGCCGGCGTTCATCACAGTTAAGCCCGCGCAAGGCGACCGCATGGACGCGAGGGCAGGCCGTGCGGCGCCCGGACAGTAGCTCGGTCCGGGCCGCGGGCGTCGGGCATTCTGCCAGACCGGGGCGCAATGAGCGAGGGAGATAGCGCAGGGCGTCAATGAGAGGGATCTCATCTCGCACGGCAGCAGCTTTTATAATCGCGCTTTGCATACTCATCAGGCGCCCGCACTTCCACGGCGCATATCATCATGCTTAACCGGCTGGAAATGCTGAGGATCTTCTGCGCGGCGGCGGAGTCGGCTTCGTTCAAGGCAGCCGCCACCCGGCTGGGCACGTCCCCGCAAACCGTGACGCGCGCGGTCAAGGATCTTGAGGAAGCCGTGGGCGAACCGCTGTTCCACCGCAATACGCGTCAGATCCGCATCACTGCCGCCGGTGAGCGGCTGGCCGAGCGCGCGCGCTCGGCACTGCTTGATGTGGACAGCCTGTTCGCGCATCCGGCCAGCCGCTCGGACACCGAGCTCAAGGGCATCGTGCGGATTACCGCGCCCAGCACGCTCGGCCGGCTGCATTTGCTGGCGGCGCTGCGGCAGGTGGCGCTGGCGCATCCGGGCATCACGCTCGATATCCGGCTCTCGGACCAGGTTGCCGATGTGGTCGACGACGAAATCGATATCGGCCTGCGCCTTGGCATGTTCCGCGACCAGCGGCTGGTCGCGCGCATGACGACGCGGGTGGGCTTCCATGTGGTGGGCACGCCGGAACTGGTGGCGCGCGTGGGCAAGCCGGCCGACCTGGCCGGGCTGGCCGCGCTGCCCACCACCGGCCTGATCGACCGCAGCAGCGGCCGGGCCTGGCCGTGGTATTTCGCCCAGGGCGAGCAGTTCAACCCGCGCTCTCCGGCCTTTCTTACCGACGATCCGGAAACCGAGATGGAGGCGATCCTCTCCGGACTCGCCTACGGCCAGTTGCCCGACTACCTCGCGCAGCCACACCTGCGCTCGGGCCGCCTGGTCAGCGTGCTGGACCGGCATGCACCGGCACCGTGGGGCTTGTATATCTATCGCTCGCGCCGCAGCCCGGTGCCGATGCGCATCCGGCTGGTGTTCGACGCGCTGGTGGCTTACTTCACTGGCAAGAGCGCCGCCGTGGCGCCCTGAGCTACCTTTCTCTCGCTCGCCGGGGCGAGGCCGGCGGCAGCTATCCGTAGAGATAATTCCATCCGGTGGAATACTGAAATCAAAATATTTCCATTTTTGTTGATGCCGTCAGCCAACATAATCGTCGCGTCGGCAGGCAAACCGCCTGCATTTATACGGAGTGGATGATGAGCACGAATATCGCAGGCAAGGTCGTTGTCATTACTGGCGCCAGCAGTGGACTGGGCGAAGCCACCGCGCGCCACCTGGGCGCCGCCGGCGCCTCGCTGGTGCTGGCCGCGCGGCGCGGCGATCGCCTGGAGACGCTGGCCGCGGAGATCCGCGCCAAGGGCGGCAAGGCCGAAGTGGTGGTCGCCGATGTGAGCCGGCGCTCCGATGTCGAAGCCCTGGTGCAGAAGGCGGTCGACAGCTATGGCCGGGTCGATGTCATGATCAACAATGCCGGCCTCATGGCCATCGCCCCCATGAGCGAGACCAAGGTCGAGGAATGGGAGCGCATGATCGACATCAACATCAAGGGCGTGCTGTACGGCATCGCCGCCGCGCTGCCGGTGTTCCAGAAGCAGGGCGCCGGGCACTTCATCAATATTGCCTCGGTCGCGGGCGTGAAGGTGTTCAGCCCGGGCGGCACGGTGTACAGCGGCACCAAGTTCGCGGTGCGCGCCATCTCGGAAGGCTTGCGCCATGAAGCCGGTGGCGCCATCCGCACCACGGTGATCTCGCCGGGCGCGGTGGACTCAGAGCTCAAGCTGGGCAGCAGCCACGCGGAGAGTGCGAAGACGGTGGGCGAGTTCTACCGGCAGGCCATCCCGGCGGACTCGGTGGCACGCGCGATCGCCTACGCGATCGAACAGCCGGCCGACGTGGATATCAACGAAATCGTGTTGCGTCCTGCCGTGCAGGAATTCTGAGCATGGTGGCAGGCACTACGCGCTCCCGCGCATCAGGCGGCGCGCGGCGTCGTCTTTCGGGTCCGCATGGCCGAGGGCCGCACCTGCTGCAGCGCGCGCAGGCTCTGGATGGCGTCCTCAATGGCCTCGATGCCTTGCGTGAGGCGGTCGCGGGCCTGGCCCAGTTCGGTCTGGGTCTCGGCGTCGAAGATGGCAAGGTGATCCAGCGAGTCGACCTCGGCCTGCAGCTGGCCGACCAGTCGCCTTAACTGCGCGGTACTGTGTGAAGCGGTGGAGCGGATTGCCATTGCGGTCTCCGGAAAGGCAGGGCGCACATTCGTAAGGTAGAACGTATGCGCCGGAAAGGACAAATACTTTCTCGGCGCATGCGTGCGTTTTACGCGTTTGGCAACACATCGCAACGGGCATGCACGATGGCATGGTCCTTGCCAGCGCAAACACCGAGCGCCGGCCGCGCCGTCTCAGAAAATCTGCCGCATGCCAAGCATGACACCGAACCGCGTCGTGCCGACGGACGCAGTCACGGGGCTGCCGCCCCAGTACTCCGTCTCGCGTCCCGCGGCCCCGCCGCGCGCCCTGACCGCATCGACTTCCAGGAACAGGCTGGTTCGCTTGGAGAACGCGTAGTCCGCCACGGCGGCCACGGCATCCGCCGATCCTCCCCCGAGCCACTGGGGGGTGGCCTGGAACTGCGTGGTGACGCCGCCGCTTTGCTGGTAGCGATAGTAGGCGGCCGACAGGTGCAAGGCCGGCGTGGCCTGATGCCCGAGTCCGGCAAAGTAGATGCCGAAGCGCGCGGCGCCGGCATCCTCGTGGCGGCCCATATGCCCCAGGTAGAGGGTGGTCTTGCCGACGGCGTACGAGCCGCCCGCCGACCAGTTGCGGATGGTGCCGGCCCCGTCCGCCGTGCGCCGCTGCTCGTATGACAGGCCAAGCGCGAGCGACCCCTTCTGGTAGATGGCGCCGCCCCCGAGGGTCTGGCCTTTGCCGGCGCCGCCGGGCTGCTCGCCAAAGCCGTAGTCCAGTTGCACCGTCACCGGCCCCAGTGTGCCCTTGTAGACCACGCTGTTGTTGATGCGGTAGTCCTGGAAGAAGATATCGCCGCCGAGGTACAAGGGGTCCGACCAGAAATTGCCCCAGCTCTGGTCCAGCGGATTGAAGCTCCAGCCCACGTTGTTCAGGGCGTTGTACTGCCGGCCGAAGGTCAGGCTGCCCCAGGCGCTGGCCAGGCCGACATAGGCCTGGCGGCCGAACAGCGCGTTGTACGCGGTCTGGCCGTTGTCGGTGCCGAAGCCGTTTTCCAGCAGGAACACCGCCTTGTTGCCGCTACCCAGGTCTTCCTCGCCCTTCAGGCCCCAGCGGCTGCCGCCGATGCCGCTCGCCACCAGTTCCGCCTGGTCGTGATGCAGGCCGTCGATATTGCTGGTGTAGCGCACGGCGGTGCTGACCACGCCGTACAGGTTGACGCTGGATTGCGCGTGGCTACCGCCGGCGGCGGGCAGCAGCGCCCCCGCAAGCAGCCAGCGCAGGGCTGTCTTGTGCATTGATGTCTCCTCCGGTCTGTGGGGTAGCCAGGTGGCCGGGTGCCGTCCCCGGCTTGGCCGCTGCTTACAGGTCGAGCACGATCCGCTGTCCCCTGGCCCGGGACACGCAGATCATCATGGTCTTCTGGGCGGCCTTTTCGGCGTCGCTCAGGTACTGGTCGCAGTGCTGCGCCTCGCCTTCGAGAATGCGCGTCTCGCAGGTGCCGCACACGCCTTCGCGGCACAGGCAGTCGACGCTTGCCGCGTTCTCGCGTTCGATGGCCTTGAGAATGGTTTCGCCGCTGGCCACCTCCACGGTCCTGCCGGATTTCGCCAGCACTACCGAGAAGGCGCCGCCGCCTTGGGGCGCCGCGGCGAACTGCTCCCAGTGCATGCGCTCCCTGGGAACGCCGTGCGCCGCCGCCGCGTCCTGCACGGCTTCGATCAGCGGCTGCGGGCCGCATACATAGACATGCGCGCCGTCGTGCAGCCTGCCCAGCAGCGCGCCGAGGTCGAGTTTCTGGCCCAGGCTGTCGGCGTAGAAGCGGAAGCGGCCGCTGTCCGGCGCGGCGGCGAGCTCGTCGCGAAAGGCGCCATGCTCCGGGCTGCGAAAGGCGTAGTGCAGTTCGTAGTCCGCGCCGCGCCGCCGCAGTTCGTGCAACTGCGACATGAACGGCGTAATGCCGATGCCGCCGGCGATCAGGACGTGGCGCCGCGCCTCCTCGCGCAAACCGAACAGGTTGTTCGGCGTGGTGATCGTCAGCGTATCGCCGGCGCGTACCTTGTCATGCAGGAAGGCGGAGCCGCCCTTGGATCGCTCCTCGCGCCGGACACCGATCTGGTAGCAACTGCGGTCCTCGGGCGAGTTCATCAGCGAGTACGCATTGCTGTAGCGCTGGCCGCCGGCTTCCATCTGCACGATCACATGGCCGCCGCCGGAGAAGCCCGGCAAGGGGCCGCCTTCCGGAAGCGCCATCGTGAAGCGCTTGATCTGTGGCGTGACGTCTTCGATGCGGGTGACGGTGACGCGCATCGACTGGTAGGGGTTGCCCATGCTTCCTCTTTCCTCAGGCTTGGTATCTCTCTCGTGCGCGGCTTACAGCGCCATGCAGAGGTATTTCATTTCCAGGTAGTCGTCGATGCCGTAGCGCGAGCCTTCGCGGCCCAGGCCAGACTGCTTCACGCCGCCAAACGGCGAGACTTCGTTGGAGATCATGCCGGTGTTGATGCCGACCATGCCGTACTCGAGCTGTTCGGCGACACGCCAGACGCGGCCGATGTCGCGGCTGTAGAAGTAGGCGGCCAGGCCATAGATGGTGTCGTTCGCCATGCGCACCACATCCTGCTCGCACGAGAAGCACACGACCGGCGACACCGGCCCGAAGATTTCCTCGTCGAGCACGCGCATGCCGGGCTTGACCCCGGTCAGGACGGTGGGCGCGAAGAACTGCTCGCCAGCGGCGTGCGGCTGGCCGCCGGTGCGCAGCTGTGCGCCCTTGGCGACGGCGTCATCGACCAGCTCGCTGACCTTGGCCAACGCCCTGGGCGTGATCAGCGGACCGATCTCGCTGCCGGCGTCGAAGCCGTTGCCCACGCGCAGTTCGGCCACCTTGCTGGTGAACAGGTTGACGAAACGGTCGTACACGGCGTCATGCACGTACAGCCGGTTCACGCACACGCAGGTCTGCCCGGCGTTGCGGTACTTCGCCTGCAGGGCGCCTTCGACGGCCGCTTCCACGTCAGCATCGTCGAACACAATGAAGGGCGCATTGCCGCCCAGCTCCAGCGACACTTTCTTGATGGTGCCGGCGCATTGCGCCATCAGCAGGCGGCCCACGGGCGTCGAGCCGGTGAACGACAGCTTGCGCACCAGCGGATGGGTGGTGAACTGCTTGCCGATGGCGACTGCGTCGCCGGTGACGATATTGAGCACGCCCGCCGGAATGCCGGCCCGCAGGGCCAGTTCGGCCAGCGCAAGCGCCGTGAACGGCGTCTCGTTGGCGGGCTTCACCACCATTGTGCAGCCGGCGGCGAGGGCCGGCGCCGCCTTGCGAGTGATCATTGCCGCGGGGAAGTTCCAGGGCGTGATGGCCGTGCAGACGCCGATCGGCTCCTGCACCACCACCAGCCGCTTGTCCGCCGTGGGCGAGGGAATCACGTCGCCGTAGAGGCGCTTGGCTTCCTCGGCGAACCACTCGATGAACGAGGCGGCATAGCGCACCTCGCCCAGCGCTTCCTGCAGGGGCTTGCCTTGCTCGCGCGTCATCAGCGCGGCCAGGTCTTGCTCGTGCTGCAGGATCAGTTCGAACCATTTGCGCAGCAGGCCGGAGCGCTCCTTGGCGGTGCGTTGCTTCCAGGCGGGCAGCGCGGCGTTGGCCGCCTCGATGGCGGCGCCGGTTTCCGCCTCGCCCATCTGCGGCACGGTACCGACTTGTTCGCCCAGGGCCGGATCGAACACCGCCACGGTGTCGCCGGAGGCGGCGTCGCACCAGCGGCCATCGATACAGGCCTGTTGCCGGAACAGCGTGTTGTCGTTGCGTTTCATGCTGGCTCCCATGGCTCAGACGGGCTGGTATTGTTTGGCCATCTTCTGATGGAAATGCACGATGCCGTGCTCGCTGATGCCGCTGCGCTGCTGGTCGACCATGATGCGGCCCTGGCCGCGATAGCCGCGCGACTTCAGGCCGCGCTGCACGCTCTCCACCAGGCGCAGGTCTTCAGGGCGGAACACGTATCGGTACCACTCCACGAGCTTCTGCTGCTCCTCGGTCAGCTCCTTGTTCAGGAAGTAGATCTCGTAGTGCTGCAGCGTGACTTCGGCGCTGGCCGGGAACTCGTAGATCACCGTCATGAAGTTGGCGCCGGGCGGCACGTTGAACATCGTGCAAGGCCAGGCCCAGAAGCCGGCGAAGCTCGGGTCCTTGACCGACTCGTCGAGCTTGAACGACTTCTCGGACGATTTGGCATGGCCGAACTGCAGCGACCAGTTCTCGTGCAGCGTGTGCCAGTACTTGTCCACCTGCACCGAGTCCGCGAAGCTGGGATGGGCCGGGCCGCAGTGGTAGCACTCCATGTAGTTGTCAACGATGCTCTTCCAGTTGGCCGGGGTCTCGGTCACGAAGCGCGCGCCCAGGTGCAGGTCGTCGATCACGGGGCAGGCTTCGCGCATGCGGGCCTGCAGGCCCGGCAGCTGCGCTTCCACCGTGCCGGCGTCCGGGTTGAGGTTGATAAAGACGAAGCCGGCGTACTCCTCGACCCTGACCGGCACCAGGCTGGACTTGTCCTTGTCGAAGTTGGCGACGTTCTCGCAATTGCGCGCATGGGCCAGCTCGCCGTCGAGCTTGAAGGTCCAGGCGTGGTACGGGCAGGTGATCACGTTCCTGGCGCGGCCGCTGCCCGACAGCAGTTGGTGGCCGCGATGCGGGCACACGTTGTAGAACGCGCGCAGCACGTTGTCGCGGTCGCGCAGCACCACGATGTTCTCGCCGATCACCTCGCGCGTGATGTAGTCATTGGGCTGGGCCAGTTCGCTGCGATGGGCGACGCAGATCCAGCTGTTGGCGAAGACCTTTTCTTTCTCGAACTCGAAGATCGCTTCGTTGGTGTAGTACGACTTGGGCAGGGTCCAGGCGTTTTCGGGGTCGGCGCAAAAGTCTGGAGCGAGCGGAGCAATGTCTTTCATGATCGTTGTCTCTGATGGTTAACGGTTAGTTAATATTTAACAAATCAGGCAAAAAGAAGACCCGTTGCCGGGCCGGCGTTTCAAAGCGTGGCGGCGGCGGACTGGTCGCGCGGCAGGGCTTCGGGCGGCTGGCCGACGGGCGCCGGGGCGCCGGCATTGCGCTCGGGCACGAAGCCAGCTTCGATGTCGTGCGCGGATACCGTGCCGTAATCCTGCAGCAGCCAGCGGAACAGGCCGAACAGCTTGATGGCCAGGATCGCCAGGAACGGGATCGCGGTCAGCACCACGGCGGTCTTCATGGTGTCCAGCGATGCCTTGGTGAACAGCATGGCCAGGGGCACCAGCGTCAGCAGCACGCACCAGAACACGCGGCTGCCTGGCGCGGGGTCTTCGCCTTCGCGCATATTCCGGGTGGTGGTGGCGGCCACCGCATAGGCCACGGCATCCACGTGCGCCGCCAGGAAGATGATCATGATGAACAGGTAGGCCGCCAGGAACAGCTTGCCGGCAGGCAAGGCCAGCAACAGCATTTCCACCGCGGATTCGCCGCCATGTTCCTTCAGGATGCGCGGCACGTCGATGGCGCCGCTGATGTACTGGTGCATGCTGTAGCTTTCCAGCGCTCCGAAGAAGAACCAGCAACCGACGCTGCCGCCGAGCAATAGCGCGTAAATCACTTCCTTGATCTTGCGGCCCTTCGACACGCGGGCCACGAACATCGCCACGCCCGGCGAGTACGACACCCACCACAGCCAGTAGAACACCGTCCAGCCACGGCTGAAGGCGCCGTCGCCGGTGGGATCGGTAAACAGGCTCATGTGGATGTAGTTCTGCAGCATCAGGCCCAGGCCGTTGACGACATTGTTCGCAGTGAACAGCGTCGGGCCCACCGCGAGCACCAGGGCGGCCAGCAGCAGCGCGCCCCAGCACACCATATGGCTAAGGCGCTGCATGCCGCCGGCGATGCCGACATAGGCGCTGAGCGAGAAGATTACCGAGACGCCGACGATCGCGATCAACTGCGTGACGAACGTATCGGGCACACCGCTCAGGCCCGACAGGCCGCGCGTGAAGGTGGAGGCTGTCAGGGCGATCGATACCGTCAGTGCGCCGAACATGGTCAGCAGGAAGATCAGGTCCACCGCCCGGCCCACGGGACCGCTGGCCTTGAAGCCGGTCACGGCCTGCACCATCGAGGCCAGGTTCAGGCCCTTGTTCTTGCGCACATGGAAGTGATACGCCATGGCGAGCGAGGGCAGGGCGTAGACCGCCCAAGCGCTCAGGCCCCAGTGGAAGAACGAATAGCTGACGCTGTACTCGAGCGCCTGGCGCGTACCGGTGGCGATGTTCAGGCCCGGCGATTGGTAGTAATAGACCCACTCCATCACGCCCCAGTACATGGTCGACGACCCCATGCCGGCGCAGATGAACATGAAGACCCACGACAGCGTGGCGTATTCCGGCTTGCCTTCGCCCAGGCGCACATTGCCGTACTTGCTGAACGCCAGCGCCACGCAGGCGATGACGCAGCCGAAAACGAACACCTGGACAAAGGATCCGAACGAGCGCGTGGCCCAGTTGAACAGTTGCGACGCGGCGGCGGCTGCCTGGCTGGGCCACATGGTCATGGCGACCACCGTGGCAGCGACCGCAGCCACGGTGCAGCCTGTCAGGAACAAGTCCCTGCTGCTTTTTGTAGTACTCAATTTAGTCTCCTCCTCCATGCGTCCGTGCGCACGGAATGGTTGACAGTTGCGGGGGATGGAGCCTTCTCCGGGTTCCTTGATGATTCTTGAAAAGTTAACCAATAAGTTACCATAACCATGGGTTAACGAAACGTAGTCTAATGAAGGATTCCGGCTTGCACAAGCGGGATTTCGCCTTACCTGCATGCGCTCCTGAAAATGCCGGGGCGGGCGTGGAGAACGATGCACTTCGTGCCTCGCTGCGCGTTCGGGACACGTTGCGGAAGGTGCCCGCGTGTCGGCGGTGTATCCTTTCGGACTCTTAGGATTCGTTACTGGCCTGACCTCGGGTGACCCAGGCTCATGTGGCCGCTACCATGACAGAAAACAGCTTTGCTTTCCGCCTGAAGGAATTGCTCGAGCACAAGAAGCTCACGCTCCAGGCCGTCGCCACCGCGCTGGGGCTGTCGCGCCCCGCCGTCCATAAATGGACACGCGGCGGCGAGATCGACTATGACAACCTGCGCAAGCTGGCCGCGTTCCTCAACGTCAACTGGATCTGGCTGCGCTACGGCGAAGAGGCCCAGCGCGAGGCCGAGTCGTCCAGCGCCGTGCCGTTGCCGTTGCCGATGACGGATGTGCGGCGCAAGTACACCGCCGAGATCATGGATAGCGAAGCCCGGATGAAACTGGCGCAGGAGGCCGCGCGCATCGTGACCTGGGAGTGGAACCTCATCACCGATGCCGTCACCTATTCGCCGAACGTGGAAAGCGTGTACGGCTGGCCGATCGCCAACAATGCCGACTTCTGGAAGCGCGCGCACCCCGACGATATCCCGATGATGGAGCGGATCTACGAGGACTCGCTGCGCACCGGCGAGCCGCACGAATTCGATTTCCGCATCCTGCCGCCGGATGGCGGCATCCGCTGGATTTCCTCGCGCGCGACGCCGATCCGCGATGTCGAAGGCCGCCTGGTCAAGATGGTCGGCATCAGCATGGACAACACCGCGCGCAAGAAGGTGGAGCAGTCGCTGCGCGATCAGCAGGCGCGCTTTCGCGCGGTCTTCGAGCTTGCCTCCGAAGGCATGGCGCTGATCGGGATCGGCTGGCAATGGGAGTCGGTCAACGCGGCGCTGACCGGCATGCTCGGCTATGCGGAGGCGGAGCTGGCGGATATCACCCTGCCGGATCTGCTGGCGGGCGATGGCGAAGCGCTGCAGGCCCTGCTGACGGGTAGCGAGGAGCGTTGCGCGTTCGAAGCCCGCCTTGTGCGCAAGGACGGGCGGCAGTTGCCGGTCAGCATCCGGGCCGCGCTATGCCGCGACGAAGAGTCCGGGCAGCCGACGCACGTGATCGTGGCCGTCCAGGCGACCGGCAAGGCGACTGGCAAGGCGACCGGCAAGGCGAAATAGTGCCGCGCCCCGCGGCGCGAGGCACGGCCAGAGCGCTTCAGGCGGCGAGGGCCTGCGCATGGCCTTGGCGCACCAGCGCGGCGATCGCCTCGCCCACGTCCCCGGTATGCGCGTCGCCGCCCAGGTCAGGTGTGCGCGGGCCCTGCGCCAGCACGGTCTCGATGGCGCGCAGGATGGCGTCGTGCGCCTCGCGGTAGCGCGCGCTGCCGGCTTCATCCATGCCTTCGGCGCCGCCGAGGAACTCCAGCATCAGCGCGCCGGACCAGATCATGGCGATCGGGTTGGCGATGGCTTTGCCGTAGATGTCGGGGGCGGAGCCATGCACCGGCTCGAACAGCGACGGGAACTTGCGGTCCGGGTTGAGGTTGGCGGAGGGCGCCAGACCAATGGTGCCGGCGCAGGCGGGGCCCAGGTCGGAGAGGATGTCGCCGAACAGGTTGGAGGCCACCACCACGTCGAAGCGGTTGGGCTGGAGCACAAAGCGCGCGGTGAGGATGTCGATGTGCTGGCGGTCCACCGTCACGTCGGGATAGTGCTGCGCCATCGCGTCCGTGCGCTCGTCCCAGTACGGCATACTGACCGCAATGCCGTTGGACTTGGTGGCCACGGTGAGGTGCCGGCGTGCGCGCGAGTTGGCCAGTTCGAAGGCGTAGCGCAGCACGCGGTCGGTGCCGACGCGGCTGAATACGGATTCCTGCAGCACCACCTCGCGCTCGGTGCCCTCGAACATGCGGCCGCCCAGCGAGGTGTACTCGCCCTCGGTGTTCTCGCGCACCACGAAGAAGTCGATATCGCCCGGCTTGCGGTTTGCCAGCGGGCAGGGCACGCCCTCGAACAGCCGCACCGGGCGCAGGTTCACGTACTGGTCGAAGTCGCGGCGGAACTTCAGCAGCGAACCCCACAGCGAGACGTGGTCGGGCACCTTGGCGGGCCAGCCCACGGCGCCGAAATAGATCGCATCGAACCCTTCCAACTGCTCGCGCCAGTCGGCGGGCATCATGGCGCCGGTCCGCAGGTAGTAGTCGCAATGCGCCCAGTCGAAGCGCACGAATTCCAGGCCCAGCGAAAAGCGCTCGGCGGCGGCTTCGAGCACGCGCAGGCCCTCGGGCATGACTTCATTGCCGATGCCGTCGCCAGGGATGACGGCAATGCGGAAGGGGGCGGGGGAGGTGGTTGTCATGACGGATGGTTCACAGTCTGGATTGGGATGGCCCATGGTAAGGAATTCCGGTCGGAATATAATCAGCCAATCCGTGAACCGATAAAACACACTTCGTGAAGAATGACCTGCTCAACGAGGACCTGCGCGTCTTCATCGAAGTCGCCCGCAAGTCGAGTTTCTCCGCCGCCGCGGAGGCGCTTGGCGTGTCGCCGGCCTACATCAGCAAGCGCATCCATATGCTGGAAGCTGCGCTTGCGGTCAAGCTGTTCCACCGCACCACCCGCCGCGTGGTGGTGAGCGAGGAGGGCGAGCGGGTCTACGCGCTGGCGCAGCGGATCCTGGACGATATCGATCATCTCTACGAGGAAGTCTCCAGCACGCGCCGCAACCCGCGCGGCCTGCTGCGGGTTTGCTCCAGCTTTGGCTTCGGGCGCCGGGTGGTGGCGCCGGCCATCTCGGAACTGTCGACCCTGTACCCCGCGTTGCAAGTGCGCTTCGAAGTGTTCGACCGGCTCATTGACGTGGCGACCGAAGGCTTCGATCTCGACATCCGCGTGGGCGATGAGATCGCGCCGCACCATATCGCGCGCCGGCTGGGCGACAACCGCCGCGTGCTGTGCGCGTCGCCCACCTACCTGGCACGCCGCGGCCGGCCGCGCACGCTGGCCGACCTGGCCAGCCACGACTGCCTGGTGATCAAGGAGCGCGACCATCCCTTTGGCGTGTGGAAGCTGCGTAACGGCAATGCCGAGCAGACCGTCAAGGTCACCGGGCCGCTGTCGTCCAACAACGGCGAGATCGTGGTGCGCTGGGCGATGGATGGACGCGGCATCGTGCTGCGTTCGCTGTGGGATGTGGGCCCGATGCTGGCCAGCGGCGAACTGGAGCAGATCCTGCCGGAGTGCGGTCAGGACGCGAATATCTGGGCGGTGTACCCGTCGCGCCTGACCAGTTCGGCCAAGATTCGCGTTTGCGTGGAATTCTTCGAGACGTTCTTTCGCGAGCGGGTAGCCTCGCATGGGGCCATGCGAGGCTGATACCGGCTTAGTCCGCGTGAATATTCGCCGCCTGCGCGATCTTGCGCAGGCGCGCGATCTCGCTGGTGACGCGCGCGCGGTACTCGGCTGCGCTGCCGTACTCCGGCTCGAAGCCGTTCGCGGTCATGCTTTGCTGCAGCGCCGGATCTTTCATCATGCTGGCGATGGCGGTCTCCAGCGTCTGGCGTACCGGGACGGGAATCCCCTTGGGCGCGACGATGGCGAACCAGGTGCTGAGCGACACGCCGGGAAAACCGCTTTCGATTGCGGTTGGCACCTGGGGCAGCAGCATCGAGCGCGTGGTGCTGGTGACGGCGATGGCCTTGACCTTGCCGCCCTTGATCTGCGGGGCCGCCGCCACCACGGTATCGACCGACAGCGGGATCTGGTTGCCGATCAGGTCGGCCATGGCCGGTGCGCTGCCCTTGTAAGGCACGTGCAGCAAGCCCATGCCGGTGGCCGCGTTGATCATCTCGCCGGCAAAGTGCGCGGTGGTGCCGGCACCATAGGAACCGTACGACATGCCGCCCGGCGTGGCCTTGGCCACGGTCACCAGTTGCTTGAGCGTATCCGCCTTGACCGCGGGGTTGGCCAGCAGCACCAGAGCGGTAGAGCCCACCATGCCAAGCGGCTCGAAACTCTTTAGCGAATCGTAGGGCAGGCGCGAGTAGGTGACCGGGTTGACGGTGAAAGTGGTGGCCGCGCTGAGCAGCAGGGTATAGCCGTCCGGCGCGGATTTCGCCACGTAGTCCGCGCCGACGATGGTGCCGGCACCGGCCTTGTTCTCGACCACCACGGACTGCTGCAGCACTTCGCCGAGCTTGCGCGCCACCAGGCGGGCGAGCACGTCGGTGGAGCCACCGGGCGGGAACGGCACCACCAGCTTGACCGGCTTGTCCGGGTACGGCGCGGCCAGCGCCGGCCAGGCAGCAGCCAGGGCGGCGCAGGCCGCTACACCCAGCGCGAAGCACCGGGCCGCGCTGCCGGTGCTATTCAGGGTCCATCTCGTCATGCGCGTTGCAAACATCTGTGTTTCCCCTTGGTGTTGCGATCAATGTGGTCGATGGGATCGAATGGCCGGCGCCAGCCGTGGCCCCTTACAAAGCCGGCCGGATGCGCCCGGCCGGATTGGCCTGCTCGAACAATTGCGCGAATGCCAGCAGCGCGCGTTCGCCGCGATACTTGCCGACGACCTGCAGGCCCACCGGCAAGCCGTCTTCCGTGAAGCCGCAAGGCACCGAGATGGCGGGATGCCCGGTGATGGTGATGCGGTAGCAGGAACGCATCCAGCCAATATAGCTCGGCATGGCCACGCCCTCGATGCTTTGCGGGTATTCGGTGTCGACCGCGAACGGCAGGACCTGCGACACCGGCGCAATCAGGAAGTCGTAGCGCTCCAGCAGCGCCTGCATGCGCGCGAACATGCGGCTGTGCGCACGCTCGGCTTCGGCTATCGCAGCGCCGTCCTGGGTCAGTCCCAGGTCGATATTCCAGCGCACGGTGTCCTTCATCAGTTCGCCGTGCTCGGCCCGCGCGGGGCCGTAGTTGGTCGCGAACGCCAGCGCCCGCAGCACCTCGAAGGCATGGTCCGCGCCGCTGAAGTCCGGCTCGGCTTCATCCACCGTGCAGCCCAGCGCCTGGCAGTGAAGAATGCCCTCCTGCAGGATGCGGCTCACCGCCGGCTCGAACGGCAGCCCGCCCAGCGTCGGGCTGACGGCGATGCGCAGGCCCTTGCCGTCGAGGCAGGGCAGCGCGGCGAATTCCGCCGCGCCGCTGGCCATCGCCAGCGGGTCGGCGGGATGGTCGCCTGCCAGCACGCTGAACATCAGCGCCACGTCGGCCACCGAGCGGCCCATCGGTCCACCCACCGTGAGCGTGTTGAACGCATGGCTGGCCGGCGTCATCGGCACCCTGCCGATCGAAGGCCGCAAGCCCACCACATTGCAGAAGCTGGCCGGGTTGCGCAGCGAGCCGCCCATGTCGGAGCCATCGGCCAGCACGACCATGCCCGCGGCCAGCGCGGCGGCGCTGCCGCCACTGCTGCCGCCGGCGGAGACGTCGTGGCAGTACGGGTTGCGGGTGGCGCCGAATACAGCATTGAAGGTGTGCGAACCGGCGCCGAACTCCGGCAGGTTGGTCTTGCCCAGCATGATGGCGCCCGCTGCACGCTGGCGAGCCACCACGGCGCTGTCCTGGGCTGGCACGAAGTCCCGGTACACGGCGGACCCGAAGGTAGTACGCACCCCGGCGCTGAGGAACGAATCCTTGTGCGCCACCGGCAGGCCGAACAGCGGGCCGGGCACGGCGCCGCGCGCCAGCGCCGTGTCGGCCGCATCGGCAGCCGCCAGCGCCTGCTCGAAGCTGGTGGTGACGATGGCGTTGATGGTGGGGTTGACGCGTTCGGTGCGCGCAATGTGTGCGCTGACGGCTTCGCGCACGCCCAGTTCGCGGCTGCGGATGGCGCCGGCCATCTCCACGGCGCCGAGGTAGCAGATGTCTTCCATGAGGTCCTGGTCTCCTTCGTTGGCTTGCGGTGCTCTCTCTCGACCCGCCGCGACGCATCAAGCTGTGGTCCGGAAGGCAGAGCGAGGTAGGGGGCATGCCATAACGATAATGGCAGCCGTCCCTGCGTTGGCGCAGGCCGTGTCGCAATGCCAACAGCGTTCCCGGCGCTCGCGGGCGGCTTCGTGCCCACCTATGGCGTGGCGCGGCGCATTATCCGCACCGCCGAGGTGCCGTTTGCGCGAGAAGGTGCCGCAGCGGCGGCAATGGGCGGCATTTCGGCACCATCGGCACCCGGGGCGGACAGAAAGCTGCTTTCTAAAATCGGCAAAGCAAATACCGTGCAGGCTTATCATTGCGCAAAGGCCGATGCACCCGCTGGCGGCGGCAGCGGCCTGTCTTCCCCACCAGCGAAACAGCAACCATGAAGCTCACATCGATCCATGCCGTTCCTCTCGCCTATTTCCTGGAAGTAGCGGAGCGCGGCTCGCTCAGCGCGGCGTCGGCCTCGCTGCATGTGGCGGTATCGGCGATCAGCAGGCAGGTAGCGCGGCTCGAGGCCGAACTGGGCGCGCCGCTGTTCGAGCGCGAGCCGCGCGGCATGCGGCTGACCGAGGCCGGCCTCGTGGTGCAGCAATACGGGCGCCGCGCCTTCCTGGATGCGCAGACCTTGCAGGCCGACCTGCAGGGCCTGCTAAGCGTGGCGCACAGCACGGTCAGGCTGGCCTGCACCGACGGCTTTGCGCGCGACTACATGCCGTACGCAATGGCCTTGTTCCAGCGCCGCTATCCCGGTGTGAGCTTCTCGCTGGAAGTGTGCGCCCCTGCCGCCGCCACCCGCATGGTGCGCGAAGGCCTGGCCGACTTGGCGCTCACGTTTGCCATCGCGGCGCAGGAGGGCATCGAGGTAGTGTATTCGGAGGCTGCGCCGGTCTATGCCTATGTGGCGCGCAAGCATCCGCTCGCGGCGCTCAAGCGCGCCAGCCTGAAGGAGGTGGTGGCATACCCGCTGGCGCTGCCCAGCGAGAGCAATACCATCCGCCAGCTATTCGAGCTGGCCTGCGGGCTGGAAGGCCTGCGCCCGCGCATATTGCTCAGCAGCAATTCGCTGAGCGCGCTGGTGGGTTATCAGGCGTATGCGGATGCGGTGTACCTGACCGGGTCCCTGGCGGTGCGCAACAACCTGCGCGCGGAGCGCCGCGTACTGGTGCCGATCGCCAGCCGGGCCATGCAGCAGCGCGCCCTGCAGATCCAGACCATGGCGGGGCGCCACTTGCCGCCGGCGGTGCGCGCCTTTGCCGAATGGCTGGAGGAGGACATCGCCGGGCGGCGCCGTGCCGTGCCGGGCCTTCCCGCGCGCCGGCGTGCCGGCGTATCGGGGGCCGCTTCGGCATGATCCGGCACCGGCCCGGTGAGCGCTGCAACAATCCCTTGTTAGCGCGTAACCGCGCTTGGGCTTTGCCTTGCCCGCTGCCTATGATGGAGGGGTGTATCGCGCGCACCGGACTGGCCGGCGTGCACGATCGTCTGCGGCCATCGGGCCAAGGAGAGCGGACATGTCAAACCACACCTACAAGCTGGTCGAGATCGTTGGCTCGTCGCCGGACGGTTGCGATGCGGCGATCCGTAGCGCCATCGACAAGGCGAGCGAAACCATCAAGAACATCGACTGGTTCGAGGTGGTAGAGACGCGCGGCCACATTGCCGATGGCAAGGTCGCGCACTTCCAGGTCACGCTGAAGATCGGCTTTCGCGTGAGCTGAGCCGCGCGGCGGCGTCCGCGTGGCTGAACAGCCGGTTAAGCACCGCGTCGGGCGCGTCGCGCAGGAAGTCGAGCATCTTCTCGACAAAGGGCGCAGTGGCGGTGCGCGGCACCTCCCGCACCCAGCGGATGGCCTCGTGCTCCTGGCCGCACAGCGCTAGCGCGCGCGCATAGTTGAACTGGCCACGGAAGTCGCCGCCCTCGGCCGCGCGGCGATAGTAGTCCATCGCCATCGCCGTGTCGCGTTCGACTTCCCAGCCGTCCTCGTAGAAGCCGCCCACGATGTTGAGCGACTTCGCATGGCCCATGCCGGCGGCCCGCCGGTACCAGTCCAGCGCTTCGGTCCGGCTGGCGGCTATGCCGCGGCCGAGCACCAGCGCGGTGGCCAGGTTGTACATGCCCCAGTCGGAACCGCGTTGCGCGGCCAGTGTGTACCACTGCGCCGCCGCGTTGTCGTCTTGCGTGGTGCCCCAGCCGTTTTCATAGCAACGGCCAGCCATGTTCGCGGCGCCGGCATGGCCCGCGTGCGCGGCGTGCTTGAACCAGGCGAAGGCGCGCGCATCGTCGCGGTCAAGCCCGTGGCCGGCGAGGAACCACTGGCCCAGGATCATCTGCGCATCGAGGTTGCCCTGCACGGCTGCGCCGCCCAGCCAGGGCAGCGCGAGGCGCGGGGGCTCGCGCAGCTTGTCCGCCAGCCCGGCGGTGCCGAGCTGGTCGAGTTCGCCCGGGGAGGCGATGCGGAAGGGGAGCGTGTCCAGTGTGTCCATGCGGGGCGGATAAAGTAAAAACGGCACACCGTGCCGCAAGGGCGGTGTGCCGTGTGCGGGCGCCGCGGCGTTTGCCGGGCGCTTGCGGCCGCTTAATAGCGCACGTTCAGGCTCAGGATGCCCTGGCGTCCGGGAGCGATCGACGCATAGTGGCTGGCGTAAGCCTGGTTGTAATAGACCTTGTCGGCCAGGTTCATCACATTGAGTTGCAGCGCCACGTTCTTGTTGATGCGGTACGAGGCCATCGCATCGAAGCGCCAGTACGAGGGTACCCACTTGTTGCTGGCTTCGCTGCCCCACACCTTGGACACATAGTAGGCACCGCCGCCCACCGTGAAGTTGGGGAACAGTTGATAGGTGCTCCACAGGCTGAAGCTGTCCGCGGGCGTGTTGGGGAAGGACTGGCCGTTGGTGGCGCCAAAGGCCGAACCGGCCCCGCCGTTGTTGCGCAGTTCGCTCTTCAGGTGGGTATAGCCGCCGAACACGGCCCATTTGTCGGTGACGTTGCCGGAAAAGCCCAGTTCCACGCCATCCACGCGCTTGTCGCCGGCCATGGCAGCAGTGCCATCCTGCATCGTGATGCGGGCATTGGTGGTTTCCACCCGGAAGATCGCCGCGGTCAGCGCCAGGCGCTTGCGCAGCACGTCCCACTTGGTGCCGATTTCGAAGGCGCGGTTCTTTTCGGGGGCAAGGTTGGAACCGGGATTGCGGCCATTGCGATCCGGTGCCAGCGCGTTGCCGTCGCTGCCCTGGGCCAGGAAGGAGCCGGCCGGCGTCGACGAGGTGCCGTAGGAGATATAGAAGCTGGCGTTCTCCACCGGCTTGTAGACCACGCCCAACTGGTAGTTGAAGAGGTTGTCGTCGCGTGAATACTCGGCGCGGGTGCTGTTGGCGGCGCGGGCTGCCTGGAACTCGGTGCTGTAGTGGTCGAAGCGCACGCCGGCATTGACCAGCCACTGCTTGTTCAGCTCGATCGAGTCGAAGGCGTAGACCGAGTTGGTGTTGGTCTTCGAGTTGGTCGGATTGTTCACGCGGCTGATCGCGCCGGCCCAGGGATCGTTGGGGTTCGGGTTATACAGCGTGGTGCAGTTGTAGCCGCCGGCAGCGCCCGGGCCATTCGGGCAGCGGTTGTTGCCCGTGTCCACGTTGTAGGTGTCGTTCTGGCTTTTTTCTTGCGCGAACTCCACGCCGAAGGCGTACTTGTGCTTGATCGAACCGGTGGCGAACTCGCCGGACAGGTCCGTCTGGTTGGCGATGGTATTGGCGGTGGAGATGCGCGTATTGGCGCGGCGCCAGATCATGTCGTAGTACAGGTTGCCCTGGCTGTCGTCGGGCTGGGTCCAGATGTAGTCCTGCGTCGTGCGTGCGATACGGGTCTGGTTGCGGAATTTGAGCGTCGGGCTGAAATCGTGCTCGAAGCGGATCGTGCCCATATCCGCGTTGTCCTTGCGGAAATCGCGGTCCGCCAGGCCGTAGTAGGTGTTGCGCGGCACGTTCACCGGCGAGCCGTCGCCGGCCACGCGCGTGCGCGGGCGGCCGTCGGTGCGGGCGTTGAAGGTGGGGTTGTTATACGGAATGCCGGTGTCTGGCGTGTCGTCAGACTGCATGTGGTAGTACGACAGCGTCAGGCGCGTGTCGGTACCCAGGCCAAACGCCACGGACGGTGCAATGCCCAAGCGATTCTGGTGGGTGGTATCGCGCCCGGCGACACCGGCATCGTAAGCCATGGCATTCAAACGGAAGGCCGCATGCTCGGCGAACTTCCAGTTGCCGTCGACGGTGGCGCGCTTGTACTCCGCATTGCCGACGCCGATGTTGCCTTCGGCGAAGCTGGTCAGCTTGGGCGCCTTGCTGACGATATTGATGCTGCCGCCGGCCGAGCCGCGGCCGTCATAGGCGCCAGCCGGGCCCTTGGTGACCTCGACCGACTCGACATTGAACAATTCACGGCTCTGCGAACCGATGTCGCGGAAGCCATCGAGGAAGGTGCTGGCCTGCGCGTCGTAGCCGCGGATGAAGGGCCGATCGCCAACCGGGTTGCCGCCTTCGCCGGCGCCGAAGGAAATGCCGGGTACTGTGCGCAGCACGTCGCTCAGGTTGGTCGAGGCGGTGCTCTGGAACACTTCCTGAGGAATGACGGTGATCGACTTGGGCGTGTCGAGCAGGGCGCCGGGCGTCTTGATCGACGAAGCGGTATCCGCCTTGAAGCCGCTTTCCGATGCGCCGTTGACGGTTACCGCCGGCAATTCGACCGCCGCGAGCTTGGTATCAGCGGATTGGGCAGCCACCGGAGCGGCAGCCACGGCCATGCCTACCGCACCGGAGAGGCGCGGGATGACGTTGTGTTTTTTGTTCTTCCTGATGACGACAGCGGTTTGCACAAAAATCCCCGATTGCTTGAATAGTATTGCGAATGAGATGGATTATCATTTGTGTTTATATGTCAGTCAAGGCATACATACGGAACGTCTGTAGCGAAAACGTTACATTTCGGCTTGTCGACGTGGTGTTGCCTGCCATGGCGTACCCGCGCGGGTGGCCACTCCACAGGCTGAAGCTGTCCGATGGCGTGTTGGGGAAGGCGTGGCCATCGCTCGCGCCGAAGTCGGCGCCGGATCCGCCGTTGTTGCGCAGTTCGCTCTTCAGGTGGGTGTAGCCGCCGAAGACCGCCCACTGGTCGGTGACGTTGCCGGAAAAGCCAAGTTCGACGCCGTCCACACGCTTGTTACCGGCCATGGCCGCGAGGCCGTCTTCCAGCGTGATGCGCGCGTTGGTGGTTTCCACGCGGAAGATGGCGGCGGTTAGTGCCAGGCGCTTGTGCTGCACATCCCATTTGGTGCCGAGTTCAAAACTGCGATTTTTCTCGGGAGACAGCGCGCTGCCTGCCTTGGTCGGCGCCAGCCCGCTCGGCTCGCTGCCTTGCCCGACCACGGCGCCGGCGGGGGTGGACGAGGTACCGTAGGACGCGTAGATGCTGGCGTTTTCCACCGGTTTGTAGACCACGCCGAACTGGTAGTTGAAGAGATTGTCGTCTCGCGCATACGTACTGCGCGGGCCGGCGCCGCTGCTGGCGCGGGAGGTCTGAACCTCGCCGCGGTAGCGGTCGAAGCGTAGTCCGGCATTCACCAGCCATTGCTTGTTGAGCTCGATCGAGTCGAAGGCGTAGACCGATGCGGTGGTGGCCTTGTGGTTGGTCGGGTTGTAGGTGCGGGTGATCCGGCCGGTCCACGGGTCGTTCGGGTTCGGGCTGTACAAGGTAGTGCAGTTGTAGCCGCTGGCCGCGCCCGGACCACTTGGGCATCGTTTGTTGCCTGTGGCTACGTTGTAGCTATCGTTTTCGCTTTTATCCTGGGAGAACTCCACGCCGAAGGCGTACTTGTGCTTGAGGGCGCCAGTGAGGATCTCGCCAGACAAGTCGGTCTGGTTGGCCAGCGTATCGGATATGCCGTGGCGCTGGTTGGTCCGGCGCCAGACCATGTCGTAATAGATATTGCCATCGAAGCTGCCGTCGGGCAGCGTCCAGAGATAGTCCTGCATGGTGCGGGCGATGCGCGTCTGGTTGCGGAACTTGAGCGCGGGGCTGAAATCGTGCTCGAAGCGGATCGTGCCGACGTCCGCACTGTCCTTGCGGAAGTCGCGGTCGACCAGCCCGTAGTAAGTGTTGCGCGGCACCTTGAGCGGCGAACCGTCGCCGGCCAGCCGCGTGCGCGGGCGGCCATCGGTGCGCGGGACGAAGTTCGGATTGTTGTAGGGCATGCCGGTGTCGGGCAGCCCGTCCGATTCCATGTGGTAATAGGACAGCGTCAGCCGCGTATCGGAGCCAAGGCCGAAAGCCACCGAAGGGGCAAAGCCCCAGCGCTCCTGGTGCGTGGCGTCGCGGCCGGGCACGCCGGCATCGTGGTACATGGCGTTCATGCGCACCGCGGTGCGTTCGCCGAACTGCCAGTTGGCGTCGGCGGTGGCGCGCTTGTAACTGGCGTTGCCAACGCCGAAGTTGCCTTCGGCGAAGTTGCCGAGCCTGGGCGCCTTGCTGACGATGTTGATGCTGCCGCCGGCCGAGCCGCGTCCGTCATTAGCACCGGCGGGGCCCTTGGTGACTTCCACCGATTCGATATTGAACATTTCGCGCGACTGCGCGCCGATATCGCGGAAGCCATCCAGGAAGGTGCTGGCCTGCGCATCGTAGCCGCGGATGAACGGCCGGTCGCCGACCGGGTTGCCGCCCTCGCCGGCGCCGAAGGCGATGCCGGGAACGGAGCGCAGCACCTCGCTGAGGCTGGTCGACGCCGTACTCTGGATCAGTTCGTGCGGGATGACGGTGATGGACTTGGGGATGTCGAGCAGAGGTCCGGGCGTCTTGATCGACGAGGTGCCGTCAGCCTTGAACTCGCTGTGCTGCGAGCCGCTGACGGTGACAGGCGGCAACTCCACCGCTGCCACTTTCAGGTCCCTGCCCGCCTGGGCGGCCACCGGCGCGGCCGCGATGGCCGCGCCAACCGCGCCCGTGAGGCGCGGGATCGCCTGCTTCTTTCTTCTGGTCCTGATAACTAGGGCGCTTTGCATGATTCTCCGTCGGCTACGGTGGATAATGAATACGAATAAGTGTCATTCGTATTCATTCCGCGAAACGTCGGAAAAATCTGCAATGTGTTCGGAAATTTCCCAAAGGCGTGTTCTGATCGAATCGGCAGCGGCAGGCCGCATTCAAACGCGGTCGCCGCCAGGGTTACCGTCCGCTGGCGCCTCAGAAGGTCCTCTTGCCGCCCTGGTAAGCGCTCACGATGCGGTTCATTTCCGCCACCAGCGCGGCGGGCTCACCGTGCAGGGTGCGCGCGATGCCTTGCATATAGCCGAGCAGTTCCTGCCTGGCGGCTTCGGCGAAGTCCATGGTCACCGCCTGGTCCTCGTACAGCAGCACGTAGGAGCGGGCAAAGCCGTAGAGCAGGAAGTAGGCAGCAGCGTGCGCCGGATCCGTGTTCGATCAGTTCGCGCGTGGCGTTCTTCACCATCACGAAGGCGTCGGTGCCAGGGAGCGAGTCCTGGAATTGCTGGAGGGTGGTTTCAAGCGTCATGGCGCAATGTCGGTTAGTGAAAACTGGGTCGGATACAAAGTGAGGGGACGCGCTGGCGATGGATCCGCGTGTCCGCTCATACGCTGTTCAACATGCGCCGCAGCAGCGCGGCACCATCGCGCCCCTTATAGGCGCGCTGCCACAGGTCATTGACCATGGCGGTGTAGAGCCGTACCGCCTCGGGCGCGGCCGTCACCGTGGCAATGCCGGTGGAGACATTGGGAAACTCCCCGAAACGGAACGGGCTGGTTGCCACGTAGGCCTTGCCCGGCCGCTCGAAGACCTGGAAGGTGACGTTGGGCATGCTGCCGTCGACAATGCCGATTTGCAGGCCGATCGGCTGCGCGTCGAGCAGCTCGATCACGCGTTCGATCTCGCGCCGGGCAGCCAGCGAGCGTTCCATGCGTACCGCCGGCGGCAGGTCCAGGCGCCCCACCAGCCCGAAATGCACGAAGCGCTCGAGCGAGCGCAGGTCGATCAGGCTGGTAATGGGCGGCACGCTGCGCGCGAACGATTGCTTGCGTTCCTCAAGCAGGGCCAGCAAGGCATCGATGGTCGCCGCCGGCGCCGGCTGCGGGCTCTCGGCCAGCATCTGCCGCAGGTGGCCGGCGTAGTGGGGCGATGTCAGCAGGTAGGAAACCGGTTCGAAATGGGCAAGGATGCGCGTCGCGCCATGTTCGAGCTGGCGCATGCGCTCGATATAGGCCACCGCCGAGCGGTAGTACTCGGACTCGACCCCCAGCATCGACGCCAGCGAAGTGCCAAGCAACTGGGCCAGCCGGCCGAGTGTCTCGATCTTGACGATGTCGCCCTTTTCCATGCGGTAGATCGCTGCGCGCGACACGCCGAGCTGCTCCGCAATGGCTTCCGCCCGCATCCCCGCGCCCAGGCGATAGGCGCGCAGCCGATTGCCGATCTCGACGAAATCAACGGGTGGGCCAGCAGCAAGGAGAGTGTCCATCCCGTGAAAATCTCAAAAAGAAGACAAGGCCTATCCTAGCACGGTCCGCCGCCGCATGGGGCGAGATGTATCACGCCAGGAAGCAATGCTGTCGGGCTTTCCCTTGATGCAGGCCTGGTTGGCCCGGGCAACGACGGCGACGACGCCGGCGGGCCCGCGAGTGCTCGGGTGTTGTGCATCAATGTGCATTTCTGGCGCATTCCTGGTGCGGAAGAGGAGAGAATTCCTGCTTTTCTATCTCGTAAATGAGACTTGGCTAGATTTTTGGATGGCATGTATATTGCAAACCGCACGCCGGGATGGCAATCCGCCGATCCTTCGCATCACGCAAGACACACAAACCACACAAGACGCACAGATAGGAGCGCCCCCGGCGCCAGAAAAGGAATCCGATGAAGAAGTCCCTTGCCACGGCGCTGTCCGCCGCCGTTACGCTCACTCTTGCCGTTGCCGCCGCGCCCGCTCGTGCCGCCGGCTATCCGGACCGCCCGATCACCATCGTCGTGCCCTACGCCGCCGGCGGCAGCAACGACATGGTGGCGCGCGTGCTGAGCCAGCGTCTTGGCCAGGATCTCGGGGTATCGGTGGTTGTGGACAATGCGCCGGGCGCCAGCGGCACCATCGGTGCCATCAAGACCATCAACGCCCCGGCCGACGGCTATACCTTGCTGCTGGGCTCCAACAGTGAAATATCCATCGCCAGGCTGACCAACCCGAAGATCAAGTACGACGGCCAGCGCGATCTGGTGCCGCTGCGCATGGTCGGCTCGCAGCCCATGGTGCTGGTGTCCGGCGCGCAATCGGGCATTCGTGGCGTGGACGGCTTCCTGGCGCTGGCCAAGAGCAAGAAGGCGGTGAACTATGGCACCTCGGGCATCGGCACGCCGCTGCATCTGTCGGGCGAACTGATCCGCGGCGCCAGCAAGGTGGATATGACGCACGTCCCCTACAAAGGTGGCGCGCCGGCGATCGCCGACCTGATGGCCAACCAGATCGAGTTGGGCGTGCTGGTGCTGTCGACGGCGCTGCCGCAGATCAAGTCAGGCAAGCTGCAGGCCATCGGCGTGACTTCGGCCACGCGTTCGCATGCCGCGCCCAATATCCCCGCGCTGGCTGAGAACAAGGCGCTGGCTGGTGTCGATATGCGTTTGTGGTTCGGGTTGTTCGCGCCGGCCAATACGCCCAAGGCGGTGACCGACAAGCTGGCCGACGCGCTCGCCCGCGCGATCAATGCGCCGGAGGTCAAGAACAAGCTGTCCGAGGCTGGCGTGGATGTCGATGCGAAGGACGCGGTCGCCTTCCGTGGGTTTATCGCCAAGGAAACCGAGGCTTACCGCAAAATCGTCAGCGAAGCGAATATCCAGGAGTAAGGATGCCGATGCCCGGGTTCTCCGGGCATCGTGCCTGCATCCTTACAGGATGCGGATCTGCTTGACCTTGAACTTCGAGTCGCCGAAGAGTTCCTTGTCGTATTCGCCCAGCAGTTCCACCTGGGTGGACGCATCCACCGGCTGGCCGGCCGGCCACAGCTTCTTGTCGATCTTGATCCGGATCTGCCCGGTGCCGTCGTCGAACTGGTAGAGCTCGTGGCCGACGCTATTGACGATTTTCCCGCGCAGCACGGCGTGCTGGTCGTCCTTGCCTTGCTCCGTCAGCGCCTTGACGGTAGTCGCCGGTACCGTGGAAGGGCCTACGTACTGCGCCTGTGCCATGACGGCCGTAGCCGTCAGAACTGCCGCGATCAGGATGCGTTTCATGGTTTCTCTCTCAAGAATGATTGGAACGTACCGGCTGTGGGGCGGCCACCTGGCCGGACCATTGTGCCGGAGCCGGTGCTTTTGCACCAGCACGCAGGCGATTGTGGGTGGCAGGGGCTGAACCGAAGCTGAACGCGAACGGGCAACGTTATGATGGCGCCTGCCGCGCTGTCCGCTCCGGACCATGCCCGGCTCACTCGTGCTCACCCACCAAAGGGATTTACATTGCGTTTTCTTCACACTGCCGACTGGCACCTCGGGCGCGTGTTTCACGCGCGCAGCCTGCTCGAAGACCAGGCCTGGGTGCTCGATCAATTTGTCGTGCTGGTGCGCGACGCGCGGCCCGATGCGGTGCTGATCGCCGGCGACGTCTATGACCGCGCGGTGCCGCCTCCCGAAGCGGTCGCATTGCTCGACGACGTGCTGGCGCGCATTGTGGTGGACGCGGGTGTGCCGGTGGTGATGATCTCGGGCAACCACGACAGCGCGCAGCGGCTCGGCTTCGGCGCGCGCCTGCTGACGGCGCAGGGTTTGCATGTGGCTGGCCGCACCGAGCGCGAGGCGACCTGCGTGACTTTGTCCGACCCGGCCGGCGAAGTGAAGATCTATGCCTTGCCCTATGCCGAGCCCGCTGCGGTGCGCGATGCCTTCGGCGTGGACCTGCCCGGCCACGAGGCGGCGCTCGCGGCGCGCCTGGAAGCGATCCGTGCGAGCCATCCGGCGCATGCGCGTTCGGTGGTGGTGGGGCATGCCTTCGTGATCGGCGGCGAGGCCAGCGAATCGGAGCGGCCGCTTTCGGTGGGCGGCAGCGGCGCCGTTGCCGCTGGCGTGTTCGACGGCTTCGACCTGGTCGCGCTCGGCCATCTGCACCGGCCGCAGACCTTTGGCCAGCGCATTCACTACGCCGGCTCGCTGCTGAAATACTCGCTGTCCGAAGTCACGCACGCCAAGTCCGTCTCGCTGATCGAGCTGGCGGGCGATGGCACGGTGACGATCGAACCGATTGCGCTCTCGCCCCGGCGCGACTTGCGCATCATCGAAGGGCAACTGGCCGACCTGCTGGCGCATGGCGCGGAGGACCCGCACCGCGACGACTATATCCACGCGGTGCTGACCGATACCGGCGCCTTGCTCGATCCGATGGCCCGCCTGCGCCAGGCCTATCCCAATGCCCTGGCCATCGAGCGCGCCGTGCTGGCGCGATCCGGCGAAGCCAGCGCCGCGGGCCACCGCCTGCGCCAGCTCGATACCGCCGAGCTGTTCGCCAACTTCTTCAAGGAGGTCGCGGACGAAGAACTGGACGACGACAAGCGCCGCGTGCTGGCCCAGCTGCTGGAAGGCATGGCTGCCGCCGAGAGGGAGTCCGCATGAGACCGCTACGCCTGAAGCTGCAAGCCTTCGGCCCGTTTGCCGCCAGCGAGGAGATCGATTTCAGCCAGCTTGGGGAGCGTGCCTTCTTCCTGATCCACGGCCCCACCGGCGCCGGCAAGACCACGCTGCTCGACGCCATCTGCTTCGCGCTCTACGGCGATACGTCCGGTGGCGAGCGCAGTGCGCAGGACATGCGCAGCGCCAACGCCGATCCAGGTTTGCGCACGGAAGTGACGTTCGAATTCAGCCTGGCCGGCCAGCGCTACCTGGCTACGCGTTCGCCCGCGCAGGAGCGGCCGAAGCTGCGCGGAGAGGGCACCGTCAAGGAAACGCCCAAGGCCCAGCTCGACACCATGGGCGAGGGTGGCTGGACCAGCATGGCCAGCCAGCCCAACAAGGTCGATGACTATGTGCGCAACCTGCTGGGTTTCGACAGTAGCCAGTTCCGCCAGGTGATCGTGCTGCCGCAGGGACGTTTTCGCGAACTGCTGACTGCCGATTCCAAGAGCCGTCAGGCGATCCTGGAGCGCTTGTTCCGCACCGAGTTGTACCGGCGCGTGGAAGAACTGCTCAAGGGCCAGGCCGCCGGCATCCGCCAGCAGGCCGAGCGGCTGCGGATCGAACAAACGGCCTTGCTGCAGCAGTATCAGCTCGAATCCGTGGACGCCTTGCGCGAGCAGGCAGCGGCGTTGCAAGTCCGGCTGGATGAACTCAAGCAGCGCGACGGCGCGGCACGCACCGTGCTTGAACTCGCCACGCTGGCGAGCAAGCAAGGCGAGCAGACCGAAGCCCGCCTGCGCGAACAGCGCGAGACCGAGGCTGCCCATGCCGCGCTGATGGCGCAGCGGCCCGAGGTGGAAGCCGAGCGCCAGCGGTTGCTGGCCGCGCGCCGGGCCGCGCAGGTCCAGCCTTTCGATCAGCATCTCGGGCAGGCCGCGCAGGAACACCTGCAGGCGCAGCAAGCGCTTGCCGCGGCGAATGCGCGCGCCAGCGAAAGCGCCGTGGCGTCGGCGGCGGCGGCGGCAGCGCTCGAAGCCGAAATTGCCCGCGCCGGCGATCGGCAGGCGGCGCAAAAGCGTGTGACGGAACTGGAGGCCATGCTGCCGCAGGCGCAACGGCTTGGCGTGCTGCAGCAGGACTTGCAAAGCGCCGCCCGTGGGCAGACACAATCGGCGGCGGCCCATGCTGGTGCCGTGCAGGCGCAGCAGCAAGCGGCGGCCGCGCTGAAACAGGCGGAGGCCGAACTGGCCCAGGCCCAGGAGGGCGCTCGCGGACTAGAGACGATCCAGTTACGGCTGGCGGGCCTGGCGCAGCAGGCGGCCACGCTGGACAAATACGCGGCCACGCTGGCGCACTGGGAACAGGCGCGCCGCCAGGCCGAAGCCGGCCGGCTTGCTGCCGAGCAAGCCGCCACACTTCAGGCGGCAAGCGCGCTCCGCTTGCGCGAGACGGAGCAGGCCTGGCGGGCCGGACAAGCCGCGCGGCTGGCTGCGGGCCTGCACGACGGCGAGTCGTGCCCGGTATGCGGCAGCGCCGACCATCCTCAGATGGCCCGGCATATCGAGGCACCGGTCTCCGACGAGGCGCTCGATCACGCCCGCGAGGCCGCGCGGCTTGCCGACCAGGCCGCGCACAGCGCGGCCAGCCAGGCGCAAACCGCGCAGCAAGCGCTGACGCACCGTCAGGAGCAACTGGACGAACTGCGCGAAGCCGTGACCGCCGCGGACATGCCGGCAGGCGCGGCGCAGGATCCGGCCGCTGCCAAGGCGCAACTGGCCGAGGCTATCCAGGCGTTACGCGCGCAGCAGCTGGCTGCCGGGTCGGCGGCTGGACGGTGCGCGCCGCTGGCAGCGGAACTGGAGCGGCTGCGCGGCGCGCTTGCCGCCGCCGATGCGTCCATTCGCGTAGCCGATGCGGCGGCGCAGGACGCCGGCCAGCGTCACGCCAAGCTGCAGGGCGAGTGGCAGGCGGCCAGCGCCCAGGTGCCGTCCGAATGGCGTGAGCCAGAGCGGCTCACCCTCGCGCTGGGACAAGCACGGCAGGATCTGGCCGCGCGCGAAGCCGCGCTGGCCGCCGCGCAGTTGGCGGACAAGCAGGCCGGCGCCGGCCTGGCCGCGGCCCAGGCCGCGCAAGCCGGCGCGCAAGCCAGCCTGGCCAGCCACGCGCTGCGCGAGCAGCAGGCTGGCGCAGCGTTCGCAGACGCGCTTGGGCAGGCGGGCTTTGTCACGCGCGAGGCCTATGCCGAGGCGCGGATGCCTGCCGCGCAGGTGGCGCAGCTCGAAGCCCGCGTCAATCGCTTCGACCTCGACCTGGCTGCCGCCGCGGACCGGCGCGAGCGCGCCGCGGTCGCCGCGCGCGACCTGGCCGCGCCCGACCTGCCGGCACTCAGGCAGGCCCAGGCGGATGCCACCAGCGCGCTCGAAGCGCTGGTCCGGGAGCAGGCCGACCTCAACCGCAGCCGCGAAAACCTGCTGCAATGCCAGCAGCGCCTGGACGCGCTGGCTGCCGCGGGCGCGGACATCGAGCGCAGTTACGCGGTGCTCGGACGGCTGGCCGAAGTGGCCAACGGCAACAATCCGCGCCGCATCACCTTCCAGCGTTTCGTGCTGGCGACCTTGCTCGACGAGGTGCTGGAAGCCGCCTCGCTGCGCCTGATGCGCATGAGCCGCAACCGTTACGAACTGCAGCGCGTGCGCGAACTGGGCGACAAGCGCGCCGCCGGCGGGCTCGATCTGGAGGTGTTCGATCATGACACCGGCATGACGCGCCCGGCGAATACCTTGTCCGGCGGCGAGGGGTTCCTGGCATCGCTCTCGCTGGCGCTGGGACTGGCCGATGTGGTGCAGTCGCGCGCGGGCGGGATCCAGCTCGATACGCTGTTCGTCGACGAGGGCTTCGGCACGCTCGATCCCGAGAGCCTGGATTTCGCCATCCGCACGCTGATCGACCTGCAGCAGGCGGGAAGGCTGGTGGGCATCATTTCCCATGTGGCCGAGCTGCGCGAGCGCATCGACGTGCGCCTGGAAATCCGTCCCGGGGCGGGCGGCAGCCGGGCCGAACTGCAATTGCCATGAGGGGCGGGAGGTGACCGCCTCGCGGCAGCCTGAAGCGCGTAAGCTATGGTTTGCTCAGGCATCCGCGGGCAGGTGCGCAAGGTAGCTTTCAACTGGCCTACGATCGTGTCCGACAAACGCACAAGCGATTTGCCGCCGCCTTGACCACCGTCGGATAGGGGGTGTAATCTGTTCATTCTGCGAATTGAAGTTCGCAGTTAGAACAAATCAGAATAATAAGAAAAACCAAAGTCTGTTGGATTCGTGTCCGGCGGTGCACTTTTGCAAGGAATTGCAAGGGCGCGCGAGCCGGATGGCTCTTCCGGCAGGACTGTCCGGAGACAGCGTTTGCGTGCCGCCTGATTTCCCTCCTTGGCGGCCGGTTCCGGATAGTTCGTCCGGACTCTCGGAACTGGAACGCAAGTGATCAACAAGCTATTCGACTCCGTGGAATCGGCCATGGCCGACATCCACGACGGCGCCACTATCCTGATTGGCGGTTTTGGCATGGCAGGCATGCCGGCGGAGCTCATCGACGCGCTCATCGCCCAGGGCGCGCGTGACCTGACCATCGTCAATAACAACGCCGGCAATGGCGACACTGGCCTGGCGGCGCTGCTGAAGACCAAGCGCGTTCGCAAGATCATTTGCTCCTTCCCGCGCCAGTCCGATTCCTACGTCTTCGATGCCCTGTACCACGCCGGCGAGATCGAGCTGGAACTGGTGCCCCAGGGCAACCTGGCCGAGCGCATCCGCGCCGCCGGCGCCGGCATCGGCGGCTTCTTCACCCGCACCGCGTACGGCACGCCGCTGGCCGAAGGCAAGGAAACCCGCATCATCGACGGCCAGGGCTATGTCTACGAGACGCCGATCCACGCCGACTTCGCGCTGATCAAGGCGCTGCGCGCCGACCGCTGGGGCAACCTGACCTACCGCAAGACCGCGCGCAACTTCGGCCCCATCATGGCGATGGCCGCCAAATGCCCCATCGTGCAGGTCAGCGAGATCGTCGAACTCGGCGAGCTGGACCCGGAACACATCGTGACGCCGGGGTTGTTCGTCAAGCGCGTCGTCAAGATCGACGGCGCCAGCCAGGCTGCCGCCTGAGCGCCAAGGAGATCCAGAATATGCAACGCCTGACCCGCGATCAGATGGCCGCCCGCGTGGCCAAAGACATTCCCGACGGTGCCGTGGTCAATCTCGGCATCGGCCTGCCCACCCTGGTCGGTAATCACCTGCCGGCCGACCGTGAAATCCTGCTGCACAGCGAGAACGGCCTGCTCGGCATGGGCAAGGCACCGCCCGCCGGCGAGGAAGACGGCGACCTGATCAACGCCGGCAAGCAGCCGGTCACGATCAAGCCGGGCGGCTCGTATTTCCACCATGCCGATTCGTTCGCCATGATGCGCGGCGGCCACCTCGACTTCTGCGTACTCGGCGCCTTCCAGGTGTCGGTGAAGGGCGACCTGGCCAATTGGCATACCGGCGCGCCCGGCGCGATCCCGGCCGTGGGCGGCGCCATGGACCTGGCCATCGGTGCCAAGGAAGTGTTCGTGATGATGGAGCACCAGACCAAGCAGGGCGAGAGCAAGATCGTGGCGGAGTGCACGTATCCGCTGACTGGCATGACCTGTGTCACGCGCATCTATACCGACCTGGCTACCATCGACGTCACGCCCGACGGGCTGGTGGCGCGCGACCTTGTCGAAGGCTTGTCCTTCGACGAACTGCAACGCCTGACCGGCGTGCCGCTCAAGCAGGGCGCTTCTGCCTGAGTGCCGGCCTGACCGGCGGGGCCAGCCCCGGTGAGCACCCTTCCAAGCTTCACGCTTTCACGTACAAGCAAGAGAGAGAGAGAGAGAGAGAGACAACCATGACCGAAGCCTTTATCTGCGACGCCATCCGCACCCCCATCGGCCGCTACGGCGGCAGCCTGTCCGCGGTGCGCGCGGACGACCTGGGCGCGGTGCCGCTCAAGGCCCTGATGGCACGCAACCCGAACCTCGACTGGTCGGCCATCGACGACGTGATCTACGGCAATGCCAACCAGGCCGGCGAAGACAACCGCAACGTGGCGCGCATGTCGCTGCTGTTGGCAGGCCTGCCGCAAAGCGTACCGGGCGCCACCATCAACCGCCTGTGCGGCTCTGGCATGGACGCCACCGGCACCGCCGCGCGCGCGATCAAGGCCGGCGAAGCCGGCCTGATGCTGGCCGGCGGCGTGGAAAGCATGAGCCGCGCGCCGTTCGTGATGGGCAAGGCCACCAGCGCCTTCTCGCGCGATGCGCAGATTTTCGACACCACCATCGGCTGGCGCTTCATCAACCCGGCCATGCGCGCGGCCTACGGCGTGGACTCGATGCCCGAGACCGCCGAGAGCGTCGCCACCGATTACAAGATCAGCCGCGAAGACCAGGACCTGATGGCGCTGCGCAGCCAGGAAAAGGCATCGCGCGCCCAGGCTGACGGCACGCTGGCGCAGGAAATCACCGCGGTGACGATCGCCCAGAAGAAGGGTGATCCGCTGGTGGTGGAGCGCGACGAACACCCGCGCGCCACCAGCATGGAAGCGCTGGGCAAGCTGCGCGGCGTGGTTCGCGCCGACGGTACGGTCACGGCTGGCAATGCCTCGGGCGTGAACGACGGCGCCTGCGCCATCCTGCTCGCCAGCGAAGCCGCGGCCCGCCAACACGGCCTGACGCCCAAGGCCCGCATCGTCGGCATGGCCACCGCCGGCGTGGCGCCGCGCGTGATGGGCATCGGCCCGGCGCCGGCTTCGCAAAAGCTGCTCAAGCAACTCGGCATGACCATCGACCAGATGGACGTGATCGAGCTGAACGAAGCGTTCGCCGCGCAAGGCCTGGCCGTGCTGCGCGAACTCGGCGTGGCTGACGACGACGCTCGCGTCAACCCGAATGGCGGCGCCATTGCGCTGGGCCACCCGCTCGGCATGAGCGGCGCCCGCCTGGTTACCACCGCCATGTACCAGTTGCACCGTACGGGCGGCCGCTACGCGCTTTGCACGATGTGCATCGGCGTGGGCCAGGGCATCGCCATGGTGATCGAGCGCGTCTGATCGCAGCGGGTGCGGTTTCGGCGCCCGCGGGTTTCGGCCCGCGGGCGCCGTCTGCTAAAGAATGCCGCATCGCCGCCGTTAGTACCCGGTGGATGTGCAGGCTTTGAAGTTCCCCAACGCAAAGAAGCAGTGCGACTGGGCCGACTGGGCCGACCGGCTCGCCGGCTCTGGTCGCATCCCTTTCCAGCATGACCCGGCGCAGTTGCGGCCGGTCGGAGTACAAGATGTCCCTTCCCGTTGCCACGCTCGTTACCGGCGCCAGTTCCGGTATCGGCCGTGCCATCAGCGAAATGCTGCTGGCCGATGGCGTGACGCAGGTGGTCAATGTCGACTATGTCGCGCCCGCCTGGTCCCATCCCAATATGACGTTCTTCCAGGCCGACCTGACCGATGCCGCCGCGACCCGCGCCGTGGCCGAGCAGGTGACCTCGCGCTTTGCCGTCACCCGGCTGGTGAACAATGCGGGCGCCACCCGCCCCGGTACCGCCGACACGGCGCGCGTGGAAGACCTGAATTATGTGGTGGGCCTGCATCTGCAAGCCACCCTGTTGCTGACCCAGGCCTGCCTGCCCGCGATGCGCGCGGCGGGCTTCGGCCGTATCGTGAACATGGCCTCGCGTGCGGCGCTGGGCAAGCCGGAGCGCGTGGTGTATTCCGCCACCAAGGCTGGCCTGATCGGCATGACCCGCACGCTGGCGATGGAGCTGGGCGGCGACGGCATCACGGTCAACGCCGTGGCGCCCGGCCCGATCGCCACCGACCTGTTCCGCAAGAGCAACCCCGAAGGCAGCGAGCAGACCAAGCGCATCCTCGCCAGCATCGCGGTCAAGCGCATGGGCACGCCGGAAGACGTGGCGCGCGCTTCGATGTTTTTCCTGTCGCCGGAGAACGGTTTCGTGACCGGCCAGGTGCTCTACGTTTGCGGCGGCACCACGCTCGGCGTCGCACCCGTGTAGTAGTCCCTGGGCGTGACCGGGGCAATCGCGCCACGTCATCACGCCACAGCATTTAGTCAGTAAAAACTAAAAAGATGACCCGCGCCACAAGTGCGGGCTTACAGCGATCTATCCTGGAGTAAACATGAAATCCGATTCCCAAGCCCGCACCCTGCACAACAGCGCGCGCCGTCGCCTGCTGGCCGCCGGCGTGGCACTGGCAGCAACCGTTGGCGGCATGAGCGGTGCAGCCTACGCCCAAGGTACCTACCCGACCAAGCCGATCACGATGATCGTGCCGTTCTCGGCCGGCGGCACCACCGACATCCTGGCGCGCATCGTCGGCCTGCAACTGGGCAAGGTGCTTGGCCAGCCGGTGGTGATCGACAACCGCCCGGGTGCTGGCGGCAATATCGGTGCATCGATCGCGGCCAAGGCGCCGGGCGATGGCTACACGCTGTTCATGGGCACCATCGGTACCCATGCGATCAACCAGTCGCTGTACTCCAAGCTGCCGTACGATCCGGTCAAGGATTTCGCGCCGATCTCGCGTGTGGCGATGGTGCCGAACATCGTGGTGGTGAACCCCAAGGTGCCGGTCAACAACGTCAAGGAACTGATCGCCTATGTGAAGGCCAATCCGGACAAGCTGTCGTACGGTTCGTCGGGCAGCGGTTCGTCGATGCACCTGTCGGGCGAGTTGTTCAACTCGATGACCGGCCTGCATATCCAGCACATCCCGTACAAGGGCAGCGCCCCGGCGGTGAACGACCTGCTGGGCAACCAGATCGGCCTGATGTTCGACAACATGCCGTCGTCGTATCCGCACGTGAAGGCCGGCAAGCTACGTGCCATCGCCGTGACTTCGGCCAAGCGCTCGCCCGCGCTGCCGAACGTGCCGACCGTGGCGGAATCCGGCGTGCCGGGTTATGAAGCTACCTCCTGGTTCGCGCTGTACGCCACCGGCGGCACGCCGCAGCCGATCATCGATCGCCTGAACGCGGAAGTGGTGAAGATCCTGGCCATGCCGGAAGTGAAGAAGCAGATGGCCGACCAGGGTGCCGAGCCGCGTCCGGAAAAGCCGGCTGAACTGGCCGCGTTCATGAAGTCGGAAACCGCCAAGTGGGCCAAGGTGGTGAAGGCTTCGGGCGCCACGGTGGACTGATCGGTTCCTGATCGCCAGCCCGGCCCGGACGCAACGCCCGGCCTGCCGGCAGCCACGAAAGCCGGCCCTTCGGGGCCGGCTTCTTTACGTCCGTGCCACAGAAAAAAGCCCGCGATTTCTCGCGGGCTTAATCCTGGCCCGCTGGAACAGGGCAGGAGGAGACAAGGGAAGAAACCACGGAAAGAAGCGGCCGGCGCGGATCAGGCCAGGCTGTACTTCACGACCTGTTCTTCGACACCGACAAAGCGCACCAGCTGGCGCAGGCCGCTGGCGTACTCCTTGATATGGTGCCCTTCCGGCGTGTCCGGCAGGCGGTAATACACCGGCATGGTTGCCGCCGGTACCGCTTGCCACACTACAGGAGGGCCATCCGTTTCCCACTGGACATCCCGGTCTTCGGCGAAATCTGTTTGTCCTTGCATGGACCACTCCTGGTGAATGACGGGCATGCGCTGCGCCGCGGCCGAGAACCGGCGACAGGCATGCGAAGTGACTATGTCTGCAAATGTATTGCAGACAGCTGCAAAATGCCATTCAGCATTTTTAATATCTGGATCTGATCTGTCTCTTATCTGTCATATTCCCCGCAATTAACCGCCAGCTGCTGCACGCATCCATGGCAGCGGCCCTCTCCGGGGCCGCGGGGCTGGCAGTGCGGATGCCGGCGACCCGGGACGGTCGCGCCCTGCGCGGGCGCGGCTTTGCACTACCTTTGCGCTACCATAGGCGCTTGCCATCAAAGCCACGCCGGGAGGGAAGACTTCACTGCCTGGCGACAGCCTCTCACGTTACCCTTCCCGCATGTCCGTTCAGCACGCACTCCTGACTTCCCTGTTGGAAAGACCGTCCTCCGGCTACGAGCTGGCGCGGCGCTTCGACCGTTCGATCGGCTATTTCTGGCATGCCACGCACCAGCAGATCTATCGGGAACTGGGCCGCATGGCCGAACATGGCTGGATTGCCGCGGAAGAGGGCGAGGGCGAGAGCGATGCGCGCAATCGCAAGAAGGTTTATTTCGTGCTGCCGCCGGGGCGCGACGAGCTAGCGCGCTGGGTGCTTGCGCCTACCGCCGGGTTGGACCTGCGCGACGAGATCCTGGTGAAGTTGCGGGCGGATGCCGTCGTGGGTCCGCTAGGGTTGAGGCCGGAGCTGCAGCGCCTGATCGCACTGCACCAGGAGCGGCTTGACACCTACCGCCAGATCGAGAGGCGCGATTTCTCCGCCGCGCAGCCCACGCGCGCGCAGCAACTGCAACATGCACTGCTGAAGCGGGGTATCCGCTATGAGGAAGATTGGGTGTCCTGGGCGGAAGAGCTATTGCCGCTGCTGGATAAGCAGGACGATCCGGCTTGAGGCGCCGGCCGCCATTGGCTCCGCGATAAGGTTCCCCGCCAGCGGCGCGGGGGAAAGGGCAATCCGCCGCCGAATGCGACGGACTGCCCGCGATGACGTAATCAGGCCAGGTCGGCTGCCGTGGCGCCGCTGGTGTGCGCCGTTTGCGGGGCAAGGCCCAGCCGGCGGCGTGCCAGCGCATATTCCTCGGCAAAGCGGCGCACCAGGTCGGCTGCCGGCACCACGCGCTTGATGGCGCCCACGCCCTGCCCGGCGCCCCAGATGTCCTTCCACGCCTTGGCGCTGCCCGAGCCGAAATTCATCTTGGACGGGTCCGATTCCGGCAGCGCCGCCGGGTCGAGCCCGGCGTTGACGATACTCTGGCGCAGGTAATTGCCGTGCACGCCGGTGAAGAGGTTCGAGTAGACGATGTCGGAGGCGTTGCTATCGACGATCATCTGCTTGTAGGCGGCCTGCGCGTTGGCTTCCTCGGTGGCGATAAACGCCGAACCCACATAAGCCAGGTCGGCGCCCGCGGCCAGCGCCGCCAGGATGCCATCGCCGCTGGCGATGGCGCCCGACAGCAACAGCGGGCCGTCGAACCACTCGCGGATTTCATGCAGCAGCGCAAACGGCGACAGGACGCCGGCATGGCCGCCCGCACCCGTGGCGACCGCGATCAGGCCGTCGGCGCCTTTCTCGATGGCCTTGCGCGCGAAGGTGTTGTTGATGATGTCGTGCAGCACGATGCCGCCATACGAGTGCACCGCGTCGTTGACCTCGGTGCGCGCGCCCAGCGAAGTGATGACGATGGGCACCTTGTAGCGCACGCACAGTTCCAGGTCGTGATCGAGCCGGTCGTTCGACTTGTGCACGATCTGGTTGACCGCGAACGGCGCCGCCGGACGATCCGGATGCTTGGCGTCGTGTTCGGCCAGTTCGGTGGTGATGCGGTCCAGCCAGTCGTTGAGCACCGGGCCCGGACGCGCGTTTAGCGCGGGGAAGGAGCCGACCACGCCGGCCTTGCATTGGGCGATCACAAGGTCGGGGTTGGAGATGATGAACAGTGGCGAGCAGACTACCGGCAGCGAAAGACGGTCCTGCAGGATGGCGGGAAGAGACATAGCGTTCTTTTGCGAAGTTGAAACGGTGAGTGGAAGATGCCGGTATCAGGCGCTGGCGCCCTGCAATACGGACTTCTGGCTGGCGAGCCGGGTGCCCATGGCGGCGGCAAGCGCGTCCAGGCCGCTCTTGGGGCGGACCATGACCTCGAAGTCGTCGATCTTGCCGGCGTCGTTGAAGCGGATCATGTCGATGGCCTTGACGGACCTGCCGTCGACTGTCGCACTGAACTCCAGCACCACGCTGCGCCCGTCGTCGCTGACAAAACTGCGGTGATAGCGGAAGTCCTGGAATACCTGGTTGACGGATTCCAGCACCATGCGCAGGGCGATGCGCCCCGGGTATGGTGTGTGGGCGACGGGCGAGTGGAATACCACCTCATCGGCCACGATGCTGTCCAGGTCGGCCATGGAATGGGTGGCGATCATGCGGTGCCAGATTGCCAGCGAGGCCTGCGCCGCCGCTGACAAGGTTGCTTGGGTCACGGTGTCTCCTCCGGGGTGGGCCGAGGGCGCGGAAATCGCCCGTTCCGGCGCGCTGCGCTGCATCGTTCCGCTTGCCCGGCGGGCGCCGCGGCGACGGCAGCTTACACATCGCTATGCAACCAGTTGCATAGCGATGTGTAGAAAGGTAGCAGCACGCGGCGGCAATTGCAACGTTTTGGCGTGTATGTGCCTCGTAAGGCGTTTGCTTGGCCGAAGGGAGGGGCCGCAGGCACCTCCGATCCCTGCGACCGCCGGCCTCGGTCTTTTGTGGCGACTTGTCTACAATACGGGCATTGCCGCAAAACAGCGCAGGAGCGCGAGTGAGTACTGACATGAGCGCCAAAGGGCCGTCCGGGGCCCTCTTCGATGCGGACCTCGAGGCCTGGCGGACCCAACCCGAGCGGGCCTTCGACGGCTGGCTGGTCAGCCACGGCTTTGGCCATGGCACCGCCGTGGTCTATCGGGCGATGTGGGGCAAGCTTTTGCGGTGGTCGGGGGAGCGCGGGGTGGCGCCGCTGGCATGGTCGGCGGAGCAGATCGGAGCCTTCCTCGACGAGCAGGACTTGCACAAGCACCACCGCTACCGTTATGCACGGTTGATCGAGCGCGTCTTTCACCATCTCTCGCTGCTGCAGGACGGCTTGCACAATCCTGCGAGCCAGGCGGTACGCGCCCACCTTGCCGAAGGCGAGAACGATCCCACCGCCTTCTTGCTGCCTGCCGAGCGCGAAGCCTTGATTGCCCGGGTGCTGGCGCCGGCGGCCAAGCCGCCGGGCCAGGATGCCGTCGTGCTGTCGCCTACCCAATGGAAGCGCGCGCGCGACACCGCGCTGGTCGCGGTGTTGCTGGGCGCCGGCCTGAAGGTGGGGGAAGCGCGTGGCCTGGGCACCGGTAGCATCGCGGAGGACGCCGCCAGGCTGCGCCTGGTCCGGGCCGACAACGGCCGCGCCTACGAGGCGCCGGTCTTTGCCTTCGCGCGGCCGGCATTGCTGGCCTGGCTGGAGATCCGTGGCGCTAGCGGCACATTGGGCAACCTGGTCTTTCCCGCCATGCCGAGCGGGCGGCACTTGCATGCCGCTTCGCTGTACCGCCGGGTGGAGATCCTGCTGGATGAAGCCGGCGTGCTGGCGGGCCGCAGCGAACGGGCGTCTCCGCAGACGCTGCGCAATACTTGCGGCGCGCTGCACTTCGAGGCCGGCGCCGGCCCGGCTGAAGTGGCGCAGTGCCTTGGCATGCGCGACCTGGAGTCCGGCTGGCGCCTGCGCGCCGCTTTCGAGGCCTGGCAGGCGCGCGCGGGCCTGGCGGCAGGACGGAATTCGGCCGGTGACGCCGGCACGACAGATGCGTCCTGCTATGCTTAGTCGCCATTTTCGCCGTTCCGGCCCAATGCGGGCGGCGCTATCCTGGAGCCGCTGCCAGCCGCCGATGGCAGCCTCGCGCCAGGGGATGCAGAAACAGGCGCTTCGCCCGATGTACCAGGCGCGCTGTCGTGGCGCCCGCTCCGTCTCTTTTCACAACCTATTGATGAACCGCTATGTCTGAAACTTTGCTGCTCACGGGAGCCACCGGTTATATCGCATCGCACACCTGGGTCGCCTTGCTCGAGGCCGGCTATCACGTGATTGGCCTGGATAATCTCTGCAACAGCAATCGCGTCGTGGTCGAACGGCTTGCGCAGATTACCGGCCAGCGTCCGCATTTTGTCGAGGGCGATGTCCGGGACCGCGCTTTGCTGGACCGTTTGTTTGCCGAACACCGGATCTCCGGGGCGATTCATTTCGCGGCGCTCAAGGCGGTGGGCGAATCGGTCAGCAAACCGCTGGATTATTACGACAATAATCTCAATGGCTTGCTTGCCCTGTGCTCGGCGATGAACGCTGCCGGCGTCAAGCAACTGGTGTTCAGCTCCTCCGCCACGGTATATGGCAATCCGCATTCGGTGCCGATCCTTGAGGACTTTCCCCTCTCGGCCACCAATCCGTACGGCCAGACCAAGCTGATGGGCGAGCAGATCCTGCGTGACCTGGAACGGTCCGATCCCGACTGGCGGATTGCGTACCTGCGCTATTTCAATCCGGTGGGCGCGCACGAAAGCGGCCTGATCGGCGAAGACCCCGGCGGCGTGCCGAACAACCTGATGCCTTATGTAGCGCAGGTCGCCGGCGGGCGCCGCCAGAAGTTGATGGTGCACGGCGGTGACTACCCCACGGTCGACGGCACGGGCGTGCGCGATTACATCCACGTCTGCGATCTTGCGGCCGGCCACCTTGCCGCCCTGGTCTACCTGCGCGACAAGCAGCAATGCCTGACCGTCAATCTCGGCACGGGCCGGGGCTACAGCGTGCTGGAGGTCGTCGCGGCCTACCAGCGTGCCAGCGGCCGCCCGGTACCCTACGAAATAGGGGCTCGCCGCCCCGGCGATATCGCCTCTTGCTATGCCGATCCCGCACTGGCGCACACGCTGATCGGATGGCGCGCGCAGCACGATATCGATCGCATGTGCGAGGATTCGTGGCGCTGGCAGTCGATGAATCCGCTGGGGTTTGCCGGCTGAGTGGCGTGGCCGGGCAGGCGAGGCGCGTACCCGTTTCTGCGTGCCCGGCTTTGTGGACGCTCTGTGGATACGGCCAGGACCGGGCAGTGAAAATGAAAACGGCCGGGCACTAGCCCGGCCGTTTTCAGGAGCGCAGCGGGTGCGCGGCAGACTCGGCCGCGACGCCCGTTGCCGGCGCCCGGCTTCAGCGAATCAGGAAGTCATCGATATTCTTGCCAGCGGCCAGGGCCTGGGTCAGCCAGCCCGGACGCTTGCCGCGGCCGGTCCAGGTATTGCCCGCGCTGTCGCGATAGCGCACCGGTACCTTGCGAGTTGCCTTCTTGCCGGCGGCAGGCTTGGTGCCGAAACCCAGATCGTCCGCGGTCAGGCCATATTGGTCGATTTTCTGGCGAATATCGGCGATGACGGAAGCCTGCTCGCGAGCCTTGATTTCCTCGGCCTGCTTTTGCAGTTCACTGATTTTCTGAACAATTTCCTGATAAGTCGCCATTACGAGCCTCGATTTACTGGGTGAGCATGATGAGTCGGATGAATTATAACGGCACCAAGCGATCCTGCAAACGCTTTTAAACCGCGATGGAGAGAATTCTGATAAATCGGCGGTATGATCTAATTAATGAACTTCCGCGCAGGCCACGGGTCAGCGGCAGTTACGCATTTGCCGGCAGAGCGGCCGCTTTCGGATGTTCGAGAAAACAGCGTGCTGACACCATCCAGCCGTTTTGCAATCCGGACTGCGTAATAACCCTGATCGCCGTAATGGCGCGCAGCGGGAAGTGATTTTGCTGCAACAATTCCGATCCCGTCGCAAAACGACCAAACCTACATTCGCCTCAAACATGTCTTTCGATTCGATTAACGCCGGCGCTGCGGGCAGACTCGTCCCGGTCGAACTGGCGAAAGCCTATCGCCTGCTGAATCACGGGCCGGTTACGCTGGTCACCAGCGCCCACGCTGGCCGGCGTAATGTCATGGCGGCGTCCTGGGCGATGCCGCTGGATTTCCAGCCGCCCAAGGTCGCGGTCGTGATCGATTCCCGCACCCTCACGCGCGAACTGGTCGAAGCGTCCGGCGAGTTCGCGTTGAACATCCCCGCCCGCGCACAGGCCGCCGCCACGCTGGAATCCGGCTCGCGTTCCGGCCGCAAGCAAGATAAGTTTGCCGCCACGGGCCTGGCCACCTTTGCGGCGAAAGAGATTGCTGCACCGCTGGTTGCCGGCTGCCTTGGCTGGCTGGAGTGCCGGGTAATCCCCGAGCCGGCCAACGCCGTGCGCCACGATCTGTTCATTGCCGAAGTGGTGGCTGCGTGGGCAGACTCCGCCGCTTTTTCGAATGGCAGATGGCATTTTCCGGATCAGGAGTGCCGTTCGATGCACTACCTTGCCGGCGGCGCATTTTTTGCCACCGGGGAGGCTTTCCAGGTGGAGCCGGGGGCCTCCGAATGAGCGCAGCGCAGGGACACTGGCCTAATTGGCGACGCAGGGTAGAAGAGGGGGCGCTGCCGGCGTGGCGGGCACGGCACCTCGCTCAAGGAATCGCGCGACCCCGCCGTTATCTGCCCTGAGCGGGTCGCTGGGGTGTCGATCCGCCGGGCCGGGGCCGGAGGAGGTCCTGTGCGTTCCTTTCCGTATCGGGTGCTTCATGTCTATCCATAACAATATCCAGATCAAAACCCTGTTGCGCGGCGCAATGGCAATGTTGTCGCTTCTGCTGATTCTGGTTGGCGGTGCGGGCCTTTATGGCATGTCGCACAGCAACGACGCGCTCCAGGAAACATATGGCAATCAGCTTGCGTCGGCGCAGGCGCTCAGTGAAACCATGCTCGGCACGACGCGCATGCGCCTGGCGCTGGACCGCGGCGTGATGCCTGGCGATGGTGACGATGGGAAAGCGGTGGTAGACCGCTCCATGGTGTTCGTCGACAGCGCCGAGACAGCCTGGAAGCGATACACGGCGCTGCCGCAGGACGCCGAGGAAAAGGCGCTCGCCGCGGAATTTACCCGCAAGCGCCAGGAATTCATGGAGAAGGGCATCCTGCCTTTGCAGAAAGCGCTGATCGAGAACAACGCGGACGGGGCGCTTGCGATTGCCAAGAAGGCCCTGCCCGAATTGCAGCGCAGCCTGGCTACCGCCTATGAAGCCCTGCAGGCTTTCCAACTCCGTACCGGCGAAGCCAACTACATCGCGTCGCAAGCCCGCTTCCAGCAGGTGCGCGTGCTGTGCTTCGCGCTGATCGCCCTTGGCTTGCTGGTCGCCGTGCTCTGTTCCGTGACGCTGCACCGGGCTATCGTGCGGCCGGTGGAGGAAGCCCTGGGGGTGTTCGAGCGTATCGCCGCCGGCGACCTGACCTCGCGCATTACCAATGTGTCGCGCAACGAGGTGGGGCGCATGATGCAGGCGCTGGTGGCCATGCAGGAAAGCTTGTCGAATATCGTCGCCCAGGTGCGCGGCGGTACTGACTCGATCGCCTCGGCCACGCAACAGATTGCCACCGGCAACCTCGATCTGTCGCAACGTACCGAAGAGCAAGCCTCCTCGCTGGAGCAGACCGCGGCCAGCATGGAAGAACTGACGTCGGCAGTGCGCCAGAATTCCGATAACGCGCGCCAGGCCGGCGTGCTGGCCAGCGATGCCTCGGAGATCGCGCTCAAGGGCGGCGACGTGGTAGGCCGTGTGGTCGACACCATGAACGAGATCAATGGCTCGTCGCGCAAGGTAGTGGAAATCATCGGCGTGATCGAGGGCATTGCCTTCCAGACCAATATCCTCGCGCTGAACGCCGCGGTGGAGGCGGCCCGGGCGGGCGAGCAGGGCCGCGGCTTCGCGGTGGTTGCCGGCGAGGTGCGCACCCTGGCGCAACGCTCCGCCGCCGCCGCCAAGGAAATCGAGGCCCTTATCAGCGAATCCGGCCAGCGCGTCGAAAGCGGCACCAGGCTGGTCGCCGAGGCTGGCCAGACCATGGGCGAGATCGTCAATGCGGTCAAGCGCGTCACCGACATCATGAACGAGATCAGCGCGGCCACCCAGGAGCAGACCAGCGGCATCGAGCAGGTCAACCAGGCGGTCACGCAGATGGACCAGGTCACCCAGCAGAATGCCGCGCTGGTGGAAGAAGCCGCCGCGGCCGCGGGCGCGCTGGAAGAGCAGGCGCAGAAGCTCAACGGCGTCGTGTCCGTGTTCCGGCTGTCAGGCAGCCATGCCGTGGCCACGCCGGCCCCGGTCACGCGCGTCGCCGCCACCGCCAAGGCTGTCGCGGCCATGCCGACGCGAGCCCGCCCGCCGGTCCAGCGCAAGGCACGTCCCGCACCTCCGGCGCCCCCCGCACTGGCGGCAGCCGGTACCGGCGGCGACGACTGGAGCGCGTTCTGAGCCATGGCGTACAGCTTGCCGCCGATTTCATCACCGGGGAAGCGCGCGTGATGCGATGATGCGGGTCTTGCGCCCGCATCGTTCGGATCGTCGCGCCATCGCCCCCAATTTTTTGCGCAGCTTCCTTACTGACATGAGTGCTAGCCTTCTGCTGCTCGCTGCCTTCTCCGGCCTCGCGGTCGGGTTGGGTATACGCGCAGCCAAGCCGGACCGGGAGCCCGCGGGCAGACCCAGCCGGGCGCTGCAATGGGCGGTCTTGCTGTTTTCCCCCGCGTCCGTCGGCCTGCCATTGTGGGTCGCGCTGGGTTCCGGCAGCCTGCGGGGCACGCGCGAGGTGTCGCAGGCCGCGGCCGTGTTCGCCATGACTGCCGGGCTCACGCTTGCCATCCCCTGGCTGCGCCGGCACATACCGCTGCTGCGCGGTACCGCGCTGGCGGTGACGCTGGCCGGCGCCGGGGTGGTGGTGGCCACCGGCGCGCGCCTGAGCGCCCTGTGCGGCAACGCGCAGCGCCCGTCCGCGCTATGCGTGGAACCCGGCAACTTCATGCAGCCGGCCTGGCTGGCGGTGGCCGCGCTTCTCCTGGTGGCGCTCGGATACTTCGGCCTGCGCCGCGCCAACCTGCGCGCATGGCAACTGGCCAACTCGCCCGGCTTCGCCATCCCGGACACCAATGCGCCGGACGATATCTTCGATAACCAGCCGCCCGCCACGGGTGGGAGAAGCACCCCGCCGGTACGGCGGCGCGGCCGCATCCCGGGCCGCCTGACCGTGCGCGCGACGGCGCGCGGACACGGCACGGTCGGGGAGTACAGCGTCAGCACCGATCTTCCCGACCGCACCGCCTTTGCGCGCTGGCTCGATCAGTCGATCGCGCAGGCACGCCTGGCGGAGACCGGCTGTGCCGTGCTGTTGGTGCATATCGCCGACTTTCGCGAGGTCGATGAAGTCTTCGAGGTGCGCGCGGACGATATCCTGGCGCAGGATGCCGGGGCGCTGGCGCAGGCAGCGCTGGAGCCGCACGATTTCCTGGCGCGCCTGGCGCGCGACGAGTTCGCAGTCGGCGTGCCCGAGATGATCCAGCACAACCGCGCCAATGAACTGGGCACGCGGTTGCTGAGCTCGCTCGCGGAGTTCGTGTCCACGCGCGGCCTGCAGATGCAGATCGGCGTGAATATCGGCATCGCCATCTACCCGCGCGACGCGCAAACGTCGGAAGCCCTGATGCAGGCGGCACGCGTGAGCCTGAGCGAAGCGCGCGAGAGCGGCTCCAACCAGGTGCGCGTGTTCAATTCCGCCGCCGGCGAGCGCGCGCGGCGCATGCGGGTCATCCGTCGCGACCTCTGGCTGGCCATCCAGGACGACGGTCTCGCGCTGCAGTACCAGCCGAAGTTCGACGTGCGCCAGCGCACCGTGATCGGCGCCGAGGCGCTGTGCCGCTGGCGCCATCCGACGCTGGGGCAGGTCAATCCCGCCGAGTTCATCGCGGTGGCGGAGCAGTCGGGCCAGATCGACAAGCTTGACGACTGGGTGATCGCCACGGTGTGCCGGCAGATCCGGCAGTGGCAGGACAAGGGCATTCCGGTGGTGCCGGTGGCCATCAATGTCTCCGGACTGCGCTTTGCCAGCCGCGATTTCCCGCAATACCTGCTCGAGCAGATCCATCAGCACGACATTCCGCCGTCGGCCGTCACGCTCGAGATCACCGAAACCGCGGCGATGAAGGATATCGCGCAGTCGCTGGAGACGCTGGCCGAGCTGCAGGCGCTTGGCATCCATGTCGCGCTGGACGATTTCGGCAGCGGCTATTCCAGCCTGGGGTATCTGAAACGGTTGCGCGTCGGGACACTGAAGATCGACCGTACTTTGATTGGCGGGCTGGATGCCGACCCGCAAGGTCGGGCCATCGTCGGGTCAATGGTGGCGCTGGCGCATGAGCTACGGATGCGGGTGGTGGCGGAAGGGGTGGAGTCGAATTCGCAGCTGGATATTCTGGCGGCGATGGACTGCGATGAGGTGCAGGGGTATTTGTTGTCGCATCCCTTGGATCCGGGGGCGTTTGCGGAGTTGGTCTCGGGGGATTGAGGCGTGAGATGCCGCTCAAAAATCCAGCGACATCCGGCACTCACCCATTCACCGCCTGGGCGTATAAGGGTCAGGCAGCGCCCCGGCAGACGGAAACAGCGCCAGCAGGCGGGTAAATTGCCCGCTTTCCGGCACCAGCAACGCAAACCGGGTCTCGCAATAATGCCCCGTCAGCGCCCCCAGCCTGCGCAGCTGCTGGCTGCAATTCACCAGCGAAGGCAACCCCCGCGGCAGGTAAATACTGGCCAGCAGCGCCTCGGGTTCGATGCGGGTACGTCCATGGAAGCGCGCCAGCTGCATCAGCAGCTCATCCGCCATGCTGGCCTCGCTGGTGGTTTCCACGTGCAATGCCAGGCCGATTGCATCGCGGCTGGCCACCGCCTGTACATCCCGCCATGTCAGGGGCATGGGCCCGTCCCCCAGCACCGGCGCGAACAATACCGAGGAAAGCAATTCGAGGGTGCGTGGCAGTCCCTCGGCGGTGGTCGGCACGATCGGCCCGCAGCCCGTGGTGGCATACGCCGGGCCATCGACGAGCAGGGTGACAACGAGGCGATCGGGGTGCCGCAGCGCGCGCAGGCGTTGTGCCATGGCTGCGCTGATCTGCCGCTCCACGATGACCAGCTGCACATCGGCCGGCTGGCGCGGACGCCGCGATACCCAGTGCAGCCGTCCGCCGAAATCCGGCAGCGGCGCCAGCAATGCGTCCGGCGCGCCTTGGATGAGCACCGTGAGCTTGTCGGTTTGACGCGATTCGGGCGCATCCCGTTTGCTCCACTGCGGGCCTGGCAAGTTCGACATGCTGACGTTCCGATAGTGTTGCTGTGCCACTGCCCCGGGTAGCGCAAGCCGTCCACGGCCAGCAATGGGAGTCGGACGTTTTGCGCGGCGGCCGTAGTATGCCGACCCTCGGCGAGCGGATGCACCCCATAACCGGGGGGTAACAAATCTGCGCTTATCAGCGCAACCGTACTACGGTTTCGGCCAACTCTGCCGATATTCCCCGCAGGGGCGCGGTTCGCACCGCGCTGCGCGAGTGCCGCAGCAGCTTGCATCCGCGTTGTCCCTGGCATGGGAACGCACAGGGAAATCGCTCGGGTTTGCCCGCCGCCGCCGTCCCAGGCGAGAACGAATATCGGTCCACCGGGCCAGGACCTGGGCTTGTGGACTCACCATCGTGCTGTCAACGGAGCCGTTATGTCTTTGCCTCATATTCTAGTCGTCGACGATTCTCCCTCCTTGCGCCGCATGATCGGCGCCTGCCTGCGCGCCGGAGGTTACACCGTATCCGAGGCCGCCGATGGCGACGAGGCCCTGGCGCTGGCCATGGATACGTCATTCGGCATGCTGGTGACCGACCAGGTCATGCCCGGCACGGACGGCCTGACCCTGATCCGCACGCTGCGCAAGACTCCGGCCTATGCGGCAATCCCGATGCTGATGCTGACCACCGAGGCCGACGGCCAGGTGCGTGAGCAGGCCCGCGATGCCGGCGCCTCCGGCTTCCTCGCGAAGCCGTTCGATCCCGATCAGCTGATGGAAGCCGTCGGCGCGCTGATGGACCCCTCGAAGGTAGGGTAAATGCCTTGCCAATGTTTCCCTTCAGGCACGCGGCGTACTGCCGTTAAGAGGTAAACGATATTCGTGCCTTGGCGCAGGCCGGGTCTCGGCAAGGCTGCCCGTTTTCGGGCCGGCCGGCCGTGGCTTTGGCTGCGCGCGATGGCCGGTCATGGCAGCGGGAGCCAGGAAAATGAAAACCGGGAACAAGACAGAGGGCGCGGGCGAGGAATTCCTCGCGTTCAGGCTGGGCGGCGAGGAATACGGCGTCGACATCCTCAAGGTGCAGGAGATCCGTGGCTATGAGAATGTCACGCAGATCGCCAATGCACCGGCCTACCTCAAAGGCGTGGTCAACCTGCGCGGTATCATCGTGCCGATCATCGACCTGCGCATCAAGTTTCGCCAGGACAAGGTCAACTATGACCAGTACACCGTGGTGATCATCGTCGACCTGCACGAGCGTATCACCGGCATCGTGGTCGACGGCGTGTCCGACGTGCTGACCCTGGCGCCGGGCCAGATCCGTCAGGCACCCCAGCTGTCCGGGGACACCGAATACATCCGCGGCATCGGCTCGGTCGAAGACCGCATGCTGATCCTCGTCGATATCGAGAAACTGCTAGACACCGAAGAGCTCGCAGCGCTTGAGGCAGCCGCGGCCGCCTGAAGCGGCTGCAATCAGACAGAGCCCGATCCACGCAGTCCTCCATCCATGCGAAATAACCAACCCGTTACATCCCGAGAGCACAAGCTCTCCGCAGACGATTACCTGATTTCCCGGACTGACCTCAAAGGGCGCATTACGTTTGCCAATCGCGCCTTTATCGAGACTAGCGGCTTTGAGGCAGAGGAATTGCTCGGTGCCGCGCACAACCTGGTGCGCCATCCGGATATGCCGCCGGAAGCGTTCGCGGATCTGTGGAAGACGATCCAGGCTGGCCGCTCGTGGGTCGGTATCGTGAAGAACCGGCGCAAGAACGGAGACTTCTATTGGGTCACCGCCACGGTGACGCCTACGGTCGTCGACGGCCAGCTGGCGGGCTACACCTCCGTGCGCTCGATGCCGCAGCGAGAGCACGTGGAGGCAGCAAGCGCGGCATATGCGCGCTTGCGCGACGGCAAGGGCCATGGACTCGCGGTGCGCGATGGCGCTGTGGTACGGCGCGGCCTGGCGGGATTGCCGGGGCGCCTGGCCAAGACCACGTTGAAGCGGCGCATCCTGATGTCGCAAGTGGCGGGCCTGGTGTGGTTCCTGGCTGCCTTGGCCGTATTCGAAGCGCTGCCAGATGGCGAGGCCGCGGGTTCGCTGCGGCCCTGGCTGTGGGGTGGATTCGCCCTGGCTGTGGTGTCCTCGTTCGTCGCCGGCACCTTGCTGCTGGCGCGCGTGAACCGGCCGGTGCAGGACATGCTCGATTTTGCGCTGCGCATGGGTGCCGGCGACCTCACCACGCGCCTGGACTACCGCGCGAGCGATGAGGTCGGTGCGCTGGCGCGCGCCATGCGCACCATGCAGCGTAGCTTGCTGTCGGTGGTTGGCGAGATCCAGGACGGCATGTCGAGCATCTCCACGGCTACCCGCCAGGTTGCCGCGGGCAACAGCGACTTGTCGCAACGTACCGAGCAGCAGGCCGCGTCGCTGGAAGAAACCGCATCGAGCATGGAAGAGCTGACCAGCACGGTGCGCCAGAACGCGGACAACGCGCGGCAGGCCAGCGGCCTGGCGACGAACGCATCGGAGATTGCCGTCAGGGGCGGCGAAGTGGTCGGCCGCGTGGTGCAGACCATGGACGACATCAGCGGGGCGTCGAAGAAGATCGTCGACATCATCGGCGTGATCGAAGGCATTGCATTCCAGACCAATATCCTGGCGCTGAATGCGGCGGTGGAAGCCGCGCGTGCTGGCGAACAGGGTCGGGGCTTTGCCGTGGTGGCGGGTGAAGTGCGCGGCCTGGCGCAGCGCAGCGCGAACGCGGCCAAGGAAATCAAGGGCCTGATCGGCGATACGGTGGCGCGCGTGGACAGCGGCTCGGCTCTGGTGGGCCAGGCCGGGCAGACCATGGGCGAGATCGTGCAGGCGGTCAAGAGCGTGACCGACATCATGGGCGAGATCAGCGCGGCATCGTCCGAGCAGAGTTCGGGCATCGAGCAGGTGAACAAGGCGGTAGCCCAGATGGACGAGGTGACGCAGCAGAACGCGGCACTGGTGGAGCAGGCCGCTGCCGCTGCCGGTTCGCTGGAAGACCAGGCCACGCGCCTGCGCGATGCGGTGGCCACCTTCCGCGTCACCATGCGGCCGGAAGCGCGGCCGGTGCGGGCGGGCCAGGGCAGCGCCCAGCGGCTTGCGCAAGCCTGACGCGGCCAGGTATCCGGCCAAGGCAACAAGTTGAAACAGTCAGTCTTAAGCACTGTTCCAGAAAAAAAGAAGTGGCACCTGTCGTTCGCATTGCCCGCAATCCGCGGGCACGGGCAGACGGGGCACCCGGTCAAGTCATTCAGAAAATGAGAGGTGGTCTGCATGCAATGGTTCAATCAGCTGCGCGTCACGACCAAGCTGGTCGTTGGCTTTCTGGTCGTGTCGCTTATCGGCGTGGTGATGGGTCTGCTGGGCGTCGTCAATATGGGACGCATGGCCGACTGGACCGGCAAGATCTATAACGGTGACTTGCAGGCGCTCAAGGCGGTGCAGTCCGGCAATATCAGCCTGCTCTATGGCAGCCGCGCGCAGATCGCCCTGCTGTCCGCATCGACCATGGGCGAGCGTGCCGCCGAGAAAGACCAGATCGAGAAATCGCTTGGCATGCTGGACGAGAGCATGAAGCGGGCGCGCCAGGCATTCACCCAGCCGGAAGGCCTGGCCCTGGTCAAGCAATACGATGCCTTGCTGCCGGCCTACCGCGAGCGGTTGGGCAAGTATGTGGCGCTGGTGGGCAAACAGCCGCTCGATACCTCGCAGTTCGAGAGCCAGGTCTTTAGCGAGAGCGCCGACCTGATCAAGGAGAGCCGCGCGCTTGAGGACTTGATGGCCAAGATGGTCAAGCGCCGCGACGATCGTGCGCTGACCAATATGGAAGAAGCGCGCGGCGTCTACGAGGGTACGCGCCTGTGGATGCTGGGCCTGGTGCTGGGCGGCCTGGCCGTCTCCGTGCTGCTTGGCGCATTCCTCGCCCGCACGCTGTCGCGCCAGCTGGGTGGCGAACCGGCCTACGCCGTGGCCATCGCCTCGCGTATCGCCGAAGGCGATTTCTCCGCAGAAGTGAAACTGCGCAGCGGCGACAAGGACAGCCTGCTGCACGCCATGAAACAGATGCAGCAGCAACTGTCCACCATGGTGCGCGATTTCAAGGACTCGGCAGAGTCGATCGCCTCCGCTTCGCGCGAGATCGCCGCGGGCAACAGCGACCTCTCGCAGCGTACCGAGCAGCAGGCCGCTTCGCTGGAAGAAACCGCATCGAGCATGGAAGAGCTGACCAGCACGGTACGCCAGAACGCGGACAACGCGCGGCAGGCCAGCGGCCTGGCGGCGAACGCATCGGAGACAGCCGTCAAGGGCGGCGAAGTGGTCGGCCGCGTGGTGCAGACCATGGACGACATCAATGGGGCATCGAAGAAGATCGTCGACATCATCGGCGTGATTGAAGGCATTGCATTCCAGACCAATATCCTGGCGCTGAATGCGGCGGTGGAAGCCGCGCGTGCTGGCGAACAGGGTCGGGGCTTTGCCGTGGTGGCGGGCGAAGTGCGCAGCCTGGCGCAGCGCAGCGCGAACGCGGCCAAGGAAATCAAGGGCCTGATCGGCGACACGGTGGCGCGCGTGGACAACGGCTCGGCTCTGGTGGGCCAGGCCGGGCAGACCATGGGCGAGATCGTGCAGGCGGTCAAGCGCGTGACCGACATCATGGGCGAGATCAGCGCAGCATCGGCCGAGCAGAGTTCGGGCATCGAGCAGGTGAACAAGGCGGTAGCCCAGATGGACGAGGTGACGCAGCAGAACGCGGCACTGGTGGAGCAGGCCGCTGCCGCCGCCGGTTCGCTGGAAGACCAGGCCACGCGCCTGCAAACTTCGGTGGCCAGCTTCCGCCTGGCGCCGGCGGATGCCATTGCCGGCTCGCGCGTCGAAGCGCCGCGTCCCAGCGTGATTGCCGCGGCCAGGCCGGCACGGACCGAACCGTCCACGCATGCCGCCCGCCAGGAAGACGCCGGGGCCGCCGAGCCGACGCCGGCGGACAAGGGGGGACGTGAGGGAGGCCGTGAGGGAGGCCGTGAGGGAGGTCGTGAAGCGAGCACGCCCGTCCTGGCCCGCACTGCCCGTCCCGCCGCGCTTGCCACGTCCGACAACGGTGACTGGAGCGCCTTCTGACGTCAAGCGCAAGGGTTATGCCGCCGGCCCCGGGCCGGCGGTGGCTCGCTGTTAGCATCACTCAGCACCGCACATTATGACTACCGACATCACCCTGGCGCTTCCCGAGGAAGCCGCGGCCAAGCTGCGCTCCGAGTTCGAACATTTCGTCAAGGTCTCCACCGGGCTGGACAGCGAATTCAGCCCGCCAAGCTTTGACGATTTCCTGCGCGCGCGCCTGCTTCAGCATGACGGCCCGCTGACCGAGCGCGCCGTTACGCGGCTGCTGTCGGGCGGGGAGTACGCATGGGCCAAGCGTGTGTTCAACAAACAGCTGCCCAATGCCATGGCGACCCTGATGCGCGACGCGCAGCGCTTTGGCTACGGCCTGGCGACGCGCTACGAATGGACGCCGCAGGAACGCCTTGCACACGCCCGTGACTGGTCCCGGCAGATCCTGGAGGACGCGGGGGCCGACCTGGCCTTCATCGAGCTCCTGGCGTCGCAACTGGCCACCTCGGCGGTGGACATCCGTGCGCTCGAAGAGCAGATGCAGACGCCGGCGTGGCGAGTGGCGGAAAGCCTGCGGCGCCGGGTCTACGACCTCATGTACATGGTGCAGACTGAACGCATCGCGGGCACTGCCCGCTCGCGGCTGGGAGAGCTGCGAGCGGTGGTGGCGCTGGCCATGGACTATGGCACCGTGAGTGCCGAAGAGGCAGCGCGCGTCATGGAGCAGGTTGAGCAAACCTGTCCGCACCTGTTCAGCGAGGAGCCCAATGACCTGCTCGCAAGGGTCGCCGCATGGCTGCGCCGCGTGCTAGTGCAGTGACGTCCCTTTCGTCAATAGAGGAATGTGATTAGTGCACTTCGGATTTGAGTGATCCAAGGGACATATTTAGAGCCTTTACTCTGTTACAGAAACGTAACAGTTTTGATGCAAATCACATTACAAAGGCGTGACTTGTTACAAACTTCGTCTCCCATGTATGTTTCGTGCGACATTGCTGTACCCCAACGTTAGAGGGGATTGGCAGTCCGGTTGAATTGCCGATATAACTCTCACAGTCGCACTTACACTCTGTAACACTTGTAACGTTTCGGATAAGTCTGACCAAGCGCAGTTCCTTAGTCGTACGCAGTACCCGTCGAACACGCACTCAAACGATCTGGTCGCCTTCAGCCTTCGGCTGCGGGTAAGCGCCGGACAAGCGGTCGAAGGGTTTTTGGTAGCGGGGAAAAATTGGAAAGCAGTGAAGTTCTCCAGGAGATCAGGGAGGTCAATCTCGCCTATCTGCTGCTCGCGCAACGCCTGGTGCGAGAAAATCATCTGGAAGCCATGTTCAGGCTTGGCGTCAGCAAGGAAATTGCCGACATTCTCGCCAAGTTGACACCGGCCCAGTTGGTCAAGCTGGCAGCATCAAACATGGTCCTGTGCCGTTTCCGGTTCGACGACCATGCCTTGCTGTCGACACTCACCCATACGGCCAAGAGCCATGATATGCAGCAGATCCATGCTGCGATCCTGCTCGCACGGCAGCCCGTGGAGTCGCTCAATTGACCGCGCTCCTTCAGGCCCCGTCAGTCCGGAGTACCACGGCCACTCCCGTTCCCAATCGCAAGAGCGTCTTGCAGGACGCCAACCAGACCCAGCTCGCCATCGAGCTGATCGGCCTGGGGGCGCGCCTGCAGGTGCTCGAAGCCGAGACCACGCTCTCGCGCGATCGATTGATCCGCCTCTACAAGGAGCTGCGCGGCGCCTCGCCGCCCAAGGGCATGCTCCCCTTCTCGACCGACTGGTTCACCACCTGGTTGCCAAACATCCATTCCTCGCTGTTCTTCTCGGCCTATCAGTTCATGGTCCAGCAAGGCGAGACGGTTGGCATCCGCGCCGTGGTGGCGAGCTATCGGCTCTATCTTGAGCACGTATCGCTGCTCGAAAGCGAAATTGTCTTAAGTTTCACCCGTGCCTGGACGTTAGTACGGTTTTTCGAGAGCAACATGCTGCAGCTTTCCAGCTGCACGTGCTGCGGCGGGCAGTTTGTTACACACGCGTACGAGCCGCATGCGAATTTCGTATGCAGCCTGTGCCGACCGCCCTCACGTGCCGGCAAGGCGAAGAAGCTCTCGAAGAACGTCGCTCCCGCGCAAGTTGTTGCCTGACTGAAGCGATTCGGCTGAGACGTTACCAAGCGGATAGTCCGGGCACATGCCCGGCCTGCCGTTGGGAATCCTGCCGCCGTGCGCCGCGGATGCCGGAAGTACCCGGCATCCACGCGTATTCCCGTGGCAGCCTGCCAAGCGTACCAACGCTCAGGCAGGGCCATCGCGGGAACTCGGAAGGAAACCCAAGCTTATTCGCCGGATCGCCGGTCCCCGCGTTGGAAGATCATCGATGCCGGGTCAATAAGTCTTCAAGTCTTGCCGTCTTGCGTCGTTAAGTCATAAGACTGCAAGGCATCAGGACTCCAGATCACTGGGCCTTCAGGTCACTGGGTCTCGGGTCCGAGGGCGGTTTGCGTGGTTGGTGAGTCTTGCCAGGGCAGGCGGTAAATCCGCTTCTCCCGGAGGGCGACCCTTGTGCGTGCCTGACGCGTGTTTTTCTGACGGGGAATCAATCGTGCTAGTTGTAATTGGCTTTGTTGTCGTAATGGCGGCGGTGCTTGGTGGATACGCCATGACCGGCGGCCATATGGGCGCGCTTTATCAACCGGCAGAGCTTGTCATCATTGGTGGCGCGGCAGTCGGCGCGTTTATCAGCTCCAACAACGGCAAGGCAATCAAGGCCACCATGCGTGCGCTGCCGGCGCTGTTCCGCAGCAGCAAGTACAGCAAGGCGCTGTACATGGAAGTGATGGCGCTGCTCTACGTCCTGCTGTCCAAGGCCCGCCGCGAAGGCATCCTGTTCCTGGAAAAGGAAATCGCGGATCCGGCGGCCAGCAGCGTGTTCAGCCAGTATCCGCGCATCCTCGCCGATCCGGGAATGATGGAGTTCCTGACCGACTACCTGCGCATGATGGTCAACGGCAATATGAATGCCTTCGAGATCGAGGCCCTGATGGACCACGAGATCGAGACCTTCCGCCACGAGGCCGAGGTGCCGGCGCACGCGCTGCATCGCGTCGGCGACGGTCTGCCGGCCTTCGGCATCGTCGCCGCCGTGATGGGCGTGGTGCATGCGCTTGCCTCGGCGGACCTGCCGCCGGCCGAACTCGGTGCGCTGATTGCGCACGCCATGGTCGGAACCTTCCTCGGCATCTTGCTGGCCTATGGTTTCGTTTCGCCGCTGGCCGCGCGTGTCGAGCACCAGGTGGACGAGAGCGTGAAGATGTACGAGTGCATCAAGGTCACGCTGCTCGCCTCGCTCAACGGGTATGCGCCGCTGGTGGCCGTGGAATTCGGCCGCAAGGTGCTGTACTCGACTGAGCGGCCATCCTTCCTCGAGCTGGACGACCACGTCCGCGAAGTCAAGAGCATTACCTGACGTAGAGGAGCGGCAGCGATGAGCAGTGAGCACGGTTCGCATCCCATAGTCGTCAAACGCATCAAGAAAAGCGCCGCCGCGCATCATGGTGGTTCATGGAAGATCGCGTACGCGGACTTCATGACCGCGATGATGGCGCTGTTCCTGGTGCTTTGGTTGCTGAAGGCACAGACCCCCAAGGATCTACAGCAGTTGGCGGAGTACTTTCGCACGCCGCTGAAGGTGGCGATTGCGGGCGGCAACAAGAGCAGCCTGTCGTCCAGCGTGATCCCGGGTGGTGGCCTCGATATCACCCGCCAGGACGCGGAAGTCAGGAAGACCCCCGACGATGCCGTGCAGAAGGCCAAGGAGCGCCAGGAAAGCGAGCGTCTGCGCGCGCTCAAGAACCGGCTCGAGCAGATCATCGAGAATAACCCGGTGCTGCGCCAGTTCCGCCCGCAACTGCTGCTCGACATCACCAGCGAAGGTCTGCGCATCCAGATCCTCGACACGCAGAACCGGCCGATGTTCCGCACCGGCAGCGCCGCGGTCGAGCCGTATATGCGCACCATCCTGCGCGAGATCGGCCCGGTGCTCAACGAGATGCCAAACAAGGTCAGCCTGTCGGGCCATACGGACGCGGCCAACTATTCCAACGGCGAACGCACGTACAGCAACTGGGAACTGTCCTCCGACCGCTCCAATGCCTCGCGGCGCGAGTTGATTGCCGGCGGCATGAACGAGGGCAAGGTGCTGCGCGTGATCGGCCTGGCCGCGACCATGCCGCTCGACAAGAAGGACGAGATGGCACCGGTCAACCGCCGCATCAGCATCGTGGTGCTGAACCAGCGCGCGCAGTCCCGGATCGAGGCAGAGAATGCCAGCGCCGCCGAAGTTTCGGTGGCGGCAAAGGCCGGCGCAGCCGGCCAGGAAGTGCAGGCAGGCCTGGCGGCCGCCTCCGCCCCCGCAGCGCCGGCCGCTGCGCAGGGCAACGCCGCCGCGGCCCCGGCCAAGCCGGGCAGTGTTCAATGAAGACCGCTTGCCATGCGGGCAGCGGGCTTCGCAGCGAATTTCAGTGAGCCAGGACGGTTATGTCTGTCGATATCGATATCACACAGTTCTACCAGACCTTCTTCGAAGAGGCTGAAGAGCTCCTCGTGGAAATGGAGCAGCTACTGCTCGGGCTGGATCTCGAATCCCCCGACGCGGAAGAGCTGAATGCGATTTTTCGCGCAGCCCACTCTATCAAGGGCGGTGCCGCTACCTTCGGCTTCGCCGCTCTGACCGAAACCACGCACCTGCTGGAAAACCTGCTCGACCGTACGCGGCGGCGGGAACTGGCGTTGTCCCGGACCATCATCGACACTTTTCTGGAAACCAAGGACGTGTTGCAAGATCAGCTCAACGCCTACCGTAACGGTACGGAACCCGATCCGGAAACGCTGGCGCGTATCTGCGCCGTTCTTCAGCAACTGGCGCTAGAGGCTGCGGGCGGTGCGCCCGCGGCAGCGGCCCCCGCGCCGGCTCCGGCGGCAGCCGCCGTGCCGGCGCCGGCGCCCGCCGCGGGCGGCGGGTTGAAGGTGACGCTGATCAAGGTATCGCCGTCCGACCAGGCGCTGTTGCGTGAAGAGCTCGCCAACCTGGGCGAGATCACGGGCCAGCAGGAGCAGGGCGGCGATCTCACCGTCTGGCTGCAGAGCCAGTGCAGCGCCGACGACATCCTCGCCGTGTGCTGCTTCGTCGTCGATGGCGACCAGATCGTGGTGGAAGCGGCGGACGCGCCGGCTGCCCCGGCAGCAGCGGCACCGGCTCCCGCTCCGGTTCCGGTTCCGGTTCCGGCTCCCGCAGCCGCCGCACCGGCTCCCGCCAAGGAAAAGGCCAAGGCGCAGCCCGCCGCCGCAGCCCACGCACAGGAGTCCGGCTCGATCCGTGTGCCGACCGAAAAGGTCGACCAGATCATCAACCTGGTGGGCGAGCTGGTCATCACGCAATCGATGCTGGCGCAGACGGCCTCGGCGCTTGATCCGGTGCTGTTCGACCGCCTGTTCTCCGGCATGGGCCAGCTTGAACGCAATGCGCGCGACCTGCAGGAAGCCGTGATGTCGATCCGCATGATGCCGATGGACTACGTGTTCTCGCGCTTCCCGCGCCTGGTGCGCGACCTGGCCGGCAAGCTGGGCAAGCAGATCGACCTGGTCACCTTCGGCAAGGCCACCGAGCTCGACAAGAGCCTGATCGAACGCATCATCGACCCGCTCACCCACCTGGTGCGCAACAGCCTGGACCACGGCATCGAGACACCGGACTTGCGCGTTGCCGCGGGCAAGGAACCCACCGGGCAGCTGATCCTGTCGGCGCAGCACCATGGCGGCAACATCGTCATTGAAGTGAGCGACGACGGCGGCGGCTTGCGCCGCGACAAGATTCTCGCCAAGGCGCTGCAGAACGGCCTGCCGGTGTCGGAGAACATCAGCGACGAGGAAGTCTGGCAACTGATCTTCGCGCCGGGCTTCTCCACCGCCGAAGCGGTGACCGACCTGTCCGGCCGCGGCGTGGGCATGGACGTGGTCAAGCGGAACATCCAGGAGATGGGCGGCCACGTCGAGGTCACGTCGCGTCCTGGCCAGGGCACCACCACCCGCATCGTGCTGCCGCTGACGCTCGCGATCCTGGACGGCATGTCCGTCAAGGTGGGCGCGGAGACCTTCATCCTGCCGCTGAACTGCGTGATGGAGTCGCTGCAGCCCAAGCCGGAAGACGTACACACGGCTGCCAACAACGACCGCGTCATGCATGTGCGCGGCGAGTACCTGCCGTTGCTGGAACTGCATCGCGTGTTCAACGTGGCCGATGCCGTGCATGAGCCGACCCAGGGTATCGCAGTGATCCTGCAGGCCGAAGGCAAGCGCTTCGCGATGCTGGTGGACCAGCTGATCGGCCAGCACCAGGTCGTGCTGAAAAATCTCGAAACCAACTACCGCAAGGTGCCTTGCATTTCCGCCGCCACCATCCTCGGCGACGGCAGCGTGGCACTGATCGTGGACGTCGGTGCGCTGCAGCGCACCGGTGTGCGCCGCCAAGACCCGGCGCTTGCTTAACGCTCAGGAGAACAAGACATCATGGCCGGCATCGGACACATCGATACCCCGGGGAGCGAAGCCTCCGGGCAGGAATTCCTGGTTTTCACGCTGGGGAGCGAAGAATATGGCATCGACATTCTCAAGGTGCAGGAGATCCGCGGCTACGACGCGGTGACCCGCCTGGCGAATGCGCCTGACTTCATCAAGGGCGTGACCAATCTGCGCGGCGTGATCGTGCCGATCGTCGACCTGCGCCTGAAGTTCCGGCTAGGCAACGTGCGCTATGACCACCAGACCGTGGTCATCATCCTCAATATCGCCGGACGTGTCGTCGGCATCGTGGTGGATGGCGTTTCGGATGTGCTGACCCTGACCGGCGAAGCCATCAAGCCGGCACCGGAGTTCGGCGTTTCGGTCTCGAACGAGCACCTGACCGGCCTCGGTACTGTCGACGGCCGCATGCTGATCCTGATCGACATCGAAAAGCTGATGACCAGCCCGGAAATGGAACTGGTGGAAGCCGAGTTCGCCTGATCCCGCATTCCGGCGCGCGCAAGCACGCACAAGCGCGCATTAGCAAGACCACGGCCAACCGCCCTCGCAACACATGACGCAGCCTCGCCCAACCGCCTTTGCCGCCGGCCCGCAATCGGCGCAGCCCGTTTCCATGCGGCGCGACGAGCCGCGTGACTTCCTGCTGACCGAGCGCGACTTCGAGAAGATCCGCGCCATGATCCATCGCCGCGCGGGTATCTCGCTCGGCAGCCACAAGCGGGAGATGGTGTACAGCCGGCTGGCCCGGCGCCTGCGCACGCTGCAGCTCGTCGACTTCGGCAGCTACCTGGCCATGCTCGATGCCGACGATGGCTCCGATGAGTGGGAGTTCTTTACCAACGCGCTCACCACCAACCTGACATCGTTCTTCCGCGAGGCGCATCATTTCCCCTTGCTGGCGGAGCATGCCAAGAAGATCGGGCGGCCGTACTCCGTATGGTGCTCGGCCGCGTCGACCGGCGAGGAGCCATACTCCATCGCCATCACGCTGGCCGAAGCGCTGGGCGAGCGTGCCGCCACCGTGCTCGCCACGGACATCGATACGCAGGTGCTGGCCAAGGCCCGTTCCGGGGTCTATACCACCGAGCAGGTGAACAAGCTCTCGCAGGAACGGCTCAAACGCTTCTTCCTCAAGGGCACCGGCCAGCGCGCAGGCGCGGTCAAAGTCAAGCCGGACCTGGCAAGCACCATCAGTTTCGAGCCGCTCAACCTGCTGGCGCCGGACTGGGGAATTCGCGAGAAGTTCGACGCGATCTTCTGCCGCAACGTGATGATCTATTTCGACAAGCCCACCCAGGCCAAGCTCCTGGAGCGCTTCGTGCCGCTGCTCAAGCCGCATGGACTGCTGTTCGCGGGCCACTCGGAGAATTTCTCCTACGTGACGCGCGCGTTCCAGCTGCGCGGGCAGACCGTGTATGAACTGGCGCCGCCTTCGGCCCGGCTGGGAGGTTCGTGATGCGCACCCCCCAGTTGCCTGAAGCGATCGCCACTCGCAGCTATTTCGACCGCGAGTTCGGCAAGCAGGCCATCAAGCTGTTGCCGAACGAGTATTACGTGACGCGCGAGGACGTGGTGCTTACCACCGTGCTGGGTTCGTGCGTGGCTGCCTGCATCCGCGACGAGAAGGCCGGGGTGGGGGGCATGAACCACTTCATGCTGCCGGACGACGACGGCGCGGGTGCGGACCGGTTGCTCTCCGCATCGATGCGCTACGGCTCCTACGCGCTGGAAGTGCTGATCAACGAATTGCTGAAGATGGGCGCGCGCCGCGAGCGGCTCGAAGCCAAGGTATTCGGCGGTGGCGCGGTGCTGGCCAATATGACCACGCTGAATATCGGCGATCGCAATGCCGAGTTCGTGCTCAGGTACCTGAAGGCCGAAGAGATCCGCGTGGCCGCCCAGGACCTGCGCGGCCCGCATGCGCGCCGCGTCAGCTATTTCCCGCTTACCGGGCTGGCGTTGGTGCGCCGGCTCACACGCCAGGATGACCAGGTGGTGGTCGAGCGCAACGAACGCGCCCTGGCGCGCGCCATTGCCAGCTCCGGCACCGCGCCCGAGAAGGGCGGCGCGGAACTGTTTCCACGGCGCACGCCATCGGCTGCCGTCTCCTGAACCGATAAGGATTTTTTCAAGACATGACCGCGGCCAAGATCAAGGTGTTGTGCGTGGACGATTCCGCGCTGATACGCAGCCTGATGACGGAGATCATCAATAGCCAGAGCGATATGGAGGTGGTGGGTACCGCCCCCGATCCGCTTGTGGCGCGCGACCTGATCAAGCGACTGAACCCGGATGTGCTCACGCTTGATGTGGAAATGCCGCGCATGGATGGCCTGGATTTCCTGGAGCGGCTGATGCGGCTGCGGCCGATGCCGGTGCTGATGGTATCGTCGCTGACCGAGCGCGGTTCGGAAATCACGATGCGCGCGCTGGAGCTGGGTGCGGTGGATTTCGTCACCAAGCCCAAGCTCGGTATCCGCGACGGCCTGATGGACTACACCGACACCATCGCCGACAAGATTCGCGCGGCTTCGCGCGCGCGCATCCGCAGCGCCGCGCCGGCCAGCGCGGAGGCGGCAGTGCCTGCGGCCCCGATGCTGCGCAGCCCGTTGCTGTCCACGGAAAAGCTGATCATCGTCGGTGCATCCACCGGCGGCACCGAGGCCATCAAGGAATTCCTGATGCCGATGCCGCCGGATTGCCCGGCGGTGCTGATCGTCCAGCACATGCCGGCCGGCTTTACGCGCTCGTTCGCGCAGCGCCTGGACGGCCTGTGCCGGATCACGGTCAAGGAGGCGGAGCACGGCGAGCGCGTGCTGCCCGGCTACGCTTATATCGCGCCGGGAGACTCGCACCTGCTGCTCGCGCGCAGCGGGGCCAACTATGTGGCCCACCTGTCGCAGGAGCCGGCGGTCAACCGCCACCGGCCGTCGGTGGAAGTGCTGTTCGACTCCGCGGCCAAGCATGCCGGCAAGAATGCCATCGGCGTGATGCTGACCGGCATGGGCAAGGACGGGGCGCAAGGCATGCTGCGCATGCGCGAGGCCGGCGCCTACAACCTGGCGCAGGACGAAAGCAGTTGCATTGTGTTCGGCATGCCCAAGGAGGCGATTGCCGCCGGCGGGGTGCATGAGGTAGTACCGTTGCACGCGATGAGCCAGCGCGTGATGGCGCGCCTGGCCACCTTCGGGACGCGCGCGCAGCGGGTTTGACGGGGCACAAGCGCTTGCCCGGCCGCATACCGGAAGGGCAGGCGCAGGTATTGAAGCAACTTTCCACAACTGTATTGGAGCCGTTAGAGTGGACAAGAACATGAAGATCCTGGTGGTCGATGACTTCCCCACCATGCGTCGCATCATCCGCAACCTGCTTAAGGAACTGGGCTTTGCCAACGTCGAGGAAGCCGAAGACGGCGCCGCCGGCCTGGAGAAGGTCAAGGACGGCAGCTTCCAGTTCGTCATTTCCGACTGGAACATGCCGAACATGGATGGCCTGAGCATGCTGCAGGCGATCCGCGCCGAAGGGCCGCTGGCCAAGCTGCCGGTGCTGATGGTGACGGCCGAGGCCAAGAAGGAAAACATCATCGCAGCCGCGCAAGCCGGCGCGAACGGCTACGTGGTCAAGCCGTTCACGGCAGCGACACTCGACGAGAAAATCACCAAGATCTTCGAGAAACTGGCGAAGGAAGGGGCATAAGGTGGGCGATATGTCGACGACTCCGACTCTCAGCAACGAATCTGCCGAGCAGCTGTTCCAGCGCATTGGCGCCCTGACACGGATGCTGCGCGACAATATGCGCGAATTGGGGCTCGACAAGGAAATCGAGCGTGCCGCCCAGGCCATCCCCGATGCGCGCGACCGGCTCAGCTATATCGCCTCCATGACCGAGCAGGCTGCCGAGCGCACGCTGACCGCGGTGGAGCTGGCGCAGCCGATCCAGGCCGGCATGGAGAAGCAGGCCGAGGCGCTGGACAAGCGTTGGGAAGCCTGGTTCGACAAGCCGGTGGAGCTGGGTGACGCGCGTGAACTGGTGCTCGATACCCGTGCCTTCCTGACCGACGTGCCGCAGCAGGCCCGCGCTACCGGCAGCCACCTGCTCGACATCATGATGGCGCAGGACTTCCAGGACCTGACCGGCCAGGTCATCAAGAAGATGATGGACATGATCCATTCCCTGGAGCAGGAATTGCTGCAGGTGCTGATTGATAACGTGCCGGCCGATCGTCGGGTGGAGGCGCCGGCTACGCTGATGAACGGGCCGCAGGTCAACCCGGAAGGCAAGGCCGATGTGGTCTCCGACCAGTCGCAGGTGGACGACCTCCTCGCCAGCCTGGGGTTCTGACCGTCCTGTCCAGGCCGCCGCGGCGCCCTTGCCGCGGCGTCGCGGCGGCCTGGCCGGATTTGCCGGCGCATTGCCGGTAAAGCCTCCGCCGCCATGGCGGAGGGTGGCGCGCCGCATCCGCCCGCGCCGCGCCCGGGGCGGCGCCATCCTGCAAACAGCGCCAGAATCCCCGCCCTATTCCCCCTAATGCCCGCCGCTTCCCGCTCCGATAATCGTCCCTGACGAACGGCCGCATGCCGCTTCGTAACGGAGCGGCCATGTCCGAAGAAAGCGATCTCGAGAAAACCGAACCTGCCTCATCGCGGCGCCTGGAAAAGGCACGCGAGGAGGGGCAGGTCGTGCGTTCGCGGGAACTCGCCACGCTGATCATGCTGATGAGCGGCGTGGCGGGCCTGTCGATGCTGGGCGGCACGCTCGCCAGCAAGCTCGACGCTGTATTGCACGCCGGCCTGGCCTTCGAGCCGGCCGTTGCCTTCGATACGTCGCGCATGATGTCGCACTTTGCCATGACGGTCTGGGAAGGCCTGCTGGCCTTCCTGCCGCTGCTGCTCCTTTTTGGCGCGGCGGCGCTGGCCGGCCCCATGCTGCTGGGCGGCTGGCTGTTCTCCGCCAAGTCTTTTGCCCCCGATTTTTCCCGGCTCTCGCCGCTCAAGGGGTTGGGCCGGCTGTTCTCCTCGCAATCGCTGGTGGAACTGACCAAGGCCATCGCCAAGGCATTGCTGGTTGGCAGCGTGGCCGGCTGGGTGCTGTGGCGGCGGCTGCCCGAGGCTGTCGCGCTGATGAGCGCACCGATCCACGAGGCGCTGCTGCACATGCTGGAGATGGTGCTGAGCGGCTGCGCCATGGTGGCGGGTTCGCTGGTGCTGGTGGCGGCGATCGACGTGCCCTGGCAGTACTGGACGTTTTACAAGAAGCTGCGCATGACCAAGGAAGAGGTCAAGCAGGAGCACAAGGAAAGCGAAGGCGACCCGCATATCAAGGCGCGCATTCGCCAGCAGCAGCGCGCCATGGCAAAGCGCCGCATGATGTCCGAGGTGCCCAAGGCTGACGTGGTGGTGACCAACCCCACGCACTTCGCCGTGGCGCTGCGCTATGAGGAAGGCCGCATGAGCGCGCCGCGCGTGGTGGCCAAGGGCAGCGAGGCGATTGCCGCGCGCATTCGCGAGATCGCCGTCGAGAACGGCGTGCCGTTGCTGTCCGCGCCGCCGCTGGCGCGCGCGCTGCACCGTCACGTAGAGCTGGGCCAGGAAATCCCGGCCGGCCTGTACACCTCCGTGGCCGAAGTTCTGGCCTGGGTCTATCAACTGAAGCACTGGCACCACAGCAACGGCCCGCACCCGGAGGCACCCTCCGAGTTGCCGGTGCCTGACGAGTTTGCCGTACCGGAAAGCCAAGCATGAACGCATTGACCTCGCTGTTCAACCTGCCCGGCGGGCGGGGAGGCGGCCAGATGAAGGCCCTGGCCGGCCCGCTGCTGATCATCATGATCCTCGGCATGATGATCCTGCCGCTGCCGCCTTTCGTACTGGACCTGTTGTTTACGTTCAACATCGCCCTGTCGATCATGGTGCTGCTGGTGGGCATGTACACGCAGAAGGCGCTGGATTTCGCCGCCTTCCCGGCGGTGCTGCTGTTCACCACGCTGCTGCGCCTGTCGCTCAACGTGGCCTCGACCCGTGTCGTGCTGATGGAAGGGCACACCGGGCCGGACGCCGCGGGCAAGGTGATCGAGGCCTTCGGCCACTTCCTGGTGGGCGGCAACTTCGCCGTGGGTATCGTGGTGTTCGCCATCCTGGTGGTGATCAACTTCATGGTCATCACCAAGGGTGCGGGGCGTATCGCCGAAGTTGGCGCGCGCTTCATGCTCGATGCCATGCCCGGCAAACAGATGGCGATCGACGCCGACCTCAACGCCGGCCTGATCAACGAAGACGGCGCCAAGAAGCGCCGCGCCGAGGTATCGCAGGAATCGGACTTCTACGGCGCCATGGACGGTGCCAGCAAGTTCGTGCGCGGCGATGCCGTCGCCGGCCTGCTGATCATGTTCATCAACGTTGGCGCCGGCATGGTGGTGGGCATGCTGCAGCATGACCTGGATTTCTCCACCGCGGTGCGCAACTACACCCTGCTGACCATCGGCGATGGCCTGGTGGCGCAGATCCCCGCGCTGGTGATTTCCACCGCCGCCGGTGTGATCGTGTCGCGGGTCTCCAACGAGCAGGACGTGGGCCAGCAGCTGACCGGCCAGCTGTTCTCCAATCCGCGCGTGCTCTACCTGACCGGCGCCATCATCGGCATGATGGGCATCATCCCCGGCATGCCGCACTTCGCTTTCCTGGCCTTTGCCGGCGCACTGGTGTGGTTCGGCCGCTACGTGGCACGGCGTGATGCGTCGCAGGCGCAGGAGAAGAAGCGCGAGGACCGCGCTCCCGCGATGGTGCCCGAGTCGACCGAAGCCAGCTGGGACGACGTCAGCCTGGTGGACCCGCTCGGCATGGAAGTGGGCTACCGCCTGATCCCGCTGGTAGACCGCGCGCAGAACGGCGAACTGCTCGGCCGCATCAAGAGCATCCGCAAGAAGGTGGCGCAGGAGATCGGCTTCCTGGTGCCGGTGGTGCATATCCGCGACAACCTGGAACTCAAGCCCAACGCCTACCGCATCACGCTCAAGGGCGTGGAGATCGGCCGCGGCGAAGCGACGCCCGGGCAGTGGATGGCGATCAACCCCGGCCAGGTCTCCGGCCCGTTGCCGGGCACGCCCGGCCAGGATCCGGCATTCGGCCTGCCGGCGGTGTGGATCGAGGGCGGACTCAAGGAGCAGGCGCAGGTCTACGGCTACACCGTGGTGGACGCCAGCACGGTAGTGGCCACTCACCTCAACCACCTGATCCATATGCACGCGGCCGAACTGCTTGGCCGCCAGGAAGTGCAGTCGCTGCTAGACCGCATCGCCAAGGAATCGCCCAAGCTGACTGAAGACCTGGTGCCCAAGGTCATCACCCTCACCGCGCTGCAGAAGATCCTGCAGAACCTGCTGGACGAGAGCGTGCCGATCCGCGACATGCGCACCGTGCTGGACGTGGTGGCCGAGCACGCGCCGAAGATCAGCGATCCCAACGAACTCACGTCGCTGGTGCGCGTGGCGCTGGGGCGTGCCATTACCCAGCAGTGGTTCCCCAACGGCGCCGACCTCCAGGTCATCGGCCTCGACGCCGGGCTGGAACGCGTGCTGTCGCAAGCGCTCACTAACGGCGGCGGCATCGAGCCTGGCCTGGCCGATGCCCTGCTGCAGCAAACGCAAAATGCGGTGAACAGGCAGGAACACCTGGGGCTGGATCCCGTGCTGCTGGTGCCGCATCCGCTGCGCCCGCTGCTGGCGCGCTTCCTGCGCCGGACCATGCCGCAGCTCAAGGTGCTCTCGCATGCCGAGGTGCCGGACAACAGAAATATCAGGATCACCGCCATGATCGGTGGCGCAGCGTGAGGGGTTTCGCAAAATGAGCGTAGCTAAATTCGTGGCGGCCAATGGCCGCGAGGCCTTGCGCCAGGTGCGCGAGGCAATGGGACCGGACGCCGTGGTGCTGTCCAACCGCACCGTCGAGGGCGGCGTGGAGATTGTCGCCATGCGCGACACCGATCTCGGCGCCATCGCCAGCAGCGCACCGGTATTCACGCCGCCGCCCGCCGCTGTGGTGGCCGTCGACGGCGCCCTTGGCGACCTGCGCGGCGAACTGCAGACCATGCGCGCCATGATGGAGCGGCAGTTCTCCGGCGTGGGCACCCACAGCCTGCCGTCGCTGGGCGGCGATCCGCTGCGCGACTCGCTGTTCACCTGGTTAGTGACTGCCGGCTTCTCCGGACAGCTTGCGCGATCACTGCTCGGCCACCTGCCGCTGGGTCATGACCGGCCCGCCGCCATGACCTGGATCCGCCAGGAACTGGCGCGCAAGGTCCCGGTGCTCAACGACGAAGATGCGCTGTTCGCCCAGGGCGGCGTGCTGGCGCTGGTAGGCCCCACCGGCGTGGGCAAGACCACCACCACGGCCAAGCTGGCAGCGCGCTTTGTGCTCAAGCACGGCCCGGAACGCCTGGCCCTGCTGACCACCGACACTTTCCGTATCGGTGCGCACGAGCAACTGCGCATCTACGGCGACATCCTGGGCGTGCCTGTGCACGCGGTCAAGGATGCGGCCGACCTGCGCTTCGCGCTGGCGGCGCTGACCGATAAGCACCTGGTGATCATCGACACCGTCGGCATGAGCCAGCGCGACCGCAACCTGTCAGAGCAGATCGCCATGCTGGCCGGCGTGCAGGCACCGGTGCAGCGCATCCTGTTGCTCAACGGCGCCAGCCACGGCGACACCCTCAACGAAGTCGTGCACGCCTACCGCCACGATGCCACGCCCGACGGCGGCATCGACGGCTGTATCGTCAGCAAGCTGGATGAAGCCACGCACCTGGGCTCCGTGCTCGACGTGGTGATCCGGCACCGCCTGCCGGTCTACTACGCCTCCGCCGGCCAGCGCGTGCCCGAGCACCTTGAACTCGCCAACGGCGCGTCCCTGGTCGAGCGCGCGTTCCAGACGCCGCGCCGCGGCTCCGTATTCGCCGACGCGGAAGCCGCGCGCCGTGCCATGCCCGCGCAGGACGATGGCGACGCCACCCGCGCGGCCAGCGCCGGCGGCGCCGACGGGATGCTGCGCTCGCTGACCGACAACGCCAACGCGGTGGGCGATTGCGTCCAGCAGCTGAACGCTGGCAGCTACAGCTTCGAGCTGGTCCGCTCGCTCTGGCAGCAGCGCGCCGAGAACGCGCCCTCGCCGCGCCTGATGGCGCAGCAGGTGCGCGAAGCCGCCTGCCGCGACCTGAGCCGTCATTGCGATCGTTTCGTGCTTTCGCTCAGCGCCACGGTCGCCGCGCCGGTGGCAGCGCGCCGCGCGCCGCGCCCGTGGCAACACACGCTCTGGCTGGCGGACCGCGACGGCCTGCCGCTGGCGGCGGCCGCCGCGCCCGCCGGCCGCACCGGCCCGGCGCTGCAAGCCGGGCAAGGCGGATGGGAAGCCGACGCTGCCACCCTGTGCGCCGCCATCGCCGCCGCCCGTACCGTGGTCAATCTGCTGGATGCCATGCCCGCCGCCGCCACGCTGGCGCGCTGGCAGCAAGCCGGCGAGCGCTGGCTTGCCACCGCGCGCAAGACCACGCGCGTGGTCAGCGGTGGCGCGGCCGTCAAGCTCGATGCGCTGGCCGAAACGCTGACCTTCCACGCGGTGGAAGACATGGACTATCGCGGCCGCGACGCCGTGCAGTGGATCGCGCAAACGCCGGTGCGCGTGCTTGAGGGGCAGGCACGTGGCACGCGCGGCGCCGCCGAGAGCGGCATCGAGGCCGGCCTGCTGGTGTCGCGCGTGGTCGATCGCGAGAACGGCCAGACGCTAGCCGTGCACTACCTGCTGTGCGACCCGGCGTTGTCGGCCGAGGGCGTGCAACTGGCCCGCTGGGCCCGCTGGGCTGAAGCCGGCGAAGCGCAACTGCGCACGCTGCGCCACGCAATGGATCACCTGGGGCAAGGCGGGCAGGCAGGCAGCAACGAATCCTCGCTGGCCGAAGCGCAAGCCTGCGCGCGTCTGCTCGCCCTGCAGATGGCGGTAGCCGCGCTGCGGCTGGAGCAAGCGTGCGACGACAGCGCCGCCGCGTTCCTGGCGCGGCTGACCGGCCGCGCGCCCGCCCGCCAGATGCCGGCCGCCGCCGTGCTGGTGGAAGGCCTCGGCCGTTTGCTGGCCTTGCTCGACGTGCTGGAGAGCTACCCCGGCCGAGGCGGCCGCGCCACGCCGTCCGCTACCCACGAAGCGCCGCAGGAGGCCTTTCATCCCGGCGACGCCGGCGGCCTGCTCGAAGCGAGCATGAACGGCAGCCGCATGTTGCAAACGCTGACGCAGGGAGAATAAGACGTGACTTCACTCGCCTCCGACCAGGCGGAAAGCTTGCGGCGCATGCTGGCGCCCCGCGCCACGCGCCGCATCGCGGTGGTCGCGAGCGATGCCGGTGCGGGCGCCACCACGGTAGCCCTGGGGCTGGCCAACGCACTCGCCATGCAAGGCGAGCGCGTCCTGCTCATCGATGAAGACCGCTTCGGCGCCCGCGCGACCCGCCTTGCCGGCGCCATGCCGGAAGGCACCCTGGCCGCCGTGCTGGGCGGCACCGTGACGCTGGAAACCGCGCTGGGCAAGCGCCCGGCCGGCGCCATTGCGGTGTTGCCCGGCAGTCCGCAGGCCAGTGGCGGGCTGCAGGCGCTGAACGGCTTTCGCACCGTGCTTACCGACGCCCGCAGCGACGCGGACGGAGGCCTGTCGCAGGTAGCCGGCACGGCGCACAACCTCGTTGTGGTGCTGCGCGCGGAGCCGGCCTCGATCAAGGCCGCCTATGCCTGCATCAAGCGGCTCAATCACCTGTACGCCTGCCGGCGCTTCCACCTGGTGATCAATGCGGCCGCCGGCGATGCCGCCGCGAGTGCCGTGCTGGGCAACCTGGCGCGCACCGCCAGCCAGTATCTCGGCGTCGAGGCGAGCCCTGCCGGCAGCCTGCCGTACGACCCGCTGGTGGAACGCAGCGGGGCACTAGGCCGCTGCGTGGTCGAGGCCTTTCCCGCCGCGCCCGCTACCGCTGCGCTACGCCGCATCGCCACGGGCATTGCCAACTGGCCCTTGTCCACCGATTCCCGTTCAACCCCGACGGCGCCGCTGGCGCCGTCAGCCCCGGCCCTGGCTTAAACGCCGCGGCCTGCAGCCAGGACTCACGAGAATTCCACCATGTACACGATTCAGGGAAAGCTCGAACAGACCGACACCGTGACGGCGCATGCCTCGCTGGTGCGTCGCATCGCCCTGCAACTGGCAGCCAAGCTGCCTGCCAGCGTGCAGCTCGATGACTTGATCCAGGCTGGCATGATCGGCCTGCTCGACGCCGCCAAGCGCTACGAGGACACCCACGGTGCGCGTTTCGAGACCTATGCCAGCCAGCGCATCCGAGGCGCCATGCTTGACGAGGTGCGCGCCAACGACTGGCAGTCGCGCAGCCTGCGCCAGTTCACCCGGCGCATCGAACGCACCGTGCGCGGCCTGGAGCAAACGCTGGGCCGCGCGCCGCTCGACTCCGAAGTGGCGCAGGAGCTTGAGCTGCCGCTCGACGAATACCAGACACTGCTCAATGAAGTCTATGGCTGCCAGCTGCTGCACTACGAGGACTTCGAGCGCTCCGGCGAAGAGGACTTCCTGGACCGGCACCTGAGCGTCAGCGACGATGGCAACCCGCTCACCGTGCTGATGGAAAGCGGCATGCGCGAAGCGCTGATCCGTGCCATCGAGCGGTTGCCGGAACGGGAAAAGCTGGTGCTGTCGTTGTGCTACGACCAGGAGCTCAATTTGCGCGAGATCGGGGCGGTGCTGGAGGTGACGGAGTCTCGGGTCTGCCAGATTCGCAGCCAGGCTATTACGCGGCTTCGTTCGCAGTTGCGCGGCTTGCTATGAGGGGCTGGTGCCATCGTCTTGGCGCTGCGGTGCTGGCCGCAGCCTGCTGCGCGGCCTGGGCCACGCCCGCCGGGCCGCTTCATTCCTGGTCGGCTTCCGTGAACGGGCCTGCGCTGCATGGCAAAGGGTTGCGGACGATGTCGCCGCCGATCTTGCCTACCGGTTACTTGCCGCAGGCGGAGGGGGCTATTACCACCGTGCGGTGGCGATATAGTTTCGCAAGTACTCCGCCTAATGAGCTGCAGGCTTATTTGTGCAATGCGCAGCGTTGTGTGTTGCTGCCGGGGGCGGAGGGGCTTACCGAGGCGTTTAGCGGGGATGATGCGGCTAAGGGGTTTGTGTTTGCGTTTCAGGTGCCTGGGCGGGGGGCGCTGATGCCGGTGTTGTTGGGGCAGTCGAATCAGGTTACGGTTAGTTTTAGGTGATGTTTTGTTGTTGTTGTTGTTGTTGTTGTTGCTGGCGGCGGTTGGTTATAAAAACATAAATTCAAAAGCTTAATGTCAAAGGCTTAAAGTCAAAAGCGGTTTCACCCCCCCTGCGGGGGGCGACCTACTTTCTTGTCTTGCCAAGAAAGTAGGCAAAGAAGCGCGCCCCATACGGCCTGGTACACCTTGACGGCTCGCTTCGCATCGCGGGTCGGTGCGGCCCGCCCCTCGGGCGCTCCGCACGGCTACACCGATCGTGGTTCTGGCGGTGTAGCCTTCTTCCTGCAATTCCTTCTCGTTTTCAGCCTTGTAGCCTTTGGGTTTGACGGGGCGCTTTTGTCCAATGTTGCGCCGGAGCAGTCCGGTGCGCGGTGCGCAAGGCCAGGGTGTGTTTATCGGGGATCTCGAAGGCACGCCGTTGATTGGCGCATTGACTCACCTCGCGCAGCACGGTTGCCGCTCGCCGGCGTTGGCAGCTGCCGGTGAACAACGTCAAAGGTGGTTTCAGCTCACTGCCCGGGGCGGCCTGAGGGGGGGCCGTCGCCTTCTGTTACTAAGCGGCCTTTGATCCGGGTGGCCCCGAGAACCGCTTCTTGATGTTGCGGACTAACCAGTGGCAGTCCAGGTTGGATCCAGAATCAAGATCCGGAAACCATCAGCCGCTGGCCAGGCTGACCCCTTGCGGCCCAGTCTGCGTCCGTCCATCCTTGCCGTAGAGCGTCGCATTGTCCCCACGCTGACGCAGCGCCAGGATTGCCTCTTCGGTGAATTCAAGATGCGCGTCCACCACGGCGGAATTAAGCGCATTGGCATCGCGCGCGGTGCGCGCGGCAAACACCAGCGTCCGCCATGCGGCTTCAACGCCCGCATCGATGTGCCGCCCGAACAATTGTCCGCCTGCGCCGGTGCGAATGCCCAAAGCCCCCATCTGTGCCTCGCGGGTGCGCGTCAAGGCACTCAGTAAGCTGGCCAGTTCGACCTTGCGTTCCAGCAACCCGGCCAGGGCCTGGTAGTCGCCGGCCTTGATCATGGTTCTTTCCTCGTCTAGCACGGCGGCGAATTCCTGCGCCAGCTCGGTTTCGCGGCGCAGGTTCTGGATCAGGGACTGGCTCATGGCTTGCCTATCGTGGGTATGGGTTGGCTAAACAAATGGCCGCGCAGCAGGGATCAGGCGCCGCCGTTCAGCTCACGCAGGGACGCGAGCAGGCCGTCGGCGATCTTGCTGGGGTCGATCCTGATCCGGCCTTCGGCGATGGCCTGGCGGATTTCCTCGACCTTGCCGGTATCGATATCGTCGTCATGATCTTCTACCAGGCGGGCGCCGATCTCGCGCACCTGGGCCGACAGGGGGCTGACACGCACGCTGGACGTATCCGGGGCCGTGGTCGGCCCGGGGGCGCCGGCCACGCTGCGCACGGCGCCGTCGACGGCGTCGCCTGCCCTCGACGAGGTGGTCTGCTTGATCTTCACGGGAATTCCTTGCTGGGTACCTTTGGCTTATCGGATGGCTCAGGCAAAACTTTAGGGTGAAATGGCGCCGGGAAGCCCCGCTTTCCTGGCCCTGGCCCTGCGCGCCATTGTCTCATGAGACGGTTGCGTAACCCCATGGGCCATGCTGGCCGCGTCCCCCTATTGTTGCAGCACCACCGTGTCGCCGCTGCGCACCAGCGCATTGACTACCTGACCGTTCTTTAACCGCACCTGCACGTTGTTGCCCACCGGCGCGTCGGCCATCACCTTGCCTTCGCTGCTGAGCTGGAACGATTCGCCTTCCACCACCACGGTCACGTTCTGCCCCTGCCGTACGGCAATGGCCTTCTTCAGCAGATCCATCCGCAACGGCGAGCCCGCGGCGATGCGGTTTGCCGCCACCGCGCCGGTCACTTGCACCGGATCGGTCACCACCGCGCGCGGCAGCGAGGCCAGGTCGCCCTGGCGGACTTCCATGTCGGCCGCGTCGACGGGTTCGCCGGGCATGAGGTTGCGCGCGGCCACATAGTAGTCGGCAACCACCGACACGCGCGCCTGGACATAGCGCGTCCACGGGCGCTCGCCCGCGCAGCGCACGCCCACGGAGACGCGGCCCCAGGGCGACGCGCCTGGCGGCAGGAAGGGTTCGGGAAGCGGGCAATCCGGCGCGCGCCCGCCCGAAGGCGGCACCACCTGGATGTTGGCCTTGCCCGGCAGGCCGGTGGTCTGGCGTTCGAGGAACTGCTCGACCGCGGTACGCACCGGGTCTTCGGTGAAAGGCGAGGGCGGCGCCGCGCCGGCGCTGCCGGGCAGCGTGCCGCCGGCGGCGAGCACGCAGAGCAGGGCGCGCGCCGCGGCGGCCCGGAAACGAGTGTTCATGTGTGTATCCCGGCAAGAAAACGACGCAGGGCGCGCCGCGGGAGCGGGCGCCACGTGCGTGACAACGGGTCCCATTGTAGGCAGCCCTGCAATCTTGCTCGGGTCGAAATACGCAGGTTTCTTTGCCCTATTCGTGCGATTGGCATGGCGGGGCCGCCCCTAAGATGACACACCTGAAAAGGTCGACCTTCATCGCTCTCCCCTTCAGCGAGACACAGACATGATTGACAGACTCGATGCGGCATTGCGCTTCCAGCAAGAAGCGCTGAGCTTGCGGACCCAGAGGCAATCAGTGATTGCCTCCAATATCGCGCACGCCGATACACCCGGCTACAAGGCGCGCGACTTTGATTTCTCCAGCACGCTGGCGCAGAGCGTCGAGCGGGGCAAGCGCGCCGAAGGCGTTTCGCTGTCCACCACGTCAGTGCGGCATTTGCCGGGCCAGGCGTCGGCGTCGGGGATCGACGAGAGGAACCTCGAGTACCGCATCCCGATGCAGTCGAGTATCGATGGCAATACGGTCGAAATGGATACCGAACGCGTCGCCTTTGCCGACAACGCGGTGCATTTCGAATCCGGGCTCACCGTGATGAGCGCCAAGATCAAAACCATGCTGTCAGCCATCCAGCAGTGAGCGCACCATGCCAGCCATGAACATCTTCGAAGTCACCGGTTCGGCCATGGCTGCGCAGTCGCAGCGCCTGAACGTGACCGCCTCCAACCTCGCCAATGCCGACAGTGCCGTCGGCCCCAATGGCCAGCCTTACCGCGCCAAGCAAGTGGTGTTCGGCCTGGCCGCGACACCAGGCCAGAGCGACATCGGCGGCGTGCAGGTGGAAGGCGTGCTTGAGGATCCGTCGCCGCCGCGCATGGTCCACAACCCCACGCATCCGCTGGCGAACGCTGACGGCTACGTGACGATGCCAAATGTCAACCCGGTGGAGGAGATGGTCAACATGATCTCGGCCTCGCGTTCCTACCAGGCCAACGTGGAAGTCCTCAACACCGCCAAGAACATGATGCTCAAGACACTGACCATCGGTCAGTAAACCGGGATACGCAATGACTACGACCTCCGCCACAAGCAACAACACCAGCGCCGCCGGGATTGCCAATACGCTGCAAAGCGGCAGCGCGAGCGCGGCCGACCTGCAGAACAACTTCCTGAAGATGCTGGTCACCCAGATGAACAACCAGGACCCGCTCAACCCGATGGACAACTCGCAGCTGACCACGCAGCTGGCGCAGATCAGCACGGTGAGCGGCATGCAGACCATGAACGCCACGCTGAATACGCTGCTGGGCCAGGTCAGCGCCAGCCGCGCCATGGACTCCGCGGCACTGATCGGCAAGACGGTAATGGTGCCGGGCAGCGCCACGTCGGTGGCCGGCGGCGTGCCGGGCAAGATCGGTGTCGACCTGCCCGCGACCGCGGATGCGGTCACCGTGCAGGTGCTCGACAAGGACGGCAACACCGTGCGCACCATCGACATGAAGGGCCAGGTCGCCGGCGTGCACGACATCGCCTGGGACGGCAAGAACGACGCGGGCGTCGCGGTAGCGGACGGCGACTACAGCTTCAAGGTGACTGCCACCGCCAACGGCAAGGATGTCACGCCGGTGGCGCTGGTGTACGGCAAGGTCAACAGCATCAGCGGTGACTCTACCGGCGTGCTCGTCGATATCGGCAATGACCGCACCGCGTCGGTCGACGACGTTCGCCGCATTCTTTAAGACATCAGCGAAATCAGCTAACTAGGGGAATATCATGGGTTTCGGTCAAGGGGTAAGCGGCATCAACGCCGCCGCATCGAATCTGGACGTCATCGGCAATAACATCGCCAACGCCAACACCGTCGGCTACAAGCAATCGACGGCCCAGTTCGCCGACGTGTATGCCGGTACCAAGATTGGCCTGGGTACCACGGTGAACTCGGTGGTGCAGTCATTCAACCAGGGCAATATCGAATCGAGCGGCAGCGCGCTCGATGTGGCGATTACCAACGGCAATGGCTTTTTCCGCCTGACCGACTCTTCGGGCTCAGTCTTTTACTCGCGCAATGGCCAGTTCCAGCGCCAGCAAGACGGCCGCATCACCAATGCGCAGGGCCTTCAGCTGAGCGGCTATCCGGCAGGCGTGACCGGCGGCGGTGCGGTGCAGCCGCAACCCCTGGTCGTGCCGAACACCACGATGGCGGCCAAGGCGACGACCACGCTGGGCGTTTCCTTCAACCTGGATTCCGGCAGCAAGGTACCGGGAGCGGCGTTCGCCAGCACGCCGGCGGCGCTGCCTACGTCCAATATGTACAACTACAGCACCGGCGTTACGGTGTACGACTCGCTGGGCAACGCCAGGCAGCTGACGGCGTATTTCTCCACGGGTACCCCCGGCGCGGGCACGTTCCCTGCAGCCGGTGGCGGCGGCACCGACTGGACGATGAACCTGACCGATGCGGCGGGCAATGTCGTCGGCGCGCCGATCACGCTGAAGTTCGACTCGAAGGGCACGCTGCAGGTACCGGGCGCAGGTGCTACCACCACCATCAATATTGCCGCTTCCAACGGCGCGGCTCCGCTGGCCATCGCGATGGACCTGACCGGCACCACGCAGTTCGCCGGCGCCAGCGATACCAAGCCGCCTGTCCAGAACGGCTATACCGCCGGCAGCCTGCTCGGCTTCGCGATCCAGCCGGACGGCACGATCCTCGGCAGTTATTCGAACCAGCAGAAGCAGTCGCTGGGCCAGGTCGTGATGGCCGGCTTCGGCAACGCGCAGGGCCTGAAGCCCGAAGGCAACAATGTGTGGTCCGAGACCGGCGCGTCGGGTCAGGCGGTGATCGCCGCGCCCGGCGGCAGCCTCGGCCAGCTCAAGTCCAATGCGGTGGAAGCTTCCAACGTGGACTTGTCGGGCCAGCTCGTCAGCCTGATCGTGGCGCAGCGTAACTACCAGGCCAACGCGCAGACCATCAAGGCGCAGGACACGGTCATGCAGACCCTGGTCAACCTGTAATGCGCAGCGTCGGCAAGATGGGCCGGACGAGCGGGAGTTAAAGGGACGCCATGGACCGCATGATCTATACCGCCCTGTCGGGCGCCAAGCAGACGCTCGACCAGCAGGCCGCGGTGTCCAACAACCTGGCCAACACGTCGACCCCCGGCTTCCGCGCGCAGGTCAATATGTTCCGCGCGGTGCCGGTGGTGGGGCAGGCGTCGCCGACGCGCGCCTTCACGCTGGCCTCCACGCCCGGCGCCGACCTCAAGGCCGGTCCGCTGACCTACACCGAGCGTCCGCTGGACGTGGCGCTGCAGGGCAACGGCTGGCTGACGGTGCAGGCGCCGGACGGTAGCGAAGCCTACACCCGCGCGGGCTCGCTGCAGGTGTCGGCGGACGGGCAACTGCAGACCAGCACCGGCCTGCAGGTGATGGGCGACGGTGGCCCGATCGCGGTGCCGCCGGGTGCGGCGGTCAGTATCGGCAGCGACGGCACGATCACAGCGCGCGGCCCTGGGGAAACCTCCGCCGGCCTGGCCCAGATCGGCAAGCTGCGCCTGGTGAATCCGCCGCCTGATTCCATCGCCCGTGGCGACGATGGCCTGTTCCGCCTGCGCCCCGGCGCGCAGCCGCTGCAGGTCGATGCCAACATCCGCGTCATTTCCGGCGCGATCGAGGGCAGCAACGTCAATCCGGTCGAGTCGATGGTCGACATGATCGCCAACGCCCGCCGCTTCGAGATGCAGATGAAGATGATCCAGAGCGCGGATTCCAACGAACAGCGCTCCAACCAGCTGCTCTCGACCAACTGAAATTGAATTGATGTGCCGCCGCGGCTCGCGGCGGCCTTGTGAGGACTAACATGATCCGCTCTCTCTGGATTGCCAAGACCGGCCTCGATGCGCAGCAGACGCAGATGGACGTGATCTCGAACAACCTGGCCAACGTCTCCACCAACGGCTTCAAGCGTGGACGCGCCGTGTTCGAGGAACTGATGTACCAGACCGTACGCCAGCCAGGCGCGCTGTCTTCGGACCAGACCACCCTGCCGTCCGGCCTGCAGCTGGGCACCGGCGTGCGCCCCGTGGCAACCGAGCGCATCCATACCCAGGGCAATCCGCAGCAGACCGGCAACAGCAAGGATGTGGCCATCCTCGGCAACGGATTTTTCCAGGTGGCACTGCCCGACGGCACCACCGCCTACACGCGTGACGGCTCGTTCCAGAGCGACCAGAACGGCCAGCTGGTGACGTCCAGCGGCTTCGTGATCCAGCCTGCCATCACCCTGCCGGCCAACTACACGTCGCTGACCGTGGCGCGTGACGGCACCGTCTCGGTGACGCAGCCCGGCTCGGCCAACAACGTGCAGGTGGGCCAACTGCAACTGGCGACGTTCGCCAACCCGGCCGGCCTGGAAAGCCTCGGCGAGAACATGTACGTGCAGACCGACGCATCTGGCGCACCGAACACCACCGTGCCTGGCCTGAACGGCGCCGGCACGCTGCAGCAGAACTACGTGGAAGCATCCAACGTCAACGTGGTCGAAGAGCTGGTCAGCATGATCCAGACCCAGCGCGCCTACGAGATCAACAGCAAGGCCGTGCAGACGTCCGACCAGATGTTGCAGCGTCTCACCCAGCTCGGATGATCATGATGGCCTCGCTGACTCGCCTGGGCGCGCTTGCCTTGTGCTGCTTCGCGACCGGTTGCGCGATGGCGCCGCGCGAGCCGCTGGTGCAGCTTCCCACCACCGCACGGGCCGAGCCGCGCGCGCCGGCGCGGTCGAGCGGATCGATCTACCAGTCGTCGTATGCCGGCAATCCGCTGTTCGAGGATCGCCGGCCGCGCAACGTGGGCGACATCCTGACCATCATGATCACCGAGAACGTCAACGCCAGCAAGAACTCCGGCACCAATGCCAGCCGCACGTCCAACAGCGCGCTGGCGTACGACGCGCTGCCCAAGGTGCTGGCTGGCGTGTTCAACGGCAGCCAGACCGCCACGATGAGCGGCGCCAACTCGCTCAAGGCCAGCGGTGGCGCCAGCGCCACCAACACATTCAACGGCACCATCACCGTGACCGTGCTGGAAGTGCTGGCCAACGGCAACCTGATCGTCTCCGGCGAAAAGCAGATGGCGATCAACCAGGGTGCGGAGTTCATCCGCTTCTCCGGCGTGGTCAACCCGCGCACGATTACCGGTGACAACGCGGTGCCCTCCACGCAAGTGGCGGACGCGCGCATCGAGTACACCGCCAAGGGCTATATCGACGAAACGCAGAACATGGGCTGGCTGCAGCGTTTCTTCCTCAATGTCTCACCGTATTGATCACCGACCGCGTCATGTTCCTGTCTTCGCTCCCTGCCTTGCGCTGCCGCTTTGTCCGCGCTCTCTTCCTTGCGCTGACGCTGGGCCTGCTCGCGGGCGCGGCGCACGCGGAACGGCTGAAGAATCTCGCCACCTTCCAGGGCGTGCGTGACAACCCGCTGGTGGGCTACGGCCTGGTGGTGGGGCTGGACAACACCGGCGACCAGACCATGCAGACGCCGTTCACCACGCAGAGCTTGACCAATATGCTCTCGCAGCTGGGCATTACCCTGCCCGCCGGCAAGAACATGCAGCTCAAGAATGTGGCGGCGGTCATGGTCACGGCCACGCTGCCGCCGTTTGCACAGCCGGGCAGCCAGCTCGACGTGGTGGTGTCCTCCATGGGCAATGCCAAGAGCCTGCGTGGCGGCACACTGCTGATGACGCCGCTCAAGGGCGCCGACGGCCAGGTCTACGCGATCGCGCAGGGCAATATGCTGGTGGGTGGCGCGGGCGCGTCGGCCAACGGCAGCAAGGTGCAGGTCAACCAGCTGGCGGTGGGCCGCATCGCCAACGGCGGCATCGTCGAGCGCGCGGTGCCGGCGTTCCAGCCGGAAGGCGGCATCCTGAACCTGGAGCTGCGTGAAACCGATTACGGCACGGCCGAGCGGGTGGTCGAGGCAATCAATCGCTCGATGGGCGGCGGCGTAGCCAGTGCGCTGGACGGCCGGGTGGTGCAGGTGCGCACGCCCGCCGCGCCAGGCGCGCGCGTGGGCTTCATGGCCCGCATCGAGAATATCGACGTCACGCGCGCCAAGGCTGCCGCCAAGGTCATCCTCAATGCCCGTACCGGCTCGATCGTGATGAACCAGGCCGTTACCGTGGACGACTGCGCCGTGGCGCACGGCAATCTGTCGGTGGTGATCAATACCCAGCCGGTGATCAGCCAGCCGGCCCCGTTCAGCGGCGGCCAGACCGTGGTGGCACCGGTATCGCAGATCAACCTGAAGCAGGAGGGCGGCGCGCTGCAGATGGTCAAGGCCGGCGCTTCCCTGGCCGCCGTGGTCAAGGGCCTGAACGCGCTCGGCGCGACGCCGGCCGACCTGCAGACCATCCTTGAGGCGATGCGCGCGGCCGGTGCGCTGCGCGCCGACCTCGAGATCATCTGACCATGTCCAGCAGCCGGCTGGCCGCCCAGGCCGATCTCTCGCAACGCTTCGCGCTCGACACGCAGGGCTTCGAAGGCCTCAAGCAGAATGCGCGTACGGGCGCCAGCCCCGAAACGCTGCGTACCGCCGCCCGGCAGTTCGAGGCGGTGTTCACGCAGATGGTGCTCAAGAGCATGCGCGATGCCACGCCGCAGGATGGCTTGTTCGACAACGAGCAGACCAAACTGTACATGTCGATGATGGACCAGCAGTTGTCGCAGCAGATGTCCTCGCGCGGCATCGGCCTTGCCGATGTGATGGTGCGCCAACTCGCGCGGGCCAGCGGCGCGGGCCTTCCGCCCGAGCTCGCCGGCGCGGCCGCGAAGCAGGCGGCCGTGCAGGCCGGCATGGACGACGCGGCTCCCGGCCTGGCGCGCGCGCTGGACATGCGCAACGGCGACGGCGCGGGGGATGCCGACAGGCCGCGCGTCGGCAGCGTGGTGGCCGGCACCAGCTGGAACCCCACGGCGGGCCTGCGCCACTACCAGCCGCAGGAACCAGGCGCCTGGCAGGGCGGGGCCTCCGTGTTGCCGGAAGACACGCCCGCCCACATCAGCGCCTTCGTCTCGCGCATGGCCGGATCCGCCCAGTCGGCGGCACGTGCCACCGGCGTGCCGGCGAAGCTGATCCTCGGCCAGGCGGCGCTCGAATCCGGCTGGGGCCGGCGCGAGATCGCCTACCCGGACGGCAGCACCACCTTCAATGTCTTCGGCATCAAGGCGGGCGCCAACTGGAAGGGCCAGGTCGCGGAAATCACCACCACCGAATACATCGACGGCCAGCCGCAAAAGGTGCGCGCGCGCTTCCGCGCCTACGCTTCGTACGACGAAGCCTTCGCCGACTACGGCCGCTTGCTGAGCAACAACCCGCGCTACGCCGAGGTGCTGGCCGCTGCCACGCCGGACGACGCGGCGCGCGGCCTGCAGCGGGCCGGCTACGCCACCGATCCGGCTTATGGCGAGAAACTGGTGCGGATCATGCGAAAAGTGCCCGTCTGAGCGCCCGGAACAGGCTGGCCGGACGCTGTGCCAGGCGGCTGGCGCGGCCACCGGAGAGCCAGGCGTAAATTCCCCGCGCCGCGCACTAAAGTCTCTTTGTACTTCTGCCGTTACTTACATCATTCACCGCCGTCGATGTCCGGCAGCGGCGACCCGGCATCGAAGGGCCAGCACAGGCGGCCACGGTGCGCGGATCGCCCGGCCAGGCGCGCGGCAGCCACCAGACGCGGGGTTAGAGCATGTCTCTCTTCAATATCGGACTTTCCGGCCTGAACACGGCGCAGAACGCGCTGACCACGGTTGGCCACAACGTCAGCAATGCGGCCACCACGGGCTATACGCGGCAGAACACCATCATTGCCTCCGCGGGCGGCCAGTACACCAGTTCGGGCTTCTATGGCCAGGGCTCCAATGCCACCTCGGTGGTCCGCGTCTATGACGAGTTCCTGACCGGCCAGTTGCGCGGCGCGGTGACCGCCAGCGCGCAACTCTCGACCTACTCCGCCCAGATCAGCCAGATCGACAACCTGCTGGCCGACCAGAAGGGCGGCCTGGCACCGCTGATGCAGAAGTTCTTCGCCGCGGTCCAGGGCGTATCGGATACGCCGGCGGATCCGGCCGCGCGCCAGAACATGCTCAACGCCGGGCAGTCGCTGGTGGGGCAGATGCGCGCCGCCAACTCCTACTTCCAGCAACTGCGCGATGGCGTCAACACCCAGCTGCAAAGTTCGGTGACCCAGGTCAATGCCTACTCCCAGCAGATCGCCAAGCTGAATGACCAGATCACGCGGGCTGTCGCTGCCGGCGGTGGCCAGCAGCCCAACGACCTGCTCGACCAGCGCGACCAGTTGGTCTCCGAACTGGCCCAGATAGTCGGCGTCAAGGTCGTGCCGCAGGACAATACCTACAACGTCTTCATCGGCAACGGCCAACCGCTGGTGATGGGCACTGCCTCCTATGACCTGAAGGCGGTGCAATCGTCCGCGGACCCCTCGCGTACCGCGATCGCGTACACGCAAGGCAACGGCAACGTGGTCGAGATGGACGACAGCACGCTCACCGGCGGCTCCGTCAGCGGCCTGCTCAAGTTCCGCAGCGAGACGCTGGACTCCGCGCAGAACGCCATTGGCCGGCTGTCGGTGACGCTGGCCCAGACCTTCAACGACCAGCACAAGCTCGGTGTGGACCTGAACGGCCAGGTTGGCGGCGACCTGTTCAAGCTGGGCTCGCCGTCGGTACTGCCCAAGAGCACCAATGCCGGCAACTCGCTGGTAACGGCCACCATCAGCAATACGTCGCAGCTGACCACCAGCGACTACACCCTGAGCTACGACGGCACCAACTACAACCTGGTGCGCATGTCGGACAATAAGACCGTTAGCCAGCCGGGCGCCGCCGCCACCTATCCGCTGACGCTCTCGCTCGATGGCGTGGACGTGCAGATCCCGACGGCCATGTCGGCCAACGACAGCTACCAGATCCAGCCGACCCGCAACGTTGCTGCGGCGATAGACATGGCCATCAAGGATCCGGCCAAGATCGCGGCCGCGAAGGCCCCGCTGACTGGCAGCGCAGGCGCCGCAAACACCGGTACGGGTACTGCGAAGGTCACCAACGTCGCACAGGGCGCCAGCAAGCCGCTCACCGCGATCACGGCCACCTACGACAGCGCCACCGCCAAATACATCTTTACCGACCCGACCGGCGCCGCGGTGCCGTCGACTGGCCCGACTCCCAACGGCAGCGCCCAGGACTACGTGATCAACGGCATCACCGTAAGCTTCAGCGGCGCGCCGGCGAACAACGACAAGATTACGCTGACACCCAACGCCAGCGGCGCCTCCGACAACGGGAACGCGCTGGTGCTGGCCAAGCTGCAGAGCGCCAAGACCATCGGCGGCGTGTCGAGCTACAACGACGCTTATGCGCAGCTCGTCAACGACGTTGGCAGCCGCGCCAAGTCGATCCAGATCGCATCGACCTCGCAAGACAGCGTAACCACTCAGGTGACGACGGCGCAACAAGGTGTGTCCGGCGTCAACATGGATGAGGAAACGGTCTCCATGCTGCGCTTCCAGCAGCTCTACCAAGCCAACGCCAAGGTTATCCAGACTGCCACCACCCTGTTCGACACCATCATCGGCATCGGCCGCTGAGCGCCCTGACGAATCGGACCCCGAAAAGGAACAGACATGCGCATCGCAAGCTCCACGCTCTATCAACTCGGCCTGGCCTCGATGAACAGCCAGCAGGGCTCCCTGCTGCATGTGCAGCAGCAGCTCGGCACCGGCCGCCGCATCCTCTCTCCGTCGGACGACCCGGTGGGAGCAACCCGGGCGCTGGTGGTAGCGCAATCCAGCGCGGTTAACGACCAGTACGCTACGTCGCGCAAGCAAGCCAACAGCAATCTCGCGATGGAAGACAGTACGCTCAAGAGCGTGACTACCGCTATTCAGAATATCCAGACGCTGGTGGTACAGGCCGGTGACGGCACCATAAGCGACGCCGATCGTGCCTCCGTCGCCTCGCAGCTGGAAGCCAACTACAACCAGTTGCTCGGGCTGGCCAACAGCGACGACGGCAACGGGAATTTCCTGTTCGCTGGCTTCCAGTCGCAGTCGCCGCCGTTCAGCAAGGACAGTGCCGGCGCCGTGCAGTACAGCGGCGATAGCGGTCAGCAGTTGCTGCAGGTCGACGTGGCACGTCAGCTGGCGACCGGCGACAACGGCCGCGATATCTTCCTGAGCGTGCAGAACACGGCCACGTATGTTGCCTCGGCAAAAAGCAGCAACACGGGCGCGGCAACCTACAGTGCAGTCACGGTGTCGGACCCTACCAACGCACTGTATGGGCACAGTATCTCGATCAACTTCGGCACAGATCCGGTCACCGGCATCTTGCAGTATCAGCTGAACGACGAAAACGCTGTTCCGCCTGCGGCAATCGGCGCGCCAGTGACCTACACGGATGGCGCCGGCATCCAGGTGGCGGGCCTCTCGCTGTCGGTCAAGGGTACGCCGGTCGCTGGCGATCGCATGGACCTGCAACCTGCGCAGCTTGCCGGAACCGATATTTTCAGCAACGTCAAGGATGTCATCAACGCGCTGAAGAAGCCCCTCTCGACTGATGCCGATCATGCGGCACTGGCCAATGTGCTGGCCACCGCCAATCGCAAGATGAGCAATTCGCTGGACAACGTCAGCACGATCCAGACCGGCGTCGGCGCGCGGATGCAGGAACTGGACGCGCTCGATACGATCGGCTCCAACCGCAGCCTTAATTACAGCCAGACACTTTCCGGACTGCAGGATCTGGATTACTACTCGGCTATTACTGAGTATTACCAGCGTCAGACTTCGCTGCAGGCTGCGCAGCAATCGTTTATGCAGATCCAGGGGATGAATCTGTTTAAATTTTTGTGATTGGTGGTCGGCGCTCGGCGCGCCGGTGTCTGTTAGGAAACAATAAAGGCCATCACGCGAGCGCAACAAAGCCCGCAACGGGGCGGTAGAACCAACTGGAAATCGTTTGCTGGCATTGCTTTTCGACCTTTATTGTCCGGGCCCGCAATGGTCTCTCACAGCATCGCCGGGACTCCTCCAATAGGAGGAAGTAACTTTTCCTCAACAAATTGAGGTCGGAGGAGCTCGGAAACATCGCTTCCTCATATCGCGAATCGCCCCGCAAGCTTTGAACCACAGGGCTTTCTGGGCTTTTTTGGGCTCAGAACAGTCTATTTGCCCAGCATAGTGCGCAGGATTGATGCGTTTGCACCTGTAAGGCGCTCCATCTCTGTAGCGTAGCTGTAGAGCCGGTGCAGTGCCAGCGCGATAGCGCACGGCCGCGAGTAGCCCCCTTCACAGTGCACGACGACGGTTATCTTCCTCACCCGGTAGCTCCCCCGACGATGTCCCGAGTCGCTTCCGCATGCACCGGCTGGAAGGAATGTGCAAGCTTTTCCTGCACCCTAGCCGAGAGGTCCGGGCTCATAAAGTCGACATCCGCGAAGCTAAGCCGCAGTACGCGTTCGAATCCATCGAGGCTGGCTGGCGGGCGTCGCTTCGCACGCGAGTTGTCTTCCGGAGGATTTCGCGCCGTCGAGTATCCGTTTCGAGCGGATGAAGGTTGAAGGTGACATCGTTATGGCGATTCAACTACAACTCGGCACCAGGGAGATTGTCTGGCTCGCGGATATCCTTGACCCTGATCTTTGGGTGACTATCGACTTCTGGAAGCGGTAAAGGCAGTGCCGATTGTGCTCGGGGGTTGAGAATGAGGATGGATGGGACTACCGATTCTTCATGACGGAAATGCCGACAGGCAAGCTGCGGAGCGAAGACTTGCTCTCGGACATGGGTGAGTCTCAATCCTCGAACCTGTGCCATAACATGGTGTGTCTTGCCAGGACGCTGCACGAAGCAGCGGATGTGCGTGGAGCCGTGTTGCCGAAGTGCTTGGCATATCCATTGTTGTCAGGCAGGATGCCGCCTTGGCTAAGTCCAGTAGAACAGTCGCTGAAATTGGTGACGGCGCCTGTGGATATGGAAGGCGGTAGGACGCGATAGGGTCGGCTGCTGAGGCTCGCGAGTACAAGTAAATCCTCCCCTCACGCGGAAGTCGTCGCCAACTAAGGTGGCTGCGTTGCGCTCAACCGGCACATCCTACCTCTACGGTCATCGCTATACTGTGCTTGCGCCTACCATCGACCGCATATCTCGACGTCCATGACCTTGCCGCCTTCCTCAAGGTCAGTCCTGCCACCATTCTTCGTTGCGGCCAAGGCAAGCCGCATACTTTGCCGCCACCGCCTGCTCACCTTGGCCCCAATTCTCCGCTTCGCTGGCGCTGGACGGGCCTCGTTTTCTAGCCGACCAGTCCCTGGCGGCCGATTACCGCGCAGGAATTGCCGCGCTCCGCGCGCGAACCGGCCATGGCGGATACATGGCATATGCTTTGCTTTGCAACGTGCTGAACTCAGACCTATTCTCGAAAAGAGGTCTTTGTGCTTCGCAAACTTGCCGGAGGCCCGCCATGAAACCGTTGTTTCACCACTCTCACGCCAACCCGCCTCATCACGGTGCGCGGTACTACCTGGCGATTGCGGCCTGGCTACTGGTACCGGGACTAGCCTACGTGCTTTGGCAGCTTATGGCGGCAAAGGCGTGAATCGGCTCAATCCGGCCCGGTAGAAAGCCGGATATGAGGAAAGCTCACTAGTTGTCACAATCCGCGAGTTGGCGAGCCGCCAGGCATCACAAAAGTAGCGGCGCCATAACGGAGCTACATCATGCTTTGGGTCGCGGGGTTCATCCTGTCTTCACTCGTCTTGCGGGCGGTCTACTTGCATCGCCACGTGGCGGCAATGGGGTTGGTTCGGCGCGACGCCTCGGGTTGGCTCAGCCACGAGGTGCGGCGGCGCGTTTTATTGGTTGCGCTCCCGGGACACGTCTCCGCATATCCGGTTCCAAGAGAGGAGCGCGTTCGAGTCGTTCGGCTTGCCGGTGTGGTCCTGTGGCATACAGAGCTGAGCATTGCGCTGCCGGACGAGGCATGTTCGCATCTGAGCGATATCTCTCCGCAGGATTTCGATGCCCGCTTTCCAAGTCGACTGCGGTTGGGTCCTCCGAGGCAGGGAGCTTAGTGCGCGCCTGCATCCGAGGGGAGTGAAGGCGCCGGTACGAGGCGTTATTGGGAGAATGTCACGCCTTCGCTTTGAGGATCTGCAGCGCAGGCTCTGCGTCCATCCGCTCCGCCGGGTAGGGCCGCATGAAGCTGCACGCTCGTTCCGGATTCCGGCAGGTCAGGCAGTCGTCCCATTCCGCCCGCGGCAAGGCTCCCAGGTGCGCGGACATTGATGCCGCGGCGAGTTGTTGCGCTGGTGGAGGTGCGGCAGCGTGCTGCCTATGAGGTGCTGCTAGAGGTTTCAGTGGCGGCTTGCCAGTGACCGGTCGGAAGAACGAGGTGCGTGCGCGCAGGCGCGAGTGGGTGCCGCCGTCAGACCAAGGAGCCTTTCCAAGCCGGCTTTCTGCGCGGAGACGGATTGTTCGGGGATAAGAGTGCTCATCACTGCTCCATAGGGTGAGGCTGCGAGTGTTCGAGGGGGAAGTCTGACGTGGATGCGCCGCAGTGATGGTGTGCCCTCGAAAGAACAAAGCCCTTCGTCACTGCGAAGGGCTTTTCTTCTATCTTTGCCGCTTACGTGCGCAGGCGACCACAGCTTGCGAATCTGCGAGGCTTGCAAGCCCTTGGGGCCTTGCTTCGGCTCAAATGCCACCTTGGCGCCCTCGTCCAGGGACCGATATCCCGCACCCTGAATTTCCGTGTGGTGCGCAAACAAATCCGAGCCACCGCCGTCCGGCGTAATGAACCCAAAGCCCTTTTCGTTGTTGAACCACTTCACAATGCCAGTCGCCATTTCATCCTCGAAGCAACGCGCATGCATATTGCATGCAGAAATAAAAATCCAAACTAGACCTAATACTGCACCCTGGGCATTTCGCCGTCGCGAGAATTTTGTGCATATTGACCCTTCAATTTCGCTGCGCCTGGTTTCGCTTGGTGCTGTCGCGCGAAGGAATATTTTTTTTGTCGCGGCAATGAGTGGTAGCACGTCTGAGAGCAGGGTGACCAGCAGCGACGATGAACCGAGAATCCTCGCAGAAGCCGACCGCGCATTGGACACACTCAACGTGACAATTTGGTGTCAGCCTAGTGCGCCAAAAGGATGATATCGGCAGGGATAAGGGTTGCACGGAATCTGTGTGACGTCAATTCAACATGTGAGCTAGCCAGTATCAGGGGGGCCGCAATACCAAGAAATAGCGCGAAAATGTTTCTCATATCTGACCTGAAAATATTTTAACTTCACGTAGATTTATGGGGTAGTCATTGCTACCACCCGCGTATCCTCCCCGGCGACGCGGGCTTCTTTTCTGTGCAACAGCGCACAGGAATTTTTGCGCTGTTTGACCTACACTTTCCAAGCATAAGTCGCACTTAGTCCGCCAATTCTGCTGGGGCTGTCTTGGCCATGGAAATCTACCAACTGCATCTTGTTTCTTCGGGTGTGAACCCCCGATGTGTTATTGAGGGACACAGAGCTCGCGTGCCTGTTGAAGGCAATCAAGTAAGTCTGGATGGGAAACAGTTCGAGGTTTACGGTTGCCGTACCGCAAGCGGAAGAGTGCGAACGGGACCGGTTGGACTTGCATCGGGAACCCTAGTCGAAGTCTGGTGCGATAACAACGGAATGCTCGTGTGTGCACGGGCTGATGATGTAGACCGGGTGCGTGCCGCGAAGGCGGCGAGAGAAGCGGCAGAGGAGGCCGCCTTACGGGAGCGCGAAGAGGAACTTCGCATTCGAGCACAGGTGTTTAACGCTAGCCTTCCTATTCCCATCAGGTGGGTTCCCGGTGCAGTCGCAAGTGAACCCAGTCGCCTGCTCGGAACGCCAGACGACGAGGGGCAGCTTTTGGCCAACAATGTTCATGTCTTGCTGAAACAGGACTTTCGCGACGGACGTCTGATGCGCAGCGCTGGTGATTTGCTTTGCATGCGTTCGCGGCGAATCACCGAAAAGCATTTAAAGCTGCGAAAGGCGGAGGCGTATGCCGCCCGAGTTCGACAGTTAGAAGCGTAAGTCTTTGATTTGATTGGAGCCGACTGCGAAACGCTCCACTACAAGAGAGTCAGTTGCGTCGTTTTGGCTGGTTTGCGAACCTTCAATGCGGAGAGAACCCGGGCCTGCTCCTGGCTGATGGCCGAGAGCCCTGCCACGGACTTGGATTGGTCGATGACGATGCGGTGGTGCTGAATGCGATTGAGCATGGCAAGAGCTCGCGCGGGCGACAGCTCGCTGTTGGCGGCCTGCAAGCGCATCCGCATCACCCGATACAGAATCAGTGCCATGAAGCAGATGGCCGCATGGGCGCGGATACGGTCTGGCAAGCGGTGGTAGACCGGGCCAATCTCGATCTCGGACTTGAGCACACGGAACCCGCGTTCAATATCCGCCAATGACTTGTAGCGGTCGACGACTTCACGTGGTGAGAGATCCGCGGCATTGGTGACCAGCAGCAGCTTGCCATCCATCATGCGGGCACGATGCAAGGCTCGCTCATCGATGGCATAGCAGAAGCGCTCGCTCTTTAGATCGACCTGGATGATACGAGCCAGATGGGCCTCGCAGACCGCATGGTAGAAACGTGCGCGGGCACCGCCATCCGAGAGCTTTTTGCCACGGCTGCGATGGCCGGTGTCTTGCGCATCAAGCTTACCCACCCACTGCGCGGCAAGCTGCTCCAGGTGCGCAATCTGCGCATCGCGCTGCCTGCCTTTCTCCTGCGCTGCCACGGGGTCGTGCGCCACGATCAAGCGCAAGCCGTTCCACGGCACTTCGCCCAGGACTTCTTCATGGGCCGGCAGGCATTGCTGTGTGTGGAGGCCTTCCAATGAATCGACCACATCGCTGTAGCGACGGCCCGGTACCGCCAGGATAAATTCCAGCGGCGCACCGTCTGGCAAGGTCATCGCCTGCAGCTCTGCCAGGTTGTCGATCGAGAGCAGTCCCCGATCGGCGACGACGATGACGCGCTTGACGGGGAACCGGCTCAGCACCTTCTCGAGGGTTGGCTTCAGCGTCGTGACTTCCGCGGTATTGCCGTCAAACACTTCGTGATAGAGCGGCAATCCTTCTGCCGTCTGCACGACCCCCAACATGAATTGCCGGGCAATGACGCCTTCCTTGGCCATGCCGTACTGGCGCACATCATCTTCTTGCTGCGACAGACCCTCGGCACGAATGGTCGTCATGTCGTAGAACACCACCGATAAGGTTTGATCGACCAGCGGACGCAACAGCCCCGCCAACACGGCGTCGACGTCTGCCTGATGCGTGACCAGCGCGTCCATTGCGCGCAGCAGATGTTGGTGGTCGACGGCTTCGATGGACAGCCCTGGCAGGCCAACCGTTTCCAGCCAGCGCAGCACACCCAATTTGGATTCCGGGTCACACAGGCGATTGAAGACCATGATGCGCACAAGCGCTTCGACATCGATGGCATGGCGGGTGCGTCGGAACACGCGGCGCAAGCCGTCGAAGCCGAGCTCTTGCCACAGTTCGGAGAGCGCCCACACGTCGCCGAGCGCACGGGCCGATTCGAACGTCACCGCGGGTTCGGCGGCTGCCTCAAGTGCGGGGCGGCCGGTGACTCGCAACAGCCCATTGATCACGCCTTCCATGCTGTCGCCAAGTTGATCAAGACGGCCTAAGGTGGCAACGGTGCGCTGCTTAGGCTGACCGTTGTCATCGCGATAGGACTCGACCAACTGCACATAACGGCGAGAACCGGAGGAGGTGACTTTGACGAACATGCCGTTACTTTACAGGCATCGAGTGCCTTGTCAAATATAGGCTTCGTTGTTACAAACGTGCCACTACAAGAGTTTGGCGCCCACGACCCGGGAAGCCGCGCCAGTGCTAGGGGCGACGGTCAGAAATGGCGAAAATCGGGCTCAAACTGTCGAACTCGGGATGCCGAGGTTTCTTGCAGGGAATGCCTTGCCGTCGCGAAGCGGTGGCGCAGCGACTGATTGATGTTGCCCGGCTCGAACCGCACAACATCCAGGGCGCGCCCGTTGGCTAGTCACGTAATGTGCCGTCTTCATATCGCCCGCATTGACAACTGTGCGAACCAACTCACTGCATGTCGCCGGTTACCCTCAAAGCAGTTTGCTTCCCACAATGGTAGTAAACCTACAGAGCAGAATTGTCGTGGGCCCCGTCCTGTCGTTTGCGACCAGTCAGCATGGCGACGATGAGGTTCTCTTTGTGAACCTTGCCGATGGCGATGGCGGCAATGATGTGTACCACTATCAGTGCCATCAAGATATCCGCGAGTAGTCCATGCACATCCTTCGGCCAGTCCTCGCCCCAGAATTCATCTAACCTGGACATCCAACCCGATACCGCGAGTGCAAGGATGAGCGCCCACATTGTGAGCATCATCAAAGCACCGAGCGGTGTATGGCTTAGATGCCGCGTTGGCCGGCGGGCAATGATTCCTTTTAGGTCCGAGATGACCCTGGAGGGTGTAGGGACCCAGGTAGAAAACCGTGCGGGCTCAGTGCCGATGAAGCCCCAGAGAATACGAAACAACACGAGGGCCGTGGCAATGTATCCGGTGGCGCGATGCAGCGGTCCGCCGGAGTCCTCGAACAGGTTCCACAACACAAGCGCCGCTACGCTCCAATGGGTCACGCGAACCGCAATATCCCAGACACGTACCGATGCGGTGCTTGTCACCATGTCGAGCTTAATCGGCTACCGCTATTTCTCGATTTCCGATTTCACGACGTCCAGTGTCTTGGTGTCGTAGTAAATCTCGGCCTTCTTGCCTTCCTTCGTGGTGCCATAGATTTCATAGCAGTTGCCATCCACTTTGAATTTTTTTATGTTGTAGCCCTGCGCCTCAATCTTCGATTTGGCATCGGCTTCTTTCATCCATTCGGCTTTGGGATGTGCGACGCATTTGGCACCGGCGAAAGCGCCGGTAGAGAACATGCCGGCGAGGACGAGCAAACCAATCCGCAGCATAGAAGGTCTCCAGTTCAGTAGTGGATGGCCGCATAGCATATCGAATTCAATAATGATTCGCAATACACTTTTGCCTTCAGCATTCCCCCCATGGTCAGTCTTCGTCATCGTGCCAGCGATGCCATTCGCGGTGACGCTCTCTCCACTCGTGCTCTCTCCAGCGCTGTTCACGCCATTGGCGTTCCCGCCAAGCTCGCTCGCGCCAGTCGTCGTAGTACCCAGGAGCAACAACGACGGGTTGCGACTCCACGACGACTGGTGGTGGAGCGTAAACGGGAGCGGGGGCATACACGGGCGCAGCTACGAAGGGCATCGGGACGCCGATGCCGACACCAACATTCACATGAGCCTGCGCGCCGGCGGATGCAACGGCGGCGACAGCCGCCAGGATGGCCAGCGAAATAGCTTTTCTCATGGTTACATGTCCTAAATGAATGCTGCCTACCTGAAAGGTCCCCAGCCTCGGAAGGGCTCGTGTGAAAAGCAGCAGGCAGCTATCAACAGGAACGAGGGGAGCGGAATGCTCGTTGACGGAATCATCCCAGGACTTTGTATCCAAATCTGTCCGCAGCGGGTAGGTGCCGGGAGCGTGTCGCCTTGCACGGCAACGGACGACAGGCCCGGGCGACCACGGGGGAAAGCTCCCATGCCGGATGCAGCCGTTCAGCGCTGCCATAGGCAGTTGGAAATTTGGGAGTCTGTCTCAATGCGTACGACATAGCCGTGTTCGGCCGCACAAGCGCTGCTGCTGCGTCTTCGTTGGGAAAATGATGGCGGTTCCCGAGGCTTTAGTTTGGGCACGGCGTATGTGTGTCAAGTTGTCACACGCATGTAACCTGGAGGTCTTAGGTTTGCCGCCTCCAGCAGGGAGCGCGCGTGATGGAAAATCTTTTGGGGCTGTTAGGAAAAACAGATAGAGGTCGGCAGGAAGTGACCGTACGGTCGGGGGCACTCGATGGTCGCCGCCGCGCGCTCCTAATTATGGTGGATGGCCGGACCAGCTCGAAGGAAATTCTCGCCTTTGCCGGGGAACTCGGACTGGATGCGAGCGCAGTGCTCCAATTGCTGCACGCGGGCTTCATCCGAACAGTCAGCGAAGCCGATGACGAGCCTTCTGTTCAGTCGTTTGCGGAAGTGCCGCCTGTATCCGCAAAGTCCGAAGCTGCCCTCCAAAGGCGGTCGCTTGCCACGGCCAGGATGTATTTGATGGACGCAATGGTCCGAGCGTTCGGTACAACGGACCACGCCGTCAGGAGGCGGCTCATCGAAGCAACGGACCCAGTTTCCATCGAAGCGGTGTTCGGAGAGTTTCTTGGGATACTGCAGGAAATTGCCACGCCGTCGATGGTGGGGCAAATCGAGGAATCGTTCCGGAGTCTTATGCCCGTTGGCAACCAGGATTTGGTGTGCGGATTAAAGGCATGCGCAGCTGTGCCTGCAAGGGACGAATCAACCCAGCAGAATTCTGCATTGGTGGTCGAGCAAGTCGCTGCTGCTGCAAGCATGCCGACGCGGCAACCGAAAGCTTGAGGTATCAGCTCTCACCCGAGCGAGACCCGCCCCGGCAGCTCAGGCTAACCCGATGACTGCGTGGCGCCGTGGGTGCCTGCAATTGGCCACTACTAGTCGTCGTGTCCGTGTCGGCCGTGCTCCCCGTGGCCATGCTCCCCGTGGCCATGCTCCCCGTGGCCACGCCCACGCCACCTCCGCTCGCCTTGGTCGTCGTCATCATCGCGTCCCCGCCAGTAAGGGGCATACACGGGAGCCGGACCCACTACAACCGGTCGCGGGACATACACCGGCTGCGGCGCAACATATACAGGCGGAGCCACATAGACTGGAGCAGGTTCGGCATAGACGACACCGGGCACCCCAATGCCAATGTCGACATTCACGTGTGCCTGGGCGGTCGACGCAATTGCGAGCAGTGTGCCGGCCAGCACCCCGAAGAATGGAAGCTGTTTCATGTGTTCCCTATCGCAAAACGGAAGTTATTGTGCCGGCCCGCGCCGGGAACCCATGTGCGTCAACTGTAAAAAAATGTAACGTAATCATCTGCTGATTGTGAGGTGCATGGGCAATGCGGTTTTCGGCGGGGAAAGCTTTCATATGAGATACGAGTAATGTCAACGATTCTGCCGCAGAATCGTTGATAAGGGGGAGGCAGTGTGCCTTATATTCTGAGGAGGGGTATCGTGGTGAAAAGATTCTGTGCGCTCTTCGCTGCAGCGCTTTTTTCGGTAGGTTTTGCTTCCGCGCAAACAGCTGCACCAGCGGCCGCCGCAAAACCTGCAGCGCCCGCCGCTGTAACTCCGGCTGGCTCCTCGAATTGCGAAGCGCAGGCGGTTGACAAAAATGGCAAACCGCTAGCAGGAGCTGCTAAGGCCTCCTCTATCAAGAAGTGCGAAAGTGGCAACAAAGGCAACGCGTCAGCCACCTGCGAAGCCAAGGCAGTGGGGAAGAACGGTAAGCCACTTGCCGGAGCTGCGAAGGAGTCGTTTATGAAAAAGTGCGAAGCTGAAGCCGGAAAATAATCTCCAATCCGCGTAAAAAAGCCGGCAACACGCCGGCTTTTCTCTATTCTCTAAGCTTTCAACAAAAAGTGAATCTGTAGTCTGCCCCGAATCCCTGAAGGATTACATCGACATCAGCTTCAAGGGTTTTGGTGTCGCGGGCCTTGAAGGCCAGCCACTCGTATTTCATCTTGTGCCAGAGCTTCTCGATGCGATTGAGCTCCGGGCTGTACGGTGGCAGGAAATACAACGTCAAGCCTTTCGTTTGTAGCAGCCGGAGATAAGGCCGCAGTGCGCGGGCCGTGTGGACGGAAGCATTGTCGAGAATCACGGTCAGCGGCTTGCCGACGTGTTCGACCAGCAGGCCGAGAAATCCAGCGAACAGCATCGAGGTCATCGTCTCCCACAACTTCGCTGCAAACAGTTCTCCCGAAGACAGCAGTGCTCCGACCACGTTCAGACGCTTACCGCGCCGGGCTTCAATCATGTGTTGCTCCCCGACAGGTGTCCACGCACTTCGATTCGGCTGCGCTTGCGCGAAGCCAACTTCGTCTACGTAGGCGAGTTCGATTTCGCCACGCTGGGCTTGCTGGACCAACTCCCCAATTTCGGATTGGGCTTGTCGGAACCGCTGTTCGTCCCGCTTTTTTTTAAGCTATGCCGGGTTCGCTTCCATACCAGCCCCGCCCGTTTGAGAATCCCTGTCAGCGTATTGCGGTCGGGTAGCAGCGACGCATTACTACGTCGCCGCCCCCTAAGAACCGGACGTGCGAGTCGCCCCGCATCCGGCTCAAGCCATTCGTTCAGCACCATTGTGTGGCACCGGGCAGACCAGCGGAACGTTTCGCGGTTCGACGGCGGGCAAAGTAGGCGGCCCATGCCGGGTCAAACGGATTGGCCAGTCCCCGGATTTTGACGTGTCGCTGGATCGCGACGGTCGTTGCGCGGAAGAGTTGCAGGCCGCAGGTGTCACCCTCGGTTGAACCCTCTGTTGCAAAATCCCAGGACCGGTATCCGTCGCGCCGGAAGTACCGTTGCCGGACCCATCGGGCTCCTTTCATGGGGTGACGACGCTTCGCCCATCTCCAGAGCCGTTGCCAGATGTGGGAGTCGATTGAGGAGAAGATCGCTTTCGACACGACGTGACGGTGATACTGGGCCCATCCCCGGATCACAGGGTTGAGCTGTCGTATCAACGCCTCCTGCGTGGCGCTCGCGTTTTCCTTGATGATTCCCCTGACCTTGTCAAGCAGCGACTTGATGCTCTTGTTCGCTGGCTTGATCAGCAACTTGCCGTCGTACTTGCGCACGTTCTGGCCAAGGAAATCGAAACCCGCCGCTATGTTCGTGATCCGGGTTTTCTCTTCCGAGAGCTCCAGACCCCGAGCCGCCATGAACTGCCTGACTGCCGGAAGTACCCGGGATTCCAGCACATCTTTCGATACGCCAGTCACCACAAAGTCATCGGCATAGCGGACGACGTTGAGCTGCGCCTTTCTGCACTCAAGTGTGGATGTGCCCACACTTGCATGAACTGCTGCTTCAAGTCCGTCCAACGCCATATTCGCGATCACAGGCGAGATCACACCCCCTTGGGGTGTGCCCGCTTGTGACTCGAACAAGGTTCCTTCATCGATATATCCGGCTCGAAGCCACTTGCGCAGAACCTCCTTATCCATCGGTACGTTCTCCAGAAACCAGGAATGACTGAAGTTGTCGAAACAGCCCCGAATGTCACCCTCCAGAATCCATTCTGACGAGGCACGCTTGGCCAGAACGTTGAAGCACTGTTCGATGGCATCGGCGGTCGAGCGCTCGGGCCGAAAGCCGTAGGAATTGGCGTCTGCAAGGGTCTCCGCGACGGGTTCCAGAGCGAGCTTCCATAAGGCCTGCATCGCCCTGCACCGCATACACGGGATTCCTAACGGACGCTTCTTCCCATTACTCTTGGGAATGTAGACACGCCGCAACGGCATCGCACGATAGCCACGATGTCGTAGCGACAGCATTCCGTTCCATCTGGCCGCCGGGGATGACCATATCTTGCCGTCCACCCCCGGCGTTCTCTTACCGCGATTCTCCGTCACACGCTTGACGGCGAGCATCTTGCCGCCATGCGAGCGGGTTAGCAGACGTTGCAATGCTTTCACCTTGCCCCATCGGCCTTCCTGAGCGGCCTTGGCGATACGCATCTGAAGTCGCTTCACCTCTGCTTCGATGTGCGACCAGTTTGCATGGTCCCACATCTGCGCAGCGCTCGAGAGTGCACCAGCGTCAGGAGCTTTCGCGTCCGTTGCCGTCATCTGCTTTCCCCCGTATAACGATTGTTCAAGGTTATCTCGCCATGAATGACCACGCGGAAGTCTGCCCGCTTTCGCGTCGGGCGATGTCTCAGCCCGTATCCCGTCCAATACAGCCGGGCGTTCGCTTTCTCCGCATTCCTTTACCCACCGCGCCAACAGCGTTCCTCGCGGTTCGCCTGCCGTTGCCGGCGCCGCGATGGGCTTACCCTGTTCCGCATGAATTTCCGAGCGGGGCGGACCCTTCCTCTTCGCCGGCGGCTTGTCGTCCATGGTGGCCCAGTTCACGAAGGCCACTCCACACCGCGTACCGTTTTGGTCCAAGCCTGTCAGCACGTTTGGCTTGTTGATTCTGACGACGTTTATCGGAAGTTCACATATGTTGATCGTACCCACTCATCCCTTGCTCCTCTCCGCCTCTGTGCTGGCAGATTCCGCCTTACCTCGCGGCTCGGCGTACCGGTTATCCGGCGGCTACGTTGTCCCCAGAGCTTCACACCGAGCTGTTACCGGCTCCGCATGCCCGGGTAGGGAACGGTTGATGGAACAACCGGTTTCATCAGGTAATACCTGCTCCAGTGAAACAGAAACTCAAGCGACTTTCAGGTCGCACATGAACTCGAATCCCGAACTTCTCTTCGAGTCGTGCCAGCAGTTCCGCGGCCGTCAGCGCCTCCTGCGTCGCCCACATCTTCAACTGCTCAACCTGCGCCGGCGACAGCTTCGACGGCGCACCGCTACGCGGCGCGTCCGACAGCCCTGCCATGCCTTTGTCCAACCAACGATAGCGCCTCTCGTACACCGCCTCCAACGTCAACTCCTGCCGCCTGGCTATCTCCTTGGCTGGCACGCCGTTGCTAAACATCAGAATCGTCCGAGACCTGTCTCGTGTTCTCCAATCACGGCGGCTTCTCGCCAAAACCTCAAGCTCGGTACGTTCTTCCTTCGTCAGTTCCAGCGGCTTCAATACGGCCATCGTCTATGTCGCGGTTCTTGTTCGGCCCGATAGTATAGAGATATTTATTGTGAGGCGCTTAACACCGTGCTCGATGGCGGTCATGCTTGCGAGTTAAATCGCGGGTACGCTGACGACGGCCGGTTCAGTGCTCCTCCGGTCGTCTTCTCCTGGTTATAAGATTCGCCGCATGGCTAATGCCTCGCGGGCTTTTTTTTTGGTCTAGTGAGCAGTGTCAGCTTTCGTGTCCGTGTTGGCCGTTTTCCTCACGGCTGCGATGGCCTTGGTCGCTATGCTCCTCCTGTTCGCGCCACCTCCGTTCACGCCAGTATTCCTCCCGTTGTTCGCTTTCACTCCTATAGGGTGAGTATCGTGAGCTCGGAACTACAACATAGACAGGCCGGGGCGCAACATAGACCGGGGTGGGTTCCGCATGTGCGACGCTAGGAACGCCAACGACAATATCGACATTTGCTGCGGCAAAGGCCGACGAGGCGAGGCAGAACAGCGTGCCGACAATGGCCCTACCGATTGCACGGTACTTCATTCCCGATTTCTCCTGGCTTTTCGTGCCCGCAATTCTATGGACACAACCTTGTCCCTTGGATGATGTTTTTTTGTTAATTCGCTCTTTCGAGGCGAGCATATGAGCGTGGCTCAATCCTCCTCCTCATCATGCCAGCGACGCCACTCCCGATGATGAATGCGCCACTCACGCTCGCGCCAGCGCCTTTCTCGCCACTGCCGCTCTTGCCAGGCACGAGCGCGCCAATCGCCGTAATAGCCAGGCGCAACAATAATAGGCTGCGGTTCGACATAAACGGGGGCCGGCTCATAGTAGACGGGAGGCGGCGGGTAATAAACGGGAGGCGGTGGAACCACGTACGCTGGCCCGGGACGGCCAATCCCAATGCCCACATCCACACGTGCCTCAGCGACGCCGGAGGTAAGGGCGGCACCTGCAGCCAGTAGGCAGATGGCCAAGGCTTTTTTGCATGATGATGCTCCTTACGTTTCTACTGGCACTCTATACCGCCACTGGGCGCGAGGGTACTTGTGAACTAATACAGGGGTTACGACCTGTAACAAGGCTAGGGTGCCGGAAGTTGATGAGGCCGCAGCTACACACGCCGCCATCGTGCAGGATGAGGTAACGGGCCCGTCAATCTGGCTATCTCCGCGCTAGCGCAACTCGCACCGCATGCAGAGTGCGGACGTTTGAATTGCACGTTGAAATGCCCTTGAGGCCGTGACTTCCGGTGGCGCTTCTTCGGCAGGGATAAGGGAGAATCCCCAACGCGCGAAATAGGCTGGGGCCGCAGTGGACAGGAGATAGGCGTCTCGTGCTTCATTGCCGCGTGCACGCATCAAGAGCGCCTCAACCAATCGGCTGGCGATGCCTCTCTCGCGATATGCAGGTTCAACTGCTACAGAGCGGAAGAGGATGCACTGTCCATGGTGCTCTGTCGCTGCGCAGCCAACGATGCGGCCATCACACAGAGCGACGTGGAAATTCTCGATAATTTCGACAACATCTGCGGCAGGTAGCCTGCAGCGTTCAAGCAATGCAACGATATGCTGCCAGTCTGAGTGAGAGGCCGAGCGTAGGTGAATGTCGGTCAACATGATGAAGTGACTCCAACTTGCGCTTCCTTAGGCTAGAGAAGCCTGCGGCACGCTCTAGTAATACTGAAGGCATATGTTTGCCTTCTTTTCGGCGTTTGGACCGGCTATCAGGCGCTGCCGGCGGTGAATCAGGAGAGGGGAAGACATAGTCATGCGCGGGAACAGTCTGCCGGCGCGGGGAAACAGGCTGGCCATACCTTCCATACCAAGAGCCCTGCCACGTAAGGCAGATGGTTGATGAAGGTGGTCACCCCAAGTCACCCCACAGTCGGCACACATGGTCATGCTGGCATTGGCGCGTTCAGCGTAGCGCGCGGAACTGCTGAACCATCCTGTCCAGCAGTCCTACATGAAAGGATTACGGCCGTGCTATCAGTTGATGATGCGCGTCGATACCAATCTCACCCCGCATTTTCCCGTGCGTCTTGCCATCTGAGTGGTAGATGACAAGAACGGCGTTGTTGTGGGTGATTGTCGTCGGTGACATCGTCGTCAAGACCGCCTTGCCCCCTGCATCGGCCACGACATCGTTATCCATGCCATTGCCATCGAGCGGCGTGAAGCCAACTGGCTTCTGGTCAAAGTGATTCTCGAACAGGCTATAGCGACCGTGCGGCTTCAGACCAGCCAGTACTACGGTGACTTTTTCCCTCCCATTGGGCTGCGGCGTCAGAATGACCTGCCCCTTGGCGCTAAGCCAAGCGCCGAGGGACATATCGAGAGCCCGTCCCGATGCGCTCATGATAGGCAAGGTCGGTGCGTCAGCAATCAGCGCATTGCGCAAGCCGGCGCTGCGCTTGATATCTTGGGGGCCAACGGCCGCTGGTGCGCCTTGGGCCGCGACAAACACCTGTGGGTCTAGTGGCGACTTCTGCTGCGTCTCCTTCGAAAAGAAGGCCGCATGTGTTTCAAAGTCCAACACCCGGCTTTCGCTGGCCGCATGGGTTGCCATGGGCGTCAAACTTCCCAGGCCAACCAAGCAGGCGGCTACGGCGCGTTTGAGTTTCAGATTCTTGAGTGCGTTCATGTTCTTTCCTCAGTGGGAATTTTCAAACTCTGTAGCTCGCTGGCTCGGCGACTGAACCTAGGTAGCCGCACCTATGGGTCAGGGCGCGCTGGGAGCAGTGCGATGTGCCAACCTGAGCGCGAAGCGCAAACATGCCGGAGAAATTGTACCGGCGCAGAGCCATGTGTTTGGTCGACATCTTCGCGGTAGCTGCAGTAACACGTCAATTGGATATCGGCCGCGTGCCCGCAATGCGGCATCTCCGGCTTGGGCAAAATCTATGTCGACTGGCGACAGGACCTTGGCTCACCGGTCATCCAGTGCGGCGCAAATGTTCCTATGCTCCGATGTTAGCCACGCGAGCAGCACGAGCCCGATGGCTGTTGCATTGGGGGACACTTATTGGTGCCATACGAGCAGAAAACGCAGCAGTCTCCGGCCTTGGGCCTGAGCACCGCGTTGCATTCCTCGCACTCGTAGAACCACTGGCAAGCGTCGGTCGGCATAGTCTCTGCCTTCGCGTGTCCGCACATGGGGCAGGTAATGATTGATTGCAACTCGGTGCTCATCATTGCCCCTGCCTGACGGTCGACGGATAGCCGGCATTCGCCGTGGCTGCGGTCAACGCTTCCGGTGAAGTCTTCGTGGGGTCAAAGGCCACGGCGGCGCGTTTGGTCTTGAAGTCGACCTTCGCGGACTGGACGCCCGGCACTTTCTCCAGCGCTAAGCGAACCGTGATTGGACAAGCTGCACAGTCCATGTTGGTCACGTCAAGCGTAACGGAGCGCGTACTGGCGGCAAGGGCTGTCGCGGCAACGAAGGCTGTCGCTAGCACCAGTGCTGGCTTCCTAAGCATGGTGATATCTCAATAAAATAGCGGCGCATATAGTGGGAACGCCATCAGCGCCGTGGCGCCAAGCGCGACAGCCCAGAACACGACCCGTTGGCGGCGCCGCACGGCTGGAACCACGCAGACCTCCCCCGGTTTGCAGGCTTCAGGCTTGCGGTAGAGGCGATGGAAGGCGAACGCGAAGAATGCGAGCGAGCCGGCCATGAAGAATGGCTGAAATGGCTCCAGGGCGCTCAGTCGAGTACCCCACGCGCCACCGAACCCCAACATGACCAGCAGTAGCGGCCCTGCGCAACAAGCTGACGCTCCAACTGCCGCCCCTGCGCCGGCCATCAGAGCACCGGGTGTCGTCCATCGACTTGCCATCACACTTCCTTTTCGACCTGCTTACACGTAGTCTAGGTGCGTACTTAAGTACGGAGTCAAGTAATGAAATCGGCACTGACAATCGGGCAGTTGGCCAAGGCGGCCAATGTTGGCGTGGAGACGGTGCGCTACTACCACAGGTGCGGGTTGCTACCGATACCGGAACGCGCGTATGGCGCTATTCGCGAATATTCGCGGGAGAGCCTTCAGCGGCTCCATTTCATTCGCCGGGCGCAGGCGCTCGGTTTCACCCTGGATGAGGTTCGTACGCTGCTACAGCTCAACGACGGCAGCACATGTGGAACAGCCCGCGCGCTGGCCGAGCACAAACTCCAGGTCGTGGAAGAGCGGTTGCGGGATTTGCGCGTACTACGAACGGAACTGCGAAGCCTGGTGGGGCAATGCCGCGCCAATCGCGGAGAGATTTCCTGCCCCTTGATTGACTCGCTGTGTGAATCCGACTGACGGCATGTGGCGCCCTGGGTCGTGTGCCGCATGAAGCACAGGCCTACCCGCTACGGCGGGCTTATGCCGTTCTCGATAGTTTCACGCGGTCTTCTCCTTTGCACTAAGATGGTAATGATTCTTGTTACTATTCGTTGGTGCGACTGAACGAGGGCCGAAATGTTCGCGATGCTCATGATTACCTTTCGTGAAGGTGTGGAGGCGTTTCTTATCGCCGCCATTACATTCGCATTCCTGCAGAAGACTGGGCGCCAACACCTTGCAGGTGCGGCAAAGACCGGCCTCGTAGCTGCGCTGGTGGTGTCGGCGGGACTCGGGCTTGTCCTATTCCGCGCGGGTGGCGTGAGCCCGCTCGCGGAAGGTTGGCTGGCGCTGCTGGCGGGTGCTCTTGTGATTTCCTGTACCTGGCATATGCTCCGGCACGGCAAAGCTATTGCAGGAGAAATCCGAAACCGGCTTTCTAAAGTCTCTGACGAGAAGGCGGTGGGGCCGTGGCTTGCTGTTTTTGCCTTCGTGCTCCTGATGGTCGGGCGTGAAGGCGTCGAGGCGGCCACGATGATTGCCTCCCTCGCCGCTGGCGCTGCTACAGGCCAGCTAGCCTTGGGCGGTGTGCTGGGGCTCGCTTGCGCCGGTGTGCTGGCCTGGGCGTGGACTCAGTACGGGAGAAAGGTCAACCTGTCACTGTTCTTTCAGGTTACAGCTGTCTTTATGGTGCTCTTCTCCATTCAGTTGGCCATCTACGCGGTTCACGAGTTTTCGGAGGCAGGCGCACTCCCGTTCGTCAATAATGAGGCCTGGCATAGCGCGACTGAGCCCTATGGACCTGAAGGCCTCTATGGCATCTGGCTGAGTTACAGCCTCGTCCTTGTGCCTCTGGCATTTCTCATCTTCGCTACGGTGTCCCACCGAAACATGTCGAAGCAGGTGCAAAAAAGCTAAACCGACTTGGCTACATTAACTTAAAAAGCTCTTGGTCAAGAAGGGGACTTCTGCAAGAACCAGTACTACTAACTGGTAGCACTCGAACGTCGGCTATTTGCTTGTGCCAGAGTGTCGTTTTGGCGAGGGACCGGCGTGCGTGACAAGCCGGTCGATTTGCCACGAGGCACCGCCTTCGACGCCCGTTACCGTCGGAAGGGTAAGCGCTATCTTTGTTGGCCGGCACGAGTGGAGGTCTTGTGTACTCTCCCGTGGTGGATGAGCGCCTCGCCAACATGCAGTGAGTTTGTCCGAGCACATGAGTCCGGGCACTAGTGCTCAATTTCTGCTGCGTGAGTCGGCTTACGAGCATGCATGCGACCGAATTTCCTATATAGCAAGTAGTCCAACGACCAGTTGCCCGCGCCTCGGCACAGGAGCACCAATAGCATGGCTGCCCACTGGATGTGCGTGGGCCATGCCAGCGGGTAGATGAATACCTCAATGACTGCCGTCATACCGAGCAAGACCAATGCGACAGGGCGGGTCGCCAAGCCCAGTACAAGCAGAATCGGCGCGATTAGCTCGATTGACACAGCCATATAGGCCGCAGGCTCCGGTGGAAGGAATGGCAAACGATAGTCCTCCCTGAACAACTCAAGTGCGGTGTCCCAGTTGGCCAATTTTGTCGTCGCAGAGTTCCAGAAGACCGTGGCGACCGCGAGCCGTAGCGGGAGCGCGAGGACCGTGTGCGGTACTCGTTTGAGCCAGCCGACGGCGCGCAGTATGAGGTCTGTCATTGGTGAGCGTGGAGGGATAGACTGAATTTCGTGTGTCATATGGCAAGGTCCGCGGATGGTCGGTTGAACACTTGACTGGTTGGGTGGGGCTCAGTGAAGCATCCCGATGCGAGCAAGGTGGCGAGCCAGACGTGAGCTGCGGGGTCTGCTGTTTCGTCCAGCGCAGCATGCAAGAGGTCTCCCGCAAGTAATGCCGCCGCGAAGTGCCACTGACGCTCGGCTAAGCGGTCGATGGCCACGCCGGACGCAGTTCGGCGAACACACAGCCAGACCGGGCCGTCGGCCAGATTGATAGCCGCCAAGGCACTGTCGTCGCGTGCCAGCACCGCGCGCCAGATTGCGTCCACTGGGAAGGCTGACTGAATCAGCTGCACCGCAGGGTGCGGTGCGAAACGGATTTGCCATAGTTCGGCGTGCTCCAGTTCCGCGAGGCGGCCCAGGTCAAGCGGCGTCGCATCCGGTGCGTGCAGCACAGCATTGACAGCCCATTCGAGCCGGGCAGTGTCCGGCAGGTAGGCAAGCGACGCGGCTTCCGGCATCCGCACCAGGAATTCCGGGAACGACGCGCCATATGCATCCAGCCACGCGCTCTGCGGTGGACAATGCTCGATGAACAATCTGGCCGCACCTTCGAAGAACTCGGGCCCGACCAGAAATTGGATAGATGGAAAGGATAAACGCAGCGCGGTGAGAGATGCGCCGGTTGCCGTATTTCGGTAAATTCCGAGCCGTGCCTGCGGGTCCAGCCCACCGGGTACCAGATATGCGGACGCGTCGCCAACCGAAAGGCCCAGCATCTCCTGGCGGATGGCGTGCTGCAATTCAAGCAGCGTTGGGGTACACGCTTTCATTTCGCCGTTTCTCCAAAGCCGCTTCGGCAATCGCCGCCTCTTCCATCAGGACATCGAGCGCTGGAATATCGGTGTCCCATTCAATGAGCGTGGGAACCGGCCCAAAGCGCTTGAGCGCGTGCTCATATAGGGTCCATACCGGAGGCGCGACGCGTGAACCGTGGTCATCGATGCGCAGGACCAGCCCCCGGTCAAGCCGCCGCAAGCTGTGGCCGGCGAGATGGAGCTCGCCAATCGCCTCCGGCAGCAATGCATCCAAATAGGCCTGTGCATCCCATCCGTGATTGCTGGCGCTGACGTAGATATTGTTGACATCGCACAAGATGCCGCACCCCGTGCGCTGCGCGACCTCGGCGAGGAATTCCCACTCAGGGATGGTTGAGTGGCGGAAATGCAGATAGGTCGATGGATTCTCAATGAGGATGCTTCGCTGCAGGCGGGTCTGGACCTGGTCGACATGTCTGCACACGATAGTCAATGCTTCGTCGGTCAGAGGCAGGGGCAGTAAATCGGCGAGATAAGTGCCATCGCTGACGCTCCAGGACAGATGCTCCGAGACCAGCCCGGGCTCGACTCTCTCGACAACAGAGCAAACGCGCTCTAGATGCGCGGCATCTATCCCTTCCGCGCTGCCCAAGGATAGGCCTACCCCGTGGAGCGAGATTGGGTAGTCTCGGCGAATGGCGTCCAGGTAGCCTGGGGCACTCCCTCCGCCCATGTAGTTTTCGGTATGCACCTCGAACCACGGGATTGCGGGGCGTTCCTCGGCAACCATTCGGTGGTGGCAGAAGCGCAGTCCGACCCCGGCGCACGCCGGAATCGGGCCGGATGCACACTGCGATGCAACAGAAGCGGCATGCATAGGTTGCCCCGTGCTCAAGCCGGCTTCAGCTTGCCACCCTGGATTTTGCCGCAGTCACCAGCAGGCAGCAGGATGAACGACTTCGTGTCGCGCGCCTGGGTAGCTTGCCCTGCGCAGGAATGGGCTCCCTCGGCGCAGTCGTTCTTTGACACGGCATTTATCCCGTAACACTTCTCCAATTTATTTTTTTCCATCCTGGCCATGTTGTCTTTGACAATCTGCGGCATGCCGCTCATGTCCTTCATGGCCTGGGCTTGAGCTGGCAGAGCCTGCATTGCTAGCGCCAGCCCGATGGCGGATGAGAGCGTCGTGGCGGCCAATACATGCTTGTTCATCGTGCATTCTCCGAATGATTGCGGCCAGGCATTCAGGCCGTATCTGAAAGTTCGGCTGGTCAGGGCCGGAGGTTACGTCGCAAGCAAAATATTTTCTGCGCGACAAACCAATGTTCGTGACGCAAAATGCCGACATGCACCAGCACCCACATCAACCCCAAGCAGCGCAGGGTTCCGATAGGGATGCCCGGGATTCGGTCGCGCCATGCCCTCAGACCGAGCGACCGGCAAGCCGTCCAGACGGCACGCCGGATTGGTCTATCGCCATGGTCAAGGCGCAGGGCGGTGACCAGGACGCCTATCGTCGCCTGCTAGAAGGTATTGCACCGTACGTCCGCGCGCTCGCCGCGCGCCAAATGCGCAATCGTGATGACATTGAGGACACGGTTCAGGATGTGCTGCTGACGATACACGTTGTCCGTCATACATATGACCCGTCCCGGCCGTTTGGGCCATGGCTGGTCGCTATCGCCAACCGGCGTATTGTCGACGGGCTACGCCGGCGTGGACGCGCGGTCGTGCATGAAGCTCCGCTTGAAGCCGAACATGAAACATTTGTGGCTGCCGACGCGAACCTACAAGAAGAGGCCGCGGACGCGCGTGTGGTTAGGGACGCAATCGAGATGCTATCGGTCGGTCAGCGTGAAGCGGTGCGGATGCTGAAACTGGAGGAAATGTCCCTGAAGGAGGCTGCTGCTGCGAGTGGAATGTCGGTCGCAGCATTGAAAGTGGCCACGCACCGGGCAATGAAGCGTCTGCGAGCACTGTTCCAGCAGCGAGGTGGCAACCGATGACGAGGACTTCCGACCTGATTGACCTCCTTGTGGCCGAAGCAACACCGGTACGGCGCCTGCGCGCACCGGCAGTGCGGGCTGCCTTCTGGCTAGCATTTGCGGCGCTAACGGTGCTATTTGTCGGAGTCGGACATGGCGTGCGGCCCGACCTGTTGTTCAAACTGCATCAGCCAGTCTTCATCACGGGTGTTGTTGCCGCCATCGCAACCAGTGTTCTGGCGGCCGTGGCTGCGTTTATTGCTAGTGTTCCAGGCTGGTCTCGCCGTTGGTTGTTCTTGCCGGCACCGGCCGTTGCCATCTGGGTTTCCACAATTGGCTATGGTTGCCTTTCCAATTGGGTCAATATTGCGCCGAACGGCATGTCTCTCGGTGAGACTGCGCGCTGCTTCGCAACACTGACATTGGTCGGTGTCCCAATATCGCTGGTGATGCTAATGATGCTGCGTCACGTAGTTCGGCTGTCGGCGAAGCCGGTCGCGATGGTGGGAAGTCTCGCGGTTGCCGCAATGACGGCGACGGCATTGTCAATCTTTCACCCGCTCGACGCCACAATCATGATTCTGCTATGGAACTTTGGTGTGGCTGTGCTCTATCTCTGCTTGAGTGGCTGGTACGGACACAGGTTTCTTGAATGGGTGTCGCAGCATTGACGATTGCATGGAGAGGAGCGGACTGGTGAGCTCGAGCCCATAGTCGACTTGGTCGGCGAAGAAACAAATGTCGCCTGTAACAGCAAAGGGCAGCTTTGAGTCGGCCATGGGAATGAGATGACGGCCCTGGGTTTTTGCATCGGCCGAACACCGAAGCGGAGAGCGCTCCTCGCCGTTGACAGGCGGCAGGAAAAGGTTCGGTCATGGTCCGATACAGGCAAAGCGCTACCAAAGCGCTTTCGAGGGTATCGCCTTCATAGTAGTGTCATCTGCGTGTCGACATAATCTGTCGTCGAGTATCCCTTCGAATGATATGCACGTAACGATTCGTACATTTACTATCCCAGGAAAGCGGAGCCGCGAGCCTCTGCACCAGGCGGCCGTGTACGCCACAACAGAACAGGACGCCGCCCCCCTAATGAGAAGTGATTGGAGTCAGCAAGAGCTCGAGGTATTCGAAGCAGCGCAGAATTGGGCTAGACGAAATTCTTTTATCGTGTTGAATCCCCGGTCGGACTCATTCTATGGAATCGTTGCCGGCCGCTAAGTGGAAAGGCTGCCATGGCGCTGCTGCCCGGTACCATGGGATTCAGGCGCGATAGTACGTTCCAACCTACCCACGTATAGCGCTCGGTACCATTGCGGCGCCGTTGTGGGCAGAGTGCTGGCTTGCTATTTTGACCTTGCTCGCGGCGGAGCGGCTTGCACGGAGTTCAGCCGTCACTTCCACCTGAAAGTCCAGAAGGGCCTCTTGTGCCGCCAAGCCGGAGGAGAGTGTTTGAGTTCCAGACTCGCCATTGACGTTGCGCAGCCGAGCGATTGTGCGCTTTGCTGCGAACAAAGGCAGATAGACGTGAACCCGGGCATCGGCGCTTAGTTCTAGGAAAGCTGCGAGGTAGGTTTCCCTGACGACTTCGGCGGGGAAGCCTGTCTCCATCGCGATTCTCATGACCAGATGGTCTGGGTTTTCTATTCTCATGGTTCCCCACTTTCTTCTTGGCCTCCCGTCAATTCAATATGACGTGGAGCACTCATGTGATTTCGCGTCCCCTCAAGCCCATCTCTCTCGGCGGTACGCTGCCGGTAGGGACGGATTACCAATCTAGTCAACTTTGAGGGCAATTGCCGACGTGCGTGTGTTCCCGCCGCAGATGTTTTTTTGGGGGGGCAGCTTGCGGCACATGTAGACATGGCTAGCGCTTGGTGGCAAGGCGCCCAGTCTTCCCAGTCTTAAGGGCAGCTCTGTTTTGCAGTGCGTGCGACCGCGCCCCCTTGATGCTGAACCAAGGCCTCTCGAAGCCTGATGAGGCGCCTGGGGCTTGCGCATTGGTGGTGGGCCCAGCGGAACTCTTTACTACTCCCAGGTGAGCGTCGCGTGCTTCAGCAAGTGAACCGCCAAAATATAGTCAGCCGTGCTGAATTGCGCGTGCTTCCAGTTCACACAGGCAGGCCTCCGGTAACGCGGTGAACTCGAACGTGCAATACAAATGCCGCTGCCTAAATGTGAGTTTTGGTGCTCGTAGCCCGCGAACAAGGGCTTCCGGAGAGCGCACAGCAACATGCTCGATGGTTCGGAACTGCCCGAGGACGCCATATTGCTGCCCGAGCCTTCCAAGCTCGAACGAATCTTCCCAGGCGGTCTCATAGTCGAGGTCTACCGTCCCCTCTATCCGGGAATTGATGCGTTCAACCGCACTGGCCCGATTGTGTGCGACGTAGACGGCCTTGGGCGTACCTAGTCGGTGGAGTCGCGGTGCCAGAAAATATATCGAGAACTGTAGGTCTGCGCAACCGGAAGCGGCGCGCGATTGAAGTACCTGCTACATCGCGCTGCTGGTCGAGAAATAGTGCCCCACCAGCACATGGCCCTCATGAAACGTCAGTTCAACCTCGCACTTGCCGCCAGACTGGGGCGTGACCCGTATCGACGATACCCGCTTGGGCTGCCCAGCCTGGATGCGCACGTTATCCGCTTTGTGAGATGGATGACGTTTCGACTCTGCCTGTGTTCTAGGAGTTTCTGGGGGCTATTGGCGCACCCACGAGTCGGCTACACGATACACGGGTCGCGATAGGTATCATCTCCCACAGCCGTGGCCCCTATATGATTAATATGGACCTCGCCATAGAGGGAGGGGCAAGCGTAGCTTGCCGTCAGGACACGAACCGAGCGGGCCACCGCGCCGCAGGCGATTGTGTTCATTCCTAGTAATGGCGGCACGGCGCTCATATGCGTCGGGCGCATCCGGCATAAGCGGAGAGCGAGCGTGAAATCAGTCGATGAATGCAGCGCCTTGGAGACGTGGCTAGTGCGGGTGAGTGGTCGAGTGCAAGGCATCGGTTATCGCGAGGCGTGCATACACGGCGCACGGGCGTTGGGCATCACCGGTTGGGTTCGGAACCGCATGGACGAGTCGGTCGAGGCAATGTTGCAGGGCTCACCAGCGGTGCTCGCAGAGATGTGCGATTGGATGCGCGATGGCTATGCGGCCGCGCTCGTCGGCGACATTAAGGTGACGGAGGTAGAGCCTCCGTTTCCAAGGCTCGACCGTTTCGAACTCTTGCCTACCCTGTGAGCATAGCAGGCGTTCATTTCAGCAATAATGGCAGCTGGTCTCAATCTGAGCTAAGCAATGCAACCTATCCCCACTAATCCGCAAAACGATTTCTTGAACACAGCACGCAAAGAGCGGAAGCGTGTCGAAGTGTACTTAGTCAACGGAATCAAGCTGACCGGCTCAATCGCGTCATTCGACCAGTTCGTGGTGATGCTCAGCGGGCCAAGCGGTATGCAAATTGTCTATAAGAGCGCAATTTCGACCATCCAGGTGCCGAGCGGCGTCCGTCAGCCAGGTTCGGGCACCCGCTCCGAAGGGCGAACGAACTTCGGCGGTGAGTCGAAGGAAGATGTTGTTGTCACGCGAAAGCGACGTGTCACGGAGGGCGATAGCGGAAACGAGTAGCTCCCTTTTGCACTTTGCAGCCTGCGAAGGCGGGTATTTTCGACCGGCAGCCCAAGTGTTACACGTTCATGTCGCATATTCTTTCTTCATTTTTGCTTTCCTTGGCATTGCTAGCGAGCCACGGCACCTTCGCCCAGTCCTATGTCGAATGTAAGCCTCTGGACAAGGCGGAACTTAAACTGGCTCCCAAGGCGACGCTGTTGTATCTTCGTTGTCGCGCGAGGCAGACTTCCTATGAAGCTCAACGCATCAACGGCGCTTCGCAGAAGTTCAAGGACGATTTGTTGTTCGCGTGCCAAGACCAGGTAATTGCGGTCGAGCATCAGTTGCGCGTGAGCCACGGTTTCACGACGGAGTCGCTGGCTAAAGAGAGATGCGATTACTGAGGTTCTTTTGGTCGCAGATGGAGGTTTGGTGAGTGCGCTGGTAACGCCTCAACAGAACGGTCGGCGAACAGGGAAAACGCCCCGGGGGACGAGGATTGCATCTGCCGGGCTTCTAACACGGCGGGCGAGGTCGTCATTGATTCTCGCTCGGTTCCGCCGAGAAAGCTCAACCTCAGTGACCGTGATTACTTCACAGTTCAACAGCGGTCGGCCGATGCCAGCCTCTTCATCAGCAAACCGTTCTCACCGCATCTAACGAAGACGATTGGACTAAGCCGACGGCTGACGGATAGCCACGGCCAATTTGCCGGCACCGTTGTTGGGACACTTCGGCTGAACTACTTCCACCGCCTGTTTGATGGGATGACTCTTGGCGACCACGGCTCCATCACGTTGGTGCGACCCGACGGAACGGTTCTGATGCGACGTCCCTACAACCAGAGGGATATCGGTCAAAGCATTGCAGGCGTCTCGTCATTCAAGCCGCTGATTCAAGCTGAGCGAGGCAGTTACATTGGTACTGCGGCGCTGGATTGTGCCCAACGCCTGTACAGTTTCAGGCATATCGGTAAATACCCGATACCGCGCGAACGTACATCGGCCACCAGTGCGGAAACCAGAAGAGCGGCCAGACCTGCACGTCTCGCCCGTTCGGCCACGGCGCCCCGTTGTAGCAGGCCAACCTTGCCGCCAAGTTCTTCGATACGGTGCACCCAAGGAGGCCAGTCCGGTCTCGGCTGACATGAAATTACACCGCTTCGCTATGTATTCCGCCAACGGACAGCGAGCACGACCGAAGCAATGCCTCCACATCACGAAGGTCTGCCTCGGTCGCACGGCACGGCCTCATAGCGTTACCTGTGAATTCGATGAGTGATGACGAACGCCTTGGCGTTCCGGCTGTTACCCACCAGCATAGCGCCCACCCATCTTAGTCATCGTAGTCGTCATGCCAGCGTCGCCATTCGCGTCGGCGCTCGCGCCACTCGCGTTCGCGCCAGCGCTGCTCCCGCCACGCACGCTCCCGCCAGGCACGGGCCCGCCAGTCGTCGTAATAGTAGCCCGGGGAAACTACCACGGGCGGAGGCTCGACCACCACCGGCGCAGGCTCGTAGTAGACAGGGGGCGGGGCGACAACCGCTGGCAATGGGATGCCGATGCCGATACCTACGTCCACCCGCGCTTGAGCAACGTTCGAGGCAAGGCCGGTCGCCCCGGCCAGTATCAAAAGTGCTGCGACCCTTCGCATGGTTTACTCCGTTTCCTCTTACAGAGACTCTAGGTCGGCATGGCTCAATGGTGTATTAGCGGACTCGCACAGCGGTTACTTTCTGTAACGCGATGTGGGGCGCTTGGTGTCCAGCCGGATTGGACGGGCTACAACACAGCGCGCATCTTCGGCGTGGGACCGGGGTCGGAGTACGTCCGAAAGGACGAAGACCCGCGCTGATAGTGGGGGCACATTCGGCCACGCTTGCGAGTCAAGCTTGCCTGTTTCAGAACTTACGGATTGTCACGAGTTTCGAGTCAACTCGGCTCGGGACAGTACCGTTCTTGCCTGTAAGCACGGCGCATTGCCGAGCTGCTAAAAATTCCTCAGGAGTTCACGTCATGAAGAAGCTGTTCACTGCTCTCGCCTCAGCAGCCCTCGTCGGTACGGTTTTCGCGCAGACTGGTGTGCCAGCTTCCGCGACTCAGCTGCAAGCAGAGGCGACGAAAGACCAGGTAAAGGTCGTCAAGGAAAAGAGCGCCACGCAGGCAAAAACCGACAAGGACAAGAAGAGTGTCAGCGCGCAGGGCGATGAAGCAAAGGCTCAAGCCAGCGCCGGCAAGGAGAAGGCTGACGTAAAAGCTGACGCCAATAAGTCCGTCGCCAAGGGCACGCACCACAAGGCGAGCAAGATGGGGGCCGCCAATACCGAGGCTGGTAAGGCGAAGGCTGAAGTAAAGAATGATGCCGACAAGACGAAGGCCAAGGTGGATGTTCCGAAGCCGGAGGCGCAGGCCGACGCAGCGAAGGCTGCAGCCAGCGCCAATGTAGACAAGACGAAGAAGCAGTAAGCTGCTCCCATCGAGCGGACGGGGGGTACGTTGCCAAGGCAAAGGCCATCGCGACGAAACTCGAGTGCAGGAGCTTTTTGGAGAGTGCCAGTTAGCTGGAAGGCCAGCCTGGCCTCTCCGCATTTGTCAAGAATGGGAAGCGCCATGAATGCCTTTCTCGCATTGCTAATTGCCGCATCCACGCTGCTCGGCGGTTGCGTCGTGGTGCCATACGATGGCGGGAACTATGGTGGATATTATGGTCCGTACGGGTACTGGGGCTACCGGCACCATGGGTACCATGGGCACCACGGACACCACGGGGAAGACAACGACTAAGGCGGAGTTTCGCGCTTTCGTTGCAACCGCAACGCTAGCCCCACCAGTCTCGTCATCCGATAAAACGATATCGGCCTGCGCGTGGCGACAAGCCACAGTAGTCATTTGCCGCGCTGTTAGGTAAGGATGGCGCGACAGATGACAATTCCGAGGCGGTCGATTAGCCCCGGCTGTGCACGCACGGCCAAGCCGAGAGCGTGGTCTGTATCGAGGATGTCTACAATTTCCGCGTGCTCCGCGCGTCTGGCGTTCGCAATGAGCAGCTCACCGATGGTGGCCGGAACGACGGTGTCCTCGGTAGCGCGGACCACCGTTAAGCGGCCAGGAAACGACGCTATCTGGGCGAAGACAACCGAGCGCTGCCAGCTTTGCGGCGTGCGGAGTATCGTAACCGCGCAATTCAGCACACTGTATTGAGAGTCGTTCTCGGCGAACAGGCGGGCTCGGCCCTATTGCGACGCTCGAGCAGGATCGGCAATGTCCGATGGAGGTACCAGGAATCGCGCGCCGGGGCAGTGCCGGCGCCCTGTCATGTCATCAACCGGGGTTCGTCATTGCGCTCTGCTGGCTGGCGTAGTTGAACGGCAGCAGGTCGCTGATGTCGGCGTCCGCCGCACGCTGCGGCAGCTCGGTGAGAACGTGAAGCAGATACGCATACGGCTCGACGTTGCAGGCGCGGCACGTGAGCATCAGGCTGTAGATCGTCGCGCTCGCCTTCGCACCGGCAACCGTGTCTGCAAAGAGCCATGCCTTTCGCGCGGTTGCAAAGGGTCTCACGTCGCGCTCTATCACGTTGTTATCGAGGGGTGCACGCCCATCGATAACATAGCGGCTGAGGTATTCCCACTGATTGCGCGTGTAGCTGATCGCCTTGCCCAGCAGGCTTTCAGGCAGAACCTGCGGTGCCAGTTCGTCCAGCCATTTCCTGAGCGCCTCCAGTAGCGGTACGCTGTGTTCCTGCCGCAGTCGGTAGGTGTAGCCGGCCCGTGTCTCGCCCTCTGGCAGTTCTCTGCGAGCAAGTGTCTCGACCTGATACAGCGCCTTGAAGTACTCGAGCGCCTGCTGTGCGCGACCGCCGGGCTTCTTCTGGCCCTTGTGCGCGTCGACGAACAGTCGTCTCGAATGTGCAAGACACCCGAAGTGCGTGACGGCTTTGAGCGTGCGCCAGGCGCTGTAGCCGTCGGTCATCAGCATGCCTTCGTAGCCGGCGAGAAACGCCTGCGGATATTGCTGACCACGCCCCGGCTGGTAGTCGAACAGCACCACAGGCTGTTCGCAGTCCTGTGCGCTTCTGTAGAGCCACATGTAACTCTTGCTCTGCGCGGTCTTGCCTTCTTCCTTGAGCACTTGCACCGTCGTCTCGTCGCCGTGGATCAGCGGCTGCGACAGCAGCGTCTGGCGCATCGCCTCGTACAACCGGCTGTAGTGCAGTTCGGCAGGCCTGATGATCCAGTTCGCCAGCGTGCCGCGGCCCGCCGGAATGCCCGCACGGGCCAGCGCGTCTTCCATCCGGTATAGCGGCGTGCCATCCACGTACTTGCCGGTCGTCACCGTCGCGATCATCGCCGGACTCGCGTTGCTACCTGGCAGCGGTTGTACTGGCATCGGCGCGACCACGATCGGCGTGCGCTCCGCGTTGCGCTCGCAATGGCGGCACGCGTATTTGAACCGTACGTGCTGCAACACCGAGGCCTTTACCTCGATGTGCAACTGCTCGCTCGTCTCCTCGCCCATGCGATGCAGCGGGCTCTGGCAGCATGGACAGATTTTCTGTTCCTCGGGCAGGTCGTACTCGATGCGCTGGCGCGGCAACGACGCCGGCAGCGGCTTGCGTCCCCGCTTGCGGTGTGCAGACTCATCGACTTCCGGAAGTCCCGTATCGGGCAGCGTGAACGCGTCATCGGGATCGTCGCCAGCAGGTTCTGTCGCGGCGATCTGCTCGGCTTCGTCAAACACCCGATCCTTGAGCTTCTCGCTGCTCGGCGCGTAGCGTTTGAGCTGCGCGAGGCGGAACTGCTCTTCGAGCTGCTCGATACGCTGCGAGAGTTGCTGGGCTAGCGACTCGAGATCCAGATTCTTCTTCTCGAGTTCTCGGATATAGGCCTGGACGTCAGGCGGCAGATCAGGGATGAGGTCATGTGCAGGCATGCCATTCACGATAGTGCAATCGCATCGCCAACAGGTTTACGTCGAATCCATATCAATGGTATCGGCCAATCCCCTGGCGAGCAGCCGCCTCGCGAAGCCTATGGCCAGAGCCCGCACCCTGGCCTCCCTCACGCTGACTCAGCTCGCGTGCCGGTAGCGCCGCGAAGGGTGTCGGCGAACGGCTTCGATGTCGATACCTTCAAGCAGCCAGTGCAGTTGCTCGGTGGTGAGTTCCATCACCGCCTGCTGGCGGCGTGGCCAGGCGAAGTGGTCTGCTTCCAAACGCTTCATCAGGAGCCAGAATCCGGAGCGGTCATAGAGCAGAAGCTTGACCCGATTGCGGCCGCGGTTATGGAACGCGAAGACGGCCCGGGCGAACGGATCGAGTTGCATCGACTGCTCGACCAACGTCACCAGACTGTTCAGGCCGGCCCGGAAGTCGATAGGCTCGCGGTGCAGATAGACCCGCAGGTCAGCGTCGAGGCGGAACATCAGGTGTCCCCCAGCGCCGCGATCATCGCCTTCACGAGCGTCCCATCTTTCGGTGTGCATTCGAGCTCGATGGTTACGCCGTTTGGCAGCCGTGCCGACAGGCGTGCCAATTGTGGCGAAGATGAAGATTGCGGCACGGGAACAGATGTCGATTCCGGCGATGCCGGCCGTGACCGCTGGGCTTGAGGAGGTACGCCGCGAACCTCTACTACCGGAACGAAGGCCGATGGCGCGCCTTCGACGGCGCTATCCATGTCAATACCACCTTGTCTTTCTGCTTTGTACTGCTTGACCCAGCGCCACAATTGGTTCGTGTTCACCCGGGCTCGGATCGCCATGCTGGCAACCGATACGCCGGGTTCAAGGCAAGCCTCGATCAATCTTCGCTTGCCCTGCCTGTCGTAGCTGCGTTTCCCGTTGGCGCCGACATTGGTCACTCGCAGCGGCAGGAAGTCAAAATCGCTATCGTCCATGAATTGTGCCCACGAAAAAATCGTGGGCACAATCCTGCGCCTTTCGGGGCGTCAACGCTACGTGCGGAGAAAATCGCGCTTACGGAGTATCTTGGTGAAGGCTGGCCCGAAGGGAACCTCGAAAGCGGCTGAATTGTAGGCGGCGCCGACCAATGTGACCAGTCGCCCGATGCGATTGTTAGGGTCAGCGGCAAGGCGCACTGCGATTTCGCCGCTCATGCTGATGCCGGCAACAGCGCGCGGCTCGACTTCATCAAGGTACTGCAATACTGCAATTGCCTCAGCGTAGCGTTTACTCAGGGAGTTGGGTGTTTGCGCCGAACTCTCTCCGTGCCCGGAGAAATCCACGGCAAGACGTGCGAAAGTCCGAGATACGTGAACTCATCCATTCGCGGATATGGTTCGGCGGCGGGAGAAGAAGCATTATGCCGCTGTATCGGCTTCGAGGTGCACCAGGTGTACGACGCGTCGACACAAATCGAAGAAAGGTCGGTAGGCCAAGGGAAAAATTGCAAGCAGGGAAGCTGCAGCGGGTAAAAAGCAACGATGGCCGAGTGACACCGTACTGGATTGCGATATTCAAAGAGGTGCTGACTGATTTCTATAGAGGCCAGCACTTGACTTCGTTCTCCTTCGTCTATGACCAGATGGTCGAACGCTTAAGGATGGTGTTCAAAACTCGCCGCGGACCGGGCACTCATGACGGGTTTTTCCAGCGACAATAAGTGCATGAAACAAACTGACCTTGGCCTGGACCTGAGCAACCGCCGCACGCGCAAGCGCGTGTTTCTCGATGAGATAGAGCGCGTGGTACCTTGGGATGAGTTTCTGACGCTGATTGCGCCGCACGCCCCGACTAAGGCAACGGGCCGCCGGCCGTTTCCCCTCGCAGCGATGCTGCGTATTCACCTGATGCAGCAATGGTTCGGTCTGAGCGACGTGGCGATGGAAGAAGCGTTGTACGACACGCCGCTGTACCGCGAATTCGCTGGCCTGGGCGGCATGAGCCGCCTGCCTGACCGCGTTAGCATCCTGCGCTTTCGGCATCTGCTCGAGCGACACCAGCTTGCCGAGCAGTTTCTCAAGACGGTCAACGCGCAGCTCAATGCCAAAGGCTTCCTGCTCAGGGAAGGCACGGTGGTTGATGCCACGTTGATTGTCGCGCCGAGTTCGACCAAGAACAAGGACGGCGAGCGTGACCCTGAGATGCACCAGGCCAAGAGAGGCAACCAGTGGCATTTCGGCATGAAGGCGCATATTGGTGTGGATGCCGAATCGGGGCTGGTGCACACCGTCGTGGGCACAGCAGCCAATGTCAAGGATGTCACGCAAGCTCATGCCTTGCTGCATGGCGAGGAGAGCGATGTGTTCGGTGATGCTGGTTACCAAGGTATTGAAAAGCGTAGCGAGACCCAAGACATCGCGGTCAACTGGCACGTCGCAATGCGCCCAGGCAATCGGCGCGCTTTGGACAAGGGCACACCGAGGGGCAAGCTGCGCGACAACGTTGAGCGCGTCAAAGCCCGCATCCGCGCCAAGGTGGAGCACCCGTTTCGCATCATCAAGCGCCAGTTCGGCCACATGAAGGTGCGCTACCGTGACTTGATGAAGAACACGCTGCAACTGCAGACGCTGTTTGCCTTGAGCAATCTGTGGATGATGCGCCATCGACTGCAGCCGGGCGCCAAAGGATGAGTGCGCCTTCGACGACGCGAAACACGGGCGACAACGCCGGTGATGATGCCGAAGGCAGTGCCGAATTCTGGCAGAAGCGCTCATCAAATTCATCTTGTCACGCTTACACTGTCAGCACGAACCTGCTGACGTCGTTTTGAACACCATCCCTAACGGGGGATGGAGCGGCGCGGTACTACCTTGCGATTGCGGCATGGCTACTGGTACCGGGACTAGTGTAGTGTTGCACTCTTGAATGAACGTATAATATTCGCATGCCTCCAAGGTTCCACTATGAGGCAGAGTGGAGAGAGTGAATGCGAGTTGCCCCTGAGATTGTGCTGACCGACGAAGAGCGCGCCGAATTGACGAGACTGGTTCGTTCGAAGCTGACCAGTGTGAGGCTGGTACAGCGTGCGCACATCGTGCTGCTTGCGGCTGAGGGGATGCAGAGCAAGGACATTGCCGCGCAACTGAGCGTGGGCCGGGTGCAGGTCTCGCGCTGGCGCGAGCGCTATGCCCAATCGCGGCTGGCGGGCATTGAGCGCGACCGTCCACGTGGCGCGCCGCCGGTCAAGGTGGACGTCTCTCGCCTCGTGACGCTGACCACCCAGAGCCAGCCCGAAGCGGCCACGCACTGGAGCACGCGCAAGATGGCCGCCGAGTTGGGCGTGAGCGCCAGCACCGTCATGCGCCATTGGCACGCCCACGGGTTGAAGCCGCACATCGTGCGCGGCTTCAAGGTCTCGCGCGATCCGAAGTTCGTCGAGAAGCTTGAAGACATCGTGGGCCTCTACATGTCGCCACCCGAGCACGCGCTTGTGCTGTGCTGCGATGAGAAGAGCCAGGTGCAGGCGCTGGATCGCACACAGCCCGGGCTGCCGCTGAAGAATGGGCGCGCGGCCACCATGACTCACGACTACAAGCGCAACGGCACGACCACGCTGTTTGCCGCGCTCAACGTGCTCGATGGCCAGGTCATCGCCCAGTGCCAGCAGCGCCACCGCCATACCGAGTGGTTGACGTTCCTGCGCAAGATCGACCGCGAGACGCCCAAGGACAAAACGCTGCATCTGATCGCCGACAACTACGCCACGCACAAGCATCCTGCGGTGCAGGACTGGCTGGCCAAGCATCCGCGATTCAACATGCACTTCACGCCCACCTCGGCATCATGGCTGAACATGGTCGAGCGGTTCTTTCGCGACATCACAACCGAGCGACTTCGCCGCGGCGTATTCACCAGCGTGCCGGAACTGGTCGCCGCCATTAACGAGTACATCGCTCACCACAACACCAACCCCAAGCCGTTCATCTGGACCAAGAGCGCTCGCGACATCCTGCAGAAGGTCATTCGCGCCAACCGCCGCTTAAGTTCCAAACAGAATGCAACACTACACTAGCATACGTGCTTTGGCAGCTTATGGCGGCAAAGCCGTGAATCGGCTCAATCCGACCCGGTAGAAAGCCGGATATGAGGAAAGATCACTAGTTGTCACAATCTGCGAGTTGGCGAGCCGCCAGGCATCAAAAAAGTAGCGGCGCCATAACGGAGCTTCATTATGCTTTGGGTCGCGGTGTTCATCCTGTTTTCACTCGTCTCGCGGGCGGTCTATTTGCATCGCCACGTGACGGCAATGGCGTTGGTTCGGCGCGACGCCTCGGGTTGGCTCAGCCACGAGGTGCGGCGGCGCGTTTCATTGGTTGCGCTCCCGGGACACGTCTCCGCATATCCGGTTCCAAGAGAGAAGCGCGTTCGAATCGTTCGGCTTGCCGGTGTGGTCCTGTGGCATACAGAGCTGAGCATTGCGCTGCCGGGCGAGGCATGTTCGCATCTGAGCGATATTTCTCCCCAGGATTTCGATGCCCGCTTTCCCGGTCGACTGCAGTTGGCTCCTCTGAGGCAGGGAGCTTAGTGCGCGCCTGCATCCGAGGGGAGTGAAAGCGCCGGTACGAGGCATTGTTGGGAGAATGTCACGCCTTCACTTTGAAGGATCTGCAGCGCACGCTCTGCATCCGTCCTCTCCGCCGGGTAGGGCCGCATGAAGCTGCGCGCCCTCTCTGGATCCTGGCACGTGTGCCAGCGATCCCATAGGAATATGGCTGATGCGTGGCAGTGAAAGCGCGCGGGATGGGTCCGTGATTTTGCGCGCGAAAGGCGGCCTCACCGGTACCTGGGGGAGCGGCGGGGCGAAAGGGCTCAGGCTGGCCGCGCGCGGCCTACGCGCAAGTCCCGAGGCGATAGACGCACCCCCGTCTCGCTGTCATGGCGTCTCGCAATGACGAACGGCCTGTAGGACGAAATCCGGCATGAAATCAGTGCGCACCCGATAGCATTTGCGCATGGCTCGAAGGATACTGGACTACCCAGTTCGGACAAGCCCATGCTGCTCTTTGTGATTGTTACCCTCGCGGCAATTGGGGTGATCGCCATTGCGATTTCCCTTATGAAATAGTGGCGATGCTCCGATCCAGTTCCCCAAAGACGAGACGGGTGAGCGCTGGATCGGCGAGCATCGCGCCAACGGCCGGTAAGCGGGTCGACTCCCACTACCGCGGAGCCCCCACAACGGCAGTCTTAGTTTCCAGCGACGGCGGTGAATTTGAAGTGTCACTTATTGCAGCCATTCGTTGTGAGAAGCTGCTTCAAGATGAAGTCGGAGTGGCTCAGTCTAAGCCCGCGGTCGCAGATCCTCCCTCGGAGATGCTATGGCTTTCAAATACACCTTCATTGATGTAACCAACGCCACGCCCGCGGGCGCCCCCGTTCTCGTGGCTGACCTGACCGCAGACGCGCCCATCCCGCATCTCGCTATTGGCGTGGTCATTCGCCTGCCGGACGCTGCCGGCAAGCCTTGGCTGGTAAAGGAACTGAGCCTGAGTCCGACGATCCAGACCAACGTAGTCGGCGCGGACCTGGCAGTTCTGGTCTATGTGACTGCCGAGTAAGCCTCCGGCTTTCGCGGATATCCACAAATGCGCTGTGTGGCTGTCACGCAGCTATTCCCAGCGTCCTTGCGGGCAAGTGGCGGGTACTGCCGAACCTGACCGCATGCCGAGCAGGATGCTCCGGTGGGTACCGCGGTCAGCCCGCCGTGGCTCGGGCTCGTCGAGCCCACACGCCCAGGCGCGCCGAATGTCTCGGGGATACATGGCGCATCAGACCCGGGGGAAGCGAGCCTGCAGCGGCGGCTTTAAATAGGGGTGAGCGATCCGGAACCGGTGGTGCTGGCCGTCCTGCTCGAAAGACAGATATTCGGCCATCCAGACCATCGCCTGGAGATGGCGTGTCTCGACGCCTTGCACGGTCACCGCGTCGTCCGACACTAATATAGTGTCGCAGGGCAGCCGCAGCTCGGCCGTATCACCTGGAAGGAAGTGGGATTCTAGGAAGATGGTCGTGGGACGGTAGGTCGTCATGGCTTATTGCTTCCCGTGGGCCGGCTTGACCACGAAATCGGGCGCGTTGAATTCGATGCGCGGAAGATCCCCTTCGGCTTGCAGACGACGCACGTCGACATGGACATGGGCGGGTAGGTGGCCGCGCGTGGCCTTACCAAAGGCGAGGCCGCCAATATGGTACGACCCACAAGAGGGGCAGACATACGAATAGCCGTCGTGTGACCGGAGGGGCGCTCGCTCGGCAGGCGATTTGCACAGCGGGCAGTCAGCGGGTTCGGATGGCATGTTAGTCTCCAGGGGAAGGAGGGGTACGCAAGTAGCGCCCGTCGTTCGTGAGGCGGACTTGTCTGGGGTCTTGTACCGTTCGATGCCGTTGTACAAGCCGCTGACGCTCAAGCGTCTTGAGGTCAGCGAGGTTCAAATAGAGATTCTCGTTTGCACTATTGAGAATCATCAAGGCGGCGATTTCATGTGGGCTGAGCATCTTCGTCTCCGGCGAAGGGGATGGGAGTGCTTGCTTTACAGCCGGCGGCTGCATCATGGAAAAGCCAACACACTTTCTATCGAGACGCCCAACCTCGCAATGCTGGATACATTTCCTTACGCTCCTGTGGTGGGACGTGGAGTCCTGGGATCGCTGGGAGTAAAGGATGTGGCGTTAGGGTGATTCGCTGCGGAAACGAGCACAAAGGTGCCGACCGACGCACCGAAAATCATGCTGTCGACTGCAGCCACTGCCAATAGTAGTCGTTCTTCTTTGTCACAGTGACAGGGAGCAGGCAAGATCGACGTCGGTGCTGGTTCTACATTGCTTAAATTGCGCAATCACCGGGCTCCACGCCACTCTGTTTGAGATCGAGCGACGTAACCAACGCCATCCATTGCTCGTTGTCGAATTCCTCCCCAATGGGGTCGGCCTCGTTGCGCTCGTCGTAGTCAACAAACGTAACGAGGTAGTAGCCGGGCAGATAGTCGTCCTCGCCCATCTCGTCGTCTTCTGCTGGGTCAAACACGTCGAGGACGATGAATTTGTCTCCCTGGTCGCTTTGCCAGACAGAGTGCAATGCAGGTTTTTCGAGCGCCATGACGCATTCCTTCTTCATTGATCGGGTCGATCCGCAACAGAAAACCGGGCCGTGGCGCGAGGCCGTGCTGCGCCTGTTGCCGATGCGGCGGAAACGCATCATAGCGCGCCGTGTCGCCCATCGGGCTATCAAGCATCGGGACTGGTGGCAAGGGAACGAATACATGAGGCGACACGCGGAGTGCTACCAGCAATCCGTATCCCCGCTGCACGCGACGGACGGCAAAAATCCGCGCCTGTGCCGAGGCGCGCGCCAAGGAAGCGATGGGCACGGCGGATCGCGCGCACGACAAGGAAACTATAACTCCCGTGCTAGAGGACGTGTGCATGGTTCGTTAGAATCGGTTGCCTCTGCTGCTTTCTTCCACCTCTGGGCGAGTGCGAATGCCCTATGCCTGAGTGGCTGCGAGAGAGCGCGATGACGCGATAGTGTCAGTAGGAGACCAGCCACTTCGTCATCAATTGGAAAGCCCTGCTCAATCCATCCGACAGCAAGTGCTGACCAGTAATCCGATGACCACTCGAGTCCAGCAATAACGACCTCCTTGGCGGAGAACTCGCCAGACCGGAATTGCGCAAACGGCTGATCAAGGTGAATAACCATAGCGGCAGGGTTCATAAAGATCTCCCTCTACCCACGGAATTCGTACAACGTCCGCTCCTGGCGTGCGCCGTGCAAAGGCGGCGCTTTTCCAGTGGGTGAAAGCCCCACCCGGCAACCGCTCCAGCCGGAAGCAACCGGAGCAGCTATGGAGGTAACGAAGTGGCTGAAGCCTTCGGGTAAGCATCTGATCAAGATGTGGCTGGAATGCGCTGTCGAGGAAGCCGGTCCGCGCGGACGGAAGAAGCGGACGACGGAGGCCAAGGACGCTGGCTGCGGCATCCCACAGGGCTCGCCCATCTCGCCACTCTTATCGAATCTGTACATGCGTCGATTCGTGCTGGCGTGGAGGAAACTTGGGTTGGAGCACAGCCTTGGTAGTCGGATCGTGACATACGCGGACGACCTCGTGATCCTGTGTAAACGCGGTAAGGCTGATGAAGCCCTATTGGCGATGCGCGCGATCATGGGGAAACGGAAGCTCACGGTCAACGAGGAGAAGACACGAATCTGTCGGGTTCCGGAAGGCGAGTTCGACTTCCTGGGATACACGTTTGGGCGGATTTACTCGGCGAAGACCGGCCAGCCCCGCATGGGGATGCGGCCATCGAAGAAGAGTATCCGGCGCATGGTCGAGAAGGTCCACGCGCTGACCGCCCTGAAGACGGGATGCCAAGAGACCACGGCGATGGTGGGCAAGTTGAACCGCATGCTGCGCGGCTGGGCTAACTACTTCAAAGTAGGAACGGTCAGTCGCGCATACCGGGCGCTCGACAGCTACGCCGCGACGCGGTTGCGCCGGTGGCTGCGCAACAAGCACAAGGTCAGACGACGCAGGGGCGGAAGCTATCCACTTCCGCACCTTTATGGGCACTTCGGGCTCGTACGTCTGAGCGCGCGCGGGGGTGCGGCCTGGCGTGTGTGAAGCCGTGAAGTCTTGTCCGAGAGCCGGATGCGGGAGATCTGCATGTCCGGTTCGATGAGGGGGATGTGGAAACGGAGTCATGGTCAGGCTACTAGGGCACCGCCAAACGAAAGGGGCGGAAACATCGATGCCTGGACCTACCGTCACCGCGCCACATCTCTACTCCACCGGTTTCTGCCGCCGGCGCTGCGCGCACGAATGCCCGGAGCGGCCTGGAAGAGCCGTCCGCCGCCTTGTCGGCCAACGGCGGTTCATCGGCCAAAGCGGTCAACCTGACCCAACCGGCGGCAGTCGCCGTTGCGCCGATCTTGCAACGGTCCCTTGCGTCAATTGCTTTGAAGATTCGCCAGAACGCTCAGGGGACGTACCCTTGTGGTGCCGGCGGCTGAGAGTAGGGCTTGTAGTTGGCAGGTGGTGTCGCGGGCGGCGCCGCAAGCATCTGGCCGTAGACCGGGACCCGGTGTCCGCTGGCGTACATGCACTGAATGTAGGCAGCGTCGTATTGGTGCTGCGCACTGTATCCTGAGTCGCTTGAATTGCTGGCACCGACCGCCGAACTGCTCACCGCCGCCGTGTTGGAGGCTTGATGTGAGCTCACGCCGCCGGCCTGGCCCAGCGCGAACTGGCGGCAGTTGTGGTCATCACCGAGAAACTGGTCGAACGTCTTGTTACTGCCCGGGAGCACCATCACGCTAGGGCCCGACGGCATTGCCGTACAGGCGCCCATAACGAGCGCGGCCGCCATCAGGAGGAGAACGGAATGCGTCTTCATCAATACCTCGGCATTACGGCGACGGCTGGGCCGGCACCGTTTGCCAGCCGCCCGGACAGTCCTTGATGTACGGGTAATAGCCACTGGGCTGGTCGCAGTGGTACCACCACGCGTTCGCCGACGCACCGTCCGACCCATCGCCTTGCTCGATGTATTGCACCGCGGGCGCGTAGTAACCGGGGTCGACATTGGGGTATGGCCAGCCGTCGTATGGATATCCCCACCAGCCCGGCCAGCCGCCGCCTACCACGAAGGCGACGTGCCCGTGCCCATGGTGAAAACCGTCATGGTGGAAGCCATCGTGACCGTGAAAGCCGTCGCCGTGCATGCCACCGCCGCCACCACGATCGCCGCCGCGACCGCCCGCCAGCGTCGGACCGCCGGCGACCATCGTCACCGCTGCCACGAATGCCAGGGCGATCTTGCAAAGCCTGCGCCCGTTCATGATGTGTCCCCTGCTTTGCTGCCTGACGGCCGGATCACTCGGAGCCGCGCCGGACCGTCCCCCCTGTATCGTTTAGGTTGTTTAGATACCCCGTGCACATATCTCCGCTTGTATTGAATACCAAATTGACGCATCCGGTGCCGGCCATGGAGCCCCGGAAAATGTGGCGTTGCAGCTATTACCGGCACGACACTCGGCCGCGCCTGGCCTGACGGGGCTCCGCGCAGTTATCTTGTAAACGGCTGACAGGTCGGATTTATTCCATCAACCAGTCCCCGACTCCCTATCATGCTTTCATGAAATATCAACGGATGAAGAAGTATCTCGAATGATCCTTTCGGAACGCTTGTTTCTGGCCGTGATGCTGGCTCAAGACTGGTCGCACGTTTTGTCGCTCGCCCCAATAGCTTTGTTGAATCACCCCAAATGGAAGAAGGATACCGGTCGTCGATCTAGGTTGCCGTTTGGTATCTCATTGCATCACAGATGCAATTTTCAAGTGGGCGGGAAGCAAGAACCGCCTCGAGCTCGGCCCCGGCGTGATGGCCCTCGCAACGGCCTTCCTGGGCCGAATGGATTTTCGTGCGCTGGCCAGGCCGCATATGCATCGCTTTGCCGAGCAGGTCGGTGTCAGCATGCAACTGGGCATGCGCGATCGGCCGGAGATGGTGCTGATCGAGAGTGCGCGGCCGATGTCGGCCGCCATCGTGATGCGCATCGGCAATGGCGGCCGGCTCGGCCTTGCGAGTTCGGCGCTGGGCCGCGCCTATATGGCGGCACTGGATGCCACGTCCCGCCAGACGCTGATTGCCGGCTTGCAAGTCGCCGGCGGCAATCGCTGGCCCGATGATGCCGCGGGGCTGGATCCCGCCATCGCGCACTTCACCATTGCTGCGGAGAGAGGCGCTAGCATGCGCGCGCCTGATGCGTCTAATGCATCATTAGGCCGGCGTTAGGCAGGCTCGGCTGGTTCGCTGGCCACCGTGGTCCAGGCAAGCATGAAGGCATCCGCGATCGCGGTTGCCAGTTTCTCCCCGGCCGACCAATTCATGGTCTCGAGGTGAATGGGCACCTCCACGGCGCCATGGATTGCCGCGACGATGCTGTCAGTGGCGAGCTTGAGCGGCATCGGATAGCGCGGCAGCGTCTCGAAGAAATCGCGTACCGCGGTTTGATAGAGCTGGTAGGCGCGCGTCGCCACATCCGTACGGCCGAACGGCGTGCCCTCGCTGGCGCGCTGCGCCGGCTGCCGGCGGGAACCGGAAAACAGGATCTCGTATTGCTCGAAGTGTGCGCGCCAGTGCTTGAGCATCGCTACCAGCAACCTGCGCAGGCGCGTACCGATGCCCGGCTCGGCGGTTTGCACACGCCACACATTGCGCCGAGGATCAACCGCGAAGGTCATCCATAGCTTAAGTAACTCATAGAACGAGGTCGTCCCCCATTCGTCGTAGTCCATGCCAGTGACGTAACGAAGGCGATCCCGTCCTTTGGGTCATACTCCGTCAGCCACCAGGTCGCGGATCCGGTACCAGTGTCAGCCGTGCGAACCCAGTTCGCTGTACCATGGGACATTGGACTGCTCCCCGCACTTGCGCCTCAAGCCGTGGACCAGCCTTGTGCTGCACACTCAGGTGAATCACGCCACCGACAGCATCGACATGTTTTCTGACCTTGCCCACTCTTGGTTGGCCTACAGCGCGCCTGTGGCCGCTGCACAGGCCGCCGGCCGCCCGCTCGTGGCGCTGGAATCGACCATCATTGCTCACGGCATGCCCTACCCAGAGAACGTTCGCACTGCGCGCGAAGTGGAGGCCTTGATCCGCGACTTGGGAGCCGAGCCTGCGACTATCGCGCTGATCGGTGGGCGAATCCGCATCGGCCTTTCGGACGACGAACTGGACCTGCTCGGCCGCTCGGACCAGGCTCACAAGGTCAGCCGCCGCGACCTGCCGGCCGTGCTGGCCCGCGGAGGACTCGGCGCCACGACGGTGGCTGGCACGATGATATGTGCCGCTCTGGCCGGCATTGAGGTCTTCGTCACTGGCGGCATTGGCGGCGTGCACCGTGGCGCGCAGGAGACCTTCGACATTTCGGCCGACCTGCAGGAACTGGCGAAAACCTCGGTAGCGGTGGTCTGTGCTGGCGCGAAGTCCATCTTGGATATCGGGCTTACGCTGGAATACCTGGAAACGCATGGCGTGCCGGTGCTCAGTTGCGAGCAAGACAATTTCGCGGCGTTCTACACGCGCGATAGCGGCTTTCGCGCGGACTTCAGGCTGGACGACGCGGCGGAGCAGGCGCGCTTCATCTGCACCAAGTGGGACTTGGGCCTTGCGGGCGGCGTGGTGTTAAGCGCCCCGGTGCCAGAAGCGGCCGCGATGGCGTCCGAGGAGATCGGCGCGCTGACTCAGCAGGCGCTCGCCGAGGCCAAAGCGCAAGGAATCACAGGCAAGGCCTTGACCCCCTTTCTACTGGCTCGCATCAAAGCGCTGACGAGTGGACGCAGCTTGGCCACGAACATCGCACTCGTGAAACACAACGCCGAGGTGGGGGCAAGACTTTCGCTTGCGTTGGCACATGTGGAACGCGGTGCGGGCCCATCGTAGCCGCCGAAGCGTCTGCTCTCCATCAGACTTCGCGTCAGCTTGCAACGAGCGCTCCTGGCCGAGGGCCGTGAGCCTCGCTGTTCGACGCAACCTGCCGTCGCTCGACCTGCTCTGCTTTTGAAGCGCTGTTTGCCAAATGGCCGCAATGGCCGACTAGCCGCCATCTAGCCTCTGCTCGCCGACCGGCCGGTGAGGGATGGTCAGCGGTCATCCGGCTCAAGGCGACGATCGTCGCTTGATCGGCCATTCCGGTCGTCGATTGAAAATGGCTCTTGGGGCTGGTGACCGAGACCTTCATGTTTTTGAGTGCGAACTGAGACAGGGAATGGCGAGCGACGCGAGGTACGATCAGAGTTGTTGCTGTGGAAACCAGTAGTGGACGGGTGCGCCCGTCGGAAAAAATGGCGAGGATTCGGACAGCGCGAGATCGTGCCAGCCGTCGGATGAAATAGCAAATGCATGCGCAGCAAACGCAGCCAGCGCTGCGTCCCTTATGTGTTCAACCGCGCCTGATAGATCGGGGCGCTTGGCAAACTTACTTGCCGCCTCGCATACCTTCAGAAGAGCTTTCGGATGGGCTTCAGTGATGGCTGCATCGGGCCAGTACTGGGCCGCCATCCTTGCAATGAGAATTCCTTGTACCAGACAGGCTCCCCGCAGCGAATTGACATGCGCGACTGTCCCATTGTGTCCGCCTGCGGCACGAACCAGCTTGCGCACCTCTCTATCTGCGCGACGGTCTTCTGTGGGAACCCAGAAAAGTGGCGCATCGCCTGCTCCAGGCCATTGGCGACTAGGTCTATCTCTCCGACAATGCGTTGCTGATCGTGACTCGGTCGCTCGATGGCCAGCCGGCCACCCCTGGCAACGGCGGCACGGTCGGTTTTACCTGCCTCGCTCGACTCCGTTTCATGCGAATTCTCCGGAATCCGCCAAAGTCAGAGCCACAGAACTATGATCACTGGCCCTGGCAGGTTGCGCAGTACCAGCATCAGTTCGGCGAATTCGATGGCTGCTGGCGGATCGAGCCTCGAAGCCGGCTCGTCCAGGAAAAGAAGCTACGGGTCCAATACAATCGCGCGCCTGGCCATGCCGCCGGACAGCCAATGATCTGCCGCTGCGCAAGGGAGTCTCAGACGTGCGCTGAATTCTCGAAACGTACGAGCGAAAGGAAATGATGGATCTGCGCGACGACGCCAGCGCCTTCGCCCACGGCCGACGCCACGCGTTTCGTCGATCCCGACCGAACGTCGCCGATCGCGAACACGCCTTCGACGCTGGTCTGGAAGGGCAGCAACGGCACGAAAGCGTCCCCTAGGTCGGCACCGGTCAACACGAAGCCCTTGGCGTCGCACGCCACGCGGCATTGCTGCAGCCAGGAGGTATTCGGCTGGGCACCGATAAAGACGAACAGATGATGCGTCGTCAAGCTGCCTTCGATGCCGCCGGCCCCTCGATAGTGGACACGCTCCAGGCGTGCGCCGCCTTCGAGCGCGCGGAGCTCGACCCGCGTATGCAGTGTCACGTTGGCGAGCGAGTGAATGCGTTCGATCAGGTAACGCGACATGCTGTCGGCAAGGCTGGCACCGCGGATGAACATATGCAGGTGGTCGACCTGTGACGCCAGGAAGACGACCGCCTGGCCCGCGGAATTGCCGCTGCCCACCAGCACCACGGACTGCTTGCTGCACAGCCGCGCCTCGACCGGCGTCGCCCAGTAGTAGACGCCGCGACGCTCGAAGCGCTCAAGATTGTCGATGTCGGGGCGTCGATACTCGGCGCCGCTGGCGACGACGACGGTGCGCGCGGTGATTCGACGGTTGCCGGCCAGTTCGACCACGCTCGGATGGCTGTCGCAGTGCAGCGCAGTGACTTCGCAGGGGATACCGATGTGCACGCCGAACTTCTGGGCCTGGATGAATGCGCGGCTCGCCAGCTCATGCCCTGAAATGCCGGTGGGAAAGCCCAGATAGTTCTCGATGCGGGAACTGGTGCCGGCCTGCCCGCCGGGTGCGCGGCAGTCGAATACCGCCACTGACAGGCCATCGGACGCGGCGTAGACGGCCGCCGCAAGCCCCGCCGGTCCGGCGCCGATGATCGCCACGTCGTAGACGCGTGCCGGATCGAATTCGGGAACCAGCCCCAGACAGGAGGCAAGCTGCTCCACGTCGGGGTTGCGCAGCACGGTGCCTTCCGGACAGACCACCAGCGGGAGGTCGTCGGGCTGCGGCGTGAGCTGCTGCAACAGGGCAATGGCGTCGGCGTCCTGCTCCGCGTCGATGATCATGTTTGGAAACCCGTTGCGACGCAAGAAATTCTGGAGCTCGACGAGCCGGGCGTCGCCAGCCGGGCCGACGATGACGATACCGCGGCCGCGTTCCATGGCCAGGGCGCGCCGCAGTATCAGCGCCCGCATGATCTTCTCGCCCAGGTCGGCCTCGCTGACCATCGCGGCGCTGAGTTCTTCGGGGCGCAGCAACAGGGCATCGACATCGTCGATGACGTGGGCATCGACCACCGCGGGCTTGTTCGAAAGCTGGGTGATATCGGACGTAAATTCGCCGCGCTGCCTGTAGGTGTGGATGATCCGCTTCGCGCTCAGCCCCTCGGGCGCCACGATCCGCACCGTGCCGGACAAGATCACGAATACGCCCGGGCAAGTGTTGCCGAAGCTGTAGAGATATTCGCCTTTCGCGTAGTGGCACGGGCTGCCGAAGCGGCGCAACCGGTCGATTTCGTCTTCAGTGAGTACCGGAAACATCTGTGCGCGGCGCGGATGATCGCGCACACTCGGGTCCTCGTCGATGACATCGTCCGCCGGTCCCGAAGGTTGGCAGGCCTGCGCGTTGTCGGATTTGGAAGGTCGATCCATCGCGAATCTCCTTGTCGAAACCGGTTGGCACCTAGCGTCGGGAAACGTCGAGCACCGCCTGGGCGAATGCCGCCGGCGCCTCCTGCGGGATGTTGTGGCCGATGCCGCCGGTCAGGTCCCGGTGTTCATACTTGCCGGTGAACTTGCTGCGATACGTACTCGGCTCGGGATGCGGTGCGCCATTGGCATCCCCTTCCATCGTGATGGTAGGCACGCCGATGGTAGGCGCGGTCGCCAGCCGCTTCTCGATGTCGTCGTACCGTGCTTCGCCCTCGGCAAGACCCTGCCGCCAGCGGTAGTTGTGAACGCTGATAGCCACGTGATCGGGATTCCGGAATGCGGCTGCACTGCGCTCGAAGGTGGCGTCATCGAACTTCCAGCGCGGCGACGCCAGCCGCCAGATCAGCCGCGTGAAGTCGTGCGTGTATTTCTGGTAGCCGTCGCGGCCACGATCGGTCGCAAGATAGAACTGATACCACCACTGGTATTCCGCATCCGGTGGCAACGGCATCCTGCCCGTCGCCTGGTTGCCGATCAGGTAGCCGCTGACCGCGACGAGCCCGGCGCAGCGCTCCGGCCACAGTGCGGCGATGATGTCGACCGTGCGCGCGCCCCAGTCGAACCCGGCGAGGACGGCTTTCTGGATATGCAGTGCATCCATCAGCGCGACGATATCCAGCGCTACGGCAGCCGGCTGCGCGTTGCGGACGGTGTCCTTCGACAGGAAGGTCGTGGAACCATAGCCGCGCAGGTATGGAACGATCACGCGGTTGCCGCGCGATGCCACCAGCGGGGCGGCATCGACGAAGGCGTGGATGTCGTAGGGCCAGCCATGGAGCATGACCACCGCGGGGGCGTCGGCAGGTCCCACCTCGGCGTAGCCCACATTAAGCAGCCCGGCATTGATCTGCCGGATCGAGGGGAAGGCCGTATGGGTGCCCGGCGCGGTAGCTGACAACGGCGCGGTTTTCGCCTGCCCGGTCTGGGCCATGGCGGACGACAGCGAGCCGACTTGCGCCGCGGTAAGTGTCAGGGCGGCGGTGGCCAGGAATTTTCTCCGAGGCCGATCGATATCGTTTGTCATTGTTGTCTCCTGCTGACGACGGATGAGGCTTGCTGCAACCCCTGATAGTAAATTTAGGGTTGCGGCGGTCATTTGCAAACCAGAAAGTGGTGTGCAGGGTCGCAAGATTGGACGCCCAGTGAAATTGACTTGTTCATCCCTACGTAGAGGCCGGGCCGCCCAGGAGAATCTGGCGTGAGGACGGCAGCGGCCTGGTCGGGACTACGCTAATGTGCTGAAAGGCTATGTCTAGCAAGCCGGGATCGACAAGACGCATCTGGTGATCTAGGCTACAGTTATTGGCGCCTTGCCGGCGTCGCTCGCGGCGATCGATGACCCGGCCATCGCTCGGCAGATCATGTGGGCGACTTCGCGCCATTCAATCGGCAAGTGCAAACGGCGGAAGTGCATCGCGCGGACCTTGTCCGGCACGATCTAAGCGTGCCGGATCGCGAGGGCATACAGGTACGCTTTGAATTCGATTCTGGCGCGTTCGTGCCGGAGCATTCGTATCCGGGGGAGGAAGTCGCCCACGTCCCGCAAGGGACGGTGGAGTACCAGCTTGGTGACAACCCACCGGTGACACTCAAGGCTGGCGATTTGTTGTTCATCCTCGCTGAGATGAGCACCCTCGGCGCGCAATGTTGGCAACGGCAAGGCATCGGAACCGGCAACCTACATTGTGAAGAAGGGTGCGCCACTCGTGGAGTCGGCCAAATGAGAGCCCGGTCTGGATCCGCTATGGACGGCAAAGGAGACATTGTCGTGGACACACAGGTATCGAAGCCGGGACCCAACCGGTCGCGCCGAATGCTGCTATTGGGCGGCGCGGCAAGCGCGGCCCTTCCCATGATTCAGCCGGTCCTGTCTGCCGCCGCGCCGGCCGGTACCGGGCAACCCGCCACGACGGACGCGATTCGCCCGTTCCGCGTGCAAGTACCGCAAGCAGCGCTCGCAGATCTGAAGCGCCGCCTTGCCGCCACGCGCTGGCCCAATGCGGAACCGGTCGGCGACCGGTCACAGGGCGTGCAGCTTGCGAAGCTTCAGCCGCTCGTGCGCTACTGGGAGACGGGTTACGACTGGCGAAAGGCCGAGGCGAAACTCAATGCCCATCCGCAGTTCCTGACGAACATCGACGGGCTGGATATTTACTTCATCCACGTCCGCTCCCGCCATCCCAATGCGCTTCCGCTGATCATGACCCACGGGTGGCCAGGTTCGGTCTTCGAGCTGCTGAACGTCATCGGCCCGCTGACGGACCCGTTGGCGCACGGCGGCTCGGCCAACGATGCGTTCCACCTGGTCATTCCGTCGATCCCCGGCTTCGGCTTCTCACAAAAGCCCACGGAAACGGGCTGGAACGCCGACCGCGTCGCGCGCGCGTGGGACGTCCTGATGAAGCGGCTTGGCTACACGCGCTATGTTTCGCAAGGCGGCGACTTGGGCGCCATCATCTGCGACTCGCTTGGCCGGCAGGCGCCCGAGGGGCTGCTGGGCATGCACGTCAACCGGGTAGAGCGCGCGACGACCTTGCCGCCGGAGGTCGCAAAGGCATTGAAGAACGGTGATCCCGCGCCGGCGGATCTCACGGTCGAAGAACGGGAGGTCTTTGACCAGGCCAGGGAGTTCCTTAACAAGGGATTCGGTTACGCCGCGATCATGCAAACGCGGCCACAGACCATCGGCTATGGCGAGGCCGATTCGCCGGCGGGTCTGGCAGCGTGGCTCTACGACAAGCAGGCTGACTGGGTATTTACCCGTGGTGACCCCGAGCGCGCGCTGGGCCGTGATGCGATCCTCGACAACATTACGCTCTACTGGCTGACCAACACTGGGCCGTCGAGCGGACGGATTTATTGGGAAGCAGCCGCGGCGCCGGCAAAGCCGGCTCCCATCACGATCCCGGTAGCAGTGACCATCTTCCCGGGCGAGGTCTACCGGCCGCCGAAGAACTGGGTAGCACGCGCCTATCAGAACCTGATCTACTACAACCGCGTGGACAAGGGCGGTCACTTCGCAGCATGGGAAGAACCGGAATTGTTCAGTAGGGAAGTACGTTCCGCATTCCGATTAATGCGCTGAGCTGGGGCATTACGCCGCCTGTCCGGATCGATTGCCCGGACGGGCGTATTGGTAGTGATTCGCGTTCAACTCGTAGCAAAACCATTCGATAAAGAAACCGGAATGTTGCTGGAAACATCCGGCACGCTACAGGGAATTACGGCATCGTCACGTAAGTGCATACGCGCGCAAATCCGGGCGGCTCAGCACTTGCGCAGATGCATGCCGCCGGCCATTGCCACGCGCATCGCCAGCAGTTCCCGGCCGACGACCTATCCCGCTCGCCAAGGCAACACGGATAGGCTTTCAAGCCTCCGGTGTTGCCCCGGCCAGGCAAATTGGATTCTCGGCGGTCTATCGCGCTGCCACATCTGCTGCGCGATGCCGAGGCGGCCCTTCACCGGATATACGCCTGCCGGCGCAGTTAGTGAGTGTTCGCGCTGTCCGCGCCGATGCCGGTGTGGGCCCGAACGAACTGGCTACTGTAGGCACGCTGCTCGGCATGGGCTCTCGCGCTGCGGTCCAACACGGACACCAGCCAAGTTACCGCGAATGCGGCGCTCATGGAGAACAAGGCCGGATGGTCATAGGGAACCAGCGGCTGAGCATTACCGAATACTTTGACCCAGACCGCCGGCGACAGCACCACCAGCGACACCGACGACAGTAGACCTACCATGCCTCCAGCAAGTGCCCCGCGCGTAGTCAGCCCCCGCCAGTACATCGACAGGATCAGGATCGGGAAATTGACTGAGGCGGCGACGCCGAAGGTCAACGACACCAAGAAAGCCACGTTCTGGTCCTTGAACGCAATGCCAAGCACGATAGCAATTACACCCAACACCACTGCAGCGCAGCGAGACACTAACACCTCGCTGCCCATGGATGCCTCACCCTTTCGAATCACTCTTGCATAGATATCGTGCGAGACGGAGGAAGCGCCGGCAAGCACCAGACCCGACACGACAGCGAGAATGGTGGCGAAGGCTACCGCCGACAGAAAGCCGAAGAAGATATCACCGCCCACCGCCTTGGCCAAATGCATTACAGGCATATTGCTCCCGCCGACGAGCTTGCCGCCTAATTGGCCGCCCACAAAGAACTGAGCATCAGTGCCGACAATTACAATAGAAGCCACGCCCAGCGTAGCGATGACCAGGAAGAACAGCCCGATTAGCCCGGTGGCGACGAAAACCGACTTGCGTGCCGCCTGCGCATCTGCCACAGTGAAGAAGCGCATCAGGATGTGCGGCATGCCAGCAGTACCAAACATCATGCCCAGTCCAAGTGAGATCGCGGAAACCGGATCGGACAGCATCGACCCCGGCCCCATGATACGGATCCCATCCTTATGCGCGCTTACTGCTTGAGTAAATAGCCGGTCCAGCGAAAATCCAAAACGGCTCATCGTCATCGCCACCAGCATGGCGCCGCCGCCTAGTAGCAGAGCCGCTTTAATGCATCTCCTTATACAGAAGTCCAGCGTCCTGACCGGGCGCAGTGCGGCCAGAATTTGATGGGACTTGGGCGGGAGGGGTTGTAAACTCGCGCGGACTCGCGTTTACTCTCAGATTTTCGAGCGCGAATGAACGACGAGTCGGGGGCATGGGTGGACGAAGAATTTGAGGCGCTGGATCTTGGCGATCCAAGGCGGGACCGACGGGCGAAGGGACTGCTGAAGCGACTGGCTGCGAGGCCGACTGCGAGCATTCCGGGCGCATGCGAGGACTGGGCAGAGACCATCGCTGCCTATCGATTTTTCGGCAACGAGGAAGTCGAGTGGACAGACATGATGCAGCCGCATTGGGAGCGCACGGCAGTACGGGCGCGGCAATTCCCGGTGGTGCTGTGCATTGCAGACACGACCGAGCTGTAACGCGGTGCACCGCGTTACAGCTCAAATGCGGTGTGAATTTTAATGCTTAGTAGCTCGGCGAAATCGACGTAGGTGGACCGGATATCAAGGCATTTCGAGTGTCACCTTTCCGGCGTTGCTCCGCATAATGTTGACGTCCTTCTGGCCACTCGACCGGAGACATCCACTCAAGGAGGACGTCATGCTGAGTCAGTACTTCAAATCACCGTCGCACGTTCAACGGCTTCTCTCTCGTCCCGGTGGCTCGCTGCTTGAAGGTTATTCGCAGTACCTTCAGCAGCGCGGCTACGCAAAGATTTCCGTCTGCACCCATATCACTGCGGCATCGCATTTCCTGTATTGGTCGGACGGAGAAGGTATATCGACCCTTGAACTTGATGAATTGGCTCTTCAACGCTTCGCCGAGCATTTGAGCCGATGCCAATGCCATGGATTTGGCAATCAGCGCGCCGTTGTCTCGTTGTGCGGTGCGCGAATGTTCCTGATGCACCAAGGTAGAATCAGCCACCGCCCAACCGGGCTTGCCGCCCTTGCGGCTGATCTGAAATCCGTTCAATTCTCCGCATTCTGCCAATGGATGCGCCAGCAGCGTGGAACCAGCGATGCGACTTTGTACAACTACGGCATTGCGCTTCGAGATTTGTTCGCTCGTATCGGAGATGCCCAACCCAAACTGGATGCAAGTGAATTGCGCCAGTTCATTCTAGAACAAAGCAGGAAGAAGGGGGCGGCGGTGGCGAAGCATTGCACGACCGCATTGCGCATGCTTGTCCGGTTTTACATAGCCGAAAGCAAATGCGCTATTGGTCTTGAGGGAGCGATACCCGCACTGGCGCATTGGCGACTGTCTGGCCTGCCACGATATTTACAGGTCGATCAAGTCGAACAGATTATCGATTCATGTGACACGGTGACGCCCATCGGTCGGCGCGACCGTGCGATTTTGTTGCTACTGGCACGCTTGGGACTTCGTGCCAGCGATGTTTGGCATCTGCGTCTCGACGATATCGACTGGAAAGGGGCATCAATCTCCGTCACGGGTAAGAATCGGCGGCAGACTCTCTTGCCTCTGACGCAGGAAGTTGGCCTGGCCATTGTGCAATATCTTCAAAAGGGCCGACCTCGAACGGATGCCGATGCTCTATTTGTGCGCACTTGTGCCCCGTTCCAGGCTTTTGCAGATCATGCTGCCATCTCCATCATAGTCAAGAAGGCGATGCGGCGAGCTGGCGTCACGTGCTTGACCCGAGGTGCCGCTCATGTACTGCGCCATTCAGTTGCAACCTCGATGCTGGCGCAAGGCGCTTCCCTGCAGGATATCGCCTCCGTACTACGGCACCAATCTGTCGCGACTACGGAATTTTACGCCAAGGTGGACATCGCCTCGTTGCGGCAGATCGCCCAACCGTGGCCGGGGGAAGGACCATGCTAATGCAAGCCGTGCAATCCTATCTGCAAGTGCGCCGTGCCTGTGGGTTCGAACTCAAGACACAGGGCAAGCTGTTGCGCAGTTTCGCCACTTACTCCGACGCTATGGGTAAATCCCACGTGTGTGCTGATACTGCTATCGAATGGGCTGGATCGGCGCGCCTGGTGGTGCGGCGAGCGCGTCGACTCGGGGAGGTGATTCGATTTGCCCGGTACGCGCGAGCCGAAGATCCTCGTCACGAAGTGCCCCCGCCGGTCTTTGGCAGCGGGCGACAGATCCGACCTGTCCCATACATCCTTTCCCCGGATGAGGTCCGTGGCCTCATTCGCGCAGCCTCGCAGTCGGGGCGCGAGACGTTACGGCGATATACCTACAGCACACTGTTCGCATTACTCGCGTGCACCGGGATAAGAGTATCGGAAGCCATCGGCTTACGCTACGAGGATATCACTTCAGATGGACTGCTGATTCGATGTTCCAAGTTTCGTAACTATGCCGCGTTCACGACAATGCCGATCAAGCTGGGATCGGATCACGATGATGCTTATAAAGAGCCCAGCAGGAGGTCATTCCCAAAGTCGCCGGATCGGCATAGTTTTAATGGCTAAAGACCCTTGAGAAACGTCGCGAGCTTACTGTCAGGCCGGTATCGTACGGGCTTGCCATCATGTGGTCCGACATTAGCGAGAATCTTTTCCTTCAGCTCCAGACTGGCATCCAGGTACATCTGGGTTGTCTGGAGCGATTCGTGGCCCATCCACAGGGCAATGTTGAATGGATCCACGCCAGCTTGCAATAATTCCATGGCTGCCGTGTGCCTCAGCACGTGCGGCGTCACTCGTTTCTTTCGCAGCGAAGGACATCCTATGGCAGCCTGGGTAGCGTACTTTTTCAGGAGACGTTGTACCGCGTCCGGACTGAGATGTCCACCTCGAACACTCGGAAATAGCGCGTCGCTGTTGGGTGTGCGAGGCTCTTTCATCCAAGCTTTTAGAATAGCGGCGGTCTCCTTGCTAAAAGGGGTAACGCGCTGTTTTCGACCTTTACCCATAACATTAATGTGCGCGCCTGCGCCGAGGGTCACGTCCTCGCGTGTGAGGCCGGTCATTTCCGACACACGAAGTCCCGTCTCCACACCCAGTCGGAGTAACGCATGATCACGACGACCACACCAGGTGCGCTTATCGGGTGCAGCGAGCAGCGCCTTGACTTCCGGCCGCGTCAGAAAGTGAATGAGCCTGCGATCGTAGCGTTTGTTGGGCATCGACAGCACGCGCTGGATCTGCGCGGAATACGCGGGCGTCTCGAAGGCCGCGTAACGGAAGAACGAGCGAATCGCTGTCAGTCGCAGATTTCGGGTACGGACACTGATAGCCCGGGTCTTCTCCAGATCATTCAGAAATGCTGTCACGAGCGGCGCATTGATGTCCTCAAATGCCAGATGATCCGGCGGTTTGTGCAGACGCTTGTAGGCAAAACGAAGCAGCAGCCTGAACGTGTCCCGATAGGAACTGATGGTGTGCGGACTGGCCTGCCGCTGTTGCATGAGACGTTCCGTAAAGAACCGCTGCACTAATGATGGGAAACCGACGGTAGATTTCATGACACATCCTTCCAGCGACGCTCCAGGCGCTTCATCGCCTGCTTCATGAGCTCTGGGTGCTGCTCGACATACCAGTATGTATCTCTCGCCCACTGGTGCCCGAGGAACGTCGACAGCACCGGTAACCAACGCACCGGGTCCTTACCCGACCGGTCTAATCTCGCCAGCGTCGTGACCGCAAATAAATGGCGATAGTCGATCAGGCGGGGAGCGCGCTTTGCTGACGAATCGCGAAGACCGATTTCCCGTGTGAGCGCCGTAAATGTATGAGAAACCATGTCTCCACTGAGTGGCTTGCCTTGCGAAGTGATGAACACATGGGTTTCCGGGCGCCCCGCAAGACATCGCGCGCGACGTCGAAGATAGTCTGCAAGTGCATCTCGAGTGGAGGAATGAATAGGAACCCACCTCGACTTTCCAAATTTGCTTCCCCGCACCGTCAGTACGCATTCTTTCAAGTCAACGTCTTCGAGTTCCAGATTGACCGCTTCGCCGGGGCGCAACCCCGTGACGCTTAGCAGACCTATCAGCGTAAAATATGTCCACCTCCGCAGTCCCGATTCCGGAGGAAGAGCCAGCGCGGCAGCCAATATCTTCTGGGTTTCCTCATCGGTGTAAAGGTAGGGAGCACGCCGATGATACCGGTGCGGCAACAATTCGGCCCGTGGAATCTCTGTATGCGGATCGAAGGCACTCAGATAGCGTGCAAAGCCACGCACCACACCTATTCGCTGAGCCCAGATCACCGGTTGAACCGACGGGGACTTTTGTGCCCAGGTCAACGCCAGTGACGCGCTGATGTGAGAGGCCCGACGTCGTTCCATAAAGCAGACGAAGTCTTCCAGACGTTGGCCTGCTTCATGAAGTTTGAATCCCAGACGACGACGCATCGTCAGGTATTCTTCCATTGATTTGCGTAACGTACTCATGATCGGGGGCTCGGCCATGGCGGCGCCAAGGTCCGCAGTGAATCCAGATCGACCTTCGCGTATATTCTCGTCGAGTCGGGACTTTTGTGGCGCAAGACTTCGCTAATCTCGGCCAGCGAGGATCCTTGACGCAGCATCTGCGTCGCTAACGCATGCCGGAATTGATGGGCTCCTTTTCTTGACGAATCGATACCAGCCCGCTCCAGAGCGTATCTGACTACATTGCATACCGCTTTTTCCGTCTTGAACCCACGAATCGGCGCGTTTATACGCAGGAAGACACTTCGACTCTCAGAATCCGCGCGACCGTTTTTCAGGTAGTCGGCGATCGCTTCACCCACCGGCGCGAGTAATGGCAACGGCGACTCCTGACCGCCTTTTCCATGAATGTTCAACGTGCCCGTTTCCCAATCGATGTCATCCAACGTCAAGGAAACCACCTCGCCACTCCGCAACCCCAGCCGGGCAAGGAGGAGCAGAATCGCATAATCTCGGCGGCCGACGGGGCGACGGCGGTCGCAACTGGCCAACGCTCGCCTAGCATACTCAGGGGATATCGCTTTGGGGATTGATGCCATTGACCAGTGGGCGACCCGGGGGATCGCTGCAGCGAGGTCAAGCTTGATCAAGCCACGATAACGCGCATACTGCAAAAACGAGCGCAAGACCTTTGCGATCGATTGCGCTCGCGCTGGACTTTGAGTGGCCTCATGCTGAACAAAGTCGATGATCTCGCGGGCACTGAGATCCGAGAGCCGCGTCGCCCCATCACCGAATTGCTTTGTTAAAAACAAATGCGCACACCACCGATATTTCCTGATCGTCGTGGCTGCCAAGCCTCGTTCCTGGTGCAGATACAAAGAGTATCCGTTTACCAATTTTTCAACTGGTGTCTGCGCAACGGACGCTTCCTTTGCAACGATTCCATTTTCTTGAAGCAATTGTACAAAGCGTCTTACCGCATATTTTGCGCCGTTCCGATGACAGCGGTGGTGTTCTCGGTAGCGCAGATACTAACTTTTCAGAAAGTATTGTCAGGCCGCAGCGTATTGGCACTCCGGCTGGCGAAAGAACGACTTGACTAACTCAGGCAGTCGTTGAATGCGACGTAACGCACTTCTCGCCAATTTCTTCATTTCGTTCTTTCCCTGGACTAAACGCTTGGAGACTTGCCGCTTCACGTGCGCCCACACCTGCTCGTCGGGGTTCAGGTGAGGAGAATACGGCGGCAGGTAGAACAGCTTCAGCCGGCCTTGCTCACTTTCGACGTATGTTTTGACTAGCTTGCTTCTGTGTACCGGATGCCCGTCCACCACCACAAAAACCGGCTTGGTCGCGCCGATCATCAATCGCTTGAGAAACTCGATAAACACCGTCGTATTGACGGAGCCGTCATGCACCATGAAACGGAACTCCCCACGTGGACTGACTGCCGAGATCATGTTCAGCGAGAAGCGCCGGCCGGTCACGCCAACCACAGGTGTCTGGCCACGCGGCGCCCAAGTCGTACCGGTGTGATAATCCGAGCGAATGCCCGCCTCATCCACGAAGTAGATCGTTGCGCCCGCCGCTCGCGCCTGAGCCCGGATCTCCGGATAGGTCTCAATTTCCCACTGCCGCACCAGCTTGGCGTCCTGCTGCCAAGCCTGATAGAGCGGCTTCTGCGCACTAAATCCCAGCAGCTTCATGATCCGGCTGACCGAGGCCAGCGACAACTTCTTGCCGAATTGGCGATGGATCAGCTCACCGATCAGCGACAGCGTCCACAGCCCGAACTCGAACTTGTACTGCAGCGGCGTGTTGTCCCTGATTGCCTTGGCCAGCCAGCGCATTTCCTCGGCGCTGATCTTTGGTGGGCGGCCGGGTATCGGCTTAGCCAGCAGCGCCGTCTGCCCGCCGTTGGCAAAGTCGGCCAGCCAGCGATAGACGCTGCGCACATTGACACCAAAGGCCGCAGCCACGCTTTCTACCGTCTGGCCTTCGCGAATAGCCTTCACTGCCTGCTGCCGCATTACCTGCAAGGCTTGATGCTCGATCGACCGAGCGTCCGAGTTTCGTTTGCATTTCATGAAATGCATTGTCTCACATGACAATACTTTCTAAAAGGTTAGTAACGTTGCGCAGTTTCATGAGTCACTTCCTCGATCGACATTCTCTTGCACTTGAGCCACACGCTGAAATCGGCAACGAGAAGCAAGTGTCTGCGAATAGACTCCTGCGCGTAACCTTGATCATTCAGCAGACCTTCAAATGCACCGAGGTGTTCAGCAAGGGGGCCCTCGGGTGTATCGAGTGAGTGCGACCGCGTTTTTTGGTACAACTTCTCCATGACCTGCGCCTCTTGTAAAAGCGGGTCTAACATCTATCAGACTATGCCGATCATCTTTCGTTCATTGCCTTGAATTTGCGGCTCGCCACGTCCAAATCGAACATAGTTAACTACGCGGCATAGTTGTAGCTACGCCGCTAGCGGCGTAGTCGTAAAAGCCGCATCGTTCCCTTGCACGAAAGCGCTCGGGCCGGGCTGGAGCGTTATCTCGAACGGCGGGTGCCCTATGCACCGTTCGACGATCACGTGTTCATTTCGACGGCGGGAAAGCCATTGATTATCAACGATGTCGAAATCGCATTTCGTGCTGCAGCGACGAAGATAGGTCTACGCTGCGGCCCAGGCATGTCTCGACCCACACCACATTCGTTACGGCACACGTTTGCAGTGAGGGCGCTGGAAGCATGCCCAGATGAGCGCGACAATATCACGAAACACATGCTCGCATTGTCGACCTATCTCGGCCACGCCAAGGTGGCTAACACCTACTGGTACTTGCAAGCGACGCCGGAGCTGATGAGCGGTATCGCAGAGCGTTGCGAGCGTTTCGTCATGGGGGATCGGCCATGATTCCCGTTGCCCCCCATATCACGGCGTTTCTCCGACAACGCCTGCCGATCGAGCGCGGTGCCAGCGAGAATACCAGCGAATCGTACGCCTACGCGTTCAGGCTGCTCTTTGAGTATGCTGCGGCCACGCTGAAGGTTCCGCCATCGGCATTGCAGTTTGAGCAAATTGATGCGCCTCTGGTTCTTGGCTTCCTCAACCATCTGGAAACGGTTCGCGGCAATGGAGCAAACTCCAGAAACACTCGACTGGCCGCAATCAAGTCGTTCATGCATTTCATGGAGTATCGAACTCCGTCGGCTTTGGAACAAATCACTCGCATCTTGGCAATCCCGGCAAAGCGGACCGATACCCGTCTTGTACGACACCTTACCGTAGACGAAATGCAGGCCATCTTAGATGCGCCCAACCCGACCCTGTGCGATGGCATCCGGGACCGGGCCATGATTCATCTTTGCTTTGCCGCAGGTTTGCGTGTTTCCGAATTGATCGGACTGCGACTTAATGACCTGCAACTCCAGCCGCATCCCAGCGTCCTTGTGCATGGGAAGGGGCGAAAGCAGCGCTGTTTGCCCTTGTGGAAGGAGACCGCCACGGCGTTACGGGCGTGGCTCGCAGTACGCGACACGGTCTCCGCACCCGAACTGTTTCTCAATGCGCGTGGTGAACAGATGACTCGATCCGGGTTCGAATACATCCTTCACAAACATGTTCGAGCGGCAGCAGTACGATGCCCATCGCTATCCACAAAGCGCATATCTCCGCATGTACTTCGGCATACCTGTGCGCTGACGATGTTACAAGCCACCAAGGATCTCAGAAAGGTTTCCCTCTGGCTTGGACATGCACATATGCAAACGACTGAGATATACACCCGCGCGGACCCTTCGGTGAAACTGGAAGCGCTCGAAGGAATTATTGCGCCGAAGCTGCGTTCAGGCCGATTCAAGGCAACGGATGAGCTCATCGCCTCTCTGAAATCGAGTTCCCTTATGCGGAGAGACAAACGGACAACTTGACTCACAAGCGGAGCCTTCATCAACGACGACTCCGCATTAAAATATGCTCAGCATTTGAGCTGAACTTTAACGGCCAGGAGATCAATGGGCTCGGGCCCTTGAACTACGAAGCGCAGAGGGGGATGTATCTCCATCCGACCTATGCTGTGACGCCGGATCGGGAACCACTCGGTGTGATCGACGCCTGGATGTGGGCCCGGGAGCCGCTGGATGCAAACGGGCAGCGGGTTGGTATTACAGAGAGCGTACGGTGGACCGAAAGCTACGAACGCGTTGCAGAACAGGCCGCGATGTTGCCTGAGACTCGCCTGGTCTACGTGGCGGATCGGGAAGGCGATATCGCTGCGATGATGGAGCGTGCTAATGAGCTCGGCAATCCTGCAGACTGGCTGATACGTTCCCAACACAACCGCAGCCTTGGTGAGACAGGAAAGCTGTGGGACACGGTAGACGCCAGCGAAGCTCTGGGGGAGATCGGCTTCATCCTGCCGGGGCGCGCAGGCCAGAAGGCGCGCGAGGTCAAGCAGGAGTTACGTGCGCAACGCGTGAAGCTGCCGGGTAAGACAGGGCCCGCCGTCACCTGCATTGTGGCCGAGGAGATCGGCGCTCCGGCAGGCGTTACCCCTGTCGTGTGGCGACTGCTGACCAACCGGGAGGCGCAAGATACAGATGCCGTCGTCGAGCTGATCGATTGGTATCGAGCCAGGTGGGAGATTGAGATGTTCTTGTGCGTCCAGCAAAGGCTGGCGTATTCAGCGGGAGTCAGTCCCGCCGGGGTAAGAGTCAAGGCCCCGTAGCTAGGATGGCAGCGTGCCTGGGAAACTGGGACGCTGAAGCCCATCGACAACGTCGTCCGTGGGGCGGCGGCGAGTCACCAGGCCGTAATGAAAATGAACGCGGATGTGGCCTCGAAACTCTGTCCCCGAAGGCCGAGCCTCCAAGAATAGGGCGAAGGCAGCAGAGCCTACCGCAGGCTGACTGAAGCGGTGGGATCCTTCGGCGGGGTGGAAGCGACGGCATGGTGGCAAGGATATGCTGAGCAACTGGAGAAGCCCTCCTTGCCCCGTCGAGAAATCGACGGAAGCTGGGTAGGTCGTATAACCGGCAACACCGGGAAGTCGGCCGAAGGCGAGAGGGTGGCGGACGGGTGTGTAGTAGTGACGAAGCGGGGTAATGCCCGTGGAGCGAAGGCACCCTACTGTGTGTAACTCTTCCAACATAAGGGAGGCAAGGGTGAGATGAGAAAGACACCCGGCAGTTTGCAGGACCTGAGAAGGAAGATATACGTCAAGGCGAAGTCTGAACCGTCCTGGCGTTTCTGGGGTTTATACGTGCATGTCTGCAAGATGGAAACGCTGCAAGCGGCTTACCAGATGGCCAAGGAGAATCGCGGCGCCCCCGGCGGGGACGGCGAGACCTTCGAAGCCATCGAGGCGGCAGGGCGCCCAGGATTCCTCGAGCAGATTCAAGATGAACTGATACGACGTACCTACGCACCGAGGCCGGCGCGCAAGAAGGAGATTCCCAAGGATGGGGGGACGAAAGTCCGCGTCCTGTCGATTCCTTCGATCCGTGACCGCGTGGTGCAAGGGGCGCTGAAACTCATATTGGAGCCGATCTTTGAGGCGGACTTCCAACCGGGGTCATATGGCTACCGCCCCAAGCGGACAGCGCATGAAGCGATAGACCGGGTGGCCGGAGCGATCGTCAGTGGCAAGACGCGCGTGATTGACCTTGACCTGAAAGCCTACTTCGACAGTGTCCGGCATGATCGGCTACTGGGGAAGGTGGCAAGCAGAATCCAGGACGAGGATGTAATGCGCTTGCTCAAGATGATCCTGAAATCTTCCGGGAAGATGGGCGTCCCTCAGGGCGGCGTGATCTCGCCACTGCTCAGCAATCTCTACCTCAATGAGGTTGATCAGATGTTGGAGCGGGCGAAGACCCTGACTCGCCGGGGCAAGTACACCCAAATCGAGTATGCGCGGTTTGCAGACGATCTGGTAGTGCTCGTGGACGCCCATGCGCGGCATGACTGGTTACATAAAGCGGTGGTCGTGCGATTGCGGGAGGAGTTCGCCAAACTCCAAGTAGAGATCAATGAGGACAAGAGCCGAATGGTTGACCTCACACGAGGCGAGAGCTTCGGATTTCTGGGGTTCGACTTCCGACGGACCCGTAGCAGTAAAGGGTTGTGGTGGGCGCAGTTCACGCCGAAGTTGAAGAAACGTACGGCGTTGATGCAATCGCTCAAGGAAGTGTTCCGACGGTATCGTTCTCAGCCTGTGGCACGGGTGATACAACGCATTAACCCGGTGCTGCGCGGTTGGGTGAATTACTTTGCTGTCGGTCACTCAAGTCGCTGCTTCCAAGTGGTCAAACGATGGGTTGCATTGAAGATCAGAAGTCATCTGATGCGCGCTCGGGGACGACGGGGCTTCGGCTGGGCGAGATGGAGTACGCGATGGCTCTACGACACTCTGGGGTTGTTCGACAACTACAGGGTGCACTGGAGCATGCCGAAAGGATCCCCAGCATGATAGGTCTCATAAGCCGTGGTGCGAAGCGCACAGGAAAGCGGAGTGCGGGAAAACCGCCCGCTCCGTTTGACGTGGCGGGGGCTGGAAACGTGACTATGGTAGCCGGACTGCGGTCCACTGCGAAAGCGGTGGAGTTACCACCGGAGCCTACAGGTGCGCGCGCCAGTCCTCGACCCTACCAATGTCCTGAAGAACGGGTGCAAGGTGGAAGCTTTACAGTTATCCCACATGGACCGCGTGGAACGGGCCCTGGTGTTTTACATGGTGGTGGCGTGGCGCATTGCCCGGCTGATGCGTTTGGGCAGAACCTGCCCTGACCTGGACGCGTCGCTATTCTTTGATGCCGATGAGATACGAGGCGCGTATCTACTCGCGAAGAAGGCGCGTCCAAAGACGCCCGTCACGCTCAATCAAATGATTCGCTTGATCGCTTCACTGGGTGGTTTCCTGGGCCGCAAGAGTGATGGCGAGCCCGGCGCCAAAACGATCTGGATCGGCATGCAGCGAACCATGGATGCTGCGTTCATGATCCTGGCGCTACGGGCTGAGGACTCATGACTTCTGTATAAGGAGATGGCTTTAATGACCTGTACCCAGGTAGTAGCGACCATGCCTCCAAAGATCACATAGACCGTCATCAGCACGCCAACGATGACTACTGCCCAGTGATATTCCAGGCCGAACAGAAGCTGAATCAGTTGTCCTGCCCCAACCATTTGCACCACTAGGTAAAAGCACACCACCGTCAGGGAGCCAAATGCGGAAAAGGTTCGCACACTGTTCTGGTCCAAGCGGAATGAAGTGATGTCGGCAAATGTAAAGCGACCTAAGTTGCGCAACCGCTCTGCCATAAGAAACATGATGATAGGCCAGCCGATAAAGGCGCTGATCAAGTAGACGAAGCCGTCGTAGCCTGTTGCGAAAATTAGGCTGGTGGTGCCTAGCAACGTCGCGGCCGACATGTAGTCCCCTGCGATGGTCAAACCGTTCATATTGCCTGATATACCCCCACCGGCGGTGTAGAAATCAGACGCGGTCCGAGTCTTGCCAGCCGCCCACCAAGTGATAGCCAGGGTAAAAATAACAAAGAGCCCAAACATCGAAATGGCGAGAAGATTGAGCGGCTGCCCGGCCGCCGGCTGCGTCGATGCCTGTGCGGCGCAGGGTGCGCCAAAGCCGGCGCACAGCGCAAGTACGAAATTTCGCTTCATCATGCAACCTCCTTGAGCAGTTTCTCGTTCAAGTCGTCGAACTCCGAATTTGCCTTGTAGACGTAAAGCCCCGTCAATATCCATGAGCCAACGATTAATAGGCCCCCGGCGATCCAACCAAGGCTAATAGGGGTTGCATCTGAAATCGGCGTGTGCAATGTCTCTGGGGTTGCAGCAATCACTATTAGTAGGCCGTAGTAGCCGGAAAACACCGACAACGACAACCAAGTCGCCCACGCCGATCGCTTGCGAATCAGCAGCTTGAACGTCCCGCTGTGCAGGATCCTTGCATTTACTCATAAGTCAGAAATTTAGCGGACATATAGTCTATGCTTGAGCGATAGTCATTGAGAGGCACGCTCATGAAACGGGACGGCCGCAGTCTGGCTCACAACACGCTTGAAGAAATGCGCATCCTGGCGGTGCAACGCATGGCCGAGGGGGACCATCCGGATGATGTCGCGGCGTCGTTCGGAATGAATCGGTCGTGGGCATACAAGATTCGCGCCCAGGCGCATGGCCGTGGTGTACGAGCGCTGCGCTCGACCAAGGGCACGGGTCGCCCGCGCACGCTCACGCTTGCGCAGGAGCAGCGGGTGCTGCGATGGATCAATGGCAAGAATCCGATGCAGTATGGGTTCGATTTCGGGCTGTGGACGCGCAATCTGGTTCGCGAACTGGTGCAGATAAAATTCGGCGTGACGCTGAGTCTGGCCTCGATCGGCGCGATGCTGGCACGCCTGAACCTGACGCCGCAAAAGCCGCTGCAGCGCGCTTACCAGCGCGATCCGGAGGCGATCGATCGCTGGCGGCGCGACACGTTTCCGGCCATTGCCAGGCAGGCTCGTGAGCAGAAGGCGGATATCTTCTTCTGGGACGAATCGGGCTTTCGAGCTGACTCGGTGCATGGCAAGACGTGGGCGCCGCGCGGAGAAACGCCCGTTGTCGAGCGGCCGGGCCAGCGGCAAAGCATGAGCGCGGCGTCCGCCGTCAGTTCGAAGGGTGCCTTCTGGTTTGCAACGTATGAAGGCGGGCTCAGCGGCGAGTTGTTCGTCACGCTGCTCAAGAAGCTGATGTTCAACCGAAAGAAGGCGGTACATCTGATCGTCGACGGATTGCCAGCGCACAAGAAGACCATCGTCAAGGACTACGTTGTCAGCACGCAGGGCAAATTGACCTTGCATTTCCTGCCCGGTTACGCCCCTGACCTCAATCCAGATGAGTTGGTATGGAGTCACGTCAAGCGCAACGGCGTCGCGCGGCGCCCTTTGCAAAAAGGCGAAAAACTGGGCCCGCGAATTCACGAACAGCTTGCACAAATTGGACGCAATCCGAAGCTCGTACGCTCGTTCTTCAGGCATCCATCTGTCCGCTATATTTCTGACTTATGAGTAATTGTTCATTTATTTATGTCTCCATCCTTGTTGTTGTGTGTATTTTCCCTGTCGCTGGCAGGGCCTTATCGACTGAGCGGTGCTGACCTCAGTAGCCGATGAACGCGTGGAGGCTCTACGCCCCTAGTATCAGTCCTTCACCACATCCCGACGGTTGCGACTCCGCCGGGCACTTCATTTCCGCGCCTAGAGCAACACCTGCATCATCGTCAGTCGCGATGTCGATGGCCCTCATGTCGCGATCAGCCGCCCCAACGTGCTGCGCCCGTGCAACATCCTCTCCCCTTACTCGATGCGAATGGAAGCTTTCGCAGCAACTGCACGCATTAGCGGCAACTCCTTTGCGATACGCGCCTTGACTGCCGCTGGATCTTCGTACTTGGGGATCAAGCCCAGGCCGCTGATCTGGGCCTGCAGCGCTGGCGCGCGAGCAACCTCGGCAAGCGCCGCTGTGAGCTTCTGCTGTACGTCCGGTGCCGTGCCCTTCCTGACCAGCACTGCAATCCATGTTTCCAACGTGGCGCTGCCATACCCGAGTTCGGCTACGGTAGGAACGGACGGAAGCGACGGCAGCCGATTAGGCGAGGGCGTGGCAACGGCAGTGATCTTCCCGGCCACGAGCAGTGGCCGGGAAGCCACGGCGGTGTCGAATGCGACCGGAATCTGACCGCCCATAAGCGCAGTCAGGTTTGGTGCGCTGCCATTGAAGGGGACATGGACCATGTGGAGATCGGCGGCCTGATTCAGCAGCTCACCTGCGAAATGGGTTGGCGAGCCCAGTCCATACGTGCCGAAAGAAAATTTCTCCGGCATCGCCTTGGCCTGTGCGACAAGGTCCCGAAGGCTTTGTGGCCCGCCTTCCTTCCTAGTGACCACCACCATCGGCAGTATGCTCACCAGTCCTAACGGATCCAGTGCGACATTGGGATCGAAAGGCATCTTGCGTACGGCCGGGAAGTTGGTCAGCAGCGTGCTGCCCGTGAGCAAAAGGGTGTAGCCGTCCGCCGGGCTATTGGCCACGATTGATCCGGCCACGATCGAGCCGGCGCCTGGCTTGTTCTCGACCACAATGGGTTGTCCGAGTTTCTGTGCGAGTGAAGCCGACACGAGTCTGGCTACGCTATCGGCCGCCCCTCCGGGCGGGTAGCCCACCAGAAGTTTGATGGGATGGTTCGGATAGGTCTGCGCGCTGGTGGGGGCCGTGAGGATGCACGCCGCGCCAGCCACAAGGGTTGCGAGGATGTGTTTCAAGATATCTCCTTGAGTTGGTGCTCGGTGCGGGAGGGGGGCTGCAGCCGCTAGCTTTTGCAGGCCTACACGAGCTTCACTAGTTGCTTGCCGAGATTCTTGCCGTTGAGGAGCCCGATAAAGGCTTCCGGTGCGCGATCCAATCCATGCGCGATACTCTCCCGGAACTTGAGCGTGCCCTGTGCCACGGCGTTGCCGAGCGCATGCAACGCCTGCGGCCATGCGTCCGCGTGCTCGGAGACAATGAAGCCTTCCACCTTGAGGCGCGAGAGCAGGATCTGTTCAGCATGCAGCAGAGGTATCTGACCGTTGCCGAATCGCGATATCTGTCCGCAGACAGCAATGCGGCCAAAGGCGTTCATCCGGCGCAGCACGGCATCAAGAATCTCGCCGCCCACGTTGTCGAAGTAGCCGTCCACGCCATCGGGCGTGGTGTCGGCGAGCATGGCGTACAGCGCGTCACTGGTGCCGGCAGACTTGTAGTCGATGCACGCGTCGAAGCCGAGCGAATGGATGACGTAGTCGCACTTGTCCTTGCCGCCAGCAATGCCTATGACACGACAGCCCATGGCGCTCGCCAACTGACCCACCACGCTGCCCACGGCGCCGGAGGCCGCGCTGACCACCACGGTCTGGCCCGCCGCAGGCTTCAGAATCCCGTTCAGGCCATACCAGGCTGTGATGCCCGGCATGCCCACGGCGCCAAGATAGGCCGACATTGGTATGCGGGTGGTGTCAATTTTCTGCAGCGCATCGCCGCTCACTGCCCCCATTTCCTGCCAGCCGAGCAAACCAAGAACCGTGTCGCCCGTCGCATATCGCGAATCTCTCGAAGCGACGACCTCACCAACGGTGCCACCGATCATGACCTCACCAAGCGGCTGCGGCGAAGCGTACGATTTGTTGTCGTACATACGGCCGCGCATGTATGGATCGAGCGACAGAAAATGAACGCGTACCAGTACTTGCCCGTCTGCAATCTCGGGAACGGGCACATTCTCGAGCCGGAAGTTGTCGAGCGTTACGGCGCCGGTGGGGCGCGACGCCAGCACAATGCGTTGATATGTGGTCATCTTATAGCTCCAAAGAGTGGAGAACACCGCGTTTCCTTAGGGCCAGGAGGTTTTCCAGTTCTCCAAGCTCGAGTCCTTCTACCTTGTCGCGCAGGACCAGCCCTGCCGGCGTACACTCAAACGTCGCGAAGTCGGTATAGATGCGCTTGACGCAGGCCGCTGCTGTCAGCGGATAGCTGCACCGCTCGACGATCTTGCTGTTACCGCGTTTGTCCAGAAGATCCATCATGACCCAGGCCTGCTTGGCTCCTACGGCGAGATCCATGGCACCGCCAACGGCAGGAACGGCATCGGGGTCACCTGTGTGCCAGTTGGCGAGGTCGCCGGTCGCGGAAACCTGGAAGGCGCCGAGGACGCAGATATCCAGATGTCCGCCGCGCATCATTGCGAAGCTGTCGGCGTGGTGAAAGAAGGCACCGCCGGGCAGCAGCGTGACAGCCTGCTTTCCGGCATTGATCAGGTCAAAATCTTCGTTGCCGTCCGCGGGCGCCGGACCCATGCCCAGTATCCCGTTCTCGCTGTGGAGCACCACTTGGCGGCCGGCGGGAAGATGGTTCGCAACCAGGGTGGGCATACCGATGCCGAGGTTCACGGTGGCTCCGTCGAAAATATCTTTGGCTACCAGGGCAGCGAGTTGATCTTTGGTTCGTCTCTGGTAAGTCATGGCTTGGCTGCATCCTTCCTGAATCCGCTTGGCGCCGTAGGTACACGTGCGATCTTCACGATGTGGTCAACAAAGACGCTGGGCGTAATGATGTGCTCCGGATCAAGTTCGCCAAGCTCGACAATCTCGTGAACGCTCGCCACCGTCAGCGTTGCGGCGGTGGCCATTACCGGACCAAAGTTCCGAGCGGCTTTCCTGTAGGTCAGGTTGCCCCAACGGTCTCCCTTCTCAGCCTTGACCAGCGCGAGATCACCATGGATGGGAAATTCGAGAACATAGCCCTGTCCGTCGATCTCGCGGATTTCCTTGCCTTTTGCTAGTTCCGTGCCAAAGCCGGTGCGCGTAAAGAATGCGCCAATGCCCGCACCGGCAGCGCGAAGTCGTTCGGCCAGATTGCCCTGAGGTACCAGTTCAAGCTCCACCTTTCGGCTGCGGTAGAGTTCGTCGAACACATAGCTGTCCGCCTGGCGTGGAAAGCTGCAGATGACCTTGCGTACCCGGCCGGCCTTGAGGAGTGCGGCCAATCCGATCTCGGCGCTACCGGCGTTGTTGCTTACCATGGTCAGGTCTCTGGCGCCTTGCGCGATTAGGGCGTCGATCAGCTCGTTCGGCACGCCCGCCCCACCAAAGCCGCCGATCAACACCGTTGCTCCGTCCTTGACGCGGGCTAGTGCCTGTACCGCGTCATCGATGACCTTATTGATCATGGCGCGCTCCTCGGCCCGAAGCCCGAATATGGCTTCAGCGCAATCGCGGTGGGTGGTTGCAGGAAGCCCGACTTCACCAGGGGCAGCGCCGAGAATGTTTGCTCCAGACTTTGTGCGTCGCTGCCATCTGCGATAATGCAGGCGCCTCCATCGCCGCGCAGCCAGATCTGCGTGACGACGCCGTCCAGATAGAGACGGCGAATGGCCTCGGATTCGGCTTCGCGTTCGGCAGGCCTGGGAAATTCGTTCGGTGTCGGTGAGGTGCGGGAAATCAAAACGAGAAACTGCATGTCGTATCTCCTCTGTATGCGAATCGGTTGTTGCAATTAAAGGGGGCCTGCGCTGATGTCAGACGGGGCGGAGGAAGCGTTCGATCGCGCTCATGTCAGCTGACGTGCAGCGGCTGTCGGACGTGGCCGGGAGGGGACCGCCGTGAATCGACGCGTAGGGCACATCCGGATGCGCGAAGGCATTGACGACAATGCGACCGGTGCGCCGTTCGAGGATTGGCAGGAGCCGGGCAGCCAGCGTATGGTCGGCTGGCTCGAGATGCATCGTGGCCGAAAGTTGGCCACGAAAGCGCCGGGCGATGGCAATCAACTGGTCGTCATCCTCGACGCGTACCAGCAGCGCCGCAGGGCCGAAGACTTCTTCAAGCAGCGCCGGCTGTTCGAGCAGCCGTGCGCCGTCGATCTCCACGAGCAGGGACTGGCCGTCCCAGTCGCGTTCGGGGTTGGCGCCTGTGGCGATCTGTGTCGCGTCCGCCATCAACTGACGCTCCACGTTCTTGCGGTATGCGAGACGGATGCCGCGCGTGAGCATCGTCCGTGCATGCATCGCGTTGACGCGGGCAATCATCGCCCGCCTGAGTTCGCCGTAGCCGATGCCATCGATAGCCAGCAGGATCGCAGGCTTCAGGCAGCCCTGTCCGACGTTCACTAGCATCCGCTCGGCAAAGCCGTCGCCAATCGCAGCACCGCGCGCGTACAGCGCAATAGGCAGCACAAAGGTAGGGTTGACGCTGGTCATCTCGGTGAAGACCGGGATCGGATCAGGGCGCCGTTGTGCGCGGCGGTAGAGCGCAATGCCGCCGGCCTCCGATCCCGTGAAAGCAACGCCCTTGATTAGCGGATGGTCCACCAGCGCCTCGCCGATCGCATTGCCATCCCCACGCAGCAAGAAGAACACGCCCTCGTGCAGGCCGGCTTCCTTCACGGCCTGCTGAATGATGCGCCCCATGATTTTCAATGCGCCGGAGTGGTCATTGTGGGCTTTCAGGATGACGGGGCAGCCGGCTGCCAGCGCCGATGTGGTGTCGCCGCCGGCGACCGAGTAAGAGATCGGGAAATTGCTGGCGCCGAAGATCGCTATTGGACCGAGCCCGATCTTCTGCATGCGGTGATCCATGCACGGGCGCGGCTGACGCTCGGGCTGGGCGGAATCGATCGTAGCCCGCCGAAAACGCCCCTGACGCACCACGGCGGCGAACTGCCGGAAGTGGGTGGTGGCCTTGGCGGCTTCCGCTTCGAGTTGTGCGGCTGGCAGGCCGGTTTCCAGTGCTGCACGCTGGGCCAATGCCGTGGCGTTGGCGTTGAGGCCATCCGCGATGCGTTCCAGAAACGAAGCACGGACCGCGAGGCTTGTGTTGTTGTAGCTGCCGAACGCTTCGTCGGCCAACTGCGCGGCGCGATCCACCTCTTCAAGGTCGCCGAAGGCGAAGCCCTGAGCGAATTTGAGTTGCGTCGCCGGATTAAGCGTGCGCATCGTGCCCGTTGCGTCGCGCTTTTCGTGCGCGCCGATCAGGAGATTACCGGTCAGGTTCACGCTGCGTTCTCCTACGACGAGGCGGGAAGGGCGGCAACCAGGTTGGCCGTCGTGAGGATTTCATGCGCTAACGTCTGCCCGGCGCCAACAGATGTGCGCAGGTTGTCGAGCAGGCTCACGTCGTCGGCAACGTCCCGAAGCATCGGGAACAGCTTGCCGCCGTGTGAAAGGAAGTCGTTATATGGATCCACCAGCAGCAGGCCGGTGCGCTCCACGCGATACACGGAATCAGTCATTCAGTACTCCAGTTGGAAATGTGTGCGACCGGAAGCGCTTATCGCAGTGGCGCGGGACTGCAGGATCGGGAACGCGCGACCTCTCGCGAGCTGACCCGTCGCATTATAACTATGAAAATCATAGCGGCAAGAGCCACGAGACTTGTACGATGATTTGCCGGCAATGCTGACGTCGCTTAAAGGCACTGGAAGCCGACGGCATGGTCGAGCGCCACCCATATAGCGAGAAGCCCTTGCGCCACGAATACCGCTTGACAGAGAAAGGGGGGGGGCTTCTACCCCGTGATCTACGCGCTCAGGGCTTGGGGTGAGACGTGGTGCAAGGACGAGGACGACAGGGTGGCGATGCATTTCGCGCATCGAACATGCGGCCATGATGTCGGACTGGCCAACGTTTGACCGCACTGTGGTGTACCAGTCGAGCGCAAGGATTTGATAGCTTCTGTGGGGGGCACTTCGCGGCGGAGCGCGAAAGGCGACGGGCTGCCTTCCGGCGAAGATGATCGATCGTGGCCGATCAAAGCGAAATTCGGTCACCATCGTGAAATGTCCAAGCGTCGCTGGCTGAGACCGAACGGATCGCGGGCGCGAGCGGTGGCCGCTTTCCTGTCAAGGTGGAGTCGATTCCGGGTGAGCAAGCGGCTGCAGGCGCACCTGACGCTGAACGATGGCAGCCGTCTGACCATCGATTTCGGCCAGGTTGTGCCATCGCCACACGCCCACATGCGATACGGCGGGTCCTGACCAAGCTGATCGGAGCTGAGCGTGCCGGGAGCATGACATCGTGGTGATCGAGATGCTCGATCACGGTGCCGGCATCCCGGAAGACAAGCTCGAAGCAGTCCTTCAGCCAGTCCTTCAGCCATTCGTCCGGCTTGAAAAGTCGTGCAGCCGGGAAACTGGAGGCACCGGCCTGGGCCTGGCGATTGCGCATCAGCTTGCGGTGGAGCTTGGCGGTTTGCTCCGGCCGCACAACCGCGAAGGCGGAGGCGTGGCGGAGAAGCTCAGGCTGGGCTGACTGCCTTGCAGCCGGCCCTATCAACCTATTCCCCGCAAGCGGGAGGCCAGAAAAAGACCCTCGTAGCCTTCACGAACGTGCGCCTCCGGCGGCAGGCGATGCCCAATACTCTTGAGTTCTAACGCGCCAACGTCTGCCACGATCCACCAACGGAGCGGGCAGAGCCGACAACTTTTTTGTATGCCTCTGTATCACACCACTTCAACGATACGTCTCATGACGGAACTGGCCTCCAGGCGCTATGGACGCGATACATCGATCTCCTTAAATGCTTTCCGTGGCCCAGCGGAGGTGACTAGCAACGCTGCGATCCCAGGGCGCGCATTACCCAAACGAAAGCTCTTCAAGGAAATTGATCATGACTACCAACATTGCCAAGCGTTTTGTCTTTGCTATCGCCCTGTTTGCCGCGGCAGCGGGCGCGCAAGCCGCATCGTCGAGCATCGGCGCGCGAGACCCGTACACCGACGGTGCTCGCGCCGTGCAGGATGCACGTGACCCCTACAGCGAAGGCGCGCGTTCTGTACAGGAGCCGCGCAGCCCATACAGCGATGGCGCACGCACTGTCGACCCGTACACGGACGGTGCGCGCAACGTCGATCCCTATCTCGACGGCGCCTACGCCTGACGCGTGCTGCGGCCTGGCAGGGGCCGTGATGGCTGTCCAGGCGGAGATGTCCGGTCAGCGACGTACCGCGAAGGGGCGGTTCAGAAGCTCTGAGGCGTGTTGACCCACAAGACTAGTGCTTCAATGCTGCCGGTATTTCGATAGGCATGAGGAAGGTGCGAGAGGAAGAAGAAGGAGTCGCCTTTGCCCACCCTCGTCGTTTGATCGCCGACGGTGAGCTCCAACTCCCCCTGAAGTACATAGCCCATCTCTTCACCCTGGTGCTCAAGAAAACCCTGAGACGAGGTTCCCGCCGGGACATGATGAATATTGGCTTCCAAAAGCGCGCACAGATGGTTTGGGACCAATGTTTCCAGCGATACCCCATCTCCAGCCCGTAGATGTTCCGTCCGCAATACTTGGCGCTGACCGTCTCTCATCACCGTCAAGGGCCCCTCCGCAGTGCCTCCTTCAGCAAAGAGCTTGGCCACGCTGATTCCCAGCGTTACGGCGATTTTGTGAAGCATCGGAATAGAGGGCCGGACTTTACTGTTCTCGACTTTTGAGAGGAAGCTTTCCGTGCATCCGACCTTCTCTGACAACTGACGCAAGCTCAGCTTGCGATTCAGCCTCGCATGCTTAAGCCGGGTTCCAATGACGATGTCCAGATTAAATTCCTTGTTTTCCATAATAAATTACGCCAGACGCGATCCGTGCAAGGATCCATTCCATCAGAAACCTGCATGGATAATTCGCGGATCAAGCGCGAGTGCAAAGCCGATAAATCGATGGTCGTCGTATTCCAACGGGGCAGTATCCATCGGAACGTGCAGCCATGCAAACAGGCCGCATGTAACCACGCCGTACAAGCGTTTCCTGCATGGTCGATTTGACGCCTCCCGCAGCACACGCTCATCGGTATCGATGGCGTCTGATACGAGGCAGCATGCTGGCTGCCGAGCGCTGATGGCGCAGGCCTACCACCCGGCGGCGCTGACCAGTCCGTCGGAGCGAACGGCAACGAGTATATCGCCGATGCTTCACGGGACACCAAGGCTCGACAAGTGGCATCGACGCTACGCGTCTTTGCTTCCAGGGACGCCGGCCCTCGTCGGGAGAGGAATCTTGTGCCGACCCAGCCACGCTTGCCATGTTGCCACAGGACAGTGTGAGTCTTTTTAGTCAAGTTACTTGACTTAGGGCTACGGGCCCGCCAAACTAATCCCAACGAAACAATGAAAGTCCCACAGTCACCGTGAAAACCGACAATTCCATCGCCACAGCCCAGCCCCTTATCAATGCCTCCAGGCTTGCCGAGCGCCATCGGACCATGGCCAAAATCGGCGCTACCGGCAACGGTGGCGTCAACCGCCAGGCACTGACGCCCGAAGACACCAGGGGGCGGCAAGTGCTCCTGGAGTGGGCTGCAAAGCGGGGCTATACGGCTGCCATCGATCCCATTGGCAATCTGTTCATCCGTCGGCCAGGTGCTCATCCCGAGCTCAGCCCAGTCATGACCGGATCGCATCTCGATTCCCAGCCCACTGGCGGCAGGTTCGACGGCGTATACGGTGTGCTGGCCGGGTTTGAAGTTCTGGAAACTCTCGACGACTACGCTGTGGTGACCGAGCGCCCCATGGAACTCGTTGTCTGGATGAATGAAGAGGGCTCAAGATTTCCGCCGCCAACGATGGGCTCGGCGGTTGCGTCAGGCGCAATTCAGCTTGAACGGGCGCTGGCTACGCTGGACAGGAACGGCATCACGATAGGCGACGCGCTGGCAGTGCAAATTGAGGAACTGCCTCAGTTGCAAAGGAGGCCGCTGGGCGCGAAAGGCCATGCATACATCGAGGCACACATTGAGCAGGGCCCGCTCCTCGAAGCCGAGAATTGCGATATTGGTATCGTGAAAGGCATTCAGGGGTTGCATGCATATCAGGTCGAAGTTAGGGGGGCGGAAGCCCACGCCGGCACCACGCCCATGCGACACCGGAAGGACGCGTTGGTGGCGGCGACCACCCTGATTGCGCGGATCCGGAGTGAAATTGCAGACCCTGCGGATATTCTGCGTTTTACCGTCGGACGGTTTGAGGTCGCGCCCGGCGCGTCCAGCACTGTGCCTGGAAAGGTCACCTTCGTCATTGACCTCAGGCACCCCGATCCAGGCCACCTCCTTCGGACGGGCGAAAGGATTCTCCAGCTCTGTTCAGGCGAAGTCGAGCATTGTTCCGTCTCCGCAAAGATATTGCTGCGGTCGACACCCGTGATGTTTAACGATCAGGTTGTGGCGATGGTCCGGGAAGCGGCCGAACGTCGGCAATTCAAGCACATGAGCATGATCTCCGGCGCGACCCATGATGCTAAATACATGGCCGAGCACACACCTACGGCGATGATTTTTGTGCCCAGCGAGAAAGGCATTAGCCACAATGTGGCCGAAAATACGCGGGACGAAGATCTGGCTGCAGGCACTCAGGTCCTTTGCGATGCAATGCTCGCTGTCATGTCAGCAATGGAATAACAAGATAGCCCCTTAACAATTCAGGCCTGAGCAACGGCTGGCCGACGGAAACAAGCCGAGAGGAGATAATTTTGCCAGTAATGATTCAAGAATCAGCGACCGACGGGAGGGTGGCTTCCGTCTATCGGAAGGTGAATTTGCAGTTGCTGCCGCTTCTGTTTGTCGGCTTCATGTTTGCGTACCTCGACAGAATCAATGTCGGTTTCGCCAAATTACAGATGCAGAATGAGCTGGCACTCTCCGACGCGGCTTATGGAGTTGGCGCTGGCATCTTCTTTGTCGGTTACGTGTTATTCGAACTCCCAAGTAATCTGTTGCTGCCAAAGGTAGGGGCCCGCGCCACCTTCAGCCGAATCATGGTGCTGTGGGGAATTGCATCGATATGCATGCTGTTTGTGAAAAGCGTGCCCGCCTTCTATGCGCTGCGTTTCCTTCTGGGCGTTTTTGAAGCAGGTTTCGCGCCGGGGGTATTGTTTTTTCTGTCGCGCTGGTACGGACCGTCGCGCATTGCTGGCGCAATATCGATTGTCTGGCTCGCGGGCCCTGTCAGCGGCATCCTGGGCGGTCCGCTTTCCACCTGGATCATGACGTCCTTTGCCGGGGTTGGCAATCTCTCCGGTTGGCAATGGATGTTCCTGCTCGAAGGCGCCCCGTGCGTGGTCCTTGGCGTTATCGCGTTCTTCTTCCTGCCGGATGGTCCGGCCACCGCCAGTTGGCTGAACCCGGAGGAAAAACGCCTGCTGCGGGGACAATTGGGCGAGGCCGACGGAAAGCATGGTTCCTTCCGCACTGTCGCGAAGGATCCTAAGGTGTACATTCTCGCGCTGGCCTACCTCTGTATTATATCGCCAATATATGCCCTCAGCTTCTGGCTGCCGACGATCCTCAACCAGGAGGGCATCACCAGTACACAACAGCTTGGCTGGTATGCCGCCATTCCCTACGTCGCAGCGGCACTGGCTATATTTTACGGTGGCCGCAGTTCTGACAAACATGGCGAAAGACGTTATCACATTGCCTTGCCCGTGCTCATTGCCTGCCTGTCCATCATTGCATGGGTATGCAGCGGTGGCCTTCTTGCAACGATCGGTTTCTTCACGCTCGCAACAGGCATGATGTGGATGGCTAATATCGTATTCTGGGCCGTGCCGCCTGAATACATCAAGGGTGATGCAAGGGCGGGAGCCATTGCACTGATCAATACAATCGGTCTTTCTGGCGGGTTCTGGGGGCCAAGCATCATTGGCTGGTCGAAGAGCCTGACAGGAAGCATCCATCCTGGCTTTCTCATCATGGCGGCGATGCTTTTCATCTCCGGAATCATTATTATGTTCCTGCGATTGAATCAGCAGAATGCCGTTGAATCTGCATCGCGTAGTCGGGTTTCGATTCCGGCAGGGGCAAGAAGAGCAGATTGATCCCGCAGTACCCATGATTCTGCAGCCACGCTTCGTGGAGCGCTCTGCCGCATTCAGTATTTTGTCGTCAATTATTACTTTCGCCTAACTTATGAATTTGGCCGAATACGCGTCTTTTGATGGCGTGGGTTTGCATCATCTGATTTCGAGCGGGCAGGTCAGCGCCGCAGAAGTGGCATCCGCCGCGCTGAACGCTCTCGAGGCGGTGAACCCGAAGATCAATGCGGTGGTCGAGTGTTGGCCTGCGGAGGCGTACCCGACGGTTTCCGGGGAACGGGAACATCGACCGCTTGCAGGCGTGCCTTTCCTCATCAAGGATCTGGGCGTGGCCATGAAGGGCCGGCGAAGCGAAATGGGCAGCCGCCTGGGTGAGGGGTTTGTCGCGCCGGCTGACTCGAATCTGATGGGCAGTTTCCGTAAGGCCGGCCTCGTCACGCTCGGTCGTACGGCGATGCCGGAGCTGGCGGTGAGCACAACCACCGAGGCGCGAGTGTGCGGGCCGACCCGGAATCCGTGGAACCTCGATCGCGGTGCCGGTGGCTCTAGCGGTGGGGCCGCCGCAGCCGTTGCAGCCGGCATTGTTCCGCTTGCTCACGCGACTGACGGCGGCGGATCGATCCGCGTTCCAGCATCCTGTAACGGCCTGTTCGGCATGAAGCCGACGCGAGGGCGCGTGTCCAACGGTCCCACTGTGGACGAGGTGTGGAACGGACTGGGGGTGAGCTTTGCCGTGAGCCGTTCGTTGCGTGACAGTGCCGCCCTGCTTGACGCCGTGAATGGCGGGGGCATTGGCGAGCCTTACTATATTGCCCCACCAGCCAACAGCTATCTGTGGGAACTCCAACAAAGTCCCGGCAGGCTCAGAATTGGCTTCATGCCAAATCCACCGGATTCCGGGCGGACCGCACCCGTTGTGGCGGATGCCACCCTAGCAGTCGCCCAGTGTCTCAAAACGTTGGGCCACCACGTAGAGGAAACGGCACTGGATCTCGGCGTTAGTTGGGACAGCTTCGTCCATGCCAACGCGCAAATCTGGACCGCGAATGCTGCCCTGAGGCTCAATGTACTGTCGTCAGCTACAAGGCGGCCCATCACGGCGGAGATTCTTGAGCCTGCGACATTCGCGGTCTACGAATATGGGTGCCGCGTCACGGCCACGGACCTGCTGGCCGCGCTCCAGGTGAGAAATGCCGTTTCGCGGGCGGTGGGGCGCTTTTTCCAGGACTACGACATCATCCTGAGCCCGACGCTACCTGAGCTTCCGCCTCAGATAGGCGAGTACAACAAGGACGAGGGAAGCGTGGATGGTCTTGGCTGGATTGCGCACGTATTCCGGCAGTCGCCCTTCACCGCGTGGTCCAACGTGACAGGGTTGCCGGCGATGTCGGTTCCATTATCGTTCGACGGCGAAACAGGACTGCCAATCGGTGCGCAATTTGGCGCGAGTTTCGGGCGGGAGGATATTCTATTCCGGTTGGCGGCCCAACTGGAAGCGGCCATGCCGTGGCACGCCCGCCGGCCGAGTGTGTGGGCTGGATCCAGTTCCAGGGACTAGTTCTATCGGTGCGGCATTCGGACAGCGGTTTGTGCGTCATAACTAGAACATGCTTGGGGGCCAGTGCGGAAATGGGCCCATCAGACAGGATCTCCCTGTGCCAGACCAGATTTCGGCGAGATGTTCGGACGCGTCCTTCGCAAGTCTTCAAATGCAAGGCTCGAATGACACGCAAGTGCTGCAGATAGGCGGCAAGCAGCGAGCCGTCCGGGTCGTCCCGGGCGGTTCGACTGCAATACGCTTTGAAAAGCACCCCGCTACACGACCGGCACCGACGCCCAGCGGGCGATTGGAAGAGGCGGCAACCAATGCCATCCGCGCAAACTCTATAATTGTACTCCCAGAGGCTTTGAAGCTGCCCCCAACGCAGTCTTAGTGCGAGCCGCAGTGTCATCCCTGCCCCGATCGTTTCGCGAGCAACTTGTAACGTCGACGAATACCCACGCCCCGCCGGCGAGCAAGCAGTCTTCCGATATTTTCGTCGGCATCACCCTAATCCTTCAATTCGGTGTGTTGGAGCCCAGGCTGGGTAGGTGGTCGCCGAAGCGCATCTCCAAGTCGCTGCGGGTGCCAATGCCGAGCGCCATCAATGCCTCCACGCGGGGCGGCGTGCCTGGCCAGGTGAAAGCCTTGTAGAAGAGCGCTTGGGAGGCCTTCAGATCATCGGCATCGGGAAGTGTGCGACGGTTGATGGTCTGCTTGGCAGCGCCAAGCGCCAACTTGTCAAACGCCGCCAGGCGCTGTGCCAGATTGGTCACGAAGGCGTCGAGGTCCCCGTCCGGCAATGCGCGATTGATCCAGCCGTAGCGTTCGGCAGTCTGGGCATCGAAGTCGCTGGCGCCAAGCACAATCTCGAGCGCTCGTGCGCGACCTGAAAGCAGAGACAGGCGCTCCATCGAACCGCCACCTGGCACCAGGCCGACGCCCACTTCAGGTTGCCCGAAGACCGCGCGTTCGATGCTGGCGAAACGCATGTCAAAACCCAGCGCGATTTCGCTGCCCATGCCGCGCGCGCGGCCGCGGATCATCCCGATTGTGACCACCGGTGCTTGTGCCAGGCGCAGACTGATGTCGATCCACGACGGGGCTGGCGAACCGTCGGGCCGAGGGCGTGCCACACCGGCGATGTCCCAGTGCGCGAGGAAAAAGTCGGGGTCAGCACTATCGATGACGACCACCTTGAGTTCCTCGGACGCTTCGATGGCTGACGTGAGATCGTGCAGCTCCTGCAGCGTGTCGTGATCTACGAGGTTGATCGGCGGATGGTTGATGGTCACACGCCAGATTGACGGCGTCTCGCGCTGAATGATCAGTTGCTTGCTGTCGGGGGACATGATGGTTCTCCTTGAGGGGGGGCCGAGAAGCGGCAAGTGCATTCGTGGCGGCAGATAAACAAGCCTACGCGTGTGAGCCCGATCCAGCGAGCTTGCTTGGCGCCGACGCTGCCCAGCGCCGCGCCGGCCGCGCCGCCGAAGAAGTAGGCCAGCAGCACCATGCCGACGATCAACCAACCAAGGCCTTGTCCGCGCCACCTAGCCGAACGCGCCGATGGCCGCGGGCCGAGCCTGTAAGGTGCCTACGACAGTAGCGCTGCGAGCGTGGCCCACAGTGCGCTGAAGGCGGCGAATATCAGGGAGCCGGTCACCGCCGAGATGCGCAGCATGCGCTCTTCGCGCACGAGGCTCCCGAACGAGGGCATTAGCGCGCCATAGCCAATGGGATCCAGGGCACATGCTGTCGACATCGCATCCTGTACCGTCAGCAGGCCCTGGCGACGCGGCGGAAGCCGGCACGCGCCGCCAGGGGCGGTGGGTGCCCCGGGGCTAGCCGAAGGTAAAGGCATAGGCCTGAGCACCGGGGTCCAGGAAGCGGATCTCGAAGGTGTGCTCGCCCACCTCGCGAGCCTGGCGCACCAGTTGGTAGAGCCGCGTCTGCGTGACAGCACCGTTGCCGCCTGCATCGGTGTCCGCGCCGTGGCTGTCACCAGGGGGCCTGCCGTCGATTGTGACCAGGAAGCGCACCGCCCGGCCGTCGGCCGCGGGACCCAGCACCAGGTGCAGGTCGCGCGCATGAAAGCGGTAGGTGATGCTCCCATCGGCGTGATTGAGCGTGGCCTGCTCCGCGCCGATAGTCCATTGGCCGGACAGGCCCCACTGGTTGAGGCGGAGTCTGCCAACGGTGTACTGGCGCGGAGCGTCCTGCCGCATGCCGCCTGGCGAGGCGAAATTGGTCGCCTGTCCATAGCCGATGTAGGTTTCGCCGGAGCGGATGTTGTTCATGTCCGGCGCAGCCTGCGCGCCTTCCGCGTGGGGGACGACCACGTCGCGCGCCACCGGCGGTTTGCCAGCCTCCGCCAGCAGCGACTGGATCGCGCGCTCGGATTTGGCGTAGTCGCCCTCGCCGAACTGGTGATGGCGGATATTGCCATGGGCATCGACGAAGTATGCGGCCGGCCAGTAGCTATTATTGAACGTGCGCCAGATCCGGTAGTTGCTGTCGACTGCGACGGGGAAGCCGATGCGGAAACTCGAAACGGCGCGCCGGACGTTCTCCGGAGACTTCTCGAATGCGAACTCAGGTGTATGCACGCCGACTACCATCAGGCCCTGGTCCTTGTACTTGTCCGCCCAGGCCCGCAGGTAGGGGAGGGTGCGGATGCAGTTGATGCAGGAGTAGGTCCAGAAGTAGACCAGCGTGACCTTGCCCTGGAGTTGCTCACGTGTCAGCGGCGGGGAGTTGATCCATTGCACTGCACCATCGAGCGCCGGCATGCGGCCCTCCACGGGCAGGCGGCCCGTGAAGCCCATTGCCGAGTCATTGGCGGCCAACAGCATCTCGGCGCCGCGGCCGGCATCATCATTCGCCGCCTGCGGTGTGAGCCGCTGCTTGCGCAAAGCATCGACTAGCGCCTGCTCGATCCCGGCGCGCGTCAAGGCAGATGTCGCCTCATTCATGCAGCCAAACGCTGTTTTTTGGCGCCTGGCTTGATACCGCTGGGCACGGCAATCTCGCGCTCCGGGTTGAGCGTGACCGTGCCGATTGGCGTCCAGTTTCGCGTGTGGCGTGACCAGCGACGTGGGTTGCGCTCGCGGGCCTCGGCATAGAGCACATGACGAGCGGCGAGAATCCTATCGTCGTGCCCGGCGTGGCGCTGTGCCGGGCTCACGTAGCGGATGCCGCTGTGCCGATGCTCGTGGTTGTACCAGTGCACGAAGTGCGCCGCCCAGGCGCGCGCCTTGCTCAGATCGGCGAAGCCGCTGGACGGGAACTCCGGCCGGTACTTGGCCGTGCGAAACAGGCTCTCCACAAAGGCGTTATCGTCGCTCACGCGTGGACGCGAATACGAGGGCTTGACACCCAACCAGTGCAACATCGCCAGCACCGTGGTGGCCTTGAGTGTGGCGCCGTTGTCCCCGTGCAGCACCGGCTTGGCCGCCATGGCGTGGATGCCCTCGGCCAGCGCCGTGCGCTTGACCAGATGCGCCGCGTGGTCGGCGTCGTCGCGGTCGTGGACTTCGAAGCCCACGATCTTGCGGCTATACACGTCCAGGATCAGGTACAGATAAAACCAGCGCCCGGTGATCTCGGCAGGCAGGTACGTCATGTCCCAGCACCATAGCTGGCGCGGTGCGGTAGCCACGTGCGTGGTGGGCGGGCGGCTTTGACGGGGCGCCTTGGCGCGGCCTCGATGCCGGCTCTGGCCATGCGCGCGCAGCACGCGGCCAAAGCTCGATTCGCTGGCCAGGTACACGCCTTCGTCGGCCAGCATGGGCACGATGCGCGCCGGCGGCATATCGGCGAAGCGCGGCTCGTTGGCCACGCGCAGGATCTGCTCGCGCTCAGCCTCGGTGAGGGCATGAGCGGGCATTGGCCGCACCGCCTGGGGCCTGCCGTCACCCGATATGAGACCTTGGCCGTCCGTCCAACGCTGCAGCGTGCGCGCGCTGATGCCAGCGGTCTCGCAGGCCGCGTGCAGCCTTGCCCCAGCAGCGTGCGCCACTTCGATGTCGCGGGCCAGAGTCTGGCGATCTTCGAGGCCGATCATTCGTCCTCGCCCTTGTTGAAGATCGCCGCGACTTTTTTTGAAAGTACCAGCAATGCAGCAGTCTCGGCCAACGCCTTCTCCTTGCGCCGCAACTCGCGTTCGAGCTCCTTGATGCGGCGGCGATCATGCTGGGTCTGCTTCGGACTGGCGCGCACCTCCTCCGGTTCAGCCAGCGCCTGCGTGGCGGCTTGGCGCCACTGTTCAAGCTGTTGGGGGTACACACCGTGCTCGCGACACCAAGCACTGCGCGCAGTCTCGTCCATGGCCGCCGTGGCGATTACAGCCTCCAGCCGGGCAGGCGCTGTCCATGCCCGCTCGCGAGCGGGCATGGACAGCGCATCCGCACGCCACCGCTCCAACGTGGCCACTGCCACACCCAGTTCCCTTGAAACCACTTCCACCGCCACACTCTCCGGCGGCAACAACCGCGCTACTGCACGGTCCTTAAACACTTGTCCGTATCGAGCCACTTCCATCTCTTATCGCCCCCAAGGTTCAGATTCTATCTGGGCGACATCTATTCTGACGCGGGGGGATCCGCGCTGGGCCACTTGCGGACAGGCCGGCCAGCAGGCCGGTATCGGCCCCGAGTCCGATTGCCAGCACGCCGCCGATCACACCTGCCCCGAGGCCGCGACGCAGCCATTCACCGGCACCCATCGACCGCTTCATGGACGCGAGGACGCGTCCGCCGAGGCCGAGCGCGGCAGCCAGCGAAGTGGCCGCGCCGGCGGCATAGGCGGCGAGCGACAGGGAAGCCGATACGCTCGCGCCCTGCAGCGCCGCACCCGTCAGTACAAGGCCGAGAATCGGGCCCGCGCAAGGCGCCCACAGCATACCGGTTGCGATGCCAAGCAGCAGTGAACTCCATGGCGAGGCCGGCGCGGACGGTGGCGACGCGGCCAAAGCGCTGCCGGCCAGTCGGTTGCCGAGCGCCACCACAGGCCGCGCTAGCGTGTTCGCCACTTTCGGCAGCAGCAGGGACAGCCCGAACAGCGCCAGCAGCAAGAGGGCGGCCAGGCGCCCGTATTCATTGGCGCGGACTGCCCATACTCCGCCAGTCGAGGCCAGCGTAGCGACCGCGGCAAAGGTCAGCGCCATGCCGACCAGCATCGGCAGCCTGCCGCGCAGGAACGGCTGGCCGGCGCGGCTGAGGACAAAAGGCAGGACGGGCAGGATGCATGGGCTCAGGATGGTCAATGCCCCCCCGAGGTACGCGAGTATCAATAGGCTCATGATCGCTGTCCTTTCGCTAAGGCTTGGCTTGCCCTAGATGTGTACAGATCAGATACTGCCGACGTGCCAGCCTCCACCAGGCAGCTCCGTGTCCAACGACAGATAGCCGGTCGGAACAGCACGCAAGTTGCACTGGGGCAACTGCGAGGCAAGCCAAAGCGATGGGTGGATTGTTTCGGGGGCGACAGTGAGCATGGGAAGCTCCTGCAAGTCAGGATACTGTATGTTTGGAGGGCTATCCACTTTAGCTCCAGTCATGTCAGAACTACTGGATGGATATACAGGTAGAGCGGATATTTCCTCCAGATGTCCTGCCTCAAAGTTATTGAGTTCTGTCTCGAAGCTGGTCGGTTGGATACACAAAATTATGGTACGCCGAGGGGCCGGGGACGAGGGATCGGAGGCCGGGCGAGCCGCTTCACGATCGATCTGCAAATGGGGCGATGCTGGACGAGTCGCCAGTCTGTAGCCGAGCCATTTGACCGTCCGTGCCCCTGATCGCCGCTTGGGCGCGCCACACACTCGACATCGGATGGGCATATTGATGACGCAAGGGCATCACACGAGACTTGGCGGGGGCTTGTAGTGAAGCGCGCTGTCGACGCTATAGTTGCCCAGCTCGCTTCCGCTAACTGTGACAATCATCGAAGCACCGGTATCCATCACAAGAAGGCAAGGGTCTCACTCAAAAGATGCATGAAAGCAATGTGTTTTTCTGCGGTGATCCGCATGGAGAGTTTGGACCGTTGATTGAGACCGTGCATCGTCCTGATGCAGTTGTGCTCGCAGGGGATATTCAAGCCAGGCGACCGCTGGATCAGGAAGAGGCTCGAAGGAGAAGGGCGCCACCCATGAAATCATCGATGCCTCCCTGTATGGCGTGGTGTCCTACCAGATCGACGCCCAGCTCTACGCCACGCCGACGATGATTTGGCGCCATGGCGACCACCTCTACTGGCACGGCTCTGCCGGCAACAGGATGCTCATGCATGTGTCGCAGGACACTCCGGTCTGCATCAATCACTGCTCGACGGCTAGGTCCTGTCGCGGCTGGCGTCGGCGCATTCGCTGAACTATTGCTCGATGATGGTTTTCTGGCGCCCGAAGGCGGTCGCGGTCGCCGCCGAGCGCCGCGAGCAACTGAAGTTACGAAGTTGCCCGGAAGCGCGAATGCCTCCGCGAACTAACGGCCGCGTCACGAGCGGCCTCTGCTAGTCGATCCTGCAGTCGTCGTCGGCAGTGCCATGACCTGCCGTCTAGCCATCTACCTTTCACGCGCTGTGGTGATAGCGAGCGGCTGCGTGCTTTTGCATCAAGTTCGGCAACATCGAAGCCCGAGCTGCATCATACTGCTGCCATTGCGTTAGGTCCGGTAGCGGCGGAATTGTCACTGTTTCGCGCTTGTCGAATCCGACCAGTGCCGCGTCGACCAGCTCGTCGACGTTCATCATGCCTTCGATCGTGTTCACGTTTCGCCCAGCATGCTGCCAGATTTCGGTGCGCGTCCCGGACGGCAAAGTCGCCTGCACGTAGACGCCTTTCGGGCCAAGTTCCAGATGCAAGCCTTGGGAAAGGAAAAGCACGAAGGCCTTCGTAGCGCCGTACACAGTCATGCCGAGCTCCGGTGCGAGGCCGACCACCGATCCAATATTGATAATTGCGCCTTGCCCGGTGCGTGCAAAGCGTGGTGCCACCGCGTTCGCGAGCCTGGCGAGCGCCGTGACGTTCAGTCCGATCAGCCGCGTCACGTCGTCGCTGCTTTGTTCGATAAATGTGCCTGGCAACGCGGTGCCCGCATTGTTGACCAAGATTCCGAGGTTCGGGTCGTCGCGCAGACGCGTCTCGATCCTCAAGACATCGGCGAGATCATTCAGGTCGGCCTTGATGACCTCGATCTCCACACCTGTCTCGGCGTGCAATCGTCCTGCAATCGCCTGCACTCGCTCTGCATCTCGCGCGACCATCACGATCGGGTGACCCCGACGTGCAAAACGATCTGCATACATGGCGCCGATACCAGTCGATGCGCCCGTGATCAAAACTGTCGATTTTTGCTGCATGATGTTGCCTCTTCGATAGGATTGTCGAGGAAAAACAGGCCGCCCCCTCTTATTGGACAGCCATCTTGAGAATCAGGGTCGTGTTGAGCTCCACTCAACTGGCCGGTACGACATCGCGCTCGGGCACACTGAGATCGTGTTGCAATAAATCAGTGCGCTGGATTCCCTGTTGTTGCTCCTGTGCCATATGCAATATCACTCCACTTCCGATGGCCAGCAACGCAGCCGCAATGATTCGAGTCGATTTCATATGAACATCTAGCCTTGAAAACAGAATTCCCTCTTCGCAAGTCACCTTGATCGTCTCGAAGATCATGCAGTGAATTGTGAGTAGCGCCTGAAGACAGAGTCGCGGTCCCGCGACGGCAGCCACCGAAAGAACAATGTGTAATAGAAGCCTTCTTCAGAATTAGCGCAGCGATTGGAAAGCCGCGTCAAACTGGTTCGTGGCCATCGCCTGCAGCAGACGCATATTCGGGGGAACGGCACGCCGTAGTGCTTCGCCCAACGCGTAGCGTCCAGAAATGCATAGCGGGTCTTGGGCGGACAAGCAGTCGATAGTTGGTTATTGACAGCCTGCATCACGCTGGGAGCGTCAACCGGCGTGATTTCCACTTCGGCGTCCAACCGGTGAATTTGTGTGCTTGCCAGGTAGGCGTAGGGGCTACGGTAGTCCAGGAGGAATTCAACTTTCATTTAGGTTCCTTGCTGTTTGATCGACGCGATTCATTCAACCATCATCTACGGAAGCGAGGGACAGTTTCCCGTCGACGACTTGAACCGGAACTGAGAACGGAGGAGTGCAGTGCGCGCAATTTGCTACGAAACGTTTGGTAACCCTGCCGAGGTCCTGAAACTTGTCGACCGCCCGGAGGAGAGCCCTGGGCCAGGACAGGTTCGGGTACGCATCGTCCTCGCGAGCGTCCACAACCACGATTACACGACCATTCAGGGCCGCTACGGCTACCGTCCCGAACTGCCTGCCACCGGCGGTACAGAAGCCGTGGGTATCATCGATGCAGTCGGTGAGGGCGCGCAGTTCTCTCCAGGGCAGCGAGTCGGTTTTTTCAATAAGACCGGGGCATGGGCCGAACAGGTTGTCGTGTCCGAGGCTGTGGTCGTTCCCCTTCCTGAGCCAATCCCGGACGAGATCGCGGCTCAACTGGTGTCCATGCCGGTGAGCGCCCTTACCCTGCTGAACTCGCCGCATCTCGGCGAAGGGGATGGATTATTCAGAACGCTGCGAATGGCGCCGTTGGCGTCACGCTCGCCAAGATCGCCAGGCTAGAAAGCTGAACATTCTGAATATCGTTCGCCGGAAGGAGGCGATAGGCGAGCTTGCTGCCATTGGTATCAACAACGCCATCTTGTCCGACCAAGCCGACTGGAAGAGCAGGGCTAAGGAGCTGGTTGGGGACGCGTGCATCGCCTCGGCCATCGACTCGATCGGCGGCATAGCTGTGAATGATCTTGTTGACCTCCTTTCTCCTGAAGGGGAATTGGTCATCTTCGGATCGCTGACTGGACAGCCACTCGAACTCAACGGCAGCCAACTGCTGTTCAAGGAGCTGAATATGCGCGGCTTCTGGGCAAGCCGCCTGATGCAACGCATGACTGCGGGCGAGCGTACCAGGCTGTACAGCGAGGTGCTGGGTCTTGCAGTATCGAGCGACCTTGTGCTGCCAGTCGGTGCCATCTTCGGTTTCGAGGACATCGAAGCGGCAATGGCCGCTCATCAGGCTCCGGGCCGTGGTGGCAAGATTCTGCTCAGACCGTAAGCGACCTGCATATCGCTGGGAAGTGGAGCGCACGATCAAGTCCTTTCAAGGCTTAGGCATATGCCCCTTCGTAGTACGAGTTGATGCTATGGTCCGGCGTTGCCGATACGCCCGTGCGGTCCAGGCCTGCCAGGGTGTGGCCCCCATCGGTGAACGGGTCGACGTTACGCGCGCCGTCGGTGAAGGTATCGACACTGTGAGCGGCATCGCTGTACGGGCTGCGCGGCTCCTGCACCGAGCGTGCACCGTCGTTATACGGGCCACGCGCGTCAAGCACGGAATGGGCGCCCTCGGTATAGGGGTCGCGCCCGCCTACTACGGCAGCCTGGGCGCCAGCAGCGGCAGCTACCAGTGCAACGGCGAACACAAAACGCTTGGCGATATTGGCAGTCATGATCGATCTCCTGGGGTTGGATTGGTCAGCGCAGCCGGGAATCGCATCGTTGCTGTTCGCCGACGGGCTACGGAATGCATTTAAGGAGACCGATGTATCGCGCCCTTAGCGGGGAACGGGCCTTTCTGTCGGGACACGTATCGTGGCGGCTGCCTGATACATGCGCGTACAAAAATCGTATGGCAGCGGAGTCCGGCCGTTCACACGCCATGCGATGCATGGACGGTGCGCCGGTCAGGTACCAGTGCGATAGTGAGGCATCGACCACAGGACAATAGGGAAAGCGCATTTAGGCCAAGCAATCACGGGGGATTGCTTGGCCAGTCGCGCGTATCAAGGCTTAGGCATATGCCAGGCCTGCCAGGGTGTGGCCCCCATCGGTGAACGGATCGACGTTACGCGCGCCGTCAGTGAAGGTATCGACACTGCGAGCGCCATCGCTAAACGGGCTGCGCGGCGCGAGGGTGGCGACAGTGTGGGCGCCATCGGTGAACGGGTCGACGTTACGCGCGCCGTCAGTGAAGGTATCGACATTGCGAGCGCCATCGCTAAACGGGCTGCGCGGCGCGAGGGTGGCGACAGTGTGGGCGCCATCGGTGAACGGGTCGACATTACGCGCGCCGTCAGTGAAGGTATCGACACTGCGAGCGCCATCGCTAAACGGGCTGCGCGGAGCGAGGACTGCGACAGTACGGGCGCCATCGGTGAAGGGATCCACCGTACGCGCACCGTCGGTGAACGGATCGACACTGCGAGCACCATCGCTAAACGGGCTGCGCGGCGCGAGGGTGGCGACAGTGTGGGCGCCATCGGTGAACGGGTCGACGTTACGCGCGCCGTCGGTGAAGGTATCGACACTGCGAGCGCCATCGCTGTACGGGCTGCGCGGCTCCTGCACCGAGCGTGCACCGTCGTTATACGGGCCACGCGCGTCAAGCACGGAATGGGCGCCCTCGGTATAGGGGTCGCGCCCGCCTACTACGGCAGCCTGGGCGCCAGCAGCGGCAGCTACCAGTGCAACGGCGAACACAAAACGCTTGGCGATATTGGCAGTCATGATTGATCTCCTGGGGTTGGATTGGTCAGCGCAGCCGGGAATCGCATCGTTGCTGTTCGCCGACGGGCTACGGAATGCATTTAAGGAGACCGATGTATCGCGCCCTTAGCGGGGAACGTTCGGGACACGTATCGTGGCGGCCGCCTGATACATGCGCGTACAAAAATCGTATGGCAGCGGAGTCCGGCCGTTCACACGCCATGCGATGCATGGACGCGGCGCAGGCCGTTCAAGTGAAATTGTGGCAAATGAATCACAATTATGCCGCGGCAAATGTGACGGGATATGGAAAGCGGGTTAGTTGGCGGACTGGGCGAGCCTGACTACCGCCACCAGGCCCCCGCCATCACGGTTATGTAGCGCAAGCGAGCCGCCGATGGCAATTGCAAGCTGCTGGGCAATCGCCAGCCCAAGCCCGGTACCGCCAGTCTCCCGGCTGCGTGAATTCTCGAGCCGGACAAACGGCTGCAGCACCGCTTCGAGCTTGTCCTCCGGAATGCCGGGGCCTTGATCGAGCACTTCGATCACCACGGCGCCTCCGTCCCGGCGCACGCACAATTCTGCCGCTCCGCCATACTTGATCGCGTTGTCGATCAGATTGGTCAGTACGCGGCGCAACGCTTGAGGACGCGTCATGATGGCGCCGCCAACGCCCTGCAGGACTGTCACGGCCTTGCCGGTATCCTGATAATCGTATGCCAGGCTTTCGATGAACGATCCGATATCGATGCGCGACTGCTTTTCGCCGTCGCCATGGGCGGTGCGCGCATATGCCAGGCCTTCGCGCACAAGCGTTTCAATTTCCGCCAGGTCATGCACGAGCTTGCGCTTCTCGTCGGAGTCCTCGGCAATCTCGGCGCGCAGCTTCATGCGCGTGATGGGCGTCTGCAGGTCATGAGAGATGGCGGCCAGGATCTGCACGCGTTCCTGGACGAACCGGGCGATGCGCTCGCGCATGGCATTGAATGCGTGGGCGGCGCGCGCGAGTTCAGTCGGCCCTGTTTCGTCAAGCGGCGGTGTCTCCGCATTGGGGTTGAGCGCGTCAGCAGCTTCTGCCAGCGCAACTACCGGACGGATCGACAAACGCACCGCAAACCAGCAGCACAGGATCAGCAGCAGCAACTGGATCACCAGCACATACGGCAACCACTGCGCGATGGGCAGCGTGCGCGGATGGACATCAATGGTCAGCGGATTGCCGTCACTCAGTGTCAGGTGCGCTTGCAGTTGCTTGCCCCCGGCTGGGGCTGACTCCACACGGACTTGAAAGCGGCCGGCACTCGCTTCGGTGATCCGCGCGGCGATATCCTTGCCACGCTGCGTCATCTCGGGCACCCCGGGCGAACCCGGGCCCAGTATGTACTGATAGTTGCCACGATTGAGGCGCGGCAGCCACTCCGGCCGCTCCGTCGCCGGCAGGCGGTCCAAAATGGCGATGGCGGTGGAGACGTCGTTTTCCAGCGTGCCAAGCATGACTTTGCGCGCGGTCATGTACCGTTCGGAAAACACCACCGCAAACGACAGCGCATAGGCGACGATCAGACCGGCAAGCAGGACTAGGAAGAGCCGTGATCCCAGCGACCGGGGCCAGGGTAAGGCGCGCGCGGTCACTGACGCTCCTCCTTGATCTCCACGGGCTTGGAAAATACATAGCCCTCGCTGCGCACGGTCTTGATATAGGCCGGATCGCGTGCGTCATCATTGAGGCGCTGGCGCAGGCGGCTGACCAGCAAATCGACCGACCGCTCGAACATGTCCGCCTCGCGGCCCTGCGTGAGGCTGAGCAACTGGTCGCGATTGAACACCCGCATCGGGTGGTCGACGAATACGCGCAGCAGGCGGTATTCGGCACCGCTGAGCGCGACAATGGTGCCTTCCCGATCAATCAGGTGCCGCGCGGTGGTATCAAGTTGCCAGTCGCCGAACGCCAGCATCTGCCCGGCCTCGGAGATCTGCAGGTTGGGCGGCAGCATCCGGGTGCGGCGCAGCACGGCCTTGATGCGCGCTAGCAACTCCCGCGCTGCAAAAGGCTTGGCCAGATAATCGTCGGCGCCCATTTCAAGACCGAGGATGCGGTCGGTCTCGTCGTCGCGCGCGGTGAGCATCAGTATCGGCGTGGCCTTGTGCTTGCCGGCGCGCAGTTCGCGGCACAGTACCAGGCCATCATCGCCGGGGAGCATCACATCGAGTACGATCAGGTCGACCGTGTTGGCCGCCAGGAAGGACCGCATATGCCTGCCATCCGGCGACACGGTCACACGCAGGCCGTTCTTCGTGAGGTAGGTCGAAACCAGTTCCCGGATTTCCCGGTCGTCATCGACGATCAGGATCTGGTCGACGTGGGTATCCATTGGTGTCACCTCGGCACAATTGAAAGAGAACGGCCATTTGCCGCTTCTACGGTGTGACGTCGCGAGCCGTGAGTATATCGCAATGCATGTTGCGGTGGCCTTTATACGGTTCGATACATAACCCTGCCTTCGGCGATACACGCCAGAAACGCCCATGGTCTTTCATTGACGCAAGCCCGACCCTTGCGGAGGAAACCGATCATGAGCCTGCTGATACTCGCCTATCTGGGTGGCGTGCTGACGATCCTGAGTCCGTGCATCCTGCCCGTCCTACCGTTCGTGCTCAGCCGCACCGGCCAGCCGTTCCTGCGCGGCAAGTTGCCGATGCTCACCGGCATGGCACTGACCTTTGCCGGATTTGCCACGCTGGTCTCGGCCGGTGGCGCCTGGGCAGTGCGCGTCAACGAATACGGGAGACTGGCCGCTCTGGTATTGCTGGCGGTCTTCGGGTTCTCCCTGCTCTGCCCGAAGCTGGCGGATCTGCTCGCGCGGCCGGCAGTGGCGCTCGGCAACCGGCTGGCAGCCAGCGGCGCTGCCATGCCTGCCTCGTCCACGCAACCGTCCCCGATGGGGTCGCTGCTGCTCGGCGTTGCCACCGGCATGCTGTGGGCGCCGTGCGCAGGCCCGATCCTCGGCCTTGTCCTGACCGGCGTGGCGCTCAAGGGCGCAAGCGTGTCGAGCGCGCTGTTGCTGGCTGCCTATGCTGCGGGCGCCGCTACCTCGCTGGCCGCTGCGCTCGGTATCGGCGGCCGCCTGCTCGCGACAATGAAGCGATCCATGGGTGTCGGACAATGGCTGCGCCGCGGCATGGGGGCGAGTGTGATCGGCGGCGTGGCCATCATCGGGCTCGGCGCAGACACTGGCCTGCTGGCACGCTTGTCTGCGACCGGGCCGGTGCGGCTGGAGCAAGTGCTGATCGACGGGTTGGGCATGAGGCGGTCCGCCCCGCAAGCCACCAAAGTTGCCGACCGCGATGCCAGCTTGCTGCCAGCCGCCTACGCTGCACAAGTCGATCGTCCGAGCCGCTTGCCCGTGGAGGGCCGCCTGCCCGCGCTCGATGGTGCGGTGCAATGGATCAATTCTCCACCATTGTCGGGCGAGCAGTCGCGGGGCAAGGTCACGCTGGTCTACTTCTGGACATAATCCTGCATCAACTGCATTCGCACCCTGCCGTACCTGCGAGCATGGGCTGACAAGTACAAGGACCAGGGCCTGACGGTGATCGGCGTGCACACACCCGAGTTCGCCTTCGAGAAGAAGCCCGAAAACGTCCGCCGCGCGATCGCCGATTTCCGCATCGGTTTCCCCGTCGCCGTCGACAGCGATTACCGCATCTGGAGCGCATTCCATAACAGCTACTGGCCGGCCGCTTACTTTGTCGATGCCCACGGCAACATCCGCCATCATCAGTTTGGTGAGGGCGATTACGCCAACTCCGAACGCGTCATCCAGTCGCTGCTGGCAGAAGCCGGCAATACGTCGGTGGCGCGTGGCGTGGTATCGCCCGATGCGTCCGGCGCACAGGCTGCACCGGATCTGAGCAACATCCGCTCCGCCGAAACCTACATCGGCTACAACCAGGCCTCGAACTTTGCCTCGCCGGGCGGCATGCGGCAAGACGCGCCGCGCCGATACAGCGTCGGCAGCCTGAGCCTGAACCAATGGGGCTTGCCGGGCCAATGGACGGTTGGTGCCGAGCGAGCCAGGCTCGATCGCGCGGTCGGCAGCGTCGTCTATCGCTTTCACGCGCGCGATCTGAATCTTGTGCTCGGTCCGGCAGTCGATGGCCGTGCAGTGCGCTTCGAGGTGATGATCGATGGCAAGGCTCCCGGTGACAGCCACGGCGCTGATATCAATGCGGCCGGCAACGGTGCCGTCACGGGCGGCCTGGAACCTGTCCCCGGGCGCTGGATTTTTGTATGCCTTTGTATCTGGCGGCAAGCGGGATACATGCCCAGACAGAATGGATGTTTCGGGCTACGTGGGGGATACATCGGTTTTCTTCAATGGATAGCGTGACCCCGCCGCCAGACAAGGGCGAAGTCACCTGGACGCCCAATCGAACCTAATCTCAATTCAAGGAGATCCATCATGATCCGTATCGAAAATGTGCTTTACACCGGAAAGGTCCGCGTTACCGGTGGCCGCGATGGCCAAGCCCACAGTGACGACGACCGCCTGAACCTGAAACTGTCACCCCCGGGCAGCAACGGCCACGGCACGAACCCGGAGCAGTTGTTTGCCGCAGGCTGGTCCGCCTGCTTTATTGGCGCGATGGGCCGTGCAGCCAGCCAGATGAAGATCAGGCTTCCGGCGGACCTCGCACTCAATACCGAAGTGGACCTGGGCACAACAGACGACGCGTACTTCCTGCAGGCCCGCCTGAATGTCAGCCTGCCGGGCCTGGACCGTGAGGTGGCGCAAGCGGTGGTGGAAGCCGCGCACCAGCTCTGTCCGTACTCCAAGGCGACGCGCGGCAACATCCACGTCGAGTTGAACGTGGCCTGACATGCATTGGCCTGCTTGCATCGCCTCGCAGGCCATCCTTTGCAACCTTTCACGTACCCGAACCATGCGCACGTATCTACGCGCCGCCCTGGTGGCCTTGGTCATCGGCGCAATTTATTTCATTGGGACCGGTGCGCGCACCTTCGGTGCGACGCCGGCTAACGGCGGTGCCGCGCCCGAGTTCACTGGCATCAAACAATGGCTGAACTCGCCACCACTGTCCATGCAGGCCTTGCGCGGCAAGGTAGTGCTGGTGGACTTCTGGACGTACTCCTGCGTGAACTGCATCAACACGCTGCCCCACGTCAAGCAGTGGTACGAGAAGTACAAGGACCGGGGCCTGGTCGTTGTGGGCGTGCACACGCCCGAATACGCCTTCGAGAAATCGACGGCCAACGTGCAGGCCGCACTCAGGCGCCTTGACGTCCGCTATCCGGTAGCGCAGGACAACGGGTACGGCACGTGGTCGGCATTCCGCAATGAGTACTGGCCCGCCCTGTACCTGATCGACGCCGACGGCCGCATCGTCTACCAACACTTCGGCGAAGGCAGCTATGCCGAGACGGAGGCTGTCATTCAGAAACTCCTGGCGGAGCGCAAGCCGTCGCAGCCAGCCTGATGCGAGAGCGGGCCAGCAGTTCCGCCAGCGGCGGGTACGGGATCAGTTTTGCAGCCGGCTCCGATTCGAGCGGAAGAATCGCCGGAGGGTAGGAGGGCATGGTGTTTTTTCATTTTCGCAACATGGATTGCCCCGGCGCCGGGCCTGTTTCGGCCTCGCGCGTAGGTACAGATTAGCCCCGAGCGATGTCAATTACGCAGCATTCTTGTATGGGAATGTATCCAGCGCGGTTCTGGATACGTGATGGTACGTTCTGGCCTGTTGATCGTTACAGAAGAGATACATGGCCATCCTCCAGATATCCAACTCAGGCGGATGTTGTCCACAATGCGAGGAAGAAACGGCACCGCCTGCATAGGCTTACCCGAAGCGATTTACGCCTGGCAGGATATTGCTTCAACGTTGGGTAATGAATTCGAAGTCTATGCATTCGACTCGATACCGAAAAACCAACACCAGAAATGACGCGGCAGATGACACGCAGACTGCTCTGAACAAAACGAATACGACGCGCGAGTTCGATATAGATCATGATTTCGAGCAGAGCGTTTTGCCATTAACGCTGAGAGAACAATGGGCAACTTTTTCTTTGGATCAGCGGCCTGTCTATCGCACCGGGATTAGAAACAAGCCAAAACAAATTGCCCGACACGACCGGCGATTCACCGGGACGATCGTGGCTGTAACGGAATCTCCCCCATCTTATCAAGACGAAGGAATCTCTAGATGAAATCGACCAAAATCATTGCTGCGGCTATGCTCTTCATGGGCAGCGCTTTGATGCTGCAGGCGGCTCAAGCACTAACGGCGGACGTCCATCGCACAGATCTCGTCCAGCACGATCTCAGCGTGCCGGATCGCGAGGGCATTCAGGTACGCGTTGACTTCGATCCTGGCGCGTTCGCGCCGAAGCATTCGCATCCGGGCGAAGAGATTGCCCATGTATTGCAGGGGGCGCTGGAATACCAGCTCGGCGACAACCCGCCTGTCACGCTCACGGCTGGTGATTCCCTGTTCATCCCGGCTGGAACCGCCCACTCGGCGAGGAATGTCGGCAGCGGCAAGGCATCGGAACTGGCAACCTACATCGTGAAGAAGGGGGCACCACTGCTGGTGCCGGCCAAATGAGCACTCGGTCTGGATCCACTACGGAAGGCAAAGGTGACATCCTCTTGAACACACACGCATCGAACCCGCCACCCAACCTGTCACGCCGAACGTTGCTAATGGGCGGCGTGGCAATGGCAGCGCTCCCCATGTTCCACCCGGTCCTGTCTGCTGCCGCGCAGGCCAATGCCGGGCATCCCGTCATGACGGACGCGATTCACCCGTTCCGCGCGCATGTTCCCCAAGCCGCGCTCGCAGATCTGCACCGTCGCCTGGCCGCAACGCGCTGGCCCGATGCGGAAACGGTCAGCGATCGATCCGAGGGCACACAGCTTGCAAAGCTTCAGGCGCTCGTGGGCTACTGGGCAACAGGCTACGACTGGCGAAAGGCCGAGGCAAAACTCAATGCCTATCCCCAGTTCCTGACGAACATCGACGGTCTGGACGTTCATTTCATTCACGTGCACTCTCGCCATCCGAACGCGCTGCCGCTCATCATGACCCACGGCTGGCCAGGGTCGGTCTTTGAATTGCTCAATGTCATCGGCCCGTTGACCGATCCCACAGCACACGGCGGCACCGCCAACGATGCTTTCCATCTGGTCATTCCGTCGATTCCCGGCTTTGGCTTTTCACAAAAGCCAACTGGCAAAGGCTGGAATCCCGAGCGCATTGCGCGCGCCTGGGACGTCCTGATGAAGCGGCTCGGCTATACGCGCTACGTTTCACAGGGCGAGGACTGGGGTGCCGTCATCTCCGATGCGCTTGGTCGCCTGGCGCCGGAGGGGCTTCTCGGCATCCACGTCAACCGGATCGAGCGCGCCACGACCTTGCCACCAGAAGTTGCAAAGGTGCTCAGAAGCGGGGATCCCGCGCCGGCGAACCTGGACCCCGAAGAAAGGCAGGTGTTCGACCAGGCCAGGGAATTCCTCAATAAGGGATTCGGATACGCCTCTATCATGCAAACGCGACCGCAAACCATCGGATACAGCCTGGCCGATTCGCCGGTGGGGCTGGCAGCATGGATCTATGACAAGCAGGCTGACTGGGTATTCACGCGTGGCGACCCTGAGCGAGCATTAGGACGCGACGCAATCCTCGACAACATCACGCTCTACTGGCTGACGGATACCGGAACCTCAAGCGGGCGGATCTACTGGGAAGCCGGTGCTACCACTGCCAGCACAGCGTCCATCACCATCCCCGTGGCGGTAACCATCTTCCCAGGCGAGGTCTACCGGCCGCCAAGGCACTGGGTGGCACGCGCTTATCAGAACCTCATCTACTACAACCGCGTGGACAAGGGCGGTCACTTCGCAGCATGGGAAGAGCCAGAATTGTTCAGTATCGAAGTACGTTCCGCGTTCCGGTCCCTGCGCTGAGCAAGTACCATGGTGCCGCCCGTCCCGATCAACTGACCGAGCAGGCGCGCGCGGCAATGAGTTCGCCATCGGGAAGGTACAACGGCATGCATTGTCGGGTAAAGTGGCTGTACTGCCAGCCGCACTTCACCCCTTCCCGGCCCGGTTACGGGCCTTGACTATCCCTGCGGTATTCGCCGTTGCCCACTCGGCGGGTTCGAAACGCATGTCGCGCAATCCAAGCGTGCGTGGACCCACGCGAACTCCTACGGCTTCGATGCGCCGGCCAGTACTGTCCTCGACGATACGTCTTGGCGTCTTGAGTCCGCACCACGCATCGCCCCATTGGATCAGTGCAATGAGCACCGGATAGAGCGCCTCGCCTTTTCGTCAGCAGATATTCGGTGCGCCGCTCGCTGCCCTCGGCCGGCCGAGCCGGCGAATTGTTCGCCACGCCGCGCGGCGGCATCCTTTCCGTCCCTCATGCTTGACTAAGCATATAGAGCACCCCCCACGTAAGTGGGGGCTCCGCAACCGAATTCGGCCTTGCCCCTGCTCCAATTTGGGTTAACGTTGTAGAGACAGGTAAAACAACGCTGCGCAAATCCGCGCGCCCCGGCGGCGGCGGCCCTGCAGTAGCCTGTTGACACCATCGCCGCTTGATCGCTCAGGTCTGCAGTTCACACGTCACGTTCCGGGGGGATATCGTGTGCGCAAGCTACTGACGCAATTGCTGCGTCCGTTCGGACGCGTCAGTACGACCGCCATTACACTCGGCGCGCTGCTGCTTGGCCTGCTTAGCACGATCGTCGTGCATTCGCTCTACACAGACCTGCTGGAGAAGGATGCGCGCCTGCGATTCAAGAGCGACACCGACGATATTGTCCAGCAGATCGATACGCGTATCCGGCTCTACACCGACGTCCTGGTAACCATGCAGGCGCTCTTCGGCGCCAGTGATGATATCTCGCGGGAGGAATTCCGCGACTTTGTCAACGGCCTCAACCTGGAGCAACGCTACCCCGGGTTCCAGACGCTAAACTACGCGCCTTATGTGCCGGCCTCCGCGCTGGCAAGCTTTGTCACCAGCCAGCGCAAGGACCCGGTCCTGCGCGACGCCGGAGTCGCGTTCTCCATCCACCCTGCAGGGGAGCGGCCAGCCTATTTCGTGTTGACTTATGTCGAGCCGCTCCACAACAATTTGACGTCGGTCGGCATCGACATAGGTGCTGACCCGGGGCGCCTGGCCGCCCTGGAAAGAGCCCGTGACAGTGGGCAGGCAGTGAGCAGCGGGCGCCTGATCTTCAGCGAAGCCAAAGGTCCTCACGTCGGCATTGCCTTGCGCCTTCCTGTCTACAGAAAGGGCCAGCCTCTCGATTCAGTGGAGCAGCGCCGCCGTGCCTATATCGGTTCCGTTGGAGCCGGGATACGAATCAGCGGCCTGCTCGGGGAGATCGGCGGCAACGAGCGCTTGTACGGGACCCGTTTTGAACTGTACGACGCCGGAAAACTCAATGGCGAGCCAGTACCGCCGTCCCCGGCGACTCTGCTGTACAACAGCGCCGGCGCCTTGACGGCCACCCCCGCCAGTGCCAAGGCGACAAGCCGTGCCAGCACGGCACGGCTTGTCGTCGGCGACGGGCATTCCGCACTCCAGCAGGCGAGCGCATCGGACGATCGCTCCTTCCTGCGCAAGGAGGCGACACAGGCGTTCGGAGGGCGGCGTTGGCTCATTGTTTTCTCCGCCGACGCCCAGGCCATGGCGGGCCCGCAACGCTACCTGAAGAGTGTGGTGCTTGGGGCCGGGCTGATCATTACCGCACTGTTGGCTGGGCTGGCCTACGCGCTATCCAGTTCCCGTTCACGTGCCCTGGCGGTGGCCGATGGCATGACGCACAGCCTGCGCGAGAGTCAAGAGGGCCTTGCCCAGGCGCAGCGGATCGCGCACCTGGGGGATTGGCGTCTCGACCTTGAGCGCAATGCCGCCTATTTCTCCCGCGAGATGGCCCGGCTGCTCGGTGCGCGAGTGCCGGATCCCACACCAGACACACTGCTAGGCGCAGCCGATCCTCGCTTCCGCGGCGTGTTGTGGCAGAGGATGCAAACCGCCTTGCGTGAGCGCGTCCCTTTCGAGCTCGAATGCCCCTACCGCTCGTCACGTGGACGCATGGGTTGGCTTCATCTGATCGGCCACGCGCATGGCCCACCGGGTACCGCCGTCCTGCGCGGCACCGCGCAAGACATCACGCAGCGAAAGCTCATCGAGCAGGCTCGCGCGCAGGAGCATCTGGTTGCCTTGCATCTCGCGACCGTGTCCAGCGAAGCCGAAGTCCTGGAAAAGATCGTTCGCACCCTGGTCGCAGGAATGGAATGGGAGGCGGGTGCGTTCTGGCCTTCGGACGCGGGACGTGGCTTGACGCTTGCGCCGGTTCTCCAGGCCAGAGAGCACGAACTGCAAGCCTGGCTGGCACGGCGGCCGGTCGGCCCACAGGCAGATCAGGGGGACGTACTGAGGGAACCGCATTGGTATGCGAGCCGCAGTGCCATTGCGCGTTTGCCTCAGCATCGCTGGCTGGCCGACGGGAGCGTCCGAACTGTATTTGCTTTCCCACTGCGCAAGGGCACGACCACGCTTGGACTGGTGGAGTTGTATTCGCGCACCAAGCGTCCACGCGATCCATATGCGCTTGCCATGGCTAGCGCGATAGCTAGTCACGCCGGGCACTTCCTGCTGCGTCGCCAAGCCGAGGAGACCCTACGTTTTTTTGCCAATCACGATGTGCTCACCGGTCTGCCCAACCGGCTGATGTTCAAGAATCATCTCGAGAGCAGCCTCGCTCGTTCTCGCTCCCGTCAACACCGTATCGACATTCTCTTTGTCGACCTGGACCAGTTCAAGAGGGTCAACGACACAATGGGCCACAACGCAGGCGACGTCCTGCTGCGTGCCGTGGCAGATCGCTTTAGCGCCACGCTTGGCGAAGCCAACCTGATTGCCCGGCTCGGTGGCGACGAGTTTGTCGTACTGGTCGAGCCAATCGACGACTTTTCCCTTCTGCACCGCATCATCAAGCGTATTCAGGCCGCACTCGCCTCGGGCTTTGTGGTCAATGGCAAGGAACTGCAGATGACGGCGAGCATCGGCGTCAGCTCCTTTCCCGAAGATGGCGATGACGCGCAGACTCTGCTAAAGCATGCTGATCTCGCCATGTATGCCGCCAAGCAACTCGGTAAGAACGGCTTCCAATACTATGTGCGCGAGATGAGCGTGTCCCTGCAGAATCGCATCGACATGGAATCGCATCTGCGCGGCGCACTCGAGCGCAATGAGTTCGTGTTGCACTACCAGCCACGCATCTCGCTGGACACCAATGCCTGTACGGGCGTGGAAGCCCTGGTTCGATGGCACCATCCGAAACTCGGCCTGGTGATGCCAGCTGACTTCATTCCGGTTGCGGAGGAATGCGGCGCCATCGTACAGATTGGCGCGTGGGTACTGCGTGAGGCCTGCCGGCAGAATGCGCAATGGCTTGCCGACGGCATTGCGCCGCTACGCGTCTCGGTCAACCTGTCCGCACGGCAATTTGCCGACAAGGACCTGAGGAGGGTCGTTCTCGATGCCCTCAGGCAAGCCGGCTTGCCAGGATATCTGCTCGAACTTGAACTGACAGAAAGCATGGTAATGCGCGATGCCGAGCAAGCGGCGCGCTGGCTGTCGCGCCTGAAGCGAACCGGGGTACGGCTGGCCATTGACGATTTCGGCACCGGCTACTCCTCACTCGCCTACCTGAGCCGTTTCCCGATTGACACGGTGAAGATCGACCGCTCGTTCATACGCTTTCTGCCCGACAGCAGGAGTGATGCGCAAATCACGAGCGCAATTATCGGGCTGGGACATCAGATGGCGCTGGAGGTCGTGGCCGAAGGCGTCGAGAACGAGGCTCAACTGGATTTTCTTCGTCGTGAGGGCTGTGACGAAGTCCAGGGCTACTACTTTAGCCGCGCTATTCCGGCCGAGGACGTCACCGCGTTCCTCGCCGGCCATACCGTGCACGGTCTGCTGCCTGAGCAGGGACCGCAGCCGATGCGCGCCTGATTCTGGAATCCGGCGCGTGCTCCAGCGTCAACAATAGGAGGAACCACATCATGACAGTGCAGCAAAAATCGATTGAACGGTCATGGCAAGCAATCGATGCGCTCGATTTCTCGAGGATCAAAACCAAGCTTCTACATGGCAAGCCAGCCCGTTGGAGCCCCGAAAGCCTGGTCGAAGCCGAGGCCGGTTACCGCAGGTTTCTCAAACTCGCGGCAAAGTACCCCGGCGCACCGGTCGTACCCAGCGAACAGGTGGACGCATTCTGGCATGCCCATATCGTCGATACCAGGCGCTATGCAAGCGACTGTGAGCGCATCTTTGGCCATGTACTGCATCATGACCCCTACGTCGGTATTGATGGACCACCGGATGAAGCCCGCCTGCGCGCGCTCGCCGAGGCAAGCGCACGGCTTGGTGCGCGCGAATTTGGCTTGAGACCGACGACGGCGGCCTACTGTGCGGTTACGGACGAGGGGAAGCCCACGCAGGGCTCCGCGCAGACAGACGCCAAGGCGGCGTACTGCGCGATAACCTCCGGGCCCACCCACCGGCACCCACTTTTAGCGATGGGCGGGCGGGCGTGTAGAGGCAGCGGGGCCAGTTGAGACGCGCCGAGCCAACTGACCGCAGGCGCTTTCGCGGCACCCCGCCCACGCCCGGGTGGGGCGCCGTTCTGCCGGAGACGATGCGATGATAGATGCATTGCTGTTCAGCAAGCCGTTTACTTTCCTGGCCTGCCCACCGATAGCGGAACTCAAGGAAGCCATCGATGCGCTTAACGCGCTGCCGGGACATTCGCGCTGGCTCAAGGACGAAGACACCATCCGTCGCGTTCATGTGCCGGCCTTTGTCGAGCAGAGCCGCCAGGCCCTGGAGGCGCTTGTTCCTGGCAGATCCCTCATGGTCGATAGCCTCTCCGAACGGATTCGGCACACACCACGCGTGCTGCACGAGTTGCGCGAGCACGGACCCGAGGTGGCAGATGCCGCTCACTCCTACTTCTACTGGCGCTACTCAGCCGACGTGCTCGGACGGGCGCAGGGCATTCCGCGCAGTGCGCTGGAGCGTCAGTTTGGCAGGGTGGCGGCGCGCGATGGGTCGCACAAAATCATCTGGGACTGCCCGTGTTGCGATCACCCGGCGCGATACCAGGTTGATGGGCTACTTGCCAGTCAGCGCCCGTCGCGCCAGGGCGGCTTTGCACTCGAATGCGATCATTGCGGGCATCAGGAACGGGTGTATGCCGGATTTCTGCATTACGGGCGTCTCCAGTGCCAATGCGCCGCGTGCAAGAGCTATGTTGGCATTCTCGCCTATGACATGGCCAGGGCCGCGCGAAAGCTTGCTGAAAATATCGAGAACTACGCCTGGATCCAAGCCGCCGAGACCCTTGCCGAGATCGAGGAATACAAGGACGAGTCCCTGCAGATTCTCCACCGCCGGGCTAACCCGTCACGCAATGCCGGTTCCTTCGCAGTGGAAGTCACGTCTGGCAGGCACGAATCGATGGCGACCATTCTAGCGAGCCTGGACCCTGGCCTGGAAGGCTGCATTGAGAAGAATCCCAGGGGCTGGGCATTGCTGTGCGAACTGCTGCGCGAAGGCGTGGTTGACGCGGAATGCCTGATTTACCAGGAAGCTGACCGCGAGCGCGTCGCGCTGCAGCTCTCACTGCTGGAAGAGCCTTCCCCCAAAACGGAAGGCTTGCCGCAGAAGAATCTTGAAATCGTGCTGCAAGGATATCAGCCTGTATCTCGTGAGTCCTTCGTGGCATGGCTGAAAGCAAGCATGCAATTGGGGCTGTTCACCGGCAAATTCTGTACTGCGGTGGAGGTCACCTGGAGACCCAATGTGCAGCGCTGCGAGCTCGTTGCCAGCAACCAGGACGGCCATCCCCGCGAGCTCGCGGTCGATGCAACGCCGAGATCCGCCACAACCTTCGCAGCGTCTTCGAAACGAGCGCCTCACACCGACGCTGAAATTGAAGCGGTGACGCTACTGAGATCACTGGGGTACATCGTTGTGGCGCCTGCAGTAATCGAAGCGCATGGCTACTCCAAGCTGGAAGAAAGCACGCCACTCAACAAGTAGCCCCGCGTGGCATTCCTTCTGCTGCCAATTCTCACTGGAGGCCGGGAGCTAAACAACATCGTCGACCAGGATCATCGGGCCAGCAAGCGCGCCACCCGGCCGATACGTTTTAGATTTCGCTTATATCTGCAGAAAACGGGGCGATGCCGGTGTGCGATGCAAGGGGCGATCAGGAACACGGAGGGAGAGGATATTTTTCATATCGCCTGTCGATACCGCGTGCGCTCCGTCGTCTAAGCTTTGAAGCGGCGCGCGTTGCGATCCGCAGGCCGGGCCGGAACGCTGGTCCGCCAAAAAGACATGGCATTCACGGAGAGGCACGGTATGTCCAGGTTGAGAGTTCACTGCTTTGCGGTATCCATCGATGGCTACGCCGCAGGCCCAAGCCAGAGCCTGGCGGATCCGCTTGGCGTGGGAGGCACTGCGTTGCATGAATGGGCCATCGCCACGCGCACGTTCCAGCACATGTTCGGCGGCGATGGCGGTACGACGGGGGTGGATGACGATTTTGCGGCGCGCGGATTCAGCAACGTCGGTGCCTGGATTATCGGTCGCAATATGTTCGGTCCTGTCCGTGGTCCATGGTCCGACGATCTCTGGAAAGGATGGTGGGGACCCAATCCGCCTTACCACACCGAGGTCTTCGTGTTGACCCACCATCCCCGCGAATCGGTCTCGATGGAGGGCGGCACAACCTTTCATTTCGTCACCGAAGGTATCCATGATGCGCTGAAGCGGGCGCGGGACGCGGCAGGCGGGCGAGACGTACGGCTTGGCGGAGGCGTAGCGAGCGTGCGGCAGTATCTGCGCGCCGGCCTGGTGGATGAGGTGCACCTGGCCATGGTGCCGGCCGTGCTGGGCGCCGGAGAGTCCCTGCTGACCGGTATCGATCTCAAAGGCCTGGGCTACGAATGCACCGAGCATGTGGGAACGCCGATGGCGATGCATGCCGTTCTGACGCGGCGGGCCGCCGCGGAACCTGTGGCGTGACCGGTCCGGCGTCCGGGAAGTTTGTAACAAGAGGGCAAGTCCTGTCGATCCGCGGGCTGTCCCCTCGTCGTGCCAGTACAGGGACGGCCGGTTCGGCCCTGTGATTGCCAAGCTAACAGCGAAAGGAATCCACATGACCCAAGCCATCGCATACCTCTCCTTCAACGGCAATTGCGCCGAAGCCATGCGCTTTTACGAGCAAGCCCTCCATGGCAAGCTCGAAGTGCTGATGAGTGGCGCCGATTCGCCCATGGCCGACCAGATCCCGAAGGAGTTCGCCCATCGCATCCTGCATGCACGGCTCGTGCTGCCTGGCGGTGGCACGCTTTTCGGGGGAGATTGTCCAGGGCACCTGCCCTATGAGGGCATCAAAGGTGTGTCCATCGCCGTCGACTACGCGACTACCGCGGAAGCGGAGCAGGTCTTTGCTGCCCTTGCCGGCGGCGGGCAGGTGACCATGCCCATGCAACCGGCCTTCTGGGCCAGGCGCTGGGGCATGCTGACCGACAAGTTTGGCACTCCGTGGATCGTCAACGGAGAACCGCTGCCGTTCTGAAGTGGCTGATGACGCGTAGGGCCAGTGTATGTGCCAATGGCGCGCGCTTGTGGGGCTGCGCGCGTCATGAACCAGCCCCGGCACGCATGATTTTCTATGCCGGCGCCAGCGCCAAGAGCAGAAGCAGCAAATTGAGGGCGATCAGCGCATACACGACGAGTCTGGCCGCCGGTACGGGCGCGGGTGGTTCGTGCTCTCTCGCGAAGCCGCCGTGCCGTTTGCGCGTCCGCCGGTAGGCCAGGCCCATGCCGATCACGCCTGCGCAAGCCAGCGCGCCAAACGAGCCTCTGGTGACAGGAGATGGCTTGCTTGCGACTGGCGTTACCGGAGCCCTTGCCGGCAAATTCCGCAGCGAAGTGTCGGTCGTGGGGGCGCGCACGGCCTGTTCCGTGCTGCGTTGCGTCACGATTAGCGGAGCCGGCGCTAGCGGATTCTGCCTGGGCGGCAAGGACGCTGCGATTTCGCCACGGCTTGGCTTGCTGCGCGCCTCAATATTCTGCGGCTTTGCCGGAAGCGGGATGGCGACGCGCTCCTTCGGCTGAGCGGCGACTCGCGTGGACTTCCTCTGCGCGGCGTACCTGTGCCATTGCGCGAAGACATCGTCCATGCAGTTCACGGAATCGCAGGCGTCGCGCTTTTTGCGCCACGCAACAATATCCGCCTGGCGAATTGCGCCATTCCGCAGCAGCCTCTGCTGCTCGGCGTAGATGCGGTCGTATCCTATGGAGAGGAGTGCATAATCGCAGATCAGAGTCTCCGCTCGTGGGTGACGATCGCTCGTTTTCTTCGCGCATCGCTGCCCGCCTGCCACCGTGTCTTCGCAACTGGCCGAGGCGCCCCGGTGGGCTGCCTTGCAAACGATGTCAGACGCCTGCGCGCCTTGAGCGGAGCAAAGACCCAATGTGACGAGAATGGCCAGGCGGCCCATGATCCTGTTCATCGTGTCTCCTCATGGAAGTGGGGACTTCGACCCTGAGGTTCAACCTGGATGAGGTTTGCATTGTGCTACAGCTTCAGGGCCGTCGCACGTGCGGTGCCACACGTTTCGCGCGGCGGTCGGCCGTCGATATCTTTGGCCGCACGGCATGGCAACTGAGCCTTATGAGTCACATTTCTGTGCGACAAGGGGAGTGCGGGATCCGTCCTATGCGCATGCACCATCATGACGATCGCCGGCCGTCCGGCTGCGGCGCAGGGTGCGATCAAGGAAGCGTTTGCGCTATCGGCCATCCCGGCGCCGGGTGTCTCGTCCCGGCAGTGCCGCCTGATTCGACTGGCGCCGAGACCTTTTGCGGCGACCGGACTGGTCCGTTCCGGCGAAAACCCGTTCCGCATTCCCGGCGTATAATCCTCTGCGCTGCGGGCCAAGGCCCGCAGCAGCGTTCTCAGGGCGGGGTGAAAGTCCCCACCGGCGGTGATGGCGATTGATTCGCATAAGCCCGCGAGCGCCCGGCTTTCCCAAGGCCGGGGTCAGCAGATTCGGTGTGATTCCGAAGCCGACGGTCATAGTCCGGATGAAAGAGAATCGCGACGTTCATGCCTCTGCCCGGAACTGGCGGGGGCGCGGGCTCGTGCGCCCTGATTCTGGTAACCCCTGCTAAAAGGCAACCCATGAATCAGCCCTACTCCTCGTTTCAACAATCCGCTGCCGGCCTGTCTCACCCGCAGCACACTCCCGCCGCTACCCGCTTTGCGTTTATCCATGCCCAGTGGCATGCCGATATCGTCCATCGCGCACGCGATGCCTTCCTCGCGGAAATGGCCGCGCAAGGCATTTCCCGCGATGTGATCGATGTGTTCGAGGTCCCCGGCGCATTCGAGATTCCCTTGCACGCGAGCAAACTGGCCGCTACCGGGCGATACGCTGCCATTGTGGCGAGCGCCTTTGTGGTCGATGGCGGCATCTACCGCCATGAGTTCGTTGCCGATGCCGTCATCAGCGGACTGATGCGCGTGCAGCTGGACACCGAAGTGCCGGTCCTGTCGGCGGTGCTCACGCCGAAGGATTTCCACGAGCACGAAGAGCATCGCCGCTTCTTCAGCGAGCATTTCGTGGTGAAAGGCAAGGAAGCGGCCCAGGCCTGCGTCAAGACCGTTGAAAGCCTTGGCAAGCTGGTAGCCTAACTGCGCACATGACTTTGCCCGGCCAGCACGGCGGCGCCGCGCTGGCCGGGCAATGACATCACCGGGTAGCACCCGGCTGGCCCGCTTTTACTTCAGGTCGCTGAATTTCTTCCCCTGCGCGACCAGGTCCACCAACAGTTTCGCCGGCCTGAAATCCGGGCCAAGCGTGGATTCGAAGCGCCTCAGCGTGGCCAGTACCTTGTCCAGGCCAATGGTGTCGGCATAGCACATCGGACCGCCGCGATACACTGGCCAGCCATATCCGTTGACCCACACCACGTCGATGTCCGACGCGCGGATGGCCTTGCCTTCCTCGAGGATCTTCGCGCCTTCGTTGATCATCGTGTAGACGCAGCGCTCGAGGATTTCCTGCTCCGGGACGATCCGGCTCGTCTTCCCCTGTTTAGCGGCGAAGTCGCGGATGATCTGCTCGACCACGGGCGAGGGTTTCGCGTTGCGCTTCTCGTCGTAGTCGTAATAGCCCGCGCCGGTTTTCTGGCCGCGGCGGTCCATCTCGCACAGGATTTCACGCAGCGTCGAGCTGCTGCTCTTCTCGCGGATCCAGCCGAGGTCCAGGCCGGCCAGGTCGCTCATGGCGAACGGTCCCATCGGGAAGCCGAAGTTGTAGAGCACGCGGTCGATATCCCATGGCAGCGCGCCTTCCAGCACCAGCTTCTGCGCTTCGCGCTGACGCTGCGCGAGCATGCGGTTGCCGACGAAGCCCGGGCACACGCCGACCAGCGCGGCGATCTTGCCGATCTTGCGCGCCAGTTCCATGGAAGTACGGATCACGGGCCTGGACGTCTTGTCCCCGCGCACCACTTCCAGCAGCTTCATGACGTTGGCTGGCGAGAAGAAATGCAGGCCGATCACGGATTCCGGGCGCGACGTGGCGGAGGCGATCTCGTTGACGTCGAGCGCGGACGTGTTGGTGGCAAGGATCGCGCCGGGCTTGGCGATCTTGTCGAGCTTGCCGAAGATGTCCTTCTTCACGTCCATGTTTTCATAGACGGCTTCGATCACCAGGTCGGCGTCGGCCAACTGGCCGAGATCCAGCGTGGGGGTCAGCAGCGCCATGCGCTTGTCCACATCGGCGGCCGTGATGCGGCCCTTCTTTGCCGTGTTGTCGTAGTTGGCGCGGATGGTGCGCACGCCGCGATCCAGCGCTTCCTGCGCGGTTTCCACGATGACGACGGGAATGCCGGCGTTGAGCATGTTCATGGCAATGCCGCCGCCCATGGTGCCGGCGCCGATGATGCCGACCTTCCTTACGTCGATGGTGGGGGTATCCGCGGGGATATCGGGCAGGTTCCAGACCTGGCGCGAGGCGAAGAAGTAGTAGCGCTGCGCGGCCGATTGCGTGCCGTTCATCAGTTCGAGGAAGAGCTTGCGCTCCACCTTCATGCCTTCGTCGAACGGCAGGTTGACCGCGGCCTCGATGCAGCGGATGTTGTACTCGGGCGCTTCGAACCCGCGGAACTTGCGGGCGTTGGCCTTGCGGAACTCGGCGAACAGCTCGGGCCTGCCGCAAGCGGCTTCCACTTTCTCATTGAGGTCGCGCACCTTGCGCAGCGGCCTTTGCTCGGCGTTGATGCGCTTGACGAAGGCAATGGCGTCGGCGCGCAGCGCGGCGTCGTCCGTGACCAGGTCGAACAGCCCCATCTCGGCAGCCGCGGCGGCCCCGACGTGCATGCCGGACGTCACCATCTCCAGCGCCTTGGCGGGTCCGACGATGCGGGGCAGGCGCTGCGTGCCGCCGGCGCCGGGCAGCAGCCCCAGATTGACTTCGGGCAGGCCGCATTTGGCGGATCTGGCCGCCACGCGGTAGTGGCAGACCAGCGCGACTTCCAGCCCGCCGCCGAGCGCGGTGCCGTGGATAGCCGCGACCACGGGCTTGGGCGAGTTCTCGATCGCGGCCTGCACGTCGGCCAGCGACGGGCCGGACGGCGGCTTGCCGAACTCGGTGATGTCCGCGCCGGCGATAAAGGTCTTGCCGGCGCAGGTCAGGACAATGCCCTTGACCTTGCTGTCGGCGATGGCGAGCCCGACGCCCTCCAGGATGCCGGTGCGCACGGCGGCCGACAAGGCGTTGACCGGAGGGGAGTTGAGCGTAAGGACGGCGATGTCGCCTTCAATGGTGAGATCGGCGACGGGGTTGACGGCTGTCATGTGGGTTGGCTCCAATAGGTCTGCGTAGGTGACTTGATACCGGCGGCTTCCGCCGTCCCTAGAAGATTTCGAACAGGCCGGCGGCGCCCATGCCGCCACCGATGCACATCGTCACCACCCCGAACTTCGCGCCGCGGCGCTTGCCTTCGAGCAGCAGGTGGCCGCTCATGCGCGCGCCGGACATGCCATAGGGATGGCCGATGGAGATCGCGCCGCCCGATACGTTCAGGCGCTCGTCCGGGATGCCAAGCGTGTCGCGGATATGCAGTACCTGGCTGGCAAAGGCTTCGTTCAGTTCCCAGATGCCGATGTCGCCCATGGACAGGCCGTGCTGTTTGAGCAGCTTGGGGATCGCGAAGACCGGGCCAATGCCCATCTCGTCCGGATCGCAGCCGGCCACGGCCATGCCGCGATAGGTGCCCAGCGGCTGCAGGCCGCGGCGTTCCGCTTCCTTCGCTTCCATCAGCACCATGGCCGATGCGCCGTCGGACAGCTGCGACGCGTTGCCGGCGGTGATAAATGCGCCTTCCGCGACGCGCTGCCCGTTCTTGAACACGGGCTTGAGCGCCTGCAGGTCGGCCAGCGTGGTACCTGGGCGATTGCCTTCATCCCTGGCGAGCGTGACCTGCTTCTCGCTGACCGCGCCGGTCGCCTTGTCCGTGACCAGCATCGTCGCCGTCATCGGCACGATCTCGGCGTCAAAGCGGCCGGCTTCCTGGGCGACGGCGGTGCGTTGCTGCGATTGCAGGGAATAGGCATCCTGGGCCTCCCGGCTTACGCCGTAGCGCTGCGCCACGATCTCGGCGGTTTCCAGCATCGTCATGTAGATCTGCGGCAGCGTCTGGTCCAGTTGCGGGTCCTGCGCCCGGTAGCGGTTGATCTTGTCGTTCTGCACCAGCGAGATCGATTCCAGCCCGCCGCCCACCGTCACCTGCATGCCGTCGACGATGATTTGCTTGGCCGCGGTGGCGATTGCCATCAGCCCGGATGCGCACTGCCGGTCCATCGACATGCCCGGCACGGTGACGGGAAGGCCGGCGCGCAACAGTGCCTGGCGCGCGATGTTGCCGCCCGTTGAGCCTTGCTGGACCGCGCAACCCAGGATGACGTCGGCAACCTCGGCCGGGTCGATGCCGGCGCGCCGCACGGCATGCGAGATGGCGTGGGCGCCAAGCTCCTGCGCCTGGGTGTTGTTGAATGCGCCGCGATGGGCTTTGCCGATCGGCGTACGCGCTGTGGATACGATGACTGCTTCACGCATTTGAAGTCTCCTGTGCGTTGATGTCTGGGAATGCATTATTTAATGCACTATTCAATGCTCATTCATGACGATCGGACACATCCCTGGCGATGGCGAGGAATCTCTCCAGGTCGTCGCGGATCTGCTTCTTGTTGTATTTGCCTACGCTGGTCTTCGGGATGTCCCGCGTGATGGCCACGAGCTTGGGCAACATCCACTTGGTGATCTTGCCGGTAGCCACGCCATGCACCTTCAGGAATTCGATGACGCTGTCCTCGGTGGCCTCGTAGCCCGCGCGCACGCTGACCAGCGCCATGGGCTTCTCGCCCCATAGCGGATCGGGCACGCCGACCACCGTGGCTTCGTGGACGAAGTCCGCCATCGCGATCAGGTTTTCCAGCAGCACCGTGGGCACCATTTCCGCGCCGCTGCGGATCACGTCCTTCATGCGGTCGGCGATGGTGATATAGCCTTCGGCATCCACCTTGGCGATGTCGCCGGTGTGCAGCCAGCCGTCCTGCCAGAGCTCGGCGCTCTTCTCGGGATTGCGGTAGTACTGCTCGGTCGTCCAGGGCGCGCGCACGACGATCTCGCCGACGGTCTGGTCGTCCTGCGGCACCGGCTTGCCTTGCTGGTCCACGACCTCCACCTCCACGCCGAGGATCGGCAGGCCGGACTTGACGAGCACGGCATCGGTCTCGTCGCGCTCCAGGTGCACCATGGTCTTCTTGATGAACGAGCCGACGATGGTGGGCGCGGTCTCCGTCATGCCGTAGCCGGAGCTCATGCGGAAGGTGGGGATCAGGGCTTCCAGCTTGCGCTTGAGTCCGAGCGGCAGCGCGCCGCCGCCAACGCTGACGCGCACCAGGCTGCTGAGGTCATATTTGCCGAGGTCCGGATAATCGAGCAGCATGGCCGCGATGGTCGCAACAATGCCGACCGAAGTCACTTTCTCGCGTTCCACCAGTTCGCAGAAGCCCTGTACGGTGAAGGTGCCGTGCAGCACGATCTTCTGCGCGCTGTAGACCGCGACGAACGGCTGGCCCCAGCCGTGGATGTGGAACATAGGCGTGTTCAGCAGCGGCACCGCGCCTTCGCCCAGGCGCGTGCCCAGGCCATCGGCGATATCGTGGTCCGGCGTGTTGCCGATGGCGAGCTGCGCCATCATGTGGATCGTCAGCAGGTACAACTGGCGGTGCGTAAACGTCGCGCCTTTCGGCTGGCCGGTGGTGCCGGTGGTGTAGCACAGCGTGGCGTTGACGTCCTCGTGCAGCGCGGGCCAGTCGAAGGTATCGGCCTGGCGGGCGAGCAGCGTCTCGTAATCGATGATGCCGGGGATTCGCGTCTGCGGCAGCCCCGGCGTGTCAGACATATAGACCACCGTCTCGACCACGTCCCTGATCTGGTCGTAGATGCCCTCCAGCAGGGGCATCAGGGTGTCGTCGACAAAGAGGATCTTGTCTCCCGCGTGCCGGATCGTGTAGACGATGTGCTGCGGCGAGAGCCGGACATTGATCGGGTGCAGCGTGGCACCGATGCCCGTCACGCCGTAGTACAGCTCCAGGTGGCGATGCGTGTTGAGCGCCATCGTTGCGATGCGGTCGCCAGGCTCGCCGGGCGTGCCGGCCCGCGCCTTCAGTTCGCCGCTCAGTCCGTTGGCAAGCTGCGCCACGCGCCGGTACCACTGCATCCAGGAAAAGCGGAAGTACTCCCCGGTGGCCGGGTTGCGGTAGACAACGCCGGTTTCGTTAGGGTACATCCGCACCGGCCGCTTCATGATGGTCGTGAGCAGAAGCGGGTAGTGGGTGCTGAACTCCGGATAGGTTCTGAATTCCATCTTGTCTCCTGGCGATTTCTGCGATTCTGGCGATCTTGATGCGATGTCCCGCTACGCGCTCCCCTCGCGCACCGCCCGCGGCCGGCGGCGTGGCTCTTCCACCCGCAGGGCAAGCGCGAAGGCAATGCCCATGACCGCGATGGCGGCAACGAATACCAGCGAGAAGCGCACGCCCTGTGCCAGCAGCCCGCCGAGGACCGGACCGCACGCCATCATGGTGTAGGTGGCGGTGTCGGAGACGGCCAGCAGCATGGGGCGGTCGCGCCGGTTGCCGAACTCCAGGGCGAAATTGTCCGCGGACAGGAGGTAGCCACCGAAGCCGGCGCCCAGTCCGCAGAAGACCAGCAGGAATGCGCCCAGCCCATCGCAGAGCAGCAGCGCGGCGGTCGACACGGCCCAGAGGCCGATGCTGCCCAGGAAAACCAGGCGATAGCCGTAGCGGTCGGCGATGCGGCCCCAGGCGAGGTTGCTGGTGGTCTGCGCCAGCAGGTAGGCAATGCTCAGGTAGCCCAGCGTGGCGCCGGACAGCGGGAGATGGCTGCCGACGTAGATGGCGTAGAACGGCACCGCCATCATGCTGAACGCCACCAGCGCCCGGGCGACGAAGAAGCGCACATAGTGCTTGTCCGCGCGCAGCAGGGCAGGAACCTCGCGGATGCGCTGGCGAAAGCCGGACTGCGACCGTACATCGTGCAATACCGGCTCGCGCATCCGCGTCAGCGCGGAGATGCCCAGGCTGGTGAGGACGAACGCGGCCAGGAAGGTGGTGGCATAGCCATTGCCGAACACATTGCCGCCAACGAGGAAGCGCCCGCCGAGATAAGCCACCGCCGCCGCGATCAGGCCGCCGAGGAAATTGCGGAGCGCGCTCAGCATGCCCCGGCGCTCCAGCGGGATGATCTTCGAGGTCAGGTAATTGAAGGTGACGTTCTGGACGCCGTTGAACAGGCCGAACAGCAGCAGGAACACGGCGGCAGCGGTCAGCGCCCCGTCACCGGAGAGCAGGAAGGCGGACAGGCCCAGGCCGAGGATCCGCAGGCGGACCAGCCATCCCACCAGGTAGATCAGCGGCATCACACGCTGGCGATGCTCGATCTGCGTCGCGCCCCAGATGGAGGACATCGCCATGCCCGCGTACTGCGCGTACAGCACGCATCCCCCCACCAGCTTGGAGCCGGACAGCAGGTAGATGTACGCCGGCACGAAGGTGGGGGCGGTCACCAGCCGGAATCCGGTCATGCCCAGCATGCCGTGGATCAGGTAGGCCTGGGCGTTGCGCGGCAGGTGCTGTTGCACGTGAGCGCGGAAATGGTGTTCCGCCAGTTTGTGCTGCACGCCGGGGGCGTGCGTTTCATGCAGGGCCGCTCCGGCGCCCATGGCCACCGCCACCGCGGCGGCTTCTGACGCGCAGTCCGCTTTCATGCCGGCGAGCCTCCACGCGTGGCCGCCAGCGATGCATATCGATGCAGCGCCTGGTCCAGTTCCACCGGCTCCAGCGAAAGCAGCTCGGTCACCGCTTTCAGCCAGTCCGGGCGCTCACGGGTACAGACCGAGATCGGCTGCGGCGTCTCCGAGTGCTGCGACGCCAGCATCGCGTAGTTGGCGGCATAGCTGGGCGGGCGCACGTCGGTAGCCAGGTCGGCAATGGCGTAAGGGTCTGGCGGACCGGTTCGCGTGGTGTCGACCACCGGGATATACGGATTGCGCGCGGCGGTGCCGCCACCTGCAAGCCCAGGACCGTCGCGCAGGATGGCGCCGCGCACCTGGTCCGGCCGCGCGCCGGCAAGCAGCAAGGCGATATAGCCGCCAAGACCGCGTCCGGCCACGGTCGACGGGCCCAGGTGCGCCAGTGCGACATCCGCGTCAGCCATCAGGAACTCGCAACTGTAGCCGCCGCCACGCGGTATGTCTGACAGCCCGTGGCCAGTGAAATCCAGCGCGTGTACCGGGCCGGGCCATGCCGCGTACTCCGGCGGCAGAGCCTGCGGCGCGCGTTCGCCCAGTCCGTGCAGCAGCAGCAGCGCTGGACCGCTGCCGGACTTGAGCGGATGTAGGGCGAGGCGCAGGCGGTTGTGGCGCAGGTAGACGGTCATGAGCGTAGAAAGCGCAGGATGAGGTCCGCGGTCTCGCGCGGCTGCTCGATATGGATGAAGTGCCCGGTGTCGCGCATCACATGGACCTGGGTCGTGGGCGGGAAATACGGCGCCAGGTCGGCGGCGGTGGCATCCCATCCCATGGGTTCGCGTTCGGTGCCGAAAATGGCCAGCATGGGAATGGGGAAGCCGGGCAGGCGGTCGGTCATCCAGCGCGCCCGCATGGGGCCGAAGCCGGAGGCGCCGATCACGGGGTCGAGCTTCCAGCGCCAGCCGTCCGCATCCTGCCGCGCGCCCAGCGATGCCAGGTAGCGCAGCCATGCCAGGCTCAGCCGCGGATTCATCCGGGCACGCCGTTGCGCCAGTTCCTCCAACGTGCCGGGCTTACGCAGGAGGCTCGCGCTCTGCCTGCGCGTATCGAGCCAGCGCGTGATGATGGGGGCGGTCATCGACTTCTTCTCACGCACCGCGCTGTCCGCGTGCGGGTTGCGGAAGGGCAGGCCGTCGATAGCCACGAAGCGGGTGAAGCGATGCGGCAGCGCCTGGATCGCGTGGACCAGCAAGGAGCCGCCCTTGCTGTGTCCGATCGCAATCAGCGGCTCGCGTGTGACCGAGTCGGCCACGGCAAGCAGGTCGCGCTCGTCGGCAACCCAGCTGTACAGGTCGGCATGCTCGGAATCTCCGTGGCCACGCTGGTCGTAGGACACCACGCGGTAGCCGCCATCGGCCAGCAGTGGCGCGAAGGCGTCGAAGGTCCGCGCGAAATCCAGGGCGCCGTGCACCAGCAGGATGGGCGTGGCGCCGGGCTCGCCCCATTCATGGACAGCGATGCGGATGCCGTCGGCAGTGACGGTGCGCATGCGGTCCGGTGCGCGGGTGCCAGGGAAGGCCGGGACGGCACGGCGCGTCGCGCCGATGGCTTCACCCTCCATTGTTGTCTCCTCGTTGCGCGCCACGGGGAACAGGCCAGTGTGTTGCTTTTGGCGGTTTCGTGTTTGCGGTATGTTTTTTTGGAATCCTATCACACTGTCTGTGAATACTAGTGCGGCCGTTTTTCGCGCCATGCGGCAGGGGCGGCCGGACACTCCCTCCATTTTAGGAAATGGAGTATTGACGTTGCCGGGATTGACTTATATAACCAGCTAAGCCGGTATGCATGGAACGCCGGGCAGGACGTAGCAAGCCAAAATAAAAAAGGAGACAAGCGTGGATGACCTGGAAACCTTCCGGCAGGAGGTACGTGCCTGGCTGGAAGCGCAATGCCCGTCCGAGATGCGGCAGCCGGTACGCAACGAAGACGATATCTGCTGGGGCGGACGCAAGTTCCGCTTCCAGTCCGAAGCGCAGCGCCTCTGGCTCACGCGCATGGGCGAGAAGGGCTGGACGGTGCCGGAGTGGCCGCGCGAGTACGGCGGCGGCGGCCTGTCCCGCGAGCAAGCCAAGGTGCTGCGCCAGGAGATGCAGGCGCTTGGTTGCCGGGTGCCGCTGCAAAGTTTCGGCATCTGGATGCTTGGCCCGGCGTTGCTGAAGTTCGGTACCGAGCAGCAAAAGCGGGAGCACCTCCCCAGGATCGCGCGTGGGGAAATCCGCTGGTGCCAGGGCTACTCGGAACCGAACGCCGGGTCGGACCTGGCCTCGCTGCAGACGCGCGCCGACGAGCGTGGCGATCACTTTGTCGTCAACGGCCAGAAGGTCTGGACCTCCTACGCCGACAAGGCGGACTGGATCTTCTGCCTGGTGCGTACCGATTTTGCGGCGCAGAAACATACCGGCATCAGTTTCCTGTTGTTCGACATGGAGACGCCGGGCGTGTCGACGCGCCCGATCGTGCTGATCTCGGGCAAGTCGCCATTCTGCGAGACCTTTTTCGATGAAGTCGTGGTGCCGCGCGGCAACCTGGTCGGCGAGCCGAACGGCGGCTGGACCATTGCCAAGTACCTGTTGACGCACGAGCGGGAAATGATCAGCGCCATCGGCAGCCGAGGGCGGCGCCCGCCGATGGGCAGGCTTGCCCGCGACACGCTGGGCCAGAATGAACGCGGGGAGGTTGATGCGCCGATGTTGCGCGCGCCGATCGCCACCTTCGAGATCGACGAGGTGGCCTTCGGGCTGGCGGGAGAGCGGGCCGTGGACCTTGCCAGGCAAGGCGAGGGCATCGCGGCGTTCTCCTCGGTGCTGAAGTACTACGGGGCCGAACTCAACAAGCGGCGCTATGAACTGCTGATGTCGATCGGCGGCAGCGAAGCGCTGGAATGGGAGAGCGAGCGCAGCCAGGACGGCGCCACCGCGCGCGGCTGGCTGCGCAGCAAGGCCAACTCGATCGAGGGCGGCACGAGCGAAGTGCAGCTCAATATTGTCGCCAAGCGGCTGCTTGGCCTGCCCGGCGCCTGACGCCGCCAGAACTTCACGCTTCGGAAACGACCATGGCCATCGTATTGAACCAGACCCAGGAGATGCTGCGGGACAGCGCCCTGGCATTCCTGCGCGAAAGCGCGCCGGTCGCGATGTTGCGCAAGCTGCGCGATACGCGCGACGAGACCGGCTTCTCGACCCAACTCTGGAAGGACTTCGCCGGACTGGGCTTTGCCGGCGTGCTGATCCCAGAGCAGTATGGCGGCAGCGAGCTTGGCGTGGTGGAGGCTGGCGTCCTCATGGAAGCGCTGGGCCGTACGCTGGCGCCCACGCCATTCTTCTCCACCGCCTTGCTCGGCGCATCGCTGATCTCACGGTGCGGCAGCGAAGCGCAAAAGGCGAAGCTGTTGCCAGCCATCGCCGCCGGCAAGCACCTGACGGCACTTGCGATCGACGAGAGCGCGGCGCACCGGCCGGAGCGGCAGGCGCTGCGTGCGGCGCAGCAAGACGGTGGCTACGTGCTCAATGGCGCCAAGGTGTTCGTCATCGACGGGCACATCGCGGATACGCTGATCGTAGTGGGCCGCACCAGTGGCGACACGGCCGACCCGGATGGCATTACGCTCTTCCTGGTTCCACGCGGCAGCGACGGCATCGACATCGAGCGCACCGTGATGGCGGATGCCCGCAATGCGGCCCGGGTGCGGTTCCGGGATGTCCGGGTCGACGCCGGCGCCGTGCTCGGCCGGGTGGGCGGCGGCGCGGCCATGCTCGGCCAGGTCCTCGATATCGCGCGCGCCGCGCTGGCGTCGGAACTCGTCGGCATTGCCGACGAGGTGTTCGAACGCACCTTGCAGTACCTGAAGGAGCGCAGGCAGTTCGGCAAGATCATCGGGGAGTTCCAGGCGCTGCAGCATCGCGCCGCCCACCTGTTCAGCGAAATCGAGATCACGCGCGCGGCGGTGTTGCGCAGCCAGCAGTTGCTCGACGAAAGCCCCGCCCAGCCTGTCGCCCTCGTATCGGCCGCCAAGGCGCGGGCGGGCAGCACGGCGACGCTTGCGGTGCAGGAAGGCGTGCAGATGCACGGTGGCATCGGCATGACTGACGAGTTCGAGATCGGCTTCTATATGAAGCGCGCTTGCGCCGCGCAAACACTGCTCGGCGACACCAACTTCCACGCGCATCGCTGGGCCACGCTGCGCGGCTACTGAGCGCCGCAGCGCACCATCCTGAAACCGGTTCGCAGGTCTTCCGCGCGCAGGCGCGGGGCCTGCGCTCGCCCTTGCTCCTGCGCTGGCGGGGTTTGCATTGCACAACGTGCGCGCCGCGAACGCGGACCCTAGGTAAATCCACTAGACATTCAAGGGCGAGTTCGGTTGTCACGAATTAGAACTCTGGGTATGCTAAGTACGCTATCTGCATAAACAGCAGCCCGGTGGAAAATCGTTGTGCAGGTTCTTTATTTCTGGTCGTAGTACGCGCTATTTAAGCGTCAAACGATTCCGGCATGCTGCACGGGTCAGCCACATGAAGCACCGAACAGGAGACGATATGGTCGGGGCGGCAAGAATTATCGTATCTACGGTATCTTTCTTCGAGGCGGGCGCCACGCTATGAGCGCCTACATCCTGCGCCGCTTGCTGGCGCTGCTGCCCACGCTGCTGTTCGCCAGCCTGATCGTCTTCGTGATCGTGCGCATGGTGCCGGGCGATGTGGTTGACCTGATGCTGAGCCAGAACGACATCAGCGCCGATGCAAAAAGCCGCGACGACCTGATCCGCGCGCTAGGGCTGGACCAGCCGATGTGGCGCCAGTACCTGCACTGGGTCGGCAGCATCGTGCTGCACGGCGACCTGGGCCAGTCGCTGTGGCAGGGCGAGCCGGTGCTGAAGATGGTGGTGGCGCGCATGCCTGCGACGTTTTCGCTTGGCGCGATGGCCTTGTTCGTGGCGTTGTCGGTAGCGTTGCCCGTCGGCGTGCTGTCGGCCATCCGGCAGGACACCGCGGCCGACTACGTGGCGCGCTCCTTCTCCATCCTGATGCTGGCGGTGCCGAGCTTCTGGCTGGGCACGATGGTCATGGTGTTTCCCTCGGTGTGGTGGGGCTGGTCGCCGGAGGTGCGCTACGTCCCCTTCCTTGAAGATCCGCTCCAGCACATCAGCAACATGCTGGTGCCCGCCATCATCCTCGGCATGGCGCTGTCCGCCATCACCATGCGGATGACGCGCACGATGATGCTGGAGGTGCTGCGGCAGGACTACATCCGCACGGCATGGGCCAAGGGACTGAACGAACGCCTGGTGATCCTGCGCCATGCGCTGCGCAACGCGCTGATCCCGGTGGTGACGCTCATCGGCCTTCAGGCGCCGCTGCTGATCGGCGGCGCGGTGGTGATCGAGCAGATTTTCGCGCTGCCGGGCATGGGATTGCTGTTGCTGGACGCCGTCAACCAGCGGGACTATCCCGTCATCACCGGCGTGTTCCTGGTGGTCGGCGTGGCAGTCATGCTCATCAACCTGCTCGTGGACCTGAGCTACGGTCTGTTCGACCCGAAAGTGAGGCATCGCTGATGGCCCGTCCAATCGCAAACGCCCCAGCAATCCAGGCGGCGCAACCGCCGCGGCCGATGTCCGGCACGGGTTGGGCTGTCGCTGCCCTTGCTCTGGTGAAGCGCCTCTTCCGCGAGAAGCCGCTGGGCGCCGCCGGCGCGGTGATCTGCCTGATCTTCCTGTTCTGCGGTGTCTTCGCCGACTGGCTGGCGCCATATGGCGTCAACGAGATCAGCATGATGAAGCGGCTGCAGCCACCGTCGTGGGCGCATCCCTTCGGCACCGACAACCTCGGGCGCGACATGCTGTCGCGCTGCCTGTATGGCGCGCAGCTTTCCGTGATCATCGGGCTGTCGGCGGCCACGCTCGCCACCGCGGTGTCGGTGGTGATCGGCATCCTGTCCGGCTACCTTGGCGGCAAGTTCGACCTGATCGTGCAGCGCATGGTGGATGCGTGGATGAGTTTTCCGGACCTGGTGATCCTGATCGTGGTGGTGTCCGTGCTCGGCCCGGGCAGCTGGCAGATCATCGGCACGCTGGGCCTGCTGCTGGGCGTCGGCGGATCGCGCATCATCCGCAGCGCGGTGGTCTCGGTACGCGAGAACATGTATGTCCACGCCGCGCAGTCCATGGGCGCCTCCACCGGCCGCATCCTGTGGCGCCATATCCTGCCCAACGTGCTGCCGCCCATCATCGTGCTGTTCACCACGCGCGTGGGCACGGCCATCCTGGCCGAGTCCGGACTGTCCTTCCTCGGGCTCGGCGTGCCGCCGCCGGCGCCGACCTGGGGCGGCATGCTCTCCGGCAACGGCCGCACCTTCATGTTCCAGGGGCCCTGGCTGGCGCTGGCCCCCGGCATCTGCCTCACCGTGGTCGTCTATGCCATCAACGTCTATGGCGACGCACTGCGCGACCTGCTCGATCCGCGCATGCGCGGCACGCGGTAACGAGATACCAGGGGCTGGCGCCATGACGCCGGCCCGGGAGGATCCAGGGGCGCGGGCGCATCGCTTGCGTCGCGGCTTGACGGGCGCAACTAGGAGGCAACGATGGAGGGACGCGGTTTGAAAAGAACAATAGTCTCGGTGGCAACGGGCGCGGCACTGGCGCTGTCCGCCGGCGCGGCCAGTGCGCAGGCCGAAGCGCCGAAATACGGCGGCAATCTCGAAATCGGCTCGATGTATCCGACCATCTCCGCCTTGTCCTGGGACCTGGCGGACTGGAACTGGAAGCAGAACTACGATACCGGGCAGGTCTACGAGCAACTCTTCGTGGCCGATCTTTCCAAGGCCAGGCGCAACGGCGGCAAATATGCCTTCCAGGCAGACGCCTGGCTGCCTGAGGATGCGATCCGCGGCGAGCTGGCCGAGAGCTGGAAGTGGGTCGATCCGCTGACGCTGGAAGTCAGGCTGCGCAAGGGCGTCAAGTTTCCCGCCAAGGCCGGCGTGATGGAAGAGCGCGAACTGGTGGCCGACGACGTGGTCTTCAGCTACACCCGGATGAACAGCAGCGCCAAGAAGATCCCGGCCTACTACGACCACCTCACCAAAGTCGAGGCGACAGACAAGTACACCGTGGTATTCCGCTTCAAGGAATACAACGCTGAATGGGATTACCGCTTCGGCTGGGGCTACTACTCCGGCATCATGCCCAAGGAAGTGGCGGCCGCCGGCGCCGGCAACTGGAAGAATGTGAACGGCAGCGGGCCTTTCCTGCTGAGCAACTTCGTGCAGGGCACTTCCAGCACCTATACCAAGAACGCGCAGTACTGGGACCGCGACAAGATCGGCGGCAAGGACTACAAGCTGCCCTTCGTCGACAAGGTGGTACTGCGCACGGTCAAGGACGAGTCCACCCGCAACACCATGCTGCGCACCGGCAAGCTCGACGTGCTGGAGTATGTCCGCTGGACCGCTGTCGATGAACTCAAGAAGAGCGCGCCGGCGCTCAAGTGGTCGCGCTGGTTGTCGACCAATGGCCAGTACGTGGCGCTGCGCGTCGACACCAAGCCGTTCAACGACGTCCGGGTGCGGCGCGCGCTGAACATGGCGGTCAACAAGCAGGAGATCGTCAAGCAGTTCTACGGCGGCAATGCCGAACTGTTCGCCTATCCGCAGCATCCGGACTACGCAGGCTACTTCGAACCGCTGAGCGCCATGCCGGAGCCGGTGAAGGAGTTGTTCACCTACAACCCGGACAAGGCACGCAAGCTGCTGGCGGAGGCGGGCTATGCGAAAGGCTTCACGTTCAAGGTGCAGGTATGCGCCTGCCAGCCCGAGCACCTGGAGCTGCTGCCGCTGATCGGAGCCTATCTCGAACAGGTTGGCGCGCGCATCGAGATCCAGCCGATGGAGTACGGCGCCTTCCTGTCGGCCATGACCACCAAGACCAATGCGCCCGGCTACCTGATGAGCAACGGGCATACCAACCCGACCACCACGATCCGCAAGAGCTTCGTGAAGGGCCAGGTGTGGAACGCCGCGCAGTGGGGCGATCTGAAGTATGAGCAGCGCGTGAACGAAGCCTTCCAGATGCGCGACCTCGGCCGCCGCCAGGAGGCATTGCGCGCGCTGACGCGGGACGTGCTCGCGGATGCGCCGTATATCTGGCTGCCGATCCCTTACCAGTACACCGCATGGTGGCCCTGGGTGAGGAACTACGACGCCGAACTGCGTGCGGGTGCGGTGCGTCCCGGCCCGATCTACGCGCGGATGTGGATCGACCAGGACATGAAGAAGAATATGGGATTCTGAACCCGTGACGCGAACGCGCGGGCCGGAGCGCCCGGCCCGCGTATTACCGTCATTCAGGCAATTGGCCACTTTGCCACTCAGAGGAGGCGCATGACGCAGCCCATTCTGCAGGTGAACAAGCTGACGACGCGGTTCCGTACGGACCGTGGCGTGGTCACGGCGGTGGACCAGGTCTCGTTCGACGTGGCGCCGGGCGAGACGCTGGCCATCGTCGGCGAATCCGGCTCGGGCAAAAGCGTGACCGCGCTGTCGATCCTGGGGCTGATTCCCAGCCCGGCCGGACGGATCGAATCGGGCGAGATCCTGTTCGACGGACAAGATCTGCTGCAGCTCAGTCCGGCACGCATGCGCGCGATTCGGGGCAACCGCATCGCCATGATCTTCCAGGAGCCGATGTCCTCGATGAATCCGGCGCTGACCGTTGGCAAGCAGATCGCCGAGCCGATCAACCTGCATCAGGGCATGCCGTGGAAGACCGCGCTCGGCATTGCCGGCGAGCTGCTCGGCAAGGTGCAGATCCCGGAAGCGGAAAGCCGGCTGGGCGCCTATCCGCACCAGTTCTCGGGCGGCATGCGCCAGCGCGCCATGATCGCCATGGCGCTGGCCTGCAAGCCGCAGTTGATCATCGCCGACGAGCCGACCACTGCGCTCGACGTCACGGTGCAGGCCCAGATCCTCGACTTGCTGAAGGATCTCGCCAGCAAGTCGGACACGGCGCTGATCCTGATCACGCACGACCTGGGCGTGGTGGCGCGCTATGCCGATCGCGTGGCCGTGATGTACGGCGGGCGCATGGTCGAGACCGCGAGAGCGCGGGAGCTGTATGGCCATCCGTCGCACCCGTACACGCGTGGCCTGATGGCCTCGGTGCCGCGCATTGACGGCGATACCCGTCAGCCGCTGGTGCCGATCGACGGCCAGCCGCCCGACCTGACCGCGCTGCCGCCCGGCTGTGCCTTCATGCCGCGGTGCAAGCTAGCCTCCGATCAATGCGGCCTGTCGCGCCCGGCGCTGCGTGCCGTTCGCCCGAACCACTACAAGGCATGCTTCCTCCATGATGCAGACTGAGACACAGGCGGCGCCTGCCGCGCCCCGGTATGGCGAGATCGGCGACGAGATCCTGCGCGTCGAGAATCTCAAGGTTCATTTCCCCGTGACCAAGGGCGTCTTCATCAAGCGTCAAGTGGGATCTGTGAAGGCCGTGGACGGCGTATCGTTCACGCTCAGGCGTGGCGAGACACTTGGCCTGGTCGGCGAAAGCGGCTGCGGAAAATCCACGACCGGGCTGGCCATCATCAAGATGCTCGCCGCCAGCGGCGGTCGGATCGCCTTTGACGGGGACGACTTCTCCACCTTCAGCAAGGCGCAGGAAAAGAACTTCCGGCGCAGCGTGCAGATGGTCTACCAGGACCCGTTCGGATCGCTGAATCCGCGCATGAAAGTGCGTGACATCATCGGTGAGCCGCTGGAGGTGCATGGCATGGCGAGCGACAAGGCGCGCTATGGCGCGCGTATCGCGGAGCTGTTGCAGATGGTGGGGCTGCTGCCCTACATGGCGGACCGCTACCCGCACGAGTTTTCCGGGGGGCAGCGCCAGCGCATCGGTATTGCCCGGGCTTTGGCCGTGGAGCCCAGGCTGATTGTCTGCGACGAGCCGGTCTCCGCGCTGGACGTGTCGATCCAGGCGCAGGTGGTCAATGTGTTCATGGAGTTGCAGCGGCGCCTTGGGCTGACCTATGTCTTTATTGCCCACGATCTCGCGGTGGTGCGCCATATCAGCGACCGGATTGCCGTGATGTATCTCGGCCGCATTGTGGAGATCGCCAGCCGTGACGAGCTATATGCGAATCCGCGGCATCCCTATACCAGGGCGTTGCTGTCTGCCGTGCCGGTGGCCAGTGTCGAGGCGGAGGAAAGGCGGCAGCGGATTGTGCTGAAAGGGGAGGTGCCGAGTCCGTTGAATCCGCCGGCGGGGTGCCGGTTTCATCCGCGCTGCGCGCAGGCTACTGAGCGGTGCAGGGGGGAGGATCCGGTGTTGAGGGAGAGGGGCGGTGGGCAGATGGTGGCTTGCCATTTGGAATGAGTGGGTTATTGTTTTCTATTTGGTTATATTCTGGCGGTGTTGGTTTTTGGACCCAAATGAATACGGCGTCCCCCGCAGGGGGATGTCGTACGCTGTTGGGTCCAAAAACCAACGCCGCTTAAAAAAAGCAATAACCGATTAAAAATCGATAAAAAACCCCCCTGTCACTCCCCAGAAAACAACCCCATAAATAAAGGCCGAATAAATAAATCCCCAGCATTCCCCCCGGAAGCATCCGGCACCCACCGCTGCAACTCCACCGCCGCATTAATCATCCCATTCACCTGCAACGAAGCAATCGACTGATCCATCGGCCGGATCGACCCATCCTGCATCCCCTGCACCAGAAACCGTGTAAACCGTGCCGACAGCCGGCTCATCGTCAACATCTTCTCCTTGCGCATCTCCTCCGGCAGCGCCCCATAGATGGTCAGCCGCAGCAGCGGCCCCTTGCTTGAGAACTGATAGCTCACCAGCGCACGCGAGATCGCGCACAGCTTGTCCCAGCCCGTGCCCGGCCCTTCCTCCACCTTCGACTGCGCATCCCGGATGACCGCGAACATGCGGTCGAAGCAGGCGGAGATCAGGTCGTCCTTGTTCTCGTTGTGGTGATAGAACGATCCCTTGGTGAGATTCAGCCGCGCGGAAATGCGATCCGCGGAGGCGCCGCGATAGCCCAGTTCGTTGAGTAATTCGGTGGCGGCGCGCAGGAAGGCTTCCTGAGTTGTCTCGGGTGTGTCGATCACCGGCAGCGGCGGCGAGGCGGGTGTGGTGTCGTCCCATTTCGAGGAAGGCGAGGCAAAGCCGTTGAGCAGCAGATCCACGACCGTTTCCGCGACTTTCGGGTAGTCCTGCGGTTCGTAGCGCTCGACCCATGTCATCGCGCCGCTGGTGAGCGACAGCAGCAAGTGCGCTGCCGCGCTGAGCGCGCTGCGTTGCGCGGGGCTCCGCGGTGCTTCCGCACGCAGCAGCTTGCGGATACGCCGGAACATGTCCGTGTACGCCTCGAAGGCGACATCCGCGTGGGTGTCCGGCAGCGAGCGGATCTCGCGAAAGCTCATCAGCTCCGGGCGCTCTCCCGTTGCCGTCCTGGCCAGCCGCTCGAAGAACAGGGCGATAAACCGGCGCACCCGTGCCTCCGGGCCGGGCTCGCCGGCCGTGGCGTCGGCGATGCCCGCCATCTCGTCGATCGTGCGCATCAGGCAGGCCACCACAAGGTCTTCCTTCTTGCGGTAGTAGTAGGTGATGCTGTTGGTGCTGAGCCCGACCTCCTGCGCGACGTCCGAGAGCGTGGCGCCACGCAAGCCCTTCCGGTTGAACAGGCGGGCAGCCGCGTCGAGAATCGCTTCGCGTTTCTCCACATAACGGCGTGTGGGGCGGGCTTCCGCTGTTTCCTTGAGCATGGAGTGATGTATCTGCGTTCGTTGGCCGGAGGCGCGGATCATTTGAGCGGGCGCATTGATCCGGGCGGTCTCGACGGGACTGTAAGTGTACCGAACGGATTCACAGGATGGCTTCCGTTTGATGCCGCGCAAGGGCTCACCAACGTGGCATCCGATCGCCTGGCGGCGCGAGGAGGGCATCGGATGGCCAGCGGTACCAGCGGGATCGACCTGATCAACGCGGCGAACAGCACCAACGGCGATCCCGTCATCGACCTGCGGGGCATCGCGTTCACATGGCCCGGGCAGGCTGCGCCTTGCCTGCGGCTCGACCGGTTCCGGCTGGGCGCGGGCGAGCAGGTATTCGTCTGTGGCCCGAGCGGCAGCGGCAAGAGCACCTTGCTGTCGATGCTGGCCGGGGTGCTGGTGCCGCAGCAGGGCAGCCTGCGCGTGCTGGGCACGGCGCCGGATGCGCTTAGCGCGCCGCGGCGCGACCGCTTCCGGGCCGACCATATCGGCCTCATCTTCCAGCAATTCAACCTGCTGCCCTATCTTTCCGTCGTGGACAACGTGTTGCTGCCGTGCCGCTTCTCGCGCAGCCGTCGCGAGCGCAGCGCGGCGCAGGGCGCCACGCCGCAAGCCGCCGCGCATGCGCTGCTTGCGCAGCTCGACCTGCCGCGGGCGCTGTGGCAGCGTGCCGTGACCCGGCTTTCCGTCGGCCAGCAGCAGCGCGTGGCGGCGGCCCGCGCGCTGATCGGCCGCCCGCGCCTGGTGCTTGCCGACGAACCCACTTCCGCGCTGGACGCGCCCCGACAGCAGGCCTTCATGGACTTGCTGCAGCGGGAATGCGGAACCGCCGGCGCCAGCCTTGTGTTTGTCAGCCATGACGAACGCCTGGCCACGCGCTTCCAGAGGCGGGTGTCGCTGCCGGCGGCCTATGCGCCGGATGCGCCGGATGTGGCGGAGGCGGCAGGATGGTGATGCTCGCGATGGCCGCGCGCAGCGCATGGAACCGCCGCTTCAACCTGCTGCTGATGCTGCTGGCAATTGCCATGTCCACTGCCATGCTGCTGGGGGCGGAGCGCATCCGGCACCAGGTACGGGCGAGTTTTGCGCAATCGGTGTCCGGCACCGACCTGGTGGTGGGCGCGCGCACCAGCCCGGTCCAGCTGATGCTTTACACCGTGTTTCACCTTGGCGGCACGACCAATAATATGAGTTGGGACAGCGTCCGGCGACTGGCGGGCCATCCGGCCGTGGCGTGGACCATTCCGCTTTCGCTGGGCGACTCGCACCGAGGCTTCGCGGTGCTGGCGACCACCGCCGGCTACTTCGCGCATTACCGCTACGGCGACCGGCAACCGCTGGTGCTCGCCCAGGGCCAGCCGTTCGCGGCGCTGTTCGATGCCGTGCTCGGCGCCGAGGTGGCGAACCGGCTGGGCTATCGCGTGGGCGACCGCATCGTATTGAGCCACGGGGATGGCGATGGAGAAGGGCCGGCGCACGCGGTCCATGCCGGGCATGAGGACAGGCCCTTCGTCGTGAGCGGCATCCTTGCGCGCACCGGCACGCCGGTGGACCGCACCGTGCATATCGGGCTGGAAGCGATGCAGGCCATCCACCTTGGCTGGGAAGGCGGCATGCCGCTGCCGGGCCTTGCCATCCTCCCGGAGCAGGTGCGCAAGTTCGACCTGACGCCCCATAGCGTGACCGGCGTGCTGGTCGGACTGAAGCTCAGGTCGCACGTCTTCACCGTGCAGCGGGAGATTGCCGAAGACCCGCATGAGCCGCTGATGGCGGTGCTCCCGGGCGTGGCGCTGGATGAGCTATGGCGCGTGACCGGTGTCGCCGAGCGCGCGTTGCTGGTGGTGTCGGGGCTGGTGGTGGTGGTCGGGCTGGCGGGGCTGGCTTCGTCCATCCTTGCCGCGCTGGGCGAGCGGCGGCGCGAACTCGCCATCCTGCGCTCGGTCGGCGCACGGCCGCGCGACCTGTTGGCGATGCTGGCGCTGGAAGGGCTGGTGGTGATGCTGGCGGGCGCGCTCCTTGGCCTCGCGCTGGTGACGCTGCTGGCGGCGGTGTCCGGCCCTTATCTGCAATCCGCCTTCGGCGTAACGGTGCCTGCAGCCTGGCCCACGCCGGGCGAATGGCCGCTGCTGGCCGCCGCGGTGGGCGCCGGTTTCTGCGTGAGCCTGCTGCCTGGATGGCGCGCCTATCGCCTGAGCCTGGCCGACGGGCTGATGCCGACGACATGAAGACGAAGACGCCAATGACTGCCCGCTTCCGGCGCACGTTGCTTGCGCTCACGGTCATCGCGCTGGCCGGCGGAGGCGCGGCGTATTTCTTCCGGCCGCTGTCCGCGCCGGAGTCCGGGGCCAACGCGGGCGCCGCCACACGCGAATCCGCCTATGCAGTAGGCGAGGCATTGCGCCCTGCCGTCGCGCCTTCCACGCCTGACCCCGCCTTCCGCGAGATAGCGTGGCGAGATTTGCTGCCAACGGGCTGGGACCCGCTGGCGCCGTTCAAGGGCCTGAAGCTCGACGAACTCGACGACGCCGATCCCCGCGCGCAGATTGCCCTGTACAAGGCACGGCAGTACTGGAAGAACGCGCCCGTTGAACCCACCCCGGATGGCGCGGCGGTACGTCTTGCCGGTTTTGTGGTTTCACTCGACGCAGAGGGCGAGGCGATTCGCGAGTTCTTGCTGGTGCCGTACTTCGGCGCGTGCATCCATGTGCCACCGCCGCCGGCCAACCAGGTCATCCACGTCCGCACGGACAAGCCGTTGCCGGGGCTGCGCACCATGGACACCGTGTGGATCGGCGGCGCGATGCGGGTCGTGCGGGCAGACACCATGATGGGCTACGCCGGCTATGCCATGCACGGGGCGCGGGTGGAGTCCTATCGCCCGCCCGCGCGGCAATAGCGGAGGCAGCGCGCGCTCCATTCTTGCTCCGGAATCAAGTATCTTCTGCGCGGGACATGGTTTTTCTCGTGGCGGGCAGCGCGGATACTCGGGGCATGTTCGCTGTGAAGGCAAGCAGGGCTTGCGTTGCGGCAAGCCGTGGCCCCATCGGCCAGATAAAACCCCGAATCAGGAAACAACAATGCCCATTCCCGCCCTTGGCCTCGGTACCTTCCGCCTGCAAGGCCAGACTGTCATCGATTCCGTGCGCAACGGCCTCGACGTTGGCTACCGCGTGATCGACACCGCGCAGATCTACGGCAACGAGGCCGAAGTCGGCCAGGCCATCGCCGAGAGCGGCGTCGCCCGTGCCGACCTGTTCGTGACGACCAAGATCTGGATCGAGAATCTCTCACGCGACAAACTGGTGCCCAGTCTCAAGGAGAGTCTCGCCAGGCTGCGCACCGACCATGTCGACCTGACCTTGATCCACTGGCCGTCTCCGGACAACGCGGTCCCGGTCGCCGAATTCATGACCGCGCTGGCCGAGGCTCGCGAGCAAGGACTCACCCGCCAGATCGGTGTATCCAACTTCACCGTCGACCTGATGCGGCAGGCGATCGACGCCGTTGGCGCGGGGGCGATCGCCACCAACCAGATCGAGTTGCATCCCTTCCTGCAGAACCGCAAGGTCGCTGACTTTGCGCGCAGCCAGGGCATACACATTACGTCGTATATGACGCTGGCCTACGGCAAGGCGCTGCAGGACCTGGTGATACGGGAGATCGCGCAGCGGCACGGCGCTACGCCTGCGCAGGTGGTGCTGGCCTGGGCCATGCGGCTTGGATATGCGGTGATTCCGTCTTCGACCAAGCGGGCTAACCTGGAGAGTAATCTTGGGGCCGTTGATTTGCGCTTGTCGGAGGGGGAGATGGAGGAGATCTCGGGGTTGGAAAGTGGCGGGAGGTTGACCAGTCCGGAGGGGTTGGCGCCTGTTTGGGATTGAGGCGACACGGATGGGATGTTACCGAAGCCGGCGCGGCAGCCGTCGCTCAGCCAATCATGTGCGGGCTCGGCCGTTGCCGCCGGGCACCGGTTTCATCCAGGCGATAGCCGTGGCCATACACGACCATGATGACCAGGCCATTCCGGGGATGCAGCTCCAGGGTCGCGCGCAGGCGCGACACCAGGCTGGCCAGCCCACGCGACCGCGGCGGCAGCGCATAGCCCCAGATCGCGCATTCGATGTAGGCGTGGGACAAGACGCGGCCGACGCTGGAAAACAGCAGCGAAGCAAGATCGAACTCCTTGGGGGGCAGCGGCATGCGGCGCCCCTGAAACACGGCCTGGTGCGACTGGCAATCCAGTGAATAGTGCCCGACCGTGATGTCCGGGCTCGGGGCTTGCTGGTGTGAGGCCGCGCGGCGCTGCAGCGCGTGCAGCCGGGCCACCAGTTCGCGCAAGCGCAGGGGGTGGATCATATAGTCGTCGGCCCCGGCTTGCAGGGTATTGACGACCGAGTCCTCGTCACGGCGGTTGGAAACCACCAGCACCGGCACCTTGCAGCGCCCGGCGCCGCGCAGCGCGCACACAGCCTCAACGGCAGGCAGGTCGGCCAGTTCCTGGTCGACCAGCAGGACATCGTAACCGGACTGGTCGATGCCGCGAAAGAACTCGCGGCTTGCGTGGTAGGTGTGGCAATACACCCCGGCGCGGGAGAGGGCGTCTGCCATGATCTTGGCCTTAAGCGACCGATCCGCGAGCAGTGCAATCTTCATAGATTTGTCCAACGCGTTAGTGCGGTTCGCGGGCCGGCGCGCGCATCGGCTGCGATACCTCTGTATCTCATTGCCGCAGCCTGGCGTCCGGTTCAGCCAGCGACCCGGCACGCGCGAGCCCCAGTGCCTGCAAGGCGTGGATATCGGAGGGAGGGGAGGCGGCAGCGGAAAGCATGCCGCCAGTTTACTGGCGGCGTGCTGGCAATGAAATCGGACACGTCCTAAACGCGCGAGTCCGGTGAGCGCGCGCGAGCGCTTTGCTGTAGTTGCCTGAGTAGAAACATTTGCCTATTACGGGTCTTTCGCAAAAACGGCCCCGTCCCGATAATCCACACGTCGTCCCGGGAACACCGCCGGGACGGCCCGGGCCTCAGTCCTCTTGCGGTGGCGTCAAGGATGGCCGGCTGCCCGTAGTGATACAGGCGTCACCCGGTGGCCCCGGGGGCCGTCCTCGGGCAGCTCATGCCGATTTTGCATAAGCGCCCGCCGGGGCTTATGGAACAATACGGCAACCGACGGATTCCGCTTCCGTCCCTTTACCGCTCTCCCTGCCCTGGCGCTACCCAACATGAACGACGAAATCGTCTACCTCAACGGCGAACTCACGCCTTTGTCCGAAGCCCGCATCCCCGTGCTGGACCGCGGCTTTATCTTTGGCGACGGCGTGTATGAAGTCGTCCCCATCTACGGCGCCAAGCCCTTCCGCCTGCAGCAGCACCTGGCCCGCCTGGGGCGCAGCCTGGCAACCATCGGCATTCCCAACCCGCACGCCGAGCCGGAGTGGATGGCGCTGATCGACCGCGTGGTGCGCGCCAACGGCCTCAGCGACCAGATGGTCTACATTCAGGTCACGCGCGGCGTGGCACGGCGCACCCATGCCTTCCCCAAGGAGGTGACGCCGACGGTGCTGATCATGACCAACCCCATGTCGCTGCCGTCGGCGGACATGCGCGAGAAGGGCGTGGCCTGCGTGACGGCCGAGGACAAGCGCTGGCTGCACTGCCAGGTCAAGTCGACCTCCCTGCTGGGCAATGTGCTGGCGGCGCAGAACGCGGCGGAGCACGGTGTCACCGAAACCATCCAGTTCCGCGACGGCGCGCTGACCGAAGCCTCGGCGTCGAATGTCTGGGTGGTCGGCAAGGGCCGGGTCTCGGCGCCGCCGAAGGACAACCTGATCCTGGAAGGCATCCGCTACGGCTGGATGGAGGAGTTGTGCGCAGCGCTGGATATCTCGCTGGAAGCGCGCCGGATTTCGCAGGACGAGGTAATGGCTGCCGACGAGGTGCTGCTGACGTCGGCCAGCAAGGAGATCCTCGCGGTGGTGACTATCGACGGCAAGACCATCGGCAGCGGCGAGCCTGGCCCTGTGTTCAAGAAGCTCTACGCCGCGTACCAGGCAGCCAAGGTGGCGCCGTAGTACGGGAACGGTGTGGCTGGTTGCCCGGCGTGACCGAGCGACCGGCGTTGCCCGTCCGGCCCGCAGAGCAGCAGCGTGCCGGCGGCGGTATCCAGTTCCAGGCGGGCCGCGGCGATCATGCTGCGGCTGTCAGCGCCTGCGGCGCGGCGCGGTATTCCGGCTCTCCTTGCGCCCTGGCGGCCTGCGGGCGGACCTGCCAGTAGGCGTCGTCGGGCGCAGCAGTCAGGGATTTGCCCCGCTGCTTCCAGTTTCAGCTTCCCCAACGTCAACGCAGCCTCTTCCCCGGCTTGCCATACGCCAGCGCGGGCAGGCCCGGCCAGTGCCAGCATGGCCTGCGCCTCGCGCTCGCGAGCGAATGATTCCGGATATGCAAACGCGAAATCCGTGCAGGCGGCGCGAAGCGGGGGAGGGCCGCAGCGCACGCGATGGCGGTCGGGATTCGCATTCGCATATACACCCCACGCATCTAAGCAAAGACGAATTTCGTCCTTCGGCGGCTTGTTGTGCTGCGCTATCGTGAGGGACTTGTAAGCGACCGCTTGCGACGGACAAAGCCTGCGGACAACGGCGCTGCGCAAGCGCTGCCGCATGCGCGGCACCGGGCAGGCATTGCAATGCGCGAATCCAGGACCAATCGATATCGACAGGAGGTTTTCCAATGGCTACACCGCTGAAAGTGGTTGCCGTCAACGGCAGTACGCAACAGCCCTCGCGCACGCTCGCGTTGGTGCAGGCGCTGCTTGCCGAGCTCGATGGCAAGCTGCTGCTGCACAGCCATATCGTCAACCTGGGCGAGATCGCCCGTCCGCTGGGCGCCGCGCTGACGCGCGCCGAACTGCCGCCGGAGATTGAAAACGAGCTGCTTGCCATCGAGTCTGCCGACCTGCTGGTGGTGGCGACGCCGGTCTATCGCGGGTCCTATTCCGGCCATTTCAAGCATCTGTTCGACCTGGTGGGGCAGGAGGCGCTGGCCGACAAGCCCGTGCTGCTGGCGGCCACGGGTGGCAGCGACCGGCACGCGCTGGTGCTGGAGCATCAGCTGCGGCCCTTGTTCGGATTCCTGCAAGCGCTGACGCTGCCGATCGGCGTGTATGGTAGCCCCGGCGATTTCCAGAACCACCAGGTCAGCAGCGATGCGCTGGCCGAGCGCATCCGCCTGGCGGCCGACCGCGCCGCGCCATTGTTCGGCGCCAGCCGCAGATCGCCGCTGCAGCGCGCCGCCTGAGGGGAGCGCCGCAGCCGGGATGTCTTCATCCCGGCTCTCGGCAAGCGTTCGTTGCCACGCCGTGTCCTTATTGACGGATCGTGTCCGGCATTGCCTTCCCATGCGCGCTCTCGCGCGATTGACATGGGCGTAATCTATGCTTGTGAGCGAAAGCCCGCCCCGGCTCCTCCGTCGGCGCGGCGCCCAATCCCTTGAAAGGACAAGCATATGGAACACCAAGCAGCCAATCAGATCCCCGCCACCCTGATCCCCGGGGACGGCATCGGGCCGGAAGTGGTGGAGGCCACCGTCAGGGTGCTGGACGCGCTGGGCGCGCCGTTTTCCTGGGACGTGCAGCAGGCCGGCATGGCGGGCATCGCCCAGGGCGGCGACCCGTTGCCCGAGGCTACCCTTGACAGCATTCGCCGTACCGGCCTGGCGCTGAAAGGCCCGCTGACCACGCCCGTCGGCGGCGGCTTCCGCTCGGTCAACGTGCGCCTGCGCGAAGCCTTCAATCTCTATGCCAATGTGCGGCCCGCCCGCACGCTGGTGCCGGGACGCTTCGAGAACATCGACCTGGTGCTGGTGCGCGAGAACGTGGGCGGCTTCTACGTGGCCCACGACTATTACATCCCGGTGGGCGACGATCCGCATGCCGTGGCCGTATCCACCGGCACCAATACGCGCGACGCCTGCCGGCGCATCGCCCGCTTCGCCTTCGAGTACGCGGTCAGGAACCAGCGCAAGAAGATCACCGTGGTGCACAAGGCCAATATCCTCAAGGCACTGACCGGGATCTTCCTGGAAGCCGCGCGCGAGGTGGCGCAGGACTATGCGGGCCGCGTGGAGATGGACGACCGCATCGTCGATGCCTGCGCCATGCAGCTCGTTCTCAATCCCTGGCAGTTCGACATGCTGCTCTGTACCAACCTGTTCGGCGATATCCTTTCCGACCAGATTGCCGGCCTGGTGGGCGGGCTGGGCATGGCGCCGGGGGCCAATATCGGCGATACCGCCGCCATTTTCGAGGCCGTGCACGGCTCGGCTCCCGATATCGCCGGCAAGGGCATCGCCAATCCGATTTCGCTGATGCTGGCCGCCGGCCTGATGCTCGAACATGGAGGCCGGCAGGACCTGGCGTTGCGGCTGCGCAAGGCGATCGACCTGGCGCTCAATGAGGACCAGGTCAGGACTGGCGACCTGAAGGGCTCGGCGTCCACGCTGCAGTTTGCCGACGCGGTGGTGAAGCGGCTGGGTTGACGCACCGGCGCATGCGGGGCGCCGCGGACAGGACCAACCCGGATAGTCCCGCCACGCACTCTTGCGTACCATGGTTGCGCCGCTACCGTCACTTCCGACACGAGCCGGCGCTAACCGAGGGCTTGGCATGCAGACATCGGAACCGTACTTCCACTTCCGTCTTGATTCCAACGACGACCACAAGATTGAGGTCCATCGCTGGCAGGCAGGCGCGGCGCCGCGCGCCGTGGTGCAGATCGCGCATGGCATGGGCGAGCACGCGCGGCGCTACCGGCCGCTGGCCGAAGCGCTGGTGGGCGCGGGCTATGTGATCTATGCCAGCGAGCACCGGGGGCATGGCGCCGATGCGGCCGCCCAGGATAGGCTTGGCGAATTTGGGCCGCGTGGCTTTGTAGCACTGGCGGACGATATGGCCGTGCTCAGCCGGCACTCGCGGGCGCAGCATCCCGGCTTGCCGCTGATCCTGTTCGGCCACAGCATGGGGTCGTTCGCCACGCAGTGCTACCTGGTCGAGCACAGCGAGTTGCTCGCCGGCGCGGCGCTGTCGGGCACCACCGCGGTGGACCTGATGCTCGAGGCGGCGCGGGCGGGGTTCAAGCTCGAGGATATGAATGCCGGGGTGCCGGACAGCCGCACGCCCTTCGACTGGCTCAGCCGCGACCCGGCACAGGTGGATGCGTATATCGCCGATCCGCTGTGCGGCTTCACCGCCACGCCGGCGTCGCGCGCCTCGATGTTCGCCGAATGCGCGCGCCTGGCCGAGCCGGATACGCTGCGCCGCATCCGTCCGGGGCTGCCCATCTACCTGTTCACCGGCGACCGTGATCCGGTCAATAATCACCTGGCCTGGTTCGATCCGCTGGTCAGCCGCTATCGCGCGGCGGGGCAGACCGATGTGTCGTCCCACGTATTCGGCGGCGCACGCCACGAGACGTTGAACGAGACCAACAGTGCGGAGGTGATTGCCATCCTCGCCGCGTGGATCGGGCGGGTGGTGTCCGGCCGCTGACGGGCGTCAGGGCAGGAGGCGCGCCTCGGTCACCGCCTGCAGCGCTTCCAGTGTGATGCCTTCCGCCATTGCCTCAACGCGCAAGCCATCGGGCGTCACGCGCATCACCGCCAGGTCGGTATAGATGCGGCGGACCACGCCGCGTGCGGTCAACGGCAGCGTGCAGCGGCGCAGCAGGCGCGGGCGGCCGTCGCGCGTGGTGTGTTCCATCAGCACCCAGACCTCGCGGGCGCCGAAGGCGAGTTCCATGGCGCCGCCCACGGCTGGCGGGGTGTTGGGGTCGCCGCGGGTCCAGTTGGCCAGGTCGCCGTTTTCCGCTACTTCATAGGCGCCCAGGATGGCCAGGTCCAGATGGCCGCCGCGCATCATGGCAAAGCTCAGCGCGGAATCGAAGATCGCCGCGCCGGGGCGCAGCGTCACCGGCTGCTTGCTGGCGTTGATCAGTTCCGGGTTTTCCTGGCCCTGCGGCGGGCGCGGCCCGAGATGCAGGATGCCGTTTTCGCTATGCAGGAAGACCTCCCGCTCGGGCGGGATCATGTCCCCGACCAGCGTCGGCAGGCCGATGCCCAGGTTGACATAGGATCCCGTGCGGATGTCCTGCGCCGCGCGCCGGGCGATCTGCTCCCTGTTCCATCGCATCATTGTTCGCTCCCGGCGGGTTGGCCATCGGTGGTGACGAGGCGATGGACAAAGATGCCCGGCGTCACGATATGTTCGGGGTTCATGGCGCCGGCATCGACCATCGTGTCGACCTCGGCCACCACCACGCGCGCGGCGGTCGCCATCACGGGATTGAAGTTGCGCCCGGCCAGGTGATAGTCCAGGTTGCCGAGGCGATCGGCGGTGCCCGCGCGGATCAGCGCGAAATCCGCATGCAGCGGCAGTTCCAGCACGTGCTGCACGCCGTTGATCTCGCGCGTGTCCTTGCCCTCGGCAAGAATGGTCCCGGCGGTGATGGGGCAGTAAAAGCCGCCCAGCCCGGCCCCGGCGCAGCGGATGCGCTCCACCAGCGTGCCTTGGGCCACCAGTTCCAGCTCGACTTCGCCGCGCCGGTAAGCGTCGCGAAAGGCCGTGGCCCCGGCCGTCAGCGGATACGAGCAGACCAGTTTGCGCACGCGCCCGGCTTCGATCAGGCTCGCCACGCCCTCGCCGTCGTAGCCGGCGTTGTTGGAGATCACCGTCAGATCACTGGCGCCATGCGCCAGCACCGCGGCGATCAGGCCGCCGGGCAGGCCGGCGCTGCCGAAGCCGCCCACCATCATGGTGGCGCCGTCGCGCAGATCGGCGATGGCCTCGCCGCAGCTTGCTACCCGTTTGTTGACCAATTCCATGCCCGACACGCTCCCGATCCGCAGCTTCCCCGCCGCCAAGCCATGCATCATGCGGCGTTCGGATCGATAGGTTCAAGTACAAGAGGCTTAATTGTTGATAAGCTAGGCTTATATTGTGCGCACTGGCCATCCCGATGAACCTGGAACTCCGACACTATCGATACTTCGCCGCGCTGGCGGAGGAACTGCACTTTGGCCGCGCGGCGGAGCGCCTCGGCATTTCGCAGCCGGCGCTGAGCCAGCAGTTCAGGTGGATCGAGCAGGAGGCGGGTGCGCCGCTGCTTTCGCGCAGCAAGCGCCGGCTGGCGCTGACGGAGGTTGGCGTTGTCTTCCATGAGGAAGCGCTGGGCGTCCTGCGGCAGGTCCGGCACGCCGAACTGGCCACCGCCAGCGCGAGCCGTGGCGATCTCGGCAGCGCGTCCATCGGCTACGTGGCATCCGCCGCGCTCTCGGGTTTGCTGCCGAGGCTTGTCTATCGCTTCCGCCAGGACTATCCGGCCGTGCGGCTTGCGATGCGCGAGATGGACATGCCGGCCCAGCTCGATGCGGTTGCGCGCGGCGCGCTCGATATCGGCTTTATCCGCCCGCCGTTGCAAGCTTTGCCCGAGGGGCTGGCCTTGTTCGATATCGCCGCGGAAGCGGTCGTGGTCGCGCTGCATGCCACGCATGCGCTGGCAAGCCGTGCGCGCATCGATGTGGCCATGCTGCGCGACGAGACGTTTATCTGCACGCACACCGAACACGGCACCGGCTTCTACGCCATCACCCTTGCCATCTGCGGCAATGCCGGCTTCCAGCCGCGCGTGGAGGCATTGTCGAGCCAGATGGCCACCATCATCAGCATGGTGGCGGCCGGGTTCGGCGTGGCGCTGATCCCGGCCTCGATGCGCGCGTTCGCGCCGCCCGACGTGGTATTCAAACCGCTGGCGCGCAACGAGGTGACGTCGCAGCTTGCCGTGGTACATCGCAAGAACGAACGCTCGCCCACGGTGCTGCGGTTGATCGAGCGGTGCCGGCAGGGGAGGGGGAAGGGCCGGCAGCCGGGCTGAATCCTGAACGGGCCGGGCGGCGGGGAGCCGCCCGGGTCGAATGCGAGGGGCCGTGCCCCCGTGCTCAGGCCTTCAACTGGTCCCGGACCGGCAACGCGCGGATGCGCTTGCCCGTAGCCGCGAAGATCGCATTGCACAGCGCGGGTGCAATGGTCGGCACGGCGGGTTCGCCGACGCCGCCGAGCGGCGCGTCGAACTTGCCCGGCACCAGGTGCACGTGGATCTGGCGCGGCGCCGACGGCGCGCGCATTACCTCGTACTGGTGGAAGTTGTCCTGCTGGGCGCGTCCGTCCTTGAAGGTGATCTCACCCGTGGTGGCCAGGCTGATGCCCATGATGCAGGCGCCTTCCACCTGCGAGCGGATGCGGTCCGGGTTGACCTGCGCGCCGCAGTCCACCGCCATGTCAATGCGCGGGATGCTGATGCCGCCATCGTCGCCCACCACCACCTCGATCACCGCCGCTACATAGGTCACGAAGCTGTAGCAGACTGCCAGCCCCAGCCCGTGTCCCTTCGGCGGCTTCCTGCCCCACCCGGCTTCGCGCGTGGCCAGTTCGATCACGCCGCGCAGGCGGCCGGTATCGAGCGGATATTGCTGCGGCGATTCGCCGTAGTTCCAGGCGTCGGACAACTGGTTCGGGTCGATGCGGCGGTCCGGGCCCAGCAGCGCCAGCAGGTAGTCGCGATGATCGCGTCCCGCAGCCGTGGCCAGCTCCGCCGCGAACGACTGGACCGCGAACGCGTGGGGGATATTGGACACCGAGCGGAACCAGCCGATGCGCGTGTGCGCTTCCACCTCCGGATTCTCCACGCGCACGTTGGGGATGTCGAACGGCATGTTTACCGCGGACATGCCTAGCTCGAACGCGGCTTCGTTCTTTGCGCCGGCCACGAAGGTGGACGTGATGGTGGATGCGGCGGTGCGGTGCAGCCAGGCCTGCGCGCGGCCGTCGGCGCCGAGCATCGCCTCCATGTGCTCAACCGAAACCGTGTGGAAGTAATCGTGATGCAGGTCGTCGTCGCGCGTCCAGGTCACCTTGACCGGCTTGCCGCCCATGGCCTTTGACAGCAGCGCGGCCTCGGCGGCGAAGTCAGGCTTGGACTTGCGGCCAAATCCGCCGCCCAGCAGCGTCACGTGCACCGTGACGTCCTCGGGCTTCAGGCCCAGATGCCCTGCCACCGTTTCACGCGTGGCCTGCGGCGCCTGCACCGATGCCCAGACCTCGCACTTGCCGCTGGCGACGCGCGCGGTAGCAACCGGCGGCTCCATCGTGGCGTGCGCGATATGCGGCAGGTAATACCGCGCCGTGACCCGCTTGCCGGGACCGGCCAGCGCGGCCATGGTGTCGCCCTGGTTCCGCACCACCTTGCCGGGCTGGCTCGCGGCCTTCTCCATCGTCACCCGGAACGCGCCGGACTCGTAGCTGGCATTGGGGCCATCGTCCCAGCGCAGCTTCAGCGCCTCGCGGCCCTTGATGGCCGACCAGGTATTGGTGGCGATCACGGCCACGCCGCCGAGCGGATGGAACATCGCGGGCGCGGGGCTGCCCGCCAGTTCGACCACCTTGATCACGCCGGGCACTTTCATGGCCTGCGTGGCATCGACGCTGGCCAGCTTGCCGCCGAACACCGGCGGGCGCGCGATCACGGCGTAGAGCATGCCGTCCAGCCGCACGTCGATGCCGTACTGCGCGCGGCCCGTGGCGATGGCGTGACCATCGATATTGCGCGTGCTGTTCTTGCCGATATAGCGGAACTGGGCGGGATCCTTCAGCTTGAGGCTGGCGGGGGCGGGTACCGGCAGGCGCGAGGCGTCCTTCGCCAGCGCGCCATAGCCGAGGCTCTTGCCGCTGGGTATGTGGACCACGGCATGGTTGCGGGCCTGCACTTCGTTCACCGGCACGCCCAAGCGCGCGGCGGCGGCGGCCTCCAGCATCGTCCGGGCGCTGGCGCCGACGCGCCGCATGGGCTCGAAGAAATGCCGCACGCTGCGCGAGCCGTCGGTGTTCTGGTTGCCGTAGCGGATCTCGTCGCCCGGGGCCTGCACCACCAGCACCTGCGCCCAGTCGGCCTCGAGTTCGTCGGCCACCACCATCGGGAGGCTGGTGCGCACGCCCTGTCCCATCTCCGAACGGTGGCACACGATGCTCACCTTGCCGTCCTCGCCGATGGAGAGGAAGACCAGCGGGCTGTCCACCGCGCCGCCGGGCATGCCGTCGCGGCCGTATTTTTTGGGTTCGTCGGCCGCCAGCACGATGCCGTCCAGGCCCACGGTGAGCGTCAGCCCGGCAACGGCGCCCATGCCCTTGAGCCAGCGGCGGCGCCCGGCGGATTGCGGGCTGCCGGCGTGGTCCGGCTGGGCCTGTGCCACGGCGAGAACGTTTCGTTCGCTCATTTTGCGCTCCTCTTGCCAGCCGGCTGGGCAGCCGGTTTCGCGGCCACGTTCGATCTGGCGACGTGCTGGATGGCGGCGCGGATGCGCGTATAGGTGCCGCAGCGGCAGATGTTGCCGCTCATGGCGCCGTCGATGTCTTCCTCGCTCGGGTGCGGGTTCGCGTGCAGCAGCGCAGTGGCCGACATCAACTGGCCGGCCTGGCAGTAGCCGCACTGCGGCACGCCGAATTCCTCCCAGGCTGCCTGCAAGGCCTGCCCGATCTTGTCGGCCGACAAGCCTTCGATCGTGGTGATCTTCTTGCCCGCGACTGCCGAGATCGGTGTCACGCACGAGCGGATCGGCTGTCCATCCATATGCATGGTGCAGGCGCCGCACAGCGCCATGCCGCAGCCGAACTTGGTGCCGGTCAGGCCGATGTGATCGCGCACGGCCCACAGCAGCGGAGCATCGTCGGGCAGGTCGATCTTTTGCGGCACACCGTTGATCGTGATTGTTCTCATGTGTTTTTTTTTGCGGGGATGGTGCAACGGGGAAGAAGACTGGCGTGCGAGCCAGTGCCTGCGCATTCCTGCGCTGCCGCGTGCGTGAAGGCGGGGGAGTGGTTCGTGTGGTGGGAGTGGACCGCCCGGCCGGGCGCCATGCCGCTGCGGCAGCGTTGCGCAACGCGCATTGTGACCCCGGCCGTTGATTCACGGAATGGCGGAGTCGGGATTTCTTAATTCCAGAAAATGGAATTGTGGTGGTGGGGGGCGAAGCGGGGAGGGGGCTGTGAGGGGGGGGTGTTCTTGCGCGGCGGCATCCGATGCCGCGGCACCAGGTCACATGGTGCCGCGGCGGGATACCAACTGCGGGTACTGCATCAGGCGTTGGCGCCGTCGGTGAATGCGTCAGCCTTGCCGGTGCGGGCGCCATCGGTGTAGGTATCGAAGGCGCGGGCCGGGAAGGCCGAGACACCGGTGCGGTCCAGGCCAGCGATGCGGGCGCCGTCGGTGAAGGTATCCAGCTTGCCGGTGCGGGCGCCGTCGGTGTAGGCATCGAAGCCGCGGGCCGGGGAGGCCGAGACACCCGTGCGGTCCAGGCCGGCGATGCGGGCGCCTTCGGTGAAGGTATCCAGCTTGCCGCTGCGGGCACCGTCGGTAAAGGTGTCGTGGGTGCGGAAGTCATAGCCATACTTGTCGGCGGGCACCGTGGTGCGGAACTCATAGCCGTACTTGTCGCCGGGGAGCAGGTCCTTGGCGGTGGTGGCGTGGGCGGCGCCGATGGCGGCGAACGACAGCACGAGGGTGGAAGCAAGCTTGAGGGCGACGGTCTTGGTCATGATGTTCTCCGGTTTCTTAAAATTCGTTGAATTTCATTGATTGTTCGTTGCATCTGCCAGAACGTTGCTTTGTTTGCTGCGCGCCGTTCATGTAACGAACTATAGGAGAACCATCGGTGGCTTTGACTTGCTTTATCAGGATAAATTGTTCAATATTTTTGAATTAAGGGGGCAGGCCGTTGAGCCCTCGCTTGTCGTGCCAGACGCGGCGAAGGTGGACGCTCTCGCCTCAAGCCTCGGGCTGCGCTTCCCGGCTGGCGGCGATAAGCGCCGGCGCCACCATCTGAGCCAGCAGCCGCAAAGTCGCAACTTCACCCTCCGTCCATACGCCGCGCGCCGCGAGGAAGTTAAAGGTGCCCACGCAACGGCCGTCCTCGCACACCGGCACATTGACTACCGCCGACAGGCCAAGGCCGCGGATGACGGCGATGTCGTCGAACACCGCCTCAAGCGCGGCGTCGCCTTCGCCCACGAAGACCTCGCCCTGATGCAGCACCCACCGTGTCCATGGCGTATCGGCCTTGCGCTTGCTGCCGCCCACGGGATAGGCGGCCTTGTCCGAGGACCACAGCCGCACCACTTCCGAACTGGCGCGCCGGTAGGCATTGATGGTGAGCAGGCCGGGGCCGAGCAGTGCGGCGGTGGCGTTGCCAATTGCCTCGAAGGCACTGGCGGGCCTGGTTGCGCGAGCCAGCGCGCCGCACAGCGAGGCGAGCAGTGGCGCAGGCAGCGACACAGTAGCGTGAGCGGGGTCGGTAGCAGATTCGGGAACACGATCGGTCACAGCTTCACTCCCCCTTGATGCCGAGGTCGTGGATCAGCTTGCCGTAGCGGTCGGCGTCGCGGCGCAGGATGGCGCCGAACTGCTGGGGCGTGGAGGTGGCGGTTTCCACGCCGATGGCGTTCATCTTCTCCTTCACTTCCGGCATCGACATGATCCTGTTGATCTCCTGGTTCAGGCGTGTCACCAGTGCGGGCGGCATGCCGGCGGGGCCGAAGGCACCGTACCAGACGGACAGCTCATAGCCAGGCACGGTTTCCGCCACGGTCGGCACATTGGGCAGCAGCGGCGAGCGCTTGCTCTCGGTCACGGCGAGCAGGCGCAGTTTGTTGGCTTTGACGTGCGGCAGGGTCTGCGTGCCGGCGGAGAACAGCAATTGCGTCTGCCCGGCCACGGTATCGACCACGGCAGGCGCACCGCCCTTGTACGGCACGTGCAGCATCTGCACGCCGGCCATCTTCTCGAACAGTACCGCGCTCAGGTGGTTGGTGGACCCGGGGCCGGCGCTTGCGTAGGCGAGCTTGCCGGGATTGGCGCGCGCGTAAGCGATCAGTTCCTTGACGTTGTGCGCCGGCACCGATGGGTTGACCACCATGGTGTTGGTCACGTAGGCGAGCAGGCCCAGTGGCGTGAAGTCTTCCACGCCGCGGAACGGCATGTTGGGCATCAGCGCGGGGTTCATCGCGTGCGTGCTCATGGAGCCGACCAGCAGGGTGTAGCCGTCGGGCTTGGCGCGCGCGACCATGGCGGAGCCGATGTTGCCGGATGCGCCGGGCTTGTTGTCGACAATCACCGGCTGGCCGAGGGAGCGGGTCAGGTGTTCGGAGAGTACGCGTGCCAGGATGTCGGTGGAGCCGCCTGCGGCCCACGGCACGATCAGGGTGATGGGCTTTTGCGGATAGGGATCGGCCGCGCCGGCCCCGGAGGCGGCGCAGAACAGCGAGAACGTGGCAAGCCCCAGCAGGCAGCGCTTCAAAACGGTTTTCATCTCTTTCCTTCTCCGGTTGCTATGCGAACCGCCTGAGGCGATCCGGTTTGATTCGATTCCTGCTTGCCTCGTCGGACCGCTGGTTTCCTCCGGCGGTCTTTAACGCGCCTCAACGCGCCTCAACGCCCCACCGCATATCCCTGCATGCCCCGTGCATTGGCCCCGGCACGCAGCACCAGCCGGCCCTGCGCATCGCGCTCTCTGGTGCAGGCGGACATGCGGCCCTCCGACCACGGCTCGCCCACCTTCACCTCATGCCCACGCGCGCGCAACGCCGCGATGGTGTCTTCAGGCAGCCGCGATTCCACGCTGAGCCGGTTGAGGACCACCGAGCGTGGCCAGAAGGAGCCGGGAAAATGATCGATATGCCAGGCGGGCGCGTCGATGGCTTCCTGCAGGTTCATGCCGTGCACGGCGTGGCGCAGGAAGAAGGCGACGGACCATTGGTCCTGCTGGTCGCCGCCGGGTGTGCCGAACACCATGTAGGGCTCGCCGTCGCGCAGTGCCAGCGAAGGCGAGAGCGTGGTGCAGGGGCGCTTGCCCGGCGCCAGCGTGTTGGGCAGGCCTGGTTCGAGCCAGGTCATCTGCAGGCGGGTGTTGAGCGCGAAGCCAAGCTCGGGAATCACCGGGCTGGACGACAGCCAGCCGCCCGACGGCGTAGCGGCGACCATATTGCCGTGGCGGTCGATCACGTCGATGTGGCAGGTGTCGCCGACAAAGATCTCGCGCTCGGCCCATTCCGCGACCGGGGGCATCGACGCGAAAGTGGGCTCGCCCACGCCGAAGCGCACATCGGCTTGCCGCAGCGTGCGTTCCGCCGCGCCGAGATCGGGCAGGCGGGGCGCGCGGCCCCCGACGGTGCCGGGCAGGATGTCGGGCGAGGCGCGCTCGCCAATCTGGCGCGCGCGGGCGGCCAGGTAGGCGGGATCGAGCAGGCCGGCCAGCGGCGCGTCGCCAAAGCGGGGGTCGCCGTACCACGCCAGGCGGTCGGCCATGGCCAGCTTGGCCGCCTCGGCGATGCGGTGGACGAACTCGGGCGAGGTGGGCGCGTGGGCGGCAAGATCGGCGTGGCGCAACATGCCGATCTGCTGCAGGAAGGCGGGGCCCTGGCTCCAGATGCCGCACTTGGCCACCGTATAGCGGCCGAAATCCAGCGTGGCGGGTGCCTCCACCGTGGGCGTCCAGTCCGCCATGTCTTCATGGCGGAGCAAGCCCTTGTGGCGCTCGCCGGTGGTGTCGCGCACGGCCTGCGTGCGGCAGAAGCTGTCGATTTCCCTGGCAACGAAGCCGCGGTACCAGCAATCCAGCGCGGCGTCGATCTGCTGCTCGCGCGTGCCGCCGGTGGCCTCGGCCGTTTCCACAATGCGCGTATAGGTCCGGGCCACGCCAGGCGTCGCATGCAGGCTGCCGGGACGCGGCACGCGTCCATCCGGCAGCCAGACATTGGCCGAACTGTGCCACTCGTTCTGGAACAACTCGCGCACCGCCAGGATGGCTTGCGAGATGCGCGGAACCAGCGGGAAGCCGTCGCGTGCATAGGCAATGGCGGGCGCCAGCACATCAGCCAGCGTCCAGGTGCCGTAGTCGCGCAGCATGGTGAGCCATGCGCCGAAGGCACCAGGCACGGTGGCGGGCAGCAGGCCGATGCCGGGCACCAGGTCCAGCCCCCTGGCACGCATGGCGGCCGGGTCGGCCAGTGCCGGCGCGGGACCTTGGCCGCAGACCGAGCGCACCGCGCGTTCGCGCTCGCTCCACAGCAGGATCGGCACTTCGCCGCCCGGGCCGTTCAGGTGCGGCTCCACCACCTGCAGTACAAAGCCGCCGGCCACCGCCGCGTCGAAGGCATTGCCGCCGCGCTCGAGCACGCTCATGGCGGTTTGCGAGGCCAGCCAGTGGGTGGACGAGACCACGCCAAAGGTACCGACGATTTCCGGGCGGGTGGTGAACATGAAGGCTCCGTGGGGTCCGGACAGGGCGGCGAAGTGCACAGCGCAAGCCGAAGGGGGTTGGTGCCTTGAAGTATACGGTTTCCGGATAACCGTTTGTCGCGGATTGCTTATCGTTGTATGAGTGATTGGTTATGCATAACAATCACCCCAAAGGCGACCCGGATGGCCCGACGACGAGGCGCTCCATACGTGATCGGCAAACCTTGACGGCTCGCTTCGCATCGCGGGGCCGTGTTTGCAGCCCCTCCCGCTTGCGGGAGAGCAAGCCGGGGTCTGATCCAGCTTGCCATCGGTAGGGGAAGCGGTGCCCGCCCCGGGTCCTGCGCCTACAACCCCAGCACGTTAGCCCCGATCTTCGGATCGATCGCCCGCTCAAGCTGCTGCGGATAGACCGTCACGGTTACCTCCAGCGATCCCGTCCCGACCTCCATCGCCAGGATATGCCCACCGTAGGTGTCGAACAGCTTGTCCCCGGCGACACCGTGCGCGTGGATGGAGGGCTTGCCTTCTTTCCAGGCCAGGCTCCCCACGATACTGGCCATCTCCACATTGCGGAACGTCTTCGGATTGAATGCTTTCTTGTCCGCATCCCAGAACCCGAACGTCACGTTGGCAAAGCCGATGGCACTCAGGCTGGCGCTGGGCACGCGCTCGCAGATGGCAAACGCTTCGATTTGTTCGAACACGTTGTCGCCCATGCGCAGCACCAGCAGGTAGCCGGTGGGGGTCTTGATATAGCGCTTGACGCTGGCGCTCGGGTAGCCGGGATTCTGGCTGGCGGCCTGCGCGTTGGCGCAGTCGCTGGATTGCGCGCGGGCCGGCGACGCGGCGATGCCTAGTGCGAGAATGCTTGCTGCCGCCAGGGCCATGCCGTGCTTCGCCAGCTTGCTGCCAATACGTGTTTGCTTCATGTCAGTCTCCTATCGGTTATGTTGGTGGTACCGCATACTTCGATCAAATCAGTCAGCGCAGCCAGCTCGCGGGTACGAGAATGAGCTGCGGGAACAGCACGAAAAGGAACATCAGCGCCGTCAGCGAAAGCAGGAACGGCCACACGCCGGCGATCACGCTGTCCAGGCTGCAGCGCGAGGTGCCTGCCACCACGTTGAGCACCGTGCCTACCGGCGGCGTCAGCAGCCCGATGGCGTTGTTGAGGATGAACATCACGCCGAAGTACACCGGATCGATGCCGGCCTTGGTGATCACTGGCATCAGGATGGGCGTCATGATCAGCACGGTGGGCATCAGGTCCAGCGCGGTGCCGACGATGATGACCAGCACCATGATCACGAACATCAGCAGGATCTTGTTGTCGATGAACGGGTCGAGCAACGCCGTCACCTGGGCCGGGATATTGGCGATGGTGATCAGCCATGCCGAAACCAGCGCGCAGGCCACCAGGAACAGCACGGTGCTGGAAGTCTTGGTCGCGGTGATGATCAACCGGGGCAGGTCGCGCAGGTTCAGCTCGCCATAGACGAAGCGGCCGACTGCAATGGCATAGACCACGGCGACGACCGCCGCTTCCGTGGGGGTGAACGCGCCTATCTTCATGCCGCCGATGATGACCACCGGCAGCACCAGCGCCCACACGCCGTCCATCAATGACCGCCGCAGCCGGCGAAACTCGAAGCGCTGCGTGGCGGCGGCGGCCGGCGATTCCTTGCGGGCGCAGAACCACCAGGTAGCGGTCAGCGTCAGCGCCATCATGGCGCCCGGCGCGATGCCGGCGAGGAACAGCTTGGTGATCGACACCTGCGCCACCACCCCGAACACCACGATGGCGATCGACGGTGGAATCACCGGCGCGATAATGCCGCCCGCGGCGATCAGGCCCGCCGAGCGCGGCACGTTATAGCCGGCGTTGCGCATCATGGGGATCAGCAGGGCGGCCACCGCGGCGGTGTCCGCCACCGCCGAGCCGGAGATGCTGGCCACCACCGTGGCGGCGATGATCGCGACATAGCCGAGCCCGCCGCGCACATGGCCCACGGCGGCTTCCGCCACCTTGACGATGCGGCTGGACAGGCCGCCGGCGTTCATCAGCTCGCCGGCCAGCATAAAGAACGGCACCGCCATCAGCGGGTAGTTGTTCACGCCCTCCAGCATGTTCTGGGCAATGATCTGCGTGTCGAAATTGCCCAGGTGAAACATCAGGGCGATGCCCGACACCAGCAACGAGAAGGCGATCGGCATGCCAAGCGCCATGGCGCCCAGCAGGGAACCGACAAATACAACGATAGTCATGGCAAGCTCCAGGAATCATTCGCCGCTGACGCCGGATGCCGGCACCAGCTCCGTGCGCGGCATGCGCCCGCTCAGCAGTCGCCACAGCGAGTGCGTCAGCAGGCAGGCCATGCCCAGGCTGCTGAACAGCAGGCAGGCGTAGACCAGGCCGATGGGTACGCCCGTCACCGGCGCCATGTCGTCCATGCCGATCACCACCAGCTTCCACGCGCCGTTGGCGAGCAGCAGGCAGCAGGCCAGGGCGCCCAGGTCGGCGATAAAGCGGCAAAGTCGCTGCCCCGGCTCGCCAAGCCGGGACACGATGGTGGACATGCCAAGGTGCGCCTTGTCGCGCATCACCAGCAGGGCGCCGGTCAGCGTCAGCCACATAAAGACGAAGCGCGAGGCTTCCTCGGAAAACGCGATGCCTGAGTTGAAGGCATAGCGCAGCACCACGTTGGCAAATACCAGCACGATCATGACGGCCATCATGGCCACCATCGCGCCTTCCGCCGTGCGCACCAGCAGGCGGGTCACGGCGGGCTCTTCTGTCATCGGTTCGGTCATTGTCTGTCTCTCTGTTTTGTTATCCGTGAGGCGGGCGTCTCGCTATTCGGCTGGTTGCGGCTGGCGCAAGGCGCGTAGCGGTAGTTCGCCGGCCTGGGCCTCGATGCGATAGAAGCGCAGCGCGTTGCCGCACCACACGTCATGCGCGGATGCCGGGTCCAGTCCGCGCAATCCCTCGGCCATCGTGGCAACGACTTCCCCGATGTCGGCGCGCAGGCTGGACACTGGCAGGTTGCTGGCGAACATGCAGCGCTGCCTGCCGAAGATGTCCAGTGCCTGCCGGATGACACGCACGTTGCCGGCGCGGTCCCACGGCGCGCCGGGCAAGCCGAACTCGGACAGCTTCACGTGCACATTCGGCAGGCGCGCCAGTGCCTCCATGCCGCGGCGCCACACCGCAAGGCCGTCGTCGGAGCGGTCCCACGGCAGCCCTGTGTGCTCCAGCACCACGCGCAGCGCCGGGAACATCGCCACAGCCTCCGCTGCTTGCTGCAAATGCCAGAACGGCACGCGCAAATCCCACGACAGCTCATGCGCCGCGAGCAAGCCGAGGCCTTCCAGCCAGCGTGCGTCCTGCAGCGTGCCGGGCTGGCCGTGCACGCTCAGGTCCGCGCGGCGGCTGGTCAAAGGCTTGCACCGCACGCCGCGCACCAGCGGGTAGGCGACCTGCGCCAGCAGCCGCTCCTCGAGCTCAGCGCTGTTGAAGTCCGCATGCGCCACGATGGCATTGGGAAAGCCGTGCACCGCATGGATCCGGTGCAGCCAGCCGGTCTCGGCGAGGGACTCGGCGGGATGGCGCTCGGCTTCCACGTGCACGGTGGCGGCGAGAGGCAGCCCGGCCCAGCGGTCCAGGTAGGCATCCGGGCCGAAGTCGCCGCGCAGCGCGTCGTAGTCGCCGAGGAAGAAGGCTTGCGGATCGTAGTTCTCCTGCAGCCACGGATAGCGCGCATCGTCGCCGGGCCGCCAGAGATGATGGTGGGCGTCGGCGATGGCCGACGGCAAAGGCAGGGTCTGCATGTCCAGTCTCCGCGTGGCTTCAACGCTGGGCGTCGATGGCGCGCAGCACGGCGTCGCCGTTCTTCTGCACATAGAGCTGGCGCGTCTCTTCCCTGACGATTTTCCTGATGCTTGCCACATCCGGGTGTTCGTTGACCTGCATGCCCTTGGCGCGCAACTGGGCAATCGCGGCCGCTTCGTTATCCGCGTTGAGCTTGCGCTGGAAGGTGGCGGCGGCAGCGGCTTCTTCCAGCAGGATCTTCTGGTACTCCGGCTTGAGTGAGTCGAACTTCGCCTTGTTCATCAGGACCACCAGCGCGGTGTAGGCGTGGCGCGTGAGCGAGAGATACTTCTGCACCTCGTACATCTTGGACGACAGCATCAGCGTGGGCGGGTTCTCTTGCCCGTCCACCGCGCCGGATTCCAGCGCGCCGAAGACCTCGGCGAACGGCATCGGCCGCGGACTCGCTCCCAGCAGCTGGAAGGCCTTGATATGCGACGGGTTCGGCGTGGTGCGGATCTTCAGGCCGCGAATATCCTCGGCCTTGGTGATCTGCCGCTTGTTGTTGCCCAGGCTGCGAAAGCCAATCTCCCAGAACGCCAGGCCCTTGATCTGGTGCGCGGCCAGTTCATCGAGCAGGCCGCGCCCCACCGCGCCGTCGAGCGTGCGGTAGGCCTGCGGGCCGTCATCGAACTGGTAGGGCAGGTCGAGCGCGTTGAGCCGGGGCGCGAGGCCGGTGACGAACGGGTTGCCGGTCGCACCGATATCGATGGTGCCGCTGCGGATGCCGGTGACCAGTGTGGTGTCGTTGCCCAGCTGGCTGTTGGCGAAGACCTGGATCTCGATCGCGCCTTGGGTGCGCTCCTTGACCTTCTTGCTGAACGATATCGCGGCCTGGTGCTGGGAATCGGTCTCGGGCACGGTATGGCTGAAGCGCAGCTTGATAGGCGATTGCGCGGCGGCCAGGCCGGCGGCGCTGGCAAGCAAAGCGGCCAGCACGATACGCGAAATGGCGTGTTTCATGGTGTCTCCTTGGTGTTGTGTCGATGGCGAGCCCGGGTGGTCCCGGGTCTTGCCTGGTGTCGTGCGGAAGGCTCGGGGGAGCGGGCCGGGCAGGCTGCCGCGGCCGGGGTTGTCCAACGGGGCGCCGGTGCCGGGCAGGGCCGGCGCGTCATCTCAGACCTTTACCTGGGCGTCTTTGACCACCTTGGCGCACATGGCGCCTTCATGTGTATTGCAGATCAGCAGGTTCGAACGACCTGCGTAGCATGGTTTGTTTCCAGTCTGCTTTTGTAGGCCCTGCGAGGCTTGATCTGCTACAGCCTGCTTTCTCCTCGCGCAAGCGGGAGAGGGGAGAAAACCACACGCCGCTGGCGTGACTACATCGCTTCGGCCAGCATCGCCGCATACTCCTCCGCGCTCGCAATTCGCGGATTGGTCTTGTGGCAATGGTCGGCCAGCGCCCCTTCGATAATCCGGGGGAACCACGCGCTCGTGACGCCCAGCGCCGCCAGCCCGGCCGGCAGGCCCAGCCGCAGGTTCATCGCGGCAATTGCCGGACCGATCGACTCGGGGCCGTCTAGCTGCATCGCCTGCGCCATGCGTTCCAGCCGCTGCTCGTCGCGTACCGACGGCGCCGAAGCATTGAAGCGGATCACCGCCGGCAGCAGGACGGCGTTCAGCGTGCCGTGGTGCAGCGAGGGGTTCAGCCCGCCCAGCGAATGGCTCAGGCTGTGCACGCAGCCCAGCCCTTTCTGGAACGCCAGCGCGCCTTGCATCGAAGCGCTCATCATGTTCAGGCGCGCGGAGCGGTCCATCGGCGATGCCGTGGCGGTCTCGATATGCATCCAGGCGCGGTGCAAGCCATCCAGCGCGATGCCGTCGGCGGGCGGGTTGAAGGCCGGCGCCAGGAAGGTCTCGATGCAGTGCGCAATCGCATCCATCCCGGTGGCGGCGGTCAGCCGCGGCGGCAGGCCGAAGGTCAGTTCGGGGTCGCAGATGGCGACGCGCGGCACCAGGTAGGGCGAGAGCACGCCTACCTTGCGCCCGTCGTCGAGGATCAGCACCGCGCCACGGCCCACTTCGCTGCCGGTGCCGGCCGTGGTGGGGATGGCGATCAACGGTGCCGTGGCCGCAGTGATGCGCGCAACGCCGCCTTCGATCGCGGCAAACGTCTTGAGCGGACCCTTATGGGTGGCGCAGACGGCCACACCCTTGGCCAGATCGATGGGCGAGCCGCCGCCCACCGCGATGATGCCGTCGCAGCGGTGCTCGGTGTACAGCGCCACCGCCTCGCGCATGGCGCGCTCGGTCGGGTTGGAGGGGGTGCCGTCGAAGACCACGGCCTGCACGCCCGCGGGTAGTTGCGCCAGGACGTGCTCCAGGATGCCTGCGGCTCTGACGCCGGCATCGGTGACGACCAGCGGGCGGGAAATGCCGATGCGCTCGCACTCCTGCGGCAGCAGCGCCACCGCGCCGAAATCGATCTGGATCTGGGTGATGTAGTTGATCAGGGCCATGTTGTCTCTTGTCTCCGTGCTTGATTTTTGCTGCGTCGCTTCCCGGAAGCCGCGGGAAGCTGCATTGGTGACGAAGTCTAGAAACAAGCTGCCGGCGTCACAACGTGGATTTACTTGAAGCGGTTCCAAGTTTTTTTCATAGCCGCGCCGGTCCTAGTTTTTCTTGAAGAGGCGCTGAGATTTTCTCGTTTGGCGAGCGGCGAGGGAAACCCTAGACTTCGGCAGGTCAAGGCAACGCATCGAACCTGCCCTTGCGGCAGGCGCCCACGCAACATAGGCCGACCCTAAGCAAACCAGAAGCAGACCAAAAGCAGACCATGAGACAAGCCATCCTGATCGAGTATGACGAGTGCATCGCCACCGTTACGCTGAACAACCCCGACAAGCTGAACGCGCTCGACCTGGGCATGTGGCAGGGCCTGGCGCGGGCCTTCGAGACGCTGTCGGCCAACGAGGACCTGCGCTGTATCGTGCTGCGCGGCGCGGGCGACAAGGCCTTTGCGGCCGGCGCGGATATCGAGGAATTCACCCGCATGCGCGCCAGCTCGGCGCAGGCCGCAGACTATGCGCATATCACCCATGCCGCCATGCAGGCCATCGCGGAAAGCCGGCATCCCACCGTGGCGATGATCCAGGGCGCGTGCGTTGGCGGCGGACTGGAGATCGCTTCCGTGTGCGATATGCGCATCTGCGGCGAGTCCAGCCGCTTCGGCGTGCCGGTCAACCGGCTCGGGCTGGTGATGTCGTATGGCGAACTCGGTGGCCTGATGGCGCTGGCGGGGCACGCCGCCGCGCTGGAGATCGTGCTGGAAGGCCGTGTATTCGGCGCGGCCGAGGCGCTCGAGAAGCGCCTGGTCAACCGCGTCGTCCCCGACGCCGGGGTGCCGGACGAAGCCTACGCCGCGGCGCGGCGCATCGGCCAGGGCGCACCGCTGGTGGCGCGCTGGCACAAGAAGTTCGTGCGCCGTCTGATGAACCCCACGCCGCTCAGCGCGGAAGAACAGGCCGAAGCCTATGCCTGCTTCGAGACGGAAGACTTCCGCATCGGCTACCAGGCCTTTGTCGGCAAGACCAAGCCCGTGTTCCAGGGGCGCTGATCCGGCCCCTTCCCATCCCGACGCCGCGCGAGCACGCGCGTTGTCACCTAGCCATAAGGTTTCCAATGAATTTGCCGTTGTCGAACATCAAGGTCCTCGATGTCAGCCAGATCATGGCCGGCCCCTTTTGCTGCATGCTCCTTGGCGACATGGGCGCCGACGTCATCAAGGTCGAGACGCCCGGCGTGGGCGACCAGACCCGCAAGGCCATGGGCTTCAAGCTCAAGGGCGAGGACAGTGGCGGTTTTCTCGCGCTGAACCGCAACAAGCGCAGCGTGGAGATCGACCTGAAGAATCCCGCCGGGCTGGAAGCGTTCTACGAACTGGTGCGCGGCGCCGATGTGCTGGTGGAGAACAACCGCCCCGGCGTGGCCGCCCGGCTCAGGATCGATTACCCGGTGCTGCGCGAGATCAACCCGCGGCTGGTCTATGCCAGCATTTCCGGCTTCGGCCAGACCGGCCCCTGGTCGCGCCGCCCGGGGCTGGACCTGATCGCGCAGGCGATGTCGGGCGTGATGAGCGTGATGGGCCACCCGGAGGCGCCGCCGGTCAAGTCGAGCGTGCCGATCGCCGACCTTGGCGCAGGCCTGTTCAGCGCCTATGGCATCCTGAGCGCGATCATCGGGCGTGGGCACACTGGCCAGGGCCAGTATGTGGACGCATCGCTGTTCGAGACGGCGCTGGGTTTGTCGGTCTGGGAGTCGGCGGAGTACTGGGGAACCGGTACGGTGCCGGTGCCGATCGGCAGTGCCAATCGCATGAGCGCGCCTTATCAGGCGGTGCGGGCGGCGGATCGCCACTTTGTCATCGGCGCCGCCAACCCCAAGCTGTGGGCCGCACTGTGCGAGGCGATCGGTCGCACGGACCTGTTGCAGGACCCGCGCTTCACGGATAATGCAGCGCGCATCCGCAACCGCGACGCGCTGATTCGCGAGATCGAAGGCGAGTTCGCGCGGCGGCCCGCCGAGGAATGGGTGGAAGCCTTGCTGGCGGCGGGCGTGCCGGCGGCGCCGATCTATACCTACGACGAAGCGCTGGTCAGCGAGCAGGCCGTTGCCCGAGAGATGGTGCTGGAGATCGACCATCCCGTGGAAGGCCGCGTGAAGGCGCTCGGCTTTCCCGTTAAGCTTAGCGGGACGCCGCAGCAGGTCCGCTACCCGGCTCCCTTGCTCGGGCAGCACACGCAAGAGGTGCTCGGCGAATTCGGGCTGGACGACAGGGCGATACAGGCACTGCGCGAACGTGGCGCATTCGGCCAGCCGGTTGCGCCACAAACGCTGAAGAACGGCACTGCCTGAAGCAGGCAAGAAAGAGTCAGAGACTGCACAGCATTAAAAGCACAAAGCAAAAAATCACGGAGACAAGCCTCATGAAGCTCTACTCACGCCCTTGGCGCGTGGCAGCACCCGTCGTCATCGCCACCATCGCCGCCTGGACAGGCGTGGCCGCCGCGCAGGACGGCCCTTACCCCAACCACCGCATCGAACTGATCGTGCCCTGGCAGGCCGGCGGCGGCGCCGATGTCGTGGCACGCGCGCTGTCTGCCGCCGCCGCCAAGCACCTGCCGCAGCCGCTGGTGGTCATCAACAAGCCCGGCGCCACCGGCGCGGTCGGCCTGGGCGAGGTCGTGCACGCCAAGCCGGACGGGTACAAGCTGGTGCTGTCATCCAGCGAGCTGACCTTCCTCAACTACCTGGGACTGGCCAAGTTCACCTACCAGGACCTGGTGCCGATCGCGCGGCTCAATGCCGATCCGGCCGCCGTGGTGGTGCGTGCCGACGCCCCTTACGCCACGCTGGAGCAGTTCCTGGACCAGGCCCGCAAGCCTGACTCCAACGTCCGCGTGGGCAACGCCGGGCAGGGCTCGACCTGGCATATGGCCGCCGCCGCGCTGGCGGAGAAGACCGGGGCGAAGTTCAACCACATCCCCTATGCCGGCGGCGCCCCGGCCACCATGGCGCTGCTGGGTGGCCATATCGACGCGGTGACGGTGAGCACCGCCGAGGTTGCCAGCTACGTGGCGGCGGGCAAGCTCAAGGTGCTCGCGGTGATGGCCGACAAGCGCGTCGCCGGCTACGAAAACGTGCCGACCCTCAAGGAGCGCAACATCGATCTGTCAATGGGCATCTGGCGCGGCATCTCGGCGCCCAAGGGCACGCCGCCGGAAGTCATCAACATCCTCAAGGCGGCGGTGGCCAAATCCGTGCAGGAGCCGATCATGCGGCAGACGCTGGAGAAGCTGCATTTCAGCACCGACACCTATGCCGACGATGTGACGCTGCAAGCCGTGATGGCGAAGGAATCGGCGCAATACAAGCAGCTGGCCAGCCGGATCGCCGTCAAGGATTAACGCGATGCCCAGCTTCACATTCGACCAGCCGTTCATCGATGCCCATCATCACTTCTGGGACCTGCAGGCCAATCCTTATCCGTGGCTGCAGGGTGAAGAGGTAAAGGGCTTCCGCTACGGGGATTACTCCGCCCTGAAGCGCGATTACCTGCCGGAGGATTTCGAGCGCGACACGCGCGGCTTCGCGCCGGCCCTGACCGTGCACGTGGAAGCGGAATGGGCCCGCGCGAACCCGGTGGACGAGACCTCCTGGCTGACCGCGCTGGCCCGGCGCACGGGCCGTCCTTCGGCGCTGGTCGCGCATGCGCAACTGGACCGCGCCGACGTGGCCGAGATCCTGGCGGCGCAGGCCGCCTTCCCGATGGTGCGCGGCATCCGGCAGAAGCCGGTGACCAGCGCCACGCGCGAAGGCGCCGCCCGCGGGCTGGCGGGATCGATGGACGACGAGCGCTGGCGGCGGGGCTATGCCTTGCTGGCCGGCCACGGCCTGTCCTATGACCTGCAGGCCCCGTGGTGGAACCTGGACCAGGCCGCCGCGCTGGCGCGCGATTTTCCCGGCACGCAGATCATCCTCAACCATACGGGCCTGCCGTCCGACCGCAGCGAGGCCGGCCTCAAGGGCTGGCGCGATGCGATGGCGGCGCTGGCCGCTCAGTCCAATGTGGCGGTGAAGATCTCCGGGCTTGGGCTGCCGGGCCGCGCATGGGAGCAGGCGGATAACGTGCCGGTGATCCGGGATGCGATCGCCATCTTCGGCACAGAGCGTTGCATGTTCGCGAGCAATTTCCCGGTGGACAGCCTGGTTGCTCGCTACGAGACGATTCTCTCCGGCTTCCTTGCGGCGATCGGGATCTACCCGGCCGCAGAACAACGCAAGTTGCTGCACGACAACGCCGCGCGCATCTACCGGCTTGCCGGTGCACATCATCAATAGGAAACCGAAATGAAGAACAGCCTGAAACCGGGTGCCGCCACAACGCGCTCGCTGAGCGTAGACCGCCCGCGCACCATCGACTTCCTCGGCGAGACGCTGCGCATCTACGCCACGCCGGAACTGATCCGCGATATCGAGCAAACCTGCCTGGACTTCCTGCAAGAGTACGTGGACGCGGGCGAAAGCTCGGTCGGCACCGAAGTCTCTATCCGGCACAGTGGCGCAACCCTGCTCGGGGGCGAGGTGGAGATCCATGCCGAAGTGACGAACATCGACGGGCGCAGCGTGAGTTTCCGCGTCTCGGCCAGCGATGGCATCGAAGATATCTGCACCGGCACGCATAGCCGCTTTGTGGTGAACGTGGACAAGCTGCGCGCGCGGGTGGACGCCAAGGCGGCGCAGTTGCGTGCAGGCTGAACGGCCTGCGCAGCGGGTTCAGGCGTGCCGGGGATCGTCGCCAGCCGCTACCTCGGCGCGCAGCCAGTTCACGAAGGTGGTGACGCGCGGATCGCCGAGTCGCTCTTCCGGGAACACCACGAAGTAAGAGAACTCCACCGGCAGGCGAATCTGCTCGAACAGGCGCACCAGCCGGCCCTGCCGCAGGTCTTCTTCGATCCAGTTCTTCTTGACCAGCGCCACGCCAAGGCCGCTGATCGCGGCATTGATCACCAGGTGGCTCGGCCAGAACGACGGGCCGCGCGACGCGTCGACATCCGTCACGCCCGCGTGGCTGAGCCACATCGACCAGTCGGGGTTGCTGACGTCGGTGTAGGTGCTGTCGTCATGCAGCAAGGTGTGGTGCTTCAGGTCGCCCGGTTCCTTGAGCGGGCGGGGGCCGGCCAGCAGCTCGGGGCTGCAGACGGGTATCACCTCGACCGACAGGCAAAGCTCGGAATGCAGGCCCGGATAATTGCCGCGGCCATAGCGGATGGCAAGGTCGAAATCGTCGCGGTCGAAGTTGATGGCGTGGTTGGAGGTGGAGACCTTGAGGTCGACCTCCGGGTACGCCTTCATGAAGCGGTCCATGCGCGGGATCAGCCATTTGACGGCGAAGGTCGGCGGCATGTTGACCTTCAGCGCGGGCAGGTCCTTGCTGTGCAGGCGCTGGGTGGCGTCGGCCAGCTGCTTGAAGGCCTGCTGCACGCTGGGCAGGTAAGCCATGCCGGCCGGCGTCAGCACCAGGGACTTGGCCTCGCGCAGGAACAACTGCACGCCGAGGCTTTCTTCCAGCGTCTTGATCTGGTGGCTGACCGCCGACGGGGTGACGTAAAGCTCGTCGGCGGCCCGCGTAAAGCTGAGATACCGGGCCGCAACCTCGAAAGCTCGCAGAGGATTCAGAGGGGGCATTCGTCGCGACATGCGGGTCTTTCCAACAGAAACTAAAACCAAAAGCAAGGGATCGAAAGCGCTGGTCGGGATGCACGCATCGACACCAGGCCATGGCCCGGACCGACAGGCGGCACCAGGTCATCGAGATTAGCAGTTAGTGCTTTCCGATGGAATAGGGATGAGCCCCGACACGGCCGGCACCGCAGCGCAAAAAGCACCGCTGCTCAAATTACTGCCGGAGTTGGAAGCGGAAGCACCAACCTACCGCGCAACCAATGATCGCAGCCGGGAAGCGGAGGCCATGGTACAGCGATTTAGACTGGGTCATGGCCCAACGCTACACGACGGCACCTTCAAGTTGACCATGCCCATCTTTACTACACTTCAGAACAGCGGACCCTGTCATTCGACGCACGGCTGGAAGTCTTGATTCGTGGGCATCCTCAGCGCTGGTAGCCGCCGAGCAAACGCTTGAGGAAGCGCTGGTTACGATACTTCACGCAACGCCTGCGGAAGTCGATACCCGGCGGGCATGCTCCCGTGCGCACCACCAAGGAGCTTCAGGATGGCTGGGAATATCCGTAAGCAGACCGATAACGGTGAACAAAAGCCAATTGCACTTGCTTTGCAGGGCGGCGGCATGCACGGTGCGTTCACGTGGGGCGTCCTCGACCGGCTGCTCGAGGATGAGAGATTTACCATCGAAGGCGTCAGTGCAACGAGCGCGGGGGCGATGAATGCCGCCGTGCTCGCCTATGGCTTGCTGCAAGGCGGGCACGACCGTGCGCGCCAGGCGCTCCACGATTTCTGGCTCGCGATCGCGCAATCGGCAGAGCGGTACAGCCCGTTGCGTTGGGTGCCGTGGCTGAAAGGGACACATAGCTTCGGGCTGAACCACTCGCCCTTGTACGCGATGGCGGACATCGTTCTCCGTATCCTGTCGCCATACCAGTTCAATCCCAATAACTCGAATCCGCTCCGGGACGTGCTGGAGAAGCAGGTCGATTTTGCGGCATTACGCAAGCAATGCCCGATACAGCTTTATCTGTGTGCGACCAATGTCGAGACTAGCAGGATACGCATCTTTTCAAGCGAGGACATTTGCGTTGAAAGCGTGCTGGCTTCGGCCTGTCCGCCAACCCTGTTTCAGGCCGTGTCAATCGACGGTGAGTACTTTTGGGATGGCGGCTATGTGGGTAACCCGGCAATTTTCCCGCTGATCTATCACTGCAATACAAGCGATGTCGTGATTGTCCATATCAATCCGATCGTACGCCGCGGCGTGCCGACCACTGCCGCCGACATCCTCAATCGCGTCAATGAAGTGAGCTTCAACTCGTCGCTCATGCGAGAAATGCGCGCGATAGCCTTTGTGACTTCGCTCATCCAGCAAGGCAAGGTTGACCGGAGCGAGATGAAGGAAATGCTGATCCACTCCATCCGTTCCGATGAGACGATGAGCGCCCTCGGGGCGTCGAGCAAGTACAACGCCGACTGGGACTTCCTTTGCTTCCTGCGTGACAAGGGGAGGGCTGCGGCCGAGGCATGGATCGCGGAAAACTACGACAATGTTGGCCAGCGCTCGAGCATTGACATCAAAAAGGAATTCCTTTGAGGATGATGACCGGGCAGCCGGGAAGCGCTATCGCTTCAGCTCGGATCGTCCAGTAGTGCCTTGGCTTGCTGCCAGTCAGCCGTGTCGAAGCCCTCACTGAAGGATCCATGGATCGGGGCAAGTGTCTGGCGCGCGGCGTTCATCTTCCCCTGCCGTCGCCATAGCTGGGCCAGGCTCAGCGCGGCCTGCAGCTCCAGTGACCTGGAACCCTGATGGCGGGCGACGGCGATTGCCTTGTGAAAGCAGGCCTCGGCTTCTTCGTGGCCAGTGAGCGCGCGGGATTGGAGTATCAATTCGCCCTTGAGCCGATGCAGCGTCGCTTCGTCAAGCCGCTCTCCCGTGCTTTCCGTCAAGGCTAGCGCCTCGGCCAGCACGTCCAGTCCGGCTTGGAAGTCCCCGGCTCTCCCAAGGGCTTCAGCTAGCAGGGCCAGAAAGTTCGGCCTGCCCAGTGCCGCGCCAGTTGCCTCGTAAGCGGCGAGGCCCTGGTGTATCTCGGCAACCCCCTCTTCAGAACGGCCTTGTTCCGTCAGCGCCCAGCCTTGCAGAACGGTTCCCCACGCCAGATAGATGGGAAAGCCTTCCTCGCCCGAGATCGCGATCGCGGCCTCTGCGTACTCGCGGGTCAATTGCACCTCACGCCGACATTGGTGTACTTCGGCTGCGAAGACGAAGCAAAGCGCGAGGTTAAAGGCGTCCGGGCGCTTCCTGGCCAGAACCAATGCGTCCTGGCAGCGCGTGCGAGCCAGATCCGGCAGGCCCAGATACCACAGGATCCAACCCAGCGTGCTCGTGGCATGTACGGCCGGGTCTCGCCCGTAGCCCAGAAGAAAATCGTATGCCGACGGGTCCGGCCGTTGCAGTGACAGCACCTCCTCCATATGGGCGCGGGCCATGCCGGGCTGGCCCAGACGGAACGTGGTGGCGCCGAGTACACGATGCGCCTCCGCGAGCTGCCCAGGCTTCTGCGTGTCCAGAGCCATGGCAAGCAGCCGTTCCCCAAGCGGCTGCGCAACTGTATACTGCGCCCGCAATTGGTAGAACGCCCACAGTCCTAGCTGCGCCGAGAAGAAACTGGGTGTTTGCCCACCCTGTTCGCACAATGCCAGCGCACGCCTGTAAGTTGACTCCACCTCGGGAGCGGCCTGACCCCGTGTGGCTATCAAGGCCGGTCCTAGCGTTAGTAGCAGTGCGAGTTCCTCGCGTGCGCGCTCGGGCGTGTCGGGCAGCCGCTCTAGCAGTTCAACGGCCGTGCCCAGGTGACGGATTGCTTCCATCTGGGCAGAGCGCTGCAGGGCCTGCTCGCCGGCGCAGTGCAGGTACTTGACTGCCTTCGGGATGTTGCCGCTATGGCTGTAATGATGTGCAAGCTCGCTGCAGTAGTCCTTTAACCGACTCTGGAACAGTGTCTCGATGGCCTCTGCGGTGCGCTCGTGCAGCGCGCTGCGCCGCTCGGTAAGCAGCGAGTTGCCGGCAACTTCCTGAGTGAGCGCGTGCTTGAAAGCGTACTCCACCTCCGGGAATACAGGTCGCTCGTAAATGAAATCGCCCGCCTGCAGGGCGGCCAGAAGCGGGCGCAATTCGTCGTCAGCCAGTGCAGTGACATGCTGGATGAGACTCAATGGAAACTCCTTTCCGATCACGGCCAGGCTTTGCAGCAGTTCCTTCTGGACGAGCGGGAGCCGGTCGATGCGGGCGGCGAGCACGCCCTGGACGGTGGTGGGGATGTGCAGCGAGGTAGGCGCCTTCTCGATGCGGTAGCAGCCAGGCTGGCCAACCAGGGCATTCTCCTCAACCAGGGTCTGGACCACTTCCTCCATAAAGAACGGGTTGCCTTCCGTCTTGTCCAGGATCAGCCGTTTCAGGGGCGCGAGAGCGCGATCCTCGCCCAGCAGCGCGGTGAGCAGCCCCTGGGCTTCGGCCGGGCCCAGCGGCTCCAGATGCAACTGGACGCAGTAACTCCTGGAACTCCAGTCATGGGAGTACTCCGGGCGGTAGTTGACGAGCAGGGCGATCCTGGCCCCCGGCACATAGTCCAGGAGAATATTGAGGAAGGCCTCGGTTTCGCTGTCCAGCCATTGCAGGTCTTCGAACAGGAGCTCGAGAGGCTGGTTGAGGCTTTCGCGTACCAGCAGACGTGCAACCGCTTCAAACGTGCGCTGCCGCCGGATGGCAGCGTCCATGGTCGGCAGTGCCGATCCGGGCTCGACGGAGCCGAGCAGGTAGAGCAAATAGGGCAAATGGTCTTCCAGCGTCCTGTCGAGGGTAAGCAGCCTGCCGGTGACCTTCTCGCGGCAGCTTCGGTCGTTGTCCTGCGGGGTGATTTGAAAGTAATTTCTCAGGAGCTCGATCAGCGGCAGATAGGCGAAGGCCTTGCCGTGCGAAACCGAGAAGGTCTCCAGCACCATGCAGCCTTGCTGTGACCGCGCCTTGAACTCGTGGAACAGCCGCGATTTTCCTACCCCGGCCTCCCCCATCACCTCGGCGACCTGCCCATGCCCCGCCTTGGCCAGTTCCAGGACCTTGTGCAACGCCTCCATTTCGGCCTGGCGTCCCACAAAGCGCGCCAGGCCGCGATGCGCCGCCACTTGCAGGCGAGTACGCAATGCGCCGAGGCCCAGCACCTCGTACACCGCAAGCGGATCCCGGACGCCTTTTACTTGGGTCGTCCCCAGCGGCTTGAATTCGAAATACCCCTCGGTGAGCTTATGGGTAGACTCGCTGACGAGGATGGACGCCGGTGTGGCAACGCCTTCCATGCGCGAGGCGATGTGGATTGTGTGCCCCACGGGATCGTAGTCCGTGTGCAGATCGTCCTTGCGGATCGAGCGCACCAACACCTCACCCGTGTGGATTCCGACGCGGATCTGAAGCGGTATGCCCTGATCCAGACGCACCCGGTCACTGTGGCGACGCATCGCTTCCTGCATGCGCAGCGCTGCATATAAAGCCCGCAGAGCATGATCCTCATGGGCAATGGGAGCGCCGAACAGAGCGAGAATGCCGTCACCCAGGAACTTGGCTACGTAGCCCTCATAGTGGTGCACGGCATCCATCATCAGCGTCACCACGGGGTCGATCAGGTGACGCGCCTCTTCCGGGTCCAGGTCCTGGATCAACGCCGTCGAACCAGCCATATCGGCGAACAGCGCCGTGATGGTCTTGCGCTCGCCGGCCGTCCCGCCCCTGGCTTCCATGGCCGCCTGCTCCGCCCGGATGCGCTCGGCCAGATGGGGCGGCGTGTAGTGGACAGGGGCCGAAGCGGCGGTCGCAGGCACTGGAGGCGCCGCTGACGGGGAGTCATCCAGGGGCGAGCCACATCCGCGGCAGAACTTCGCGGCAGGGCCGGACTGCTCGCCACAGCGCGGGCAGATCCGCGCAAGCCTGGCCCCGCACTGCTCGCAGAAGTTGGCTTGATCGAGGTTCGCGAACCCGCAATTTGTGCAGCGCATCACCCCTCCTGACTGCCATCGCCTGCCTCGGATCATTAGACGCGCCATCGGCCGCCTTAGCAAGTTTTGGGCGCGTCGTGGCGGCGATGGCATGATACGTTTCGCAGCGCGCCGGCGGACGGGAGCATGCGCGACTGCATGCTGAACTTGAAGTGCTCGGCATGCAGCTAGGGCAGGCGCAACAGGCGCTAGTAGAATCAAGGACTTGCAAGACACTCAGGTCCAGGACTTTAATTGCCGTCCCCAGTCGACAAACTTCAGCACAACCTCATCTCCCGCCTGCGCCTCAAGCATCTGGTGCTGCTGCTGGCGCTGGACCGTCAGCGCTCGGTTTCGCGCGTCGCGGCCGAGATGGACCTGACCCAGCCCGCCGTGACCAAGGCGCTGCGGGAGATCGAGGAGATCTTCATGGTGCCGCTGTTCGCGCGCTCGCGGCGGGGGCTGGAGCCTACCGGGACCGGCGCGGCCGTGCTGGCGCATGCGCGGCTGGCGATGGCGGATACGGAGGCGCTGGGGCGGGAACTGGCGGTGATCGGCGCCGGCCTGCACGGGCGGTTGCGCATCGGTGTGATTCCGTATGTGGCGCCGGTGGTACTGGATGCGGCCTGCTCGCACGGCTTGCAACAGCAGCCGCGCGTGGCGGTGCTGGTGCGCGAGGGCACCACGGACGAACTGGTGGCGGCGCTGCGCGCGCACGAACTGGATTGCGTGATCGCGCGGTCCTTCTACGCGCCGGGCGACGACATCGTGCAGACACCGCTTTACCGCGAGGAACCCGCGCTGGTGGTGCCAGTGGCCGCCGCGGCGCGGCTGGCGCGCGGCAAGCTGGACTGGCAGCGACTGGCCGCGCTGGACTGGATTTTGCCGCCCTCGCATACGCCGATCCGGCGCACCATCAATACCTTGTTCGCTACCGCCGGCGCGGTGCCGCCCACGCCGATGGTGGAGACGTATTCGATCAAGACCATCGCCACGCTGCTGCGCAACCAGCCACGCGCCATCACCATCGTGCCGCGCGCGGTGGCTGCCGAACTCGCGGCCAGCGGCAGCGCCGCGGTCTTGCCGCATACGTTGACGTGGGACCTGCCGGCGGTTGGGGCAATGTGGCTGCGCCGTACGGAACACAGCGAGCCGCTGCTGGCGTTGGTGCGTGCGTTGCAGCAGGCGGTGGGGGTGAAGGGCTGAGGCCGGACCTGAAGCGCAAACGGCCGGCTGCGCCCTTCAAAGCGCGCAGCCGGCACAGCCGCGGGTTGCAGGCCGTTGCGGCCTGCTTATCCGATGATCTCAAACTCGCCAAAGTACTCTTCGTTGAGCGTCAGCCCCAGCCCCGGCAAATTGTCGTCCAGCTGCAGGTAGCCCTTGTCCGGCGCCGGGTCACCCTTGAAGATGTAGTAGAACAGCTCGTTGCCCACCTCCACGTCGTGCACCGGGAAGTACTCGGACATCGGCGACGCGGTCGAGGCCATGGTGAGGTGGTAGTTGTGCATCTGGCCCGCGTGCGGGATCACCGGCACCGACCAGGCCTCGGCCATGGCATTGATCTTCTGCGCGGCGGTGATGCCCCCCACGCGGTTGGTGTCGTACTGGATCACGTCCACCGCGCGCCGCTCCAGCAGGTCCTTGAAACCGTAGGAGGTGAATTCGTGCTCGCCGCCGGAGATGGGGAATGGGCTCATCTTCTTCAGCTCGGCATAGCCTTCGATGTCGTCGGCGATCACCGGTTCTTCCAGCCAGCGTGGATTGAATTCGGCCAGGCGCGGCAGCATGCGGCGCGCGTATTCGAGCGTCCAGCCCATATAGCATTCCAGCATGATGTCGACACTGTCGCCCACCAGTTCGCGCAGCAGGCGCACCTGCTCGATGTTCTTCTGCATGCCGGCGGGGCCATCCTTGGGACCATAGCCGAAGCGCATCTTCATCGCCGTGAAGCCCTGGTCGAGATAGCTCTGGGCCTCGGCCAGGAAGGCGTCGCGGTCATCGTTGTTGTAGAGCTTGGAGGCGTAGCACCAGATCTTTTCCTTGGTGCGCCCGCCCAGCAGCTTGAACACCGGCTTGCCCACGGCCTTGCCCATCAGGTCCCACAGCGCGATGTCCACCGCCGAAATCGCTGCCATGCCGATGCCCTTGCGGCCCCAGGCGTGGGTGCGGCGGTACATCTTCTGCCACAGGTATTCGTTGTCGAACGGGTCCTGGCCGATCACGATCGGGGCCAGGTACTGGTCGACGATTTCCTTGGCCACGCGCGGCGCAAGCGCGCAGTTGCCGATGCCGACCAGGCCGGTATCGGTTTCCACTTCCACCACCAGCCAGCCGTGGAAGCGGAACGAGCCCATGGCGTCGCCACGTTCGAACAGGATGTCGGTGGCATTGGTGCAGAAGTGCGCTTGCGGGGGCACGGTCTTGCCCTTCCATTCAAAGACGCGGGCGCGGACGTTGGTGATTTTCAAGATAGTCTCCGTTGGATAGTGGCCGGTGGCGGGCGGCAGGCTCAGGGGGCTGCGCGCTGGCTGCCCATCTGGCAGGCGATGCGGAAGGCTTGCAGCGTGGCGCCGAGATCGGCGCGGCCTTGCTGCGTGATGTCGAAAGCGGTGCCGTGGGCCGGCGTGGTGATCGGCACCGGCAGGCCGCCCTGCACGGTGACGCCGCGCGAGAAGCCCATCAGCTTGATGCCGATCTGGCCCTGGTCGTGATACATCGTGACGATGGCGTCGAACTGCCTTTGCTGCGGGCTGCCCTGCACCTTGAGGAAGATGGTGTCGGCGGGGAAGGGGCCATCCGCCGCCACGCCGCGTGCCTGCGCATCGGCGACCGCCGGTGCGATGAAGTCGATCTCCTCGCGGCCGAAGGCGCCGTTGTCGCCGTTGTGCGGGTTGAGGCCGCACACGGCAATGCGCGGGCGAGCCATGCCGGCCCTGCGCAGGGCCTGGTCGATCAGGTCGATGGCGGCGCCCACGCTGTCGCGGTTGATCATGGCGGGCACGTCCTTGAGCGCAACGTGGGACGTCACGCGGGAGGTCCACAGGCCGTCGAGTACATTGAACTCGCAGAAAGCGCCGTCGTAGCCGAGCTTCTCGGCGAACCAGTGCAGCTCATCGTTGTGCCCCATGCCGGCGGCGTGCAGCGAGCTTTTGTTGAGCGGGCCGAACAGGATGGCGTCGGCCTTGCCTGCCTGCGCCAGCTCCAGCGCCACGGCCAGGGTGCCGAGGCTGTAGCGGCCGCCTTCCGCGCTGGCCACGCCGCGCCGGTAGGCGGGTTTGCCGTCGAGCTGCCAGTGGAACAGGCGCGGGGCGCTGGCGCTGTCGCCGCCAGCGAACGCGAGCGAATCGGTTTCGCGCAGCGCGATATCCACGCCGGCCACCTGCATGCCGTGGCGCCATTCGTCGCGGTCGGCGATCAGCAGGATGTCGGCCTGCGCCGCGGTGGCAGGGTCGGCCAGCAGCCTGGCGATCAGCTCGGGGCCGATGCCGGCGGGGTCGCCGAGCACCATGGCGATTCGGGGTCGTTGGGTCATGGGAGTCTTGAGGGAAAAGGATTCAGTCCAGCTTGACGCCGAGTTCGGCGATCAGCTTGCCGTAGCGCGCATATTCGGCGCGCGAGAAGGCATCGAACTGGGTGTTGTTTAGCGCACCCGGCAACGCGCCCACGTCATTGAGACGGCGCACGGTGTCGGGATCCTTGAGTATGGTGGCCAGCGCCGCGCTCAGCTTCTGCAGCGTGGCGGGCGGCGTGCCGGCCGGTGCGTAGACCCCGTACCAGGCATTCATCTGGATGCCGGGCACGCCGGCTTCGGCCAGCGTGGGTACGTTAGGCAGCAGCGCCGAGCGCTGGTCGGCGGTGACTGCCAGCGCGCGCAGCTTGCCGGCCTTGATGTGGTTGATGACCGAGGGCATGGTCTCGAAGCTCATGTCGACCTGGCCGCCCATCAGGTCCACCAGCGCGCTGCTGCTGCTCTTGTACGGCACGTGCAGCAGCTTGCCGTGGATCTGGCGGGCAAACGCCGCGCCGGCCAGGTGCTGGGTGCTGCCGACGCCGGAGGAGCTGTAGCGGAATTTGTCGGGATTGGCCTGGATCTGCGCCACCAGCGCTTTTACGTCTTGCGCCGGCACTTGGTTGTTGACCACCAGCACATTGGGCACCGACGACACCAGGCCCACCGGCGCCAGGTCCTTGAGCGGGTTGAACTGCAGCTTGAGCAGGTGGGGCGCGATGGCCTGGGAGGTGACCACGCCCATCAGCAGCGTGTTGCCATCCGGCGCCGCCTTGGCGGTGATGTCGGCGGCGATGGTGTTGGAGGCGCCAGGCCGGTTGTCCACCACGACCGGCTGCTTGAGGATGGCGGCCAGCTTGTCGGAGACGATGCGCGCCATCACGTCAGTGCCGCCGCCGGGCGCCGCGCCCACCATCATCCGTACGGGGCGGGTGTCCTGCGCGTGGGCGCCGGTTGCCATGGCGGCTGCCAGTCCCATCACGCCGGCGAAGGCGCCGGTCATCCATCGTTTCATTGTTGCCTCCATGTCTTGTTATGGGCCTGCGCCGGAGCGCGGATGGGGCAACTATAAGGATGGGAGCGATGCGTGACTACTGACGTTTATTGAATGGGTGATTACTTTCAGGAATACCTCGCGGCGGATGCCAGGCGTCGCTCAGGATTCCGCCTGCCCGGCGCGGAGCAGCTTGATCAACTGGCCCGCGGCGGCGGAAAGCGTGCCCCCGCGCCGGGTCACGACCCCAAAGGTCTGCTGACGCGACCGCATCGTCACCGGCAGGATGCGCAGCATCTTTTGCCGGGCGAACAGTTCGGCCACGCTGGTCGGCAGCAGCGAGACCAGTTTCGCGCTGCGCTGCAGCAAGGCCACGGTGACGAAGCTGGAGGAGGTGGTGATCGCATTCGCCGGCATGCCCACGCCGACCATGTCCAGCTCGCGCTGCAACAACTCGTGCATCGGCATCTGGCCGGGGTAGACGATCCACCGGTAGCCGGCCAGGTCGGCAAAGGTGAGCGTCCTGGTGCGCGGCGCGGCATGGCTGTAGCCCACCACGGCCGAGATCGGTTCGTCGCCAATCGCCTGGTAGTGGTACCTGGCGGGCTGGTCGCTTACCAGCGCCCGCCCGATGACCAGGTCCAGGCGCCCGTCGTCCAGCAGCGTGAGCATGCGCAGGCTGGTGTCTTCGACGATTTCGATGGACAGGTTCGGCTGTTCGTCCTGCATGGTCTCCAGCGCCGGCACCAGCACATCCGGGACCGCGCCCATGATGGCGCCGACGGCCAGGTGGCCGCCCTTGCCGGAACGGATCTCGGCCATGTCCTGGCACAAGGCGGTGAGATCCGTCGCCAGCAGCCGCGCATAGCGGATCACGCAGTGGCCGAACTGGTTTGGCCGCATGCCGGTCTTGGAGCGCTCGAACAGCGGGGCGTCCAGCATGCCTTCCAGCTCCTGCAAGGCCTTGCTGGCCGCCGACTGCGTCATGGCCATGGCCGACGCGGCCTGGTGCAGGGATTTGTGGTCGTCCAGCGCAATCAGCAATTGCAGTTGCTTCATGCGCAGGCGGGACATCAGAACGTCAAGCGTGGCCTTCATGGGAACCTGGGGTGGAAGCTACGTGAGTCGCAAAAGCGATCACGAGATGGAAAGGTTTCAATATACATCGCGGCCTGGCGCACCGTATATTGCTTCCCTGTCACAAGCCCCCTCGACGTGGGGCTCCGGCCGGACCCGGCGCCGCCGGCAAGAACAAGGAGGAGAGACCATGAACATGCCCAAAGCCAATGCCGTCTACCGTGGTGTATTCCCGGTGGCACCCACCATCTTCGACGAACAAGGTGGCCTTGACCTCGACGGCCAGCGCCGCTGCATCGATTTCATGATCGACGCCGGCTCCGACGGCATCTGCATCCTGGCGAATTTCTCCGAGCAGTTCGTGCTGTCCGACGACGAGCGCAGCCTGCTGATGACGACCGTGCTGGACCACGTGGCCGGCCGCGTGCCGGTGATCGTCACCACCACGCACTTCAGCTCGCGCATCTGCGCCGCACGCAGCCGCGCCGCGCAGGACGCCGGCGCCGCCATGGTGATGGTGATGCCGCCGTATCACGGCGCCACCATCCGCGTGCCAGAGCGCGCCATCCACGACTTCTTCGCCACGGTGTCCGGCGCGATCGACATCCCCATCATGATCCAGGATGCGCCCGTGAGCGGCACCACGCTGTCGGCCCCGTTCCTGGCCCGCATGGCGAAGGAGATCGCCAACGTCTCCTACTTCAAGATCGAAGTGCCGCAGTCCGCGGCCAAGTTGCGCGAGCTGATCGAACTCGGCGGCGATGCCATCGTGGGTCCGTGGGATGGCGAGGAAGCCATCACGCTGATGGCCGACCTCGATGCGGGCGCCACCGGCGCAATGACCGGCGCGGGCTTTCCCGACGGCATTCGCAAGATCGTGGATGCCTACCAGGCGGGCGACACGGAGCTCGCCGCGCAGCACTACCAGCAATGGTTGCCGCTGATCAACTACGAGAACCGGCAAGGCTGGCTGGCGACGGCCAAGGTGCTGATGATGGAGGGCGGCGTGATTGCTTCCGACGCCGTGCGCCACCCCTTGCAGCCGATGCACCCGGCCACGCGCGCCGGTTTGCTGAAGATCGCGCGCAGGCTGGATCCGGTGGTGCTGCGCTGGGGCCGGTGAGCGGCTGGCAAGCATTGGACAACTGGCGGCGCTGCCAACGCGCCGCCTTTTCATTTAAAGGACAGAGCATGAACATTTCAGGCGAATTGCTGATCGGGCGCCAGTCGGTGCGCGGCACCCATGGCGAGATCCGGGCTGTCGATCCGGCGACAGGGGAAACGCTGGGGCCGGCCTTCGGCGGCGCCACGCCGCAGCAACTGGAGCAGGCTTGCGCGCTGGCCGCGCAGGCCTTTGACGTCTACCGCGAAACCTCGCTCGAACAACGCGCCGCGTTCCTGGAGAAGATCGCCGTCAGCATCCTTGAACTTGGCGATGCGCTGATCGAGCGCTGCGTCAGCGAGAGTGGCTTGCCGCGTGCCCGGATAGAGGGCGAGCGCGGGCGCACCGTGGGCCAGCTCCGCCTGTTTGCCGCCGTGGTGCGGCAGGGGGATTTCCTCGACCTGCGCATCGATCCCGCGCAGCCGGAGCGCAAGCCGCTGCCGCGCGTGGACCTGCGCCTGCGCAATATCGCGCTGGGGCCGGTGGCCGTGTTCGGCGCCAGCAATTTCCCGCTGGCGTTTTCCGTGGCCGGTGGAGATACCGCATCGGCGCTGGCAGCCGGCTGCCCGGTCATCGTCAAGGCGCATCCGGCCCATCCCGGCACATCGGAACTGGTTGGCCGCGCGATCCGGAAGGCCGTGGACGAGTCGGGTTTGCCCGAGGGAACGTTCTCCCTGCTGTTCGATTCCGGCCTGCAGATCGGCCAGGGGCTGGTCAGCGATCACCGTATCAAGGCGGTCGGCTTCACCGGCTCGCGCGCCGGCGGCACGGCGCTGATGCAACTGGCCGCGGCCCGCGCCGAGCCGATCCCGGTCTACGCGGAAATGAGCAGTATCAACCCGGTGCTGTTGTTCCCGCACGCGCTGGGCAGCCGTGCCGACGCCATCGGCAAGGCCTTCGCCGCCTCGCTGATGCTCGGCTCGGGCCAGTTCTGCACCAATCCGGGCCTGGTGCTGGCGGTGGAGGGGCCGGATCTCGATCGTTTCCTGGCGTCAGCCGAAGCGGCGATCGCCCAAGCCCCGGCGTCGACCATGCTGACTCCGGGCATCCACCGGGCATACGGCGCCGGCGTCGAAGGCCTTGGTTGCCATCCGCAGGTCAGCACCATTGCGCGCGGCCAGGCCGGCGCGCAATACCAGGGGCAGGCGGCGCTGTTCTCGACCACCGCAGAGGCCTTCCTCGCACACGAAGCACTGCGCGCGGAAATCTTCGGCGCGGCGTCGCTGGTGGTGCGATGCCCCGACCTGGCCGTCATGCGGCGTGTGGTGGAAAGCCTGGAAGGGCAACTGACCGCGGCCATCCATATCGATGAGGCCGACTACGATGCCGCGCGCGGCTTCCTGCCCGCGCTGGAGCGCCGCGTCGGCCGGATCCTCGTCAATGGCTTTGGCACGGGGGTGGAGGTGAGTCATTCGATGGTGCATGGCGGACCGTATCCTGCCACCTCGGACGGCCGCTCCACGTCGGTCGGGAGCCTGGCCATCGCGCGCTTCCTCCGGCCCGTGTGCTACCAGGACATGCCTGTCGCCTTGCTGCCGCAGGCGCTGCGCACCGGCAATCCGCTCGGGCTTGCGGTGCGGGTGGATGGGGAGGCACAGGCCGGGCGACAAGCGCTTTAACCGGCGTGGTTCCAGGCACGCAAGCGTAAGCGCGGCGCGGGTGCTTGCCGGCGCCGCGGCTTCCCCGCGAGACGTTACTTCACGAAGCCGAGCACCTCGCGGAAGCGTTCGTGCCGGCTTGTCCGCATCCATTCGAAGGCAATCATCTCGACCGTGGCGGCGGTGGCCCCGTCCCTGCGCATCCTGTCGATGGCCGCGTCGCGGCTGGAGGCCTTGCGCGAGCCGATGGCATCCAGCACGACGGTCACGCTCAGTCCGTGGCCGAGCAGCCCGGTGACCGTCTGGAAAACGCAGACGTGGGCTTCGCAGCCGGCTACCACTACGTGCTTCCGCCCGACAGGCAGTGCGTCGAGCAAGCCGTCCTGGCAGCCATCGAAATGGTCTTTGGCCACGGTCTGATCGCACAGGCGCCCGATCTCGCCGAGATTCCCGCCCAGGCTGCCGGGGCTTTGCTCGGTGCCGATCACCGGCACGCCCAGTACCCGCGCGATATTGGCTAGGCGCACGGCTTCCGATACGACGCGATCGCTTTCATGGATCGCGGGCATCAGGCGCGCCTGGAGATCCACCAGCACCAGGACAGATTCAGCGGCGTTGTGCAGCATGCGCATTCCCTTTGTGAGTTGGCGTGGCAAGCGCTTCCTGCATGCGCTGCCTGGATGGAACCATAGCAGGCTCAAGCTGCATCATCGCGCCTGGACGGGACTACAGGTAAATCGATCATGACCGGCGCGCCAGGTACCGTGCAGCCTTGCGAGCAGCATTTGCCGGGTTGCGTGTTGCGCGTGATCGCGCGATCCGGATCGTCCGTCAGCCCGCGCGCCAGCAACCGTTCGACCAGCTGCACCTTGGAGCCCACAGGATAGTGCCTGTAGATCTCCCGCTTCATCGCTTCCGGCGAGCCGCCGCCATGCAGGCTGATGACCGAGTACCAGCCGCCCTGATAGGACGCCGTCAGGTCTTCGATGAACCGGGCCGTCTCGATGCGCCTGGCGTACGGCACATCGGGATTGGCACGCAGGACATCCTGCAGCGTTGCCGCGGTGAGCGGGTTGTGATCTTCGTCGGGGCCCGGCAGCGCCACGATCAGCCCGCCCGATACATAGTGGGCGATCTTGTGCATGTCGTAGATCTGCGTGGCCAGCAGCAGCTTGCCGATGTTCGCGAACACCGGGTCCGGCACGAAGCTCTGCGCCGGCACGTCCTGCGTGGCATAGACGGAGGCGGCGACGCCGCAGGCGTAGAAGCCTTCCGTGATCTTGATCAGTTCCACCATCTGATCGCGCAGGTGCGATTCCTCGCCGGGGTCGAAGCCATTGGCCTCGCACATCAACGCGCCCGCGCCAATCAGCAGGTCGCCGAAGCCGGCCCGCGCGCCGATGCAACTGTGGCGGTGATGCGTGGCGTAGTTGTATGTCATGTAGCCGCTGTGTTCCCATTCGCCGGCGTAGAACACGCGCTCCCACGGCACGAACACATTGTCGAACACCACGACGCCGGTCGACTGCCCATACCGGTTCGAGAACAGCGCTGCCTTCTCGCCCGGGCGGCCCGCGGGGCGGGCGACGATCGTGACGCCCCCGGCATCCACCGGCACCGCGCAGCACACGGCAAAGTCGGCGTCTTCCCGGGTCATGTTGCGGCAGGGCATGACCAGGAATTCGTGCATGTAGGGCGCGCCCGTCACGATGGCCTTGGTCCCCGAGATGCGAATGCCCTTGCCGTCGCGGTGCACGACGTGGACGTAGGCGTCCGCGTTGCCCTGCTGGTGCGGCCGCTTGCTGCGGTCGCCTTTCGCATCCGTCATCGCCACGCCCAGCGTCAGGTCGCGGTCCTGGACGTCGTGCAGGTAGTTGGCGAAGCGCTCGCGATGCTCAGTCGTTCCCTTGGCATCATCCAGCCGCGCTGAAACCTGGTGGATTGCGTTCAGTGCATCGTGCGTCAGGTAGCGCTGCGCGCAACCGGTTTCCTGGCAGACCAGCCGAACGGCTTCCAGCTTGTTGAGCAGGTCGCCGCTGCTGGTGTTGATGTGAAGCAGCCGGTTTACCAGCCTGCCGCTGCTGCCCTGGGTCGCGGTCATGACCGGGGCGTATTCAGGCCGCAGCGCATAGTCGTACGTCAGCCCCACCGCGTTGATGCCAGGCCGCAGCGCCGGCTCGTCGACCACGCTTTCGACCAGCCGGCCGTCAACGAATACCTTCGGATGGTACTGGCGCAGCGACGCCTCGTAGCCTTGTGCGGACATCATCATGGCGGGTCTCCTGGGGGTGAACGTCTCATTTTTAACTTGTGTTTTTAAAATTAAACGCTGTTTAATATAATTGTCAAGCGTTCGATTCTGTGACACGATGCGGTCTCACAGGAGAGGCAATGAGCCCAGTGGCGGAAGAGCGCGAGCAGCAAAGGCGCGACAGGAAAGCGGTGGTGAGCGACGCCAAGCGCGCTCACATCCTTGCGGCGGCCCGGCATGTGTTCGAGGAGCGCGGCCTGGACGGCGCCAGCATCCGGGAGATCGCCAAGCAGGCCGGCTACACGCCGGGTGCAATCTATTCGTACTTCGACGCCAAGGAGGAGATCTACGGCGCACTGCTGGGCGAGTCGCTGGAGAGGTTGAACGACGCGGTTGCCGAGGACCTGGGCGCAGCGGCTTCCGACAGGGCGCGGGCCAGGCATGCCGCAATGGGGTTTTATGGCTTTTACGCCACCAATCCCCGGGACCTGGATCTTGGTTTCTATCTTTTCGGTGGCATGAGGCCGCACGGACTGACGCCGGAGTTGAATGCCAGGCTCAACGGCCGGTTGCGCGACGCACTGAAACCGTTCGAGGAAGCGTTACTACGCCTTGGTGCGACGCAAGACACCGCGCGGGCGGAGGTGACGGCATTCTTCGCGCACTGTGTCGGACTGCTTCTCCTGGAAAACACAAAACGAATCAGGATGTTCCAGGAGGACTCCGGCAGGCTTTGCGAATGCTATGTCGATCGCGTCGTCGAGCGGATCGGTGCTGATTCCCCCGATACCATCCCCGATATCAATCGCCCGCTAAAGGACGCAATTAACCCATGAGTCTGCAATCCGTAATGACCTTCCTGGCGCAACACGCGCCCGATATCAGGATTCTCGAGACGGCGACGAGCACCGCGACGGTTGCCGAGGCGGCCGAGACCCATGGCGTCGAGCCCGCCCAGATCGCCAAGACGCTGTCGCTGCGGCTGAAGGACGAGGGTCCTGCTGGTGATGGGTGGCGACACGAGGATCGACAATCGGAAGTACAAGGACCAGTTTGGCGGGAAAGCAAAGATGCTGGATGCCGAAGACGTGCTGGCGTGGACCAGCCACCCCGTTGGCGGGGTTTGTCCGTTCGGTTTGCCCCATGAGCTGAAGGTCTTTGCGGACGTCTCGCTGAAGAAGTTCGACGAGGTGCTGCCGGCGGCGGGCGCAACCAATGCGGCCATCCGGATTTCGCCCGAGCACCTGGCGCGGCTCGTCAAGGCGCAGTGGGTCGATGTGGCGCAAGGCCAGGCATGACGCCGGAGATTGCGCGCGCAAAGCGGCCTTAAAAAGCACCTGATGTAACATGACTCCCCAATCTGCCCAAGGAGAGGGAATGTCTAAAGGTTTGGTATTGCTGGCCGCCGCCCTGACGGCGCAAGTGCTATTGCTTTCGGGTTGTGCCGGTGGCGTTAACGCGAGTTCCATCGAGGCGTCGGAACCGAAGCGCGTGCATTCCAATGCCAGCGTCAGCGACCTCGTGCTGTGCCTGAAAGGCAGGCTGGGGGATGACGCCAGCGTGGTCGCTTACCCGCAGCCGGGGCGGGTCGATATCCGGGTCGGGCGCGCCCAGGATTCCGATTACCGGTTTTTTCACCTGATCAGCTTGCGTCGGGCCCAGGAAGGCTCGGATGTCGAGATCCGCAGCGCGGATGAATGGCATCCCTGGCTGAGTGCCAGCCGGATCGCCGGGATGGTGGATGACTGTGTACCGGGAAAGGCGCGCTGAATAGCCATTCTTCCATGCGCTCGCTGAAAGCGGGGCGCCTGCCGGGTCAGCGGTGCGTGGCGTGCGCCCGCGCGCTGTCCGCGTTGCCCGGATCTGCATGGCGGCCGGTGCGGCTGTTTCCGGGCGTATCGTCTGCCGCGCCGAAGCGGGGCGGGTAGAGCGGGTGCCGCAGTGCCGCGTAGACAAGCACGACAGTGGCAATGGCGGTGATCCAGTCGATCAGGTCTTTCATTGGCGTTCCTCCACGTTGCCTGCATGGCGCGGCAGTTCCATATCCAATGACAGTAGCCAACCGGCGCGGTCCGGGCAACGAAGCTTTGGTGCAATCCATATGCGCCGGCGCCGCGGGAGGCCTACAAGATTAGTTTATAGCCCTCATGGCTGGCCACAAAGCCGAGCCTTTCATAGAACCGGTGCGCGTCCGGACGGCCCTTGTCCGTGGTCAACTGGACCAGCGCGCAGCCGCGTGCCCTGCACGCCGAGATTGCCCATTCGAACATCTGCTGGCCAATCCGCGCGCTACGGTAGGGTGCGGCGATCCGGACTGCTTCGATCTGCCCCCGCCATGCCCCTCTCCGGGCAATGCCCGGTATGAACGATATCTGCAGTGTGCCGACTACCGCATCTCCGTCCATGGCGACCACGAGACGCTGATTCGGGTCGGCTTCCATGGCTTTAAAGCCGGCAACGTATCGTTCGTCCAGGGGCGAACCGACAGTCTCCCGCTGGCTGCCAAGCGCATCGTCCGCCAGCAATCCGACGATGGCGGGAAGGTCGGCCGGCAATGCGGTCCGAAAAATGATGTGTGCCATATCTGAACCGTGGGTAGCGCTGGCGCCAGGGGAAAGGCAAGTATATCGTCGCCTAATGAAGCCCCGGGCGATCGCCGGATCGCTCGGGGTTGCCGGCAAACCGCCTTCGCGACCTTGGCTCGCGAGGCGAGCCGTCATGCAGGGAGGCTGAAATGCGCAAGCTGTTCTTCACCACGGGATCGCCGTTCGCCCGCGCCGTGCGCATCGTGCTCGTCGAGAAGGGGCTGGATTTTGAGCGCGAGGAAACCTTCACTACGCCCAGCGTCGAGGAACGCGCGAGGATCACGCCAACCCTTCAGGTGCCTGCCCTGATCGACGGCAAGCTGACGCTATGGGACTCGGCCGTGATTATGGATTACCTCATGTCGGCCTATCCGGTTGCGGCGGCGCCCGAAGGCATGCAGCCCCTGGCCGCCGGTTATGTGCGCTCCGGGGAAGAATGGCATGACAAGCTCGTTCTCGCCACGCTGCAGACCTTAGGCGTGTCGACGACGACGGTGTCGCAGCTGCAATGGTCCGGCATTCGCCATGAAGAAAACAGCCATGCGGCCCGGTGCGCCATTCGCAACCAGCATCTTTTCGATTGGTTCGAGGCTCAGCTCATCGGCACTGCGGACGGCTTTGTCCCTGGCGTGGTATCCGCCCAGGATATCCTGCTCGCCTGCATTTGCCAGTTCATTGAAACTCGCCCGTTGCGGTTGTCCTGGCGCGCTCCGGATCGCCCCAAACTCGCTTCGCTGATCGCTCGCATGGAACAGCGGCCGTCCTTCCAGGAGGAAGCCGCGCTTTGGTGGGAGCCAGGGGTCACTTACGCCACTGCCGCCGAGGTGGAGTGGGCGAAGCGAAAAACCATTTACAGTGGACCTGCCTTCAGCGAGTTGGCGTCACGGCGCGCTGACTAGCGAATTGGGCCCAGGCACCTGACCCAACGCTTCAAGCGCCGTACTCGTCGCCGCTGGATGGATCGTACGGTAAAACCTGCTCATGTTCGTCGGGCTGGTTGCGCGCGACGATGGCTCTCGCGGCTATCGTCGCACTCAGGTTGAATGGCTGATGCGGCACGCCGGGAGGAATAAACAGAAAGTCGCCTGCTTCGGTGATGACCGACTGCCGCAGTCCCGGCCCGTATCGCGTCTCGACGCGCCCCTCCAGCATGTAGATTCCGGTCTCATAACCGCTGTGCACGTGCGGTTCGGCGTGCCCGCCTGGCGGGACGACGACGAGGTACATCGACAGGCCTTTCGCCCCCGCGCTGATGGCGGAAATGCCCACGAAGTAAGGCAGACGCTGGCTCGTTGCCATTTCCCGGCCGGGGCGCACCTTGACCAGGGCCGTGCCCGCGTTATCCGAACTGTCTTGCATGTGGGCTCCTCCTGGCTTCGCTTCGCTGTCGCGGCGTGGCTACGGCGCGGTGGCATTGCCGTTGCGACCGGTCTCCTACACCTTATTCTGCCGGCGCCGCCGTTTCAACCAGGTTCGGTTTCGCGCGGCAGCCGGGAAGGAAGCGGGGGTGGAAGCGAGCGGGAACTTTGCCAATGGGTCGACTGTGCAGGGTCCGCCGTGCTGGAAATGCAACTGTCAGCCGAACTGCCTGCCAGCTCGTCCGGCCTGGACCGCCAGGCTGCATCCTCGTCCGGCGCAGGCAAATCCCGCACAAAGGCAGCGAACGTATCCGGACAGACTGCGTCAATGCGGCGCCGGGCACGCGTGTTGCGGCCAGAGGATTTCAAACGCCTCGGCGTCATCGCCACCCCTTCAAACTCCGGATCCGCGTTGATCTCGTCGAGAAGTGGCACGGGAACGAGCCCAAGGTTGGTTCTTCCGGTTGTTGCCCCGACGCTTGCGAAGCCTACGCTTCCATCCGGGAAGAACTCCAGCTTCCGGGACTCGAAGCGCTTGCTATTGAGCTCCGACACAAGGCGAACCGGCTCCGAGGAAAACTCGTGCCTCCAGATGACGTCGATGTATTCCACGCAAATCCCCCTTGGCGAAATGCAATCCAGTCCTTGCTGGTCGTTTTTGATCGTTACGGGTACGAATGCAGGTACGCCAGCAGGTCCTCGATCTGCCGCTCGTTGCCGAGTCCCCAAAAACGCATCTTGGTACCGGGCACAACCTTGCCCGGCGACCTGAGAAAATCGCTCAGCGTCTTTTCAGACCATACGATCCCCGATTTCTTCATTGCCGGAGAGTAGGTGTAGTCGTTGGTTCCTCCGGCGGTCCTGCCAAAGATGGCATTGAGCTGGGGACCAAACGCACCGCGCGCGGATGGCCCGACGCTGTGGCAAGAGGCGCATCTCGTGGCGAACAACGCCTTTCCGGCCTGTACATCCCCGGCAGCGTGCGCCGATGTTTGGATGGCTAGTGCCAGAGTCAACAATGCGGCTGTTTTCATGGCGCTTGTTCGGAATAGGAGAGGCGCAGCATTATATAGCGCCTCCTGGCGCCGGAAAGAGCGCGTGCCGCGGACGCAGTATCAATGCAGCGCTTGCGTGGCCAGCGTCCGCTCAGGTGGAGACCAGGCCTCAGTCATCCCGCGTCAACACTTCGAGCAGCTCGATCTCGAAGACCAGGTTCGAGTTCGGCTTGATGGGAACCCCGACTTGTCTCTCGCCATAGGCGAGATGGGCCGGCACATGAAGCTTGCGCTTGCCGCCGACTTTCATGCCCATCAGTCCGATATCCCAGCCTTTGATGACGCGCCCGGTTCCGATGACGCACCGGAAAGGCTTGCCGCGATCATGGGAGGAGTCGAATTTGGTGCCGTCCTCCAGGTAGCCGGTGTAGTGGGTGGTGATCAGGGCGCCCTTGACCACCTCTTTGCCGTCGCCGGGCCGGATATCTTCAACTTGTAGTTCGCTGCTCATCGGTTGCACTCGTTCATGGTCTGAGGAGGCAGAGTTTACAGCGACCGTGCCGCCGCGCTATCGCTGTTCGGGAGGGATCGTCCCGATGACTGCGGAAAACCGCGCATGAGCAGAAGGATCTACCGGCCTGTGCCTGACCTTGGTGCTGGCGGGATCCTTGCCGAGGAAGTTGTCGTTCTTCCAGTTCTTCGACGGCCTGACCGGCCTTGGCGCGAAGCCGCCTCCACAATTCGGGCAGACATTGCCCAGGACATCGTCCACGCATCCAGCGCAGAATGTGCATTCATAGCTACAGATGCGTGCTTCCAGCGAAGCTGGCGGCAGCGCCTTGTTGCAGTGCTCGCAGGTTGGCCTGAGTTCCAGCATGTTCCCTTCCTCCGTATCGATAGCCGCGTTAGCCGTGATAGCCGAAGCGGTAAATCCGCTGCCATACTAACCACAAGCAAGATTGGCTGCTATTCGAAAAAAGGACAAGCATGGAAAAAAATCTGCCATGAAGCGTATCTTCCTTGTACTCCCGCCGAAGGTGCATATCCTCGATCTCGGCGGGCCGATGCAGGTACTCGGCTCGGTGGCTGCGCTTGGCATCTCGCCGCTCGAACTGGTCTGCGTGGGGCCGCTGAAGGAACTGACAAGCTTCCAGGGCCTGGCGATCAGCGCGGTGCGGCCCTTGCCGGCGCGGCTGGTGGCCGGCGATGTCGTCATTGTGGTGGGTTTCAAGCTGGCGGTTAGCGCGCTGTCCACGCCGGAACAGCAGCAGATCGTCCGTTGGCTGCAAACCGTGGCGAAGCCCCGGCTCGGCGAGATCACGCTTGCCAGTGTCTGCACCGGCGCTTTCCTGCTCGGGGAGGCCGGCCTGCTCGACGGCCGCAACTGCACCACGCACCATGATCACCTGGCGCGGCTGCAGCAGCGCCATCCGCTGGCCCGCGTGCTGTCCAACCGGCTGCTGGTCGACGATGGCGTGCTGATCACCTCGGCGGGTGTCACGGCGGGCATCGACCTCGCGCTGCACCTGATCCGGCATCGGTTCGGCGCGGCCGCCGCGATCCGCGTCGCGCGGGAGAACGTGGTCCCGTTCCGCCGGCTGGCGCAGGACCCGGCGCTCGACGCGCCGCTGCGCTACCGCGATCACCATCATCCGGTCGTCCATGCCGTGCAGGACTTCCTGACCGGGCGGCCCGCCAGCGCGTTGCTATATCGCGAACTGGCCGAACGCTTCGCGTTGAGCTATCGGCATCTGGCCAGGCTGTTCCAGCAGGAGTGCGGCGTTACCCTCAAGCAATACCAGCAGCAGCTACGGCTCGATCTGGCGCGCCGGCTGTTGAAGGACAGCGACTGGGCCGTGGAGCTCGTTGCCGAGCGTTGCGGCTTTGCCAGTCCGCAGGCCTTCCGCGCGGCGTGGCGGCAGGAGGAGCCGGTTGCGCCCTCGCTCTGGCGGGCGCGACCTTGACGCCGCCTGGCTTATGGCGCGCCGTGCTCGCCCAGTGCCGGAACGTGGTCGTCGCTTGCCGGCAAGCCAAGGGAGAATTTGACGGGGAAGCCGAGCGTGATGGCTTGCTCCCCCGGCAACGCACGGATCATGCCGCGTGCCTGCACATGCGGGTCGGCAAACAGCTCCTGCGCGCTTAGCGATGGGGAAAAGGGAAGGTCCAGCGCAGCGAAGGCGTCGGCCCACTCCGCGAGCGTTCGCGTCAGGAAGATGCCTGTGAGCAGGCCGTTCACTTCTGGCTTGTGCTGCTGTCGGCCCGCGCGGGAACTGAACCGGGCATCGAGCAGCGCCGGGAACGCGGCGCCAAGGGCATCGCACAGGTTCAGCCAGAACTTGTTTTCGAGGATGCCCATGGCAAGGTGCCGGCCATCGCGCGTCTCGAAGATATCGTTGTCCGGCATCACGGTGGGCGATTCATGGGGGCGATCCTCGTAGCCGCGCGCGGCCCATGCGCCATGCGCGGTCCAGGACAGGATGGCATCATGGATCGAGACATCGAGATGCTGGCCGTGGCCATTCTGGCGCGCGCTCATGATGGCTACCGCCAGCGAGAGCGCGGCGTAGCCCGAGGCCGCGTAGTCGGAGACGCGGGCACGCGGGCGGGAGACCTTGTCCGCCACCTGGACCGGGACGGACCAGTAGCCCGCCAGGGCGAGATAGTTCAGGTCGTGGCCGGCGTGGTCGGCATAGGGGCCGGTCTGGCCGAAGCCGGAGATGGAGCACAGCACGATGGCGGGATTCACTTCCGCGAGCGTGTCATAGCCCAGGCCGAGGCGCTGCATCACGCCGGGCCGGAAGCCTTCGACAACGGCGTCCGCATCCCGCACCAGGCCGAGGAATGCGGTACGCCCTTCCGCGGATTTCAGGTCGAGCGCGATGGATTGCTTGCCGCGATTGAACTGGGCAAACACCGCGGGGCCGAGCTGCCGGGAGGTGTCGCCGATGCCCGGCTGCTCCACCTTGATGACATCCGCGCCGAGTTGCAGGAGCAGACTGGTGGCGTGCGGGCCAGGCAGCAACTGGCTGACATCGATGATCTTGACGTCCTTGAGGCAGGACCACTCTGGATTCATGGTGCTTTCCGGGTGAGGTGGATTCAGCTTACGTCGCCGTTCATGCCGATCGAGCGGATCAGCGTGCCGTAGCGGGCGCTGTCGGCGGCTACCGTTGCGTTGAACTGGGCCGGGGAGACGCTGCGGCGCAACTCGCCCGCGTTGGCCTTGATCTGGGCATCGAGGCGCCCGCTGGCCTGCAGTTCGCTGACGGCGGCAAAGAGCCGCTGGGTGAGTTCGGCGGGAAGGCGCGCGGGGGCAAACAGGCCGGTCCAGTTGTCGAGGACGAAGCCGGGCGGCATGGCCTCGGCAAACGTCGGTACCTCAGGGAAATAAGCCGAGCGCGCGGATGACGACACCGCCAGCGCCCGGACCTGCCCGTTGCGCAGGTATTGAGTCGCGGTACTCAGCACGGGCATGCCGAACTGGGTCTGGCCGCTGAGCATGGAGGCAATGATCTCCGTCGCACCCTTGTACGGGATATGGACGGCTTCGGTGCCGGTCTGGTGCAGCAGGGCTTCGACGGCCAGATGCGCGATGCTGCCTTTGCCGCCCGATCCGTAGTTGAGCTTGCCGGGGGCGCGCTTCATCGCGGCGATCAGGTCACCCGCGGTCTTGTAGGGCGCATCCGCGGGCACCACGAGCGCGGTCGGCCCGCCGGAGATCGCCGCGATGGAAGTGAAATCGTGCGCGGGATCGTATGGCATGTTGCGATACATATGCACATTGATGACATGCGTATTCGCGAGAATGCCGAGCGTGTATCCGTCCGCCGCGGCGCGCTTCAGGGCGCCGGCGCCGATGATGCCGCCGGCGCCGGGCATGTTCTCGACCACCAGCGGCTGACCCAGCTGCCGCCCCAGTTCGGCCGCCAGCGTCCGCGCGATACTGTCGGGGGCGCTGCCTGCCAGGAACGGGACGATCAGGCGGAGGGGACGGTTGGGATAGGACGCGGCGGCGCGCGCCGGGGCCAGCATGCTGCTCAAGGCGGCCGCGCTTGCCGCGGCAAGCCAGGTTCGGCGGTTCATGGGTTGTCTCCTTTTTGGGGCCGCGCAGTCTTGCCGCGCCGGCTCGTCAATGCTTGCTTGTGCCTGCCCGCTCAAGCTTGCGCCTGCATGGGCTCGAGAATCGCCCGGGCGATGGTATTGCGCTGGATCTCGCTGGTGCCGGTGAAGATCCGGAACATGCGCAGCTTGCGGAAAGCCTGCTCGACCGGATGCCCTCGGGTGACACCGACATTGCCGTGGATCTGCACGGCTTTGTCGGCTACTTCGAAGCAGCGCTCGGAGATATAGAGCTTGCAGGCCGCGGCCTTCATGCGCAGGTCGGCACCGCTATCGGCCAGCGCCGCCGTCTGCGCGATCATGCTCTCGCAAGCCCACAGCGCGGCGGCCATGTCCGCCAGCATGTGCTGGATTGCCTGGAAGCGCGCAATGGGTCCGCCGAACTGGCGCCGCTTGCCGGCGTATTCGAGCGAGGCTTGATAGGCCGTGGTGGCCAGCCCCAGCATGGTAGGGCAGTGCAGCAGCCGGTTGACGTTGATGCGCGACATGCCGAGCTTGAAGCCGTTGCCTTCTCCGCCAAAGATATTGGCGCGCGGCACCTGTACATTGGTGAACTCGATATCCGCATCGATATGCTGGCCCGACATCGGCACGTATTCGGTACTGACCTTGACGCCGGGCAGGTCCAGGTCGATCAGCACGGCCGTGATGGCCGGCGGCGAGGCTGTGGCATCGGTCACGCACATGACGATGGCGAAATCGGCGAATGGCGCACCGCTGATGTAGTGCTTGCGGCCATTGACGACCAGCTCGTCGCCATCCGCCACGGCGGTGGTCGAGATGCTCTGGGCGTCCGAGCCGGAATGCGGCTCGGTGAGGGCAAAGCAGGTCGACTTCTCGCCCCGGATCACCGGCTGGAAGTAGCGCGCGAGCTGTTCGGGCGTCGCGTACTTGAGCATATTGCCGACGCGCGGCGGGCCGCCCAGGTCCCCCAGCACATGCGGCGCCAGCGCGGCGCCGCTGGCGGCCAGGTCCGCTTTCAGCGCGCACTGCTCGGCGATGTTCAGGCCCTTGCCGCCGAGCTGGACCGGCAGGCAGGCGGCATAGAGCCCCAGCTCGCTGGAACGGCGCCACACGCCGCGCAGCACATCCCTGGGCCAGGCGTCTTCCGAGCCGAGGCCAAGTTCCCGCTCCAGCGGCAGCAATTCCTCGTCGATATAGCGGCGGATCGCGGCGCGGGTCTCGATGAGCGTGGGGTTGGTCAGATGGTCGAACATGGCGATTCTCCTTAATTCACGCGGCGGGACACGCCTTGCCAGTACGGCTCGCGTACCAGTTTCCGGGCAAGTTTTCCGCTGGCGTTCTTGGGCAGGTCGGCAACGAAGTCGATGGATCGCGGCGACTTGTAGTCCGCGATCCGTGCGCGGCAGTGCGCGATGAGGTCGTCGGCGCTGGCTTGCCGGCCGGGCCTGAGCGCGACGACAGCCTTGACGCTTTCGCCCCATGTGTCGTCGGGCACGCTGATCACGCAGGCTTCCATCACGTCGGGGTGCAGGTACAGGGTAGCTTCGACCTCGGTCGGGTACACATTGAAGCCGCCGGAGATGATCATGTCCTTCTTGCGGTCGACCAGATAGATGTAGCCTTGCTCGTCGACACGGGCCAGGTCGCCCGTGCGCAGCCAGCCGTCGGCAAGCGCCTCGCGCGTCAGCGCCGGCTCGCCCCAGTAACCCTGGAACACATCCTCACCGCGGATCACCAGTTCGCCGATTTCGTCACCGCTCACTTCACGTCCCCGCTCGTCGACCACGCGCACTTCCGTCTCACCGAGTGCCCGGCCGCAGGACGCCAGCCGCTCGGGCCGGTGCGCCATTGCCTCGGCATGGTCGGCTGTGGAGAGGCGGGTCACGCCGGAGGTGGACTCGCTCGCCCCGTAGCCTTGCGAGAGGATGGGGCCGATACGCTCCCATGCCTCGCGGATACGGGCCGGCGCCATTGGCGCGGCGCCGTAGGCCAGCGTCTTGAGGCTGCTCAGGTCGGCGCTGGCCAGGGTTGGCTCGGCCAGCAGCATGTTGATCATGGCCGGCACCATGAACACATGGGTGATGCGCAGCCTGGCTACTTCCGCCAGGAAATGCGCGGGCTCGAATTTGTCGAACAGGACCAGGGTCGCGCCGGTGTACAGGTAGGGCTGCATCAACATGCCGGAGGCGTGCGTGACCGGCCCGATCAACGCCAGGCGATCGCCGGGCCGGGCGGGTTTGTCCATGCCGAGCAGCATCTTGCGCAGCGCCGCGAGGCGGTTGCCGTAGCTCTGCATAGCCGCCTTGATCTTGCCGGTGGAGCCCGACGAGAAATGCAATACGGCGAGGTCATCGGAGAGCGGCGCGGCATCGACGGGTGCATCGCTTGCGCCCGCCAGGAGGGACTCGTAGTTGGCATAGCCTGCCGCGGGGCCGCCGATGGCGATGAAGGTCTCCACCGACCCGAAGCCCGCGGTTGCCGGGGAGTAGCCGGTATAGCCCGGCCCCGCGATCATGACCCGGGGCGTGCAGTTCTCCGCGACATCCGAGGCTTCCGCGGCGGTGAAGCGCGGGTTCAGCGCCGCCTTGACGAGGCCGGCCTTATACAGGGCGCACTCGATCTCGACCAGTTCCGTACGGTTGCGAGACTGAATCGCCACGCGGTCGCCCTTGACCAGGCCGAGGCCCAGCAGCGCATTGGCCAGGCGGTTGGAGCGCTCGTCCAGCTGGCGGTAGGTCAGGACCCGGTCCTGGTAGAGGACCGCGGCGTGGTCCCCCCAATAGCGCGCGGCGCGGCGCAGGAAGAAAGCGAAACCCATTTTGTGTCTCCGTGGTGATTCCTGGCCGTAGTCTGTAAGATGCGTGGCATCACCACAATGCCGCACTGGCTATAAAGACATAACCAACAGGAATGTCGAAATGGAGACAAGGGATCTTGAGTACGTGCTGGCCGTGGATGCCCACGGCGGCATCGGCCGCGCCGCGGAGTCGCTGGGCATCAGCCAGCCGGCCCTGACCAAGGCGGTGCAGCGGGTGGAAGGGCAGATCGGCCTGCCCCTGTTCGAGCGCACGGTTCACGGCATGACCCCGACGCAGGCCGGCGCGCAGTTTATCGAACGCGCCCGGAGAATCCGGCTGGAGTACGAGGATGCGCTCAAGGAGATGCAAGGCATTCGGACCGGCGAGCAGGGCATCCTGCGCCTGGGCTATTCGCCTTCCATACCCAACGCGCTCTTCCTGGGCGCCTGCCGCCAGCTTGTGAAGGAGCGGCCGGTTGCCAGGCTTCGCCTGCGCAGGCGCATGGCGCGGGAACTGATGGATCTGCTGCTGGCGGGCGAACTGGACCTTGCCGTCGCGCCGATGCAGAAGCAGCGCGCGAGCGAGTTCGCGGTGGAGGAGTTGTTCGACGACCGCCTTGTCGTCGTGGCTGATGACGCGCACCCGCTGCTGCGCCGGCGCAAGGTGAGGCTGGCGGATCTGGTGGGCCAGGAATGGTTGCTTCCCGCGCCGCATATCGCCCTGCGGCAGCAGGTCGACGCGGCCTTTCGCAAGCAGGGGCTCGCCGAGCCGAACTTGCGGATCGAGACCGATTTTGGCAGCGCTTCGTTGTTCCAGCTGGTGAGGGGCACGCAGATGTTGAGCGTGTCGGGCGGGGATTCGGAGGCGATGCAGATTGGCCTGCGGCCGTTGAACCTGGGGCTTGAAGAGCTGGATCTGCGCCGGCGCGTGGGGGTGATCTCGCGGGCCGGGGCTTATCTTTCGCCGCTTGCGCAGCGGATGACGGTGTTGCTGCGGGAGCAAAGCGGTCAGGGGGGGAATCGTTAGGTGGTTGCGGGGCGGGGGATCCGGGCCGCATGGCGGCCGACCGCCGAGTATGGAAAGCGCGCGCAGCGCCGCGAACCGAAGGTTTCGTCTTAGCTTACAAGGCGCACGCGCAAGGCAGGGAGCAAGGCACGGGGACTAGGACTGCCTCTCGGCCGCAGCCGGGTTCGGCCCGGTGCCGGCAGCCGGCGCCGCCTGCGTGGACCGGTAGCTGTACGCAAGCGCCAGCAGGATGACGATTGGTACCGCCAGGCACCAGAAGGACGCAAACACGTAGGCATAGGCGCCGGACACGGCCCCGGCGGCGAATGCGCCGATGGCGGGGACCATCTTGCGCAGCCGGTTCTTCGCGGGCGCGGTCTTGTCGGCCGGACCGCGCGCGAGTTCGACCAGGTCGATGATGACCTGCGTGCTGTTGCCCGTCATGATGGTGGTCGGCACATGGTCGGTCAGCACGATGCGCGACTGCGCGTTCTGGACCGCCATCGCGGCCACGCCCAGCATGCCGGTTGCGATGGCGGAGGGCATGTCGGGCGAGGTGACGGGCGAGGCCAGGCAGCCGGCTAGCATGAACAAGGCCAGCAGCACCCCCTGCGTGACCAGCAGCGGCGGGAGCGGCGGCTTGCCGCGCGCCAGCATGGCGTCGATCGCGATCTTGGTAGCCGCCACCGACAGGGCGAACACGGGCAACGCCAGCATCTTGGCCGCCACGCCGGTGGTCGAGTGCGCCAGTTCCACGCCGACCATGACAAAGTTGCCGGTCACGTGCGCGGTGAACAGCCCGAACAGCGCGATAAAGCCGACCACGTCGACGTAGCCTGCCACCAGGCTAAGCCAGGCTGCCTTGAGCACGTTGCCGGCGGTTGCCTGGGGTTGCGGCGGCGATTGCGGCATGGTCGGCATGGCGGTCTCATGGTTGTGAAGAGGCGGGCGCTTGACTGTACTACAGCATAGGACGGAACCATTGGTGCGAGGGTCTAAGCGCCAGCATCGCTCCCTCCGTACAGGAGCCGTACCCGCCGCTCAGGGCAGCGTGGTGCCTTGATCCGCCTGCCAGACCGCGTTGCAAATTTCCTTGATTTTTTCAAAAGCTGGCCCATAATGCGGAGGTCTTGCAAACGTTTGCATAACCCAAAGCGAGAGAGACGCATATGGAGACGATACTTGCCCCGAGGCCTGGCCAGGGCCTTGCCGTGGTGGACGATGAACACACGCTCAGCCAGCTGGTGAAGCAGGCCATGCACGATACCGCCGACCCGCGCCTGCGCCAGGTCGTCGACGCGCTGGTCGATCATCTGCACGCCTTCCTGCGGGAGGTGCGCCCGAGTGACGAGGAGTTCGAGTTCGGGCTGCGCTACCTCGCAGCGCTTGGCCACGCCACCAACGCCACCAACAATGAAGTCGTGCTGGCGGCGGATGTGCTGGGGTTGTCGACGCTGGTCACGCTGATGAACAACGGCACCACCGGTGGCCGCACGCCGGGCGCGCTGCTCGGGCCGTTCTATCGCGGCGGCGCGCCGTCCTACGACTGCGGGGATTGCGTGGTGCAAGGCGAAACGCCGGGCCTGCCGCTGTTCGTAACGGGGCAGGTGCGCAACATCGCGGGCGAGCCGCTGGCGGGCGCGCTGGTGGAGGCCTGGCAGGCATCGCCGGTCGGCCTCTACGACAACCAGGATCCATCGCAGCCCGACAAGAACCTGCGCGGCGCTTTTCGCACCGATGCGAACGGCCGCTTCCACTTCCGTTCCGTGCGCCCGGCGGGCTATCCCGTGCCCACCGATGGGCCCGTCGGCAAGCTGCTGGCCGAACAGAACCGCCATCCGTACCGCCCCGCGCATATTCATTTCATCGCGGCCGCGCCGGGCTATCGCACGCTGGTGACGCAGGTGTTCGCGGATGACTCCGAACACCTGGAATCGGACGTGACCTTCGGCGTGCACCGCGAACTCGTCGGTCACTTCCGCCGCGTGGACGAAGGCGCCAGCCCGTGGGGCGGACTCTCCGCGCCGTTCTACACGCTCGACTTCAACTTCGTGCTGGAGCCCGGCGAGCAGACTTTCCCGACGCCTCCCATCGACTGATTACCAACGACAGAAGAACTCAAGATGGCAATTCCAGATCAAGCAGTGATGCCGCAGCTTGCCGGCAAGGTAGCCGTCATCCTTGGCGGCACGGGCGGCATCGGCATGGCCACGGCACGCAAGCTGGCAAGCCTCGGTGCCAGTGTCGTGCTGGTCGGCCGCAAGGCGGAGACGGCCGCGCGCGCCGTGGCCGGACTGCCGGCGGGCAATCACCACGCTGCCGTGGCGGAGGTCAGCGACTCGGCCTCGCTCACGCGCCTTGCCGATGAAGTCCAGCGCAAGTACGGCCGCATCGACATGCTGGTCAACAGCGCCGGCTTCACCACGGCGATCCCGCATGGCGACCTGGACACGCTGGACGACGCGCTCATCGACCAGATGTTCGCCGTCAACTGGCGCGGGCAGTTCGCCGCGATCCGCGCGATGGCCTCGCACCTGAAGGCCACCGGGGAAGGGCTGGTGGTCAACGTGGGATCGATCGCTGGGCGCACCGGCATGGGCAGCAATGTCGCGTACTGCGCGGTGAAGGCGGGGCTCGACATGATGGCCGTCTCGCTGGGCCGCGCGCTGGCGCCGGAGATCCGCGTGCTCAACGTATCGCCCGGCGTGGTGGATACGGATTTCGTGCGGGGGCGCGACAGCGCCTTCAACGAGCGGGCGGCGAAGACCACGCCGCTAAAGCGCATCGGCAAGCCGGACGATGTGGCCGATGCCATTGTTGCCTGTGCTACTTCGCTGCGATTTGCCACCGGCACCACCATCGTGGTCGATGGCGGGCGCCAGCTTGGGTGATTCAGCTCCGCTCGCCCACGCCGTGGGAGAGGGGAGCTACGGCGGCGCGAGATCTCGTTCGACGAGGGGTAGCCCGCACACTGAAGCGCAAAGAACCAGTTTTCAAGACATCAACCCGACCGCCATGCACAGCAGAAATACCATCATCACCTGCGCCGTCACCGGCAACATCGTCACCCCCGAGCAACATCCCGGCTTGCCCGTGACGCCCGCGCAGATCGCCACCGCGGCACTGGAAGCAGCCGAGGCCGGCGCCGCCGCCGCCCACATCCATGTACGCGATCCCGCGACCGGCCGGCCATCGATGGCGCTCGAGTACTACGCCGAGGTCATCGAAGAGATCCGCAAGCGCAACAAGGCACTGATCATCAACCTCACCACCGGCCCCGGCGGACGCTTCGTGCCAGACGACGACGAGCCTCGCCGGGCCGCCGCTGGCACCACGCTGGTTCGTCCGGAGGTGCGCGTGGCGCATATTGCCGCGCTGCGCCCCGATGTATGTTCGCTGGACCTCAACACCATGAACTCCGGCCCCGACGTGGTCATCAACACGCCGAAGAACGTACGCAAGATGGCGGCCGTCATCCGCAGCGCGGGGGTCATGCCTGAGCTTGAGATCTTCGACTCCGGCGACCTCCACATGGCGCGCGACTTCATCAAGGATGGCGTGCTGGACGGTCCCGGCCTCTGGACCTTCGTGCTCGGCGTGAAATACGGTTTCGCGGCCACGCCGGAAACCCTGTTCTATGCCCGCAACATGCTGCCGCCGGGCGCGCACTGGTCGGCCTTCGGCGTCGGGCGCGCGGAGTTTCCGATCGTGGCGCAATCGTGGCTGGCGGGAGGGCATGTCCGGGTCGGCCTGGAAGACAACATCTACCTGGAGAAGGGCGTGCTCGCCCCGGACAACGCCGCGCTGGTCGCCAAGGCGCGGGACATCATCGCGTCGCTGGGCGGCGCAATCGCGTCGCCGCGCGAGGCCCGGGCCACGCTCGGCCTGCGGGCGGCATGAGCGCGAAGGCAATCCTGCCAGCGGCGCTCCTTCATATTGACAACACAACTACCTACAAACGTAACCAGGTGCACGACAAGATGAACACTATCCGCGTTTCCCGCAAGGCCGCAAACATCGACGAGCTGCGGCTCGAGTTCGTCGGAAATCCCAAGCCAACTGCCGCCGCCGGCCAGTGCGTCATCGAGGTGGCCAGTGCCGGCGTCAACCCGAGCGACGTCAAGGCCACGCTGGGACTGATGCCGCACGCCGTGTGGCCGCGCGTGCCTGGCCGCGACTACGCCGGCGTGGTGGTGGACGGGCCCGCGCACCTGCTGGGCAAGGAAGTCTGGGGCAGCGGCGGCGAGCTTGGCATTCGGCGCGACGGCACGCATAGCCGTTACCTGACGCTGGACGCCGCCGCTGTGCGCGAGAAACCTGCCAACGTCCCGCTGCGGGAAGCCGGCGCGGTCGGCGTGCCGTTCGTGACCGCCTACGAAGGCCTGCGGCGCGCCGGCTTGCCGAAGGCGGGCAGCGTGGTGCTGGTCTGCGGCGGCAACGGCAAGGTTGGCCAGGCCACCATCCAGATTGCCACCGCGCTGGGCGCTCATGTATTCGCCGTGGAGCGAGAGGCCGGCCCGTATCGTGGCCACGCAAGCAGCACGGTGCGCATGATGGATGCCAGCCGCGACAACATCGCCGAGCTGGTGCGGGAAGAAACCGACGGCCACGGGGCCGATATCGTCTACAACACGGTCGGCAGCCCGTACTTCGAGCAGGCCAACAAGGCCATGGCGACCGGCGCCGCGCAGATCTTCATCTCGACCATCGACCGCGCCGTGCCGTTCGACATCTTTGCCTTCTACCGCGGCCAGCATACCTATGTGGGCATCGATACGCTGGCGATGGACAGCATCGCATGCGCGGCGGTCTTCGATCAGCTCGCCCCGATGTTCGCGGCGGAGCAGCTCAAGCCCTTCCCGGTGCGCGCCGACTACACCTTTCCGCTGGCCCGTGCTGCCGGCGCGTATCGCGCCGTGCTGCAGGGCGCGCGGGAACGCGTGGTGCTGACGCCGTGAATACGACGCGTTTCGCCACGGCGCCGGCGTATTTCCCGCCCCGGCATGAGGGCATGCGCTGCCTGCGCCTGCAGGGCCACGAGGCAGGCCCGTCCGAGTCGCTCTGGTTAGGCGTCTCGGTCATCCTGCCGGGCGGCCATACCGGGCTGGATGCTTCGCCCCTGGAAAAGCACTACGTGGTGCTGGAGGGAGAGGTAACCATCAGCACCGGGACGGAGGTTGTGCAACTGGCGCAATACGACTCGGTGCGGCTTGCGCCGGGCGAAGCCCGCAAGGTGGAGAATCCAGGGAACCGTCCTGCCATGCTGCTGCTGGCCATGCCCTGTCCGCCATAAACATGCAGATTTTTAGTTTGGATGCAAACGTTTGCATATGCTTCAAATTGACGTGGTGAACCTGACTTGGTGAACCGCGCGTTGCGATCCCGTACCAAGGGGAGGGAACATGGAAGAAGCCCGGAGGCATGGGTGGGAGGATGCGGGCAAGGGTTGTGGCACAGGCGGTGCCGGGCACCGGTGGCTGGCGCTGGTAGCGGTGGCATGCGCTCCGGTGTACGCGCAATCCTCGGTGACGATCTATGGGCGTCTGAATACCAGCATCGAGTATTCGCGTGCCAGCACCGCTACGGACGGTACTTCGCTGGGCGGCATGGGAAGGGTGACCAATAACCGGTCGGTCTTCGGCCTGCGGGGAGAGGAAGGACTCGGCGGAACGCTAAAGGCAATCTGGCAGATCGAAAGCAACCTGTCGCTTGACAACGGGACCGGGCAGATTGCGGGACGGAACTCGCGCATTGGCCTGACCGGCAGCTACGGGACCTTCTTCATGGGGCACTGGACCACGCCGTACACCGAGGCCACCATGGAATACGACCCCTATTACCCGACCACGGCCGGGTATATGGCCCTGATCAGCAACGGCGCGGCATCGACCACGAACAACATCCAGAACCCCAGTTCCTTCGACCGCCGGCAGCAGAACATCGCGCAGTACCGCAGCGCCGAATGGAATGGCTTGCGTGGGGGCGTGGGCTGGGGCGTGCCCGAGGAAAAGCTCACAACGCCGCGCAACCCTGCGCTGTATTCGTTCGCCGCGACCTATGACCGCGGGCCGCTCAATGTGGCGCTGGCCTACGAACTGCACCAGCATTACCAGGCTGCCGGCCGCAACGACGACGCCATCAAGGTCGGGGTGTCGTACCAGTTCCCGACCACCAGGATCGCGGCGGTCTACGAACGGCTGCACTACCGCACCGCCACGGGCGACCTGACACGCAACGGCTACTACACCTCGGTGGTGCAAAAGTTCGGGCCGGGCAGCATAAAACTGGGCTTCACCTTGGCGAGCAACGGTGCTGGCAACGCCACCGAGACGGTGGGGTCCATCAGCAGCGGCGCGGATACCGGCGCAACACAGATCACGATCGGCTACGACTATCCGCTGTCCAAACGCACCGCGCTCTTTACCTACTACAGCCGCATCAATAACAAGAAGAACGCCATCTACGATTTCGCCATCAACGGTCTCGGGGTGTCCGCGGGGGCCGATCCGCAAACTTTCGCGCTTGGCATGCGCCATTACTTCTAACCCTCGAACCTGACCATCGCGCCGCCCAACCGCGGCCGGATTGCGATCCGGCCGGCCACGAGGCGGTGGAGGAGACAAACGTGATTCGAAAGAGCTTGATACGCGCCGCCGTCGCGGCCGGCGTGGCGGGTGCGTTCGCCCTGCCGGGCGTTTCCGGGCAGGCACATGCCCAGCCGGCCAAGTACCCCGCCAAGCCCATCCGGCTGGTGGTGCCATTCTCATCGGGCAGCGCCACCGATATCCTCGCCCGCATCGTCAGCACCAGGCTGGGCGAATCCGGCAGTTACCAGATGATTGTGGAGAACCGGCCCGGTGCCGGCGGCACGCTTGGCGCCGCGCTGGTCGCCAAGGCGGCGCCCGATGGCTACACCCTGATCCTGGTTTCGGTCGGGCATGCCATCAACGCCACGCTGTATCCCAGGCTGCCCTACGACACCGTCAAGGACTTCGCCCCGGTGACGCTGGTGGCGACGGTGCCCAACGTGCTGGTGGTCAACGGCGCCAGCAAGCTGGGCTCGGTCAAGGACGTGGTGGCGGCCGCCAAGGCGAAGCCGGGCGCCATGAACTTCGACTCGGCCGGCTCCGGCAGTTCGACCCACCTGAGCGGCGAGCTGTTCAAGATGGAGGCTGGCGTGGACATCGCGCACATCCCTTACAAGGGCACGGGCGAGGCGCTGACCGATGTCATGGCCGGCCGCGTCGACCTGATGTTTGCGCCCACGGTCTCGGCGATGCCGTTCGTGCGCCAGGGCAAGCTCAAGGCGCTGGCGGTCACCACGCCCCGGCGGGCAACCTCGCTGCCGGACATCCCGACCGTGGCGGAGTCGGGCCTGCCCGGCTATGCATTCGAGTCCTGGTTCGGCGTGCTGGCGCCTGCCGGTACGCCGAAGGAGATCGTTACGGCGCTGAATGGCGAAATCGCGAAAGCGCTAGGCACGCCGGCGGTGCGCGAGCGCCTGCTGGTGCAAGGGGCGGAGCCGCGTACGTCCACGCCGCAGGAGTTCGAGCGCTACATCAAGGCGGAGATCGCCAAGCTGGCGCCGGTGGTCAGGCAGTCGGGCGCGCAGGCTGGCCAGTAGGGCGCCGGCAAGCCGCGGCGGCCTGGGATGGAGGGCGGCTCGGGCGTCTTCGCATAAAATGGCGTGTTCTCATTCACCGCACATCCCAGCCTGCCGTCATGGACCAGCGTAAGCGCATTACCCTCAAGGACCTGGCGGCGAAGGCGGATGTCCATTACTCCACTGTCTCCCGGGTGATGAATGCGTCCACCCGGCACCTGGTCGCCGACGAGGTGGCGGAGCGCATCCTGCGCATGGCGGATGAGCTTGGCTTCCGGCCGAACCGCATCGCCGCCGGCCTGCGCACCAAGCGCTCCGGACTGATCGGCGTGGTGCTGCCGGATATTGCCAATCCCGTCTTTCCACCCATCCTCGCCGGGCTCGAAGGCGTGCTGGCCTCGCAAGGCTATGTGCCCATCGTGGTCAATGTCGGCGCCGACAAGGCGCGGCAGCGCTTCGTCATCGACCAGATGCTCGGGCGTCAGGTCGATGGCCTGATCCTCGCCACCGCCGAGCGCGAGGATCCCGTCCTGGATTACTGCGTCAAGCAGAACATCCCCGTAGTCATGGTCAATCGCGGGGAGGATCTCGACAGGGTGCCCTGCGTGGTCAGCGACAACATGGTGGGGATGCGGCTGGCGGTGGATCACCTCCTTGCGCTGGGCCATCGCCGTATCGGCCATATCGCCGGTCCGGACTCGTTGTCCACCGGGCACCAGCGCAAGCTGGGCTTTATCGAAGCGGTGCGCAAGCACAAGCTGCGCAAGAGCGAATGGATGATCGTGGAAGCGGCGAACTACGGCCGCGAAGCGGGCCGCGAGGCATGCCAGGCGCTGCTCGCGCAGTTTCCCGCCCTGACTGCGATCGCCGCCGGCAACGACCTGGTGGCGCTGGGATGCTACGACTATTTCCGCGAAGCGGGGATCGCCTGCCCTGGCCGGGTCTCGGTGGTTGGCCACAACGATATGCCGTTCGTGGATGCGCTCACGCCGCCGCTCACCACGATCCGCATCGCGGTGCACGAAATGGGGGCGAAGGCTGCTACCTTGCTGCTGGCGCGCATCGAAGGCGCGGGCGCCGAGGCAGCCAGCGTGGTGCTGTGCCCGGAGCTGATCGTCCGCGGCTCGACGGCGCCGCCGGCGGCCTGACGGCCATCAGTCAGGGTTATTCGCCCGGCGGCGCCATGGCAACCTGCCACCGTGGCGGGCTGCCGATGCTGGCGCTCAGATGCTCGCGAAAGGCGCGTACCTTGGCGCTTGCACGCGGCAGCGCGCGCAGCAGGTGGATGCCGGTTTCCGCCTGCGGCGCCAGGCCGTCCAGGTCCACGCTCCGCACGGGATCAAGATGGACTGAGCTTCCTCAGCCGGCAGTGGCCGGCAATCAGGGCGTCAGCGCGGCCACCCGTTCCCCGACGTAACCGCCAATGGCCAGCGATGCGCTCAGCCCCGGCGACTCGATGCCAAACAGGTTGAGCAGGCCCGGAATGCCATGCTCGCGCTCGTCTTGCACGATGAAGTCGGTGGCGCTGTTGTGCATTGACGACCCCGGGCCGGCCAGGCGGGGGCGGATGCCCGTGTAGCCGGGTTGCAGGTCGCCATCGCGCAGGCCGGGGTAGTAGCGGCGCACGGCGCGGTAGAACGCGGCTTCGCGCGAGGCGTCGAAGCGGTAGTCCACGCCGTCGCGCCAATCCAGGTCCGGGCCGAACTTGCACTGCCCGCCCAGGTCCAGCGTTACGTGCGCGCGCAGCGCGCCCGCGCGGCCGGTGGGATAGACCAGGCGCTGGAAGGGCGATGGGCGGCCCAGCGTGAAGTAGTGGCCGATGGCGTGATAGAGCGGCGGGATCTTGTCGGCCGGCATGCCCGCGATGGCCGTTGCCACTCGCTGCGCGCCAAGGCCAGCCGCGTTGATGACGGTGCCGCACAGCAACTCCGTTGGTTCTGGCGCCGCCCACCTTCAGAACGATGCCATCCGGGGTTGGCTGTCCTGCCAGCACCGGACTACTCAGTGCCAGCGCAGCGCCATGGCGTTCTGCGTCGCCCAGGTAGGCCAGCATCAGGCCGTGGCTGTCGACGATGCCGGTCGACGGTGACAGCAAGGCCCCCGCGCAAGCCACTTCCGGCTCCAGGGCGCGCGCCTCGGCGGCGCCGATGATGCGCAGGTCGGTGACACCCTGGGCCGTGCCTAGCTCCACGTACTTGTGCAGTTCGGGAAGGTCAGCTTCCTGTACCGCGACGATCAGCTTGCCAATGCGCTGGTGGCCGATCCCGCGCTCGGCGCAGTAGTCGTACAGCGCCGCCTTGCCCGCCACGCAAAGCCTGCCCTTGAGCGAGCCCGGCGCATACGAGATGCCCGCATGAATGACTTCCGAATTGCGCGCGCTGGTGTGGGTGCCGAAGGCGTTCTCCGCCTCCAGGATGACCACTTCGCGGCCGGCGGCGGACAAGGTGCGGGCGATGGCGAGACCTACCACGCCAGCGCCGATGACGGCGCAGTCAACGCTTTCCATTTTGCAGAAACTCCGGTTGAACAAGGTTGGGCTTGCTTTCCGTCTGGCGTCTCAGGTCAGCCTGATCTGCGCTTCGCGGATCAGCGCGCCCCATTTGGCGTGCTCGGCACGGATGTGCGCGGCGAACTGCGCCGCGGTCTGCGGCGTCGGCACGCTGCCTTCCTGCGCCAGCTTCTGTTGCACGTCCGGGCGCGCCAGCACCCTGATGGTCGCCGCGCCCAGCCGCTCGGTGACATTGGCGGGCAAGCCGGCGGGGCCGACCAGGCCCAGCCACGTGGTGGCCTCGAAGCCTGCGAATCCTTGTTCGGCCACCGTCGGCACTGCGGGCAGAGAAGGCAGGCGCTTCGCCGACGTCACAGCCAGCGCGCGGATCTTGCCGGCCGACAACTGCGGCATCACGGAAACGGTGTTGCCGAAGTAAGTGTCCACCTGGCCGCCGAGCAGGTCTGTCATGGCCGGGCCGGCGCCCTTGTACGGCACCTGCAGCACACGCACGCCGGCGCGCCGCGCCAGCATCTCGCCGGCCAGGTGGCCCACGGTGCCGTTGCCGGCCTGGGCGATGCCCATATCGCCGTCGCGCGCCCTGGCCGCCTTGACGAAGTCGGCCAGCGTGCGCAGCGGCGAGTCCTGGCGCACCACCAGCACCACGGGCTGTTCCGCCACGCCGGCGACCGGCGTGAAATCCTTCAGGGGATCGAACGGCATCTTCGGGTACAGCGCGGGGTTGATCGCCAGGTTGGCGGCCTGGCCCATGCCAATGGTGTAGCCGTCCGGCGCCGACTTGGCCACCGCGTCCAGGCCGATATTGCCGCCCGCGCCGGGCTTGTTGTCCACCACCAGCGTCCAGTGGTCGGTCAGGGTCAGCTTCTCGGCGACCAGCCGCGAGGTGGTGTCGGTGCCGCCTCCGGGCGGGAACGGCACCACCAGCCGGATGGGCTTTTGCGGCCACGCGCCTTGCGCACGGGCGATGCCGGCGGCGGCCAGCGTCATGGCGGCGGTGGCCTGGAGGAAATGACGTCGTTGCATGTTTTGTCTCCTGTTTTTCTTGGCACCCGCGCGGGCGGTGCCGCGCCGGATTCAGACCGGCAGTCCCTTGGCGCGCAGCGCCGCGTCGAACCGTTCGGGGTCCGAGGTGCCGGCGGCGTTGTCGGCGCGAATCCGCGCCTCCTTCTGCAGGTGGGCGCGGGTGCGCTGCAGGATATCGGCGGCCTCCGCGGCGGGCACGGCGATCACGCCGTCCGCGTCGCCCACGATCAGGTCGCCCGGCAGCACGGCCATGCCCGCGCACGAGACGGGCACGTTGATCTCGCCGGGGCCGTCCTTGCTCGGGCCGCGGTGGGTATTGCCGCGCGCAAAGATGGGCATGCCGTCTTCCGCCCATTCGAGTACGTCGCGCACCGCGCCATCGATCACCAGCCCGCCGAGTTTTTTGGCCAGGCAGGTGGTGCGCATCAGGCCGCCGACCAGCGCCTGCGTGACGTCGCCGCCGCCGTCGATCACCAGCACATCGCCGGGGCGGACCATCATCAGCGCCTTATGGATCATCAGGTTGTCGCCGGGGCGCACGCGCACGGTGACGGCCGGCCCGCACAGTACGGTGTCCGGCCGGCTGTGATAGGGGCGCAGGCCGATGGTGCCGATATTGCGGCTCATGGCATCGCCGATCGCCGCCACCGGCATATCGCGGAAGGCGGCGACGATGTCCGGCGCGGGGCCGGCGGCGCAGGAGTTGATGCGGTAGCCCGCGGGCCATGCCTTGTTGCCGGCTTCGGTGCTGCTTGCTTCGTTGCTCATCCAGGTCTCCTTCGTGTCTTGCTGTCGGTTGGGGGCGCGCTGTCACGCGCTGAGGGCATCCGGGGCGCCGTCCAGCACCTGCGGATTGACGCAGGCGGTGGCCGCGGGCGGCGTGCCCTGCAGGAAGCCGAGCACATTGCGCGCGGCGCCGCTCGCCATCGCGGCCAGGGCGGCCGGCGTGGAGCCGCCCACATGGGGCGTGAGGACGATGTTGTCCAGGCCGCGCAACGGGCTGCCGGCGGGCAGGGGCTCGACCGCCATGGTGTCCAGTCCGGCTGCGTAGAGCTGGCCGCTTTGCAGCGCCTGCACCAGCGCCGGCTCGTCGACCACTTCGCCGCGCGCCGTATTGAGCAGGATGGCGCCGTGCCGCATGCGCGCGAACTGCGGCGCGCCGATCATGTTGCGGGTGTGGCTGTTCAGCGGTACGTGCAGGCTCAGCACGTCGCTGGCTTCGAGGAGCGCGTCGAGCGTGCCGACAAGCGCCACGCCCTCCACGGGGCTGGCGTGCCCGGCCAGTGCCGGGTCGAAGGCAAGCACCGGCATGCCGAGCGCCAGGCATACGCCGGCGACCCGTTGCGCGACCTGCCCGAAGCCGACCAGGCCCAGCGTGCGGCCATGCAGTTCGATGCCGTCCTGCGCGCGCGACCACCGGCCGGCCTGGATCTCCCGGTCCATCCACGCCACGCGCCGCGCCGCCGCGAACATCAGGCCGAGCGTGAGTTCAGCCACCGAACGGGCATTGGCGCCGGGCGTGACGTAGACGGGAATGCCGCGCGCGGTTGCGGCTTCCACGTCGATGTTGCTAACGCCTACGCCGTGCTTGGAGATCACCTTCAGCGTGGGGCATGCCGCGACGGCGGCACCGCTCAGTGCGACGGTGCGGGAGATGACGGCGTCGACCGGTTGGGTGGCGAGGATGCGCGCTACCTCGCCAGCGTCATCCGCATTGGCAAGATAGAGAATCCGCGAACCGGCCGCTTGCAGCAGGCGGGCGCCGGCCGGGGCCAGGCGAGGAGCGGTGACGAGAACGGTATATGGCATGGAGACGGTCAGCAGGCGTTGGACAATCGGCGTGCGGCCGATGCGGTGCTGAATTCTTGTCCTCACGACAGATTCCGTCCAGCTTATAATTTTTGGAAATCGTTAAATATTAGTAATCAATCAAGGCTGCCCCTCCGGCAGCGCACTCCACGCACTCCATGGACCTCCGCGATCTCAAGTACTTCCTTGCCGTGGCCAGCGCGGGTAACTTCCGGCGCGCGGCAGAACTGGTGCACCGCAGCCAGCCGACGCTCACCAAGGCCATCGACCGGCTGGAGGCGTCGCTCGGCGCCGGGTTGTTCGAGCGCGACGGCAGGGGACAGAAGCTCAGCGCGGCCGGTATCGCGCTGCGGGCGCGCGCAACCTTGCTGCTGCAGGAAGCCGACCTGTTGCGCGACGAGGTAAGCGCCATCGCGCGCGGGGTAGCCGGCACGGTACGGCTGGGCAGCGGCCCGCTTGGGGCGGAATACCTGCTGCCCCGCATCTGCAGCATGCTGCTGCGGCAGGCCGCCGACGTGATGCTGCAGCTCACGATCCGCAACAACTACGAACTACGCGACGAACTGCGCGAGGGGCGCCTGGACCTTGTGCTGGGCTTCGTGCCGGAAGAGGAGGAGGAATTCCGCTGCGAGACGCTGCTCAAGGACACCGTGGTCGTCGCGGCAGCGAAGGGCCATCCGATCCTCAAGACGCGGCGCGTCACGCTGGAGTCGCTCGCGGCTTGCCAATGGGCTCTGCCCAACCGCGCGGTGGCAAGCCGGGCCTGGCTGGACGATGCCTTCGAGTCGCGCGACCTGCCCCGGCCCGTGGTGCAGATCGAGACCAATTCGATCCCGCTGATCCCCCGCGTGGTGGCCGACACGGCATTGCTGACCTTCGTCTCGCGGCGCACCTTGCGCGCAAGCGGCGGACAACTGCAAGAGGTGCCCCTGGCGGCGGCCACGCTGGTGCGCAATTTTGGTGTGACGTATCGCAAGGACGTGCCGCTATCGCCGGTGGCGGATCGCCTGATCGGCTTGCTGCATGACCATGGGAGCAGCTTGTTCAACAAGGTGGATTAGAACGGCGGCGTGGGCGCGGGAGGAAAGTGGAACATACTGCGGCTTCCGCCCGGCTGCGCTATCCGGACCAATATTTCCCGCGCATCGCGGTGAGCGATGTCCGATGCGCGGCTGGGTGATCGGCTTTGGCGCCGGCTACCTGCTTGGCGCGGGAAAGAGGACCGACGATGAAAGGAGTGTGATCGCGGACCACAGGTGGTGGTCGCAAACGGAGTTGGCCTCGACCACCGAGACCGTATGGCCGGAAGGGCTGGTTGGCATCCTGAAGGCCGCGGGAAGGTTCTAGCCGCCAAGCGCCATGCGTATCGGGGGTGCGGCAGCGGCGTCCCCCGATGCCTCTTCTTCCCTCAGAACAAGGTATAGCCACCATCGATGACCAGCGTATCGCCCGTGTGATAGCGGGATGCCGCGCTCATCAGATAGATGGCGATCCCGCCGAAGTCGGCCGGCTCGCCCCAGCGGCGCATCGGCACGCGCTTGCCCACCATTTCCTGGAACGCCGGATCCGCCTGCCCCCTGGCGGTCATGTCGGTGGCGATCCAGCCCGGCAGGATGGAATGCGCGCGGATGCGGTGGCGCGCGTACTCCACGGCCAGCGCACGCATCATCGATATCAGCCCGCCCTTGGTGGCGGCATAGTGCTGGTTGCGCGCGGCCCCTTCGATGGCGGCTACTGACGCGGTGCCAACCAGCACGCCGCCGTCGTCTTGCTCCAGCATGTGCCGCGCGGCGGCGCGCAGTGTAAAGAAGGCCCCGTCGAGGTTGACCCGCAGCACGCGATGCCAGTCTTCCGTGCCGAGCGTCTCGAAGCGGCCGCCGCGCGCGCCGATTCCCGCGTTGGCAAAGCAGCCGTCTACGCGGCCCAGGGTCGCGACCGTTTCGGCGAAGGCGGTTTGCACCGCGGCCTCGTCGCCCACATCGCAAACCGCCGTGTGCACTCTGCGGCCGTGCGCGGCCAGGCGCGCGGCCGCATCGTCATTTTTCCGGGCGTTGGTGCCCCAGATCGCCATGTCGGCACCAGCCGCCGCCATGGCCTCGGCCATGCCGAGTCCGATTCCACTATTGCCGCCCGTGACGAGGGCAACCTTTCCGGTCAGGTCAAAAGCTGTGTAGGTCACGACGCTTCCTTAGCCAGGATCAGGGTTCCTCCCTGCGGCGATCCGGCAGGGAACCTGCAGCGGTGTCGCGAGCGCGGTGCGCCGGTGCGTCGTCCAAAGAGACGAATCTGCGCGCCGGACGCCTTTCCACGGCTTTACCGACATCGACGGCAGCCGGCCGGACGCCTGGCGCTGCGTTCCCGAAGTACAGGACGCGGACAAGCCTGCCGACACAATCGGCTACCGCTGACGGTTGCGGCCAGGCTCCCCGCCTGGCAGCAACAATAAAAAAGGCCATTCCGAAGAATGGCCTTTTACACCCCGCGACATCCACACCTCGTAAATCCTGCCCCGTTGGCTCTCTGGCCTGTGTAGGCATGCTGGATCACGCTGCGAAGATCGGCATACAAGTCGTTCCAGGCGGCAATACCGCTTATGGTCCAGTTGTCAGATCTATTAACTTATGCACTGCGACTTGTCACGCGACGGATCATACGTATTCTTGCTGATACAACGTATGGAGAATAGCCCCCATTTTTTCCTCTCTGTTCTCGGGCTCGTCCTTGCTCGCTTGTGCCTTGCCTTCTCCGGGGCAGTGCGCCAGGTGCATGGCGTTAGCCAAAGATGCGCGTATCGGCCGCTGCGTCGTCCCGCTTTGGCAGACGCTCGCGGAGTTGTCGTTCCAGGTCGCAGATGCGGAGATCGACGCGGGTTTGTTTCCGGGCACGCCGGATCGCGAGTGCTGTACAGAGCACGGCAGCAAAGGTGCAGCATAGCGCGGCGAGCTGTGGCAGATTGTCTTGCATAGGGATACTCGGGCTTCTGTGGGCGCCATGGCGCTGTCGGGCGCGGGCAGCGCCAACATGCGGCATGGCGGAGCCCGCCGCTAAGGGAATAACGGCAGCGGCGCGCAAATTTTTAGTTCGGTGGCGGCGCATCTCCGGGTCTGTTTTGCCTATGATTTTTCCATAAGCGTTGCGCAGGCCATGCATCCGGCGCGGCCACAAAGCCGTGCGCGCGCGGGTCAGGCGTTGCCCCGTGGCAACGAGCCCGAGCCTGCCGGCTTGCGCCGCCGCCCCCCGATAGCCAGCTTGCAGGCGGTGCGGGCAAGGCCGTTGCCATCCTCCGTGACATCGCCGCAGCAACGCCTGGTGCGCTAGCCCACGTTCTATTTGCGCGGCCGCGGGTAGGCTCCATACGTCGCGGGCAGGTCTGACCCACCTGTTCGCGCTTTGCGCCTCGCCTATCCCCCGGTGGGCGAGGCGTCTTTCTGCACCGCCAGCGTCGTGCCGACAGCTTTCGCGCTTGTCCCGCGGCGTAACGGCATGTTGCCGCAGCCCTGCCCGCCACCCATGCCGGCGCTGTACTTTTCCTGGGGATCCGTGCCCGCCTCCGGCTGAATGAAGCAACGCGGGGCAGGATGTTGCCTGTCGATTTCGGAGCCGATTTCAATGCTCGTCGGGAAGGATTTCTTCTTTGTGGTGCGCCATGCACCGCTGGTCTCGATCGACCTGCTCGTCACCGATGCGCAAGGCCGGGTGCTGCTTGGCCGGCGCCGTAACCGGCCGGCGCAAGGTACGTGGTTCGTGCCGGGCGGGCGCATCCGCAAGGACGAAGGCCTGGATGCCGCCTTCCGCCGCATCGTGGCGGACGAACTGGGCATCGCCGGGGCCAGGCGTGGCGATGCAGTCCCGCGCGGCGTGTTCGAACATCACTATGCGGACAACTTTGCCGGCGAGCCCGGCGTTACCACGCACTATGTGGTGCTTGCCTATGCCTGGACCCTGCCGGGCGGCGAGCCGGACGGGAAGCCGCCAGGGCAGCCCGATCAGCACAGCGCGTACTGCTGGATGGCGCCGGCCGAGATGCTTGCCCGCGACGATGTGCACGAATATACCAAGGCCTATTTCCGCTGACAGGCCCGGCAAGCGGCGTGGCCGGGGAGAACCGTCCTACCAGGTACAGATGCCCCAGTCTGTGAAAAGCGGCATCTCCAGTCCGAGCGCCGCATCGGTCACCGCATGGACCTGCACGAAGGGCCGCTCGGATTCCACCTTGCCGAAAATCGCCGCGAAAGGAATCTCCCCCGCGTCCCGGCCCGTGCCGATGCGCAGCAGGCCGGTGGGAATGGACGTGCCGGAGGGATCGGCCAGGTACCATCTTCCCGACAGGAAGACTTCGACAAAGGCATGAAAATCCGGCGGCCCGAGAGCGGGATCGGCGCCGTAGTCCAGGCTGCTGGAAATGCGCGCGGGAATGCTCAGGGCCCGGCAGATCGCAATCATCAGGTGCGCAAAGTCCCGGCACACACCGGTGCGTTCGACAATCGTATCCACGGCCGAGGTGCGCTCGTTGGTGGACTTTGACATGAAGCGCACGTGGTTGCGCACCCATTCCCGGATCGCGACGATACGGGTGTATCCCCACGGAATGGCGCCGAACTCCCGCAGGGCAAATTCCATCAGCCGGTCGGATTCGCAGTATCGGCTCGGCGCCAGGTAGGGCAGCACATCGAACGGCAGTTGCGCGACCGGGACCTCCGACAAGGTCGATGGCTCGTCGAGGCGATGGTCGATATCGACCACGGCTTCATAGTGAATGGCCAGATGTCCCTTCGGCGCGCGCAGGCGGATCAGCCGGTTGCATAGCAACGGGTCGTTGTAGTGGTCCATGCGCAGCACGGGCGGTAGCGTCAGGCGCTCGGAAACGACAGTCTGGCGGGCTGTACGGGCGGCTTCGATGTTGAAGAGGAAGTCCGCCTCGGCATCCAGGACTTCGTAGGACAGGTCGACCGAGTATCGAAGACGGTTCATTTGATGCCCCTCCCTTTTTTCCCACGCAGCATAACCGGCTGCTTTGCTTGAAGAATAGTTTGTGACAAGTTCAACGGATCGCCACTTCCTGCCGTTAAGCGGTGTATCGTGCCCGACCATGGTCACCGGCACTCAGGGGAAAGTCCAGTGAATCTGTTGAAAGCGCTTTGGTGGTGTCCGCTGTCCTTGCTGAGCACCATCACGGTGCCGTCTCCCGAGCCGGGGTTCGAGATGCATGCGGCGGCGGCCGCGTCGGCGGAGCCGAAGGACCGGGTGGACCGGAACCGCAGTGCCGACGGTGGCGCGGCGCTTCGCGTCCCGGCGAAGTAGCCCGGGCATCGCGTTCGCCACCGGGCAGGGCTTCGAGGCGTTCGCGCGCGTTTGGAGGCGGGGTATCGGCGGGCCGGCGGCGCTCGCCTGCATTATTGCGCGCCGTTATTCCCGGGTTGTGGCGTTCAGGTGGTGCGCGCGGTACTGCCCGAGCAGGCCGATGGAAGCGGCGTAGTTGTAGAGTTCCAGGTCGCCACGTAAGCCGAGCCGGCGCATGGCCGACATTTTTTGCGTACTGATGGTCTTGATGCTGCGCCCGAGGCTGACCGCGATCTGGCTGACGGACATGCCGGACAGGTAAAGCCGGATCACCTCGACCTCGCGCGGGCTGAGTGGCCCGAACCGGGCTCGCAGGTCAGCGGGCGGGCCGATGCTGTCCAGCAGCCGCTGTATCGCCGGCGACAGGTAGCGCACGCCAGCGAGCAGGTGTGCCAGCGCCTTCGGGATGTGGGATGCGTCGTCGAGCTTGCTGACCACGGACAAGTGGTCGAAGCTGACCAGCTCGCTGATCTGCTCGGGGTTGTGCAGCATGGTGAATACCAGGATCGCCAGCTCTGGGTAGCGGCGGCGCAGGAACTCGATCATGCGCAGGCCATCGCCATGGGCGCCGCCTGGCATCGCATAGTCGGTCAGCAGGATCTCGCAGGGCTGCCGGCTGAGCAACGCGAGGATTTCGGTGGAGTTCCGGGCGATGCCGGCGATTTCGACGCTTTCAAACTGCGCGAGCAAGCCGCGCAGGCCCACCAGCATGACGGGATGATCGTCGGCGATGACGATGCGGGATTTGGAGAGCGAGACGTCGGCCAGCATGGGCTCATATCCGTGAGAACGTCGGGCGGGACGGCTTGCATCGCGCGAGCCGTTCCAGCTGCGCGGGTGGCTCCGGTGCCCCGGTTGCGCAAATTGGGGTGATATCACTCATGGCTTGCTTCCGTGTTCTCCCGTCCAGGCCGCGTTGCGCCAATGGCAGTGCGGCTGACGGTGGTCAATGGCGGCGCGGCGCGCCGGCGAAAGTACTGTTTTGTGACTGCAGACTGTATCGCCGACGGCACGATGCCGGTTTGCGAAATTTCCGCATTTTGCGTCCCGCCATGTCAGTGATCCATGTCATTGGTCTCTTTCAGGCGTGCCGCTGCCGAATGTGCCGTGGCGATCGGCCTCAGGTAGCGGTCAAGGGGATAGTGGGGGAATTGTGCCTTGTGCGGAATTTTCAGCAGCTTGATTCGGAGCATTCGGCGGTCCGGGCAAGATCAGGGTTTCATGCCGGCCACGCAAACCGGGACCGGGCTCCGGCGTGCCCGTAGAGAAGAGGGAAAGTGACTAAGGAAAAGCAGAACATATTTCGACGAAGGACTCAGCGCGGAAGTACTCGGCGAGATCCTTTATGGCATCGCGGTCTGCCCTGCGTCCAGCGTAGGATTTTCTCTCTTTAAACGTAATTCAAGATTCATTTTTATCAGCGAACGCCCGGCTTGAGCCCTGGCTGTGAAGACGCGGTTCGAGGTTGCGGGAGCCGTTCTTTAGGAAATTTCCTATAACTTGCTCGGAAATTTCTGGCCAGTTGTGGCGTAAATTCGCCACATAATCCGCGCTCCACCTTTTGATTATCGGTGTGTCCCGGCGCAGGTGAGTTCCTTGTTGGTTTTTTTTGGGGAGAATGCGAGTGGCAACTATCTTGGTCGTCGACGATCACCCGGCACTCCGCCTGGTGATCAAGACCCAGTTGTCGCAAGTGCTGGGGGTCAGCCATATTCTGGAAGCGGACAATGGCCAGGCTGCAATCGAAGCCGCCAGGCAGTTCCAGCCGGATCTCGCTGTCCTGGACCTGGATATTCCCCGCATCAGCGGCCTTGACGTGATTCCGCGCCTGAAGCTGATCTACCCGCCGATCCGCATCCTGGTGATTTCCGGGCAAGACCAGGCCACGTTCGCCCCTCGGGTGAGGCATGCTGGTGCCCAGGGCTTCGTCAGCAAGATGCAGGACATGAAGGAAATCGTGCGCTGCGTCGAAGCGGTGATGGGCGGCTATACGGTGTTTCCGGAGATGCGCTACGAGCGCGAACTGCCGAAGGTTGCACAGCTGGCGGACGAAGAGCGGCTCGCTCGGCTGTCGGACAAGGAAATCGTCATCCTGCAGTTGCTGGCCAGGGGCTTGTCCAATAAAGCGATAGGCGAACTGTTATTTATCAGCAACAAGACGGTGAGCAGCCACAAGACCCGCATCATGGGCAAGCTGCAGGTCGGCTCGCTGGTGGACCTGGTCGACTTTGCCCGGCGATATCGCCTCACACCGACGCAATGACGCCAGCCTGTGGTCACTTGCCGACAGTGGCTCAACAAAATGCAAATGCTCCCGAAGGTAATTTCATGATCCGTGCGCTATTACTCAGCACTACCGAGAGTGGCGCGCAAGCGTTGCAAATCAGCGGGCTCGCGACCGTGCTCGCGGGCCTGGGGTTTTCCGTCGAATACGGGGATCCGGCCAAGCCGGATGCCGGTCCCGCGCAAACCGGACGTATCCGGCTGGCGCTGGTCTGGCTTGCGCATGACCATGAGGGCGAACCGGCTCGCAGTGACTTCGGCCTGTCGCCGGATAGCCTGCTGTTTGCGGTGGTGCCGGCCGATGCTGGCAAGCGCGTAACCCATGCGGCCCACGGCGTGGCCTTCGATGCCACGCTCACCGCGCCGGTCAATGCCAGTTCACTGGCGCGCGCGCTGGCTGAACACGGCTTTGTCGCGGTTTCGCCGGACGAATGCGCGGCCGTCGGCACCTTGCTCGATACCCTGGCCGGCGGCGATGCGGATATCGTCAGGGATCTGGTCGATAGCCTGGTCGACACCAACCGCATCGATCTCGCCATGATGCACGCCGCGCTGACGGACGGCGCTTGGCAGCGGTTCGACAGTGGTGCTCATCGGATCAAAGGCACTCGGCCCGGATTCTGGAGTGCGCGGCGCTGGTGACACTATGTGGACGGCTGGAAGCCGTTGCGCAGTTCGGTGATCTGGCTGCGGCGCAGGCGTTGCTGCCGATTCTTGCCGCGACGGTGGAACATCTTGAGGCTTCGCTGTTGGCAATGCGGCCGCCGCCTCGGGCGGCGAGGGTTTTGGGGTAGCGGTCGGAGTCAACTTCGACTTCAACTTCAACTTCGACTTCAACCCCAACTTCAAGGTGCGCTTCCGGCGCGCAATCAGGCCGGCGTGGCATCGCCTTGCGCGGCACCATGGCTTGCGTGCAGATGGCGGCGCAGGGCGCGTTCCAGTGCGACCAGCCCCATTGGCTTGACCAGTACCTCGCTCATTCCCGCCGCCAGCGCATGCTGATGATCTTCGCTTTGGGCACTGGCGGTGCACCCGATGATCGGTATCTTGCCCAGGGGGGTCCTTGCGCGCGCGAATTGCACGGGCCAGGCTGAAGCCGTCCATCACCGGCATCATGCAGTCGCAGATGATCAGGTCTGGCGGGTGGCGCAACAGGGCTTCCAGGGCAAGGGCGCCGTTTTCCGCCGTATCTACCGCAATGCCTAGCCGCTCCAGCTGACGCTCCAGCAACAGCCGGTTAGGCGCATGGTCATCCACGATCAGCACGCGCATGCCGGCGGGGAACAGCGAGATGTCGGGCGTGCCGGCAATCGAAGCGCTTTCCTGGGGCGGGGATGCCGAAACTTCGAGGTTCAGGCGCACCACCACCTTCGTACCGAGGCCCGGCTCGCTCTCAAGCGAGATCTCGCCTCCCATCCTTCGCACCAGGTTTTGCGCGATCGAGAGGCCCAGGCCGGTGCCGCCGGTATTCGCGCGCTCGGGCGATTCCACCTGGGAGAAGGGGCGGAACAGCTTGCCGATCGCTCCGGGGGGAATGCCGATGCCGGTGTCCTGGATGACGATGTGGAGCGCTTGCCAGGCGTCTCGCACAGTGGATCCGTCCAGCCGGATATCCACGCCGCCCTGCTCGGTAAAGCGGATGCTGTTGGAGACAAAGTTGCTGATGACCTGCTTGATGCGCAGGATATCCACCTTGTGCGCTTGCGCCACCGTATCGTCAACGCTGATGCTCAGGGCCAGGCCTTTCTGCGAGGCTACCGGCCCGAACATCCGGGCGAGCTCGTGCAGGGCCTGGCGCAGGCTGGCGGCGCGCGGCTGTAGCGTGAACTTGCCGGCTTCCATCTTGGAGAGGTCCAGGATGTCATCCAGCAGCGACAGCAGCGACGTGGCCGCGCCGTGCGCGGCGCCCAGCTGCTCCCGATCCGCGTGCGAGGCGTGCTGGCGCGCCAGCACCAGCTCCAGCATCCCCAGGATGGCATTCATGGGGGTGCGTATCTCGTGGCTGATCGAGGCGAGGAAGGTGGACTTGGCGCGGTTGGCCGCTTCGGCGCGGTTCTTGGCCGCGGCCAGTTCGGCCAGCATCTGCTGGCGCTCCGTCACATCGATCCAGCCACCGACGATGCCGGCCGTGCCGCCATTGGCGCGGCGCAGCGGCACGACCCAGCTGATGACGCTGCGTTGCTCGTTGCCAATGGTCAGGCGCCGGTCGGCGCTGGACGGCAGGCCGGTCTGCAGTACGTCCTGGTAGACGTCCATCAGCTCGTCGTGGCGGATGTCGGGGCTGATGGCGGCGGTGGCGAACGCCAGCTCCGTGCCGGCCAGCGCGCGCCGCGTCGTGCCAAGTACCGCTTCGTAAGCGGTATTGCAGGTGATCATGCGCAACTGGCTGTCGCGCAGGTAGATCGGCTGCGGAATCCCGTCGAGCACCGCGGTCTGGAATGCCACCTGGTCCTGCAAGGCGTGTTCGGCCGCGGTGCGTTGCGTCACCTGGCGCCGCAGCGAGGTCACCCATGCCAGAAAGAGCAGGCTGACCAGCAGCAGGGCAGCCGCGGCCCCCATCAGCCACGGCAGGATCTGGCGCCAGGCAAGGGGCGATGGCCTGACTTCCGTCCAGTGCGCGCGCATGGCGCCGAGATCGTGGGGTGGAATGCTCAGGATGGCCTTGTTGATGATACCGAGCAATTCAGGATGCCGGTTGCTGATGCCCAGACCGACTTCCAGCGGGACCCCGCCTGTCGCGGCTGCAACCTTGAGGCGGCCAGCGTCGGTCTGCCTGAGCATGTGGTCGGCCATGAAGGCGTTGGCGATGGTGGCATCGGCACGGCCGGTGGCGACCATGCGGAATGCCTCCTCGTAGGAGTCGGTCTCGCGCTGGCTCACCGCATAGCGGGTGCGCACGAGGTCTTGGATGCCGTTGAACGGCGGCCCCGCAATGATCTTGTTGGCGAGGTCGGGCAGGCTCTTGATGCTGTCGTCGCCGGCGCGCGTGACGACGACCCAGTTGCCCGAGAAATAGGGCGCACTCACCGAGAGGCGTGCGGAGCTGGCCGGAGGCTGGTTTACCGGCAGGATCGGCACGATGTCCAGGATGCCATTCTCTACGGCGGCGGTAATGTCCGCGCCGCTGGCTGGCCAGTAAGGCACGAAGCGTAGCCCGGTGCGCTGCGCGATCAGTTGCAGCACCTGTTCGGTGAGTCCGCCGAGGCGCCCCCTGGCTTCGGCAAACTGGAACGGGACGAAGTCGCGCGACACCAGGTAGCGCACCTCCGGGTGGCCGGCGATCCAGGCAGTTTCGATCTCACGCTTGAGCGAGGCGGGCATGGCCGCCAGCGTCCGGTCGACGATCCGGCCCAGGGAGGGATCCGCCACGGCGAACGTGACGCCCGCTTGCGCCATTGGCGCGAAGTTGCGCGCGGTGAGTTCGTCGTACCGGTATTGCTCGACGAGGTAGCCTGCGGCGGTAGCGTTGGTGACCACCACGAAGTCGGCATCGCGGGAGAGCTGGTCGAGCGCGCCCAGCAGGTTCTCGAAGGGTTGCAGCGGCGCGCCCGGGTAGGCCCGGTGAAGCGCGGCGGGCGAGACTTCGCCCGCCAGGTAGCCAATGGTGCGGTTGGCCTGGTTACGCGCCTTGTCCCTGCGAGACACCACCTCGATCAGGCGATGGTCATGGTACGGCGCGGTACGCAGGCCGGCGCCGGGGTCGTCCAGCGACGTGGTGATCAGGTCGACGGCGCCGTTGGCCAGCTGGCTGCGCGCCAGTTCGTGAGAGGGATAGCGGAAGATTTGCGCCGGTATGCCAAGCCGCGCGACCAGCACGGCGAGGTAATCCGCGGAGATCCCGCGGTAATCCCCTTTCAGGTCGACGAGGTCGAAAGGCGGCAGGTAGTTGCCCACCACCGCTACCCGCAGGACCTTGTGCTTGCGGCGCCATGCGGCCAGTTCCGCATCGTCGCCATGCCATGCACCGGCCTGACCGGTGGGGGCGCCCGTACCGGGCGTATAGGACGAAGCCAGCCGCAGCTGGGGGCTTGGTTGCGGCGCGCGCGGCGGCTCGGCCGGGAAGGCAGCCAGCGCCGGCAAGCCGTGGCAAAGCGACAGCAATAGTACAAACGGCTGGCGGTGCCACCAGCGGGCGGGCGGGCGCCGGCTCCGGGTAGCCGAGCCGTCCGCCGGGTTCAGGGAAGTGCAGATGCACATATGGGAGTTCTCATCGAGTAGGGGCGTGCCGGCGCCTGCCGGTCCGCCCATGCGAGCGTTTGCTGCCTTGGGAGACGGCAGGCGCCACAGCGGGCGCGCATGCGGGATGCCTTGCCCGAATGTAAGCGTCGTGATGGCAGGCAACGTTAGGAAATGTCTGAAAAGTCCTGTGGGAATTTCTGACTCCGCGCCAGTAGCAGCCGCAGCGTCTTTGTTCCCGGCCGCCATGGACAGGATCAGTGCATTAAAGTGATGTTTAAATATCATGCTAAAGGTTACGTGGAGTCCCATAGGGCGAAGTTATCCATGTTCGATAGCAAAAGACAATCATTGTGTTTGTAATGATGAATTGTACAAATCACGTTGCGGCGCGGAAAATCGGGTCTTCGCTGCAACACGCGGCCATCCTCCCCCAGTCATCCAGGAGCTCATCCATGCTGCAATCCCGTGAAGGTCAACGCGTTCCCAATGTCACGTTCCGCGTCCGCGAGAATAATGAATGGAAGACCGTGACCACGGCCGACCTGTTCGAAGGCAAGACCGTCGCGCTGTTCTCGCTGCCCGGCGCATTCACCCCGACCTGCTCGTCCACCCACCTGCCGCGCTACAACGAGCTGGCGCCGGTGTTTGCCAAGCATGGCGTGGACGCGATCCTGTGCGTTTCGGTCAATGACACGTTCGTGATGAATGAATGGGCCAAGGACCAGGAATCGGAAAACATCGTGATGATTCCCGACGGCAACGGCGAATTCACCGAAGGCATGGGCATGCTGGTCGACAAGACCGACCTGGGCTTCGGCAAGCGCAGCTGGCGCTATTCGATGCTGGTCAAGGATGGCGTGGTCGACAAGATGTTCATCGAGCCGGAAGAGCCGGGCGACCCGTTCAAGGTATCGGACGCGGACACCATGCTCAACTACATCGCCCCGAATGCCAGGAAGCCCGACCAGGTAGTCGTGTTCTCCAAGGTTGGCTGCTCCTTCTGCGCCAAGGCCAAGCAGATGCTGTCGGACAACGGCTTCGACTACATCGACGTGCCGCTGGAGCACAAGATCCGCGGCAAGGTGCTGGGCGCGGTGTCCGGCAACATGACCGCGCCGCAGATCTTCATCAACGGCAAGCTGATTGGCGGGGCCGAAGCGCTTGAGACCTACCTCGTCCGCTAAGCCTGTCCAGACGCAATAACCGCTTCACCGCCGCAAGGCGCGGCGCCGGCATGGCCGGCGGCCGCGTCCCAGTCGGCGGACCGGATGGCAGTGCCGCGCGGTGCCATCCGGTCCGCTGATTGAAGCCGACTTCACCAGGAAACTCGACATGACCGCCACGCAGACCACGCAGAAGCAGCAGACCGTGCAAACCATTCAGACCGACGTCGCCGTGATCGGCGCCGGCACCGCCGGCCTGGCTGCCTATCGCGCCGCCAGGGCCGCCGGCAAGCGCGCCGTCATCATCGAAGGCGGCCCTTATGGCACCACCTGCGCCCGCGTGGGTTGCATGCCTTCCAAGCTGCTGATCGCCGCGGCCGAGGCCGCCCACGAACTGCGTCACACGGCGTCCTTCGGTGTGCATGTGGATGGCGAGATCCGCATCGACGGGCGCGAAGTCATGGCCAGGGTCAAGCGCGAGCGCGACCGCTTTGTCGGTTTCGTGGTGCGTGGCGTGGACGGCATTCCCGCCGAGGACAAGGTGAGCGGCTATGCCCGCTTTATCGACAACACGGTGCTGCAGGTCGGCGAACACACCACGGTGCGTGCCAGCCGCGTAGTGATCGCCACCGGCTCCAGCCCCATGATTCCGCCGCCCTTCAAGGTGTTTGGCGATCGGCTGGTGGTCAACGACGATGTTTTCGCCTGGGACGACCTGCCGCGCCGCGTGGCCGTGTTCGGGCCCGGCGTGATCGGGCTCGAACTTGGCCAGGCGCTGTCCCGCCTGGGCGTGCAGGTGCGCGTGTTCGGCCTGCGCGGCGGCGTGGGGCCGCTGACCGACCCGGCCATCAAGGCCAATGCCGTTGCCACCTTCCGCGAGGAGTTCTACCTTGACCCGGACGCGAAGCTCGGCGAGATGCGGCGCGAGGGCGACGAAGCCGTGATCTCCTTCACGGATCTCGCGGGGAACACGGTGACCGAACGCTTCGACTACGTGCTTGCCGCCACCGGCCGCGAGCCTAATGTGCGTGGCCTGGGCCTGGAGCATACCGGGCTGGAACTGGATGCGCGCGGCGTGCCGGTATTCGATCCGGCAGCCCTGCAATGCGGCACGGCACCGATCTTTATCGCCGGCGACGCCAACGACATCCTGCCGCTGCTGCACGAAGCGGTCGACGAGGGCAAGGCCGCCGGCGAGAATGCGGCAGCTTACCCCGCGGTGCGTCCGCTGGCGCGCCGCGCGCCGATCGGCGTGGTGTTCAGCGATCCGCAGATCGCCATGGTGGGCCAGCGCCATGCCGACCTGGCGCGGGACAGCTTCGTGGTGGGCGAGGTGAGCTTTGAAGACCAGGGGCGCAGCCGCGTGATGCTCAAGAACCGCGGCCTGATGCACATCTATGCCGACAAGCAAAGCGGGCGCTTCCTTGGCGCGGAATGGACCGGCCCGCGCGCCGAGAACATCGCGCATTTGCTGGCCTGGGCTTATCAGCAATCGCTCACTATCGAGCAGATGCTGGCCATGCCGTACTACCACCCGGTGGTGGAAGAGGGCCTGCGCACCGCGCTGCGCGACGCGGCGGCAAAGCTGGCTGGCTGAACCGGCGGCCGCACCGTAGCCCGCACTCACTTCGGTACGGCGGCACTCCGTGGGATGCCTACCGGCGCCCGGCGGGGCGCCGTTGTTGCCATGGCTCCGCCGCCATACCCCCGGGGGACGGTCCGTTGGCCTTGCGCTTCCCCGTTGACTGCAAAGTTATTCCGAGGCAATCGGCGCCAGCCAATGGCTCGGCGCGGTCGGGTCTGCGTAGCTGCCCGTTTTGTGGGCAGTCCGATAGGGTCCGCGTGCTAGAGCCATTTGCGGAGCTTGTTGACAGTGTTATCCACATAAAGTGTGGATAACACTGCGAGGCAGGGTGAGGCTAGGCACAAAATCCAGGTGTTTTGTCAAGCCCGGATTGCGGGTTTCGCAAGGTTCACGGGAGCGCGCCGGCGATGGCCGCTGATGGCTCCCCGGTGGCTTGCGCGGCTGGCGCGAAAATCGGCGAAACTCTCCTCCGGGCCCGGCCGGCATGACGCCGGCGGCGCTTCAGGCCATCCCGCCTACCAAAAACGCCTCGTCAAGGACGACCACGCCATGCCATTCCTCATCGAAACCTGGGACAAGCCGCAGCACCAGCAAGTCCGGCAGGCAGCCCGAGCCGGGCACCTGGCCTTCCTGGACGCCCAAAAGGCGTTGCTACTGGCGTGCGGGGCCAAGCTTAACGATGACGGCAGCGATGCGGGCGGCGGTTTCTATATCGTGGATGTCGACACCCGCGATGCGGCGCAGCAATTCATCGATGCCGATCCGTTCACGCAGGCCGGGCTCTTTGCCGAGGTGCGCATTACCCGCTGGCGCAAGGCCTATCTGGCAGGGGAGTGCTGCCTCTGACAGCCAGGCCCCCGCCGGACAAGTGGCGCGGGGCCGCGCTCAGCCACCTCCTGCCATCCCCGGGGAATCCGGCGCACGCCGTTCCAGGTTGGTGTAGGCATCGGCCGCGATCAGTCCGAACAGGATGTGCGCGAACACGCTTTCCCACCCGCGCGCCTCGTCGAACCAGTTGAAGTAGCGGCCCAGGACATAGAAGTTCACCAGGTAGGCCAGCAGTCCGAACAGCGCGCCGACCATGGTTGCCATGCCGATGCTGGAGTCAAAGCGGAACGACGCGATGATCATGGCCAGGATCGTGGCCAGCACCACCGACAAGGCGAAGTGAACCACGCCCGCAGCCAGCACGATGGTCCAGCTGAACGCATCCGCCGATGCCAGCGCCTCCCGGCCGAGCATGATGGCCGCCACCATCTTCACCGTGCCCCATGCCCCCTGGTACAGCACGAAGCGCGCCGTCAACAACTCCAGCACGACATACAGGGTACCTGCGATCAGGCCGGCAATCGCGGCCGCGCGCCAGTCCGGCGCGCGGCGCGCGAAATGGTGCGACTGCATATGCAAATGGAGTTCCATGAGAGGCTCCCGTTCACAAGCGGCCTGAAAATCAGGCCCTTGTGATAGTTCTAGCCCATTGACGGGAAATACCAAGGCCGAGCGCGCGCGGCGAGTCGCACCGGCGCGGCATCGCAATATGATGCGTCGGGCACCCCTTCGCTGGCGTCAGGAATGCTTCTGGTACGTCCCCACCAGTTCCACCTTCGCCAGCACGTGGCCATGCATGGCTTTTTCAAGCGTAGCCTTGGAGGCCTTGCCCAGATCGGGCAGTACCACGTCCAGCGCATATAGCTTGAAGAAGTAGCGATGCCGCCCGATTGGCGGGCAGGGGCCACCGTAGCCCGTGCGGTGCCAGTCGTTCGCGCCTTCGCGGGTGCCCGCGGGCAAGCCGGCCGGCGCAATGCCGCCGGGAAGGCCGGCGCTGGCGGGCGGGATGTTGTACAGCACCCAGTGCACCCAGGTCATCCGGGGCGCGGCCGGGTCGGGCGCATCCGGGTCATCCACGATCAGGGCAAGGCTCACGGCGCCAGGGGGGATACCCGTCCAGGCGAGCGGCGGCGAAGTATCCGCACCTTCACACGTGTGGATGGCGGGGATCCCGCCACCGTGCGGGAAGGCTTCGGATGTCAGCGTGAGGGACATGGCGTTCTCCTTGCGGGCCGCATGGAGCCCGGCTTGCGGTACGCACAGCAGCAGAATGGACAGAACGGCAGTGCGTCTTCGCATTCTGGGCTCCTTCTCTCTAGCCGTCACCCGCTGGTGGCCAGGATCCATGCCGGACCGGGCCGAAGCTGCCTCAGGAGACGGCGCGCGGTGCGAGTTGCAGCGTCAATTCCCCGCCGCCATAGGTGGCCCGGACAGTACGGGCGCCATCCGCGACGGATACGTCGAACGGGCGGGTCAGGGTGCCGGTGGTGACCACGGTGCCCTTGCGCAGGGTGACGCCGCGCTCCGCGGCGTGCGCCAGCAAGGCTTGCAGCGCTTCGAGCGGATAAATGGCATCATCGCCGGCCAGCGGCAGCGCGCAACGCTCGCCGTCGAGCGCTACTTCGGCGCTATCGCGGACGTCTTCCACGCTGGCGGGGTCGATCTTCCCGCCCAGCACCAGCGCGTGGAAGCCCACGTTGTCGGCGGCGAAGGCGGGCATGCCGACCGCGACGCGGTCTTCATACCGGGACAGGACCACTTCGACGGCGACCTGCGCGCTCTCGATGAGCCCGGCCAGGTCCGCTGGCGCGAGCTCGGCTTGCAAGGGGGCCACATCGCGCGCCAGCCGCACCGCGATCTCGAATTCGATGGTGACCACCGCGCCCGCCGGGACGGGCACGGTATCCCCCGCGGCAAAGCAGCGCGATGCGCCAACCTGGCCCACCAGCGGACGCGCCAGCTTTGCGCGCCGCATGGCATTGGCGCTGCCGACCCCCAGCTTCCATCCCACCAGCGGATCGCCCAGGGCCGCCATGAACTGGTCCTGCACGTCATAACCGCTGGCCAGCGTGGCCGGCTTGGCCTCGGCGGGCAGGTCGCGGAATTGGACGCCGCTGCGCAAGGCATCGGTCAGCAGCGTCGCCGCGGCGCCGGGATTGAAGGTTGCGCTCACAAGTTCTCCTGGATTCTGGTGATGGATTCGATCGGGCAAAGCATGGGCGGCCGACCACCCATGCAGCGGGGCCGACAGCTTAACCCGGCGCGGGCCGCTTCAGAAGCGATGGCGCTCGGAGGTGCGCCCCACGATCGACGCGCCCGCGATCAGCTCCTTGAGCAGCGCCTGCGATGCCAGGCCGCTGGTACGGTACGGATCGAGTTCGCCATGGGCGGAGTACTTCAGGATGGTGGCCATATTGACCTTGCCGGTATTGACCAGTCCCATCGCCCAGCCCGCGAATTCGCGTTCGAGGATTTCCTCGTAGTGCAGCAGCACGATGTCTTCGTGGCGCGCGTCCCGGACGAGTTGCTGGTACAGGCGCGAGACTTCGTTGCGGCCGCCTTCCAGCGCCTGCATGAAGATACCGTTGCCGTAGCACAGCACCCCGGTGACGCCGTGCTTGGGGTTGTTCGCGATGCTGGTAGCGACGATGGCGTCTACCAGCCCGGGATCGGCCGGCTTGCATGCGCGGCTGGCATAGAGCAGGCGTACGAGCATGATGTCTCCACGGGATAGGCGGGGTTTGCGGGCGGGGGCGCGGCGGCTTAGTCGCGCTGCCGGTTCAGCAAGGTCAGGAACTCGCGGCGCAGGCTGTCGTCCTTGAGGAAGGAGCCGCGCATCACGCTGTTGGTCATCTTGGCATCGGTATCGCGCACGCCGCGCCAGTGCATGCAGAAATGCTCGGCTTCCATGACGATGGCCAGCCCGTCCGGGCTCATCTTTTCCTGCAGGAGATCGGCCACCTGGGTCACGGCTTCCTCCTGGATCTGCGGGCGGCACATGATCCATTCGGCCAGGCGCGCGTACTTCGACAAGCCGATCAGGTTGGAATGCTGGTTGGGCATCACGCCCACCCACAGCTTGCCGATGATCGGGCACAGGTGATGCGAGCAGGCGCTGCGCACGCGCAAGGGGCCCACTATCATCAGTTCGTTGATCCGCTCGGCGTTCGGGAATTCGGTCACGTTGGGCGGGTTGACGTAGCGGCCCGCGAAGATTTCCTTCAGGTACATCTTGGCCACGCGGCGCGCGGTCTCGCGGGTGTTGTGGTCCTGGTCGATATCGATCACCAGGCTGCGCAGCACCGCTTCCATGCGCGACTGCACTTCATCGAGCAATTCGTCCATCTCGCCGGGTTCGACGTAGGCGGAGATATTGTCGTTGGCGTGGAAGCGCTCCTGCGCGGCCTGCAAACGCGATCGTATGCGGGACGACACACTACCCGCCGCCTGGTCCAGGTCCGGGTGGGGTGCTTGGTGGTCGGATTCCATATCGTGCGGTTCGTGGCTGTCGTTGAGGGATCGTTGCAGGATTGGCGAATGGCCCGGCATGGTCCGGCATGGTCCGGCAGGGAGGATTCCTCATGTCCCGGGTTACCCGGGGCCTGCCATTCGCTTTTTCGCTACAACCATATCCTACGCCAGCACCGGCCAACCTGGGTGCATTGCACGCAACAGCGGGATGGAGACGCAGGAGCGGGATACACGAACAATCGCCGCGCATCGATCTTGCGGGAGCCGGGGGTGCAGGCCCCGGCGCGGCGGCAAAGCTACAGCGCGGCCTGCATCACCGTGGCGGATGCCGGGCAGGTTTCGCGGGACAATGCCGTGTCCAGCAGTTCAGGCGGCATGCAGGCGCGTTCCACGCGCTCGAAACCCAGGCGAGCAAAATAACCGGCCGCCGTAGTGGTTTGCAGCACCACCGACTGCACGCCGCGCGTGCGTGCCTCGGCCAGCATCGCCGCCACCAGCAATTCTCCAAGGCCGGCCGAACGGGCGCGTTCGGCGACCGCCACCGAACGCAGCACGGCCACCTGCCCGTAGTTCTCCACGCCGGCACAGCCAAGCAGGCCCGCGTTGTCGCGCACAACCAGGAAATTGCCGATTTGCTCGGCTACGCCGTCAACCGGCAAGTCGCAAGCCTGGAGCAGATCCTGTACTTCCTTACTGTCTTTTTCGTTTGCATAGTGCGGGCGCATGATGCCCTCCTGCCCTTCGGGCTGTTCTTCGTATCTTAAGTTCAGACTGGCTTTACGGTGCCTAGGGATACTTCTTAAGTAGATTCGCGTACTCGACGTACCGCGGCCTCGGTTTCATGCGGAAAGGCGGCACCCGGCCCGTCCGGGTTCAGGGATTACACTGATGCGCTATCGTGATGAATTCGCGATAGCAGTTGAATTTTTTGCCATTGGGCCAGTGGCTGGTGCATTCGATCCGTCACGTACGTTCACGCGCGGAAATCCACTACCATTCCCTGCAGGCAACGACATCTCCGCACGCCGGGCGAGCTCGCATTCACTCCGGCAACCACTCTCCGTTTCAAGAGCGACATGTCATGGCCGATGTACCCGCTCCACCTTCCGCTTCACTGTTGCGCGCACGCAGCGCGGGCACCCTGAAGACCGATGAGCTTGGCAACCGGGCCGGCCGTTCTCCAGACTATGCCGCCGAATGCGTGGCCTTGCGCCGGCTGGCACGGGCGCTGGTGGCGTCCGACCTCGCCCTGCTGCAATCGTTGGCGGATTCGGCGCTGAAGCTTTGCGGCGCGGGCAGCGCGGGCATCAGCCTGCCCGAAGACGGTGGCGACGATAGGGAGAGCTTGCACTGGACCGCCACGGCCGGTCTGTGCGACAAACTGGTCGGGCACGCCGTGCCTTGCGAAGATAGTCCGTCCGGCATTGCGCTGGAACTTGGCGGCCCGCAATTGCTTGCCTATCCGCAGCGCCATTTCACCTGCTTGCCGGCGCTGGAACCGGAGGTGGTAGAGGAACTGGTGGTGCCGATTCCCGGCGATGGCGAACCCTGGGGCACCATCTGGGTCATGTCGCATGAGCACGGGCGCGTGTTTGACGACGAAGATGCGCGCCTGCTCGAAAGCCTGGCCAGTTTTGCCGGCGCGGTGCTCAGCATGTCGCGCAGCAAGGATGCCGCCATCGCGGAAGCAGCGCAGGCCAGGGCAGCGCGCGAAGCGCTGCAATTGTCCGACACGCGCAAGGACGAGTTCCTCGCCATGCTGGGGCATGAACTACGCAATCCGATTGCCGCTATCGACAGCGCGATCAAAGTGGCGCGGCGGCTCGCACAGGTGCAGCAGGCCGCCTCCGGCATGCTCGATATTGCCGAGCGCCAGATGCGCCAGCTCAAACGGCTTACCGACGATCTGCTCGATGCGTCCCGTATCAAGCAAGGCAAGGTGCCGATTGTGCGCACCTACGGCAATGTGCAGGATATCGTGGGCGATGCCTTGTCGTCGGTGGCATCGGATATCGAATGGCACGGCAATGTGCTGACCACGGACCTTCCCGCGGCACCGGTGACGGTCTATGCCGATACGGCGCGGCTCACGCAGGTGGTCACCAACCTGCTGTCCAATGCGATCAAGTACACGCCGCGCGGCGGCACCATTGCCTTGTCGGTCCAGGCCGAAGCGTCGCCCCCCGGCGACGCACCGGTGGCCGTTGCCGGCCCGGATCTTTTCGATACGCTGGTGATCACGGTCAAGGATGCCGGCATCGGCATCGATCCGGCCTTCCTGCCAAACGCGCTGGACATGTTCAGCCAGTACGCAGCAGATGCCCAAGGTGGCGGACTCGGCGTCGGGCTGGCCATCGTCAGGCGCATGGTCGAACTGCACAATGGCATGGTGACGGTGCACAGCGATGGCAAGGGCCTCGGCACCCTGGTGCAGGCGCGGCTGCCCGTGGTCTGCGCCAGTCCGGTAGAGGCCGGCGCCGCGCAGCCCGGCACCCTTCCGGCGCTGCGTATCCTGCTGGTTGACGACAACACCGAAGCCCTGCGCGCGCTGGGCATGTTGCTCGAACTCGACGGCCACGAAGTCAGGCTGGCGGCCAGCGGCGAGGACGCGCTGGATATCGCCGGCGGCTTTACGCCCGACGTGGCGCTGATCGATATCGGCCTGCCGGGTATCGACGGTTTCCAGCTGGCGCAAAGCCTGCGCGCGCTTCCCGCGTTCGCGGGCACCCGCCTGGTGGCGCTGAGCGGCTACGCCTCCGAAGCCGACAAGGCGCGAGGCGCGGCGGCCGGCTTCGATTTCCACCTGGCCAAGCCGCTGGCGATGGACGCCCTGGCGAGTATCCTGTCACGTACCTGATGAAGGGTCGCCGATGTTCTTCGGCACCCTATTCGTCACAAATCTGTAGTACCCGCCGATTCAGAGGTCTCCCGACGGCAGTGTTGTGCCGGCCGTTCCATACTGGAGAAACGCCAACACCAGTTGCCGTCGATGCTTGCCTTCCTCTTGCTAACCCTCGCGGGCCTTGGGGTCGTCGTTATCGTCATCTACATGGCCACGTGAGCCCGCAACCCCGGCCGTCCCGGCGTGGCCAGGAAAACGCCGGCCGCCGTGGCCCACGGCCATGCCTTGGCGCCGGCCAGTCGGTTTGCTCCCGGCAAGGCAAAAAGCCGCGCAAAACACTTGCGCGGGGGAGTCTCTGATCCGTCAAGGATTCCCCCGTCAGCGCTGGCAGCGGCGCGAGCCGCGCCTACCCCATTGCCCGCGCTGAACTGCTCACGGCGCGCGCGCACTGCAACAGCAGCGGCCCAAGCTTGCGCTCCGCTTCCTCCCGGGTCCAGCGGCTGGTGGGCGCGACAAGGTGTATCGCGCCCAGCGGGCGGCCATTGCCCCCGATCACCGGCGCGGCGATCGTCATATCGCCAAGGAACAGTTCCTCGCAATTTACCGCGTACCCGCGCTGCCGGGTCTCGCCCAACATCGCCACGATTTCGTCGACCTCCGTGCGGGTGTGGACCGTATGCACGTTCCGCGCCGATCGCTCGATCATGCCGCGCGCTTCGTCTTCGGGCAGCGCGCTCAGGTAGGCGCGCCCGGAGCCGGTGCAATACATCGGAATCCGGCTGCCGATGGGCATATGCACCGGCACAAAGTGTGCGCTGACGAATCGCGCGATATAGACCATGTCGAGCAGGTCCGGCTCCGTCAGGCAGGAGGTCTCGGTGGTGACCTTGGTCAGTTCTGAGAGAAACGGATTGGCCACCTCGATCAGAGGGTTGGCGGCCAGGTAGTTGAAGCCGATCTCCATCACGCGTGGCGTCAACTGGTAGCGCCGCGTTTGTGGATGCTTGCGCAGATAACCTAGTTGTTCGAGCGTGAAGACCATGCGCTGGGCCGAACTTTTGTTGATGCCGGCGGCGTCGGCTACGTCGGCGATCGTCATGGTGCGGTGCTGCGCGCTGAACGCGCGCAGCACGGCAAGTCCCTTTTCCAAAGACTGGTTGAACAGCAGGTTAGCGGAGTCATTGGCTTCAGGTTTTGACATACATGTGCTGTAAAAGGCTTATTTATTAATTATAGAATCGCATATCGATTTCGATAATGCAAATACTGGTTAACGACAATTAAATTTCGAGCATGGTTAATTGAAAATTGGCATGCTCATTGCATAAGTCGGTGGGTCGCCCTAACCGGGGCGCCGTTTGTTCCTTCCGCTAGGAGTGTCCGCATGTCTCGATTCACCATGTCCCGTCGCGCCGCACTAATCCTGTGCGCAGCCAGCACCGTTTCGTTCGCCTGGGCCCAGGGAACGGCACCGACCTCGGCACCAACCTATAACGTCGGTGCGACGGCCACCGGCGTGCCGTTTACCTTCCTGGACGTGAAGAGCAACACCATCCAGGGCATGATGGTCGACACGGTCACTGCCGTCGGCAAGGCCGGCGGCTTCAACGTCAACGTGCAGCAGACGGTCTTCTCCGCGCTGATTCCGTCGCTGACTTCCAGCAAGATCGACATCATCTCGGCCGCCATGCTCAGGACGCCCGCGCGACAGCAGGTGGTGGACTTCAGCGATCCGGTCTACTCATACGGGGAGGGCCTGATCGTCAAGGGCGACGACGCCAAGACCTATGCCTCGCTCGACGAACTCAAGGGCGAGATCGTGGGCGCGCAGGTGGGCACGGTCTTTCTCGACATGCTCAACAAGAAGGGCATCTTCAAGGAAGTGCGCAGCTACGACTCGGTGGCGGACATGACGCGCGACCTGACCCTGGGCCGCATCAAGGCGGGCCTGGGCGATCAGCCCATCATTGCCTACCAGTTACGCCAGAACGCCTTCCCCGGCGTCAAGCTGGCCGCCAGCTACAAGCCGGTCAACGTCGGCGACGTTTGCCTGGTGGTGCGCAAGGGCGACACCGAGACGCTGGCCCGCGTCAACAAGGCCATCGCCAAGATCAAGGCCGATGGCACGCTCGCCGCCATCGTCCAGAAATGGGGCATGTGAGTTGTGATGGAAGCCGCTAATTTCTTCCAGCATGCGCGGGAGTTCCTGCCGATCCTGCTGCAGGGCGCGGTGGTCACCATAGAGGTGACCGTGCTCGCCTTCCTGCTCAGCAGCATGCTAGGGCTGGCTCTGGCGCTGATGAAACTGTCGCCGGTACGCTCGCTGTCGTGGGGCGCGTCCGGCGTGATCAACGTGATCCGTGGCCTGCCGATCATTGTGCAACTGTTCTACATCTACTTTGTGCTGCCGGATGCCGGGATTCACCTGACGGCCTTCCAGGCCGGCGTGATCGGCCTGGGCATCGCTTACTCGGCCTATCAGGCGGAGAACTTTCGCGCCGGCATCGAGGCTGTCGATCCAGGCCAGCGCGAAGCCGCGCAGGCCATGGGCATGCGCCCGGCGCTGGTCATGCGCCGGGTGATCCTGCCGCAGGCCTTCCGTATCTCGCTGCCGCCCTATGGCAACACGCTGGTGATGATGCTCAAGGACTCGTCGCTGGTGTCCACCATCACCGTGGCGGAGATGACGCGTGCCGGCCAGCTGATCGCCTCGTCGACCTTCCAGAACATGACTGTGTACACGCTGGTGGCACTGCTCTACCTGCTGATGAGCCTGCCGCTCGTCTTCGGGCTGCGCCGACTGGAGCAACGCCTGGGCGCGGGCAGGAGAAAGCCATGATCCGTATCGACAACCTGCAGAAGTACTTCGACGAACACCACGTGCTGCGCGGCGTGAGCCTGCACGTCGACGCGGGCGAGGTAGTTTGCCTGATCGGCCCGTCCGGTTCCGGCAAGTCCACGGTCTTGCGCTGTATCAACGGACTGGAATCCTACGAAGGCGGAGAGATCCACGCCTTTGGCGAACGGGTCGACCGTGGCGGCAAGGACATCCACCGACTGCGTAGCCGCATGGGCATGGTGTTCCAGCGCTTTAATCTCTTCCCGCATCGCAGCGTGCTGGAAAACGTGATGGAAGGGCCGGTGTACGTGAAGGGCGAAAGCCGCGACAAGGCGCGCGCCCAGGCGATGGAACTGCTTGAGAAAGTCGGCCTGGCCGCCAAGGCCCAGGCCTATCCGCCGCAGCTCTCCGGCGGGCAGCAGCAGCGCGTGGCCATTGCCCGCGCGCTGGCGATGCGGCCCGAGGCCATGCTGTTCGACGAACCCACCTCGGCGCTCGACCCGGAACTGGTTGGCGACGTGCTGGAAGTCATGCGCGATCTGGCGCGCGAGGGCATGACGATGATCGTGGTGACGCATGAGATGGGATTCGCCCGCGAAGTGGCCGATCGTGTGTGCTTCCTGCACAGCGGCACCATTGTCGAGGAAGGCGCGGCCGCGCAGGTGCTGGGCGCGCCCCGACAAGCGCGCACGCAGGACTTCCTGCGGCGCGTGTTGCACAAGCCGGTCGATGCGGGGGACCTGGCGCTATGAGCTCCAGCCAGTTCGCGGCAAACCGTCCGGCTCCGGTGATGCCTTTGCCCCCCTCCTTGTGGGCTGCCACGGCACCGCCCGCGCCGCCCACACCGGCGTTGTACGAATCGCTGACGACCGATGTGCTCGTCATCGGCGGCGGCTTCACCGGCCTGTCCACCGCGTTGCATCTTGCCGAGACCGGTGCGAGGGTGTGCGTACTGGAGGCCAGCGAGCCGGGATGGGGCGCGTCCGGGCGCAACGGCGGGCAAGTCAATCCCACGCTCAAGCACGATCCCGACGAGCTGGTGCGCCTGTTCGGGGCCGCGCGCGCCGAGCCATTGATCGACACGGTATCGCGTTCTGCCGACCTGGTGTTCGACCTGATTGCTCGCCACGGCATCGATTGCCAGCCGCTGCGCAGCGGCTGGCTGCAACTCTCGTATTCGCCGGCTGCGGTGCCTGCCATGCACGCCCGGGCGGAGCAATGGGCGCGCCGCGGGGCACCGGTGGAACTACTGGACCATGCCGCGGTAGCGCGGCGCGTCGGTACGCAGGCCTTCGCCGGCGGCTGGCTGGATGGCCGCGCCGGCGCCATCCAGCCGCTGGCTTACACGCGGGGACTGGTCAGGGCTGCGCAGCGGGCCGGCGCCGCCGTGCACGGCGGTACGGCGGTGACGGCGCTGGAGCGCCACGGCTCGCACTGGGTGGCAGCGACAGACACCGGCGCCCGCGTGACCGCCGGACAGGTCGTGATCGCCACCAACGGCTACACCGGCCCGCTGTGGCCCGGTCTCGCGCAAACGGTGCTGTCGGCCAACAGCTTTATCGTGGCCACGCAACCGCTGCGGGGTTCCGATGCGCAAGGCATCCTGACGCAAGGCGAGACCGCATCCACGTCGCAGCGCCTGCTGCTGTACTTCCGCAAGGATGCGCATGGGCGCCTGCTGATGGGCGGCCGTGGCTTCTTTGCCGATCCGCGCGGGCCACAGGACTTCGCCCACCTGGAGCGCTCGCTTGAATTGCTGTTCCCGCAACTTGGTCCGCTCACATACGAGTATCGCTGGGCGGGCCGCATCGCGATCACGCGCGACTTCATGCCGCATGTGCATGAACCCGCGCCGGGCATCGTCATGGCCCTGGGCTGCAATGGGCGGGGCATCGCGCTTTGCACCAGCCTGGGCAAGCATATCGCGGCACGGCTGGCTGGCAAGGGCGAGGACTTTCCCTATCCGGTCACGCCAGTGACAAGAATCCCGCTACATGGCCTCCAGCGTTTCTACATTGCCGCGGGCGTGGCCTGGTACAGCCTGCTGGACAAGCTGGGCTGACATTCAAGGCAACAGGCCTGCCGGGAGGGCGCGTGGCCGATGGCGCTCAGAGAAGCAACGCCGCCAGCGCCAGCCCTAGCGCCAGCGGCATCACCACCGCGCCGATGCGCAGGAACTGCAGCGCGCCGACCATCTGGCCCTCGCGCCGCAGCGCCGTCAGCCATAGCAGGGTCGCCAGCGAGCCGGTGACAGACAGATTGGGGCCAAGGTCGATGCCAATCAGCACCGCGTCAGTGACATGCGTGGTGGCATGGCTGCCCGCCAGCGCCGACGAGGCGAACAGCCCGGCCGGCAGGTTGTTGACCACGTTGGACACCAGGGCCACCGCGCCGCCAGTCACCCATATGTTGGCCGCCGGAGACTGCTGCGACAGCGCCTGCACCAGCTGGGCGAGTTTCCCGATCAGACCGGTGTGCTCCAGGCCGGCCACCAGTACGAACAGGCCAGCCACCAGCGGCAGCACGCCCCAGGAAATCTCGCGCAGCGCCGGCAGGCACAGGCCGGGGCAGCGCGCGCAAACCAGCAGCAGCGTCGCCACGCCGGCCAGGCAGGTTGGCCAGCCCAGGTCGGCGCCCAGCAACGATGCCACCAGCAGCACAAGGCCCATCGCCACGATGCCGACGGCGGTCAGTTTGGCCTCGATCGTCAGGGGCGGCACCGGCACGTCGGTCGCGATGCGTTCCTTCAGTGCGTGGCGCTGGGTCCAGTAAAGCGCGGCAAAGGTCGCGGCGATGGCGACGGCCGACGGCAAGGAAAAGCGCGCCAGCCAGCCCGGCAGCGTGGGCATGTGCGCCCCGAAGATGACGAGGTTGGCGGGATTCGAGATCGGCAGCACGAAGCTCGCTGCGTTGGCAATGAAGGCACAACTGTAGAGATAGGGCAGGGGATGCCTGACCCTGGCGGCGCGGGTGGCGGCGAGGACAGCGGGCGTCAGCACCACCGCGGTGGCATCGTTGGACATGAACACGGTGACCAGGGTGCCGAAACCATAGACCAGCACGAACAGCCGCCGCGCCGATCCCCCGGCCTGGCGCACCGCCACCGCCGCTACGTGGTCGAACAGCCCGGTCTTGCGCGCCAGTTCGGACGCCAGCATCATGCCGCCGAGAAACAGGTACACATCGTAGCCGCGTGCCACGGCGGCCAGCGCATCCGGTACCGCAAGCAGGCCCGTCACGCACAGCAGCAGTGCGCCCGCGACGGCCCAGAAGGCCTCGGGCAGCCGGAAAGGCCGCATGATGACCCCAAGGGTGGTGGCCGCCGCCACCGCCCAGATCAGTGGGCCGCTGTAGGGGGAGATGTTCATCGGGCGCGCGCAGGCGGCAGGTGATTGTTGATGTTGTGGGCTGCATTCGTGCGCGGGGGCAGCGCCCCGCGCTCGTCAGGTGCTGGGCTGCGACGGACTGGGCGTGGTCCCTGGCGGGACGGGGGACGTGGATGCCCTGACAGGTTCCGCTGGTCCGGCGGCCGCGGGAGGGGCGGCCATCCCGACGGGCTCGGCCGCGGGATCGGGCTGTGCCGGCGGCGGGAAACCAAGCGCTGCGATGCCGTGGCTGCCGTCCGCATACTCCGGATAAATCCAGTCGTCGCCACTGCGCACCAGGTTTTTCGGCGCCACGAATTCCGCCTCGGGCTGGCCGGCCAGCCGGCCTTCCATGTAGTTCGCCCAGATCGGCAGGGCCGTGGTGGCGCCGAATTCGTGCCGGCCCAGGCTGCGGTTGTCGTCGAAACCCATCCACGCCACAGTGACGATGCCCGAGGCATAGCCGGCGAACCAGCCGTCGACCGAATCGTTGGTGGTACCGGTCTTTCCGGCCACATCCGCACGCCGCAGGTAGCGCTGCAGCCCGGCGCCGGTGCCGCTGGTCACCACACTGTGCAGCAGGCTGTTCATCACATAGGCGTTGCGCTCGGGGATGACGCGGCGCGGCTGGGGCTCGCTGTCCGCGGTGAACAGCACATTGCCCGCGCCGTCGCTGATGCGCTCGATCAGGTAAGGCTCGGTGCGGTAGCCCTCGTTGGCGAAGACGCCATAGGCGGCGGCGAGCCGCAGCGGCGTCGTGGTGCCGGTGCCCAGCGCCATCGGCAGGTAGCGCGGCAGGCGTTGCTCGGAGAAACCGAATTTGCCGGCGTAGTCCACCGCATAGGGAATACCGATGGCCTGCAGGGTGCGGATGGCCGGCAGGTTGCGCGACTCGGCCAGCGCCTGGCGCACGCTGACGGCACCCAGGAAGCGGCCATCGTCGTTGCCCGGCTGCCACCGCGACGAGCCGTCCAGCGGCGCGTCGTTGATCATCGTGGTGGCCGATACGCCGCGCTCCAGCGCGGCGGAGTAGATGAAGGGCTTGAAGGTCGAGCCCGGCTGGCGCAGCGCCTGCGTGGCATGGTTGAAGCGGCTGGTGGCAAAGTCCGCACCGCCGATCAGTGCCTCGATGGCGCCCGACCTGCTGTCCAGCGAAACCAGCGCGGCCTGCTGTCCGCGGGCGTTGCCGTGGCGCTTGCCGTACTGGTCGAGCCCTGCGTGCACGGCCTCGTAGGCCAGGCTTTGCCTGACCGACGACACCGTGGTGTAGACATTCAGGCCACGGGTATAGGCAGCTTCGCCGAAACGGTCGTAGGCAAGCTGCCGGGCCAGTTCCGCCACGTACTCGGCGTGGCCGCCGAAGTGGCCGCCATTGGATCCCGCCACCTGCAGCCGTTCGGACCGCGCCGCCTGGTACTGATCGTGCGAGATCATGCCCAGCGCATGCATCCGCCCCAGCACATATTGCTGGCGCAGCCTGGCGCGGGGAAAGTTGACTACCGGGTTCATGGTCGACGGCGCCTTGGGCAAGCCGGCCAGCATCGCGGTTTCCGCCAGCGAGAGCGCTTCCAGCGGCTTGCCGAAATAGGTCTGGGCCGCGCTGCCGAAACCATACGCATGTTCGCCCAGGTAGACCTGGTTCATGTACAGTTCGAGGATGCGGTCTTTCGGCAGGGAGCGGTCGATCTTCCATGCCAGCAGGATTTCATACCACTTGCGCGCCAGCGTCTTCTCGCGCGACAGGTAGAAATTGCGCGCCACCTGCATGGTGATGGTGGAGGCGCCCTGGGCGTAGCCCTCGCCGATATTGGCGAGCGCGGCGCGGAAGATCCCGGGGATATCGACGCCGGCGTGCTGGTAGAACTGATCGTCTTCCGCCGCCAGCAAGGCATTGGACATCTGCCTGGGCATGCGATCCAGCGGCACGAATTCGCGGTGCTCGTTACCGAACTCGCCGATCAGGACGTTGTCGCTGGTAAAGATCCGCAGCGGTACGTCGGGGCGGTAATCCCGCAGCGCATCCACGTCGGGGAGTTGGCGCAGGCTCACCACGGCGGCGAACCCAACTAGCAAGGTGGAAGCTGCAGCCAGCGCTAGAGCGGCGCTTGCTGCCTTTACAACGACTCTTTTCATGCGCGCATTCTACCTTGGGGCAAAAACCGGGTAGCCGGCCACGCCATCCGGGGCTTCCGCCACTGTCAGGCCGTCCCCGTTGTCTTGTGAGTCTTCCGGTGCTGCCGGCCGGGTGCCGGGTTTGCCGACCTGCTGCGCGAATTGCGCCAGCGCGCGCCAAGTATCGGCGCGCTCGATGATGGTGGAGTGGTCGGTGCCCGGCATCGTCTGCCGCGCCACCTGGCCGGGCCATGCCGCGATCAGGCGCTCCGAGCATTCGTGCGGTACCACCTCGTCGGTCTCGGCAAGCAGCACCTTGGTGCTCTGCACCACCTTCTTGCAGTGGGAAATCGAATCGAAGTGATGGCGCATCAACTGCCGCAGCGGTACCAGCGGGAAGCGCTTGCGCACGATCTCCAGCAGCGAGTCATAGGGCGTGATCAGCTGCAGGCTCTCGAAATCCTGCAGGTCCGCCAGCTGGATAGCCACGCCCGTGCCGAGGCTGCGGCCGACCACGTGCACGCGCGTGCCCGGGAACATGCGGCGCAGGTGCAGCAAGAACTGGCTGGCGTCCGCCACGGCGGCGGCTTCTGAGGGCTGGCCGTCCGAATGGCCCAGGCCGCGGTAGTCCATGGTGGCAAAGCCCACGCGCTGCGGCAGCCATTGGAGGTACTGCATGGTGTCCAGCACGTCCTCGCCGCGGCCGGGCAGGTAGAACAGCAGGTCGCGCGCCGTGTTCGTGCCCTGCACGGTTTCCCCGGTTTGCGTGTCCAGCACGCCTTGCGTGCCATAGACGTAGCCGCGCAGCAAGCCGCCCGGCACCTCGTGCGAATACGCGGTAATGCCATCGGGCAGTTCCCGCGGGGGGCGGCGGCGCGCGTCGAACAGCAGCCGGTCCTGGTTCAGCGCCAGGTAAGTCCAGTAGCAGGTAAAGCCGCCTGCGGTCAGCAGTACGGCGGCGAGCGCCTTGCGTGTATGGGATGGCATGCTGGATTCGGAGGGTTTGTTCTGCCTGACTTTTCTGCTTCGCTTGACAGCGCAATGCGGGGCGTTTCGTGGTGAATCCCTGGTGATTTTCCGGGGCCACGGCATTCGACCCGGCTTGGCCCAGCAAGTTCTTGTACGATACGCTTCACATCAACGGCGGCCGGTGCGGCCGCGCACGGAGCCAAAGGCATGACCGACCAGAACAACCAGAACAACCAGAACGACGAACAAATGCGCGCCGAGGAAGCGCAGGCGATGGACCGCGTAGTCAACGCAACGCGGCAGGTGCAGGTGGCATTTGCCGCGCTGCAGGGGCAGTTCGCGCCACAAGGCAGCGGCAAGCCGTCAAAGATGGCGCTGCAGACATTCGATGCCGCCTTGCAGGCGCTGGAAGATGCGCAAGCGGCATTCGACGAGGTCCTCAACGACCTGCTCGACGGCAAGCGCTGAGCCCGTCCGGCGCTCAGGGCGCCGGATATGCCGCCACCTCGATCAGGTTCCCGTCCGGATCGCGGCAATACACCGAGGTCATCGGGCCGAGCGCGCCGGTGCGCTGCGCCGGCCCGGCCTCGATCGGCACGCGATGTGCCAGCCAGTGCGCGATCACGCTCTCCAGCGTGTTGCGGGTGATGAAGCAAAGGTCGTCGCTGCCGGCGGTGGGATGCGTGCCGGTGAACCAGGCCACGGTATCGGTGCCGATGGGGCGCAGGTTGATCTTCTGCTGGCCGAAGCGCACCGAGACCCGTTTGCCGGTGCGGGATTCGAAGTCCTCGCGCTGCATGCCGAGCACGCTCTCGTACCACGCCGCGCTGGTCTCGACGTCCTTCACATTGAGGACGATATGGTCGAAGCGGTCTATCACAATACTCATCTTGCGCCTTTCGCGGGAGTGAAACGAGTCAGACGGGAACGGGACGGGGCGCGATCGCGCGTGCCGGAAAACAGGTACTTTACACCCGACTTCTTCCTCGCTTGCGCCCGTGACGCCGGAGGCTTGTGATAAGGTTTCGCGGCAAGGTCGCCACGCCGCCCGCCAGGCCGGCGCAGAGACGGCCTGACCCGGCCTGGCCGGGATCCAGAACAGGAGACCTGCCGCCATGAGCAGCACGCCAGCCAGCCACGCCGCGGCGTCGGACGACGATCCGGAGCGCCGCGCCCTGATTGCCCGCGCCCACGCGCGCTCCTCCGGCTTCGGCCTGGAAGCCGTGCATGCGGCGGACTACCACCCGCTAGGGGGGCGCGCGCTGCACGAACTGGTCGACGCCAACCAACTCCTCTACAAGCATGCGCTGCCGGTCATGGAAACCTTGCACGCGCAGATCGCCAACACCGAGAGCATGGTGCTGCTGACCGATAGCGGCGGCGTGATCCTGCACAGCCTGGGCGATGGCGATTTCGCCGACAGGGCCCGGCGCGTGGCGCTGGCGCCGGGCGTGTCGTGGGCGGAGTCGAGCAAGGGCACCAACGCGATCGGCACGGCGCTGGCCGAGGCCCGTCCCACGGTGATCCATGCCGATGAGCATTTCCTGCGCGCCAACCGCACGCTGACCTGTTCCTGCGCGCCGATCGCCGGGCCGTTTGGCCAGGTCCTGGGCGCGCTGGACGTCAGCGGCGATCGTCGCGGCTTCCACAAGCACACCATGGCGCTGGTGCGGATGTCGGCGCAGATGATCGAGAATCACCTCTTCGCCACCCATTTCACCGACGCTGCGCTGGTGCGCTTCCATGCGCGGCCCGAGTTCATCGGCACGCTGTTCGAAGGCATGGCGGCATTCGCTGCCGACGGCACTTTCCTTGCGGCCAACCGCAGCGGCCTGTTCCAGTTGGGCTTGCCGCCCGATTCGAGGGAGCGCCACAGTTTCGCCGCCTTGTTCGGCATGCCGCTGGGTGTCGCGCTCAAGCAGGGCGAAGAGGCCTCCGGGCAATTGCTGACGCTGACTTTGCCGAGCCGCGTGCTCGTCTTCGCGCGGATGGCATTGCTGGCGCCGCCCCGGCGCGTATCGCACACAGCGCCCGCTGCGCCCGCAGCACGCACATCCGCCGCCGGGCCGGCCTCGGCGCTGGCTGCCCTCGATACCGGCGACGCCCGCATGGCGGCCGTGCTGCAGCGGGTCGACAAGGTACGCGGGCGCGATATCCCGATCCTGGTGCTGGGGCGCACCGGCACCGGCAAGGAATGGCTGGCGCGCGCCATCCATCGCGACTCGCCGCGCGGCGCGGCGCCGTTCGTGGCAGTCAACTGCGCATCCATCCCGGAATCCCTGATCGAGGCGGAACTGTTCGGCTACGAGGACGGCGCGTTCACCGGCGCCCGGCGGCGAGGCAGTCCGGGCAAGCTGGTGCAGGCGCATGGCGGCACCTTGTTCCTCGACGAGATCGGCGACATGCCGCTGGCACAGCAGGTAAGGCTGATGCGCGTGCTGCAGGAGCGCGCGGTGACGCCGCTGGGGGGCGCCCGCTCGATACCGGTGGATCTGCGCATCATCTGCGCCACCCACCGCGACCTGCGCGCCATGATCGCGGTCGGTACGTTCCGCGAGGATCTGTACTACCGGATCAATGCGCTGGCGGTCACTCTGCCCGCGCTGCGCGACCGCACCGACCTGCCGGTCCTGGTTGAACGCATCCTGACGCAACAGCTCGCGCAGGCGGACCATGCCGCGCATGCTGGTGCGCATCCAAGCCAGATCGCGGCGGACGTGCTGGCACGTTTCCAGCGGCATCCGTGGCCGGGCAACCTGCGCCAGATGGTCAACGTGCTGCGCACCGCGGCCATCATGGCCGAAGGCGAGGACGAGATCCGGGTGGAGCATTTGCCGGAGGACTTCGCGGACGACCTGGTGCCGGAGGCGTATGGCGATGCGCAGCGAGCGATGGACGGCGATGCCAATTCAACCAGCGTCGAACCGGCAACGCCAACCGACGCACCCGAGCGCCTGCGCGATCGCGAAGCCGCCATGATCCGCCAGGCGCTGGCACGCCACGGCGGCAACATCAGCCTGGCCGCGCGCGAGCTAGGATTGTCGCGGAGCACGATATACAGACGGCTGAAGCGTGGCAGTTGAAGCGTGGCCCGCCAGCGGCCCCCACGCGATGCGAAGCGAGCCGTCAAGGTGTACCAGGCCGTATGGGGCGCCTCGGGATCCGGCGAAAAGAGCGGAAAAGAGGGACCCATGTTTGAGTATCGCCTTAAGGCGATGCGAGTTTGGGTCCCGGCCGCTCTTTTCGTCGGATCCCGAGGGAGGTGTCGCCCCATCCGGCGCGCCTTCTTTGCCTACTTTCTTGGCAAGACAAGAAAGTAGGTCGCCCCCCGCAGGGGGGTGAAACCGCCTTTGACTTTAAGCCTTTGAATTTGAATTTGAATCTGAAGGAGAAGGAGAAGGAGAAACCAACCTCTCCACCTCCTCATCGCTAAACAACTCCGACCGCGTCAAAAACCGCATCCCCGTCGGCCCCTCCAGCGAAAACATCCCCCCCGACCCAGCCACCACATCAATCACCAGCCGCGTATGCTGCCAGTACTCGAACTGCGCCCGCGTCATATAAAACCGCGCGCCGCCAATCTCGCCGAGGCAAACGTCGGCATCGCCGATAATCAGTTCGCCATCCGGATAGCACATCGGCGCGCTGCCATCGCAGCAACCCCCTGACTGGTGAAACATCAACGCGCCATGCTGAGCGCGCAAGCGCTCGATCAGCGCAAGCGCGGCAGGGGTGGCAACGACGCGTTGCACCGCATCGGGTGAATTGGCATCAGCGTTGGACATCGGGCGGGCTCCTTGCCTATAGACCGTTCAGGCGATCGTTCAGGCGATCGTTCAGACCGCAAACCTCAGGCAGCAAAGTCCATCACCACCCGGCCTTCGATATCGCCGGCGCGCATGCGCGTGAAGATCTCGTTGATCTTCTCCAGCGGCGCGGTGGACACGGTAGCCTTGACCGCCCCATGAGCGGCGAAATCGAGCGATTCCTGCAGGTCGCTGCGGGTGCCGACGATGGAGCCGCGGATGGTAATGCCCTTGAGCACCACATCGAAAATCGGCGTAGGGAAGTCTCCCGGCGGCAAGCCGTTCAGCGCAACCGTGCCGCCGCGCCGCACCATGCCGATGGCCTGGCCGAACGCCTTGGGCGAAACCGCCGTCACCAGCGCGCCGTGCGCGCCGCCGATTTCCTTTTGCAGGAACGCCACGGGATCGGTCGTGCGCGCATTGACCGTGACCTCGGCCCCCAGCTTGCGGGCGAGCTCGAGTTTCTTGTCGTCGATATCCACCGCCGCCACGCGCAGGCCCATGGCGCGCGCATATTGCACCGCCACATGGCCGAGCCCGCCGATGCCGGAGATCACCACCCATTGCCCGGGTCGCGTATCGGTAACTTTCAAGCCCTTGTAGACGGTGACGCCCGCGCACAGGATGGGCGCGATCTCGACAAAGCCCACGCTGTCGGGCAGCAGCCCTACGTAGTTGGGATCGGCGACCACGTATTCGCCATAGCCGCCGTTGACCGAGTAACCGGTATTTTCCTGCTTTTCGCACAGGGTTTCCCAGCCCTGCAGGCAGTGCTCGCAATAGCCGCAGGCGCTGTACAGCCAAGGCACGCCGACACGGTCGCCTTCCTTCACGCGGGTCACGCCGGCGCCTACCGCCGATACAAAGCCCACGCCTTCGTGGCCGGGGATAAAGGGCAGGGTGGGCTTGACCGGCCAGTCGCCTTCGGCGGCGTGCAGGTCGGTGTGGCATACGCCGGAGGCTTCAATCTTGACCTGGATCTGGCCGCGTCCAGGTTGCGGAACCGGCACTTCATCGATTGTGAGCGGGGCGCCGAATTCGTGCACCACGGCGGCTTTCATCATCGCTGTCATCTCGACTCCTGATGCTGTTGGCAAGGACGCCCGCGCTGCGCGGCGGGAGGCCGGCAGCGCGGGCACCTTGCCGATCATGGCATGGGCGGATGCGCCCATTTTTGCGCTATATCAAAAAAAGCCGAGCGCGTTCGGGCTGTAGCTCACCAGCAGGTTCTTGGTCTGCTGGTAGTGGTCCAGCATCATGCGATGGTTCTCGCGCCCGATGCCGGATTGCTTGTAGCCGCCGAACGCCGCGTGTGCCGGATAAGCGTGATAGCAGTTGGTCCACACGCGGCCGGCCTGGATGCCGCGGCCCATGCGGAAGGCGCGCGCGCCGTCGCGTGTCCATACGCCGGCGCCCAGCCCGTAGAGCGTGTCGTTGGCGATTTCCAGCGCTTCCTCCTCATCCTTGAAGGTGGTGACAGAAACCACCGGGCCAAAGATTTCTTCCTGGAAGATGCGCATCTTGTTATGGCCGGCGAATACCGTGGGCTTGACGTAGTAGCCGCTGGACAGGTCGCCGCCCAGCGCGTTGCGCTCGCCGCCGATAAGGCACTGCGCGCCTTCCTGCTTGCCCAGGTCGATGTAGGAGAGGATCTTTTCCAGTTGTTCCTGCGAGGCCTGCGCGCCGATCATGGTGGTCTTGTCGAGCGGGTGGCCCTGCTTGATTGCCGCCACGCGCTTGAGCGCGCGTTCCATGAAGCGCTCGTAGATCGACTCCTGGATCAGCGCGCGCGACGGGCAGGTGCAGACTTCGCCCTGGTTCAGCGCGAACATGGCGAAGCCTTCCAGCGCCTTGTCGAAGTAGGCATCGTCGGCGGCCAGTACATCCTCGAAGAAGATGTTCGGCGACTTGCCGCCCAGTTCCAGCGTGACCGGGATCAGGTTCTGCGAGGCGTACTGCATGATCAGCCGGCCGGTGGTGGTCTCGCCGGTAAAGGCAATCTTGCTGATGCGCGTGCTGGATGCCAGCGGCTTGCCGGCTTCCAGGCCGAAGCCGTTGATCACATTGAGCACGCCCGGCGGCAGCAGGTCGCCGATGATTTCCATCAGCACCAGGATCGAGGCCGGGGTTTGTTCCGCGGGCTTGAGCACCACGCAGTTGCCGGCGGCCAGCGCGGGCGCCAGTTTCCAGGTGGCCATCAGGAGCGGGAAATTCCACGGGATGATCTGGCCGACCACGCCGAGGGGCTCATGGAAGTGATAGGCCACGGTGTCGTGGTCGATCTCGGAGATGCCGCCTTCCTGCGCACGGATGCAGCCGGCGAAGTAGCGGAAGTGGTCTACCGCCAGCGGCAGGTCGGCCGCCGTGGTTTCACGGATGGGCTTGCCGTTGTCGATGGTCTCGGCCACCGCCAGCGTGACCAGGTTGGCCTCGATGCGGTCGGCGATCAGGTTCAGGACGCGGGCGCGCTCCGTGACGGAGGTACGGCCCCAGGCGCTTTTGGCGCGATGCGCGGCGTCGAGCGCGGCATCCACGTCCTTCTGGTTGGAGCGCGGCACGCGCGTGAAGGTCTTGCCGGTGACCGGCGAGATGGCTTCGAAGTACTGGCCATCGGCCGGGGCCACCCAGGCGCCGCCGATATAGTTCTCGTACTGTTCCTTGTAGGGATACGCAACGCCCAGCTGGGCGATTTCCGCCATGTTCATGTCTCGCTCCGATTCGTGATTTCGCTCTGTACTGCGTGTCGTGCCGCTTTGTTTGCGCACGGATATCCTTCCGCAAGAGCTGTGCCCGACGGACATTCCGGAGCGGGAACGCCAGAAACCGGGCAAAGACGGCGCTTGGCCGGGCGATGCCGGCTGTAGCCGATGTGTCACGGCGCGAGGCGGTGTTCCAATCTGGAACACCAGGTGTGGCGATGCGGCGCAGTCAGCTGCCGCTGGTGTGGATCAGGAACTCGCGCAGGGCGTCCGCCGCCTTCTCCAGCTTGCACCCGGGCTGCCACAGCAGCCCGACTTCCATGTCCGGCACGCCGTCGGCAATCGGCCTTGCCTCGATCTGCCTGCCCTCCAGCGACCACGGGCGGTACACCATGTCGGACAGCACGGTCACGCCGAAGCCGTGCGCCACCAGGCCGCGCAGCGCTTCCATCGAACTGGTGCGAAACGCGATCGACGGCGCGAGCCGCTTGCTGCGCCAGTAGCGCAGCGTGGAGCGCTCGCCTTCGTCCACCGTGAGCAGGATGTAGGGGTGCGCCGCGATATCCTTCAGCGTCAGCCGGGGCAGTGCCAGCAAAGGGTGCGACGGCGAAGCCCAGAGCTGCCGCCGCGAGCGGATCAGCGTGTGGTGGGCAAACCGCGGCAGCTTCTCGATATTGGACAGCAGGCCGATGCCCAGCTCGATCTCCCCGGACAGCACGGCCTGCTCGATGCCCGGGCGGTCCATGTCGTGCAGGTCGAAATCCACATCCGGATAGTTGGTGCGGAAGCGCGCCAGCAGTCCCGGCAGCAGGTAGCCCAGCACGGTATAGGACGCCGCCAGCCGGACTTTGCCCTGCAGGTTGTGCGCCTGGAAGCGCGGCTCGCGCAGGGTGTCCTGCACGGCGTCGAGGATCTGGCGAGCGCGCTGGTGTAGCCGGTGGCCCTCCGCCGTCAGTGCCACGCCGTGCGGCAAGCGATCGAAGAGGCGCACGCCGAGCTGCTGCTCCAGCATCAGCACGGCATTGGTAATGGCCGATTGCGACACATGCTCGGCCGTGGCCGCCATCGAGAACTGCCCGGTTTCCGCCGCCGCGGCGAAGTAGCGGAACTGCCGCAAGGTGATTTCCTTGGCAATGCGCTGCCCGCCATCTTCCTTGCCGTGCCGTTCTTTCGCCATGTGCGCTCCTGCTATGCGTTTTTCAGATACCAGCTCTCTGAATTCGTGATTTTACGATATCGGCGCACCTTCCTACACTCAGCTCCAGCCCCATAAGAGCGTACGGAGACAGCATCGATGAATGCCCCCCTATCCCAAGCCCAGCAAGATGCCCTGGCGTCGGTTACCCTCGACGACAAATACACCCTGGAAAAAGGCCGCGTCTATCTCAGCGGCACCCAGGCGCTGGTGCGCCTGCCCATGCTGCAAAAGGCGCGCGACCGCGCTGCCGGGCTGAATACCGCCGGCTTTATCTCGGGCTATCGCGGCTCGCCGCTGGGCGGGGTGGACCAGGCGCTGTGGAAGGCCAAGAAGCACCTGGCCGCCAGTGACGTGGTGTTCCAGCCCGGCGTGAACGAGGACCTGGCGGCCACCGCCGTGTGGGGCACCCAGCAGGTCAACCTGTTCCCCGACGCCACCCGCGACGGCGTGTTCTCGATGTGGTACGGCAAGGGCCCGGGGGTGGACCGCTCCATCGACGTGCTCAAGCACGCCAATTCCGCCGGCTCGTCGAAGCATGGCGGCGTGCTGGTGCTGGCGGGCGACGACCACGCCGCCAAGTCATCCTCGGTGGCGCACCAGTCCGAACACGTGCTGCTGGCTTCCGGCATCCCGGTGCTGTATCCGTCCAATGTGCAGGAATACCTCGACTATGGCCTGCATGGCTGGGCCATGAGCCGCTACTCCGGCCTGTGGGTGTCGATGAAATGCGTGACCGACGTGGTGGAATCCACCGCCTCGGTCGAGGTCGATCCCGACCGCGTGAAGATCGTGCTGCCGGAGGACTTCGCCATGCCGGAGGGCGGCCTCAATATCCGCTGGCCCGACCCGCCGCTGGCGCAGGAAGCCCGCCTGCTCGACCACAAGTGGTATGCGGCGCTGGCCTATATCCGCGCCAACAAGCTCAACCGCGTGGTGCTGGATTCGCCCAACGCGCGCTTCGGCATCATGACCGCCGGCAAGGCCTACCTCGACGTGCGCCAGGCGCTGTCGGACCTCGGCCTGGACGACGACACCTGCCGTCGCATCGGCATCCGCGTGTTCAAGGTGGGCTGCGTGTGGCCGCTGGACGCGCACGACGCGCGCGACTTCGCCACCGGCCTGGAAGAGATCCTGGTGGTGGAAGAAAAGCGCCAGATCCTCGAATACGCGCTCAAGGAAGAACTCTACAACTGGCGCGACGACGTGCGCCCCAAGGTCTATGGCAAGTTCGACGAGCGCGGCAACCACGGCGGCGAATGGTCGCTGCCGCGCGGCAACTGGTTGCTGCCGGCGCACTATGAACTATCGCCGGCGCTGATCGCCAAGGCCATCGCCACCCGGCTGGAGAAGAGCGACCTGCCGTCCGACGTGCGCGAACGCATCGCCGCGCGCGTGGCGCTGATCGAGGCCAAGGAGCGCGAAGCCGCGCGCCCGCGCATCTCGGTGGAGCGCAAGCCCTGGTTCTGTTCGGGCTGCCCGCACAACACGTCCACCCGCGTGCCCGAAGGCTCGCGTGCGCTCGCCGGCATCGGCTGCCACTATATGGCGATGTGGATGGACCGCAATACCGACACCTTCAGCCAGATGGGCGGCGAAGGCGTGGCGTGGACCGGCCAGATGCATTTCACCGGCGAGAAGCATGTGTTCGTCAACCTTGGCGACGGCACCTACTTCCACTCGGGCCTGCTGGCGATCCGCGCGGCCATCGCATCTAAGGCCTGCATCACCTACAAGATCCTCTTCAACGACGCCGTGGCGATGACCGGCGGCCAGCCCGTGGACGGCGTGCTGACCGTGCCGCAGATTGCGCACCAGGTGCTGGCCGAAGGCGCCAGCAAGATCGTGGTGGTGACGGACGAGCCGGAGAAATACGGCGACGGCAGCATGTTGCCCGGCGGCGTCACGGTGCATCACCGCGACCAGCTCGACGACATCCAGGTCCAGCTGCGCGACACCGCCGGCGTCACCATCCTGATCTACGACCAGACCTGCGCCACCGAGAAGCGCCGCCGCCGCAAGCGCGGCACCATGGCCGATCCCGCCAAGCGTGCTTTTATCAACGACGCGGTCTGCGAAGGCTGCGGCGACTGCTCGGTCAAGTCCAACTGCCTGTCGGTGGAGCCGCTGGAAACGCCGCTGGGCACCAAGCGCAAGATCAACCAGTCCTCCTGCAACAAGGACTTCTCCTGCGTCAACGGCTTCTGCCCGAGTTATGTCACGGCTGAAGGCGCTCAGGTGCGCAAGCCGGCCGCGGCGGGCGGCAAGGGCGCGGGCGCCGATTTCAGCGCGCTGCCGCAGCCGGCGCTGCCCACGCTGGAACGGCCCTACGGCGTGCTGGTAACGGGTGTCGGCGGCACTGGCGTGGTCACCATCGGTGGCCTGCTCGGCATGGCTGCCCACCTGGAGCAAAAGGGCGTGACCGTGCTCGACATGGCCGGCCTGGCGCAGAAGGGTGGCGCGGTGATCAGCCATGTGCAGATCGCGCCAACTCCAGCCGCGCTGCATGCTACCCGCATCGCCACCGGCGAGGCGCGGCTGGTGATCGGCTGTGACGCCATCGTCTCGGCCTCGCCCGAAGTCCTGTCCAAGACCCGGGTCGACGTAACGGCGGCCGCGATCAACAGCGCCAACACGCCCACCGCCGATTTCATCAAGAACCCGAACTGGAAATTCCCTGGCGCCTCGGCCGAGCAAGACCTGCGCGCCAGCGTCGGCGAGGCGTGTGCCTTTATCGACGCCAATGCCTGGGCCGTGAAGTTGCTGGCCGATTCGATCTACTCCAATCCGCTGCTGCTCGGCTTTGCCTGGCAGAAAGGCTGGGTGCCGCTGCAGCGCGAGAGCCTGGTGCGGGCCATCGAGCTGAACGGCGTGTCGGTCGAGAAGAACCTGCTGGCCTTCGACTGGGGGCGCTATCTGGCGCACCATGGCGAAGCGGCGCTGAGCGCGCAATTGCAGATGGCACCGCGCGCGCAGGTGGTGGCCATGCCGGAAACGCTCGATAGCGTCATCCGCCAGCGTGAAGCCCTGCTCACGGCCTACCAGAACGCGGCATACGCCGCCCGGTACCGCGCCGTGGTCGACGCCGTGCGCGCCGCCGAGAAGCGCGTGGGTGCCAATGCCCGCCTGCCGCTCAGCGAAGCCGTGGCGCGCAACCTGGCCAAGCTGATGGCTTACAAGGATGAGTACGAGGTCGCCCGACTGTACGCCGACCCCGCCTTCCTGGACAAACTGCGCGCGCAGTTCGAAGGCGAGCCTGGCCGCGACTACCGGCTCAGCTTCCACCTGGCCCCCCCGCTGCTGGCAAAGCGGGACTCGCATGGCCACCTGGTCAAGCGCCGCTTTGGCCCGGCCATGCTGACCGCCTTCCGTTTGCTGGCACGCGCCAAGGGCTTGCGTGGCACCGCTTTCGACGTGTTCGGCAAGACCGCCGAGCGGCGCGCGGAGCGCAAGCTGGTCGAGGATTACATCGCCATGGTGGAAGAGATGGGCACCACATTGAGCGCCGATCGCCTGGACACGGCGGTGGCGCTGGCCAGTCTGCCCGACGACATCCGTGGCTTCGGGCATGTCAAGGAAGCCAATATGGAAAAAGTGGCGGCACGCCGGGCGGAGCTGCTGGCCCGGTATCGGGGGGAGGCGGTGCGCGCGGCGGCCTGAGCGGCCCCGGGTGCGGATGATGGGCTGGCGCGCGGCAAGGATGGCGAGCGCCAGCCCGGATGCACCGTGCCGGTCAGCGAGTGCGGCGGCGCGCGCGCTCTTGATCGGCAATCGCAAGCGCATCTGCAATGGCGTCCAGGGAGTCGACGCCCATCGCCACCACGAGATCGACGGCATCGTCTTTTCTGAAGATGATCACCCTGAGATTGCCGTTGCCAGCGCGGAACTCGTCGACGGCTTGAATAACGCTCGGGTCAAGGTCTTTCACCAGGTCCGCGCTCTCAATGCTCCCGGAGGACCAGTACGTGCGATTCTCGTCCGGGCGGCCAACTATAAGGCGTTCTCTGGCAGGCAGACGTTCGACAAGACCGAACGCCTCAATCAAGGTCATCATTTGACGTCCTCCCCTGCCTTTAAAGGCAGGGGATTCCCACACCTGGCGATGCACGTCCGCATCGGAGAATGTTCAGCGCAGCATTGGTATCACGGTCATGCACGACACCACAGCGACTACAGGTCCACTCTCTTATTCGCAGTCCTGCGATACCTTTCGGGCGCGTCGTGCTGTCTTTCGAACCGCACGCCGAACAGGACTGGGTAGAACCACTTTCGTTCACTTCCTCAAACGTGGCCCCGTGCGCAATCGCTTTGTAGCGGAGCTTGTCCCGGAAGGACGACCAGGATGCGTCGTAGACACTCTTCGCCATCCTGGTTTTGGCGAGTTTCGAAGCCGACACGTTGCCGACTGCGATGTAATCGAAGCGCCGGACGAGATCGAGCGCGAGCTTGTGCTGGAAGTCGGCGCGGGCATTCGCCACCTTGGCATGCAGCTTGGCGATATGCCGCTTGTGCTTTCGCGCACGCTGCGCCTTGGCCAGTCTTTCGGCGGCATGCCGGCCAAACCGGTCATTGGAAAGCTTCTCGCCGGTCGAGAGCGTGGCGAAGTCCTTCAAACCAAGGTCGATGCCGACGCCAGCTTGAATCGGGCGTGCCGGCACATCAGCCACTTCGATCACGATGTTGAGAAACCAGTTCCCGCGCGAATCCTGCGCAAAGCTTGTGCCGTCCTTGATCTTGCCTTCGGGCAACAGGCGGCTGTTGAACACGCGAAAGGTACTTCCGGCAAAGCGAAACGCCTCGCCCTCTCGTTTCAGATCGCGGCCCTTCAAGGGCACCCATCCGAGACACTTGCCGCCACGGTATCGCAGGTAAGGACGGTGATGCTGGCTGCGCGATTTCGCGTACTGCTCGCACGTCGCGTTGACCGTGCCGGAATGGATGCCGAGCTCCTTGCTGCTGCCGGTGGTCAGCACGTTCAGATCGAACCCGCTCGGCCACTTCTTACCCCATTTGAGCGCGTGCTTCTGCGTGTCATTGCAGAAGTTCCAGACGTAGTTCACCGCTCGGCTCTGCTTGTTGAGCAGGCCGTTGAGCGACTTCACCCGGTAGCGGTAGACAAGAATCATGCCGCACATTCTAACGTGGGAATGCCGCCTGGCGGCGGCGCTCCTTTCACTCCCCGCCATGAATGGCGTGGTTTCTCGGAGCAAATCTGATGAATTAGGCAACGGCGGGCCGGCAAAGCAAAAAGTGCCATCCGCGGGGGGGCGCGGCCTTCATTATAGGAGGCCGCGCCAGCAGCCTCGTACCCATCCATGCCCGCTTTATCTCACCGCGGCTGGAACACAATAATCGCCATCCCCGCAATCGCAACCGCCACCCCGGCCAGATCCCAGTGGCTGGGCCGCACCCCATCCACCAGCCACAGCCACGCGATAGCGACCGCGATGTAAATCCCGCCATAAGCCGCATAGACCCGCCCGGACGCGTCCGGGTGCAACGACAGCAGCCAGGCAAACAGCACCAGGGCCAGCGCGCCGGGGATCAGGATCCAGGCGCTGGCGCCCTGGCGCAGCCACAGGTAAGGCAGATAGCAGCCGAGGATTTCGGCGCAGGCGGTGACGAGGTAAAGGGCGAATGTCTTCATTCAACGGAAGAGGCAGCGGACTCAGGCGTGTGTGCAGGGGGCGCATCGGCCTCCGCATTCGTCACCCGCTTGCGCGCCGCCGTACGCCGCTTGCCGCCGCCCAGTTCGCCGCCCTTATAAGGTACCCGCCCCGACGGCACCACCGCCGAAGCCAGTTCCACATGGCCCTCCTGGTCATCGAAGAACATATGCGCGCCGAAGGCCTGCAGGACCTGGTCCTTGGGCAGCCCGCCCAGGAAGAACGCCTCGTCGATACTGACGTTCCACGCCCGCAAGGTATGCACCACCCGCGTGTGCGCCGGGCTGTTGCGCGCAGTCACGATGGCGATGCGCACCGGGCACTGTCCCGGCTCGAAATGCGACTGGATCTCCGCCAGCCGGAGCAGCAGCTTGGCGAACGGCCCTTCGGCCATGGCCTTGTGGCGATGTTTCTGCTCATGCCGGGTAAAGGCCTCCAGCCCCTTCTGCTTGAAAATCTGCTCGGACTCGGGCGAGAACAGCACGGCGTCGCCGTCGAAGGCAATGCGGATCTGGCCGGCGGGGGCGTGATAGTCGGCGGGCGCGGCGTAAAGCTGGGCCGCGGCCACGCCACCGTCGATGGCGGCCTGTACGTCGGAGGCTTCGCGCGAGAGGAACAGGTCTACCTTGAAGGCCTGCAGGTATCGCGAGATCGGCTCGCCGCCGGTGAAGGCCGCGCGGGTGATGTCCAGCCGATGGGTCTCGATGGCGTTGAACGCGCGCAGCCCGGTGTCGGGCGAATTGCGCGAGATCACCACCACTTCCACCAGCCGCCGGCCGGGGATCAGGTTGTTGAGCCCGAGCAGCGCCTGCACCAGCGGAAAGGCCGTGCCCGGCAGCAGGGGCTCGTCCTCATGCTGGCGCTGGTAGGCGGAGTAGGAAGCCACGCCTTCGGATTGATAGATGCCGTTCTCGTGCTCGAGGTCGAATAGCGCTCGGGACGAGATGCCGATGACGAGTTTGTCGGTGAGATCGTAGGCCATGCCGCAGTATAAAGGCAGACGATTCGACGCTATGGCGCCAACATCGACATTGAGGATTGGGTGGGCGTGATCAGGGCCAAGTCTCCGTTGCGGTCGCTCAGACGCGGGCAAGCGTCTGAGAATGCCTATCGAGCATAAGTGTTGCTTGATAAGCGCCTCCCAAGAAGTATCTCTATAATGTCGGGCCGAACAAGAACCGCGACATAGACGATGGCCGTATTGAAGCCGCTGGAACTGACGAAGGAAGAACGTACCGAGCTTGAGGTTCTGGCGAGAAGCCGCCGTGATTGGAGAACACGAGACAGGTCTCGGACGATTCTGATGTTTAGCAACGGCGTGCCAGCCAAGGAGATAGCCAGGCGGCAGGAGTTGACGTTGGAGGCGGTGTACGAGAGGCGCTATCGTTGGTTGGACAAAGGCATGGCGGGGCTGTCGGACGCGCCGCGTAGCGGTGCGCCGTCGAAGCTGTCGCCGGCGCAGGTTGAGCAGTTGAAGATGTGGGCGACGCAGGAGGCGCTGACGGCCGCGGAACTGCTGGCACGACTCGAAGAGAAGTTCGGGATTCGAGTTCATGTGCGACCTGAAAGTCGCTTGAGTTTCTGTTTCACTGGAGCAGGTATTACCTGATGAAACCGGTTGTTCCATCAACCGTTCCCTACCCGGGCATGCGGAGCCGGTAACAGCTCGGTGTGAAGCTCTGGGGACAACGTAGCCGCCGGATAACCGGTACGCCGAGCCGCGAGGTAAGGCGGAATCTGCCAGCACAGAGGCGGAGAGGAGCAAGGGATGAGTGGGTACGATCAACATATGTGAACTTCCGATAAACGTCGTCAGAATCAACAAGCCAAACGTGCTGACAGGCTTGGACCAAAACGGTACGCGGTGTGGAGTGGCCTTCGTGAACTGGGCCACCATGGACGACAAGCCGCCGGCGAAGAGGAAGGGTCCGCCCCGCTCGGAAATTCATGCGGAACAGGGTAAGCCCATCGCGGCGCCGGCAACGGCAGGCGAACCGCGAGGAACGCTGTTGGCGCGGTGGGTAAAGGAATGCGGAGAAAGCGAACGCCCGGCTGTAATGGACGGGATACGGGCTGAGACATCGCCCGACGCGAAAGCGGGCAGACTTCCGCGTGGTCATTCATGGCGAGATAACCTTGAACAATCGTTATACGGGGGAAAGCAGATGACGGCAACGGACGCGAAAGCTCCTGACGCTGGTGCACTCTCGAGCGCTGCGCAGATGTGGGACCATGCAAACTGGTCGCACATCGAAGCAGAGGTGAAGCGACTTCAGATGCGTATCGCCAAGGCCGCTCAGGAAGGCCGATGGGGCAAGGTGAAAGCATTGCAACGTCTGCTAACCCGCTCGCATGGCGGCAAGATGCTCGCCGTCAAGCGTGTGACGGAGAATCGCGGTAAGAGAACGCCGGGGGTGGACGGCAAGATATGGTCATCCCCGGCGGCCAGATGGAACGGAATGCTGTCGCTACGACATCGCGGCTATCGTGCGATGCCGTTGCGGCGTGTCTACATTCCCAAGAGTAATGGGAAGAAGCGTCCGTTAGGAATCCCGTGTATGCGGTGCAGGGCGATGCAGGCCTTATGGAAGCTCGCTCTGGAACCCGTCGCGGAGACCCTTGCAGACGCCAATTCCTACGGCTTTCGGCCCGAGCGCTCGACCGCCGATGCCATCGAACAGTGCTTCAACGTTCTGGCCAAGCGTGCCTCGTCAGAATGGATTCTGGAGGGTGACATTCGGGGCTGTTTCGACAACTTCAGTCATTCCTGGTTTCTGGAGAACGTACCGATGGATAAGGAGGTTCTGCGCAAGTGGCTTCGAGCCGGATATATCGATGAAGGAACCTTGTTCGAGTCACAAGCGGGCACACCCCAAGGGGGTGTGATCTCGCCTGTGATCGCGAATATGGCGTTGGACGGACTTGAAGCAGCAGTTCATGCAAGTGTGGGCACATCCACACTTGAGTGCAGAAAGGCGCAGCTCAACGTCGTCCGCTATGCCGATGACTTTGTGGTGACTGGCGTATCGAAAGATGTGCTGGAATCCCGGGTACTTCCGGCAGTCAGGCAGTTCATGGCGGCTCGGGGTCTGGAGCTCTCGGAAGAGAAAACCCGGATCACGAACATAGCGGCGGGTTTCGATTTCCTTGGCCAGAACGTGCGCAAGTACGACGGCAAGTTGCTGATCAAGCCAGCGAACAAGAGCATCAAGTCGCTGCTTGACAAGGTCAGGGGAATCATCAAGGAAAACGCGAGCGCCACGCAGGAGGCGTTGATACGACAGCTCAACCCTGTGATCCGGGGATGGGCCCAGTATCACCGTCACGTCGTGTCGAAAGCGATCTTCTCCTCAATCGACTCCCACATCTGGCAACGGCTCTGGAGATGGGCGAAGCGTCGTCACCCCATGAAAGGAGCCCGATGGGTCCGGCAACGGTACTTCCGGCGCGACGGATACCGGTCCTGGGATTTTGCAACAGAGGGTTCAACCGAGGGTGACACCTGCGGCCTGCAACTCTTCCGCGCAACGACCGTCGCGATCCAGCGACACGTCAAAATCCGGGGACTGGCCAATCCGTTTGACCCGGCATGGGCCGCCTACTTTGCCCGCCGTCGAACCGCGAAACGTTCCGCTGGTCTGCCCGGTGCCACACAATGGTGCTGAACGAATGGCTTGAGCCGGATGCGGGGCGACTCGCACGTCCGGTTCTTAGGGGGCGGCGACGTAGTAATGCGTCGCTGCTACCCGACCGCAATACGCTGACAGGGATTCTCAAACGGGCGGGGCTGGTATGGAAGCGAACCCGGCATAGCTTAAAAAAAAGCGGGACGAACAGCGGTTCCGACAAGCCCAATCCGAAATTGGGGAGTTGGTCCAGCAAGCCCAGCGTGGCGAAATCGAACTCGCCTACGTAGACGAAGTTGGCTTCGCGCAAGCGCAGCCGAATCGAAGTGCGTGGACACCTGTCGGGGAGCAACACATGATTGAAGCCCGGCGTGGTAAGCGTCTGAACGTGGTCGGAGCACTGCTGTCCTCGGGAGAACTGTTTGCAGCGAAGTTGTGGGAGACGATGACCTCGATGCTGTTCGCTGGATTTCTCGGCCTGCTGGTCGAACACGTCGGCAAGCCGCTGACCGTGATTCTCGACAATGCTTCGGTCCACACGGCCCGCGCACTGCGGCCTTATCTCCGGCTGCTACAAACGAAAGGCTTGACGTTGTATTTCCTGCCACCGTACAGCCCGGAGCTCAATCGCATCGAGAAGCTCTGGCACAAGATGAAATACGAGTGGCTGGCCTTCAAAGCCCGCGACACCAAAACCCTTGAAGCTGATGTCGATGTAATCCTTCAGGGATTTGGGGCAGACTACAGATTCACTTTTTGTTGAAAGCTTACGTGCCGATGGCACGGCCCAGGATGACTCGGCCGACCTGGTGGTGGCGTTCAGCCACAGCCGTCCTGCTGGCTAAGGCTAGCCGGCGGTAATACTGGCCCTTGCGCTGAAAATCTCAATTTGAGATATACTGCCGTCATGCGCGTGATCTCTAACAAAACCCTGGTGGATTTCGCGGCCCGATATCCGGATGCCAACGTACCCTTACAGGCTTGGCGCAAACTGGTCGAGGCCACCAGCTTCGGCAGCTATGCCCACTTGAAGGCAACCTTTAACGCTACCGATCGTGTGGGAAATTTCTACGTTTTCGACATTGGTGACAACAAATACCGTCTCATCACCGCGATTCACTTCAACCGCCAGATGCTCAACGTGCGCGAAGTCCTAACTCACAAGGAGTACGACAAATGGAAGCCCTCTTGAACGTGGCTGCACTGACCGCTCACTTCCGCGCTTTGTCCGAAGTCGTACCCCTGCACCCCATCCGGACTGAACGCGATTACGACAAGGCCGTCAACGTCATGAACGCACTGCTCGATGCGGGCGCGGCAGACGAATCACATCCTCTGGCGGATCTGGTCGCGACGCTCGGTGAGTTGATTGCAGACTACGACCAGGCACACTATGCATTTCCTGCCATAAGCGGCGTGGATGCCTTGCGATTTCTGATGGAGCAGCACCACCTTACGCAGGCGCAAGTCCCCGAAATCGGTAGCCAGGGCGTGGTTTCGGAAATCCTGAAAGGGCGCCGCGAACTCAACGTGCGCCAAATTCGGGCCCTCGCTGCCCGTTTTGGCGTCGCTACATCCGTCTTCCTCCCGGCCGATGCACCTGTCGTAGCCTGAGGCCGCGATACGCCAAGCCCATCTGCCACCACTTGCAGCCAGCGCGCCTGTCCCCGCGGCACGTTGCGCTGCCAGCAGCCCAGCCGCAGCACGCTACGCTGCCGGCGGCCGGTCTTGCTTGCCAATTCGGCAGCTTCTGCCGCGGCCTCCTCCCTACAATGAATTCCTCGATTCGCGGCATCCTTGACGCTGTCGCCGGATACAGAAGAACGAAGCCCCACGGAGACCGCAATGAGTGCCCTGCAAAAGCCCGCCGCCATCGAGAGTGCCTCAGGCCAAAGCCACGACCCCGACCATGAAGAGACCCGGGAATGGCTCGACGCCCTGGCCGGCGTCTTCCGCGCCAGCGGTGCCCCGCGCGCGCGCTTCCTGCTGGAACGCCTTGCCGAGCATGCGAGCCATCTCGGCCTGGGGCCAAGGGCGAATCCGTACTCGGCCTACCAGAACACGATTGGCGTGGGCGAACAGCAACGCTATCCCGGCGACCTGGCGCTCGAACAAAAACTGACCTCGATCATCCGCTGGAATGCGCTGGCCATGGTGCTCCGCGCCAACAAGGCCTATGGGGAGCTTGGCGGGCACCTGGCCAGCTATGCTTCCGCCGCCGAGATCTTCGAGGTGGGCTTCAATCACTTCTTCCGCGCGGACGAGGGCGAGCGCAAGGGCGACCTGGTCTACTTCCAGCCGCACTCCGCGCCGGGCGTCTATGCGCGCGCCTTCATCGAAGGACGCCTGTCCGAAGCCCAGCTCGCCAGCTACCGGCAGGAAACAGGCGGCGGCGGACTCTCTTCCTATCCGCACCCCTGGCTGATGCCGGATTTCTGGCAGTTCCCGACCGGCTCGATGGGCATTGGCCCGATCAGCGCCATCTACCAGGCGCGCTTCCTGCGCTACCTCGGCCATCGCGGCATTGCAGATACCGCGGCGCGCCGCGTCTGGGGCGTGTTCGGCGACGGCGAAATGGATGAACCGGAATCGCTCGCCGCGCTCTCGCTCGCCGCGCGCGAGAAGCTCGACAACCTGACCTTCGTCATCAACTGCAACCTGCAGCGCCTCGATGGCCCGGTGCGCGGCAACGGGCAGGTGATCAATGAGCTGGAAGCATTGTTCAGCGGCGCCGGCTGGAACGTGGTCAAGGTGGTCTGGGGTTCCGAGTGGGATGCCCTGTTCGCCCGCGATACCAGCCACGCGCTGCTGCGGCGCTTCGCCGCGATGGTGGATGGCGAATACCAGAACCTTGGCGCCAAGGATGGCGATTACAACCTCGCGCACTTCTTCAACCGCGACCCCGAACTGAGAGCGCTGGCCGCCAGCATGAGCAGCGCGGATATCGATGCGCTGCGCCGGGGCGGGCACGACTTCCGCAAGCTGTATGCCGCATTCCGCGCCGCGCAGGAACACAAGGGCAAGCCGACGGTGATCCTCGCCAAGACCAAGAAAGGCTACGGCATGGGCGAGGCGGGCGAATCCCGCATGACGGCGCACCAGCAGAAGAAGCTGGACATCGACGCGCTGCTGGCCTTCCGCGACCGCTTTGCGCTGCCGCTGGACGACGATGCCGTGGCGGCGCTGCGTTTCTGCAAACCGCCGGAGGACAGTCCCGAGATGGCCTACCTCCACGCGCGCCGCCAGGCGCTGGGCGGTTACCTGCCGGCGCGCGCGCGGACCGCGCCCGCGCTGCGCATGCCGGAACTGATGCAGTACGGCCGCTTCGCGATGGAGCCGGACGACCGCGCGGTCTCCACCACCACCGGCGTGGTCCGCCTGTTCACCAACCTGATCAAGGACAAGACCGTGGGCCCGCGCGTGGTGCCCATCGTGGCGGACGAGGCGCGCACCTTCGGCATGGCCAACCTGTTCCGGCAGATCGGCATCTATTCGCCCATGGGCCAGCTCTACGAGCCGGAGGATGCCGGTTCGATGCTGTACTACAAGGAAAGCCAGCAAGGGCAGTTGCTGGAAGAGGGTATTACCGAAGCCGGGGCGCTGGCATCGTGGACGGCCGCGGCCACGTCATACAGCGTGAGCGGCGTGGCCATGCTGCCGTTCTACATCTATTACTCGATGTTCGGCTTCCAGCGCGTCGGCGACCTGATCTGGGCGGCGGCGGACCAGCGCGCGCGGGGCTTCCTGATCGGCGCCACCGCCGGACGTACCACCCTTGCCGGCGAAGGCCTGCAGCACCAGGACGGCACGAGCCAGCTGATCGCCGCCACGGTGCCGAACTGCCGCGCCTACGATCCGGCCTTCGCCAGCGAAGCCGCGGTCATCATCCATCACGGCGCGCGCAGCATGCTGGAAGAACAGCGCGACGAGTTCTACTACCTGACCGTCAACAACGAAAACTACGTGCAGGCGCCGTTGCGCGAGGACGCGCACGACGACGTGATCAAGGGCATGTACCTTTACGGCACGCGCGGTCCCGAAGGCGCCGCCACCAGCGTGAGGCTGCTCGGCTCGGGCGCCATCCTGCGCGAAGTCATCGCCGCCGCGGACCTGCTGGCGAGCGACTGGGATATCAAGTCGGAGATCTGGAGCGTGACCAGCTTCTCCGAACTGGCCAGGGACGCCCGCGAATGCGAGCGCGCCAGCCTGTTCGCCAGCGGTGGCGAAACGGAAAGCCATTTGCAGCGCTGCCTGCCGGGCGCCGTGCCGGTCATTGCCGCCACCGATTACGTGCGGGCCTATGCGCAGCTTATCGCGTCGTACCTGCCCGCGCCGTTCACCGCCCTGGGCACGGATGGCTTCGGGCGCAGCGATACGCGCGCGGCGCTGCGGCGCTTCTTCGAGATCGACCGGTACCACGTGGCAATTGCCGCGCTGCGCGCGATCTCGCCGGAGCTGCACGCGCGGGGGCTGGAGCACTATGGCGTGCGCGTGGAGGCCGATGGGCCCTGGGTGCGTTAAGCAAGCGCCTGCGCAATATCCGCCAGCAGGTCCGGCGCATCCTCGATGCCGGCACTGAGGCGGACCAGCCCGTCCGTGACGCCGTTCCGCAAGCGGATATCCTCCGCGACGGCGCTGTGCGTGGTGGAGGCGGGATGGCAGGCGAGCGAGTCGGCATCGCCCACTGAGACCGCCTGCGTGACCAGCGTCAGCCGGTCCAGGAATCGCCGTGCCGCTGCCCGGCCGCCACGCAGCTCGAGCGACAGGATGCCGCCGAACAGCCGCATCTGGCCGCGCGCGATCTCGTGGCTGGGGTGCGAGGGCAGGCCCGGATAGTAGACGCGCTCCACCGCGGCATGGCCATGCAGCATCTGTGCGATCTGCTGTGCGTTGTCGCAGGCTGCCTCGATCCGCAGCGGCAGCGTTTTCAGCCCGCGGATGAGCATGGCGGCCTCATGCGGGCTCAGGCAACCGCCCAGGTCCTTCATGCCGGTCGGGCGGATGCGATGGATAAGCTCGCCACGGGCCACGGCGACGCCGCCCGTGGCATCGCCGTGGCCGCCGATGTACTTGGTGGCCGAATGCACGGCTACGTCGATGCCGAGCGCCAGCGGCCGGGTCAGGCAAGGCGTGGCGAAGGTGTTGTCGGCCACGCTGAGGATGCCCGCCGCCCGCGCGATACGGGCTGTTTGCTCCAGGTCGATGATGCCCATGACGGGGTTGGCCGGCGTTTCCACGTAGATCAGCCGGGTACGCTCGCTCAGGCGGGCTTGCACGCTCGCCAGGTCGGGCACGGCAAAGGTCTGGATGCCAAGGCGGGGCAGCAGGTTGCGCATGATCCCGTCGGTGCCGCCGTAGAGCGTGCCGACGTAGATGGCCTCGTCGCCCGCCGAGAGCAGCCCGAGCAGCGTCGACGTGATGGCGGCCGTGCCGCTGGCAAAGGCCACCGCGCCTTCGCCGCCTTCCAGCGCGGCCATCTTGGCCTCGAAGGTCAGCACGGTCGGGTTGGCGAAACGGCTGTAGAGAAAGCCCGGCTCCTCCCCGGAGAAGCGCCGCGCGCCCGCGTCGAAATCGTCGTAGGCAAACGACGAGGTGGCAACGATGGGCGGCGCGATGGCGCCGGTCGACGCATCCGGATGTTGTCCGGCGTGCACGGCGAGGGTGCGCAGGCCGAAGGCGGGGGAGGACGATGAAGCGGGCTTTTGAGAACGCATGACTGTGCCTCGACGATGTGGGTTCGCTAGCCATCCGGGTCTTTCCCGAAGGCATGAGAATTATGCTTCTTGTTGAGCGTCAACAGCCGAATCCTCCGGACGTGGCGTAGATCAATCCCGGCTCGCATCCTCTGAACGTTCGTGCAAGACGTGCCCGAACTCATCCAGTTCCTTCTGGATCCTCGCCATGCTAGCGTCAATGGTCTGCTGTGTAACTTCACCATCGACGAACTCAACCGAGACGCGGGTAACACGGGAATCCTTGTCGACGATGCCCTGCAGCACCTTGTCAAATAGCTTCTCCCCCGCACGCAAGCCGAGCGGGCGGGGAACAAGCACCTTGACCAGCAGGATCTCCTCCTCACTCTCCGTATTCTCCGTATTCTCCGTATTCTCCGTATTCTCCGTTTTCTCCGTTTTCTCCGTTTGCGCCGCATCGGCAAAGGCAGTCCGCAGATACGATTTGAGTTTCAAGACACTCAGGTTGCCGGGAACACCGATATGCGACACCCGAACCTTTTTCTCAGCCATGCTATCTCTCCGCCGAAATTGAACGCGAGGACTATACCGCAGGCGGCATCGGTCCAACAAAGCGCAGCACTGTCGCAATGGATCACGCCAACGAGGATGCAGGTGCAGGTAAAGGGCTGAGCGTGACCGTGCTCATTCCTACGGTTGCTGCGCGTTAGGAAGCAACTGGTCAGGCAGCATGCCTGAGCGTGCGCAGGCGCCGCCGGTTGGCGTCCAGCGCCGCGTCATACTCCATGATGCGGGCCGTCTCGTAGCTCACTTCAGAGCCGAGGTACCGCTCAAGGAGGTAGAGCGTCAGGTCAATGCCGAGCGTCACGCCGCCGCCGGTAATGACATCGCCTTCGTCGACCACCAGCGCCTGGACGGCTTGCGTGTCCGGATATAGTCTGGCCAGGGTGGTCACCGGGCATTCCTCTGGTCCTGTGACAGGAAACTTTGTCGTGGCGGTCTTGCCTTCGAGCAGGCCGGAGGCCCCGAGGATCATGGCGCCCGTACATACGCTCGCCACGCGCTCGCCGCTGGCGTGACGCCGGCGGATAAACGAAAGCATGCCATTGTTATGCACCTGCTCGCGCCAGCCCGGGCCGCCGGTCACGATCACGACATCCGCCGGCGGCGCATCGGCGAACGCGTAGTCGGTTTCGACGCGCAGCCCGTTCTGCAACCGGACCATGCCGCCGTGCTCTGAAACGGTGAAGTACGAGAGCTTCTCCGTCACGCGTTTCGCCATCGATAGCGTCCCGACGACAGCGAGTTCGATGGGTTCAATATGTTCATACAAAACGACCGCGATGCGCATGGTGTTGTCTCCGAGTGGGGTGTTTCCCAATCTTATGACAATGTTTCCTTTTGGGCAACATGTCCATTTCGCTAGCCTGCCGTTTTGCTGTGTCTCACTTGAGGTCTGGCTCGGCAGGCTCCATCACAACCACCACTGCCTGTGCATCACCCTCCAGGGCGCGGCCCCGATGCGGCGTGCTCGACTCGAAGTAAAGGCTGTCGCCAGCTTCCAGGATGCAGCGTTGAAGCTTGCCTTTGACCTTGAACTCGAATTCGACTTTCCCCGACAGGAGAAAGACGAATTCTTCTCCCGCATGCTCGAAGAAGAAGTCGAGATTGATCTCGGAGGGGAAGGTAAACATGAAGGGGTCCATGTGCTTGCGCTGCTTCTTGTGCGCCAGGCTCACATAGTCGTACCCGTAGGCGCTGCCGCCGCGAAACACGGGTTTGCGCTCCCAATGATGTACCACGGAGACGGGAGCGTCGGCGCCCTCGGGCGAGACAGCGTCCGCAGCATCCGCGTCGACAAAGAAATAGCTTAGCTCCATGCCCATGGCGCGTGCGATGCGAGCCAGCGAACCAATCGGCGGCGCCTTTTTTCCGTTCTCGATCTTGGATAGATAGCCTTTTGTGAATCCGGATAGCTCCGCAAGGGCTTCAAGCGTAAGGCCGTGTTCGATGCGTGCTGTGCGCAGACGCAGGCAGACGGCTTCTTCATCATCTGTCGGCGTGGCGCTCACATCCTGAGCGGCTTGCTTCTGCCGTGATGCGAGAAGCGCTTTATCGAGGGTTTTTGCCGTCATGGCTTGCAAGTTCCGTTCGCCCGTCTGGTAGGGGAATGGGAAACTTGGGCAAGTTTCCCGGTTGGAATTGTAAGCCTTGTTGCGTGGCGTTTGTTGCCCAGGCGGTTTTGGCGCCGCTTGCGCCGCCCTTGCGTCGGGAAGGCGACGGCGCCGCGAGCAGCCCGCCGTCAGGATTCGTACAGGTTGTCCCGATAGGTTTCAGTGCTGGCCGCGGTAGCGATCAGGGTAACGAGGCCAAGCACGGCAATCATGATGGCCACGCCGACGAAATGTCCCTGCCTGGCCAGCAGGGCGGTCGCCAGCATGGGAGCAAGGCCGCCCCCGATGCCCGCCGCCACCTGGCACCCCAGGGATGCCCCGCTGTAGCGTACCTTGGTGCCGAACAGTTCGGGAAGCAGTGCGGCTTGCGGGCCATACATGGAGCCGTGGCCCAGGTTCATGCAGATTGCCACCGCCAGCGCAATGATCACGGGATTGCCGGTCTGGATGCACATGAACAGCGGATAGGCGGCCGCGATGGTGAAGATGGATCCCAGGAAATACAGCGGGCGCCGGCCCCAGCGGTCCGACAAATAGCCGAACAGCGGGATCGTCAGCAGTTCCAGCGCGGCACCGAGGAGCACGCCGTCCAGGATGACCGCTTTGGGAATCTTCAGTACTGTGGTTCCGTACACGACGACGAACACCGTGAGGATGTAGACCCAGGCAACTTCGCAGACTTTCAATCCGATGCTGATGATGAGGTTGTGGCGGTGCTTGGTCAGCACCTCGAGCAACGGGATCTTCGGCGGCTCCTTCGCTTCCGCCGCCGCGGCAAAGACCGGCGATTCCGAGACCTTCAGGCGGATATAGAAGCCCAGGAAGACCAGAATGGCGCTCAGCAAAAAGGGGATGCGCCAGCCCCACGACAGGAAGTCGGCGTCTGTCATCCTGCTCAGGTAGGCAAAGATGCCGGTAGAGGCAAGCATGCCCAGCGGGAATCCCATCTGCACAAGGCTCCCATAGAAGCCGCGCTTGTCTCGCGGCGCATGCTCAATCACCATCAGCGCCGCGCCGCCCCACTCCCCGCCGATGCCGATGCCCTGGATCACGCGCAGCAAGATCAGCAGCGCCGGCGCCCAGATGCCAATCTGGCCGTAGGTGGGGAGCAAGCCGATGGCGAACGTTCCGCCGCCCATGAGGAACATCGTCGTCATCAGCATGGTCTTGCGGCCGACCTTGTCGCCGAAATGTCCGAATATGACACCCCCCAGGGGGCGCGCGATAAAGCCAACGGAAAAGGATCCCAGCGCGGCCATGGTCCCCATCAACGGGTCTAGCGATGGAAAGAACAGCTTGTTGAACACCAGCGCGGCGGCTGTGCCATAGAGCAAAAAGTCGTACCACTCGACCATGGTGCCGATGACGCTGGCCGTCACCACCTTGCTCATGCTGTCCCTGCTGCTGGATCGGTGCGCCGTGTCGGCCAAACCTGCGGCGCCCTCCGTGTTTGTGTATGCATCCATCGGTGTCTCCTGTCTCCTGTTTGCTGCTTGTCATTGGCTTCGGGGGGGGCAATCTCGCGAGAACTGCGCGTTCATAGTAGTCAATTGGGAAACATTTTCAAGCAAAGTAGGGTAAACAAGGAAACTAAAGTTACTAAAAAAGCATAAATACAAAAATACATTGAGGTTTGGTTGACTACAAGGAAACTATTGAGTAAATTGGTTTCCGTGCGACGCATCGTGTTTGCGCGCTTGCACTTACCTAATTGTCCAGAGGAGACTGCCGTGATTGAGAATCAACACTTCAGCGAGCGTTTGAAGGGCAAACTGGAGCCGACCCCGGGCGGCTCGGTTTATGTCGATCCGGATACCCTCGAATGGGAGCCCTCCCAGTTCGAGAAGATCTCGATGAAAGTCCTGTATCGCAACGACGCCGCCGGCGAAATGACCGTGCTCCTCAAGTGGGAGCCGGGCGCGGTGCTGCCATTCCACAAGCATCCGGAGATCGAGCAAAGCTATGTGCTCGAGGGATCGTTCTACGATCACGACGGGATCTGCCGCGCCGGCCAGTTCGTCTGGCGCCAGCCTGGCTCATTGCACGAAACCCGTTCCGACGAGGGCTGCCTGCTGTTCGCGGTCTATCGCAAGCCGAACGTCTTCTTTGGCACGGCCGGCTTCCGCAAGGCCACCTGAAATTACCGGCGTCCTATCCCCGGGGCGCGGTGCTCCGGGATTTGTCATTGGAGTCGCCATGGCTTGCGTCGTCACTGAAGCTTGCATCAACTGCCGCTATGGAGATTGCGCGGAAGTCTGCCCCGTGCATGCGTTCCATCAGGGGCCGAACTTTATGGTGATCGACCCGTCGGCCTGCCTGAATTGCACGATCTGCACCCTGGTATGCCCGGTCAATGCCATCAAGAATGACTACGACCTGACAGAGGAGGAACTCGGTTTCGTTGAACTCAATGACAAGCTGGCGCAGAAGTGGCCGGTGGTGAAAATTGCGGACGGGCCGCTGCCGGATGCGGACGATTGGGCGTTTCTGGAAAACAAGAGGGCGTTGCTGGTCTAGGGAGCAGGAGATGGGCCATCGCCACGGAGAGCTGCCTTCCATGCGGTCAGCCGTGCAGAGGATCAGGAAGCGCCTGGCAGCTTCGGGTGCTCGGCACACTAGTCAGTCGTCCGCGCTCTCTGGTGGCAGCACAACGATCGAGCGCGCGCGGATAGCGCGCCTTGGCGTCGATGGCAACGCTGGTAAATGACTGTTGCAAAATCAAACAAAATGTCAGGTACCTCGGCGCTACAGTGGTCCTTCCCATGCCTGAAGGCGTTTTTTGGAGGTACACGAATGAAGCAACATCTGGCGAAATCCCTGTTGATGGCTGGCGCGATGATCGCGTCCTACCCGCTGTTCGCGCAGCAGGCCCAGCCCATTCAGCCGGGCCAGCCGATGCCGATGACTCAGCCGATGCAATCCACCCAGCCTATGCAATCCGCCCAGTCGGTGCCATCCGCGCAGCCTGTGCAAGCCATGCCGGCGGCAGCGCCGTCGGCCCAGGCGACGCTGCCGGCCGCACGCGATCCTTATGCGCAAAGTGCCGAACAGCCGGTTCAGCCGGGCATGGCGCCCGCACCGGTTGACCCGACGCTGGGCCGCAGCCCCAACCCGGCAATGGACTCCGCCAGCATGAGCCTGGCTCCGGATGCGCTCGGGACGCGCCTGGGCCAGCGCAACCCCTTCCTCGACGGCGCCTGAGCGCCTGTCAGCCTTCCTGAGCCCCAACCCTTCGGAGTGCAACGTCCCGTGAACCGGGCAGGGCGCCGGCACGCCCGCGCCGGCGCCCTCCGTCAATGGCCCTTGCCCGCTTCCGCGCGCAGGGCCTTCACCTTGTCCGCGCTCACATCGCCGGGTTGTCCGCCGTAGCTCGCCCGCAGGTAGTTGGCCAGGTCGGCAAGCTCCGCGTCGCTCAGGTGCGACGCAAAGCCGGGCATGTCCTGCATGCTCTCCAGCCCGGGGAATTTCTGGGCTTCGATGCCGTCGAGCATGGATACGATCAGGTTGTGCGGGTCGGCGTTGCGCACGGTGGAGTTGCCCAGCATCGCCACCGCCACGTGCGGCTTGCCCTCGCCCTCGCGGCCGTGGCAGCCAGCGCAGACGGCCAGGTAATGCTGGCGGCCGGGCTTGAACCGGGCCGCGTCCGCGTTGGCCGGCTTGAGTGGCTGGGGCAGCGGCGGCTGGTCGCCCAGCAGGTAGGTCGACATGGCGGCGAGGTCGGCCTTGTTCAGGTACTGGCTACTGAGATGGACCACGGGGAACATCTCGCCGTAAGCCGAGCCTTGCGGCGCCATGCCGGTGGCGAAGAAGGTCTGCAGGTCCGCGCCCGTCCAGCCGCGCGCGGCCAAGCCGGCGGGGGTGATGTCCGGCGCGGCCACGCGGCCGAGCGCGGCGCCGGCCAGTGCCTTGGCTGCGTCCAGGCGGCCGAACGCGGCGCGCGGCGTGTGGCATTCGGCGCAGTGGCCCAGTGCATTGGACAGGTAGCGGCCGCGCTGCCAGGGCGGGGTCTGGCCGGTGGAGGCGGCGGGCAGCTGGTTCTTCAGGAACAGCAGGTTCCAGCCGGGCAGCGCCGCGCGCATGTTGTATGGAAAGCTGAGATCGTGCGGCCTGTTGGCCACGGCAACCGGTTTCAGCTGCATCAGGTAGGCGTACATCGCATCGGTGTCGCCGCGCGACAGGCCGCGATACGAGGTGTAGGGCATGGCCGGGTAGAGATGCTTGTCCGGCGTGACCCCGTCGTGCAGCGCCTTGTAGAAATCGTCCGCGCTCCACTTGCCGATGCCGTGGTCCTTGTCCGGCGTGATGTTGGTGCCGTAAAAGGTGCCGAATGGCGAGGCTAGTTCCACCCCGCCGGCAAAGGGCGCGCCCTGGGCGCTGGTATGGCAGGCGGCGCAATCCGCGGCGCGCGCCAGGTAGCGTCCGCGTGCGATCTCGTCGGCGGGAGAGAGCTTGGTGGCGGGTTGCTGGTCGGCGGCGGTGTCGATCGGGGCGGCGTGGTCGCCGCAGCCAGCCAGCAGGGCCGCGCCCAGCGCGGCCATTGTCGCCAGCGTGGTGCGCGCGCGCCGGAGGATGTTGGGCTGGCTCATCATCACTTGTCTTCCTTTACCAGGCCCGGGGTGTTGACCACCACGTCCTTGACGGCTTCGAAGTAACGCACGTAGCCGGTGCAGCGGCAGATATGGTCGTTGAGCGCCGCGGTGATGGTCTCGTCGACCTTGCCCCGCGCTACCGGCTGGCGCTTCAGCCGCTCCACCAGGATGGTCGCGCCGTTGACGAAGCCCGGCGTGCAGTAGCCGCACTGGAAGCTGAAGTGCTCCAGGAACTTCTGCTGCACCGGCGACAGTTCCACCACCTCGCCCTTGTCGTTGCGCCTGGCGTGGCCTTCCACCGTGCGCACCTTCTTGCCCTGGAAGTAGTGCGCGCCGGTGATGCAGGCGCGCACTTCCTCGCTGCTGCCGTCGGCTCTGTCCAGGATCACCACGCAGGCGTGGCAGATGCCCTGGCCGCAGCCCAGGCGCGAGCCGGTGAGTTCCAGGTACTCGTGCAGGAAGTCGATCATCATCAGGCCTTCCGGCACGTCGATGGGGCCAACGTCCTTGCCGTTGATATTGAGGGAAAGCGGTTGGGTGGCGATGCTCATGCCAGGATCTCCTGAATCTTTTCGGCGCTGACCGGCAGGGCGGTAAAGCGATGGCCGATGGCATGCGCGATGCCGTTGACGATGGCGCCCACCACCGGAATCATCACCACTTCGGCGATGCCCTTGGGCGGATCGGTGTCGGACACGGGCGGCAGGACTATCCCGGTTTGCGACCACACCGCCACGTCGCTGGCGCGCGGCAGGTGGTAGCGGTTGAAGTTCCAGGTACCGTTGCCGGGCCCGTCCTCATAGAGCGGCAGGAACTCGTGCAGCGCGTGGCCGATGCCCATGGCGATGCCTCCCTGGAGTTGCCCGGACACCAGTTCCGGCGACAACTGCGAGCCGCATTCCATGATGGAGTGGTGGCTGAGGATATCCACCTTGCCGCTTGCCTCAGCCACCGACAGCTCCACCAGCGTGGCCACCGCGCTGTAATAGGTCACGCTCGCGTTGTTGCGCTGGGTCGGGGCGATGTAGACCTTCTTGCGGTCCAGCACCTGGTAGCCGCCGCTGGTGGTCATCCGCGCCTTGCGCGCGGCGTCCGCGCCATCGCCGTAGCGTACCGAGAGCCCGTCGATGGGCAGCCGGGCGGCCGTGCCGTCGACCTCAAAATCGGCCTCGCTCCATTGCCATCGATTGAACACGTGCACCGTGGCGCCCGTGACCAGGCCAAGCTCGTGCGCCTTCCTCGCCAGTTGTTCGTAGGGCAGCGCCTGCAGGCCGCCGGCGGTGAGCTTGCCCTTGACCCAGCGCGCATCCTCCACGCGTACTACCAGCGAGGCCGCCTGGCCGCCGCCGACGCCCTGGCTCCAGATCGCCATGGCAGCGGGCCATAGGCCGTGCATAAAGACCACGCGCGCGGCTTCGCGGGTGCTGTGGGTGAAGTAGTAGGCCGAATTGGTCGCGCTGGAAGGCGAGGCGTAGGCGGGCGACCAGCGCGGATTGGCCGACAGCTTGTCCTGGTCGGCCTGGCTCATCAGGTAAGGATCGCCGGTGGCGGTGACGGGAAGGTCGGGCCAGTCGGTGATCGCCACGCGCACTTCGGTGGCTGGCTTGCCCAGCCAGCGCGTCACGGCCACCGCCTGCGAGGTCGACATGCCGGTGCCGATCTCGGCGCCGCAGTGATGCAGGGCGATGGTGCCGTCGGCGCGCATCTCCACCTTGGCGAACGAGGCTTCCGCGCCGGTGCCGAAGTCCTTCTGCACGCAGGCGAAGCCCACGCCGTAGCGCCGGCCGGGATGGCTCGCCTCGAAATCCGCCTTCTTCTTCGCGCGCCCGTTCCAGAGCGGATGGGCCCTGGCCGCCTCCAGCACTTCATCCACGCGGATGGCGCCGGCGGGGATCGCGCCCTGCGTATTCTTCATGCCCGAACGCAGCGCATTCCTCAGGCGGAACTCGATGGGGTCGAGCTTGAGCTGCTCGGCGAACTCGTCGACCATCATCTCGGTGGCCGCCATGCTTTGCAGCGTGCCGTAGCCGCGTGCCGAGCCGGCATCAATGGCGCGCGAGGCTATGGCCACGGCGGTCAGGTCGTTCTTCGGGAAGTAATAGATCGACTGCGCCGCGGTGGCCCCCACCATTGCCACCGAGGGCGAGAAGTTGGCACGGCCGCCGCCATTGGCCTCGAAGTCGCCCTGGAAGGACTGGAACAGGCCTGTGCTCTTGTCCACCGCGATGCGGTAGCGCATCCTGAAGGCGTGCCGCTTGATCGCGGTCTGGAACTGTTCGTAGCGGTCGTTGGCCAGGCGCACCGGCTTGCCGTCGGCGTAGAGCGCCGTCACCAGGCCATAGAAGGGGAAGTTGTAGTGATCCTTGGAGCCATACCCCACGGTGTAGCAGGGATGGACGAACACCTGCTTCACCGGGAACACGCCCTTGGCCCTGGCCATCATCTCCGCCGCGCTTTCGCCGACTTCGATGGGGGACTGGGTCGGCACGACCATGTGCAGCGCCTGCGTGCCGGCGTCATACCAGCAGTTGGCGTTGTCCGGTTCCAGCGCGGCGGTATCGACGGACTGCGTGTTGTACTCGCGCTCCAGCACCAGCCAGTCGGCCGGCGGCTGGTCCAGTTGCTGGCGGATCTGGCCGGCGTGGAACATGCCCTGCTCGCCGAGCTGGCCGTGGTCCTTGCCGTCGGGCCAGACCGGTTCGTGCTTGCGCATCATGCTGGGAAACAGCGGCGCATTCTTCAGGCTGGAAAACACATCATCGTCGAACGGCGTCTCACCGCCCACCCGCACGAAGCGGAAGGTGCCCCAGGGATCGCGCTCCAGCGGGCCGGTGCTGGCGCCGTAGCGGATGATCTCGTCGTGGAACTTGAGCTTGTCCTTGGCAAAGCGGAAACGGGCGAAATCGTGATAGATCAGGATTGCCACGGCATGACCGAGATAGGCCGGGGTCTTGCCTTCCGGCAGCAGCATGTCTTCGCCATAGAAGGCGGGAAAGGCCACGCCGTCGCGCGTCAGGTCCGCGGCGGTGACTACGCGGTCGGGCTTGAGATCGTCGCCCAGCAACGCCAGGTCGAAGCCCGCATAGCTGCGGTCCGCCTTGGTGGCGCGCAGGATGAAGGCGTGCGATTGCGCCTTGGGCCAGTGCGGCATGTCACGCGAACGGATATCGCGGGCGAAGACCTTGTCGCCGGTGACCTTGGCCATGCCGTCGATGCGGAAATTCGGGGCGCCGGTCTTGGGGTCCCACTGGACCGGGGTCAGGATTTTTTCTTCGAACAAGGCCGCGAAGGCCTTGCCGCCGATCGGTGCGATATACACCGATACCCCGGCCACGACGCTGGCCTTCAGGAACGTGCGGCGCGAAGGGCTGAAATTAGCCATGGATTTTCCTTGGGAATGCGCTGATGCCGCTGCGGCGGCGTCCGGGCGAGATACACGGCCTGACGCGTCCGGCCTGGGCAGCCGGGCGAACGAGACGGGAAGAACCGGAAGGCGAGGCGCAGCGGCAATCGAGGTCTCCGTACATGAGGGCGCGGGCACGAAGTACGGCACCGGCGCGGATTACGACGCAAGACTGGGCTGGTGATCTGTGGGGCAATGCAAGCTTTTATTCTAGGCGTGGAAGTACACGCCGGGGCGCGGATTCTGCGCCGTCGGGAGTGCGGCAGCAACAGGGCGGGCTGAATAATGCTTATCACGGCCGTGTCATTCCGTTGCGGGCAGCATTGAAGTAGCGCGTTGTGCGGAGCACAAACCAGCGTCACATGGGCGTGCCGCGCGATCGTCGTCCGGCATCGTCTGCGATGCCTGATCGTTGTAGCATCGCAGCCATGGACAACCTGCTCAGAAAACTCGACCTGACCTCGCTGCGGCTATTCGTCGCCGTCTGCCAGGAACAGAACATTGCCCGCGCCGCCGAGCGTGAATTCATTGCACCGTCGGCGGTCAGCCGCCGCATCGCCGAGATCGAGGCGATGATCGGCTTGCCGGTGATCCAGCGGCATCCGCGCGGCATCACGGTCACGCCAGTGGGCGAGACGGTGCTGCGCCATGCATTGGCCATCATCGGCAATATCGAGGCGCTCGGGGCGGAATTGTCGCGATTTTCCTCGGGCGCGCGCGGGAATGTGCGGATGGTATGCAATCTCGGCGCCATCGTGCAGTTCCTGCCGGAGGACCTGGCGGCCTTTGGCCGGGTGTATCCCGATGTCGGCATCGAGCTGGAGGAGCAGCATAGCCCCGAGGTGCTGCGCCAGGTTGGCGAGCGCAGTGCGGATTTTGGTATCTGCAACGCTATCCCGGGGGTGGAGCAGTTCGTATCGCTGCCGTACCGGGAGGACCAGCTATGCGTACTGGTGCCGGGCGGCCATCCGCTGGCCTCGGCGCCGGCGGTGTGCTTTGCGGACTTGCTGGGCGAGACGTTTGTTGCGCTGCGGGAAGAGAGCGCGCTGAGCCGGCTGTTGTCGGATCAGGCTGCACGCCTGAATGCAGCGCTCAGGATCAAGATCCGGGTGGCCAGCCTGGATGCGCTGTGCCGCATGGTGCATGTCGGTCTGGGCATCGCCATCGTGCCGCGCCAGGTGGGCGAGCTTTACCTGAACACGCTTGACGTGGCGGCGCGGCCCCTGGCGGATGCGTGGGCCACGCGGCAACTGGTGGTGGTGTTCCAGTCGCGCGAGCAGCTTTCGGCCAGTGCCGCGGCATTGGTGGGGTTTCTCTGCCGGCAATAGCGCCAATAGCGGTTTCGGCAATAGCAACGATAGCAAGGCAGGCAGCCGTCTCGAACCGAGACGGCTGCCATGCCGACTCCGCACTTTGCCCGTCCGGCGCCAAAACATATAGTGGGGCCATCAGAAGGAGAAGCCCCCACGATGGAAGACACCATTCGCTTCAGCGGCCGCGTGCTGTACCTGTCGCAAGACCCCGCCTGCGTGCGCGCCCAGCTTGAGGGCAGGCCCATGACCCTGGCAGCAGCGGGCCCACTGCGCGACAACATCTCCACCGACGAGATCACCCCGGTCACGGTGATGCTCACCTACGACGAACGCCTCGGGCAATTCCCCTACGTGGGCTTCCAGGCTGGCGGCGAGCAGCCCATCGGCCGCGATGCCGTGCGCAATGGCGGCTTTGCGGTCACGGTGGCTGGCAAGCGCTACGGCAAAGGCTCGTCGCGCGAGTCCAGTCCGCTGGCCGAACTGTCGGCAGGCATCCGCCTGATCGTGGCGGAGAGCTTCGAGCGCATCTACCAGCAGAACTGCGACAACATCGGCATTCTCACCACCACGGATTTCACCGTGCTTGACAGGGTGCTGGCGGGCGAGGCGATCCCAATCGAGACCTTTCTGACCGGGCGCGACGCGCTGACCCGGCAGGTGATTCGTGCAGGCGGCCTGCTGGCCTATAGCCGCGCGGCGAACTGGCCGGCGGCGGGCGAGGGCGCGCAGGGCACGGAGGCAACGGGCAACGCCGCACCGCGCACCTTGGTGGAAAAGATCATCGCCCGCCATCTGCTCCCTGGCACGCCGAGTGCTGAACGTGGGCAGGGCGTATTCGTGGCGGCGGACTGGCGTTTCTCGCACGACTATTTCACCGGCATGTGCGCGCATCTGATGCATCGCGCCTTCGGCAAGCCGGCGGCGTTGCACGCGCCCGACCATATCATCGCCTTCCAGGATCATTTGGTGCTGGCGGCGCAGAGTTATCCGCATGTACGTGATGGCCTGTTGCCCGGCGTGGCCAACCTGATGCAGGGCCATGACGGCCTTGCGCATGATTACCCGGTGCGCTCGCACAACGCGCTGAAGGGCGATGTACCAGGCTCGGAAGGCATCTGCCACGCGCTGATGGCCGAGCAATACGCGTTGCCGGGGCAGGTGGTGGTGGGCACCGATTCGCACACGCCGCATTCGGGCGCGCTCGGCTGCCTGGCGTTCGGCGCCGGCGCCACCGATGTCGCCAATAGCTGGGTCACCGGCTATGTGCGCTGCAAGGTGCCGGAGACGCTGCGCGTGGAGGTCGAGGGAGAACTGGCCAAGGGCGTGACGGCCAAGGACATCGTGCTCTACCTGCTGCAGATGGACGCGATCCGCTCCGGCGGCGCCATCGGCATGGTGTTTGAATATGCCGGCAGCACGGTACGTGCCTTGTCGATCGACGAGCGCGCCACGCTGACAAACATGGTCGCCGAGCTGGGCGGCTTCACCGGCATCGTCGAACCCGACGACAAGACCGTGGCCTTCCTGAAGGCGCGGCGCGGCGTCGACTTTGTCATTGAGGACTGGATGCGCAGCGATGCCGGCGCAAGCTACCGCGACATAATCCGCATCGATGCCACTGCCATTGCCCCCATGGTCGCGCGCCCCGGCGACCCCGGCAACGGCATCGCGGCCGACACGCTGGACCAGTCCGTCCCGGTAGACATTGCCTACGGCGGATCCTGCACGGCCGGCAAACGCGAGGATTTCGACTACTACCACGAGGTGTTGCGCTGGGGGCTGGATCACGGCCTCAAGGTGTCGTCCCGTACCCAACTCTTCCTGCAGTTCGGCACGCTCGGCGTGAAGGAATATTGCGAAGCGCGCGGCTATCTGGACACCTTCGCCGCCGCCGGCGCCACCCTGGTCATGCCGGGCTGCGGCTCCTGCGCCAACTGCGGACCGGGCGCTTCCACCACCAGCGAGCAGGTCACCATCAGCGCCATCAACCGCAACTTCCCCGGCCGCTCGGGGCCGGGTCAGGTCTGGCTGGCCAGTCCTTACACGGTGGCCGCAAGCGCGCTGGCGGGGCAGATCAGCACATTCGGGCAATTGCAGGCAAGCCGCGCCGCACCCGCGTCCTAGCAGCACACCCCGGCGTCCCCGCGCAAGCGGGGACGCGGCGGCATCCATAGCCGGGCGACAGATCCCGGCCGCCATCCACAGGAGACAAAGATGTTCCCCAATATCTCGCGCGTCCTGCGTGCGGCGGGGCGGCTGCTTGCCGTCGCCGCCATCGCATTCCCGGTCATCGGCGCTCCCGCCGCCCACGCCGCCGACAAGTATCCTGCCAAGACCGTGCGCCTGATCGTGCCGAACTCGCCGGGCTCCACAGCCGACGTGGTCGCGCGCGTAGTGGCCGAGGGGCTGGGCCATGAACTTGGGCAGCCGTTTTACGTGGAGAACATTCCAGGGGCGGCCGGCATTCCCGGCACGCGGCAACTGGTGTCCGCCGCCGCCGATGGCTACACGCTCGCGGTGGTGTCGTCCAACCATGCCATCAACCCCGGCCTGTACCGCAATATTCCCTACGACAGCGTAAAGGACATCACCGCCGTGGGGCTGATCGGCACCACCCCGCTGGTGCTGGTGGTGGGTGCGGGCTCGCCGTACAAGACCGTGCAGGAACTGCTCGCGGCGGCGCGGGCGCATCCGGGCAGCCTCAGCTACGGGTCGTCCGGCAAAGGCAGCGTGCTGCATCTGGCGGGCGAACTGCTTAAATCGAAGGCCGGCATCGATATGCTGCACGTACCTTACAAGGGCGTGAACACGTTGCTGACCGATGTGCTCGGCGGCCAGATCAACGCCGCCTTCCTGGCCACGCCGTCCGCCCTGCCGCAGATCAAGGCCGGCAAGCTCCGGGCGCTGGCGGTGAGTACGCCGGCGCGGCTGGACAGCCTGCCGGCGGTGCCGACCCTGGCGGAATCGGGCGTCAAGGACTATGCCTACGATGCCTGGATCGCACTGGTCGGTCCCGCTGGTTTGCCCAAGGACGTCGCCAAGCGGCTACAGCAGGCGCTGGTCAAGGCGCTGGCCGCACCCAAGGCCAAGGACCTGTTCGCCGCGCAGGGCTTCGTCGTGAAGTGCGGCAATGGCGAAGAGACCGCCCGCCTCATCCGCGACGAACTGGGCAGGAGCCAGGCACTGATCAAGAGCGCGGCGATTGCCGTGGAGTGAGGGCGCAGCGGGAATCTCCCAATTCAAGCCGACTTTCGCAAGCGGAGTGACCAGCCACGAAGTTGCAAGCGATGCCGATTTCGTCGTGGGCGCGGTGGCACCGCATTGAAGAGCCCGAGACCTTGACCACCGCGCCCGCCCCACCACGAAACCATTGGCGGGCGCTGTGTCGTGGTGGTTCGCGCCGGTAACGGCAGATGGTCGAATGGGCAAGGATTCCGCTACCGGGGGCCCCACCACGAATCCCGGAAATTGGCAGATTCGTGGTCATTCGAGCCGGTACCGGCAGATGCCAGCAGAACAGTGGCCGTACTACGAATCTCCTGTCCCTCGCACGCGCGATTGCTCTTCCCCCGGCAGGGTCGGCTTTCTTTTCGTTAGTTTTCTTTGCCGAACGCAAAGAAAAGTGACCGGCGTCCCCCGCAGGGGGATGTCGTAATCCTTTGGGTGCAAGATGCCAACACCGCTCAAATAAAGCCCCCCCTAAACCTCCACAAACACCCCCCCACCCTCAACCCTCACCCCAAACACCTCAATATCACCAGTCAGCGGCTCACACATAGCCCGCCCGGTGCGCACATCGAACCTCCCCTGATGCAACGGGCATTCAATCTCGTGTCCATCGAGAAACCCATCACACAGCCGCGCGTTACCATGACTGCAAGCATTATCCGTCGCATAAATCTCATCCCCCACGCTAAACAGCGCGATCTCCCTGCCACCAGCATTAACCGCCACGACATCATCCTTAGGAATCGCGACCAGCTGTATCACTTGAATCCATTGCTTAGGCATAGCACACCTCAAATCGGGTAAATAATGGAATTGGCGATCATCTCGCTATCGAAAACGCATAGCCGGGACTCAAACCTCAAGCCCTCCCCGGTGCGCCGGATCACATCGATATAGCGGCCCACGTTGTACACGGTGGACAGCCCGTCCGGCTTGGTACGAAAGACCGCGTAGCTGGCCTCGGCCTCGATCCGCTCCGCATCGGCCTTCAGGATACGAGGGATGCCGACCACATGCCGCTGGTAGTACGGATCATGGAAGATGGTCTCGGTCGCGCCGTAGATGCGGTCCTTGAGCATGCCGCGGCTCTCGAAGGAAAGCGTGGCAAGCGGGAAGCCACCGTCGTAGTTCTCGCGCGGCTGCAGCTTGTAGACGCACGCCTCGGTGAAAAAGTCCGGCCACTTCCCCCATTCATTGTTGTCGAGCGCCGCAGCGTAATCCGCATACAGCGCCAGCACTTGCGAGTAGGTTTCAAAGTCGAGCATGTCTCAAGCCTCCATCACGCGGCGCCAGTAGTTGTACATGCCGCGAATCAACGTCTCGGTCACCATGTGGTCTGTATCGCCGATCTCGCGTCCGCCCAGTTCCGTCACCGTCCGGTGGAACGGCTTCTGCTCGAAGCCCTGCTGGGAAAATTCGATCACTTCGCCGTCGTCGGCCGAGACAAAGCCGGCCGGACCGAACAGGTTCGCCTGGCGGAGCCGGCGCCGGGTCATGTCGGCATCGTCGTCCTCGAAGCCGAAGTGCGTCCACACGAAGTTGAACGAGCCGTGGCCGGCCGGCTGGATATGCCGGGTGGAAACCGAGTTCACCTGCTGCTGGATGATGACGCTGGGGAATAGCGTCATCATCACCGCCGTGGGCGTGCCCCACCAGTCTTCCTTCACCACGTCGAGGAAGCGGTCGTCGTGCAGGCTCATCTGCTCCTTGAAGCTGGACACTCCGCTGGTCACTTCGCCTTTGCCGCCCTGGCCGCGCGTGGAGATCATCGCCGCGTGGCGGAAGTGCTCATCCATCTTGAGCTCCGACTTGTTGTCGGCTCGCCAGAGCCCGAACGTCACGAACCAGGTGTGCAGCAGCCCGGGGTGGTACGGATCCTTGATGTTCTCCTGCATCAGCTTCCAGTTGCCGGGAATCTGCTGGCGGCTGTAGCCGAGGATCGTCAGCTTGCGGCCGTCGAAGACCCTGTCGAAGTAGGCCAGGATGGCCGGGCCGAGATAGTCCTCCAGTTCGGGCACCTCGTGATCGAACGAGGCGAAGATCACGCCGTTGCGCCGCGCGACCTTGAGCTTGGTCAGGCCGTGCGCCTTCGGGTCGAAGTCGGCTGGCATGCCGCCATTGACCTTGCCGTCGAGCTTGACGCCGCGCCGGAACGGCACGCCGACGAGGTTGCCCTTGAGGTCGTAGTTCCACTGGTGATAGGGGCAGGTGAAGTCCTTGCGATTGCCGGAGCGCTCGCGGCAGAACTGCACGCCGCGGTGCGCGCAGACGTTTTCCACCACGTAGAGCTCGCCGTCCGCCGCGCGGCTGGCGATCACCGAGCGCTCGCCGACCGCCGTGCGCTTGAAGTCGCCCGGGTTCGGGATTTCCGCTTCCAGCCCGATGTAGCACCAGTGGCCCGAGTAGAAGAAGCGTTCCAGCTCCTGCCGGTAGATATCGTCGTCGGTATAGGCCCAGAACGGAATCCGGCTTGAGCCTTCGTCCTTCCATTCCTTTTTCCTGAATGCAATAGCCTGTTCGCGCATGGCCTGTTCGTGCATGGCTTGTCTCCGTGTGGTCTCTTGTCGGGATGTCTCAGACGCCGCTGGCATGGAATGCGTCGGCGTGGATGTGCTCGGGGTCGATGCCTTTCTGCCTGAGCAGGATGGAGGCGGCGTCGACCATGACGGGGGCGCCGGCGAGATAGGCGCGCCAGCCGCCCATATGTGCCCAGTCGTCAGCGACCGCCTTGGTCACCACGCCGCCCCGGAAGCCGTCGCCGTCACCGGCTGCCGCCACCACTACATGCACGTGCAGCGCGGCGTGGCGCGCCTGCAGTTCGCGTAGCCACTCCAGGCCATACACGTCCGCCTGCGTGCGGACGCCAAAGTAGACATGCACGGGATTGCGCATGCCGGCATCGAGCATGCCGCGCAGGATCGACAGGATCGGCGCGAGGCCGGTGCCGCCGGCAATGCACACTACCGGGCCGTCGCACTTGCGCCGCAGGTAGGCCGTGCCCAGCGGACCGCTGACGCGGATGGCATCGCCGACCTTCAGCTCCGACGCCACATAGGACGTGACGCGCCCGTCGGGCACCAGCCGGATGTGAAACTCGAGTTCATCGGCGCCATGCGCGACCGCCATCGAGTAGGGGCGGATATGGCGCGGCGTGAACTGCAGCGTCGCGTACTGCCCGGGCGAGAAGTCGAGCGGCTTCGGAATTCCCACGCGAACGCGCTTGATGTCATGGGTGAGGTCCTCCAGGCCGGTCACCGTGCCTTTGAGGATCTTTGCCGGGTGCACCACGACTTCGTCGAGTTCGGGAATCTCGATCGCGCAGCTTTCCACCAGCGTGGTCTGGCACGCCAGCACCGTATCCCCCGCCGCCATGGGCGCGCGGGAATCCTCGGGCCCGGCAACCAGTGCGCGGCCGCCCACCATCTTGCAGCGGCAGGTGCCGCATCGTCCCGCCATGCAGCTGTATGAAATAGGAACCTGGTTGGCGCGCAGCACGTCCAGCAGGTTGTCGCCGGGCTGCACGCGGAGCGTGCGCGCGAGCGGATGAATGGATACTTCCATGGGGCTTTGTCTCCAACGATGCTTGCTGTCGTTGTCCGCATATTGGCGCGGCAGGTAGAATAAATAAATAGAAGGAAGGTGATACGTCATATCACTGTGAGTGATAAAGGAGGCGGGATGGAACTGCGGGAAATCGACCTGAACCTGCTGGTCGTGTTCAACGAATTGCTTCGCCTGCGCCGCGTTTCCGCGGTGGCGGAGGCGCTGGGCATTTCCCAGCCCGCCATCAGCAACGCGCTCAATCGCTTGCGCAAGCTGCTTGGCGACGAACTGTTCCTGCGGACCTCCAAGGGCATGGTGCCCACGCCGTTCGCGGAGAATCTCGCGGAGCCGATCGGCTATGCGCTTGGTGCCATCCACAACACGCTCAACGCGCAGTCGGCCTTCGAGCCGGCCTCGAGCACGCGCAACTTCACCATCGCCATGACGGATATCGGCGAGATTTATTTCCTCCCGGACCTGATGAAACGGCTGTCGAAGGTGGCGCCGGGCGTAACCATCAGCACGGTGCGCAACCATACGGTCAACTTGCGCGAGGAGATGGAAAGCGGGCGCGTCGACCTGGCGATCGGCTTCATGCCGGATCTCAAGGCCGGTTTCTTCCAGCGGCGCCTGTTCCGGCAGCGTTACGTCTGCATTTTCAGGAAGGGCCATCCGCTGGCGCGCGAGGGCATGACGATCGGTTCGTTCAGCAACGCCGAGCATGTGGCGATCGTGGCGGCCGGGACCGGCCACAGCATGGTGGACGAAGTGATCCAGCGCGCGGGGGTGCCGCGGCAGGTGCGCCTGCGGGTGCCGCACTTCGTGGCGGTGGGCCATATCCTGCAGACGACGGACATGATCGCGGTGGTGCCGGAGGCCTATGCGGAGCGGACGTTAAAGCCGTTTGGCCTGGAGACGGCGGCGTGCCCGGTCAAGATTCCCGATATCGTGATCAACGTGCTCTGGCACGCCCGGAACAATCGGGAGCCGGCCAGCCAGTGGTTGCGGCAGTTGGTATTTGAGGCGTTCTCGAAGTAAATGCGGTGCCGGAGGCGATTCCCTATTCCAAATTCCCTATTCCCGCTTCCATGGGAAAGGCGGCATCTGCATTCCCCGCCTGCCCACAAGGCCCACCCTCAAGCCCCCAGAACTTCCGCGCATACCGACAACCACGCCCGCGCCGCGTGCGACTGATACCGCCCCTGCGCCCAGATATGCGCCAGCGCCCAGTCCATGGTGGGTTCCGTCAGCCGCGCCACGGCCAGCTTGTCCTCGAGCTGCAGCTTGGACAGCAGCGGCTGCGGCAGGAAGGTGGTGCCCAGCCCGGCCGCTGCCATCGAGGCGAGGAATTCCCAGTGTCCGCTTTGCGCCACGACCCGCGGTTCGATGCGGGCCTCGAGGAAGGCTTGCCGCAGTTTCCGGGTCAGGGAGAAGTCTTCTGTCAGCAGCAGCAGGGGCTCGTCGCGCAGCGCCGCCAGGGTGACGGTCTTGCCCTTGGCCCAGCTGGCCTTGCGTGATCCCGCCACCCAGATCGGATACTTGGCGAATTCGCGCGTGGCCAGGGCAAGGTCGCTATCCCTGGGCAACACCGTTGCGCCGACTTCAAGTTCCCCACTCGCCACTTGCTGTTCCACCATGTGGCCGCCATGCTCGGCGAGGTTCAGGTCCAGGTTGGGATAGCGCTGGCGGAAGGCGCTGACGGCCGGCGAGAAGAACAGGTTGGCCATGGGCGGAATCCCTACCGTGAGCTGGCCACGGCCCAGGGAGGAGAGGTCGGCCACTTCCAGCGTGAGCCGGTGCACCACGCCCAGCGCTTCCTGCCCGCGTTCGTAGACCACCCGCCCCACGTCGGTCATCTGGACCTGCTTGCCCTCGCGGATCAGCAGCGGCTGGCCGATCTCGTCTTCCAGTTGCCGCACCATCTTGCTGATGGTGGATTGCGTGACGAACAGGGACGCAGCCGCCTGCGTGAAGCTCTTGAGGCGCACGGTTTCCACAAAGTACCGCAGGGCACGGATATCGATGGGCATGGGGGTACTTCCTTTGCCATGAAAAAAGCGAATAGGGATGGCAATTTTAAATCATGTTCGGAATGCTAGCCAGTTGGCTACACTTCTTTTCTACGCGGCGCCGGGCTGCCGTTGCAGGGACCCGGCGCCGGATCTGGAAGCCAAGGAAGACAAGATGAATGCCCGTGCGCAAACGCGCCCAACCGCCATCGCCGCCCCCCGTGCGATGCGCCTGCGTCCCGTTGCACGCCGCCTTGGGCGGAACACCTAGCCGGCCGGCCCGATCGTCCTGGTTCATCGCCCCTGTCCGCCAGCGTGCCACGCCGGCGTGAATACATCGAGCGCCCCCCAAAAAACAACAGGTTCACGTCATGCCTAGCTGGCCGAGCGCACGGCAGTGGCTCTTTTCGCTGAAAGCATTCGCCGCTTCGATGCTGGCGCTTTATATCGCGCTGGCACTGGGCTTGCCCCGCCCGTACTGGGCCATGGCAACCGTCTATTTCGTGTCGCATCCGCTGACGGGCGCCACCCGCTCCAAGGCAGCCTATCGCGTGGCGGGCACGCTGCTGGGCGCGACCGCCGCCGTGGTCACGGTGCCCTTGCTGGTCAACGCGCCCGTCATGCTGATGGGGGCGATTGCACTGTGGACCGGCGCCTTGCTCTATCTCTCGCTGCTGCAACGCACGCCGCGCAGCTATGTGTTCCTGCTGGCGGCCTACACGCTGCCGATCGTGGCGCTGCCGTCGGTCAGCGACCCCGCGCAGGTCTTCGACATCGCCGTTGCGCGCATCGAGGAGATTGTCATCGGCATCGTCTGCGCCGGTATGGTGGGCGCCATCGTCTTTCCGGCAAAGGTGGCACCGGCGCTGCGCGCCCGCTCCGCCACCTGGCTGGCGGACGCGGCGCTCTGGGCCGCCGACATGTTGTCCGCCGATCCGGACGCCAATGCCACGCGCCATGGCAGCCGCCACCGGCTGGCCGCCGATATCCTCGCGCTGGACCAGTTGATCACCCAGCTGTCCTACGACACGGAAAGCGCGGACACCCTGCGCCATGCGCGCGCCTTGCGCGAGCGGATGACGATGCTGCTGCCTGTGCTGTCTTCGCTGGCGGCTGTCCTGCAGGCCCTGCGGCGCCACGCGGCTGGCATTCCGGAGCAACTGGCGCGCCATATGGCCGACATGTCGGGCTGGATCCACGCTGGCTTCGATGGCCCGCGGCCCGCGCTGGAGCCGGCGGCCGGGCCGTGGGCCGGGTACGGGAAGGCGCCGGGCTGGCATGCCGGCCTGGTCGCCACCGCCAACGATCACCTGCGCAAGCTGGCGGAGGTGTGCGAAGACTGCCACGCCTTGCAGCGCGGCATCGGCGACCAGGCGGCGGGCGCGGCGGCGGCGCACCGCGGCCGCAGTAGCCACCGAGCCGACCGTGCGGACCGGGCGCATCACCACGATCACGCCATGCTGCTGTTCTATGCGTGCTCGACCAGCCTCGCCGTGTTCTGCGCGGGGATGCTGTGGATCGTCTCGGGATGGGAGGACGGGGCGGGGTCGGTCGCGGTGGCGTCGATCGCGTGCTGCTTCTTTGCCACCATCGAGGAGCCGCGGCCGGTGGCGCATTCCTTTTTGCGCTGGAGCTGTTTCTGTTTCGCCGTCTCTTCCTTCTACCTGTTCCTGGTGGTGCCGAACGCACACAACTTCGAAACCCTGGTGGGCATGCTGGCCGTGCCCTACATGGGCATCGGCATGCTGATCTCGCGGCCGGGCTTCAACCTGATCGCCATGCTGCTGTCGGTCAATACGGCATCCTTTGCCAATGTGCAGAGTGTTTACGATACGAACTTCCTCGGCACCTTCAACAGCAGCCTTGCCAGTATCGGCGGCATGTTGTTCGCGCCGCTGTGGGCCATGGCCACGCGGCCGTTCGGCGCCCGCGTGGCCGCGCACCGGCTGATCCGCGCCAGCTGGAAGGACCTGGCGCAGGCCGCGACCCGGCGCGAGCCCGGCGAGCAGGCAAAGCTGGGCGGCCGCATGCTCGACCGGCTCAGCCAGCTCGTGCCCCGGCTCGCGGCCAGCGACGACAAGATGTCGTCGGACGGCTTTGCCGAGTTGCAGGTCGGGTTTGGCGCGCTGGCGCTGCAGCGCAACCTGCCGGCCTTGCGCCCCGCCGCGCGCCGGGGCGTGACCAGGGTGCTGAATGCGGTCGCGCTGCATTTCCGCGCACGGCTGAAAGCCGGGCACGCGATGGCGCCCCCGGATGCGCTGTCCGAGCGGATCGACAAGGCGATTCGCGAGGTCGCCCTGCAATCCGACAGCGCCGGAACCCTGGGTGAGAGCGCCCGCCATGCGCTCGCCGCGCTGATCGCCCTTCGGGTCACGCTATATCCTGCGGAGCAGGCGGCGGCGCGGCCGGCGCATCCCTTGCCTGCCTTGCCGCTTCCCTTGCAGGCGGAACACAAATGCTGAGCGCGGAAATCGATATCTACGGCGTGTTCGTGCCCGGCCTGCTGGCGCTGATGCTGCTGACCTTTGCCATCACCGCCGGCATGCGCGCGGTGCTCGCCCGCGTGGGCTTCTACCGGCTGGTCTGGCACCGGTCGCTGTTCAATCTCGCCCTTTACCTGATCGTGCTGGGTGGCGTGGTCGCCATGGCCCGATCGCTGCAATCATGAAACTCAAATTCCGTTTGTTGGGCCCCGTATTGCTGACCGTGCTTGCCACGGTTGCCGCCCTGTTCGTCGTCAGGCACCTGTGGGACTACTACACCATCGCGCCATGGACGCGCGATGGCCACGTGCGCGCCGACGTGGTGCAGGTTGCCCCCGATGTCTCCGGGCTGGTCACGCGCATCCTGGTCAAGGATAACCAGCGCGTGCGGCGCGGGCAGGTGCTGTTCGTGATCGACCAGGACCGCTATCAGCTGGCGCTGCAACAAGCCATGGCGACGGCAGCCGCGCAGCGCGCGACGCTGGCGCAGGCACGCCGGGAGGCCGCCCGCAGCCGCAACCTGTCCGAGGTGGTCGCCACGGAAGTGGTGGAGGAAGGGCAGGCCAGGGTGCAGCAGGGCGAAGCGGCGCTGGCGCAAGCCGAAGCCGCCGTCGCCCTGGCGAAACTCAACCTTGCCCGCACCAGCGTGGTCAGCCCGGTGGAAGGCTTCCTCAACGACCGCCTGCCGCGGCTGGGCGATTACGTCACCACGGGCCGGCCCGTGCTGTCGATGGTCGACACGGACTCCTTCCACGTCGAAGGGTATTTCGAGGAGACCAAGCTGCACGGCATCCGCATCGGGAACCCCGTGACGGTGCGCATCATGGGCGAGCGCACCCTCCTGCACGGACATGTGCAGAGCATTGCCGCCGGCATCGAGGACCGCGACCGCAGCAACGGCTCCAATCTGTTGCCGAACGTGAACCCCACTTTCAACTGGGTGCGGCTGGCGCAGCGGGTGCCGGTGCGCATCGTGCTCGACGACGTGCCGGCCGGGGTGCGGCTCGTTTCCGGCCGCACGGCGACGGTGTCCGTAGCGGAGCCCGGCAAGGGCATTCCTGTCCTGCGTGACGGGGAGGGCGCGTGATGAACAAGCTCCGTCTGGCCGTGCTACCTGCGCTGGCGCCGCTGCTGTTCGCCTGCACCACGGTGGGCCCCGACTACCACGTGCCGGAGCAAGCCGCCGTACGCGCGCCGGAGGCCAACGGCCCCTTGCTTGGCACGGCGAATCCGGCCGTCGCCGTTGCGCCGGTACCGGACGACTGGTGGCGCCTGTATGACGACCCCAGGCTCGACAAGCTGGTCCGGCAGGCGCTGACCGCCAATACCGAGCTGCGCGTTGCCGCCGCCAACCTGCGGCGCGCCATTGCGATCTACCACGAGGTCGAGTCGGAGAACCTGCCGCAAGCGGCATTGTCCGCCAAGACCGAGCGCGCGCAGATCGCGGGCGAGAGCTTCCTGATCAAAGAGAAGCTACCGGTCTTCAATCTGGGCGATTTCGGCTTCTCGGTGTCCTACCTGGTGGACTTCTTCGGCAAGCTGGCCCGTGCCGACGAGGCCGCGCTGGCTAGCGCGGAGGCGAGCCAGGCCGCGCTGGACGCGGCGCGGGTCAGCGTGGTGGCGCAAACCGTGCGCGCCTATGTGCAGGGCTGCGCCGCCACGCATGAGCTGGAAGTGGCGGAGCACCAGCTTGCCTTGCAGTCGCGTGGCGTGGAGATCGCCGGCAAGATGGTGGCCGCCGGCCGTGGCCAGCCCACCGACATGCTGCGTGCCCGGGCGCAAGCCGAGACCCTGCGTGCGGCATTGCCACGCTTCAGGGCGGAAAAGGAAAGCGCGGCCTACCGGCTCGCGGTCATGCTGGGCAAGCCGCCGGCGGCACTGCCCGAGGCGGAATCCGAGTGCAAGGAGGAACCGCGGCTGCGCCAGGCGATTCCGGTAGGGGACGGCGCGGCGCTGCTCAAGCGCCGGCCGGACGTGCGGCAGGCGGAGCGCGAACTGGCCTCCGCCACGGCGAAAATCGGCGTGGCCACTGCAGATCTCTACCCCTCCATCCGCATCGGCGCGTCGGCCGGCCTGAGCGGCCTGCTCAGCGACCTCGGCACGGGCCCGACCGCCCGCTGGAGCATGGGCCCGCTACTGACCTGGAACCTGCCCACCAACGGCGTGCGCCCGCGCATCCATGGCATGGAAGCCGGCGCGGACGCCGCGCTGGCCCGCTTCGATGGCGTGGTGCTGAAGGCGTTGCAGGAAACCCAGACGGCGCTCAGCGCCTACACCAGCGAACTGGAGCGCAACCAGTCCCTGCGCGTGGCGCGCGACGACGCCAATGAAGTGGCGCGGCAGCACCGGATGCTGTACCAGGCGGGCCGCGTGCCCTACCTGTCCAGTCTCGATGCCGACCGCACGCTGGCCGGGGCCGATGCCGCGCTGGCGGCATCGGACAGCCAGGTCGCCCTTAACCAGATCAACCTCTTCCTGGCGCTGGGCGGAGGATGGCAGAACAGCCCAAAGGTGGAGGAGCACACTGCGGCAGGCGACCACCCAAGCGAGCACCACTAGGCATTGCCGCGTGCGGATTTCGCCTTCTTGCCGGTGACGTGCCGCACGGACTCGATAAAGCGCTGGACGCGCGGCGAGCGGCGCGCCGCCGAGTACACGAACTCGATATCGACGCGCTCCGTCAGGTCGGCCAGCGCGATGAATGCAACAGCCGGTGGCGCATGCAGCTGCGAACTGGCTGGCACCAGCGCGCATCCCATGCCCGCGGCCACCAGGCCGAGGATGGTCGGCGTGTCGGTGCCGATCTGGACGATGTGCGGGGTAAAGCCCGCGTTCGCGCAGGCCGCCATCAGCAGGCTGTGCTGCGCGCTCGACTTTTCCCGGCTGAACCAGACAAAGCGTTCGCTGGCGATATCGGCCAGCCGCCGCGGGCGCCTGGCGGGCGGCGAGGCTTGCGCCGGCACCGCCAGCACGAAGTGCTCCCGGTACAAGCGGATGCCGCTCAGGCTGGCATCGTCCGCCGTGCGCCAGGCCATGATGCCGCCGTCGAGCTGCTCGCTTCTAAGCGCCTGCGCCTGTTGCAATGACAGCAGAGGCTCGATCGACAGCAGGATCTCCGGGTTGTGCTCCCGATAGTGTTCGAGAATCGACAGCGTGACCCGTGAAGCCAGGTAGCTCGGCATGATGCCCAGCCTGAACGAACCGGTCTGTCCCTGCGCAATGCGATGGGCGCGGTCGCGCGCCTGTTCCAGTTGCAGCAGGGATTGCTTCGCATCCTGCAGATAGCTCACCCCGGCATCGGTAAGCTGCACCCCCTTGGCATGCCGCTCGAACAAAGGGACGCCAATGGCGCCCTCCAGGTTCTGGATCTGCCGCGACAAGGCGGGCTGGGTGATGTTCAGGGCCCGGGAGGCCGCAATGATGCTGCCTTCCTCCGCGACGGCGATGAAGTAGCGTAAGTGCCGGGTTTCGATGTTGCGCATTCGTGCTGTCTTTGCTCCGGGGATCTCGTGCCGCTGGCAAATCCCGTCGCCATGACGGTGACAAGCCTATGCCTTTAAAGTATAGCTTCTGCATTCAGTAAGCATTTGACCGCATGGCAGTCCGGCTCCTACCATGCAGCATCCCTCATTGCCGAACCAACACGCTTCACATGTCCAATTCTGACCACGCACTGCCAGGCGCCCCTGGCGGGGCAGCGCACGAACCTGACCTGCACATCGTCACGCCGCTGCTGAGATCCACGTCCTATTCGCAGCGGCTGGGCCGGTCGGTGTGGTTCAAGATGGAAGCGCTCCAGCCCCCCGGCTCGTTCAAGGCGCGGGGAATCGGCCATGCTTGCCGCGTCCACAAGGAGCGGGGGGCAAAGCACTTCGTCTGCTCTTCCGGCGGTAATGCCGGCATTGCCGTCGCCTATAGCGGAAGGCTTCTCGGCGTGCCGGTCACTGTCGTCGTGCCCGAAAGCACATCCGCCGCGGCGCGCGAGCGCATCCGCATGGAAGGCGCCGAGCTGATCGTTCACGGACGCGCGTGGAGCGAGGCAAACGATCACGCGCTCTCGTTGATGAAACAGGACTACGCATTCATCCATCCCTTCGACGATCCCCTGCTTTGGGAAGGCCACGCGACCATGATCGACGAGGTCGCTGCCACCGGCATCAAGCCCGGCGCCGTGGTGTTGTCGGTGGGCGGCGGCGGCTTGCTGTGCGGCGTGCTCGCCGGGCTGCACCGGAACGGCTGGGGCGACGTGCCGGTCATTGCGGCCGAGACCGTTGGCGCCGAATCCTACGCGGCCTCGCTGGCGGCAGGCGCGCCGGTGGAACTGCCGGCAGTCACCAGCATTGCGACCTCGTTGGGGGCGAAGCGCCCTTGCGACAAGGCGATCGAGTGGTCCTCGCGGCATCCGATCGTCAGCCAGGTGGTCTCGGACAAGGCCGCGGTCAGCGCGTGCCTGCGCTTCCTGGCGGAGCACCGCATCGTCGTGGAACCGGCGTGCGGCGCGGCATTGGCCGCCCTGGAGCAAAGGCCGGCGGCGGTGATGGCGGCAACGGATGTGCTGGTCATCGTTTGCGGCGGCGCCGGCGCGACTGCTGAACAATTGCAGGCATGGGGGTGCGAGGGCTAGCGCTTCCCGCCGCTCGCCTCAATCCTCGTGACGCAGGTGCCTGGCTTCCCGTGGCAGGCGGAGGCTGACCACGAACGCCAGGGCCATCATTGCCGTCACATACCAGTAGAAGGACGATTGGTGCCCCGCCGATTTCAAGGCCAGCGCCACGTATTCGGCCGAGCCGCCAAAGATCGCATTGGAGATGGCATAGGCAAGCCCCACGCCGAGCGCGCGCACCTCGGGCGGAAACATCTCCGCCTTGACGATGCCGCTGATCGACGTGTAGAGGCTGACGATCGCCAGCGCCAGGGAGATCAGCAGGAAGGCGGCGAGCGGGCTGGAGACAATCTGCAGCCCGCTCAGGATCGGCACGGTGGCGAGGGTGCCGAGCGCGCCGAAGGCCAGCATATTGCTGCGCCGGCCGATGCGGTCCGACAAGGCGCCGAACAGCGGCTGCATGCACATGTAGAGGAACAGGCAGCCGGTCATCACCGTGCTTGCCGTCCTGATGGACATGCCCGCGGAGTTCACCAGGTACTTCTGCATATACGTGGTGAACGTATAGAAGATCAGCGAGCCGCCGGCGGTATAGCCCAGCACGGTAAAGAACGCCGCCTTGTGATGGCGGAAGAGCGCCGCGACGCTGCCGGCTTCCTTGCTGCCGCGCGTGGCGGCGGACGACGTCTCGTGCAGCGTGCGCCGCAGTGCCAGCGCGACGACCGCGGTCAGCGCGCCGATCACAAAGGGAATGCGCCAGCCCCAGCTCCTGAGCGCGGCTTCGTCCAGCAGTTGCTGAAGCACCACCACCACCAGCACGGCCAGCAACTGGCCGCCGATCAGCGTGACGTACTGGAACGACGAGAAGAATCCGCGCCGGCCCTTGAGCGCGATCTCGCTCATATAGGTCGCCGTAGTGCCATATTCACCGCCGACCGACAAGCCTTGGAGCAGCCGCGCCAGCAGCAGCAGGGCGGGTGCCCAGTTGCCGATACTGGCATAGGTGGGCAGGCAAGCGATCAGCAGCGAGCCGAAGCACATCATCAATACCGAAATCAGCATAGAACTCTTGCGCCCGTGGCGGTCCGCAATGCGGCCGAACAGCCAGCCGCCGATCGGCCGCATCAGGAAGCCGGCAGCGAATACGCCGGCGGTATTCAGCAGTTGCGCAGTGGGATCCGCCTTTGGAAAGAAGGAGGGCGCGAAGTAGATGGCGCAGAACGCGTAGACGTAGAAGTCGAACCACTCAACCAGGTTGCCGGATGAGGCCGCGACGATGGCGAAGATGCGCTTGCGGATGTCTTCCGGGGAGGGCGGTTTGCGTGATGCGGCGGAAGCGGATTCTGTCATTCAGGGTGCGGCCGGGGGGGCTTGTTGTCATGGCAGCCGGTGACCGGGGGAGGGCGACCGGAGGGCAGGGAACCGCGCGGAGACCGTGGGGGATGCCCGGCTTCACCTGCTGCGGCGTGCGGAGTGTACCCATGCCGTTCGCATTGCCGGCATGAATTAATGTCACGCTGATCAGTCGGGTTTCGCATGGATGACGGGCGCCCGCCCCCGTTGTGACAAAGGAATTCGCCTGGCTGTGGATTGTGAAAAAAACGACTGGAACTGAGACGTTTAATTCATCACAGGAATGGTTCGCCGTGACTACACTATGGACCTGTACCGCGCCACTCATCGCGCCGGTGCAGATCAAAAGGCGAAACAGACGACATGCGGGACGCAGATCCGCCTATCCCGCTCCACGTTAAGTGGAAAGTGCCGCCAAATTCTGGAATCAAGCAGCATCATGAATAAGAAGCTCTTCACGACCCTCGTTTCCGCAGCCGCATTCGGTGTGTGCGTACTGGCATCGACGCAAGCCAACGCAATGGGTCCGAAAGATAGCACCAACGCCGGCGACAAGTACGGCTACGCACTGCACAACGGCAAGCGCGACCCGTTCAGCGACGGCGCACGCGTCAACGACCGCCGTGACGCGTTCAGCGACGGCGCGCGTGCCAACGACCGCCGCGACCCGTTCACGGACGGCGCGCATGGCGGCGTCTCCGCGGCTCTGGAGCTTGCCGGCCGCGACCTGACCGGTGTGTCGGCTTCGCCGGCGCATGGCGCGGCAGCCAACAGCCAGGCCAGCGCCTGATACAGCGCGGCCGGTCCGGCCCCTGGGTTCCCTCGCCCGGGGGCTGGCCGGCAAGTATCAAGATCCCCGATTGCTATTCCTCTGTCTCAAGACAAATCATGAAAACCATCGTGCTGGCGCTGCTTAGCGTCACCGCCCTCGCTTCCTCGCTGCCGGCTCTTGCCGGCCCGGACTGGACTGTCATCGAGCGCGCTCGCGCCCAGAAGCAGGCACAAGCGAAGCAGCAAGCGCAGACCCCCTGCGCGCTGAAGTCCAATCAAGCGGCTGCCGCTCCCGGCGCCGACGGCAAGCCAAGCTGAGCATTGCCCCCGGGTGCCGGCACCGCACGCGGTTCAACCGGACACCAGCGTCCGGCGCATGTTTCGCGGCACCCCGGTGCTCCGCATGTCATTTCACAGCGCGCATCAGCGCATCACACCCTGACCCTGGCGTTGCCCGGGTCGTAGGGCGGGCGCAGATGCACGCTGGCAGGCATTAATTCGCCAGCCAGGTCAACGTGGTACTTGCCGGCGGCGATCCATTCCGCATCGGCCGCGCCATCTTCACGCTGCAGCAGCGCCAGGCCTACGGGGCAACCGAGCGTATGGCCGAAGGCCGCCGACGTGATAAAGCCGGCCGGGCGTACCGTGCCATCCGGACCGGTGCGCAGCACCGCCTCTCCGCCCCACAGCATGGCCTGGCTGGCGCCGTCCAGCGTCAGCACCGCCACGCGCCGTTTCACCTGGGCGGCGCCGCCTGACGCGCGCAGTTTCAGCAGCGCTTCGCGTCCCCGGAAAGGAATCGGCTTGTCCAGTTTGCAGGCGAAGGACAGCCCGGCCTCGAACGGATGGATGCCGGTGGTCAGCTCGCGGCTCCAGGCGCGGTAGCCTTTTTCCATGCGCAGCGATTCGATGGCGTAGTAGCCGGCATTGACCAGCCCGAGCGGTTTGCCCGCTGCGTGCAAGGTCTCGTAGACGCCCACGGCGAACTCCACGGGCACATACAGTTCCCACCCAAGCTCGCCCACATACGTCAGGCGCGTCGCGCGCACGGTGGCGTAGCCCAGGTCGATCTCGCGCGAGCTGCCGAAGGGGAAGGCCGCGCTGGAGAAGTCCGCGCGCGACACGCGCTGCAACAGCTCGCGCGAGCTCGGTCCCATCACCGCCAGCACCGCGTACTGGCCGGTTACGTCGACGATGGCGCAACGCTGGTCGGCGGGGATCAGCCGTTCGATGTAGCTGAAATCGCGCGTGGTCTGCGCCGAGCCTGTCACCAGCAGGTACTGGTCTTGCGCCAGCCGGGTCACGGTCAGGTCCGACTCATAGGTGCCGCCGTCGTTGAGCATCGCGGTGTAGACCGTCTGCCCCGGCGGCACTGCAACGTCGTTGCTCATCAGTTGCTGCAGCACGGCCTCGACATCGGCGCCCTTGACGATGTACTTGGAGAAGGAGCTCATGTCGAACAGCGCCACGCCCTCGCGGCAGGCGCGATGCTCGGCGCCGCTCCATGGCAGCCAGTTTTGCTGGCCGAACGCGTACCGGATCTCCGGCGTCTCCCCGGCGGGCGCAAAGAAGTTCGGCCGCTCCCAGCCCACCTTGCTGCCGAAACTGGCGCCGGCTTCGCGCAGGTGGGCGTACAGCGGCGAGCGGCGGAAAGGCCGCGCGGTATCGAGTTCGCGATTGGGCCAGGGCATGGCGTAATGCAGGCCCAGGGTTTCCTTGACGCGGTCGTGCAGCCAGCTTTCGTTGCCGTTGAAGCCGGCAAAGCGGCGGATGTCGACCGGCCACAGGTCCATGGTGGGCTCGCCCGCCACGATCCATTCCGCCAGCGCCATGCCGGCGCCGCCGGCCGAAGCGATACCCATCGAGTTGAAGCCCGCGCCCACGTAGAAGTTACGCAGCTCGGGTGCTTCGCCCAGGATGAAGTTGTTGTCTGGCGTGAAGGACTCGGGGCCGTTGTAGAACTGCTTCACCTGCGCCGTTTCCAGCGCCGGCACGCGCTGCAGCGCGTTCTGCATCAGGATCTCGAACTGGTCCCAGTCGTCGGGCAGGAGCTGGAACTCGAACGGCTCGGGAATGCCTTGCATGCCCCAGGGTTTGGCGTTGGGTTCGAAGCCGCCCATCACCAGCCCGCCCACTTCCTCCTTGAAGTAGATAAACCCGTCCGGGTCGCGCATCACCGGCAGGTCCGGGTGCACGCGGGCAATGCGCTCGGTGACGATGTAGTAATGCTCGGCCGAATGCAGCGGCACCGTCACGCCGCACAGGCGGCCTACCTGCCTGGCCCACTGGCCCGCGCAGTTCACCACGATTTCCGCCTCGATACGGCCGCTCGCGCCCTGCTTGTCCTGCCAGCTCACGCCGCCGGCGCGGCCGTCACGCGTATGGATCGCCGTGACCTTGGTGTCCTGCACGATGACCGCGCCGCGGCTGCGGGCACCGCGCGCCAGCGCCTGGGTGAGATCGGTGGGATTCGCCTTGCCATCGCCAGGCAGCCACACCGCGCCGTGCAGGTCGTCGGTGCGCATCACTGGCCACAGCTCGCCGGCCTGGCGGGGGGAGATCACCTCGCAATCCACGCCGTAAGCGCGCGCCACCGCCGCCGTGCGCTTGAGCTGGGTCATGCGCTCGGCGGTGCGCGCCACCGAGAGCGAGCCGCACTGCTTCCAGCCGGTGCCCAGCCCGGTCTCCGCTTCCAGCTCGCTATAGAGGCGCGTCGAGTAGCGGATCAGTTTGGTCATGCTCTCCTGTGCGCGCAACTGCCCGACCAGGCCGGCCGCGTGCCAGGTGGTGCCGCAGGAGAGCTGGCCCTGTTCGAGCAGCACCACGTCTTTCCAGCCCAGCTTGGTGAGGTGATAGGCCACGCTGCAGCCAATGATGCCGCCGCCGATGATGACGACGCGGGCGTGCTCGGGAACGGGGCGGCGATAAGACGCGGACATAGGGGCACCTGTGGAGAAAGCGCGCCGGGAGGCGCTGTATCTGTTTGCCGTAGTTTGCCAATAAAAAACACAAAATGCAACAAAATGGCGCGTGCGCCGACAGGCCACTGAGTTGGCGCGGCGCAGGGGAGGAACAGATGGGAAGCCCGCCCGGCGGCGTCGGATGCCGTCAGGCGGGAAGCGGTGCAGCTACCGCTCGGTGAGTTGGACTCAGGACTCCAGGACGATGACCATCCACGACATGCCGAAGCGGTCCTTCGTCATGCCGAAGCGCGGCGAGTAGAACGTCTTGCCAAGCGGCATCAGTACCTCGCCGCCCTCGGCCAGGGCGTTGAACACGCGGTCCGCGGTGGCGATATCCGGCACGGTCACCGACAGCGAGAACCCCTGGAAGTCGGGCTTGCCCGTGCAGCGGCCATCGGACAGCATCACCGTGGTCTCGCCGATGCGCATGGACATGTGCATGATCTTTTCTTCGCTGCCGGCCGCGGGGCCGCAGGCGCCTTCTGGCGGGGGCGATTCCGGCGGGGGCGCTTCCTTGAAGCGCATCATCATGATCACTTCGGCGCCCAGCGTGCGCTTGTAGAACTCAGCCGCTTCCTCGCAGCGGCCTTCAAAGAACAGGTAGGGTTGGACTAGCATCTTGTCTCCTTTTTTGCGCTTTCACGCTGAGGGGTTGAAACTGATCGGCACCGATGCGTGCTCATGCACGACCAGCCATTGACCGCCGATCTTGCGAAAACAGACAGTGGCGCGCACCCACGCTTCCTGGGGAGCGCCGCCCCTGGGGGTGCTGCTTACCCGGCTGACGCTGTAGCAACAGGCCAGGTCTTCGCCGGCTATCAGGTGCATCCCGGTCATCTCGAAGCCCAGGGGGCCCTCCAGGCTGTCGAACCACTGCTGCCAGCGCTGGCGGTATGGCGCCACGCCGCGGGACTGCACCGGCGGCACGACGTCGAAGATGACCACGTCTTCAGCATAGTTGCGCATCATGGCAACCGCGTCCTTTGCGCGCACGGCGCTCACCCAGGCATCGACCAGGGCGCGGACTTCCGCTTCACTGCCCGGGTGAGATGCGAGCGGGGATGCGTTCACCATCGTGTGCTCCTTTGGGCCATTAGTCGATAGTATTGCCCACGCATGCGTGGCTGTGATCGCCTGAATCCGTTGTGTACACTGTCCACTAACACCAAGGTAGTCAAGAAAATGGACGATGTCCACATGGAGAAGAAATGACGGGCCCAAAGCGCACTTCGCGCATCCTGGATCCGGCGGATTTCGAAGCCCTTGCCAGCCCTGCCGATGGCCCTCCGGCCCGCAGCACCTATCGCCACGGCGACCTGCGGCGCGCATTGCTGGAAGCCGGCATGGAACTGGCGCGCGACGGCGGGCCGGACGCGGTGGTGCTGCGCGAGGCCACCCGGCGCGCCGGGGTTGTGCCCAATGCCGCGTACCGGCACTTCGCCAGCCGCCAGGACCTGCTGCAAGCCGTGCGCTCCGCCTCGCTGGCGTTGCTGGCAGTGGCGATGGAAACCGAACTTGCCGCGCTGGACACGGCGGCGCCGCCAGCGGATTACGCGCGCGCCAGCCTGCGCGCGGTGGGCACCGGCTATCTGCGGTTCGCCTTGTCCGAACCGGGCCTGTTCCGTACGGCATTCTCGGTGCCGGATGAGCAGGAAGGCGTGCCGGTTCCCGCCAAGGCGGGCGAGAGCGGCCTGAATCCGTTCCAGTTGCTGGGCGCGGCGCTGGACCGCATGACGGCTGCCGGCGTGCTGCCTGCCGCACGCCGCGCCGGTGCCGAATACCTGGCCTGGTCCGCCGTGCATGGCTTGTCCATGCTGGTCATCGACGGGCCGCTGCGCATGGTGGCGATGGTGCCGGGACAGGCGGACGCGATCGGGCAGCGTTTGCTGGAAATGGTGGAAAAGGGGTTGTAGCGATGCCGCTATAAACTGGCACGGCTTACCCATGTCCGCGCACCGGCGCGGACCGACGGAGAAATGGAATGCGGCTAGTCCTGCCAGTCAAAGTGCCCTGCCTGATCGCGTTGCTGCTAGCGCAATCCATCCCGGCCGCGCTCGCGCAGCAGCCGATGGTCTATCGCGGCATTTGCGACGCGTCGGCGGCGGTCGCGCTGGGCCAGAACCACTTTGTCGTTGCCGACGACGAGGCCGACGTACTCACCATCTACCGCCGTGGCATTGCCGAAAGCGTGGGCCGGGTCGACCTGACGCAGTATCTCGGCGGGCGCAAGCCAAACGGCAAGGCGATGGAAACGGACATCGAAGGCGCGGCGCGCATCGGCAACCGGATCTACTGGATTGCTTCACACAGCAGGGATAGCAAAGGCAGGATTGCGCCCGAGCGCTTCAGGTTGTTCGTGACCGATGTCATCGAGACCGGCGCGGTGCCCGGCGTCAGGGCATCCGCGTCGGCGCCCTACGCCGGACTGTTGAGCGCGATCGTGGCGGACAAGCGATTCGACATCCTGGCGCAGGCGTCGCAGTTCGCCGCGGAGGACCCACGCGGCTTGAATATCGAGGGGCTGGCGGCCTCGCCGGATGGCGGGCTGGTGATCGGATTTCGAAACCCGCGGCGGGCGGGCATGGCGCTGACGCTGAAGCTGCGCAATCCGGTCGACGTGCTGGAGCGCGGTTCGGCCCCGGAATTTGACGACCTGGTTGCGCTGGATCTTGGCGGGCGGGGAATACGCAGCCTGGAACAGGTGGGCAACGGCTACACCATCGTAGCCGGGCCATTCGATGACGGAAAGGGCGGCCCGGACGATTTCGCCTTGTACACCTGGTCCGGCAAGACGGCGAGTGCGCCCGCTCCCGTAGCAGACGTCAGTCTGGGAACGCTGCATCCGGAAGCCCTGTTCGAGGATCCGGGACTGGACCAGATGATCATCCTGAGCGACGACGGAGGCGAACTCGTCGATGGCGCGAAGTGCAAGAAGAAGTCGGTGCCAGGCTGGAAGAAGCGGTTTCGAGAGATCGGAATTCGGGTGCCCGCAGCTCTGGCACGCCCGTGAGTCTTCATCGCGGCTGGGGCAAGGGCGGCGTCGATTCCACGGAGCACGTTCCACAGAGCACGGCCGCCGCATTGCGGACATGTGCCACTACGCGCTGCTGGAATTCTTCATCTGCACGCGTTCCGCCAGAAAATCCAGCAGCGCGCGCACCCGTGCCGGCAGATGGCGGCCCTGGCCAAGGTACACCGCGTGCACCGCTTCCGTGTCGCCCGGATTGAACGCCTCGAGCAGCGGCACCAGACGCCCGGCGGCGATGTCTTCGCGTGCCTGGAATTCAGCCATCCTGGCCAGCCCCAGGCCGCCCACGACGATCCGCCGCAGTGCGTCGCCATTGCTCGTCATGGCATTGCCGATGGGCGCAACCATCCTGAGTTGCCCGTTCTCCAGCACAGGCCAGCCTTCGATCGCCCGCGCGTAGCCCAGTTTCAGGCAGTTGTGCCCGGCCAGGTCGGCGGGTGTGGCGGGGGTGCCCCGCCGCGCCAGGTAGGCCGGTGCGCCCACGATCAACATGCGGGTCTCGCCCAGCTTGCGGGCCACCAGTTGCGAGCTCTTCAGCTCGCCCGCGCGGATTGCCACATCGGTGCGCTCTTCCAGCAAGTCGATGACCTGGTCGGTCAGCACGATATCGAGCTGGATCTCCGGATACAGCGCCAGGAATTCCGGTACCAGCGGCAGCAGGAAATGGTCGCCGAAGGGCACGTTGGCGTTGATGCGCACGCGGCCATGGGGCGCGGCGCTGGCGGCGGCGCCGCGCTCTGCGTCGTCCAGGTCGGCGAGCACGCGCACGGCGCGTTCGTAGAAGGCGCTGCCTTCCGCCGTCAGCTCGATGCGGCGCGTGGAGCGGTTGACCAGCCGCGCGCCGAGCCGCGCTTCCAGCCGCGCCACCAGCTTGCTGACGGCCGACGGCGTCATGCGCAAGGCTCGCGCTGCAGCCGAGAAGCCACCCAGCTCCACCACCCGCACGAACACTTCCATCTCGCCGGAGCGATTGACATCAAGCCGCGACATTGTGAATTGAATTCATAAATGTTGTTCGTTCGGGCAGTCTACCGCACCAATGGCCGGATCCCCATACTCCGCTCCATGCATCGTCCGGACTTCGCCGGTCCGGCGGCAGCCGGACCGCGGGATCGCACCTAACCTGTTTCACACACTTCCAATGCCATTAGCTCTCTATGCCCTGACCGCCGGCGCCTTCGGCATCGGCGTCACCGAATTCATCATCATGGGTTTGCTGCTCGAGGTCGGGACCGACCTCGGCGTCTCCATCGCGGCGGCGGGCCTGCTGATCTCCGGCTACGCGCTCGGCGTGGTGGCCGGCGCGCCGGTCATGACGGCCCTCACCGCCCGCTGGCCGCGCAAGACCGCGCTGCTGGGCCTGATGGTGATCTTCACCATCGGCAACGCCGCCTGCGCGCTGGCGCCGAACTACGAGACGCTGATGGCCGCGCGCGTACTGACCGCGCTGGCGCATGGCACCTTCTTCGGCGTAGGCTCGGTGGTCGCCACCGGGCTGGTAGCGCCGCAGCGGCGCGCTTCGGCCATTGCCGTGATGTTCACCGGGCTGACCGTGGCCAGCGTGCTGGGTGTGCCGTTTGGTACCTGGCTCGGGCAGGCGTACGGCTGGCGTGCCAGCTTCTGGGCGGTGGCCGCCGTCGGCTTGCTGGCGGTGCTGGTGATCGCACTGCTGGTGCCGGCCGAACGCGACAAGCCGGAAGCCCCCGACCTGCGCCGCGACCTGCGCGCGCTGATGCGCCGGCCAGTGCTGCTGGGGCTGCTGACGACGGTGCTGGGCTATGCCGGCGTATTTGCAGTGTTCACCTATATCGCGCCGATCCTGACGCAGATCACCGGCTTTGCCGACAGCGCCGTCTCGCCCATCCTGCTGGTCTTCGGCGTCGGGCTGGTGGCGGGCAACCTGCTCGGCGGCAAGCTGGCCGACCGGTACCTGCAGGCCACGGTGCTCGGCAGCATGCTGGCGCTGGCCGTGGTGCTTGGCCTGATGAGTTTCGCCTTGCACAGCAAGGTGCTGAGCGTGGTCTTCGTCGGCCTGCTGGGCGTGGCCGCCTTTTCCACCGTGGCGCCGCTGCAGATGTGGGTGCTGGAACGCGCCAGCGGGGCCGGGCAGAGCCTGGCGGCGAGCTTCAATATCGCCGCTTTCAACCTGGGCAATGCGATTGGCGCGTGGCTGGGCGGGGTGGTCATCACCCGTGGCCCGGGACTTGGCGCCGTGACCTGGGTCGCCGCGCTGGTGCCGGTGGCCGCGGTGGCGGTGGCGCTGCTGGCCATCCGCCTGGAGCGCGATGCAGGCGGCAGGCAGCCGGGCGGGAGCGGCAAGCTGTCTTCGCAGCCGCTGCACTGATCGGGAGGTTGCTGTGGCAGGCCGCTGTGCCGCATTGCCGTGGCGCGGACAGTGGCTTATGCTGGCGGCTGCCTGCCGGCGCCACGGGATATGCTTTCATCAGGACCGATGCACGCCGGATACATCCAACCGACCGGACGCCATCCGCACCGATGCAAACCGCACTGATCGTCATCGACGTACAACGTGGGCTGTTCGACGACACACCCCGGCCAGCCGAAGCCGATGCCGTCCTCGGCCGCATCAATCGCCTGATCTCATGCGCGCGCGCCGCCGGGGCACCCGTGGTGTTCGTCCAGCATGAGCAGGCCGCCGGCGCGATGCCGTTCGGCTCGGCCGCGTGGGCGCTGGAGCGGAGCCTGTCCGCGCAGGCGGACGACCATCGCATACGCAAGAGCACGCCGGATTCCTTCCTGGATACCGGGCTTGCCGCGCTGCTGGATCGGCTGCAGGCGAATCAACTGGTGATCTGCGGCTATGCCACCGAATTCTGCGTGGACACCACCACGCGGCGCGCCGCCGGGCTGGGCTACGCGATCACGCTCGCCGCGGACGCGCACACCACGCACGACAAGCCGCACGCCAGCGCCGAGCTGATCCGTCGCCACCATAATGCGACGCTGTCGGCGATTACGAGCTTCGGGCGGCCTGTCCTGGCGCTGGCAACGGAAGACATCGTATTTGACGTTTGACGCCGGGCGGCGGACAAGGCCGGATCGTCAAGACAAGACCACAGCAAGCCACAGCAAGACCACCACGAGACCATTATCAAGAATGATCACCTGCTACCTGCGCTATATCATCGACCCGGCCAAGCTGAAGGAATTCGAACACTACGGGAAGCTGTGGATTCCGCTTGTGGAGAGGTTCGGCGGCCAGCATCACGGCTATTTCCTGCCGTCGGAAGGCGCCAGCAACGTGGCCCTCGCCCTGTTCTCCTTCCCCAGCCTGGCCTTGTATGAGGCGTATCGCAACAAGTCCTTCGACGATCCCGAGTGCCAGGCGGCCTTCCGCTACGCGCAGGAGACGCAATGCATCGTCAGCTACGAGCGCAGCTTCTTCCGGCCGGTGTTCGAGTAGGCGCTACGGTTCCTCTCGGTACCCTCAGGCAGCTGGGCGGGGTACCCGAAGCGCTCGACGAAGCCGCCCGGGTGCGAACACGCGCTTTCACTGCCTCATCGCCTGCCCGATCAACTGCCCCAGCAGCTTGACGCCTTCCTCGATCCGCTCATCCGCAATCGCCGTATAGCCCATGCGGAAATGCGGCGATGGCGCGTCGGTGGAAAAGAACACATCCCCCGGCTCGATGATGACCCCGTGCGCCAGCGCGATCCCGGCCAGCTTGCGCGCATCGAGCCCCGGTGGCCCTTCCACCCAGAACGAAGAGGCCCCCGGCGAGTTTTGCGCCCGGGCCTGCGGCAAGTGCCGCGCCAGCATATCGCGCAGGATTTCCGCGCGGCGCTGGAAGATCGGCGCCACGCGCCGCAGCAGCGCGTCGTGGTGGCCCAGCGAGATAAACAGCGCGGTAGCCCGCTGGTTGTTGGCCGGCGGATGGCGCAGCATGAAGCGGCGCAGCGCGCGCGCCTGCCGGATGACGGCCTTGGGCGCCACGATATAGCCAAGCCGGATGCCCGGCACGAAGGATTTGGACAGGCTGCCCACATAGATCACGCGGCCGTCGCGGTCCAGGCTCTTGAGCGCGGGGATCGGCTGGGTCAGCGCCGGGTTCTCCGTATCGTAATCGTCTTCGATCAGCACGACGTCATGGCGCCGCGCTTCGCGCAGCAGCGTCTCGCGCCGCTCCAGCGGCATGGTGACGGTGGTGGGGCACTGGTAGCTCGGCGTGATGAAGGCGTAGTCGCATTGCGCCAGCCCGTCGTCCGGGCACAAGCCGGACTCGTCCACCGCCAGCGGCACCACCTCGCGGGCGCGCATGCCGAAGATATGGCGGGCATCGTTATAGCCCGGTTCTTCCAGGCCCACGCGCGTACCCTGCATCAGCAGGTCGGCCAGCAGGTAGAGCGCATTCTGCGCGCCCATCGTGACCATGATCTCGTCCGGGTTGGCCCAGACGCCCCGGCGTGGCAGGATGTGCTTCTGCAACTGCTCGATCAGCAGCGGATCGTCCCGGTCGATCAGGTCGGAGGCCCAGCCGCGGATCTCCAGCACGGCCAGCGCCATGCGCGAGCATTCGCGCCAGTCGGCGGTGGGAAACAGGGCGGGATCGAACTGGCCGTAGATAAACGGGTAGGGATAGTTCTGCCACTCGGTGGGTTTGACGATGGCACGCTTGCCAGTCATGTCGGGCAGGCGCGCCTCCCAGTCCGGACCGCTTTGCGCGGCCTCTTCGGGGGCGGGGGCACCCACCGTGCGTGGCGGCGCCGAGCCCGGCCTGACCGCGCTGGGCAACTGCTCAACCACGAAGTAGCCGCGCCGCGGCCGGGTTTCCAGGAAGTGTTCCTCGACCAGTTGCTGGAAGGCCAGGATCACCGTATTGCGGGCGATGCCCAGCGTGGCCGCCAGCTCGCGGCTGGAGGGCAGGGCGCTGCCTTCGGGCAACTGCCGCGCCAGAATGGCTGACACCAGTTGCTGGCGCAGCTGCGCCTGCAGGCTGACGCCGGAATCGGAGGATAGCTGTAGCAGCCGGTTCCAGAAAGTGTTCGCCTTGCCCATGCTCGCCATGCCGCTCCCCGTGCTATGGCCGCTGTGGCGGCCGTGGTCTTGTGCGGCGGATTATGGGCGAAGTCCCGCACCGATGGAATGGGGATGCCAGCAGACCCGCGCGACGCCTCCGGCAAGGCGAAGGCGATGAGGCCGCGGGCGCTCCCCTTGCGGCTAGCGGCCGAGAATCCACCCCGCCAGGCTTTGCAGGTCTTCCGTCGTCATTGTTGCGTAGGCTGGCATCGGCACCTGGCCCCACTTGCCCGCGCCGCCGGCACGGATGTTCTGCGCTACCAGCGCCGCGGCGCCAGGCTGGTTCGCGTACTTTGCCGCCACGTCCTTGAACGCCGGCCCCACCACCTTCTTGTCGACGGCATGGCAGGCGGTGCAGCCATTGGCCGTGAGCAGGGCCTGCGGATCGTGGCCGCCCGCGGCCGGCGCGGCAGCCGGTGCGGGCGCGTTGGCTTGCGCCGCGGCCTTTCCTGCGTAGGCCGTGCGCTCCGCGCCGTAGGTCTTCGTCAGGTAGTCGACCATGGCCGGGATGTCTTCGTCCGGAAAGGGCGCGCCGAAGGGCTTCTTCATCTTCCTGACCGTGGCGTCCCAGTAGCCGCGTGGCGACGACGGCGGCTGCGTCAGCACGTACTGCGCCGAGTGGCAGGTCATGCAGTTCTGCTGCACCAGGCGATAGCCGGGCAGCTCGCTCGGCGTGTAGCGCGCGGTTTCCGGCGGGAGCGTGATTTCCAGCGCGCGCGCGGCGGGTGCGCCGCCGATGGCGGCAAGGGCTGCGAGAGCAAGGACGGCAGCGTGGGGGCGGGTCGGTTTGACGGGTTGCATGGCTGTCTCCTTCATGCCGCGACCACGCGCGTGGTTTCCACCACGTTGCGCATATAGCCGGCCGGGTTCCACAGCGCGGTGAGGGGCTGGCTCTGGCCGATGCGGTTGCCGGCACGCACCTTCAGTTCATACTCGCCCTTCTTCGGCGGGGTGAACGCCGCCGTCCACTCGCGGAAGGAGTAGCGGCCCAGGTCCTTGCCCAGTTGCGCCGCGCGCCAGGTGCGGCCGCCATCGGTCGACACGGCCACTTCGTCGACGCCATACCCCCCGTCGAAGGCGATGCCGCGCAGTACGGTCTGGTGTCCGGCACGCACCTTTGCGCCATCCGCCAGGCTGGTGATGAAGGAGCGCACGTTGAAGCGATTGATCGGCACCGTGCGCGCGGGCGCCGTGCCGGGCGCCACGCAGGCGCAGGGATTGTCCGGGATGCGGTAGGCCGCGTTCATCCAGAATCCGTCGAACGGCTTGTCCAGCACCTGGATGTCGGACAGGTGCTTGACCCAGTAGGTGCCGTAGTAGCCAGGCACGATCAGGCGCAGCGGAAAGCCGTTGAGCATGGGCAGGTCCGCGCCGTTCATGGCCCAGGCGAGCATGACCTCGCCATCGAGCGCATGGTCGATGGCCAGCGCCTTGACGAAGTCAGGGCCGCCTTCCAGCGGCGGGCGGTCCATGCCGTCGAAGCTCACCTGCAGCGCGCCGGCCTGCACGCCAGCCTTCTCCAGCAGCGCCTTCAGGGGCACGCCGGTCCAGCGCGCGTTGCCCATGGCGCCGTTGCCGAGCTGGCCGCCGTTGGCGCGCGGCGAAAAAAAGCCCCGGCTGTTGCCCGAGCACTGGTTGACCGCTACGAGGTCCACCGGGGGGGCCAGCCGCTTGATCTCGTCGAGCGAGAGCTCCAGCGGCGCATTGACCTTGCCGCCCACGCGCAGCCGGTAGGTTTGCGGGTCGATGCGGGTGGGAATCCCGCTCCAGTGGTAGCGCACGAAGAACGCATCGTTGGGCGTGATCGGGCCATCGTTGAACACGCCGAACGGGGTCTCCAGCTGCGGCGGCCGGCTGGTCAGCAGGATCAGCGGACGCTTCTGGGGAAAGGCCACCAGCTCGCGCTCGCCGTTCTCGAAGGGAAGTTCAATGCGCGCGTCGGCGGTGGCTGCCAGCGCCTGCAGCGCGGGGTGGGCCAGCGCCGCGCCGGCGCCTAGCGCACCGAGAGAGCGCAGCACGCCACGGCGGCCCGGCTGCGGTGGTACGGAATGATGGCCTCGGTCCATGCCTGGCTCCTCGTCTTTTGGTGGGATAGCGGTCTTGGACGGTGCCGCTTCGGTCGCACTTCCGGTTTCAGATGACTTCGTCCTTCATGTGATACCAGCGATACAGGAACCACTGCCCGAACCGGCGGAACGGCGCGAAAGCCTGCGCCTCGACCATCTCCCGCACATTCGGGAACGGCAGCGCCGAGCGGAAGATCGGCAGTTCCGGCCCGGCGCTCTTGCCCGCGATCAGCGCGGCCATGCGCTTGCCGGCCTGCGCGGAGTACATCACGCCGTTGCCGCCGTAGCCCATCGCGTAGTAAATGGTCTGGGCCGGGTCCGGCTGGAAGATGCGCGGCATCATGTCATGGCTCACATCGACCCAACCCCACCAAGAATAGTCGATCTGGATGCCTTGGAGCGCCGGGAACTTGCGGTGCAGGTCGCTGACCAGCTTGTCCTTGTATTTATGCTGCGGCGCATCGTTGCCGGTGATGGCGCTGCGGCTGCCGATCTGCAGGCGGCCATCCGGCATCAGGCGGTAGTAGTGCCGCAGGATGCGGGTATCGGTGATGACCTGCGTCGTGCGGAAATTGCACGCTTCCCGCTCGGCGGGCGTCAGCGGCCGGGTGACGATGGAGTTCGACAGGATGGGGAACAGGCGGTTCTTCAGTTGCGCATGGAGGTGCGGCGAGGTGTAGCCGCCGGTGGCCACGGCGACCGCGCGGGCGCGCACGATGCCGCCGGGCGTCTTCAGGTAATGCACGCCGCCACGCGTCTCCCAGCCCATCACGGGGCTGGATGGGTGGACCTTGGCGCCCAGCGCGCGCGCCTTGCGCAAGTAGCCGAAGGCCAGCTTGCCGGCATGGATGCCGATGCCTTCGGGTTCGTGCATGGCTCCGGCGGCTTCCTTGTCGTCGACGTACGCGCGCTTCACGGTATCGGCGTCGAGGATGCGCGCGTCGTACTTGAAGACGTCGCGCAGGATCCTGGCTTCCTTTTCCAGCGCGGGCATGACCTTGTCCCGGTGCGCGATGTACAGGTGGCCGCCCGGCTGCGGTTCGCAGTCGATGTCCTTGATCAGCCCCTTGAAGGTCTCCATGCCGTCGCACACTTCCTCATGCAGGCGCAGCGCGGTATCCAGGCCGTAGCGCTGGATCCACTGCGAACGCTTGAGCCGGCCCGAGGCGCACTGTGCCTGGCCGCCGTTGCGCGTGCTGCAACCCCAGCTCACGCGGTTGGCTTCCAGCACGGTGGCCTTGATGCCGTACTCCTGCGCGAGGAAGATCGCGCAGGTCAGGCCGGTGAAGCCCGAGCCGATGATGGCCACGTCCACGTCGATATCGTGGGTGATCGGGCCGTCGTCCGGCGGCGGCTCGCCGGCGGTGCCGATCCAGTAGGTGGGGGCGTACTCGCGGCCCTGCCCGGGCGTGGGCGCGACCAGCGGGTCGTAGGCCGGGTCGTATGGCTTCGAAGGCGCGGTGGCGTGGCCTTCGGGCAGGATCAGTCTTGCGGCGGTGGCATCCATGTCTGTCTTCCTCGTGTGCCCTCTGTGGGGGGGGGCTGGATTCAGTTGCCTGCGCCGTTGGCTACGACGGGCGGACGGTCCTTGCGGTACGCGTTCTTCACCGCGATCTTGCCGTCGCGGAAGGTGAACACGTCCACCATGCGCGCCTCGATGCGGGTGCCGTCCGCCTTGGTGCCGCGGAAAGTGGATTCGCTCACGCCGCGCTCGCCGGCCACGAAATGCTCGCCGTCGAGCCATGCCGCGTCGGGGAAAGCCTGCCATGCCAGCTGGAAGCCCTCGCGCACCGCCTCGCGGCCTGCGAAGCTGCGGCCGAACAGCTCGCTGCCGGCCACGGCGTGGAACACGCAGTCCTCGGCCATGAAGCTCATCAGCGCTTCGATATCGTGCCGGTTCCAGGCATCGCTGAACGCTTGCAGTGTGGCTTCGGTGACGGGGGTATTTGCCATTTGGGTCTCCTTGATGTTGTGTGTGATTCGCGCGTTGCGCGGACCTGTGCGCCTTATGACGTCAGCATAGTGAGGTGGCGCGCAATGCTGTAGGGCCAGATCCCGTAAATCGTTTGGGCCAGTGGCCACCGGCTCACCCGAAGCTGCGCATCAGGTACACCACGCCCAGCATGTACAGCGCCACGAACGCCGTCTCGGCGGACATCAGCACGATCGGCTTCCAGCCGAGTTCGGCCAGCTTCTGGAACGAGGTCTTCACCCCCAGCGCGGCGATCGAGATCACCAGGCACCAGCGCGAGACTTCGGAGCAGCCCGCCGCGACGGCCGGCGGAATGCCGCCCAGGCTGTTGACCAGCACCAGCGCGGCAAACACCTGCAGGAACACCGGTATCAGCGGCGCCCGCGCGCCGCCGGCCACGGCGCTCTTCTTGCGGCGCGCGTGGAAGACCAGCGCCAGCATCATCACCACCGGCATCAGCATGGCCACGCGGAACATCTTGGCCAGCGTGGCGGCATCCGCCACCTGTGGCGAGATGATGTAGCCCGCACCGACCACCTGCGACACATCGTGGATCGAGCCGCCGAGAAACAGGCCCGCCTCGTGCCGGCCGAGGCCAAGGTGGGTGACGATGAGCGGATACAGCACCATGGCCAGCGTGGAGAAAGCGGCGATGCCGATGGCGGTGAGCAGCGTGTAGCGCTCGTTCTCGGCGGTTTGCGGCAGCGTGGACGAGATCGCCAGCGTGGCGGAGATGCCGCAGATGCCGGTGCCGCCGCCGGAGAGCAGCCCGAGCATGGGCGGCAGCTTGAGCGCGCGGGCAAGCAGCACGCCGAAGGAAATGGTCAGCACCACCGCCCCGATCAGCGCGGCGACGCCGGACAGGCCAAGGTCGCCCACATCGCTGGCGGCAATGCGCACGCCCAGCAGCGCCACGCCGACCCGCACCAGCTTCTTGGCCGAGACCTCGATGCCGGGCAGGCATCTGGCGTTCTCGGTCAGGAAGTGGAAAGCGATGCCGATCAGCAGCGCATACAGGAACTGCGGGCCGCCGTAGTGCTCGGAGACAAAGGTGGCGGCCAGCCCGATCACGCCGCACAGCATGAAGCCGGGCAGCAGGGCGCGGGTCCGCGCGAAGGCGGACTGGGGAATGGCAGGTAGGGTGTTTGCGGTCATGGCGGCAGCCAGGTAATTTGAAAGCGGCCGGGCAGGCGCGGGCCTGCCGCTGCGGCAAAACGCGGCGGCAGGCAATGCGGACTTGCCGGGACTGAATCCGCGATGGCGCGCATCGCGGAAGCCGGATCAGGTGGATCGGGCGGATATCAGGCGATGGGCGTGTCAGTCAGCCCGCCGCACCTCGCCCATCGGTGCGGCGGCGGTCGCGTGCTTGCGGCACAACTGGCGCACGGCATAAGCGATCAGCAGGATGCCCAGGCTGGCCACGCCGAGCAGCAGCGGGGTGCGCTGGTCGGGGATAAAGGCCATGGCGACCACGATCCCGACCATGCCTGCGATAGCGACCCAGGTCAGGTAGGGGAAGGCCCACATCCGCACCTTGAGCCGCTCCGGCGCTTCGCGCTCAAGGCGGGCGCGCAGGCGCAGCTGCGAGAAGGCGATCAGGATGTAGACGAAGATGGCGACCGTGCCGTAGGAGTTGACCAGGAAGGCGAACACCTTGTCCGGCGACACATAGGACATCACCACCGCGCCGTAGCCGAACAGCGTGGCGAACAGGATGGCCCGGACCGGCACGCCGTTGCGGCTCAGCTTGGCCAGCCCCTTGGGCGCATCGCCACGCTTGGTCAGCGCGAACAGCATGCGCGACGAGGCGTACAGTCCGGAGTTCAGCGCCGAGAGCACCGCGGTCAGTACCACGGCGTTCATGATCTGCGCCGCCGCCGGGATGCCCATGGCCTTGAGTGCGCTGACGTACGGAGTGGCGATGCCGACGGAGTTCCACGGCACCAGGCATACCACCAGCAGTACCGAACCCACGTAGAACACCAGCACGCGGGTGATGACGGAGCTGGTGGCCTTGGCTACCGCTTTTTGCGGCTCGGAGGTTTCCGCCGCGGCGATGGTGACGATCTCGGCGCCGAAGTAGAACCCCGTGGCCGCTACCGCGCCGGTCAGCACCGGCATGATCCCGTTCGGTGCAAAGCCCCCGTGCACGGTGAGGTTGGCGACGCTGGCGGTGGTGGCGGGCCACATGCCGAGCACGAACAGGCCGGCCAGGAACAGGAACACCACGATGGCAGCCACCTTGATCGAGGCAAACCAGAACTCGAACTCGCCGAAGGACTTCACCGAGATCAGGTTGGTCAGCGTGAGCATCACCAGCAGCACCAGGCTGATGGTCCAGGCGGGCACGTCCGGTAGCCAGAACTGCACCAGGGTGGCCCCGGCCACGGCCTCCAGCGCAACCACGATCACCCAGAAATACCAGTACATCCAGCCGGTGAGGAAGCCGGCGAGTTCACCCATGGCCGGGCGGTCGCGCCAGGCTTCGCGGGCGTATTCGTAGAAGGAGCCCACGGTGGGCAGCGCGCACGCCATTTCGCCCAGCATGCGCATGACCAGCACCACCAGCAGGCCGGTGATGAGGAAGGAAATGACGGCGGCGGGGCCGGCGGACTTGATGACCACGCCGCTGCCGACGAAAAGGCCGGCGCCGATGACGCCGCCCAGCGCGATCATGGTCATGTGGCGCTGCTTCAGCCCGTGCTTCAGGCCGCTTGATTGCTGCTGTTCGGTAATCACTGTGTTGTCTCCTGCACTGCACAGGGTCGCGCGCCACGGTTTCTATAGTAGGTCGGCGATTGGCTCGCCGCCGGGTCCATGGTCGCGCCGGATGACGCCGGTGCGGGTTGCGGCAGGCGTTGCGTATCGCATGCGGCGCCTGCCGCGGGGGGGCGGAAACATCCGTTGCCCGGAAGGCCGGGCGACGGATGTTCACGCGCTTACAGACTTGGCGCTCAAACGTAGTCCTTGTACTTGTCGAGCATGCGCACGGGCTTGGCCAGCGCATCGCGGCGGAACGGGTCGCCCAGCTCGCGGGTGCACATGATCTCGATGATGGTGGTCTTGCCGTGGTTCATCTGCAGGTCGATGGCGCGCTTGAGCGCCGGGCCCACATCCTCCAGCTTGTCCACCACGATGCCTTCGGCGCCCATGGCGCGCGCGATCTCGGCAAAGCTCTGGTTGTCCAGTTCGCCGGCGACGAAGCGGCGGTTGTAGAAGTCCACCTGGTTCTTCTTCTCCGCGCCCCACTGGCGGTTGTGGAACACCACGGCCGTCACCGGGATGTTGTGGCGCACGCAGGTCATGGTCTCCATCAGGCTCATGCCCCAGGCGCCGTCGCCGGCATAGGACACGGCCGGGCGGTGGGGTGCCGCCACCTTGGCGCCGATGATGGTGGGGAAGGCATAGCCGCAGTTGCCCCAGCTCATGGCGGCGAAGAAGCTGCGCGGCTTGTTGAAGCGCAGGTAGCTGTTGGCCACCGAGTTGATGTTGCCGATGTCGGTGGAGACCATCACGTCTTCCGGCATGGCCTTCTCCAGTTCGCGCAGGACCTGGCGCGGATGCAGGTAGTGGCCGCCGCCGGGCGTGCGTTCCTGCTTCTGCTCCTCGATCATGTCCAGGCTGTAGGGGTCACGCTCGTGGGTCCACTCGTCGAGCTCCTTCTCCCACGCAGCCTTCTCGGCGGCGATCTGGCCGGCGCGGTCTTCGCGGGAGGCGTCGCACACCAGCGTGCGTCCGGCGAGACGCTCGGTCAGCGCCACGGCGGCGGCCTTGGCGTCGCCGCAGATGCCCACCGAGATCTTCTTCACCAGGCCAAGCATCTTATGGTCGGCATCGATCTGGATGATCTTGGCGTTCTTGGGCCAGTAGTCCATGCCGTGCTGGGGCAGGGTGCCGAACGGTCCGAGGCGCGAGCCGAGGGCGATGACGACGTCGGCGCGGGCGAGCAGCTTCATGGCCGCCTTGGAGCCCTGGTAGCCCAGCGGGCCGCACCACAGCGGGTGGCTGGCGGGGAAGGAGTCGTTGTGCAGGTAGCTGTTGACCACCGGCGCGCCCAGCCGCTCGGCCAGCGCCTGGCACTCCGCGATGGCATCGGCCATGACCACGCCGCCGCCGGAGATGATGACGGGGAATCTGGCCTGCGCGAGCAGTTCGGCGGCTTCGTTCAGGCGCTGGTCGCCGCCGGGGCCGCGGTCCAGGCGCTGGGGCTGGGGGATATCGGCCTTGATCTGTCCGTAGAAGTAGTCGCGGGGGATATTGAGCTGGGTGGGGCCCATCTCGGCCATGGCGCGGTCGAAGCAGCGGCCGGTGAATTCGGCCATGCGGGCCGGGTGGGTGACGTGGCCCTGGTACTTGGTGAATTCCTGGAACATCGGCAGCTGCTTGGCCTCCTGGAAGCCGCCCAGGCCGATGCCCATGGTGCCGGCCTCGGGGGTGACGATGACCACGGGGCTGTGGGCCCAGTAAGCGGCGGCGATGGCGGTGACGCAGTTGCTGATGCCGGGGCCGTTCTGGCCGATGACGACGCCGTGGCGGCCGGAGACGCGGGCATAGCCGTCGGCCATATGGCCGGCGCCCTGCTCGTGCACGACGGGGATCAGGCGGATGCCGGCGGGGGCGAAGATGTCCATGGCGTCCATGAAGGCCGACCCCATGATGCCGAACATGTCGGTCACGCCGTTGGCGGCGAGGGTCTCGACGAAGGCTTCCGAGGGGGTCATGGCCTGCGGGCCGGTGGCGGCGGGCGCAGCGCTCGCGTTGAGGGCTTCAGGAAGGTGTTCGCTCATGGTGTGTCTCCGGTCTAGGTATAAAAACGGAACTATTTGTCCCGAAAAGGTCTTGTTGGCTGAAATGTAGGGCGTGGTTCGTCGGAGGTCAATAGGTAATTACAATAAACGGGATGATTTGTACCTAAAAGCGAAACTGCTCTATGATGACTCAAAGGCAGCACCGCGCATGCGCATGCGCGGTGCTGCCGTGACATGGCGCAGAGGAGACAGATGTGACGGATTTCGCGACGGACCTGGTGACGGATAGACCGACGGATTTAGCGGTGGGCAAGCCGGACAGGATGGTCTCGGTACGCAGCCTGTTTGGCATCGATTCCGGCCTGATGGTGCCGGCCTTCAGCGAGCGCGACGATCACGTCCCGGAAATCGACCAGGCCTACCGCTTCAACCCGGAAGTGACGCTGGCGATCCTGGCGGGATTCACCCGCGACCGCCGCGTGATGGTGCAGGGCATGCACGGCACCGGCAAGTCGACCCATATCGAACAGGTGGCGGCCCGGCTCAACTGGCCGTGCGTGCGGGTGAATCTCGACGGCCACATCAGCCGGCTCGACCTGGTCGGCAAGGATGCCATCGTGGTGCGCGATGGCCGCCAGGTCACGGAATTCCAGGAAGGCATCGTGCCTTGGGCGCTGCAGCGTCCGGTGGCGCTGATCTTTGACGAATACGATGCGGGGCGCCCGGATGTGATGTTCGTGATCCAGCGCATGCTGGAACGCGACGGCAAGTTCACACTGCTGGACCAGAACCGCGTGATCCACCCCCATCCCGCCTTCCGCCTGTTCGCCACCACCAACACCGTGGGACTGGGCAACCTGAACGGCCTGTATCACGGTACCCAGATGCTGAACCATGCGCAGATGGACCGCTGGAACGTGGTGGCCACGCTCAACTACCTGCCGCGCGCGGAAGAGGCCGGCATCGTACTCGCCCGCGTGCCGGAACTGGCCGGCGATGCCGGGCGCGCGCTGATCGAATCGATGGTCAGCGTGGCCGAACTCACGCGCAAGGGCTTTGCCACCGGCGACCTGTCCACGCTGATGTCGCCGCGCACGGTGATCAGTTGGGCGGAGAACTGCCAGATCTTCCGCGACCCGGCGCTGGCCTTCCGGCTGAGTTTCCTGAACAAATGCGATGACGCCGAACGCCCCATCGTGGCCGAGTACTTCCAGCGCTGCTTTGGCCGGGAGCTGGAGGCGGCGCCTGACGGTGCGCCGGAGCCGCGCTGATGATCACGGACCGGCGGGCTGCCCGCCGCAGCCAGCAGCGCGAGGCGCTATGCGCGGCGGCTGTGCGCGCCCTCACCGGCGATGCCGCGCTGCATTATCGCGACGGCCGCCTGTGCCGCCACCTGCGGCCGCTGCCGCTGCATGCGCCGCATCTGCGCACCCGGCCGGAGGACGATTTCATCTCCCAGCGCGGTGCGGCGGACGGCGCTGCCTTGCGCATCGCGCACTCCGATACCGATCTGCACCGGCATTCATGTCCCGCCGATCCCATCGAGCGGCTGGTGTTCGAGCTGCTGGAACAGTTGCGCTGCGAATCGCTGGTGCCCGCCGGTATGCCCGGCCTGGCGCAGAACCTGCGCCACGGTTTCGAGGACTGGTCCCGCGCTTTCTACCGCGCGGGCCTGGCCGAAAGCCATCTGGGCATCCTGCTATACACGGTGGCGCAGATCGCGTGGTCGCGCCTGTCCGGCTGGCCCGTGCTGGAAGACACCGAGGACCTGATCGAAGCCACGCGCGCGGCCATCGTGCCGGTGCTGGGGGTGTCGCTTGCCGGTTTGCGCCGGCATCGCGCGGAGCAGGGCGCATTCGCCGAGCATGCGCTGGAAATGGCGCGGCTGGTTGGCGAGATGCTGCAGGCAGAGCGCGCCGCGCGGGCACGGGACGATGCCGGCGATCAGGAGGACGAGGAAGCCGCGCGCGTGGCGTTCTCGCTGGCGCTCGGTTTCGAGGACGACGAGTATGAGGCAATGGCGGTCGCGGCCACCGGCAACAGCCGCGTGCTGCATGGTTCGGAGCAGGGCTACCGCGCCTACACCACGCGTTATGACCGCGAGATATCGCCGGGATCGCTGGTCCGCAAGGCGCTGCTGGCCGAGTACCGCGAACGCCTCGACCGGCGCATCGCCGAACAGGGTATCAACGTGGCGCGGCTGGCGCGCGCGCTGGCGGCATCGCTTGCCGTGCCGCAGCGCGACGGCTGGTCCTTCGGCGAAGAGGAAGGCCGCATCGACGGCCGCCGGCTCGCGCAACTGGTCAGTTCGCCGGCCGAGCGCCGGCTGTTCCGGCAGGAGCGGCACAAGCTGCAGGCGGACTGCGCGGTGAGCTTCCTGATCGATTGCTCGGGCTCGATGAAAGCGCACATCGAACGGGTCGCGATGATGGTCGACATTCTCGCGCGCGCGCTCGACCAGGCCGGCGTGGCCAGCGAGGTGCTGGGCTTCACCACCGGGGCGTGGAACGGCGGCCGCGCCCGGCTCGACTGGCTGGCCCGAGGCCGGCCCGCGCATCCCGGCCGGCTGAACGAAACCTGCCATATGGTGTTCAAGGATGCCGCCACAAACTGGCGGCGCGCACGCACCGATATCGCCGCGCTGCTCAAGGCGGATCTGTTCCGCGAAGGCGTGGACGGCGAGGCCGTCGACTGGGCCTGCGCGCGGCTGCTCGCCCGGGCGGAGTCCCGGCGGATACTGATCGTGATATCCGACGGCAGCCCGATGGACACGGCCACGGGGCAGGCCAACGATGCCTATTACCTGGACAACCACCTGAAGGAAGTGGTGGCGCGGCATGAGACGCTGCGGGATGTGGAAGTACTGGGGCTCGGGGTGGGGCTGGACCTGAGTCCTTACTACCGGCGCTGCCTGGCGCTGGACTTGTCGGCGCCGCCGGATATGCCGGTGTTCGCGGAGATTGTGCGGTGGATCGGGGGGAGGCGGTGAGCAGCCCTCTCACCGCCGCCGGACCATTGTATTCATCGCATATGAGAATATGCAGCCATCGCAATGACATCTTGCAATGATGACACTCGCTCGCCGGCTCTTCTTTCCTCTGATTGCCTTGCTCGCCGCCAGCGCAAACGCTGCCGCCCCCGATGAAGAATCCCTGGGCAGAGCCGAGGGTTATCCAGCGGCTCGCAGCCTGAAGCAAGCCTACACGGAACCCTATCTCGTCGGTTCGTTCAGCGCTATGGACAGCTTCAATCCGTCCTGTGCGCTCGCCCCGGCAGACGATCCGCTGGTGCTGAAGAAGGCTGCCATCGAGACGCCGTTCAATTACCGCTTTCATGGCCGCCAGCTGACCCCTGGATGACTAAATGCAGCGACAGCGTGCAACCGGACTTCTGGTCGTGAAGGACGGCGAGATTGTCGCGGAACGCTACAACTACATGCGCAGCGCTGACATGCGGATGCTCTCCAACTCGATGGCCAAGACGATTACCGCGCTGGCCATCGTCAAGGCGCAGGAAGAAGGCTTCATCCGCTCCCTTGATGACACCGCCGAGACCTACGTACCCCAACTCAAGGACACGCTGTACGGACAGACCCGGATCGTGAATCTGATGCGCATGTCCTCAGGCGCCCGGTATATCGAGGACTACTCGGGGCAGGACGATCGGGCCAGGTTCAACGAAGCCGTGCGCCGGGTCGGTGTTGCCCAGGCCGCTCGACTGATCACGGCACGCAGCGAACCCGAAGGGCAGCGCTTCAACTATGCCGGGGCCCAGACCCAAATCCTGGGGCTGGTGGTGCGCGGTGCCACGAACCGCACGCTCTGCGACTACGTCGATGAGAAGCTATGGAAGCCGATAGGGGCCCAAGCGCTGGCGACCTGGCTGGTGAACCCGGTCGACCAGGAGGAATTCGCGCAAGGCGCCTTCAATGCCACGCTGCACGACTACGCTCGCCTGGGCCTGATGATGGCGACGGATGGCCTGGTGAGGGGCACCGCCGTGGTATCACGCGACCACCTGCTCGCGATGACGGATGCGGCACGGCAACCCGAAGCATTTCGGCCAGGGAACATGCGGTACCACGGCAGCACCTACTACGGTTATGGCCTGCAAACCTGGATCCTGCCCGGCAGTCACCGCCGGTTTGCCCTCTTGGGTGTCTACGGGCAGGCCATCTTCGTAGATCCCGCATTGAACCTGGTGGTGGTGCATACCGCCGTCGGCAAGGATGCCTCGGGCGACGCGAGCGGCGCCCACCTTGGTGCGGAACGCGACGCGCTGCCGCGTGGCATCGTATCGACCTATGGCGACTGGTAGGAGCATGTAGCTCACTCACGGATCCGGGGAACAGGCGGCGGCGCCAGGGCGGGATACCTGCCTTGGCGCGACCCTACTCAGGGCGTTCCCGATCCCGCGCGCCAGGTCTGCGCGATATTCAGAGGGCCTACGAACGCGCGCGTCACTTGTCTTGCAGTACCGGCCTCCTACCCAACGGGATAGCTCTCGAAGATGGTCGTGCCGATCGCCGCCGCCGTTGCAGCAGACAACGTCCATCCAAGATGGCCGTGGCCCGTGTTGTAGAACACCCGTGGCGCCCGCCCCTTTGCCACGCGCGGCATCATGTCCGGCATCATCGGGCGAAGTCCCGCCCACGGCACTACGCGGGAGGTATCGATGCGGAAATTGCGCCGCGTCCATGACACGAGAGGCTCGATGCGATCGGCTCGGATGTCGCGATTTTGGCCATTGAATTCCGCGGTGCCTGCCACGCGGAACCTGTCCTTGCCGAGCCGGCTCGTCACGATCTTTGCGCTTTCGTCGAGCAGGCTGACCCACGGTGCGTTCGCCACGCTGTCGGCATCGTCCAGATGCACCGTGATGGAGTAGCCCTTGACCGGATAGACATTGATCCTGTCACCCAGCATGCCGGCAATATGCCGGCTGCCCACGCCGGCACAAACCACCAGCGCATCGCCGGCGATATCGAACGCTGCGCTCGCGTTTGCCGATGGCGACGCCGCGCCGTCCACCGCCTGCAGGCCGATACGCACGCCGCTGGCGGATAAGTCGATAGTTCGCACGTCCGTGCCTTGCAGGAAGCGCACGCCGCGCCGCTCGCAAGCGAGCGCCAGGCCGCGCGTGAACTTATGGATATCTCCGGTCGAATCGGATGGCGTGAAGAATCCGCCGAAGTAATCGCCTTGCAACGTTGGCTCGATTGCCCTGATCTCCTGCGGTGACACTGCAAAGCGTTCCAGTCCGCCTGCCACGAGTAGCGCGTTCGTCCTGCCCGCGGCCTCGAAAGCGGCCTTGTCGTGATAGAAGTGCAGGATGCCGCGGCGCTCCAGGTCGAACTGGATATTCTCCTGCTCGGCCATGGCAAAGAGATGCTGGCGGGCGGCAATGGCCAGCTTCGCCGTTTCGATGGTGTTCTCCCGATAATGCGCGATGTTCGATGCAAACTCGCCCATCCACGAGTATTTGTGCCACGACGGCTTCGGGTTCACCAGCAGCGGCGCGTTGCGTTTCAGCATCCACTTCAGGCCTTTGAGAATCGTTCCCGCGCTGTTCCAGACTTCCGCGTTGCAGGCGGAGAGCTGGCCGCCGTTGGCGAACGACGTCTCCATGGCGGGATAGAGATGGCGGTCGGCGACGGTCACCTCGTAACCGAGTTTCGACAGTGTGTAGGCGGTGGTGACGCCGGTAATGCCGGCGCCGATGACAATGATCTGAGACATGGCAGGGTCCTCTGTCAGGCAAAGCGATGGCCGAATCCTCGGCTTCCTACCCCATCTGTCCCGGTACCTGAGAGCTTTGGCATCGGCCGGTGACCGGTGCCGTCCCCTTCGGTGGGCATTCCTTGGAACGCCACTCTCCAGATTTTTAAATCGACGCCACAGTCCTTTTGCCTGAGAGTTTCCGGGGTGGTTGCTCCGTCGGCGCCGGTGATGGCACGCAGCCACCGCCGGTCTCTCCTGCGTCGTCTTGCAGCCGGCTTGCGTCCGCGCTGCCCGGGATCTCCGCTTATGCTTCAAGCTGCGATCCCTTGGCTTGCTTGCTCAGTCCGGTAACGCACCGCCCGAGGGCGTGCGGCTGGCCAGGATGGCAATCAGCGACACCACCGCGGCCCCGACCAGGTACCAGGCTGGCGCGAGCTTATTGCCCGTGGCGCTGATCAGCCAGGTCGCAACCAGGGGGGCGGTGCCGCCGAACAGGGCGTTCGCGCTGTTAAAACAGAGTGCAAATCCGCTATATCGCACACGGGTCGGGAAACTCTCCGACAGGAAGCACGGCAGCGTGCCGTCGTTGATGGTGAGAAAGGCGCCCAGCGCCACCTGGATCAGCAAGATGCCGACAATGCCGGCGCTCGACAATGAATGGAACAGCGGCACCGTGAAGAGCGCAAACAGGATACAGGCGGAAACCAGCATCGTCTTCCGCCCGAACCGGTCGGAAAGCAAGCCCATCACGAAAATCATCAGCACATAGCTGGCCAGCGATACGGTAGACACCAGGAAGGAAACCGAGTCGCTCATGCCGAGTTCCTTTGACAGGTACACAGGCATATAGCTGAGCAACAGGTAAAAGCCGACGGCGTTAAGGCAGGTCACGCCGAAGCCGACCAGCATGGTGCGGCGATGCGAGGTGAGCAGCTCGCGCAGCGGCGCCTGCGGTGCGTGATTGGCTTGCTCCATCGCGACGAACTTCGGCGTGTCCTCTAGTTGAAGACGGATGTAACGGCCAACCAGCCCAAAGGGGGCGGCCAGCAGGAACGGCACGCGCCAGCCCCATTCGAGCAACTGCCCGGAGGTCAGCACCGTATGCAGCCCGGCGACGAACAGCGATGCGAAGAGCAGGCCGGCGGCTTCAGCGGCGGGAATGACACTGGTGTAGAGCCCGCGCTTGCGGTTTGGGGCATATTCGGCAAGAAACGCCGAGGCGCCGGCGTATTCGCCAGAAGCCGAGAAACCCTGGACGAGCCGGATGACAAGCAGCAGTACCGGCGCCCACAGGCCCACCTGCCCATAAGTCGGCAGGAAGGCGATCAGGAAGGTAGAGCAGGACATGATCATGATCGACAGCGACAGCGTATTGCGCCGGCCGAACTTGTCGCCGAAATGCCCCCAGATCACCCCTCCGATCGGACGCACGACGAAGGACAGCGCGAATACGGCATAGGTAGCCATCAGGCTGGTGGTCGGGTCGCTCTTGGGAAAGAACACTACCGCGATGACCGTTGCAAGAAAGCCGTAGGCGGCGTAGTCGAACCATTCGATGAAGGTGCCGATAAAGCCCGCCGCGGTAGCGCGGCGCAGTACCTGCCTGGTGTCGGCATCCACAGGGCCGCTGCGGGCCTGGCTCGCTGGGTGTCCCGGGCGGTGCCTGCCGCTTGGTAACGGCTCCATGCCGCGCAAGGATTTTGTGTTGCTCATACGCTGTCTCCGAATTTTTTTGTCCTGGTCGCGCTACGTCTGTCCGGGCATGGGCCTTTGCCGCGTGCAACGGGGAAACCAGTCTTGTGATGTGTCTTGTGGTGTGTTTTGTGGGTCTGCTCTGTGAGTAATACAGGGGTGTTGAACTCCTTATGCAGGGCAAGAAGGCGCAGCGGTACGGCGGATCGCCGATCCTTCGACAAAAAAAGAATCCCGAGGCGGCTATGTCGTGCCTGCCAACGAGGCAGGCTAGCCAACTGGCGCTACCTGTCCTGCGGCAGTGGCACCTGGGCGCCGTTGCGGTAGGTGTAGATGGTGATCGGCGAATCCCGCAGGTCACGGCTGGGGTCGAAGCGATATCGGCCGGCCACTCCCTGCATATCGATGCCCGCCAGCGCGGCACGGTATTGCGCCGGCTCGACCGAGTTGGCTGCCTTCATCGCCTGGGCTACCAGCCTGAGGCCGTCATAGAGGGAGGCGCTGTAGGTGAGCGGATCTGTGTTGTAGCGCTTCCTGTAGTCGGTCTTGAATTGACGCCCCGGGCCGGTGTTCTCGAGCACGGGGCCACCCTGCGGGCAGTACACATGCTCGTCCACGGCATCGCCCCCCAGCCTGGCCAGTTCGATATTGCACATCGCATCGCCACCGAGCAGATAGGCGTTGGTCATGGCGAGCCGTTTCATCTGGCTGCGCAGCGGTCCGGCCTGCGAGTAGTAGCCACCATAGAAGATGCCGTCCACCTTCATGCCGCGTATCCGGGTCAGGATCGGGACGAAGTCCACGGCCTTGTCCGAGGTGAATTCGCGCGCAACGATCTCGATGCCTTCCGCCCTGGCCGCCTTGACGAACTCGTCCGCCACGCCCTGGCCATAGGCTGTCCGGTCGTCGATGACCGCGAAACGCCTGGCGCGCAGTTTGGCTGAAGCAAACTCGCCCATGCGCTTGCCAAGCTGGCTGTCATTGGCCGAGATCCGGAAGATATAGGTGTACCCGGACTGGGTGATTGCGGGGTTCGAAGCCACCGTCGCCATCACTATCCCGGCCTGGTCCAGCAAGCGGGAGATCGGGATGGCGACGCCCGAATTGAACGGCCCGAACACCACCTTCACTTCCCCGTCCACCAGGCGCTGGGCAACCGACATGCCGGTGCGCGGATCTGCCGCGTCGTCCTCGGAGACCAGGCTAAAGCGCACGGCTTTGCCGTTGACGACAACGCCTTGTGCATTCAGTTGATCGATGGCCATGCGCAGGCCGTTTTCATTGTCCTTGCCAATTGCGGCTTGCGGGCCGGACAGTGGGCCGGTCAGGCCGACCTTGACGACCTGCTGCTCCGCAGCCATGACGAAGGACGGCAACTGGCACGCCAGCACGCCGGCGGCCAGGCCAGTCCAGAAACGAGATTGACGAAACATTGCGGCTCCCCATTTTTGCCATTTCGCGCGACGCCGGTGAACAGCGCGCTGCGTGGCCATGTAACGACGACGGCATGCTTGATGATGGCGCGGCCCGTTTCGCGCTCAGCGCGCAGCGGCGCGCTTGACCTTGCGCTGATGCATCACCCGGCCGATCGTGTTAAGCAAAAGCTGCGCGGCGAGGATGGCGGTGGATCCCGTATGGTCGTAGTCGGGAGCGACTTCTACCAGGTCAATACCCACCACGTCGCCCTGCTCGGCCAGGCCAGCGAACAATTCAAGACCCTCGTAGTAAGTCAGCCCGCCATGGCTCGGGGTACCCGTGCCCGGCGCGATGGAGACGTCGAACCCGTCGATGTCGATAGTCAGGTAATAGCGTACGCCCTTCGGGATGCGGTCCAGCACACCCTGGATACCGAGCTTGCGAAGCTGGCGCACCGAGATGATGTCCGACCCCATCTCGCGCGCCTGGGCATATCCCTCGCGTGCGGTAGAGGACACATTGCGGATGCCGATCTGGGTCATGCCGCTGACCACGCTCTTCTCCGCGGCGCGGCGCAAGGGGTTGCCGTGACCGTGACGCACGCCATGCCGCTCGTCGACAAAGTCCAGATGGGCGTCGATATGGACCACGTGGAACGGCTCCTGGCCTTCGAAGGCCGCGATGCACGGGATATTGATCGAATGATCGCCGCCCAGCACCACGGGCAGCGCGCCGGCCTTCAGGATCTTGCGCACCCCGTATTCGATGTTGGCATGGCACTTCTCGGTATTGGTGTGCACCATATCGGCGTCGCCAATGTCGACCATCCTGACCTCGTTGGCCGGCATATACACGACATCGTCCTCGAAGTCATAGGCGCCGCTGTGGCCAAAAGAGAACAGCGTGGATGCCTCGCGGATCGAGCGCGGCCCAAAGCGCGCGCCGGCACGCCACTGGGTGCCGCAGTCGAACGGCGCGCCGATGACGGCCACGTCGGCGTCGATGGCGTCCCAGTCGAGGCAGAGCGGCGATTTGCCGAACGTGCAGATGCCGACGAACGGGAGGTCGAGCCGGCCCTTCTCATATTGATTTTCAGACATTGTGTTCACCAATCCTTTCTTCGTTGATGCGGTAGGGACGAGTCCATTCTGGACAACGGAATGGTCCGGTACAATCAGAATGTTAAGAACTTCATTTCGGATAAATCCGAAGTAAAGGCCGAAGCGTGAAACTCCGGGATGTGGACCTCAAGCTACTGAGAATCTTCGAAACCATCGTGGGATGTGGCGGATTTGCCGCGGCGCAATCGCTGCTGGGGATTGGCGCGTCCAGCATCAGCGAGCACATGACGCAACTCGAGGCACGACTGGGCGTGCGCTTGTGCGAGCGCGGGCGCAGCGGGTTTCGCCTGACGGAGGAGGGGCAGCAAATGCACGCCGCGGCACAACGGCTGCTCGCGGCGGTGGATACCTTCCAGATGGAAGCCGGGACCATCCGCAAGGAACTCCACGGCGTGCTTCGCCTGGGGCTGATCGAGGCCACGCTGACCGACCGCGGGGCGCCTCAACTGGCGGCGATCCGCAGCTTCGGCCAGGCCGCGCCGAAAGTGCAGTTACATATCGAGATCGACTCGCCCAACCGCCTCGAACAGCGGGTGCTGGATGGCAGCCTCCACCTGGCGGTCGGGCCGTTTCCGGACCCGGTAGCCGGCTTGGACTACCGCCTGCTCTATCGGGAGGAGCAAGGACTTTACTGCGCATCGCCGCATCCGCTCTTTTCCCATATCGGTCAGAAGGGCCTGGCGGAGCAGGTTGCCGGTGCGAACCTGGCGACGCGCGGCTACCTCGGGCGGCAGGAGCTTGACCTGCTCGGCATGCAGGAGGCTGCAGCGATGGTGGACAACGTGGAAGGGCGCGCTATGCTCATCCTGTCCGGGAACTACATTGGCTTTCTGCCGCCGCACTATGCGGATGCATGGGTGGCGCCCGGCCTGTTGCGCCGTCTCGCGCCAGAGCGCTACAGCACGCATCTCGATTTCAAGATCATCACGCGGCGGGGCGCGCGCGAAACGCGGACCGTGCTGGCGCTGATCGATCACCTTGCAGAGGCGGCAAAGAAAGGAGGTAACGGGTAACGTCTGGGCTCGCATCGATAGCCAAGCCCGGCTCTGTACTCTGTACGCTGGCGGGAGGGTCCCCTCAGTTCGATTTCACAGCTGGCGGCGGCGTCCATTTGCCGTTCAGCGCGGCCGCCTCCGGCCAATAGGCCCGCACGTACAACGAAAAATCCTCGCTTTTCGGTGCCGGCAACCAGTTGCTCTGCTTGTCGGCGCCCGGCGAATCAGCCTGGACATAGAGCGTCAGAGAGCCGTCGGCGTTGTACTTCAGGTTCTTGTTCTTCGTACCGATGGAGTAGCGCTTCAGTGCATTCTCGGAGAAGAAATGATGCTGATTGTAGAGGGTGAGCGACCAGAAGCCCTTTACCGGTGGCTCGGCACCTTTGGCGAAGGTAACGGTGTACTTGTTGGCACCGTTCAGGCGACCGCCGGCGGCATCGAGATCCTGATAGAAGTACTTGGTCTCGTTCTGCTTATTGACGAAGATATTGGACTTGGCCGCCGCGATGCGGCTGAAATAGTCCGTACCGAAGCCTGCGCCATTGCTGATGGTGCTCCAGTGATCGGGCAGTTGCAGGCTGTAGTTGCGGAACTGGAAGAGCGGATCCACGATCTCGCTGTCCGCCTGTGCTCGTTGATATTGGCAATGACTTCGCCCCATCCGTCGAGTAATTCGGCCGTGTAATAGCGCCCCTTGACCTGTGGCACGTTCAGGATGACGGCATGATCCTTGTCCGCGGCGAGCCAGGCCTCCAGATAGGCTACATCCATGTTTGGATTCACAAATGCGGCGGAGCCGAGGGGGTTGTACTTAATCTTGTTGTAGCCAACCTTCTCGACGTTGATATCGTAGTTCTCCTGCTGCAGCACCAGATAGCGCCCGTACAAGTAGGTCCATGCCGCAACGATCTGGTCACCGGAGGGGGCTGATACGCTCGCCGTCGTGCTGTTCGCGGCAGCGCTCTTGCCAGGCGAACTGCAGGCCGTCATGCCCAGGCTTATGAAGCCTGCTGCGATTGAGGTAAAAATCCAATTGGGAGCGCGCATGGTGTTTGTTCTTCCGTTCCGGTTCTTTTGAGTTGCTTTGTGGCATATCCGCAGCGAAGACGCGGGCCTCCCACTATGGCCGCGGACGGAGGCGGGGAGAACTAAGATTTTTCGCGGGCGATTTAAGTCTTTTCGTTTGCGGGTCGGTCACCCCATCCGCTGCACGCTTGCGCGCGCTCGTGATATTTCCAGCTTTCTATAGCCGGAGATGGAAGTTCAAGGTTCACGATCCCAAACCAGCGGGTCTACACTACAAAAAACAGTTAGCCTGATGCGGGTACATCCATGAGCGCCGACGCGCATGACCACTCCGAGCTGTCGCCGATCCAACTGCGGGTGCGCGCGCTCGAGACGATTCTGACCGAGAAGGGCTACGTCGACCCTGCTGTCCTCGACCTTATCGTCGAGCGATACCAGACCAAGATTGGCCCTCACATCGGAGCTCGAGTGATCGCCCGGGCCTGGCTCGATCCAGAGTTCAAGGCCGTGCTGCTGGCGGATGCGACAAGAGCGATCGCCGCGCTCGGCGTCGTCAGCCAAGTGGGCGACCATCTGATCGCGGTGGAGAACACGCCCGGGCATCACAACATGGTCGTCTGCACGCTGTGCTCGTGCTACCCATGGGACGTGCTCGGGCTGCCTCCGGTCTGGTACAAGTCGGCCGCCTATCGCTCGCGGGCTGTGTCAGATCCGCGCGGCGTGCTGGCCGACTTCGGTGTCATACTGCCGGAAGACACGCAGATCCGTGTCTGGGACTCGACCGCGGAGACCCGCTTCCTCGTGGTACCACCCCGCCCCGCCGGCACCGAAGGCTGGCCCGAGGAGCGCCTGATGCGGCTCATCACTCGTGACTGCATGATAGGCACCGGCCTGCCCCTGCGCCCCGAGGAGATATCGCCATGAACGGCATTCACGACATGGGCGGCATGCACGGCTTCGGCAAAGTGCATCCCGAGGCTGACGAACCTCCGTTCCACGCACAGTGGGAGGAGCGGGTACTGGCCATGCAGCGGGCCATGCGTTTCACGCGCGCCTGGAACATCGACATGTCTCGCGACGCGCAGGAGCGGCTGCCTGCCGCGGTCTACTTGTCCGTGTCCTACTACGAAAGATGGGCATTGGGAATCGAGCGCAACGCGGTCGAGCGAGGACTGATCGGCGCCGATGAAATCGCCGCAGGGCATGCCCTGCATCCGGGCAAGCCCCTCGAACGGGTCATGACGACGAACGACATCGGGCACGCATTCACCCGAGGCACTTTCTGTCGCCCGCCCAAGTGGCCGGCCAGGTTCAAACCGGGCGAGCGAGTGCGCACGAAGAACATCAACCCGCCCACGCACACGCGCTTGCCGCGGTACGTGCGCGGCCGTGAAGGAACAATCGAGGCAATCCGGGGTTGCCACGTCTTTCCGGACTCCGTCGTGGCCGGTGCGGGAGAAGACCCACAGTGGCTCTACACCGTCGTCTTCGAAGGCCGCGAGCTCTGGGGAGCGGAGACCGACGCCACGCTCACCGTCTCGATCGAGGCATTCGAGCCCTACCTCGAACCAGCATGAAATGAAGGTCGATCCAGTCGCAGTGCGTGATGCCGCCGAGGCCCTACCGGGCGTTCCCCGTGACAACGAAGGCCCGGTGTTCCGCGAACCGTGGGAGGCGCAGGTTTTTTCTCTGGCATTGGTCTTGCACCAGCGGGGCCTCTACACCTGGCGTGAATGGGCTGCAGCGCTGGCAGAAGAGATCAGGCGCGCACAGCTTGCCGGCGATCCGGATACAGGCGAGACCTACTACCTGCACTGGCTCGCCACGCTCGAGCGCCTGGTGGCAAGCAAGGGCGTCGCGAGCCTAGAGACGCAGGCGCGCTATCGCAAAGCCTGGCACTACGCGGCGCGTCGCACGCCTCACGGCAAGCCTGTTGAACTCTCGCTTGGCGATTTTCCGGAAAACGGGGATTTGTGAGTCGATGTCCATTGAGCGCCGGCTCTCCGGCAGTGGATCCGTATTGTCGATCTACAGTTTGGGGTCGACTACAGCCATCCGGGAGGGTGGCCGACAAGGGTCTCGCGCCAGCCAGTTTCGGCCGCTCATGGTGCAGGGCCCGGATGGCCGGTCGCCGGTCAAACGTGACGCGAATCCTGAGTCGGGCGGCCCGCTTCCGCTACTGTCCGATCGAAGGTGGAGGGGGGTTGCCCGCCCCGGCTCCAGCGCTCGTCCGGCACGCATGGCGGCGCTAATATTAATCTCAACGGCGCGATCTTCGACGCGTTCGACTTCTCTTTCGCGTCGCTCTGAACCGGAGAAGCAAAGTGCCAAACGTAACGTCCGACGGTGTTTCGATCCACTACGAGGTCAAGGGCCAAGGTTCGCCCGTGCTTCTTCTGGCGGGGCTTGCGGGAGTGGGCGCATCTTGGGGCCCACAGATCGATCTTTTCGCCGAGCACCACCAAGTGATCGTACCCGATCACCGCGGCACCGGCGCGTCCGAGCACACCGCATGCGCCATGACGATTACACAACACGCGCTGGACATGGCGCGGGTCATCGAGGCGGTCGGGTGCGGGCCGGTCCACGCGGTCGGTTCCTCGACCGGCGGCGCCATCGCGCAATTGCTGGCGATCCATCACCGCGAACTATTACGCAGCGCGACAATTGTCTCTTCAATTGCACGCGCAGACGCGTTCTACCGTCGTCAGTTCGACATGCGGCGACGCATGTTGACCGATTCCGGCTTGCGCGCGTGCACCGAGGCCAACGCACTATTCCTCTTCGATCCGAGATTCATGCGCGAGCACCCGGCGCAGGTGCAGGCGTGGGTGAACGCTACAGCGGCCGGCACATTCGAACGGGAGATCAGCTTTGCCCGGATCGACATGATCGTGGGGCACGACGCCTTCGATGATCTTCCGTCGATAGCGACGCCGACGCTGGTGCTGGTGGGCGAGCGCGACTTCTGCGCCCCGCCGTACTTCTCCGCGGAGCTTGCAGAGCGGATTCCGGGAGCCGAGTTTGCCATCCTGGACGGTGGTCATTTCATCTTCCTGGAGAAGCCTGAACTACTGCACGACATTGTTGAGGCCTTCATCGCCAGGCACGAACGATGATCAGCTCGGCACTCTGACGGAAGGCGGGCGCCTCCCGTTAGAGTGCCGGTGCGAGCTGGCCGTAATCCGGCCGCGACCTGCGACCGGCCGGTTCGGCCGGACTTCGGTCGTCCGCAGATGGGGGCGCGAATGACCGAGAAGGGTTGCGGATTACACGCCCCAGCGATAGCGCCATCCGCGATTGTCCCTTCGTGCGGGCGCTCCGCCCATAGCAGACATTCGCTGTGCATTGCCCATGCTACGCACAGCGCTGCGGAATCCTGGCGCAGAAGTCAGAAAACATCTGGGCTATGCCGCACTTGGAGCATTTGACTCGTGGAATTGATCGACCAAAAAATCAATGAACGCTCTGGCACGCGCCGTTTGATTGCGCCGATTCGAGTAGTAGACAAACAGGTCCGCCGACGGGAGGACAAAGTCCGGCAGCACAACCCTCAGCCTGCCACTCTCGAGATACTTCGCCAGATCCCACTCCGAACGGATAAGGATGCCGTGGCCATCGAGAGCCCAGCCGAGGACGATATCGCCATCGTTGCTCGACAGCACCCCATCAACTTTGACGATCTCGGTTTGCTCATGGTGCGTAAACCGCCAGATACCGTATGCATCATCATTCTGCCGATGGATGATGCAGCGATGGTCGGCGAGATCGGCAAGGCTAGCCGGGGTGCCATATCTATCGAGATAGACCGGTGAGGCGCACAGATACCGTCGGTTCGACATGATGCGTCGCGCGTTGAGCCGTTTGTCAGGCAGCGAGCCGAAACGAATGGCCAGATCAAAGCTACTCTCGACGAGGTCGATTGGCCTGTCGGTGACGTCCAGTTGCACTGTGACAAGGGGATAACGCCTGGCGAACTCGGAGACGAGCGGTGCAATGGTCGTGCGGCCGAAGCCAAGGGTTGCATTCACGCGGAGTATCCCGCGCGGCATGGCACCGCTGCTCGACACCTCATCTTCCATCTCTCGGACCTGGGCAAGTATCCGCGTCGCATGGAGGAGGTAGGTCTCGCCTTCATTTGTCAGGCTGATGCTGCGGGTTGTGCGGTTGACTAGCCGTACACCCAGCCGGTCTTCCATCTGGGCAAGCCGCTTGGTGGCCGCCGGCGGCGTCAGGTCAAGCGCCCGCGCGGCAGCCGAAAGATTGCCATGGCGGGCGATAAGCACGAAGAACTCCAGTTCGGAAGCGAGATTGGTCTTCACTCAAAGTGAATAATCAAATGACTTGTGGTGAATTTTAAGACACCTTCCCGCACCTATGCTAGTGGCTCACATAGCTTATGCATCCGCCGAACCGGATGCCTTAGGAGACACATCATGAAAATCGTCGACATTCGCGAAAAAACGTTGCCGATCAGCTCGCCGATTCGTAACGCTTACATCGACTTCAGCAAGATGACCCTCAGTCTGGTCGCCGTCATCACCGACGTCATCCGCGACGGCAAGCCGGTGGTGGGCTACGGCTTCAACTCCAACGGCCGCTATGGCCAGGGGAAGCTGATGCGCGAGCGCTTCATCCCGCGCGTGCTGGAGGCGGCAACCGAATCCCTGCTTGACGCAAGCGGCAACAACTTCGATCCGCACAAGATCTGGGACACCATGTTCACCAATGAGAAGCCGGGCGGGCACGGCGAACGCTCGGTCGCCATCGGCACCATCGACATGGCCGTCTGGGACGCGGTAGCCAAGATCGAGGGCAAGCCCTTGTTTCAATTGCTGGCCGACCGCTATGGCAACGGTACGCCCGATCGCAAGGTGTTCGTCTACGCCGCGGGCGGCTACTACTACCCCGGCCAGGACCACAACAAGCTCAAGGACGAAATGCGCAGCTACATCGACCGCGGCTATACCGTGGTCAAGAAGAAGATTGGCGGCGCGACGCTTGACGAGGACCTGCGGCGAATCGACTCGATCCTGAGCGTGCTTCAGGATGGTCAAAAGCTCGCGGTGGATGCCAACGGCCGCTTCGACCTGGACACTGCCGTTCAATATGCCAAGGCGCTGTCACAGTACGACCTGTTCTGGTACGAGGAACCGGGCGACCCTCTGGATTTCGAGTTGCAGGCGACGCTGCGCAATTACTACGCCAATCCGATGGCCACCGGCGAGGACCTGTTCTCGATGCAGGATGCCCGCAACCTGATTCGCTATGGCGGCATGCGCCCCGACCGCGACTGGTTGCAGTTCGACTGCGCGCTGAGCTACGGCTTGGTCGAATACCTGCGGACCCTCGACATGCTCAAGGAACACGGCTGGTCGGCGAGCCGTTGCATTCCGCATGGCGGTCACCAGATGTCGCTGAATATAGCCGCCGGCCTTGGCCTGGGCGGCAACGAGAGCTACCCGGATCTGTTCCAGCCTTTCGGTGGCTTCCCCGATGGGGTCAAGGTCGACAAGGGTTACGTCACGATGCCCGATCTGCCTGGTATCGGCTTCGAAGGCAAGTCCGACCTCTATAGCGTCATGCAGGAGCTGTCGTCTTGAGCGCATAGTTGCAACGGCCATACGGCCATACGGCCATACAAGAGGAGACAATGATGCTAAAACAGCGCGCGGTTGCCTGCGGTGCAGTATTGATACTAGTCTGCGGCGCTATTGCCGCCCCTACGTCCGCGCTCGCGGAGTATCCGGAGAAGCCCGTCACACTAGTCGTACCATTCGTAGCCGGTGGTCCCAGCGACAAGATTGCGCGCGATGTCGCGGAAGCCTTGCGCAAGTCATTGGGCCAACCGGTGTTGGTGGAGAACACAGCTGGCGCGGGCGGAACCATAGGCACCGCACGCGTGGCGCGCGCCAACCCCGACGGCTACACCCTTCTGGTGCACCACATCGGGCTGGCGACCGCGCCGTCCTTGTACAAGAAACTGGGCTACAAGACGGCGGATCTGGAGTTCCTGGGCCTGATCAACGAAGCGCCCTCAACGCTCATCGGCAAACCCGGGCTGGCCCCGAACACGCTTGCCGAGCTTCGCAAAACCATTGCGGACAGTGGGGGCAAGCTCAACCTCGCCAATGCCGGCGTTGGATCGGCGTCGCATTTGTGTGGCCTTATGCTGCAGAATGCCCTGAAGAGCAACATGACATTTGTGCCATATAAGGGCACAGCGCCGGCTATGTCCGACCTGATGGGCGGACAGGTCGACCTGATGTGCGAGCAAGCGACCAGCAGCACGCCGCAGATCGAGGCAAAGAAAGTCAAGGCTTACGGCGTAAGTAGTCTGCAGCGCTCCACGGTACCTGCCTTGGCAAACATCCCGATACTCAGCGAAAGTGGCTTGCCGGGTTTCAATTTCACGGTGTGGCACGGCCTCTATGCTCCACACGGAACGCCGCCCGCGGTGCTGAACAAAATTAACGCAGCTCTGCGCACTGCGCTGAAGGATCCGGCCCTCATCAAGCGGGAGGAGGGGCTAGGCATCACAGTGATCAGCGACGCGCGGCTATCCCCGTCCGGGCACAAGAAGTTCTTCGACAGCGAGGTCAATCGCTGGTCGAAGATCATCAAGGATGCGGGCATTCAGCCGGAGTGAGAAAACCTCAATGTCGTACAGGCCTCTTAACGTGGTGGTGGGTAACAATATCGCAATCGATCCGGGGCAGTAAAAATCCCGCGACTCATAAATTGTGATTCGTTAGGCGCATGATGCTTTTCGTCCCTCGAAAGTCGCCAAAGATGCAAGGTGATTTAGGGCACGCAAGGGCAAGCGGCGCCCTGCAGAGTGGATCCTGTGCAACGGTCGCCGAACCAATCAAGCGAGGGCCCTTTGACCGTGAGTGGATTCGCGACTACACTCGCCGCGTAGTGTTTCCGGAACTGGGTCATCCGGGGAAAAAAAAAGAAAAGGAGCGCGAGCATGGGCCACAGAAGCCCGGCGGTGCGATATAGCCGAAAACATTGGCTATTTCGGGAGTTGGGGGTAGCCACGCGGTGCGGTGGCTTGGGTCGACACGCTCGGCTCGGGGGCGGCTTTACGCTCATCGAGTTAATGATCGCCGTGGCAATCATCGGCATCCTCGCAGCCATTGCCTATCCCTCCTATATCCAATTCGTAGTGCGCTCCAATCGCGCAGCGGCGGAGTCGTTCCTGCTGGAAGTCGCCAGCATGCAGGAGCGCTTCCTGGTGGACAACCGGGTCTATGCCACCAGTCTGGCCGCACTCGGCTATGCGAGTCCTCCCGGCACAGTTTCCCCCAATTACCAGATTACCGTCACTGCGGTCGCAGGTCCGCCACTGGGATATGTCCTGACGGCGACGCCGCAGGGTACCCAGGCCACGAACGACGCGGCATGTGGAACGTTGACGCTGTCGAATACTGGGGACAAGAACGTCTCCGGCACGGGTTCGAATTGCTGGAAGTAGCCAATGCAAAATACTCATGCATCGAATATATCCGGCGCCGCAGCGGAACGCGGATTCACGCTAATAGAATTGCTGGTAACGCTGACAGTGCTTTCCATCATCGCGTTTGCTGCGGCCCCGTCGTTCTCAAGCCTGATCGCGACACAACGCGCACGCAATGCCTCGCTGGATCTTTCCGCCGCGCTGACATTGGCGCGTAGCGAGGCCGTCAAGCGCAACAGCAGTGTCACCATGGCCGCCTCCGGCGCTTGGGCCGGGGGGTGGGCCGTAACCGCTGGCACCGAAAAGGTGCGCAGTTTCGGTCCATATGATGGTATTTCGATCACTGCCAGCGCGGGCAACTCCCTGGCGGTCGGTAACGACGGCAGGCCCACTGCCGGCAGCCTGACGTTCCAGGTGGCGCCGTCGGTATCACCTCAGGCGACCACGACGATCTGCGTACAGGTGAGCGGAACCGGCCGCGTCGCACTGGTATCCGGAGCATGTACGTGAACTCGCGCCCCTCCCATGCGCGCAATCGCTTGCGCCAGTCCGCGCAGCGTGGCGCCACGCTGATCGAGGTCTTGATATCGGTCGTGATCCTGCTGGTGGCGCTGCTGGGCACCGCGGGTCTGATTGCCCGCTCCGGCCAATCGGAAATGGAAGCCTATCAGCGTGTGCAGGCGCTGACATTGCTGCAGGACATGGCCGCCCGGCTCAACGCTAACCGTCAGGCCGCAGCCTGCTATGCCAGTGGCGCCACCATTACCACGGCGGGCAGCACTACGGTTCCCGCTCCAGCTTGCACCGTCGGTACCGCCGCGCAGCAATCCATCGCGAATGCCGACCTGGCAGCCTGGGGGGCAACATTGCTTGGCAGTGCGGAGAACAATGGCGGAACGACGGTAGGCGCCATGATTGGTGCGCTCGGTTGTATCGAAGCCCTCGATGCCACAAACCAGATCTACCGTATCACGGTAGCCTGGCAGGGCCTCGCAAAGACGACCGCGCCGGCGCTGCCATGCGGCAGCGGACAATTCGGCAATGACAGCTATCGCCGCGCGGTAAGCATTCAGGTACGCATTGGAGTTCTCTCGTGAATCGGCAGCGCATTGCGAAGCGCCACTGGCAGGGCGGCATGTCCCTGGTCGAGTTGATGGTCGGGATGACGCTTGGGCTACTGCTCTTGACTGCCCTGGGGAGTCTGTATTTTTCCACCACGCGGTCGCGCTCAGAGTTTTCCAATAGTGCAGAGCAGGTGGAAAACGGGCGTTATGTGGTAGACACGGTAGGTCGTGAAATCGAGCTTGCCGGCTTTTTCGGTGCCACCAGCGTAGCCAGCGGCGCAACCGTGGCAAGCCCCGCACTGTGCGCTACAGCGCCGAACGCACTGGGTTTCGTCAACTCACCGGCGACGATGCCTCTCGGCCTTCAGGGCTACGCTCCGGGTACGGTGGCCCCATGCCTGCCGAACCTGGCTCCGGCATCGGAAATACTTGTGATAAGGCGTGTGTCGACGACGCCGGTGGCGGCGGCGACCGTCGGGCAGTCCTATATGCAGGTATCGTACTGTTCCACCGACGCCACATCGTTCGTGTTTGGCGCCAGCGCTCCGGCCTTCACCATGCGCACCAAGGCATGCGACCCGGCCGTTACCGCGGAGTTGCGCCCGGCTGTAGTCCGCATTTTTTATCTTGCAGCTTGCGATGTGTGTTCCGGCGCTGGCGACGGCGTGCCGACGCTGAAGATGGCGGAGTTGTCCGGCGGTGCCTTCCAGGTCAACTCGGTGGCGCAAGGCATTCAGGATATGCACTTGTCCTACGGTGTGGATCTCGACAACAACGGCTCCGCAGACTGCTACGTCAGCGACCCCGGTGTGAACAACAGCGCCATTTGCACCTCGGTACCCGCATACGACTGGACGACTGCCCTCACCAACTGGCGGAACGTCACTTCTGTCAGCATTAGCGTCCTTGCCCGCACGCAGCGGACCTCACTCGGCTGGACAGACAGCCGCACCTATAATCTCGGACGGGCCACTGTCAGTGGCCCGTTCAACGACGGCTACAAACGTCATGTCTACGCCCGCGTGGCAAGGCTGGCCAATGTGGCGGGCCGCCGGGAGTAAGTCATGCTAATCGCACAGCGCCGGCAGTCCGGCGCCACCCTGATTGTTACGCTAATTTTCCTGGTGATCTTCCTGCTGATGACGATATCGCTGGTCGGCTCCAGTGTCGTCAATGTGAAGGTCGCCGCTAATCAGCAGCACGGGGTGGAGGCGCAGAATGCCGCGCAGCAAGGCATCGAGCAAGTCATTAGCAAGGACTTCACCGCCAACCCTGCGGCAGCTGCGGCTAGCGTCCCGGTCGATGTGAACGGCGACGGTAGCGCTGACTATACGGCGCAGGTCGCGGCGCCGGTGTGCCAGACCAGCAAACCGATATTGAATACGGACCTGGATACGTCCAATACCGACGACGTCTCCTGTTTCATTGGAAATGGTAACCAGGACACCGGCATCTTGACGGCATCCGGAGGCGGCGGCGGAAATTCACTGTGCAATGCCACGCAATGGGACGTAAAGGCCAGCGTCAGCGATAGCGCCGCCACTGCGACCAACATCACCTTGCACCAGGGCATCTCAATACGCGTGCCGGTCGGCACGGCATGCCCGTAAGTTTGCGGTCACGACTCAGTTTCCGATTGCCTTACCTCCGAACTCAGGACTCACAATGCGTCAATTCGCTGAACGCGCTGCCTCGCGCATTGCCATCGCCACGTTACTCGCGCTTTCCGCCTTGCATCCGGCAATGGCGGAGGACATCGATCTGTACACTGGCTTGCAGCCCCAGTCCGGCAAGCCCAATGTGCTGATCCTGTTCGACAATGCATCGACCTGGGATGCGTCGGCCAGCTTCACCTGCTCCACATCGGGGGTTGTCTCCAGCAATAACGCAGGCAAGGATGTTGGTGCCGAGCAGTGCGCGCTCTACAACGCGGTGTCGTCGATCAAGACCAGCCCCACACTGCTGGGCAACCTCAATCTCGGCGTGATGATGTTCGGCGCCGGGGACAACGTCGGCGGCCGGTTCAGGTTCCCGTCAGCGGCACCCTACAAGTTGCCGCTGATGGACAACAGCGGGGTCGACAGCTTCCTTAGCTATGTGAAAACAATCGACCGTCAGGCCGACAACTCGAACAACTCGCAGGTTGGTGGCGGTATGCAGGAATCGTGGGCCTACTATGCCGGCCAGACTGGCTTGTCCGGCACCAAGTACACCTCACCGATCGACAACCCCTGTCAGCGCAATTTTGTCATCTATATCGCCAACGCCGTGAACAACGGCAAGCCGCAAGACACAGGCCAGAATGTCATCAATGCCCTGGCCGCCGCAGGCGCGACTGCAACTCAGCAACAGCAGATTGTCATTCCCGCACCCGACAACAAATACCAGAGCAACTGGGGCGACGAATGGGCTCGCTTCATGTACCAGACCGACGTCCAGGGCAACATGGCCAACCGTCAGAACATCGTGACCTACACGATCGCGGTGACCGATAGCAAAAATCCTGACTATGTCCAGCTCGCGAGCAGCATGGCGACCAATGGCGGCGGCAAGACATATGTGGTACAGCTCGGTGACGTCAATGGACTGACGTCGGCCTTGCTGCAAATCTTCAACGAGGTGCAGGCCATCAACAGCGTGTTTGCCTCGGTCAGCCTTCCGGCGTCCGTCAATGCCCAGGGTCAGTTCCTCAACCAGGTCTATGTGGGTATGTTCCGCCCGGATGCCACCGCGGCACCGCGGTGGCAAGGCAATCTCAAGCAGTATCAGATCGGCTATGACGCCAGCGGCAACATCGTGCTGCAGGATGCCAAGGGCAACGCTGCCATCAGCAACGCGGCGACGGGCTTCATTTCTCCGAACGCTGTCAGTTTCTGGACGACGGAGCCGCCGCTTTCCTTTGGCGCGACCGGCTATGGGGCCAGCGCGGTCAGTAGCTGGCCGGCCACGGGATACTGGAAGAACAGCCCGTCGAGTGTCGGATGGGGCCTTGATTCCCCCGATGGGGAGGTTGTGGAGAAGGGTGGTGCGGGCGAGATGCTGCGCGCACAGTTGCTGACCAGCCAGACCGGCCGGCAACTGATAACCTGCAACGGCGCGGGTAGTTGCCCAACTAGCGCGGCGATGCCGTCATTCGATAGTTCCAACACATGGCTGAAGGACACGAGTTCGACCGGCGGCCTTGCCGTCATCAACTCGGGGACCAGCGGCGCGGCCACCATCACCGCCACCGAATTGCCCAAGCTTATCGCCTGGGTACGCGGCCAGGACGTCGCCGCTTCGGATAACCTGGCCGGCACCGAAGCGGAGCCAGGTCCCGGCGCGCCGGTGACCGTGCGCAGTTCGATCCACGCAGACGTACTGCATTCCCGGCCGGCTGTCGTCAACTATGGCGGCAGCAAGGGAGTCGTGGTGTTCTATGGCACCAACGATGGCGTGTACCACGCGATCAACGGTAACCAGACGCAGGGCATCGGCGGTGTGAGGCCGGGCGGCGAGCTATGGGGCTTCATCGCACCGGAGTTCCTTGGCAAGCTCAGCCGCCTCTACACCAACTCTCCGGAGGTGAAGCTCTCGACCACGCCTGGCGGTATCACCCCAGCTCCGGCGCCGCGGGATTACTTCTTCGACGGAAGTACCACCGTGATGCAGGACTTGCGCGACGCGGCGAATCCTCGCGTGGTCATTTACCTGACGGCACGCCGCGGCGGGCGGCTGATCTATGCAATCGATGTGACCGATCCCGTCAATCCGCGCTTCCTGTGGAAACGCTCCAACGCTGATATCCCTGAACTCGGCCAGACTTGGTCCCAGCCGCGCATCATGCGCGTGCGCGGCTACGCCAACCCGTTGGTGGTGATGGGCGCGGGCTATGACTCGGCCGAGGATAGCGATCCGTCGCCGGGAGTCAATAGCATGGGGCGCGGCATCGTGGCATTCGATGCCGTCAGCGGCGCCGTTGTGTGGAGCGCGCTGCCCGACTGTAGCGGTATGAGCGGCACATGCCTGGCGGTTGCCGGCCTGACCCGGGCCATCCCGTCGGATGTCACGGGGCTTGACCGCAATGGCGACGGTTATATCGAACGCCTGTACGTTGGCGACGTCGGCGGCAATATCTGGAGAGCCGACTTTGAAACCACCGCGGGCAATGCGCCTGCCAACTGGACGCTTAACAAGCTCGCCGCACTCGGCGGTGGAGCTAACACAAATGACGCGCGCAAGTTCTTCTATGCACCCGACGTCATTTCCACTGCTACCTTCGATGCCATTACGGCCGGTACGGGTGACCGCGAGCATCCTCTGTACTCGGCCTCGACCACGCAGGGGACCGCCTACAACGTGGTCAATCGCCTCTACATGTTGAAGGACACCAACATACTCGGCATGCCGGCCACCTGGACACCCATCACAGAGGCTCTTCTCGTCAACAACACCAGCACCACGGCCAAATACGACGGCACTGGTTCGGGCTTCTACATTACGCTCACCAATCCCGGCGAGAAGGCAGTGAATGCGCCGCTCACCGTCGCCGGAAATACCATCATCGGCACAAATACGCCGGCAGTGCCCCAGGCGGGCATGTGCTACCCCAATCTTGGCATCGCCCGGAGTTATTCCTTCAGCTTCCTTACGGCATCAGGCCAAAACCCGCAACGTTCGATCATCCTGGATGGAGGCGGCTTTCCGCCTTCCCCGGTATTCGGCATGGTATCGATTGGCAGCGGCGCGACCGCTACCGTTGTGCCGGTTTTGCTCGGTGGTGGCAACCAGACCGGTGCCGGAGGAGGCGACGCTACTTCGGCACTGGGTGCTCAGAAGATCAAGATCGCGGGCGTTGGCAAGCGCAAACGCATCTACTGGTTTCCGGAGAGCGATAAGCACTAGAACCCTGCATCAAGCATTGGTTGAAAGCGGCGAGGCAAACGGCGCAAGCCCATCCGCCTCGCCAGCGACGAACGGCGGAAATGGCACTGATTTGCGGACGCTCGCGGGGCAACGACGAACGTCCACTCCCAACCCGAACCGTTCGGTCAGCCATCCCCTCGGATCGGATCAGGAGAGAACGTCCGGGACCCGCTCCATCAACTTGAGGATAGGTTTCGGCCCAGCCGTGCCGCCTCTATCGCGGCGATGTCGATCTTTTTCATGGTCATCATCGCGTCGAATGCGCGCTTGGCCGCCGCGCGATCGGGGTCGGATATCGCCGCGATGAGGGCGCGCGGGGTGATCTGCCATGACAATCCCCATCGGTCCTTGCACCAGCCGCATGCGCTTTCCTGGCCACCATTGCCGACGATCGCGTTCCACAAACGGTCGGTTTCGGCCTGGTCGTCCGTCGCGATCTGAAAAGAGAAGGCCTCGTTGTGCTTGAAATGCGGGCCGCCGTTCAGCCCGAGGCAGGGGATGCGAACGACGGTGAACTCAACCGTCAGGACATCGCCCTGCCTGCCGTCGGGATAGTCGCCCGGTGCGCGGAGGACGGCGCCGACAGAGCTGTCGGGGAATGTTTCGGCATAGAAGTTCGCGGCGTCAACGGCGCCGCCTTCGTACCACAAACAGATCGTGTTCTTGCTGGTCATTTCGTGTCTCCTGAGGAGTTGAGCACCGGCATTCGCCACCGTCAAGATAACGCCAATCGTCCACTTCGCGGGACCTTGCCTCACATCTGATGTCCCAAATGACCGCTGAGGGTTGCGACAAGAGCCGGCTGGCGAGCGGCTGACGGAGTTCTCTTTCCGGGCGTCCACAGCCGCTTGCGCGCGCCTTCCCTGGGGCATTCAGGCGACGACTACGCGCAGATAGCGGACCTCCGTGTGTGAATTTCTGTCGTGCGAAGGCGCGGTGGGCGGTTTGGATCACTTCGTGTCGCGCGCCCCCGAGGAACACGGTTTTGCTGCGGCGCCGGGTGACGCTCACGCTATGGCGGTTGAGCATGGCCAACGTCAATCAACACGTCATTGCGACCGCATGCGCTTTAGTTCATCGATGCGGAGATGATAACTTCGCAGTAGACAAACTTTATCGCCACACGCGTTGCGAGAATTGCGAAGCCATGCTCGTTGATCCTCTCGTAACCGTGCCTTGTTAACCGATGTTTTTATCTTTTGATCATAGATTTCTGCCAGTGTTTTATCGACACGGGTAAGTTCCGCATCCCCGCAAATAAGCTGCGCTTGAACAGATATGAGCTTGCTGCAATCAAAACTACGCATCAACGCATCCTTCGTCTCGTATTTAGTTTCCAGTTGCCCAGGCTTGCAAAGCCCTTGCAGCGACTTACAAGCGACGTCGCGCCCGACCCACGCCATGTCTCGCGCACCATATTGCTTAACGAAACGATTGATGCCTGCGTGGCTGACGCCCCTTTGCATTGCGTTTGCCGCGATTATTTCGTTGCAAAGCGAGTCCCCGGTGTAAGTTCGCCCATCGCGCCTGTAGCAACTGTGAAAACCGAGCAGCCCCGTACCAACAACACTTCGGCGTTCCCCTGAAGCGAACAAGACTGAAGCGCAAGCGGACGCGCACCTGGCATTATTTGGAACTGTTGTATAGACGCGTACTCTATCCATAGCATCGACGACTCGGAAAGCGGCCTCAACATTTCCTCCCGGACTATTTAAAACAAGGGTAACGAGTCCTTCGTCATCACGGTCAGCCATTTTTGCGGACGCCAGAAATTTCTTTGCATCGCCTTCCTGAATCCTCCCCTCCCCGATAACCATTTTCATCTTAATCTGTGGTTGGTAATAGATCCTGAAGTCCATCCCTGGCGCCACACCGGGAAACATAAGCACAGTGAAACAAAGCCCGGAAAGCAACCGTTGGATCAAGCTTTGCGCCGCCGCGTTCTTGGCTTTTGGGTGCTCATTGCTGCGCATACACTCCTCCTCGGAATGTGAAAAGCATAGCCTCGAATCTGTGATGAACGGTGTAATGACCCAGTGAAAATGTGCTCGGGGGGGTACCCTTGAAAGGAATTACATATGAGCATGTTGATGGACGACGATATCAGGCGCTGGACGGCCAGGCGCGAGGGCTTCGGTGATGGAGATACTCCAAGACAAGACGGCGGCGGCGGAGGCCACCGATCGTTCGATCTGGCGCACCCTCGGAGATCGAGGACTGGGTAAATGAAGCTGGTTTTTCGAGACTAATGGCGATGCCTCGGTCGAGCGGTGCCTCCGCAGACGAGGCAAATGACCGGCGGGCGGCGGCGTGCCAGAGCATTGGATGGCTGATCAGGCCGAGGGGAGGCTGTTGACAGGCTGCGGATAGCACGACTGTCTTCGGCCGGGCCAACGCCGGTCGCAGCGCCTCGTCCTCCAAAGCGGCCAGTCGTGCCGCACGTGCGTGTGCGTAACTGAGCCGGCAAGCTGGGAGATGACGCCGCATCCCCGCCTTGCATCCGAGTTCCACATGTCGTGGATGGCCTTCCAGGTCCCGGCGCGCGTCAAGGCAGATGTCGCCTCATTCATGCAGCCAAACGCTGTTTTTTGGCGCCTGGCTTGATACCGCTGGGCACGGCAATCTCGCGCTCCGGGTTGAGCGTGACCGTGCCGATTGGCGTCCAGTTTCGCGTGTGGCGTGACCAGCGACGTGGGTTGCGCTCGCGGGCCTCGGCATAGAGCACATGACGAGCGGCGAGAATCCTATCGTCGTGCCCGGCGTGGCGCTGTGCCGGGCTCACGTAGCGGATGCCGCTGTGCCGATGCTCGTGGTTGTACCAGTGCACGAAGTGCGCCGCCCAGGCGCGCGCCTTGCTCAGATCGGCGAAGCCGCTGGACGGGAACTCCGGCCGGTACTTGGCCGTGCGAAACAGGCTCTCCACAAAGGCGTTATCGTCGCTCACGCGTGGACGCGAATACGAGGGCTTGACACCCAACCAGTGCAACATCGCCAGCACCGTGGTGGCCTTGAGTGTGGCGCCGTTGTCCCCGTGCAGCACCGGCTTGGCCGCCATGGCGTGGATGCCCTCGGCCAGCGCCGTGCGCTTGACCAGATGCGCCGCGTGGTCGGCGTCGTCGCGGTCGTGGACTTCGAAGCCCACGATCTTGCGGTACACGTCCAGGATCAGGTACAGATAAAACCAGCGCCCGGTGATCTCGGCAGGCAGGTACGTCATGTCCCAGCACCATAGCTGGCGCGGTGCGGTAGCCACGTGCGTGGTGGGCGGGCGGCTTTGACGGGGCGCCTTGGCGCGGCCTCGATGCCGGCTCTGGCCATGCGCGCGCAGCACGCGGCCAAAGCTCGATTCGCTGGCCAGGTACACGCCTTCGTCGGCCAGCATGGGCACGATGCGCGCCGGCGGCATATCGGCGAAGCGCGGCTCGTTGGCCACGCGCAGGATCTGCTCGCGCTCAGCCTCGGTGAGGGCATGAGCGGGCATTGGCCGCACCGCCTGGGGCCTGCCGTCACCCGATATGAGACCTTGGCCGTCCGTCCAACGCTGCAGCGTGCGCGCGCTGATGCCAGCGGTCTCGCAGGCCGCGTGCAGCCTTGCCCCAGCAGCGTGCGCCACTTCGATGTCGCGGGCCAGAGTCTGGCGATCTTCGAGGCCGATCATTCGTCCTCGCCCTTGTTGAAGATCGCCGCGACTTTTTTTGAAAGTACCAGCAATGCAGCAGTCTCGGCCAACGCCTTCTCCTTGCGCCGCAACTCGCGTTCGAGCTCCTTGATGCGGCGGCGATCATGCTGGGTCTGCTTCGGACTGGCGCGCACCTCCTCCGGTTCAGCCAGCGCCTGCGTGGCGGCTTGGCGCCACTGTTCAAGCTGTTGGGGGTACACACCGTGCTCGCGACACCAAGCACTGCGCGCAGTCTCGTCCATGGCCGCCGTGGCGATTACAGCCTCCAGCCGGGCAGGCGCTGTCCATGCCCGCTCGCGAGCGGGCATGGACAGCGCATCCGCACGCCACCGCTCCAACGTGGCCACTGCCACACCCAGTTCCCTTGAAACCACTTCCACCGCCACACTCTCCGGCGGCAACAACCGCGCTACTGCACGGTCCTTAAACACTTGTCCGTATCGAGCCACTTCCATCTCTTATCGCCCCCAAGGTTCAGATTCTATCTGGGCGACATCTATTCTGACGCGGGGGGGTCCCGTCTTTCTGTTTCTTCCAGGCGGTCACATACTTTCCCTTCTCGCTGACCAGCTTGCCGTCGGGTTGCCGGCCAGCGGGGGAGGGAGCGAATGGCGGCTTCGGCCTGAGCGGGCATCCAGGCTCTGCCTGCGGAAGGTCCGGTAAGCCCATGAGCGGTCATCCAAGGGGGCTGGCTCTGGCCAAACTGAACAGCCTCGCCCTAGTCAAGCCGCAGTGGGATGTGGGTGCTTCGGCCCGCTGCGCTATGTGCCTGACGTGTCGCCGGCCTCGCTCAACTGGATGAGTAGCACGGCGTCGCGCTTGTCCAGCAGATGCTGGCGCAGGATCGCGGCAAGCCGCTTGCCATCGCGTGCCTCGAGCGCCGTCAGCATTTCCTCGTGGTCATGGATGGCGCTGTCCCATTTCGGCTTCTGATAGTTCGACCGGTAGCGCAGCGCCTGCAACCTCCGATTCACCGATAGATAGGTCTGACGCAGCGCGACATTCCGGGCCGCTTCGTTTATACGGTCATGAATCTGATGGTTGAAGCTGTAATAACCGGACAAATCGTCCTTGGCCCGGCATGCCAGCATCGCGTAGTGTAATGCCTTGATCTCCGCCAACTCGATGGCCGTGATGCGCTCGCAGGCCAGTTCCCCGGATAATGCTTCCAGACCGCTCATCAATTCGAACGTGTCCTGTATCTCCGTCGGCGACAGGCGCGATACCGTCGCGCCCCTGTTGGGCGTGCTTTCGATCAGCCCCTCCGCCGCCAGCACCTTCATGGCCTCGCGCAGGGGCGTGCGGGAGATGCCCAGCGTCTCGCACAACTCACGTTCGTTGAGTTTCGTACCCGCCTTCAAGACCCCCTCGACGATGAACGTCCGCAGATGATCCACCACCGTGTCATGCAAGCGCCGTCGCTCAACCTTGGGTAGCACGGATACGGAAGAATCCGTGCCGGTCAAAATAGAATTTTGCATTCAAATTCCAGAAAACGTTGCTGCATACATTTTAGCAGACACTTAACATTGCTCCAAAAAGGCGCAGAATCCCTTTCCTATGGGGTAAACACTGCGAAATTTTAGCAACATCCGCCCTGTCCCTATGTAGCTCTTCTGCTAGAGTATTTTGTATTCAAAACTCAACTGGAGGAGACCATGCAGAAACTCAACTTCCACCCAGCCGGCCGCCACTTCCTTCAAATCCCCGGGCCGAGCCCCGTTCCTGATCGCATCCTGCGAGCCATCAGCTATCCGACCATCGACCATCGCGGCCCCGAATTCGGGGTGCTTGGCCTCAAGGTGCTGGCCGGGATCCGGCAGATATTCAAGACTGAGCACCCGGTCGTGATCTATCCAGCTTCCGGGACAGGCGCATGGGAAGCCGCGCTGACCAACACGCTGAGTCCCGGCGACACGGTTTTGATGTTCGAGACGGGTCACTTCGCCACGCTCTGGAAGAAGATGGCCGAGAATCTTGGCATCCGGCCAGAGTTTCTCGGCTTGCCGGGCATTGAAGGCTGGCGCCGCGGCGTGCAGGCCGACATGATCGAGGCACGCTTGCGCACGGACTCCCAGCATGCCATCAAGGCGGTGTGCGTGGTGCATAACGAAACTTCGACCGGCGTTACCTCGGACATCGCGGCCGTGCGCAAGGCGATCGACGCCGCGCGGCACCCCGCGCTCCTGCTTGTCGACACGATTTCCGGCCTGGCGTCTGCTGATTACCGGCACGACGAATGGGGCGTGGATGTGACCGTTTCCGGCTCGCAGAAAGGGCTCATGCTGCCGCCGGGCATCAGTTTCAACGCGGTGTCTCCCAAGGCCATCGAAGCCGCCAGGACGGCAGGACTGCCGCGCAGCTTCTGGAGCTGGGACGAGATCATCGAGATGAACCGCACCGGCTACTGGCCCTATACCCCCAGCACAAATCTGCTCTATGGCCTGTCCGAGGCTCTCGACATGATCCTCGGCGAGGGGCTGGACAATGTGTTCGCGCGCCACCAGCGGCTGGCGGAGGCATGCCGCCGGGCAGTGCGCGCCTGGGGGCTGGAGATCCAGTGCGCCGACCCTTCCGCGTACAGCCCGGTTCTCACCGGCGTGATGATGCCCGAGGGGATCGATGCGGACGTTGTGCGCGGGAACATCTATGACCGCTTCAATATGTCGCTGGGCGCGGCGCTCGGCAAGATGAAAGGCCGCATGTTCCGCATCGGCCATCTCGGCGACTGCAACGACCTGACGCTGATGGCGACGCTCGCCGGCTGCGAAATGGGCTTGAAGATCTCGGGCGTGCCGGCCGCGGCAAGCGGGACATCCGCGGCGATGGACTACCTGGCCGCCCATGCCACGCCCTTGCCGCTCAAAGCCGCGGCCTGACGCCGTCCGACGCAACTGTAGTTCCGAAGCGAGGAATTCCGCGCGGCTGCGCCGCGGCGGCCAGCGCCTGGACTGGCCTCCAGCCTTGTGATGCCTGGGAGGGCATCGCGGCGGGAGCCAGTCCGTCACCGGTACGCGGTGGCGCCAATTCCCCGCACCGTACCGATCGCGTGAGGATCGGTGCAGCAGCACAGACATACCTGAGAAAAACTGAGGAGACGCTGTGGATACCACCCTGCAGGCCGGGACAAAAGTGAGGACGTTCGAGGACGCCGTTTATCGCAAGGTAAGCTGGCGGCTGATACCGTTCCTGATGCTGTGCTTCCTGATCGCTTATCTCGATCGTGTCAACGTTGGTTTCGCCAAGCTTCAGATGTCGCAGCAGTTGGGCTTCAGCGAAACTGTTTACGGCCTGGGCGCCGGCATCTTCTTCATCGGCTACTTCCTGTTCGAAGTGCCAAGCAACCTGGCCTTGCACCGGTTCGGCGCCAAGGTGTGGATCGGGCGCATCATGGTCACATGGGGTGTGCTCTCCGCGTGTTTCGTGTTCGTGGAGACGCCAACCGCCTTCTACACGCTGCGCTTTCTGCTCGGCCTGGCCGAAGCCGGCTTTACGCCAGGCATCGTGTACTACCTGTCCTGCTGGTATCCGGCACACCGGCGCGCCAAGATCATGGCGATCTACTGCATGGGCTCGCCGCTGTCCGGCATCATTGGTAACCCGTTGTCCGGCTTCCTGATGGGCAGCATGGGCGGCATCGCAGGCTGGGCCGGATGGCAATGGATGTTCTTCATCGAGGCCGTTCCCGCAGTCCTGCTGGGCCTCTTCTGCTTCTACTATCTGGACAACTCGATTGCCAAGGCCAAATGGCTGTCCAGCGAGGAGAAGCGCGTGCTGGAGTTGGCCAAGGCGGAGGACGTCAGGTCGGCGGACCCGCAGGCGCGCGTCGGCAACGTCTTCACCGACCCACGCGTCTGGCTCATCAGCCTGATTTGTTTCTGCTATGTCACCGGCCAGTACGGCATTACCCTGTGGCTGCCGACCTTCATCAAGTCCACAGGCGTCACCGACCCCATCCATATCGGCTTGCTGAGCGCGATTCCCTATGTGGCGGCGATTGTCACGATGTACTTCTTCGCAAAGAGCGCCGACAAGCATCGCGAACGGCGCTGGCACCTGATCGTGCCCTGCATGATGGGGGCGATCGGCTTCCTGGCGCTGCCCTGGGTCATGCACAGTACCGCGCTGTCGCTGGTGTTCCTGTCAATTGCCGCGGCCGGCATCCTGACCTGCACGCCGCTGTTCTGGTCGCTGCCGACTGCATTTCTGAGCGGTGCCGCGGCGGCCACGGCAATCGCCATGAGCAACTCGATCGGCAATCTCGCGGGCTTCACCAGCGGCTACATGATCGGCTATCTCAGGGACGTGACGCAGAGTGGCACTAGCGCCTATTACATGATCGCGGCAATGCTGATCATTGGCGCCTTTGCCATCTGGACCTTGCCTGCCAAGCTGGTCAACCGATAACAACGGGAAGCGGTGCGCCGGCGCCGCACCGCTTCCCCGCACCCCCAACGCCTCGGGCGCCCGTAGCGGGCGCATGGAAGACTCTCATGAACAGTGCATTCGAATCGAAAACGGACGGACGAGATACTCAAGCGCCGTTCAACCTGATGGAGGCCACCGTTGCCACCGCGCATGCCGCGATGCGTGACGGCCGGCTGACGGCACGGCAACTGGTGCGCGGCTACCTGGACCGGATCTCAGCCTACGATCAAAGCGGCCCCCGCATCAACAGCATCCTCCGGCTCAACCCGGAGGCGCTGGCAGAGGCAGAACGCATGGACGCCTGGGCCGCCGGGAAGCCGGCGCAGGCCCTGGCTCCTCTCCACGGCATCCCGGTGCTGATCAAGGACAATATCGAATGCGGTGGCATCGAAACCACCGCAGGCTCGCCTTGCCTTAGGGGCAATATGGCCACGCAGGATGCCTTTATTGTCCAGCGGCTGCGCCGGGCAGGCGCCATCGTCCTGGCAAAAACCAACCTGCACGAGCTTGCCTCCGGGGGGGAGACCGTCAGTACGGAGCTTGGCCAGACCTTGAACCCATATGACCTGACGCGAACGCCCGGCGGCTCCAGCGGGGGCACCGGCGCCGGCATCGCAGCCAACTTCGGCTTGCTTGGGATCGGAACTGATGGGGTCAACTCGATCAGGTCGCCGGCCTCGGCTAACAATCTCGTCGGCCTGCGCCCAACCATGGGCCTTGTCAGCCGAACGGGGCTCGTTCCCTGCGGTCTGACGCAGGACACCATCGGGCCGATCACACGGACCGTTGCGGATGCCGCTGCGCTGCTCGACGCAATTGCCGGGCACGACCCGGCCGATCCTGTCTCAAGCCAAGGGGCCTCCCACATCCCCGCGAGCTATACGGCCTTTCTCGATCCCGACGGGCTCAAGGGGGCGCGCATCGGCGTACTGCGCCATTTCTTCGGCGATGGGCCAGAGCATCGGCCCGTCAACGCCGTCATGCAGCAAGCACTGGCCGTCATCGAAACACAGGGCGCGGAACTGGTCGCGGTGGATGACGCCATCAGCCCTGATGAACTCCTGGCGTCTACGCTCGTGCATCACTACGAGATGGAGCACGACCTCGATGCCTACCTGGCCCGGCTCGCACCGGGCGTGGGGGTGCGGTCGCTGAAAGACATCATCGCATCAGGGCAAGTGCACGCAAGCGTCGCGGGAACGCTGACCACGGCAGCGGCGCTCGCGGGCAAGGACGCGGAATACCGCGAGCGCTTGCAACGCCAGCAGGCATTGCGCCAGCGGCTACTGGATCTGATGGAAGCGCAGCGGATCGACGTGCTGGCCTTTCCGCATCAGCGCCGCCTGGTGGCGCCGATCGGCGAGCCCCAAGCCGATCGCAACGGCGTACTCGCATCTGCCACCGGCTTCCCGGCGATCGTGATTCCAGCGGGGTTTTCCGCCGCGGATCGCAATGCGCCGCAGGGCGTGCCGGTTGGATTGGAGCTCTTCGGCCGTCCGTTTTCGGAGCCCGTGCTGATAAGGCTGGCCTATGCGGCCGAGCAGGCTCTGCGCGCGCGCCGGGCGCCGCACGCGGCACCGGCGCTCGAATAGGCGAGTATCGGAACGAATCTTCATTGCTGCTCTACAAACGCCAGCCGATCCAGGCGGCGAGAAGTTTGCGGATACACCGTGACGACCTCAAACGAGGAGGAGACAAAGATGGGCGCAGAAGTGGTAGTTCAATCGTCGAGTTCCCCACAGCAGCACGAGCTCGACCGGGCAATGGATGGCATCGGCGTGACGGCTTCGCACAAGAAGATCATCTTCATGATCATGCTGGGTGTGATGTTCGACGTCTTCGAGCAGAATGCGGTTGGCCTGGTTGGCCCCATGCTGCGGGAGCAATGGGGCATCTCAGTGGCGCAGATCGGTTTTCTGAACACACTGACCTTCAGCGCCGCCGCGCTCGGACGCATCGGATCGGGCTATATCGCGGATCGCTACGGCCGGCGCACCATGCTGAGCGCAAACCTGCTGCTGTTCACGCTGGGCGCCATCATCTGCGCGCTGGCGCCGAACTATGCGGTGTTGGCTGCGGGCCGCTTTATCGTCGGCATCGGCCTGGGCGGGGAGATATCCATTGCTGTGACGATGCTGGCCGAGTTGTGCTCGACCCGCTTCCGGGGTACGGCGGTAGGCATGGTTAGCGTGGGCAGCGGTGGTCTTGGCAATATGCTGGCGCCCGCCTTTGGCCTGGCCGTGTTCGCCATGTTCCCGGGACCGGACAACTGGCGCTGGCTGTTCGCCTGCCTGGTTGTCCCCGCGTTCTTTGTCGTGTTCTATCGACGTTTTATTCCGGAGACACCGCGGTTCCTGTTGTCCAAGGGACGGGTAGACGAGGCCAACCGCGTGCTGTCGATCCTGGCGTCGGGCCGGCTGGGCAAGCTCGCCGGCGAGCCGACGCCGTACATCAAGGCATCGATGCAGGATGAGGCGCCGCGCGCCAAGGTGCGGCTGAGCGACGTATTCAAAGGCCGTCTGGGCCGACGCACGATCGCGCTCGGGATTGCGGTTTCCATGACATACGGGGCGCAGATTTCCGTGCTGACGCTGATGCCGACGATTCTGATGTCACAGGGCTACACCATCTCCAAGAGCTTGCTCTTCACCATGGTGATGCAGAGCGGCAGCCTGTTCGGCGCGCTCGCGGCTTCGTACTGCGGCTATCACATACCGCGCAAGCGCGTACTGACGGTAGGCGCCGGGCTGGCTTGCACGGCCGGACTATGCTTCGGCTTCCTGACGTATAACGTCGCCCTGGTACTGCTGTTCGGCGCGGCCTTTACGTTCTGTGTCGTGTTGCTCAACACCTCGATCTGGATCTTCGCGCCGGAACAATATCCCACGCACGTTCGCGCGTTCGGCACTTCCCTGATCCTGGCGCTCGGCACGCTGGCCGGGGCACTGACACCGCTGATCAGCGGCCGCGTGTTCGAAACCTACGGCGTCGGCGGCATGTTCAGCATGCTGGCAGCGATGTACGCTGTCTTCGCACTGAGTGTCCAGTTTGCGCCGGAAACCTTCGGCCGTGCCATGGGCGAGACAGCCGCCGACGACGAAGCCGAACTCGCGGTCGCTGGTGGTGCGACCAGCGCAAGCGGCTCCTGATCGGCGCATCGCGATGAACCACATCTTGCTGATCAATCCGAATACGTCGCAGTCGACCACGCAGATGATGGTTGACATCGCGCGTGCCACACTTGCCGGCGGCCTGGAGATCCGCGGCCTGACGATGGCATGCGGTGTGCCGATGATCGTCGACGAGGCAGATCTGCGCGCCGCCGCGGACGCGGTCGGCGCCATGGATCTGCCCGGCGCCGGTCCGGAGCGCTCAGGCGTGCGCGCTGTCATCGTCGCCGCTTTCGGCGATCCCGGCGCGGACGCGCTTCGGCGCAGGCTAGCCGTGCCGGTGGTGGGGATCGGCGAAGCCGCCATGCGAGAAGCAGCGCAGCATGGGCGTCGATTCGGTATCGCCACGACGACGCCGTTCCTGGCGTCCTCGATTGAAGCCAATGTACGGCGCTACGGACTCGATGCCAGCTTCACGGGTGTGCGTTTCACCCGCGGCGACCCTCGCATGCTTGGCCTTGACGCGGCGGCGCTGGAAGCCGCACTGGCAGAAGCGGTCCGGGCCTGCGTGGAAGCTGACGGAGCACAAGCGGTGGTGATAGGAGGTGGCCCGCTGGGCCAGGCGGCCCAGGCCTTGAGCGCGCGTTTTTCCATTCCCGTGATCGGTCCGGTGCCAGCAGCGTGCCGCAGCCTGCTGCGTGCGCTTGCCGCGAGCGAGTCGCGGAGTAATTTAAATCCTTCATTCAAGGACTTGCCCGAAGCATGACATCAACCAACATCGATACGGTCGCGCAGGCCCTGCTTTGCGCACGGCGCGAGCACCGTTGCGCCGACGCGGAGCGCTTCGCCACGGCGCTTGACAATCCGGAGCAGGCCTACGCCGTGCAGTCGGTCGTGGCTCGCTCGCTTGGCTGGCAAAAGACAGGCGCCGGGTACTGGAAATCCGGCGGGCCTTCACGCGAGGCGCAACTGACACACGCCGAACTTCCGTCCGCCGGGGTGTGGACCAGCCCCGCGCATGCCGGCGACTGGCCCTTCACGTGGCGCGGCATTGAGGCCGAGATCGCGCTGCGGCTCAGGCGCGGGGTGGACGCCGCGCAGGCGGCCGCCCTCGATGGTCCGGGCGCGGCCGCGCTGATCGACGCGATGGCGGTCTCGATTGAGGTCGTCGACTCGCGCTGGCAGCAGTACGTCGCCGCGCCTGCGCTACTGAAGCTGGCTGACCTGCAGGCTCACGGGGCGCTTGTGCTTGGCGAGTGGCGTGACTATGAAGCGCGAGACTGGGCGGCACAGCGTTGCCGGGTGCAGATTGGAATGGAATCGATCGAGCGCCGCGGCACCCATGCCCTGGGCGATCCGGCCTACGGACTGGTGGCCTGGCTGCGCCACGCCACGCGCGCGGGCCGAAGCGTGGAAGCCGGCACCGTCGTCACCACTGGCACCTGGGTCGGAATTCTGGCGGCGTCGGCTGGCGACCTTGTGACAGCGGAATTCGAAGGCATTGGCCGGGCCTCGATCCAGTTCTGAGGATGGCGCTGATCGCCGGCGAACTTTCTCATTTGCAGAGTAGTGACCGGCCGCTACGGTCAGATAGTGTTGAAAAACTCGTCTGTGGGACGGATGTCGTGTAGATTTTTTTGTTGGGGGACGGCCCTCAACCGATCGACGATCGTTCACTACAGGCCGTTCTGAGAGGCCGAGTTTCGATCGTCCCGGTCGGAGCACCTGTCATATTGAGCTTTTCAACACTATCGCCGATGAGGGGGCGATCGCCAATCTCGACTTGCATGACCGCTTGAATCCGCACGTGGAAGCTGCCGTTAAGGCCACGCCGGGTCGAAGGGCAGAAGTGGGTCGATCAGGGACGACCGAGCCTGGCGGCTGGCATCCGACCGAGATCGGCAAACAGCGCACCGGATAGAAAGCTTCCCCAAGGTAGAAGCGATAGGTCCAATCGCAGACGGGATCTCGCCGTCGACGTGGATGATGTCGATCGCGTCGTCCGAAGTAGCAGGGGCCAGTCGCGTGATCGCTTGCACCCGATGGCCACCCCCTCAGGTCCCGGTCGGCAAGGCCGGCGTACACAAGGCGCCGGTTGGCCAGCAGGCGCCCCATCACTTGCGCCAGCAGGAGGCCGCTGAAATTGTGGCGGTCGAAGGCGCCGAACAGGATGGCGGGACAATCGGGATTCATCGAGGCGTAACCGGTGGTCGGCACGCCTTCTTTATAGGGCAGAACCGTTTCTTCGCGAACGCCGGCAGCATCCATGGGCTTGGGAGGCTCAGAAGGAAATCGCGGTACTACGCCGCTTCGCCGCCTACGCGGCCGTCCGCCACTTCAGCACACCGTTCGCCGCAGTCGGTCATGTCCGCATCGCCGACCACGAGCGTGCCTGCTACGACTCGGCAACAGGTGTGCGGAAGTCGTAACCACCCCCAGCCCGGCGTCCGCCGGGGTGGAATACTATAGAGCTTGTCCGTGGAATCCTTTCGCCAGGCAGCCACCTTGGGACAGGCGCCGCCTTCCGGCGTGCTTGTCGATCAGTGGCGGACGCACCTTGAGAAGAACACAGCCAGGTACGTCGCTGAGAGCTTCTATCCGGCGGTCCTTCGGAGCATGAGGTGCGCAGCCGATCCCAAGATGATTCCCCAGAATGCCGAACCAAGGCCCAGAAAGCTCATGTTCGAGGCGGTGGCGATGAATGCGATGAACGCTGCTTCCCGATGAGCTTCGTCTTGCACAAGTCCCACGATATTCGTAGCGATTGCTCCCAAGAGGGCCAGCCCCGCTAGAACCGCCACAAAAGCGTTAGGAAGTGCGGCGAACAACATGACCACCGTGCCCGCGAAGGTTCCGCCGATCAGGTAGAACAGCCCGTTCGCGATACCCGCAACATATCGACGCCGAGGGTCGCGATGCGACTCAGAGCCGGTGCAGAGCGCCGCTGTAATTGCGGCAATAACTATCGTTATTCCGCCGGTGAAAGCGACCAGAATCGACGTGACGCCTGTTCCCACCAAGACGGGACGACTCGGCGTCTCGTATCCCGAGACACGTAGGATAGCGAAGCCTGGAAGGAACTGGCCCGTCAGACTTACGATGACCAGCGGTACAGCCAGGCTGATAGTTGATTGCCAGTTCCACGTCGGCATTGTGAAAACCGGTTGGGTCACACGCAGGCTAACGGTGTCGAAATGCGTCAAACCAAGCGCCATTGCGAGTAGGCAACCGCAAGCGAGAACCAGTATCAGGCAGTAGCGCGCCGCCCAGCGCCGAAACACAAGGTAGCTACCTAGCATCCCGAAAGCGAGCAACGGACTGATGCTCACCGACTTAAAAATGTTGGTGCCAAACTGGAAGAGAATGCCCGCCATCATCCCAAAGGCAATCCCTGGCGGAATGCGCTTCGTAATCTGGTCGAACAGGCCCGTTAGACCGATTGCGAGGATGCACGCGCCGGCCACAATGTAGGCTCCAATTGCGTCACTGACAGGCATCCCCGGGAAGAGCGTCACAAGCAACGCCGTTCCCGGAGCGGACCAAGCTGTGATGATGGGTTGCTTCAGCCACCAGCTAAGCGTCAATCCCGAAACTGCGGCACCCATCGAAATCGACCATACCCAGGAGGCGACCACGTCGTTGCCGACATGAGCGGCATGCGCTGCCTGGAAGAAGATTGCCAATGGGCCGGCATAAGAGATGACGACGGCGAGCAGCCCGGCTGTGACTGCTGACATAGACCAAGTGCCATTGGCACTGATGGAATCCAACGTATCGTTCGCGTCCCGATTCATGAAGTTGCCGGCGTCATCAGCGAATCGAAGACGGATGACGCGCGAGCGGAGTTACCTGCACAGTCATGTATGGGGTTCTTACGAGATACAGCATGTCTCCTCCCGAGGCGGGACCCTCTTCCGGTAGGCCGGAAGGAGCGCCATGTCGATATAGATAGCCGTTTAAGCGTGCTTGTCACGACGGTAGAACGCGAGCTTGTCTTCGTCGATTTGCAGTCCGAGCCCTGGACCTTCGGGGATATGCAGATCGAAGTCGCGATACTGCGGACGGGCCGTCACGATGTCATCCTTGAGCAGCAGCGGGCCGAAAAGCTCAGTTCCCCACGTCAGTTGCGGAAGCGCGCTAAAGCCGTGTGCGGAAGCGATGGAGCCGATACTGCCTTCGAGCATCGTCCCGCCGTAGAGCAATACGCCCGCAGCATCTGCAATGGCGGCCGTGCGCATCATTCCGTAGATACCGCCGGATTTCGCAATCTTCAGCGCAAACACGTCGGCACAGGCATCACGCACGAGTTCGATTGCGTCCTCGGGGCCGGTAATACCCTCATCGGCCATGATGGGAACGGTGAATCGTGCCGCGAGCCGGGCAAGCGCTCCGCGGTGCTCGCGCGGCGTAGGTTGTTCGATGAGGTCGATGCCAGCCGCCTCGAGCGCTGCGATACCCAAAGCCGCATCGACTTCATTCCATGCCTGATTGACGTCCACGGTAACCTTTGCTCGGTCACCCAGTGCAGCTTTGATCTTGGAAACGTGAGCCACGTCGTCACGCACGCTGCGACGGCCAATCTTGAGCTTGAAGACGTTGTGGCGACGTTCGGCAAGAAGCATTTCGGCTTCCTCGATGTCGCGGTGGGTATCGCCGCTGGCGAGCGTCCAAAGGACTGGAAGCGTCTTACGGACGGCGCCACCGAGCAGCGCGGAGACGGGCACTCCAAGGCGTTTGCCCTGTGCGTCCAGCAACGCTGTCTCGATTCCTGACTTGGCGAACCGATTGCCCCGGGCGACCTTGTTCAGCTTGAGCATGGCCGCGTTGATGGTGGTCGCATCCTGTCCGATCAGCGCCGGCGCCAGGTAGGTGTCGATGGTCAGCTTGATGCCTTCGGGACTCTCTTCCCCATAGGACAGACCACCGATGGTCGTGGCTTCGCCAATGCCTTCAATGCCGTCGCTCGAGCGCAGGCGGATGATGACCATGGTTTGCTGCTGCATCGTCGCCATGGAAAGCTGATGCGCACGAATGGTCTGAAGGTCGACCAGAATCGCTTCGATGGATGTAATTTTGGCGTTCATACCTGGGAATGGCGAAGTGGAAAGTTGCAGTATTGCGTCAGCACTATTCGGCTGTCCAAGACCATCAACGTCTAGGGCCATACCGCCGAGGTATGATCGTCTTACTGGCCATTCTCCGTGCGAGGTGCGAAGGGAATCCGCTCTTCCTCGTATAGCCGATAGATCAGTTCCAGGATTTCCTTGATGTCACGCGACTCATCCATCGCTCGCATACTCATAATGATTGGCGACGTGAGGGTGGGGTCATCTAGCTCCATGTAGCTCACGTCGTCGCGCTTCAGCCCATAGACACTGCTCGGCACGACCGAAATCCCTTCTCCTGCTGCAACAAGCCCCAATGCAATCTGCAAGTCCCGAACGTCATAGATACGCCGAGGCGTAAGCGCCCGCTCCTGGAAGGCTGACAAGACCTGGTCCGCATAGCTAGGCCTCGGTGCATTTGGGAAGACGATGAGAGTTTCGTAGATGAGGTCCCGAAGCGAGAGCACCGGTTTCGACACTGAGAGCGGATGACCGACGGGAAGTGCAACAATCATTTTCTCCTCGCGGAGAATGACCCGGCGGATGTTCGCGTCCTCATGCCGAATTCGACCGAATCCTACATCGATGCGTCCGTCCTTGAGAGCGCGAATCTGGTCCATCGTCGACATCTCGTGCAGGCTTAGCTCGACCGATTTGTTCTCGTCCCGGAACCGCCGAATGATCTTTGGCAGCATGCCGTAGAGCGTGGAACCCACAAAGCCGACAGACAGACTGCGCTCGATGTTGCCAACGCGCCTCGTCATCGATTCCAACTCGTTCGTCTGCGCAATCAGATGCACCGCGTGCGAGTAAAAAAACTTGCCCGTCTCGGTGAGCCTGAGCGGACGAGAGTTCCGCTCGAATAGCTGCACTCCCAGTGCTTCTTCGAGCTGATGTATTTGGCGGCTCAGCGGCGGCTGAGCAATGTGGAGCCGCTTTGCCGCGCGCGTAAAGTTGCACTCTTCTGCAACCGCTACAAAGTAGCGGAGATGTCGCAGCTCCATACAATACCTCCAGGATATAGTCTGATACTAAAACAGTGTTGGACTGGGGCGTTTGCCGCCTCTATTCTGCTCTCAAGCCCAGTTTCAGGGATCGATTATACCTTCTGGGTAGATTAAGATCGGCCTGAAATGAGGGTTAACCCCACCAAAAACACAGAGAGTTAGGAGCAGACATGAGTGCCAAGGTATTCGACTCGAAGGAAGTGCAGGAACTGCTGCAGGCCGCTGCCAATCTGGGCAACAAAGATGGCAACGCTCGCACCAAGCAGATCACCCATCGCCTGCTGAGCGACCTTTTCAAAGCCATCGACGACCTGGACATGACGCCCGACGAGATCTGGGCGGGCGTGAATTACTTCAACAAGCTCGGACAAGATGGTGAGGCTGCACTCCTGGCCGCAGGCCTTGGTCTCGAAAAGTATCTCGACATCCGCATGGATGCAGAGGACCGAGAAGCCGACATCCACGGCGGCACCCCGCGCACGATCGAAGGCCCGCTGTATGTTGCGGGCGCCCCGGTGCGTGATGGCGTCTCCAGGATTGACCTCAATGCTGACGAAGACGCGGGCCCGCTCATCATCCGTGGCACGGTGACCGGACCGGACGGCAAGCCCGTGGCCGATGCGGTCGTCGAATGCTGGCATGCCAACTCGAAGGGCTTCTACTCGCACTTCGACCCGACCGGCGCGCAAGCCGATTTCAACCTTCGCGGCGCGGTGAAGACAGGCGCTGACGGTAAGTACGAGTTCCGCACACTGATGCCGGTTGGCTACGGCTGCCCGCCCCAAGGAGCCACGCAACAACTGCTTGACGCGATGGCCCGCCACGGCAACCGCCCGGCGCACGTGCACTTCTTCGTCACGAGCAACAAGGCGCGCAAGCTCACGACGCAGATCAACATCGAAGGCGACCCGCTGATCTGGGATGACTTCGCTTATGCGACGCGCGAAGAGCTCGTACCGCATGTGGTCGAAAAGACGGGTGGCGCTGCGCTCGGCCTCAAGGACGACGCATACAAGGAAATCGAGTTCAACATCGAGTTGACTCCGCTGGTGCAAGGCAACGACAACCAGCTTGTGAATCGCCCTCGCGCATCCGCCACGGCGTAACTTCTCACGCGACGGCCTTTCTCTTCAGGCCGTCAACCTCTCTGCACGAACTATCTGTACCGATGCCACTGCGCTTGACCGCGAAGTCAGCATAGGGAGACGACTCATGTCCGCAACTATCGATAAAGCACGACAACTGGACGACTTGCTGAGCAATGCCGTTCAGGATGACAAGGAAAATGGCGTCTTCCGTTGCCGCCGCGACATCTTTACGAACGCCGATTTGTATGAGCTCGAGATGAAGCATATCTTCGAGAGCAACTGGGTCTACCTCGCGCACGAAAGCCAGGTTCCCAACAACAACGACTACTACACCACGTGGATTGGTCGCCAGCCGATTGTCATCACGCGTGACAAGACCGGTGAGTTGCACGCGGTGATCAATGCTTGTGCACACAAAGGCGCCATGCTGTGCCGTCGCAAGCACGGCAACAAGGGCAGCTTCACCTGTCCGTTCCACGGCTGGACGTTCTCGAACTCAGGCAAGCTTCTGAAGGTAAAAGACGAGAAGACGACCGAGTATCCGGTGCAGTTCAACAAGCAGGGCTCCCACGACCTCAAGAAGGTCGCGCGCTTCCAGAACTATCGTGGCTTCCTGTTCGGCAGCCTGAGCGATGACGTGATGCCGCTCGAAGACTATCTCGGGGAGACGAAGGTCATCATTGACCAAATCGTCTCGCAGGCGCCGGAAGGTCTCGAAGTGTTGCGCGGCAATTCTTCGTATATCTACGACGGCAATTGGAAAATGCAGATGGAGAACGGCTGTGATGGCTATCACGTCAGTACCGTGCATTGGAACTACGCCGCAACGATGGGCCGCCGCAACGACGAAGGAACCAAGGCCGTCGATGCAAACGGTTGGAGCAAGTCAGTCGCGGGCGTATATGGCTTCGAGCACGGCCATATCCTGCTCTGGACCAACACGATGAATCCTCAAGTACGTCCGGTGTATCAACATCGCGACGAAATCGCTGCTCGCGTCGGCGAAGACAAAGCCAAGTACATCGTGAATCAGACACGCAACCTGTGTCTGTATCCGAACGTGTTCCTGATGGACCAGTTCAGTACCCAGATTCGCGTGGTCCGTCCGATTAGTGTCGACAAGACTGAAGTCAGCATCTTCTGCTTCGCACCGAAAGGCGAAAGCGCAGAAAGCCGCGCCATCCGCATTCGCCAATACGAAGACTTCTTCAATGTCTCGGGCATGGGCACCAGCGACGATCTCGAAGAATTCCGTGCGTGCCAGGCTGGTTACGCCAACACGACGTCGATGTGGAACGACATGTCGCGTGGCGCACCGTTGTGGGTGCACGGACCCGACGAGAACGCGAAGGGCATGGGGTTGAACCCGCTTATCTCGGGCGAGCGCAGCGAAGATGAAGGTCTCTTCGTGGTGCAACACGAATATTGGATGCAGGTGATGCGCGAAGCCCTGCGCAAAGAACAGGCGGAGGCGGCCGTATGAACATCGACTATCAGACAATCTGTCATGCGCTCTATCAGGAGGCGCGCTATCTGGATGACCGTCAGTGGGACGAGTGGTTGGCCTGCTACGCGGAAGACGTCACCTACTGGATGCCGGCCTGGGACGACGATGACAAGCTCACCGAAGACCCACAAAGAGAAATTTCGCTGATGTATTACGCGGGCCGTGGCGGCTTGGAAGACCGAGTGTTTCGTATCAGAACCGAGCGTAGCAGTGCGTCGATGCCGGAGCCGCGTACCAGCCACAACGTCACCAATGTCGAAGTGCTCGCTGAGCGGGATAGCGAAGTCGACGTTCGATATAACTTCAACACGCTGAGCCACCGTTATAAGGTGACGGATCAATTTTTCGGCACCGTCTACCTCACTTTCCGTAAGGTTGAAGACCGTTTGCTGATTTCGAGCAAGAAGATTGCGCTCAAGAATGACTATATCCGCCAGGTTCTCGACGTTTACCACGTCTGATGCCACGGGCCGGAATGAGAAAGGACGCAGGAGGCAACATGTCCAGCTACAACATCGCACTGAATTTTGAAGACGGCGTGACCCGTTTCGTCGAATGCAAGGCCGGCGAAAAGGTCCTTGATGCCGCTTTTCGCGCCAAGATCAACCTGCCGATGGATTGTTCCGACGGTGTGTGCGGCACCTGCAAATGCCGCGCCGAGAGCGGCAGCTACGACTTGGGCGACGACTACATCGAGGACGCGCTGAGCGACGACGAGAAGGCTAGCGGTCTCGTGCTCACGTGCCAGATGGTGCCGCAGAGTGACTGCGTCATCGCGGTTCCGGCATCGTCGACGGTGTGCAAAACCGAGCAAAGCAAATTTGCGGCGACGGTGACCAAAGTCGAACAGCACAATGATGCGGCGGTGGTCCTTGAGTTGGACGTAGATAGCATTCCTCCGGTCTTCCTCGCTGGCCAGTATGTAAACATCGACGTCCCCGGCAGCGGAAAACACCGCTCGTACTCCTTCTCGTCGGCGCCCGGTGCATCAAAAATCAGCTTCCTGATCAAGAAGATCCCTGGCGGCGTGATGAGCACCTGGCTCGAATCGGCGCAGCCGGGCCACAACGTACAACTGACCGGCCCTCTGGGCAGCTTCTACCTTCGGGCAGTGGAACGTCCCTTGTTGTTCCTGGCTGGTGGAACGGGCCTGGCCCCGTTCCTGTCGATGCTGGAAGTATTGGTTCGGGCGAACTCACAGCAGAAGGTGCATCTCATCTACGGCGTGACACGAGACCTCGATCTTGTCCAGGTTGAGGCTATCGAGGCGTATGTCGAGAGATTGCCGAACTTTACGTTCAGCACCGTAGTCGCGGAAGCGGAATCGAGCCATCCTCGGAAGGGCTGGGTGACCCAGCATATGCCGGCTGATTGTCTGAACGATGGCGATGTTGACGTGTACCTGTGCGGACCTCCGCCGATGGTCGACGCGGTACGCAAGTATTTCGACGACAACGGTGTGAAGCCCAACAGCTTCCACTACGAGAAGTTCACGCCCAACGCAGCCCCGGTGACCCCATGAGCGCCCAGCGATTCGAAGGCAAGGTGATGGTAGTCACCGGTGCCGCCCAAGGTATAGGGCGCGGCGTCGCACTACGCGCAGCGGCGGAGGGTGCGAAGGTCCTGTTTGTCGACCGCGCCGACTTCGTTTCCGAAGTCGCAGCGCAAGCAGTGGGGGCCGACACCGCCGGCTTCATTGCCGACCTCGAGACCTATGAAGGCGCAGCCTCCACGATGGCGTTCGCGGTGGAGAAGTTTGGCCGAATTGACATTCTGGTCAACGGCGTGGGCGGAGCCATTCGCATGCGGCCCTATGCCGAATTCGAACCGGCTCAGATTGATGCAGAAATTCGCCGCTCGCTCATGCCGACCTTGTACGCCTGCCACGCGGTCCTTCCGCACATGCTCGCGCAAGGTGGCGGAACGATCGTGAACGTTTCCTCGAACGCAACGCGCGGTATCCGCCGCGTGCCGTACTCGGCTGCGAAGGGTGGCGTCAACGCGATGACGCAGTCGCTGGCGATGGAGTATGGCGAGCACAACATTCGCGTGGTCGCTGCCGCACCCGGCGGAACCGAGGCGCCTGCCCGACGCGTGCCGCGCAACGCGGCTGGGGATAGCGAGCAAGAGAAGGCCTGGATGAGGGAGGCGGTGACGCAGGTTACTGAGTCGACGTTTCTCAAGCGATACGGAACGCTCGACGAACAAATCGCGCCGATTCTCTTCCTTGCCTCCGACGAAGCTGGCTACATCACGGGTGCCGTGCTACCGGTTGCAGGCGGCGACAACGGCTAGAACTCGTCGAAGACGCCGCGAAGGGGGACTACCAGTGAACGAACGTAGAACCGTTGTTCGCGCTGGGATGGAGACGGTCCACGAAAGATCCTGCACGCGGCATGTGTACGCGCCCAGCCAGAGTCGTCGAAACACTAAGCAAAGCTGAAGGGCTGCGTGAAGGACCGCCTCACCCGCTACAAGTATCAGCGCACCATCACATCCCTGCCCACGCTGCCAGGACGGCGACTGGCAAATTCAACGTTTCAGGCTCAGAAAGCCGGCGGCCACCTACGTGAACCGCAGACGCCGCGGGGGATGCCGCGGCCATTCCTAAGACAACGGAGGAGACAAATCATGCGTCACATTGACGTTCACAGGCTTGCGGACGACGCGCGCTTCAACAAATTCCATGCTGGCCTGCTATTCTGGTGCGCGCTCATCATCATCTTTGACGGCTACGACCTCGCCGTGGTGGGCATTGCGCTTCCTTCCATCATGAAAGACATGGGCGTCGACGCGACCCGCGCAGGCTTCATGGTCAGCTCCGCTCTGTTCGGCATGATGTTCGGCGCAGTCATCATGGGAACCATTGCCGATCGCATTGGCCGGCCCAAAGCCATTGCAGTCTGTATCGCGCTCTTCAGCGTCTTTACTGCTGCGGCGGGCATGACGCACGATCCGGTCACGTTCAGCATTACACGCTTCCTTGCCGGTCTGGGAATCGGCGGGGTGATGCCCAACGTCGTCGCTCAGATGACCGAGTTTTCGCCGCGCAAGATCCGCGGAACGATGGTCACGCTCATGTTCAGTGGGTATTCCGCAGGCGGGATGCTCGCAGCATTGATGGGCAAATCACTGATCGAAACGTACGGTTGGCAGTCGGTTTTCCTGGCTGCGAGCGCTCCCATACTCATCATCCCCGCTGCGTTGAAGCTGATGCCGGAGTCGTTGCCTTTCCTGATCCAGCGCAATCGTCTGGACACCCTCAAGGCAGTACTGGTCCTGATGGACCCCACCTACCGCGCCCAGATGACAGACCGGTTCGACTTGCCTCAGGCCGAGAAAGGTGCCAGCGCTCCCATCAGCATGCTGTTCCGTGATGGCCGGGGATTCAGCACCGTGATGCTGTGGGTTGCCTTCTTCATGTGCCTGTTCATGGTCTATGCGTTGAGCTCGTGGCTCACGAAGCTCATGGCCGGCGCTGGCTATAGCCTGGGCTCGGCACTGACGTTCGTCCTGGTGCTGAACTTTGGCGCGATGGCCGGCGCAATCGGCGGCGGCTGTCTGGCAGACAGGTTCAATATCAAATACGTGCTGGTCGGCATGTACGCACTTGCCGCGATATCCATCACGCTGCTTGGCTACAAGATGCCGACCGAGGCCTTGTTCTTCGTGGTCGCCCTTGCCGGAGCCTCCACGATCGGCACGCAGATTGTGACGTACGCCTATGCAGCCCAGTTCTACCCGGCTACGGTGCGGGGTACGGGCATTGGCTGGGCCTCCGGTGTCGGGAGAAGCGGTGCAATCCTCGCGCCCATTGTCATCGGCGTGCTCGTAAGCATGTCCCTGCCACTCCAGCAGAATTTTGCCGCAATGGCAGTGCCTGCTGTCATCGCCGTGCTGGCTGTGCTCCTGATCGACCACAAGCGATCGGCATCGGCGATCGATAGCAAGCCGGCCCAGGCCGCAGAGGATGCAGACCAGACCGTCGTTCTGCGTACACAACACCGCAGCTCCTGAGGTCGAGGTAACCGCTGCAGTCGAGAGGTGCGGAACCACTCTCTTCGGCGGTTCAGGATCTGAAAAAAGGCAGGCTCTCGCGGAGACGAAGAGCCTGCCATCAAAGATTACAAAAGGGCACATCCCATCCGGTTAGCGGCGGTGGCCCGCTAAGTCTTTGGCGAAGGCAAAGTACCTAAAAGCCTTTCCATCGAGATGCCTATAGCCAGAAGCTGGCGATCACTACCCACTGGCCCATCCAGCGAAATCCCGACTGGGAGGCCACCTTCGGTCATGCCTGCGGGCAACGTGATACCCGGAATACCCACAATCGAGCCAGGATCGCAGTTTCGGATGAATGTCTCGAACTCGTTGACCGGTGGTCCTCCGTTGATGCTCACTGTCGAGGATCCCTTCTCGGCATCGATGTGAACTGCCGCCAATGGCGTGGTCGGCGACAGGATGGCATCCACAGCATTGATCTTGAAGTATGCGTCGAACTGCGCGCGCATGGCCGGACGGAAGACGCTGACAGCGTTCGCATACTCCTGCTCGTTGGCGGGACTGCGCTGAAGCACTGCCTGGAACCCGGCTTTGACATCTGGATTCGCAATCGCCGCAGCGATCCGCTCCACTGTGATATCAGTCGCCCCACTAGCTGCGAAGTACTTTGGCATATCGAGTGCAGCCTCGTGAAACACCAGGCGAAAACCCGTCTTTGCAGCCAGCGAGCGGACGTTCGGCAAATCGACCTCGACGAAGGTCACACCGGCATGTTCCAGCTTTGCCATTGCTGCCTTCATGACGGAGAGGACCTCTGCATCCACCACATCCCAGTAGGTGGTCGGGATACCCAAGCGCAACCCACGCAGCGGTGCTGAATCGGCCACGTCTGTGCGGGTAATCGCTGCGTCAAGAAGGGCAACGTCCTCGACCGTGCGTCCCATGGGCCCAACCGTGTCGCGGGTGTGGCTCAGCGGCAATACACCCGTTCCGTCATAGCGACGCTCCTTACCGCCGTTGCCCACCGACGGCCGAAGCCCCGCGATTCCGTTCAGGGCAGCCGGGATCCGAACCGAACCACCAGTGTCAGTTCCCAAGCCGCCCGGCGCGATGCGCGCCGCGATCGCGACGCCGGTGCCACCGGATGTAGCAGGCGCGGGTCCCGCGCATCCAGACGCACCCGATGCGATGGTCGGAGACACCGCAACAGCGCCCGTCTTCGATACAAAACTGCGGCGACTCATCTTATGCTCCGTCATGTTTTCCTCCGCACTATAAGCGGTCAGAAGTTTGCTACCAGGATGCATTAGCAAATGCTGCCACCACCTCGCCTTTGGGGCGGGGTTGGTGGCAGCTTTGGACGCGAGCGGCGCGGGCGCTCAGAACGGATAAATGATCGGCTTGTCGAGCGCACTCACCCACTGCGTTTGTGTGAACTCATGGAAATTCGCCGGCCCCCCAAACCTGCCGCCGTTGCCCGACGCACCCATGCCACCAAAAGGCACATGAAACTCGTTATTCACGGTCTGATCATTGACGTGCACCATCCCGGCTCGAATTCGCGACGAGAGCGCGAGGCCCCGCGAGAGCGATTTGGTGTGAATGGCAGCAGCCAGGCCGTATTCGGATGCATTAGCCAGGGCGACGGCTTCGTCATCGTCACTAAACACGGTGATCGGCGCCACCGGGCCGAAGATCTCGTCCGAGAACGCAGGCATTTCCGGGGTCACCTCGGCAAGCACCGTCGCTTCGTAGAACAGTTCGTCGTAGCGGCCACCGGCCAGGAGCTTGGCCCCGGACAAGATGCTTTGTTTGACAATGCCGTCGATGCGATCGCGTTGCTTCTGGTTGATCAGCGGGCCCAGATGCACTGCTTGCTGATGCGGATTGCCCACCTTCAGGTTTCGCGCGCGCTCTGCCAGCTTGGCGGCATACTGGTCAATGATCGAGCGATGCACCAGATGACGCCCGGTCTGCATGCAGATTTGTCCTTGGTGCAGGAACGATCCCCACGCGCCATTAGACGTCGCGGCGTCGATATCGGCATCGTCGAGCACGATAATCGCGTTGTTACCGCCCAACTCGAGAGCGACCTTTTTCAGCATTCGACCGCAGATTTCCCCGATCGATCGCCCGACGGCAGTGGAGCCGGTGAAGGAAATCATGCCGACCTTGGGGTGACGCACCAGGGCGTCCCCAGTAACCGGTCCTCCAGGTATCACGTGAAAGACCCCTGGCGGCAGGCCCGCATCCTCAAACACCTTGGCCAGAAGCAAGCCGCCGGCTACGGCGCTTTGCTGGTCTGGCTTGAGGATGACGGCGTTGCCTACCGCCAAGGCCGGAGCGATAGACCGCATCGCGAGGAGAATCGGAAAGTTCCACGGCGCAATAACGCCAACGACACCGATCGGCACGTGGCGGCAGATGTTGAGACGGCCTGGCATCGACGAGGCATACAGTGCGCCTTCCGGCTGCATTGGCATGGCGGCCGCCATTTGCAACTGCTCGTACGTTGCCTGAAGTTCCCACTCCGCCTTTGCACGCGTGGAGCCGCACTCGCGGACATTCCATTCGTTGATCTCGTCTGCTCGGGATTTCAGCAGGCGGGCTGCCTCGCGGATGACCTCGGCACGGCGGTCGAAACTCGTCGAAGCCCAGGACGGTTGCGCTGCACTTGCTGCTGCTGCCGCACGGTCGATGTCCTCCGGAAGACCGGTCCCGATCGTGGCGAGATTTTCCCCAGTCGAAGGTTCGACGACATTGGCTACGTCACCCGTGCCGTGTACCCAGCCATTCGAGAAGATTCGACCTTCCCATACAGATGCACTGCTGTTCGTCATGACTTGCACTCCGCGTAATTTATGTGACAGTTTATTCAGAATTAATCCACGGTGCTCGCCAGTGGCTGCAGTGCCGCCACGGTACGTTTGGACTGCGTGGCAATCAGCAATACCGCTACCGCGGCCACTACGCCGGGGATGGCAAACACCATGAAATTGAACGACGTGGGGAACTGCTGGCTAAGGAGGTATCCACCGAGCGCCGGGCCTGACACTGCACCGAATCGGCCCGCCGCTGCAGCCCAGCCAACACCGGTCGAACGGATTTGCGACGGATAGATCTGTGCTGCATAGGCATGCACGATGCAAAGCGTCCCGATGGTCGTCGCACCGGCACACATGAGAAGCGCATTCAGTACGAAAGGCGACTGCTTGTAGCCGAGCATGCCGATCGAGATGGCGGCAAAGACGAAGAAGAGAACCAAGGTCGGCTTGCCACCATAGCGATCAGCCAGCCAGCCACTGCACAGACCGCCTAGCACAGCGCCCACGTTAAGCGTAATGAGGAAAGACAGGCTCGATCCCAGGGAGTACCCGTTCGCTGCCATCAGCTTGGGCAGCCATGTGTTCAGCCCATACACCATTAGCATGCACATGCCAAACGCAACCCAGAGCAGCAGGGTATTGACCGCACGTCCATGCCTGAACAGTTCTGCAGTACGGGCTCCCGATACGGTCTCCCCTTTCGATTCGTCCATAGCCGTCGCGAGGCTGGCCAGGCTTCCCTTGTATTGGGGTGCGTAGCGGCGCAGCAGTGGCTCGGCTTCCGCGAGACGGCTGCGCGCCAAAAGGAAAGTAATGGATTCCGGCAACCAGCGGTAGAGCAACGGAAAGGTGAGGAGCGGCAGTCCAGCAATCAGGAAATTGGCGCGCCAGCCGTACTCAGGTGTCAGGGATTTTCCAAGAACGGCTGCGATGACGCCGCCGACGGAATAGAAGCTCAGCATGATGGTCACCATGATGTTGCGCTTGCTGGGCGGCGCCATCTCCGTCATGAGTGCAACAATGTTCGGCACCATGCCTCCCAGTCCGATGCCTGTCACAAAGCGAAACACGGCGAACTGGGTGGTCGTTTCGCAGAACCCATTGGCCAGCGCGGCGAGGCTGAAGATCACCAGGCAGACCAGGATCACGCATTTGCGACCGAAGCGATCTGATGAACTCCCCAGACTAAGCGCACCTACCATCATGCCAAAGAGCGCACTGCTACCGATGAATCCTGCCGTGACAGGCGACAGATTCCAGTCGCTCATCAGATGTGGCAAAACCGACCCATAGATCACCAGGTCATAGCCATCAAAGAGCATCAGCATCGAGCACCAGAACATAATCATGAGGTGGAACGAGTTGACGCGCGTGTCCTTCAGCACATCGTCTGCGATGTTCTGGTTCATAGTTGTCTCCAAATGTGGTTATGTGCCGGTCCGTGCCGGCTTGCCGTACGTAGTGCGTGTCTTGCCTCAGTGTTTGTCACACCGTGAAGCGTTCAACCTGGTCTTCGCGCCAGAGAATGCCTGCGCCCGGTGCGTCGCCGAAGATCGCCATGCCATCCTTGAAAGCGAGGACAGGCTCGAGAATCGGGCCGGCGAGATCCATGCGCTCAAGCCAATGGCGGGTCGGAGTGACGGCAAGGAGATGAGCGCTGAATTCCTGGAAGATGTGGTTCGACATGGGGAGACCTCTTTGCTCTGCCAGAGCGCTTGCACGAAGCCACCCGGTTACCCCGCCGATTTTCATCAGATCCGGCATGCATAGGTCACACGCACGCGCATCCAGCGCCTTGCCCATGTCTTCAGTACCGAACCAGTTTTCGCCCATCTGTACGGGGACGTTCAGCGCATTCCGGACGCTCGCATGCCCTTCATAGTCATGCTGAAGCGTTGGCTCTTCGAGCCAGGCGATGCCTTCCTGCTCCAGTGCTCGACCACGGCGGATGGCCTCTGGAACGGTAAGGCCCTGGTTGTAGTCGACGAAGATCTCGACATTGCTTCCGACCGCTTCGCGAATGGCACGAACCACGCTAATGTCTTCTTGCAGCGTCGAGTAGCCAATCTTGGTTTTGATTGCCTTGAAGCCAGCCTCTGCCGCACCTCTTGCTCGCTTGGTGCCGAGCTCGACACCGTCCATGCTGTGACTGTCATAGGCGCGCAGAGGTCGCGCCTTTCCACCGAGAAGTTCGACAAGCGGTAGGTTGCTGGCTTTCGCCAGTGCATCCCACGCCGCCATGTCAATACCGGCTGTCGCCATTCGCACGATGCCCGTGTTACCGATGAGCCGGAAGCGCGATTGCAGAAGTTGATCGATTGCCACAGGCGCCAGTTCCATACCGGTGACGACGACGGCGAGGTCTTCGACCATCTTCTGAACCGATTTCAGAGCGAGCGGGGTGTAGGTGAAGACATACGCGCTTCCAGTCGTTTCCGCGTCCGTCGTCAGATCGATCAGCACGAGCGGCGAGGTGGCGACTGTTCCCACGGCCGTCTTGACCGCATATTCCAGAGGAACGTTGACGGACCGGGCGCGCAGTCCCGTGATCTTGATGTCGTGCTTCATCGCGTTGCGTAGAGAAGGGGTTTTTGGGAAGACAGGTCTGTGTGAACCTGCTGCGGGCCTGGCCAGATGAAGTCCCGGTTCAATTGCGGAATGGCTGAGCAGCCGATCTGCGCGAGCGTGGTGTCGATCTCGCTCTGGAGCAGCGATAGGACAGCTTCCACGCCTCGCTGGCCGTCAGCGGCGAGCCCATAGAGAGTCGCGCGCCCAACCAAAACCGCGCTCGCGCCCAGCGCGACCGCTTTCACTATGTCCGACCCGCGCCGAATTCCGCTGTCGATGAGCATCGGCGCGGCGACACGCTCGGCTGTCTCAGCAAGCGCGTCCATCGGTGAAATCGCGCCGTCGAGCTGTCTGCCGCCATGGTTCGAAAGAATGACGCCGTCGGCTCCCATCGCGATGCATCGCTCGGCGTCGTCGACGCGGCTGATTCCTTTAATGAGAAGCGTATGTGGCCAGAGGTCGCGCAGCCATTGCAGGTCATTCCAGGCGAAGCTGGCGTCCATCTGCCGGCTCATCAGTGCCGCCTGTACTTCGGTGTCAGTGGCCTCCGCCGATGCGAAGTTGGCGAGTTGCGGCATACCATGTCGCAGCAAATCCAATGACCAGCGCGGATGCAGAGCGCCGTCCATTAACGTACGCAGGTTGTAGCGGACCGGCAACGAGAATTCATTGCGCATATCGCGCTCGCGTTTGCCGTTGACACCAACATCAGTGGTGAGGATAAGCGTCGTGTATCCGGCAGCAAGGGCCCGGCGCACAAGGCCCTCGGCAAGCTTGCGATGCACGATGTATAGCTGGAACCAGAGCTCGCCCGAGGCGGCATCGGCGACAGCTTCGATCGACGCCGTCGATGCTGTCGAAAGCGCGAAAGGAATGCCGAATCTTCCCGCAGCCCGGGCAAGCGCCAGATCACCATCGGGCCAGAACACACCATTCAAGCCCGTCGGTGCAATGACCATCGGTGTCGGCAAAGATTTGCCGAACAACGACGACTGCGTGCTGCGTGTGCTGACGTCGACAAGGCGTCGTGGTTGGTGTTACGTCCCGCAGAATTTGAGGCCTAGCAAGGGGGATTCATCGCGGTTTCGGCGAGAGCAAGTTCAGGAACGTCGCCTTGAGTAACGCGAGACACGACGGACGTAAAGAGGGCCAGTACTCCTCTGATATCGTGAGATGTTTGCCAACCTCACACGAACATTAGAACAGACCGGCCCATGCATCGGATTGTATTCGCATTCCCCACGCTCGAACAACATCTTCGCGCCGTCAGGTCCACGCCGCAGTCGTATCGGCCCCAGGCCTGCGGCCATTGCGGTGGCACCTGCCTCTGGTGCCACGGCTGCTATCACCGCAAGGCCGACCGCAGCGCCGTCGCCACGCTCAATCCAGTGCCGGTGCTGCGCTTTCGTTGCCCGGCATGTCGCCGCACATGCTCGCGCTTGCCGTTGTGCATCTGTCCACGCCGCTGGTACGACTGGGCCTTACAGCAGCAAGTCCTGCTGCTCCTGCTCATCGGCGCGCCGCTACGCCGTGTCAGCGCCGTGTTCGCACTGAGCTTTGACACCGTGCAGCGCTGGTGGCGTTGGCTCCAGACCCACAGCGCGACCAGCATGTTCCATCTGCGCAGCCGCTTTGCCGAACTGGGACGCACCACCGACACCGCCGCGTTCTGGCTTACCTGCTTCGCGCGAATGCCGTTGTGCGAAGCCATGGCCTGGCTCGAGCAAGATGGCCTGGATGTCCCATGATGCGCTGACTCCAGCGTGGTGCGCGATGGGCCAATCCGCGCTGTAGCCAGCGCTACACACAGTTTGCCCACTGCCGCCAGATTCGGATTGCAGGTCTCATATCGGCTCCTTCTTTGACTAGGAACGTACATGAACGACATCGATCCGAAGGCCTTGTTTCGCCTATCCGTGCTCGGCCCGCTGGTCAGCCGAGAGAAGCTCGGCCGCGGTGAGCTGCAGCAGATGCTGCGGCAACTCGCCCAGCAGGAGTACGCCATTCCCGGCAGCCGACGGCGCCACATCGGCGAGAAGACGCTACAGGCCTGGTATTACGCCTGGCGACGCGAGGGCCTGGCAGGCCTGGCCGATAAGCCCCGCGCCGATACTGGCCGCTCCAAGCTCCCCGAGCCGGTGCAAACCGCAGTGCTGGCCGCCAAGCGCGAGAACCCGCGCCGCTCGATTCGCCAGATCCGCCTGCTGCTCGAGGCCGCCGGCGTCGTGCCGCGCGACTCGCTCTCGCGCTGCGCGGTGCACCGTCTGCTCCAGGCGCACGACCTGTCGCGCATTGCCGGCCCAACCGTCGTGCCTGACGAGAAGCGCAGCTTTGTCGCCGAACACGCCGGCTCCATCTGGTACGGCGACGTCATGCACGGCCCCACGCTGTCGCTCGGCGGCCGGCGTATGAAGACCTATCTCGTCTCGCTGATGGACGACGCCTCGCGGCTCATCGCCCATAGCGCGTTCTGCCTGTCGGAGACCGCGCTGGACATCGAGGGCGTGCTCAAGCAGGCGCTCTTGAGACGCGGCGTCCCCAAGATGATCGTCGTCGACAACGGCGCGGCCTATCGCGCCTCGACGCTGCAAGCCATCTGCGCACGCCTGTCGATCCGACTGGTTTATTGCAGGCCATACGCGCCAGAAGGCAAGGGTAAGTTGGAACGCTGGCACCGGACCCTACGCGACCAGTTCCTCGGCGAGCTCGACATCACCCATCTGCACGACCTGGCCGACCTAAACGCCCGTCTGTGGGCCTGGGTCGAGGAGGTCTATCACCGCAGCAAACACAGCGCGCTCGGCGACCAGACGCCGCTGGCCCGCTATCAGCAGGACCTGCCCAGGATCCGCCTGCTGGGCGCGCTGGCCGCGCAACTCGATGAGCTGTTCCTCCATCGGGTCGCGCGCCATGTGCGCCGCGATGGCACCGTGTCGTACCAGGGCAAGCGCTATGAGGTCCCGTACGAACTCACCGGCAAGACGGTGATGCTCGTCGTCGATCCCCACACCGCGACGGTCAAGCGCGTCGAGAACGAATCCGGACAGCCGCTGGGCGCCGCCACCGAACTCGACGCCGTCGCGAACCGCACGCGGCAACGCCGCAGACCCCAGCCGGAACCGTCTACCGGCGAGTCCGCCGCGCCGGGGCCCAACCTGATCGAGATGGTCCACCAGCGTCACTATCAGCAGGGAGAATGACATGTACCGACAACACTTCGGCCTGCGTCGCGCGCCGCTGGACAAGGATTCGACCGAACTGTGGGACGATGGCGCGCTCGCCCAGTTGGCCGAGCGCTTCCAGTGGCTGCTGAGCAGCCCCGGCATCGGCCTGCTCACTGGCGAGCCAGGCGTGGGCAAGACCGCCGCGCTACGCCACATCGCCAGCACACTCAACCCGCATCGCTATCTGGTCATCTATCTGGCCGAAACCGAGTTCGGCCGCGTCGATCTGTACCGGGCGCTGGCCCGCGCGCTGGGCCTCGAACCCAGCTATCGGCGTGCCGACCTGTGGCGCGACCTGAAGCTGCGCATCACCGAGCTCGCCGACAGCAAACAATTGCTGCCCGTATGGATCATCGACGAAGCCCAGAACCTGCCGCCCGAGTTCTTCCGTGACTTCCCATCGTTCCTGAACTTCGCCTTCGATGCCCGTGACCTGCTCACCGTCTGGCTCGCCGGTCATCCGAGTCTGGCCAGTACGCTCGAGCGCGCGCCGTACGCCGCCTTGTATGGACGCATTCAAGCGCGCGTGCAATTCAAACCGGTGATCGAGCGCGAACGCTTCGCGCAACTCATCGCGCACGCGCTCAAGAGCGCCGGCTGCACCCACACGCTGCTGGCCGACTCCGGGCTCGAACTGCTGCGGCAGGCCTCGCGTGGCCTCCCCCGGCAGGCCGGGCGCATCCTGCGCACCGCCATGCAACTGGCTGTTCCCAAAGGTCTCAATCACCTGCCTGACGAACTGCTGCAACAGGCCATCGAGGAATTGCGATGACCACCAACCCGCACAAAGAGGCTTCCAGTATGCGATCAAAGAAGAAAAAGAAGACCAGCACCGTCCGTCTTGCTATGCCTCACCTACCAGTGCCGCCGGAACTCTCGGACGAAGCCGCGGCCCAGATCCAGCACTTCCTCTCCGAGTGGTTCTTGTGGTTCAGCGCCACGTACCGCGATCAGATCCGGCGCTACTATGAACCATGGCACTACGTACCGCCGCGACACCGTATCGACGATCCGTTCTAATCGACAGCCCCGGCCCAAACCGCCGGGGCTGTTTGCACTCCGGCACCTACATCGCGCGACGGCTTCCTGACGCCGCCGCGTTCCATCTCACGCTGCACAAGATTGCCCGTCTCCTGCCGCAGCGCGCGACGACCTCCGCCGTCTCACCTCGAATAGCTCGCGAAACCGAACCTCATACAGCCCGAGACGTAACAGTTGGAATCGAATGTTCTCAAAGGCCTCACGATTGTGGCGCAGGCCAGTTTCGTCCTCGGCGCCTCCATCAAGGTAGTCGAAGACCATTCGCGGCAGGCGCTTTTTTGCAAGCGCGCGGAAGTCCGCAGTATTGACTGGTTTTACCATGACACTAGACCCCTTCCGCTCAAGCCCGAGTCTCCACCTCGATCAGCACGGGCCGGTCGCTGGACAGTGCCTTCCTGAGTGCGACGACGAGTGCCTGGCTACTGTCGGCTTGCAGCGCGTCGACGCCATAGCCGCTGGCCAAGGCGCAGAAGTCCAGGCCGGGAACGTCGAGGCCGGGCACGTTTTCGGCTTCGAGCACACCGGCAAACCAGCGCAATGCGCCGTAGGTGCCGTTCTTCATGATGATGAAGATGGCAGGGATCTTGTATTGAGCTGCCGTCCACAGGGCTTGAATCCCGTAGTTGGCGGAACCATCCCCGATTACGGCAATGACGCGTCGATCCGGCTTGGCCAACTGAATGCCGACTGCCGCCGGCAGTGCAAATCCAAGGCCGCCTGCTGCCGCGAAGTAGTAGCTGCCTTGCTCCGTCATTCTGAGTCGCTGCCACAAGATGTTGGTTGTGGAAGTGGATTCGTTCACATAGATGGCATCCCGTGGGGCCATCTCGTCAATCATGTCGAAGACCCGTTCCGGCGAGAGTGGGCCAGTCTCGTCTTGCGCCAGTGCCGGGCGAATGCGCAGGGCAGGCAGTGGGCGGGAGGCCTTGCTCACCGAGTCTGCGAGCGCGCGCAACGTGCCATTGATGTCGGCGATGATCGCGTCGCCCATTGGCGCCCTGGCCGCTTCATTCAGGTCGCATGTGATGGAGATAAGCCGTGTACCCTTCGGAAGAAAGTCACCGGGTTCATACTGGTGGTATCGAAACACCGGCGCGCCGACGACCAGCACGAGATCGTGGCCATCCAGCAATCGGCTGATGCTCGCGATCCCCGCAGGCAGCAGGCCACGGAAGCAGGTATGCGTCGTCGGGAAGGAGCAGCGCGGGGCAGAGGGCGCCATCCACACCGGCATTGCGAGTTTCTCCGCCAATGCAACGGCCGAGCCGTTCGCCTGGGTGGCGTCAACATCGGGCCCCACGACCATGACAGGGTTCACGGCCCCTTCGAGCGTCCTTACCAGGCGCGCGAGCGCTTCCTGGCTCGGCATACCCGCCATTTCGACGCGCCGGTTCGAGAGGTGCTCTACGCCCGGACCGGCTTGCTGCTTCCAGTCATCGTAGGGAATAGAGAGGTACACCGGACCAGGTGCCGGTGTAGCCGCCATATGAATGGCGCGGCTCAGTGCCAGCGGCACTTCTTGCGCACAGCTTGGCTCGGCACTCCATTTGACCAAGGGACGCGGGAGGGTTGCGGCGTCTACGTTGGCGAGCAATGCCTCTACCCCCACCATGGGGCGGACCTGTTGACCTGCCGTTACCACGAGCGGCGTGTGCGAATTCCAGGCATTAGCCAGAGCACCCATGGCATTGCCAGTGCCAGCCGCCGAATGAAGATTGACCAGAGCCGGCCGGCCAGTAGCCTGAGCATAGCCGTCCGCCATGCCTACGACAGCACCCTCATGGAGGCCCAGCACGTACCGGAAGTCCGCAGGGAAGTCCTTGAGGAAGGGCAATTCGTTGGAGCCCGGGTTGCCGAAGAAAGTGGTCAATCCCTGTGCGCGGAGGATCTCGTAAGCGGCTTGATGAACGGTAGTCATGGCAAATTTCCTTGTAACTGACCCATCGTAGGGGGCGGTCGAAAATTAATCCAATCATCATTTTTTCGATCTTATAATAGACACCATCTATATTGATGACGTCGCTCATGACTACCGATCTCAACCTCATCCGGACCTTCGTTGCTATCTATGAGACGAAGAGCGTGAGTGGCGCCGCGAAACGGCTTAGCGTGACGCAACCGTCGGTTAGCTACGCATTGAATCGCTTAAGAGACGTACTGCATGACCCTCTCTTCACCCGCACGCGGGATGGGATGGTTCCCACCTTCAATGCCACTCAGCTCTTCCATTCCTTTCGAAATGCGCTGAACAGCATCGAGTCCGCCATATCCGCTACACGCCACTTCGACCCCCAGCAGTCGACGAGAACTTTCCGACTGGCGCTTTCGGACTTGGGCGAGTTGTATTTCCTGCCGCCGCTGGTTCAGGAGTTCAAACGAATCGCCCCCCATGTCGGCCTCGACGTGGTTCAGATGGACAGTGAACGGATTGGCGATTGGCTGCAGGCGGGGAGCGTTGACGCAGCGGTCGGCAACGTGACGATCGCCGGGGGACGCGCGCGGAAAAAGACGATGTTCACTGAAAGCTATTCCTGCCTTTTGAGAACCGCTCATCCGACAATTTCAGACTCGCTATCTCTTGAACAATTTGTCGGGGCTAGCCACGTCGTGGTCGCACCATTCACCGGCCATCATCTCGTCGAAGATGTGATGAATGGAATGGGACTCGAACGCAAGGTCGCGCTGAGGGTTACCCACTTCACGAGCTTGGTGGCCGTCGTCGCATCCACAGATCTGTTGCTAACTCTACCCACCCGCATCGCACGTGCTTTTGCCAGTGAAGGCAGCATGCGGGTCTTGCCACTGCCCTTTCCCATTCCGTCGTTTGAGGTCAACCTGTATTGGTACCCGCAAACCGAAGACCTGGCGGCTCAGCAATGGCTTTGCGACACTATCAACCAGGTGCTCAGCACTCTTTGACGCGCGATCTGACGCACGCTACCTCTCTTCGATGGTTGGCGCGCTCGATTGCTCCTTTCTGATCCAGTCGATTTATCGTAAGCGCCAAATCCAGCACACCTTGAGGATTCCGGTTGTTAGCCAGTATTGCAGCAATGAGTTCCAGCGCGCCATGCGCGACTGGGGCATGCGCTCGTCCGTGAGTCGGAAGGGGAATTGCCAGGATGCACCGATCGAAAGTTTCTGGGGGACGTCTCAAGACCGCCTGTTTGCACGGAAGACAGTTCGCCACCCGGCGAGAGGTCATGGACGCGGTGCTCGACTGGATAGCCTTTTATGATCACCGACGGTTGCATTCCACGCTCGGATATCTCAGCCTCATGCAATACGAGCAACGCTGGCATGCGGCACAGCGTAAAAATGCCGCATAACCCGACAGCTAAGAGCTACACCAGACAGGGGCAACATCACAACCAGGTTGGTTCCGTCTTGGGAGCCATCACCCCGACCGCTTTCCGTGATCGCACACGGCGGTCGGGGTAAGGGGAGGTTGCCGCTTACACCGCCGAGACGCCGCTCGCTTGCGTCGCTGCGCTGAAGATCGGCGGTGCAGTGACGATAGAACGAAGCGCGGGCTCGGCAGGCCTGAGGGCGGCGAGGTCGGGAACGGGGCGGCGCAATGCCGCCGATGCGGCAAACGCCGCTTCCATCGCCTGGGCCACGCCCAGGGTTTCACCGTCGCCCCGGAAACGGCCGGTCACCTGCAGGCCGAACGGCATGCCGAGGTCGTCGGTGCCGCAGGGCAGCGAGATGGCAGGATGCGTGGTCAGGGTCACGACATACGTCAGGGCCAGCCAGCGGTAGTAGTTTTCCTGCTTCTCGCCGTTGATGGTATCCGCGTACAGGCTGGTCCACGGGAACGGCGAGACCGGCGTGGTGGGTGACAGGATGACGTCGTAGTCCCGATAGGCCTGCTGGAAGCGCTGCAGGATGCGGTTCTGCTCGGCCTGCGCCCACGCGCTATCGGCCAGTGACATCTTCGCGCCCATCTCGTAGTTCGCACGGGTGTTGGGGCCGAGGCTGGCGGGATCGCGCTGGTAGGCCTCGTGCATGCCGGCGACGAAGCTCTCGGCGCGCAGCACGTCGAAGCAGTGGTGCACGTCGCCCAGGTCAAAGGTTACCTCGTCGCACTGCCTGCCTTGCCTTCTCTCTTCACTGTGCCTGCCTTCTGCCTTCCTCGTGCCTCTTTCCTGCGCTCTTCCAAGGAGGCAAGGACGAAGGAAGGCAAGAAGAAGAGAAGGAGACCAGGGCGTGGGATACCGCTCAGATGCAGGCAGTGCTCAAACGTCTCGCCGACCTCGGCTGTCACGTCGAACCCATTGCTCATGCTGTCTAACGCTTCTTGGTAGGTCTCCCGCAGGGCCAGGCCTATCGCAACAGATAGAGCGAAAACTGCCCACCGTTTATCGGGAAAGCTGCGCCAGCCAATTCACCGAGCGCTTCCATTGCACCCAACCCACCCATCGATATGCCGCCGGCACAGTCCACGCTCCTCCCGGCGTCAGTGCAGGCAGTGAAAAGCACCAGGGCTACGAGCCCGGCCCAAACCAGCTTGCTCATGAACTTCTCCTCGCGATTCCGGCAGGCAAGGGGAGCGGGAGCCGCCGGGAATCAGGGCGGCGAGTCCCACGATGATTTCAGCAGTCGCAACCTTCGTCCCACGCTCAGGCGGGCCTGATGTTCTGGTTCACGCGGAACAGGTTTGCAGGGTCGTACTTGCGCTTGATCTTCGCCAGGCGCGCGTAGTTGTCGCGATAGGCAGCCTTCACGTTGTCGTTGCCTTCGTCCATCATCATGTTGATGTAGCCGCCGCCAGCCGAGTGCGGATGCAGCGCCAGCCAGTAGTCCTTGGCCCACTGCACGATGCGGTCGTTGTTGGCCGGGTCGGGATCGACGCCGACAATCACGCTGGCGAAGCTCGCATCGCGGTAGCTGAACGCCGTGTCATTGGGGCCCGCGCGATGCGCCGCGCCATTGATGGGATACAGGTGCATGGTCGAGTGCATGGACGGCAACTGGTGCCCATACTTGATGTGCAGATCGATGGCCTTGTCGCTTAGGTCGCTCACGAAGTCGGCTTTCCAGTACCACTGCAGGCCAGGCGGATACAGCGCATCGAACAGGCTCTGCAAGACCGGCCAGGGAATGGGGCCGGCAAAGTCCACCGCTGGCGGCATGGCGTCGCGAATCGGCTTGAAGCGCGCCGCGGCCTGATCGAGTGGACCCGTGTAGCACCACACCACGGCGCACATCTTCTGCAGGTGGACAGACTCGGGGAACGGCGGCCCGGGCGGCACCGTCACAAAGCCGAACCAGCCGTTGATGTCCTGCGGCGCAGTCAGGATGAAATCGCGCCACCACTTCATCAACTCGCGCGCCTGGTCCATCGGCCACAGCATCGGGCCGCCGTAGACCGTGCCGACGGGATGGGCCTTGAACTCGAATGAGGTGACCACGCCGAAGTTGCCGCCACCGCCGCGCAGCGCCCAGAACAGGTCCGCGTTCTCGTCGCTGCTGGCATTGACCAGTCGCCCGTCGGCCAGAACGACCTCGGCGCCAAGCAGGTTATCGATCGTCAGGCCGTAGGCGCGGCTGAGGTAGCCAATGCCCCCGCCAAGCGTCAGCCCACCCACGCCCGTGGTCGAGATGAAACCGCTCGGCGTCGCCAGTCCATAGGCGCTGGCGGCGTGGTCCACATCGCCCCAGGTGCAGCCGCCACCAACCCGAATGGTGCTGCGCTTCGGATCGACAAACACGCCTTTCATCGGCGACAGGTCGACCACCAGTCCGCCGTCGCATGTGCCGAGCCCCGCGCCATTGTGCGCACCGCCACGTACGGCCAGCAGCATGCCGCTGTCTCGCGCGGCGTTCACCCCCGCAATGACGTCCGCGACATCCGTGCAGCGCGCGATCAGCGCCGGGCGCCTGTCAATCATGCCGTTGTACACCGCGCGTGCCTGGTCATAGGCCGCATCGCCAGGCTGAATCAATTGCCCCCGAAAATGCGGCTTCAGCGCGGTGGCGACGGTTTCACCCAGAGCCCCTTCCATGGTTGTCTCCTGTCCGGTTGGTATGCAGGAGTTTTATCAACCTCGGCGTTTGAAAGGCGTTAGGCGCACCGTTATATGCGCCAATCTCCGGCGCGGTTGGCCCGGAGCGGCCAAACCATCACTAGCGCGCCAGTAACGCGCGCGCCCGGACGATGTCGGGCTGGTCGAAGCCCTCAGTGAATCGGGCGAGCGGCGGCTCGACCACTCGGCGCGCGCCGATACCCTCCCGCGGCTCGCGCAACGCCGCCAGCGACAGCGCGGCGCGTAGCTCGAGAGGGCGAGCCCGTTGGGCGGTGGCGATCTCGATCGCCTTGATCAGCGACGATTCGGCTTCGGCCAGATTGGCGCTGCGTTGCAGCAGAAGCTCGCCGCGCAGGCGATAGAGCTCCGCGTCCAGCCAGTGCTCGCCAGTGTGCTCCGCATGATGGAGCGCCTGATCCAGCGCCGCAAGCGCGGCCTCGGTCTCGCCCACGTCACCCAGGCATTCCGCCAGCATGCCGAGATACAGCGGCAGCCGCAGGCGCGCGCCGGTGCCATGAAAGCCCTCGATCGCCGCCCGCATTGCCGCCACGGCGTCGGCACCGGGCGACTGCTTTGCATTGGCCCAGGCGAGCAGCACGTCAGCCCAGGCAAGGTAGTAGCCGACGTGGTACTGATCGGCGATCGAACGTGCCTGTCGGGCGTAGTGAAGCGTGAGACCGTGCTGCCGGCGCAGGGCATGCTGCGTTGCAAGATAAGACAGCGCCAGCGCCTGGGAGAACGGGTGTGCCAGCCGGTTTGCCACCTCCAGCGCTTCGCGTCCACGCCGGAGGGCCTGATCGGCTAGCCCGGTGAACCAGAATGCATGGGCCGACCACGCCGAGGCCAGCACGCCGAAGTTTCCGCCCATCAACGACACATGCTCGGCGTGCTGGGTTTCGTCATAAGCGCCGATCGCGCGTTGATACGCTGGCTCCGCCGCCACCCAGTCACCCTGCTGGACCAGGCTCCCCATGATGTTGGTCCATGCCATCGACGCGTAGGTACCCGACCCGGAAGTGCCCAATCCCGCGATGAGTTCCTCGCTCAGGCTCCGTGCCTGGGCAAGCTCCGCACTGACGACGAGAAAGAAGGCAAGGCTGACCTGGGCGCGCGCCTGCTGACCGAAGTCGCCCGTCTGTCTGCTGAGCTCCACGGCGCGCCGCAGTGGCGCGTCGAGTTCCGGTGCCGCCCACCCACGGGAAATGCGAATCGGCGGCGCAAGGTCGAGTTGCAATGCCAGCGACTGCTGAGCGCGCTCTTGCGGATCGACGATCTGATCGGCTTGCGCCAGCCCGCGCTGCAGCAGGGCGATGGCATCGTCATAGGCGTACACACTCTGCGCAACGCCGGCCGCGCGCCGATAGAACGCGGCTGAATCGGTTGGCAGGCCCGCCTGTTCGTAGTGCGCGGCAATCTGCGCGCTGGCAGCGTCGAGATCATCGTCCGGCGCCTGTTCAAGTGCGCGTGCCACGCGTTGATGCAGGCGGCGGCGTTGCAGCGGACTGACCTCGGCGTAGGCCACGTCCCGGATCTTGTCGTGGCTGAAGTCAAAGGCAATGCCCCCGCTGTCTGGCTGGCGCACGATGCCTCGTTGCCAGAGTTCGTCCAGCGCATTCGTGAGGGCGTCCTCGCGCACGTCGCTCGCCTGGGCCAGCACATCGGCGGTGAATGCTCGCCCGATGATCGCCGCGACGCCGACGATATCGCGCGCGGCAGGCGACAGTTGCGCAAGACGGTTCGAGATTACCGTGTACACCTTGGGTGGCAACTTCGGGACCGTGCCGTGCGGCGTGCCGCCGGCCGTCGCGGTGCCGGACCGGGCGCGCATCATCTCGACCGTGAACAGGGGATTGCCTTCGCTATCCTCGAATAGCCGGGTTGCCTCCGCATCGGCCAGCGGCCGATTGATGATCTGCGCCGCGATCTTCGCAGTTTCGGCGGCATCCAGCGCGCCCAGCAACATCTCCGTGAGCTGGTCGTCGCGCCGCAAGGCGTCAAGCAGCCGGCTCACGGCGTGCAAGGGCGTGATGTCTTCATGCCGCGCCGTGGCGACCACGAGGAGCTTCGCGCTCACGTCGAAGCGCATCAGGAAACGTAGCCATTCAAGCGTCTCCGCGTCGCACCATTGCAAATCGTCGAGCAACAGCAGCAGCGGCCCGTCTGTCGCCAGCACGGCGCGCGCCAGCGCTTCGAAGAACCGCTGGCGCTGCCAGTATTCGGTGAGTGGGGAGGGCGGAGGCAGGCCGGGTTGTTGCGTCAGCAGCTCTGGCAACAGGCGCGCGACTTCGGTCAGCCACAGTCTGTCGAGTCCGCTCATCGCTTCGTGCAAGGCGGGGCTGCGCAGCCAGCCGGTGACCGGCGCAAACGCGACCCGCCCCTCGGCCGCGTACGCGCGCGAGTGGGTCGTGGTGAAGCCTTGCCCGGAAAGGTGCACGAGCAATTCCTCCGCCAGGCGCGACTTGCCGATGCCCGCCTCGCCCGAGATCAGGGCGAACTGCTTGTCGCCAAGCTGACTACGCTGCCACACTTCGAGAAGCCGCCGCCATTCGTCGTGGCGTCCGATCATTGACAGCATGGGGTCCCGTGGGCGTCGACGCGGTGTTGGCGCAGCCTGGGCAGCAAGGCGCGCATAGGCCTCGCGCAAGGCTTCACTGGGCACGATGCCCAGCTCGCGCGTGAACGTTTCAACGCAGTTGCGATAGGCGCGCAGCGCGGATGCATGATCGTGATTCAGGGCATGCAGGCGCATCAACGCCATATAGGTGGGCTCGCGCAATGGGTCGAGCCGCTGCAACTGCTGCGAGTGTTTCAACGCCTTTGCGTAGTCGCGTCTGTCCTCGCTCAACTGGCTGAGCCGCACGAGCGCCGCGATGCACGCTTCGCGTAACTGATCGCGCTGCGGGGCGATCCATTCATCGTAACAACTGGCTAGCAGGTCGCCCCGATACAGTTCCGCTGCATGCGTCAGGAGCTCTTCCTCGGTGGCCGCGTCGTTGTTGCTTGCGGCCCGCGCCGCGGTGGCCAGGGCCGACTGAAACTGCGCGACATCGAGATCGAACGCGGAATCGGGCAACCATCGCACCATTTGCGCATCGGCGTGGACGAAACTGGCTGCGTGCGGCCATGACTTGCGTAGATGAAACAGGAGCTGACGCAATGCGTTGCGTGCCTGCGCTTGCGTGGAATCGGGCCAGAACAGGAAGGCGAGTTGCTGGCGCGACTGCGGCACGTCCCGATGCAAAATCAGATAGGCAAGCAGCGCCTGCAAGCGGGGAGAATTCGCGTCAGGCATCGGCGCGTCGGCGCCGTCGAGATGGAACTCGCCGAACAGGCGGACAGAGTAGCGAGCTTCAGGCGCCATGCTGGTCACCGGCGATCTAGGCGACTTCGGCGGCGTCGTGGAGGCCGGCCCACGTCCTGGTACGCTGGACTGCCGATGGCGGTGCGGACGCACTCGACAAACGTGCGTAATCGCGCAGGCACGCATCGGACTTCAGCGTGGGCGATGTCAATGGACTCCGGAGCCGGAGGCGATGCGCCATTCCGGGTAGGCGCCAGCCGTCGTGTCGTGCGTCTCAGCAGGGTCGCTCCCAAAGAATTTTTTCCAGATCGGCCAAGCGCTCGCTGACGACGGATTTGGACAGATGGAGGCGGCGCGCGGCCTCGCTGATCGCGCCAGCCTCCACTACGGCGACGAAGCCGACCACGCCTTCGAGCTTGCGCATTGTTCGGATCATCCGGATGGCAGTTCTGCGTTCTTCAGTCTAGTGCGAACTACGCTCGCCGCAGAGGCTTGCCGGGACGAAAGCGAAACCGCTCGACGGGTTCGCGGCTTGACAAGTGCATTTAACGCCATAATCTCCACGCGGTATGTGCGCTGCATCATGGGATCAGCCTCGACGCTTTCGTCGAGATGTCACGCCGGTGCGATATGCGGTCTCAGGAAGAGTTGGATGAAGCGCTGAGACTTCATCACGCGAATCTATTGGCCACTTTGGAACACGTCGCGTCGAGCCACTTTGAGGTCGTCCTGGAGCTCGTCCTGCGTGACACAAAAAAGCTAGACGAATGTATTGCGGCACCATTCCCTCGCCGGACAATTGTGGTCTGCGTCTGGAGTCCACTTCCAGCTTTTTGAGGAGCGCGAACGCGCCAGGCCAGGTGGCAGCAGTAGTTCGACGCGCAAGATTGCTTTGGTCCTCATCGAAACACAAACGGCTCGGTAAAAGCTGAGGCGGTTTCTCACTGCCCGATAATCAAAGCGCCGACTTGCATTGCCCGAAGCGCCAGGGCACGCTGACAGGGCTATGACAGCTCTTGTCAGACGCCCACAGCGGACCGAACTCAATTGCCGGATTCAAGCGTACTGCGAAGCCGGCTTAACCGGGCGACCGAAACTGCTTGGCTTCCGCCATCGGGGCCCGTGGGACGGAGGTCGGCTATTCGGCCTTTGCCGCCGTTCGGCAACGGGTCGTCGGCGTATAAAGAGATCGCAGCGGCCGGCAGGTTCGCGCCGAGGCCACCCAGCGCAATCGCCGCGCGCTGGCGGCAGGAGGTCCCTTAGAAGGCTTGACGGAGCTTGCGTCGCTTGGCGTAACGGGCCCGTTCACACATGTGCGTTTCGACTATGTGCTCCAGGACGCGCCGTGCGAAGACGAAATGATGGCCGCGAGCCGATACGATACGGCAGCGCTCCGATCGCGCGGATCGGCGTGGTAGGGCGGCATCGTCATGATGCCGTTGGCGCAGCCCGCTCCGCCCCTATGAGCGGAGGCCGAACAAGCCGTGCCAGAACGAATCGAAGGCGCCGGGGTGACGCCTGGGCCGCGTCACCTCGTCGGGGTTTGACGCCGTCGCCCCGGCGGCCTCGGTGTCAGGCGCGTCCGCGGCCGGCACGGTTGCCCGCCGCGACTCCTGCAAGGCCCATGTGCTGTCCGCGATGCGTGCCGCCAGTTCCGCGTCGCAGTCCCGGCCGAGCAGCACGCCGAAGATGACGTCGCGGTTGTGGCCGTCGCCGGCAAAGCGCATCGCGGTGGCGACCATCTTCTCATAGTGTTCCTGCGCGACGCGCTGGCCCTCGCGTTGCGCCTCGCGCTCCTGTTCTTCCTGCGCCTCGCGCTCGGCCTGGCAGCGCCGCATCTCCCGCTCAAATACCTCGTCGTAGATCTGGCGCTGCCCGGCATCGGAAAGAATGGTGTAGGCATCGCGGATCTCCTGGAATGCCTCGTGCGCCTGCGCCTCGCGGCCAAGGTTGCGGTCGGGGTGCCACTTCATCGCGGCGCGGCGGTAGGCGCGCTTGATCTCGTCCAGGGTGGCGTCCGATTGCACGCCGAGGGTCGCGTAGAGGGTGGTCATGGGCCTGGGGCAGCTGCTGGGGGGCTTTTATCCTAGCACGGGGTGACGCGCCAGCAGCGTCACCGCCGTGTCAATGTGGTGCTGTTACTGGTAGTGCACTTCTACGCATATCGACGCCATTCGGCACGGCGCACGCCTACGGCAGCCCCGGGGAGATCGCCGCTTGGCTCGAGCAGGCCAAGGGCAAGCTGCGCGAAGTGTTCGGCCGGCCACCATGGGCACTGGCTGCGCGCCCCGGCTCGCTTGCGCGATTGCGCTTATGAGTAAATGCTTGTTTCCATGTCACCTTTACGGAGCCACATCATGGACACACGAAGTGAGCTGCAAGCCACTGTGGACGCCCTGGTTCAAGCGGGCAAAGGCCTGCTGGCCGCCGACGAGAGCGGGCCAACGATCGCCAAGCGGTTCGAGCGCATCGGTGTGGCATCGAGCGAGGAGAGCCGCCGGGCGTGGCGCGACCTGCTTCTGTCGACACCAGGTCTTGGTGAGTTCATCAGCGGCGTGATCCTGTACGAGGAAACGCTGGGCCAACGCGCCGACGATGGCACGCCGCTGCCGGAGCTGGCGGCGCGCCATGGCATCGTGCCAGGCATCAAGGTGGACAAGGGCAAGCTCGCGCTAGCCCACGCTCCCGGCGACGAGATCACCGAGGGCCTCGACGGGCTGGCCAAGCGGCTTGCCGGCTATCGCCAGCAGGGCGCGCGCTTTGCCAAGTGGCGCGCGGTGTACAACGTGTCCGACAAACTGCCCGGCCGGCTTGCCATCCAGGCCAATGCGCAGGCGCTGGCACGCTATGCCGCGATCTGCCAGGAGACGGGCGTGGTGCCCATCGTCGAGCCCGAGGTGCTGATGGATGGCGCGCACTCCATGGCGCGTTGCGCCGAGGTCACCGAGACCGTGCTGCACGAAGTCTTTCACGCTTTGCACCGGCATGCGGTGGTGCTCGAACACATGCTGCTGAAACCCAGCATGGTGCTCCCCGGCAAGGAGGCCGGGCACGCGCCGCCGGCCGAGGTTGCCATGCAGACCCTGCAGGTGCTCAAGCGCACGGTGCAGGCGGCGGTGCCGGGTATCTTCTTCCTGTCCGGCGGTCAAACGCCTACTGAGGCCACCGCCAATCTCGATGCCATGAACCGGCTCGGCCCGCTGCCCTGGCGGCTGGCCTTTTCCTACGGACGCGCCTTGCAGGAGCCGCCCCTGCTGGCCTGGCGCGGCGAGGCCGCTAACGCGGCGCAAGCGCAACGGGCGCTGCTGCAGCGCGCCCGGCTGAATGGCATGGCCTGCCTGGGGCAATACGAAGCGGCGCTGGAGACCGCTGCGGGCTGAGCCTTCGGCAGGCGCGGTCTGGACCGGGCGCTCAAACGCTTGCGCGCCACTGACCTGAATTGCCTGCATCAGGCGCCCGCTCTGCTCGGGTTCTGCGGGCGCCTTGTAGACGGAGTGACGTGACCGCGAGCATCACATGCTCGCGCTTCCAGCTTGCGGTAAGCGCGCTCAGTATCGGTGCAGAAAAGGTCGCTGCGAAGTCTGCTTCAGCCGGTTGAGGAACCAGCGGCCGGCGGGGCCGGGCGGCGTGTCCTTGCGGTAGACCGCGAACATGGCGATCGGCGGGGTACGCGGCTGGAAGTCCAGCCGCAGCGCCACCAGGTCGCCCGCATCGATATCCCCCTGCACCATTGCCGCTGGCATGTGCCCCCAGCCGAAGCCGGCGCGCAAGAAGGCATGCTTCGCGCCCAGATCGGCCAGGCGCCAGGTCAGCGGCGAGAAGACGCCGAAGGTCTCCCCCTCAGTCAGCGTGGTGCGGTCGGTCAGGACCAATTGCACGTGGCCCTCCAGTTCGCGTACCCGGATAGCCCCCTTGCGCGATGCCAGAGGATGCGATGGCGCGGCCACGGTGACCATTGGCACGTCGAGCAGCTTTTCCGCATCCAGCGTCTCGGGAACCGCGGGCATCGATCCGCTGATGCCAAGCCGGCAAACGCGCTCGATTACGGGGCGCATGACCGCGCCAAGCGCCTCCACATACAAGCGCAGCGGGGTGTGTCGAAACGCATCGCGGAACTCGCCCACTGTCACCGTCAGCGACGCCATCGGGTACATGACATCCACCACCACAGACAGCTCGGGTTCAAGTCCTTCGGCAATCGCGCGCGCCTTGGATTTGAAGCCGTCCATGCCGCTCACCACCAGCCGCGCCTGCGCCAGAAGCGCGGCGCCCTGCTCGGTCAGGCGCGGATAGCGGCCGCTGCGATCGAACAAGTGGACATCGATTTGCCCCTCCAGGTTGGCAAGCGTCTGGCTCACCACCGACTGCGCGCGCCGCAGCTTCCGCCCCGCCGCGGAGAAGCTGCCCTCGTCGGCGGCCGCGATGAAGGTGCGTAGCTGGTCCAGGGATACGCCATCAAGCATGTATCTATTCCTTAGATGGATTTCATCTAGAAATATAGGCTACCAATATATATGTCAAGCACCTAACCTTCGGTCATGTCATCACCGAAGGAGATTTTCATGGAGTATGCAACGCAGACCCGTCACGCCGGAGACGCGGGCCAGACCCAGCACCACGCCGCGCAGCCGGATGCGGCGAGCCATCGTGCCATCGTGCTGCGTACCGGTGGCCGCCGGCATGGTCCCGTTTCACGGATCGTCAGTCCCGGCGACGTTGGCAAGCTGATCAAGCCCTTCGTCTTTCTCGACTACTTCGATTTTGCACCCTCAGGCGACGCGTTGTTCCCCATGCACCCGCACTCGGGCATCGCTACCCTCACCGTGCTGCTCGAGGGCGAACTGCACTACGAAGATACGACCGGCGCGGCCGGCGTGTTGGCGGCGGGCAGCGTCGAATGGATGCGGGCGGGCAACGGCATCTGGCACGCAGCCAGCCCCGCGAAGGGGAGCCGCTTCCAGGGCTATCAACTGTGGATCGCCCTGCCGCGCAGCCTGGAGAACGGCACGCCACACAGCCAATACCTTCCGGCGTCCTCGATACCGCAATCAGGACCGGTGCGCCTGGTACTGGGCTCACTGGATGGAAAAGACAGCCCGGTTGCCGCGCCGTCCGGCGTGGCACTGCTGCACGTGCGCCTGGCGGCGGGCCAAAGCTGGCGCTATCAGCCGCCCGCAAGCCACACCGTGGCCTGGGCACACGTCAACCGTGGCACGCTCGCGACGGGTGGCGAGTTGCTGCAGGACGAACTCGCGGTCTTCTCACAGTCCGAGGGCGCGCTCGATTTCACCGCCGAAACAGATGTGGATTTCATCGTCGCGTCGGCGGTCCCCCATCCGCACGACCTGGCACTTGGCTACTACTCAGTCCATACATCGAACGACGCGCTCCGCAGGGGCGAAGCCGAGATCGCCAGGATCGGGACGCAGTTGCGTGCCGATGGTCGTCTGCGGTGATGCGAGTGACTCCCAGGCAAGGCATTTACCGCTTTATCTCCACGTTTCATTCTTGATTACTTACTTTCCATTTCTTCACCCAAGGATGCACACCATGAACTCGACGACCGCAACTTCGCGCCTGGCCCTTCCCCTGATCGGCCGCACCCTCATCGCCACCATCTTTCTTGTCAGCGGCCTTGGCAAGCTGATGGCACCCGGTGCGACCATCGCTTACATCGGCTCGCTCGGCCTGCCTGTGCCGCTGCTGGGCTATCTCGGTGCGCTGGTGCTGGAACTGGCGGGCAGCGTGCTGTTGATTGCCGGCTATCGCACGCGATTGACTGCTGCGCTGCTTGCCGCCTACGCCGTGGTCACGGCGCTGATCTTCCATCACGCGCTCGGCGATCAGAACCAGATGTTCCACTTCCTGAAGAACCTGGCGATGGCCGGCGGTCTGCTGCAGGTGGTGGCCCATGGCGCCGGCGCGCTTAGCATCGACGGTCGCCGCAGCACGACCGGCACGCGCGCCGTCGCGGCGCATTGAATGCAACGTACCCAACAATCCGGGAGCACGTAGTTGCAGGTTCGCGGCAAGAATCTCCGCTACCACCGCGCCCGACACGCAAGGAAATATCATGAGCGTCGCAGCAGAGTTGTTGCAGCAACACCTCCAGTGGCTGGTTGATGACCACCAGCAATGGCAGGAACTGATTGCCGAGGACATCGTATGGGAACTGCCCTACGCGCCGGGCATCGGGCATCCGTCGAAATTGAGCGGCCGGGACGCGGTGATCCGCCATGTCTCCTGGTTCATTGGTGCGGTATCGAATTTCCGCTTCTTCGACGCCGAGATCCTACCCTCGGCAGACCCTCGTCAAGCCGTTGCGCGGGTGCACGCCGAAGGGCTGATCCAGTCGACCGGCCGCATCTACCGGCAGGAGTACGTCGTGTTCCTGACGGCCCAAGACGGCAGGATCGCGCATCTGCGTGAATACTTCGACCCGGTGCAGGCTGCGCTGGCACTCGATACCCCGATTGTCGGCATTACCGCAAGGAGCCTTTGATGAAAGCCATTCGTGTAGCCGCCTACGGCGGCCCCGATTCCCTGTCGCTGCAGGAACTCGATGATCCTCGCCCCGGTGATGGCGAGGTGCTGATTGATGTCGCCGCCACCTCGGTCAACCCGATTGACTGGAAGATCGTCAGTGGGGCCATGCAGGCCTTCATTCCGCTAACCCTTCCCTTCACGCCCGGGGTGGATGCTGCGGGGACCGTCATTGCGGTCGGACGCAATGTCACCACACTGGTGCCGGGAGACGAAGTGCTGGGCTTCATCGGCATCGTCGGCGGCTATGCAACGCGCGCCGTGGTGGATGCGGGTCGCCTTGCCCGCAAGCCGAAGGGCCTCGGGTTCCTGGAGGCCGCTGGCATTCCCGCGGCGGCTTTGACTGCCTGGCAAGCGCTGCACGACCATGGCAAGCTTCAGGCGGGACAGAAAGTCTTGATCCACGCCGCAGCTGGCGGTGTCGGTAGCGTGGCCGTGCAGTTGGCGAACCTGGCCGGCGCACAAGTGATCGGCACCGCTTCGGCCGCCAACCGGAGCCACCTGCAAGGCCTGGGGGCGACAGATGTGATCGATTACACCGAGGACGATTTTGCCGCCAAGGTTTTGAATGTCGATCTTGTACTCGACCTGGTCGGCGGCGACACGCAAGTGCGTTCCTGGTCAGTGCTCAAGCGCGGTGGCACGCTGGTATCGAGCGTCAGCCCGCCGGATGCCAGGCGCGCCCATGAAGTCGGCGCCGACGGAAAGCACTTTGCGACGCGCCCTGATGGTGCCCAGCTCTCCGCGCTGGCCATGCTTTACGCATCAGGCAAACTGCGTGTCGAAATTGAGTCCACTTATCCACTGGCTCGAGCCGGAGAGGCAATGGCGAAGAGTATGGCCAGGCATGTGCGCGGCAAGGTGATTATCCAAACGGCATAAGGCGCCGGCTGGCACGCGCGCGAGGCGCTGCCATCTATCTTCCGCCCGCCGAACGGCCGGTGAAGGGGCGGGGCCGCCGGTCCGACTCTACGTGCGGTCCCCTTTGCGCGCCATCGGTACGGCAGGCGTGGCGCCCGATTCATCGCAACGTCCGTCTACCAAGACGAGGTACCCCCGCGCGCCCTGAGCAGTTTTCCTTCAAAGTGCGCAACCAGGAAGTCGAGGAACGCCCGGACCTTGGCCGACATGTTCAACCGCTCCGGGAAGACGGCAAAGATGTCGGCTGGTGGCAAGGCATAGTCTTCGAGCAGCAAGACCAGGCGGCCACTTCGGAGGTACTTGGCAAGGTCCCACTCCGCGCGCTGCAAGATCCCTTGCCCGGCCAGGCCCCAGGTCAGCGTCACTTCGCCATCATTGCTGCTCAGGGCGCCGCGCACCTTTACCGTTTCCGTCTTCTTGCCTTTGACGAAGCGCCAGATGCCATAGGCGGAGTCGTTCTGGCGCAGCACGATGCATTGATGCTGGGTCAGATCGTGTGGCGTGATCGGCGTGCCGTGTGCTTTTAGATAGGAGGGCGCGGCGCAGACCAGGCGCCGGTTGTCGGCAATCTTCCGCGCTATAAGGCGTGTGTCAGGAATCTCGCCGAACCGGATCCCTATGTCGAATCCCTCATCGCCCAGGTTCATCGGCCTGTCCGTCAGATGGAGCTGCACCTCCATTTGTGGATACCGTTTCGCGAAATCGGATATCGCGGGCGCGATGTAGGTTCGCCCGAATCCCAGCGGGGCATTGACCCGCAACGTCCCGCGCGGCGCCACATGGCTGCTGGAGATCAGTTGGTCGAGATCCTCGATCTCCACGAGCAGGCGCCGGGCGTGCTCGAGGTAGACCTCTCCCTCGGCAGTCAGGCCGATGCGCCGCGTCGTCCGGTTCAGCAACCGCACGCCAAGCCGCTTTTCCATTTGAGCCAGCCGTTTACTGATGGCCGCGGGGGTGACGTCTTGTTCACGCGCTGCCGCTGACAAGCTGCCCGCCTTGGCCAGGCCAGCGAAGAAGGCAAGTTCCGAAGGCTGTCCCATCTTCAACCTCAAGTTAATATTAGTTTGAAATTAAGTTTATCTTACTCCCTCAGTTTTCAACGATAGTTAGCTCACAGAAGGCGCCGGCATGCCTGGCGGTTGAAAGCGGCCTTCGGTGTGTGGAAAACAATGAGAGGAGCAACGCTATGCGTGAATACAAGATTGCAGCCATTCCTGGCGATGGCATCGGCCCGGAAGTCATCTCTGCCGGTTTGCAAGTGCTGGAGACCCTGGCGGGACAAGATGGCGGCTTCAGGCTGAGCGTCGAGCATTTCCCTTGGAGCTCCGACTACTATCTGGAGAAAGGCTACTACATCCCCGAAGGCGGGCTGGAGCGCCTGAAGCAGTTCGACGCCATCTTCTTTGGCGCAGTGGGCGCCCTGAACGTACCCGATCACGTGTCGCTGTGGGGCCTGCGTCTGCCTATCGCCCAGGGCTTCGACCAATACGCCAATGTGCGTCCGGCGCGCGTCCTGCCGGGGGTGAAGAGCCCGCTGGCGAATGGCAAGGACATCGACTGGGTCATCATCCGCGAAAACTCGGAAGGCGAGTATGCAGGCAACGGCGGTCGTACTCACCGTGGCCTGCCCATCGAGACCGGCACTGAAACAGCTGTCTTCACGCGAGCCGGGGTCGAACGGATCCACCGCTTCGCATTCGAGATCGCACAGAAGCGCCCCCGCAAACACCTCACCCTGGTGACCAAGTCGAACGCGCAACGCTTCGGCATGGTGATGTGGGACGAGATCTTCTATGAAGTCGCCAAGGGCTATCCGGACGTCAAGGTTGACCGCGAACTGGTCGACGCCGTGACCACGCGCATGGTGTTGAAGCCCCATACGCTGGACGTGGTGGTTGCGACCAACCTGCATGCCGACATCCTGTCCGACCTGGCAGCAGCGCTGTCTGGCAGCCTCGGCATCGCGCCGACGGCCAACCTGAACCCGGAACGCCTGTTCCCGTCGATGTTCGAACCGATCCACGGTTCTGCCTTCGATATCACGGGCAAGGGCGTGGCGAATCCGATCGCCACCTTCTGGACCGCGGCCATGATGCTCGAGCATCTGGGCGAGAAGCCCGCGGCGGACCGCCTGATGGCAGCCATCGAGCAGATCACCGCCAACGGCGTCTTCACCCCGGATCTGGGCGGCAATGCGACCACCGCGTCTGTCACCGAAGCCATCTGCAAGGTGTTGGCCGATCAGGTCAAGAAGGCGGCCTGAAGCTGGAAAAGTAGTGCGGCTTGCCGCGCCGCGCCGCAGCAAACCGCTAGCGGGTTAGCACCGGCACAGGTGCCCCGCACCGTGCCGGCCCTGAATGGGCCGGCCAACAAAGAATTCCATCAGGAGACAGGCATGCAATCCGTTATCCGGACTGCGGTGGCTGCGTTCGCCCTCGCTCTCGGCGCCGGCGCCGCTTTCGCCCAGGCATATCCCACCAAGCCCATTCGCCTCATTGTCCCGTTTCCCCCGGGGGGCACCACCGATGTCCTTGCCCGCACGGTGGGACAAAAGCTCACGCAGGCGCTGGGCCAGCCCGTCATTATCGAAAACCGGCCGGGCGCTGGTGCCACCATCGGCGCGGACGCCGCCGCAAAGTCTGCGCCGGATGGCTACACGCTGCTCATGGGCGCGGTTCATCACACCATCGCACCGAACGTCTACAAAAAGCTCTCCTACGACTTCCAAAAGGACCTGACACCGGTCTCCGTCGTTGCCATCGTGCCGAACGTACTCGTCGTCAGCCCGAGCTTCCCGGCCAGGAACGTGCAGGAGTTGGTTGCCTATGCCAGGGCCAACCCAGGAAAGCTGACCTACGCGTCCAACGGCAACGGCACGGCCCATCACCTGATCGGCGAGCAATTCAAGGCACAGACCGGCAGCAACATCGTCCACGTTCCCTACAAGGGGAGCGCCCCGGCTATCACCGACCTGATGGGCGGCCAGGTCTCGATGATGTTTGACACCGCGTCGTCCGCGCTGCCTTACATCAAGGCGGGCAAGCTGAAGCCGCTGGCGGTCGCCACGGCCAGGCGCTCTTCCGCACTGCCGGATGTGCCTACCCTTGCCGAGTCGGGCTTGCCAGGATTCGACATCGCCTCCTGGTTCGGCATCCTTGCCCCAACGGGAACGCCGCCTGAGATCGTGAACCGGCTTTGCACGGAAATCACCAAGGCCCTGGCACTCCCCGATGTGAAAAAGCAATTTGCCGCCATCGGCGCAGAACCGGTCGGCAACACCCCGGCCCAGATGACGGCCCAGATCAAGGAAGAAGTCACCCGCTTCGGCAAGCTCGTCAAAGAGGCGCGCGTAAGCATGGACTGACCAGGAGGCACGGCCGTCGCGAAGACGTCGGCCGCATCCGTTTGATGAAGGCAAGACAGGCTGCGCTGCAAGTGCGTCGCCACAGGAGACATCATGAAAAGGCGACTCATAAGCTCACTGTATGTCCAGGTGCTCATTGCCGTGGCGGCGGGCATCCTGCTGGGTATCTTCATGCCCCATATCGGCAGCGAGCTCAAGCCACTTGGCGATATCTTCATCCGCCTCATCAAGATGGTGTTTGCACCCATCATCTTCGCGACGGTCGTGCTCGGCATCGCCAAGATGGAAAGCATGAAAGACCTTGGCAGGGTAGGCTGGCGTGCCTTGCTGTACTTCGAAGTGCTGTCGACATTTGCGCTGCTGCTCGGCGTCATCGTGGTCAACGTGGTACAGCCCGGCCACGGCATGAACGTCGACCCGGCGACGCTCGACACTAAGAGCATTGCCGCCTATACGGCGCAGGTGAAGCATGACGGCGTCATGGACTTCCTGCTCAACCTTGTGCCGATGAGCATTGTGGATGCACTGGCCAAGAACGACATCCTGCAGATCCTCGTGTTCTCGGTATTCATGGGCGTGGCCCTGGCCCATCTTGGAGAGCGCGGCAAGCCGTTCGTCGCCGCCCTGGACTCGTTCGCCAATGCCATGTTCGCGATCGTCGGCATGATCATGCGCCTCGCGCCGATTGCCGCGTTCGGCGCGATGTCATTCACGGTGGGCAAATATGGCTTTGGCTCCATTGCTTCGCTTGGCAAGCTGGTCGCCACCATGTATGGGACCTGCGCGCTGTTCGTGCTGATTGTGTTGGGTGCCATTTGCCGCATCTGCGGATTCAGCCTGTTCAAATTTCTGAAGTACATCAAGGACGAAATCCTGACCGTGCTGGGAACGAGCTCGTCCGAATCCGTCATTCCGCAGTTGATGCGCAAGCTGGAGAACGTCGGCGTGTCGAAGCCCGTCGTGGGGCTGGTGGTGCCGGCGGGGCTTACCTTCAACCCCGATGGCCAGTGCATCTACTACACCATGGCCGCGATCTTTATCGCACAGGCAACCAACACGCCATTGACCCTCACCGACCAGTTCGTCGTGCTTGGCGTGCTGCTGCTGACGTCGAAGGGTTCCGCGGGCATCACCGGCTCGGGTTTCATCACCCTGGCGGCAACGCTCGCGTCGCTGGGGAAGATTCCGGTGGCTGGGATGGTTCTCCTGCTTGGGGTGGACCGCTTCATGTCGGAGGCGCGCGCCATCACCAACACCATCGGCAACGCGGTTGCGACCATGGCGATTGCCAGGTGGGTCGGCGCACTCGACGAGGACCGCGTCCAACGCGTGCTCAATGGCGAAGTCGACCCCGAGGACCTCGATCAACTCTATGAAGGTGTCGCCCCGGAACCCGTCCCGCTGGTGCCGCTGCAGCCGAACTATGCCGCCGACGCCCGCAAGAGCGCTTGATACCGGAACGGAAACAGGTAGCGCATCGTGAAACACCTCGCCATTGAACCCCCTCGTGCATTCCTGGAGTCGCTTTTCCGGACTGCCGTATCCGCAGCGGACCCGCGGGACTGCCTGGCGTCCGCATTACCCGAGCCGCCTGCCGGTCGCACCATCGTCGTCGGGGCCGGCAAGGCCGCCGCCAGCATGGCCCGGGCGCTGGAACAGGCGTGGCCGGGCCCACTCGCTGGACTGGTTGTGACGCGGTACGGCCACGCCACGCCGACCTCGCGCATCGAAGTCGTCGAAGCCGCGCATCCGGTACCCGACGCGGCTGGCCAGCGCGCCGCGGTTCGCATGCTGGATTTGGTCTCAGGGCTGGGCCCGGACGATCTGGTCATCTGCCTGATATCCGGCGGCGGATCCTCGCTGCTTAGCCTTCCGCTGGCCGGCATAAGCCTGGAGGAAAAACGCGCCGTCAACCAGGCGCTGCTGGCCAGCGGCGCGACCATCTCGGAGATGAACTGTGTGCGGCGGCATCTTTCCGGCATTAAAGGCGGAAGGCTTGCCGCTGCGTGCCATCCGGCTCGCGTCGTTACGCTGCTGATCTCGGACGTACCCGGCGACGACCCGGTCAATATCGCTTCCGGACCGACGGTATGCGACGCGACCACGTGCCAGGACGCGCTGGATATCGTCCGGCGCTACGGGATCCTGCTCCCGGCCAGCGCGGAGCGTCTCCTGGCGTCCGGCAGCGGGGAGTCCGTCAAGCCTGGCGACGAACGGCTCGCGCACAGCGAGGTGCGCATGATCGCGACGCCTGCCATCTCCCTTGCCGCCGCGGCGCAGGCAGCGGCGGCCGCGGGCATCCAGCCCTATGTACTGGGGGATCGCATCGAAGGCGAGGCCACCGACGTCGGCAAGGTGATGGCTGGCATCGCCTTCCAGGCCGCGCAGGGAACGGCGCCATTCCAGCTTCCGTGCGTGCTTCTGTCAGGGGGCGAGACCACCGTCACGGTCAGAGGCAATGGCCGCGGTGGGCGCAACGTGCAATTCCTGCTTTCCCTGGCCATTGCGCTGGACGGCCACCCGGGTGTCTTTGCGCTGGCCGCCGATACGGATGGCGTGGACGGCATCGAAGAGATCGCAGGGGCATACGCCGACCCCACGACTCTCTCGCGAGGCTGGCAAAGGGAGATGGCGCCGCACGCCTTTCTCGCCAACAACGACGGACACACCTTCTTCGAGGCGCTAGGCGACGCCATCGTCACGGGCCCCACTCTTACCAACGTCAACGACTTCCGCGCCTTGCTGATTACCAGCCCGGCCGGGAAAGGATGCTAGATCATGCGCCGCACTCGAAATGCCAAGATTGTCGCCACCGTTGGACCGGCCAGCAGCGATGCTGCAACCCTTCGCCGCCTGTTCATGGCCGGCGCCGACGTTTTTCGGCTGAACTTCAGCCACGGCACGCATGCCGACCACAAGGCACGCCTCAACCTCATCAGGGATCTGGAGACGGAGCTGGGACGGCCTATCGGCGTCTTGCTGGACCTGCAAGGGCCAAAGCTGCGCGTGGGCCAGTTCGGGAACGGTCCCGTTACGCTCGTGCGAGGCCAGACGTTCCGGCTTGACATGGACAAGGACCGCCCGGGCGACGCGACCCGGGTTGCGCTGCCCCATCCGGAGATCTTCGCGGCACTGAAAGCGCAGACCGACCTGTTGCTCGACGATGGGAAGCTTCGCCTCCGGGTAAAGGCATTCGGGCCGGACTATGCCGAGACCGAAGTGATCGACGGTGGGGTGCTGTCCGACCGCAAGGGCGTTAACGTGCCAGGCGTCGTGCTGCCGCTGTCGGCCTTGACCGCGAAGGACCGCGAAGACCTGGACTACGGCTTGTCGCTCGGGGTCGACTGGATCGCATTGTCTTTCGTCCAGCGTGCGGAGGACATTCGTGAGATCAAGGAGATTGTCGGAAACCGGGCCAGCATCGTCGCCAAGCTGGAGAAGCCCGCGGCCATCGCGGAGCTGCATGCCATCGTCGCCGAAACCGACGCGGTGATGGTCGCCCGCGGCGATCTTGGCGTCGAAATGCCTGCCGAGCAGGTGCCGTCCATCCAGAAACGCATCGTGCAGGCTTGCCGCAAAGCGGGCAAGCACGTTATCGTCGCCACGCAGATGCTGGAATCCATGGTGAGCTCGCCTGTACCGACGCGCGCCGAAGCATCCGACGTTGCCACCGCCATTTACGACGGCGCCGACGCCGTCATGCTCTCCGCAGAATCGGCCTCGGGGAAATTCCCCGTCGAAGCCGTGCAGATGATGAACAGCATCATTGTGCAGACGGAGGCAGACCCGCACTACAGGGAGGTCATGGAGGCGTCGCAAACACCACCGGAGCCGGACATCGCCAACGCAATCGGCAGTGCAATGCGCCGCGTGGCCGGGCTTCTCCACGTAGCCACCACCGTGGCGTACACGAGCTCAGGCTATTCCGCCATGCGCATGTCTCGCGAGCGTCCCGATGCCCCCATTATCGGCATGACCCCAAACCTGCATGCTGCGCGTGCCATGGCACTCGTCTGGGGTGTGCATGCGGTCATCATCCACGAAGTGGAGAGCGTCACCGAGATGACGACCTATGCCTGCGACACGGCCGAGAGCGAGGGCTTTGCCACTTCGGGGCAAGTCATCGTGATCTCCGCGGGCATGCCATTTGGCACGCCTGGCACGACCAACCTGCTTCGCATCGCAACGGTTGGCCAGCCGGCCGCCTGAAGACCCTCGGCACCCACGACATCACTATTTGAGGCATTCATCATGACCGTCATCCGATCCATCCGAGGCTTCGAGGTATTGGACTCCCGCGGCAATCCCACCGTGGCCGCAGAGGTGACACTGGCCGATGGCGCCTGTGGATATGCGGCCGCACCCTCGGGCGCCTCCACCGGCAGCCGGGAAGCACTGGAACTCCGGGACAATGACCCGGCTCGCTACGGCGGCAAAGGGGTCCGGCAAGCCGTCAAACACGTCAACGAAGACCTGAGCGCAACGCTGGTCGGTTGCGACGCGGCGGACCAGGCGGCCGTGGATGGCCTGCTCCTGCAAGCGGACGGTACGGAGACGAAGTCCCGCATGGGCGCGAATGCGCTTCTGGCGGTGTCCCTTGCCGCCGCCAGGGCAGCGGCTGCATCCCAACGGGTGCCGTTGTACAGGCGCTTCTCGACGGCCGACCGCTTCGTGCTGCCGGTACCGATGATGAATGTGATCAACGGCGGCGCTCACGCCGACAACAACGTCGACATACAAGAGTTCATGATTCTGCCGGCAGGCGCCGCTTCATTTGCCGAGGCGATCCGTTGGGGTGCCGAGGTATTTCACTCGCTCAAGAGCGTGCTGCGAAAGCGTGGCCTCTCCACTGCTGTGGGTGACGAGGGCGGGTTTGCCCCTGATCTTCCCTCCAATGAGGCTGCGCTGGAAGCGATCATCAGTGCAATCGAGCTCGCCGGCTATCGGCTTGGCCCCGATATCGCGCTGGGGCTGGACGTCGCCAGCTCGGAGCTCTATGAAAACGGAGTGTATAGCCTGGCCTCGGAAGGCAAGCGCTTCGACGCCAGCGGCTTCTGCGACTATCTCGCGGCGCTGGCGAAGAACTACCCCATCGTCACAATCGAGGATGGAATGGCAGAGGACGACTGGATAGGATGGAAGCTGCTGACGGAGACGCTCGGAGAACGCATTCAGCTTGTGGGCGATGATCTGTTTGTCACCAACACGGCCATCCTGGAGAGAGGCATCGAAGAAGGAATCGCCAACTCCATCCTGATCAAGCCGAATCAGATCGGTACCCTGACAGAGACTCTGGCCGCCATATCGATGGCCACTGCGGCAGGATACACCGCGGTCGTGTCCCATCGCTCCGGTGAGACGGAAGACACGACGATTGCCGATATCGCGGTAGGGACTTCGGCCACCCAGATCAAGACAGGCTCACTCTGCCGCTCGGATCGTGTGGCCAAGTACAACCGGATACTGCTGATCGAAGCCGAGTTGGGAGAACTGGCTACGTATGCGGGATCGACCGCGTTTGGGCCGCCAGCCCGCCGCGCGCGTTCAAGGCGGCGCTGACATCTCCTGCAAGAGCGGTGCCTTGTCGTTCACTGCCGAGCCAATCAGCGCAAAGCCGATAGTGCGTCCTGTCGCCGGATCGGAGCAGATGGCCCGGATGCTGTTGCGCACATCGTGAGGATGCAGCGCAATGCTCCACGCGCCGCTGGGATGCGTTGGTGTGGCGATGACGGCCGGGGTGGCAGCCGTTTTCAGGCTAGCGGGCATCACCGGAAACACCACGCGTTGCGGGTTGCCGGCCAGCGTGCGCGCGGCGTGCATGATGGGCGGCACGTATGGCTGGAACAGCCCTTCCATTTCCGCGCAGTCACCGAGCGCGTAAATGTCCGTGGCGCTGGTCCGGCACCAGGCATGGGTACAGATGCCGTGGCCGACATCCAGCCCGGCCCCTTGCGCGAGTCCGATGTCCAGGTAGTCCGGGCAAGCTATGCGGAAGGTGCGGGTGGCGGTGGCCGGGTCGAACGGCAGCGCCGGATTGAGGATGCTGGTCATGCCGCGCAGTGCCTGCGATACCGGCTCGATCATGGCCAGCGCCTGCGTGGTGGGCACCATGCGGGTGCCGCTGCGCACCAGCAGCGGGTCGCCGGTCATCTCGCGCCGCCGCCGCAGTGCAACACTGATCGCCGGCTGGGACTGGCCCAGCAGGACCGCTGTGCGGGAGACGCTGCACTCGGTCAGCAGGGTATGCAGGATGCGGAGCAGCTGGAGGTGTAGCGAGGCTTTGGACATCACGATTGGGCAAGGTTGGTTATCAGGACGGGAGGCATTGCCGCCGCTTGCGAACGCGGTATGATCTGGCGATCCATGGCCCGGACGCCAGCGATGCTCCGGGACGGTGCACTTGCGGCCAGGCGGTGGCCGCCGACATAACGCGGTGAGGGAAAGATGAAAACCAGCGCAAGAAACAAGCTGACCGGCAAGGTGACGGCAGTCCACCAGGGCGCGGTGAACGACGAGATCGAACTCGAGGTTGCCGGCGGCGCGAAGATCGTCGCTACCATCACCAGCGACAGCACCAAGCGGCTCGGGCTCGCGGTAGGCAAGGAAGCCATTGCGCTGATCAAGGCGTCGTCCGTCATCGTTGGCGTGCCTGAACCGGACATGCTGCTCTCCGCCCGCAATCAGCTTGTGGGCACGGTTTCGGGGGTCAAGACCGGCGCCGTCAATGCCGAAGTCGTCATTGGCCTGAAGCAGGGAGGCGAGATCGTGGCCATCATCACCAATGACAGCGTGAGCAACCTGGGGCTGGTGCAAGGCGGCGCGGCCGTCGCCATCTTCAAGGCCTCCAGCGTTTTGCTGGCCACTCGCGCCTGACCCTGCCTACCGTGCCGCCGGCGCCGCGAACACTTCCAGGCTGATCAGCCTGGAGACGTAGCGCCCGGCCTAGCCGTCGTTCGGGACTACCAGCCGGGCAAAACCGGTGGCGGTTGCCGGCGCCGCCGGATATGCCGGCGTTTGCGGAGATCGTGCGGTGGATTCGGGAGGGGCGGTGGGTGGTTATCCCACCGCCGCCGAGCCGCGCTTGCCTGCCTGCGGCCTTTCGTCACTCGTCAGCCTAGCCAGCCCTTGATGGTCGCCGCCATGACGTTGGCCGAGATGCCGTAGCGATCGTGCAACGTAGGCAGTGCGCCAGCGTCCAGGAACGCGTCCGGAAGGCCAATCTGCCGGAATGGCGCGCTAACGCCCGCGCGCATCAGCGCAGTCGCCACCCCTTCGCCGAGACCGCCGATTACCGTATGGTTCTCGGCGACGACGATGAGCCGGCCGGCGCGCTTTGCCTCTCGCACGATGGTTTCGGTGTCAAGGGGTTTGATCGTCGGCACGTGCAGCACGCCAACGCCCACGTGATCTGCTTCCAGCGCCTTGGCGACTTCGAGCGCACGCATTGTCATGATGCCAGACGAGATAACAAGCACCTCCGCGCCGTCGCGCAGCAATTTTGCCTTGCCAAGTTCAAAGCGATAGTCATATTCATCGAGCACCATGGGGACGTTGCCGCGCAGCAGTCGCGCGTAGACAGGACCGCGATGTGCCGCGATGGCGGGCACCATTTGCTCGGTGTCCAGCGCATCGCACGGATCGATGACGGTCATGTTCGGCATCGCGCGCATCAAGGCCAGATCCTCGGCGGCCTGATGGCTTGGTCCATAGCCTGTCGTGAGGCCGGGAAGCGCACAGACGATCTTCACGTCCAGGTTGTCTTCGGCGATGGCCTGGTGCATGAAGTCATAGGCGCGGCGCGTGGCAAAAACCGCGTACGTGGTGACAAAGGGCTGTGCCCCCTCGTGCGCCAGGCCGGCGGCAGCGCCCATCAGCAACTGCTCGGCCATGCCCATCTGGTAGTAGCGTTCGGGGAACGCCTTCGCAAAGAGATGCAGGTCGGTGTATTTGCCGAGGTCGGCCGTCATGCCGATTACGTCGGGCTTGTTGCGGGCCAGTTCCACCAGCGCATGTCCGAACGGGGCAGGGCGGGTCGCCTGGCCCTCTCCGGCAATCGACGCGATCATTGCGGATGTCTTCAGACGCGGCTTGTTCAAGGTTGCGTTGCTCATGCTTGCCTCCCGGCTTCCAGTGCTTCCAGCGCGAGCTGCCACTCGTGGGCGTCGACGCGGATAAAGTGATTCTTCTCGCGTTGCTCCAGGAAAGGAACACCGCAGCCCATGCGCGTATCGCAAACGATCATGCGTGGCTGCGCGCCCGGATGCGATCGCGCCGTATCGAATGCCGCTGCTACCGCCTCGATATTGTTGCCATCGACGCGCTGCGTAAACCAGCCAAATGCCTCCAGCTTCTCCACCAGCGGTTCGAATGCCATGATCTGCGTCGATGGCCCGTCGGCCTGCTGGTTGTTGACATCGACAATTGCGATGAGGTTGTCCAGCTTCCAGTGGCTCGCGGACATGATGCCTTCCCAGATCGCGCCTTCATCCAGTTCGCCATCGGAGAACAACGTATAGACAAAGGCATCGGAGCCCTTGCGCTTGAGGCCAAGGCAACGGCCAACGGCTATCGTCAGGCCCTGCCCCAGAGACCCGCCAGACATCTCCATGCCTGGCGTGTAACTTGCCATGCCTGACATCGGCAGGCGGCTATCGTCGCTGCCATACGTCTCCAGCTCTTCCGCCGGGAGAATGCCTGCTTCGAACAAGGCGGCATACAGCGCGATCGCGTAGTGCCCGTTGGACAGGAGGAAGCGGTCTCGCCCTTCCCACTCCGGGTCTTCCGGCCGGTAACGCATGGCACCGAAGTACGCGACGGCAAGGACGTCTGCGATGTCGAGTGCCTGCCCGATATAGCCCTGGCCTTGCACTTCACCCATCAACAGGGCATTCCTGCGGATTCGATAGGCGCGCTCTGGCAGTGCCACGGGCGCTTCGGATGAGGATGAATTCATATTCGTCTCCTGCGTATATCTGATGGTCAAGGGGATGGAGAAGCTCAACGGTTGACAGTCTTCGCCGGGACAAGGAAGACAAGCAGTGCGCCGAGCACGATGACGCCTGAGATAAAGATCAGGCCGGCCGTCGATTTTCCGGTCAGGTCGTTGAGCCAGCCTACGATGGCCGGGGAAAAGAAGCCGGCAAGGTTCGCGAAGCAGTTGACGGCTGCGATCCCGGCCGCTGCCGACATGCCGCCCAGCAAAGCGGTGGGCAATGCCCAGAACTGCGACGAGGACGTCAGGATTCCCGCCGCCGCGATGCTCAGGCAAACGATCGAAGCACCGACGCTGCCAAGCAGAGGAAGCGTCGCAAAGCCAGCCGCCGCCACCAGCATCGGGATCGCCAGGTGCAGGCGCCGCTCGCGGCGCCGGTCCGCGCTCAAGCCGACCAATGGCAGCGCAATAATCGCGCACAGGTACGGCAAAGCGGTAAGGATGCCCACCCACAAGGGGTCCGCGACGCCGGACTTCCTGACGATGGTCGGCAACCAGAACGTCAAGCCGTACTGTCCGAGCACGACGCAGAAGTAGATGGATGCCATCAGCCAGAGCCGGCGATCGGCGATGAACGCGCGGATCGACACGTGCGAGACCTTCTGGGCGTTGTCGCCAGCGACGTTGCGCGCAAGCAGCGCTTTCTCCGCTTCGGTGAGCCACTTCGCACTCTGGATGCCGTTGTCCAGGTAGAGCAGGATGGCGATGCCGAGAACGAGCGATGGCAGCGCCTCCAGCATGAACAGCCACTTCCAGCCGGCCAGATCCAGCACGCCGTGGAATGTGTGCATGATGTAGCCGGACAGTGGTCCGCCCACGATGCCCGCCAGCGGTATCGCCATGAAGAACATCGATAGCGCTTTGGCTCGCCTTTCCGACGGAAACCAATAGGTCATGTAAAGAATGACCCCGGGCGCGAATCCGGCCTCCGCGACGCCTAGCAAGAAGCGCAACACGTAGAAGGAGGTGGGCGTGCTGACAAACGCAAAGCTCGCCGAGATGATGGCCCACGTCAGCATGATGCGCGCGAGCCAGTTGCGCGCACCCACCTTGTGCAGAATCATGTTGCTCGGGACTTCGAAGAGGAAATATCCAAGAAAGAAGATGCCGGCGCCAAGGCCATAGATCGTTTCGCTGAAGCGCAGGTCATTGAGCATCTGCAGCTTGGCAAATCCCACATTGACCCGGTCCAGATAGGCGCCGAGGTAGCAGAGCATGAGGAACGGTATCAGGCGCCGTACCACTTTCGCGTAGGTTTTGGATTCAAAGGTGGCGGCATCCGTGTGCGCCATCACATCGCCCGCGACGGGCGAAGCGTACTTGGTCTTCATGTTGTCTCCTGCCAGGCGCCCCGGGTTAGCCCGAGTGCGCCGATTGTTCCGCCAGGTGAAGGCGGCAGTCGAGGGACGGTCAGTGAATCAGCATCCCGCCATTGACGTCGAGTGTGATGCCGGTGAGGTAGGCGGACAGATCGCTGATCAGGAAGAGGCAGGCGTTGGCCACATCGGCGGCATCGCCGAGACGCCCGAGCGGAATGCCTTTGATGATGTCGGCCCGCATTTCCGGCGTTAGCTTGTCGCCGGTGATGTCCGTCTGGATCAGGCCTGGCGTAATGGAGTTGACGCGAATGTGGTCGCCGCCAAACTCCCGGGCCATGGCGCGTGCGAGGCCAAGCACGCCCGCTTTCGCCGCGCTGTAGTGCGGACCGCCAAAAATGCCGCCGCCACGTTGCGCGGAAACCGACGACATGCAAACGATGCTGCCGTGCTGCTGCGCCTTCATTTGAGGGATGACGGCCTGCGACATGTAGAGCGTGCCGCGCAGGTTCACATCGACGACGGCATCGAAGTTGGCCGGTTGGATGTCCAGCGTCCGCAGGGGCTGCGTAATGCCGGCGTTATTGATCAGGCCATCGATGCGGCCGTATTTTTCGAGGGCGGCGCGCGCGGCCAGTTGGCAGGCCGCGCGGTCCGTGACATCGCATGCAATGCCGAGGTGATCTTCGCCAAGGTCCAGTGCCGCCCGCTCCGCGTCTGCCTGCCGCAGATCCAATATGACTACCCTGGCGCCTTGCGCGGCCAGCGCGCTTGCCGTTGCCTTGCCGATACCGCGGGGGGATGCGGCACCGGTCACGATCACAACCTTGTTCTCGAGCATCATGTCTGTCTCCTGACTGTTGAAATGATGGTTCGAGTCTGGTGCCTCGCGCGGCTCCGATCAACGCAGTCCGTCTCAGCTATTGCTGAGAAATTTTCAGATGAGAGATGTGATTCCAGGAGGTAAATTCCTGGTGCGCTGCACCATGCGTGAGCCGCATGGGCCGCATGCCTACTTCAATTCCCGGTCGATCCAGTCGAGGAATCGCTGTACCCGAGGCAAGTCCGCATTCTGGGATGGGCAGACGATGTGATGCGCGCCCACCTCCACGGCATACGTAGGGTCAAAGACCGGTACCAGCGTCCCCTTGCTGAGATGGACCGACGCCAGCAGCATGCTTTCCAGCGCCACGCCGATGCCAAGGGCCGCCGTCTCCAGCGACATGTACGAGCGGTCAAAGGAAAAGTCGAACGCCTGGTGCTCGCCTGAGACGCCGAATCTGGCAAACCACTGCTGCCACTGGACGAGAGGCGTCTCGGAGAAAACCAGGCGCTGGCCCAGCAGGTCGGCCGGAGTGCGGATAGGGTGTCGGGCAAGATATTCCGGGGAGGCCAGGGGAGCAATGAACTCGTTGCGCACTGTCTTGACCTGCAGATCGCGCCAGTGCGCGGAGCCGTAGCGGATATCGACGTCGTAATAGCCGCTTGTGAAGGAGATGTCCTCATAGGAGCAGGCTACGTTCAACTGAATGTCGCCGTTGTCGGCCTGAAACGATTTCAGCCGAGGCAACAGCCACATCAAGCCGAAGCTCGGGCTCGAATGCACCCTGAGAATGTCGACTTCAGCCTGGCTCGATGCACGCTCGGTCGCGCGGTTCAGTTCAGCGAGCGACCCGGTCACGTCTCGCAGGTATTGCTCCCCGACCGGCGTGAGGGCCAGCCCCCGGCCCTGCCGGAAGAAGAGCGGCTGGCCAATGATGGACTCGAGGTTGGCAATCTGATGGCTCACCGCCGAGGCGGTCAGGCCCAGTTCCTCGGACGCCCGGCTTACGCTCTTCGTTCTCGCGACGCTCTCGAACGCAATGATCGACTTCAGCGGCGGAATGCGCATATTCAGCTCTCCGGTGACGGCGGTAAGAGTGGTTTGTACTTGGAGCGGCCTCGGCAACTGTCCCCGGCCGGCTGGGGATACGCCCGGGACATGGCAAGGAGCGACAGAACTTCACCGCTGCCCTGGCGGGATCCATGATGATCATATCGCGTTGGTGGTCTCGCGCGTCGAAGTTGCCGACGTGTAGCGCTGGCGAAGAGGACTCCCGCAAAGGCCCGTCAGCAATGCTGCGTAAAAGCAAAAACGGCTTAGAGACTCAAATTCTCTAAGCCGTTGATTTGCTAAACGTAACAGGTGGTGCGGCTGGCAGGATTCGAACCCACGACCCCTTGGTTCGTAGCCAAGTACTCTATCCAACTGAGCTACAGCCGCACGCGAGGGCGAGACTATATCGCACCCTGGGGCAAATACAAGTATTTCCGCAGATAAGAGAACACACGGGGGGCGCGGGGGGCTCAGCCACTAAGTGACGAGGTCAATCAAGCCCGGCAACATCAGGTACGCCCCAATCACCACCAGCACCCCGAACGCAATCCGCCGCGTTGCCACCGCCGAAAGCGGTGGTGGAAATCGCCGGGCCGCAATCGTAGTCACGGCCACGACAGGCACCGCGAGCGCTGCCTGCACCCAGATATCGGTGCCGAGCTGCCCCTGCCACGCGCTGAACAGCGTCCGAGTAACCGAGGTGGCCGTGAACACAAGAATCAGCGCACAGCGAATCTCCACCATCGACAGCGGCTGGCGGTAGAACTGGAAAATCAACGGTGGCCCGGACACGCCGAACATGCCGCTGAGCAGCCCGCCAAAGATGCCGCTGACGAAGAAGCTGCGGTCGCCGGAGCGCCGCACCAGCGGGGCAGGGCGCAGCGCGGCGCTCAGCCCGCCATACAGGACCACCGCGCCCAGCAGCACCTGCAGGATGCCGGCGGCGGCGCCGCTCAGGTAGTCGAGTATCAGCACGCCGGCCACCACGGAAGGCAGGATGCCCAGCGTGGCCGCGCCGACGGCACGCCAGTCGATATGGTGCATCTTGCCCGGCAACGCCACCGCACTGTTGGCCAGCGTCACCAGGCTCACCAGCGTGGCGACGGTGGCGACCGGCGCGAGGCCCAGCCCGCTGGTCGCGCCCATCACGATCATGCCGAGGCCAAAGCCGGTTACCGTCTGGAAGTAACTTGCCGCGCCCATCAGTGCGAGCAGCGGCAGCAAGTGGTCAGCGGTCATGACAGTTGCGCGGCCATCGGGGCTTCCGTCCGGGCTTGCGCGGCGGCTTGCGCCTGCACTGCCGTTACGGCAATCACATAGAACACATCGTCCGCGCTGCAGCCGCGCGAGAGATCGTTGGCCGGCTTCTGCAAGCCTTGCAGCAAGGGCCCGATCGCCTTGGCGCCGCCCACGCGCTCGGCCAGCTTGTAGCCGATATTGCCGGCTTCCAGGCTGGGGAACACCAGCACGTTGGCGCGGCCTTCCACCCTGGAGTGCTCGATCTTCTTCATGGCGATTTCGGCAACGATGGCGGCGTCGAGCTGCACATCGCCATCGATCGCCAGGCCGGGCCGCTGCGCAGTGACGAGGCGCGTGGCCTCCACCACCTTGTCGACGGCCGCATGCCGCGCGCTGCCGCTGGTGGAGAACGACAGCATCGCCACGCGCGGCGTGTCCATCAGCAGGCTTTGCGCGCTGTCGGCCGCCGCCATCGCGATCTCGGCCAGTTCGCCGGCATCGGGGTCCACCACCAGCCCGCAATCGGAAAAGATCAGCCCGCCCTTCAGTGCGTGGAAGGGCTCGCACAACATCATCAGGAAAAAGCTCGACACCAGCTTGAACGCAGGGTGGATGCCGATGACCTGGATGGCGGTGCGCACCACGTCGGCGGTGGTGTGCACCGCGCCGGCCACGGAGCCGTCCGCATGGCCCAGGCGCACCATCAGGTTGGCAAAGCACAGGGGTTTGAGCACCTCGCGCCTGGCGTCTTCCAGTGTCATGCCCTTCTTTGCCCGCAGCGCGAACAGTTTCTGCGCGAAGGACGGCGTTAGCGCGGAGCTGGCCGGGTCGATCACGTCCATGCCGGCAAGGCCGATGTCAGCAGCGGCGGCGGCCTGGCGGATGCGCGCGGCATCGCCCACCAGCACGATGCGTGCCGTGCCCTCGCGCGTGGCGCGTTGCGCCGCCTGCAGGATGCGTGGATCCTCTGCCTCGCACAGCACGATGCGCTGGGGCGCCGCGCGTGCGCGCTCGATAATGCGGTTGATCGCTTTCATGATGGGGTCGCTCAGAATGGAATATGGCCGGAAGCAGCGGACGCCGCTTCCGGCCAGACGTCCGCTACTTCACTGGCTCAAACGTAGTCCTTGTACTTGTCGAGCATGCGCACGGGCTTGGCCAGCGCATCGCGGCGGAACGGGTCGCCCAGCTCGCGGGTGCACATGATCTCGATGATGGTGGTCTTGCCGTGGTTCATCTGCAGGTCGATGGCGCGCTTGAGCGCCGGGCCCACATCCTCCAGCTTGTCCACCACGATGCCTTCGGCGCCCATGGCGCGCGCGATCTCGGCAAAGCTCTGGTTGTCCAGTTCGCCGGCGACGAAGCGGCGGTTGTAGAAGTCCACCTGGTTCTTCTTCTCCGCGCCCCACTGGCGGTTGTGGAACACCACGGCCGTCACCGGGATGTTGTGGCGCACGCAGGTCATGGTCTCCATCAGGCTCATGCCCCAGGCGCCGTCGCCGGCATAGGACACGGCCGGGCGGTGGGGTGCCGCCACCTTGGCGCCGATGATGGTGGGGAAGGCATAGCCGCAGTTGCCCCAGCTCATGGCGGCGAAGAAGCTGCGCGGCTTGTTGAAGCGCAGGTAGCTGTTGGCCACCGAGTTGATGTTGCCGATGTCGGTGGAGACCATCACGTCTTCCGGCATGGCCTTCTCCAGTTCGCGCAGGACCTGGCGCGGATGCAGGTAGTGGCCGCCGCCGGGCGTGCGTTCCTGCTTCTGCTCCTCGATCATGTCCAGGCTGTAGGGGTCACGCTCGTGGGTCCACTCGTCGAGCTCCTTCTCCCACGCAGCCTTCTCGGCGGCGATCTGGCCGGCGCGGTCTTCGCGGGAGGCGTCGCACACCAGCGTGCGTCCGGCGAGACGCTCGGTCAGCGCCACGGCGGCGGCCTTGGCGTCGCCGCAGATGCCCACCGAGATCTTCTTCACCAGGCCAAGCATCTTATGGTCGGCATCGATCTGGATGATCTTGGCGTTCTTGGGCCAGTAGTCCATGCCGTGCTGGGGCAGGGTGCCGAACGGTCCGAGGCGCGAGCCGAGGGCGATGACGACGTCGGCGCGGGCGAGCAGCTTCATGGCCGCCTTGGAGCCCTGGTAGCCCAGCGGGCCGCACCACAGCGGGTGGCTGGCGGGGAAGGAGTCGTTGTGCAGGTAGCTGTTGACCACCGGCGCGCCCAGCCGCTCGGCCAGCGCCTGGCACTCCGCGATGGCATCGGCCATGACCACGCCGCCGCCGGAGATGATGACGGGGAATCTGGCCTGCGCGAGCAGTTCGGCGGCTTCGTTCAGGCGCTGGTCGCCGCCGGGGCCGCGGTCCAGGCGCTGGGGCTGGGGGATATCGGCCTTGATCTGTCCGTAGAAGTAGTCGCGGGGGATATTGAGCTGGGTGGGGCCCATCTCGGCCATGGCGCGGTCGAAGCAGCGGCCGGTGAATTCGGCCATGCGGGCCGGGTGGGTGACGTGGCCCTGGTACTTGGTGAATTCCTGGAACATCGGCAGCTGCTTGGCCTCCTGGAAGCCGCCCAGGCCGATGCCCATGGTGCCGGCCTCGGGGGTGACGATGACCACGGGGCTGTGGGCCCAGTAAGCGGCGGCGATGGCGGTGACGCAGTTGCTGATGCCGGGGCCGTTCTGGCCGATGACGACGCCGTGGCGGCCGGAGACGCGGGCATAGCCGTCGGCCATATGGCCGGCGCCCTGCTCGTGCACGACGGGGATCAGGCGGATGCCGGCGGGGGCGAAGATGTCCATGGCGTCCATGAAGGCCGACCCCATGATGCCGAACATGTCGGTCACGCCGTTGGCGGCGAGGGTCTCGACGAAGGCTTCCGAGGGGGTCATGGCCTGCGGGCCGGTGGCGGCGGCGCCGTCGGCGGGTTGGGTCTTGAGGGATTCGGGCAAGTGTTCGCTCATGGTGTCAGGTCTCCGGTCTATCGATCTCAAAACGGAACCAAATGTTCCGAAAAGTGTTCGTGAGTCGAAATGTAGGATGTGAGCGCGAGATGGTCAATAGAAGAATTCGATAAACGGAATGCCGCGTACCTAAAAACGGTAGTAAATACCCTTTAAAGTGCGGCAAAGTCAACCTGGCGGGGCGTGTGGACCCACAGTTGGTCCCCGCTGGCTCTAACCCGGCGAGGGCCGGCTTTCTACCATAGGGCTACACCGCGCTCAGGGCTTGCTTCAACAGCACCCGGTGCGCGCCGGGCTGACTCTCCGCAGAGAAGAGCGCCGCTAAAACGAGAGGACGCAAAGACGTCCCAACCAGACGGAGACATTGGCATGCTTCATGCACATCACCTCTTCCTCCTCGAGCAGGCACCGCCCTGGTGCCAGGCTTCCCGTGCCGGCGATCTCCGCCACAGCACACCACACAGTCAATCTTGAGGAGGTTCATCATGCGTTGGATCAAGCAGCTTGCAGCAAGCGTGGTCATGGCGGCGGTCGTCGCCCCGGGCGCCTACGCGCAGACCAAGGAAGTCGTCATCGCCTACCAGGACATGGTGGTGCCGTGGCGCTACGCGCAGGACATGAAGGAAGTCGAGAAGCAGACCGGCTACAAGGTCTCGTTCCGCCAGTTCGGCGGCGGCGGCGACGTGATCCGCGCGATGGCTTCAGGCCAGATCGCGATCGGCGAAGCCGGCACCTCGCCGATTGCCTCGGCGCTGTCGCAGGGGCTGGACGTGGAGCTCTTCTGGATCCTGGACGACATCAACGCGGCCGAGGCCATGGTGGCGCGCAACGGCAGCAATATCAACAGCGTGGCCGACCTCAAGGGCAAGCGGGTGGGCGTGCCCTTTGTCTCCACCACGCACTACCACATGCTGGTAGCGCTGGAGCAGGCCAAGATCAATCCCAAGGACGTCAAGATCATGAACATGCGGCCGCCCGAAGTGGCCGCGGCCTGGGAGCGCGGCGACATCGACGCCACTTTCATCTGGGATCCGGTGCTGGCCAAGCTCAAGCAATCGGGCAAGGTGCTGGTGACCTCCGGCAAGATCGCCGCCGAAACCGGCAAGGCGACCTTCGACGGCATGATCGCCAACAAGAAGTTCGCGCGCGAGAACCCCGAGTTCATGGTCAAGTTCGTCAAGATCCTGGCCGCGGCGGATGACAAGTATCTCCAGGACAAGGCCGCATGGACCGCGGAATCGCCCATGGTGAAGGCGGTTGCGAAAGTCTCCGGCGCCAAGGCCGAAGCCGTGCCGGCCAGCATGGCGCTGTACGGATTCCCCACGCTGGAGGAGCAAGCCTCGCCTCGCTGGCTGGGCGGCGGCGCGGCCAAGGCGCTGCAATCGGCGGCGCAGTTCCTGAAGGAGCAGGGCACCATCCAGACCGTGCTGCCGGACTACGGAACGGGCGTCAATGCGGAGTGGGTGAAGCGGGCTCTCGCTACCAGGACGCCGGCCTGATTGTCTTGTGCGCCGCGGAGCGGGCGATGTCCGCTCCGTGGCCTTGAATGACCTTTTCCGGAAGTTTGCAGCTATGGCCAAACTCGAAATCGACAACCTGAGCGTTAACTACGGCGGCCGTGGCGGCGCCGAAACGCTGGCCCTGTCGCAAGTCAATCTCACTATGGAGCGCGGCGATTTTGTCGTCGCGCTGGGCGCCTCCGGGTGCGGCAAGACGACCTTGCTGTCGTGCATTGCCGGCTTCATGCAACCCTCGGAAGGCGAGATCCGCCTCGACGGCAAAACCGTGCACGGCCCTGGTGCCGAGCGCGGCGTGGTGTTCCAGAAGCATGCATTGATGCCCTGGCTCAATGTGCTGGACAACGTGGCGCTGGGCCTGCGGCTGCGCGGCGTGCCGCGCGCCGAGCGCTTGCGCATCGCGCAGGAAAAGCTGGCGCTGGTCGGCCTGGAGAAGGTGGCGGCCAAGCCTGTCTACCAGCTCTCCGGCGGCATGCAGCAGCGCGTGGGCATTGCCCGCACGCTGGCCAACGACCCTGCGGTGATGCTGATGGACGAACCGCTTGGCGCGCTGGATGCGCTCACGCGCGAAACCATCCAGGCGCTGATCCTCAAGCTGTGGGCCGCGGAACAGAAGATCGTGTTCTTCATCACCCACAGCGTCGAGGAGGCGTTGTTCCTGGCCACCCGCCTGATCGTGATGACACCTTCGCCGGGACGCATCGCGCATACCTACGAGCTGCCCTTCGCGCGGCGCTTCATTGCCTGCGGTGATGCCCGCGAGGTCAAGTCCGATCCCGAGTTCATCCGGTATCGCGAAGAAATCGTCGACCTGATCCATGCCACGCCCTGAGGAGTCCGACATGACTGCTACCGCCCAACGACTCGAACCCCCTCCCGGGGCCGGCGCCATGCCCGCCAGGCCGGCCGCGCGCCGCATGAAGGCCGTCTCCGGCTACCGCCTGCCAGGCGAGGGCTCAAGCTCGCGCATCTCCACCATCACCGTGGTCTCGCTGCTGGCGCTGTGGTGGATCGCCAGCCACCTGCGCTGGCTGCCGCCACTGTTTCTGCCCACGCCGGAATCCATCATCAATGCCTTTGTCGATGCCTGGAACGGCAATGTGCAAGGCGGCCTGCCGCTGACCGAGCATTTCCGGGCCAGCATGGTGCGCGTGTTCGGCGCCTTCGCGCTGGCCACGGTCACGGCGGTGCCGGTCGGCGTGATGATGGGCGTGTCGCGCATCGCGCGCGGCGTGTTCGATCCGCCCATCGAGTTCTACCGGCCGCTGCCGCCGCTGGCTTACCTGCCGCTGATCGTGATCTGGTTTGGCATCGATGAAACGTCGAAGATCCTGCTGATCTTCCTGGCCTGCTTCGCGCCGCTGGCGATGTCGGCGCAGGCGGGGGTGCGCTCGGTCACTATCGAGCAGATCAACGCGGCGTATTCGATGGGCGCCAACCGGTGGCAGGTGATCCGCCATGTGGTGATTCCCGCTGCGCTGCCTGACATCCTGACCGGCATGCGCATCGCCATCGGCTTCGGCTGGACCACGCTGGTTGCCGCCGAGATGGTGGCCGCCACGTCGGGCCTTGGCCAGATGGTGCTCAACGCGTCGAACTTCCTGCGCACGGATGTGGTGATCATGGGCATCGGGCTGATCGGCCTGATTGCCTATACCTTCGACCTGCTGATGCGCAAGATGGAGAAGTGGCTGGTGCCCTGGAAGGGAAGGATGTAAAGCCGAAGCCTGTGTTGTGCCGGGCGGCAGTATGCGCCGCCCGTTTCCCCGCCTAGAACGTAGCGGCCAGCTCCCTGGCCGTTTCCTGCAAGCGCGGCACGAACTCCAGCGAGCGCGACAGCGGCGAGCGTGCCGTGGGCGCATGCACCGCCAGGGCCGCCACCACCTGCCCGCGCTCGTCGCGCACCGGTACCGCCACGCAGGAAATCCCCGCCACGAATTCCTCGTTGTCCACGCCAAGCTGCTTGTGGGCGCTGCGGTCCAGCTCGGCTTCGAGCAGTTCCACATCGGTGACGGTATTGGGCGTGAAGCGCTCCAGCGGCAACTGCCGCACCAGCGCGGCGCGCTGCTCGCGCGGCAGCAGCGACAGCAGCAGCTTGCCGCTGGCCGAGCAGTGCAGCGGCACGCGCGATCCTGGTTTCAGGTCCAGCCGCAGCGGCCACGGGGCTTCCATGCGGTCCAGGTACAACACCGAGGTTTCGTGCAGCATGGTCAGGTTGACCGTTTCGCCGATATCGGCCACCAGCCGTGCCAGGATGGCATGGCGCAACTGGCGCGTGCCCGAGTGCGTGACGATGGCCACGCCCAGCCGGGACAGGCGCGGCCCCACCGCGTAGGCATTGCGCGCGCCGGGCTCGCGAATCACCAGCCCGCCCGCTTCCAGCGCGCCAAGCATGCGGTGCAGGGAAGCCTTGGGCGCTTCGAAACCCTGCATGATTTCCGCCAGCGACAAGGGCCGGTCGGCCGCCACCAGGAATTCCAGCAGCGCGAAGGCGCGCAGCGTTGGGGTGTCGCGGTCCGCCGCCGCGTCGGCTGCGGCGTTCGGGACCGGCGCCGTGGCGGCCGGTTCTTCCAGTCGCAAGGGTGCCGCCGCGCGTGCGCCTTTGGCGGATTTTTCCTTGGGTGCCTCAGGAGGCGCTTTTCTTTGTGCTGCTACTGTTGCCGATTTCAATTCGGACTCCGTTCCGGAAAACGAGACAGATTGATTGTATTCCACTTCAGACCTTCGCTTGTGGGCGCCATCAGCCGGCGCGTCTGCCGCCCCCATCGGGAGCCGGCAAGGGCTTAGCGTTCGTCGCAAAGTACTTTTGCCATGCCGCGCGCAGCCTCGCGCAACGTCGGTACCGCTCGCACCAGCGCCTCCAGCGATACCCGGGCCGTGGGCGCATGACAGGCGATAGCCGCGATCACGGGGCCATCCGGGGCGGCGCTGTCAGCCGTGCCGCCGCCGGCGCGCACGGGTACCGCCACCGCCGTCATGCCGCGGACGAATTCTTCGTTATCCACGCCGATACCCTGGGCGCCGAGGCGGTCCAGTTCAGTGTCGAGCGCGCCGATGTCGGTCAGGGTGCGCGGCGTATAGCCGCTGATTTCCAGGCGCCGCAGCGTCTGCTGCCGCTCCGCGCGCGACATGGCCGCAAGGAACAGCTTGCCGCTCGCCGTGCAGTGAAGGGGCACGCGGATGCCCGGTGAGAGTTGCAGGCGCAGGGGCTCATCCGTCTCCACCCAATGCGCGGGAGGCTCCATCCAAATCGGCGCGTCGCGTAGCGACACATAGGCGGCGCCGTCCGATTTGGTTGGAGGGGGATAGCGCCCGGCTCGCAGAGCCGGTTAGTCGTTAGGGCGAGCTTGCTGCTGGATGTATTGCTTGATGACGTCCAGTGGCGCACCGCCGCAACTCAGGATGCAGTAGCTTCGGCTCCAGAGCACTGGCTTGCTGTAGTAGTAGCAGTAGCGCGCCAAGTGTTCCTTAAACTGGTTTCTCCGCCGGCGGCTGGTGCCTGTCTTTAGGGCATTCACGAAGTCAGCCGTCGCGACGGTAGGCGGTAGCTCCAGCAAGAGATGAATGTGGTCGGCTTCGCCGTTCACTTCCAGCAGCGTCCCTTCCCAGGCCACGCAGCGCTCCCGCGCTTGCGTGCCGAAGGCGCTCAGCATGGCATCCGTCAGACATTTTTTGCGGTACTTCACTACAATGACTAGATGGTATTGCAACGCCTAAACGCAGTGGGATAGGGACTTGACTTACTTTCCGCAGGTCGCCGATTGAATTTCCGCGTAATTTCCCGGGCGCCGGTAGGTCAGGGTTTGCGGGGCGCTTCGGCGTCTATCAGGCGTTCGGTTTCGTCCTCCCAGGCCTGCATCAGCCTCTTCGCCTGCCGGTAGTTGGCGATGGCACGCCGTAACACGGCGGCTTGCTCGGGTGAGACCGTCCGATGGACAAGCTTGCCGTCTTTCATGTGCCCCCACTCATAGTACGGGCCGTGGCGTGCGTCGGGATCCTGCGCGCAGCGGCAGCCCGGTTTGCCGCAGACCTTCATGCGTTCCAGTAGCGTCCCGGAACACAGATAGTCGATCGCATTTAGCCTCTCCCGGATGCGCTCGATCCGCTCGCGAGCTTGCTTGATGATGGTTTCGGGACGGCGTGGCATAAACTTGACTTTTAGGCGTCTGTCGCTAAGCTTAGCGACAGAATGAAAGGCACGCAAGAACCTTCTCCGCACAAGGCTCGCTTCATCCTTCACAGCGAGCGATTGGGTCCTTTACCCCTCATCAATCACTTCATTCAACGCATTGGCCTGGAGGACGTGCTCGATCGACACGTCCCCTCGGACGCACGCTGTGCGGTTCCTCACGCCAGAGCCCTGGGCGTCCTGCTGCGCTCGATCATCGTCGAACGCGAGCCGATTTACCGCCAACACGACACCGTGCACGGCTTCGCCAGTGGGATGTTCGGCATCCATGCGGAGGAGATGGCGCACCTCGGCGATGATCGGCTCGGACGCGCGCTGGATCGGCTGTTTGACGCCGACCGGGCGGCCTTGTTGACCGAGGTGGCGTTGGCAGTCGGGGAGCGTTTCGGCGTGAACTTCGACGAGTGCCATAACGACAGCACTTCGATCCGCTTCTGCGGCAGCTATCGTGGCGCCTCAGGCCGCAAGATTCGCGGGCGAACCGCACCGGTGATCACCTATGGCCACTCAAAGGACCATCGCCCCGATCTGAAGCAGTTGCTGTTCATCCTCACCATGACCGCCGACGGCAACATCCCCATCGCGTTTCGCTGTGCCGATGGCAACGCGAGCGACTCGCGTACCCACATCGAGACCTGGAATACGCTGCGCGCCGTGGCAGGGCGCAGCGACTTTCTCTATGTGGCCGATTCAAAACTGTGTTCGCGAGAAAACACGGACTACATTGATCGCGCGGGCGGGCGCTTTGTTACCGTGATGCCCCGCAACCGGTTGGAAGACAGCGAGTTCCGCCACTGGATCCAGACCAACACCCCTGATTGGACCTGTGTGTGCGACCACCCCAATCGACGCCACAGCGACGGGCCGCGCGACTGCTGGTATGTCTATCGGGCGCCGTTACCGTCTGCCGAAGCCTGGCCAGTCGTGTGGGTCTGGAGCCCGCTACTCACGCTACGCCAGGAGGCCCGGCGGCGCAGAAACATTGCCGCGGCCATTGAAGCGCTCCAACAGTTACGCGCGCGGCTCGCCGGCGCGAAGACGAGACTGCGGGGCGCCGCCGAGATCGATCTGCAGATCAAGGGGATTCTCGAGAAGCACCACGTCGGCCGCTACCTGAAAGTCCGCCGCACCGTGCGCGAAGAACATCAGTACAAGCAGACGCAGCGGGGTCGCCCCGGACCCGAGACCGCTTACCGCAAGATCACCAAGCGGCGCTTTGACATCGAGTGGACCACGGACGATGAGGCGATCGCCTATGACCACAAAAGCGATGGCATGTACCCGCTGATGACCAACGTTCGCAGCCTGTCACCGGCCCAGGTGCTGGAAGCCCACAAGGGCCAGCCCATGATCGAAAAGCGCTTCGAACAGGTCAAGACCGTGCACGAGATCGCGCCCGTGTTCCTGAAGGACGAGGGCAGAATCGAGGCGCTCTTCACCCTCTACTTCCTCGCGCTACTCGTGCAGGCGCTCATCGAGCGCGAGCTACGTCTTGCTATGAAGCGCGAGCACATCGATGAACTTCCTCTGTACCCGGAGCAGCGTCAGTGCAGACGCCCCACTACCGAACAAATCTTACGTTTATTCAGTCTCGCTGAGCGCCACAAGTTGATCGAAGGTGCGCACACCGTGCAAGTCTTTGACGTGCCGCTCACGGATCTGCAGCGTCAGGTGCTCACGTTACTCGGCGTCTCAGAGCACGCCTTTCGGACGCCAGGCTAGCAACGAAATTCGCGTCAAATTGTGTCCTCGACGTGCGGAATGTAAGGCTGGTGGCAACCATGCTGGCCTACACGACCTTCGCGGTCGGGTTCCTGACGCGGCCGCTTGGCGGCGTGATCTTCGGCCACTTCGGCGACCGCATCGGCCGCAAGAGCATGCTGTTGATGACGCTGATGATCATGGGCGTGTCCACATTCCTGATCGGGCTCGTGCCGACCTACGACAGCATCGGCTTGTGGGCACCCGTGCTGCTGTTGCTGTTGCGCGTCTTCCAGGGGATCGGGCTGGGCGGGGAATGGGGCGGGGCGGTGCTGATGGCTTATGAATACGCGCCGGCGCACCGCAAGGGCTTCTACGCCTCCCTGCCGCAGATCGGCCTGTGCCTGGCATCGGGCGTGGTCGCCTTGCTCTCGCTGCTGCTGACCGACGCCCAGTTCCTCGCCTGGGGCTGGCGTGTTGCCTTTATCGTGTCGGCGGCGATGGTCTTCGTCGGCATGTATATCCGCCTGAACGTCAAGGAAACGCCGGAGTTCGCCGCGGTCAAGCGGCAGAACGCCGAGACGCAGATTCCTTTCGTCGACATGATGCGGCGTTATCCGGGCAATATCCTCAAGGGCATGGGCGCGCGGTATATCGACGGCGTGTTCTTCAATATCTTCGGCGTATTCTCGATCACCTACCTGACCCAGACCATCAACATCTCGCGTACCCAGGCCCTGGTCGGCGTGATGGCGTCCGCGGTGGTGATGTGTTTCTTCATCCCGTTCTTCGGCGGCCTGTCGGATCGCATCGGGCGCACGCGTGTCTACTTCTGGGGCTCGCTGATCACCGCTTTCTCGTCGTTCCCGGCCTTCTGGCTGATGCTCAACGGCGGGCAGAACGTGATGCTGCTCTGGCTGGCCATCGTGGTGCCCTTCGGTATCTTCTACGCGGCCGTGTACGGGCCGGAGGCCGCTCTGTTCTGTGAGCTGTTCGACGCCAGGGTGCGCTATACCGGCATCTCCTTCGTGTACCAGTTCTCGGGTATCTTCGCCTCCGGCATCACGCCCATCGTTGCCACCGCCTTGCTCAAGAGCGGCGGCGGAGCGCCGTGGCAGATCTGCGCCTATGTGGTCTTCGCCGGTGTGGTGTCGGCACTGTGCGCCGCTTTGATCGGGCGGCAGATGCGCCGGGTGTCCACGATCAGCGCGCCAACTGTAGCGTGACGATGCCCGCCACCACCAGCGCCGTCGCCACCAGGCGGCGCTTGTCGAACGGCTCGCGCAGCAGGAAATGCCCGAGCAGCGCCGCAAAGATCACGCTGGATTCGCGCAGCGCCGCCAGCTTGGTGACTGGCGCCATCGTCATAGCCCAGAGCATCAGCGCGTAGGAACCCACGCGGTTGATGCCGCCGATCCAGGCGCGTTTCCATTCCTGGCGGAACAGGGTCAGCAGCGTTCGCCCGCGCTGGCTGAAGGCAAAGCCGGGCATGAAGATATGCGACAGCAACTGCAGCCAGGCGATATAGGAGAAGACGTCTCCATATCGCTTGACCGCGGTGCCATCGATCACGGTGCCGCCGGCCAGGCATGCGCCCGCCAGCAGGGCGAAGGCCATCAGGTCGAGGGACTGGCTGCGCCAGCGTACCAGGCTGACCAGGCCGATGCAGATCAGGGCGATGCCGGCATAGCCGCCGGGGCCGAGCCGCTCGGCGCCGGTCAGCAGGAGGATCATGGCGACCATCAATGGGGCGGAGCCGCGCATCAGGGGGTAGGCCTGGCTGAAGTCGCCGCGGTTATAGGCGGCTACCAGCGATAGTTTGTAGCCGACTTCCAGTGTGACGGTGGCGAGCAGGAAGGGCCATACCTGAGGGGCGGGCAGCGGTACCAGGAATATCATTGGCAATGCCACCAGGAAGCAGAAGGTGTCGATCAGCGCCATTGACGATAGGCGGTCGCCGCCGATCTTGACGATGGCGTTCCAGGAGGCGTGCATGATCGCGGAGAGCATGACGGCTAGGAAGGGGGTGGCGGGGAAGTCGGGGGGGAGGGGCATTTGGGGAAGGGGGGCTCGGGGCTGATGCAACGGCTTAATGTCAAAGTCAAAAGCCTAAAGTCAAAAGCAGTTTCACCACCCCTGCGGGGCGGCGACCTACTTTCTTGTCTTGCCAAGAAAGTAGGCAAAGAAGGCGCCCCATACGGCCTGGTACACCTACACGGCTCGCTTCGCATCGCGCTGGGGTGTGGACCGCCCTTGGGGGCGCTCCACACGGCTACACCGAATCGTTGATCTGGTGGCGCCGCCGTCGTTTGATGCCCTCGGATATCAAGCGTTATGGCTAGCGTCCGGTACCTGCTTCTGCCGGCGAGCCGCCGCTTGCCATCCACTGGTTTTCTCCCCTCTCCCGCTTGCGGGAGAGGGGACGGGGGAGAGGGCCGGCATTCGCCTGGGCGACGGCGGTGCAAGTGCCTCAAGCCGCCCGCGCCAGCGGTGCCTTCATTTCGATGCCCATTTCCCGGAGCGCTTCGCCGATTGCGCTCACCACGTTGCGCATCTCGTTGGCGTCGATGGCGCCGATGCAGCCAACGCGGAATGTCTCGACTTGTGTCAGCTTGCCGGGGTAGAGAATGTAGCCGCGTTCGCGTACCTTGGCGTAGAAGGTCTTGAAGTCATAGCGCGCATCGGACGGTGCATGGAACGTTACGATGATCGGCGCCTGCACGGCGGGCGAGAGGAAGGGGCGGAAGCCCAGTTCCGCCATGCCGCTTACCAGCGTTTCATAATTGGCGCGATAACGCGCACCGCGTACCCGCTGCCCGCCTTCTTCCAGGAACTGGTCGAGCGCGGCACGGAAGGCCGCTACTACGTGCGTGGGCGGCGTGAAGCGCCACTGGGTGGTCTTCTGCATGTAGGTGTACTGGTCGTACAGGTCCAGCGCCAGCGAATGGCTGTTGCCCTGGCTGGCTTCCAGCACGGTCTTCTTCACCAGTACGAAGCCCATGCCCGGTACGCCTTCGATGCACTTGCCCGTGGCCGCCACCAGCGCGTCGAACGGCATGGTGCGCGCGTCGATTTCCAGCGCGCCGAAGGAGCTCATGGCATCCACGATCAGGCCCTTGCCCAGGCGCGCGCATAGCGCGGCGATCTCGGGCAGGGGGTTGAGCACGCCGGCGCCGGTTTCGCAATGGACCTGCGCCACATGGGTGATCGACGGATCGCGGGCGAGCGCGGCTTCGATCAGCGCGGCGGCCGCTGGCTGGTCTTCGGGGATCGGCAGTTCCACGCTGGCGCGGCCCAGTACTTTGCAGATCTTGAGGATGCGCTGGCAATAGGCGCCGTTCTGCGGTACCAGCACCTTGCCGTCGCGCGGCACGACGTTGGCGATGGCGGCTTCCACCGAGAAGGTGCCGCTGCCCTGCATGGGCACGCAGACGTGGCTGCCCTGTCCGTGCACGATGGCGATGAGGTCGTTGCACAGGCTGCGGGTGATAGCGTTGAAGCTGATGTCCCAGGATCCCCAGTCGCGCAGCATGGCTTGCTTGGTGGCGAGCGAGGTGGTTAGGGGGCCGGGGGTCAGCAGGATGGGGTCGTTGCCGCGGATCATGGTTGTGCTCCAGGGATGGATTCAGGGATTGGGATCGTTGGAGTGATGGCTTGCGTGCCTCGTGGGCACGGAATGCCGTTGGGTTGCGATCAGTCGTTGCGGCCGGATTGCCGCCAGGCCTGCGTCTTTGCATCGAGCACGCGCTGCAGCAGGTAGTACAGCAGGCAGGCGAAGGCGGAAGTCAGCACCACCAGCGTGGCCATGGCGGCGGCGGGACCGATGTCGCCGCTCTCGTCGAGGTTGACGATCTCCACCGAGGCCAGCTTGGTATCCGCGCCATACAGGAAGACAACCGCCGATACGGTGGTCATGGCGTTGATGAACAGGTAGCGCGAGATCTCCAGGATGGCGGGCAGGCAGGCCGGCACCGTGACCTTGAGGAAGGTGGCGTAGAAGGGCACCTTGAGCGAGGCGGAAACGGCTTCGAACTCGCTGTCGAGCTGCTTGAGCGCGGTCACCGCGGTCAGGTGGCAGGAGGCGTAGTAGTGCACGATGGTCACCAGCACCAGGATGCCCAGCGTCTGGTACATGACGTTGAGCGGGTTGGCCGCCGGCACGAAGAAGAAGATGTAGCCCAGCCCGAGCACCAGCCCCGGCACGCCCATCGGCAGCACCGCCATCAGCCGCACGAAGCCGCGCAGCCAGTCCAGTCCGCGCGTCTTCTCCAGCAGGTAGGCTGTGCTGAAGATGAAGACGGGTCCCAGCAGCGCGCAGGCAATCGCCATGCGCAGGCTGTTGAAGTACGAGTCCACCACGCCGCCTTCCACCAGGCCAACCCGGTAGTGATCGAGCGAGAGCGAGAAGTTATAGGGCCACAGCTTGACGAACGATGCGTAGATCGCCATGCCCATCACCGCCACCATCAGCGCTGCCATGATCCAGCAGAACGCGGCCATGGAAAGATCGAAGCGGCGGCTGCGGCGCGGCACGTACGGCACGGAGCGGGCGGTCATCAGCGCCATCTGGCGGCGCTGCACGCGCGCGTCGATGTAATAAGTGACGGCCACTGGCACCAGCAGCATCAGCGATACCACCGCCCCCTGCGAGAAATCCTGCATGCCGATCACCAGCTTGTAGATATCGGTGGCCAGCATATGGAAGTTGCCGCCGATCACCTTGGGAATGCCGAAGTCGGAGATCGCATAGGTGAACACCACCATGGCCGCGCTGACCAGCCCGTAGCGCGCGCCGGGCACCGTGATGGTGAGGAACTTGCGCAGCGTGGAGGTGCCGAGCGCATCGGCGGCTTCGTACAGGCGCGCGTCCGTCAGCGACAGCGCGGTGATCAGGATCATCAGCGCATGCGGGAAGGTGGCGAACACCATCGACGCGACGATGCCCAGCGGGCCGTAGATCTGCGTCTCGCCCATGTAGGGCTTGAGCAGGCCCTGGTTGCCGAACCAGAAGATAAAGGAGATCGCCGCCAGCAACGAAGGCGCCAGCAGGGGGATCATCGCCAGGTTGCGCAGCATGCCCTTGCCGGCGATGCGGCTGCGCGTGAGCGCATAGGCGAAGGTGAAAGCCAGCGGCACGGTCAGCGCGGTGGCCAGCGCCGATACCCACACGCTGTTCCACACCGAGCGCAGCAGCGCGGGAGACTCCAGGTAGGCGCGGAAGTGCGCAAGGCCGGCGAGACTGCCGTCGCGGTTCTGCACGCTCTTGGCCAGGATCATCACGATGGGCGCCAGCACGAAGCACAGCAGGGCCAGCGCGGCCACGCCCAGCAGGGCAAGCGCCAGGCGGTCGGTCCAGTGCGCGCGCACGCGGGTGGCGGCGGGGGTGGCTTCAGCCACCGGGGCGGTGGATAGGCTGAGGCTCATGCTTGGCGGAAGATGCGGATGCGGTCGGCGGGAATGGCCAGGCGCAGCAAATCGCCGGCGCTGGGGCGCAAGTCGTGCAGGTCGTTCAGCGAGAGATCGGCGTAGAGCGTGGCGCGGTCGCCGCCCGTGTCCGGCAACCTGAGCGTGAGGCGGGAAAACGCGCCCAGGAACTCGATCTTGTCGACGGTGGCGTCCAGCACATTGCCGCCGTGCTGCTCGATGCCGCGCACGCAGACATCCTCTGGCCGGAAGAACACCTGCACGGATTCATCCGTGCAACAACCGGGCGGCGTCGCGCAGCGCATGCGCGTGCCGCCAAGGTGTAGTTCGCCGTCGCCGCCCACGCGCGCCGCCAGCATATTGGTGCGGCCGACAAAATCGGCTGCGAACGGCGTGGAAGGGCGCTGGTAGATCTGCGCGGGCGTGCCGATCTGCTCGATGGCGCCCTGGTTCATCACCGCGATGCGGTCGGCCATCGACAGTGCTTCTTCCTGGTCGTGCGTGACCAGGATGGTGGTGATGTTCAGCCGCTGCTGCAGCGCGCGGATCTCGCCGCGCAGCCGCCCGCGCACGCGTGCGTCCAGCGCGGAGAGCGGCTCGTCCAGCAGCAGCAGGCCGGGCGAGGTAGCCAGCGCGCGGGCGATGGCAACGCGCTGCTGCTGCCCGCCGGAGAGCTGGGCCGGGTACTGCCCGCCGCGCTCGGGCAGGCCGACCATGGTCAGCAGTTCCGCCACGCGCTCCAGCCGCCGCGCGCGCGGCATGCGGCGGTTGACCAAGCCATAGGCCACGTTGTCCGCCACGGTGAGATTGGGGAACAGCGCGTAGGACTGGAACACGATGCCGTAGTCGCGTTCCATCGGCGGCAGGGTGGAGATGTCGCGGCCGGCCTGGATGATGGTGCCGGCGCTTTGCGATTCCAGCCCGGCGATGATGCGCAGCAAGGTGGTCTTGCCGCAGCCGGAGGGCCCGAGGAAACACAGCAGTTCGCCCTGGCGTACCTCCAGGTCGATATGTTGCAGGGCGGTAAAGCCGCCGAAGCGCTTCTGGATGCCTTGCAGGCTGAGGTAGCTATCGTGCCTGGCGGTCATGTTTTGCATGGCGTGTCGCCTCTTGTGGGGGTGAGGACTGGCTTGGCTCGCTGCCGCGCAAGGGCATGGCGTCATGCCCTTGCGCGCTGGCGGCCATATTGTTTGCCTTATTGCTTCTCCGACTTGCCGCTATAGCGCTTCTGCCATTCGTTGAGCACGCGCTCGCGGTTCTTGGCGATATAGCTGAAGTCGTTCTTGACCAGCATCTTTTCGTAGTTCACCGGGATGCTCTCCACCTTCTTGGCGATGCCGGGATAGGCCACGATGGCCCAGTCGCGGGCGAACAGTTCATTGGCTTCCTTGCTGGCCAGCCAGTCCAGGTAACGCTGCGCGGCTTCCAGCTTTTTGGTGCCCTTGACGATGCCGGCGGCCTCGATGTCGTAACCCAGCCCCTCGGTCGGGAAGATCATGTCGATGGGCGCGCCCGAGGCCCTGGTCTTGTGCGCGCGCAGCTCGAACGAGATGCCGATCGGGAACTCGCCGGCGCCAGCCTGCTTGCACGGCTTGGAACCGGAGTGCGTGTACTGGGCGATGTTCTCGTGCAGCGCGTCCATGTACTTCCAGCCTTCCTGCTCGCCGAACAGTTGCAGCCATGCGGTCACGTCGAGAAAGCCTGTGCCGGACGACGCCGGGTTGGGCATCACGATCATGCCCTTGTAGACGGGCTTGGTCAGGTCGCGCCACGTTTCGGGCTTGGGCAGGTTGCGCTTCTTGGCCTCCACGGTGTTGAAGCAGATGGTGGCACCCCATACGTCCAGGCCGACCCAGTTAGGCGGCGTGGCCTTGTCGCTGTAGTCGCGGGTGAGACGGTCGAAGCCCTTTGGCGAATAAGGCGTCAGCATGTTTTCCTGTTTAAGCAGTTCCAGGCTGGATGCAGCCAGCCCGGCGATCACGTCGGCCTGCGGATTGGCTTTTTCCGCGAGCGCCTTGGCGGTGATCACGCCGGTGGAATCCCGCACGTACTTCAGTTCGATGTCCGGGGCGACCTTGGCGAAGCCCTCGGCGTAGGGCTTCAGCGTTTCGATCTCCCACGCCGTATAGACGGTGAGGGTGGTCTTCTGCGCCATCGCGGCACTGGCGCAACACAGGGCGAGGGCGCCGGCGGCCAGGTGCGGAACGAACTTGAACGTCGCTTTCATGTTGGGCTCCTTGTGGCATTCTAGGTGGTGTTGTATGTCAATTTGGTGAATTTGTTGCAGTGCTTTGGGGCATGTTGCACCACCAGCGCATCACCACATATCACCGTTAAACTCTTGTTTTACAACGCTTGTAAGACGTGTGCCCGGACTTTCCGGGATGCTGAGCGGCGCTTCGTGCTCTTCACCGATAGCTAGTTTGTTGACAATATACAAACTGCTTGCTTTAATGACAACCAGGAATTTCGATGGTCCCGAATCAGGAGTCTTCATGTCACGGCCAGCCGCTCAGTCGAGCGATATTGCGATCCTGCAGAGCCAGTCGCTGACCACCCTGGTGCAGCGCGAGCTTGAAATGCGCATCGTGTCCGGCGGTCTGCTACCCGGCGCCAGGCTCAATGAAATCGAACTCGCAGGCGAGTTCAATGTGTCGCGCGGCCCGCTGCGCGAAGCCTTCCGGGCGCTGGAGCAGGCCGGCCTGCTGCGCACCGAGAAAAACCGCGGCGTGTTCGTGCGCGCCATCTCCCTGGAAGAAGCCGACGAAATCTATGCGCTGCGCGCGGTGCTGGACGAATACGTGGGCCGCCTGCTCGCCGCCAACATCACGGCCGAAGGCGTGCGCGAGCTGCGCGCGCTGATCGAGGCCATGGGCGCGGCCAGCACCGCGCGCGATCTCGACGAATACTCCCGCCTCAACCTCGCCCTGCACGACCGCATGGTGGAGCTCGCCGGCAACCGCAAGCTGGTGGATACCTATCGGCGCCTGGTCAAGGAACTCACCCTGTACCGGCGCGAGGCGCTGTCCGCGGACAGCAACGCCATTCCCACCTCGACGCGCGAGCACCGCGAGATCGTGTCCGCCATTGCCGGGCGCGACGTGGAGCTGGCCGGCAGGCTGATGCGCGAGCACGTGGAACGTGGCCGCGCCCGCATGCATGCCGCCGTGGATGGCGGCGCCGCTACCCATACGCCCTGAAGCCTTTCCTCTCCCGCACAGGAACCCCCGATATGTCGAACCCGAATCTTTCCAGCGTCGCCGCACCGAGCATCACTGTCAATCAGCGCACCTACCAATGGATGAAACAGCCCGTGGTGGTGGTCTGCGTGGACGGTTGTGAATTCGATTACCTGGAAGCGGCGGCGGCCAGCGGCAGCGCGCCCTACCTGAAACGCCTGCTGGCCGAAGGCGCCAGCTTCCGCGGGGCGTGCGTGGTGCCCACCTTCACCAACCCCAACAACCTCTCCATCGTGTGCGGGGCGCCGCCGGCGGTGCACGGTATCTGCGGCAACTACTTCTTCGATCGCAGCGCCAACGGCGGGCGCGGCGAGGAAGTCATGATGAACGACCCCAAGTACCTGCGCGCCGGCACCATCCTGGCCGCCTTTGCCGATGCCGGCGCCAGCGTGGCGGTGGTGACCGCCAAGGACAAGCTGCGCCGCCTGCTCGGCTACGGCATGCGCGGCATCTGCTTTTCCTCGGAGAAGGCCGACCAGGCCACGGTGGAGGAGAACGGCATCGACAACGTGCTGGAGCTGGTCGGCATGCCGGTGCCGGACGTGTACAGCGCGGAGTTGTCCGAGTTTGTCTTTGCGGCAGGCGTGCGGCTGATGGAAACGCGGCGGCCGGACCTGATGTACCTGTCCACTACCGACTACATCCAGCACAAGTTCGCCCCTGGCTCGGACGGCGCCAACGCCTTCTACGCCATGATGGACAAATACCTGGCGCAGCTCGACGCGCTCGGCTGCGTGGTGGCGCTGACCGCCGACCACGGCATGAACGCCAAGCACGACGACGCCACCAAGGCCCCCAACGTGATCTACCTGCAGGACCAGCTCGATGCGTGGCTGGGCCGCGGCGTAGAGGCGGGCGGCGCGCGCGTGATCCTGCCGATCACCGATCCCTACGTGGTGCACCACGGCGCGCTCGGCTCGTTTGCCACTGTCTATCTGCCGGAGGATGCCGACCGCGCCGCGCTCAAGGAACGGCTGGCGGCGCTGCCGGGCATCGAATGCGTGCTCGATAACGCCGAGGCCTGCGCGCGCTTCGAGCTGCCGCCGGACCGTGTGGGCGATCTCGTGATCGTCAGCGGCAAGCATGTGGTACTGGGCACCAGCCAGAGCCGGCACGACCTGTCCGGCCTGGACGCGCCGCTGCGCTCGCATGGCGGCGTGTCGGAGCAGACCGTGCCGCTGGTGTTCAACCGCGCCACGGCGGGCATTCCCGGCAAGGCGCAGCTACGCAACTTCGACATCTTCGACGTCGCGCTCAATCACCTGCACTGAGCGCAGCCCCATTTCGCCCGAATCCTTGACGCGAGAACCGACATGAATGCCCCCCAGTTTTCCGCCGGCCAGGTCAGCCCGCATTTCCGCGCCGAAGCGCTGCGCATCGACGGCAAGAAAATCACGCGCGAGCGCGTGATCGAAGTCTGCAACCCCTACGACGGCTCGCTGGTCGGCACCGTGCCGATGGCCAGCGTGGAAGACGTGCGGCATGCCTTTGCCGTGGCGCGCGCCTACCGCTCCACGCTGACCCGTTTCGAACGCGCCGCCATCCTCAACCGCGCCGCCGCACTGCTGCGCGAGCGGGTGGAGGAAGCGTCGGACCTGATCACGCTCGAATCCGGGTTGTGCAAGAAGGACTCGCTCTACGAGATCGGCCGGGTGGCCGACGTGCTCGGCTTTGCCGCCAACGAAACCCTGCGCGACGACGGCCAGTTGTTCTCCTGCGACCTGACCCCGCACGGCAAGAAGCGCCGCGTGATGACCCAGCGCTCGCCGTTCCTTGGCGTGATCTGCGCCATCACGCCGTTCAACCATCCGATGAACCAGGTCGCGCACAAGGTGGCGCCGTCCATCGCCACCAACAACCGCATGGTGCTCAAGCCGTCGGAAAAGGTGCCGCTTTCGGCCTGCTACCTGGCCGACATCCTGTATGAAGCCGGCCTGCCGCCGCAGATGCTGCAGGTGGTGACGGGCGACCCGCGCGAAATCGCCGACGAGCTGATCACCCATCCCTCGGTGGACCTGGTCACCTTCACCGGAGGCGTCGGCATCGGCAAGTACATCGCCAGCAAGGCCGGCTACAAGCGCGTGGTGCTGGAGCTGGGCGGCAACGACCCGCTGATCGTGATGGACGACGCAGACCTGGAGCGCGCCGCCGACCTGGCGGTGCAGGGCTCGTACAAGAATTCCGGGCAACGGTGCACTGCAGTCAAGCGCATGCTGGTGCACCAGGCTGTGGCCGACCGCTTCACCGAGCTGGTGGTGGAAAAGACCCGTGCCTGGAAATATGGCGACCCGATGGATCGCACCGTGGATATGGGCACCGTGATCGACGCCGAGGCCGCCGCGCTGTTTGAGTCCCGCGTGAAGGAGGCGGTGGCGCAGGGGGCGCGGCTGGTGCTGGGTAACCATCGCGACGGCGCGCGATACTCGCCTACCGTGATCGATCGTGTCGATCCGGCCATGACGGTCGTGCGCGAGGAAACCTTTGGGCCCGTCTCGCCCATTATTACCTTCCGGGATATCGATGACGCCATCCGTATTTCCAACGGTACCGCGTTTGGATTGTCCTCGGGTGTATGCACCAACCGGATGGACGACTTTGCCCGCTTTGCCGATGAGTTGCAGGTGGGTACGGTCAACCTGTGGGAGGTGCCTGGTTATCGTATCGAACTGACGCCGTTTGGGGGGATCAAGGATTCGGGGCTTGGCTATAAGGAAGGTGTGCAGGAGGCGATCAAGAGTTTTACTAATTTGAAGTCGATTACGATGCCTTGGGGGTAGGGGTTGGGGTTGTCGCTACTTTTTGGGGCGGTGTTGGTTTTTGCACCCCAAAGCGTACGACATCCCCCCTGCGGGGGGACGCCGACTTTTCTTTGCTTCGGCGCCTCGGCAAAGAAAACTAAGGAAAACTAACGAAAAGAAAGCCGACCCTGCCGGGGGCAGAGCAATCAGGGTATTGCGTGTTGGTGGTTGCGTCGTGCGGCCCAAGGTGTTGGCTGGCGTGCCTTACCGGCTCGAAGGGCAGCGTAATGGCATTACGCAGTGGTTTCGTGGTGCGGCCCCTGATTGCACCCCCCAGCGCCCATTCGGCCATCTGCCGTTCGCGGTGCAAAGGGCCACGATTATTCGAGACTTACTGGTTTCGTGGTTTTGTCTCTGACGGCAAGCGCGGTGATTGTTCGGTCCCTGTCGTTCGCGGGGGTGGGCGCCGCGTAACTTCGCAATGATGGGTTTCGTGGTGGGCGCGGTGGCCCGTGCTCCGTCACCTGAGGCCTCGCTCATGGAGTGGTAGCGAACCGCACAACACCATCGCCAGACTCTTCCGAGTTTGCTGACCGGGCCACGGTGCCCACCACGAAACGAAGACGGTTGTATTCAGTCACGGCCAGCGCCGGTACGGCAGGGTGTCGAATGGCAGGGTATTCGCCGTCAGAGACAAAACCACGAAACCAGCAAGGTATGAAATGCCGTGGCCCATTGCACCGCGAACGGCAGATGGCCGAATGGGCGCTGGGGCGTGCAATCAGGGGCCGCACCACGAAACCCGTGTGGCGCGCAGCGGTATTGCCGTTGAAGTCGGTAGGACATGCCAGCCGAAGCCACTGCCCGCACGACGGAATCACTGTCGCCAAATAGCCTGATTGTTCTGCTCCCGGCAGGGTCGGCTTTCTTTTCGTTAGTTTTCTTTGCCGACGACGCAAAGAAAAGTGACCGGCGTCCCCCGCAGGGGGATGTCGTATTCCTTTGGGTGCAAAAACCAACACCGCCCCAAAAAGTAGCGACAACCCCCAAAAAAATCCCCAAAAGCCAACCAATCCTCATCCCCCCACCGCCAAAACCCGATCCCCAGCAATCGTAGTCCGATGCAACTCCCGATCGAACCCATCATAGTCATTCATCGCCAGATGCTGCGTACACCGGTTATCCCACACCGCCAACGCCCCCCGCGTCCACCGGAACCGGCAAGTAAACTCCGGCCGCACCGCATGGCTATACAGGAACTGCAGCAACGGCGCGCTCTCCTCCTCGGTCATGCCTTCGAAACGCAGCGTATAGGTGCTATTGACATAGAGCGCCTTCTTCCCGGTGGCGGGGTGGATGCGCACCACCGGATGCGAGACCTCGCTGCTGGCGCGCTCGTCGGTGCGTACATCCATCTTGTGCGCGGGATCGCCATTGTTGACGACCGCGCCGCCGGCGCCGTATGAACGCACCGGACTATGCACGGCACGCAGCTTGTCCAGAACCTCCTTCATGCCGTCCGACAGCGCATCGTAGGCGCGATACATATTGGTCCACATGGTGTCGCCACCATAGGGCGGAATCACGCGGGCGTACAGCGCGGACCCCAGCGGTGGGGTTTCCGCATAGCTCATGTCGGTGTGCCACAGCCCGCCAAAATTGCGTTTGGTCTGCTCGGTCCTGCCCTTCATCACCGGCAGGATCTCGGGATGCCCTTGCAGCGCGCGGATGAACGGCACTTCCAGCAGATCGCCAAAGCGCGCGCTGAACGCCTTGTGCTGCTCGGGCGTCAGTTCCTGGTCGCGAAAGAAGATCACCAGGTTGTCGTGCAGCGCCGAGCGGATCTCGGCGAAGGTCTCGTCGGACAGCGGCCGGGCAAGGTCGATGCCGCGGATTTCCGCGCCGAGCGCGCCGGCAATGGGGTGGATATCGATAAGGCGGTATTGCGACATGGCTTGTCTCCTTGGTGGTGGACGGTGTCTGGCCTTACTGGACCGTGATATTCGCGCCGCGCACCAGCGTGCTCCACTTGCGCGATTCCGCTTCGATATAGCGGCCGAAAGCCTGCGGCCCGGCGCCGGAGACGATGCCGCCCATCTCGTCGAGCTTCTTGCGCACGTCGGGCATCTTCAGCACGGCCTCCAGCTCGGTGTCGAGCCGGGCGACGATGGCCTTGGGCGTGGCCGCCGGCACCAGCACGCCGAACCATCCGGCGATTTCGTAGCCCTGCAGGCCGGCTTCCGCCATGGTGGGCACATCGGGCAGCTGCGCGGAGCGTTGGGCGCTGGTGATGGCCAGCGCGCGCAGCTTGCCCGCCTTCACCAGCGGCAGCGCGGAGGGCATGTTGTCGAACATCACCGGCACATGCCCGGCCATGGTGTCGTTCAGCCCCGGCGCGCTGCCCTTGTAGGGGATGTGGGTCATCTTCACGCCCGAGGTGGTGGCGAAGAGCTCGCCCGCCAGGTGCAGCGAGGTGCCGGCGCCCGGCGTCGCGTAGCTCAGCGGGGCTGGCTGCCGCTTGCCGTAGTCGATCAGGTCGCGCACCGAATGCACCGGCAGCGCCGGATTGACCACCAGCAGATTAGGCACCGCCATCAGCATGGTCACCGGGGCCAGGTCCTTGAGCGGGTTGTAGGGCAGGTCCGGATACAGCGAAGGGTTGATGGCGATGGGGCCGATATTGCCCATCACGATGGTGTAGCCATCGGCCGGCTGCTTGGCCACGTAGTCGGTTCCCACGTTGCCGCCGGCACCCGCCTTGTTTTCCACCACCACCGGCTGGCCGAGCCGCTCTCCCAGCTTCTGGCCGACGATGCGCGCGAGCATGTCGGTCGAGCCGCCGGGCGGATAGGGCACGACCCATTTGATCGGCTTGGCGGGCCAGGCATCGGCGGCCTGCGCGGCCGGGGCCAGCAGCGCCAGGGCGAGGATGGAAGCAAGTGCGGGGGCGATGGTCTTCATCTTGTCTCCTGTGCAAGAGGTGAGGCGCGGTGCTTGCCGCCGCCTTCTTTCTGCTTTAGTATGTTCACCTAATGAACGATATGTACTCTAGGTGAACGAAATATCGGATGAAGAATAATAGATCGATCCAGCGGTGTCTAGCGATCCTGCAAGCGTTCCGCCACAACGGCCGGCCAACGCTGGCGGAGCTGTCGCGCGCGGTGGACCTGCCGCACCCCACCGTGCTGCGGTTCTTGCTGACGCTGGAAGAGGACGCGTATGTGGCGCGGGAAGGCAATCGCTGGCGTCTCACCACGCGTATCTTCGAGATCGGCTTTGCCGCGCTGGAAAGCCTGGGCGTCACCGACGCCGTGCAGGAAGGGCTGCAGAAACTGGCCGACGCCTACTCCGGCACGGCCAACCTTGGCGAGGCCAATCCGGAGGGCGTGATCATCATCGGCCGGGCGATGGCGCCGGCCGAGCGGCGCCGGCTGGTGGTCATGAACCTGCGGGTGGGCAGCGTGCTGCCGGCGGCCAGCGCACTGGCGACGGCCTTGCCCTTGCCGCCCGGCGAGTGGAGCGTGCTGGCGTACCCGGAGAGCAACCAGGTATCGGTTGCGGTGCCCCTGCCGGCGGCGGGCTCGCGGACATTGTCGCTGGGCATTTCCACCTCGGCGGGCGAAGCCACGCCAGAGCGCATCCCCGCCGAAATCGTGCCCGCGTTGCAGCAGGCCGCGGCCAATATCAGCCGGCTGATCGGGCTGGCCCCGGTATGACGGGGTTAGAATCCACCTTTGTTTTTCCTATGCAGCGGAGTCCACGTGCTGGCTGAGCAGCGGCAAAAATTCATTCTCGACCAGCTCGCCGCCAGCGGCGCGCTGGCGATCAGCGAACTGGTGAGCGAACTCGATGTCTCGCGCGAGACCGTCCGCCGCGACCTCAATGCGCTGGCGGCGCGCGGCCTGCTGATCCTCACTCACGGCGGCGCGCTCACACCCGAGCGGGCCGAGCCCGACACCCAGACCCGCGCCGCGGTCAATGCCGAAGGCAAGCGCGCCATCGGCATGCGCGCGGCGGAGCTGGTGCCCGACGGCGCCTCGCTGATCCTCGACTACGGCACCACCACCCACACCGTGGCCCAGGCCCTGCACGGCCACCATAACCTGCTGGTCTACACCAACGACATCTCCATCGCCATGCTGCTCGGGCGGCGCAACGGCAATCGTGTGGTGGTGCTTGGCGGGGAACTGCAGGATAACGAGGACGCTACCCACGGCTGGGACACCATCGAACAGCTGTCGCGCTACCACGCCGACTTCGCCTTTATCGGCACCGGCGGCATCACCGCCGATGGCCAGATGAGCGATTTCTCGCGCTCAGCCGCCGAGCTGCGCAGCCGCATGCTGCTGGCCGCCAGCGTGGCCTGCGTGGTGGCCGATCACACCAAGTTCGGCCGCAACGCCGGCGTGCTGGTCAAGCATTTCGAGAAGGCCGCCTACCTGATCTCCGATATGGCGCCGGAACCTGAACTGGCGGCGGCGCTGAAGGAACGCGGGCCGGTGCTGCGGATCGCCTGAGCGGGCGCGCTTAGCCGAGGCCGGCCACAAGCCCGAGGACTGCCTGTTCCATTGCCTCAACCGGCATGGGCGCGGCGGGAAAGCCCCGGCGCTTGCGCAGCCCGGCAATTTCATAGTCGATGCCGTGGCAATCCACGCCCAGCACGCGAACGCCGGCCGGGGCGGCCAGGGACATCGCTTGCACGAGTCCGGCCTCGGTGTCCGGCGGCACCTGCGGCAATGCCCGCCATGCATCCTCCCCGATCCAGCCCATCCGCGCGATGCCGCCGATAAACCGGATGGTTTTCGGGCTGATGCGGAAGAAGTGGAAATCCAGAGCCAGCAGGGGCTCCGCGGCCGGTTCATAGCGCAGGTATCGCGCCAGCTCGGCTGGCCCCGGCTCGAAGCGGGCCGCATCGCCTGCCAGCGTCAGCCGGCGCGCGTTCTGCACGTCCGTGGCGCCTGGCTGCAGCACGGACAGGCTCACTCGCGGATCGGCCAGCAGATTCCGGGTGTGCTCGGCCAGCGCGCTGACGCAGATAACGGGCGCGTTGGCGTGGTCGGCCACGAATGGCACGACCGTGGCATAGGGGTAGCCGGGCAGGGCGGCCGCGTTGGTGGCCAGGGTGCCGTAGGCCGCCTCGTGGATAAGACTGACCGCCTGATCGATGGGAATTTCCACGCGCTTGAGCCTCGTCCGGGAGCAATCCGCCGATTGTACGGCGCGCGGCTTCCCGTTGCGATCCACTCCATGTGGCCGTTGATCGCACAAAAATACATGCAAACAGCCTTTATATGTCTCATCATCAAAGGTGTTTTGACTGTCGTGCGTGGCCGCGCCAATGCTAAGCTTCGCCCCTGGCGATACATCCAGCCCCAATCCTGAATGTATTGACATGCTCCGGCAGCGGCTGCTGCCGGGCTTTGCCGCGTTTGCGCGCCCGAGCCGTTCCGGGCGCACCGTGGCATCCCTCGGCACGCCCGCCGGACAAGTATCCGCGGCGGCCGTCTCCTGCCAAGCACCAGCACATCGAATCGAAGAGACACTTGTGACATCCGCTTCCCTTGAAACATTCCTGGCCGGCGTTGCCCGGCGCGACCCTGATCAGCCCGAATTCCTCCAGGCCGTGAAGGAAGTCATGATGACGCTGTGGCCCTTCGTCGAGCAGCATCCGCGCTACGGCGAGCAAGCGCTGCTGGAGCGGCTGGTGGAACCCGAGCGCGTGATCCAGTTCCGCGTGGCATGGACCGACGACCGCGGCCAGGTGCAGGTCAACCGCGGCTTCCGCGTGCAGCACAGCTCCGCCATCGGCCCCTACAAGGGCGGCATGCGCCTGCACCCCACGGTGAACCTCTCGGTGCTCAAGTTCCTCGGCTTCGAGCAGACCTTCAAGAACGCGCTGACCACGCTACCCATGGGCGGCGGCAAGGGCGGCTCCGACTTCGACCCCAAGGGCAAGTCCGACGGCGAAGTCATGCGCTTCTGCCAGGCCCTGATGACTGAGCTATACCGCCACCTTGGCCCGGACACCGACGTGCCCGCCGGCGATATCGGCGTGGGCGCGCGCGAGGTGGGCTTCATGGCCGGCATGATGAAGAAACTGTCCAACAGCTCCGCCAGCGTCTTCACGGGCAAGGGCATGGCCTTCGGCGGCAGCCTGATGCGGCCCGAAGCCACCGGCTACGGCACGGTGTATTTCGCGCAGGAAATGCTCCATCGCAAGGGGCGCGGCTTCAACGGCCTGCGCGTGCTGCTCTCCGGCTCGGGCAATGTGGCCCAGTACGCCGCCGAGAAAGCCATCGAACTCGGCGCCAAGGTACTCACGGTATCGGACTCCGGCGGCGTGCTGCACTACCCCAAGGGCATGAACAGCGAGCAACTCGCCGCGCTGATGGCCTTCAAGAACGAATCGCGCGGCCGCCTGGCCGACTTCGCCGCACAGCAAGACCTGCACTTCGAAGCCGGCCGTACACCCTGGCACGTACCGGCCGACGTGGCGCTGCCCTGCGCCACACAAAACGAGCTGGACGGCAACGATGCCGAACGCCTGCTCGCCAACGGCGTGTTCTGCGTGGCCGAAGGCGCCAACATGCCCTCCACGCTGGACGCCGTCGACCGCTTCCTCGCCGCGCGCATCCTCTACGCGCCGGGCAAGGCCAGCAACGCCGGCGGCGTCGCCACCTCGGGCCTGGAAATGTCGCAGAACGCCATGCGCCTGTCGTGGCACCATGCGGAGATCGATGAGAAACTTCACGCCATCATGAAAGACATCCACGGCAACTGCATCCACTACGGGCAGAAGGCGGACGGGTATATCAATTACGTGGAAGGGGCCAACGTCGCCGGGTTTGTGAAGGTGGCGGACGCGATGCTGGCGCAGGGGGTGGTTTGAACGCGGGCTTCTGCGGGTAAGCCGGGGAGCCTGGTGGTAAGCGAAGCGGGATGGGCGGTGGTGCCATCCCGCTTTTTTTGGGTGTATCGCCGAATCGCGGGATGGGCAGCGTCACGCTGCCAGCTTGGCGCAAGGCGCATACCTGTGGCCAGACTCCGCAGGGAAGTCGCGCGATGGATTGCCCGCGCGGCCAAAGCACCGTTTCGAGAAACCAGCGATCGTCGATAACAAGTCGGCCAGGGCGGGGCGGGTCCTCCCAAGTCGAGACTGCTATCCTAAACGTGCACAAATGTGAACGCATCCGACCCTCGCGGGTCTTCCAGTTTCTGCCCCGATCCCCCTTGTTGGCGGTGATCGTCTCTGACAGACGTAACTTTCCCGATAGCCTCGGGTAGTAAAACAACCTGCTCAAGGTTTTGACTTGCGTTGAAGTCCCGATCATGTGTCGTGCCGCAATGCTGGCACTTCCATGTCCGATCGCTCAACGTCAGGGCCCCGTTAAGTTCACCGCAGCTAGAGCAGCGCTTTGAGCTCGGGAAGAAGCGGTCCGCTTCGATCAACGTTGTCCCATACCAAGCGCTCTTATAGCGGATTTGGCGACGAATCTCGCCAAACGACACATCCAGGATGGCCCGGTTTAAGCCGGATTTCTGCCGGACACGCTTGCCCGGCCTCTCTGCCGTGCCCTTCGCACTCGCTGTCATCCCTTTAACGCTCAACCCTTCCATCACAACCGTTTGGTTTTCGCGGCTGATCTCCGTGGTCATCTTGTGCGTAAAGTCATTGCGAATACACCTGATCTTTCGATGTTGATCAGAGAGCCTTCGCGATGCCTTCTCGCGATTCTTCGAAGCAACGATGCGCGTCCCCTTCGGGACGCGATCCTTTTGCGACAGACCCATGGCCTTCTTTTGCGCCTCAACCTTACGCGATACCGAACGCTGCAGTTTTGCCAGTCGGCGCTGAGCCTTCTTGAGCGGGCGCGGTGCCTCATATCGCTTGCCGTTCGAGCAGACGATTTCATTCACGTTAAGGTCGACGCCGACGACCGGCCGACGATCCACCTTGGTCAGCCAGCAGACATCGAGTTCGATCTGAACCGCCAGAAACCAGCGTGTTCCGTCCCGCGAAACCGAGGCGCCTTTCACTGTGCCACCAAAGCGCATCGATTCCTTCATGGCAACGCGGCCAATGAGGGGCAAGCGAACGCTGCGCTCACCAAGCGTCAGCTTGTCATTGGCCACGTAAAAGGAATCGCGGGACTTCCCCTTCTTCTTGAACACAGGCTTGTTGGCCTCGGCACCATCCTTCTTCAGATCATCAAAAAAACGACTCCATGCCCTCGCCAGGTTTGAGAACGGCTGTGCATGGGCGTCGCGATGCACCTCTTTCATCCACGGGAACTCGCTGTACTTCAGTGCATTGAACCGCTTCTTCATGGCCAGTGCATTGGGCCGCTGACCTGCTGCGTACTGCCGATTCCATTCTGCGAGTGCCCAGTTCCAGACGAACCGGGCCGTTCCGCAGGCTCGGCGGAAATAGCTCTCTTGGTCAGGACTCGGACTCAGTTCAATGCGATGGGCGATCAGCATCCAGGGCTTCCTGAAGTTTCTTCTTGTAGTTCCTCAGACCATATAGCCGGGACGAAAAGCAGTGAACAATGGTCATCAGGTCCTGCACCATCTCTTGCTCTGGCGACAGTCGCTCCTGATTTAGTACAAGGATCTCACAGCCGTTCCTCCTCGCATAGTGCTCGAACCACTCGTACCCAAATCGGGTTAGCCGATCGCGGTGGGCAATCACAAAGCGTTCTCACTTCTCGCCGACCGATCTCGTCCATCAGCGCCAGAAATCGCTTCCGCTGAAAATTGAGGCCACCCCCAATTTCCTCGATGAAATCAACGTTCGCCAGGCCTTTGGCCACAACGAATTCCTCAAGCACTCGCCGCTGATTGGCTAGGTCTGGCCTTTGCGCTGCGCTGGACACTCGCAATAGGCGACCAATCGCGTCGGCGCCTGACCACCACTACGCTGCAAGCCAAGAAACTCACGCAACTGCGATTCGGTGTACAACCGCCTGTTGCTATCGCTGCGAGCCGCGGGAATAAAGTGGACCCCTCAGTCAAGACAGCTTTCAACCGAATTTAAGCTGCATCCATTTCTTCACATGCAGCGGAACAGCGCTGCCCTGGTTGTGCGCGGGGAGAATCCCCTGCGCAGCGTAGCGGAGCAGGGGATTCTCCCCGCGCACCGCCGAACTTATCGACAATCATTGCCCCACCGCCCTCGCCGCTGGCATAGACGGCATCCGGCGTTTTGTAGCCCAGCGACTGGTGCGGTCGTTCCTCGTTGTAAAACGAGAAGTACTGCGCCAGCCCGATCATCAGCTCCGCCATGTTGGCGTACCCCTTCAGGTACACATCCTCGTGCTTCACGTTGCGCCACAGCCGTTCGACGAAGATGTTGTCCAGCGCCCGGCCGCGACCGTCCATGCTGATGGCGATGCCCTCGCGCTTGAGCACGCGCGTGAAGACGTGGCTCGTGAACTGGGAGCCCTGGTCGCTGTTGAACATCTGCGGCCTTCCATACTCGCGCAGCGCATCCTCCAGGCAGTCCACGCAGAACGACGCGTCCATGCTGTTGCTCAGGCGCCAGGACAGCACCTTCCGGCTGTACCAATCGATGATCGCCACCAGGTAGGCAAAGCCGCGCGCCAGCCGGATGTAGGTCACATCGGTCGACCACACGTGGTTCGGCCGCGTCACCGCCACGCCGCGCAGCAGGTAGGGGTAGACCTTGTGCTTCGGATGCTTGGCGCTCGTCGCCGGCCCTGGCGCCATGCCCGCCAACCCCATCTCGCGCATCAGGCGCTGCACACGCTTGCGGTTCACCACGCAGCCCTGGCCGCGCAGGAACACCACCATGCGCCGGCTGCCGTAGAACGGCCGGTTCGTATATTCCTCGTCGATCAGCCGGCACAGCCGCAGATCCTCGTCGCGCTCTTCCCGCGTGCTCTTGCCCAGCCGCCGATACACCGTTGCGCGCGACACTTCCGCCAGGTCGCACTGCCGGCTCAAGGGCAATTCCTCCGCGCCATCGATCCATCCCATCCGGGCTTCCCGGCTCATTCCCCCAACTTTTTTTTGAGCCAGTCCACCTCCATCTTCAGCCGCCCGATCTCGCCGTACAGGCGATCCTCGCCGCTCTTGTCCTCGGCCGGCTTCGGGCCGCGCCTGGCTTCGAACAGGGCGCCGGCCCGCTCAAGAATTTCTTTCTTCCACTGCCCAACCAACACCGGATGCACGCCGTATGTCTGCGCAATCTCGCTGATCGTCTTCACCCCGCGCACCGCCTCCAGACCAACCTTGGCCTTGAATTCCGCCGTGTGCACCTTGCGTTTCTTGCCTTCACTCATTCGCCATCACCCCGTCAAGGACGACAGCTTAAACTACCGCCTGATCACTGCCTCAAATCATGGGTCCACTTTAGGAATGAGCCTTCCCTCGCGCTCCCAGCGCTGCAGGGTCTTGACGGTAACGCCAAGAATCGTGGCAGCACTTACCAGTGCTTAACGTGTTTTCCATGGACACGATAATACACGGTAGAGCACATCATGAAAGATTTGAGGCTATCTCCGTGCGCATTAGAGGAATGGCAAAATGTTCGCCATCGCGCGCGTCACGTAGGCCTCCTTTTCCCCCACTGGCGCCACATAGTGAATCGCGCTACGTGCCGCCTCGACGCCTTCCAGGCGTGCGATGAACCAGGCCGCCAGATACTGCGACGACAGGCACCCGCCGGCGGTCGCGACGTTTCCCTTGGCCACGAATGGCTGATTGAGCACAGCCACACCTGCCTCCTCGACCCACGGCTTGGTGGTCAGGTCCGTGCAGGCCGGGACGTCGTCCAGCAGGCCCAGCTTGGCAAGCATGAGCGTGCCCGAGCACTGCGCGCCCAGCAACTGGCGCGTCGGGTCGAACCTCAGTTGCGACATCAACGCGGCATCAGCGACGACGTCACGGGTCCGTATCCCACTACCCACCAGCACGGCGTCCGCGTCGCATGCGTCCTTTAGCGACGCTTGCGCCTCCATCACCACACCGTTCATCGAACGCACCTTGTCCGCCGGACTGGCGATCGACACCCGCCAGCCCGGCTGCTTGACCCGGTTGAGGATGCCGAGCGCGATCAGCGAGTCGAGTTCGTTGAAACCTTCAAAGGTCAGGATGGCGATGTGCATGGGGGGCCTCGTGCGAGTGGAGACGTTGTATTGCGCCATCGTAGAACCGATAATCAATACATTCAAATAATTGTCATGGATACGTTCAGGCATGCCTCAGCCCCGCTACAAACAACTGGTCGACCGTCTCGCGGCGGATATCCGTGCGCGGCGGCTGCGTCCCGGGACGCGACTGCCAACGCACCGTGAGCTCGCGGCTCGCGAAGGACTGGCACTGGTCACGGCCACGCGCGTCTACGCGGAGCTGCAAGCGATGGGGTTGGTGAGTGGGGAGACCGGTCGCGGCACGTTCGTCAAGGAGGCGCTCCCTCGCGGACAAGGCATTGATCTGCATGCCTGGAGCGCTGACACGGTGGACCTGACCTTCAACTATCCCTCGTTGCCGGATCAGGCAGACCTTCTCCGGGCAGCGCTGCGCCAGCTTGCAGCCGCAGGCGATCTGGAGGCCCTGCTTCGATACCAGCCCCACGGCGGGCGCGAGCACGAGCGGGCGACCGTGGCGCGCCACCTGGCCAGCCGGGGGCTGGCGGCATCGGCCGAAACTGTATTGCTCGTGAGCGGTGCGCAGCACGGGCTGACGACAACCGCCATGGCCCTGCTCGAGCCCGGCGACGTGGTGGCCGTGGACGCGCTGACGTACCCGGGATTCAAGCTCGCCGCCGAGGCCAGTCGGCTGGAACTCGCCCCGATTCCCGCCGCTGGACACGGCCCGGATCTGGACGCATTGGCGGCGCTGTGCAGGCGACGGCGAGTACGCGCCGTGTACGCGATGCCGACGCTCCATAATCCGCTCGGCTGGGTGATGAGCACAAAGCGACGTCGGGAACTGGTCGCCATGGCTCGCCAACATGGACTGATGCTCATCGAGGACGCGGCCTACGCGTTCCTGGCGGAAAGCGCCCCACCTCCTTTGGCATCGCTTGCCCCGGAGACGACGGTCTATGTGTCGAGCTTGTCGAAGAGTGTCGCCACCGGGCTGCGCGTCGGCTTCGTCTGTGCCCCGCGCGAATGGGTTCCCAGGCTCGAACGGGCCATCCGGGCCACGACCTGGAACACCCCGGCAACCATGACGGCTATCGCCTGCGGCTGGATCGAGGACGGCACCGTGGCCAGGCTTGAAGCCGACAAACGGCGGGATGCCACGCTGCGCCAGGGCCTTGCCACTGAAGTCCTGGGCGGGCTGAAAAGGATCAGCCATCCCGCGTCATACTTCGTCTGGCTTCCTTTGCCACAGGAGGTCCGGGCAGACGCGATCGCGATGGCGTTGATGCGCGAGCATATTTCCGTGTCGACAGCCCATCCGTTCGCGACGGCAGCGCATGTGCCTCATGCCATCCGGTTGGCACTCGGCTCCGTCAGCCTGTCCACGTTAAAGCAGTCCCTGGAAACGGTGGCCCGTGTTGTTGCCGATCAAGCCTATTGACCCACGGATGCGGCGGCGCAATCCGGCAGGGCGGTCGCAGAGCTTTCTGATGGCTGATCCGTATCGCCCTATTTCCTCTTGAAAACAGCGCGTCGTTCTGCGCGCTCCGTCGCAAATTGGCTGCCAAGTGATGCATCCAAGTCCTCTCGCTGCACCTCGTTCCCACATTGCGGACACACACTGGCGAGACCCACATCGTGGCCGCACTTACGATGCACAAAGTGCATGGCGACTTCTTCGTTGTCGTCCTTACACCACGTTTCTCCCCACGCCCGCAATGCGTAGACGACGGGATAGAAAGCCCACCCCTTTTTGGTCAGACGATACTCATAACGCAGCGGCCTCTCGTTGTACGGTTGACGCTCAACCATGCCATCCGTCTCGAGCGCCTTCAAACGCGTAGCGAGCATCTGAGGCGTCGCATTCGTCTGGATCTGTATCCCTTCGAAACGCGTTTCACCCATGTACAACTCGCGGAGCACCAGGACTGTCCACCGGTCGCCGACGATATCCAGCGAGCGCGCCACCGGACACACCGTATCTGCCTTCTCCGTCACAAGTGCCACGACTGATCTCCCACGGTTACTATTAATTTCATAGTAGCACAGGACGCGATGTCACATTCCTTTCAGATCGAGCTGCACGCGGTCGTGGCCAACCTGCCGCTCGCGAGCAGATCAGCCAGACTTCCCTGTTTTTCTTGACACTATGATTTTCATAGTTATACTTCGTCGTACCGATGTGTGAGGCGTCACGCATACCCACTCAAGCAGCCCGGCGCCACTGCGAAAAGCGACTTCGATCGCACCTATCCTTTGAATGGAGAACCGAAATGGCTAATCCTGTGTATCGCACGGAGCGAAACGGCCTGTTGCTGGTGGACCCGTACAACGATTTCCTCTCGGATGGCGGCAAGCTGTTCCCGATGGTCAAGGACGTCGCCAACGAAGTCCGACTGCTCGACAACCTGCGCGATTCGGTGGCGGCAGTACGCAAAGCCGGCATCCAGGTCTTCTACGTGCCGCATCGCCGCTGGCAACCCGGCGACTACGACAACTGGGATCATCCGAATCCAACTCAACGTCTGGTGCAGAAGCGTCACACCTTCGCAAAGGGGACGTGGGGAGGCGAATGGCATCCCGACTTCGTACCTCAGGACGGCGACATCATCATCCAGGAACACTGGGCCCAAAGCGGCTTTGCCAACACCGATCTCGACTTTCAATTGAAACAGCAAGGCATTACGCATGTCATTGTCGTCGGCCTGCTGGCGAATACCTGCATCGAATCGACGTCTCGCTTTGCTATGGAACTTGGCTATCACGTCACGCTCGTGCGCGATGCAACGGCCGCTTTCACCAAGGAAATGATGCATGCCGCGCACCATCTGAACGGCCCGACTTTCGCGCATGAAATCCTGACAACTGCCGAGCTGATTGCTGCGCTCCCCGTCACGTCTCAAGGAGGGCAAGCATGACGCTCAATGGCAATCTCCTTATCGGCGCCCAGGAAGTGGGCGCAACCGCGGGCAGTATGAAGGCCCTGAACCCCGCGACGAATCTCGAGATCGAACCCTCCTTCGCATTTGGCGACATGGCAGAAGTTGATCGTGCCGCTCGGCTCGCCGACGACGCATTCGACAGCTACAACAACACAAGCCTGGAAGTACGTGCCGCGTTCCTGGAACGTATTGCCGATGGGCTCGACGCCATTACGCCGGAACTGGCCCAGCGCGCATCGCTGGAAACCGGCTTGCCCGTCGCCCAGCTCGAAGGCGAAGCCGCGAAATCTGCGACCCAGCTTCGCCAATTCGCTACCGTCGTGCGTCAAGGACGCTTTCGCCAGGCGACGATCGATCCCGCTCAACCGGCGCGTCAACCTCGCCCGCGGATGGATCACCGTATGCAGAAGATAGCGCTGGGTCCGATCGCGATCTTTGGGGCAAGCAATTTCCCGATCTCGTATTCGGTCGCCGGCGGCGACACCGCGTCGGCACTGGCCGCTGGGTGCCCCGTCATCCTGAAGGCACACAACGGCCATCCTGGTACATCGGAACTGATGGGCCGTGCGATCCGCCAAGCCGTGAAAGACTCGGGTCTGCACGAAGGCGTGTTTTCCCTGGTCCGTGGTGGCGGCAATGCCATTGGCGAGGCGCTGGTAGATCATCCGCTCATCAAGGGTGTGACCTTTACAGGATCGGAAGGCGGCGGCATGGCACTGTTCCGGCGCGCACAGCTGCGCCCGGACCCGATCCCGGTCTTCACTGAAATGACAAGCGTCAATCCGACATTCGTCCTTCCAGCCGCGCTTTTCGCGCGTGGCAGGGAAATCGGCGACGGCTTCACCGAACGTATGCTGGTTACGGTGGGTCAGGCCTGCCTGAAGCCCGCGATCCTGCTCGCCATCGATGGCATCGGCTACAGCGAACTGAAGCAGGCGATGATCGCCCGCGTCGAAGCGATGCAGTCCCGCACAATGCTGACGCCAGGTATCTCCACGGCGTATCGCAAGAATGTGGACCGGCAGCTCGGCGCCGGTGCAGAACGCATTGCAGCGGGCGGCGAACCGCTGGGCCCATGGGACGGACAGTCGTTTCTCTTTGAAATCGACGGTTCGCGCATGCTCGACGAGCCGTCATTGTCGGAAGAAGTGTTTGGCCCTGCGGCGCTACTGGTGCGCGTGAAAGACGTTGAGCAAATGATTGCCATCGCCAGGCAGTTTCGCGGCCAACTCTCGGCGACGATGCAGATCGACCGCGCCGATCATGCATTGGCTGCGCGCCTCCTGCCCGTTCTCGAGCGTCGCACGGGACGAATCGTCATCAATGCGTTTGCGCATCCGCAAGAAGTGTCATACGCGTCGATCCACGGGGGACCCTTTCCCGCAACGTCAGATGGCCGCTTCACCTCGGTCGGCATGAGTTCGATCGAGCGGTTCCTTCGGCCCGTGTGCTATCAGGGGTTCCCTGACGAGCTATTGCCGGAAGCGCTCAAGCATGACAATCCGCGCGGCATATGGCGCCTGACGGATGGCGAATTGTCGAAAGCCTGATCGGGTTGCAGTCTGCGCGGACAGCGCCAGTAGTCTGCACGCGCCGCAACGGCGCGGGCCACGAAATCATCGTACGCAGCAACGATTTGCTCATAGGATATCTCCCATGCAGTTTCTTGTCCTGGTTTCCCTCGCCGTCCCCACTCCCCAACAGACGCCCACACGCCAAGAGCGCGAAGCCGAGTCCGAGGTCATCCGGCACCTCTATGTCGATAGCGTCGTCAGGCAGATCTGGCTGCGGGGTGATGGTGGCGCATGCATCGTTGCTGAGAGCGAAGATGCAGAGACCCTCTCGGTCAAGTTCTCCACCTTACCTTTGGTGAAATCTGGGTACCTTCAACCCCCAAAGGTAATTGCACTGAAGCCGTATGCCGCTTTTGGCCCGACCATATCAAACTCTGACTTTCAAGGAATTCGATCATGACTACCAACATTGCCAAGCGGTTTTAATTCGCCGTCGCCCTGGTTGCTGCTGCCGGTGCGCAGGCCGCCAGCCCGTCCCACGCGGGCGCACGTGACCCGTTCACGGAGGGTGCCCGTTCGATAACCGATGCAAGCGATCCGTACGCCGACGGTGCGCGCACAGTGCAGGAACCGCGCAGCCCATACTACGACGGCACCCACACACATCGCTGAACGATCACGGAGCGCATTTCACACCCATAGCCATGACGTCCCGGCCCGGATTGGAGCATCCGAACGTCATGGAGTTTCCTAAGGCTCAGCCCGATGCTCACTTCCAGGAGGCATCCGCAATGGACGCGAAGCATCGCGGCCGACCACGAGGACGTTGGCCGGATCCAGCCAATCCCATCCCTCTGAAGGAGTTCTATTGTGAAGACTATTGCCACGAACGATATGAAGCTCGAAGTTGTCGTCATCCAAGTTTCGGACGTGGATCGCGCCAAGCGGTTTTACGGCGGCTTGGGCTGGAAGCTCGACGCGGACTTCACCAAGGGCGACGCGTTTCGGGTCCTGCAGTTCACGCCTCCAGGCTCGTCGTGTTCGATCCACTTCGGCACGGGAATCACGTCGGCAGTGCCGGGCTCGGCACGGGGACTCTATCTCGTCGTGTCCGACATCGGGGCCGCGCGCGCCGAGCTCGTCGGTCGCGGTGTCGACGTGAGCGAAGTGTTCCACCGTACAGTCGGGGAACCCCCGCAGAGTGGCCCGCATCCGCAGCGGCAGACCTACTCCTCGTACGCCACGTTCAGCGACCCGGACGGCAACAGCTGGCTGTTGCAGGAGGTCACCGCGCGATTGCCCGGGCGCGTGAATGCGGACACGACATTCACCTCGTCGGCTGAACTCGCGGCCGCGCTCCAGCGTGCGGCGGCTGCACATGGCGAGCACGAGAAGCGCAACGGCGGCAAGCACGATGAGAACTGGCCGGCCTGGTATGCGGAGTACATCGTGCGGGAACAGTCTGGCGAGGTGTTGCCGGAGTAAGCAGCGCCCGCGACGTGATCGTCACCAGAGGCGGCTCGTCCGGTCGCAAGCTCGCGGGCGCCACGCCGCAGGGTGTGGACGCCGAGGCCGTCCTTTCGCTGTCCATGCGCCCTATACGGTGATGCAGCGCGTGGTCCACATCCACCACTGGCTGATGGATCCAGACTTCATCACCACGGCGCTAAACGCAGACGCATCAACACGATAACGCTAACGGGCGCGTAGCCCTGCGCGCGTACAGACTCGCGCGGTCTTATACGGAAAATTACCATGTTTATAGTATCGTCAGCGCCAACCCGGCCCAGCTTTCTTGCATCAACTGCGGCTGTAATTGGCCTTGTTCTGGCCACTGCCTTCAGTTGCGCCAATGCCGTTCCGGCTTCGGATCAGCCTTCCGCGAAACCGCGTGCAACGGCTGAAGACGGCTCGATCCGCCCGTTCCCAAAAGTCCATGTGCCGCAGGAAGCCATTGACAAGCTTCGCAGACGGATCGCCGCCACGCAATGGCCGGAAAGGGAGACCGTCACAGATTCTTCGCAGGGCGTGCCGCTCGCGACCATGCAAAAGCTCGCGCACTATTGGGCAACGGACTACGACTGGCGGAAGGCGGAAGCGAAGCTGAATGTTTTTCCGCAGTTCGTGACGACGATCGACGGCGTGGACATCCACTTTATCCATGTGCGCTCGAAGAACCCCCATGCGCTTCCATTGATCATCAACCACGGCTGGCCCGGCTCCGTGCTCGAACAGACCAAGCTCATCGGATTGCTGACGGACCCCGTCGCGCACGGCGGCAAGGCCGAAGACGCATTCGACGTCGTGATTCCGTCGATGCCAGGCTACGGCTTCTCCGGCAAGCCGACGAGCACCGGCTGGGGTCCCGAGCACATGGCGCGCGCCTGGGCGGAACTGATGCGCCGTCTCGGATATACGCACTACGTCGCTCAGGGCGGCGACTGGGGTGCGTTTGTCGTCGATCAAATGGGCTTGCAGTCTCCGCCGGGACTGCTCGGCATCCACACAAACATGCCCGCGACGGTTCCGGCCGAGATCGACAAGGCGCTCCAGACCGGCGCCCCGGCGCCCGCCGGTCTGTCAGCGGAGGAGAATCGCGCATACGAGCAGCTCGCCCTTACGTTCAAGGAAGTGGACTACGCCCGGATAATGGGGTCGCGCCCGCAGACGCTCTACGGCATTGCCGATTCACCTGTCGGCCTTGCCGCTTGGCTTCTTGACCACAATGATGCTGATGGGCAGCCTGCTGCGGCGGTCGTCTCGGCACTGACCCGGACCACCAGCGCCACAGGCGAACTGACGCGTGACGAGATCCTCGACAACATCACCCTGTATTGGCTGACCAACACTGGAGTCTCCGCATCTCGTCTCTACTGGGAATATAAGGGCGGTTTCTTTAACACCAAAGGCGTCAAGATCCCGGTGGCGGTGAGCGTGTTCCCCGGCGAGCAATATCAGGCGCCGCGAAGCTGGACGGAGAAGGCGTACTCTAACCTCATCTATTACAACCGCGCTGAGAAAGGCGGCCACTTCGCCGCATGGGAGCAGCCGGTGATCTTCGCTCAGGAACTTAGGGCGGCATTCAGGCCGCTGCGCTGAGTTAGTGGACGCCGACGGACTTGCCTCTGGCCGGGAAGGGCTCCTTGACGTCAGGCAACTGGTTTCCCACTCACCAGCCACGTCAGGGCGCGTTGATAGCACGCTGCAAACAATGTGGCGGCTATGTTCGATTACGCCGGACCATTCGAAGTCCGACCCGCAATTTCGTCGTACCGCGCCTTCTTCCGACCCCACAGTTGAAGTATTGAGCTGTCCAGATAGGTAATCTCATCCCCGTCTTCCGGCCACCATTCGAAAAGCCTTCCCGAATCGATCTCGATTCCCCAACAGGGCATCATGCCAGGATCACCAAACATGATTGCCCGATCCCAAAGGCTTGGCTGAATTGCCTCCACTCGAAGTCCCAATGTAAGTGCGACGGCGGTCTGATCGTTAAACGGTTGTGGCGATAGCAGCGGATATAGAAATGCCGCGTTGGTTGGGCCGCGAAATCCATCTGCCATGCGATAGATGGCTAGCAGTTCTTCGGGCAGTGCATGTCCCAGTGCTTGTTCAGCCCGCTGGATATCAGCCTCATCGACTGGCGAACCGTGGGGAAATGCCAAGATATCGAACGTCATGCTGACCATCGCAGGTTATCGGAACACAAGCATGATATACGGTGCTCTAGTCCTGTTGCTTGTCCGGATACGTATGGCTTGCCGCAGCTAAAAATCACCGAAACTGGCCGGACGCAGCCGTCTGAACCTATCCCTGGACTACACCGCACCGCCGCCTCGGCACCCCCATCCCGCAATTCGGCGACGCCCCCTTTTTTTGCCGGTCATGCGCAAGGGCGTCAAGCGCGGCCATGCGCAAGCTGTCCGGCAACCGCCCGTTGGCTAGCCAATCCGCCACACGCACCTGCGACGGCGATACACTCTGACATTTCGGACGCATTAACCGGACCTGATCCATGCCACAACTTCGCTCGCTCTATCCCGCTATCGAACCCTATGAAACCGGCACGGTGGATGTCGGTGACGGCCACGTGGTCTACTACGAACGCGTTGGGACGCGCGGTGCCAAGCCGGCGGTTTTCCTGCATGGGGGTCCTGGTGGCGGCATATCGGCCGATCACCGCCGCCTGTTCGATCCGGCGCGTTACGACGTCATGCTGTTCGACCAGCGCGGCTGTGGCCGTTCCACGCCGCATGCGGAGCTGGAAGCCAATACCACGTGGCATCTGGTGGATGACATCGAGCGCCTGCGCAATCTGGCCAACGCCGATCGCTGGCTGGTCTTTGGCGGCTCGTGGGGTTCGACGCTCGCGCTGGCCTATGCGCAGAAGTATCCCGAGCGGACCAGCGAACTGGTGCTGCGCGGGGTATATACCGTCTCCCAGGCGGAGCTGGACTGGTATTACCAATACGGCGTCTCAGAGGTGTTTCCCGAGAAATGGGCCCGCTTCCAGGCTCCCGTTCCGGAAGCCGAGCGCGGCAACATGATGGCCGCCTATCGCAAGCTGCTGACAGGCAGCGATATGGAGAAACGGCTGGAAGCGGCCCGCGCGTGGAGTGTGTGGGAGGGGGAGACGATCACGTTGCTGCCCGATCCGGCCAACAGCGCGAAGCATGCCGACAGTCATTTCGCGCTGGCGTTCGCGCGGCTGGAGAACCACTACTTCACGCATCGCTGCTGGCTGGAAGACGGGCAGTTGTTGCGCGACGCGCATCGCCTTGCCGGCATTCCGGGCGTCATCGTGCACGGCCGCTACGACATGCCGTGCCCGGCTCGCTATGCCTATGCGCTGCACCAGGCGTGGCCAGATGCCGATCTGCATCTGATTGAAGGCGCCGGGCACGCATGGACCGAGCCCGGCATCCTTGATCAGCTCGTTGCCGCTACCGACAGGTTTGCGGCGGCGGGGGCATAGCCGGGCGCTGGCAGCCTTGGGGCGCGGAGGCTGGCAACTCGCCACGACCGCGCCGCACTCTTTCAGTTGCTGCTCACGGAGACCGCGCGGCGTGCGTCGCAGTGCTGCCGGCGCAGATTCTCCGTGGTTTCGCCAGTGCCGTCCGCGCGCCAGCCCGGCGGCATCATCACGTAGCTGATTGCGGTCCACACATTGCCCGCCGACGTGATATCCCGTGCGAGGCTGACCCAGTGTTCGAACTGGTTGACGAGCGGATTGCGCGAGTGCGTCGGCGTCACGAGGCCGTAGCGGCAAGGTTCGTCGGCGCGTTCTTCGATATAGGTGCCGAACAGGCGGTCGAACACGATCAGCACGCCACCGTAGTTCGCGTCGAGGTAGTCGACATTCGATGCGTGGTGCACCCGATGCGCGGACGGCGTGTTGAATACGTATTCGAGCCAGCCGAGCTTGGGCATCCACGTGTTATGCAGCCAGAACTGATACAGGAGGTTGAACATCAGCGTTGCGAGCACGACCTCCGGGCGCACGCCGAGCCAGACGAGCGGGGCGAAGAACATCGCCGTGCCGGTCAGCTTGCCGGTCCAGCCGAGCCGGTAAGCGGACGACAGCGTCAACTGGTTCGGCGAATGATGGACCGCATGTGTCGCCCAGAAGAACCGGATGCGATGCGAGGCGCGATGATACCAGTAGTAGCAGAACTCCTGGCCGACAAACAGTAGCAGCACCATCAGCACGCTGTTGATCGAGACCGTAAAGAGGCGATGTTCCCAGACGAAAGAGAAGATCGGCGTCGCCAGCGAAAGCGGCAGCAGCGCGAACAATTTGCGGCCGGCGAGATCGGCCAGCGACAGCCATGTTTCACTCCAGTCGAACGGCGTGCCGCTGTTGCGGTTCTCTCGCGTGAGCACGCAGGCCTCGACCAGCGAGACGGCGACGATGAACAACGTGACATAGAGCGTGATTTTTCCGGTAGTAAGCATGATGAGCACAGGTAAGGTCGGGGGGAGGCGCGCTGTCTGCGGGAATGACCGCCGTCGCGCCGGATGAGCCAACTCTAGTGGGCGGGCGCGGCCAGGAACAGGCGGAAAGTATTTCGCCCGATGTCACCGAATCGGTTCGCCAGCCCGGGAGGCTTGCGGGTGCGGCGGATGGCAATCGGCGCGCACCGTCTCTGCGGTCCGGTGTAACACCGCGACATTTTTTCCAAGGCGATTAACTGGCGATGTCGTCCTATAGTTCGTCCCGTTGCCACGCCGCAGTGCGTGACCCGACCCGAACCAGAAGGACATCCGATGAAACCCCGTTACCTCCTTACAGCGACGGCCTCGCTGATCTTCCTCGCCAGCACCCCGGCCTTCGCGGGCTGGTCCGGCCACGGCACGGCCTACACGCCGCACGGCGTCTATAACGGCGCGCACTATGGATCATGCGGAGGCGGAAGCTGCTCGCACGCCGGCGGCGTCGTCGGTCCCTACGGCGGGCTCGCGACAAACACCGGCACGGTGACCCGTACCGCGCCAGGGCAGTTTTCGAACTCCGGCACCGCGACCGGACCGAACGGGCGTTCGGTTCAGCATGCTGGCGACACCAGTTGCGCAGGCGGCACGTGCTCGCATACGGGCAACCTCACCGGGCCCAACGGACAGACCGCTTCCACGGCGGGCAGCGTGACACGTGATGCGCCGGGGCAGTACTCGTCATCCGGCACGATCACCGGTTCGAACGGCAACACCGTCAGCCACGCGGCATCGACGAACTGCGCCGGCGCTACGTGCGACCGCTCGGGGACCGCGACCGGCGCTTACGGCGGAACCGTCACGCACTCGGGCTCTGCGACCCGCGTTGCGCCGGGTGTCGTGACGACCGCAGGCGGCACTACGGTCGTGCATGGCGGGACGGTAACGACCGTAGGTGCCACGGTTGCGGTCGGTACCGCGCCGGTGGTCATCGCGCCTGCGCCGGTGGCTTATGTGCCGCCTCCGCCAGTAGCGTATGTGCCGCCCCCGCCGCTGGTCTATGTGCCGCCGCCTCCGCCGCCGAAGACGGTCTATGTCGCCCCGCCGCCGCCCAGGGTGGTGTACGTCGCGCCGCCGCTGCCGCCGAAGGTTGTGTACGCGCCGCATCCCGTCTACGCGGCGCGGGCGCCAGGTCCTGCGGTAATGGTGCCGGGACACTGGGTCGGCCGCGTCTGGGTACCCGCGCACTGGGCGTGACCGCAGTACCGGATCGATCACCCACGCCGCCGGCGAGTGTCGGCTAAACCACGGAGAAAGCCATGAAGAAGATGATCGCGATTCTTGTTTTGTGTATTGTTTCAGCAGGTGCGTCCGCCCAGAGCGCCGCACCGCCGGCGGGAAACAGCGCACGGGTTGAGCGTGCGATGCAGCAATTGCAGACGCGCTTCGCCAGTGCCAACACGACGCACGACGGCAAGCTGACCCGAGACCAGGCAGCGGCCGGCATGCCGGTGGTCGCCAGCCGCTTCGACCAAATCGACACGCAGCGGGCCGGCTACGTCACGTTGCCGCAGATCGAGCAATACCTGAGTCAGAAAATGATGGCCCGCTGATTCCCGGCCATCGCCGGAGACGCGCCATGGAGCAGGTGAACAGAATTATCGTGCTCGATGATGAAGCCGAGTTGCGCAACATGCTGCAGCGGTTCCTGACCGGGCACGGCTTCCAGGTGCGCGTGATCGCCGACGGCAAGCAGCTCGACCGCTACCTGCAACGCGAGCCATACGACCTGCTGGTGCTGGACCTGATGATGGAGCCCGAGGATGGTCTGACCATCTGCCGCCGGCTGCGCGCCGCGGGACAGACGCTGCCGATCCTGATGCTGACCGCGAAGGGCGATCCGGTCGACAGGGTGGCCGGGCTCGAGACCGGCGCCGACGACTATCTTGCCAAGCCGTTCGTGCCGGACGAACTGGTGGCACGGATCCGCGCGCTGCTGCGCCGCCAGAAAATGGCGGCGGGCGATCCGACCGTGACCTCGCAGACCCTGCGCTTTGGCGAGTTCGAGTTCGATGTCGGCAAGCAGACGCTGCTGCGCCGCGGCGAACCGGTCGAGGTGCATTCCGCGCAGATGCTGTTGCTGCACGCGCTGGGTTCGTCGCCGAACCGGGCGGTGAGCCGGGATAACCTGCTTGCGCGGGCCCGCGGCCGCGACCACGACGCGCTCGACCGCAGCATCGATGTACAGATCCTGCGGCTGCGCCAGGTCGTCGAAGATGATCCTTCCAAGCCGCGCTTCATCAAGACCGTGTGGGGTGTCGGCTACATGCTGGTGGCCGGCATCGAGTCGTAATGCGGCTCGCGCTGCCCCGTTCGCTGCTCGCGCGGAACATCGCCTTGCTGGTGGGGCTGGTCATGCTCACGCAGGTCTGTTCGCTCATTGTCTTGCTGCATTTCGTGCAGCGCCCGCACATCGAACGCGCGGCGATCATCTTTTCCGATTACGTGAAACTGCTCGACGGCGTGTTTGCCGCCATGCCGGCCGATGAGGGCCGCGCGGCGGCCGCGCGGCTCGGTGGGCAGGCACAGCCGCCGGAGCATGTGGTACAGGATCCGCACCCCAGTCCGATCCGTATTTTTCGCACGTATCAGCGCGACGTCTTCGTCGATGCATTGCAACGCTATCTGCCCCCGGACATGCCGGTGCGATGGCAGACGGGGGACGGGGGGCGGCTATGGATTCGCGTGCACGTCGCCGGCACGCCCAGCTGGATCGCCTTGCCGGTGACCGAAGACGCACAGGCGAGCGGCATCACCGCCGCGCTCGTGCTTTCAGTGGCCTTCGCGTTGCTCGCTGCGCTGACGGGTTATCTGATCCAGCTGCATATCAACCGTCCGCTGCAGGACCTGGCGCGGGCGGCGCGTCACCTCAGCGCCGGCGAAGCCCCGGTGCCGCTGCCCACCGACGGACCGACGGAAATCGCCCAGGTAAGCAGCGCGTTCAACCAGATGACGCAGGCATTGCAGCAGGCCGATGCGACGCGCACGCTGATGCTGGCCGGCGTGTCGCACGACATCCGCACGCCGCTCACCAAGCTGCGTCTCGCGATGGCGATGGCGATTCCGCGCGGCGCCGACGAACCCTTCGTGGCATCGGTGGAAGGCTATCTCGACCAGATCGACACGATCCTTCAGCAGTTCATGGACTACGCGGGCAGCGGCGAACGCGAGGTGCCGGAGCCCGGCGATCTCAATGCGCTCGTCAGTCACCTGACGGCGGATTTTGCGGGGCTCGGGCACGAATTCGAGCTGTCGCTCGGCGACATACCAGTGATTTCGTTCAGGCCGGTGAGCCTGATGCGCCTGCTGATGAACCTGATGCAGAACGCGGTTGTCTACGGCCGAACCGGCCTTTTCATCCATACCTGGGCCGAAGGCAATACGGCGTATATCGCCGTATGCGATCGTGGCAGCGGCCTCGGCGCGGAGGAGCTTGAGCAGCTCAAGGCACCCTTCAGCCGCGGCAGGAACGCGCGCGGCCATTCGGGCGGCACCGGCCTGGGGCTCGCGATCGTCGAACGTATCGCGCGCCTGCACGGTGGCTCATTGCAGTTCCGTGCACGCGACGGTGGCGGTCTCGAAGCGGTCGTGGCATTGCCGCTTGACCGGCATTCCGCGTAAGGCCGGGCTCACACATCCACGCATCGACGCGGCCATGCGTCCCATATGCCCGAGCACAAGGAAAGGGTGACATCGGGCGAAATAATTGCTGCATGGCGGGCGTAGCCGGTTTCTCCCATACTGGCTTCAGCGGGTTGCGGCTTACTCCGATAGCAAATGAGCCGCACCCAGGCAGGCGTGATCTCCGATGGCTTGTGATCCTGCGGATCGAATGATTGTCGGCGACGGCTTTACGGCTTTACGGTAATTGACGGCACGATGGTGCCGAGGACAGGATCGACATGCAGACTTCATTCAAATCCCTCGCAGACGGCGCCACGCGCATGGCGGTTGCAGCTTTCGCGACGGCATCGCTCCTGACGGCGGGCTGTGCCTGGGGCGATACAGGCGTGAATCAAGGCGTGGGTCAGGCCAGCGTCCAATCACAGGTGCGGGCGGACGTCATCTATGTGTATTCGTTCGATGCGAGCCCGGATCAGGTGAAACTGGACAGCGGCATGGGCCAGAAGCTGAAGACGATGGCCGCCGGCGGTTCGGCCGCCAGCGAGCAGTCCCAGACGGCGCGCGAAGCGCGTGAGCAGGTGTCCGACGAAATCGTGCGCAAACTGCAGTCGATGGGGCTGCACGCGGTACGCGCGGACGGCCCCGTGCCCGCGGACAGCAACGCGCTGATCGTCGAGGGAGGCTTCCAGAAGATCGATGAGGGCACGCGCCGGCGTCGCTTGCTGATCGGTCTTGGCGCCGGCAAGAGCGAGGTTCGCGCATCTGTCCAGATCATGTACAAGCCCGCGAACGGTTCGCCGGTGGTGCTGCGAAGCTTCTCTGCCGATGCGGACAGCGGCCACATGCCGGGCGTGGCCGAAACGGCCGGCGTCGGCGCAGCCGCGGGCCATCTCGCGGAGTCCGCCGCGGCGGGCTCGGGCCTGCATGGGATGTCCGAGGCGAAGCGCGACAGCATTTCCGCGGATGCCGCGCGGTTGGGCGATTCGATCGCGCAACAGGTGGCGGCCGCGATCTCGGCGAACGGGTGGATGCCGCCCGGGCGGGCAGATTGAGGGAGAGCATGCGAGGAATGCGCACGGCCGCTGCCTGGACCAAATGGCTGATCCCGGTCGAGTGTTGCACTCTTGAATGAAATTGCGATGCTCGCATGCCTCCAATGTTCAGCCGCGCGGACGGACCTGCGCGAACAAAGGTGGGCACTGTCACCTTGCAAGCCGGTTGCGGCTCTTCACGACAAGTCTTGCTACTTGTTGAGGTGGCAGGCGGCGCTATGCCGCTGTTTGCTGTCTGGCATGCATGACTGCTGGCCAGCTGCCATCCGCAATCAAAGCATGCACGGTTTCCACCAGCAGCTCCTGCACCGCGGACGCTGCAATCGACAGCGGCATGGTGGCCGAGCGGCACAGGTAGACCGGGCGTGAAACGGCTGGCTGACCGATGCGTGCTGCCGACAGCAGACCTTGGAGCACTTCGGAGGAGACCGACGCGTAGGAGAGCACCGTGTAGCCGATACCCGCCGACGCCAGCGCAATCAGCTCCGGGATGGTATTGACTTCCGCCAGGATGCGCAGGTCGACTTCGTGTGCCCGCAGATAGCCGTCGAGGAGGGCGCGAAGTCCGTGCTCACCGGCAGGCAGGATCATTGGATACTTGCTCAGGTCCCGGAAGCGGACAGTTCTGGTCAGCGGCATGGCGCTTTTGCCGCCGCTGGCGAACTGCCCCGCTGGTGCCACAAGGACAAGATCCTCGTCTACCAGATGGCTGCACAGCAGGCCGGAATCGGTCTTGTTTTGGAACGTCAGGCCGATGTCGATATGTCCGGTCAGCAGGTGGCTGGGTATATAACCCGTGCTGAGTTCAATGACTTGCAGCCGCACCTTGGGCCAGCGCCGGATCGTCTCCCGGACCAGCGGAACCGTCAGGATCTTGGCCATCGATTGCGGCAGGCCGATCGCCACCCGGCCCTCGGGATCGTTCATCACGTCACGCACGTGCTCGCAGGCGATGTCGAGTCGCCTCAGGATGTCGCGGGCGTGAATCACCAGGCGCTGGCCAGCCGCGGTCGGCACCACGCCCTTGTGGCTGCGCATGAACAACGCCACCCCCAGCGCTTCTTCCAGATGCCTGATCTGAATACTCAGGGCGGGCTGCGCAATGTGCAGGACTTCCGCCGCACGGGAGATCGAGCCTGCCGTCGCCACGGCAAGGAAGCACTGTAACCCACGCAGATCTACCGGCATTCCCAATGCTGTCTCCCTTCATCGCTTCCGGTGCTATGCCGGTGCGTGCGGTCGCGCCAGTCCAGTCTCGCAGCCCCTTGTTCCGAGGGTATATCGCGAAATGATAGCTGGCATAAAGAATATATCTTGGACATATATCTCGCGGAAAGCAATAGTGCGGTCCTGGACCCGCCGCGCGGCTTACGCGGATCGGCGCTGACATTGATGGGAGATGCGATGAGAATCACTCGCCGTACTTTTTTGGCAGGCGCAGGTGTCGCGCTGTTGTCGCGCCCGCTCCTGGCGAGCCAGTGGCCCTCGCGGCCAATCCGGCTGGTCGTGCCATTTGCGGCAGGCGGGCCCGGTGATTTCGTGGCGCGGCAGATCGCCTTGCCGCTGGCACAGAAGCTTGGCCGGCCGGTCGTGGTGGAGAACAAGCCGGGAGCCGGCGGCAACCTGGGTACGCAAAGCGTCCTGGATGCGAGCGCCGATGGCTATACGATCCTCCTCAACACCGTCGGCATGCATGCCGTCAACCCGCTGATGTTCCCCGACCTGCGCTTTCAGCCACGGCGCGACCTGACGGCCGTCGGCGTGATTGCCACAGTGCCGAACTTGCTGGTGGTACACCCCACCAAGCTCGATGTCAGCAGCCTGGGCGACCTGGTCCGGCTTGGCCGGCAGCGGCCGGACCGCCTCAGCTACGCTACCTATGGCGCCGGCAGCTCCCCGCACATCTATGGCGCCCTGCTGCTGAAGGAGGCCGGATTCAGCGCTGTGCCGGTGCCCTACAAGGGCAGCGCGCCAGCCAGCAGCGATGTCATGGCGGGCAATGTGGACTTTCTCTTTGACAGCATGACCACATGCATCGGCCAGATCAAGGGCGGCAAGCTCAAGGCGTTGGCAATCACCTCGGCCGCCCGTTCCCCCCTGCTGCCGGATGTGCCGACCCTGCAGGAAGCTGGCTACCCGGCGCTGGACCTGAAGTTCTGGCTTTCGCTGCAAGTCTCGGCCAGGACACCGGGCACTGTCGTGAGGGCGCTGCGCGAGGCCGTTGCCGAATGTACCCAGGATGCCGCCTTCGGCAAGGCCCTGGTTGCGCGCGGCGCCGAACCGTTCCAACTGGCGCCGGCGGACGTCCAGGACTTCGTCAACCGCGATTCCGCACGCTGGACGGCGCTGGCGCGTTCCATCGATATCAAGCCCGAATAGGGTAGCCCGCGGGGCTGCGATCCAGCCCCGTACGTTGGCACCATGCCGCGCGCGGTACGGTGCCGGCATCGAACCGCTCCGGATGGATACACATGATTGGACTACAAGGAATTCGCGTACTGGACCTGAGCAAGGTGCTGGCCGGCCCGCTGTGCGGCCAATACCTGGGAGAGCTGGGTGCCGAAGTCATCAAGGTCGAGCCGGTGGGCCGCGGTGATGACACGCGCGCGTGGTTGCCACAGGACCGCGGCGAGTCTGCCACCTTTCTGGCCGTCAACCACAACAAGCGCAGCCTGGCGGTTGACCTGAAGACCGGGGAGGGCAGGCAGATCGTACAAGCGCTGGCGGCCCGCGCCGACATCGTGCTGCAGGGCTTCGGCAGCGGAGCCGCCGCCCGGCTGGGCGTGGACTACGAGACGCTGTCGGCGCGGAACCCGGCGCTGATCTACTGCGAAATCTCCGGCTACGGGCGTGCGGGGCCGTTAGGCAAGGAGCCTGGCTACGATGTGATGCTGCAAGCGTTCAGCGGAATGGTCAGCACCATGGGCGAAGCCGGCGGCAAGCTCGCGCGCGCGAGCTTCTCGCCGGTGGACCTGGGTACCGGCATGCACGCTTTGAGCGGCATCCTGGCCGCGCTGCTCGAGCGCCAGAAGACCGGCAAGGGCATGCTGCTGGAGGTGTCGTTGCTAGACACGGCCATGGGGTTCATGGGCTATCTGGCGCAGAACTACTGGTGCAGCGGGAAGCTGCCACGGCCCATGGGAACAGCGCATCCAGCCATGGCGCCCTATCAGGTGTTCGAGGCTGCCGACGGGCCGGTCATGATCGGCGTCGGCAACGATGCCCAGTGGCGGCGTTTCTGCGCGGTTGCCGGGCTGCATGACGCCGTCGATGCACCCCGGTTTGCCACCAACGCGGCACGCGTCGCGCACTTCGACGAAACCGTGGCCATGGTGCAGGCACGTATCGTCACGCAGCCGGTTGCGTACTGGCTGGATGCGCTGCGCAAAGCCGGCGTGGCTTGTGCCCCGATTCATACGCTGGGCGAGGCGCTGGCGCATCCGCAGCTGGATGCGCGCGGGCTGATCGTCGAGTCCGAGCACCCGGTGCTTGGCAAGATCCGCAACATCGGCCTGCCAGTCCGCTTTCGCGGTGAAGAACGCAAGGCACACCGTCCGCCACCCCTGCTCGGCGAGCACACCGATGAGGTGTTGCGCCAGGCTGGCTATGGACCCGGCACCATTGCCGAACTGAAGGCCAGCGGCGTGGTCGCTGCCGCCAACGCCCCCGAAGCCAGCCTCGGGCCCAAAGCTTTGCCACTTATTGACCAATGACTGCCATGTCTTCCGTTTCCTATGAAGTTCGCGACCGCGTCGCGGAAATTCTGCTCGACAGCCCACCCGTCAACGCGCTGAATGAAGGGATGATTGACGCCTTGCTGCAGGCGCTGTACCGCGCGGCCGAAGACAGCGCGGTACGTGCGGTGATCCTTGGCAGCGCGGTACCGCGGCGATTCTGCGCCGGGCTGCAGCTCGGCGAATTGGTTGGCGCTTCGCCAGCACGCAGCTACGCGCTGGTCGACAAGCTATACAACGGCTTGTGTGATGCGCAATTCCGCCTTGGCAAGCCGTCCATTGCAGCGGTTGGCGGCACCGCGCGCGGCGGTGGCATGACATTGGCCATTCATTGTGACATGATTGTCGCCGCCGATACGGCTTCCTTCGGCTATCCGGAAATCGATGTCGGGCTGACGCCAGCCATTCACTACACACATCTGCCCCGCATCGTTGGCCGGCACCGCGCTTTTGACCTGCTGTTCACGGGGCGCACCTTTGACGCAGGGGAAGCCATGTCATTGGGGCTGGTCAGCCGCGTGGTTCCCGAGCAGGACGTCATGGAAGAGGCGCGCGCACTGGCGCAGGTCCTGTGCCGGAAGTCGCCGGAGATCATGCGGATGGGGCGCCTGGCGTTCATGCGTGCGAACGACTCCGACTACCGTCGCGGCGTGGCTACCGCTGTCGAGACGTTTGGCAACGTCATTGCGACCGAAGATGCAAGAGAGGGCCTCGCGGCGTTCGTGGAAAAGCGCAAGCCTCGCTGGCAAACCTGATGTCCGGCAATCGGCAATCGGCAATCGGCAATCGGCAATCGGCAATCGGCAATCGACGATAAGCGCCACGCGGATCCTGTTGCCCGAATTGAACATCCATGAAGGAACAGAAGATGTCGCACCTGTCAGACTCCGGATCGGTTCAACGCACTGACGAGGCATTCCGCAAGGAAATCCGCGCCTTCCTGCAGGAGGCAGTGCCGCCCGATATCCGCGCTGCGACGCGCGCCCATTGTCTTGTCACCCGGGAGCAGGCGGCCCGGTGGCATCGCATTCTGCATGCGCGCGGCTGGGCGGCGCCGGGTTGGCCGGCCGGACACGGCGGGCCGGGATGGTCGCTGGTGCAACAGGCCATCTTTCGGGAGGAGTTGGCAGCCAGCGACGCGCCGTATATCGAAAACCTCGGCATCGATACCATCGGCCCCACATTGATCCGCCACGGCACACAGGAACAATGCCGCCGATTCCTGCCCGGGATGCTCTCCTTTGACGATTTCTGGGCACAGGGCTATTCGGAGCCCGACGCGGGCTCGGACCTGGCCGCGCTGCGCACCACGGCACGTCGCGATGGCGGCGCATGGATCGTGAATGGCTCCAAGGTCTGGCAAAGCCTGGGGCATTGGGCCAACTGGGCCCTGGTGCTGGTACGCACCGATCCGGCTGCGTTGCGCAAGCAGGATGGCATCTCCGTGCTGCTGATCGACTTGCGCTCACCCGGCGTGACGGTGCGGCCAATCCGCTATATCAACGGCGCGTTGTTCCACGTCCAGATGTTCTTTGACGATGTGCGGGTGCCTGAAGCCAATCTGGTCGGCAAAGCGGACGGCGGATGGGCTATCGCCAAGGGACTGTTGGTGATCGAACGTCTGTTCGTGGCTCGGGTGGCTGAGTGCAAGGCGGAGTTGGCCCGTGCCGCCGAAATGGTCCAGGCGCGGCGCAACGAGGAAGGCAAGCCTGTGAACATGGAGCACGCCATTGAGCACGCCCTGGTTGCGCGCCGCCACGCCGCATTGGACATTCGCCTGCGCGCGCTCGAAGCGGCGTGGTGGCCAGCCGTGCGGCAGGCAGCGGAAGGGGGCAGTCCCGACCTCGAAGCGTCCCTGCTGAAACTCGAAGGCATTCAGTTGCTGCAGGATCTTCACTTGTTTCGAATGGATGCGCATGGTGCCGCCTCCCTGCCGTTCGATCCTGAGGCGCTGGAAGGCCGGCCACAGGCTGGGCAGGGGCCTTCAGCCCACGCAGGTAACACGACTCTGCATATGTGGCGCTATCGTGGCAGCTCGCTGGCGGGCGGTTCCTCGGAGATCCAGCGCCAGATCGTTGCAAAGGCAATATTTGCCGGGCAGACCGAACTCGACCGGCCCCGCAATGATCACCTCGGCGAAGAGCAGGCCATGATGGCCGATACCGTGCGCCGCTGGCTGGATGGCCACTACAGCTTCGAGCGCCGGCAGAAGATCATCGGCATGCAGGGCGGCTTCGACAATGAGGCCTGGGCAGGTCTCATCGACCTGGGCTTGACCAACCTGACAATGCCGGAAGCGTTTGGCGGCTTGGGCCGGTCCATGGAAGACCTGCTGCCTCTAGTGGAAGCACTGGGGGAAGCGCTCGTGCTGGAACCGCTTCCCTGGAGCGCGGTACTTGGGGTCCAGGCCCTTCTTGCGCTGCCGGCCAGTGCCACGCGCGATGCGCGACTGGCGGCGCTGGCCAGTGGCGATGCGCGTTGCGCGGTGGCCTGCGGCGATGAGCCCGTCGCGGGGCGGACGCTGCGCCCGACGATAACCGCGCGGCGGGTTGGTGGAGGCTGGCAGGTCGATGGTATCAATCCACTGGTAATGGGTGGCGCCCAGGCGCACCACTTCATCGTCGCCGCGAAGCTGGAAGACGGCAGTCTTGGGGTATTCGACGTGCCGGCGGAAGCCCGTGGTGTCGTGATACGCGCTTATCAGCTCCACGACGCGCGCGGCGCGGCTGACGTGCGGCTGGACAACGTTGCGCTGGCGGCCGGCGCCCTGATCGGCCGCGGGGACGACGCGGTAGCGGCAATGGAGCATGCCATGGCACTGGCCACCATCGCCCTGTGCGCTGAAAGCGTCGGTGCCATGCGGCGCGTGCTGGGCATCACTGTCGAGTACCTGCGCACACGCAAGCAGTTCGGACGCACCCTGGCGGAACAGCAAGTCTTGCAGCATCGCATGGTCGATCACTATCGCGCCTGGAGCGGTGCACGTCATCTGGTGCGGCGGGCATTGATCGGCTGGCATGCCGCGCTCCCCGACGAACGCAGGCGCCGGGTCAGCGCCGCCAAGTACCTGTCCGGCATGGCTGGTCGCGCTATCGCGTTTGATGTCTTGCAGCTGCATGGCGCTGTCGGACTGCAACACGAGACGCCGGTCAGCCATTACAGCAAACGGCTCATCGGCAATGAGCTGCTGCTCGGCAATGCCGCCATGCACCTTGGCCGCTTCGCCGCGGCCGCGGATGCGGCACCCGTGCCCTGACATGGATCGGTCGGAGAATCCGACGCAGTACATCCAGGAGACAAACAGTATGAGAGCACTCTGTCCATCGGGACGTCCGGTAGTGTCCTTCGCCTGCGGCCTTGTGGCGCTGGCGTTCTCCGCTGTCGCGGGTGCGCAGTCCGAGACCGCCTGGCCGACACGACCCGTCACGATCGTCGTACCCGGTGCGCCTGGCGGTACGATCGACATTCCCATCCGCCTGCTGGCATCAAAGCTCAGTGCACGCCTGGGCCAGCCCGTCGTCGTCGACAACCGACCCGGCAGTGGCGGCATCATCGGTACGCAAGCCGCCTTGCGTGCGCCGGCCGACGGCTATACCCTCCTGGCCGGCAACGTTGGCCCGCAAGCCATCAACTACAGCGCCTACAGGCGCCTCACGTACCAACCATCGGATTTGACGGCGATTACCGATGTCATTGCCTTTCCCAATGTCCTGGTGGTCAATGCCCAGTCACCGGTCAAGAGCGTGGCTGACCTTGTCGCCCAGATGAAGCAACACCCCGGCAAGCTGTCCTTCGGCTCCGCGGGCATCGGCCAGACCAGCCACCTGGTGGGCGAACTCTTCAAGATACGCACTGGCACGGATGCCATTCACGTGCCATACAAAGGCTCCACGCCTGCCACGACCGCCTTGCTTGCGGGGGAAACGACGTTCCAGTTCGACAATCTGACGCAGGCGCTGCCATATATCCGCTCCGGCAAGCTGCGCGCACTAGCGGTGGCCGCGGCGCAGCGCGTGCCGAGCCTGCCCGATGTGCCGACCATGGAGCAGGCCGGATTTGCCAGTATCGTCTCGACGGCATGGATTGGCATCTTCGTCGCTGCAAAAACGCCTCCGGCCGTCGTCAGCCAGCTGGAACACCACCTCGGTGCAGTCATGCGTGATCCTGACCTCGTGTCACAGCTGCGGCAAATGGGTGGGATTCCGGGCGGGCAGCCACCGGCAACGTTTTCTGCCTTTGTGGCTGGCGAGCGGGAAAGGTGGGGAGAAGTCATTCGCGCATCGAACATGACGCTTGATTGACGACTATGTCTACCGCCGATTCCCTGACCTGACGTAGCCGGGCAGGGGCCGGGCGAGGCGCGCGGAAGTCGTGGCTGCGCCGAACGCGGGCCACGGAAGTCGGGCTTGTGCTTCTCCATGAAGGCGCGCGCCCCTTCGCGGGATTCCCCGGCGCCGTCATGCAGGCGTTGCGCCTCGGATAGAATTTGATGCGGCGCCATGGCGCCGGCGCTTACCGGCCGGGTGCCGCCGGGTAGCGGACAGCCATATCAACCTTCGAAAACCAGCATGAACATTGCGCTTGAAAGCCCAACGCAAGCAGAGGTGATCCGGCTTATCGACGAACTCGACGCGTACCAGAAGCCGCTATATCCGCCGGAGAGCCATCACGGCATTGATATCGAGGCGCTGTCGCAACCCAACGTGCTGTTTGCCGTGGTGCGGGACGGGCAGGGCGTTGCCGTCGGTTGCGGGGCGATCGTCTTGCAGCCGGAGTTCGGGGAAATCAAGCGCATGTACGTGCGCCCGGAAAATCGCGGCGAAGGCATTGCGCTGGCACTGCTGACCCGGCTCGAAGGCGAAGCCATCGCCAGGGACTGCCCGCGCTTCGTGCTGGAGACCGGTGTCAGCCAGCCCGAAGCACTCGCCCTGTACGGACGGGCGGGTTACGTCCGGTGCGGGCCGTTCGGAACCTACGCCGACGACCCCCTCAGCGTGTTCATGCAAAAGGACGCGGCTCGGCCTGCGGGCCGGAACGCGGCCACCCGGAGCAAATAGCCCTGGCGGTGGGGCGCGGGCGGGGTATCATCTGCCTCTCTCGGCACTTTGCCCGGCCAGGATGTTCCGTATTCCCTCCATCATTTGTTCCCGACAAGGCCGCCGCGTTGCCCGGCTTTCCCGAGTGCTCGGCGCCGCGGCGCTGGCGCTCGCCTGCACCGCCGGCATGCCGCCTGCCGCGCTGGCCTACGATATCGGCGAAGTCATCGACGCCATGCGCCTGGGCCGGTATCCCCTGAACGCGCCGGAGCGGCGCGTGTGGGGCACCGAGAACGCGCGCGATGCGCTGCTGGTCGGCCAGGTCGAGAACCGCTTGTTTTTCTATCGCTACCTGCGCGAAGGCGGGACATACACGCTGGCGTTCCGCTCGCCGGCGCTGGTGATCGATCCGGACGCATGGCGTCCGTCGCGCGAGGAGAGGGTGACGGTGGCCCAGCCCAGGGGCGAACAGGTCTTCTACTGGGTGGCCTATACCTACAGCGAAGCCGATGGCAAGCAGGTGAACGGCTACCTTGTTGACGCCACGGGCGAGGCCGCCACGGTGCGCGCCGATGCCAGCACGGCCACGGTGACGAGCACGCGGCCCTGGGGCGCGGCACGACAGGCCCAGGCCATGGCGACCTTGCGCAGCGCCCCGGTGAGCTATCCGAGCCGGCTTGCGGCCGTGCCGCCCGATGTGCGCTTCGTGCAGCAGGCGCCCGCCGATACGCTGGCGGCCTTCCGCGCGCTGCACCAGGCGGCGCTGGCCATACCCCGCGCGAAGACGGCGGAATTCGGCCGCGCGCTGGCGCAGCTGCGCACCTTCGTCATGGAGCACGACTACCGCGAGATCGATCCCAGGGGCGAAAGCGCCGGCACGCTGCTCGCCTTGAACGACTATGCATTCTGGCTGGCCGAGACAGGCGACGCGGCCCAGGCCGACCTGATCCTGGGCGAGGTGCTGCGGCGGGACCCGTCACGTACCGCCGCCTACCTGAATCGCGCGGATGCCCGCTGGCAGCAAAGCGGACGCGAACGCGAGCCGCAAAAGCGCGACTATTACCTGGCGCTGGCGCGCGAGGACTACCGCCAGTACTGCACCCTGCGGATGGCGTCGAATACGGCCATCCCGTCGAACGTGGCAGCCCGCATCGGCGCCGCGCTGGGCGAGCCGGCGTTGACGCCGGCCGCGTGCCGGCCGCGGCTGGAGATTTTCGCGGCGATCAAGGCGGGCGACCTGGAGGCGCTGCGCGCGCAGCTTTCGCGTGGCCAGGATCCGGACGGGGTCAACGAATATGGCGTGTCGGCGCTGGGTTCGGCGGTGTACCACAAGCAGGCGGAGATCGTCCGCACTTTGCTGGCAGCCGGCGCCAAGGCGGACGGGCCAGGCACGGGCCGGGCCATGCTGGCAGGCGCCATGCCGGTCGGGCGCGATACGCGTCCCCCGGCGCAGCGCTACGCCATCGCCGACATGCTGCTGGCGGCGGGCGCCTCGGTGGAGGCGCCCGACCACAACGGCACGCCCTTGCTGATCACGCGCACGTCCTACTATGGGGAAGATCGCGACACGCTGGAGTACCTGCTGTCCCACGGCGCCAACCCGAACGCGCGCGACAAGAAGGGCCGCAGCGTGCTGCACGCGGCCATCTCCAACTACCGCACCCGCGGGTTTGCCGAACAGTTGCTGGACAAGGGCGCCGACATCAACGCGGCCTACATCAGCATGTATTACGGCGATCGCGCCATGTGGGAAACGCCGTTGCTGGAAGCGCTGCGGGCGTCGTACGGCGAGTTGAAGCCTGGCGCGGCCCTTGCCGTGCCGGAACGCGTGGCCTTCGCGCTCGATCATGGCGCGGATGCTTCGGTGGGCGGCTACGGCGGCAAGACCGGGGTGGCGCGCAATGGCATGGACGAAGCGCTGAGCCTGTCCGCGCGCTACCTGCAGCCGGCGCTGGTCGACCAGCTGATGCAGGCTTCGCGCAAGCCGGCGGCGCCGCTCACCAGCGAGCCCATGTCGGCGCTGTTGCGTACGTGGAGCGAGCTGGAGTCGCGCGCGGCCGCCAGCAAGGATAGTCCTGCCTGGGACGGACTGCGGGCCAGCGCACGTGCCGTGGGCGAGCGGATGGTTGCCGCCGGCGTCAGCCTGAAGTACTTGGATAGCGCGCAAGGCATGAAGAACAACGGCATCGCGCCGCTGAGCCTGCCGTGGCTGCCGGATGACCTGTACCTGGCATGGCTGAAGGCAGGTGCCGACCAGACCGACCGCACCGACGCGGGAGTGCGTATCGCAGGGGTGGACCAGCCCGATGCCTTGCCGCTGGTGACCATGATGATGATGGGCCAGCAAGCCAAGGTGAAGATGCTGCTTGAACACGACGGCGCCCTGTATCGCGACCCGCGGCGCTGCGGCATGGCGGTGGCGGATTTGTTGTCGTGGCAGTTGGGTCGTGGCGCAGAGGCCGGTCCGGAGCTGGCGGGCGTGGTCAGCCAGGTGATGGATGGCGCTGCCAGGACCGGCAACTGCGATATGAGCATGACGGCGCGCGCCAGGCCTTTTGCCGGCGTGCGGGCCGACGAGCTGGCGCGGCGCGCGGCCGGGAGCGTTGCCTTTCGGTAGGGGCGAAGGTCCTTGCGGGCTCCGCTGCGGAGTGCCCGCAAGGCAAGACGCCTGCGGCCACGCAGCGGCGTAACGTCGCGGAACTAGCCGGGCTTTGCCGTACGCCGTCTGCCTGGCCGGTGGGCTGCCATGCCATTCATCAGCACATCGATGACCTGTTCCGCATGCTGGTCCGCCTGCGCGGGTGTCATGGGCCCCACGCCATAAAGCCGCTTCAGCAGATGGGTAGCCGATTGCACCGCCGTCAGCATGGCGGTCATCATGACGCTGGCATGCTCAGCCGGGTAGGGCTTCAGCAATTCCGCCGCATGGCACTCCGCAATCAGCGCATCGAGCTTCTCATGAAACGGCTTCATGTAGTTGTCCACCAGCCAGTCCAGTCTTGGACCGTCCTGCGCGACTTCCATGAGGACAAGGGAGTGCGCTGCCGGATGCAGGATATTGCTCACCGCGAAGGCCCTTAGCGCGGCTTGCAAGCGGGCGAGCGGATCCGAGCGATCGAGTGCATCCGCCGCATGCCTGGATGCGGCAAGGGATCCCGCGTACGCATTCTCCACTACCGCGCGCCAGAGCCCTTCCTTGCTGCCAAAGTGGTAGTTCAGCAGCGGTTGCTTCACGCCCGCGCGGTTGGCGATCGACAGGACCGAGGCGCCGTCGAATCCTTTTTGCGTGAACTCGCTCTCGGCGGCTTCGATCAGACGCTGTCGCCCCGATACCTCGACCGCGGGGGAGGCGGGTGTCGTGGCGGCGGATGCTTCGGTGGCGCGCTTTCGGGCGGGAGTCTTGGTGCGCCGGCTATCGACAGGGGGCATGGTGGCTCAGGACGTGTTTCGCTCACGGTAACGATCCCGGCATTCTCCCACATGCCTGGGGCTTGCCCCCTGGCATCTTCCTGGGCGGCAGCTTTGCCGGGCTTCCCTTCGCGTCCTCATCGAAGTCGTCCTGATATAAGTATAAGTACCAGTGTGCTATTGACTTATAGTTGTATAAATTCACGTCCCAAGGCGGCCGTGAGGCGGCCAGCAACATTGGGAGGCAGGGATGCGCGAGTTGGAAGTTCCGGTATTGATCGTAGGTGCTGGCCCGGTCGGCATGCTGATGGCAGCGCTGCTGGCGGACCAGGGCATCGAGTCGCTGCTGGTCGAGCAGCGCGATGACCTGCATCTCGCGCCGCAGGCGCATGTCATCAACACCCGGACGCAGGAGATCCTGGCCGGTATCGGCGTCACCGATGAGGCACTGGCGGGTATCACGACCCATTCCGCCGAAGCGCGCTTCGTGACCTGGCGGCAAAACCTTGCCGAAGGGGATCTGGCCCGCATCGATATCGGCAGCGCCGGCTACCTCGCCAGCATGGCGGCCGCCAGCAGCAAGCGCACCGCGAATATTCCCCAGCATCATCTTGAGCGCCTGCTGTTCGCCCAGGTGTCGCGCCGCGTTCGCTGCCAGACGCGCTTCGGCCATGCCTGGCAGGGCGCGGAGCACAGCGGGCACGGCGCCGTTTCGTCGGTAAAGGATGTCGCGACCGGTGAGACGTACCGGGTGCGCAGCGACTGGCTGATCGCGGCCGACGGTGCCGGCAGCCCGGTACGCCGCAGCCTGGGTCTCCCCATGGTCGGGGAGACCAACCTGGCGCATCTCATCACCATCAATTTCGAGGCGGATATCCGGCATCTGGTCAAGGACAGTCCGTCGATCCTCTTCTGGGTCCTGTCGGCCGCGGCGCCCGGCACTTTCATCGTGCACGATGCGGCGCGCTACTCGGTTTTCATGACGCCGTACTTTCCGCAGTACGAATCTCCGGCCGACTTCCCCCCGGACCGCTGCGAGCGCATTCTCCGGGCCGCGCTTGGCGACCGCCGTTTGCCGTTGCGCATCACGTCGCTGTCGAACTGGACGATGCAGGCTCACATTGCCGCGCCATACAGCCAGGGGCGCACCTTCCTCGTGGGCGATGCCGCGCACCGCTTCCCGCCCACCGGCGGGCTCGGGCTGAACACGGGCGCCGCCGACGCGCACAACCTGGCGTGGAAGCTGGCCTGCGTGATGAAGGGGTGGGCGGGCCCGGGGCTGCTCGATACCTATGGCGACGAGCGCAAGCCTGTCGCCGAGACGAACAGCCGCGTCAGCGTGGCAAACCACCGCAAGATGCGGCAGGTCACCGCGGCATTGGGCCTTGATGAGGATAAGCTGCCGACGATGGCGCGGCTGCGCGCCAGTGCGCCGGCCCGCGCGCTGCCCACCGCGCTGCGCTCCGCCGTGAAGCGCCTGTTGGTCGCACCGATCGACTCGCGGACCCGGAAAGTGCAACGGGCGGCTACGCCCAGGTTCGCGGGCATCCGGCGAAACGTGCAACTGGCCGCCGAGGCGCAGATGGAGCATTTCAACACGCTCGGCCTGGACCTGGGCTACGTGTACCGGAGCGCGGCGGTCTGCGACGGCGGCGCGGCGGCCCCGATGACGTCAAATCCCGTACTCGAAGTGGCGCAGTCGCTCACGCCGGGCGCGCGGTTGCCGCATTTCCGGCTGCAAGGCGCGCCGGGGTCGCCTGCCACTTCGCATGATCTGATTGGCCATGGGCACTTCCTGCTCGCCGGCTTTGGGCACCATGGCAAGGCGTGCGCCGGGCTTGCCGAGTCAGCGAGCCAGCAGCTTGGCGGCGTAGCCGTGTACGGCGTGGACCTCGACGCCGTCACGCATCACGCCGACAGGCCGCAACTATCCGCATGGAACCTTGGGCTGCCCGACGCCGCCATCCTGGTGCGCCCCGATGGGCACATCGCATGGCGGCATGCAGCGGCGACGGACGCGCGGTTGGAGGACGTGCTCGGAGCCCTTTGCCGGGTGCTTCAAGTCCCCATCCCGTCACGCGAACCGCTGCCATCCGACGCACGGGCTGGCGCGCGTGTCTCGTAAGCGCGTCCGGTCCGGGCCAAGGCTCCCGGCTGTCGCCACGCCCCGCCGCGCAGGCACTCATCAACACTCTCGCGAAGGTTCACCTGTGACACACAATCCCGAAGCCGCGCCGCTCCGCCAGGGTGGACATCCCACCCCCGTTGCGATCGTCGGCGCCGGCACGGCTGGCTCCGTGCTGGCCCTGCTCCTCGCCAGCCGCGGCATCCGCAGCGTGCTGATCGAGCGCCAGCCGGATGCGGATACGCATCCGCGCGGACACGTCTGGTCTGCCCGCGCGATGGAGGTGATCCGCTCCATCGATGCCGAACTTGCCGAGGCGCTGCGCGAGATCAGTTCGGCGCCGCTCAAGCTTCGCTACATCACGTGGTGCACGTCGCTGGCGGGGGTGGATCTTGGGCGCTGCGTGCCGATCGGCAACGACCCGGTGCATACCGCCCGACTGCTGGGCAGCGGGCCTTGCCGCCCGCTGCACCTGTCCCAGAACGTGACCGATCTGATCTTGCGGCAGCGCGTTGCGGGCAGCGAGCTGATCGAGTTCCTGGCGGGATACGAGCTGGAGGCGCTGTCGCAAGACGATGACGGATGTGTGTTGACGCTGCGCGAACTGCGCAGCGGCCGGCGCGTGCGGCGCACCGCGCGCTTCATCGCGGGTGCGGACGGCGCGCAGAGCACCGTGCGGCGCCTGCTCGGGGTGCGCTCGGCCGAGACGCCGTTGCAGGCGGTCGCGCAGATCCATTTCCGTGCGCGGCTGGACAGGCTGACCACGTCGCGGCCAAGCCCGTTGTACTGGATTCTCAACCCCCGGGTGGTGGGCACGCTCACGGCCCACACCGCAGACGAAGAGGACTGGGTCCTGTCGACGGCGGTGCTGCCGGAAATCGAGCCGGGTGGCGAGATGCCGGCCACGCGGGCGCTGGCGCTGGTGCGGGCGGCGATTGGCGATGACAGCATCGACGTCAAGGTCCAGTCGGTCCGGCCATGGGCCATGGCGCTACGGCGCGCCGAGACCTGCCGGGTGGGCCGCGTAATGCTGCTGGGCGACGCAGCCGCCGGATTCTCCGCCATCGGGGGCTTCGGCATGAACCATGGCATCGAGGATGCGGCGAGCCTGGCGTGGCGGCTGCAGATCCTGCTGGGCAGCTTCGTGCGCGGGGACCTCGCGCAAGCGCTGTTGTCCAGTTACGCCGCCGAGCGGACCGCGAGCGCGGATGCCCATGCGCGCCGGACGCTGCAACTGAGCGAGCTGTCCGACGAGGTGTTGCGTGCCGCCGGCGTGGAGCCTGCCGGCTTCAAGACGTTGTCCGCGCTGTCCCGGTCCGCATGGGTGCGCATGCTGCCCAAGCGCGTGGCACGAGGGCTGTTCCGTACTGTGACGGGCGCCGGCCTGAAGCCGCTGGGCCGCCTGGCGGGCGCGGAGCCCGGCGGCGTCGATGCCCGGGCAAAAGTGCGAAGGGCGATCGACAAGCAGCGCGAAGTGTTCGTGACGCTCGGCACCGATCTAGGCTACGCGCATTCGGGCGGATTCGTCTGCCGCGAGCCGCATCCGCACCCGCAGTCCCCCCATGCCGGCGCCGAATACTGGCCGAGCACAAGCCCCGGCTCGCTGGTTCCCCATCTCTGGAGCGAACGCGATGGCGAGTCACTCTCGACGCGGGACCTGGCGCGGCGCGCACCGATGACGTTGCTGGTCAACGAGAAGGAGCGCGTGCGCTGGCAGGCGGCCCTGTCGCAACTGCATTCCGATTGGGGCATCGAGGTGGCGTGTCCGCTTGTCGGCAGCGGCGACGCCGCGCAGTTCCGCATCAACCCGTCGGCATTCGCCGCGGCGCTGGAGATCGACGAGTCCGGCGCCGTGCTGCTGCGCGGCGACGGCATCGTGGCCTGGCGCAGCCGGCGTCAGTGCGCCGATCCTCGGGCGGCGTTGCGCGACGTTGTCACCCGCCTGGTTTCCCAGTCCGTCACCACCATCACCACCATCAGCACCAGCGCCGCAAGCGCGGCCCACCTCACGAAGGAGAGGCAATGAGCGACATCATGGACCAGTTTCCTATCCCCTGCCCGGACCCGGACGCGCGCCCCCCAGCGAAGCTCGCCCATATCGTGCTCACCACGCGGCGCTTTGACGAAGCGATCCATTGGTGGAGCATCGTGCTGGGCGCTCGCGTGATGTTCCGAAATGCCTTGCTTTGCTTCCTGTCCTACGACGAAGAGCACCACCGCCTGGCACTGATCAACGCCGCGAATTTCGAGCCCAAGCGGCGCGAGAGTACGGGCCTGGACCATGTGGCATTCACTTTCGGCTCGCTCGGCGACCTGCTTCACACCTATGAACGCCTGAAGGCGCACGCCCTCATGCCGGAATGGTGCATCAACCATGGGCCGACCACGTCGCTGTACTACCGCGACCCCGACGGCGTACAGGCCGAACTCCAGGTTGACAACTTCGCGGCGCCGGAAGACCTGCAGGCCTGGTTCCGCTCGGGCGCCTTCGCCGAAAACTCGATCGGCGTCGAGTTCGATCCGGAGCATTTGCTCGAACGCTACAAGGCGGGCGAACCCGACAGCCTGCTGATGCGGCCCGGCGAGGTGACCAGCCGCCAGTTCCTGGCGTTGCGCTGAGGGAGTCAAGGCCGTGAGACTGTGTACGTTTTCCTCGGCGGACGTGGCAAGCCATGTGGGGCTCTCGCTTTCGGGCGGCCGCGTGCTGGACGTGACCGCTTCCTTTTCGGGCGACGCGCGCTTCGCTTCCCTGCTGGCGCTGATCGAGCATCAGGATGAGACGCTGCCGGTCATTCGGAAACTGGCGGCGGAAAGCGCCGGGGCGGGCCGCGCGCCGGGGGTCCATGCGCTGGGGGAGGTCCGGCTCCAGGTCCCTTACCGTCCCCCGCAGATCCGTTGCTTCAGCGTGTACGAGCAGCATCTCAGGAATGCGTTCCGGCAGGTCATGGCGCATGGCGTCAGCCCGCTGACAGGTTTGCTGATGCGCATGCTGGGCGCGGGGAAAGTCCCGAAGGCCTTCTTTGAAACGCCCATGTACTACAAAGGCGCGCGCCTCAATCTTTCCGGTCATGGGGGCAGGGTGCGCCGGCCCGCGCCGGGCACCAAGCTGGACTACGAGGCCGAGCTTGGGGTGATCGTCGGGCGTCCGGGCAAGAACATCGACAGCGCGGCGGCGATGTCGCACGTGTTCGGCTACGTGATCTTCAACGACTTCTCCGAGCGCGCGCAGCTGATGAAGGAGATGCGCGCCCGGCCCAGCGCAGGCCCGGCCAAGGGCAAGGACTTCGATGGCAGCAACAGTCTCGGCGCCTGGGTCGTCACGGCGGATGAGATCGGCGATCCGCATGCGCTCGACGTCATCGTGCGCGTCAACGGTGAGGTGCGCGGCAAAGGCAGCACCTCGGGGATGACCCATCGCATCGACCGCATCGTCAGCTATGCATCGTCCAACGAGACCCTGCACGGCGGCGAACTGCTCGCCACCGGATGCGTGCCGAACTGCGCCGGCATAGAGCAGTGGCGCTTCCTGCACGACGGCGATCGGGTCGAGGTTGAAATCGCCGGACTTGGCGTCCTGACCAATCTGATCACCGGCCACTGATCGCATCAAGCCCCCGCCGCGAGGAGGCAGAGACATTCCCGCGGCCATAACAATGACAATGGAGACAGCAGTGAATTCGAAACAGTGGATCGTCACGTCCGCGGCAGCCCTGTGTCCCGCGCTTGCGCTTGCCGACAACGGCTACTTCCAGATTGGCTACGGCGCCGAAGCGCGCGGCGTGGCCGGTGCCGCCGCCGCATCGACGCGCGATGCGTTCGGCGGCGCCAGCAACCCCGCTACCACGGTATGGGCCGGCAACCGCTTCGACGGCAACCTGATCGCCACCAACGGCCGGACCAGCATGAGCCGCTCGGCGGGCCTGCCGCCGCCATTGACCGGCGTGCTCGACACCCGCGCGGATAGCGCGAACCGCTGGGTGCCGCTTGCCGACATGGCGGTCAGCAAGATGATGAGTCCCGACCTGTCGCTGAGCCTCGTCGGCTACAGCAATGGCGCGGGCACCTACTTCACGGGCAGCGCCACAACCTGCCTCGCACCGCCGCCGGCGGCGCCCGGCGCCACCTACCGTGGCAATGTGCTATGCGGCAACGGCAGGGCCACCACCACCATCCAGCAGTTGACGATAGCGCCAACGGTATCCGCACGGGTTTCCGATACGTTCTCGGTCGGCTTCTCGCTATTGATCGCGGCCCAGTTGTTCAGTGCCGAGGGCTTGCAGGCGTTGGCCCCGCAGTCGGCGGCGCCGGACCACCTGACCAACCAGGGCACGGCGTCCTCGTTCGGCGTGGGGATGCGCATCGGTTCCTACTGGCGTGCCAGCGATACGCTCGGCTTCGGCGTGGCGTACTCGCCCCGTATCCGGATGGGACGGCTCACGGAGTATGAGGGCTTGCTGGCGGACCAGGGCCGCCTGGATATTCCGGAGAATATGCTGGCCGGCATGCAGTGGTCGCCCACGCCCGAGCTGTCCTTTCTCTTCGATTACCAGCGCATCAACTATTCGGGAACGTCCGGGCTCGGCAATCGCCCCTTCGACGGCACCGCCTTGCGCGGCAGCAGCGGCGGCCCGGGCAATGGGTGGAAGGACATGAATGTCTTCAAGCTCGGTGTGCGCTACCAGGTGACCCCCGCCTTGCACGTGTCGGGCGGCGTCTCATTCAACAGTGCGGCCTACGCGGATGAGGACACCGCTAGCAACGTCACCTCGCCTGCCACGTTCCGCCGGCACTACACCCTCGGACTCGGCTATGCGACCGGGCCGAACAGCAAATGGTCGGTCTTCTACTCCTTGTCTCCCGGCTACACCACCACCGGCAGCTCGGCACTGGGTTCGGCCGTTGCCACACAACTTTCAGGCAATCCCACGGTCGCGGGCCAGGAAACCCTGTCGACGCGGCAGCAGAGCATCGGCGTGCAGTACTCGCAGCGCTTCTGATTGCCATCGATACCTTAATCATTCATCACGGAGTTCGTTTCGATGACGGCTTGTCTTATTCCGCGTGCCAGCGGTAACCGGGTACTCACAGGCGATCAGCCATGAACGCGCGCACGGAGCCAACGGCATTGCCGTCGCCCCGGCTGGACGACCGCTTCGAGCAACTCGCCGGCAAGGTCTTCCTCACCGGGAACCAGGCAATCCTGCGCATCGCGCTGGACCAGCGCCGCATCGATGTGCGCCTGGGCAAGAATACCGGGGGCTTTATCTCCGGCTACCGCGGATCGCCGCTGGGCCGGCTCGACATGGAGCTGTGGCGCGTCCAGCCGCTGCTGCAGGCGATGAACGTGCGCTTCCAGCCCGGCGTCAACGAGGACCTGGCCGCCACTGCCATCTGGGGCACGCAATACGTCGGCACTTTTCCCGGCGCCACGGTGGAAGGCGTGTTTGGCATCTGGTACGGCAAGGGGCCGGGCGTCGATCGCAGCGGCGATCCGCTGAAGCACGGCAACCTGGCCGGCACCAGTGCCGCCGGCGGCGTGCTGGTCCTGGCGGGCGACGACCATAGCGCGAAGTCGTCGACCACCGCGCACCAGTCTGACTTCTCGCTGATCGCGGCAGGCATACCGGTGCTGTACCCGGCGAACGTCCAGGACATCATCGACTTCGGCTTGCGGGGGATCGAGATGTCGCGCCACAGCGGATGCTGGGTCGGCATGAAGCTTGTGACCGACGTGGTGGAATCCGCCAGCGAAGTCGAGGTGGGGCAGCGTGCCCCGATCGGTGCATTGCCCGCAGCCAATGGACCCCTGCATATTCGCGCCTTCGAAATGGCGCCGGTCGCGGAAGAGCGCCTGTACGTGCACAAGCTACCGGCAGCCGTCCATTTCGCCCGGGCGGCGGGGCTCAACCGGCTAGTGTGGCCTGCCCCGGCCGCGCGCGTGGGCATCGTCACCGCCGGCAAATCCTACGCCGATACGATGCAAGCCTTGCAGCGGCTCGGCATCGACGCTGCCAGTCCGCACGGCGCGGCGCTGCGCGTATTGAAGATCGGCATGGTATGGCCGCTCGAAGACGAAATCGTGCGCGCCTTTGCCGAGGGTCTCGACACCATCCTGGTGATCGAGGAGAAGCGGCCGCTGCTCGAGTCGCAACTGAAGTCCATCCTCTTCGATGCGCGCATGGCGCGGGCGCCCTTGGTGCGTGGCAAGTTCGACGGCGCGCCTGAGTGGTCCGCGTCGCGGGGCGCCCCGGTGCTGCCCATCTGCAATGAGCTGACGGTGCTCCAGATCGCCGATGCCATCCACCGGCTGCTGGGATTGCCGGGGCAGGCCGTGGCGGATGTGAATGCGCCATTGACGAGCGCGGCGGAACCTGCCGCGCCGCTGCGCCGGCCGAGCTTTTGCGCGGGTTGCCCGCACAACACGTCCACCAGGCTGCCGGACGGCAGCAGGGCGCTGGCGGGCATCGGCTGCCATACCATTGCCATGCTGAACGACCCGAAGAAGACGCACACCGTCTCGCACATGGGTGGCGAGGGGATGATGTGGATGGGGCAGGCGCCGTTCACTAGCGAGCCGCATGTCTTCGCCAACATGGGCGACGGGACTTACTTCCATTCCGGCTATCTGGCGATCCGCCAGGCGCTGGCGGCCAATCTGCGGATGACCTATAAGCTGTTGTTCAACGGCTTTGTCTCCATGACGGGCGGCCAGCCGGTCGATGGCGAGCTGAGTGTCGACAAGGCTGTCGCCCAGTTGCGGGCGGAGGGGATCAGGAAGCTCGTCGTGGTCACGGATGATGTGACGGCTTACGACCAGCGCCGCCGCGCAGCGCTGGACGTGCCGGTATACGACCGCGCGGCACTGGAGACCGTGCAGCGCGAACTGCGCGAATACGCCGGGCTGTCGGTGCTCATCTACGACCAGGCCTGCGCCACCGAGGCGCGGCGGCTGCGCAAGCGCGGCAAGCTGCCCGACCCGCCGGTGCGTACCTATATCGATCCCGAGGTCTGCGAGGGCTGCGGCGATTGCGGCGACCAGTCCGGATGCCTGGCCATCGAGCCGCTGGAGACGGCGCTGGGCCGCAAGCGGCAGATCAACCAGTCATCGTGCAACAAGGACATGTCGTGCGTGCGCGGTTTTTGCCCGAGCTTTGTGACGCTCGACGGGGCAAAGCCGCGCCGGCCCGAAACTAAGGGTGGCACGCCAGGCGACCTGAAGATTCCCGCGCTGCCGGACCCCGCCATCCCGGGCGATTTCGAACCGGCGTCGATCCTGGTGGCGGGCATCGGCGGCACCGGCGTCGTGACCATTGGCGCCGTGCTGACCATGGCGGCGCACCTGGATGGCAAGGCCGGCAGTTCACTGGACATCACCGGACTATCCCAGAAGTACGGTGCGGTCGGGTCGCATATCCGGATTGCCCCCAACGCGGAACTGCTGCACGCCGCGCGCATCGGCAGCGGCGAAGCCGATGTCCTGCTGGGATGCGACCTGATCGTCGCGGCCGGCGCCGACGCCCTGTCGCGGCTGCGACCGGGGCTGGCGCGCGCCTTCGTCAATACCGAGATCGTTCCCACCAGTGACTTCACCAGCCAGCCGGACTGGTCGGCCAATGAGACGGGTCTCAGGCATCGGCTGACCGCGGCACTGGGCGGGCGAGCCGAATTTGTCGACGTGGCAGCGCTGGCGCGGCAACTCCTTGGCGATGCCATTCTCTCGAACATGCTTTTGCTTGGCTACGCCTGGCAGAAGGGCTCGATCCCGGTGCGGCGGCCCGCGATGGAGAAGGCAATCGAACTCAACGGGGTGGCGGCCGCCACCAACCAGAAGGCGTTCGCGCTGGGCCGGTGGCTCGCGCATGACAACGCGGCGGTACTGCGGCTGCTGGCGCCCGTGCAGGTTGTCCGGATGCAGATGAAGGCGGGCGGATCGCTGGCCGGGCTGATCGAGGACCGGGCCCGGCGACTTGTCGGCTATCAGAACACGGCGCTTGCCGATCGCTACCGCAAGCGGATCGCAGCGGTCCAGCGCACGCTGGCAGGCCGTAGCGACGCCGAGGCCCTGGTCCGTCAGGTGGCGACGCAGTACTTTCGCGTGCTTGCGGTCAAGGACGAGTTCGAGGTGGCACGCTTGTATGCCAGGCCCGAGTTCCTGCAGTCCCTGCGCGATGCGTTCGAAGGCGAGTTCAAGATTGGCTTCCATCTGGCGGGCGGCCCCTTCGGCAAGCTGGACAAACTTACCGGAAAGGTCAGCAAGACACGCGTTGGCGGCTGGATACGTCCCGTGTTCCGCATGCTGGCCAGCGTGCGCTTCCTGCGTGGCAGCTGGCTCGACCCGTTCGCACGCGGCGCGGAGGCAGTACTGAATCGCCGCGTGCGCGATGCCTACGAAGAAGACCTCGACGCTATTGAACAGGTGGCGGCGCAATGGCCCGCGGAGCGCTTGCGGGAACTGCTGGCCTGGCCTGCCAGCGTGCGGGGGTATGGGCATGTCCGGGAACGGCTGGCGCAGTCCGGCTTCGCCAGGCGGGATAAGGCCCGCTCGAACCCATTCCCCAACGAGGAAGCATCTTGAACAAAGTCATCATCGCCTGCGCCATTACCGGGTCCATCCACACGCCATCCATGTCGCCCCATCTGCCTGTCACGCCTGACGACATTGCAGCGAGCGCGATTGGCGCCGCGCAGGCCGGCGCCGCCATCGTTCACCTCCACGCGCGCGATCCCGGCGATGGACGTCCTTCGCAGGACCCGGCGCTATTTCGCCGGTTCGCACCGGCCATCAAGGCGGCTTCGGATGTGGTGATCAACCTGACCACGGGCGGCGCGCCGACGATGAGCGTCGAGGAGCGGCTGCAGCCGGCGCTGCAGTTGCGGCCGGAACTCGCGTCCCTCAATATGGGCACGATGAACTTCGGCCTGTACGAATTGCTGGACCGCTTCAAGGACCTCAGGCACGACTGGGAGCGTCCCTACCTGGAGCAAAGCTACGACGGCATCTTCAGGAACACGTTCAAGGACATCGCATACATTCTCCAGTCCTGCGGTGAAAACCAGACGCGGTTCGAGATCGAGTGCTACGACATCGGGCACCTCTACACGGCGGCGCACTTCCTCGATCGCGCGCTCCTGACACCACCGCTGCTGATTCAGTCCGTGTTCGGGCTGCGGGGCGGCATCGGTGCGCATGTGGAGGACCTGATGCACATGCGCCGCACCGCGGACCGGCTGTTCGGCAGGGACTACGTCTGGTCGGTGCTGGGCGCCGGACGGCATCAAATGCCGCTGGCGGCGATTTCCGCGTCGGTCGGCGGCAATGTGCGCGTTGGGCTGGAGGATTCCCTGTGGGATGGCCCCGGCAGGCTTGCGCACAGCAATGCCGCGCAGGTACTGCGGGTGCGCAGTGTGATCGAGGCGCTGTCGCTCGAGATCGCTACGCCGGAAGAAGCGCGGTCGCTGCTGCTACTGAAGGGGCGCAATAGCGTCGGCTTCTGAAGCGGAAGGTGGCCCGGATCAACGCGTGCCGGGCCTCGTTCGAAGCTTGCAAGCAAGGGTGTGGAAGGGTGTGGAGGGGGGTGGACAATGGATCCGCCTTCTCCAATTTCATCAGAATCCTGATTTGTGCTCAATCCGTCTCATCGATATAATTCACCGACTATGCGGCCTGACCGGGGCATTTCATTCTTATATCCATTGAGCTGGAGCATTTAATGTTTTTGATTTGGCAAGGTTTAGGTTTTCTCGTTGTCATCGTTCCGCTTGCCGTCATGCTTGTCATGAGCCTGCTGGGCTCGGTGCTGAATCTTTCCAACGTGGCAACGATTGTCGTTGCACTGATTTTGTCCGCCGTGGCCGTCTTCTATCTCGGGCGCCGCCTCAACTCCCGCCCCGGGCGCATCCTGGTCGATCCCAAGACCCAGGAACCCGTCGAGCTTCGCAAGCGCCATACGCTGTTCTGGATCCCCATGCAGTATTGGGCGGTTCCTATCCTGATCATTGCCGGCATCGCCGCGATGGCGCTGTTTACCGCTGGCGCATAGTCTCCACGGGCAGGCCGGTTATCTTGTCCGCCCGTTCCCGCATCGCCGGATGACGAGCAGGGCCGGACGCCTGTCCGGTCCTGTTTTGCAAGCCTCGAACACCAATGCCAGCGGCGGATCATCGGGAGGCCGCGTAGAATGTCGGTCTTTCAACCTGAACGGCGGCCCGCCATGCAAGCCTCGGGCACCCAGGGCGCGCAGGCACTTTCAAGAGTCGACCTCGCCAAAGGTTGATGGTTTTCGTCAAGAGATTTCAAGTTGAAAAATCCGGTCAGTTACTGGCGCAATCGCCGGTTCTCCTCCGCGTTGCCTGAGGAGAGAGCATTGCATGGCGCCAGTACGGCGGCCCGGCGTGCCCGGCGCGGTATTGTCCTGCTGACCTTCGCCTTCGCGCTAAGCCAGTTCTATCGCAGCTGCCTGGCCGTGATGGCGCCCGAACTCCAGCATGACTTTGGCTTGACCGCCGCGGGTTTCGGCAGCTTGTCCTCCTGCTTCTTCCTGGCATTCGCTGTCGCGCAGATTCCCGTCGGGATCGCCTTCGACCGATATGGCGTGGGCAAGCCCACGGCCCTTCTTCTTGCCATCGGCGCGGTGTCTTCCTTGCTGTTTACGGCCGCGCCCAACGGCACGGTCGCCATGCTTGCGCAGGCGGGGCTTGGACTGGCCTGCGCACCGGTCTTCATGGGGCTGCTGCATTTCGCTTCCGAGCAGCTCTCCGAAAAGAACTACACCAGGGTTGTCAGCCAGTCCAACGCCACGGGCATGATTGGGGCACTGTGCGCAACGGCGCCGCTCGGGTGGGCCATGCACTTGCTCGGCTGGCGCGTTGCCATGTCCTTCGCGGCGCTTTGCATGGTTGTCGCCTGCTACGGCGTCTGGCGTTTCGTCCGGGACGAAGGGCACGCCGAGGCCCGCCATGTTCCGCTGTGGCCCATGCTCTCGCAGAGCGCGAAGCTGTTGGCCATCGCGCCCTTGTGGACCCTCATCCCGATGTGCGTCGCCATGTCGGCGGGCACGGCGTTCCGCAATGCGTGGAGCGGGCCCTATCTGGCCAATGTGTATGGCCTCGACTCCGGCGCCCGTGGCGTCGCGCTGGCCTTGCTCAGCGTCAGCGGGTTCCTGACCGCATTCTTCCTGCCTGTGCTGGTGCGGCGCAGCTCGCTCAAGACGACCATCGCGGCATGGTCCTGTTTCGCGATGACGGGTGCGATCTTCCTGACCATCTGGCCTGCGAGCGGCATGATTTCCGGCGTGGGCCTGATGGCGTTGCTGTCGACCATCGGCATGCTGCATCCGCTGGTCATGGCGCAGGGCCGTGGCCTGGTTCCGCCGTCTTCGCGCGGGAGAGGTCTCGGCGTGCTCAACACGTTCGTCTTCCTCGGCTCGGCGCTGACCTCGTGGGGCTTCGGCATGATTGCCCGGATGGGCGACCTCCAGCGATGGCCGGTATCGAAGACCTACGCCGCGATTTTCCTCACCGCAGCGGTGGTGGTAGCGCTGGCGGTGGTGCCGTATCTCTTTAGTCCGACGCCGAAAAGAAGCTGAGCCGCGCGCCGGCGCAAACGCATTTCACCCGACCCTGGCTATTATTTTGGAGGCACGGGTCGAAGCGAGCCTGGAAAACAATGAAAAAACGGATTCGCCTTATTTGCTTCGCCGTGGCGGTCGCCGTCCTGGCTTATCCATCGTATCTTTACCTGTACTACGGCGTGCCTCATGGGGCCAGGGTATATAGCCCGAACCAGGCGTTCTACTATCAAAAGTACAAACTGTTCAGTTGGATAAACCTGATCCCGACAATGTCCACCCCCGGGCAGGGATCGGACAAGCTCTACTATGTGAACGGCTATGTCCGGGTGTATACAGCCAATGGCATGCAGGTCGGCGAGACCCCTGCGTCCGGCGTGCCGGTGGCGGAAGTGCACTGGGCAGACGATGCGGTGGTGGTGATGGACGGCCACGACGGCGGCATCATCGAACTGCCGGGAAAGTCCGAATAACCGGGGCCAGAGGAGGGCGGGATATCAGGCAGGCGCGCGTGCGGAATGCGCCGCGCCCCTCGCCCCCGTTCGCCAGGCAGGCGGCGATGTGGTCGACAAGATGCAGCACCCGGATCTGGCATAGCGTTCCCGGTGGGGATCAACCCACGATCAGTTTCAACCCGGCGGGCAGGGACTCGCCAAACACGCGCCCCTCGTCGGCTTCATCGAGTTCCACCGTTTCGCGCACCATGGCGATCCAGCTTTGCGGTGCGTGGGCGGCTTCCAGCCGCCGGACTACGCTCGCGCGGATCTCGGGGGACAGGTCCCTGGAGCGGTCGCCTGTCATGCGGGCGATCTGGACGGCGGCGAACGCGGCCGGCTCGACCTTCTTCCAGTCGAGCGCAAGAATCGCTTCCAGCCATTGCGCGGCGACCTCGGCAGGCACGACGCTGTGCGCGCTGCCATAGAACGGCCGGCGTGCCCCGATGCGGCCCACGGCCCACCAGCCCTGGCTGTTTTCCGAGGGCTTGCGCAGCCGGGCCAGCAACCATTCGGCGAGTTCGATCTTGCGCTCGGCCGGGATGCGTTCGAGGGACCCGGCAAGGCGCACCATGTCGGCGTAGCCGGCCCTTGCGGGGCCGGCAGGCCGTTTATACCGCGTGCTGCCGGGCGGCTGCAGATGGAAGGCCATGTCGTCCAGCAAGCGCAGTTGCGCGCTCTCGTCCAGGCCGCCCGCCGCCCGCCGCCACAGCGTCCACCACTCCGACCAGATCTGGCTTTCGTTGACGTACTGGATCCCTTGCTCGTACAGCGACCAAAGCTGTTCGACGCGCCAGTCGTCGAGCGGGTAGCCGAACCCCGGCCGCACGCAGTAGCCGGCCAGGTTCAGCCACAGGCGTTCATGGTCGGCCGTGCGCCGCCGCCGCCGCGCGCGCTCCCAGAACGTGCCGAACAGTTCGCGCAGCAGCGCGCTGTCCCAGCGCTCGCGCGTGCCCAGGAGTTGCTCCAGTTGCGCCCGCATCCGCTTGACCTCCTTGGGGCCGACGTCTTGCGAGCGCGCGCCGAAGGTACGGTCGATGGTTTCGACCGCTTGCGGCAAGGCTGCGTTCGGCGTATCCGGCGTTTCAGCGGGCGTGGGCGCTGCCGTGCCGTTGGCGCGCAGCTGGAATTCGAGCAGCCATCGCTGCGAGGCATCGGCCATATCGATGCAGTGCACCTCCAGCGTGCCGACCTCGGTCAGCGATGTGGTGAGCTGCACCGGCGTTTCCCGGGGCCCGCTCGCGCCGCGCGGCTGCACGACCGTGGCAATCGGCGGCAGGCGAACGAAGTCGCCCTTCGACAGATCGGTCAGCTCGCCCGGCCGATAGGCCGTGTCGGCGACGGAGGAAACCAGGTGGAAGCGCACCGGATGCCCGAGCCGCAGGGCGAAGGCGCGATCCTCCAGATGGATCTCGTGGCCTTCTTCCGTGCCTCGCGGCAACAGGCAGATGCCTTGCTGCCCCTGCGCGCCATCGTCGAGAACGAGGAAGTAGCTGCGCGGCGATCCCCCGCCGATGCGCGGCGCCTGGCCGGTGCGCGCGCGCGCGTACGCTACCGCGCCACGGGCAACGGCTACGTCGGGGTTGTCGTTGTGCAGTACCTGCACGGGCGCACCGCGCCAGGTGCCCAGGGTGCCGGCAACGCGCCCCGCCAGCGCATCGGCGCGGAACACCCCGCCGTTGAGCAGCAGGGTGTCGGGCATCGCCAGCGCGTCATCATGCGTCTGCGCCGTGCCCAGTGCCGTTTGCGACTGCGCAGCGTGCTGGCTCAGGAAGGCCGCAACGTGCCGCGTGACCGCCGGGTCGGCCGCATAGGGCAGGCCAAACTCGACAATGGCGCCCCGTGCGCGGCCGGGCCGTTCGCTGGACGACACCGCAGGGAAGAATCCATCGACGATGAGCTGTTCGATTTCCTGCCGCGTCACTTCCACCGAGCGTGCCGCGCCGATCAGCCGGGAGCCCGCGCCCAGCAGCGTCACCGTGACCGAGTCCGGCGGCTGCGCGCCGAGGAGCTGCTCCTTGGCGGCGCGGCAGCGCGCGACGAGCTGCGACAGGCTGGCCGCCGACAGCCGTGTCTCTGCCGTGGCGAGACGCGCTTCGACAAGATGCGCCAGGGCGAGGTCCATATTGTCGCCGCCGAGCATCAGGTGATTGCCCACGCCGATGCGGGTCAGTTGCGGCTGCCCGTCCTGCATCTCCACCTTGATGAGGGTCAGGTCGGTGGTGCCGCCGCCGACGTCGCAGATCAGCACCAGGCGCGTTTGCGCAAGGTCCGTTTCCAGCGTCTGGCGATGATGGAACAGCCAGTCGTAGAACGCAGCCTGCGGCTCTTCGAGCAGGCGCAGGGCGGGCAGCCCGCCCATGCGCGCCGCTTCCAGCGTCAGCGCGCGCGCGCCTTCGTCGAATGAGGCGGGCACGGTAAGCACCACGTCCTGTTCTTCGAGCGGGGCCTGCGGGAAACGGTGATTCCATGCCGCGCGCACGTAGCCCAGATAGCTGGCGCTTGCCGCGACCGGCGAGATCTTGCCGACCTCTTCGTCCGCCCCCCAGGGCAGGATTGGCGCGGTCCGGTCGACCGAGGCATGCGACAGCCAGCTTTTCGCGCTGGCCACGAGCCTGCCGGGCACCTGCGCGCCCAGCGTGGCCGCGAGGCGGCCGATCACGGTCCGGCGCGCTCCGGCGCTCGCGGCGTGTTGCCACGGCAACTGCAGGTCGCCCCCGTTGAGTTCGCCGGGCGCCGCGTGGTAGCGCACGGATGGCAGGAGAGGCCGCGCGGCGACCTCTCCCAGGCTGACCAGCTGATCGATATCGAAGACGCGGATCTGCTCGGACCCCGCCTCCGCATAGGCGACGACCGTGTTGCTGGTGCCAAGGTCAATGCCGACGATGTACGGCTTCATCTCAATCAGGCATTGGGGTTGCCGCGCACGTCGAACTCGACCTTCCAGCGCTCGCCGGCGCCGCGGGGCACGGCTTCCAGTTCCAGCGTCCCGGCCTCGGTGACCCGCGCGTGCAGTTTCACTGGCACCACTTCGCCGGGCGTGCGCCCTTCGGGCGGCAGCGTGGCCTGGATTTCATCGAGTTCCTGCAGTTCCTCGGGCGACCAGGAGTCGAGCAGGGTGCCGACCTGGTCCTGGCGTCGCACCGACGAGCCGAAGAAGCGGAAGTGCACCGGCTCGCCCACCACCAGGCCGAATTCCTGCGGCGGCAACGCGGCCTCGGTCCCTTCTTCCATGCCGAACGGCGCCACGCACAGCGCCTGTATGGGCGGCTCGAAGCCAGGCACGGCGGGCATCGACGATTCCACGGCGATATAGTAGGCACGCGCGGTGCCGCCACGGATACGCACGCCCTTGCCGCGCCGCACGTAGCCGTAATACGCGGCGCCGCGCGCCACGGCCAGGTCCAGGTCGGCGCCTTCCAGCAGGCGCGCAGGCGCCGCGCCTTCCGCCGCAAGCCAGCCATTGAGCGTCTGCAGGATGCGCTCCACCAGCAAGCCCGACTTGAACACGCCGCCATTGAAGAGGACGGCGGTGGGGTGCAGGAAGGTCGCGCCTTCCGGCTGTGCGCTCTGGAAGCCTTCAAGTTCCGCGAGCGCTGCCACCTGGCGGCCCAGGAACGCGGCCAGATGCCGCGTGATGGCCGCATCCTGCGCATACGGCAGGCCGAGTTGCGTGAGCCCGCCGCGCGCCCGGCTTACCGGGCGGGCCGAGCCCTCCACTTGAGGGAAGAAGCCTTCCAGGATGGTCTGGGTGAGCTCGGCGCGGGTCAGCTCCGTGCGGATCGAGCCGCCAATCAGCTTGGACCCCCGGCTCGGCACGACCAGCGGCACGGCATCCGTAGCCGGATCGGTGAGCAGCGTTTCCTTGGCAGAGCGGCAGGCATAGGTGAGTGCGCGCAGTTGCCACGGATCGGCCTGCGTGCCCTGGCCAGCCAGCTTGCGCGCTACCACATGGGCCAGCGCGAGATCCATATTGTCGCCACCGAGCAGGATGTGCTCGCCCACGGCAACGCGGTGCAGTTCGAGGTTGCCATCGCGCTCGACCACGGCGATCAGCGAAAGGTCGGTGGTGCCGCCGCCGACGTCCACGACGAGGATGATGTCGCCGACCCTTACCTGCTTGCGCCAGTGGCCGTCGCTCTTCTGGATCCAGCTATAGAGCGCGGCCTGGGGCTCCTCCAGCAGGGTCATGCGTGCATACCCGGCTGCTTCGGCCGCTTCGGCGGTCAGCTCCCGCGCGGCGGGGTCGAACGAGGCGGGAATCGTGACGGTGATTTCCTGCTCGCCGAACGGGGCTTCGGGATGCGCGTGATCCCACGCCTCACGCAGGTGCGTGAGATAGCGCACGGAGGTCTCGAGCGGCGAGACGCGCGTCACTTCAGGCGGCGCGTCGTTCGGCAGGATCGCCGCCCGGCGATCCACGCCGGGGTGGCACAGCCAGCTTTTCGCACTCGACACCAGCCGGATCGGCGTGGCTGCGCCGCGGGTGCGCGCCAGCTCGCCGACCGCGAAGTCGCGCGTGGCGTTCCACGGCAAGCCCAGGTCGCCCGGGGCGAGTTCGCTCGGGTGCGGCAGGTAGAGGAAGGAGGGCAGCAGATCGAGGTCTTCGATGGCACCCGGCGCGGTGAGTTGCGTGACCGGCAGGACACCCTGGCTGGTCTTCTCGCCGTCGCTGGCAGTGAGGTCGACGTAGGAGAGGGCGCTATGCGTGGTGCCCAGGTCGATGCCGATGGAATAGCGTGCTGCGCTCATAGTTCCACCTCGGCCGGGGCGATCACGGTGGCGTCATGGCGTTCGGCCAGCCGGGGCAGACGGACTTCCGCGACTTTCCAGCCGCGGTGGCTGATGCTGCCGTTGAACGGCGCGCTGCCTACCACGTTGCCGGTCAGCCGGACGGCGGTGGCGTCGAAGCCGTCGGCCAGCGTCACGCGGCTGCCCTCGGCTTCCTCGCGCACCGGCTTGATGGTGAAGTGCTCACGCAGCACCGCGCGGCAGCCATCGTGCACGAGGCGGGCGGCGGCACCGATTTCCGTGTCGGAATAAGCCGCGATGTCTTCCTCGACAAAGTCCACAAAACGCGCGTCGCGCTGGAGCAGTCCCAGCAACTGGAGTGCCGCGGCCGGGCTCGCTTCCTTCAGCGCGGGGGCGGCAGGCTGCGGCGCCGGTGCGGCAGCTTGCGGCACCGGGGCCGGGGCTGCGGCTGCAAGGCCTTCGCCGCTGCGCAGGCGGCACACGCCGGCGGCGAAATCGCGGTCGCCCAGGATGGTGAAGAAGGTGCCGACGGCAAGAGAGACCCTGCCGAAGAAAGATAGATTCGAGTCGGTCATTAAATGCTCCTGGTGTGCTCTGTTCAAGGACGAGCTGTCCCCTCGCGACGCTGGACAAGCCCCGGAGGCTCATGCGATTCCGGACACCTGGGCACGAGCCGGGCGTCAGCGTCTTATGCTTTTGGCCCTGCCGGGCCTCTCAGGTGCGTATTTTGCCCTATTGCGCCTGCGAACCGGCCCCGCCGGTTATACAGCATCGCGGTGTGTTTCATATGGCGTCGGCACAGGCCTGCGCTTTTCAGGCAGCCACGAAGTCCTGGCGGCATGCCGCAACCAGCTCGCGCGCCGTCTGTTCCCGCCGTGTGCGCTCAAGCACCTGCGCCTGGCCAATGCCATCGGCAAGCGCCTGCACCGCCACAGTGCACAGGGCCTCCGGCGGCTCCCAGGTGGCGGCGAACGCGGCCTGTTTGCTGGTCCCCGGATCCAGCCCCGGCCGTATGATGTTCACGCTCGGCAGGGCAAATGCCATGGCCACGATGCGGCCGTGGAGGCTGCTGCCGGCAAAGCCGCGGCTGTGCGCGATCACGGCGCAGATGTCCCAGATATCCAGGGACTGGACGATGCCCGGCGCGGGCGTGCCCATGCGTTGCGCCAGCCGCCGGTAGCAGGACAGCTCGTCATGCCAGGGCGCGGCGCCGGCGCGGAACAGCACCACGCCGTATCCGGTTGCCCGCGCGGCGCGGTCGAGCTGGCTGGCGATCTCGCCGAGGGTTTGGTCGTCGCCGAAGTCCGCGCTGAACTGCACGGCAAGATAGCCCTGCGGGAAGGCGTCGGTCATGCGCGCCAGCTCACCGTGGCGGACCCGCTGGCGGATGCGCTCGCCAAACAGCGCCTCGACCATCACCGCCGGATCCGGGGCAAGGCTGGCCGCTATGCCGTTGGCCCGCAGGATCTGCCTGGTCCGGGCATCCCTCACGCTGACATGGGCCGCGGCCCTCAGCTTGCCCAGCACTTCCGCCCGCATGGCAGGGTCGCGCTGGTCCAGGCCGACGCCGCCCACGGCGTTGTAGATCACGGCCCGCGCCTGGGGGAACAGGCCCTGCGGCAGCACGTAAGGCGCCCGGTCCGCCACGCCCAGCACGCTGCGCGCCCATGCCTGGCGCTCCCGCGGCCGGTCGTCGAGCCGCGCGATCAGCACATCTGCCTTGCCCGGTGGCTGTAGCATCACAGCCGCCTCCCACGCTTCGCAGCAAAGAATCTCGCCACCCACATGGATGATGCCGGGCGCTTGCAGGTCCGGCTGCGCCGCCAGATGCAACAGGGAATCGACCCGGTGGCCGCCGTGCGGCAGCAAGTTGCGCCGCGCCAGCCCGGCATAACGCAGCGGCTGGTCTTTCAGCAGGCAGGTGAGGACATGGGGCAACAGCAGATCGCCGAAGTTATGGCGATCGAAGGCACCAAACAGGATGACGGGACAACCGGCTTCGAGGGCAGGGGGCACGGGGCGGGTGAGCCAGGGATCTCATCCAAGCATAGGCGGCCCGTGGCGGGTCTCTCCTATATTAGTGAGTGTCATTGAGCGCGCCGCCGCCATCCGGCGCCCGGGTTCAGGCATCGAGCGGCATCGCGCTGGTGCACTTGATCTCATCCAGGCAAACGCTGGACTTCACCCCGCTCACGCCAGGGATGCGCATCAGCGTGTCGAGCAGGAAATCCGAAAGCGATTTGAGATCGCGCGCCACCACCTTCAGCACGTAGTCGATATCCCCCGTGACGGAGAAGCATTCCTGGATCTGCGCCAGTTCGGCGACAAGCCCCTTGAAATTCGACAGATCCCGGATGTGGCCCCGCTCCATCGTGACATGGATGAAGGCGACGACGCCAAAGCCCAGGCTGGCGGAGTCCAGCCGGGCTTCGTAGCGCTTGATGATGCCGGCCTCTTCCAGCCGGCGGTGCCGGCGCAGTGTCTGCGCCGGCGACAGGCGGATAGCCTCGGCCAGTTCGAGGTTGGAGGCGCGTCCATTTTCCTGCAGCGCCGCCAGCAAGCGGCGGTCTATGCGATCAAGCTCAGGATTGTGCACTTTTGTTTCCTTTGTTCCTGCAATGATGAAATTTTATCTCATGATCTAGGGTTTGCCTGCGTGGATAACGAAATCCTATTTACCGGAGCGGAATATAAACTCAGTGCCAGATTGACGGTACGGACGGGGAGTTGAGAGCCCACGCCGTACGTGTCTGGCGCTGCGCACCAACGCGTTGGCGTACAGCTGCCGCAATATTATTTCTCTCGTCCCCCCAACTTCCTGTTGAGCACACCATGGCCGATCTGTTTGAAAACCCGATGCAGTTGATGGGCTTCGAATTCGTGGAATTCGCCTCGCCCACTCCCAACCTCCTGGAGCCGCTGTTCGAACAGATGGGCTTCAGCCTGGTCGCGCGCCACCGCTCCAAGGACGTGGTGCTGTACCGCCAGGGCGATGTCAACTTCATCGTCAACCGCGAGCCGAACAGCCCGGCGGCCTACTTCGCGGCCGAGCACGGCCCGAGCGCCTGCGGCATGGCATTCCGCGTGAAGGACTCGCACAAGGCTTATGCGCGCGCCCTGGAACTCGGCGCCCAGCCGGTGGAAATCGCCACCGGCCCGATGGAACTGCGCCTGCCGGCGATCAAGGGCATCGGCGGTGCGCCGCTGTACCTGATCGATCGCTTCGAGGAAGGCAAGTCCATCTATGACATCGACTTCGAATTCATCGAAGGCGTGGACCGCCACCCGGTGGGCCATGGCCTGCGCCTGATCGACCACCTGACGCACAACGTCTACCGTGGCCGCATGGCCTACTGGGCTAATTTCTACGAAAAGCTGTTCAATTTCCGTGAAATCCGCTACTTCGACATCCAGGGCGAATACACCGGACTGACCTCGAAGGCCATGACCGCCCCCGACGGCAAGATCCGCATCCCGCTGAACGAGGAATCGTCCAAGGGTGCCGGCCAGATCGAGGAATTCCTGATGGCCTTCAACGGCGAGGGCATCCAGCACATCGCCTTCCTGACGGACAACCTGATCGAAGTCATCGACAGCCTGCAGATGGCCGGCGTGCCCCTGATGACCGCGCCCAACGATTACTACTATGAAGGCCTGGAAAAGCGCCTGCCGGGCCACGGCCTGCCGGTGGACCAGCTGAGGGCGCGCGGCATCCTGGTGGACGGCACGACCGAAGGCGGCAAGCCGCGCCTGCTGCTGCAGATCTTCTCCAAGACCGCGCTCGGCCCGGTGTTCTTCGAGTTTATCCAGCGCAAGGGCGACGAGGGCTTCGGCGAAGGCAACTTCAAGGCGCTCTTCGAATCGCTGGAGCGCGACCAGATCGAACGCGGCACGCTAAAGGTCTGAGGCCCACAAGGCAGCGAGACACCGAGGCACTGAGCCGCGGACTGCAACAACACCGCCCGGCGCCCGCAGCAAGACTGCGCGCCGGCGGTGCCTGGCCAAAGCGCCCGCAACACGCGAGAGGCGCAGGCCCACATTCCAAAAGAGTGGGTAGAGACACAATATGGTTCCCAATTCCAAGAGCACGGAAGAGACACTCAAGCGCGGCTTGAAAAACCGGCATATCCAGCTGATCGCGCTGGGCGGTGCCATCGGCACCGGGCTATTCCTGGGCATTGCCCAGACCATCAAGATGGCAGGCCCTTCGGTCCTGCTCGGCTACGCGGTGGCCGGGATCATCGCCTTCTTCATCATGCGCCAGCTCGGCGAGATGGTGGTCGACGAACCCGTCGCCGGCTCCTTCAGCCACTTCGCCAACAAGTATTGCGGCAGCTTTGCCGGCTTCATGTCGGGCTGGAACTACTGGGTGCTGTATATCCTGGTCAGCATGGCGGAACTGTCGGCGGTGGGCATTTATGTCCAGTACTGGTGGCCGCACATTCCCACCTGGGTATCCGCGCTGGCGTTCTTCCTGCTGATCAACGCCATCAACCTGTCGAGCGTCAAGTCGTTCGGCGAGATGGAGTTCTGGTTCTCCATCGTCAAGGTCCTGGCCATCGTCGGCATGATCGTGTTCGGCGGCTACCTGCTGGCGTCCGGCACGGCCGGTCCGCAAGCGAGCGTGGCCAACCTGTGGCAGCACGGCGGCTTCTTCCCGAACGGCATCAGCGGCCTGGTCATGGCCATGGCGGTGATCATGTTCTCGTTCGGCGGCCTGGAGCTGGTGGGCATTACCGCGGCAGAGGCGGATGCGCCGGAAAAGACCATCCCCAAGGCCACCAACCAGGTGATCTACCGCATCCTGATCTTCTACGTTGGCGCGCTGGGCGTACTGCTCTCGCTCTACCCGTGGGAAAAGGTCGTGACCGGCGGCAGCCCGTTCGTGCTGATCTTCCATGCGATGAACAGTGAAATCGTGGCCACGGTGCTGAATGCCGTGGTGCTGACCGCCGCGCTGTCGGTCTACAACAGCGGCGTGTACTGCAACAGCCGTATGCTGTACGGCCTGGCCAAGCAGGGCAATGCGCCGCAAGCGCTGCTGAAAGTCAACAAGCGCGGGATTCCGCTGGCCGCGCTGGGTGTTTCGGCACTGGCCACGGCTGCCTGCGTTGTGATCAACTACTTCATGCCGGGCGAAGCCTTCGAACTGCTGATGGGCCTGGTGGTCTCGGCGCTCATCATCAACTGGGCGATGATCAGCATCATTCACCTCAAGTTCCGCCGCGACAAGCGCATCGCCGGCCAGGAGACGCGCTTCAAGAGCCTGGGCTATCCGTTCACGAACTACCTGTGCCTGGTCTTCCTGGCGGGTATCCTGTACGTGATGTACCTCACGCCGGGGCTGCGCATTTCGGTGTACCTGATTCCGGCATGGATGGCCGTGCTGGGCGTGAGCTACCGTTTGCGGCAAAAGAACGCGGCGCCGGCCCTGCAGCAGAGCGTATCGGCATAATGATGACCCTGGCGGCCCTCCGGCCGCTGGCCACAACCCATTCCAGCCAGAGTATCCAATGTTCGAACATATCGATGCCTATCCCGGCGACCCGATCCTTTCGCTCAACGAGAGCTTTCAACTAGATCCGAGGACCGACAAGGTCAACCTGAGCATCGGCATCTACTTCGATGGCGAAGGCAAGCTGCCCGTGATGCAGGCGGTGGCGGAAGCCGAAGGCGCGCTGATGGCCGACATGGGCCCGCGTCCCTACCTGCCCATGGCCGGCTTCGCGGCCTACCGTGACGCCGTGCAGGCGCTGGTTTTCGGCGCGCAATGCAAGGCGCGCGCGGAAGGCCGCATCGCCACCGTGCAGACCCTGGGCGGTTCGGGCGCGCTGCGGGTCGGCGCCGACTTCCTGAAGCGTTATTTCCCGGAGGCGCAAGTCTGGATCAGCGATCCGAGCTGGGAAAACCATCGCGTGATCTTCGAGCGCACCGGCTTCACCGTCAACACGTATCCGTACTACGACGACGCCACCGGCGGCCTCAAGTTCGACGCCATGATGGACGCGCTGCGGCTGATCCCGAAGCGCAGCATCGTGCTGCTGCACGCCTGTTGCCACAACCCCACCGGCGTGGACCTGAACCAGGACCAGTGGCGCAAGCTCATCGCGCTGCTGAAGGCGAACGAGTTGCTGCCCTTCGTCGACATGGCCTACCAGGGCTTCGGCGCCGGCCTGGACGACGATGCGTTCGCGGTGCGCGAGCTGGTGGCGCAAGGCGTGCCGTGCCTGGTGGCGAATTCATTCTCGAAGAATTTTTCGCTGTATGGCGAACGCTGCGGCGGGCTGAGCGTGGTCTGCGACAGCGCGGAAGAAACCGGCCGGGTACTGGGCCAGCTGACGGGCGCGGTACGTGCCAACTACAGCAACCCGCCGACCCACGGCGCACGGGTGGTGGCCAAGGTATTGACCACGCCGGCACTGCGCGAGACCTGGGAACGCGAGCTGGCGCAGATGTGCGATCGCATCGCCAGGATGCGCGCGGCGATCCACGACAGCCTGCGCGACCATGTCAGCGGCGAGGCGCTGTCGCGCTACCTGACCCAGCGTGGCATGTTCACCTATACCGGCCTGATGGCCGACCAGGTGGACCGCCTGCGCGCGGAGCACGGCGTGTACCTGCTGCGCTCGGGGCGGATGTGCGTGGCTGGCCTGAACGAGCGCAACGTGAAGCAGGTGGCGGGGGCTATTGCCAGCGTGCTGGCACCGGCTGCGTAAGGGCTGCGGGTTCGGCATTGGCCGGTATGGCAACGCCGCCTGCAACGACGACTGCTGAATCCGTTGATTCTTGTGTGTGGCCCCGGGGGGCCACACCGCCGCGCGATGCGCAGCGAGCGACCCGATGAAGCCTGTTCCGGCGCAATGAGCGAGTCCGCCCGGACTCATCCTGCCTCGTCTATCGATTAACTGTGCCACCCGGGCATGCCGCGCACCGCGGTGATCGTGTCATCGATGGGTTAATGGAGCGTGGCCCTCGCACGCGATGCTGCACTACGGGGGATTCCCTCCGGACTGATTTTCCAACAATGAGCCCGATGCCCGGTACCAGACCGGCTATTTGCGCTCGCACTGACTGTGCCGGGATGCAGATTCGCGCCCGGGATGCGCACTCGATTCTGTGTGGCTATTACGTTACTATGGAAGCGTTCTCCATGCTCTGCAAATAGCCAGTTGCGGGATTAGCCCCGGCCGACAGACGTTTGCAGTGTAATGCTCCCCATTTATCCAACGTCCCACATAAGGATAGCCTTGATGTCTCCCCGTCTTTTTCTTCGAAGCACGCTGCTCTGCGCTGTCACGCTTGTTCCGGCCGCGCCGGCTTTCGCATACTTCGACACGTTCATCCATGGCACCGTGATCGGGAGCATGAGCCAAAAGGAATCGGCCGCGCTATCCAGGGCAGTCGGCAAGACGCTGAACGAAGGCGCCGACGGAGCGGAGGTGCCATGGACCTACCCGGCGTCGGGAAAGCGCAAACCGATCGAGGGTAATCTGACCCCGATGGGCGCGAAGACCGACAAAGGCCAGTCCTGCCGGCAGTTGAAGGTTCAGCTGAAACGCTCTGACCTGGAAGACAACTGGACCGGCTGGTTCTGCAAGCAGAGCGACGGGCACTGGCGCTCGCGCCAGCTCAGCGAAGGTTGAGCGCCAGTCAACTTCAATGGCTTAAAGCCTTAAAGACTTAAAGTCAAAGGCGGTTTCACCACCCCTGCGGGGCGGCGACCTACTTTTTTGTCTTGCCAAAAAAGTAGGCAAAAAAGGCGCGCCGGATGGGGCGACCCCCCCCTCGTCGGCAGACAAAAAGAGCGGCCGGGACCCAAACTCGCATCGCCTTAAGGCGATACTCAAACATGGGTCCCTCTTTTCCGCTCTTTTTGCCTGCCGACGAGGCGCCCCATACGGCTTGGTACACCTTGACGGCTCGCTTCGCATCGCGGGGTGGTGTGGCCCGCCCCTCGGGCGCTCCACACGGCTACGCCAATCTTGTTCTGGCGGCGGCGCTGTTATTCGCGGTCCTCGAATATTGCGCGTGGGGCTTCCGGGGGCTCTGATTCTGCGGTCGCGGCTCAATTGGACATGATGCGCTCGATAGCAGAGACCGCGCCGGCCAGGCCGTTCTCCGTCCGCATGCTGGCACCTAGTGCCTGGGCACGGGAGCGCGCTTCGGGGCTCTCGGCGAAGGCGATGCCGCGTGCCAGGGCAGTGGCTTGCAGGTGCTTCCCGTTCACGGCGCCGGCGGCAATGCCTGCGCGCCTGAGCCGGTCGGCCCAGAAGAACTGGTCGCCCGCGAACGGCACCACCACCGACGGCACGCCGGCCCGCGCCGCGGAATGGGTTGTGCCGGAACCGCCATGATGGATGACCAGCGAGGTCCTGGGAAACAGCCAGTCATGGGGCGTGTCGCCCACGACATGAAAATTCGCCGGCAGCACGGTGGCGTCCGCACCGCTCCAGCCCTGATAGAACAACGCCCGGCGGCCCGCGGCGGCGGCGATCAGCGCTTCCAGCGTTTTCTGCCGGTCAAAACCCGCCATGCTGCCGAAGCCGATGTAGATCGGTGCCTCCCCGGCCGCGAGGAAGTCGAGCAACGACTGCGGCGCGGACCAGTCCGGCGACGGCGGGATCCATTGCCCGCAGACATGCGTGTTGCCGGGCCAGTCGCCAGCGCGGGGCAGCAGGCTGGGCGATATCCCGTACAGCATCGGGTGCCGGGTCCAGAGTTCCCGCTGTGGCGGCAGCCCGCACACGGCCGCGCGCGCTGCGTTGGTCTGCTTGCGGAACGCGCGCCACAGCAGCCCGTTGACGAAGTGATGGCTCGCGCGGTTGAGCAGGCCCGGCACCCGGTTCGGCGGCAGGAAGGGCGAAGCGAATGCCGCGGTCGGTGTGATCGGGATGAGTCCGGTGCCGATGGCCTTCACGCCGAGATGTTCTGCCGCCGACAAGCCGACAAAGGCGGCCAGCGCCGAGACGATGATGGCATCGCAGCCCTCGCCGGCCGCCACGATCGCCCGCAGCCAGGCCTCGGCATTGGCATTGGCAATGCCCGCCAGCGCGCTCGCGGTGCTGGTGAGCCCGCTGTTCCCGGCAACGACGCTGGCGATCGCGTTCTCGGGCTGCAGCGTTCCCTTGATGTCTCCCGCCAACGCGGTCGTCGGGATGCCAAGGGACCGGGCGCTGCCCAGGGTGGCTTCATCGGCGAGCAGCCGGGTTTCGTGACCGGCGTCCATCAGGGCGTGGCACAGTGCCGCCAGCGGGCGGGTATCGCCTTCCGTTCCATAGGTAACAACGACGAATTTCATGTTTTCTTGCGGCTCCTGGTGCTCGGTACGGCTGGCCGGTTCAAGCCAGAGGCGAAGGCCGGCAGCGGCACCAACTATTAGGCAACCCTGCAAATAAGCACAATCCCGGATCCGTTCTCCTAGACTTGAAAACCGCGAGGCCGCCACCGGGCGATCCGGGATGTGGCGTTCGAAGATCTTACTGATACGGGGCGCAATATGGAATTCCTGAACTCCGGCAAGATTCTGCCCGCAGGGCTGCCTTTCTCCGAGTGCGTGCGGGTTGGCGAGCTGTTGTACCTCTCCGGGCAGATGGGCATCGTGCCCGGCACCACCCGCCTTGTGCCAGGCGGAATCCGCGAAGAAGCCAGGCGGGCGCTGATGAATATCCGCATCGCGCTCGAAGCGCACGGCCTGTCGCTAAAGCATGTGGCCAAATGCACCATCATGCTGGCCGATATCGGCGAGTGGCAGGTGTTCAACGAGGTCTACAAGGAGTTTTTCGAGGAACCGTATCCGGCGCGCAGCGCGCTCGGCGCCAACGGGCTGGCGCTCGGCGCGAGGGTGGAGGTGGAGTGTATTGCTGCGTTTGGCGGCTGAACGGCGATTCCGGCGCCGTCGCGCCGGATGCCAATTTACTTGCTGGCGTCACGGCTGTCGCCGCCGATCATGTCGAGGATGATCATGGTGCGGTCCAGTACGCCGCGGTCGTCAAAATAGGCGCTGAAGTGGGCCGGCATGTAGCCGCCTGTATAAAGCCGGTACGACCATGCCTCGCGCTTCATGAGGGGGTAATACTGGACCGGCTCGCGCGGCATGCCAAAGCGCTCGGCTACGTCGCGCTTGGTCCAGACACCCGGCCGTGCCTCGTAGATCTCCTTCTCGGTCAGCATCTGGCGGAAGTTGGAAAGGTTTCCGCTTGCGTCGAAATCCGCGGCGTAGACCTCGAATCCGAGCGGCTGCTTGGAGTAGATCCAGCGGCTGGTGCCCCCGGCGAGCTGATAGGTCTCGGTGGGGGCGCCGAACGTGTCGCGCACGGTACTTTGCGGACTGCCGATCATTTTTTGCGCGGTCTGCACGGGGTTCAGGCTCGCGCAGGCACACAGCGCGAACGCGGCGGCGGCCGCGGCCATCCATCTGACTAAGCGATATTGCATGACCATTCTCCAGCGTCTGCGCGGGTCGTGTTTATCGGGGACATCCGTCCAGCATAGCGCATGCGCACGCACATGCACATGCCGCACCCGTCGCGCATCCCTTGCCCTCACGGTAAACGCATCGGGCGAGGGATTTATTCCACCAGCCCAAATCGCGCGGCGCCCGTGATTTTCCGCCTTGACTTTCATTTAACCAGAAGGTTAAATGAGTCCATGCCATCCTCCATCGACCCGCTCACCACCATCTTTGCCGCCCTGGCTGACCCGACCCGCCGTGCGATCCTGGCGCGCCTGGCCGAAGGGGAGGCGCCGGTAAGCGAGTTGGCGCGTCCGTTCGAGATGTCCGCTCCGGCGATTTCGAAGCACCTGCGCGTGCTTGCGGAAGCCGGACTGATCGAACGCGAAGTCAACGCGCGCTGGCGCATCTGCCACCTGCGGGCCGATGCGTTGCGCGACGCGCATGACTGGCTGGGTACTTACCGGCGCCATTGGGAAGGCAACCTGGATCGCCTCGTTGAGTTCGTCGAACGCACCCATGCGGCGGGCGTCACCGAAGGCGCCCGCAGCGAAAGCAAATCCCGAGGGAAAAAATCATGACCCAAGCCGCTACCTTTCACCTGGAAATGGAACGCTTCATCCGCGCCCCGCGCGAGAAGGTCTTCGATGCATTTACCAGCCAGGCCGCGCTGGCCGCGTGGCATTGCCCGCGGGGCATGAGCGTGCTGGAAGCCAGCGCCGACGTACGCGTCGGCGGCAAGTACCGCATCGTGATGGGCGGGCGCGATGGCGCGAAGCACATCGTGGGCGGCGAGTACCAGGCGATCGACCGCGCTGACTTCCTCGCCTATACCTGGACCTGGGAATCCGGCGAAATACCGCGGGAGATCAAGACGCTGATCGAAGTCACGCTGACGGAGACGGAGGGCGGCACCCGTCTGCACATGCGCCACAGCGGCTTCCCGGAAGCGCGCGAGCGCGACTCGCATATGGGCGGATGGCAATCGGTGTTCAACCGCCTCAGCGACTACCTCGATCCGGCGGGCAGCGCTGGCACCGTGACCGTGATCGGCGATCCGCGCAGCAGCTACTGCCGCACGGTGCGCATGGCGCTTGAGGAAAAAGGCGTGGCTTACACGCTGAAGCCGGTGCCGCCGCATTCGCCGGAGGTGCTTGCGCACAATCCGTTCGGGCGCATTCCCGTGCTGACCGACGGACCGATCGCGTTCTACGAAACCCGCGCGATCCTGGGCTATATCGAGGAAGCCTTTGACGGACCGAGCCTGCTTGAAAAATCCGGCCCCATCGCCCGTGCGCGCTGCGAGCAGTGGATCAGCCTGATCAACTGCCATGCCTATGACACGATGGTCCGCCGCTATGTCCTGCAGTACATCTTTCCAAAGGGAGAGAACGGCCAGCCCGATCGCGGGGTGGTCGATGCGGCGCTGCCGGAGATAGCCGCGCAACTCCAGGCGCTGGAGGGCGCATACGGCGATCGCGACTACCTGGCTGGCACGGCGCTGTCGATGGCGGACCTGTTCCTCGCGCCGATCCTGACGTATGTGGGCATGTTCCCTGAAGGGGCCGAGTTGCTGGAGAAGTGCCCCAACGTGCGGCGCGCGCAGGCGGTCATGCGCGAGCGGCCCAGCTTTGCCGCCACGCAGCCGCAGCTTGGCTGACGGCGGGACCTGAGTGGAGGCGGATCAGCTATCCGTGCCGCTTGTCCGGGTACAACGCCTCCAGGCGGGCCCGGACAGCGGAAATGTGATCGCCTGTGTTTGCCACGGCCTCCTGGAGTTCGGACTGCGTGCAGTTAAGCTCCGTGCACCAGTACTGCACTTCAAGTGCGTCCATCATGTTGATCCTTCCCGGATCCAGTGGCCTGAAGTGCTTCGGATCGTTGCTCATGCGGTTCTCCCAGCCTTTGCCGGCCGCGTCACATGGGGTCGTGAGCGGGGCGTGTTGCTGTCGAATGGCTGCCTTGCATTGTAGTCATTGATCGGCCGCGCATGGCAGCGTGTTAGCGCGTGCGGCCGCTTGGTTCAGCGCAGCGGTGTCATGCGGCCGGAAGGACGACCGCCGTGGCCTCCACTTCGACCTTTAGCCCGAAATGCAGCGGACCGGTCGGCACGATCGCCCGCGCCGGGCGCGCGTTGCCCGCCCATGCCGCGTAGATGGCGTTGAATGCCGGCCAGTTCTCGATGCTGTCCACGTAGACGCGGACCTGGACCAGCCCGGCGATGCCGCTCCCGGCGGCAACCAGCGCCGCCTCCACGTTTGCCAGCACCTGCCGCGCCTGCTCGTCGAAGGGGGCGCCGGAGAGCTTTTGCCCGTCAGGCGTGACCGGAAGCTGGCCGGACACGAAGACAAAGCCATTGGCGACCGTTGCGTGGCTGTAGTGTCCGCCCGGCGCGGAGAGCCCGGCGGGCGAGACCGTCTGCAGAGACTGCACAGTCTGTGCAGTCTGGACTGCGTGATTCTGATTACCATCCATGAAACCGGCTCCAGGTGGCGAGCTCGCCGTCTTGCGCGAGCACGTGATATTCAGGAAATTGCGCCCCTGTCGCGCAGGCATGATTGGGCGGGATGCGCAGCAGCGTGCCGACAGGGAAGCGCGTTGCGATGTCGGGCTCCGGGGAGCCTTCTCGCGAGAGAATGCCATGTTCCTGGTTGGCGCCGCTGAGCACGTACCCCGGCAGCACGGCGCCGATCCGGCGAGCCCGATGGGCTTGAAGTCCGCGACCGGGTCGTAGGGCAGCTTCTTGTACAAGGCCACGTTGGTCACATGGGTTCCGTCGTGCCGAAGCCCGGCGTGTAGCCGTTAGGCGCGGCCTTCGCCAGCCTGGCAAGGCCTATGGTGCCGCCCGCGCGGGCGAGATTCTCGATGACCATGGGCTGGCCGAGCTGATCGCCCATCTGTCTGCCAAAGCCCCGCGCGAGCGCGTCACTGGGTCCGCCAGCCGGAAACGGCACCACCAGCGTGATGGGCCGCGCGGGAAACGCCGGACTTTGTGCCATGGCTTGCGAATCCAGGGGCAGGGTGGCTGCCGCCAGCAGGCGGCGGCCAAAAGGAGATGGAATGCCGGACATGGCGGGCGTTCCCTAGCAAGTTGCAGCGTGAAGGGACCGCAGCCAAGGTAGCGCCGGCTCCAGCGTCGCGAACTCGGCCTCAGGCGCCGGCGCGCCCGCGGGCAAGGCCAGGCGCACCCGGTTATGCCAGTAGGTGCGCAAGCCCACGGCCGAGGTCCCGAACATGTCATAGCCCGAGCCCGCGACGAAGGCGGCACTCGCGGCAGGCACGCCGAGCTGCTTCAGCGCCAGTTGATACGGGCGCGGATCCGGCTTGTAGAAGCCGGCTTCCTCGGAGGTGACGACCACATCCCAGTCGATATCGAGCAGGGCAGCGGCACGGCGCCCCAGGCGTTCGGAGCAGTTGGTCACCACCGCCAGGCGGCAATGCGGCCGCAGCGCCCGCAGCAGTTCGCGCGCGCCATCCCATGCCGGGAGCGCGTCCCAGCCGGCCTCGAGCGCTTCCGGCGCGCTGGCGGGCAGGCCGACATGCCGGGCTGCCTCCCGCACCAGTTGCTCATAGCTGACGTAGGCGCCGCAGCCATAGGTCCGCTTCAGGTACTCCGCCCGCCACGCCCTGCCTTGCGCCTCCGATCCGGCGGCGGCGTTCCAGATAGTCCAGGAATCCAGCAAGGCAGTGAGCAGGTCGAACAGGACGGCGCGGGGCCAGGCAGGGGCGGGAGAATTGTCGGGGGTATCCATGGGGGCCTTTTACGTGAGTGGGGTGGTTGTCAGTGGCAATCGGCAGTCGCGACAGGCCCTCAGTGTACGAAGGAGTCTGTGGCTCGTGGTTAAATACCGGAACATCAATCGTTAAGCTGAAGTGAATGATCCAGATCGAGGACCTGCGACCGGTCGGCGCGGTACGGGACTCCTCCTGGATCGCCCGCACGCTCGCGCCGAATGCGCGCTGGCTGTGCGCAAGCCCGGCTTACCTGCGCGCGCATGGTACGCCCGCCGATTCGCGTGAGCTGCTGGAACACGCCTGCATCTGCATTCGCGAGAACGACGAGGACGTGACGCTGTGGCGCTTTCGCCGGCCGGGTCAGGGCGCCGCGCGCCGGCCCCCGGCAGTGGGCGGAACAAGGGCTGGGCCTGGTGCTGCGCTCGGAACGGGATACGGCGGAGGCGGTGGCGCGCGGCTCGCTGGTCCGCGTGCTTGCCGACTGGGAGTTCGACAGCGCCCCGGTGACTTTGCTGGTGCCGACGCGGTGTGGGCGTACGGCACGGGCGCAGGCGCTACAGCAGTTCTTCGAGGAGGGATTGGGGAAATAGCGATCCGGAAAATGCGGGTTTGCCGAGGCGAGCTTTCCCGGCGCGTATGCAGGCGTCTATTGCTCCGGGTTGGCGCAGTAGCCGTCGAATGATTCCAGGGTGAGCTTAAAGCCCTGTTTCCGGGCCAGCTCGCCGGGACGCACACATTGCCTGGTGCGCGTGCACCAGGCGTATCCGGCCGAGGGGATGCAGCCATTCGCATCCCGATCGGAGCCAGGCATATTCGCCGCGGGAGCGGGCGTTTGCGGCTTCGCCGGTGCCACCGGCGCTTGCGTTGCGCATGCGGCAACGCAGCAAAAGAGTAGCGCGCTGAAGGGGCAGGTCACTCGCATCGGCATCGGTCTCTCCATGATTTCCGTGCGCGGGATTTAGCGGCAGGGGCGAGCCGCGCGGCGCAAATGATCAGATAGTGACAAGCACGTCGAATCTTTGAAACTATTTTAGCGAACTCCTGCATTGCACCGGACGCTGATGAGCGATCCCGATCTCATCATGATCGACGAACCGACCGAGGGCGTAGCGCCCAAAGTGGTTGAAGGCATTGCTGCGTTGCTGCGCGATATCGCAAAGGCGGGTGTGTCGACCGCAGTCCGTGCAAGACCGCAGGCGGCGCCTTCAAGGCGCCGCCTGCGGCGTGACAATATTGAAGTACCCGTCAAAGCTATCCAGCATGCCGAACAGCGACGCCACCGCCTTGGGATCTCCGTCAATGCGGATGCTGCCATTGCTGATCGCTTCCGGCAGCGTCAGTTGCCTGAGGCTGATGCGGTCGAGCGTGGCCTTGTCCAGGGTGAGCGACGCCGTGGGCTGCGGATGTTGCGTGTCGGCCAGGTAGGTCAGCGCGCTGTTGCGCAGGGTCATGGCGTAGCGCTGCCGCAGGTCTGTGAAGTTCCAGTTCAGCGTCATCGCCTTGCCGGCCGCCTTGTCGGCGTTCAGGCGTACGGCAAGGTAGTCGAAGAAGTACGGTACGGTCAGCGCGCGCACCATGTCGGGCGATGTGGTGCCGCCGGACGCGCCCCGCTTGACGCCGTTGCGCAGTTCCTGCGCGCCGGTGAGGTAGGCGTTGCGCCAGGTGGCGTTCTCGGTCTGGTAGCCGAGCTGCTCCAGCGCATCGGCCTGCAGCGCGCGGGCCGCCGCGTTGGACGGATCGGCAAAGACGAGTTCATTGCCGATCTGCGCCACCCAGCGGTATTCGCCGCGGGCATAGGCTTCGCGCGCCTTGGCCAGGACCGCGTCCGGCCCGCCCATCCATTCAATCGTCTTCTTCGCGCCCTGCACCGGCGGCAGCGGGTTCAGGTGGGCGGGATTGCCGTCGTAGAAGCCCAGGTAGCGCTGGTAGACGGCGCGTACGTTGTGGCTGATGGAGCCGTAGTAGTCTCGCGCATACCATTTGCTGGCCAGCGGCTCGGGCAGCTTGCGCAGCGTGTCGGCAATGTCCATGGGCGTCATGCCATGGTTCATCAGGCGCAGCGTCTGGTCGTTCAGGTAGGCGTACATATCGCGCTGGTCCAACAGGAACTCGATGATGCGCGCCTGGCCCCAGGTGGGCCAGTGGTGCTGCGCGATCAGGATGTCGCTGCGCTCGCCATAGCGCGCCAGTGCCTGGCCGATGTAGTACGACCACGCCTTGGCGTCGCGCACCTGCGCGCCACGGATGGTCAGGATGTTGTGCTGGGTGCGGGCGGCGTTCTCCGCGATGCACAGGGTGCGCATCTGCGGGAAGTAGAGGTTCATCTCGGCCGGCGCCTCGGTGCCGGGCGTGAGCTGGAACTCGATGTCGATGCCATCGACGCGGCGCGTCTCTATGGTCTTGGTGATCAGGTCGGTGGGTGCCAGCAGCGTGACCGTGCCGCGCGAGGTGGCCTTGCCCAGTCCCGCGTCGACTTGCCCCGTCGCGCTGCGGGGCAGGGTGGCGCCGTACATGTATTGCGCGCGCCGGCTCATGGCGTTGCCTGCCAGCACGTTTTCGCTGACGGCTTCTTCCATGAAGCCGGCCGGCGCGATCACGGCCACCTTGCCGGCCTTGACGTCGGCTTCATCGGCGATGCCCTTGGCGCCGCCGAAATGGTCGGCATGGCTGTGCGTGTAGATCACGGCGACGACCGGCTTGCGGGGCCGGTGCGCGTAGTACAGCGCCAGGGCCGCGCTCGCGGTCTCGGCGGTGATCAGCGGGTCCATCACGATGATACCGGTGTCGCCCTCGATGATGTTCATGTTCGAGAGGTCGGCCCCGCGCACCTGGTAGATGCGGTCAGTGACCTTGAACAGGCCCGCTTCGTTGTTGAGTTGCGCGAGCCGCCACAGGCTGGGGTTGACCGTAGGCGGCGCGGCTTTGGCGCGCTCGAAGGCATAGGCGTTGAAATCCCACGCCACCCGGCCATCCGCGGTGCGGATGGTGGCTTCGGGGAAGCGTGCCACCAGGCCGCGATGGGCATCCTCGAAATCCTGCCGGTCGCCGAAGGGCAGCGCCTGCAGCCACGCCGCATTGGCCTGCGCGGTCGCGGGCGAAGCCGGCGCGCTGGCCGTCTGGGCGGTGGCAGCCTGGAAGGCAAGGAGCGCCAGCAGGGCGGGCAAGGTACGGCGAAGGGACATGGCAAGGCTCTGTGAAACGGGCAAGGCGACTATTGGAGTCGACTGGGACCTATAATTCAATTGCAAGTTTTTTATCCCAGCGATGCATGGAGCGCATGTCTTGAACCTGAAGCGCCTGGAACACCTGATCGCGGTGGCGGAAGAGGGCTCGCTGGCGGCCGCCGCCCGCCGCGTGCACCTGAGCCAGCCCGCGCTGACCCGCAGCATCCAGGCGCTGGAAGCCGAGGCCGGCATGCCGCTGTTCGACCGCGGCGCGCGCGGGGTCACATTGACGTCGGCGGGGCGCATGGTGGCTGAGCGGGCCCGCCGCATCCTGTTCGAAACCCGTTGCCTGTCGCGCGATCTCGCGCTGGTGCAGCAGCACGAGATCGGCAGCGTCCAGCTGGGGATGGGGCCATTTCCCGCGGCCATCCTGCTGCCCGAGGTGCTATCCGCCATGAATCGCCAATGGCCGAAGCTGCGCGTGACGGCCGAGGTAAATGGCGCGCCGGCGCTGCTCGCCGCCTTGCACGCGGAGACGCTGGATTTCCTGGTGGCGGAACACCGCACGATTCCGCCGGTGGCGGAACTGGAGGTTCGGCGGCTGCGGCCGGAGCGCTCGGGCTGGTATGTACGCCCGGACCATCCGCTTTGCCGCGGGCGGGTCACGCCGGCGCTGTTGCGCGAGGCGGCCCTGGTGTCGGTGACGCTGCCGCCGTACGGCCACGGGCAACTGCGCAGGCTGCTTGGCTGCCGGCCTGGCGAAACCCTCCCCTTGCAGGTGGAGTGCAACGACTTTCGCGCACTGGTGCACCTAGCGCGGCATTCCGATGCGGTCCTGCTGGCGCCCGCGCGCGCGCTCAGGGCCGAGCTGGAGGCCGGCGCGCTCGTGCCGCTGGAACTGGCGGGGAGCCCTGCCATGACCGTGGAGTTCGTGATCGTGCGCCTGGCGCAGCGCACGCTGTCCCTGGCGGCGGAAAGGGCGGTGGCGGTGGTCGAGGCGGCTGCATAGCCGGTTGCGCGTGCCGGGGCACCGTCGACGCACTGGCGAACCTGCTGCGGATCGCCGAAGCGGGTGGCAATCCCATCCAGCGTGTGGCGGGCACGATGCGTGTGCTCGGGGTCGAGCTGGAAATGGAGCCGCTGGTCCTGATGTCACAGTCCCGCGCCGTGGTGCTGGCTATCGGGACAGCCGGTGCCGGCGTAATGCCGGGCGCGAACGCCGCGGCGCACTGGTGGGAACTGGCCTTGTGGCTGGCAGAGGTCGAGAGCGCGGCGCTGCATCCAGGGTTGGAGGCTGGGCCTGCTGGCTGAGCCGGCGTCCGTCACCGGCGCGCGAGGGCAACCTGACGGGCCGCAGGCACCCGAAGCAGGCACACCGGCAGAAGCGCCTTATCCAGCGTCGCTGCCAGCTGTCTGCTCTAGTCGGGGATCACCATGAGATGTTGAAGCCGAACACGCAGGCGTCAATATGGAGGATTCACGACCATATATTGGGATCCTTGCGGCTGATACCAGGTAGTGCCGCATTGCTGGTAGACCATTCCGCCATAGTTGACTGGTACGCAACCTGGCGGCACGGTTCTCACCATCGAGCCGATAATGGCCGAAGTCACGGCAACCGTGGCACCGACCGCGACAGCGGCCCCGACCGGGTGGTAGTCATTGTCCCAACCGCCACTATTACCTTGGACATTCACGTTGACATTCTTGTTGACGTTGTTGACGTTATTCACACTGCTGTTGCGGACATTGTTGGTCCGCGCGTCGGCCTTGCTATTGTTGACCTGAGCGTTCTGCCTGGCGCCACCACCAGCCGCTTGCGCTTGAGCGCCGGCACCGCCTCCACCACCAGCCGCTTGCGCGCGCGCACCGCCGCCACCGCCACCACCGCCGCCACCACCGCCACCACCGCCACCACCGCCACCACCGCCAGCACGACCTGCCGCCTCTCCCGCGGGAACCAGCGCGAGGCTGGCGAGGACAAGCAAGGCCAGCGGCATCTGAAGCAACTTGCTGAATGATCTCTTCATGATGGCTCCTTTACTTTGTCTTGACCGGCAGGATCTCGATCTTGGACGAGCCTTTCGGCGGCGTGAAGCTGAACACCGAGTCCGTGAAGCTCGGCTTCAAGTTCCACTCAAGCAGGGAGACCGATTGCGGACGGGCTTCATCTGCCCGATTGGTGATGACGATCTTGCGCGGCAGCGGCTTGCCTCCGGTAGTAATCCAGATCTGCCAGTCGATAGTGCCCTGGCGAAAAGCGTAATGGTCGCAAAGGTCCTTTCCGACAAAGTCCTGGCCGGCATTCATTGCGGACTCAATCTTGTCGAGTGGCGCGGCAGGGGTACCCCAGATGAAGAGATCCGATAGCGGCAGTTCCACGCCGTACTTTTCCTGCAACCGTCCGATCAGGGCACCGATCGTGTCGGCAAATTCGACCGACGAGTAATACTTTTGCGCAGGGGTATAGAGGGTAACGGTCTTGCCGTCGTAGATCAGTTCGCGTTCAGAGCGTGGACTTAGCATCATGACGCGTAGCTTGTTCGGACGGACGACATCCAGATCTGCCCTTGCCATGTGCTGTAGTTTCTGGCCATCCGCCAGCACCCGTTCGGCGGTCAGATCGTTCGATACCCGGAAGCGCCCCAACGTCTGCAGATGGGCGCCCATGTCCTTGAGTGCCTGAATCGATCCTTGATCGACAGCGCTCGCCGCGGACTGGGTCGTGCCCGCCGGCGGCGTCTGAGCATGAATAGGCGGTGCCGCGAGCGCCATAGCCAGAAGGCTGAGCACCAGAATCTTCCGTTCCATGGCTGTCTCCTCTTTTGAAATGAAATTCACTACAACAATATGGACGCCTCGCCGCCGGCGATATATCGCTTTAGCAGATCGAGGGAGGTTGGCCGCCTATTCGCAATCGGCCGCCTCGACTTCGGCATGGCGCCGGACTTTCATCCAGTGCCCCGTTCTTTGCCCGATCGGTTCCGGCTGCGCCGCGCCGTTGAACTCACTCCCACGCTGCGGGAGAAGCCCGGAGTTCGCGATGACAGGAAACGCATGCCGATTGCAAGACACTTCCAACGTAGTCAAAGCCGGCGGGTAAACTTTGATCCAGGACAAGAAGCCCATTCATAGGCGCGGGCGGCCCAGGCTTAGCGCGTCTCCAGTCTGAGATGCGGCATTTGCAAGCTGCGTCTCGCCTGCTTCTCTATAGTGCAGAGAGGGCTACACGCGGTCGCGAGGTCGCAAAATGGCGTATAAGGTGCACGCGCAGGTCGCGGCTCCGACCCCGCCGCCTGCTATGGAAGGGGAGGCGATCACCTGGACTGCAAGTAGGCGGCCACGGCGCTGGCCTCGTCGTAGCTCAAATCGTGCGCTACCGCGCTCATCACAGGCGAGTTGCCGCGCGAACGGTTCTTGAACACTTCGATCTGGCGTAGCAGATAGGCGCGATGCTGCCCCGCCAGTCGCGGGAATGCGCCGGCGCCCTCGGCCCGAGCGCCATGGCAGGAAGCACAGGCGGGCACCCCGCGGTCTGCGAAGCCTTGCTCGAAAATCGTTTGTCCTTTGCTCGTCAACCCGGGGTCGCCGGCCACACCCGGTGCCGGCGTCTGACTCCCGTAATAGTCGGCCAGCGATTGGATCGTCGCGTCATCGAGTTGCGCGGCGATTCCCCACATGTGCGAGCGTGCATCGGATTCTCCGCGTTCATGATCGCGGAAGCCTTTGAGCTGTGCCTGCAGATATTCGGGGGTCTGGCCAGCCAGTCGCGGAAACCTGGGCGAGTCGCTGCGGCCATTCGCGCCATGGCAGGTTGCGCATAGCTGCTGGGCCAGCCCCGCGCCACCTTCCGCGCGCGCCGGCATCACCGTCAGCGTCACCGTCAGCGCAATGCTTGCGGTCAGAAGCAGGGAATGCATTCGCATACTCGTGACGAAGGGCAGTTTCATGGTCATTCAAGGCCGGTAGCGTTGGGGAATCTGGATCGGAATGCAAGCCGGGCAATCGGACATAAGGTGTTGTTGTCGCTCGCGATTCCGTTGCTGCCGTTGCACTTTGCACTCGCACCTTTGAGCCCTGGACCAGGTTTGGATTGGTAATCGGCCTCAGCCCGGATCGGGGAAGCGGAAACGGCCATCCGGAGAGCATAGGAAGTTCCAGCGAATTGCCGTTGACATGGATCAAACAAGCATCCGGCCATAGGCGGCGCGCGTCAAGGCAGATGTCGCCTCATTCATGCAGCCAAACGCTGTTTTTTGGCGCCTGGCTTGATACCGCTGGGCACGGCAATCTCGCGCTCCGGGTTGAGCGTGACCGTGCCGATTGGCGTCCAGTTTCGCGTGTGGCGTGACCAGCGACGTGGGTTGCGCTCGCGGGCCTCGGCATAGAGCACATGACGAGCGGCGAGAATCCTATCGTCGTGCCCGGCGTGGCGCTGTGCCGGGCTCACGTAGCGGATGCCGCTGTGCCGATGCTCGTGGTTGTACCAGTGCACGAAGTGCGCCGCCCAGGCGCGCGCCTTGCTCAGATCGGCGAAGCCGCTGGACGGGAACTCCGGCCGGTACTTGGCCGTGCGAAACAGGCTCTCCACAAAGGCGTTATCGTCGCTCACGCGTGGACGCGAATACGAGGGCTTGACACCCAACCAGTGCAACATCGCCAGCACCGTGGTGGCCTTGAGTGTGGCGCCGTTGTCCCCGTGCAGCACCGGCTTGGCCGCCATGGCGTGGATGCCCTCGGCCAGCGCCGTGCGCTTGACCAGATGCGCCGCGTGGTCGGCGTCGTCGCGGTCGTGGACTTCGAAGCCCACGATCTTGCGGTACACGTCCAGGATCAGGTACAGATAAAACCAGCGCCCGGTGATCTCGGCAGGCAGGTACGTCATGTCCCAGCACCATAGCTGGCGCGGTGCGGTAGCCACGTGCGTGGTGGGCGGGCGGCTTTGACGGGGCGCCTTGGCGCGGCCTCGATGCCGGCTCTGGCCATGCGCGCGCAGCACGCGGCCAAAGCTCGATTCGCTGGCCAGGTACACGCCTTCGTCGGCCAGCATGGGCACGATGCGCGCCGGCGGCATATCGGCGAAGCGCGGCTCGTTGGCCACGCGCAGGATCTGCTCGCGCTCAGCCTCGGTGAGGGCATGAGCGGGCATTGGCCGCACCGCCTGGGGCCTGCCGTCACCCGATATGAGACCTTGGCCGTCCGTCCAACGCTGCAGCGTGCGCGCGCTGATGCCAGCGGTCTCGCAGGCCGCGTGCAGCCTTGCCCCAGCAGCGTGCGCCACTTCGATGTCGCGGGCCAGAGTCTGGCGATCTTCGAGGCCGATCATTCGTCCTCGCCCTTGTTGAAGATCGCCGCGACTTTTTTTGAAAGTACCAGCAATGCAGCAGTCTCGGCCAACGCCTTCTCCTTGCGCCGCAACTCGCGTTCGAGCTCCTTGATGCGGCGGCGATCATGCTGGGTCTGCTTCGGACTGGCGCGCACCTCCTCCGGTTCAGCCAGCGCCTGCGTGGCGGCTTGGCGCCACTGTTCAAGCTGTTGGGGGTACACACCGTGCTCGCGACACCAAGCACTGCGCGCAGTCTCGTCCATGGCCGCCGTGGCGATTACAGCCTCCAGCCGGGCAGGCGCTGTCCATGCCCGCTCGCGAGCGGGCATGGACAGCGCATCCGCACGCCACCGCTCCAACGTGGCCACTGCCACACCCAGTTCCCTTGAAACCACTTCCACCGCCACACTCTCCGGCGGCAACAACCGCGCTACTGCACGGTCCTTAAACACTTGTCCGTATCGAGCCACTTCCATCTCTTATCGCCCCCAAGGTTCAGATTCTATCTGGGCGACATCTATTCTGACGCGGGGGGTAGGTATGGGAGCGTGTCGTTCAGGGCATCGTCACTGAAATCCAGGAAAAAAGAATCGAGATCTATTGCGTCCATCTTCGCTCGCGCAATATGAGTGCATTAAGCGTGAAATGCACCCGACTCGCAAGAATAAACATCACCCGGCAACGTCTGCGTGCCCAACACCGCATCCCGCTTATCAAGCAAATGCCGCTGCAGGATCCCGGCAAGCCTGGCGCCATCGCGCGCCTCCAGCGCCAGCAGCATCTGCGTGTGGTCCTGCACCGCGCTGTCCCATTTCGGTGCCTGGAAATTCGACCGATATCGCAGCGCCTGCAGGCGCCGGTTGACAGTCTGGTAGATTTGGCGCAGCGCTGGGTTTCGCGCTGCCTCGTTGATCCTGTCATGGATCGTCTGGTTTCGTGCGTAGTAGCCGGCAAGATCGTTGCGCGTGCGGCACGCGATCATATCGTGGTGCAGGCGCCTGATTTCCAGCAGCTCCGCGTCGGTCATCCGCTCGCACGCGAGTTGCCCCGCCAGGGCCTCGAGCCCCCCAAGGACTTCGAAAGCCTCGCGTATCGCGGGTTCCGACATGCTGGCCACCGACGCACCACGGTTGGGGGTGAGTTCAATCAGTCCTTCGGCGGCAAGCACCTTCATCGCTTCGCGTAGCGGCGTTCGCGAAATGCCAAAGACCTCGCAGAGTTCGCGCTCATTCATCTTCTGGCCGGCCACCAGCTTGCCTTCGACAATGAGACTCCTGATATGGTCCACCACCGCGTCATGGAGGCGTTGGCGCATCACCTTCGGGAGCGATGGCGCGGATCCGGGCCGGGCCGGCGGCGGTGCCGTTTGCATGCAGGACTCCAGTTAGCTTCCTTGTGCGGAAATACTAACGGAAATGTCGACAAATCGATGCTCAAACGGGATTGAGAAAACTTCAAGCCGGCTTGCCGGATTTATGGAGATCGTTCTGCTAAATTGAATTGTATTCAAAATTCATCAGAGGAGAACGCAATGCTTAAGCTGGATTTTCATCCTTCCGGTCGCCACTTTCTTCAGATTCCGGGGCCGAGTCCTGTCCCCGACAGGATCCTGCGGGCGATCAGCTATCCGACGATCGACCATCGCGGACCCGAGTTCGGCGCGCTTGGCCTGAAGGTGCTCGATGGTATCAAGAAGATCTTCCAGACGCGGCATCCGGTCATCATTTATCCCGCGTCCGGGACCGGCGCCTGGGAGGCCGCGCTGGTGAATACCCTGAGCGCGGGTGACAAGGTCCTGATGTACGAGACGGGACATTTTGCGACGCTGTGGGACAAGATGGCGCGCAGTCTCGGCCTGCAGCCGGAGTTTCTCGGGCTTCCCGGCATCGAGGGATGGCGGCGCGGCGTGAATGCCGCGATGATCGAAGAGCGGTTGCGGGCTGACACGCAGCATGAAATCAAGGCGGTTTGCGTCGTCCACAATGAGACGTCGACGGGCGTGACCTCGAATATCGCGGCGGTACGGGCCGCCATCGATGCCGCCGGGCATCCGGCGCTGCTGATGGTGGATACGATCTCCAGCCTTGGCTCGGCGGACTACCGGCATGACGAATGGGGCGTGGACGTGACCGTCTCCGGTTCGCAGAAGGGCTTGATGCTGCCGCCGGGGATCAGCTTCAATGCGCTGTCCCCCAAGGCCATCGAGGCCAGCCGTCACGCCACGTTGCCCCGCAGTTTCTTTGGCTGGTCGGAGATCCTGGAGATGAACAAGACCGGATACTGGCCCTATACGCCGAATACGAATCTGCTCTACGGCTTGTCGGAAGCGCTGGACATGATCGAGACGGAGGGGCTTCAGGATGTCTTTGCCCGCCACAAGCGTCTCGCCGAGGCATGCCGGCGCGCGGTGCGGGCCTGGGGGCTCGAAATCCAGTGCGTGGACGCCGCGGTGTACAGCCCCGTGTTGACCGGAGTCATGATGCCGGACGGTGTCGATGCAGACGTGGTTCGCAGGAATACCTACGAGCGTTTCGATATTTCCCTGGGCGCCGGGCTGGGCAAGTTGCGTGGCCGGATGTTCCGGATCGGCCATCTGGGCGACTGCAATGACCTGACGCTGGTCGGGGCGCTCGCAGGATGCGAGATGGGCCTGAAGATCTCCGGCGTGAAGACCGCCGCCAGTGGCGTGCTGGCAGCGATGGAATTCCTTGGCGATCAAGTCGTTCCGTCTCTGGTCAAAAGCTGAAGACCACCCGTTAGCGCAGCGCCAGGGATGTGACTGACGGTCCGGGACGGGTGCCCGGACCGGGCCGCATTCACTTCATCTTCCGTCAGCGCGGCTGGGCTTCCCCCGAGACATTTTCGTGGTCTCGCCGAAGCCCCGCTCGCGTGGCCGGCATCCGCCAGGCCCACCGCCACCTATCATGACAATCCTATCCCCGTCTCCGCTGGTGAAACCCGTTCATCTCGTGCCTTCGCGTGCCGGTTCAGGCAGTCCGCTCTCCAGGCTTCTCCGCAAGGAACTCAGGGGAGACGTACTCTTCGATGCCGCCAGCCGTGGTCGTTACTCCACCGACGCATCGATCTACCAGATCATGCCCCTGGGCGTCGTGGTGCCGCGTGACCAGGCCGATCTGATCCTGGCGCTGGACATAGCAAGGGATAGCGGAGCCCCGATCCTGGCGAGAGGGGCGGGGACCAGCCAGTGCGGCCAGACCGTGGGCGAGGCGCTCGTCATCGACAACAGCAAATGGCTCAATAACGTAGTCAGCTTTGATGCGCAGGCCAGGCTTGTCACCGTTGAGCCGGGCATTGTCCTGGACCACCTGAATGCCTGGCTGAAGCCGCATGGCTTGTGGTTCCCGGTGGACGTCTCCACGGGGGCGCAATGTACGATTGGCGGCATGGCAGGCAACAATTCGTGCGGCTCCCGCTCGATCGAGTACGGCAACATGGTGCACAACGTGCACGCCATCGACGCTGTCCTTGCCGACGGGACGCAGGCCAGTTTTGCTTCGGTGCGCGGCGGTCCGCAGCCGGGACGGCTGGGCGAGATACTGGCGGGACTGCGGCACATCGCCGAACGCGAGAATCGCGAGATTGTCGAACGGGTCCCGAAGGTGTTGCGCCGGGTCGGTGGCTACAACATCGATATCTTCGATTGCCAGAATCCGCGGTCGTACACGGACGATGGCCTGGCAAACCTGGCGCATATCCTGGTCGGGTCCGAAGGGACGCTGGCGGTAAGCCGGCAGCTCACGCTCAGGCTCTCGCCGCTCCCGACGCATAAAGTCCTCGGCGTCGTCAGCTTCCCCACCTTCTACCAGGCAATGGATATGACCCAGCACATCGTCAAGCTGGGTCCGTGCGCGGTCGAGCTGGTCGACAGGACGATGATCGACCTGGCGATGGGCAATCCCGCCTTCCGCCCGGTGATCGAGCAGGCGCTGGTGGGCAATCCACAGGCCATCCTGCTGGTGGAGTTCGCGGGTGAGCAGCAGGATTCCCTGCTCAGGCAACTGGATGGCCTGGTCGAGTTGATGGGCGACCTGGGCTTGCCCGGCTCGGTCAAGCCAATGGCCGACATGGGGCAGCAAAAGGCCTTGTGGGAAGTCCGGAAAGCGGGCCTGAACATCATGATGAGCATGAAAGGCGACGGGAAGCCCGTCTCCTTCATCGAAGACTGCGCGGTGCCGCTTGAGCACCTGGCGGAGTACACCGACCGTCTTACCGGCGTGTTCCATCGGCATGGCACGGAAGGAACCTGGTACGCCCACGCCAGCGTGGGTACCCTGCATGTCCGGCCGATCCTGGACATGCGGCGCGATGGCGCCGCGAAAATGCGGGCCATTGCCGAGGAGGCTGCCGAGCTGGTCCGCGAGTACAAGGGCGCGTTCTCCGGCGAGCATGGGGACGGACTGTGCCGGGGCGAATGGGTGGCGTGGCAGTACGGCCCCAGGATCCACCAGGCATTCCGGGAGATCAAGTCGCTGTTCGACCCGGATAACCGTTTCAACCCGGACAAGATTGTCCAGCCGCCGCGCATGGACGACAGCCGGCACTTCCGCTACTCCCCGGAGTACCAGACGATTGCGCTGAAGCCCGCGCTCGACTGGACCGCATGGAATGTCATGCGGGACCCCATCTCGGGCGTGGAGACTGCCCCCGGCCTGGGCGGCGACCGCGCCCAGGGACTGGCGAAGGCCGTTGAGATGTGCAACAACAACGGCCACTGCCGGAAGTTCGATGCCGGCACCATGTGCCCCAGCTACCGCGTGACGAAGGATGAAAAGCACGTGACCCGCGGGCGCGCCAACACCCTGCGGCTGGCATTGTCCGGCCAGCTTGGGGCGGAAGGGCTGGCCAGCCCCGAGGTCAAGGAAGTACTGGACCTCTGCGTTTCCTGCAAGGGCTGCAAGCGGGACTGCCCGACCGGCGTGGACATGGCAAAGGTAAAGATCGAGGCGCGTTCGGCCTGGACGCAACGGCACGGACTGGGATTGCGCGACCGCCTGGTGGCATTCATGCCGCGGTATGCGCCGCTGGCGAGCAAGTTCGCGCCGCTGGTCAACCTGGCGGACCGGATCCCGGTGCTGTCCTCGCTGATGAAGCGCTGGATCGGCTTTGCTCCCGAGCGGTCGCTGCCGCGCTTCGAGAGTTCGTTTCTGTCGAGACGCAAGACGGCAGGCCGGACAGCGATCGGCGAGAAGACGGTCTTGCTCTTTGTCGATACGTTCAATAACTATATGGAGCCGGCGAACGCGGTTGCCGCGGAGCGTGTGCTGAGCGCGGCCGGGTATGACGTTCACTTCAGTGTCTCGCCGGACCAGCGGCCGCTTTGCTGCGGGCGCACCTTCCTGGCGGCGGGCCTTGTCGACGAAGCCAAAGCCGAGGCAAGGCGCGCACTGGATGCCTTGAAGCCTTACGTCGATGGCGGTGTACCCATCGTCGGACTGGAACCATCCTGCCTGCTCTCCCTGCGGGACGAGTTCCTGAGCTACGGATTCGGCGACGAAGCCCGGCGTCTGGCAAAGTCCGCCTACCTGTTCGAGGAGTTCCTGGTGGCGGAGAAGGAAGCCGGCCGGCTGGCGCTCAAGCTCACAGGCATTCCCGGTAACAAGGTGCTTGTGCATGGCCATTGCCACCAGAAGGCGTTCGATGCCTTCCGCCCGGTACAGACCGTATTGAAATGGATTCCGGGACTCAAGGTCGACACGGTGGAGTCGTCTTGCTGCGGAATGGCTGGCAGCTTCGGTTATGAAGCGGAGCACTTTGAAGCGTCCAGGGCAATGGCGGAGCTATCCCTGCTGCCAGCGGTCCGAAGCGCCGGCAGCGACGCGGTTGTCGTCGCCGATGGAACGAGCTGCCGTCACCAGATCCATGACGGGACGGGCACGCCGGCGGTGCATGTTGCCCGCTTGCTGGCGTCCGCGCTCGACGAGGATTTCGATGCCTTGCTGCGCGCAGGCTGACCTGTGTTGTCCTGCGGCGATTGCGAAACCGCGATCGCCCGCGGGACTGCGCCGGTGAAGTCCCGTCGGCAACGCGCACGATCTATGCGGTTATACTTGCGCGAGGTTCCGTTGCCGCAGGCATCCGCGCACCGGGCATGGAGGATACGCCCCGATAGCGTGCTCCGGCGTCTCGGGTTCTCCTCCCTCGCGTAGTTCTGAACGCCTGTCGTCCGTCGCATCCGCAGCGGTTGGGGTAGGTACACTCGTGAGCACTTTCCATGACGTATAGAGTTCCACCGCTGCAATGCCTGACCGCGTTCGAAGCCGTCGCGCGGCTGCGCAGCGGGACGTTGGCGGCGCAAGAATTGTGCGTCACGCCTAGTGCGATCAGTCATCGCATCCGCCAGCTTGAAGACGTCATGGGCATCGAGCTTTTCAATTCGGTCCAAGGCGGGTTCACCCTGACGGCGCGAGGGTCCGAGTATCTCGAAGTGGTGAAGGAAGCGCTGAACGCGTTGAGCCACTACAGCGCCCGGCCAAGGTCTGCCGGAGAGATCCGCCAGTTGCGCGTCGCCGCACCGCCGACCTTTGCGCGCCAGGTGCTGGTGCCGCATCTCACCGGTTTCCAGGATGCGCACCCTGATCTCGAGCTGATTCTTCAACTGTCCGTGCCGCTGGTGGGGCTCAAATCCGAGAACGCGGATATCGAGATCCGCTTTGGCACAGGGAGTTATCCGGGTCTCGAAACGGTGAAGATACTGGATGAGCCGGTCTTTCCTGTCTGCAGTCCCAGCTACCTTCGCGATGTCGGGCCATTCCAGTCGCCCGAGAAACTATCCACGGCACGCCTCCTGCGTTGTCCGCTTGAGCCCTGGCGGCCCTGGCTGGTGGCCGCCGGGCTTGACTGGCCGGAGCCGAGCATCGGCGCGCAATTTGTCGACCTCGGGCTGATGCTGGAAGCCGCGGTGAACGGCCAGGGCGTTGCACTGGCGCGTAACAGGATGGCGCGGAGCTGGATCAGTTCGGGCGTCCTGGTTCCCTTGTTCGACCTTCAGGTGCGCTCGATCTACGCGTACTACATCACCTACCCGCCGGGATGCGAAGAGGGGAGCGATATTGTGAAGTTCGTCCGCTGGATGACCGACATACTGCGCAATCCGCTGAAATAAGCCGGAATCAGCCTGAATCAACCGCCTGAGGCTCCGCCGCGCATCTCGTGGGCAACCGACAGCATCGTGGCGGCAGCGGTTGCCGCCATATCAGCGGAGATGTCGAGGTGGGTGGTGACGCGCACGAGGCCACGGTCGATAGCCCGGACCCTCACGCCGCGCTCAAGGCATCGTCCGGCAAATCCCGCATTGTCGATCCTGGCGTCGGAGAACGCGAAGCGCAGGATGTTGGTCTGCGGCACCGGCGGATCGAAGCGGAAGAGCTGGCTGGCGGCCAGCGCCCGCCAAATCAGCGCGGCATTCTCATGATCGCGGGGCAATTGTTCCAGGTGGTTTTCCAGTGCATACAGGCCGGCTGCCGCGAGGACGCCGGACTGGCGCATGGCGCCGCCTAGACGGTACTTCCATTCCCACGCGCGCTCGATGAAACGCCCGGTGCCGCATAGCACGGCCCCGACAGGGCACCCAAGTCCTTTGGTCAGGTCGATCCACGCGCTATCCCATCCCTGTGCATAGTCCGACGGCGCCATGCCGGTAGCGGCGCTGGCGTTCAGCAGGCGGGCGCCGTCCATGTGGCATGCCAGGCCGGCACCTTGCGCCACATCACGCACGCCCTTCAGTTGCCCGATGCTCCAGACTGCGCCGCCGGCGAAATTGGTCGTTTGCTCGACGCACAGCATGGCGGTTCGCGGCGAGGTACGGCCAGGTGGACGGATCGCGCCGGCGACCTGTGCCGCATCGAAGATGCCGTGCGGCGATTCGAGCGGATAGACGGCGACTCCGCCAATCGCGGCGGCACCGGCGGCCTCGGTGCACACGATGTGCGACTGGCTGTCCGCGATCAGCTCGTCGCCGGGCCGGGCATGCACCAGGATCGCGACCAGGTTGGCCATCGTCCCGGACGGAAGAAAGACGCCGGCCTCCATGCCCAGGAGACCGGCTACCCGTGCGCAAAGGGCCAGCGTCGCCGGGTCCTCGCCGGCTTGTTCGTCGCCAACCGTGGCGTCCGCCATTGCCGCGCGCATGCCGGGCGAAGGCCGGGTCTTCGTGTCGCTGTAGAGATCGATCCGCGTATGCATGGAATCTTGCCTCGTGATAGGGAAAGCGGCGAGGAAAAAAGCCGATCCGGGGGATCGGCCAAAAGCTTGCCTCTTTGGGGAAGGGGCAGGCGCTAAGCTAATGGATGACCATCTGCGTGAACGGGTAGAGATACGCCTGCAGCGTAATGAAGAGTCCAACTAGAACGGCCAGGATCAGGGAGTGGAAGAAAACGTAGCGCAGGATGTCGCCTTCATGCCCGTACCACTTGGTGGCGGTCGAGGCAACCACGATGGATTGCGCATCGATCATCTTTCCCATGACGCCGCCGGAGCTGTTGGCGGATGCCATCAGGTACGGCGACAGGCCAAGTTGTTCAGCGGTGGTCTTCTGCAGGCCGCCGAACAGCACGTTGGCGGCCGTGTCCGATCCGGTCAGCGCAACGCCAAGCCAACCGAGCATCGTGCCGAAGAGCGGATAGAGGACACCGGTATGGGCAAAGGCAAGCCCCAGCGTCGCGTCCAGGCCGGAGAACTTGGTCAGGTAGCCCACGCCGAACATGGCGCAGATGGTCAGCAGCGAATACCGGACCAGCTTGATGGTCTGCCAGTACTCCCGCAGCAGCCTGGGCAGCGAGTATCCCATCAGGATCCCGCTGATCACCGACGCGACCAGGATGCCGGTGCCGGCCATCGACAGGACGTTGAACGAGTACACGGCCGATTCGGGAATCGCCGCGGCGACCACCGGCGGCACCTTGAGCACCATCTTGTCCAGGCCGGGGATGCTGTATTTCCAGGTCCAGAGGGCATCCAGGTACTTCTTGAACTGCGGAATCCCCCACAGGAAGACAAACACCGTCAGGATGACCCACGGCATCCACGCCTTCGCCGCGGAGATGCGGCGCGCAGGGGCTTCCGTTTGCGGCGGTTCGTGGTTCTCGACCTTGGAATCATCGTGACGGTTGAACAGCTTTGCGGATGTCCAGATCTTGCGGGGCTTCCAGACCTTCATGAACAGGGCCAGGCAGCTCATGGAGACGAGCGAGGAGATGACGTCGACAAGCCAGGGCCCGTGGAAATTGGAAACGAGATACTGCGGGACCGCGAAGCTGACACCGGCGACCAGGATGGCCGGCCAGATCTCTTTCATGCCCCGGAAACCGGCAAACGCCCAGATCAGCCAGAACGGCACCAGGACCGAGAAGAAGGGCAACTGCCTTCCGATCATGGCCGAGAGTTGCAGGAGATCCAGCCCCGTGACGGAAGCGAGGGCAAGGACAGGGGAGCCAAGCGCGCCGAATGCCACCGGCGCCGTATTCGCGATCAGCGCGAGCCCGGATGCGGCGAGCGGGGAGAAGCCAAAGCCGATCAGGATCGCGCCAGTGACCGCGACCGGCGTGCCGAATCCGGCCGCGCCTTCAAAAAAAGCGCCAAAACAAAATGCGACCAGCAACAGCTGGATGCGCTTGTCTTCCGTGACCCCGGAGATCGAGTTCTGGAGCGCCTTGAAGAAGCCGTTCTGCGTGGTCAGCCGGTGCAGGAAGATGATGTTGAGAACGATCCAGCCGATCGGGAAGAGGCCGGAGGCAATGCCGTATGTGGCTGCCTTTCCCGCCATGCTCGCCGGCATCCCGAAGACCGTGCAGGCAACTACGCCGCCGGCCAGCAGGGCCAGGCCCGCGGCCAGGTGCGCTTGAATGTGGAAGAAGGCCAGTGCGGCCAACAGTACGACGATCGGGATCGCTGCAACGAGTGTCGAGAGCAACGGGCTTCCCAATGGATCATAGATTTGACTCCATGCCATGTTTGTCTCCTAGCAATGCATTTTTATGCGGCTGAATCGATATGTTTCGATACTTCGCCGGTGGGGCACGGAGCGGTTTTAGACTGGTTTTAATTCACGCCGTGAAGAGATCGGCGGTCCGGCGCTGCGGGGCCGGACCGCGATTGACCATTGCAATATTGACTAATGCGCTATCGCAATATCGCGCCATCGCGCTTCGGGTCAGGCGTTGTGCCGTGCGGGGACAGTGCCCGCGGAATTGAAGAGGAGATCGTTCAGGTCGTCGTCCTCGGCTCCGGCAGTGCGCTCCTCCGGATGCGAGGAGAATTCAACTGGCGCCAGCGCGCGCCGGTTGACCTTCAGCTGGAACACATCGAAGCGGTTGTAGTAACCGACCACGTCCTGGAACTGCTTCGGCACCACGCATTTCGCGAGGTCGATATCCGCATAGACGATGCCTTCCTCGTCGCGGATCACCTCGCTGATGGGCTGGCCATCCGGTCCCAGGATCATGGAAACGCTCTTCGGCGACTCTTCCAGCAACTGGCGAGCCCTGGAATTGTCGCGGCTGATCATGTCGATGGCTTCGGGGGGAAGGAAGCCCGATGCGACGATATTGAAGAGCTTGCCTTCGAAGGCATGCGCGCCGGCCCGCAGGCGGATCGCCGCTTCAAGGTCGTAGCCCGACTCTCCCGGCGGATTGGTCGGCCAGCGCGGAGAGAAGGACGAAACGTGCACGTTTTCTCCTTGCGCGAGCAGCGTAAAGCGTGCGAGGGCATTGGTGTTCTCGCCACAAACCAGCGCACCGATGCGGCCGATGCGGGTATCCGACACGCGCAGGCCGTTGCCGTCGCCCGGTGTCCACGTGAGCTTCTCCCAATACGTGGGAACGAGCTTGCGGTGTGCATTCAGGATGGACCCGTCGTCGCCGATCAGGATGTTGGTGTCCCAGATGCAGGCGGGGCTGATGGGCGTGCCCTCGTTGATGCCCAGTGAAACAAAGACACCGTGGCGCTTGGCGCAATCGCGGATCTGCCTGACCTCGGGGCCATTCACTTCCACTGCCGACGAGGCCAGCTTGACGAAGAACTCATGCACATCCACCGGCGCCCAGACGCCGGACCAGACAGGGAAGGAGGAGATGAAGGCTTCCGGAAACGCGATGAGTTCGGCGCCGTTGCCGGCGGCTTCGGCGATCCATGCGCAGGCCTTGTCGACGGTCGCCGGCGTATTGAAGTAGATCGGTGCCGCATGGCACGCGGCGGCTTTGAACTTGGGATAGGTTTTCATTTGAGGTTGTCTCCGAAAGAAATGCCGTTGCCGGCAGTTGGGTGCTTTAGGTGCTTTAGGTGCCTTGGGTGCCTGATCATTCAGGCTCTGGCGTTCGAAAGCCGGGTTCCGGGAACCGGGCTCCAGGAAAATCAGGCGGCGAAACGGCGGACCGCGTCTTCGTTCCACCGGATGCCCAGTCCGGGAAGCTCGCCGGGCTCGACAGCGCCTTCGGTTACCTGCAAGGGATCCAGCAGGACCGCGTCAGCGAGCCCGAAGTACTCCAGGTAGTGCGCGGTCGGGGTAAGGCTCTGGAGATGCGCGCTCGCTTCCTGGAAGAAGTGCGTGGAGACCGGAATGGCGGTAGCGGCACAGACCGCCGAGGCGTCGAGCCACCCCGATACGCCGCCGATCTTCATCAGGTCGAGCATCATGAGGTCCGATGACGCTTGCTGGATGCTGCGCAGCACCTCGCGCGGGCCGTAGAGATTCTCGCCAAGCTGAATGGGGGTCCTGACCGCGGCGGCGATCTTCGCGTGGCCGGCGAAATCGTCGTACCTTGTCGGTTCCTCTATCCACTCGATGCCCTCTTCGTCGAGGGCCTCGCCCCTGCGGATGGACTCGGGGACGGACAGGGACTGGTTGTAGTCGACCATCAGCTTGCCGTCCGTGCCGATCAATGCCCTGGCGGCGCGCACAGCCCGGAGGTCTTCCTCCAGGGTCGGGTAGCCAATCTTGATCTTGATGGCGCGGAAGCCCGCTTGTACGGCGGCTTCGATCAGCGGCGCGGCATCATTGGGACGCTCCATGCCGAAGCTCGCATAGGCAAGGGTCTTTGACGGCGTGCCACCCAGCACCCGCACCAGCGGCAGCCCGATGACGCGCGAATGTGCGTCCCACAGGGCCATGTCGATCGCGGCCAGGGCCATGTCGAGGAGGCCTGGCGTGCCGATCAGGACGAACCTGCGCCGAAGCGCTTCCATATTCGCCTTCGGTTCCAGCGCCCACGACTCCATCACCGGCAGGATGTCCTTCAGTACCTGGACAACTCCCCGCAGGACGAGCGGCGTATAGGTGAAGATGTAGGCGCTGCCGGCGATGCCGCTGCTGGTCTTGATATCGAGCAGCACTAGCGGCGCCGTTGCCATGACACCGCTTGCGGTACGCAGGGGAGGGTGCAGTGGAACAATGACCGGGCGCACATCGAAGCCGGTGATCAACGGGGAGTTGGACATGATCGCTCTCGCTGGGTTTCTCAAAAAACGGATGACGCTAGTATGCGTTGAGAATCGGGAGCAGCAGTATGGGAATACTTTGAAAGTATTTCACGAAACATTGAGCCCGTTTTTGTCCGCCGCTTTGAATAAAAGCGAAGTACCTTGAAATACGATCAAGCGGGATTGAAATATTCGGCGGCGGCTGCCTTTCCGTTGCCTGAGCCGGTGGAGCCGCTGTATGGTGCTCATGCCAGGCGCCAGTGCGCGCGGAGCCTGTGCGGGACGGGGCGCTCCGCGGGATGCCCTTGACCATGCACGGCGATAAAACATGCCAGGGGAATATGCTGTGATTCGAAAGAACCCAAGCGGAGATTTACCGGTTATTCACGAGAGTGCATTTGTCGACCCCACCGCAATCATATGCGGGCGCGTGGTGGTCCGTGAGAATGTGTTCATCGGGCCCTATGTCGTTATCCGGGCAGATGAGGCCGGGCCGGATGGCGGCATGCAGCCGATCGTCATCGGCGCGAATTCAAGTATCCAGGATGGGGTAATCATTCATTCCCGGGCGGGCGCTGGCGTGCTGATCGGGTCGGACACGTTCATTGCCCACCGCGCCATCGTCCACGGACCCTGCGACGTGGGGGACCGCGTCTTTATCGGGTTCAACAGTGTTCTGTACAACTGCTCGGTCGGCCATGGCTGCGTTGTGCGGCACAACGCCGTGGTGGATGGCTGTCGCCTGCCGTGCGGATTCCATGTGCCGTCCACGGAGCGGATCGGGCCGGCGACGGATCTTGAACAGATCCCGCGGGTGACAGCGGAAGCCGCCGAGTTCTCTGAAGATGTCGCACGTACGAATAATCAGTTTGTAAGCGGCTACAAACGCATCCAGAACGAGCTGTGAAGGGAGCGGGCTCGCGCATTTGACAAGGCCGGCCCTCGCTGACAATCCTGTATCGCTGATCACCGCCGGGCATCTGCAGTCCCGGCGGTGATCGCTTGCTCTTGCTTCTGGCGCCGGTACCCGGCGACTCAGCCCCGGGGCGATTGCATTGCCGCGGCGCCCACCACCACCAGCGACGTCATATTGACGATACGCCGCACCGTAGCCGAAGGCGTCAGGATATGCACCGGCGCCTTGACCCCGAGCAGGATCGGCCCGATTGCCACATTGTTGCCCGCCGCGACCTTGAGCAGGTTGTAGGCGATGTTGGCCGCATCGATGTTCGGGCACACCAGCAGGTTGGCTTCGCCCTTGAGCGCGCCGTCCGGCACCAGCGTGTCGCGCAGCTTCGGGTCGAGGGCGCAATCGCCGTGCATCTCGCCATCCACCTCGAGTTCCGGCGCGCGTTCGCGCAGGATCGCCAGCGTTTCGCGCATCTTCTGCGCCGACGGCGCTTCGGACGAGCCGAAGTTCGAGTGCGACACCAGCGCCACCTTGGGCACGATGCCGAAGCGCTTGAGCTCTTCGGCGGCCATCAGGGTGATCTCGGCCAGCTGGTGGGCGGTCGGGTCGATATTGACGTGCGTGTCGACCAGGAAAATCTGGCGGCCCGGCAGCACCAGCCCGTTCATCGCCGCGTACACCTCGTTGGCACCGCCCAGGATCTGGTCGATGTAGCGCAGGTGGGCTGCGGTGGTGCTGACGGTGCCGCAGATCATGCCGTCGGCCTCGCCCTGCTTGACCAGCATGGCGCCGATCAGCGTGGTGCGGCGGCGCATTTCCAGCTTGGCGTACTGCTGGGTGACGCCCTTGCGGGCCATCATCTTGAAGTACGCCTCGGAGTAGTCGCGGAAGCGCGCGTCGTGTTCCGGGTTGACCACGGTGAAGTCGATGCCGCCGCGCAGGCGCAGGCCGAAGCGCTCGATGCGGTGGGCGATCACGGCCGGGCGGCCGATCAGGATCGGGTTGGCCAGCTTTTCATCGACGATCACCTGCACCGCGCGCAGCACACGCTCTTCCTCGCCCTCGGCGAAGACGATGCGCTTCTTCTCCATGTCGACCTGGCGGGCAGCCGCGTAGATCGGCTTCATCAGCGTGCCCGAGTGGTACACGAACTGCTGCAACTGCAGGCGGTACGCGTCCATGTCCTTGATCGGGCGCGCGGCCACGCCGGACTGCATGGCGGCCTCGGCCACCGCCGGCGCGATCTTGACGATCAGGCGCGGGTCGAAGGGCTTGGGAATCAGGTACTCGGGGCCGAACGACAGGTCCTGGATGCCGTAGGCGGTGGCGACGATGTCGCTCTGCTCCTGGCGCGCCAGTTCCGCGATCGCATGCGCCGCGGCGACTTCCATCTCACGCGTGATGGTGGTCGCGCCGCAATCCAGCGCGCCGCGGAAGATGAAGGGGAAGCACAGGACGTTGTTGACCTGGTTCGGGTAGTCGGTACGGCCGGTGGCGATCACCGCATCCGGACGCACTTCCTTGACCAGCTCCGGCAGGATTTCCGGGTTGGGGTTGGCCAAGGCCAGCACCAGCGGCTTGTCGGCCATGCGCTGGACCATGTCCTGCTTGAGCACGCCGGCGGCGGACAAGCCCAGGAAGATGTCGGCGCCGTCGATCACTTCGGCCAGCTTGCGCTTGTCGGTCTTTTGCGAGAAACGGGCCTTTTCCGGGTCCATCAGCTCGGTGCGGCCTTCGTAGACCACGCCGGCCAGGTCGGTCACCCAGATGTTTTCAAGCTTCATGCCCAGGTCGAGCAGCAGGTCCAGGCACGCCAGCGCCGCGGCGCCCGCGCCGGAAGCCACCAGCTTGACCTTGTCGATGTCCTTGCCGACCACCTTGAGGCCGTTGACGACCGCCGCGCCGACCACGATGGCGGTGCCATGCTGGTCATCGTGGAAGACGGGAATCTTCATGCGTTCGCGCAGCTTGCGCTCGACGTAGAAGCACTCCGGTGCCTTGATGTCTTCCAGGTTGATGCCGCCGAAGGTGGGCTCGAGCGCGGCAATGATCTGCACCAGCTTCTCGGGGTCCTTCTCGTCGAGTTCGATGTCGAACACGTCGATGCCGGCGAACTTCTTGAACAGGCCCGCCTTGCCTTCCATGACCGGCTTGGACGCCGCCGGGCCGATGTCGCCCAGGCCCAGCACGGCGGTGCCGTTGGTGATCACGCCGACCAGGTTGCCGCGCGCGGTGTAGCGGAAGGAATTGGCCGGATCGACCACGATTTCCTCGCACGCGGCGGCCACGCCCGGCGAGTAGGCCAGCGCCAGGTCACGCTGGTTGGACAGCGGCTTGGTCGGCGTGACCGAGATCTTGCCCGGCGTCGGAAACTCGTGATATTCCAGGGCAGCCTTGCGCAGTGATTCGCGGCTTTGGTCAGGTGTGCTATCCGGCTTTGCTTCGTTATTTTCGGGTGTGGTGGTCATGATTTGCAGTACGAGATTGGCAAGCCAATCGTGCTTCGAGCTGGACTAACGGAATTCTGTGATTCCATCAATCTTCGGGAGTGTCGGCTTCGGCTTCGGTTTCGCGAGCGATATTCCGGCATGTTCATGCCGAAAAAAACGCGGCGTATCGGGAGCGATACAAACCGCTGCAACCGCGGTTGGCATGGCCTGATCGCCATGAGAATGATCGCGCGGAGAGTATCGGACCAAGCGTAGCCGTGCCCCAGGCTGCCGTACAGTATCAGAGCGCGCCTAATTTACCGTATCAGCGAAGTGCGGGCGAAATCAGGAGGAGACGGGAATATAACCATGGCCGGGATTTGAAATAATCTCAACCCGCCTTGAATTCGATCGAGGCATTGCGTGAATGCCGGGGCTAGCCGGCCGGCCTCGATTCCCGTTGTGCCGGCAGTGCAAGCCCCCGGCGCTCGATCGGCGTCGAGAAGACAATGGAAGTCCTTGTCTCGCCGAACCCGTTGATCTCGGAGAGGAACAGCTCCAGGTCGTCCAGGTCGGTGGCCACCACGGATAGCATGTAGGAATCGTTGCCGCTGACATGATGGCATTCCAGTACGCGCGGCGAGTTGCGGAGCTTGTCCAGCAACGCCTGCTTGCCCGGCTGAGGCACATTGATCCCCACGATGGCGCGCACGCTGTAGCCCACCGCCTTCGGGTCGATGTCCGCATGGAATCCTCGCACCACGCCGGCCTCTTCCAGGCGGCGCAGGCGCTCCAGCGTAGCGGGGATGGACAAGCCTGTGGCTTCGGCCAGTACCTTGAGCGGTTGCCGCCCATCGGCCTGGATGGACTGAATCAGGCGCCATGCCTTGTCGTCGAGTTCAAGCATAGGGTTTCCGTATTTTGGCTGGGCGGCTTAAAAAATCGAAAGCACGTCTGCCGAACCACAGAATTTACATGATTCATTCACCGCGGAGAACGGGATACCATCGGTGCATGGACTCGACGACACTTCTCCTCTTCCTCAAGGCGGCCCTGGTCGGGATTTCGATCGCAGCGCCGGTCGGCCCCATCGGGCTCCTGACGATTCAGCGCACGCTTGAGCGCGGCATGGCAGTGGGACTGGCCACCGGCATGGGAGCCGCGCTGGCGGACTCCGTGTACGGCGCGATCGGCGCCTTCGGGGTCAGCTGGATCATCCACGCGCTTGCCGCCGCGCGCATGCCCCTGGCGCTGGGCGGTGGCGCCTTGTTGCTCTGGCTGGCCTGGCGAACCTGGCGCGCGCCGCTGGCGGCATCGGCGGCGTCCGTGCCCGGCGGCTCGGATCTGCTGCGTTGTCTCGCCGGCACCTTTGTCCTGACGCTGTCCAATCCCGCCACCATCCTGTCTTTTGTGGCCGTGTTCGGCGCATTGAGCGGCGGTGCCCTGGGCCCTGTTTCTCCCGTTCCCATGATCCTGGGGGTATTTGCCGGGTCATCGCTCTGGTGGCTCGCGCTTTCCCTGGTGGTCGCACGGGGCCGCCATCTGTTCACGCCCGCCTGGCGCCAGCGCATCAACGCGGTCTCAGCGCTCGTGCTGGCCGCGTTTGCGATGTGGCAGTGGATTTCGGTTGTGGGAACGTGATATGGAAAACCTGCCCGATCAATGATCGGAGCTTCTCGACTTGCTACCGGCGTTGCGCAAAAGGCAACTGGCAACTTTCGCAACTCTTCAGGAACATGCCGGGCGCTTCCCTGTCTATGATTTGCGTTCAGTTACAATGCTGTAGTGCACCATCGCCTTGCAACAGGCCATTTCAGGCCATTTCAGGTCATTTGCACCCTGCGGCGAGGACTGCGCCATCTCCGTTTTACCCCCAATTCATGCGATCCCTGCTGCTCCTGCTGACCGTTCTGTGCTTGTCTCTGCTGTCCTTCGGGGCAGCGGCGAGTTCGCACGCCGGTGCGGCGGGGGCTGCATTCGAGTCTGCCCGGACCGAGCGGCTTGACCCGCTCGACCGCGTGATCCTGGAATCCACGCTCGCCCGCACCCTCGACGAACTGGACGGCAGTGCCGACCTGGAACGCGTCGTGGCGCCGGGCGACGATGGGCTGCTGGGCGAATCGGCCGCGGAGATGCTGGCGGAGGACGACGACCCGCCCGGCTACTGCGAAATCTGGTCCGCCGACCTGCTCGACCCGCTCGACATGCTCGACGAGATCGAGGAATCCAGCGCGCTCTTCGCGCTGCCGACCGTACGCGTCTCGCTGCCGCCCAACGAGATCGCGCAACAGCTCCCGGCGCGCCCAGAGCCTTTGCCCGCGGCCTTCTTCAAGCCCCCCATTTCCCTGATCTGACAGCCCTGGCAACCCCGGCGCGCCATTGGCGTGCCCGGGCTGCGTTCCCATTGCCTGGGCGCCTGGGCCCGATCGCGTCCGCGATCGCTGGCTGACCGCCGGCGCGCGCTTTTTGCGCGCGCCGGCGGCGGGCGCGCAGCCGTTTCGCCTGCCCCCAATTGTCATGCAGATCAAACAGATCACCATGTTTTCCATGGTGGCGTTGCTGTCGCTCGGAGCCTTGCCGGCTCTCGCGGCGGAAACGTTCACCTTGCCGCAACTGCTGTCCCTTTCGCAGTCCACCAACAAAGGCGTCGAAGCGGCGCAGGCCGGCGTGGATGCCGCCAGTGCCGCCGTGACCAGCGCGCGCGCCTATCCCAATCCGCAGGTGGAGGTGCTGTACGGCCGCCTGTCGCCGCGTACCTCCGGTGTGACCGGTGGCGCCGCGCCGGCCATGGCCATCACCCAGAAGCTGGACTATCCGCAGCAGCGCAAACTGCGCGCCGAGATCGCCGGGCGCAGCCTGGAGGCTACCGAAGCTGGCCGCCAGGCGTTCCGGGCGGATCTGGCGGCGCGCGTCAAGACGTCGTATTTCGACGTATTGCGGCGCGAGATGGAGCTGGCCGCGGCCAAGGAAGACCTGGCCATGATGCGGCAGATCCAGGACCGCGCCCGCCTGCGGGTGGAGGTTGGCGAAGCGCCGCGCTATGAGCTGATCAAGGCCGACACCGAACTGCTCGGCGCGCAAAAGACGCTGCAGAGCGCCCAGTTGCGGGTCAACCAGGCCAAGGCCGCGCTGCGCCAGCAGGTGGGCGGCGCCTTGCCGGCGGCCTATTCGCTGGCCGGCAGCCTTAACCAGGCTCCGGCGCTGCCGGCCCTGCCGGTGCTGCGCGATACGCTGACCGGGACCAACGCCGAACTGACCCAGCGCCGCCTGGAAGCCGACCGGGCCAGCCTGGCCGTGGACTACCAGCGCTCGCTGAGGCTGCCGGAACTGGCGGTGCGCGCCAGCGCCGAGCGCCAGCCCGACAACACGGTCTCGCAGGTCGGCCTGGTCCTCACCATCCCGCTGTGGGACCGCCGCAGCGGCCCGGTGGGCGAGGCCACCGCGCAGGCCATCCAGGCCCGCACCGCGCTGGAGGCGCGCGAGTTCGAGCTTACGCAGGAGCTGGAGTCGGCCTACCGGCAATACGAGATCACGCAGGCGCAGGTGAGCGCGCTGGAAGGCGGCATCGTACGCCAGGCCGCGTCCGCGCTCTCGGTGGCCGAGTCGGCCTATCGCTTTGGCGAGCGCGGCATCCTGGATTACCTCGATGCCCAGCGCGTGCTGCGCGGCGCGCGCAGCGACCTGATCGGAGCGCAGTACGAATTGCAGGCGGCCACCATCCAGATCGAGAAGCTGCTGTCGAGCGTGCCCGGGCAGACCGGGGCACCCACGGCTCCCTTCGCTCCTTCGGCACCTACGGAAACCAAATAAGCATGCGTCCCCATTTTCTTCTTTCCCTGACGGCAACCGCAGTCCTGCTGTTTTCCCTGGCAGGCTGCTCCGACGAACCCGTGCCCGCCACCGAGGCGCCCAAGCAGCCGCCCGGCGTGGTCAAGCCGGAAGGCACCCTGCAGGCATCGCTCAAAGTGGCGCCGGTCGCCACCAGCGCCTTCAGCGAAATGCTGCGCGCGTCCGGGCGCATCGATTTCGACGAACAGCGCGTGGCCCGCATCGGCGCCAGCGTGACCGGCCGCGTGACGGATCTCTACGGCATCCTGGGCCAGGAGGTCAAGGCGGGCCAGGTGCTCGCCCGCCTGCATAGCAGCGAACTGGGCGCGGCCCAGATGGCCTTTCTGAAGGCCGAGGCCCAGACCGAGCTGCAGGTCCGCAACGCCGAGCGCGCGCGCCAGTTGTTCGCCGCCGACGTGATCGGCCGCGGCGAGCTGCAGCGGCGCGAGAGCGAACTGGCGATCTCGTCGGCGGAGATGCGTGCCTACCGCGACCAGCTGCGCGTGCTTGGCATGTCGCCCGCCGCTGTGGCGCAACTCGCCAAGAGCGGCAGCATCGATTCCTACTCGCCGGTGTTCTCCAGCATCAGCGGCACCGTGGTGGAGCGCAACGTGGCGCAAGGCCAGGTGGTGCAGCCTGCCGACGCGCTCTACACCGTGGCCGACCTGTCGCGCGTATGGGTGGTGGCGGAGGTGCCGGAGCAGCAGGCGGCGTTGGTGGCCGAAGGCCAGAGCGTGGATATCGAGGTGCCGTCGCTGGGCAATGGCGCCGGCCAGAAGCAGATCACCGGCAAGCTCATCTACGTGGGCCGTACCGTGAATCCGCAAACGCGCACCGTGCTGGTCCGCACCGAGCTGGAGAACCGCGAAGGGCGCCTGAAGCCGGCCATGCTGGCGAGCATGCTGATTGCCAGCGCGCCGTCCGAGCAACTGGTGATCCCCGAATCCGCCATCGTGCGCGACGGCAACGACGAGCTGGTGTACGTGGAGCAGGCCGGCGGCCTGTACCGCCTGACCAAGGTCAAGCTGGGTGCCGAGAGCGACGGCATGCGCGTGGTACAGGGCGGCGTGAAGCCGGGCGACCGCATCGTGGTGGACGGCGCCTTCCATCTGGACAACGAGCGCAAGCGCCTGGAACAGGGGTAATCGATCATGATGAAAGCCCTTGTGGAAGCCGCTATCAAGCAGCGGCTGGTGGTTTGCGTGCTCGCCGTGGTGCTGTTTTTTTTCGGACTGCGCGCGGCGACCAAGCTGTCGGTGGATGCCTTCCCCGACGTCACCAACGTGCAGGTGCAGATCGCCACCGAAGCCACCGGCCGTTCGCCGGAGGAGGTCGAGCGCTTTGTCACCGTGCCGGTGGAAATGGCGATGACCGGGCTGCCCGGCCTGGAAGAGATGCGCTCGCTCAACAAGGCGGGCCTGTCGCTGATCACGCTGGTGTTCACCGATGCGACGGATGTCTACTTCGCCCGCCAGTTGGTGATGGAGCGCCTGATCGAAGTGGCCGGCCGCATGCCCGAGGGCGTGACGCCGGTGCTCGGTCCGGTCTCCACCGGCCTGGGCGAGGTCTACCAGTACACGCTGGACCGCACCGACGACGGCAACCGCGCGTTGACGACCGAGGAGTTGTCCGAGCGCCGCATCGCGCAGGACTGGGTGGTGCGCCCGCTGCTGCGCTCGATTCCCGGCGTGGCGGAAATCAACTCGCAGGGCGGCTTCGTCAAGCAGTACCAGGTGCTGGTCAACCCGGACCGCATGCGCCACTATCAGGTCACGCTGCAGCAGGTCTACCAGTCGCTCGCGCGCAATAACGCCAACTCCGGCGGCGGCGTGCTGCCGCACTATGCCGAGCAATACCTGATCCGCGGCGTGGGCCTGGCCCGCGGCGTGGACGATATCGGCAGCATCGTGCTCAAGGAAATCTCGGGCACGCCGGTCTATGTGCGCGACGTGGCCAATGTGACCATCGGCCACGAGGTGCGGCAGGGCGCGCTGGTCAAGAACGGCGAGACCGAGTCGGTCGGCGGCATCGTCATGATGATGCGCGGCGGCAACGCCAAGGAAGTGGTGAGCCGCGTCAAGGCCCGCGTGGCCGAGATCAACGAGCGCGGCATGCTGCCGGGCAAGCTGCAGATCGTGCCGTACTACGACCGCAGCGAGCTGGTGGATTCGGCGCTGTGGACAGTCACCAAGGTGCTGCTTGAAGGCGTGGTGCTGGTGGTGATCGTGCTCTTCCTGTTCCTGGGGGATGTGCGCTCGTCCGTCATCGTGCTGGCTACGCTGGTGCTGACGCCGCTGATGACCTTCATGGTGATGAACCAGGTGGGCCTGTCGGCTAACCTGATGTCGCTGGGGGGGCTGGCCATCGCCATCGGCTTGATGGTGGACGGCTCGGTGGTGGTGGTGGAGAACGCGTTCGAGCGGCTCGGCCATCGTGACAAGATCGGCATGACCAAGACCGAGATCCTGGTCAAGGCGGTGCAGGAAGTGGCCACGCCGGTGATCGTCGGCGTGGGCATCATCATCCTGGTGTTCCTGCCGCTGATGACGCTGACCGGCATGGAAGGCAAGATGTTCGCGCCGCTGGCGTTCACCATCTCGATTGCGCTGGCGATTTCGCTGTTCCTGTCGCTGACGCTCTCGCCGGTGTTGTCGTCCTACCTGCTCAAGGGCGGTGCGGAGCACGATACCTGGCTGATTGCCTTCATGAAGCGCCACTACCTGCGCATGCTGCACTGGGCGCTGAACAATAGCCGCAAGACCGTGTTTGGCGCGGTGGTGGCATTCATGGCCACCGTCGCCATCGTGCCGCTGCTGGGCACGTCCTTTATCCCCGAGATGAAGGAAGGTTCGATCGTGCCGGCGCTGGACCGTGTGCCGAATATCTCGCTGGAGGAGTCGGTCAAGCTGGAGATGGAGGCCAACAAGCTGGTGCTGTCGGTGCCCGGCGTGAAGTCGGTGGTGTCCGGCGTGGGCCGGGGCGAGAGCCCGGCCGACCCGCAGGGCCAGAACGAATCCACGCCCATCGCCAGCCTGAAGGACCGCAACGAGTGGCCGGACGGCTGGACCCAGGACGATATCGCCAACGCCATCCGCGAGAAGCTCAAGGCCATCCCCGGCGTGCAGATCGTGATGGCGCAGCCGATTTCCGACCGCGTCGACGAGATGGTCAGCGGCGTGCGTTCGGACGTGGCGGTGAAGGTGTTCGGCGACGACCTCGACAAGCTGCGTGAGCTGGCTGGCGAGATCGCCCGCGTGGCGGGCGGCATCCAGGGGTCGCAGGATATCCGCATCGAGCGCATCTCCGGGCAGCAGTACCTGTCGATCGAGATCGACCGCCAGGCCATTGCGCGCTACGGGCTCAATGCCTCGGACATCCACGACATCATCGAGATCGCCATCGGCGGCAAGCGCGCCACGGACATCTTCGAAGGCGAGCGCCGCTTTGCCGCGGCGGTGCGCCTGCCCGAAGAGTTCCGCGACAACGTGCAGGCCATCCGCCTGCTGCTGGTGGCCACGCCCAACGGCGCCCAGGTGCCGCTGCAAAGCGTGGCGAAGATCGAAGTCAGCGACGGCCCCGCGCAGATCAGCCGCGAAATGGCCAAGCGCCGCGTGGTGGTGATGATCAACGTGAAGGACCGCGACCTCGGCGGCTTCGTCGCCGAGCTGCAGCAGGCGGCGGACAGCAAGGTCAAGCTGCCGGAAGGCTACTACCTGGAGTGGGGCGGGCAGTTCCAGAATATGGAACGCGCCATGGGCCACCTGAAGATCATCGTGCCGGTGACCATCGCCGCGATCTTCTTCTTGCTGTTCCTGCTGTTCAACTCCGTGCGCTTTGCCACGCTGATCATCACCGTGCTGCCGTTTGCTTCCATCGGCGGCATCATCGGCCTGTTCGTCACCGGCGAGTACCTGTCGGTGCCGGCCTCGGTGGGCTTTATCGCGCTGTGGGGCATGGCGGTTCTCAACGGGGTGGTGCTGGTGTCGTATATCCGCACGCTGCGCGATTCCGGCCTGTCGCTGGACCAGGCGGTGATCCAGGGCGCGACCCAGCGATTCCGCCCGGTGATGATGACGGCCACCATCGCCATGCTGGGGCTGGTGCCCTTCCTGTTCTCCACCGGCCCGGGCTCCGAAGTGCAGCGTCCGCTGGCGGTGGTGGTGATCGGCGGGCTGATCACGTCGACCCTGCTGACGCTGGTGATGGTGCCTACGTTGTACCGCTGGTTCGATAACCGGAAGCCGGACCCGATGAAGGATGTGCCGGTGTAGTACAGGCGGTGTAGTACAGAAACATCGCACAGTCAGGCAACGCCCCATGCGGTTTCGGTGGGGCGGTTTTCATTGGCGCAAGCTGGTGCGCTAACGCATGACCCCGTCCATTCGATATCATGTGCGCTGCCGCGGACCAACGCGCAAAGTACGGCATGGCGTCGCACCGGGGCGGCGGGGCGCCGAAGCCATCTACCGTAACTCCTCCAGGGAATCACGTGTCAGGGCCAGCATCAGCACAGATTGCAGGAGAATTCGAAGCCAGTACGGCAGCGCCGCCGCAAGTGCATGTCCGCCTCGACGGGCGGGTACTTCCGGAAGCCTGCGAACTATGGCGCGCGGCGCTGGCGCCGCTCTTCGACGTCAGGACTGGCGCCGCGCCGGGCGCCTTCTCCGGTGAGTTGATGGCGTTGCACCTGGGCGACAGCCTGATCGCGCGCTGTGCCGGCTCGGTGGAGCATCGCTTCAAGCGCGGCATCGTCGAGATCCGGCGCAGCAATATCGACCACATCCTGATTCAGCTCTATGTGGCGGGCGGCGTTCAGGGCGCGTATGGAAACCGGGCGCTCAATGCTGGCGTGGGTTCGATCAGCGTGCTCGACCTGGGGCGGACGCTGGATAGCTGGACACCGCCGTTTGCCAATATCACCCTTACCGTGCCGCGCGATCGCCTTCCCGCGTCGCTGCGGAGCTGGAACCTGCACGGTACGGTGCTGGACGCCGGCCAGGGATTTGACGCGCCTGTTGGCGTCGCACCTGTCGCAACTCCTGCTGGCCGGCGACGCGCTGACAGGCGAGGAGAGGGCGGCATCGGTCACCGCGGCGCTGATCATGCTGGAGGGCAGTGGCGCCAGGCTTCGGGATAGCGAGCCTGACGTGCAGAAGGCGGCTCGCCGCAGCATGCGCAAGCTGGTACAGCGCTATATCGAAGAACACCTGACCGCGGAAGCGCTCTCGCCGGAGCAGGTCGCCGGCGCTTTCCGCCTGTCGCGAGCCAGCCTCTACCGCCTGTTCGACGCCGACGGCGGCGTGAACGCCTACATCCAGGGCAGGAGGCTGGATCGCTGTTTCGATGAACTGGCCCGATCCAGGGGCAGCGGGCTCAGCATCGCCGAGCTGGCATATCGTTACGCCTATTCGAATGAGAGCACCTTCAGCCGTGCCTTCCGCCGCCGCTTCAGCCTGAGTCCGCGGGAGGTGCGCGCGCTCGCGGAGCATCCCCGCAACAGCTGGCCAGCGGCGCCGGCCGACGCAAGTGAAGCGACCACCATCAACGAATGGCTGGAGAGCCTGCGGGGCGAATTCACTGCCACCGGCAGGGGCGCCTGACGGCCTCGGGGGCCGTCCGAAGCCTGTCCCGGATGCCGCCTGGCAGCAAGGGCTCAGTCCTCGACTTCGATGACCTGCCCGCCGCACTGTATGTAGCACGCCTGGTAAGCGCTGTCGCAACTGTAGGTCGATGCGTAGCTGGAGCAGTAAGCCTGCCGCTTGGTGCATTGCTCCTTGCCCTTGTCATTCGCGGCGGTGGCGAGGCAGGTGGCAAGGGTGTTGGCGCGCCGTGTTTCGCAGGCCTGCTCCTTGATGGCGGCGACTTGTTCCTTGCCGGTGATGCAGATCTGCTTGTTGGTTTCGCAGGTCGTCACGCATTGACGGCCCGCATCGGATTTTGGGGGGACGTACTTGTAGGATGTACATCCTGCCGCCAGGACTGCCAGGAGGAAGCCGCACAGGCTTCGGTATGGTCGTTGCATTTCCATCATCGGGAGCGCGCCACGGGGCGCCGGTGCATCGCGCCTGCCCGGCGCGAGTTCCCGGCTGGCGTTTCGGCGCCTGGAGCGCCCCGGTGCTTCTTCGGGGACCCCAGGCAGCCGTGGTTTTCAAGCGAGGTAAAGCAGCGTGACTCCGGCTGTGAAAGCCGGCTCAGCGCACCTTGGGCTTGCCATACCGGATCGGCACATCGACCCCCGCCCCTGGCGGAAGCAGCGTCTTGAGCTGCTCCCTGGCAGCCGCCGCGTCCTGGAACGAAGCGAACGTCAGTTTGCTGATGTTCATGTGATCGAAGTACTGGATGCCGGTGGCTGAGCGGCTTAGCTTGCCGACTTTCTGCTGGACTTCCTGGGTTGATACTTGCGAAACAATCACCTCGTTGCGGCTCTCGCCGACAACGCCCCGGTCGTTCACGACCAGCGTCACCGGGCTCCCCATAGCGCCCGCGCTCTTTGCCGTGGCCGAAGCCGGCAGCGTCTGGAACGACTGGCTGCCAAGGCGAACGGCCGTCGTGCCCGCAAGGCTCTTCAATTCCGCGGGCGAAAGCTGTTGCCCGGCCACATAGGCCGACGCGCCCGCGTGGCACAGCGTGGCGGCGAACGCCGCAGCGCCGCACAGCAAGACCCTGAGGGACAAGTTCTTTTTCATCATCATTCTCCTCGCCCCGCTATTTCGCGGCGATCACACGGTACTCAACAGCCAGGGGCTTGCTGAGCTTGACGCTGGCACCATCGGCTTCCGGCAGAAAACTGCTGCAAGCGCCGGGCGCAGCGGGGGCTGGCATCGCGCTGACTGCATACACCTCCCAATTTCCGGTGGCGTTCTCGCCGTGGAATGCATAGCTGCCCAGCCCGTAGCTTTTCACTTCCGGCACGCCCGTGCTGTAGTAGCTGTTGTATGGAACAGCGAGTGCGGAAATGGTCCCGGAGGGGGATTTGACAAAGATGCCAACGCTGCCGACACAGATGGAGCCGCTCAGTCTCAGCTGCAGGGCATCCACCTTGTCATTGCCGCCGACCGTGAACTGCCCCAGCTTCTGGACCGAACCGTACTTGAGTTGTGCGCTATCCGCGAATGCCTTGGTGAAGCCGCCAATTTCCAGGGTTGCCGGCTTGAAGGCGCTGTATGCCTTCGCCAGCCTGACGGCGGCCGCGGCATCCGCCAGGCCGAAGCCGTACCAGTTCGAGTAGTAGTTGCCCGCGGCATTCTTTTGCCAGCCCAGATCCAGCCGCGCAGTCTGGCTGCCATCGACGAGGCTGGCATCTTCACTGGCGGTAAATGTTCCCTGCCTCAGGTCAACCCGGAGATTCCGGTTGTCGCGCGAGCCATAATTCGGATCGATTCTCCTGGCGGTCACGCGAAGAATCTCGCGGACGTCTCGCCACGTCAGGTTCGGATTTGCCGCCAGCATCAGCGAAACCACCCCCGAGATGGTCGGGGTGGCGGCCGAGGTGCCATTCATGCTGGAATAGTCGCAGTTCGGGTTATCTTTCCTGTTGGTCGCGGTGCCGCCAATGGTGAATGCATTGGCTAGTTCCAGGTAGTTGCGGCTATATCCTTTCGCGCAACTGGTAAGGTCGGTGGAGTAGATCGTCGGCCCGGAGCCGCCTTCTCCGTACTGCCCCTTGTCTCCACCTTCACCGCCGAGCCCGGTGATCCAGTTGACCGCCCCGGCGTTGGAGTAACTCGATTTGATGCCCCTGGCGTTGGCCGCGCCCACCAGGATGACGCCAGGCTCAAGCGCTTCCGTGTCATTGGCGGGATTTTCGCAACTGAGGACGCCGCTTATCTCGTCGATATCGGGGCAAGATCTGGGTGTGTCGCCCCGGATGGTGTGGTACTCATTGCCTGATGCCTTCACCATGACCAGGCCCTTGCCGCTTCTCAGGTTCGGGAAGGCCCGGATGACGGCACCGGTCCCGGTTGCGGTGTCGTACTCGTCCGGCACCTCTGGATTCCCGCCATATGAGGCATTGATGATATGGGCATTCCGGGACCAGTCGGCGCCGCCGTAGGCCTGCAGGATGTCGGCACCCGCGGTGCCGATGAAGCGCGCGCCGCCCAGGGTGGCGCGGGGCGCGATGCCAATCACGCCCTTGCCGTTCTGCGCCGCGCTGATGATGCCGGCGACATGGGTGCCATGCGCGTCCGCGATGTTCATCGGGATATCGGCGGGCGTGGGGTTGTTGGTGCCGTCGTCAAAGTTGTAAGTCATCGACTTGTTCACATTGGCGACCAGGTCCTCATTGTTGATATCGACGCCATCGTCGAGAACCAGGACATTGACGCCCTGGCCCTTGATGCCCGCGGCATGCGCTTCTTCCACATTGAGGTCGGTGACGCCATCAGCGGTATCCGAGAATGACTTGAAGTAGCTGGTGGCCTGCCTGAGCGCCCATTGGTAGATGTACAGCGGCTCCGTGACCCCGGTCTGACAGGCGAATTTCGCATCGACGCCGGTTTCGGTACAGCTTGACGCCAGGGGTGCGGGCGCGGGCGCGGGCGCGGGCGTGGGCGCGGCGGGCGTCTGGGCGCTCGTAGCCGCGGTCTCCGGGTTGTCGCCCCCGCACGCCGTGAGCGCGGCGGCCGCCAGAAGCGTCAGCGATATTAGTTTCGTTCTACTTTTCAGCATGAGATTACCCGCTCTAAAAATTGAGTTTTCACTACGCCATGACTGGTGCCGGGCGAATACCGCAGGAACTGCATGGTGTCGGCCAGCCGCGGCGATGCGATTGCGCGGACGCTGCCCGCCGCCATGCGGCGCTTTGGACAAACACCGAAGACGCGACTGGGCTGGCGCATGGAATTGCGCCGGACACAAACCGCGCTGCCTGGTTGCTATCGAGGGCCTTTTGGAATGGCCTGGTCGTGCGCGGCCCGCTGGTGGCAAGCGTGTCGTGCCCGCCATCGAAGGTCGCTTGCCAGTCAGGTCCGGGGCCGCGCTCTTTCTCTAGAGGGCTGGCGCGTACCTCGAACCGGCGCCAATTTTTGCAGAGTTATCGTTTCGGCACTTGACGCTGCGTCTCACAAAAACTGACGTTTCGTCTCACGTTGGGGGGGTATCGCGGGCGGCATAGCAGTGCAGGCGGCATGCGTTGCGGGCGCTGGCAGGCAGGCAGCGCCGGCACGGGACCCGGCGGGGCATGCGCGAGAGGTGCGCTCCGCCCCTGTCCGCTATTTCAGGAAGGGAGCTTGCGAGGTATGGCGATAGGTTGATGCAGGTAAAGCCGGAGGTGCGCCGGATCACCCGCCGCTGGCATCGAGCGATCGGGCAACCCGAAAGCCAAGGTCATCGATGGCAAATGTGGGATGACTGCGACGGCGATTCGTGGCAAGGCAACCCCTCTCGGCATCGGACCAGCCGCCGCCGCGAAACACGCGATACGAACCATAGACCTCCGGATCGTATTGATCGGCGCACCACTCCCAGACGTTGCCCAGCGTGTCGTAAAGCCCCCAGTCATTGGGCTGTTTCCGGCCGACCTCTTGCGTGTGGCCTCCGGCGTTTTCTCCATACCAGGCTATATCGCCGAGTTCGCCGTATCGCGGGCCATTTGTTCCGGCGCGGCAGGCGTATTCCCATTCAGCTTCGTTCGGCAGGCGATAGCCGTTACTGCCGGGAACAGGCGAGGCTTCCGTTCCATCTTCATGGATTTTGTAATAGTCCGGGAGACCGGAAGTTCTTGAGAGGAGGTTGCAGAACCGGACGGCATCAATCCATGATACGTTCTCTACCGGACATTGCGCGGCGGCATGTGCCGATGGCCATTGTCCGGTTGCCGTGGCATATTGCGCCTGGGTGACGGGATATCGGCCGATCGCAAAGCGCTGCAGTGCGACGCACCATTGGCGGCCTGTTCTGTCGTCCCTCAGCGCAATCGTTCCCGCGGGAACTTGTACCATTTGCATATCGGGCGTTTCAGGATGATGTTCCATTTTCTCCATAACAATGAAAGCTGCCTGCGGCGACAAATACCGCGGGACGTAGTTTCTCACAGCACCTCCTGGCACGTCCCGCAAACGCCGGTCCAGCGCCTTGCCGGACTGACTGAATTTATTGCACTTCTCTATCCCGAATATCATGCAACAAAAGCCAAAAGGGCAAAGCCCGCTGAACCGACATATCGCAGCAGGTTCGATCGTATTCGCAACGCTAATGGCAGGTTGCGCCGCCCAGCCACCCGTGAGCGCCGTGCCCAATCCAGGCCCGCAAGGCAGCCGCGGTACGCCAGAGGGCTGCCAGGCCGACAAGCTTGCCGATGACGCGCTGATCGGCAGGAGCGAGGCCGATGCCGTCGCCCTGCTCAAGGGCTGTGCCTGGCGATTTGGCGAGCGCGAAGGCCAGCATCTGCCCGGCACCATGGACTACAACCCCCAGCGTCGCACGCTGGACGTCAAGGACGGCAAGGTGACCGCGGTACGCCGGGGGTGATCGGTCAGGCAGGACTGCGGCAGTGTAGTTTCCCGGCGGCCCGTAAGGCGGACGCCGCAAGCCGTCGTTTCGCGGCCCAGGTTTCGTAGCCCAATCCAACAGTGTCATCGCCGATGCGTATCGAACAAGCCCGATCAGACGACGTGCAGGCGGTTGCTTCAGTATTGCAAGAGGCAGCGCAGTGGCTTGCCAACACAGGCCGGCCACTATGGATGCCTTCCGACGTGAGCGTCGAGCGTGTGCTTCGTGATACCGCGGCAGGGAACTTCTATGCCGCGCGCGACGGCGATGACATCATCGGCGTCATGCGGTTCGAGCTGGAAGACCCGTTCTATTGGCCGGAGGTCGAGCCCGGTACATCCACCTTCGTGCACCTGGCGGTTCGCCGCTCGTGGGCGAAGCAGGGTGTTTCCACCGCGCTGCTAGCTTTCGCCCGAGAGCGCGCACGTAGTCTTGGGCGCCTGCATCTCCGGCTGGATTGTGTCGCTGACAGGCTGGCGCTGCGAACGCTCTACGAGCGTTTCGGCTTTGCGCTGCACAGCTGCGTGCAGAAAGGCGCAGGGTCCGTTGCCCGTTACGAACTGGCGGTCACGGACTGAATGGACTGCCGTCCTTCAGCGTCGGCAGCAGTCATCCGGTCTCCCGGCATCCGCTTCCCGGTCATTCGCGTCCCGCGAGCTCGATGTGGTAGACCAGGCGCTGGATGAAGGTCTGCTGGCCGGGGCCGAGGGAGACAAAGGTGCAGCCAATGTGATGCATGGCGCGCTGGTCACTCCACACCAGACCATGCCCGACCACCTGCAGGTCGAACTCCAGTTCGCCCTGGTTGCGAAAGTCCAGCCTGCATTTCTGCAAGATCGTGCCTGCCGGAAACGGGTCGGTATTCGCGAGCCTGGTGCGAAGGCCGACACCGGAGAGCGAGAGGTCGGCAATGTCCAGCTTCAGAACCTCGTCATCGGGCGTGCGCAGCTCGCAACGATAGCCCATGGCGGCGTCCGGGCGTGCGCGGGGGTGGCGGCGGCGTTCAAAATGGTAGAGCTGGGCCGGGAAGGCCGCGGCGCAGGCCATGCCGCCCTGATACCTGATGGGGTAGGGTCTTTTGATGACGAAGCGGATCTTGACATCGCGCAGCACCGCGGAGACGGCAATCTCGTCCGATGTCAGCAACAAATCCCGCTCTGCTTCCGTGCGGCATCCGTCGAAGATGAAGGTACAGCCTACGGGGTCAACCTTCAGCAATGTGGTGGCAATCCTGTAGCCGTCGCGCGTCCGCAGCCTGACAACGCACTTCAGCCAGGCAAGATCGAGCAGCACGGCACTGATCTGCATGGGAAGGGTGAGCCGATGGCGGGCATCGGGCGGGAAACCGTCTGGCGCTTGCGTGCTAGCGGTCTGGCGCTTGGCATTGGCGGGTTCGAGGCTCACGGGATCCTTCAACAAAATGAAAATCGAGGAGGGCTGCGTCTCGATTCCAGCGGCGCTATGTTCAGATGTGCGGGCAGCCCGGCGGTGGCGACGGGACGTTACCCGAGGAAGAATAACGGCAGAAAGCGGCGAGACTTTAGCCCGAGGAGCCGCGCGGCATCTGGACCTAGGCGTTTTCGAACGGATTGGTGAGCTTTGAGGCTGGCGCCTTTTACGAACAAGCCCCATCGTTAGGGCACGCAGCATCAGTGCATTTATCGGGAATTGAAAGCGGGGGAATGAAACGCGGGAGTGGAAAGCGCCACGTTACCCCTGACGCCTTCCCTCCCGCCTAACCGCTTCACACCCTACTGCATCGTCTTCAGATCGCCGATCCGGATCAGCATTTCCGTGAACATCTGCATGTCCAGGTCGAGGTCGGAGACTTCCTTGTACTCCTTGGCATTGTGCGCGGTGTACTTCTTGCCGGGCATGGCCGGGCCGAAGTTGATGGCGTTCGGCATCAGCTTGGCCGTGGTGCTGCCGGCGGTGGGCACGGGTTTGGATTCGAGCCCCGTGGTATCGCCGAAGATATTGAGCAGGGTGGCCAGCCACGCGCCCTTGGGGTCGCGCGCCATCCAGTCGCCTTGCTCGTGGCTGATCGTCACCTTCTCGTGGTTGGCGCCGGCCCAGGCGTTGATCTTGTCGGCCACCGCCCTGGACAGCGCCTGCGGCGTGTTGCCGCGCGGCATGCGCACGTTGGCGGTGACTTCCAACTGGCCGTCCTTCTCACGGACCAGGTTGGGCGACATCGTGAGCGGCCCCATGAAATCGTCCTTGTAGGCCACGCCCATTTTCTCGCCCAGGTAGCCGGTGCCGTACAGGTCGTTGAGGTACTTTGCCGCCCTGGCGTAGTGGTTGTCGGCCAGCGCGATCCCGGATTCCTGCAGGAACAGCGTCAGGCGGGGCAGGGGGTTCACGCCTTCCTCGGGGCGCGAGCCATGGGCGGAAGTACCGGTGACCTTGACCTCCACGCTGTCGGCGCCCTGGCTGATATCGATCGTGAACTTGCCCTGCGCCGCGTACTTTCCGATAAAGCCGGCGCGCGCCGCTTCAAGCCGCGCACGGGCCGCGCCAAGGTCGCCGCCCTTGAGCTGCGCGCTGGCGGTCTGCGGCACGGCGTTGGCGGCCGCCGCGCCGCTCATGGCGACGATGGCGGTGGTCTTGCCATCGGTGGCCTGCACGGGGAAGAACACCTTCAGGCTGCCCGATCCCTTCTCGGCCACAACGGCGGGGTATTTGCTGTCGAGCACGATGTTGTACTCGGGCAGCGAGGTGTGCTCGCGGTAGTATTTCATGCCGTCGCCGCCGGTTTCCTCGGTGGTCTCGATCATCAGGCGGATGGTGCGGTCGAGCTTCAGGCCGCTCTCCTTCACGGTCTTCATCGCGTACAGCACCGTGGCGATCGAGCCCTTGTCATCGATGGTGCCGCGGCCGTAGAGAAAGTCGCCAACGCGCGTGACCTTGAACGGGTCGAGCCTGGTGCCGTCGTCCAGCACCCATTCGTCCGCCACCACGGGCACCACGTCGGCGTGGGTCAGCAAGCCGAATTCTTCCTTGCCCCGGCCCGGCAGCGTGACCTCGAACACGCGATTGTCCACGTTGCGGAAGGTCAGGCCGAAGTCCTTGGCCATGCCTTCCACCAGCTTGCCGAACGAGACGATGGCGGGGTTCTCGTGCTGGGGAATCTTGTCGTCGCGCACGGTGCGCAAGGCCACCATGCGCTCGATGGCGGCGATCACGGCCCGCTGGTTGTGGAGCCGGTTGTACACGCCGAGCAGGCGGCCGATATTGGTCAGGTCGTCGCCGCTCAGCACGGCCTGCTTGCGATACGCGGCGACACTGCCCGCCAGCTTGGGATTGGCCCTGACCGCTTCATCCAGGAAAGCGTTGAAATTCGCCGGCGGCTTCGCCTGCGCGGCCGCGACGAGGGTGTCGAGGTCGGGCTTCTTGAGCGTGTCGGCGATGGCTGGCTGGCCCAGGGCCAGCGAGAGGAGGGCGAGCGAGGCGAGCAGCGTCGGGTGTTTCATGGGCAGGGATCCCAAAAACCGGAGATGTTCGCATGAGTCGGCCACTTTCGCACGCTTAATGACTCTTTGTTGGTACATCCAGTAACGCCAACGTCATATTCCCCCTCTACTATCGGCGGCGCACCGCGAACCCGTGCGCACCGAAATCCCCCGGTTCGCCGGCTTCGCATAGACGAGAGGATCCCCACGCATGTCGTACCTTACCGATAAGGCCCGCGCGCCGCGCCGTGATGCCGAAGGCGTAGTCACTGTTCCGGGCCAGATGCTCGAAGACATCGTTGCCGCCAATCCGGCGCGCCGCACCGTGCTGCGCGGTGGCCTGAGCATGTCGCTGCTGTCCGTATTCGGCACGAGCGGCCTGCTTGCTGCATGCGGCGGCGGCGACGACGCGGCGGCAACGCCGTCCCCCGCTCCGGCACCCGCGCCGGCACCGGTACCCACGCCAGTGCAGCCGCTGGACTACAAGATCGGTTTTGCGCCGGTGGCGGACAAGGTGACAGCGGACACCGTGACGTTGCCGGCCAACTACGCCTACGACGTCTTGTTCTCGGCCGGCGATCCGGTCGTCGCCGGTGCGCCGGGGTACAGCGGATCCTTCCAGACGTCGGCCGAGACCGAGTTGCAAGCCGGAGGCAACCACGACGGCATGCACTTCTTCCCGTTGCCGGGCGTCGACCCGCAGCAAGGCGGCCTGCTGGCGATCAACCACGAGACGCTCGACGCGGCCATCCTGTTCCCCGGCGGCACCTACAATGCCGCGACCGCAACGGCCGAACAGAAGAAGATCGCCCTGTCCTCGGTCGGCGTGTCGGTCATCGAAATCGCGCTGTCCGGCGGCAAGTGGCAGGTCAAGAAGGGTTCCGCCTACAACAAGCGCTATACGGGCAACACGGTGTACAAGGTCAGCGGCCCCGCCGCGGGCGCCGTGGGCGCCACCGTGGTCGGCACGCTCAACAATTGCTCGAGCGGCCATACGCCCTGGGGTACTTACCTGACGTGCGAGGAGACCACCGACAACTACCTGGACCCGACCCAGCCGGAAATCGGCTACGGCTGGGTGGTGGAGATCGATCCGCTGAACCAGCTCGCCGCGCCGACCAAGCGCACCGCGATGGGCCGCTTCGACCACGAGAACACCGCGTTCATGACCGGCGCCGGCAATCGCGTCGCGTTCTACATGGGCGACGACAGCACGCCGGGCTGCATCTACAAGTTCGTTCCCTCGAAATCCTTTGACCCGAACGACCGCAAGGCCAATTTCAACCTGCTCGACGAGGGCACGCTGTATGTCGCCAAATTCAATGCCGACGGCGGCGGCCAATGGATCGAACTGACCCAGGGCAAGAACAACCTGCTGGCCGGCGCGACCGATCCGGGCAATACCACGCAAGGCCCGCAGACGCCGGTGGTTGTCAATTTCACCACGCAGGCCGATGTGCTGGTCAACACCAAGGCTGCCGCGCGCGTGGCTGGCGGCACGCTGATGGACCGGCCGGAGTGGATCACGGTAGGGCCGGACAAGACCCTGTTCTGCACGCTGACCAACAACGGTGGCCGCAAGGTGCCCGATGCGGCCAACCCCCGCATGAATAACTCGCATGGGCACATCATCCGATGGAAGGAAGCCGGCGATTCCCCGCTGGCCACGAGCTTCACCTGGGAGATCTTCCTGCTGGCGGGAGACCCCTCCATCGCCGCGTATAACCTGAAGGGCACGATCAACGGCAACACCTTCTCCAGCCCGGACGGCATCCGCGTGGATCCCAAAGGCCGCCTGTGGGTGCAGACCGATGCCGGCACCGGCGCGAGCACCACCAACATCTTCGGTGCCAACTCCATGCACTACGTCGACCAGGACACCCGCGAGTGCAAGCGTTTCCTGGTCGGCCCGCACGGATGCGAGATCACCGGCATTGCCTACACGCCGGACCTGACCACGTTCTTTATCAACATCCAGCATCCCAACGACAAATGGCCGGACGCCAGCAAGCCTGCCAGGTCTTCGACCATCGTGGTCCGCCACAAGGACGGCAAGCCGATCGGCGCGTAGGGACGGCTGCGCAGATCCGTGCCGGCCTTGCCGGCACGCCGAGCCGCAGCCTCAAGGTTGCGGCTCTTTCGCTTCACGATGCGACCTCGTTTTGCGATCTCACTTCCGTTCAATCACCACCTCAAGATACTCGCTGGGCAGCACCAGCGTCCCATCCCCCGAGCGGTTCCGGCTGCCTATCAACGCCAGCAAATCCTGCTCAAAGGCAGCCTGTTTTTCAGCGTCGAGCGCAGCGAACGCCTTGTTGATCGGCCCATAGTAGGTACGGAAGATCTCAAGAAAATGCGCCGGCGAGTGGTAGCGGAAGGTGAACTCGCGGGTAGCCGTGTGGATCGCGCGCGCGGTGTCGCCGAAGAGGGTATCGAGCGCTGCAGTCGTGCCCCACAACGCCGGCGATTTGACGCCCGGCGCGGGCGGAATGTACTTGCCGAGCGTCTTGAACACCTGCCCGATGAAGCTCTCGGGCGTCCAGTTGGCCAGTCCGATCTTGCCGCGGGGTTTGCAGACGCGGGCAAGCTCGCTCGCGGCCTGCTCCTGGTTGGGGGTGAACATCACGCCAAAGGTGGACATCACCACGTCGAACGACGCGTCGGGAAACGGCAGGTTTTCGGCGTCCGCTTCCTGGAATTTGATCGTATGGCCTTCGGCCTGCGCGCGCACGCGGCCGGCTTCCAGCAGCGCGGGCACATAGTCGGTGGAGGTGACTTCGCACCAGCGGCGCGCGGCCGCCAGCGTGGCATTGCCGTTGCCGGCGGCGACGTCGAGCACGCGCGCGCCGGAGCGCAGGTCGAGCGCCTCGCACAGGTTCTCGCCGACGATCTGCAGCGTGGTGCCCACGACCGCGTAGTTGCCAGCGGACCAGGCGGCTTGCTGGCGGGTCTTGACCGCGGCGAGATCGATGACGGGGGCGGGATTGGAAAGGACTGCGGACATGGCAGTTCTCCTTATGGTCTTGCGATTGGGATTTAGGGAACCTGGGCTTACCGTGCCGGGCGCGTTACTCCGCCATGCCGACGCCGGAGCCGCCCATTTCCTTGGGGACGTCTTTCATTTTCGGCAAGCCGTCCTGCATGCGCAGGTGCGTTTCCTGATAGTTCACGTGAATGCCAGGCCGGAAGGGAAAGCCGGGAATGACCGCGGCATACACGTCGGTGAGTCCCATGCCGGGATGCTCGGTGAAGATGTGGCCTCCGCACGTCTTGCACCATTTGCGATAGCTGTGCGGCGTCTTGTTGTACGTGCCGATACTGCCCGCGCCCTGTGGCGGGCTCGCCGCTGACCGTGAGCCGCACCGCACCGCAAAAGCAGGCGCCCTCATGGGTTTCTCATCGCTCATATCGCGTCTCCTGGATGGATTGCACTCGTCCTGCCGGTGCGGGGTTGCCCGGTGGGTTCCATGCGAAAGCCCTCCAGACAGGTGTTGTCGCGGATGGGTGTGGGTGTAGTATCTCCACGTTGCCTGTCTCGATGAATGCTCAGGCGTCCAGCGTTCTTGCGCGGGACGCCGGAATTGACGGACCCAATTGACGGACCCTGTTCATGGATGCCGTTTCCGACGTACTTCGCGTTGTCCGCCTGAGCGGTGCGGTCTATCTCAACGGAGAATTCACCGCGCCTTGGTGCGTGCTTGGCGAAGCGGATGCGGCGCTGTGCGAAGCCTTCCTGCCGCGCTCCGAGCGTGTTGTGTCGTTCCACCTGATCACCGAAGGGAGCTGCTGGGCACGACTCGCGGACGATCCCATGTCGGCCATTCATCTCACTGCCGGCGAACTGCTGGTGGTGCCACAAGGCGCGTCGCACATCATGGCCAGCGTGCTCGACCTGTCCCCGGTGCAGGTGGGGCCCCTGCTGGCCACGCAGCTGGAGACGGCCCCACGCCAGGTGATGCGGCTGTCATACGGCGGCGGTGGAACCGGCACGCGTCTCGTGTGCGGATTCCTGGCTTGCAATGACCTCTTGAACAATCCCCTGATTTCCGCGCTGCCGCGCATCTTCAAGGTCGATATGCGCAACGATCCGCGCTCCGCCTGGCTGGATTCTTCACTCCAGTTCGCGACGGCCGAGGCGGCGGACTGGCGGGCCGGCAGCGAGATCGTCCTTGCCAGGTTGTCGGAACTGCTCTTTGTCGAAGCGGTGCGCCGCTGTATCGACGGATTGCCGGCGGACAAGAAGGGATGGCTTGCCGGCGTGCGCGACCGCTTCGTCGGACGGGCGTTATCGATGATGCACGCGCAACCCGCCCGTGACTGGACCGTGGATGAGCTCGCGCGCAGCGCGGGGCTGTCACGCTCGGCGCTGGCGCAGCGTTTCACCGACCTGCTGGGACAACCGCCGATGCAGTATCTGGCGCACTGGCGCCTGCAGATCGCGGCGCAGGAACTCCTCACCGGGGGCAAGTCGGTTGCCGCGGTGGCGGAGCACGTCGGCTATGAGTCGGAAGCGGCTTTCAACCGAGCGTTCAAGCGCGAATTCGGCCAGCCGCCGGCAGGCTGGCGACGGTGCCGCGCGAAGGGCGCGGCGCTGGCAACGGTGGAAGCGCCGGCGGGAATGGCATAGCTGCGGATAGCACGGGCCGCACGGACAACACACAATCCGAACGCCTGTTCGCGCAGCCGCCGGTGCTGCTGCGCGAACTGCCGGACCTCGGTAGAATCGCTCACGGCGTCGCACGCGAGAAGCGCGGCCCTTGTTTGCCCCATGCAGGTGCAAAAAACCCGCGCTCGACGTGCAGCACCCCTGCATGTCCGCACGGAACCAAGGAATAAGACCAAATGAGCGATGCGAGTTTAACCCCCCCGGCCGAGAGCAAGCCTGTGCTCGAATACCCATGCGGAGACGCGCCGGCACCGGGCACCGTGCGGGAAATCGTGCCGGGCGTGCTGTGGATCCGCATGCCGATGCCATTCGCGCTGAGCCATATCAACCTCTGGGCGGTGCGCGACGGCGCGGGCTGGGCGGGGGTGGACGCGGGATTGCAAACCAGCGAGACCGCCGCCGCCTGGCGCGATCTCTTCGCGCAGGGCGGGGCGCTGGCGGACGGGCTGACCCGGCTGTTCGTCACGCACATGCACCCGGACCATATCGGCATGGCGGGCTGGCTGACCCGCAAGTTCGGCTGCCGCCTGTGGATGACTCGGCTGGAATACCTGAACTGCCGCGTGCTCGCCGCGGACACGGGGCGCGCGGCGCCGGAGGATGGCGTGCGCTTCTATCGCCGCGCGGGCTGGGACGACAACGCCATCGAGGCATACCGCGTGCGCTTCGGTGGCTTCGGCAAGTACGTCCATGCCTTGCCCGATAGCTACCGGCGCTTGCGCGACGGCGAGAACCTGGCGATTGGCGATCACCAGTGGCGGGTTGTCGTCGGCAACGGCCACTCGCCCGAACACGCCTGCCTCTATAGCGAGACACTGAAGATCCTGATCAGCGGCGACCAGATCCTGCCGCGCATCTCCTCCAATGTGTCGGTATTCCCCACCGAGCCCGACGCGGACCCGATGGGCGACTGGCTTGCCTCGCTCGCCAAGCTGCGCCGGGAAGTCCCGGACGATGTGCTGGTGCTGCCGGCGCACAACGAGCCTTTCCGCGGCCTGCATGCGCGCATCGATTACCTGGAGCGCAGCCAGCGCCAGGCGCTCGACCGGCTGCACCAGGCGCTGTCCGAGCCAAAGCGCGCGGTGGATGTCTTCGCCGAGCTATTCTCCCGCCCCATCGGCGGGGAGCCCGGATTGCTGGGTATGGCGACTGGCGAGAGCATTGCCCACCTGAACTACCTCGTGCATCGGGAAGAGGCCGTGATGGAAGTGGGCCCGGACGGCATCGCGCGATATCGCAGGGCTTGAGTCTGGCGGCGGTGTTTGGCGGCAGTCAGATCCAGGCGTCGTTGACCGCCGTCCGCGTACCACCCTCGCCGCCGGTATTCACCACGCCCCGGGGTTCGATCAGCAGCAGTTTCACCTCCGTTTCGGCAAAGGGCTTGTGCTCGACGCCCCTGGGTACCACGAACATCTCGCCCGCCGACAGCCGTACCTGTCCATCGCGGAAATCGATGCGCAGTTGCCCTTCCAGCACGATGAATGTCTCATCGCTATCGGCATGGCTGTGCCAGATGAAATCGCCCTCGATCCTGACCAGCTTGAACTGGTAGTTGTTCATCTCGGCGATCACCTTCGGCGTCCACTGCTCGTGGATCAGGTCCAGTTTCTGCGCGAAATTCAGGCTCTGGTACTTACCGGGGGCGCTTGCCTGATCGTTGTCCATGGTGTTGCTCTCCTTGCCTTGTCATGAGGGCTCACCTTAGCAAGGCAGACGGCCGGCATCTTGTACGATCGTGCAAGCCTCAGCGAGCCGCGGGCGCGGCCACGCCCTGCATGTTCATCCAACGCGCAGGCGACAGGCCGTAGGCCTTGCCGAAATGGCGCGTCATATGGCTCTGGTCCGTGAAACCCGCGGCCAGGGCGGCATCGGCCAGCGACTGGCCCCGCACCAGCAGCGACCGGACCTGGTCGAGCCGGCGCATGGTCAGGTAGCGGTACGGGCTGGTGCCATATAGCAAGCGGAAATCGCGCGACAGGCTCCAGCGGTCTCGTCCGCTGTGCGCTTCCAGTTCGCCCAGCGTGACCGTGCGGTGCAGCGCGCCGTGGATAAATTCGCGCGCCCGCTCGGCTGCCTGGTAGTCGTAGCCCTGGCGGCGGGCAGGCGCGCCGGATACCGCTTCCAGCGCATGCGCGAGATCGAACAAGGCGTCGTCTTCCTCCAGCGGATCGATTGGGCTGTCCATGCCCTGGAGCAGGATCCCGGTTGCTGCGTGCAGCCGCGGGTCCCTGGACATGCCATCCTTGATGAACGGGAGCGGCTTGCCGCCCAGCACCTGCTGGATCAGCGCCGGTTCGATATACATGATCCGGTACTTGAAGCCAGCGTCCGAGCCGGCCTCGCCGTCATGGGGTTCATCGGGATGCAGCACGACGGTCCCGCCGGGCAGGCTGTTGCGCTGCCCGCCCCGATACTGGAAGCGCTGCACGCCGGAGAGCGTGCGCCCGATGGCGTAGGTATCGTGGCGATGCATATCGTAGCCGTGCCCCGAGAAGAACGCTTCGATGCGCTCCAGTCGGCCCTGCTGCGGCGCGCGAAGCACCCAGTCCCTGGGGGTGTCCCATACGCATGTCGGTTCATCCCTCGCAGTTGCCCTGGCGCTGGCATCCCGGCGGGATCACCAGGCGGGCACCTTGGGCAGATGCCAATCTTGCCACACCGCCAGCAGCCGCAGGGCGAAGGACCCGGCACCGCCCGCCAGCGCCGCCACGGTCGGTGGGAGGCCGATGACCCGGGCCGCTGACGCATGCGGCGTTCGCGGTTTTGTGCAGGCCGCCGGTGCGCGATTGCCGCTCAGGTACCCAGGTTCAAGCCGAAGTTCACCTTGAACAGGATCAGGATCCCGAACACGGCGAACAGCGCCGCGGCGACGAAGCGCATCTTGCTCAGCGGGATAATGCGGGTCAGGCGTTCGCCCAGCAGGACCGCGGGCACATTGGCCGCCATCATGCCGAGCGTGGTACCGACCACGACCATGCTCAGGTTCGCGTACTGCGCGCCCAGCGCGATGGTGGCGAACTGGGTCTTGTCGCCCATTTCGGCGAGGAAGAAGGCCACCACGGTGGTGGCGAAGGCGCCGGCCCGCTTGCCGTTTTTCCCTTCGTCGTCGAGCTTGTCGGGGATCAGGGCCCAGGCGGCGAATCCGAGGAAGGCAATGCCCAGCACCCAGCGCGTCACATCCGGGCTGACGTGCGAGGCAGCCCAGTCGCCCAGCGCGGCGGCAAAGAGGTGGTTGAAGATGGTTGCGACGAAAATGCCCGCAATGATGCTCCACTGCTTGCCGGGAAACCGGGACGCCAGGAGAAAGGACAGGAGCTGAGTCTTGTCGCCCATTTCCGCCAGGGCGACCATGCCGAATGAAGCAATGAGTGCTTCCATGAGATATCCAAAGGGGCTGGCAACACACGAACCAATGACTTCGCTGCCCAGTGCCAGCCCCAGCTGGTGGACAGAAAAGTCAAAGGTCTCGCAGAGCCAATCAGGCTGCCGGCGCCATGGTTTTTTGTACCAAGTATGTTGACGTCGGCTCCTCCAGGGGGACTGGAGGCTAGCTACTCCCCTAAGACGGCGCAGATGTTACCACAAGCCTGCGCTGGCGAGGATCGGGTGCCCCGGCGGTCCAGGGCCGGAGCATCAAATTCTCGGCAGTGGCGTGAGCTGGAGTAACTCGAATAGGTAGTCAGGATTCCAGCCCGCGACCTTGCGACGTGCGGCCAGGCTACGCTTTTTCTTGTCGGATTCGGGCCGCATGCGCAGCAAATTCAAGGTAATGCGGCGCAAGGTGGCGAAATTGGCCGTTGCATTGCGCAAGCGCACGGTGCTGGCGTCCTCGCGGAGGGTCACGTCCAGGCAATGATGCAAGCCGTTCTCGATGGCCCAGTGCATGCGACTCGCCTCAAGTAAGAGCTTGGCATCAGGTGCGGCGGAACTGATCAGGTACTGCGTCTGCACGCTCACTTGGCCGCCGATGTCGCGCGTGCGCTCAATGCGCACCAAGCTCTTTAGCTTGGGCCAGCGATCCAGTTCGCTGAGATAGTCCGGCGCCGCTACTGCGACGCAGTGGCGGCTTTCAAGGCGACCGTGTCCTTTATCCAGCGTCTCAAAGATCGATGGCTTCATGTGCGCCCAATCGTGAGCTTTGCCGATGCGCATATAGTCTTCAACGGCTTGAGCCAGGCTGGGTTGGTTGTCCTTGGCGACCAGCAGATAGTCGCCGCCGCGCTCAGTGATCTCCTGCGCGATGGCCACCTGGGTGCCGATCGCATCGATGGTCACCAGGCTACCCTTAAGGGAGAGGACCGGCAGCAGGGCTTCAATGGCGGTGATCTCGTTGGTCTTTTCCTCGCAACGCTGCTGCGCCAGCACCAGGCCACTCAGGCTCGCGTAGGCTGTCACGCTATGCAAGGCACGCACGCCCTTGGCACTCGAGCCCGAGCCACGCACACTCTTGCCGTCGATCGCGATGATCGTGTGTAGATCCGGACAAACCTGACCCACCCAACTCAGCAGGCAGGCATCCAGTTGTTTCGGATCGAGCACCTCAAAGACACGTCGAATGGTGTCGTGCCCGGGAATGCCATGCGGCAATTCCAGGTATTGCCGAAGCCTCACTTCATGAGCAATACCCCATTCCTCCATCTCGTCCCACCCCTGTGCGCCGGCCAGCACCGAGAACAGCGCAATCGACAGGATGTCGATCAACTTGTGCCAGGTTCGGCCTACGACGCGAGGATCTTCTATTTCCGACAGCAGGATGATCAGTTGTTTGCCGGGGCTCATTAGCTCGCCTCTGAATCAGAAAAATCAGAGTAAACCCCTTCCGCCCCCAATTTACAACCCGTTGCGATAACTCATTGCTTGTTAACGAGTTTTGATGCTCCGGCCCTGCCCGGCGGTCAAAGCGCCTTGGTCATGAACACGAGCCTTGCGCCCTTTGACGCACAGCCTTGCCGCGAACAATACTATAGGGCTTTGGGGCGCCCAGGCTCCATTCATGCCAGACCATGCCGACCTACGATGACCCAGCCCGATATCCATGACCACGCCTCCCTGATCAGTGCCTTCCGGCGCGGTCATCGCCCGACCTACCTGTTTTTCTGGGGCCACAGCGCCAGGCCGGGGGCCGCGGTGGGCAAGGAGTGCCTGTCGCAGTGGTGGCCCGCGCGGTTCAGCGTGGATGGCCAGGTGTTCGCCAGCGCGGAGCACTTCATGATGGCCGGCAAGGCGCGCTTGTTCGGCGACGAGCCTGCCGTGGCGCGGATACTGGCCGCGCCTTCGCCCGCCGCGGCCAAGCGCCTTGGCCGCGAGGTGCGGGGCTTTGACGAAGGGCGCTGGAATGCCGCGTGCCAGGCGCTGGTGACGCAGGGCAATATCGAGAAATTCCGCCAGAATCCGGACCTCGCCGGCTACCTGCTCGGCACCGGGCGGCGCGTGCTGGTGGAGGCCAGCCCGGTGGATCGCATCTGGGGCATCGGGCTGGCCGCTGACGATCCGCGTGCGGCCAATCCCGATCAGTGGCGCGGGCCCAACCTGCTCGGATTCGCGCTGATGGCTGCGCGCGAGGCGCTAGGTGATGGCGCAGCGCGTTAGTGCGGGGCAAAGGTGCGGAGTCATCCGCCCCTTTGCCCCGGTCCGGGTCAGTCCTCGGCGACGAAGCCGGTAGCCTCCACGATCGGCTTCCAGGCAGCGCGCTCCAGCTGGATGCGGTGCCGCGCTTCTTGTCCCGGCCCGGCAGCCACTTCCAGCCCCAGGGCCTCCAGCTTGGCCGCGGTAGCGGCATTGGCCGAGGCGGCAATGAACATCTTCTCCACCCTGGCGACCACATCCGCTTGCGTGCCGGCCGGCAGGAAGGCGCCGTACCAGCTGGTCGCGTATTCGAACTGGATGAAGCCCTGTTCCTTCAGCGTGGGCACTTCCGGCAAGGCCTTGGCGCGCCGCGTGCCGCTCACCCCCAGGAACTGCAGCTTGCCGCCCTTGTACAACGGCATCATGCTGGCGACGGCATCCCAGCCGATCGACACCGTACCGCTGATCACGTCCACCAGCATCGGAGACGCGCCACGGTAGGCGGCGGGCGTAATGGGAATGCCGAGCTTCTTGCCCAAGGCCACCGCGCCGAGGTGGCCGGCGCTGCCGATGGTCGCCAGGCCCAGGCTGGCGCTGCCGGGATTGCGCCTGGCCCACTCGACGTATTCCTTCATGTTCTTGTACGGCTGCTGGACACCGGCGGCAATCACGGTGGGCACGTCGGTCAGCACGGCGGCCGGTACCAGGTCCTTGTCCGCGTCATATCCCAGCTTCTTGTAGGTCAGCGGGAAGATGGTGAACAGTGGCGAGGGGCCGATGAAGATGGTCTTGCCATCGGGCCTGGAGCGCTTGACGTAGTCGAGCGCCAGGCGCGCCGACGCGCCGGGTTTGTTCTCGACGATGACGGTGCCGTGCCCATCCTGGCGCAGTTGTTCGGCGTAGATCCGGGCCAGGCTGTCGGCCGCGCCGCCGGGCGCGTAGCCGACGATGATATGCATCGGGGCCGCCGCATCTTCCGCCGCGGAGGCCGGCCGGGGCAGGGCGAGGACAGCAACGGCACATGCCGGAAGCGCCAGGGCGTTGATCACAAAATTGCGGCGGAAAGCGTGGGTCATGGCGGGTGCGGTTTCAATCGATGAAAAAACGAGGCGCGGCGTGTTATAGCTGCGGCCACTGGCCCAGCAGCCCGTGCGCGGCTTCGAACAGCGCGGACACGCGGAGCAGCTCGGCGTCGCCGCGGAACTGTCCCACCAGCTGGAAGCCGATCGGCAGCCCGTCGCTGCCGAAGCCGCAGGGCAGGCTGATGGCGGGATGGCCGGTCATGTTGAACGGCATCGTCCACGGGAACCAGTACGCGCGCACGTTCTCGAGCGCCTGGCCGTCGATGTCGATGGTGCCGAACAGGTCTTGTCCGATGGGTAGCGCCGTGCGTGTGAGCGTGGGCATGGCGAGGAGGTCGCCGCGCTGCAGCAGCGCCTGCACGCGCAGGAACAGTTTCGAGCGATCGAACATCGCCTGCTGGTACTCCACGCCGCTGACCTGCGAGGCGGAGGCCACCTGCTTCAGGAACGTGGCGCTGAGCTGGTCGCCGTGCTCCGCCGCGATGGCGGCAAAGCGCGCGCGCCAGACCGTATGGTTGATCGCGCGCCAGATGGGTTCCACGTCAAAGCCCTCGCCGGAGAAGGCTTCCAGTTCCGCGCCTAGCCCGGCCAGTTTCGACAGGCTCGCCTCGAATGCCCGCGCAACCTCCGCCGATACCGGCCGTCCCGGCGGCGCCAGGCAGTAAAGAATCCGGCGGCCGCGCAAATCCCCTTGCGGTCGGGCGGCGCCGGCATAGTCCGGCTTCGGCACGCCGATCGACCACGGATCGCAGGCATCTTCGCCGGCCATGACCTGCATCATCAGCCCGGTGTCCGCGACCGTGCGCGTGGTGGGCGTGACATAGGTCTGGTTGCCGAAGAGGTCCTGCGCCTGGCTGTGCGGGATCACGCCATTGCTCTGCTTGATGCCGACCACGCCGTTGCACGCCGCCGGAATGCGCGTGGAGCCGCCGCCGTCGGTGGCGACCGCGAGCGGCGCGATGCCGCTGGCCACGGCAACCGCCGCGCCGCCGCTGGATCCGCCGCTGGTGCGCTCGCGGCTCCATGCATTGCGCGTGCGGCCGAACAGGGGCGAATCGGTCAGGCATTTGGAGCCGAACTCGGGCGTGGTGGTCTTGCCGATCAGGATGGCGCCCTGCTCGCGCAGGCGCGCGATGGCCACCGCATCCTGGTCGGGCATGTTGTCCCGGTAAGGGACCACGCCAAACGTGGTACGCACGCCCCTGGTGTTGACGAGGTCCTTCGCGGTGAACGGGATCCCGTGCAGCAGCCCCAGCGGCTTGCCCGCCATGACCGCCTGCTCCGCCTCGCGGGCCGCGGTCATGGCTTCATCGGTGCATAGCGTGATGAAGCAGTTCAGTTCGGGCTGCAGCCGGGCGGCACGGTCGAGCACGGCCTGCGTGAGCTCGACCGGCGATATTTCCTTGCGGGCGATGCGGCCTTGGAGTTCGGTGGCGGAAAGAAAGCAAAGCGCATCGCTCATTGGCGGGCGTCTCCAGAAACGTCTCAGGTGGCCTGGACGCCACGCCATGCTCTGCATGGCTTTGGTTTTTGGATCCAGAATCCAGTGTTTGAGGCTATAGTAGACCCGTGGGCAGCCCTTGTAAACTGCGCCAACCTGTCTGGATCACCCGGCGCGGAGATGTGCCGAAATACGCGGAAATGCGCTGCGCCAAGAGGGGGCAAATGTCGGAAATGTCGGAAACATTCGAGTGGCAAGGCCGGGTGCGGCTGGTCGAGGAAGTCGCGCAGGTGCTGCGCCAGCGCATCTACCGGGGCGTCTACCCGCCGGGCAAGCCGCTGCGGCAGGTCGAGATTTCGGAGGACCTGAAGATCAGCCGCACGCCACTGCGGGAAGCCCTGCGCATTCTCGAACGGGAAGGCCTGGTCAGCGCAGAAACCGCGCGCGGCGTCACCGTGGTCAGCGCGGATTTCCGGCAGTTGATGGATGCCTATGAACTGCGCGAGGTGATCGACGGCCTCGCCGCTCGCCTGGCGGCGTCACGCGCGAGCGAACTGGCCGGCGCGCCTTTGCGCGCCATCATCGAAACCCAGCAGGGGAGTCTCGAGCCCTGGCTGCCCGAGGTCTATACGGCGGCCAATGTCGAGTTCCATACGGCCATCATCGGCCTGGCAGCGAACGAATACCTGGCGAGGCAGGTACCCATCGTGCATATGACGTCGCAGGTGTTCGCGCCACGGATCCTGTTTGCGCGGGACCGCGCGCTGGCCGCCATCGGTGAGCACGAGCAGATCGTCGCCGCCATTGAGCGCGGGGATGCCGGCCAGGCGGAGCATCTGGCCCGCTTGCATATCCGGAATTCCATGGCGCGGCTCAAGGCCCTCGCGCAGATGGCAACGGATGATGCGTCGGTCATCGCCGAACCCTGAAATGTGGATCGGCGCGGCAACCGGCCCGGTTTATCGCTGCGGGCTCTCACCGGTTGGCGGCGTGTCCTGCCGCAGCGCGGGATGATTTCGGCTGACGCTTATTGCACCGAACAAAATCGCCGCGATAAAAACCACGATATACGCCCCGAAAGTGATTGCTCCTTCCATGGCTGACCCCTCTGCTTTTGTGTGGTTATTCTTCTTGGTTAGGCAATCAGTATTAGCAAGTTCAAGACCGGTGCGCTACCACTCGGTGGAGGGGGGTGAGGAAGAAATCACGGGAAAATCTACCTCATTTGGCGTGAAACCGCGGGGCGCCGCGGCATAGGACAAGGCATAAGGCATAAGGCAAAAGGGGGGGGCGAGCGTTCCCCCCGCGCTATCGCCCGGCATCCAGGTTGCCCTATGCAGCCGCGGCCTTCACGGCACCGCTGGCGAAGAAGCTCTGAAGGTTGTCGAAGACCATGTCCGCCATGGCATTGCGCGTTTCGTGCGTGGCGCTGGCGATATGCGGCAGCAGCACGACGTTGTCCAGCGCGAACAGGGCTTCAGGGACATGCGGCTCATTCTCGAACACATCCATGCCGGCGCCGGCGATGCGCCGGTGCACCAGTGCATCCACAAGCGCCACCTCGTCAACCACGGTGCCGCGCGCGATATTGATCAGGAAGCCGTCGGGGCCGAGCGCTTCGAGCACGTCGGCGGAAACCAGGTGCCGGGTCTCCGGCCCGCCCGCGGTGGCAATGACCAGGAAATCCGCCCACTTGGCCAGTTCGGTCAGCGAGGGCTCGTGAAGGTAGGGCGCATCCGGCGCGGGGCGCCGGCTGTTGTAGCGCACCTGCATGTCAAAGCCGGAGCCGCGCCGGGCGATCACGCGGCCGATGCGGCCCATGCCGATGATGCCCAGGCGCTTGCCGCTGACGCGCGTGCTTAGCGGGAACTGCGCCTTGGGCCATTCGCCGCGCCTGACGAAGCGATCGGCCGCGCTGAAGCCGCGCGCCACGTCCATCAGCAGGCCAAAGGCCGTGTCGGCCACGCAATCGTTGAGCACGTCGGGGGTGTAGCCCACTGCGATGCCGCGCGCGCGTGCGGCATCGAGGTCGATCTTGTCGAGGCCCACGCCAAAGCTGGAGATGACCTTCAGCGCCGGCATGGCCGCGATCATGGCCGCGTCGACGCCGATCGCGGCGCGCGTGGTCAGCGCGGCAAACTCGCCGCCGTGGCTGGCGAGGAAGGCGGCGGGATCGGTTTCGGCCCACAGGGGGTGGACGTCATAGTGTTCGGCCAGGCTGGCTTCGAGTGCGGCCGGCAAGCGTCCGTGCTGGAGCAGGCGTTGTTTCATGAGAAGGGATCCGGTTGGTGACGGCGACGATTGCGCGAGGCTGGCGATGTCAATCCGCGCTGAGTTTGTTGTCCAGGATGATCTTGGCGTAGCGCTTGCGGTCGGTGGCGATCAGGTCGGCGAACTGGGCCGGCGTGCTGCCGACGGGAATGGCGCCCTGTGCAATCAGTTGTTCGCGCACCGCGGGCATCGCCACCACTTCCTTGACGCCGGCGGCGATCTTGTCGACGATTTCCCTGGGCGTGCCCGCCGGCGCCAGCAGGCCGACCCACGACCCCGATTCGGCGCCGGCAATTCCGGCTTCCGCCAAGGTCGGCACGTCCGGCAGCGCGGGCGAGCGGACCTTGCTGGTCACGGCCAGCGCGCGCAGCTTGCCCGATTTCACATGGCCGGCGGTTTCCAGGATGGAGGCGAACAGTATGTCGACATTGCCCGCCATCAGGTCGCTCATGGCGGCGCCGCCGCCCTTGTAGGGCACGTGCAGCAGATCGGTGCCGGTGGCGGCCTTGAAGATCTCCGCCGACAAATGCGGCGAGCCGCCGCTGCCCGAACTGGCGTAGGTCAGCTTGCCGGGCTGCGCCTTGGCCAGCGCCACCAGTTCTTTCGGCGTCCTGGCCGGCAGCTTGGGCGTGACGACCAGCGCGAACGGAAGCTCCGCCATCAGGCTCACCGGCACGAAGGCCGCCGGGTTGTAGCTGAGCTTCTTGTAGAGCGTGGGATTGATGGATTGCGTGCCGACATTGCCCGCGACCAGTGTGTAGCCATCCGGCCGGGCGCGGGACACGATGTCCAGCCCGACGTTGCCGGCCGCACCGGGCCGGTTGTCCACCAACACCGGCTGGCCCCACAGTTGCGATAGCCGCAGCGCTACCAGGCGGGTGCCCACATCGGTGCCGCCGCCTGGGGCGAACGGCAGGATGATGGTCACGGGCTTGGCCGGCCAGGCTACGCCGGGCTGGGCGTGCGCGGCGGGCAGCCACGCGCCGATAGCCAGGGCGATGAGTGCCGCGCGGCGGCGCGGTTTCAGGGGGGTGAACAAGCTCATGTTCTGTCTCCGGAAGGACTGCTTGAGTGCCGGTTGCGATGGCGCGGCAGCATGTGTGAGGTAGCGGCTGCCGGCGCGCCGCTCATTCGGGCTGGATGCCGGCGTCCTTGGCAACCTTGGCCCACTTGCCCATTTCCACCTGAAGGAAACTGGCGAATTGCGCGGGGGTGCCGCCCGCGGGTTCGATGCCGGCGTTCTGCAGGCGCTCGCGCACATCGGGCGATGCGAGCGCCTTGTTGATCTCCGCGTTGAGCTTGTCCACCACCGCCCTGGGCGTACCGGCCGGTGCGAGCACGCCGCCCCAGGTGCTGGTTTCATAGCCGGGCAGGCCTGCCTCCGCCATGGTCGGGACCTGCGGCGCGGTCGACGAGCGCCTGGCCGTGGTCACGGCGAGCGGGCGCACCTTGCCACCCTTGACCTGCGGGCCGATGGCGGCCACCGTGTCGAACATCAGCGACACGCGGCCGCTGGTAAGGTCCGGATGCGCCAGCGTGCTGCCCTTGTAGGGAATGTGGATCATGTCGATGCCGGCCATGCTCTTGAACAGCTCGCCCGAGAAGTGCGGCGCGCCGCCCGAGCCGCTGGACGCGAACGACAGCTTGCCCGGGTTGGCCTTGCCATAGGCGATCAGTTCCTTGACGGATTTCACGGGCAGGGAAGGGGACACCACCAGCATCAGCGGCACCACGTGGGTCAGCACCACCGGCTCGAAACTCTTGATGGTGTCGAAGGGCAGCTTCTTCACCATGCTCGGATTGATGGCGTGGCTGCTGGCCACCAGCGCCAGCATGTAGCCATCCGGCGGGCTCTTGGCGACCAGGTCGGTGCCGATGATGCCGGTGGCGCCGGGGCGGTTGTCCACCACCACCGGCTGGCCCCAGGCTTCGGTCATTTTCTGGCCCACCAGCCGTGCTACGAGGTCGATGGCGCCGCCGGGGGAGGCGGGCACGACGATGGTGATGCTCTTGGCGGGATAGGCTGCGTCGGCGGCGTGGGCGCCAGGGGCGGCGAGGGCCAGGACGCCGGCGATGCCGGCCAGCGCCCGGACGATGGGTTTGGTGTTGATGTGCATGTTGTCTCCTGCGCGATTCAGTTCGCGCTTATTGGTTTTGTTCAGTGAGTGGTTCCTGGCGCTAACGAGATCAATTGCGCGATCAATTACGCGATCAATTCGCCGTTGCGCCCGACTTCTTCACCAGCTCCGCCCAGCGCGGAATCTCCTTGCCCATGAAGGCGGCCAGTTCGGCGGGGCTGCTGCCCACCACTTCCATGCCAAGCTGCTGCGTCATCCGTTGCTGCACGGCGGGCTGCTTCAGCGCGCGCACTACTTCTGCGTTCAGCCGCTGCACCACGTCCTTCGGCGTGCCGCGCGGCGCGTAGAGGGCCTGCCACGACACCATTTCAAAGCCCGGCACGCCGGCCTCCGCCATGGTCGGCACATCGGGCGCCAGCGCCGAACGCCTGGGCGAGGTCACGGCCAGCGCGCGCAGCTTGCCGGCCTTGATCATCGCGTCGCCCGCCGTCAGCTGATCGAAGAGAAAGGGGACGAGGCCGGCAGCCACATCCTGTATTGCCTGCGGGCTGCCTTTGTAGGGCACGTGGGTCATCGGCACCTTGATCATGTCGGCGAACAACTCGCCGGCCAGGTGGGTCGAGGTACCCGCGCCGGAGGACGCGAAGCTCAGGCCCGGATGCTGCTTCGCATAGGCGATCAGCTCCTTCACGTTATGGATCGGCAGCTTCGCATCGACCATCAGCACATTGGGCACGTAGGCGATCAGGCAGACCGGCTCGAAATCCTTAACCGGGTCGTAGGTGAGGTTCTTGTACAGGCTGGCATTGATGGCATGCGTGCTGATGGTGCCGCCGAACAGCCTGTAGCCATCCGCCCTGGCGCGCGCAACGTAGCCCGCGCCCACTGCGCCGGCCGCGCCAGGCCGGTTCTCGACCACCACCGGCTGGCCCAGCGATTTCGAGATTTCCTGCCCGATGGTGCGGGCGACGATGTCGGTCGAGCCGCCTGCCGCGAACGGCACTACCCAGGTGACAGGGCGCGACGGCCATTTGTCCTGGGCGTGGGCGCCCGCGCCAAAGAGCCCGATGGCGCCGGCGGTAGCCAGCATGCCGAGGGCGGCAACGTGGCGCAGCGCGCCTCGCTTACTGTGATTCATCTTGTCTCCATCCGTGGCGGCCTTGCCTCGCATTTCTGGGGGCCGGCTGTCTCATGTGCTTGATTGCGCTGCTTGCTAAGTGCGTGCTCAGCGTCCCGTGGCCTGCCGCCATGCGGCGAAGTCCAGCCGGCTTTGCTCCTGGGTCGGCGGATACAAGCCGATGATCGAGCGGCCCTTCATCACTTCCTCCGTGACGAAGTCCTCGAACGCGGTCATCTCCACGGCCTCCGCCGCGATTTCTTCGGCGAGGTGCCGCGGGATGACGATCACGCCTTCCGCATCGCCAACCACCACGTCGCCGGGGAACACCGCGACGTCGCCGCAGCCGATCGGCCCGTTGATCTCGATCGCCTGGTGCAGCGTCAGGTTGGTGGGGGCGGAAGGGCGGTGGTGATAGGCCGGCATGGCGAGCCGGGCAATCTCCGGCGAATCGCGAAAGCCGCCGTCGGTGACGATGCCGGCCGCGCCGCGCTGCATCAGGCGGGTGATCAGGATCGAGCCGGCGGAGGCGGCGCGCGCGTCCTTGCGGCTGTCGATCACCAGCACCGCGCCCGGCGGGCATTGTTCTACCGCTTGCCGCTGCGGGTGGTTCGGGTCCTGGAACACCGTGATCGGGTTCAGGTCCTCCCGCGCCGGGATATAGCGCAGCGTGAAGGCCTCGCCGACCATATTGCCGCGCTCGGGATTGAGCGGATGCACGTCTTGGATGAACTGGTTGCGCAGGCCGCGCTTGAACAGCGCAGTGCACAGGGTGGCCGTGCTGACGGTCTTGAGCTGGTCGATGATTTGCTGGCTGAGCTTGCTGGCTTGGGTCATGGCGGGTCCGGAGTCGGTGATCAGATTCGGTGATCAGTAGATGCTGGGCTCGCCCGTGGGCGCGCCGAAGTCGGTTTGCAGGAAGTCGAAGTCGCAGCCGTCGTTGGCCTGCCGGATGTGCTGGGAGAACATCCAGCCATAGCCACGCCCGAAGCGCGGCGGCGGCGGCGTCCATGCGGCCTTGCGGCGAGCCAGTTCCTCGTCGGACACTTCCAGGTGGATGCTGCGGCGGTCGATGTCGACCGAGATCATGTCGCCGGTGCGCACCAGCGCGAACGGGCCGCCGATGTAGGACTCGGGCGAGACATGCAGGATGCAGGCGCCGTAGCTGGTCCCGCTCATGCGCGCATCCGACATGCGCAGCATGTCCCGCACGCCCTGTTTCACCAGCTTCTTGGGGATGGGCAGCATGCCCCATTCCGGCATGCCGGGGCCGCCTTGCGGGCCCGCGTTGCGCAGGATCAGGATGTGGTCGGCGGTGACGTCGAGGTCGTCGCGCTCCACCGCTTCCTTCATCGACGGATAGTCGTCGAACACCAGCGCCGGGCCGGTGTGTTTGAAGAAGCGTTTCTCGCAGGCGCTGGGCTTGATCACGCAGCCGTCCGGCGCGATATTGCCCTTTAGCACGGCCAGCGCGCCTTCCTGGTAGAGCGCGTTTTCCGGGGTGCGGATCACGTCGTCGTTGTAGACCTCCGCGCCCGCGATGTTCTCGCCCAGGGTGCGGCCGGTGACGGTCATGGCATCCAGGTGGAGTTTGTCGCTGATGCGGTTCATCAGCGCCGGCAGGCCGCCCGCGTAGAAGAAATCCTCCATCAGATACTTGTCGCCGCTGGGCCGGATATTGGCGATTACCGGCACGCGCCGGCTGGCCGCGTCAAAATCTCCCAGCCCGATGTCGTGCCCGGCCCTGCGCGCCATCGCGATCACGTGGATGATGGCGTTGGTGGAGCAGCCCATCGCCATGGCCACCGCAATCGCGTTCTCAAATGAGGCGTGCGTCTGGATCCGTTGCGGGGTGAGGTCCTCCCACACCATATCCACGATGCGCCGTCCAGCTTCGGAGCACATGCGGATGTGATTGGCGTCGGCGGCCGGGATGGACGAGGCGCCCGGCAGCGTCATGCCAATGGCCTCGGCAATCGCCGTCATGGTGCTGGCGGTGCCCATCGTCATGCAGGTGCCGTGGCTGCGGGCGATGCCGCCCTCGATGCCGATCCACTCGGTCTTGCTGATATTGCCGGCGCGGCGCTCGTCCCAGAATTTCCAGGCGTCCGAACCGGAGCCCAGCACGTTGCCCTTCCAGTTGCCGCGCAGCATCGGCCCGGCCGGCACATAGATGGCCGGCACGCCCGCGCTCGACGCCCCCATCAGCAAGCCGGGCGTGGTCTTGTCGCAGCCGCCCATCAGGACCGCGCCGTCGATGGGATGGGAGCGGATCAACTCCTCCGCCTCCATCGCCAGCATGTTCCGGTACAGCATGGTGGTCGGCTTGACCGCGCTCTCCGACAGGGAAATGGCGGGCAACTCGATGGGGAAGCCGCCGGCCTGCAGGATGCCGCGCTTGACGTCGTCGACGCGCTGCTTGAAGTGTGAGTGGCAGGGGTTGATGTCGGACCAGGTGTTGATGATCGCGATGATCGGGCGGTCCAGCCATTCGTCGGGCGAGTAGCCCATCTGCATGATGCGCGAGCGGTGCCCGGAGGAGCGCAGGTCATCGGGAGCAAACCAGCGCGCGCTGCGCAGCGTTTCGGGCGTCTTCTTTCGGGACGTCATTGTCTCTTCCATGGTTTTGTCATCGGGATCGCCCTCCCTTGGAGGTACGACAACTGATCTCGTGTGAGCCATTAAAGCACTAATATATTAGTGTGTCAAACAGGAAAGCTTTCTATTAGAATGTCTGCAGGGGACGCGAAGCGGCGTCCTTGTGCGCAATAAGGCGCATCAATGTACTGAAACCAGACCGCCAGATGGAAGCCACCCTGTCCCCTCCCCAGATGCATTTCCAGTTCGACCGCACGCGGCATGCCGCGCCGCAGGTGTTCGAACATATGCGGGACATGATCATCTCGATGACGCTGCCCCCCGGCACGGTGCTGTCGCGTACCGAACTGGCCGCGCAATACGGCATCAGCCAGACGCCGGTGCGCGATGCGCTGATGCGGCTGAGCGAGGAAGGGCTGGTCGATATCTTCCCGCAGCACGCCACCGTGGTCAGCCCCATCAGCGTTGCCCTGGCGCAGCAAGCGCATTTCCTGCGGCGTTCGGTGGAAGTGGAAATCGTGCGCACCCTGGCGCAAGAACCCGACCCGGCGCTGGTCGAGCGGCTGCGCCTGAGCGTGGCGCGGCAGCAGGCGATGCTCGCGGCGCAGGATTTCGCCGAATTCTCCCTGTTCGACCAGGCTTTCCACCGCCAGATGTACGAAGCCGCGCGGGTGCCGGACCTATGGATGCTGGTGCGCCGCCAGAGCGGCCACCTGGATCGCCTGCGCCGCCTGCATCTGCCGATCGCCGGCAAGGCGAACGCCGTGGTGGCGGATCACACCGCCATTGTCGATGCGATCGCCAGGGGCGACGCCGACGAGGCGCAGGCCAGCCTGCGCCGGCACATGTCTGGCACGCTCGCCAATCTTGACGAGATCCGTGCACGCTTCGGCAGCTATCTCGAGTAGATCGAGTAGATCGGTTTGCCGGATCGCCATGCCGGAACGCATGGCTCGCGCATCCGCATAACCCGCCGCAGGCCACGCTATGCGCCTGGCTGGCCAAAGCCCGACGTGCGTGCCAGCACGATCGCCTGCGCGCGATTTTCCACTTCAAGCTTGGAGAACACACTGGTGATGTGGTTGCGCACCGTCTTCTCGCTAAGGCCAAGATGCGCCGCGATCTGCGCGTTGTCGCGGCCTTGCGCGATCAGCTCCACGATGTCCCGCTCGCGCGGGGTCAGCACGGTGAAGACAAGGTCCGCGCTGGGCGGGGTGGCGGGCAGGAACGCATGCACCTCGTCGAGCCAGCGCTGCCATGCCGGCTCGGTTTCCAGCAGCAGGTGGTTATCGCTTTCCAGCGGGACAAAGCGCGCGCCGGGAATCAGGCTGGCAATCAGCCGGCCCTCGTCGAAGGGCACGCGCGCATCGCGCACAGCGTGCAGCACCAGGGTAGGGCAGGATACCTGGCTTAGTTGCGACACCACATCGATTTCGTTGAAGATGCGCATAAAGCGCGCCGCGTTGGCGGGCGAGGTCGACACGCGCTCCAGTTCGTTGAACCAGCGATGCTGCTCGGCGCTGCCGCCGGGGATGAACTGCGTCGTGAAGAACTGGCGGAAGGCGGGGTTCTCCTGGCCCCAGCCGATCTCGGCGAGCCGGTTCATCAGCTCGGCCTCTTCCCGCAGGCGAGGGTCGAGCGCCCGCTTGAGCCTGCCGCGCGCATAGCCGCCATGCAGGATCAGGTGGCTGACCCGCCCGGGATGCGCCACCGCGTAGGCGACCGCGATCGATGCACCTTGCGAGATACCCAGCAGCGGGAAGTGATCGACGCCGGTGGCTTCGACAATGGTTTCCAGGTCCTGCAGCCAGGCCTCGAAAGACAACTCGACATCGCGGTCGGACAAGCCGCAGCCGCGTTCGTCATAGCGCACCAGCGTGTGGCAATGCGATAGTTCGTTGAGAAGGTGGCTCCACACAGGGCTCTCGACATCGAACTCCAGGTGGCTCATCCAGTTAGCCGCCTTGACCAGCGGCGGTCCCTGGCCGCTGATGGCATAAGCGAGGCGCACGCCATCCGGGCTGGTGCAAAGGCGAATCTGTTGCTTGCGCGTGGGCATGGGCGTTCACGCGGGCGGGAGTAGCCGGCGCGACAGGCCAAAGCACGGCTGCCGCGTACGGTGCACCACGTGCTTCACCTAGCTTAGCAAAGGAAATCCTGCGTGAAGGTACCGTGTTTGCCGGCAGGTGCCGGGCACACCTTTTCCACCCATGGTGTCATGCGCGGCTTGATGCCTTGGGGCCTTGGGGGCCACGCATGACGTCCACTCCTTGTTGCGAGCCGGCCTTGTCGCCAGCTCCTTTCTCGGGCAATGGCGATGGCGCGCCGTTATGCCGTGCCCATGGGTTGCAGGGCAGACAGGCATTCCGTGCCGCTAGCGTACGGATCGGCCTGGCCGGTGCGCGCACCATCGCTGGATGCGTCGCGCGGACCGGTACGCCCGCCATCGGAGTAGGGGTCGCGAGGCCCGCTGCGCAAGCCGTCCTGGTAAGGATCGAAGGGGCGGGACGCGCACGCTGAAAATCCCTGGCGGCCGAGCGTTGCCAGGAGGGTGCCCCCGGCTTGTCCGGAGCGTGCCCCGTCGGTGAAGGCGTCTCGCTGGCCCATGCGCGCCCCTTCGGTAAAGGCGTCTCGCTGGCCGGAGTGCGCGGGTGCGGTGCCCGGAGCCAGGTCACGCACGCCCGCGTTGGCCTGGGCTGTGGTGAGAAGGCCGGCAACCAACGCGGCACCGGTGAGCAGGGTCTTGGCAAGATACATATGCATATCGGTCTCCATCAGGCGTGCCGGTCCTGGCGTTGCCATATCCGGCAAGTCCTTCCTATGGGCAATCTCCTCGGTGGCACCTGGCTGCACGTGACCGCCCTGACCGTGCAACGGCGATATGCGCGAGGTGAACCGGCAGCCATCCCATCCCTGGCGCGGCGCGCTGCGCATGACAGATTCCCATGTATCTTTCCGCTTTCCTTTTGCCTCCTCGCTCGTCCCGGGGCAGCCTCAGTGCAGGCTGGCCAGGAGCAGGACAAGCCGCTGCGCGTACCCCGTGCCGATGCCGGGCAACGCATCCGCGCGTGCCTTGACGTCGTGCCACAGGGCCTGCGCGGCCAGGGGCCACGGCGCCGGCTCCACCGCTGCCTGCCCGCGCAGGGAACGCGCCAGCGACAGCGCCCGGCCCAGATCCCGAACCGGCATGTCATGGTCGCGGACCACCCGGCTTGTCGCCGCGAGCAGCGTGTCCCACGTGCCGGCCTCGCAGTACAGCGCATAGAGCACCAGGACAGTTCCGCCAAGCACGAGCGATGCGGCGGCGGCGCTATCTGCCGTCAGGCCGCCTGGCAGACGCACAGACAGCCGGGCGTGGGCCGTGCAGTGGGTGTATGGCCGGTGGGCGTCCCGAAACCGCAAGTGATCCATGACTCCGACTCCTCCTTCAACGGCATCGCGCAGTGCGGCGGTGCAAGCGTAAGGCGAGCAGGTATTGTCGGCCGCGGACCGTGCGCCAACCATGAGGCGAGAGTCCCGGTCAAGGTCTAAAGGGGCCGGGCGCGATCCCGGAGGCCGGGGCAAGAGTCCCGGGTGTGTGCGCGAGGGAGAGCGGAAGCGAAAAGGAAGGGAAGAAAAGCGGAAAAAAGGAAGCGCGAATGTTCTACCGTCGAACGCCGCAAGGGTGGGTGCCGGCGTCGCAGCCACGAATATGCCACAAATTCTTCAAGCTGCTGAAACATTAGGCAGTCCGAGTGGATTGGCGGCAGCATGCCGGTTAGCGGGAAGCGACCCCCCTGTTATCCACAGTATTTGTGGATAACACGACCCAAAAAATTGCGGGTTTGAGCACAAGGCTGTTGTGTTGTCAAGAATCTAGAGGCTTTCCTCGGTTTGCGGCCCCGGGCGGCCTTTGCGTCAATGATCGGACGGCATTGCATGGCATCCACCGGGCCGCCGTTGCGGTCGCTGTCATGGTCGGCGCATCCGCTTCGTCCCTTGTCCGGTCCATTGCCTTATTCTATAGTTCTATTCATAGAACTAATACAGCAGGCTGGAGGAGACGATGACAATGACGGCAGGCGCCCTGTCCGGGGTCAAGGTGGTAGACATCACCGCGGTTTTCATGGGCCCCTCGGCCACCCAGATGCTGGGCGACCTGGGCGCCGATGTGATCAAAGTGGAGCCGCCCGAGGGCGATGTCACACGCGGCATCGGGCCTTGCGGCGACGAGAAGATGGGGCCGCTCTACCTGGGCCTGAACCGCAACAAGCGCAGCATCGTGCTGGACCTGAAATCGGCGGACGGGCGTGAAGCCTTGCTGCGGTTGGTGAAGGACGCCGATGTGCTGGCCTATAACGTCCGGCCGCAGGCCATGCAGCGGCTGGGGCTGGACTATGAAACCCTGTCGGCGCTGAATCCGCGGCTGGTCTATGTCGGCATGTTTGGCTTTTCGCAACGCGGGCGCTACGCGCCGCAGGCCGCGTTCGACGACCTGATCCAGGCCGCCAGCGGTTTGCCGCAGGCGGTGGCGATGGGCAGCGGCGACATCCCGCGCTATCTCCCGATCACCATCGCCGACCGCTCGGTGGGCCTCTACGCCTTCGGGGTGATCTGCGCCGCGCTCTATGCGCAGGCTCGCACGGGCAAGGGCCAGCGCGTGGATGTACCGATGTTCGAGACCATGGTGCCCTATGTGCTGGGCGACCACCTGTACGGCGAGACCTTCGTGCCGGCCAGGGGCGGCTTCGGCTATCCGCGCCTGTTGTCACCGGAGCGGCGGCCGTACCGGACGCGCGACGGCCATGTGTGCTGCCTGATCTACCACGACCATCACTGGCGCACCTTCCTCAAGGCGATCGGCAAGGCGGAGTTGTTCGAAGCCGATCCCCGTTTCGCCAATATCACCACGCGCACGGCGCACATCACCGAACTCTACGCGATGGTCAGCGACGAGATGGTCAAACGGACGACGCAGGAGTGGCGCGCGCTGCTGAAGGAAGCCGATATCCCGGTGTTCCCCATGCACACGTTCGAGACGCTGCTCGACGATCCGCATCTGCGCGATATCGGCTTCTTCCGCGAAACGGACCACCCCGGCGTCGGCCGCATCCGGGAGATGGCGGTGCCGAGCGAGTGGTCGGGCACGCCGCCTGTCAACCAGCGCCACGCGCCGGGGCTGGGGGAGCATAGCCGCGAGGTGTTGCGCGAGGCCGGCTATGACGACACGGAGATCGACAGGATGATGGCTGCGGGTGCTACGCGCGGACCGGTCAAGGCATAGGCATAGGCGGAGACGGAAAGCATGCATGCAAACGTGAACGTAAAAGACGACAGCAGCGCCAGGACTGTCCGCATCGGCGGCGCCTCCGGCTTCTGGGGGGACAGCAGCGTGGGCGCACCGCAACTGGTGCGCCAGGGCGGGATCGATTACCTGGTGTTCGACTATCTCGCCGAGCTCACCATGTCGGTCCTCGCGGCAGCGCGCCTGCGCAAGCCGGAACTCGGCTACGCCACCGATTTCGTGACGGTGACGATGAAAACCCTGCTCAGGGAAATCGTCGAGCGCAATATCCGCGTGGTCAGCAACGCCGGCGGCATCAACCCGCAAGGCTGCGCGCAGGCGCTGGCCGCCATCGCCGCCGAGCAAGGCATCGCCGTGCGCATAGCGGTGTTGGAGGGGGATGATGTCATGCCGCTGCTGCCCGCATTGCGCGAAGCCGGCGTGAAGAGCATGGATGCGCAAAATGGCGGGCCCTTGCCGCAAACACTGCTGAGCGCCAACGCCTATCTCGGCGCGCTGCCGATCCGGCAGGCACTGGACCAGGGTGCGCAGATCGTCATTACCGGCCGCTGCGTCGACAGCGCGGTCACGCTCGGCGTGCTGATGCACGAGTTCGGCTGGCGGCCGGACGACTACGGCCATCTCGCGCAGGGCAGCCTGGCCGGCCATATCATCGAGTGCGGCTGCCAGGCCACCGGCGGGCTGCATACCGATTGGGAGAGCGTGCCGGACTGGCCCAACATCGGCTATCCGGTCGTGGAATGCCGCGCCGACGGCAGCTTCCTCGTTGGCAAGCCGCCCGGCACCGGCGGGCTGGTCAGCACCGCCACGGTCGGTGAGCAGATCCTCTATGAAATCGGCGATCCCGCCGCTTACCTGCTGCCCGACGTGACCTGCGATTTCACGCAGGTCACGCTGGCGCAGGCCGGTCCCGGCCTGGTGGAGGTGCGCGGCGCGCGTGGCCGCGCCCCCACCGGTACCTACAAAGTGTCGGCAACCTATGCCGACGGGTTTCGCTGCAATGCGCAGCTCGCCATTGTCGGGTTCGACGCGGTGGCCAAGGCCGAACGCACCGCGCAGGCCATCCTCGCGCGCACGCGCCGGCTGTTTGCCGAACACGGCTGGGCCGACTACACCCGCACGCATATCGACGTGCTGGGCGCGGAGTCCTGTTTCGGCCCGCACGCGCAGACGCGCCACACCCGCGAAGCGATCATGCGGCTGGCGGTCATGCATCCCGAGAAGGCCGCCCTGGAACTGTTCGCCCGCGAGATCTCGGCGGCGGGGACGAGCTGGTCCGCGGGCACCACCGGGTCCGGCAGTGGCCGGCCCAGCCCGTCGCCGTCGATCCGGCAGTACGCCTTCCTGCTCGACAAGGACGCGCTGGCGCCCACGGTGCTGATGGACGGGGAGCGCACGCCGGTGGCAATGCCGCCGTCGCAAGCGCGCCCGGCAGGGGACGCCGCGCCGCCACCGCCCTCCACGGCGTCCGAATCCGCGCCCGGCCATCCCGGCAGCGACCTCGTCGAAGTCCCGCTGATCCGCCTTGCCTATGGCCGCAGCGGCGACAAGGGCGATATCTCCAACATCGGTCTGATCGCCCGCCGGCCGGAGTACCTGCCGCTGCTGCGTGCCGAGGTGACCACGGCGCGCGTGGCGCAGTGGCTCGGCCACCTGGTGAAGGGTCCGGTCACGCGCTACGACCTGCCGGGCATCGACGCGGTCAACCTGGTCTGCGAAGCGGCGCTCGACGGCGGTGGCATGGCTTCCCTGCGCAACGACCCGCTGGGCAAGGGTATGGCGCAGATCCTGCTGGCAATGCCGGTGCGGGTGCCGAGGGGCCTGCTGCCATGAGCGAGGCAAAGCGTACCGCTGCCACCTCACTCACGGATGCCGGGCCGCACGCGCTGCCCGAAGACGGCACCGGCGGGGTGGCGCGCTATCGGCAGCTGGCCAGCGTGCTGCGCCACCGGATCGCGTCCGGCGAATGGCCGGTCGGGCACCAGTTGCCAACGGTCGAGCGACTGGCGCAGACCTACGGCATCGCCCGCGTCACGGTCAGGCAAGCCTTTGCAGTGCTGGCCGAGGAAGGCCTGGCCAGTAGTCAGCGGGGGCGCGGCACGCATGTGACCGCCTTGCCGCCGGGCCCGAGCGAAGGCATGCGGTCGGTGATCAACGACGAACTCGTCGGCGGCAGCGAGCTGGAAATCCGCATCCTGGACAAGCGCAAGTATGTCAGCCTGCCGCCCGGATTGCCCACGCGCGGCGAACCGCTGGACCGCTATGTTCGCCTGCGCAAGCTGCACCTGCACGATGGCGAGCCGTTCTGTCTGATCGAGCTATACGTGGCGGCATCTGTCTTCAGCCAGTTTCCGCGCGGCAGCGAGAAGCATCGCAAGATCGCCAGCCTGCTGCGCGAGGCGGTGGGAGAGCGGCTGGGCATGATGCACCAGACCATGACCGTGGAGCCCGCCGACTACGCCCTGGCGCGCGACCTTGCGTATAGATTCGCCGCGCCCATCGCCAAGATTGTCCGCACCACGCTCGATGTCGACGGCAAGGTGCTGACGGCGGGATGCTTCTGGTATCGCGGCGATCGCTTCATCCTCGACGTGGAATTGCCGGCCCACCTCACCGCGCGCTACCCGGCGCTGGCGGTGCCGGATAGCCGTAGCTGAGGCGCTTTTTGCCGCGGGCCAGCCACCCGTGATTCTCACCATCCGACAGATGCCGAAGGCACATGAGGAGACAACATGATTCACCCTTTCAAACGGCGGGCGATCGCCCGGCTGCTGCCGGTACTGGTGCTGGCCGCCGGTCCGGCAACCCCGGCGCGTGCGGCGGACGCCGGCGATTATCCTGTCAAGCCCGTGCGCGTGGTCGTCCCGTTCCCGGCGGGCAGCGGCACCGACAGCAGCGCGCGCTTCGTGGCCGAAGCCGTTACGGGCCAGACCAGCAAATCTGTCGTGGTGGATAACCGGCCCGGCGCCAACGGCTTTATCGCGGCCCAGGCCGTCGCCACGGCGCCCGCCGATGGCTACACCATGCTCGTGACCACCAACACCACGCACGCCGCCAACGCTTCCCTGTTCAAGAAGCTGCCCTACGATCCGATCAGGGATTTTGCGCCGGTCTCGCTGATCGCCCGCAGCGGACTGGTGCTGGTGGTGCCGCCCGACAGCCCTGTGCACACGGTGGCGGACCTGACCGCGCTGGCCAGGGCAAAGCCGGGCAAGCTCACCTTCGCCAGCGGCAGTTCCTCCACCCGCATCGCCAGCGAGCTATACAAGATGATGGCGGGCGTGCAGGCGCTGCACGTGCCGTACAAGGGCGTGCCCGTGGCGCTGACCGACTTGATGGGGCACCAGGTCGATTTCATGATCTCTGACATATCGCCCGCGATGACGTTGATCCAGAGCGGAAAGCTGCGTGCCGTCGCCGTGACCACAACGCAGCGCCATCCCGTGCTGAAGGACGTGCCGACCATGGCGGAGAGCGGCTTGCCCGGATATGAAATGGTGGCGTGGTCGGCGGCATTCTTTCCTGCCGCGACCCCGAAGCCGGTGGTGGAGCGCATGAATCAGATGGTGCGCAAGGGGCTTACCGATTCCAGGGCCGCCGAGTATTTCAGCCGCACAGGTGGCGAGCCTGCGCCCACCACGCCGGATGAACTTGCAGCCTTCGTCCGTAGTGAGACGCAGAAATGGGCGAAGGTGATCAAGGCGGCGGGCATTGAGCCGGAGTGAGGCGGCGCACGCCAATTATTCATCAACAAAATTGAACAACTTATCCTGCCAATTCAGCACATCGACCCTCGTCGCTCACTTAAAGTTCAACCCATGGACGGCGCAACACCACAAAGCGCGACGTTCTAAATAATTCAACCATCTGGACCAGAAAGGGAAGAGATCATGACCAACGCCAAGCTCGAAGTGCTGACCCCGCAGAACAGCCAACTGATCTTCATCGACCACCAGCCGCAGATGGCCTTCGGCGTGCAGTCGATGGACCGCCAGGCGATGAAGAACAATGCCGTTGGGCTTGCCAAGGCCGCCAGGATCTTCAACATCCCCACCACCATCACCACCGTGGAGAGCGAATCGTTCTCGGGCTTCACCTACCCCGAGTTGCTGGATGTATTCCCCAACCAGAAGACGCTGGAACGCACCTCGATGAACTCGTGGGACGACCAGAAGGTGCGCGATGCGCTGGCCGCCAACGGCCGCAAGAAAGTCATCGTGGCGGGCCTTTGGACCGAGGTCTGCAACACCACCTTCGCCTTGTCCGCGATGCACGACAGCGACTACGAGATCTACATGGTGGCCGACGCCTCGGGCGGCACCAGCAAGGAAGCGCACGACTACGCCATGCAACGCATGGTGCAGGCCGGCGTGGTGCCGGTGACCTGGCAGCAGGTGCTGCTCGAATGGCAGCGCGACTGGGCCCACCGCGACACCTACGATGCCGTGATGAAGCTGGTCAAGGAACACTCGGGCGCCTACGGCATGGGCGTGGACTACGCCTACACCATGGTGCACAAGGCAGCGCAGCGCACCGCCACGACGCACGAATCCCTCGCGCCGGTGCCGGCTCGCTGACAGGCCGACAGGCGTGGCCTGAAACAACGGGAACGTCTAACAGCACACCCAGGACTGCGGCTGGCAGAAGCAAGGAGTGCAAAGAGCCCCTGTCAACGAGGGGCTCTTGCTATCAAAGGCTGCACGGTGCGATAGGCACACAGATAGGCCACATCATCTGGCGCCCATGATCATGCCTATCCAATCATGCTCAATAATGGCTGGCCAGTCACCGCGTTACGCCACTCTCCGTGCAGGCTCCATCGGAGAACACGTCGCGGCGATCCATCACCCGGGCGCCGTCCCCATAGGGATCCCGAGGTCCCATGGTATTTGCACCATCCGTGTATTTGTCCCGCGGACCCACACCCCCGTAGGCCACGGCCGAGCCGAGGGCCGCGCTGGTCACTGCGAGCAAGATAACAGTCTTTAGCATGCTGCACCTCCTGTTGGTGGTTGTTCCTGTGCGAGCGAGCCGCCTCCAAAGGATAGGCCCGCAACAGGCCTGCAAACACGGCGATTGCGCATTGCAGCAGACAGTTTTGTTATCCAGCTTATGACGGGCGGCTATATGCGCTGTCATCGCGGGTCTGGGTGCGGATTTCCGGAAATTTGCACGCAGCCGATCCCGGTCTCCGCGCCGACCGTGACCCTGGTTCCAGTCACCTTGTGTAAAGTTAAAGTTAGAGTTGCGACGGTTGCAACTTAGCGATGTTTCATCTGTGAGGGGGCGTATGCAATCCAAGGAGCACTGGGAGCGGGTCTACACGGCGAAGGGTCCGACCAGCGTGAGCTGGTTCCAGGAGCATGCTCGCCAGTCCGTCGAACTGATCCGGCAGACGGGTGTGGCGCCGGACGCGGCGATTATCGATGTGGGCGGGGGCGCCTCCACGTTGGTCGATGACCTGGTCGGCGAAGGCTATACGAACCTCACCGTACTGGACCTGTCTGACGCCGCGCCGTCGGCGGCCAAGGCCCGCCTGGGTGAGCGCGCAAATCGTGTCTCGTGGCTGGTTGGCGACGTTACGCAACTGGAGCTTCCCATCCACGCCTACGACGTCTGGCACGACAGGGCGGTCTTTCACTTTCTGACCACGCTTGAGGAGCGTGAAGCCTACGTCCGGGCAGTGTTGCGCGCAGTCAAGCCCGGGGGCAGCGTCATCGTCGCGACCTTCGCGGAGGACGGGCCTGAGCAGTGCAGCGGTCTTCCTGTCATGCGCTACAGCGCTGACGCGCTACATGCCGAGTTTGGCGCTCCATTCACGCTGCTCCGGCAGGAGCGTGAGGAGCACCACACGCCGTTCGGGACGGTTCAGAAGTTCATCTACTGCCTGTGCCGCAAGGAACCGTGCTGAGCAGTCCAGGCGTCCGGCGGCGTCGTAACAACGCCTCAATGCGGCGGCCCACCCACACGGAGGTCCGGTAACCCCTTGCCGGCTCAGGCAGGCTTGCGATACACGACGAATCCGGATTTCTCCGCGACCTTGTCGTAGAGTTTCATCGCCGCCGTATTGGTTTCGTGCGTCTGCCAGTAGACTCGCCTGGCGCCGGCGGCCTCCGCGCGCTGGTAGACCGCTTCGATCAGCGCGCGGCCCACGCCAGTGCCGCGCGCTGCCTCGGTGGTGAAGAGGTCTTGCAGGTAGCAGCTCGGGCCGATCTGGATGGTGCTGCGATGAAAGAGGTAATGCACCAGCCCGAGCAACTGCCCGGAGCGCTCCGCCACCAGGGCGTGCATGGGCTCGTAGGCGTCGAAGAAGCGCGACCAGGTCATGCGGGTGATTTCGGCCGGCAGCGCCGTCTCGTCCTTGCGGCCATAGAAGGCGTTGTAGCCATCCCATAGCACCTTCCATGCTTCGAAATCGCCTGGCTCGGCGGGGCGGATCAGGATCGGGGCGGTCACGGTGTCATCCTCGGGTTCGGTGTACGGGCTTGAAGGCGGGCACGCTTGCGCCGCCAGCCTGCATTGTGGCCGGTGCCGGCCGTCCGGGGCAAGCCATGCCAATCCGGGCTAAGCCGTGCTAAGCCCGGCTGCTCGACGTGGGTGGCGTATACCGTGCCTTGCCGCCGCGCTTGGCTTCGTAGAGCGCCATGTCGGCGCGCATGAAGATCTCGTTCGTGGTCTGGCCGTCGTCGGGGTAATGAATGGCAACGCCCACGCTGGCTGTCGCCACGATGGTATGGCCTTCGATGAAATGCGCGCGCGTTGCCGCTTGCACGATGGCCTGGGCGATGCGGTCCAGCGTCGCCGTGTTGAACACGTCGTCCAGCACGATGCCGAATTCGTCGCCGCCTATCCGTGCCACCGCATCACCTGTGCGCACGCACGCGGTAAGGCGCTCGCCGAACGCCGCCAGCAACTGGTCGCCAACGGCATGGCCATAGGTGTCGTTGATTGCCTTGAAATCGTCGACATCCACCAGCAAGAGCGCTGCGTTGACGTGGTTGGCGCTGGCACGGGTCATGGCCTCGGCCATGCGGCGGTCGAAGCCCTTGCGGTTGAGCAGGCCAGTCAGGTGGTCCGTCAGCGTCTGCACTTCCAGGCTGCGCAATTTCTGGCGCTCGCTGGTCACGTTCCGCGCAAACATATACAGCCCCTGGACCGTGTCCTGGCTGTCATTCCATGCAGGCTGGTACGTGACTTCCATATACTCGGCGCCATCCTTGCCTTCCAGGCTGAAGGTGACCGAAGTTCCCTGGTAGGCCTGCTCCAGGTAAGGTTTCGATGCCATGTAGGCAGGGGTGCCCCATAGCTCGCGCACCGTCAGTCCGACGATCTGCTGCACCGGCAGGCCGAACCGCTGCGCATAGGCCTCGTTGACAAAGATGTAGCGCTCGTTCATGTCGATGAACGAGATGAAGTCGGGCATGTGGTTGGCAATGGCCTCGATGCGTTTCTCGCTCTCGGCGGCACAATCCTTGGCGGCGGAGAGCGCGGCCTCCCGTTCGGATAGCTGCCGCATGACTGCGCCGAAGGTGGTGGCCAGTTCGCCGATCTCGTCATTGCGGCGGGTCGGCAGCGAAGCCAGCGCGGCCGGATCCTTGGGCACCTCGCTCACCACGCGATGCAGCAGCTCCAGCGGCGCAAGCAGGCGCCGTATTACCACCCACATCATCAGCGCGGCCAGCACGAGGGAGAGTCCCGCGGCCAGGATCGTCTTGCGGCGGGCCTCGATCAGGGGCGCGTAGGCCTCGCTGGCCGGCAGGATGGACACCACCTCCCAGCCATTGGATTCGAGCAGGTAACGCGCCACGATGGGCTGGGTCGGGTTGAGGACTTCCCAGTCCGAATGCGTCGTGTCGAGGCCGCAGTTCTCGCCGAGCGCCCTGGCCGGGGTCATCACCTTCGACGGGTCGGGGTGCATCGCGTAACGCGGGTTCGCGCCGGAGGAAACCAGGCAATAGTTCCCGGTCTGGCCAACCCGGCTTCGCGCCAGCTGGCCGAGGAAGTTGCTTTCCGTGAAATTCAACACCCCGCCAACCACCGCGAGCAGCTTCCCGTCCGTGCCGCGCAGGGGCACAGCCAGCACGACGCCCGGCGAATCGCTCATCCGCCCGCGCAGCAGGTCGGACACGGCCAACTCCGAGCCACGGACGACTTCCCGGAAATAGTCGCGGTCCGACAGGTGGATGCGTTGCCCGGCGGGAACGGCGGTGCTGAACGCCAGGTCCCCGTCGGGCCACACCAGGAACACGGCATTGAGGGTTTGCGGGATGGATACGGCCTGGGCCGCGAAGTGCTTCATTTCCGCGGGCGGGCGTCCCAGCATGGGCGCCAGCTGGCGAGCCAGGCGGCGCAGGGCGCTGGCACGCAACTCGAACTTTTCATCGAGCTGTTCGGCGACGAGCTTGACCAGGGTCTCTTGCTGCGCCTGCCGCAATGCCTTGAGGCTCTGGAACGCGTAAAACTGGGCGAACAGCGCGCGTGCCAGGATGATGAACGTCACCACGACAGCGGTAGCCAAGGCCACCCGGTACTTTAGGGAGTGCCGCATAAGTATCTTATTCTTGGGGTTCTCGGATTGGCCCGATCACCGGCCTTTTCTGTTTCCGTTCCTGCTGCCCGTCTTCCACCGCGGGCGACTGACCCGGCTGGTAGGTTAGCAGAAGCGGGGTGCCACTCCCGCGTTGCTGACTCGGATGCTCGGGCATACGCGGCTTATCGGTTGCTTTCGCGGGCGTAAGCGGCTTTCGGGGGCTAGAATGCGGCATTCCCCCAACAGTCAGCAGCCCGGCAGCGGCCCGCCGGCAGGAAATCCCAACCCATGACCCTCGATCCCGTACTCCGTTTCCTGCATATCGCCGCCGTCACGCTGTGGGTGGGCGGCATGTTCTTCGCCTATGTCTGCCTGCGCCCGGCCGCGGGCACCTTGCTCGAGCCGCCGCAGCGGTTGCGCCTGTGGCGTGCGGTATTCGCACGCTTCCTGGCCTGGGTCTGGGTGGCGGTCGCGCTGATCGCCATCAGCGGCATATCCATGCTTGCCGGGGTCGGGTTCGCCGCGGCGCCCAGGCACTGGCATGCCATGTTCGGCACTGGGCTGGTCATGATCGCGATCTTTGCCTATGTGTACTTTGGCCCGTATGGCGCACTCCGCCGCGCCGTCGACGCGCAGGACTGGAAGGCCGGCGGCGCCGCGCTGGGTCGCATCAGGCAGGCCGTGGGCCTGAACCTGCTGCTCGGCGCGCTCACCATCGCAGTAGCAACGCTCGGCCGGCTGCTCGCCTAGTTTCCGCGGGGCCGTCGCGATCGCGCTCAAGATTCGGGATAATTCGTCCGCTTGCGCCGAAGTGCTTGTGGTTGCCGTTGTGACTAACTGGGCGATCCCCGAGGCGCGCACATGCGATTCTTTGCCAGAAGATCTGGTATATTTTTTTATTAAGAATGGAATGGTGAAACAATGCTGTTAGCATTGGAAGAGCAGCGTGAAAATTATGTGGGCGAGTCTTTTTGGGCAAATATCTGAGCATGGTGTTATGAAAAATCGATCGTTTTTTTTGAGTCAAAATTAGAAAAATCTTATGCGCTCAGTTTTTTTATGCGCAAGCAAACAAAAATCAGCGATCATTACCGTATGCCCAGATAACGGTGGGCCAAGAATTCATAGGTGCCGACTTTAACGGCAGTGGTACTCAAAATCTCAGCGCGTGGCACGGTCCACAGGCCCCGAGCAGCTGCTTCCATAGCCAGTCTTCCGTGGACACTGCGCACTCGTGCACCGTTCATATGCTGACCGGGTTCTTTCCGTTCATTGGCGCGCCTACGATTGCCAATACTGAGGACGTCCAACACGTGACGGCTCTTAGCTTTGCGGGCAGTTTCGGGCTGGGCGGCTGGATGGGGCACAGTTTATCCGGACAAGGACCCTCCAAAGGGCACACCCAATAGTCATACATCTCGATCGCCTGGAGGCGGGGACACCGATCGCGAAGCCCAATACACAGCGGCGGGACGATCGGGTCATGCGAGGTGGCCGTATGCGTATTACCAGCGGTTCAGCCGAAAAACGAGGCCCAAGGCAGCCTATCCAGAATGCCTATCAGAACCCACGGCCAGTTGTACGGCGCGCGGGAGCGACAGCGCATGCGCGTTGTTGCTATGGTCTGGTTGGGCCGGGGGGCGCTTCGTCGTAGCGCGTTCTTATGCCAATTGTCACACGTTGGTTCAGAACCGTTTCGAATGGCCGAGGTGGGTTGGCCACGGTTGTCGCCACAGTCGGCCGCTCCCCAACCATCAGCGGTCATTCACGTAGCCCCAAACAGGCACTACACTCTGCTTGTTTCCACGCCGCGTTGCCTGCTGCGAGGGATCGTCTGACGATAGGCTTCCGTTGTTCATCGCGTGTATCTCCCTCGGTAAAGTGTCGCAGACGTCGCTGTAGGCTGGCATCGAACGATTACTCACTTGAGGAATGTATGAAAACGCCGAACTCCAGCTCCCATGCCGCTCAGTTTGGCGGTCCGAACGTTGATCACTTTCGCTTCCACCGGCCTCACGAACATCTTGCTACGGCGTTTGGCAACGACAAGTTCGCGCGCAAAGCCGAAGCCTTCGCACGTTTTTTTGGGACGCCCGTTTTTCTAGGGGCACAGACGGTAATCGTCGCCATATGGATTGGGGTGAACGCCATCGGCTTCACCAGGTTCGACGTTTACCCATTCATTCTCCTTAATCTAGCATTCAGTCTCCAAGCAGCTTATGCCGCGCCGCTCATTTTGCTTGCTCAGACGCGACAGGCAGCGCGAGACAATGCGCACGCCGAGGCTGACGCGCAACACAGGGAGGCCCTTGCTGTCGCTAACGAGCAGCGGCAGGCAATTGCCGCGCAAACCGCGGCACAACTGCTTGAGTTGCTGCAGCGGAATACGGAACTGACCGAACTTACCCAAAAACTAACTGAGCGGGTCGAGACGCTGACCGTCGAGTTGCACGAGAAGCTCTTGCAAAAAGACTCGAAACAAACCAGGCTCCCTGCCCATCAAGGTCGAGGTGGATGTTGATGTTGGGTGAGGTATCCCCTAGAGGCGAGTGAGCGTTCGATCGAGGTGGCGAGAGGGCACCCCGGGTCAGCCACTGCCGTCCGCACTGCACGGCCGATCCCGGCTACGATGCGGCCAGTCGGTGTACTAGCCTGCCGGTGGCGGGTCAGACGTCAGTGAGCTACACCTATGACAATGCCAACCGCCTGACCGGGATCACTCAGGGCAGCGCCCAGGTCGGCTTCACGTACGATGCAGCCAGCCGGCGCAGCACACTGACGCTGCCCAACGGCGTGGTGGCCACCTATGGCTACGACACCGTGAATCAGATAACTTCCATCAGCTACGCCAATGGCGGCACGGTGATTGGCAACCTGACCTATGCCTATGATGTGGCCGGGCGGCGCATCCAGATGGGCGGCAGCCTGGCCAGGCTGACCTGCCCGCAGCAATGAGCGGCGCCACAACGCCGCGAACCGATTGACCAACTGGGCCGGCGCCAGTCTCGCCTATCATGCCAACGGCAACCTGACAAGTGATGGCAACCTGGCTTACAGTTGGGACTCGCGCAACCGGCTCAACACGCTCGCAGGCGGCACAACGGCAAGTTTTTGCTATGATGGCTTGATCTGGCGCAGCGGTAAGACAGTGGGCGGTGTCGCCAGGAGTTTCGCCTATGATGGTCTGAACGTGGTGCAGGGGCTCGCGGGGGGGCTCGCCGAGCGCGAATCTGTTGACCGGTCTGGGTCTTGACGAGACCTTTAGCCGCACGGATACGGTGTTCGGCGCCCGAAGTTTCCTCACCAATGCGCTGGGCAGCACGCTGGCGCACACCCACAGCAGCGGCGCGGTAAGCATTGCCATTCAGGCCGGCGGCAAGAGCGGCTTCAACAACAAGCCGAGCGATTGGAAGTACGTTCCACCCGAGGGGAACGGCGCGCGGCTGCTAAAAATTCTCTGTGGGGCGCGATAATTAATCACATCGGAAAAGAAGATGCGCAGCCCGTCCCGGCCTGAAAGAAAGACCATCATCCATCATGTCCCGGTGCATCTGGTCGACGCATTCCTTCAGGCCGTCGACGAGTTCTATGCGAAGGCCCACAATGGGCAAACCGCTGGCCAGCGGGCTGCCGAGAGTCGCGCCAAGGACCGGGACAACGGCCTGGATTCGCTGTGCACCTGCACACGGTCGCGGAGAGCGATACCGTTCAAGCCGGTCTCGTCGTGCGCTTCCTGAGAGGCCTCTACAACGGCATCCCTTCGATCTCACCGAACTGCGCGGTCTAGATGCAGACCTGTTCGAACACTGCATGGTCGTGCTGATGCTGGACTACCAGGCGATAGTGGAGATCCATTGGTACGTGCCGAACTGCAATCTTCTGCACAGGACGGCGAGCGGATCGCCCGGGACGTCATCGATATCCTTCGCCGCGCTTGGCGCGATCCACGTGGTCCCATCGACAAGGCGGAGGGTGAAACGCGCCCGAGTTGGTTTTGATTCGCTACGCCGTACCTTTCGCAAAAATGAACGATTTTAAGATCGAAAACCTAGCGCGGGAAGCCGCTAATGCCTGCCTGTCCGCGTACAAGGGCGGCGTATTCCATCAAAATGCGCGTGAGCTGGTAGCAAAGTGGTGGCAGACGAAACCTGTAAGGGAAGTCATCGACGACCCATACGCCACGGACAACTCTACGGCGCCCGGCCCTGACCTCGGCCCGATATTTGAGCAAATCGATGTCACGATGGTACGAGATTTGTTGAGACTAGCCACGGGTGTAACGAATGCAACCTATGTTTCAGGCTACGGCTTCCACGCTGAGAGTTACCAGGACCTGCTCATATGGGAGATCGAAAGTGGCAATAGTGGCTACGTGGCGTGGTGCAGAGAGTGGGTAGTTAAGCAGCTCTCTGAGCGCGGCATTCTAGCCGACGAAGCGATGGTTGATAGCGTCCACGATAGCTTGGCAGACGAGCTCGTCGACGCCGGAATTTTCGCCGAGCATGTCGTAGAGGAGATAGCGGACGAGACGATCGAATCGGTACTTGCGAACGTCCGGGTTCGCGCGCCTCGCTGAATCAAGGCTTGACGGTGTAAGGTGTCAACTAGGGAGCAGCTCGCTCCTTGGGCGAGCTGCAACTTCGATAACCTGGCGGGATCGAAGCTATGCTCGGCAACCACTGTGTTGCTGTTGGTGGGCTAACGGCAGACGTTGATCCTGATGGACTGCTTTATCTTACGCGCACCAAAGGCCGAAAGCCGCCTCCCGCTTCGGTCAGCACCGGTAATTGGCACAGAATCTGGAGGAGGCCTCAATGAAGTTCGAAATGTGAGCGAGTTCGCTCACATCGGCCTCCCGCACTGACGCGACAGTAAGACTGCCAGCTCAGCCCTCGCGGCGATCCACCTGAACGTCCGCCGACACTCCCGTTAGGAGACGATCAGAACTCCCCGTCCTGCATGTCCAGCGTGGTCCGGTCGAAGGACGCAAGTAGATCCAATTGCGGAACCACGCGTGGCAACTCACAGCGGAAGAAATATGCTGTTGCGGCCAGCTTGCCCCGATAGAAATCTACCTCAGGAGCCCCGCGTTGCAACGCCGCGGAAGCCGCAATGGCCTGCTCCAGCCAGATCCATGCCATTGCGATGTGGCCAAACGCCTCCAGGTAGATCGTTGCGCTCGCCATCGTGAGGCGGACGTCGCCCGCCCTCCAGAGATGCTGAGTGACCGCTAACAGCCTCGCCACCGCCTCGTCCAGCGCCTTGGCACGTTGCGACAACACGGCAGCCCCAACCGCGAGCGCCAGCCGGCTGGTCTGCGCGAGCCATTCGGTCAGCGGGCGCAATGCCGCGCCGTCCTGCATGACGACTTTCCGGCAAAGCAGGAGGTCCTGTGCCTGGATGGATATCGAGATCCTGCGAAAGGCGACGGCGTACTTTGCGAGGCGGTCGTGGTGAAGTACGCGTGGATCGACGCACACCGCGACCAGGACAGCGTGAGTTGGCTATGCCGTGTGTTGGCGGTGTCGCGCAGCGGCTATTGCCAGTGGCTTGGATGGCCGCTCAGCCCCCGAGCACAGGTCAATCCGGCCCTGGACGCTGAAGTGGCCCGCCATTCATCGAGGCAGTCGTGGTCTCGCCCGGCGTTACGGCGTCCATGAGCGCCTCAGTTGCCTCGGCGCCAGTCAGCCGGCTGAGTGCCTTGTCGGCCGTCTGGGCCTACCCGCGAGCGCGGCATACAAGGACGGGAACCCAGTTCCGGCCACGCCCTCCTGCCTTGCCAGGTAGGCGTGAATCGGGTCCGGCGATGGCCCCGCCGCCGCGGGCGCCTTACCGCCAGCACCCCCTAAGGGAACATCGCATTACCATTGACGGCTTGCTGTGCCGGCACTTCCTCCTGCAGTACGTCCCAGTGCTCGACCAGCTTGCCATTCTCTAGGCGGAAGATATCGACGGCGACCATCGGCTTGGCCGTCCAGCCGACGTAGCGACCGTGGATCATGACCAGCTCACCGTCGGCAACAAGCATGCCGGGCTGATAACTGAAGTCCTCGGGCAGACCCGCGATCATGGCCGGTATGGCCTCCCTGCCGTTGGGAATGAGGGGGTTGTGCTGGACATAATGCTCCGAGAAGTGATGCATCACGCGAAGCGGTTCGCGCTCCACGAAAACAGCCTTCATCACCTCGGACACGACTTCCCTGTTGCGCGCCTGCACATCGGCTTCGATCATCGACAAACTCCGTTTCAAGATTCAGGAATGATCAACCAACGTTTCATAGTGATCGCTATGCAATTAGAGTAGGGGATTGCCGTCAAGGTGTCAAATACTTTAGTATCGATCACTATGAAAGTTACTCCTGCAAGCCGCCCCCCCAAGACGGGGCGCCCTTTGTCCTTTGATCGTGAGGCCGTCCTGGAGGCCGCGATGTTGCTGTTCTGGCGCAATGGCTACGAGGCGACGTCGATCAGCGATCTCACCGCCGCAATGGGGATCACCCCACCGAGCCTCTACACCGCCTTCGGTGACAAGCAGCGGCTGTTCCTGGAGGCGGTATCGCGTTACCTGACCCGGCCTGGGCTCGACGTGCAGCAGTTCCTGCCTGCCGCCCCATCGGCGCGGGAAGCGATTCGACGCCTGCTCGATAGCGCGACAGTCGAGCAGACCCGCAAGGGCCTGCCGCGCGGCTGCATGCTGATGAGCGCGGCGGTCGGCTCACCCGCCGAAGGCGAGGTGCAGGAAGCCGTGATCGCCTTGCGCGGCTTGGTGGAAAATACCCTGCGCGAGCGGATCGAGCGCGGCATCGGTGACGGCGAACTCCCTGTGCACACGGACGCCGCCGCGCTGGCGAGCTTTTATCTTGCCATCCTTCAGGGCATGTCCACCCAGGCACGCGACGGAGCCAGCCGCAAGAAGCTGGGCGCTCTCGCCAGCGCCGCAATGGCGGCGTGGCCCGGGCGGGCGTAAGCGCTAACCGGTGCGAGGCCCAACTGCCAGAGACATTCCGGGGTTCCTTTTGTGGCTACTTGATCGAGAAACTGACGCAAGCAGCCGCAAACACGTGAGCGTGTATCGCCATCAGCTTCTCGTTAGCGGTATCGGCGGGAGGTATACAAATGGCAGCTTCTCGGGCAATCCCGCTCTTCGATCCAAGACTGGCGAACGGCTCAGAAGGCTCGGCAGCGGCCGTGCGCCGTACCTGGGCCGAATGGCGGTTCCTCGGTCGGTCCTTCGGCAAGCAGTGCGCCAACGGCAGTTCCCGACACATTTGCCGTTCGCCGTCTCATCAAGTAAACGGCAGCTTTGGGGGAGCATCGGTCGTCCGTACCTCGTAACGCCGCACTAAGTCCGTGCGTCGGGCGCCGTCCCCTATGCGGATGTGCGCTGATGGCGCGCCCGCCGCGCGTCGGTGTGTTCGCGGATTATGTCGATCAGCGCGCGCAGTCCGGCCGGCACGTGGCGGCGGCCCGGATAGTACAGGCAGAGGCCGTCGAGCGGGGGCGTCCAATCGTCCAGCACACGAACCAGCGTGCCAGCTTCCAGATCCGCGGCGACGTTCCATTCGGTCAGATACGCAAGACCGATCCCGGCACGCGCCGCCGCCAGCATCAGGCCCGGCTCGTCGAGCGTCAGCGCGCCTTTGCCATCGATACGCAACGTTTCGCCGTGCCGCTCGAACTCCCACTGATATATCGCACCGCTCGGCATGCGTGAGCGGATGCAGCGGTGTGCGTTCAGATCGGCGGGCGTGCGCGGCGGCTTTTGCTGCGCAAAATAGGCTGGACTGCCGACCACGGCAAAGCGCTGCCTGTCTCCGAACGGCACCGCGATCATTTCCTGCGGCACCGTCTCAGTCAGCCGAATGCCAGCATCGAAGCCTTCGGCAACTATATCGATCAGGCGCCCTTCGGTGACCAGATCGAGCTTCATCTCCGGATGGCGCTGCAGGAATTCGATGAAGAGCGGCATCACCTGCCTGGCCGCGCCGGTTGACGCATTGATGCGCAGCGTGCCCGACGGCGTGTCGCGGAAGCTGCCGGCCTGTTCGATCGCGACGCGGATCGTGGAGAGTGCAGGCGCGACGCTGTCGACGAACTGCGCGCCGGCTTCCGACAACGACACGCTGCGCGTCGTGCGATTGAAGAGCCGTACGCCGATACGCGCTTCGAGCGCCGCCACGGCATGACTGAGCGCAGACGTCGACATGCCTAGATCCGTCGCGGCCGCGCGAAAGCTGCGGTGACGCGCGACGGCCAGCACCGCCTCCAGTTCGCCCAAGCCCGACATCTTCATTGTCCCAATTTTTTCAACGACACATGCCGTATTGTACGACTAGTCAGCGCAATGCTTCGGATCTATCTTACGTCGTCTGGAACGCTTTCTGGGAGCAGCCATGCAGATCATCGACAAAATCTATATCGACGGCGCGTTCGTTACACCGCACGGCGACGAACTGTTCAACCTCTTCAATCCGGCGACCGAGCAGGTAATTGGACGCGTGCGTCTCGCCGATGCGCAAGACGCGCGCGATGCGATCGCCGCCGCAAAGCGCGCGTTTCCCGCGTTTTCCCGCACCAACAAGCGCGAGCGCATCGACATGCTCAAGCGCATGCACCAAGCCGTTGTCGCCAAAGAGGACGAACTGTACGAGGCGATCACGGAGGAATATGGAGCGCCCGTATCGCGCGGCCGCTGGATGGCGCAGCATGCCAGCAATGTGCTGCTCGAAGCGGCGAAGGTGCTGCAGGACTATGCGTTCACGCGTCGCGCGGGTATTGCCGAGGTCGTGATGCAGCCACTAGGTGTCGCCGGTCTGATTACGCCATGGAACAGCAACGCGGGATTCATCTGCGGCAAGCTCGCCACCGCGTTGGCTGCGGGTTGCACGGCCGTCATCAAGCCAAGCGAGATGAGCGCGATCCAGACGCGCATCGTCACCGAAGCGTTGCACGAAGCCGGCTTGCCGCCGGGCGTGTTCAACATCGTGACGGGACGCGGCGAAACGGTCGGCGCGCAGATCAGTTCGCATCCGGATGTCGCAAAGCTGTCGTTCACCGGTTCGACCGCGGTCGGCAAGACGATTCTGCGCGCGGGTGCGGAGACGTTGAAGCGCGTCACGCTCGAACTTGGCGGCAAGTCGCCGGTGCTCGTGCTCGACGACGCGAATTTCGACGAGGTGGTGCCGCTCGCAATTCAGGCCGGCTTCATGAATAGCGGCCAGGCGTGCATCGCGGGCACGCGTATTCTGGTGCCGCAGCAGCGGCTCGCGGAATTCGAAGCGCGGGTGCAGCAAGACGTTGCGCGCACGCAGGCAGGCGATCCGCGCGATCCGCGGACGACTGTCGGCCCAATGGTCAGCCAGAAGCAGTGGGAACGCGTGCAGCACTATATCCGGATCGGCATCGACTCAGGCGCGCGTCTGATCGCGGGAGGCGAAGGCCGGCCAGATGGCATCGACGCAGGATGGTTCGTGCGTCCGACGGTCTTCAGCGATGTGGCCAACGACATGGCGATTGCCCGCGAAGAGATCTTCGGTCCTGTGCTGTCGATTATCGCGTACCGCGATACTGAAGATGCGGTCGCTATCGCCAACGACACCAACTACGGCTTGCAAGCCTACGTGTTTTCGGCGGATGACCAGCGTGCGCGCGCGCTCGCACGGCGAATCGAAGCGGGTCGAGTACTAGTCAACACGCTGGCACACGAACCGGCCGCGCCATTCGGCGGCTTCAAGCAATCTGGTATCGGCCGCGAGTACGGCACGTTTGGGCTCGAGGCTTTTCTCGAGCCGAAGGCCGTTCTCACTGTTTCGTGATCGCGCAACCCAAGCGCTCGTTGAAGCGACTCGCCGGGCAGCAAGGAGGACTTCCAACGTTCATGCGTACCGGAGGACGAAAGGCGGTTGGCGCAGGCGCCCGCTGATCTCTTCTGAATGGCGAAGGGTGGACAATCAGCACGAGCGTGGAGGACAGTCGGTCATGGTACGGCTTGGGGGGCTTACCGCCGACAATGCAACGTTCGCGGTCGCAGCGCGAAAGGCCGTTGTCTGGGAGGAGCTGTCGTTCGAATGGCTCTGCGCAACTATGGGCCAACGTCTGAAGATGGCCGGGATCGGCCGCTCGCTTGGCGACGGTGACTGGTTCGCTTTCGGCCGAAACGGGCAATCACTTTCCCATTCACCAACGGCTGAATCAATCAGATTGTGTATAAGAGCTTTCCTGTAAATTGACACACTGGTGCAGGCGCTTAGCAAAGGGTCTGCGCGTCAGGATGTTGCGATTCGGATGCCAGGGTTGTCAGGCAGTGATGCGCACCGGCATTGGTGCTGGCTCTGCCACCATTTGATCCGCTGGCAATAGCCGCAAAAAGGTCCGAGTCCGCCCGGGCTCGTGGCACGTCAGCCAGGTCCCACTCCTCGCGTTGCAGGATCACCATGCCGCGTCTTGCCTTGCCGGGGTCCGTGCTCACAGTCGGCTTGGTTTCCCAATAGCGGTAACTGTTACCAGGGGCAGCCTAATCGAAGCACAATAGTGCGGTCGGGCGGCATACAGGCACAGGAACCGTCGGTCGTCTGGTCTGCTGCCGCCGTGATAAAACGGCGTGTGGTCGTGCCGTGGTGATCAGCGCTTCACGCCCTACTTGCCGCTGCGCTTGCCGCCGATGCCGACCTTGCCGCGCCCGACCTTGCGATGCGGCACACAGGGGCGCAGCCTCTTCCTGGAGCTAGCCGTCAACGTGACGTGCTCCGCAGGGTAGCGGGTCGTCCTATGCAGCGCGGCCTGGTAGGCGGGATGACCCGGATCTATGCGCCTGATAGCTGACATGACTGGCACCTCCTCAGAGGATTCTAGTCCGAAAAGGCACGGCGATTATGCCGCCTTCCTGAACACGCCATGTGCTCGTTCTGGTGGATGCCGGCAATGGCGAACGGTTGCCGCCGGCAAGCCCGATGCGCCAGCGTATGGCCCTACCGGATTCGTAGTTTGGCTCGTAGAAGCCCATAGCCGGTAACGGCAAGGCCCATGGACGGGCACACCACAAGGTACACCGTTTGGACATGCAGGACTGAAGGTACACCTCCCCCCAACAGGCCGTTGCCGACCCTTCTGCGCCGTTCGAGTCTTCCACAACTCGATGGCGGTTATCCGAGTCCAACGGTCATCCGCCTCCACAGTCGCTCCGGCAGTTAATCGGCCGACCCTGCCGCTGCGTTGGATTGGACGGATCTCCCGGACAGGTGGTCGCAACGCCCCCGTTCGGTCGGACGGCGACTCCTCGACCGGCTAGCCTGTAGGATTCCAAGGCAAGTACCGGTGCGATCAACAAATTGCTGAGGGTGAATCCCGTAGCCGGCCGGATTCGACGCGAGTCTCGCGTGATCGAGTTCGTCGAGGCGACGCCGAAGTCTGCCACCGGAAAGATCCAGTGGCGCGAATTGCAAGAAGCTCAGAGCGAGGCGGTACGGCACGGTACTTGATTTGGGGTAAAACGTAAAAAACCCCTCGCACAAGTCGAGGGGCCAAAAGCCAGGCCAAGGGGAAAGCCCCTCGGCGAGAGGCCCAACAGCTTAGGGACGGTCCATACTCAAGCTGAAGAAATTTTGCGCAACGTTAGCGGCGATCGACACCGAAAGCCCCAACGCAGGGATTCGCAGGCCGATCGTCTCATTGACGCCCGTAGCAGCATCCCGATGCCGCAGTCCAACGACGGGATTGTTGATCGTCCACGTGTCCACGCGCCCATCCTCGATGCGAGTCCGAGTATAGGAATTAGCCGTAGTGTTCACCGAGTCAATCCTGTTGCTGTAGCGATCAAAGGTGCTCATTGCGCCGGTGTTGGTGAGGGTGGAGTCCCAATACGAGCTCGTCGAGCCAACGGTCGGCAGCGTCATGGTGTAAGCCTTGCTGTACACCGAGAATCCGCCAGAACGGGTGGTGAACATGGAGACGCGGCCATCGGTGCCAACGAAGGAGACCGAATAGCCCTGTCCACTGGACGATTGCGTGGTCGAGAGCCCGTTAGCGTCCTCGGTGAAGACAGGCAGATCGGCGTCCGTAAAGACGTAGCACGGGCTGCTGCCAGCATAGCAACGAGTCCCGGCTGTGGCCTTGTTGCCGGCAGCCATCGTCAGGTTCACGCGGCTCGGCACCAACTTGCCAGCGCTGGTGGAAGTGGTTGCGTACGTGAGGCCAACCCATTCGCCCACCTTCTGGTCAGCGGGGACCTTCTGTGCCGGCACGAGCAGCCTGGCGGAAGTCGTTGAGCCGCGCAAGTCGCGCAGGAGTGCCACGCCCGCCTTGCCAACGACCATGTCGTACCCGTACTGGCTATCGGGATTGACGAACCGGCACGCTTGGCTCGAATCCGCGGTAAGCGTATCCACGGCACCATCACTTTGATAGGTCACGGTCAGCTTAGCCGCGTCTACCGTAACAGGCTCGATCATGTTGTCGGCGGTATTGATGCTGAAGTATTTGCCGCTGCGGAAACTGGCGCAGGAAGCCGCAGAGGGTTGCAGGATAGTTTGAATCGGGCCAGTCGAATTGCCGCCGGGGTTCGCCGCGACTGCCGTGGATAGATCCTTCAGGGTCGTGCCGGACGCGGTCATCGCGGCACCGAGTTTGTCGATAGCCTGGTCCATGGCGTTGCCGGCGGTGCTACCAGTTGCTGCGACAAGCGTGTCCGAAATGGGATTCACCCCGCCCAGATCAACAATGCCGCTAAGAGTGAGGCTGACTGCCGAGACCGCGCTGGTGACGCCATCGGAGGTCAGCTTGCCTTGCGCGGCCGCGTCAAAGGTATTGAAAAAATCGGTAGTGCTACCGCCTGCGATGGCCGCCGTCACGAGCTCGGTCAGAGGAGTGATATTAGCCACCGCAGCGGTGCCCGAACCCGCATCGACGATCGAATGCATCACCGGTCCGTTCGGAACCTGGACGCTGAGCACGCACGGACGCACGGCGTTCGGGATATCAAGGGTGAAGGTGCCATCCGCGGCAGTCGTGGCCGACCCGGACCCCGTCGCGCATTTGGCCTGAACGGTTGCTCCCGCCAAAGCTGCGCCGGTTGCGGCAGTGCCACTGATCTTCGTCGTCGGCGTAGCAGGCGTAGTCGTCGTAGTTGTCCCCCCGGTCGTGGAGTTGTCGTCCCCACCACCACAAGCACCCAAGGTGGCCGCAGCTACGGCGACCGCAAGCAGTTTTGCTTTCATTCTTCTGACTCCCTAAAGTTGTCGGCGCGCGAATCTGATGACCCGCTACACCTTCCCGTCCGCTGTTTTTGGTGTTGGCGTGCGCCGTAATACAACCAGCGCAGCCCGCGCAAGTATGCAAGGGGAGACAGAACGTCCGCATCACCAATATTGATGATGAAACAACAGGTGCGTTTCACGAACTGGAAAGGCGCTTGCCGCAGAGCGGATCGCCCAAGGGCGGCCTTCACGGACCGAGCAGAATCGCCAGGAACACCAAAAGCCGATCGCATCGGCTAGCGTTCAGCACTGAGGGATTTCTGCCAACAACTACGAAGCGGGGCCATCGGCGGGCCGCTGCGGCCCGCGCCAGTCAACCCGGCTTTTTTTGCGAGAGTATCGATAACATGGTACTCACGGCTTTGACTTGCGATCGAGAGTTGGTCTTTGCGAGAACGGCCCGCACCTGGTATCGAACCGTGTTAGGTGAGACCCCTTTGGTGTTCGCATAATCCTCTGGGGACGTGCCTTCTATCAGGGCCTCCGCCACGGCCGCTTCCGCCGGCGTCAAACCAAAAGCCTGATGCAACTGCTGGGCGGTGACAGGGGGGGCATTTCCATGCGTCCTTGCCGTAACCAGGACCGATGCGGAGCCGAAAGTAGTCAGCGTTTGCCCCGGAATGCCGGCGATGCTCATGAACAGGTCGTGAGTGGCTCCGGTGGCGTTTCGCAGCGCCAGGCTTTCCCCGCGTCTGGATCGCGCAACCCGAAGGATCGCAGCGAGGAGCGCGTCATTGTCCGGAGCGTGGGGCGCTGCCAGTCGACCGTGCCTGAGCCTGAGCGCTGTCCCGGCGCTCAGCAGCGCCTCCCCAGCCTTATTGGAAAAGACGACTCGTCCCTCCTTGTCCAGAGCGAAGACCGCAAGGCCAAGTTGCTCCATCAGTTCGGTCCCCAGCGCGGCGTCCCGGTGCAGAACCCTGGCGTCCTGCCAAAGGTTGATGGCGCGATGGAGATGCGGGATCAGACTGGCTGCGGTCTTTCTGTCCGCGTCGGTATAAGGCTTTCTTCCTTTGTTGCGAAGGAGCCCTAGGAGGGTTTCGCTTCCTCCGGGCCGGGGAAGGCGCGTTCCCATTAGATAACGGTGTCCAGAAGTTGGGAACTGGAAGTCCTGGTAGAACTCGCTCCGAGCCACGTCTCGGTCGGTGATGTGGTCTTGGCAGGCAACGAGCGCTCCTGCGGGTGCCCGCTGGACCAATTCACGCCGCGGATCCAGTGCACCATAGTAAGCCTCGTAGATCGCGACAACAGAGTCGAGTTGGGAGGCTGGCGTATACACCGAGAAGCGCGGACAGTTGTTTGCCGGGTCCCAACTGAACATGTGAAAGACGTTCGCGCCGACCGCCTCCGCGGTGCGTTGCAGGACTTCCAGGAAGTCGTCTTGTCGAATGGCGGCCTCGTAAAGGTCCCCAATCAGATGGTCTTTCAGCATGTCCGCTCCCCAACGGATTAGCGACCAGAGCCTGTCAGCCGGCTCTTTTGGTCGAGGCTCTTAGATCTAATGGCTAAGTACGATAGCGAATTCTTGATGGTGCCAACTTCCCCACCAACGAGGGGTATGCGATTGTGGGAAGTCCACATTTTGCATTGCCTCTCAGCGGACCTCCGGCTGTCGCGAGGTCGACTCCCGAGTCCGCTCCGCAAGCTCCTCAGAGAAGTACGGCGGGGCGCAGAAGTCGCGCTTGCCTACCAGTACCAGCGTCGGCCTCGCGATCGACGGAAGATCGTCGATGGCGTTGTTCCCTACGATGATGTCAATTAGGAAGAAACAACTTCTGGCTTCCAAGTACTCGTTTTCACGTAGCCTTGGACGGTGAGGTCAGCCGCCAGCAAATCGGCTGCTTTCAGGGCGGAGCCGCCGTTCGAGTGTCCGCTTGAAGCGGTGGGTGAGCGTCCGTAGGTGGCCGGCAAGCGACCTTCGCCGGCTGGCCCTTGGCCGGCTGGCCCTTGGCCGGCGCTTCCCGACGACGTCTGCCGTTCGGTCCGGCGCCGACGCAACGGCTGCTTCAAGGATTTCGAATAGGAAATCTTCCCCCAGCGCGTAACGCAGCGGCGCCGGAACTCGAATCCGATGTTGAGCCGGCCATAGGGGTACAGGACGCCTTGACGGACGCGGCTTCCGCGCCCCGCATTCCCGCCGAGACCGGCGGCATCCAGATCAGTTCCAGAAGTCCCGCAAGCCGCTTCCGGCTCGCCCGATTATGTGCATGCCGATCATGCGAACGCCTTGTGATAGGCGTTGAGGGCAGGTGCGCCGCCCAGATGCACGTACAGCACGTTCGCTCCCTTTGGAATTTCGCCCGCCTTCGCCATCGCGATCAGGCCCGCCATCGATTTGCCCTCGTACACAGGATCGGTGAGCATCGCCTCAAGCCGGGCTGCGGTGCGGATCGCGTCGATTGTCCGATCGTCGGGCAGGCCATAGTCCGGGCCGGCGAAACGCGGATCAATGATCACATCGGCGTCGTCGATCGGCTTGCCGATGCCGATCAGTTCCGCCGTCTGTCGCGCGCTCTTCGTCACCGCGCGGCGCGTCATCGCCTCGTTGCATGCGGTATCGATGCCAATCAGGCGGCGCGGTCTGTCCTGCGCCTTGAAACCTGCGACCATGCCGCCCTGTGTCGAGCCGGTGCAGGTCGCGGTGATCACGGTGTCGAAGAACACGCCCATTTCCTGTTCCTGACGCGCGAGTTCATCGGTGAAGTTCGCATAGCCGAGGCCGCCAAGGGGATGATCCGATGCGCCCGCCGGAATCGCGTAAGGCTTGCCGCCTTCGCGGCGCACCACGTCGAGTGCGCGCGCCCACGTTTCTTTCACCTCGGTCGAATAGCCCTCGCCCTCCAGTAGCGTTTCAGCGCCCATCAGCCGTGACAGCAGGATATTGCCGACCTTGTCGTAGACCGGATCGTCCCAGTGCGTCCATTGCTCCTGCACCAGCCGGCAGCGCATGCCGAGCACCGCAGCGACGGCCGCGACCTGGCGCGTGTGGTTCGACTGGATGTTGCCGATGGAAACAAGCGTGTCGGCGCCCTGTTTCACTGCGTCGGCAGCGAGCCACTCGAGCTTGCGAATCTTGTTGCCGCCGAACGCGAGCCCGGACGACACATCGTCGCGCTTCGCCCACACCGATACCTTGAGCACATCAGACAGGCGATTGAGCCGATGAATCGGCGACGGGAAGAAGCCAAGCGAAATGCGGCTGAAGCGCTTTTCGAGATCGAGTGCCATGGCGAACTCCCTGAAGAAGCACGGGGGGATAACACTGATTGCAGTTTAGGCTCCAACGGGCGAGATCTTGGAGCGTGGCGTGCAATCACGTGGTGGCGCCTGGACCAGAGCTGAAGGACATTCGAAAAGGACATGCCTCGATGTTTGCCCCTCGCCACTGGCGGGGAAACTGCGGCGGCAACAGCACATTAGACCGGACATGCTTCGCGCGCGTCCGGGACATGACGCCCGAATGGCCGTTTCCAAGGGAGACGGGTCGGCTGAGCGTCCCAGTCCATCAGCCATCAAACGACCCCTCATGGCCGGCAGGCGACGGTTGGGGTCGAAGGGCGGGGTGGCGGCGCCGAAATTGCCGTCGCGTCGCTCTTGCGTCCCGGACGCTTCAGGCTTCCGGCAGTGTAATCACCGAAGTGGTTCGAATCTGCGGGCTGCCGCCTCGCCGGTGCATTGATCTCCCGCATGTCGCAGATTTGGGGTTGCATCGTCAGCGCAGCAGTGGAATCCCGATCATGTGCTCAAGCAGAGTGCCATCAAGTCCCTCGACAACGTCGACAAGCCTGAGGCCCTGCGGCGTGCATTCGAAGGTGGCCAGGTCGGTGTAGACGCGCTTGACGCAGCCGATGCTTGTCAGCGGGTAGGTGCAGCGTTTGACGAGCTTGCTCTCGCCCTTCTTCGTCAGCAGGTCCATCATCACCCAGGTCTGCTTTGCGCCGGTGGCCAAGTCCATAGCGCCGCCTACGGCGGGGATGGCACCGGGCTCGCCGGTGCTCCAGTTAGCCAGGTCGCCGGTGGCGCTCACCTGGAACGCGCCGAGCACGCAGATATCGATGTGTCCGCCGCGCATCATCGCGAAACTGTCGGCATGGTGGAAGAAGGCGCCGCCGCGGAGCAGCGTAACCGGCTGCTTGCCTGCGTTGATTAAATCGTAGTCCTCTTTCCCTGTGGCGGCCGCGGGGCCCATGCCGAGTATGCCGTTCTCGCTGTGCAGGATGACCTCGCGCCCGGTCGGCAGATGGTTGGCCACCAGCGTGGGCTGGCCGATGCCGAGGTTGACCACGGCGCCGTCGAAGATGTCTTGTGCCACGCGGGTGGCGAGTTGGTCCTTGGTGCGGCGTTGAGCGTGCGTGTTCATGCTGCCTCCTTGAATCCGCCGGCCTGTGTGGCGCTGCGTTCGACCTGCACGATGCGGCTCACAAATACGCCTGGCGTGACGATGCTCTCGGGGTCTAGCGCGCCCAGGTCCACGAACTCATGCACCGTGGCCACCGTCTTCTTTGCCGCCATCGCCATCACTGGGCCGAAGTTGCGTGCGGCCTTGCGGTACGTGAGGTTGCCCCACCGGTCGCCGCGCTCGGCCTTGATGAGCGCCAGGTCGCCGTGGATGGGGTATTCAAGCACGAAGGGTCGGCCGTCGATCACGCGCGTCTCATGGCCTTCGGCCAACTCGGTGCCATAGCCGGTGGGGCAGAAGAAGGCGCCGATGCCAGCGCCCGCGGCCCGGATGCGTTCAGCCAGGTTGCCCTGCGGCACCAGTTCCAGCTCGATCCTACCGGCGCGGTAGAGCCCGTCGAAGACGTAGCTGTCGGCTTGGCGCGGGAAGCTGCAGATGATCTTGCGCACACGGCCGGCCTTAAGCAGCGCGGACAAGCCGTTGTCGCCGTTTCCGGCATTGTTGTTAACAACGGTGAGGTCCTTCGCGCCTTGCTCGATCAGTCCGTCGATGAGTTCGCCTGGGATGCCGGCTGTGCCGAAGCCGCCAATCAACACCGTGGCGCCGTCGTTTGTACCTTCCAGCGCCTCAGCCACAGAGCGCGCGATCTTATTTATCATGAGTATGCCTACGGTTGAAACAAAAGAGAATTTGTCCCGAACATGAGTTCGGGCGCTTTGTCGACCCCGTCGAGAACGGATCCCGATGCAGGCTCAGTTTTCGATGAGCACTCAAGAAGCGAGATCCTCGGCTGGTCAGTCAAGCGGCGTCGGCATCAGCTTCGTGCCAAGATCTGCGCCTTCCCGAAAGCGCGGTTGCCGCCATTCCCGTTGTGAGATTCGGCGATGGGCACGACATCGATGGCAGAAACGATCGGATGCTAGGGATTTGTCAGCTCGGAAATCAGCTCGTGTACTCGCGGCCATTCGCCATAGCCGGCAGCGGGGTTGAGGTGCCCCACGGTCCCTAGGTCGACAAGGCGGCTGCCCCATTCGGATGCCAGAGCGGCAACACGGTCAAAACTGGCGAGGGGGTCATTTCGGCTTGCTGCCACAATACTTGGAAATGGCAGCGCAGTTCTGGGAACTGGCAGCCATCCGTTCTCGTCCAGAACCGCCATCGATGAATGGCCTGCGGGCAAAGGGGTCTCGAAATCCGGTGGTGTCGCGAGGAGAGCACCGTGAATTGCACGGTTGTGGCGCTTCGCCCACTGGACGGTGATCATCACGCCTGCACTGTGCGCGACGATGACAACGGGCCCGCCGATGCGTGCGATTACGGCGTCGAGTGCCGCAACGCGCGCGCCGCAATTGAGTTTGTCCTGCTCCAGCGGTGGTACGGACACCGCATTCGGCAGGCTTGCCTCCAGCAGCGTTTGCCAATGCTCGGGAACGTGATCGCGCAAGCCTGGGACGATGAGGATGGTTGGCTTCATCTTGGCAATGATTGGGAGATTGGATTGGATTTCGGCACGACGGGCATCGGGCAGCCGGCGCTCCATTGCTGCATAAGCGACTCCTTCTTGCCCTGAGTCGCCCGCGCGGCCACGCTCTTGTTACTCGTTCAAGTTGACATTGAATTGCTTGATGATCTTTCCAATCTTCTCGGAGCCATCTCTTTCGACTTTCTCCAGCGAGTCGATCGATTGCGGTTGCACTGGCTCCAGCCCCAGATCCGTCAGCCGCTTTTGCACCGGCGCGGCCGACGCGGCCTTGTAGATGGCCGTACGAATCTTCTCTGCCAATTCCAAAGGAACGCCGGATGGAACGATGACCACGGCCAGGTTGCTAAAGTTGATCTCCGGGTATCCCAGTTCAGCGAAGGTCGGTACGTTAGGAAGACTTGGCGAGCGATTCTTGGCAATCACTGCGTAGGGCTTCAGCTTGCCGCCGCGAATCAGCGGCAGCGAAGTTGCGATACCGTCGACCATGATAGGAATCTGCCCACCCATGACCTGGATCAGCGCGGGAGGAGAGCCAACGAACGGCACGTGTTGCAGCTTGAGACCGGCATGCTCGCCAAGCATCAACCCGGCGTAGTGCGAGGCCGATCCGACTGCGTAGGAGGCGAAAGTACACTTTTGGGGATTGGCCTTGAGATAAGCGATCAGGCCTTTGAAGTCTGCCGCAGGCAGATCGGGGCTTCCGACCAGGACGAAGCCGGACCGGGCAAATGCTGCAACCGGCCTGATGTCCTTGAGGGGCGAAAAGTTCTGTTTGATGACGTGCGGGATCTCCGTGAGAATGTTGTCGATGGCAATCATGATGGTCTGTCCATCCGCTGGCGACGACAGCAAGGATGCGACAGCGACATTGCCGCCAGCGCCGCGCTTGTTGTCCACGACAAACGGGGCGCCGACATCCCTGGAGAGCTGATCAGCCAGAACGCGGGCAACGAGGTCCATCGAACCGCCCGCGACAGCGGGTACCACCACCCGAACCGGCTTGTTAGTCCAGGCATAAGCACCTCCTGTTGCCGTCAGGGCCAACGCTGCGCAGAGCACTGCTCGAGCACACGCATTTCGGGAAAAGAACATCAACATCCAGGTCTCCTTTGATCTTTGATTCATGGCGCCGCGCGCAAGCAATCCACAGGTCATCCAGTCAGGGGCTCCCCATAGGACGCCCGCGTCGACGCCAATCGCGCCTATGCAGCGGCCCAGGTCGGCTGACCGCGCTCGTTCTCCCGGCGATTGGGCAGGTAGCCGATCTTCTGCAGCGTTTCGTCGACTGTCTTGTATTGTTCTCCGATCCGGTAGATGCGGCGTGCTTCATCGGCGGTGGCCACGTCCCGATATAGGCTACGAGACATGTTCACCAGGCGCTCGACCTGCTGGACGGAGCTAAGGTGCTCCCCCTTGCGGCCCCACAGCGTGTCTTCGATGCCGCAACGCACATGGAAACCCATGGCAATCGCCATCGTGGTCAGTGGGTGGACGTAGCGCATGAAGGATTCGACGGTGAAGACCGCGTTCTCCGGCAGACGGTTGACCATCTCCAGCAGGTTCCGCGGATTCGGCCCCTCGGATCCACCCCCAAGTTGAACCCAGTTCACCAGCAGCGGTCCCTTGTAGATGCCGCGGCGGATCAGGCGCTCGATGGACTCCAGCTTGCCGATTTGCCCAACCATGAAATGGGGTTGAATGCCGGCGGCCTGCAGTCGCTTGAGATGTTCCTCCACAAACACAGGGCCAGCCTCATAGGACATGTTGCGATAGGCCTCGTAGAAGGCTGGCTCGGCGAGGGAAGTTCCCGCGAACTCTTCCTTGGGGTGAAGCTCCGTGATGTTCATCGTGGCGCTGTTGACCACGATCGTGACCTGGTCCGGCTTGGGGTTAAGATCGGCCAACATGTGGCGCGTGTCATCCGACAGCCACTTCGCGGCTGAGCCATCTTCTTCGGGTGCAAACGAAATGGATCCACCCACCTGCAGGATCATTTTGGGCACGGCATCGCGGAGCCGCGCCAGCAGCTCATTGAACATCGAGAGCCGCTTGCTGCCCTTGCCATCTGCTTCGCGCACGTGCACGTGCAGCACGGTGGCTCCGGCGTTGTAACAATCGACGGCCTTCTGGACCTGATCGGCCATGCTAACGGGGATGTCATCCGAATCCCGGGGGAGGAATTGCGGGCCATAGGGAGCGACCTGAATGACCAGCGGCTCCTGGTTCTCGGGCAGCAGGGAGTCGTCAACAAATTGCATCTTCTTTACCTCATTGCGATGACAGGGACGGCGACGGCATGGATGGCTGGCCAAGGCTGCCTGTGCGCCAACAGGAGTGCGGACTTTGCTGAATGGCTCAGCGGCCCGGGACTCGACATGAGTGTGACCCCAAATCTTCCGAATCGATGTACATTACGGGACGCCATATATCCAGTTCGGGACATTTAGGGAAAACCAGATGACGTACCTCGTACGAGCCACGGCGCTAACGAACTACGTCCGGGTGGCTCGCGAAGTAGGGCTCGATCCCTACAAACAGTTGAGCAAGGCTGGCATTCGGCGGGCCACGCTGCTGGACCCCGATGCGATGATTGCCGCGGACGCACTGCGCAGTCTGCTGGCTGAGTCGGCGACCGCTGCGGGCGTGGAAGACTTCGGTCTGCGCATGGCTGAAACTCGCCAGTTGACCGACCTCGGGCCCCTGGGCTTTGCGATCCAGGGGGAGCCTACGCTGCGCAAGGCGCTGGAATCGATGATGCGCTACTTGCGGCTGCAGAGTGAGACCGTCGTCATGGCCATCGAAGAACTCGACGAATTTGTCGTGATTCGTGAAAGTCTCCTGACGGATGGACAGACGCCCCAGCGGCAATCGATCGAGTTGGTCGTCGCCGGTGTGTACCGATTGTTGAGACGCTTCTTGGGGGATACCTGGAAGCCACGCAGCATCTGCTTTTCACATGCACCGCCTTTGGGGCCGACGGGACATGCGCGCGTCTTCGGCATGCCGGTCTTGTTCAACCAGGAGTTCGATGGCATCGTGTGTCGCGCCGCCGACCTGGACGCGCCGCTGGCCGCCTACGATCCCCTGATGGCATCGGAAGTGCGGCAGCATCTCGATACATTGCTGGCCGGCTCCGATCTTGCGTTCCCTGATGTCGTTCGCAGACTCGTGCTTGCCCTGCTGCCGTCCGGCAAATGCTCCGTTGACAGCGTTGCCCAGCATCTCAGAGTCGACCGGCGCACCGTACACCGTCGACTGGCCAAGGACGGCGAGAGCTACTCTGGAATTTACAACGGGGTGCGAGCGGACTTGGCCGCGCGCCTTGCAAGATCGGAGGCTCGCCCCTTGGCCGAATTGGCGGCGCTGCTGGGTTTCGGCACGGCAAGCTCTTTCGCACGATGGTTTGGTGGCCACTTCGGTTGCACGGTGTCCGAATGGAGAGCACGCCATCGCGCGACGTCGACAGCCCCCACCAGTCCGGACCAGTCCGGGGCACCGAGGTGAGATCGGCGAGATTCAAGCGCGCCGCCAATTCCCGACATATGCCTGTCCTTGACAACGCCCCCGGCAACTGACGGTACCGGCAGCTTCCAATGCTCTCTGCTCAAGATCACGCCTTCGCGCGCGCCACGACCCTTGGTATCGCGTGCTCGCCTTCGGTCCAGTGCTAGGAGCACTGCGGCCTACGCTGCGTTCGACGTGCAGTTGTCGGGCATCTTGGTACCGACGGACGGTGTGGATGCCTCACGGGCAGTCCCCTTGGGCAGGCGACACACCGCCGCAAGCGGAATGCGTTGTTCCCGGCTCACCAGGATGGCCGGATTCAGCCCGAACCGGCGCATGAGTGCGTTCGCTTTTGCCCGAGTCGCAGCGCTACTTGTGGGTGGCTCGTCAAAGCAGCGGCTCTTGCCTTGGGCCCTCTTCCCGACATCTTAATTTGCTGGCGGATTGGCATCGGTCCCTGTCAGTGTTTACGCGTATTGGCACGAAAAACAAAAAATATGGCGCGAAAACTAAAGTTCCTTTTCCGCGTTGCCATATAGTGGTCAACAACTTCTCGATGCGCATTCGCTCCCATCCGCAGAAGCCAGAGCGATGAGGGAGGCAATCTCCTCGGAGGCTGGCTGCAGTCTCTCGCTGGCTCTCTGCACCGGGGCTTCTTGCGCGAATGCCAGTCATGCATGCGGGGAGCGCTCTTGGAGCGTATCGACAACAAGCGTCATTTTCTTGGAGACATTCACATGCCAAAGGCAATCAGACTGTACGAGACCGGTGGTCCGGAAGTCCTGAAGTTCGAAGATGTAGAGGTCGGCGAGCCTGGGCCCGGGCAGGCCCGCGTCCGACATAGTTACATCGCAGTCAACTTCATCGACATCTACCATCGGACCGGTTATTACCCGCTGGCACTACCGAACGGTTTGGGCTCGGATGCTGTGGGTGTGGTTGAGGCCGTCGGGCCAGGCGTGACGGATATCCGCGTTGGGGATCGAGTCGGCTACCTGATGGGGCCACAGGGGGCATACTCGGAGGTCCGCATAATGCCAGCGGACGTACTGATTCCCCTGCCGGACGGCGTTTCCGACCGCACGGCTTCCACGCTCATCATGAAGGGGATGACGGCACAGTATCTGTTCCGCCAGGTCTATCCGCTCAAAGGTGGCGAGACGATTCTCTACCACGCCGCTGCCGGCGGCGTCGGCTTGATTGCCTGCCAGTGGGCCCGCGCCCTCGGTGTAACCATGATCGGCACTGTCAGCAGCGACGAGAAGGCAGAGGTTGCCAAGGCGAACGGTTGCACGCATACGATTGTCACAACTCGCGAGGACATCGCTAAGCGCGTACGCGAGCTCACAGACGGGAAAGGCGTTCCGGTCGTATTCGACTCCGTTGGAAAGGACACATTGCAAGCGTCGCTGGACAGTCTGCAAGTGCGCGGGACGCTCGTAAGTAACGGAACCAGCTCCGGCCCCGTGGCCTTCGATGCGCTGACCCTCGCGCTGAAGGGCTCGGTGTGGGTCACCCGCCCAGCGATGGTGCACTACGCAACGCCGCGCTCGCACATGCAATCCATGGCAAAGGAGCTGTTTGATCTCGTCCTGGCCGGAAAAATCACGAGCGAGCCGAAGCAAACCTACGCGCTGGCGGAAGCGGCCAAAGCGCATCGACTGCTGGAGTCGCGTCAGACAACCGGCGCAACTGTATTGGTCCCGTAAATCTAGGATCGCCATCCTGCGGGAAATAGAGTCTTTGGGAGTTACTGCATCATGCAAGTTGAGCAACTGACTTACGCCCTTGGCGCCGAACTCAAGGGCATCAAGCTGGCTGACGCCATTCACGACGACGGACTGTTCGCAGAGATTCGCGCTGCGCTATTCAAGCACCGTGTGCTTTTTCTCCGTGATCAAGAGATGAGTCGCGCCGAGCACGTCGCGTTTGCACGCCGCTTTGGAGACCTGGAAGATCATCCAGTTGTGGGCGGCGATCCCGAGCATCCAGGACTCGCTCGTATCTACAAGACGCCGGATCAGTCGCGAGATCGCTACGAAAACTCGTGGCATTCCGACGCAACCTGGCGCGAGGCGCCGCCATTTGGCGCCGTGCTGCGCTGTGTCGAATGTCCCCCGGTTGGGGGCGACACCATGTGGGCCAACATGGCGCTGGCCTACGAAAAATTGCCCGATTACATCAAGGAGAAGATCGCCGATCTGCGGGCACGCCACAGCATTGAAGCAACCTTCGGGGCGGCCATGCCGACCGAGAAACGCCTGGCACTCAAGGCTCAGTACCCGGACGCCGAACATCCGGTCGTGCGCACACATCCGGAGACCGGCGAGAAGATCCTGTATGTAAATGTGTTTACCACGCATTTCACCAATTTCCACACCGCAGCCCACGTCCGATTCGGCCAGGACGCCAATCCTGGCGCCGCCGACCTGCTGCGCTACCTGATCAGCCAGGCCTACATTCCCGAGTATCAGGTGCGCTGGCGTTGGGCGCCAAACAGCGTTGCAATTTGGGACAACAGTGCCACGCAACACTATGCGGTGATGGACTATCCGCCTTGTTTCCGCAAGATGGAGCGAGCGGGAATCATTGGAAGCAAACCGTACTGAACACTGCCATGCAAGATAACCTGATCACGCCGACGCCGTCGGCCCATACGTACCCGCTCCTCGTCAAGCAGTTGCTCCTGAACGCGCTGAGCATTCATGCCGACCAGGAAATCACCTATCGCGGGGAATCGCGTTACAGCTTCCGCCAGTTCCGTGAGCGAGTCGGCCAGCTCGCCTCCATGCTGACCGGGCTGGATGTCCGGCACGGCGCCACCGTGGCGGTCATGGACTGGGACAGCCATCGTTACCTCGAAAGCTACTTCGCCATCCCGATGATGGGCGCCACGCTCTTCACGGTCAATGTGCGGCTGTCGGCCCAACAGATCCTCTATACCCTGAACGACGCCCGGGCCGAGATCGTGCTGGTGCATGCGGACTTCGTCCCAGTACTCGAAGAAATCAAGGCGGAACTCAAGTCGGTGCGCAAGGTGGTCGTGCTGGGCGACGGCGAGGCCGTTCCCGCGAGCAAGCTGCCAGTCGCGGGCGAGTACGAGGCGCTGATGGCGCGCGCCGCAGCGGACTACGAGTTTCCCGATTTCGACGAAAGGACGCGCGCCGCGACGTTCTACACGACGGGCACCACTGGCGATCCCAAGGGCGTGGCCTACAGCCACCGGGACATCGTCATGCACGCCATGGCGACGGCCATGAGCCTGTGCGCGCCGCGCGACGGCCAGCGGCTGCATCGTGAGGATGTCTACATGCCGATCACGCCGATGTTCCACGTTCTCGCCTGGGGCATGCCGTATATCGCGGTCATGCTGGGGCTCAAGACCGTGCTGCCGGGACGTTACATCCCGGAGCGCCTGGTCAGGCTGCGCCAGTCGGAAAAGGTCACCTTCTCCCATTGCGTGCCGACCATCCTCCAGATGGTGCTCCAGGCAGCCGACACGCAAGGGCAGGACCTGTCGGGCTGGAAGCTCATTACCGGCGGTTCCGCCTTGCCGCCCGCGCTGTGCGAGGCAGCACTCGACCGTGGCATGGATGTCTTCACTGCCTATGGCATGTCGGAGACGGGCCCCATCGTCTCCCTGGCGCAACTGCCGCCGGGATACAAGCCGAAGGATCGCCAGGAAGAAGTGCGGATGCGCTGCTCGACCGGCCGCCCGGTGCCGTTTGTCGACTTCCGGGTCGTCGACGAAAGCATGAACGACGTTGCGCGCGATGGGAAGCAGCAAGGCGAGATCGTCCTGCGCTCGCCGTTTCTCACGCAGGGCTACACCGGCAAGCCCGAGGCGTCCGAAGAACTGTGGTCCGGCGGCTATCTGCATACCCAGGACATCGCCGTCATGACGCCCGATGGGTTCGTTCAGATCGTCGACCGCATCAAGGACGTGATCAAGACGGGCGGCGAATGGGTGTCCTCCATCGAGGTTGAGAGCCTGATCATGGACGTGGCCGGCGTGCAAGAGTGCGCGGTGGTCGGCGTGCGGGACGAGAAGTGGGGAGAGCGGCCGATGGCATTTGTCGTTCGCAAGGCGGACGCAAATGTCGGGGTTGAGGCGATCCGTGACCGGCTAATGCAGCACGTCGAACTGAAACGGATCAGCAAGTACGCCGTTCCGGAGCCGGACCGCATCGCCTTTGTCGCCGAGATTCCGAAGACGAGCGTCGGCAAGATCAACAAGAAGCTGCTGCGCGAGCGCATTGCGCACCTGCTCGACGAACTGGCAGGCACTGGGCAGGAAAGTGCCGCAGTCGACCGGGTGGCAGCATGACGAGCCAACATCAACCGGACGACATGACGAAGCAGGTACCGGTGGCGCAGGCGGACGAACTCCTGCCGGGCCAGCGTAAGCTGGTCTTCGTCGACGGCAAGAGCATCGTTCTGTTCAACATCGATGGCGCTGTCCATGCCATCGACAACTCATGCCCGCATAACGGGGCGTCGCTGGCCAACGGTCGCCTTGAGGGAAGCGTATTGCAATGCCCGGCCCATGGCTTGCGCTTCGATCTGGCGAAGTCCTGCGAGCCCGGCTCGGGAAGCCTGTGCCTGCGCAAGTTTCCGGTGCAGGAAGTCGAAGGAAGCCTGATATTGCAGGTGGATTCTGCTAGCGCGCCCTAGCGGTGGCTCTCACGGCGCCGCGGCAGTTCGGCTTGATGGATTGCTCCTCGCTGCATCTTTGCCGGTTCCGGCGTTGGGTGGCTTGAAGGCGTGAGGGGCGGGGCTCGGGAAACCGTCCAATGGCGCTTGCGGCAGGCTGAGGCCGCCCAGTCCGTGTCCCTAACCGGCCCAACCCGAGACAGCCATTATGCAAAGCCAAAGGAAATCCGCTGGAGGGATGTTGCCCTCGCTGGCCCAACTCCACAGGGAAGTGCGAAGCATGAGTCATCAAGTGCATGGCCAGGCGGTCGCGCAGGCTCGTGGCCACAATGGCGACTACTTCGCGTATGTGTCGGCCCTGGTCGACGACTTGATCGATCAGGGGAATCCACGCGAAAGAGTCGTGTGTTTCGCGTCGGCAGCGGAGTTCGGACTATCCATGCAACACCAGAGCGAGCGCTGTCGGCTGGCGGCCATGCAGACTGGCTCGGATGCAATCAGGGTGTTGTACTGGACGGCGATTCGTCGCATGCGCGGTTGCCGGACCCGGCGGTCCGGGAGCGCGGCATCGGGGCATTTTGTAAGCGGCAGCAAGGCGAGCCATGTCGGCTCGCACAAGCTCCCTCCTGTCCGCAAGAGCGGAGCCAAGGCCGAATCACGGGAAGCAGCGCTGTGCAGGCAGTGCGAAGCGCTTCGCATGGGTTCGCGCAACGCCAGCGGTCACTCCGCGCTGTACCCAATCTCGGGACGATATTTCCAGTGCATTGGCGGGAGCGTGCTATCCGAGGCAATCCAGCATCAATGCAGCATGTGCGCGACTGCGTGGACACAGCACCGGAACGCTGCCAGCCCATTCGTGAACTGGTCACAAGACAGGTAGCTTAACAACAAGCTGCTTAGCGAGAAGCCGATCCGAAGTACCACCCGGCTGTGCTGCTGCGTGAGCTGGTGGCCGCTGGATACCTCGGGCCCAAGGCGGGTCGCGGCGTGTAAGGTCTCAGCAAACAGGATCGCAAGTGGGGGTGTTTCGGCGATGACCCCGGCGTAAGGCGCATACAGGATAAAGCCGCCTGGGCGCCGGAGGATAGTTGGAAATCCAAACTATTCGTTACCCCTCACTCACGCAACGCACTTCCGACAGCAAGCCACTACTGAGCCCCATGCAGGCACTGCCCTTGCCGGGGCTTCTGGTGTCCCTGTGGCCTGACATCCTGCTCCTACCTTTACGGCGATACCGCAGGACCTGCGCATTTTTGGCCTCCGCCGTGCAGCAAGCGGCGTCGCAGCGGATCGTCAAGAGATTGCACATCATCCCCCGAGCAGCTATCGGCTAACCAGCCATATCTGGCTTCTGCGGACGAGAGCCAAAGCGCATCCGGAAGTTGCTGCTACTATGTGGCAACGCAGAAAAATGACTTTAGTATTGGTGCCATATTCTTTAGTTTTCATGCCGCTGCGCGTAAACACCGAGAGGGCCCTATGCCGATCCGCCAGCGAACTCAGATGCCCGGAAGCGAACCCAAGGCGAGAGCCGCCGCTCTGACGAGCTACCCGCAGGTAGCGCTGCGACTTGGGCTGAATCCCAACGAGCTCATGCGCCGATTCGGGCTGAATCCGGCCATCTTGATGAACCGGGAACAACGCATTCCGTTTGCGGCGGTGTGTCGCTTGCTCGAGGCGACTGCCCGTGAGGCATCCACACCGTCTGTCGGCATTCAAATGGCCGAGGCACGCACGGCCTTCGATTTTGGGGTTATCGGGCTTTTGCTAACGCACAAGCGCACATTGCGTGAAGTATTGCTCGCCATGGTGCAGTACCGGCATTTGCTAAACGATGCCCTGGGGCTCTACATTGAGACTTCGGGCACGCAGGTGATTATCCGCGAAGAGATTCTCGGCGAGATTGATGACTGGCCGCAGCAGACCATCGAGCTTGCGGTAGGCGTCCTGGCGCGTACCTGTGCATCCGTGCTTGGCCCTCACTGGCGACCAGTTAGCGTGCACTTCACACACGCCGCGCCGCCAGACCTTCGCGCTCACCGGCGCCTCTTCGGTTGCCCGCTGGTCTTCACGAGTGATTTCAACGGGTTCGTTTGCCTCGTCAGCGATCTCGATCAACCGAATCCGTTGGCAGATCCCGCGTTAGTGCGCTATGCGGAGGGCCTCGCGGAATCTCTTGGCGCTGCCGGTCCGCAAGCTATTACGGCCGAAGTGCGCAACGCGATCTACTTGCTCCTTCCTGTTGAGCAGGCAGCGATAGAACACGTGGCGGGTCAACTCCACACTAGTGTGCGCACTCTGCAGCGGCATCTCGAGGAGGCAGGTACGACTTTCTCGAATCTGGTAGAGGAAGTGCGGCAGGAGCTAGCGATCCGCTACATGAGCAACGAGCGTTACTCGATTGGTCGCGTGGCCACATTACTGGGTTACACGCAGCAGGCATCCTTTACACAGTGGTTCTCGCGCCATTTTGGAATGGCACCCAGGGCTTGGCGAGCAGAAAGACGGAAGTGATGCACACCTATCCCGCAAAATCGCTATTCGGGAGAAGACGTCATGATCCCATCCCGATCTGCGCAGTCCTGCATCGAATACAGCGATAGAGCGCTTATCTCTGGGCGTAAAATGCGGCACGCATGCACATGCCTGCGGTGGGAAGCCGATGACGCCTTGTCGCGAGCACCGCCGGTCAGGCCTCCCCACCTTTGTCTTCGTTACCCCCCATGAGCAATGTCGTCGCCAGGCTAGCGATCAACCAGTCTGAACTCTTTGTCAATTGGCCCGCCGAGGCCATCGCCAGATTGGTCGATGTCGCTGATGTCGTAACGATGGAAGCGCATGCTTGCGTCAAGCGGTCCGGCGAATCTGCGGACTATCTCTACCTTCTCGCGACCGGGTCGATGCAGCTTTCCCGTGTGTCGTCGACGGGGCGGGAGTTCACTGCATGGCTGTATTTCGCGGGCGATTTCCATGGTATCGGGCCCGCCCTGACGGATACGCCCTTCCTATACACCGCAACCTGCAAGGAGGCGACGACGCTTGTCCGGATTCCGGCGGTGGTGTTGCGCGAACTCGTCTACAGCGATGGACGGCTTGCAGCCGGGTTGTTTGCCATGCTGGACCGCCGGTACCGCGAGACACTCGCTCGCCACGAGAGCGCGACCATGCACTCCACGCGGGAGCGGATCGCCACCCTGCTGCGCTCGTTCCTCGCGCGCAACATCCGTTGCTATGCCGCTGGCGAGGTCAACCTGTCGCAGGATGAAATCGCGACGATGCTCGGCACGCGACGACAAGTGGTGAACCGGGCGCTACGCGAGTTGGAGGCAGCGGGCATCGTCCGTGTCCAGTATGGCCGCGTGACGGTGCTCGACATGGCGAAGCTGTCGGGGCTGGCGCCAGAGGGCGAGTGACCCGGTGCAGCCGGCGAGGGGGGCAGATGCGCAGTCAGCAGGGCGTGACGTTTCAGAGATCCAACGTCAGCTCGCCCGACTGTGCGCGCGAGCAACAGATCATCATCGTAGATCCGGCTGCGCGCTCCGCGTCCGAAAGGACGAGGTCCCTATGATCGGGAATGCCGGCGAGGACGCCTGTCTCGCAGGCGCGGCAGACTCCGCTCATGCACGAGTAGGGGACTTCCACGCCCGCGTCGAGCACGGCTTCGAGGATGTTGGTGCCGGGTCCAACGATGAGCCTTTTCTGCGCGCGAGAGAGGATGACCGTGAACGCATCTCCGGCCCCGGCACCTGCTTCAGGTGGCGTGACGGGCTGCGGCGCGGCGAAGTATTCGCGATGCACTTGGGCCGGATCGCGGCCCTCGCACGCAGCCTCGAAGGCCCGCAGCATCGGAACGGGACCGCAGCAGTACAAGTCGATGTCGTCGGCGCATGAGGCGACGATGCCTCGGATATCCAGCATCTTCTCCTTAGCGCCGCCATCGAAGTTAAGGTGGACGCTGTTGCCCGTTTCCTTGGCGAGCGCAACAAGATCGTCGGCGAATGCGGCGTTTTCGCGTGCTCGTGCCGCGTAGTACAGTGCCCACGAGCTGCCGCTGTACGACAGGCGCTGGGCCATGCTCCACAGCGGCGTGATGCCTATGCCGCCCGCGAAGAACACGGTATGCCGGGCCGATTCGCGCAATGGGAAGCTGTTTCGTGGCGCTGAGATGGCGATGGTCGCGCCCACACGCAGCGTTTCATGCAGGTAACGCGAGCCGCCGCGGCCGGCAGGATCCAGGCTCGCCGCGATGACGTAGCGGTGACATTCGCCCTGCAAGTTAACAAGAGAATAGCTGCGCACAAGCCCGTTCGGCAGGAACAGGTCGATATGCGCGCCCGCGGTGACGGCGGGCCATGTCTGGGCGTCGGAAGGCCGCAGTTCGAAGCCATGGATACCTTCGGCAAGCCAGTGGATCGCGTGTAGCCGGGCGTTTAGTCGTTGCATGATGTCTCCGGGATGGGCAAAGGGCGCATGTGCAGATGATCTTATGCACGCCGTTGTCCGACGATTCTCTGTTTGAGTGACCCATGCAACAAGCGCCGGTGCGCCGGGATTGTCCGCAAAGTTGCACTCCCCACTCCCAATGTGGCCGGCAGGCGCCGGGAGGGCCGACACCCGCCCGCGTCGGAGACCGGGCGCCGGTGAAAGCAACAATCAAGACAGTTCGCTGGTTGCGCGCCTCGACTGCGATCGTGGGCAGATCCAGAATTCTGTCAATCGCGTTGACGGTACTGGAGGCAGAAGGATGAACGAAGACTACATCAGGCTTGGACGGTTCCAAGTCGGCAACCGGATCGTGACCGGTTGCGTGGAAGGGGACGAAATCAACATCTTGCAAGAAGGCGATGCGCTGGCGGCAGTGCTCGCAGCGGGCATTCCTGCCGGCCTGTCGCGCGTGCCATTGCGCGATGCGGTGATGCTGCCGCCGGTCGATCCTGCCGCGCGCATCTTCGCGGTCGCGATCAACTACCAGGCGCACGGCGTCGAGTCGGCGGCCAAGCCGCCGGAGCGTCCACTCATTTTCTACAAGGCGCCTTCGAATTTCGTAGCGCACGGCGGCGTGCTGAATCCCAACCGGGACGTCACTGCGCAACTCGACTACGAAGGCGAGATCGCGGTGGTCATCGGCCGGCCCTGCAAAGCAGTGAAGCCGGAGGCCGCGCTTAGCTTTGTCGCCGGCATCTGTGCGTTCAATGACGGATCGGCCCGCGACCTGGTCAAACTGCCCGCCGGCAACAGCTTTTGGCCCGACTGGACGGCGGCCAAGGGGCTTGACGGGGCTTCCGCGCTTGGTCCGACGATCGCGTGCGGCAAGGGGCTGGTCGATGCCCTGCAACGCAGGACGCTGACCGTCACCACCCGGCTCAACGGCGATGTGGTGCAGCAAGGGGCCATGTCCGACATGATCTTCTCGACCGAGCGGATCATCGCCACGCTGTCTTCCTACATGACCTTGCTGCCCGGCGACGTCATCGCGACCGGGACGCCGGCCGGTGTCGGCGCGGCCAGCAACCGTTTTCTGAAAACAGGCGACGCCCTCGACATCGAGGTCAGCGGCATTGATACATTGCGCGTGAAGGTAGGCTAACCATGAATCCACACAACACCAGTCCGGTGGAACACAAAATGATTCGGGAAGCCCGGGTAGCGCAACTGGCGCAAACCGGGGCGGGCACCCCCATGGGACAACTGCTGCGCCGCTTCTGGCATCCGGTGGCGCTGTCGCGCGACGTAGCCGCGGGCAGCGCCAAAGCGGTGCGGCTGCTGGGCCAGGACCTCGCTCTCTATCGCGGCGAGAGTGGCGAGCCGCACCTTGTGGCTGGGCGCTGCGCACACCGGCTGACGATGCTGCACACGGGATGGATCGAAGGCGAGGAGATCCGATGCATGTACCACGGCTGGAAGTTCGACGGCAGCGGACGCTGCGTCGAGCGGCCGGCGGAGCGGCATTGCCGCGAGGCGAACATCCGCATCGGGGCATATCCGGTCCATGAATACTGCGGCGTGATCTTCGCGTACCTCGGCGAAGGCGAGGCGCCGGCGTTCGACCTTCCCCGCAAGGCAGTATTCGAAACGCCCGGCATGCTGCTGTTCCAGCGCATGGAGATCTGGCCGTGCAACTGGTTGCAAAACGTCGAGAATTCGCTGGACGCTGTGCATGTCAGTTTCGCGCACCAGATGGGCAAGGTCGGCGCCTTCGGCGAGGCCATCACCACCGAGGTGCCGGAACTCAGCTACCGTGAAACGGAAGCCGGCATCTGCCAGACGGCCGTGCGCGGCGGCTCGCAGGTCAGGGTGAGCGACTGGACGTTTCCTTATGGCAACCACGTCAACATTCCCGGCGTCGACCCCGGGGACCCGTGGACCGAGGTGTCGCACTGGATGGTACCCATCGACGACACACGGACGATGCGGCTCGCGTTGTTCGCGACACCGTCCACCACGCTGGAGGCGGACCGCAAGCTCGTCAGCTATTACCGCGAATGCGAAGGCTATAACTCCGCGGATCATCACGACGACCTGTTCGCCGGGCGGTATCCTACCGATCCGCTGATCCGGCTCACGAGCGCGCAGGACTATGTGGCGCTGATTGGGCAGGGCGTCATCGCTGACCGCATGAACGAGTGCCTGGGCGCTTCCGACGTCGGCATTGCCATGCTGCGACGAATCCTGACGCGGGAGATCGATTTAGTAGCAGCCGGCACTCCCACCAAGGCATGGCGCCGTCTTGACCGCCCTTCGGCGCTGTTCAAACCGGCGGAGGTTGAGGTCGGCCCCCAGGTCACGTCGTAGCCGCCGCTGGAGGCCGTCGAGAGCACCCAAAAGAGCAAGAGGAGATAAAGTGTCCAACAGAAGAAACGTGATGAAGGCGGCGTGTGCCCTGCTGCTGGCCGGTGGCGTCTGGTCGCAAGATGCGCTTTGCGCACCGCTGTATCCCGCCAAGCCGATCACCCTGGTATTGCCGGTGGCCGCCGGCAACGGCGCGGACATCGTGGCTCGCTTGCTCGCGCATCAGATTGGCATGCAGATCGGGCAGGCGGTCGTCGTGGAGAACCGGCCCGGCGCGGGCAGCGTTGCCGCCATCAAGTACGCGGCAAATGCCAGCCCGGATGGCTACACGCTGGTCCTGATCGGCAGCGCCAACGCCTTGAGCCAGTCGCTGTACAAGTCGCCGCCCTACGACGTGCTGCGCGACCTGGTGCCGGTGTCGGATATCGCGAGGACGGACATTGCGATCCTGACTGGCAAGCGGTCGAAGTTCAATAGCGTCAAGGACTTTATCCGCGCGGCGCGCGAGCAACCTGGCCGCCTGACGGCGGGGATCAGCCTGCTGGGCACGACCGGGCATCTGATGGCCGAGCTCTTCAAGGCCAGGGAGAAGCTGGATTTCTCGATCGTGCCGTTCAAGACATCTGCCAATCTCCACACCTCGCTGATGAATGGCGATGTGGACGTGGCGTTCGATCTCGCGCCGCCAGCGCTGGCACAACTGCGCGCCGGCGGGCTGCGCGCGCTGGCCATCGGTTCGGGCACCCGTTCGGTCATCCTGCCGGATGTGCCCACGCTGAAGGAACTCGGCTATGAGAACTACGAGATCGTATCGACCATGCAGATCGCCGCGCCAGCACGCACGCCGACACCGATCGTCGAACGGCTGAATCGGGAAATCCAGCGAGCGCTGAGCCAGCCCGAGTTGCAGAAGCGGTTCAGAGACCAGGGATTCGCCACCGAAGGTGGCACGACCACGCAAGCGCGCGAGCATGTCGCCGGAGAAGTGGAGAAGTGGCGAAACGTGATCCGCGCGACCCAGATCGAACTGCAGTAAGGCGATGTATTGCGGTGAAGGCGGGGCGCAGCATATCAGGAGCGACGGGTCGCAGACTCTTCATCGCGCCGCTGGCGGGAAGCGTGTGACGCTACCTCCGCCAATCTGATACGAAAGGCGCAGGCCCCAAAAAGCCCTACAGTCCCGCCCCTGTCCACCCTCCATCGTGATACCCCACGTGCCTGGCGCACGTGAGGGGCCGCTGCGACTTCTCGCCGGGGGCCCACGGCTCCTGCCACGAGATACCGGCTTGCTGCCAGCCGTATTTCCGTGCTCCGCGCCCCCGCGCAGAGTCTGCCAATCAATCCCCATTACAGGGTTTCAGGCCCACACGACAGATGAATAACGTCCTTGCCCGTACCGGAACAACGCTTGACGACAAGTATCAGGCCCAGGAGGGCTGGCTCTACATGACCGGCATGCAGGCCTTGGTGAGATTACCCATCCAGCAGCGCCTGCGCGACACGGCGGCGGGATGGAACACCGGTGCCTATATCTCCGGCTATCGCGGATCGCCGGTCGGCCGCTACGACATGGAACTCTGGGCGGCAGAGACACTGCTCAAGGAACACAACATCCAGTTCCGTGCCGGTCTGAACGAAGACCTTGCCGCCACGGCGATCTGGGGTGCCCAGTACGTGGGTAGCTTCCCGGGCGCCAGGGTCGATGGCGTGTTCGGCATCTGGTACGGCAAGGGACCCGGAGTGGACCGCTCGGGCGACGTCTTGCGCCACGCGAATCTCGCCGGCACGTCGCCCAAGGGCGGCGTCGTGTGCCTGGCGGGCGACGACCACGGCGCCAAGTCTTCCACGGTGGCGAACTTCTCGGACCAGATATTCATCGCGGTCGGAATGCCGGTGCTCTATCCGTCGAACACGCAAGAACTGCTGGACTACGGCCTACACGGGATCGCGATGTCACGCTTCAGCGGCTGCTGGGTCGGCATGAAAGTGGTAACCGACGTGGTGGAGGGGGGCGGCTCCGTCTACGTGTCGCCGGATTCGCCGCAGATCCGGATGCCAGAACCAGCACGGGACGCCGCTGACATGCTGGAGAGCGAGGGATACCATATCCGCAGCGTCGACGCGCCGCTGCCGCAGGAAGAACGGCTGTATCACCATAAGCACCAGGCGGTGATGGCGTACGCGCGTGCCAACGGGCTCAACCGCGTGACCCTGGACCCGGACCACGCCAAGATCGGCATCGTTTCCGCCGGCAAATCCTGGCAGGACGTACTCGAGGCCATGGCCAGCCTTGGGCTGGATGAGGCGCGCGCCGCCGAACTGGGCGTCCGCATGCTTAAGATCGGCATGATCTGGCCGCTGGACCCCGCGATCGTCCGCGAGTTCGCGCAAGGCCTTGAAACAATCATCGTGGTTGAAGAGAAGCGGCCGGTGATCGAGGACCAGTTGCGCGCGGCGCTCTACGGCGGAGCGGCGCCGCGCATCGTCGGCAAGCACCAAGCCGGCGGGGTGTTCGATCCGGCGCGCGGTCCCGTGGCATTCCCGAACGCCGGGGAACTGAGCCCGCAGCGGATCGCGGCCGTGATCGCTGATACGCTACGGCTGCACAATCCGGCTTGCGGACTAAATCCCCCTACCGCCCCCGCCGCGAAAGCGGACGCCAGCGGAACGCCGTCACGCATGCCGGGATTCTGCTCCGGCTGTCCGCACAACCGCTCCACCCGATTGCCGGAGGGCAGCCGCGCACTGGCCGGCATCGGTTGCCATACCATCGCCGCCCGCGCCAATCCGCTCCGCACCACGACCGTGTCGCAGATGGGCGGCGAGGGTGTCATGTGGCTGGGCCAGCAGGCGTTCACCGGTGAGAAACATGTGTTCGCCAATATCGGCGACGGAACATTCGCCCACTCCGGGTTCCTGGCGGTGCGCCAGGCAATCGCGGCCGGCGTCCCGATGACCTACAAGATCCTCTACAACGGCTTCGTCTCGATGACAGGCGGGCAACCAGTGGAAACGGAACAGCCGCCCCAGCAAATTCTTCACGGACTGGCGGCGGAAGGCGTGCGCAAGATGGCAGTGGTGACCGACGAGCCGCAGAAGTACCGGGATATTTCCTTGCCTCCGGATACGCCTGTTCACCACCGCAGCCAGATGGACGCGGTGCAGCGCGAGTTCCGGGAATATCCCGGGGTCTCCGTCATCCTGTATGACCAGGCTTGCGCCACGGAGCGCAGGCGCTTGCGCAAGCGTGGCAAACTGCCCGACCCGGCGAAGCGCGCCTTCATCAACCCTGCCGTGTGCGAGGGGTGCGGCGATTGCGGCAAGGCGTCCAACTGCATGTCGATTGAACCGCTGGAAACCGAGTTCGGGCGCAAGCGGCGGATCAACCAGGGTAGCTGCAATAAGGACTACTCGTGCGTCGACGGCTTCTGCCCGAGCTTCGTTACCGTACATGGAGGCAAGCTCAGGAATCCGAAGGCGGGCAATGGCGGCCCGCGCCAGCCCGAGTGGACTCAGGCGCTGCCGGAACCGGACATCGCCTCATTGACGGACATCCGCAGTGTCATGATCGTCGGCATCGGCGGGACCGGCGTGGTCACGATTGGCCAGACCCTGGCAATGGCCGCTCACTTGCAGGGCTACTACACATCGAACCTCGACATCACCGGCATCAGCCAGAAGTACGGGGCGGTGAATTCCCATGTCCGCATTGCACCCCGCCCGGGCATGCTGCACGCCACCCGTATCGGCGCCGGCGATACCAGCACGCTGGTCGGCTGCGACCTCGTGGTGGCAGCCGGCGACGAAACGGTCTCGACGTTACGCCTGGGCACCAGCCAGGGCGTCATCTGCACGGATCTCATCCCTACGGCGGAGTTCGCCGGCAACCCGGACTGGAACATCGATGCCGACGTGCTGGTCCAGCGTTTGCGGCATGCCTTGGGCGACGATGTGCTGCTGCTTGAAGGACAGCGCCTGGCGATCGAACTGATGGGCGATGCCATCGCCGCCAACATGCTCATGCTGGGGGCCGCGTGGCAGCGTGGACTGGTGCCCATATCGCTGGCAGCAATGCATCGGGCAATCGAGCTCAACGGCGTGGCTGTGGCGATGAACAAGGACGCATTCCTCTGGGGCCGCCGCGCTGCGCATGACTTGCCGGCGGTGGAGCGGTTCGTCCGGGAGACGCGTGCGCCCGCGAATCAGATTATCAATTTCGTGCCGCGGACCAGGCGCAGCGTGGCAGAAATCGTCCGCAGCCGAGGCGAACACTTGAAAGCGTACGGCGGCCAGGGGCCCGTGCGGCGCTACGAGCAACTGGTACAGCGCGTGGCCGATGCGGAACGGCATGCGGGCCTGGGCGATGCGCTCAGTCGTGCTGTGGCGACCAGTTACCACAAGCTGCTGGCAGTGAAAGATGAATGGGAGGTGGCCCGTCTCTATAGCCATCCCGATTTCCAGGCAGCGCTGAGGAAAGAGTTCGAAGGAGAGTACACGCTGCGCTTCCACGTTGGCGCGTGGCCCTTTGCAACAAAGGACGACGCGGGAATGCCGGTCAAGGGCGAAGTCGGCCCCTGGCTGATGACAGCGTTCCGATGGATGACGAAATTCCGGTTCCTGCGCGGCAGTGTGCTGGATCCCTTCCGGAACAACGCCGAGCGCCGTCTGGAGCGCCATCTCGTCTCCCAATACGAGCGCGATATCGATCGTCTGCTCGACGGCATCAATGCGCAGACGTATGACGTGGCCACGCGCATTGCTGCGTTGCCGGAGTCAGTGCGCGGCTTCGGGCACGTCAAGGAAGCCGGCGCGGCCAAAGCAAACGAAGCCCGCGCAGCACTGATCGCCGAACTGGAGCAGCGACGGGCAGGGCCGGTACCGCCACAGGCGGTACCGGCCAGGGTGTACGCCGTCACCTGAACACCCGTGCCTCGCCGCATGCATTGCGGTAATACACGGGCTGGCTGATGCGTAAGGGACTGCGCCGCAGCCTGCGCACGCCAGGTCTGGAAATTACGGTACGCGCAGCGTCCCGCACCGCGTAGGTACGCCTGCGCGGTGCCGGTCCGTACGGTCCGACTCACCTGCACGATCCGTCACGGTGCGGCGTGGGAGCGCTCGCACCCGACCTGCGCCGGTGGGAAGCAGCTCCGGCCTTGGGATTGCAACAAGCCGGACAATCGCGCGCCTTCTTTGTTCGACTGTTGTCCCGCCCCGGCACAGAATCAAGACGCCGTTCCGTGACCGCCCCTACATAACGCACCACCACCCGGCCGCGCGCCGACGACACACGCCACCAGACGGAATGCCCCGAGACGCCGGGGCCCCGGAAAAGTCGGACGAAGGGGGATTCCGGGCAACAAGCACAGACCGAAGCAAGCAATGAGCCGGCCCGGGCCAGACGGCTCGGGCCCGGCAGACGGCATCACAGCGGCGAGCTGACGGACGTCGCCGAGCCACAAAAAAAACTCAACGAGGAGACCATCAGTATGAGAAGGACGCTTTCTATTGCCCTAGTTCTTGGCGCGGCAGGCAGCACGGCAGCCAGCGCGCAATCCGGTGTGACCCTCTATGGTGTCATCGACGCCCCGATCGAGTATGTCAACAGGATTGCGCAAGGTGTGCCGTCGGTCGTCAACGGGCAGTTGGTGCAACAGCCTGGTGGCAACCGCTTCAGCATGCCTTCCGGCGGAGGACTGGCAGGCGGACGCTGGGGCCTGCGTGGCACGGAAGACCTCGGAGGTGGAATGTCTTCGCTATTCGTGCTGGAAAGCGGCTTTGCCGAAGATAGCGGCGCGTCATTGCAGGGCCGGTTGTTCGGGCGGCAGGCCTTCGTTGGCATCCAGAACCGCTTTGGGCAACTGACGCTTGGCAGGCAGTATTCGTCGATGTTCAATGCCTTCTCCAATTTCGCGCCGCTGCGCTATGCAGTCATGTATGAACCGGTTGGCGCGATGCTGGGTGGTAGCGCCCGTTCAGACAACACGGTCAAGTACACCGGTTCGTTCGGCTCGGTGACGGCGGTAGCGCATTACTCGTTTGGCGTCGGGACCCCCACCGTTGGTGTTTCGCCGCTGTTAAATGGCGGTGCGGGCGAGGTGCCGGGGCACGCGGGAAACAACGCTGGGTGGGGGGCCGGGGCCTATTACCTGAGCAACGGATTCGGCGTGAGCGTGGCCTACGATGAATGGAATCCGACGATGGTCGTCGGCCAGGCCGGCAAGTCGCGCAAGGCCGGCCTGGCGGCCAGCTACAGCATCGGGCCGGGTAGCATCATGGCCGGCTATCGTTGGGGGAACACCGACTACGCCAACCATGTAACGCTGGCGAAAGAGAGTTTCTGGTGGGCGGGCGGCACTTACCAGGCCACGCCAGCCATAGGCCTGACGCTGGCCTATTACTACTGGGACATTAGCTCGGTGCGGGTCTCGCCGACGGCGCCGGCCACGAATCCGGCCAACCCGTGGCAGGTTGCCTTCGTGTCGACCTACAGCCTTTCAAAGCGTACCGATGTATACCTGACCTCCGCGTACGCGAGAAATGCCGCGCTGAACTTCGACACGTCGCTCACCGGTTTTGGCAGCGGCTACTATCCCACGCCGGGGCAACGCGGCATGCTTGGCGTGGCGCTGGGTGTCCGTCATAGATTCTGAAACACAACGGAAGCGGGCAGGTCATCAGGGACGCCGGGACCTTGCGGTGCGGGCGTCGATCCGCCGGGTCCCGGTCGTTGCGATCTGGCCAGCGCCAGAAAATCCCAGTCAGTTCCAGACAATAGAACGCCGTTTAGCGCCATCCCCAGCGAGGCCGTAGGCGGCCACGTCTTCGAGTGAAGAAGCCGGCCGCCGATTCAGGCCACGAGTATTCGATTTTCCCGACGAGTGGCCTGGCCTTGCCAAAGTAACAACACTGCACTAGTCAGCGTAAGCACTGCACAGGTCATCGCCATGAGCCAGAAGGAGTTCCAAAGCAGCGGGGCCAGCACGCCGGCGATCAGGGCCATGCCGGTGTATTGCAACAGCATCTGGCAGGAAGCGGCCAGGCCCGCGTTCTCAGGAAATGGTTGCAGCGCATGGCCTATGAGCAGCGGCATGGACAGGGCGACCATGAAAGCATAAGCCCCCAACGGCACCAGGTGAACCAGCCCGGGTGCCACCAGCAGGGCCAATGCCACATTGAGAAGATTGACAAGCAGAAAGCCGATGTAGGCCAGGCGCACAGTGCGCTGCGTGCCCCACCGCTGCACCAGGAGTGGCAGGCATACTAAGCCGGCAACCAGCCCCAGCACCATTGGCACAAATACCACGTAGACCTCGGTCGCAGGGCGCCCCAATAGATGGATCAAAAATTGTGGAGCGGCTGCAACGTACAGGAACATCGCCATCCAGTTGCAGGCATGAGCCACGGTCAGGCGCATAAACCAACCCGAGCCCAGCACAATGCGGTAGCTGCGCCACAGAGTAGCGACGCGCATAGGCTGACGGCGAATAGGTGGCAAGGTCTCCGGCAGCAGCAGCCTGTAGACCAGCAACATCAGCGCCGCGACCACGGAAAGGAAGGCAAACACTGCACGCCATCCCCACATGGACGTCAGCCATCCGCCCAGCATGGGAACTAAGGTGGGGCCCAGACACTGGACAATGCTGGTACGCGCAATCATTCTTTGCGCATCGGCGCCTGAATACAGGTCGCGGATGATGGCGCGGCACAGAATCGTTCCAATCCCGGCTGCCAAGCCCTGCACGGTGCGCAGCAGCCAAAGCTCCTCAATGCGCGTGACTTTCAAACAGAGTAAGGAGGACAGCAGCAGCACCACTAACACGAAAGTCAGGGGCCTTCGCCTTCCATAGGCATCTGAAATGACTCCATGCCACAGGCACATGAAGGCATTGGCCACAAAAAAGAGCGATACCGTTTGCTGCACGGCGGTAGCCGAAATGCGCAGGTCCTGCTGAATTCCCGTGAGGGTAGGAAACAGGATGTCAGACCACAGCGACACCAGAATGCCCAGAACCCCCAGCAAGGGCAGTGCTTGCGCGGGGCTCAGTGGTGGTTTGTCGTCGAATGTGTGTTGCATGAGTGGGGAGCGCAATGAATACGTTTGGTCTACTTTCATGAGCAACTACCATCCATCCGCGGGCGTCTGGCCGGCCTCGTCCTGTGGCAACCCATGGGCTGTGGTGGATCAGCGAAGCCGCTATGTAGTGCTCGCAGATGGTGGCCGCCGGAAATGCGGCAGCGGTTGATCGGTCTCACGCGCCTTTTGGGTGGGAAAGCGCGTGATGACCTCCCTCAGAAGCGCGTAAGGCCCGGCCAGGCATCGTTCACCAGACCCCGTGCCGATAGTTGCAACCAGGCCGGTCTCAGGCAGTCAGAGTCGCTCGAAAATGGCCGCGATTCCCTGGCCGCCTCCGATGCACATCGTGACCAGTGCATACCGACCCTGGATGCGGTGCAACTCATGCACGGCCTTGACGGTGATTAGCGCGCCCGTGGCCCCGATTGGATGACCCAATGAGATGCCGGAACCGTTGGGGTTGAACTTGTTCGGGTCCAGTCCAAGTTCCCGGGCAACCGCGCAAGCCTGCGCTGCAAAGGCTTCATTGGCTTCAATGACGTCCAGATCGTTCACGCTGAGACCGGCCCTTTGCAGCGCTAGCCTGGATGCTGGCACCGGACCGATCCCCATATACTCTGGGTCCACGCCAGCGTGTGCATATGCGACGAGCCGGGCAAGCGGGCGCAAGCCACGGGCCTGTGCGGTCCTGGCGTTCATGAGCAGCAGCGCTGCTGCCGCGTCGTTGATCCCTGAGGCATTTCCGGCTGTCACGCTACCGCCCTCCTTCAGGAACGCCGGCTTCAGTTTGGCAAAGTCTTCCGGCGTAGCATTCGGCCGGAAGTGCTCGTCGCTGGCAAATGCGATCTCGCCCTTCCTGCTCTTTAGTGTCACCGGTACGATCTGCTCCCTGAAGTAACCGGATTCCGTCGCACGCTGAGCGCGGTTGTGGCTCTCCACGGCGAGCCCGTCCTGCTCCTCGCGCGTGATGCCCCATTTGCGCGCGACGTTCTCGGCCGTCACGCCCATATGAATGCCGTGGAACGGGTCATGCAATGCCCCCAGCATCATGTCAACCATTTTGCTGTCGCCCATGCGTGCGCCCCAGCGCAGTCCGAGGCTCGCGTAGGGTGCGCGGCTCATGTTTTCCGCGCCCCCGCCGATCGCAATGTCCGTGTCGCCCAGCAGGATGCTCTGGCTGGCAGAGACGATGGCCTGCAGACCGGATCCGCAAAGCCGGTTGACGTTGAACGCCGGCGTCTCCTCGGCGCAGCCACCGCGGATCGCCGCCACGCGGGACAGGTACATGTCCTTCGGTTCGGTATTAACAACATGGCCGAATACAACGTGGCCAACATCCTTGCCGTCGACGTGCGCTCGGGCGAGCGACTCGCCAACGACCAGGGCGCCCAGCTCAGTGGGCGGAATATCTTTCAGGCTGCCGCCAAAAGTTCCGATCGCGGTCCGTACGGCACTTACAACTACGACGTCTCGGGTCATGAAATTCTCCGGTTCCGATTTAAGAATAAAAAGCCAGGCACTACATGCCAGGCGAAAACGTTTCGAGGCGCCATGGCACTCCCGTGTCAGGCAATGTCAGCCTGAGATGGAACGCAGCATGGCATCCAGCAGGACGTCGGGCGGATTCGCACCGGAGATCGAATGCGATCCGTTTAACACAAAGCAAGGGACGCCATCAATGCGGCGCCCAATTGGTGCCGGCGCCAAAATGGTCCTGCTGGCACCACGCCGGAACTCCGCAAACTGTTCGACCAAGCCCTCGAGTCCCAGCTCGCATTCCAGCCCCAGCCGCTCAAGCACGGCCAAATCACCGATGTCCTCGCCCTCGATAAAGTAAGCCACGAACAGCCGCTCGACCAGCCCGGCTACCTGCGTTTCGTTGCCATGCCGGGCTGCATAGGCAACCAGTTCATGCGCTGACGCAGTGTTTGGCAGCACCTTGATCCGTTCGAAGGCAAAGTCGATATCGGCGGCGGTCCCGGCACGCCGGACCTGCGCTCTTCGGGCGGCAACTGCCTCGGGACTGCCTAGCCGGGCGATATAGAACGCCTGGTATGGCAAGCCACCAGGCGGCGTGTCGGGGCGCAGTTGATGCGAGCGCCAAAGCACGCTCAGATCAACGTCCGGCCGCATCTCGGCCAGCCGGCTCATGGCAGTGCGCAGGTGGCGCTTGCCGATCAGGCACCAGGGGCAGACGAAGTCGAAGTACACTTCGATCGTCAGTTCCCGTCTGGCACCTTCATGGATGCCCAAGGCAGGTGACGGGCTAGTATTCATCTTCATAGACGCTTTTCCAGGGAAAAAAACTCGAGCACTCACGCACCCGGCCGGGGCCTCGCTTAGAATTTGTGGCGCAGGCCGACTGCAACGGCCAGCATCGAGCTTTCGCCCCTGCCAAGCGCGTAGCTATTCCCAAGCGAGAGGCTGTTGGCATAGAAGATCGCGGCGGACTCCATACCCACTCCCGCATGCTTCGCGTAGGCTGTGGTCAAGTAGACGTCGGTCCGCTTGGAGAAGGCGTAAGTGGAAATAAACGCGATCTGCCACGGATTGGCGACGCTGGTGCTGCCGAACTGGTTCTTGACATTGTCGTAGTTGTACTCGAGCGTCAGGCCAAGCGCCTGTGTCACCTGGTAGTTCGCACCGATCCAGTAGAAGTCATCGCGCAGGATCTCGCTGCCGTTCTGGTTCTTGTTCTGGCCCCAGCGGTATCCACCCATGATCTTGGCCGCACCAAACGCATAGCTGGCCGCTACCGATGCCTTCTTGAAGGTGCCGGTGCCAGCGAGAGCAGGCGTGGCTGCGGGGGCGATGGTCGGATTGAATTGGTCATAGCCGATGGTCGCGGCGAACGCCCCGCCGTTGTAGGTCAAGGCCGTACCGTAGGCAGTATCGCGGCGGAACTGCCCTGGCACCTCGCCGTTGCCACCAAGGATGAAGGGTGCCCCTACCGTGGGCGGCAGTGCCAGGCCGGTACCGAACGACCAGTGTGCCAGCGCGGTTACCGGACCGAAAGCGCCTGAGTACTTGATCGTATTGTCTTCGCGGAAGTTCGCGCCCGCCATGACCACCACCGGTTCATACTGGGTCGCGTACGCTGCCGGTGCGAAGTTAGCGAGCGCCTCGAACATTGAGGTGTACTGGCGGCCAGCGCTAATCTGGCCGTATTCGCTCTGCACACCCACGAATGCCTGACGACCGAACAGGCGACCACTTTGCTGCGAGGTGCCGCTATCCAGGTTAAAGCCGCTTTCGAGCACGAACACGGCCTTCAGGCCGCTGCCCAGATCTTCCACGCCGCGCAGACCCCAGCGAGAGCCGGATAAACCACCGGAATCCAGTCGGGTCACGTTTTGACCCGGACCGGAATTGAATCCATTGGCCGCCGTCGGTACCGCACCAACATGGTTGGCGAACTCAATGTTCATGTCAGCGACGCCGTACAAGGTCACCGACTGGGCCCCGGCAGCCCCAACCATGCCGACCGACAGCACGGCAAATGCAATGTGCTTCAATTTCATGCTCAATTCTCCCCTTTGGGGCAGTTTCATAATTGGTATGTCCAGCAGCGCACGCTGCCCTATGGCTGCGTGGAGCGGTGGCAACCGCCCCGTCGCAAACACAGCGCGGCTGGTTCCGGCGCCGCGGATCTATTTGCTGTAGACGTACACGCCGCGACCCGCCTTGCGGCCGAGGTATCCAGCGGCCACCAGTTCGCGCAGCAGCATGGCCGGGCGGTACTTCGGATCGGCGAACTCCCCATAGAACACTTCCATCACCGCCAGCATGGTGTCCAGGCCGATCATGTCAGCCAGTGCCAGGGGCCCAATCGGGTAATTGCAGCCTAGCTTCATGCCATCGTCGATCTCTTCCGGCGAGGCCACGCCTTCGCCAAGCACGCAGAAGGCCTCGTTGATCATCGGGCACAGGATGCGGTTGACCACAAAGCCCGGACCGTTCTTCACGGTGATTGGGTACTTGCCCAGATCCTTCGCGAGGGCATCTACCGCAGCGTGGGTGGCATCGCTTGTCTGCAGGCCGCGGATCACTTCGACCAGCGCCATCATCGGCACCGGGTTGAAGAAGTGCATGCCGATGAAGCGATCCGCATGGCTCATGACCGCAGCCAGCTTGGTGATGGAGACGGAAGAGGTGTTCGAGGCAACGACTGCTTCCGGCCGGACAATGCTGTCGATCTCCCTGAGAATCCTGACCTTCAGATCGAAATCTTCGGCAACGGCTTCGATGACGATGTCAACCTGGCTCAGGTCGGCATAGGCGGTGGTACCCAGGATGCGAGCGAGCGACGCCGCCTTTTCCGCCTCACTGATCTTCTCCTTCCTGACCAGGCGGTCGAGGCTTCCCGCAATGGCAGCCATGCCTTGCCTTACCGCCACCTCGCTAATATCCACCATCACCACATCAAGGCCGATCCCCGCGCAGGCCTGGGCGATGCCGTTGCCCATCGTGCCCGAACCGATGATGCCTACTCTCCTGATTGTCATTCCTGCGTCCCTTCTCGTTGGTTGTTTGCTGATGAACTACTTGCTGCGGGACCAGTTCCCCAATGGGCTGGCTTCGTGGTTGCTGATGAGGACTCAGGCCGATGGACCGCGTCGCCTTCACGTAATTGGCAAGTCATCCGGTTGATGTTGGCTCGTCATGCTGCCACTCGGTCGACTGCGGCACTTTCTTGCCCGGAGCCTGCCAGTTCGTCGAGCAGGAGCGGTGCACCCAGGCTCATCGAGTGGATGCCGAGCACGCTGACGGCCTGCAGCACCGCCGCGATCTCTTCCCGGGTAGCCCCAAGTTCCAGCGCCTTGCGAATATGACGCCGCGTACCTGGTGCGTACAGATGCGTACAGGACGCGTCGACCGCAATGGCAATGAACTCCAGCACCTTCGGTTCGAGTACGCCCGCGCTTATCGGGTGCATGCCCATCGCCACGAACTTCTCGGTCCAGACCGGATCCAGTTCGGCAGCCGCATCCCAATCGGGGTTCCAATAGCCGCTTGCGCGCAACTGGTCGCAGACAGGTGTGGACGTCGGGTTGGTGTCGCCTTTCATACAGACCTCCAGGGAGTGGATTGATTGCGCAACGCGCTCGCACAGCAGCTTCTTGTCGATCTTGCCGACGCTCGTCTTCGGGATCTCCTCGACGAAAGCGATGCGGTCCGGCTCGATGTCGGCAACGTTCAGGCCCACCGCCTCGTGCCGCTGCCGGACCTGGGCCGGACCGGGTTCGCCAACTTCGCTATCCTCGTAACGGATGACCTTGGGCCCATCGGTTTCGTAAAAGCGTATGGCCTTCGCTATGCTTGTTTTCCTGTCATTCGTTCAGAGTGTGTCAGGCGCTGTGCCGGTCACGAATCCCCGCATGGATGAGCGCGGCGGTGCTATCGGTTACCGGGCGGCCGCAGCGCGGTCGCGGGCGAAGGCGGCAAACCAAACCAGGCTCGCGGGATTGGCCATGGTGTCGGGATTCGCCACGTTCTCCAGCGGCTGGCCCAGCAGCAGCTTCTTGATCGGCAGCTCCATCTTCTTGCCTGACAACGTGCGGGGAATGGCTGCCACCTGGAATACTTCGTTCGGTACGTGCCGGGCCGACAGCGCCACCTTGATACGGTCGCGGATGGTGGCCTTCAGTCCTGGCGTCAGTTCGACATCGGGCCGCAGGACAACGAACAGCGGCATGTAGGATTCGCGCCCGAGGTATTCGAGATCGACGACCATGCTGTCCAGCACTTCAGGCAACTCCTCTACGGCCCGGTAGAGCTCGCTCGTACCCATGCGGATGCCGTGCCGGTTGATGGTGGCGTCCGAGCGGCCATAGATGATGGCACCGCCACGCGGCGTGATGCGCACCCAGTCGCCGTGGCGCCAGATGCCGGGATAGGTATCGAAGTAGCTGTCGCGATACCGCAAATTGTCCTTGTCGTTCCAGAAATAGAGGGGCATCGATGGCATGGGTGCCGTGCAGACGAGTTCTCCTACCTCGTCAGTCACCGCTTTTCCAGCCTCGTCGAAGGCCTCGACCCGCGCGCCGAGGCAGCGGCACTGCATTTCCCCGAGGTAGACCGGCAGTGTGGGAACGCCGGCGACGAAACAGCCCGCGAAATCTGTCCCGCCCGACAGCGCATTTATCCACACCGGGCCGACGCGGTCGAGAATCCAGCGGTAGCTCTCGGGCGACAGTGGCGATCCCGTCGACCCGATCGCGCGCAGGTGCGACAGGTCGGCTGCCGCGCGCGGCTCGACACCGGATTTGAGGCACGACTGGAAATACGCCGCGCCAGCGCCGAAGAAGGTGACCTTCGCCTCGTCGATGAACCGCCACAACGTCTCCATGTTCGGGTAGCCCGGATTGCCGTCGAACAGGCACACGGTCGCCCCGGCCAGCAATCCGCCGACCTGCAGGTTCCACATGATCCAGCCGGTGCTGGCCTGCCAGCAGAAGCGGTCGCCCGGATGCAGGTCCAGATGGAGCGTGGTGAGCTTGACATGCTCGAGCACGATGCCGCCCTGCGAATGGACAATGGGCTTCGGCAGGCCGGTCGTGCCCGAGGAGTAGACAATCCAGAGCGGGTGGTCGAACGGCACATGCTCGGGATCGAGCGGGACGTCCAATGAGATCGCTTCCGCCCACGCGACGCCGCCGCGAAACTCGTAGCACGACGATTCATCAGCGAGCCCGGGCACCAGCAGGACCCGCTCCACGCTTGGCAACTGCTCCAACAGCGCGTGCAGGAGCGTGCGGCGGTCGAACGCCTTGCCACCGTAGTGATAGCCGTCGACCGCGATCATCACCTTGGGCTCGATCTGGCGGAAGCGATCCAGGACCGCCAACTCGCCTATGTCGGGCGCACATGCCGACCACACCGCACCGATGCTTGCCACCGCCAGGAATGCAACGATGGCCTGCGGCGTATTCGGCAGGAACGCTGCCACGCAGTCGCCGCAGTCCACGCCCATGCCGCGCAGCGATGCCGCCACCGACGCGACCTGCCGTTCGAGCTCGGCCCAGCTCATCTCGCCGGTTTCACCGACCTCATTGCGATAGACGATAGCGGGGTGATCCGTCGTGGCATGGCGAAACACCTGCTCGACGTAGTTCATTTGAACGCCCGGGAACCACGTGGCGCCCGGCATGCTGGCCTCGGCAAGCGCGACTATGGGCATCTGCGGTGACGCAATGTCCGCCCATTCCCACAGTGCCAGCCAAAAGTCGCCGATATGGTCGACCGACCATCGCCACAGGGCGTCGTAGTCGGCGAAGGACAGGCCGCGCTCCCGCTCGAGCCACTGCATGAACGCCGTGACGCGTGCGCGGCGGATGGTTTCGGGTGACGGTGACCATGCGGGCACGGCCGCCGCTACGGCTTCAGGCAGGCCGGCAGCGGATATCGAAGTGCTGGAAATGCTCATTGCTGGGTACTCATCTTGGCTGCGTCCTGTAACGACGCAGCCTGGAGGTTTGGATGCTGCGCGAGGTCAGGCGGATACCGCCACAGGCGATGCCGCAGTGGAAGCGACATCCAGGCGGATATTGGCGAAGTTTGCGAGTTCCGATTCGTAGGTGCGCATGGCGCGCAGGAAGCACAGTGCGGCAAGCAGGCCAAATGCGGGCATGACTGCGAGCGCCGTCTGCAGGCCCCAGGCATCGGATACGAGGCCGCCCACGAAGGGCCCGACAGCCAGGCCAAACAGGTTCTGGAACAGGGACAGCATGGCCGCGCCAGTGGAGCGCACGCCCGGATGGATTACGTTGAACACCACACTCGAAGCCGGCGCCACCGAGCACATCATCATCAGGCCGCCAAGCGCGATCAGCAGGAACTGCTGGTTGGGGGCCATCGAGCCGCCAAACGCGGTCACGAAGACCACCAGCGTCGCCGTGGCGAGCGTGGCCATCATCACGAGCTTGTTGCGAGGCCGGCGTACCGCGACGGCGTCTGCGGCCACGCCCCAGATGAAAGAGCCCGCCGCTCCGCAGAGCACGATAACCGCGGCTTGCATGGCCGCCTTGTCCGCGGCGACGCCATGATACCGGTGGAAATAGCTGGGCAACCAGGACCAGATCGTCGATACGACAATGAGCTGGAACGCGGCGCCGAGGCATGTCCACCAGACGGCAGGCGAACCGGACAGAGTCGTGGCGATCTGCCTGGCGAACCCCGTCACGGATTGCTTCGCTTGATCCATGCGCGGGGCGAGCGCGACGGTCTTGTAGTCCGGCACCAGCAGGTACAGAAAAGCCAGGACCAGCCCCGGGATGCCCACCACACCGAACGCCGCCTGCCAGCCCCAGTGGGCCGCGATGACACCGCCCAGCACCACGCCAAGCACGGAGCCGATCGATGCAGCAGCGAGAAACGCGCCGAGCAGGGTAGCGCGCAGGCGCTTCGGAAACAGGCTCGCAATCAGGGCGCCGCCCACCGAGCCGTAGCCGGTCTCGCCAGCGCCCACGAGGGCCCGCGCGAGGAAGAGCTGGCTGTAATTGCGCGTGAACATGCAGGAGATCGTGGCCAGGCTCCACACTGTGGCCATGACGAAGATGCTCTTGACCCGGCTGCAGCGGTCAGCAAGCAGCGCAACAGGAAGGCCGCCCACAGCGACGACAATGGAGATGATCGACACCAGCCCGCCGAGTTGCATGTCGGACAAGCCCCAGGCAGCCTTCATGTGGGGGAACAGCGAAACGATGACTTGGCGGTCAATGTAATCGAACAACATCAGCGCAAAGGTCATCGCGAAGGCGAACCAGGCCTTGGGCCGGCCGACGAGATAGCCGTCGCGGCCTTCTGTACCCGAGGCGGCGGAATGAAGATTCATGGTTTGTGTCTCCAGCTCGGTAGCTTTCTCATGGAAAGCTACCTTTCATGTTTGCCGACTTCCCATCAGCGGGGCGGCTTCTCAGCCTGAATACTGCCCAGCCCCTTCGGATGAGAGGCCGGGCGACACTGGGATCAGGCCGCGCGCAGCGGAACGCCTCGTACACCGGGCTGGCGGTTGGGCGCCATGCCGTTAGCCGCGAGCGTCTCGTCGACGCTGTCGTACCAGGTACCGATGCGGTAGATCTCCCGCGCTTCCTTGCCACTGGCGATCTCGCGACCCAGTTCGTGGGCAACGCGCACGCACTGCTGCACCTGCTGGACCGATGTCATGCGATTGTCGCGCTGGTCGGTCAGCGTGTCTTCGGTGCCCACGCGGGGATGGAAGCCCATCGCCAAGGACATCATGTTGAGCGGAAGGACGTTCCTGAGAAGGGATTCCGAGGTGATGCAGATGCCGTCAGCGGCGCGCTGTATCAGGTTCATGAAGTTGAACGGGTTGGGGCCGTCGGCACCGCCGGCGATACCGATCCAGGTCAGGTTCACCGGGCCCTTGTAGATGCCGCGGCGGATCATGCGCTCCAGCGTGTCATAGGAATGAATGCCAGCCAACTGAAAATGCGGCTGGATGCCAGCGGCCTGGAGGCGCCTAAGGTGCTCTTCGACCCAGCCCGGACCTGCCGGCACGGTCATCTCACGGTAGGCGTGCGCCAAGGCCGGCTCGGCGAGCGACGTTCCCCTCACTGCCTCAGGCGTCATCAACTCCATGATATTCATCTGCGTGGTGTTGATGGCCACCGTGACCTGGTCCGGCTTGGGATCCAGTTCGGCCAGCATGTGGCGGGCGTCGTCGGACAGCCACTTCGCGGCCTGTCCATCGTCTTCGGGAGCAAAGGAGATGGAGCCGCCCACCTGGATAATCATGTCCGGCACGGCCTTGCGCACGCCGGCGATCAATTCGTTGAACTTGGAAAGGCGCTTGGAGCCCTTGCCGTCCAGTTCGCGCACATGCAGGTGCAGCACCCGGGCGCCGGCCTCGTAGCAGTCCACGGCCTTTTGGATCTGTTCCTCCATCGTCACAGCGATGTCTTCAGGGAAGTCGGACGGCATCCATTCCGGCGCATATGGGGCGACGGTGATGACCACCTTCTGCTGGTTTTCGGGGTGCAGCGAGTCGTCGAGGAATTGCATGGTTTGTCTCCTTCAGTGTCTGGTTGGGTACGGGCTCAACTTTAGGTCGCCGGTGCGGTAGACTCTTTCGTTCAGGCGCCAATTTTTTTCGTTTTAGCGCCACTCCGGGGAATCCCCTAGGACGCCGTGAGAGGATCCCCCGGGCGACCCGATGCAGTGCACTGGAGCACAAAGTGACGGAACCGATGGTTCGGGCAAGAGCCTTGAGCGGCTATCTACAGGTAGCCCGGAGGTCTGGGCTCGCCCCCCAGGAATTACTGCGGCAAGTACGGCTCGACGCGACAGTCTTGGCCGACCTGCAGCGTCGTATTCCTATCTCGGCCGTCTGCCAGTTGCTGGAAGCGGCCTCTACCAGCGCAAAATGCCCGACATTCGGCCTACAGATGGCCGACACGCGCCAGGCATTCGACTTCGGCGTCCTTGACCTGTTGCTGTCGCACAAGCGAACCCTGCGCGAGTTGCTCCTGGCGGCAGTGCAATATCGGCATCTACTCAACGAAGCTCTGGCGATCCACGTCGAGGATGGCCGGGAAATGGTGGTTGTACGTGAGGAAATCATTGCCGAGGCGGGAATTTCGACCCGCCAGGCAACGGAACTTGCCGTTGGGCTATTGGCGCGAACCTTTGTCGGCCTGCTCGGCGAGCACTGGAAGCCGCGAAGCGTCAACTTCGCCCACCCCGGCCCGCCGGATCTGAGCTTCCATCGACGTTTCTTCGGATGTCCGGTTGTCTTCGACAGCGATTTCAACGGCATCGTTTGCGCCGCCGAAGACCTTGACCGCCCAAATCCGAATGCCGATCCGGAACTGGTCAGATATGCGGAAAGCTTGGCCAAGCCGCTCAACGTGTCAGGGCCAGGTTCAATTGTCCTGGATGTGCGCAAGGCAATTCACCTCCTTCTGCCGATCGAGCAGGCTACGGTCGACGAGGTGGCCAGCCACCTGCATCTGAGCGTGCGCACGATGCAGCGTCAGCTTGAACTGGCAGGCACGACGTTCTCGAGTTTGATCGAGGAGGTGCGCCAGGAGCTTGCCGTGCGCTATCTGACCAACTTGCGCTATCCGATTGGGAGGGTGGCAACGCTACTTGGATACTCCAGGCAGTCATCGTTCACCCAGTGGTTCACTGCACGGTTCGGCATGAATCCTCGCGCGTGGCGATCTTCACAGGAGAATAAAGTTTCGTCTCCAATAAGCTAACCCAAGCAGAAGTTACGAACGACCGCCCCTGGGCCGACTCTGTTACCCGCAAGGACTCAGTTACAACGCACCGGCAGAAACGGCTTAATGGGAACGGCACGGCGTCCTGATACTGCCCGCCAGCGAAATGTCTGGTTTGGCCGATGACGGGACAGGCACGATCGGCGGCGAATGTCTCTTGTCTGGTGTGGAGGTGACGTTCGAACGTCCATGTGGATGACTAGACGAACGACGGGAGATGGCCGGAAAGGGACCTCGGCCCGCTGCAACTCAGTCGTCTCTTCCCGACCCATTTCGGTCCTTCAATCTTCCGCGAAACGGTCATTCAACGTTGAACCGATTCGGCCATCTGGTGTCTTATGGCTGGCTAGGCCAGGCATTAACTTTTTTCTACAGTCGGTGAAACGCGTCGGACGGAACGAGGCCGGCAGCAGCCAAAAACATAAGGGCCGGTAATCCAGCCCTTATGGCAGACTCGTATCTGGACTCGTATCCTTGCCTTCTACCGGCGCCGTTTATCAACGGTCGAATAATCATTTAGGCAACTTCATCGGCACGTTCGCGGGTGCTGGGTCAGGTGTATTCAATAAACTGTCTATATCGTGAATAACACCGTAGAGCGCAACAAGTGCTTTTTCCTTGGCTACATCGTGTCCACCAACGACACGGGTCATCTGGGAAGGGGACAGTTCGTCCTCCTGATGCAGGTCAACAATAGTCAGCGTGTTCATTTCGAATCTCCAATCAGGGTTTGAGCAGTTGTAATTTACGCTCGCTAAACTACTAAGCACGATCTGTGCCAATACGCCTCCGGCACGCGCTGCGGCGTAACATACTCTTTAATATAGAAATTTAAAACCTCCCGCTTCTTTGCCAGCGACTCAAGGTATGCGGCATGTTGGCTCTATTCCAACACGTGACAATCTTCTGTTGGTTATTTAAAAACACAGAGCCGTCGGCCCCGGGATCAGACCGGTTGCACACGGAGTGTTTCACGGAGAGGAAGCGGCGTAGTCTGCGTGAAATGGTCGCGCAGTGTCTGCGTTAAGACCGTGCCGCGGGTGGTATCGAGCAGTCATGTCGCCGTAGCCGCCAGTTATCACAGCTAGCTGCATGAGCTCGTTAGAATGGGACAACGGAAAACTTCTAATGGACCGATTTCCTGATGCAGTTCTGTTAGTAATTCAAGCGGCGAGTGCGCGGTCTCGGTGCCGACGGATTGTCGACGGTCTGCACACTGTCCTCACCGACCGATACTGGCCGGCAGGCGACCTCCGCTGGTCGGATCCCCCTCGGCTTATGGCGACCCACTTAGCGTTGTTTCCACCTAGTGTTCCAAGGCTGCAAATAGGCTTCTCTGCGTCCAGGATGACGCCTTAGACTGGACAGCGGCATTCGTCGACGCGTCAACGTCCTTCCCAGAGCCATTAAAGCTTTGCGGCGGCGCGGCCGCACGAGGAGCAATGTTGCAATTTTGCAAAGCGGGTGCGCCTTCCCCTTGTGTCCCAGGAAGATGTGAGGCTAAACTCTTTCCCGTCAGTCTCCGCTAGGAGCTGAAGAGGTGCCAGCACGAGCTACTTGGCTGGTTCCCGTGTATGCCTTGTTAAGGGCGAGCGGGTTTCGAAGTTTCCGAAATCTTCCTGAACATAGGATCGCTCATGCCCTCGACTCTCGCGCGTCTGCGCGCCCGTGCCTTCCATCGTCAATCCGGTCGTTGCTTCTATTGCTGCTGCCCCATGTGGGAGCAATTCATGGAAGCGTTCGCAGCGACCTTCCATCTCTCCAGTCGGCAGGCTCGACACCTTCAATGCACGGCCGAGCATCTACATGCCCGGGTCGATGGCGGTGGGAACTCCGAAAGCAACATCGTGGCCGCCTGCCGGCTTTGCAACGCCCGCCGACACCAGGGCAAAGCAGCGCGGGACGCGGCCCATCACAAGGAATACGTAGAGCGGCTCATGGGCCGGAGACGGTGGCACCACCCCTGGGTCTTCGAGAAGCTGCTGCGTTCAGGCGGGGCGGTGAACCCGCCGCCCCCCGCCGCCCCCCGCCGCCGTCGGCACCGATTGCTGATTTCCACGCTTGGACTCCTTCGGTCGCCCCGTCACGACCGCTTGGCTGCGGCCAGCGGCTGGACCGCATCCGACCCATCTCCGGCATTCGCCAGTTCAGGGTAGAACGGCCGAGTCGGCCGACAATTGGTCCTTCGCACGTAGCTTGAGCGGCCGCTGCGTCCCGCTGAGCGGTCGTTCATGAAGGCGAGGCTTGCCGTGTGTGCGCCTCGCGAGCCTTCAGCCAGCGGCCGCGTGCCCGCTCTGAACAGGCCAGCGAGATGACTGCCACATGCTTAGCCTGCTGCCTTGGTCATTAGATGGTCGCCATACTGCTCCCGTAGCCGGTTCTTCTGGATCTTGCCCGTAGCGCCCAAAGGAATCGTGTCGATGAAGACCACATCGTCCGGCGTCCACCACTTCGCGATCTTCCCTTCGTAGAAGCCAAGCAACTGCTCGCGGGAAAGCTCGGTTCCCGCTTTCTTGACCACGATGAGAAGCGGCCGCTCGTCCCATTTCGCGTGTTTCGCAGCAATGCATGCGGCCTGAGAGACTGCCGGATGTGCCATCGCGATGTTTTCCAAGTCGATGGAGCCAATCCACTCGCCCCCAGACTTGATGACGTCCTTGCTGCGATCGGTGATTTGCATGAAGCCATCGACATCGATGGTGGCCACATCGCCGGTCGGGAACCATGCTTGCCCTTCGTGATCAACCTGCAGAGGACCGTCCCCTTCGTTCCTGAAGTAGTCGCGCACCACCCATGGACCACGCACCAACAGGTCACCAGAAGTCGCGCCGTCCCAGGGCAACTCCATGCCGTCAGCGCCAACGATCTTCATGTCTACGCCAAACGCTACACGACCTTGTTTGGATTGCATGGCATAACGCTCTTCCGGCGACATCTCAAAGTGCTTGGCTTTCATGGTGCCGACGGTTCCGATCGGGCTCAGTTCAGTCATCCCCCAGGCGTGCAATACGGCTACGCCGTAGGTTTCCTGGAACTTGCGCAACATGGCCGGGGGGCAGGCCGCCCCACCGATGATGGTGCGTCTCATGCTCGAGAATTGCTGGCCTGTTTCCTCAAGATGACCAAGCAGGCCTTGCCAGACAGTCGGAACGCCGGCGGAGAGAGTAACCTGCTCGGTTTCGAGCAGTTCATACAGCGATTTGCCATCCAAAGCCGGTCCGGGGAATACAAGTTTGGCCCCGACCATGCACGCGATGTACGGAAGTCCCCAGGCGTTGACATGGAACATCGGCACCACTGGCAGGATCACGTCGCGCGCCGAACAGTTCAGCGCATCAGGCAGCGCGGCCGCATAGGTGTGCAGCAGCGATGAGCGATGGCTGTACAGGGCCCCTTTCGGGTTGCCCGTCGTGCCAGAGGTGTAGCAGAGCGTACTGGCGACGTCCTCGTCGAGGATCGGCCAGGCGTAGTCGGATGAACCCTGCTGGATCAGGTCTTCATAGCACAGCAGGTTGTCAATGCCGGCGTCCTTCGGCATGTGGGCGCGATCGGTCATGGCGACAAACGCCTTGACCGTCTCGCAGCGGCCGGCGACGGCCTTGATCAACGGCAGGAAGGTCAGGTCGAAGAAGATGTACTGGTCTTCGGCGTGATTCGCGATGTAGGCGACCTGGTCTTCATGCAGGCGAGGGTTGATGGTATGCAGAATGGCACCCATGCCGGAGACGCCGTAGTACAACTCCAGGTGCCGATAGCCATTCCATGCCAGCGTGCCGATCCGATCGGAGGACTTGACACCTAGGCTGGTCAGCGCGCTGGCCATCTGACGCGCGCGACGGTGGCAGTCACGGAAGGTGTATCGATGTATATCGCCCTCCACCCGCCGGGACACGATCTCCGTATCGCCATGATGGCGGTCGGCATGCACAATGAGTGCGGAGATCAACAACTGCTTTTGCATCATCAAGCCATTCATGGCATCGTTCCGTTCGTAATGTCTGTGATCGGGGAGCGAGCAGATGGCCGTACCCCTCGGTCAGGTTCTGCTTCAAAGGCGCGAACCGAGACCGTGTGCGTGTTTCCCCTCTCCTGGGTCTTTGCGATCAGGCGACGGCTCTGGCGGCGGGAGAGAGCGCGATGTGGAATGGGCTGCGTAGTCGGTGCACGCAGCCATCTTCTCGGCGCCATTGACCTGCGATGACTCGGCGTGGTGCCGGAGTCTTGATATGGCCGTACCGTCTGTTGCGTCTTGCGGGCGACGCACGGAATGACACGGGGACCCGGGGGGATATCGGGCGTCCCCGTGAAATCCAGATCAGTTGAATGCCGTGAGGTCCTTCGGCTTGATGTCATGCTGCTCGCAATAGGTAAGATAGCGCTGCAGCCCGGTCTTCCAGTTTTCAAACGCGACGATGTTTTCGTTCTCGTCGAGGAACAGGAGATCGCCGGTTACCTGAACGAGTGTGACCACATATCCGCCCCCGCCTTCCGTGACAACTTCAGGCGTGTGCGTCGATGCGGCGGTCTCATACACGACGCTGCCGGGCCCGGCGACCCAGTCGTGCTCCTTGTATTTCCACTTGCCTTCGATCGTGTAGACCATGACCGTACCGGTGTGGTGGTGCTTGGGCAGTTGCATGTCGAGCGGTGACTTCATCATGACGATCCATTCACCCCGGATTGGGTCAAGCTTGAAGTACTTCAGCAGGACGTTTTCTGCATAAGGCGTAAACGGTACCCACGGCAGCGACTCGCCATCGATGACTGCGGTGTCGACGTGTTCGTAAAGCATATCTGTCTCCATTGGTGTTGTTGTGGTCGAAAATTGGTAAAGGTGGCAGGGTTGCCCGCGCAACTGCGACAGGCGGGAAGCCCTGGATTTGTCGTAGTGACCCGTTCGGTTCAGGCCAGCGGGGTCCCCGCGAGGGTGGCGCGCAGCATCTTTCTTGGCGCATTGCCATAGTCAGCCACTGCGTAGTGCTGAACCTGCAGGTTGTCCCACATGGCAACCGTATTGGTTCTCCACTTCAGGCGTACCTGGTATTCCGGAATCGCGGCCTGCGAGGTCAGATAGTTCATCAGATGATGGGCCTCCGGCATGAAGTCCTGGCCATATCGGATGTCCTCGAAGTTGAAGAAATTCGAGAAATGCGTCGTGAACGTCGAGTTAACGAACAGGACCTTTTCGCCCGTCTCCGGATGGGTGAGGACAACCGGGTGCTCAGCGGCGGGGTTCTTCGCGGCCATCGCGTGACGTTCTTCGATCGGCATCTGGGCGCCAAACGTATGCTCGGCACTGTGCTTGGCGTACAAACCGTCGATCCGTTGCTTGATGGTGTCGGTCAGCTTTTCGTAGGCCATCACCATGTTGGACCACATGGTGTCTCCGCCGGATTCCGGACCCAGTTCGCAGCGCAACACCGCGCCGCGGGGCGGCGCCTTCTTGAACGTGACATCGGTATGCCAGAGGTTTTCGCGGCTGGCCTTTTCGACGAAGCTCTTGGGCTTGCTCGGGTCGAGATTGCGGTACAGCATCAGCAGCTTGTCCGCCTCCGGATGGCTCGGCGCAAGGGGATGGCCTTCCAGTTCGCCGAATTGCGCGGCGAAGTTCTGTTGCTCCATCGGCGAGATATTCTGATCGCGAAAGAACAGTACCTTATGCTTTAGCCACAGCGCCCGGATTTCGGCAATGGCGTCAGGATCTAGGGCGGCATCAGCCAGGCTGATGTTGCTGAGTTCGGCGCCGATGGCGGGCGTGCAAATCTCCACCTTGATCGAATGCTGACGCACCGATGGTCGGATAATAGCCGGTGCCATGGGTGTGGCTTGTGACGTCGCGTCTTGGGTTACGGCGGTTGCTGTCATTGATGTCTCCAATCTATGCTGGTGCGGCGGCGCGCAATATGTGCGTCCGGCGGATGTCATTTGCCCCTGTGAGCGGGGCCGGCACCGTTCCGTCGGGCAACGGAACTCATATTACGTATTACGGCCGCGATGCCATTGGCTTGACGGGACAATTTATTAGCATATTGGGACACGTGGCCAGGAGCTTGGCTGGAAAGCGGAAAGCGGAAAGCGACAGCGCCCCCGCGCAGTCCGGGCGGTAACGCCGGCAATCGCGGGATCGGGCGGGGATCTGTAGCATCAGGAACGTATGGGGTGCGGCTGGTTCAGGCAGTGTGGCTGTCCCGGATGACGGAGGGGCGCGTGAGCCGACCCCGAACCTGCCTTCCTACTTACGCGAGATGGGTCCGGCGGCCGCCTTGCTCTCCCGGTAGTGGGCGGCCCACTCCGAGGGTGTCTTGCCAAACTGGGCGCGGAACCAGCGCGAAAAGTCACCGGCAGTGGAAAAGCCGAGAAGTTCGGCGACTTCATACAATTTGCGTTTGCGGTTGGCCAGATACTCCTCGGCGAGTTCAATGCGTACAGCATTGATGATCGTTGTGACACTCTCACCCTCGGCCGCGAGGTGCCGGTTAAGGGTGCGTCGATGCATGCCAAGATGCTGGGCAACTTGATCGACGGAACAAAGTCCGCTCGGCAGCAGCATCCTGACGATCTGGCGCGCCCGCTGCGCCGGCTCGTCGCGCAGGTTGGCCAACTGCATGTCCAGCGATCGCTTCACCGCGCGATTCAGCGTCGGGTCTGCAGCAGGGATGGGCATGTCCAGGTCGCGCCTGCGGCAAACGATGGCATTGCATTCCTGTGAAAACTCGATAGCCGTGCCCAGCACGCGGTGGTGCACTTCAAGGCTGGCGGGCGGCTCATGGGTGAAACTGATCCTTAACGGCCGGAAGGTATTGCCACTCAGCACGCTAAACATCCGCAATCCGATCCCGGTCGACATTTCGATAGTCTGGCGCCAGACGCCATGCCCCCCCTGCATATTCGCGCCCACATGCAGCAGCACCACGTCGCCTGCGTCGTCAAGCCGCAATTGCACCCCGGCGTTGTGCAGGCGCATATAGCGGACGCAAGATTGCATCGCTGCGCGCAGCGTGGGCTCTTCCCGGATCGCCAGCGCCAGCATGCCCAGGTTGGCCAGGCTTCTCGTTTCCGCGAGCAACAGTCCGAAGGCCTCCTGGCCGGACAGGCGCGCCGACTCCGCCAGCAGCCACCCCACCGAATCGGCACTAATCATCAGATTCGGATCGTCGAGGACCTTGGCCGGCAGCTTGGCCATCCGCAGCATCCGAAACGGATCGAGCCCCACGGAACGGGCCACGTGTTCATAGTCGGTCAGGCTGGCACTTCGCGTTAGGGCATGCATGAATCGTCACCTGTCCCAATTTCACAAGATTCTGTCCTGACAAGCTTAGTGCAGAACAGCCTGTCAGGCTACCTTAGAGGCCGAGAACTTCAAACGATGGAGGTAGACGATGGACAAGAGAGTTGCAAGGCGTATCGGTCAGCCGCTCGCCGCATTGGGGCAAGTGGATGCCGACGACCCCGAAGCATTCAAGCACTGCTTTGCCGAAGTCAATGGCATACGCATGCATTACATCGACGAGGGGCAGGGCCCGCTCGTCATTCTGCTGCATGGTTTTCCATACCTGTGGTACATGTGGCGGCGCCAGATCGGGGCGTTGGCCGAGGCCGGCTTTCGGGTGGTCGTCCCCGATCAACGGGGATTTGGGCAAACCGATCGGCCAGATGCCATTGAAGCCTACGACATGAGTCAGTCAGTCGGCGACATGGTTGGCTTGATGGCGGCCTTGGGTGAAACGTCCGCGGTGATCGTCGGACACGATCTGGGCGCATGGGTGGCTCAAGCGGCGGCCATGATGAGGCCGGACCTGTTCCGCGGCCTTGTGATGCTCAATACTCCGGTGCCACCACGCGGAAAGATCAAACCGACCGTCGGCTTGCGGGAAATGGCGAAGGGCCGGGTGTACCACCACCTGTACTTCCAGCAGATCGGCAAGCCGGATCGCGAGTTGGCCAGCGATCCGCGCAAGACCTTGCGTAGCGTCTTCTACTCGGTCTCCGGCAGCGCCGTCGGCGCCGAACGCTGGCGCCTGTTCGTCGAACCCGGCGAGCCCATTCTCAACGCCTTCACTGAGCCGAAGGAGTTCCCGTCATGGTTGAGCGCACGAGCGATCGACTACTACGTCGATGAATACACGCGCACAGGATTTACCGGTGCGCTGAACTACTACCGCTGTCGCGACCGGAACTGGGAAATCACAGCGTTTCTGGACGGCGCGGTGGTCCGTCAGCCGAGCCTGTTCATCGGTGGCGCTGCCGACCCTTCCCTCGAACCGATCGAAATCCGCGGTATCTACGACCGGCTCGACACCTATCTACCCGGACTGCAGAAGAAGGTGCTGCTACCCGGCGTGGGCCATGCCGCGGCGGAAGAACGCGCCGATCAAGTCAACGAATTGCTCCTGGAATTTCTCGAGCAGTTCGAGCGCTAGCGTCCAGGTGGTTCGGCTGGAGGCCCGGCTCGGGCGTCCAGCGACATGACGGCTGAGCACAGGGCAGATTTCACTTTCCCTGAGAGCCGCCGTAGGGGTGAATCTAGCGGCCGTGGGGAAGCTAGGCGTACGCCGCCGCGGACACCGGAAGCAAAGAGAAAGCTGCGCACTGATGGCATTAGCAGCAGCAAAGATAGGAGACAGAACTGTGGCACTGACTATTCAAGAAACAACATGCCATGACGGTGCGCAGCCGCGATCCATTCGCGGCTATGCATGGGTCATTTTTGCGCTGACATTCGGACTGCTCTTGTCCGACTATATGTCGCGGCAAGTGCTCAACGCAGTCTTTCCGCAGCTAAAGGCGGAGTGGGGCCTGTCCGACACTCAGCTCGGGGCGCTCAGCGGCATTGTCTCGCTGGCTGTTGGCATCCTGGCGTTCCCACTCTCGCTTGCCGCCGACCGATGGGGGCGTGTACGCAGTGTGACCGCAATGGCGGCGATCTGGAGCATCGCCACCTTGCTCTGCGGCCTGTCGCACAACTATTACACGTTGCTATCAGCGCGCTTTCTGGTCGGTCTCGGCGAAGCCGCTTACGCCAGCGTTGGCATGGCCATTCTCATCAGCATGTTTCCGCCCCGGCACACCTCCATGGTAGCTGGCGCATTTATGGCGGGCAGCATGGTTGGGTCGGTAATGGGGATCGGGCTTGGCGGCTCACTGGCAAGCCAGTTCGGATGGCGGAGTGCATTCGTCGGTATGGCGATCTTTGGCATCACGCTGACCCTGCTCTATATGATGGTCGCCAATCCATCGCGGATCGAAGGGGAGAAAGGTCAATCAACCGGCAATACGCAAACTGAATCGCTGGCGACCGTCCGCGTCAGACATCTGCTGAGGGACCTGTTCTCCTCTCCGGTGTTGATCTGCGTCTATATCGGCAGCGGGCTGCAGCTATTCATCAACGGAGGCCTGCTTGCCTGGCTGCCGAGTTTCCTGAATCGAGTCTATGACATGCCACTGAGCAGGGCGGGCGGCGTCGCGGCGGTCTTCGTCCTTTGCGCCGCATGCGGAATGCCCCTATGCGGCGCACTGTCCGATCGCCTGGGACGTGGTTCGCCGCGACGGAAAATACTCTTGGCGATCACCTATAATTTGGCCTGCGGAGCATTGCTGTTCGCGGCATTTCAGTTTCCCGCCGGCTCAGCTCAACTCACTCTCATCGCATTGGCAATGTTCTTTAGCGCTGGCATTATTGGCCCGAGCGGTACGATGGTTGCGAATCTGACGCCCAAGGCGATTCACAGTACAGCCATGGCAACGCTCGCCTTGGCCTTCAATATTCTTGGGTTGGCGCCAGGTTCCATTGTGACGGGAGTATTGGCAGACCGACTGGGCCTGGCGCCCGCCTTGCAACTATTGCCACTCGCCAGTGTCGCGTCCGCCGTCGTCTTGCTGATTGGCGTGCGTCATCTGCGCGGCGAGCGCTGACACAAGGCTGCGGAAGTTCTTATTGACGTTGCCAGTTGCAACTTATGAACGGCCGCTCTTCGCCCGAGAACGGCCTTCCGAGCCGAATTTGCGATCGTCTCTTTCGACGTACTCGGTCATCCGACGCACCGACTTCGGATGACTCAAACTGGCCGGCAAGCGACGACCGCAATCGCCGGGCGACCTGTCGTACCGGGTATGAAAATCACGGGGTAGTCCACAAAATCCCCAAAGAAGACAGGGGGCAAAGTTTGATGCATTCTCGGCCTGCCTAGACGCGGAAGAGGCTGGTCAGTATGCCGTAAAACTCCAGGACTTGTTGATCGCCACATCATTTCGCGAGCCGACGAAAGTCGCTGTGTATGTGCCGGCAGCGATGGGCTGCGTGGGGAGCAGGAACACTACCCCTCGAAACAAGCTCGCGTCCTCGACAGCCGAAGCAACCGAGCCAGCCTTGGATTCGGCAGGCACCAGGATGCGAGCCGGTACGCGACTGCCGCCAGGCCCCGTCAGGATGAAGTTCGAGACTGTCAGCACGTCAGATGGCTTTTCAACGTTGACGCGGAACATGATGGGGGGACCGGCTCTGGCCAGATCGGGCGCTGGATTCGGGATCTCGGTGCCAGGAATGAACAAGCCGTGGACGTTGGCATTGTCGGCTGGGTAGTGGGCGCCAGTGCCGGGAGGCAGTTGTTGGCCGCCCCACTGGGCGAGGCCATAGCCGCCGGTTCCGGCTGCGGTCACCACACCAAAGTTCGTCACGCAGTAATTGTCATGCATGGCGAGGCCGATGGTCTCCTGATTGCTGGTAATCCCTTGCAGGTGGTAGACCGAGTTCGCCATCGAGGCAAGACAGCGGCCAATCTCGCCGTTGTAGGCATTCTGTCCAACCCATTGCTTGTGCCAGCCGCCTACGGTGAGTACTTGCTGGTACGGATCGGGACTGGTGAAACCAGGATTCCCGGGGATCTCCGTGTGGCTCATCACCGCGTTGAGCTCCATATACTCCAGGTGGTTTTCGGCCGCGGCGTCCAGGGCGGCGTCTTGCCGCAACGCGCCTACACCCATTGCGATGCGCAGGGAGTTGAGCGCATTGAAGAATTCGAGGCGCGGGTCGGTTCTGGAGTAAGTGGATGTGAGCGCGATCACAGTCGAAGCAGAAGAAGACGGTTCCTTCCTGATGGTCGGTGTGCGTGGCAGGTTTGAAGCAATCGTTGGAGGGGTGGCGCCAGCGCTACCAATGCTGGCGCAGACCGCGACGAAGGTAGACATCGCGGCAATTGCGAAGAGGCTCTGTTTCACGTTTTTCCGGTTATTTTAGGTCTGTACAAGCGGGGCTAAGGATCCGCGGGTGACCCTGGCAAGTCCGCTTCCAGAGGCTTAACGTGATATCGGGAAGATTCGTGCACAGGAGCATGCGCGCCTGGTGCGACTAGCTGGGGGAGTGGGTAGGGCGCGCCGTCGGCGCCCATGCAGATGCAAGAACCTAGAGACTGTCCGGGTGCCCACGGAGAGGGATCTGAGTATTAGTGTTTGACCCTGCAATTGGGTGGCGGCACCATAGGAAAAACAGCTTATCGCCAACCTGCGGGGAGAACGAAGGTCGCAGATCGACCCATTTCGGTCCTTCAATCTTCCGCGAAGCGGTCATTCAACGTTGGGCCGATTCGGCCATCTGGTGTCTTATGGCTGGCTAGGCCAGGCATTAACTTTTTTCTACAGTCGGTGAAACGCGTCGGACGGAACGAGGCCGGCGGCAGCCAAAAACATAAGGGCCGGTAATCCAGCCCTTATGGCAGACTCGTATCCTTGCCTTCTACCGGCGCCGTTTGTCAACGGTCGAATAATCATTTAGGCAACTTCATCGGCACGTTCGCGGGTGCTGGGTCAGGTGTATTCAATAAACTGTCTATATCGTGAATAACACCGTAGAGCGCAACAAGTGCTTTTTCCTTGGCTACATCGTGTCCACCAACGACACGGGTCATCTGGGAAGGGGACAGTTCGTCCTCCTGATGCAGGTCAACAATAGTCAGCGTGTTCATTTCGAATCTCCAATCAGGGTTTGAGCAGTAATTTACGCTCGCTAAACTACTACGCACGATCTGTGCCAACTCGCCTCCGGCACGCGCTGCGGCGTAACATACTCTTTAATATAGAAATTTAAAACCTCCCGCTTCTTTGCCAGCGACTCAAGGTATGCGGCATGTTGGCTTTATTCCAACACGTGACAATCTTCTGTTGGTTATTTAAAAACACAGAGCCGTCGGCCACGGGATCAGACCGGTTGCAGACGGAGTGTTTCATGGAGAGGAAGCGGCGTAGTCTGTGCGAAATGGTCGCGCAGTGTCTGCGTTAAGACCGTGCCGCGGGTGGTATCGAGCAGTCATGTTGCCGTAGCCGCCAGTTATCACGGCTAGCTGCATGAGCTCGTTCGAATGGGACAACGGAAAACTTCTAATGGACCGATTTCCTGATGCAGTTCTGTTAGTAATTGAAGCGGCGAGTGCGCGGTGTCGGTGCCGACGGATTGTCGACGATCTGCACACTGTCCTCACCGACCGATACTGGCCGGGGAGAGCCGTCTGCCGCCTTATCGGGCAAGGGCGGCTTATCGGCCATTCCGGGCGTTCGACACGCTGAGGCGAGGCAATCGGTTGAACGTCCGCTCTATGTGTCCAACGATGCCCGCTGCCGTTCGCGGATCGCGCGATAAACCTGACTCTTCCATGACGCCCGCTCTTAGTAGCGTTACACCACTAAGGCCCGCCACCCGGAAAAGTGATTCATCGTCGATTAATCCAATTTATTGGATGCCAATAATTATTCCCAGCCAATAATTGCGGCACATTGTGAAATGCTCTATGAGGCATTTGTTGCGCTGACTGGCTGATCGCAGTGGGAACGGAACGATGCACGGGCCGAGAAGGGGAGGCTGCTGGTTGTTGAAAAGGCCGAAGAGGCCGCCATCCAGCCTCCGCTCGCCGAACGGGCGGTGAGGAGGGGTGGCAGCCGGTCATCCAACTCGATGCTGGCGATCGTCGCTTCATCGGCCAAAGCTGCCGATGAGCAGTTGGCCTTCCTGGTCCATCAGGAGCGTCCGCTTTGCAGAGCGCCGATCCGCCGCTCTCGACCATTCGCGGACCTTCGGATCCGCAGCGACGACGGGTTCTAGAGACCACCAAGCGGTCATTCGCCGACGCGCCATGAATTGCGATTTTCCAACGCTCGCAGGCCTACCAAATGGGCTCCCATGCCAAGACGACTGTGTTTGCTTTTCACCCAATGCGCATCCGCTGAATATCACGCAATGGAGGAGCGCCGAAAAGGCGTGCGTATTCTCGACTGAATTGTGATGCACTTTCATACCCGACCCGTAGGCTTGCGCTTCCCGCGTCGAGGTTCTGGCTGAGCATTAGCTGACGCGCCTCCTGAAGACGCAATTGCTTCTGGTACTGGAGCGGACTCGTCCTGGTGATGGCGCGAAAGTGCTGCCGAAACGTAGATGGGCTCATGTGTGCAGTCGCCGCAAGTTCGTCGACGCGCAGAGTCTGAGCGAAATTCAACTTGAGCCAGGCCACCGCCCTGGCGATCTGCTGACTCGGTGAACCTGTCGCCACCAACATTTGAAGTGACGGGCCATTGGCCCCCGCCAGCAGGCGCACGGCGATCTCCCGTTGAATCAACAAGGCGACGTGGGGTATCAGCTTTGGCTCATCGAGCAGTCGAACGAGGCGGATCAATGCATCCAGGACATGCGGCTCGAGGTCACTGAATGAAATTGCCCGGTCTGAACTCTCCTTCGGGGGCTGCGCCAATTCCATCTCGGCCGCCAGTTGCACGATGACGCGCGGATCCATGGCCAGCATCAGGCCAAGAAATGGAGCAGCCGGCGTAGCTACGGTCACATTCGACACGACCGGCAAGTCGATCGTGGTCAACATGGATTGCCCGGGACCGTAGTTGAATACGTCATCGCCTAGCATGACCTGCTTGCCGCCCTGAGCGACAACACCGAGGCCGAACCCGTAGATGCACGGCATGGGTTCTGCGGCGGCGCTCCTGCGGTGGAGAGTCAAGCCTGAAATTGCAGTGAAGTAGTCGCCATCGCATTGGGCAATCCGGGTGATTGCCTCGACCAGGGCATCAATGCCCGCAGCCCTGACGGGAATTCTATTGCTGTCGCTCGCGCTCATCGTCCTTCTCAGCCCTCGGATTGCTGCTCGGAGTCTAGCACCGGGCTGGAGCCCACTTACCCGGATACAGGGCTATTCGTCGGATTGTGTAAAAAGTGGGGCGGATTTGGCAAACGCTTTCGACGCCCAATCCCTCAAACTGGCTCCCGTTGATCCTTACCCGGAGCTTTCCAGATGCCGTCCCTTTTCTCGCCCTACTCCTTGAAGGGCGTCACCCTTCGTAACCGCATCGTCGTCTCCCCGATGTGCCAGTACATGGCCGAGGACGGGCACCTCAACGACTGGCACCAGAGTCACTACGCGACGCTGGCCCGCGGCGGCTCTGGACTCGTCATCGTTGAGGCGACGGCCGTGTCGCCGGAGGGACGGATCACGCCTGGCGATGCGGGTCTGTGGAGTGACTCTCACATTGCAGGCTTCGCATCTGCGGCCAAGACCATCAAGGCCGCCGGCGCCGCAGCGGGTATCCAGATTGGCCACGCCGGTCGCAAGGCCGGCTGCACTCCGCCTTGGGAGGGCGGTGCGCCGCTGGACGCGAATGACCCGCGAGCCTGGCAGCCGGTGGCGCCAAGCGCGGTGCCCTTCATGCCCTCCAGCCCGCATATGCCTCGCGAGATGAGCGTTGAGGACATCCAGCACACGCAGCAGCACTTCGTGGATGCCGCCCGCCGCGCCCTGCAGGCTGGATTCCAGTGGCTGGAACTTCATTTTGCCCATGGCTTTCTCGGCCAGAACTTCCTGTCCACTCACTCCAATGCGCGGGACGACCGCTACGGCGGCTCGCTGGAGAATCGCGCTCGCTTCCTGATCGAGACGGTGGCCGCAGTGAGAAAGGTATGGCCGGAAAGCCTTCCGCTGACTGCGCGCCTGGGTGTTGTGGAATTTGACGGACGAGAAGATGAAACGCTCGCGGAGTCTGTTCAGGTCCTGAAGTGGTTCAAGGATGCCGGCCTGGATCTCGTCGACGCGGGACTTGCGCTGTCGACCTCGGAAGAGCAGGTGCCATGGGGGCCCAATTTCCTGGTGCCCTACGCACAGCGGATTCGCTTGCAAACCGGCCTGCCAGTTGCAACGAGCTGGCAGATCACCAGCGCGCAAGAGGCCGACACCATTGTTCGCGAGGGGCAACTGGACCTCATCTTCTTCGCTCGTACCCTGCTGGCAAATCCGCATTGGCCGTTCCATGCGGCACGCGATCTCAAGGTCGAGAATGCGGCGTCGGTGTTGCCCACACCATACGCCTTCTGGTTGCAGAACTGGGCCAACTGAGAGCTGGCTACCAGCAATGGCCGGGCTAGCCAAGGAGCGCTTGACTGACGCGCCAAGGCGTAAAGGCATTGAAGGTGCAGATCATGAAGAAGAGTAGGAAGACAGCCAAATCAAACGTCCAAGCGCACCCCGGGATGCACGCCATCGGCACGCGCGCGGGAATGAAAACCTACGAAGAACCGACCCAACATGAGCAAGCTCAACGTCAACGGCCGTGAGCACACGGTAGACGCCGATCCCGGCACGCCCATTCTATGGGCCCTGCGCGACACACTTGGCATGACCGGCACCAAGTTCGGCTGCGGTGCCGCGTTGTGCGGCGCCTGCACCGTGCATCTTGACGGGCAGGCCATCCGCTCGTGCATTACGTCGATCTCAGCCGCCGAGGGCAGGAAGATCGGCACCATCGAAGCCGCCACCGATGGCAGCGACCGGGTCGGAACCGCTGTGCATGTGGCTTGGGTCAAGCACGATGTGGCGCAGTGCGGTTACTGCCAGAGCGGGCAGATCATGAGCGCTACCGCCTTTCTGAAATCGCTCCCTCGTGGCAAGCAACCAACCGCCGCCGAGATCGACGCCGCCATGGCGGGCAATATCTGCCGATGTGGCACCTACGCCCGCATCCGCGCCGCGGTGGCCGATGCCGCCAAGTCCGTCGCCTGAAGGAGCCGCCATGTTGCCCAATTTTGACTACAGCGAAATGCCGCGCGCCCTTCAGCATATGCTGGAGCGAGACCACGCCGACAATGCCGCCAGGCTGTCGCGCCGTAGCTTCCTGAAACTGACGGGCACTGCCGGCCTGGCGCTCGGTGCCTTCCCGCATCTGGCGATAGGGCAAGACACCAGCAAAGATCAAGCTACCGGCGCACTGAAGCCGACGCAGCAGCCATCGGCCTTCGTGCAGATCGCCCCCAGTGGCGAGGTCACGGTGACCGTCAACAGGCTGGAGTTCGGCCAGGGTGTGCAGACCGCGTTGCCGATGATTCTCGCCGAGGAGCTAGACGCCGACTGGGCCCTGGTGCGTAGCCGGCACGGCTCGAACGACGCGGCCTTCGTCGACCCGCTCTTCGGCATTCACCTTACAGGCGGCTCCCATTCGGTCAAGAACAGCTTCATGCAGTACCGGGAACTCGGTGCGCGTGCCCGCGCGATGTTGCTGTCTGCCGCAGCGGCACGCTGGAACATGGACGTGTCGACGCTGCGTACCCAGGCCGGGGCCGTGCTAGGGCCGGGCGGCAGGAAGCTGACCTACGGCGAGCTGGCCGAGGCCGCGAAGACCCTGCCCGTGCCCGAGAACGTCACCCTTAAGAACCCGAAGGACTTCCGCATTATTGGGCGCCCCACGACGCGCCTCGACGCGCGCGCCAAGAGCAGTGGGCGCCAGGATTTCGGCATTGACATGCATCTCCCTGGTCAGCTCACCGCCGTGGTCGCGCATCCGCCAATGTTCGGCGCCCGACTGAACATGATAGACGATAGCGCCACGCGTGCCGTCAAGGGGGTGAGGGCTGTGTTGCGCGTGCCGCTGGACCGCGGCGGTGAAGGCGTGGCGGTAGTAGCCGACGGCTACTGGCCTGCCAAGCAGGGGCGCGACGCACTGAAGTTGCAGTGGGATACAGGCGCGATGGAGAAGGTGGACAGCGAACGGTTGCTGGCCCAGTACCGCGACCTGGCCGGTCGCCCCGGCCCACGCCAGTTTGACGCCGACATGACACCGCTGGCCACCGCTGCGCGGCAGCTCGAAGCCGAGTTCGTGTTCCCATACCTGGCGCACGCGCCAATGGAGCCGCTGAACTGCACCGTCCAATTGTCTGAGGTGCGTGCCGAGCTGTGGGTCGGCACCCAGTGCCCGGGTCTCGACGGTGTCGCTGCCGCGCGTGCGCTGGGTCTCAAGCCCGAGCAGGTGAAGATCCATGTGCAAATGGCGGGGGGCGGCTTTGGCCGGCGTTTCGTGGGCACGAGCGACTATGTGGTCGAGGCCTGCGAGGTTGCGAAGGCTGCTCGCGCCGCCGGCATGAACGTGCCGGTGCGCACGCTCTGGAGCCGCGAGGACGACATCAAGGGCGGCTACTACCGCCCCATGCACTTGCACCGTGCACGCATCGGCTTCGATGAGCGCGGCAAGGTGCTGGCTTGGGACCACGTCATCGTCGGGCAATCCATCACCTCCGGCACTGTGTTCGGGGAATTCCAGATAAGGAACGGCATCGACGCAACGGCCACGGAGGGTATGCGTGCTCCCTACCCGCTACCGATGCGCCTGACTGTTCACCATCCCAAGCCGAACGTACCGGTGCTGTGGTGGCGCAGCGTGGGATCCACCCATACCGCATACGTCATGGAGACCTTGCTGGACGAGATCGCGCGCGCCACCAAACAGGATCCGGTGGCGTACCGCATGGGCCTGTTCGGTGACAAGAATCCGCGGCACCATGCCGCGTTGCAACTGGCGGTGGACAAGAGCGGCTATGGCAAGAAGCAACTGCCTTCAGGCCGCGCCTGGGGTGTCGCTGTTCACGAGTCCTTCGACTCAGTGGTGGCTTACGTGGTGGAGGCCTCGGTGCGGGATGGCCGCCCGGTGCTGCACCGTGTTACCGCTGGCGTGCATTGCAACCTGGTAGTGAATCCTCGGACCGTGGAGGCGCAGGTGCAAGGTGCGGCGGTCATGGCTCTGTCCATGTGCATGGCAGGCTCGGCCATCACGCTAAAGGACGGCGTCGTCGAGCAAAGCAATTTCGGCGACTTCACCGTGGCGCGCATCACTGACACCCCCGCATTCGATGTCCACATCGTGCCCAGCGCCGACCCACCCACCGGCATGGGCGAACCGGGCCTGCCGCCGCTTGCTCCAGCGTTTGCCAATGCCATTGCACGCCTCACCGGCAAGCCCCAGCGCCAGTTGCCCTTCAATTTGGCCTGACCGGACGTCATTGGGGGATTCCGGTCTCCTCTGTCTGCACAGCCCGCTGGGCCGATCTGGCAGACGCCGGGGTGCCCAGTCGTGCCCATTATCGTCGCACGCATCAAAGGCGAGTCTCCTCGGCCGCCTGGATCGCTCGGGACCGAAGGCAGTTGGCTCATGGAGCCGCAGAGCAGCCATTCGATTGCGAGCTGAACCGAGGCATGACCGTGCGCAATGGCCGACGACGCGCCGGATAGGGTCGACGCGCGAAGGTCCGTTGTCTGGGCGTAGCCGACGTTCGAATGTCCACCTGAAAGCATGGGCCAACGGCCGTAACTGGCCGGGAAGGGACCTCCGCCCGCTGCAACCCAGTCGTCTCTTCCCGACCCACAAGGGACACTGGGTGACTCCAGGAGCGGCCGTTCGAAAGGCCTACCAACTCCGCGCATCAATCCGCTTGAGCGATCTCACGTCTATTAGCAAGGGTGTTCTGTGATGACCTGTTAAAGGCACAAACGGAACACCTACGATTTGTACCCTGTGACCGATTGCCGTTTCGGCCGTCGACCGTTCGGGGTCGTGAACAACGACCTGAATAAAATATGTTTTCTGGGCCTCAGGGCCAAACGTGGCTAACGCCTCGGAATTGGACAACTGCGTCGAAGGCGTGGCGGGCAACTGCAGGTACAGCGAACGCTCGATGCGGTCGGCACCTGGATTCTCCCCATAATTGGGCGGTCCATAAAACTCCCCGATCTCCAGGATTCCCTCGAGCGTGATCGAGGGTGAGGGCTCAGCCGCCTTGCTGGCGAATACCGTGCAGAACAAAGCGAGAGTGAAGGCTAGACGGATAAGCTTCATAAGCGCCAGGTAATTGGATTAATCGACATCTGCTCCGAAGGCTAACGAGCGCCCAAAAGTCACGCACAAGGAGAGCATGCAAATTGTCGACGATCTTGACGTGATTGTCGAAGGTCTGTTCCTGGCCGGGAAGGGACCTCCGCCCGCTGCAACCCAGTCGTCTCTTCCCGACCCGTTGCCGTCATCCGTGCCGCCACGACGGCAATGGCTGTTCTCAAAGTCCAACGGTCATCCCCTCGCGGCCGACCGCCTGCCGTTGGTCGGCCGACTCGGTCAGCATCCGACCATAGGTTGACCTGCAGGAAATCGGGTGGGATCGGTCACTGGTGAGCGGCGACCATCGTCTCTTCACGGCCTGAGGGATCTTAACGGGCCGGGTTCGGCTGGAGCAGTCCTAATACTTCTGGCTATGGCCCCTCTGTCCGATGTTGCCTTTCCGAAAGTCGCTGCAGGATGCAAGCTGGCGTTAATCTCACTCGGGGGGAGAGATAACATGAAGCTGAATCTCTACAAGGATAGGAGCTTTCGTCGGCTGGGTAGTGCAGTCGCCAAGTCGGCGCATAGTGTTTGCCTATATTATGTCTACATAAAAAGGAATGCTTGGAATAATACTCAAGTAAGGTTGCATCAGAATGGCTGCATGCACTCCACCATGGAGAGTGCGGAGGATTATGCCGAGCCCTTGAGAGAACCAGGGGCTGTAATCTATATACAGGAGTTGCCGGCACTAGTCCTTAGATCTGAGGCTGGATGCATAGTAATTACCGAGATTAATACAAAATCTCCGCTAGGGAAATATTCCCCCTTCATAAATCTTTCTAGCGACAACGAGCGGAAAGGAATACATTGGCTTTGTAGGGATAACAAAAAAACGATTAGGTACGTTGTCGATTCCTTGCAATGCACACGTTGGTGGGGTGGGGATCTGCCGAGTGAGGATGTGTTCGTGCTCGGGACGAATCTTCCATTTGAGTCATTTGCGTCAATTCCAGATCGTTCCTCTCGCTTTAAGAGTATATCTAGTGGCGCAGGAAACAGGCTCACATGGGTTCGTGACGAAGCGGATGTATTAAGTTCGGCTGCAGTCAAGAACTTGGCAAGAATGTTTGTGGGGGATGGATTAGTGAATATCAGCAAAGAGAAAGCTGAAGCATGGAAATCCTTGCCCAAAGTGCTCTCCAAACTTCTTGACTAAGTGGCCTTACCAAATAGTGCGCGGCCTGTTTGCTGTGCCAGTATTCCAGCGCCGTCGGGTCGGTAGCGAAGTGCTCCGGGCCTGCGGCATTCCGTGGGTCAATGACCGAGCCGGCCCCGATGATGCAACCTTCAACATCACCAATTGAATGGCCGCTTCCTCGGTAGAACTGACGCATGGATGCCCGAGTGTCGGTGCCGGTGAAGGACGCTTCTTGGCCGGGAAGGGACCTCCGCCCGCTGCAACCCAGTCGTCTCTTCCCGACCCAACTCTGCCGTTGGGCCTGACTAGACCGAACGGCTGGAATGGGGCCGGGAAGGGCCCTCCGTCAGCCGCTGAATCAACCACCAGTTAGAACCTTGCCAAAAAACGAATCGTCGCCAATTTGTCCACCCTTGAGGACAATGTCCAGGCCGTCCCGCTGCGGCAAACGCGAAAAGGCGCGGCAAAGGGGCGCGCCCGGCGCCATCGCGGCCTCGACCGCCAGCGCCGCGATGCCGAGCATGCTGGCCACCTCGCCGGAACTGTCGCCGCCTGCCACAACGATTCGCCTGAGTTCGGTGCGATCCAGCAAGCGTTTCATGATCTCCGCCAGCGTGGTACCCACCAACCGCGCGGCATCGGCCCGGGTGCGGCCGGCGTCGCGGGCGAGGGCATCAAAGCCGATAACGGCCGGGTCATCTGGTCCCTTTGCGGTGTAGATAAGCGGGCTGATCCCCTGCCGGATGCTGTTGCAGGCTAACGCGACCACACGCTCGATTTCCGCGTGCGCGGTTGCAGCCCGCAGGATCTTCCAGAGGTCCAAGCGTTCGGTGGCAAAGCCATTACGGGCAGCCCACTCGATTTGTGCGGCCGTCACCGGCGAGCAGCTTCCACTCACTGCTGCGATGACCGATGCGGGTATGGCGGCAGGCAGGCCAGTTTGCTGCGGAATCCACCCGCGCTGGCGCCAATATGCCGTGAGCGCATATTGCAATCCAGACGAGGATGCCGTAAACACACCGCTGCCTTTGCCTTCCCACACCAGTTGACCCGCGGCAAGCAGCGTTGCAGCGTCCAGCACGTCGATCATCACGACCGGCGCGTCGTCACCATGATGGGCGGCAATGCGCTCGGATCCCATTCCTCCATGTAGTTGCACCATGTCAACCAGGGTGATCGGGCGCGTCGTCTGCTTGCTTAGGTGTACGCGCAAGTCTGCCTCGGCCATCGGCGTGACAGGGTGGCGCGACATGGTCGGATGGCGGTCGAGCCGATAGCCTGCTCCGCCGATGGCGGCAAACAGGTTGCCGAACAACTGATAGCGCTTCAACCGCGGCGCGCCAACCACCATCGGTACCCATCGACCGCCGGCTATTTGCACGCCCAGGTCGATGGCTTTGCCGATCGAACCGATGGTTGGCGAGGAATCGAAGGTCGAGCAGATCTTGTACTGCAGGACCGGCGCACCAAGCTGCTTCAGGCTGGCGAAGGCCTTTGGCAACTCTGTTTCCATCCACTCGGGACTACGGCCGCGCGCGGAGCCGGCAAGGCCGACACAGCGTGCCTCAGGGAAGCGCTCCAGCAGTTCGGGGGTGGGCGGCTCCAGGCATAGCACGGTGGGAATGCCAGCCGCTGCCATGACCTCCATGGCATCGGTGGAGCCGGTGAAGTCGTCGCCGTAGTAGGTCAGCAGCAGGCCCGGAGGCAGGCCGGCAGTCGCGGATGCGCTCATTGCCAGAACTCCATGGCCTGGCGCAACGCGCTGCTGGTGGCCGCATGCCGCGCCAGCGGAATATGGTTGACGGCAGCGACCCATGCTTCGCGCAGGGCTTCCACGCCGGCGGAGACGCCTGCCGGATGGCCGAAGATGCCGCCGCCCGCAGTGTGGATCAAATCTGTCGTTTCCAGCGCCCGGTAGGTGTCTTCGGCCTGCAAGCCGGTCTGGCCCGAGCTGAAGACCGGCATGGCCGGCATGGCGGCCTCGGGCATGACTGGCGCGAGCACTGCTTTGGCTGCAGCAATGACGCTTTCGTCCGCTTCGCTGAACTTGTTGCGCAAGCCGTTCACGTGCAGATGGTCGGCGCCGGCGAGCCGCCAGATCTTCTGCCAGGGGGCGTAGTCCCAGCCGAGCGCGGGACTGCGTGACAAATAACCCCAACCCGCCCGATGGGCGTGAATGGGCAGTTGGCTGTGCCGGCGCAGTTCCTGCAGCCCGACGATGCCGACCGAGTTGAGGCAGACCATGACACACGTTCCGCCCTGTGCCAGCACATGGTCGTGCCGGCGCTTCATCTGGTCCAGGTCGCCGGTGAGGTTGAACGCTACCATCGCCTTGCGGCCATTGCGCTGCGCCGCCTCGTTGACCACGCGCATCACCGCTGTCACGCGCTCGTCGAAGGGGCAGAAGCTGCCGTCCGACTGCAGTTCGTCGTCCTTGATGAAGTCGATGCCACCGGTCACCAATTCCCGGACCTGCTGTGCCGTCTGTTCGACGGAAAGCCCGACACTCGGCTTGATGATGGTGCCGATGAGCGGGCCGGTTGAGACACCGGCCAGCTTTCGTGTCCCGTCGATGCCGAAAGCCGGGCCCTGGTAGGCGCGGGCAAACGAAGCCGGCAGTTGCAGGTCCGTGATGCGCAGTCCGCTGACCTGCCGGAGCTCGAAGAGATTGCCGGCGATGGTGGACATCAGGTTCGACAGCGACGGGCCGATATTCTCGAGCGGCCACGAGATCTGCAGCGCGCAGCGGTGATAGAGATCGGTTGCCATCCCGCCAGGCAAGCTCGGCTTGTCGACTGTCTCCAGGACTTCGAGGCGCTCGACGCGCGCTCCCGAGCGCTGCTTCAGTTCGGGCGTTTCGTTCGGCAACGCGATAAAGGTGCCGCTCGACTGCTCGCCGGCGATGACCTCGGCCGCGCGCCGGGGGTCGTCGCCGGTTTCCAGCCAGTAGCTGGCGTAGATTCGTTCGCTCACTGCTTGCTCCTGCTCTTGGTTCCTGCTGCCGGTCGACCCGGCAGCATTGCTCGCTTTGGTTGGCCGTGGGATCAGGTAATGCGGCGGATGCTCTCGGCGATCTCTTCGCGGTCAAAGACCTTGATCCAGTCGTCGCGCATTAGGCGCGGCTTGCCAAACTCGATGGCCTTGTTGCAGGCATCGGAGAAGGCACCGGGGATTTCGTTGAAGATCACCGCGCCGAGGATGTTCATGTGACCGAGCAGGAAATCGCGCGCCGCTTCCTTCGGCACGCCGCGACGCACGGTCTCATCCATCGCTTCGCGCATCACATAGAGCAGCGTGGCGCAGATCGTCTCCGACAGGCCCGGCTCCAGTATGGCCATCTGGTCAACGGTCAGGCGATAGGAACGGAGGATCGGGGCATAGATCACCTTCGCCACGGCTTCGCCCAGGTCGAAGGCTTCCTCCGGACCCTGCATCAGCGCGCTGGTGATCGACTGCTTCGCGGCGCCGCCGCCGAAATAATCGCGGCGCGCCTCGGGGTCGGTCTCGTCGTTGAAGATCAACGGGTGGCAGGGGTGGGCGACAAAGTAGGTGAGGTCCGGCCGGTCGGGCAAGTGGCCCGCGAACGGGGCGGCGGCATCGAGCGTCATGACCATGGTGCCGGGACGGAGTTGCGGGGCGATCTGGGCAGCGATCTTGCCGATGATGGTATCGGGCACAGCAAGAATCACTACATCGACGTTGTCCAGTGCGGCTTCTGTGCTCACGCATTCGATGCCGAGCTCATCCTTCAGGCGCTTCTTGCCAATCTCGCTCACCTCAATGTGGCTCACACGATAGTCCGACTTGAGCAGGTTCTTGGCGAGGCGTACGCCCATCTTGCCGCCAGCGCCAAACAGTGCGATTTTCTCTTTCATGCTATTTCTCCAGTTAGGCAGGCATCGTGATACCGATGCACTGCGAGTTCATTTCAGGTTGGCTGTCGGTTCCAGCACGCCGTTGCGATCCGGCGCGGCCTGCTTCTCCCTGGCGGAGATGGCGAAGATGAGCACGGCGGATAGCAGCATGAAACCGCCGACGATAAACATGGGCACCTGGTAGGAGCCGGTCGCGTCCTTGACCGTGCCGGTCACGAACGGGGCGGCGAAGCCCGCAAAATTGCCAATGGTGTTGATGAGTGCAATACCCGCTGCGGCGCCGGCGCCGGAAAGGAAGCGCGCCGGGATCGACCAGAAGTTAGGCAGGGCGGAGAAAATGGCGCAGGCCGTCACGGTGATCACAGCTATGGTCGCGGCGGGCGATTGCATGTACAGCGCCACGGGGATGCTGACGGCACCGATCAGCGCGGGCACGCCCACATGCCACGGCCGTACGCCGCGCCGGGTCGCATCGCGGCTCCACAGGAACAGTGCGAGCGCCGCGGGCAAGTACGGGATGGCCGTGATCAAGCCCTTCTGGAAGACGTCGAACTTGGTGCCGTATTGCGCTTCGAAGCCGCCGATGATGGTGGGCAGGAAGAACGCCAGGGCATACAGACCGTAGATCAGTCCGAAGTAAGTCAGCGCCAGGACCCAGACGCGGCCGTCGCGCAACGCCTGGCCAGCCATGCGGCCGTGCGAGTGAGGCTTGACCTGCTCTTCCTTGTCGAGCTCTTCGCTGAGCCAGGCGCGCTCGGCAGGGGTCAGCCATTTGGCGTGTGCGGGCTTGTCGGCCAGGTAGAACCACGTGATCACGCCAACCACGATCGCCGGCACTGCCACGCCGAAGAACATGATGCGCCAGCCAGCAAGCCCGAACAGGCCGTGCGCCTCAATCAGCAGCGCGGCAACGGGTGCGCCGATGACGATGGTGAGGGGCTGCGCCAGATAGAACAGCGCCAGCACGTGGCAGCGATGGCGTGCCGGTACCCACATGCTCAGGAAGAGAATGGCGCCGGGAAAGAATCCTGCCTCGGCAACGCCCAGCAGGAAACGCAGCAGGTACAGGCCTTCGATGCTGCTGACCCAGGTGAACAGGATGGCGACGATACCCCAGGTCACCATGATGCGCGCCAGCCAGCGGCGGGCGCCGTATTTGTGAAGCGCGAGGTTGCTGGGAATCTCCAGCAGGATGTAGCCGACGAAGAACACCCCGGCAGCAAAACCGAACTGCGCGGCGGTCAGGCCCAGGTCTTTCGTCATGCCGTTGGGGCCGGCAAATGAAATGGCAGTCCGGTCCAGAAAGTTGATGAAGAACATCAACGCAATGAACGGTACGAGCCGCAGCGATACCTTGCGGATCGCGGACCGCTCGACGGCGGTGGTTCCAGTGTTTTCCACGTTGTCTCCTGTTGGTCGCACGCCGGCACGGTCGTCGGACGGCGTCTCGACGCAGTCTTCTGCTGCTGTCGTGGTGTAATGGTATGATGAGTACACCATCACGCCAAGAAGCATTTTATCGGGGTTTACGCGAGCCCGTAAATGGGGAGCGAAATGGCGCTTGGAGGAGACTGCGAATGCCGGAGAGATCGCTGGCGTGAACCAGTGCCGGGGGGGGGGGGAAGGGCGGGCCGGCTTCAACAGCCGGCCGAGACCTGGCAAGGGCGATAACCAGGCGACGCGAGCTAATAAAGCAGGGGCGGCTACGAGATATCTGCCCTAGAGCCGTTCAGGGTTCGGTAGAGCGCGTTGGCTCGCGTGAGGTGATCACGCATGGCGCGTGCAGCCGCTTCCCCATCATGGGAAGCCACTGCGTCGACGACACGCTGGTGTTCCGCGAGGGTCAACTCCTCGGCGCCGGGTGCGCGCACGATCCCCCGGTAGTATTCGCGCGCCCATTCGAACAAAGCCTGCACAATGGCGGGAAAAATGGGGTTCCCGCTTATGCGTGCCAATTCACTGTGGAAGGCCATGTCGCGCGTCAGGAAAAGCGCAGAGTCGTCCTTGGCTTCGCGCTGTGCTTCCAAGCGGGCTTGCAGGCGTTCGATGTCCTCAGACGTCGCATTGGCGGCGGCGAGTTGCGCCATTCCACATTCCAGGAATACGCGCGCGCCCTTCAGGTGTTCCAGCGAGTCCGGGTCAGATCGCAGCAAATGTTGTGCGCCGGCCCCGATCTGCTGAATCAGGCGCTGGGGGGTAGGGATGACGACCCGCGCGCGCTCGCCGTGCGCAATTTCAATGATTCCAGCGCGTTCCAATGCTTGGAGCGCTTCGCGGATGGCTGGTCGACCTACACCGTAGTACTCCATGAGATCGCGTTCGGCAGGAAGCTGTTCGCCTGGGGCGATCTCACCGTTGCGGATGCGCTCGGTGAGCCTGTCCAGCACGTCCTCAAATAGTCGGCGCCGTTGAATGGGGTCGCTTGTTGCCATGCTCCATGAGATCTTTATGTCATCAGACCATATGATGGCATGAACAGCAGGACAAGAAAGCCAACACCGTATTTTTCGAATGGCGTCCCAGACACAGTGGTCGGAACGGGCGTAGCCCGCAGGTGCATAGTTAGCCACTCTGGGAGAGCCGTTTGTCGCCGGTTCTTTCCACGCGTGCCATCAGCCGCTGGAAGTGTCGGGTCCCAAGGCCTGATCCCTGGCGCTGCCTGCCTTGTCAATCGAGGGCATCGCTCCTCGGCTTGACCGGGTCCCTGGCAGGCGGCTGCGCGTCGTCGCAGGTTGCGTGGCACAGCGTGCAGGAGACAAGCTCGTCCGCGATTTGCTCGGGCGTCAGCGGCCCGCCGGGGCTGTACCAGCCTACTGTGCCATGCAGGGCGCTAAGGAAGAAGCGGCAAGCCATCGCATCGGCGCGGTGGGTCAGGCCAGCGTCCTTGAGGCGCACAAAGGCGGCCTGCCACAGCGCCTCGAAGCGCTGCCGGAGGGCCAGAATGGCCTCAAGCTGCTCGCCTTCCAGGTAGCGCCATTCGTCTGCCACTAACGGCACCACGCTGCTCTGGGTTTCCAGCAGGCGCCCGAGGTGAGCACGCGCCAGCGCGTGGAAGTAGTCCAGGGCGGTCATTGCCTCTGCGTCGATCGCCTCCAGGTCCGCCAGACAGCCGCGCAAACCTTCCTCGACACCGGCGAACAGCAAATCCTGCTTGCTGGCGAAATGATAGAAGGGGCTGCCCGCCTGCATATTGGTGGCCCGGGCGATGTCGCGCATGGTGGTGCCGTGGTAGCCCTTCTCCTTGAACAGCACCGCCGCTGCGATGACCAGGTCATTGCGGCGGTTGACGTCGTTGATGTCCTCGCGTTTGGGTCGCGCCATGTGTCCTTCTGCCGGTTCGTGGTTAGGCGCCATTCTAGACGAGGCCCCGCAGGCACCTCGCCCGAACCGCGGCCGAGGGCCGCAGGCGTAGTCGTTGTCTGGTGCGTTTCCAGCATTGTAGATCATTAAAAACCAATCACTTGATTTTTTAATGACAGGCCTCTAGACTTTGTCGGACAGCAACCCGGAGCCAGGCGCTGAGCCTGGCCGCGGTGGCAAGCCATTCCGAAGGAGGAGACCAATGACGGACATTTTCCGCGCCGAGCGCAGCGGGCGTGTGCTCAAGCTGGCATTCGGCGCAGCCGATGGACGCAATGTGATGAATGAGGCGTGGTTTGCCGGGCTCGAGCAGCAGCTATACGAAGCGCAGCGGGATGCCCAGACTAGGGTCGTGCTGCTATATGCGCAAGGCGAGGGCTTCTGCGCCGGCGGCGATCTGCATGGTTTCCAGGCCGGTCCGCTGCCCGAAGGGTATCTGCGCTTGGCATTCGCACGGCTGCTGGCGCGTCTGGACGATTTCGACAAGCCCATCGTTGCGTCCGTGCACGGCAACGCCATCGGTGGCGGCACCACACTGCTGCTGCATTTCGACTTTGTCTTCGCCGCCGAGGGCACGAAGTTCCAATTGCCGTTCACCAGGCTGGGCCTGGTGCCGGAGTTCGGCTCCAGTTACCTGTTGCCGCTGCACGCCGGTATGCGCCTGGCGACCGAGCTGACCCTGCTCGGCCAGCCCTTTGACGCGGTCACCGCACAGCGTGCCGGCATCGTGAACGGCGTCCTGCCAACGGACCAGTGCATGGCCCGCGCCGAGGCAACGGCGGCGGCCCTGGCCGCGCTGCCGCCCGCCGCCATGCGGGCGAGCAAGCGTTTGCTCAAGTCAGGGCATCGCGCTGGCCTGTCCGCTGCCATGGCGGCGGAGGCCAAGGCGCTGGAGACCGGCCTCGCCTCGGCCGAGATGCAGGAGGCGATTGCCGCCTTCTTCGCCCGGCGCCAGCCCGATTTCTCCCGTTTTTCCTGAGTGCCAAGGAGTTCCGCAAGATGTCTGAACCGATTCTGATCGAGCGCAGGGACAGCGCGCTCTGGCTCACGCTCAACCGCCCCGAAACCCACAACGCACTGAACCGCGCGATGACCAGCCAACTGGTCGACGGGATCCGCAGCGCCGCTGCCGACGACACCATCCGCGCGGTGGTGCTGACCGCGGCCGGAGACCGCACCTTCTGCGCCGGCGCCGACCTGAAAGACCGCGGCACCGACAGCGGGTTCGCCGCGAGCGGGGCGGAGAACCCGCTGGTGCAGGTCTATCGCGCCATGCGCGCCTGCCACAAGCCCATCGTCGGGCGCATCAATGGCGCCGCGCTGGGCGGCGGCCTCGGGCTGGTTTCGGCCTGCGACCTGGCGCTGGCCGCGGATCACGCTCGCTTCGGCATGCCGGAAGTCAGGGTGGGGCTGTTCCCGATGATGATTACCACCTACCTGGTCCGCCAGTTGCCGCGCCGCCGCTATTGGGAGATGGCCTTCCTTGGCGAGCCGCTCAGCGCCGGGGAGGCCGAGCGCTACCACCTGATCAACCGCGTGGTGCCGGCCGCCGAGTTGGACCGCCACGTCGCCGATGTCCTCGCGCGGCTCGAAGCCAGTTCGCCCAACGCGCTGCGCGTGGGCAAGCAGGCGCTCGACCTGATGCAGGACATGTCGATCGACCAGACCCTCGCCTACGCGGAGTTGGTGATCGAGCGGCTCGCCGGCAGCGACGAGGCGCGCGAAGGCATGGCCGCCTTCGCGGAGAAGCGCAAGCCGCGCTGGGCGACCGGAGGGGAGAGCCGTCATGGCTGAGCGCAAGGTTGCCATCGGCTGTTCCTCCGGCTTCTGGGGCGACAGCGCGCGAGCCGCGGCGCAACTGGTCGGCAGCGGCCGGATCGACTATCTGGTATCGGACTATCTGGCCGAGATCACTATGTCACTGCTCGCACGCGCCAGGACGAAGAACGCCGAACTGGGCTATCCCCCGGATTTTGTCGAGACCCTGGCGCCGCTGCTGCCCGCCATCGCGGCGCGCGGCATCCGCGTGGTGTCAAACGCCGGCGGCATCAACCCGCGCGCCTGCAGGCAGGCGCTCGCACAGGCGGCGCAAGAGGCCGGCGTGGCGCTGCGCATCGCCGTGGTCGAGGGCGACGACCTGCTGCCGCGCATCGATGAACTCAAGGCCCTCGCGCCCACGGAAATGTTCACGGGGGCGCCGCTCCCCCAGCGCCTGCAGAGCTGCAACGCCTATCTGGGCGCGCGTGCCATCGCCACCGCGCTCGATGCCGGCGCCGATATCGTCCTGACCGGACGTTGCGTGGATTCTGCGGTAACGCTGGGCATCCTGATGCACGAATTCGGCTGGCGCGATACCGACTACGACCTTCTGGCGGCCGGTAGCCTCGCCGGCCATGTCATCGAATGCGGCCCGCAATGCACGGGCGGCCTGTTCACCGACTGGGCCGAGGTGCCGGGCTGGGAAGACATGGGCTATCCCATCGTCGAGTGCTTGGCCGACGGTGCCTTCACGGTGACCAAGCCGGCAGGCACCGGCGGCCTGGTCAGTCCCGCCACCGTGGCGGAGCAGATCGTCTACGAGATCGGCGACCCCGCCGCCTACATCCTGCCTGATGTGGTGTGCGATTTCACGCAGGTGAAGCTGGCGCAGGAGGGCCCCGACCGCGTGCACGTGAGCGGCGCCCGCGGCAGCGCCCCGACGCCGACCTACAAGGTCAGCGCCACCTACGCCGACGGCTGGCGCGTGATCGCCACCATGATGGTGGCAGGGCGCGACGCCGCGGCCAAGGCGCGCCGCATGGGGCAGGCCATTATCGAGCGCACGCGCCAGCTCAACCTGGCGGCCGGGCGCGCGGATTATCGCGAGACGTCGGTCGAGGTGATCGGCGCCGAAGATACCTATGGGGCGAGAGGCCGCTTTGCCGCTTCCGCCCGCGAAGTGGTGCTGAAGATCGGCCTGCGCCACGACGATAAGACCGCGCTGGAGGTCTTCGGCCGCGAGATGACACAGGCCGGCGTAGCCATGGCGCAAGGCACTACCGGGCTGTTCGGCGGACGGCCGTCGCCGTCGCCGGTGGTGAGGCTGTTCTCCTTCCTGCTCGACAAGCGCCGGGTGCCGGTGCAGGTTGAGCTGGGCGGCACCGCGACCGCCGTGGCGGTCGCGGCCGGCCAGCCGCTGGAACGGCGGGAACCGGCTGTGCCGGCCGACGAGCCTGCCCCCGCGGATGCCGTGGAAGTGCCGCTGATCGCCCTCGCCTGGGGGCGCAGCGGCGACAAGGGCAACGACGCCAATATCGGCGTCATCGCGCGCCGCCCGGAGTTCCTGCCAGTGCTGCGCCGCGAACTGACGACGGAACGGGTCGGCGCCTTCTTCGCGCACTACGTCACCGGTGTGGTGCAGCGCTGGGAGTTGCCGGGCTTTCACGCACTGAATTTCCTGCTGGCCGGGGCGCTGGGCGGCGGCGGCATCGCCTCGCTGCGCTACGACCCGCAGGGCAAGAGCTACGCACAGATGCTGATGGACCTGCCGGTCCGCGTGCCGGCCGCCTGGCTCGCGGCGCAAGGGCCGCTCGCGCTGTACGCGGCGGGCGCCAAGTCAACGAACGCAAAGCAGAACGGAGCCTAGCAACCATGCCACACATCAACACGGTGCTGATCGCCAACCGCGGCGAGATCGCGGCGCGCATCATCCGCACTTGCAGGCGCCTGGGCAAGCGCGCGGTGATCGTCTATCACGCGGCGGACCAGGACTCGCTCGCGGTGCGCCTGGCTGACGAGGCCTATCGCATCGACGGGCCGACGCCCGTGGCCGCCTATCTGTCGATCGATAACATGCTCGCCGCCTGCCGCGCCACCGGCGCCGATGCGGTGCATCCCGGTTTTGGCTTCCTGTCCGAGAACGCGGAATTCGCCCGCGCGCTCGACGCCGCAGGCATCCGCTTCATCGGCCCCGGCGCGAACGCCATCGATGCCATGGGCGACAAGATCCGCTCCAAGCGCCTCGCCACGCAGGCCGGGGTCAACACCATTCCCGGCTATGACGGCGAAATCCGCGATGCCGGCCACGCGCTCGACGTGGCAACCACGATCGGCTTTCCGGTCATCCTGAAGGCCAGCGCCGGCGGCGGCGGCAAGGGCATGCGCGTGATCCACGACGCGGACCCGGCAACCTGCCGTGCCGCCTTTGAGCGCACCACCAGCGAGGCGCTGGCCGCGTTCGGCGATGCGCGGGTGTTCCTCGAAAAATACATCGAGCGCCCGCGCCATATTGAGATCCAGGTCCTGGGCGACAGCCACGGCAACATCGTTCATCTCGGCGAGCGCGAATGCTCGATCCAGCGTCGCCACCAGAAGGTGATCGAGGAGGCGCCTTCGCCGTTCGTCCACGAACCGCTGCGTCAGGCAATGGGTGCCCAGGCAGTAGCGCTGGCCAAGGCGGTCGGTTATGCGTCGGCAGGTACCGTCGAGTTCGTGGTCGATACCTCTGGCGCGTTCTACTTCCTGGAAATGAACACGCGAATCCAGGTGGAGCATCCCGTCACCGAGATGATCACCGGCCTGGATATCGTCGAGCAGCAGATCCGCATTGCCGAGGGCGAGCCACTGGGCTTCCGCCAGGACGAGGTCCGGCTGAAGGGGCATGCCATCGAGTGCCGCCTGTGCGCCGAGGACGCCGAGCGCGATTTCATGCCGGCCACCGGCAAGCTGCGGGTATTTCGCCCGCCGGAGGCAGACGGCTTCCGCCTGGATGCAGGTGTGCAGGAAGGCGACACCGTGACATCGGCGTTCGATCCCATGCTGGCCAAGCTGATCGTGCGCGGCGCTAACCGTGCCGAGGCGATCGAGCGGATGCGCGCCGTGCTGGAGCAGACAGTGGCCCTCGGCGTCACCACCAACGCCGCCTACCTCGAACGCGTGCTGGCCCATCCGGAGTTCGTGGCCGGCAATACCTACACCAGCTTCCTGGAAGAGCACAAGGCGGCGCTGCAGGTGCCGGCGCCCACGCCGGAACAGGCTGACGTGGTCCTTGCCGCGGCATTGCTGACGAACCGCACACTGACTGATGCACGCTTTGCGCCGCCCGCGGTGCATGGCGCCATGCGTACCTGGAGGAACTGATGAAGCTGACAGCGGAACTAGGCGCCGGCGCGCGCCATCAGGTCGCGCTGGTGCGCGATGCCCGTGGCGGCAGGGTCGAAGTCAACGGCGTCGTATTTGACGTAGTGATGGAGAACAAGCCGGACGGCGCGCTGGGGCTCACGCTGGACGGCCACACCCATGCCGTCTGGGTCGCCCAGCATGGCGAGACTGCCTATGTGCATGTCTTCGGGCGCGCGTGGACCGTCACGCTGCGCGATCCGGTCCGGGGCGGCGGTGCGGACGCGGACGAGGGCGATATCTGCGTGGCCCCAATGCCGGGCACTGTGATCGAGGTCGCGGTCGCCGTCGGCGAGCGCGTGAGCGCGGGGCAAACCATGATCGTGATCGAGAGTATGAAAATGCAACTTAACCTGGAAGCGGCCCGCGATGGCGTGGTCGCGGAAATTCCCTGTGCAAAGGGTGACTTGTTCGAACGGGACGCGTTGCTGGTGCGGCTCGAAGCCGGGAAGGAGTAAGCATGCGCCGCATCGAATCCCGTATCAATACACGTTCCGAGAGCTTCCAGGCCAACCGTGCGCACAACCTGCGCGTGCGCGAGGAATTCCTGGCGATGATGCAGGACGTCCGCCACCACCGGCCGGAGCGCGACATCAAGCGCCTGCGCGACCAGGGCAAGCTGCTGGTGCGCGAGCGCCTGGACTTGCTGCTGGATCCCGGCACCCCGTTCCTGGAGCTGTCACCGCTCGCTGCCAATCATGCCAAGTACGACGCGCACATCAAGGGCGCCGGCGTGGTCTCCGGCATCGGCGTGGTCAACGGCCGCGAAGTCATGGTGCTGGCCAACGACAGCACCATCAAGGGTGGTGCGGTCTATCCGCTCGGCGCAAAAAAATCCATCCGCGCGCTCAAGATCGCACTGGAGAACCGTCTGCCGATCGTGCACTTGGTCGACAGTGCAGGCGCTTACCTGCCCATGCAGATGGACATCTTCCATGAGGGCGGCCATATGTTCTACAGCCAGTGCCGCCTGTCGGCCGCCGGCGTGGAACAGGTCGCCGTGGCCTTGGGTCATTGCACCGCAGGCGGAGCCTACGTCCCTACGCTGTCCGACTACTCGATCATGGTGCGCGGCTCCAGCGGCGTTTTCCTTGGCGGCCCGCCGCTGGTCAAGGCCGCCACCGGCGAAGACATCAGCGCGGCCGAACTGGGCGGCGCGGATGTGCACACGCGCATCTCGGGTACGGCCGACTACGCCGTTGACTCGGAAACCCAAGGCATCGCGCTGGCACGCGAAATCGTGGGCACGCTGCGCCGCGGTACCAAGCAGACGGTGGACAGGCGTGAGCCGGAAGCGCCCTACTACGATCCCGATGAACTCTACGGGATCATTCCCGACGACATCAAGAAGCAGTTCGACATGCGCGAGGTCATCGCCCGCCTGGTCGACGGCAGCTTGTTCCATGAATACAAGCCCGACTATGGCACCACGCTGGTGTGCGGCTACGCCTACCTGTGGGGCTACAAGATCGGCATCCTCGCCAACAATGGCGTGCTGTTCAGCGAGGCGGCGCAGAAGGCCACCAACTTCATGCAACTGTGCGACCGCGACGGCGTGCCGCTGCTGTTCCTGCACAACATCACCGGCTTCATGATCGGGCGCGACTACGAGCATCGCGGCATTACCAAGGACGGCGCCAAGATGATCATGGTCCAGAGCAATGTGCGCGTGCCCAAGTTCAGCGTCCTGTGCCATGCTTCCTTCGGCGCCGGCAACTACGGCATGGCCGGGCGCGGCTACGATCCGCGCTTCCTGTTCGCCTGGCCGCATTCGCAGTGCGCGACCATGGGTGCGGAGCAGGCCGCCAAGACGCTCTCGCAGATCAAGATCGCCGCGCTCGCACGCGAAGGAAAACTGCCCGATCCCGCCGAGATCCAGGCCATCCATGAGCAGATCCACCACGACTTCACCCGTAGCAACAGCGTGTACTACCAGACCTCCGAGTTGCGCGACGACGGCGTGCTCGATATGGTCGATACGCGTAATGCGCTGGGGGTCGCGCTGTCAGCCTCGCTCAACGCGCCGTTCGGCGAGCGGCAGCAAGGCATTCTGCGCATCTGAAGTGAATTCACCAGGACAGGAGACCCGATGACGACTTCGACTTCACAGTTCGAACTCTCCACCGAGCAGCGAGAAATCTACGAACAGGCCTTCCGCTTTGCCAAGGCGGAGCTGGCGCCGTTGCTGCCACGCATGGACGACGAGGATTGGTATCCCGAGCAACTGATGCCCATGCTCGGCAAGGCCGGCTATCTCGGCATCACTGCGCCACCGGAGTACGGCGGGTCCGGCATGGACCTGTTCTCCGCCGGCATGGTGGCGGAGGCGTTCGGCTACTGGAACGCCAACGCCAGTTTCATCTGGGGGCCGCACGAAAACCTCTGCCTCAACAACATCCTGCGTAACGGCAACGCAGAGCAGAAGCAGCGCTACCTGCCGCACTTGTGCTCGGGCGAATGGGTGGGGGCGTTGGCGCTGACCGAACCGGGCGCGGGCTCGGACGCGCTTGACGGCATGCGCACCACGGCCCGCCGCGATGGCGACAACTACGTGCTCAACGGCCGCAAGATGTTCATCTCGAACGGCCCGGTGGCCGACGTCATTCTGGTCTACGCCAAGACCGATCCTGCGCTGGGCGCCAAGGGCATCTCGGCCTTTATCGTGGAACAGGATGCTCCCGGCTTCAGCGTGGCGCAGAAGCTGGTCAAGATGGGCTGGCGCGGCTGCCCCACCGGCGAACTGGTGTTCGACGAATGCCGGGTGCCGGCCCGCAACCTGATCGGCAGCGAGCATCGCGGCGTGGCGGTGGTGATGAGCGGGCTCGATCTCGAGCGGGCCTTCCTGGCCATGCCATGCATCGGCTCGGCGCAGCGCTGCCTGGACCTGTCGCTCGACTATGCCAACACACGGCAGCAGTTCGGCAAGCCGATCGGTTCGTTCCAGATGGTGCAGGCGATGCTGGCCGACATGTACACCGAACTGGAGGCGGCGCGTGCGCTGGCCTATCGCGCGCTGATGGCGTGCAACGTGCTGGAGCAAGGCGGCGGCGGGCGGGGCGACTTGCACAAGCTGTGCGCGGCGTCGATCCTGCGGGTCGGGGAGATGCTGCTCCATGTGACCGACAAGGCAGTGCAGATCCACGGCGGCACCGGCTTCATCTGGGAGACCGAGGTCAACCGGCACTACCGCAACGCCAAGCTCGCCACCATCGGCGGCGGCACCAGCGAGGTCCGCCGCATGATCATCGCTGAAGAATTGCTGCGCGCCGCCCGCTGACCCGCACCCGTAACCGTAACCAGCCGCTTTCGACAGGACATTGCCATGAACGTATCCTTTGACTTCGCCGGCCGCCACGTCTTCGTGTTCGGCGGCACCACCGGCATCAACCTCGGCATTGCCCATGCCTTCGCCCAGCACGGCGCCAATGTGACCGTGGCCAGCCGCAAGCAGGAAAACGTGGATGCCGCAGTCGCCGCGTTGGCGGCGTACGGCGCCGGGGTGCTCGGCGTAACGGCCGACGTGCGCGACTTCGATGCAGTAGGCCGCGCCTTCGCGGCCGCGCACGCCCGCTTCGGCAAGATCGACGTGCTGGTCTCCGGAGCCGCCGGCAACTTCCTGGCCGAGCTCAACCAGCTCTCGTCCAACGGCTTCAAGGTGGTGGTCGATATCGACCTCAATGGCACCTTCCACGTGATGCGCCAGGCCTTCCCGTACCTGGTCAGTCCCGGCGCCTCGGTCATCAATATCACCGCGCCGCAGGGCGCGATCCCGATCCGCTACCAGGCCCATGTGTGCGCGGCCAAGGCCGGGGTGGACCAGCTCACCCGCGTGCTGGCGATGGAGTGGGGCGCCGCCGGCGTGCGGGTGAATGCCATCTCGCCGGGGCCCATCGCCGACACCGAAGGCATGCGCCGGCTCTCGCCGCAGGGCACGGAGGGCGGGGCGTTGGTGCAGGGGATGGTGCCGTTGGGGCGGCTGGGCACCAGCGAGGACATCGCCAACCTCGCCATGTTCCTCGGCTCGTCCGCGGCGTCGTTCATCTCGGGCGCGATCATCCCGTGCGATGGCGGCGGCGCCATCGACAGCGTCAAGCCGATGATCGAGGCTGCGGCCAGGGAGCAGGCGGCGCGCCCGGCCGGCTGATTCCGCCGGGAGCGGGACACTACAACATCAAAAGGAGACAAGCATGCAAGTACCGCAAGCATCGGCAGTGAGCCGCCGCATCCGACGCGTGGCGCTGGGCGATCTGCTGTATCGTACGGCCGCCAAGTTCGGAGACCGCCCCGCCGTGGTCGATGGCGAGCAACGCCTGAGCTATGCCGAGATGGATGCACTTAGCTCGCGGTTCGCCCACTACCTGATCGAGGCGCATGGCAGCGGGGTCCAGGTCGCCACCCTGTGCGCCAACTCGGCCGACATGGTGGTTGCCATCAACGGCATCCATAAATCGGCCAATGTCTGGGTACCGGTCAATATCCAGCTCGACCCTGCGCAGATCGCCTACATCCTGCGCCATGCCGAGGTCTCATGCATCATCGCCGATGCGGCCCTATGCCGGCGGCCGCAGATGGCGGCGTTGCTGCAAGAGCTGGGGCTGCCCATAGTGGTCACCATGGGCAGCGAGCCGAACCCGACAGGCGCGACGCTGGCAGAGTTGGCAAACGGCTACCCCATCGTGCTGCCAGCGGTGGACATCGACGGCGACCAGCCCGCGCTGATCATGTACACCAGCGGCACGACCGGCAATCCAAAGGGCGTGGTGCATACGCATGCCTCGGTCTACAGCGCGGTGATCGGCAACCTTTCGACCTTTGCGTTTACTGCACAGGACGTGGTGACGGGGATTCTGCCGCTGTTTCACTGTGGGCAGCACGTGGTGGCTGCGGCGGCCTGTGCTGCCGGCGCCTGCATCGTGATGAGCCGGGGTTTCCAGCCGGGTCTCGTCATCGACAGTGTCATCAAGGAGCGAATCTCCGTGCTGGTGGGCCTGCCGATGATGTATGCGGCAATCCTGTCCGATGCCAAAGCCGCGACGGCGGATTTCTCGTCGCTACGCCTCTGTATCTACGCCATGGCGCCGATGCCGCGTCCGCTGGTGGAAAAAATCGCGTCGGTGATTAGCCCCAACATCATGCTGGTCACGGGGCAGACCGAGATTTACCCGGTCACGATGAGCTTCCGTCCGGTAGAGCATCCGGCGCGCGATGCGAACTATTGGGGGGTCTCCACGGTGGTTTCCGAGACCGCCATCATGAATGACGACGGCAGGGTCCTCGAGCCCGGCGAGGTCGGCGAGATCGTGCACCGTGGCCCGAACGTCATGCTTGGCTACTTCAAGGATCCCGCGGCGACCGAAGCGGTCCAGCAATTCGGTTGGCACCATACGGGCGATCTTGGCATGATCGACGAGGGCGGGCAGTTGCTTTTCCTTGATCGCAAGAAGGACATGATCAAGACCGGTGGCGAGAACGTGGCCAGTATCAAGGTCGAGTCCGCCATTCTGGCGCACCCCGCCGTGGCGGCAGTAGCGGTGGTTGGCTTGCCCCATCCTCACTGGAGCGAGGCCATCTGCGCCTTTGTGGTGCTGAAGCCCGGTGCGGACTGCAGCGAGGCCGCGCTGACCGAATACTGCCGCACCAGCCTCGGAAAGTTCGAGGTGCCGAAGGCGGTTAAGTTCATCGACGCGCTGCCGCATACCGCCACTGGCAAGATCCAGAAGCACGTGCTGCGCAAGCAGTATGTGGACTGCTTCGCGGTAGCTGAGTGCTAACTGGCCCACGGCGGGCTGGGCATTTTTTAGTCGAGGAGCATCATGATCGGCAGAAAGGATCTGGGCCATCCCGATAGCGCAGCGCTCGTGGAACTGAGGGCGCTGCGCACGGAAATCCGCCGCACCAGCCGGCAGGCAAATCTGCAGGCTGTGTGCGCGGGCTGCTGGGGTAGCGATGCCTACAAGGCAGCGCTGGTAGCAGTGTTCGACGGCTGGATCGTCGGCAGCAGCGGGCAACGACAGCTAGTGCGCTTCGCCTCGGCGGCCGAGATGGGCCTGCTGCTCGAGCGGCACGTGGACCGCTGCCGCGCCACCGCCATGCAGTCCGGCCACAAGGTGTTGCGCGTGCTGTACTGGACGGTCATGCGGCGCTGGAGCACTCGCCCGCGCGTGCGCGCCGGCGAGGGTCAGGTGCCGAAGCCGGTTGCCCGGGCGATTAGCGCGCCGGCGGCGCAGCCGGCGATATGCGTGGAGTGCGCGGACCTGCTGCGAGACCCGCGGCGCGCGTCCGGCCATCCCGGGCTGCATCCGGTCTCCGTTGTCTCGCGCCAGCGCTACTCTCCGCATATTGTGTTGCTGTTGTGCGAACACCGTTGCCGCACCTGCGAAGCGCGATGGACGATGCGCAGCCACGCTGCCGATCCGTTTGTCGGCTGGACCCTGCGCCGCGGCGAGCAGGCATCCGAAGCTCCGGCCCCGGGTGCCGCCTTCGGTGCCGCGGCAGGCGAGGTGGTTCAGCGAGAAGCGATGCAGCCGGGGCAGGATGGGCACCTGCTGGCAACAAGGCTGGCAGGGCAAGACCAGGCGCCAGTGCTGAAATCAGCCTGACGAAGGTGCGAGGGTAAGCCCGCAGTGAGGTGGCCGGCCCGGGACGGCGCCGGTCGCGGCGCGGTCAAACGGACGCTGTGTTGACAAGAGCCGACGAAGGCTCAAGGTGTATTGGTGGCGGGCCCTTGCGCGAGCATTGAAGGGTGAAACGCAGCGCTACGTTTCCGCAAGCTTCGCCCCCTGCTGCTTGGCAGCGCTTGCCGCTCAGACATGCCAGCCCTGCCACCGCGCCGGGCTCGATTCTTTTACGTATCTATCATCGCCAGGAGGACCGCATGACCGCCAACCCGTCTCCCGCCACCATTGGTGCCGCCCTGCGCCAGGCTAGCCAGCAATGGGGCCAGCGCACAGCCTATCTGTGCGAGCAGCAGGCGCACAGTTTCGCCGAGGCCGAGGCCGCTTCCGCACGGCTTGCCTGCGGCCTGCTTGGGCTTGGGCTTAAGCGCGGCGATCGCATTGGCGTGATCGCTCTGAACCAGATCGAGTGGCTGCAGTTGTTCTTCGCCGCGACACGCATCGGGATCGCGGTGGTGGGCCTGAGCGTGCGCTATCGCGACAACGAGATCGAGCACATGGTGAACGACAGCGCGGTCAAGGCAGTCTTCACGGTGCAGGAGTGCGAGGGCTTCGACTTCCTCGCCATACTGGAGCGGCTGGCACCGCGCATGCCCGGCATGCAGCACGTGGGGCTGATCGACGCACCGCCATCGCCCGAAACAGGCGCATTGCGGCTTTCGGCACTGGCTGCTACCGCGCCGGATGGCGCCGCGTTGGCTCGCGCCGAGGCTCAGGTCGAGCCGGCGGACCTGGCTATGGTGATCTACACATCGGGCACCACCGGACGGCCAAAGGGGGCCGGCCTATCGCATCGCAGCATGCTGGCGGCCGCATTGGCCCAGGCACGCCATGTGCGCATGACCGAGGCCGACCATATCCAATTGGCCCTGCCCTTCAACCATGTGGGAGGCATCACCTGTGGGGTGCTGACCTTCTTGCTGAGCGGCGGCGCCTGCGAACTTGTGCCGGCTTTCAAGGCCGACCTGATGCTCGCCATGATGCGCCAGCATCCGCCCACGATTCTCTCGGGCGTGCCAACCATGGCCACGCTGCTGTTGATGCACCCGGATGCAGCCGAGGTGGACTTCTCTTCGATCCGGCTGGTGCTCGTGGGCGGTGCCACTGCGGATGCCGTGTTGCTCGAGCAACTGCAGGCGCGCATGCCGCAGGCTTCAGTCATGAACCTATACGGCATGTCGGAAACGTCGGGGGCGATTGTCATGACACCCTGGGAAGCCGAGCGGGAGGATCTGATGCAATCGATCGGCCGTATCCTTGATACCGCGGCGATGCGCGTGGTCACGCGCGACGGCGAGAACGCGGTCGCGTGCGAGATTGGCGAGCTCTGGTTTCGCGGGGCGGGTGTCTGCGCGGGCTATGTGGGCGGCGCGGCCGGGGCCGATGGCTTTGACGCGCAAGGATGGCTGCACTCGGGTGACTTGGGCTACGTGGATGAGCGCGGCTTTATCTACCTGAAGGGCCGAAAGAAGGACATGTATATCCAGGGCGGCTTCAACGTCTATCCGGCCGAGATCGAAGGGGTGATCGCGCGGCACCCCGCCGTCATGATGGTTGCCGGCATTGGCGTGCCCGACCCGGTGATGGGTGAGATCGGGCGTTACTACATCGTGCCAAAACCCGGTTGCCAGGTCACGCAGGAGGAAATCCGCGTCTATTGCGCGACCCGCCTGGCCGACTACAAGGTGCCGCGCCAGGTGGTACTGCGGGACACGCTACCGCTGACGCCCGCTGGCAAGATCCACAAGGCGGTATTGCGCGCCGAGAGCGGAGCGAACCTCCCTTCGCTGCCTTCCTAGCCCGCGTGGGTGTCGGCATGGCACCCATAGCTGCATACGCAAGGGATAGTATCTTTCCTAAGCGTTGACTGTCAGAAGGCCGGCCGGATCCCAGTTGTGGCTCGTATGGGCGAATGAGCCAGATGGGTGGAAACTACGCGTTCGAGACACAAGAAGCCGACGTTCGGAAAGGTCGGCTGTCGCGTAGGCGCATAGGACCGCTTTGGCCGAACTTCGGCCGTTGGCGCGGGCCGGCACGAACGGCTGTTCCTGGCCGGGGAGAGGCATCTGCCGCCTTATCGGGCAAGGGCGGCTTATCGGCCATTCCGGGCGTTCGACACGCTGAGGCGAGGCAATCGGTTGAACGTCCGCTCTATGTGTCCAACGATGCCCGCTGCCGTTTGCACAGCCCTCGCGGGTGCCCGATCACCGACTGCAAGCTGCCGGATTGGCGCTTCACGGCCTACTTGCCGCTGCGCTTGCCGCCGATGCCGACCTTGCCGCGCCCGACCTTCCGATGCGGTAAACAGGGGCGCAGCCTCTTTCTGGAACTAGCCGTCAATGTGACGTGCTCCGCAGGATAGCGGCTTGTTCTATGCAGCGCGACCTGGTAGGCGGGATGGCCCGGATCTATGCGCTTGATAGCTGACATGATTGGCACCTCCTCAAAGGATTCTGGTCCGAAAAGGTACGGCGATTATGCCGCCTTCCCGAACACGCCATGCGCTCGTTCTGGTGGATGCCGGCAATGTCGAGCGGCCGCCGCCGGCAAGCCCGATGCGCCAGCGTACGGCCCTACCGGCTCTGCCATCGGTGACATTAATACGGTCTATACGACTCCGAAAGCAATACTTTGGAATTTTCCCTGGATTGCACCAGCCGAGACGTCGCAAGCAAATGGCAACACAGGCGTCAGTTCAATCGCAACACGTCTGCGCGGAGCCCGCCACATTAGAGCTGTTGAAACGTAACACTTGTGGTGCTGCATATAGGAACTTGATCTCCCACAGCCACCATGACGCACGACTACAAGCGCAACGGCACGACCACGCTGTTTGCCGACGGGGCTTTTTTCTTTTTGGGCATCCGGAATGCTCACAGAATACCCTGGTCGGGCGTCGATCGGCGTGCGGCGTCGACAGCAATCGATACTCCCTCCGTATCATCGCAGACCCAATCAGTATTGGACGAAGCCAGCCAGCCGCCCATACGATGCATGCGCATTGTCGACCAATACGAACGAGGACAGCGCCAACCCAGCACAGAGGTCGCCCTCTCGGTGACCCCGGAGGCACCAAAAAATACCCCGTCCCCCCTACCTAATCTACTGAACAAGCATGAACAAGCCTTGCATCATTTCTGTTGCGATCACGGGATCACTGCCGCGCAAGAAAGACAATCCGGCTGTGCCGATCACGGTGAACGAGCAGGTGGAATCGACCCAGGCGGCATTCGAAGTCGGGGCGACCCTGGTTCATCTCCACGTACGCAACGATGACGAAACTCCCACGTCAAATCCCGATCGTTTCGCCCTGGTGCTGGAAGGCATTCGCAAGCACGCGCCGGGCATGATCACCCAGGTGTCCACCGGTGGTCGCTCTGGGGCCGGCAATGAGAGAGGTGCCATGCTATCCCTGCGGCCTGACATGGCATCCTTGGCAACCGGCTCGGTCAATTTCCCGACCCGGGTCTATGACAATCCGCCGGACCTGGTCGACTGGCTCGCCGCCGAAATGAAAACCTACGGCATCAAGCCCGAAGTCGAGGCCTTTGACCTGTCGATGATCTTCCAGGCGGCAGCTATGCAGGCGGCGGGCGCGATCGTCGGTCCCCTGCACATCCAGTTTGTCATGGGCATCAAGAACGCAATGCCTGTCGATCGCGAAGTGCTTGACTTCTACGTTCGTACCCTCAAGCGCCTTTCGCCCGATGCTACATGGACAGGCGCCGGCATCGGTCGCAATCAACTGACGATGGCTCGCTGGTCTCTCGAACTCGGGGGGCACTGCCGCACCGGGCTTGAAGACAATGTGCGGATGGACAAGAATACGCTCGCCCCGTCCAATGCCGCGCTTGTGCGCCAGGTTGCCGAGCTTTGCGAGGAGTATGGTCGCCCCGTCGCGACCGCAGCCCAGGCTCGCGAGATCCTGAATCTGAGCTGAACAGCATTCCCACATCGCTCACGACAACACCAACCCCAAGCCGTTCATCTGGACCAAGAGCGCGCGCGACATCCTACGGAAAGTCATTCGCGCCAACCGCCGATTAAGTTCCAAACAGAATGGAACGCTGCACTGGAAGAGGTTGCCGGCATCATTGGTTGCCTCGGCCTTCTTCGTGCGCGGCTACATCGGCGCCGGCTCGGCCTTCATCTGGTCCGCGGGCCGATCGCTGGTCGCAAATCGATGAGCAACAAAAAGCACCGTATACAGGTGCTCGGCGATTTCAGCCCTAGACGCGTCCGAACCGGGTCAGCGTTCCTGATCCGGTTCGGGCTTGCAGGTTGCCGGCCTGCCACGACCACGTTCCATCCAGGAAGGCATGATCGTCTCGCTGACCTACCTTCGCTTTGCTATAGCGTGTCTCAGTCAGCACTTAAATTATAGGGCAGCCGATGGGTGGGTCAACCCGAACCCGGCTTTGCGGCCGTGCGACAGCGACATAGGGTGGCTCAAATGAAAGAAAGCCCTGGCAAGGTAGCCAGGGCGTAAACGGGGAAGCGACAGACCTTGGTGAGATGTAAAGTGATGTATAAGTAACGTTCGTGCAGCGGGACTAGCAGACCTTGTGCTCTCTCGTCCGAAGGCGCCGTCGCGGCAGGTCTGCCAGTCGAGGCGTGCATGGGATAGCGACGCGAATTCGTTGGACTGCTCCTTACCGGTTGCTCACTGGCTCTTGCCGACCCGTTGCCGTCGTTCGCCCCAGCACGGCTCCGGCGTCAGCTTCCGAAGTACAGCGGTCATTCAGCGCTTCGTCACAGCCGGTAAATCATCGGCCGACACGCATAGGGTAGCGCCCGGTGCGGCCCCGATTCGCCGTGTCGTGTCGCGCGGCCCCTAGCGCAGGGGACGTTGCCGGCGCATTTCGTGCGAGTCTAGACAGAATGCTGCCTCTGTCCAATCTCCCGGCATGCCGGCCGCGGCCTGATCCCGAATTCGAGTTCCACCCAATTCGCCGTCATCGCCGGGCCCTGTCGGCTCAGGCCCGCGAGGCGCTTGCGTTGGGACTGCCGCTCGTCGCCGATCAGCGGTAAGCGGTTGGCAACGCGCTCGATGAGTTGCTTGGCGGTGCTCTTCTCGCTCGCGTAATCCTGTGGCTCGCCGGCCAGGAGCTTGTTGAGAGAAGCATGCAGGTAGTCGATGCCACCGTCGTCGACCAAGCGTTCGATGAGGGCGCAAGCGTGGCCAATGCCCAGCCCGCCTTTGCCGGGCAGCTTCCGGATGGAAGGATCGCTTCGACCACCGCACGTGGCGCGGGATGAAATTCCTTGATGGGGTTGGGGTAAAGCATTGGCTAACCGTCGCGGCTTACCTCAGAATTGCTGGCTTAGTGCTGCGCCACCTCGTTGGCGTCATCCCGAACTGTGCCTCGAACCAACGTACGAACGAGCCATAAGCGGAGTAGCCAAGCGACTCGGCAATGCGTCCCAGCGAGTAGCTTCTGTTGTCCATATAGTGGATCACGAGATCGCGCCGTACGCCATTGACCATGTCTGAGAAGACCTTTCCAGCGCCTTCGAGCTGGCGCTGCAGTGTACGCACGTTCATCCCCAGCCCCTTTGCGACCTGCTCAATCGTCGCGCGCCCTGCCGGAAGCATCAGATAGATCGCCTTGCGCACCTCGAGCACAATTGACGGCTCGTTAGCCCCCGGCAGACCTTCAAGCAAGCGTTGCGCATGGCGTGCCATGGTGGGTTCAGCAATGGGGTTGGGAAAGTCCAGGTCGGCGGAGCGGCAAATCAAGCCATTGAAAGCGCTTGCGAACTCCAGCTTCCCGCCGAAGATACGGCGGTGCAGCCGCAGATCAGGTGGAGCGTCATGGGTGAAATTAACACCAAGGGGCTGCCAGGAACTGCCCAGCAGCGTGCTGAACATGCGTGACATTGCGCCCAGTGCCAGCTCAATAGACTGTATAGACGGCCCGGCGTCATCCGCGACGACGTCCTCCCGCACGATCACCTTCTTGCCGGTCTCCTCGATCCGGATGACCAGGAACTCATTCATCAGGTGCCGATACTGAACCAAGGTGCCAACCGCGTCGCGCAGGGTCCTTTGATGGGTGAGCAACACGCTCACGACACCGAGATCGGACAGTTGCCACAGGTCGGCCATACGCAGCCCAAATGTCGGGCATTGCGTGATTCGCGCTGACTCTTCCAACAAGGTAACGGCAGCACTCCCGGAAATCCAGTGTTCCGGGTCCGCAAGCATCTCTCTGGTCAGCCCCAGTTTGCGCAGCAACGGCTGCGGTTCAAGGCCCAACTGCTGCGCAACCTTGAAATAGTTTGCCATCACGCCAGTACGAATCAGTGTGCCCATCGCTGCTTTCTCAGTCAGTGTGTAGCTCGGATCCGTTCGCTCCGGGGAAACCCGAGTATCACGTCATTCTGTCATGAAATGAGATACAGATGTCGTTAAATGAGAGAAAACTGACGGCCCAGGATTATTAGACTGTTTCGTAATTCGACGACGAACGGAACACATTTGCCATGGCAGCACCGCAAAACAAGGTCATAGTCACCTGCGCTGTAACGGGCGCCATTCATACGCCAACGATGTCTCCCTACCTGCCCCTCACGGCCGAAGACATCTCGCGCGAAGCAATCGAAGCGGCCCAGGCCGGCGCCTCGATCGTCCATCTGCATGCGCGCAAGCCCGGGAATGGCCAGCCGTCCCAGGATCCTGCGCTCTTCCGGGAATTCCTCCCGGAGATCGCCGCGCGTTCCGACGTGGTCATCAACCTTACGACGGGCGGCGCACCCAACATGCTCGTCGAGGAACGGCTGCAACCGGCGCTGCAACTCAAGCCCGAAGTCGCCTCGCTGAACATGGGGTCGATGAACTTCGGGCTGTACCCGATGCTCGCCAGGCACAAGACGTTCAAGTACGACTGGGAACGTCCTTACCTCGAGGGCTCGGAAGACCGCGTCTTCAGAAACACGTTCAAGGAGATTCGCTACATCCTGGAGTCGTGTGCCGACAATGGGACTCGCTTCGAGATCGAATGCTACGACACCAGCCATCTCTACACGGCGGCTCACTTCATTGACCGTGGCATCCTCAAGCCGCCGTTCTTCATCCAGTCCGTTTTCGGGCTGCTCGGCGGCATCGGCACGCACCCCGATGACGTCATGCATATGCGCCGTACCGCTGAGCGGCTGTTCGGCAAGGACTACTTCTGGTCCGTGCTGGGTGCCGGCCGCAGCCAGATGCCGATTGCCTCCATGGCGGCTGCAATGGGCGGAAACGTCCGCGTGGGCCTGGAGGACTCGCTTTGGGATGGCCCGGGCCGGCTGTCGACCAGCAACGCCAATCAGGTCAGGCACATCGTCGGGATCCTGAAATCCCTGAATCTGGAGGTGGCCACGCCGGACGAGACGCGCGACATGCTCCAACTGAAGGGCAAGCATGCTGTTGCATTCTGATTTCTCCCGATCGCCTTAAGTCAATTGATGCTCGACCCGGCCACAACAATTCGTTGCGGCCTCGATAACTAACGTCCTTATCAAGGAGAACGATATGCAATTCCTGGATGATTCGCTGCACCCGGAGACTATGGACAAGGTGGTTATTACCGTGGCCCCGTACGGTCCGGAGTGGATGCCGGAAGATTTCCCGGAAGACATCCCGGTGACCATGGAAGAGCAGATCCAGAAGGCGGTGGATTGCTATGAAGCCGGCGCCAGCGTGCTGCACCTGCACGTGCGCGAGCCGGATGGCAAGGGCTCCAAACGCCTGTCCATGTTCAATGAACTGATCGCCGGCGTGCGCAAGGTGGTGCCGGACATGATCATTCAGGTCGGCGGCTCGATTTCCTTTGCGCCGGAAGACGAAGGCCAGGCTGCCAAATGGCTGTCGGACGATACCCGCCACGCACTGGCCGAACTCGACCCGAAGCCGGACCAGGTGACGGTAGCGCTCAACACCATCCAGATGAACATCATGGAGTTGATCTATCCGGAATTTTATGAAGGCACGTCCCTCGCCAATCCGGCCATGTACGACGCCTACCGTGAAATGATCGTTCCGGCCGGCCCGACCTGGGCGGAAGAGCACTTGCGCCGCCTGCAAAAAGCCGGCATCCAGCCGCACTTTCAGTTGGTCGGCATGCATGCGCTCGAAACGCTGGACCGCATGGTGCGCAAGGGTATCTACACCGGCCCGCTGAATCTGACCTGCATCGGCATCGGTGGTGGCCACCATGGCCCACATCCGTACAACTTGTTCGACTTCATCCAACGTGCACCGGACGGCTGCACCATTACCGCCGAATCGTTGTTCAAGAACGTACTTCCGTGGAACACGATAGGGTTGGCGCTGGGTATGCATGTGCGCTGCGGCATTGAAGACACCCTCATCGATCAGCATGGCGAGCGCTTCACCTCGGTGCAGCAGATTCAGCAGATCGTGCGTATCGCCAAGGAACTGGGCCGCGAGATCGCCAATGGCAAGGAAGCGCGAGAAATCTACCGTATCGGCACCTGGTACAACGATGTCGATGAAACTCTGGCCGCCAACGGCATGACTCCGAACCGCAAGCCGGGCGTCAGAAACGTGCCGCTGCGCGGCGTGGCCTGAGTCAACTACCACCGGCAAAGCCGGTGGCTGGGGATGATGAGCGCCTCGAAGGCGCTCATAAGACCGTGAGCCGCCCTGGGCAGCAGGCTTCTCTATCGCCATCTGTCGTGCAACTCATCTTCCTCCTCTGGTTCGTGATACAGGCTCGCATCGTGTGCTCGTCCACGCCGCCTCCAGCCTGAATCACTGAAATCCGATCTGTTTGTTTTTTTCAAATTAGGAGCGTGTAATGACTCATGCTGTCGTTCTTGTTACTGGAGCCACGTCCGGAATTGGCTACGCAACCGCTCTTGCATTTGGTCGCGAGGGCGCTCGGCTGGTTTGCACCGGCCGCAATGTCGCTGCCGGAGCCACGCTTGTGGCCCAACTCCGGGAACTGGGCGCTGAGGCCGAGTTTGTGCCCGCTGACATAAGTAATGAGGAGCAAGTCCGCCAACTCGTCGATCACACCGTTTCCCGCTTTGGCCGGCTCGATGTTGCAGTGAACAGTGCAGGGACCGAAGGAACGCCAGGATCGATCGTTGACCAGACTGTCGAATCCTATTCAACGACCTTCGACGCGAATGTCCTGGGTACGTTTCTCAGCATGAAGCACGAGTTGCGCGTGATGCTGGAGCAGAAGCAGGGTGTGGTTATCAACCTGTCCTCCACGATGGGAAGCCGCGGCAATGCGCAGAATCCGATGTACGTGGCGAGCAAGCACGCGATCGAGGGCCTTACCAAGGCTGCAGCACTAGAGGCAGCCAGGTCGAATGTGCGAGTGAATGCTGTTGCTCCTGGCCCTATCGACACCGGGATGCTGGACCGCATCGCGGGTGGCGCCGAAAGGATCGCGACAGTTGCCGCGACAATCCCGTCGGGTCGCATCGGCACCCCGGAGGAGGTCGCCGACGCCATTGTCTTCCTCGCGTCCGATCGATCCACATACATCACCGGTCAGATCCTCGGGGTTAATGGCGGCAAGACAGCGATGTAGTCAGCGACCGGCTGCCCAACGCCCACCTTCCTGCACAGATGGCTTTGCCTGAAAGACCGTTTGCTGAGCTCCGCGCTTCGGCCTGGTCGTAGCTCGTGATTGCCCCCTGGCGAAGGCCTGAGGATTTTCCAGCCTGAAGCCGAAGCGACCGTCCTGTGGAACTCTCCCAAGGAGCGGTCAGGAACCAATTGAACGTATGAATTTCCAGGAGACATGAAATGGCAAAAGCAATTCGCTTTTACGAGACAGGCAGCGCTGATGTCCTCAAACTCGAGTCCGTGGAGGTCGGTGAGCCAGGCCCGGGCCAGGCTCGTGTAAGGCACACCTATATCGCCGTCAACTTCATCGACATTTACTTCCGGACCGGCCACTATCCCCTGGCGCTACCGAACGGCCTGGGCTCCGATGCAGTGGGCGTTGTCGAGGCCGTCGGCCCCGACGTGACCGACATCCGCGTCGGCGACCGTGTCGGTTATCTGCTGGGACCGCAGGGCGCCTATTCGGACGTGCGGGTCATGCCGGCCGAGTGGCTGATTCCACTCCCGGATGGTGTCTCCGACCGCACCGCGTCAACGCTCATCATGAAGGGCATGACGGCGCAGTACCTGTTCCGCCAGGTTTACCCCCTCAAGGGTGGGGAGACCATCCTGTATCACGCCGCCGCAGGCGGTGTGGGCCTGATTGCCTGCCAGTGGGCGCGCGCGCTTGGTGTAAACATGATCGGCACCGTCAGCACCGACGAGAAGGCTGAAATCGCGAAGGCCAATGGCTGCACGCACAGCATCGTGACGTCGCGCGAGAACATCGTGGACCGCGTAATGGAGATCACCGACGGAAAGAAGGTGGCGGTTGTCTTCGACTCGGTGGGCAAATCAACGCTGGATGCGTCGCTTTCCTGTCTGCAGGTACGCGGCACCCTCGTCAGCAATGGCACGACGTCCGGGCCAGTGGAGATCGACAGCAGAACGCTGGCGGCCAAGGGTTCGCTGTGGGTGACGCGTCCGGCCATGGTGCACTACGCGACGCCACGCTCGCACATGCTGTCGATGGCCAACGAGGTGTTCGACATGGTGATGTCAGGAAAGATCACCAGTGAACCGAAGCAAACCTTCGCGCTGGAGGATGCCGCACAGGCACATCGAGCGCTCGAATCCAGACAGACGAGCGGCGCGACGGTACTGGTGCCGTAACGCTGCTTACTAACCGCGAGTGAGGCGTTCATCCGCTCGCCATCGAACGGCTGCGCGTTGAACGCCTGCAATATTTCCGCAATCGACGGCGTTGTCGCTTGGAGCGCCTCGCTCAGCATGGCTGACGAACGCGACGGCTTCATTTGCTGGCGATGCATCAGCAAGTCCACATAGCTGGACGTTCCAGAACGGAGACACAGATGTCAGATCGAGTTGCTGCTTTTCGCGTGCGCCGGGTCGTCGCGGCAACGGTCATGGCCCTCGCCATGCCCGCTGCCATGGCGTGGACCAACAAACCTGTGCGGATGCTGGTGCCGGCGCCCGCCGGCGGCACAATGGATGTGATAGCCCGCATGCTGTCCGAACAACTTACGGCGGACCTGGGCCAGCCCGTGATTGTCGACAACAGGCCAGGCGCAGGGGGCGCCATCGCGATCGGCGCAATGCTGGCGGCACCTCCCGATGGTCAGACCATCCTGGTTTCGGCCACCAATGTGCTCGCAGAGATCCCGCACGTGATGAAGGTTTCCTACGATCCGATGAAGGATGTGAAGCCTGTGGCCGCCGTGGTCAAGTCGAGCCTGCTGCTGGTTGCATCGCCGAACCTGCCGGCAAGGGATCTGCCGGGCTTGATCAGCTATGTGAAAGCTCATCCGGGCAACCTGAGCTTTGCTACATACGGCCCAGGGACGGCTTCCCAGTATGCCGGCATGATCATGAACCAGAAGGCGGGGATAGATCTGCAACACATTCCGTTTCCGGGATCCCCGCCGGCACTGACGCAGGTGATGGGCGGACAGATCGCTGTGATGTACGACGGCATGGTGACCTCGTTGCCATACCTCCAGGCAGGCAAGTTGCGCGCATTTGCATTGGCCGCGAAGCAGCGGTCACCGATGCTCCCGCAGGTGCCCACATTCGCCGAGTTGGGATATCCGGAGGTTGATTTCAGCAACTGGACCGGCGTGTTCGTATCGTCCAAGGTGCCGGAAGACCTGACCGAGAAGATTCGAGCTGCTGTCTACAAGGTAGCCTCGAGAGCCGGAGTACAGGAACGGATTACCGCACTGGGGTTTGAAGCGCTGCCGGCGCAGAACGGTCGCCAACTCAGCCAGGACCTGCATGCTGATTTCAATCGCAATGCCGGTATCGTGAAGACCTTCCACATTCAGCCCTGATGCCGTCCGCTCGGACAATGCCCGGGCTGTTTCGCAGAAAGGCTTCCATACCCAATTAATCATGCGTCTCGAACAACTTACCTGCTCCATTGGCGCCGAGCTGAAGGGCGTCAGCCTGGCCGATGCAATCCATGATGATGGGCTGTTCGCCGGCATCCGCGAGGCATTGCTCAAGCATCGCGTGCTGTTTGCGCGCGACCAGGACATCACGGCCGCCGAGCACGTGGCCTTTGCTCGCCGTTTCGGTGAACTGGAGGATCATCCGGTAACGGGCAGCGACCCCGAGCATCCGGGACTGGTACAGATCTACAAGACCCCCGAGGAGCCGGTCCAGCGATACGAGAATGCCTGGCACACGGATGCCACCTGGCGCGAGGCGCCACCGCTTGCCAGCATCCTGCGCTGCCGGGAATGTCCGCGTGTCGGCGGCGACACCATGTGGGCCAACATGGTGCTCGCGTATGAGAACCTGCCGGGCCATATCAAGGAACAGATCGCGGACCTCCGTGCGCGCCACAGCATCGAGGCCAGCTTCGGCGCAGCCATGCCAAGCGAGAAGCGCCTGGCGCTGAGGGCCCAGTTCCCGGACGCAGAGCATCCGGTCGTCCGCATCCATCCGGAGACTGGCGAGAAAGTGCTCTTCGTCAATGGCTTTACCACTCACTTCACCAATTTCCATACGCCTGACCACGTGCGTTTTGGGCAAGACTACAACCCTGGAGGCGCTGATCTGCTGCGCTACCTCGTCACCCAGGCCTTCATTCCTGAGCATCAGGTGCGCTGGCGCTGGACAAAGAACAGCGTGGCGATCTGGGACAACCGCTCGACCCAGCATTACGCCGTCATGGACTATCCACCGTGCCATCGCAGGATGGATCGTGCCACGGTCGTGGGAGACCGCCCGTTCTGAACCATGCCGTTGGCCGGCGTATGCGTTCGTGATCGCGGGCTATCGGCCTGCCTCGCATACGGCGCCGGTCGAGCCTGCGAGGTGGCACAAATTGGGGAGTCGACGTTCAGGGAGGCCCTCTCCGAAGGGACGGCGCGCCGGATGCATTCATTCCATTATCAACACCGGGGGTAACTTCGGCAAGCAGTTGGGGCGAGTGACGTAGCGGTTGATGCTCAAAAAAAACATATCAAGCAATAAACCATGGAGGGGAGCAAGTAATGAGGAAGACGATTTTGGCCCTGTCCGCAGTCTGCGCATGTGGAGCAGCCGAAGCGCAATCCAGCGTGACGTTGTATGGCGTAGTCGACGTCAACATCGAGTACGTCAACCATGTCGGTGTGGTGCCGCAGGCAAGTAACAACTTCAATTCGGGCCGGGGCAAGAGGGTCTTTCGCGAAGACGCCGGCGGATACTCCGGCTCGCGCTGGGGCCTTCGCGGCACGGATGACCTGGGCGGCGGGATGAAGTCGATCTTCGTTCTGGAAAGCGGCTTCAATAGCGATACCGGCACCATGCAACAAGGCGGCCGCCTGTTTGGACGCCAGGCCTTTGTTGGCCTTGAAACACCCCAATTTGGCCAGTTCACCTTCGGTCGGCAATACCATTCGTTGTTCGCTACGATGGCGAACTTTGTCCCGGCTCGATATGCGACCCAGTATGAGCCCGTTGGCGTGATTGCTGGTGCCAACTTCCGCGAGGACAATACGGCGAAGTATACCGGCGTGTTCGGGGGGCTCACGGCCATTGCACACTGGTCGTTCGGCGTAGGCACGGTGCTTCCGCAAGTCAACCCCAACGTTCCGGCTGCTGGTGGCAATGGTGAAGTGCCAGGGCAGTTCCGCCGCGACACGGGCTACGGTGCGGGGCTGAGCTATCTTGCCGGGCCGTTCGGGGTGGGCATTGGCTATGACCAATGGAATCCGACGATCGGGACTGGCAACGGTGCCTTCAAGAAGGCCGCTGTCATGGCCAGCTATGCCATCAATGGCACTGCGAAGGTGATGGGCGGTTATCGCTGGGGACAGAACAAGGATCAAAACGGTACCGTAGTTCTTCGTGATGATTTCTACTGGGTTGGCGCTCAATACCGGTTTTCGACGGCGCTCGATTTCACGCTCGAGTATGACTATCAGAACGTAAAGAGCCTTGGAGGTAATCCCAACCTGGCCAATCCCTGGCAGATTGCCCTGATTACCGACTACGCGTTCTCGAAGCGTACTGACGTCTATTTGACCATGGCCTATTCGAAGAACGCTGGCTTGGCCATGGATTCGGCAGCTAGCAACTTCGCCACCAGTCTTTCGTTGAATAGTTACGCTCTCCCCAGTGGCCAAACGTCGATGTTTGGCGCGGCTGTGGGTATCCGCCACGTGTTCTGAGGACCTCCTGCAGGGGGCCCGCTACTCGCTGGTGGCGAGTGGCGGGATGGGTCGGCCCCTGCTGCAAGGCTTTCGCCGCGCGGCCGCCCCAACCTCATGAAGTGCCGATTCTTTGGAGAAAAATAGATGGACTCGTTTCATAACAAGGTCGCAGTGATCACCGGGGGCGCATCGGGATTCGGTAAGGAGTTTGCTCGCACTGGTGCTGCGCTCGGCATCAAACTGATGCTGGCCGATATCGATCGGGGCGCGCTCGACGCAGAGGTGGCCGAGCTGAAGACTGTCGGCGCCACGGCGTCGATGGCCGGCCTTGTCACAGCGCCGGTGCTCGGGCCGTACTGCGTGACCAAGCACGCCGTAGTCGCCCTGAGCGAATCGCTCCATTTTGATCTTGGTCTGATGACGGAGCAGGTGCATTGCTCCGTCCTGTGTCCCTCGTTCGTAGCGACCGGCATCAACCGCTCCGACCGCAATCATTCGGCAGATGGCGCAAGCCAGGTGGCGCCAAGCCGCGCAACTGGCGGCGCAGTCCAGGCTGAGTCAGGGCATCGCCGCCGGCACGATCAGCGCAGACGACGTGGCGCGCATCACCTTCGACGGCATTCGCGACCAGCGCTTCTATGTCTTTCCACATCCGGGGGCGACCGAGGGTGTGCGGCGCCGCTTCGACGCGATCCTCAACGCTCGAAACCCGGCCGATCCATTCGGCGAACACCCGGAGAATCGCGCCGCGCTGGTCGCAGCCGTGAGCCGCGGGTGATGCCGGCGCTTAAATTGCCGATTCCGGGACTGAACAATATTCAACCCAAACGAGGAACTCAAATCCCATGACCTCTACAAATCTGCCGACGGTTGTGATTGTCCCTGGGCTTCGCGATCACATGCCGGATCACTGGCAAACGCTGCTGGCGGAGCGTTTGCAGCAGCAGGGAAGGGCGGTGCACATCGTGCCCCAGATTGATCAGGACAAGCTGCTGCGCAACGCCAGGGTGGCCAACCTTGACCGTGTCGTGAGCGGAATTGATGGCCCGATTATCCTGGTTGCCCATAGCGTGGGGTGTCTGATCACGGTTCATTGGGCACAGCGAACGAAGCGCGAGGTCCAGAGTGCGCTGCTTGCCGCGCCCCCCGATTTCGACACGCCGCTGCCCGCCGGTTACTCCGATCCACAGACGCTGGCGAACAATGGTTGGACGCCAGTGCCGCGCGGGCGCCTGCCATTTCCAAGCATCGTGGTCGGCAGCCGCAGCGACCCGATCGGTAAATTCGAGCGAATCCAGGAACTTGCGGAGGCGTGGGGCAGCCGCTTCATCGATGCCGGCGAAGTTGGTCATCTCTCTCCGGCCGATGGATATGGCACATGGCCGCTGGCAGAGGAACTGGTTCAGGAGCAGCAGAGGGTTTCAGCCATCAGGTGAAGCCCGCGCTCTGATGAACGTGCTGGTCTGCGAGATGTGAGTTTCGCGGAAGCTGGCTTGCAAGGTCTGATCAGCGGTGCTGGTGACTGACCTGGCCCGGTACGTTCAAGGTGACTCCACCCCGAATGCCGACCTTCTGGCTGAACGGCACTTTCCACGGCATTCCGGGTTTCAGAGGTTCTGCATGCAACGCCTGTGGAACCCTTTTTTTGCCAATGCAGGGCTTCAGCATCAAATGGCCAGGTTCAGGATGAGGCGAGGGCAAGGCGAATCAGCGGTGGCTTGCTCACACCACATCGGTTCGGAACACTACATACAGGTCCCGGATCGTCGGCGATCCACTGCCCACCGACCGCGTCTTAGGAGACCGCGCCAAAATGGGGGCAAAGGATCGGCCAGACACGTTGAGTTGCAGCACAAATTCCGTTGATGCACGCGGCGTTTCGGGCAGCCCGGTGTCGTGCGCCAGGCTCGCGCGCGGCCACACCGCCAGCTTCGGCCCGGCCTGCAGGTCGAGGAAGTCCACCGCCCCATGCTCGAACTCCTTGGCCAGGGTGCTGGGTGTCCGCAGTCCCCGTGAGCTTCGCGAGGGCATTGAGTCGCTCCAGGTCGTAGATTACCTCTTCCGGTTGGAACATCTGGCACCACGGTACTCACTGACCTACGACGGGCGGGAAATCGGGCAACTGTCGGCGTGAAGGTACCTATCACGCTAGCCACTCGATTCCACGTGTGCTACTGCAGATCATGAAACGCGCGCTCATCGCGGCCTGATGACCGATTGCAGCGAGGAGCCGACGTCCGACCGACGGCATGAGCGAATGTCGCTTCATGGCCGACAGCGGCCGCCGGAGTTCGGATGCTTTATGGGTAGTCAGACTTCTGCGAGTAATTCTTACAACCAGTCTCACAAACAGTCTTCTTCAAGCGGAGGGCTACACTAACCAAGTGCAAGGTAACCCGTTTGGGGAGGGCGCATGCAAAATCTAATCGAGCTGTATGGCGCCTTGACCGGCAACTGCATCCGAGCCGCGATTGCGCTTGAGGAGGCGGACGTCCCGTATGCGGTCAAACGTATCGAGCTGGCAGCGGGCGAGCAGCAGAGCGGCCAACATCGGTCCCTGAATGCTTTCGGCAAGGTCCCCGTGCTTGTCGAGCATCGAGGCGACGGCAACTTCGTGTTGACGCAGTCGAATGCGATCATGTTTTTTGCCGCGGAGCGTTCCGGAACCAGGCTCCTGCCCGCAGATCCAGTCGCACGTGCCAGGGTCTACGAGCGGTTCTTCTATTTCCTGACTGACGTCATCGCGGTAAGCCATGGTGCATTTCGGCTCGAGCAAATCGGCGCGAGCGCTCAGGCGGCGCACGTCAATGGACTGGCAATAGCGGCTCTCGTCGGGTCCGAACGATTCCTAGAGTCGGCACTTTACATGGCTGGCGACGAGTTCTCTCTGGCCGACATTTCGGCATTCACCATCGCCAGTGCTTGTCGCGGCGATCTTCCTTGGGCAAATCATCCTGCGCTCGCGCGTTGGTTTGAAACCGTCTCGAAGCGGCCTGCCGTCGTCAAGGGGCTCAAGGCATTTGCCTAGCACCGGGGGCCGTCTGGCTTAAGTGGTTTAGCCAGCACTTTTGATGGGTGATTTTACTTCCTTGACTTCAAAATAGATGGTGACTACAATCTATTTAAGATGGTTAGCGACCACACACAACAGGGGCAGGGTGATGAGGAAAACGAAGGTCGAGACGGCGGAAACCCGTCGACGCATTGTCGAAGTCGCCGCACGGGAATTCCGGCTGAACGGCATCCAGGCGACGGGGCTCAACGATGTGATGTCTCCGTTGGGCCTTACGCAGGGCGGCTTCTATCGGCATTTCGCTTCAAAGGACCAATTGGTTGCGGAAGCGTGTTCGCAGGCGATAACTGAAGTGATCGAGGGGCTGGAAGCGGCCGCCCGCAATAGTCAGGCGCCCAACGGTTTTGCCGCCATGGTCGAAGCCTATGTGTCTCAGACCCACCGCGATACACAGACAGGCGGATGCCCTCTGGCGGCAATGGGAAGCGAGCTCGCCAGGGCCGATGAACAAACGCGCACGGCAGCCGCGCAAGGTTTCAATGATCTGGTCGACGTACTGGCAAAGCGTATGGCGGACAAGCCATCGCAGGAAGCCAGGTCCTCTGCCGTGTTCGCGTTAGCGGCCATGATTGGGGCCGTCACGATGTCAAGAGTCGTTGAAGATTCCGACGCTTCAACGGCGATTCTGGAGGATGTGAAGCAGCACCTCGGGGCGATGTAAACCTGTCGGACACATTCACAGATTGGAGCAATTCATGGAACAGCGTAAATACCTCATCACTGGCGCCACGGGTAAGACCGGCGTCCACACCATCCGATTCCTGCTGAGGGCAGGGCACGCGGTTCGCGCCTTCGTACACCAGGAAGATGAGCGGAGCGCAGCCCTCCGCGAAGAGGGGGCAGAGATTCTCGTCGGCGACCTCCTCGAGCACGACGACGTGATTCGCGCCATGGACGGTGTGGACGGGGCTTACCTGTGCTATCCGGTTCGTCCTGGCTACATCCAGGCCACTTCGTATTTCGCTGATGCCGCACGGCGTGCCGGCGTTGAGGTCGTGGTCGAGATGTCGCAAATCTCGGCACGAGAAGATTCCAAGAGCCATGCCGCGCGCGATCACTGGATTGCCGAGCGCGTTCTCGACTGGTCCGACGTTCCGACCGTCCATATTCGCCCGACGTACTTCTCCGAGTGGCTGACATTTCCGTGGGTGCTCGATCCCCTGGTGCAGGAAGGCAAGATCACGCTGCCCTACGGGGAAGGGCGTCATGCGCCGATTGCAGCCGAGGACCAGGCGCGTCTGATCGCCAGCATTCTCGCGGAACCCGCAGGCCATATTGGCAAGACTTACTCTCTCTTCGGCCCCGTCGAGTTGAATCAGCAGGAGATCGCGGAAGAGATCAGCAAGGTGCTGGGACGCGAGATCACCTATGTGCCCTCGACCCTTGAGCAATATCGCGAACATCTGGAGAAGTACAACCTGCCGGAGTTCGTGATCCAGCATTTCCTTGAAACCGCCGTCGACTATCAGAACGGAATCTTCTCCGGTACTGACGCCGTTATCGAAGAAATCACGGGCAGGGCGCCGCAGACTGTGGCCGAGTTTGTACAAGCCAATCGTCAAGTGTTCCAGGCGTAATTTCGCCAGGAACCTGCCGCCCACACAGTCCGATGATTGTGTGAGCGGGCTGGGGGCGTAGCACATTTTTTTAAAAGATTTCCTCGACGCGCCGAACGGCCGTCGTCAGGTGAATCGGGAAAGTGGAAGCCAGCAGCGATCAGCGTCGTGATCGCTTCGGGGCGATTTGTTCGATGCCCAGCTATCCGGGACCGTGACGGGGACTGTCCGAGCGGAGCCGTCCTCCGAATGCCATGCCGAGAAGGGGAAGGGCGACGGCGGCGGCAGCGAACAGCCATCGCTCTCCCAGGGTGACGGCGGCGGCGCAGCTCATGCCGATTGCCTGTCCAAGGAACAGGCTCGCGGCAAACAGCCCCACCGCCGTACCGCGCGATGGCGCGAACACCTCGGTCGCCTGGGTTTGCAAGGTGTTATGAAGCATGTAGAAGCCGAGTCCGCCGAGGAAGCATCCGATCACGCTCCATTCCCACCGCGGTCCGACCGCCACGATCGCAAAGGCGACGCCCAGCAGCATGCCTCCCAGGACGGCCAGCGCGTCGGATCCCAGCCGCCTGATCAGCACGCCGGACAGCGCCACATACGCCAGGCCACCGATGCCATACATCGCCATCACCGCGCCGGCCGCGCCCAGGCTGAGCCCAAAGCGGTCGTGCAGGTAGGTCGGCACGAAGGCAAATCCCGTCAGGGTGAACAGGCCTTCGACCGCCGTCACCGCGAACACCAGCCTGGCGCGCGGCTGATCCAGCACGCTGCGGAACTGCTCCCAGAATGAACGCCTCGCCATCACGCGCGGGGCCATGCCCGATCCCTGCATCCGCACGGCGAGCGCCGCGAGTCCGGACCCTATCGCTAGCACCCAGAAGACAACGCGCCAGTGCAGCAAGTCGGCAATCAGCCCGGACATCCACTGGCCACCGATCATCCCGCCGATGGTCGCGAGCAAGAAGCGGGCAAGCACCTGCTGCCGCTCCCTGACCGGAACCGTATCGCCGATCATCGCCATGCTCATGGGAATGACACCCGCCGCGGCGGCGCCCGAGAGTCCGCGGGTCAGCGCCAGGGCGGTCATGGTCGGAGCCACGGCGGCCATGACGTTCGCCACGGCGCAGCCAATCAGCGCCAGGGTGACGATGCGGAGCTTCCCGAAGCGATCGCCGAGCGGTCCATATACGAGCTGCATCAGGCCATAGGCCAACGCGAACGCGGAGATGGACCGCGCCGCCATGGCGACGGGTACATCGAAGTCCGACGTGAGCGCCGGAAGCAAGGCGTCACAGGCCCGCATGGCCGCCATGCTCATGGCCGCCGCAATGGCGAGAGGTACGAACCGCCTCACTCCGCCACCCTTGCCATCGGATACGCGTGCCGGGGCTTCGCAATCATGAAAACCGACCCTGCCGCGAGCAGCGCCGGCATTGCGAGCAGGCCGAAGACATCGCCAAAGCCCCAGCCAAGACCGAGAAGCCCCGCGCCAATGAAGGAGCCCGCCATGCCGCCGATCCGGCCGATGCCCTGCATCCACGCCACGCCCGTCGTGCGCGCCTCGGTCGGATAGAGGCTTGCGGCATAGGTGGACATCGAAGTTGCCGCGCTCGTGACAAGGGAGCCGCAAAGGAAAAGCGAGATGCCAAGGTACTCCGGATGGTCGACGCCACGTCCCACCACGATGACGAGCACAGCGGCGAGCAGGTACGCCATGACGATGGTACGGTTGGCATTGAAGCGGTCCATGAGCCAGCCCGCAACAAGGTTTCCCAGCAAGCCGCCAAGGGGAAACAGGGAGGCCAGCAATGCGCCACGCTCCACGCCGAATCCGGCTTCACGGAACAGCGTCGGCATCCAGTTGGTCATCAGATAGTAGATCACCAGCCCCATGAAGCACGACAGCCAGAGCAGGAAGGTGCGCCGCCGGTATCCGGCCGACAGGACGAGCGCCAGTGCCGGGGCCTTGCCAGCGTTGCTCGCCAAAGCCATCGGGGCGACAAACACGCAGTGCTCCAGCGATTGGCGAGGCGCGATCCGCTTCAGGATGCGTACGATTCGCTCAGGCGCCCCGGAACGTACCGCCAGGAACTGGGCCGACTCCGGAAGCAGCACAAGAAGCAGCACCGCGAGCACCAGCGGCGCGATGCCGCCAGCCGTCAGCACGCTACGCCAGCCGAAATGGGGAATCAGCCAGGCCGATGCCGCACCGCCCGCCACCAGGCCACAGGAAAAGCCGCAGTACATGGCATTCACCGCAAGCGAACGCAGACGCGACGGCGCATATTCCGACATCATCGTGATGGTCGTCGGCATGGCCGCGCCGAGTCCGAGCCCGGTCAGGAAGCGCAGGGCGGTCAATGCGCCGAGGGTCTGTGCATGGGCGGCCACGAGCGTCCAGCCTCCGAAACACGTGACAGCCGCCACCAGTACAGTTTTCCGGCCGACGCGATCCGCCACGGGTCCCGCGAAGATCGCGCCCAAGCTCAGTCCAGCCAGTGCAGCGCTCATGACAACACCGAGTTCGCCGCGGGCGATGCCCCACTCGTGCGCCAGCGACGGTGCGATAAAGCCGATGGCTGCCGTGTCGTAGCCGTCGGCCGCCACAATGAGGAAGCAGAAGGCGAGGACCAGCCACTGGCAGGGGGAAAAGCGCTCGGCGTCGATGAAGGACTGCACGTCGATCGTATGGGGGGCCTGTTTCATCAGATTTGCTCCAAGAAACCACGCCATTCATGGCGGGGAGTGAAAGGAGCGCCGCCGGCAGGCGGCATTCCCACGTTAGAATGTGCGGCATGATTCTTGTCTACCGCTACCGGGTGAAGTCGCTCAACGGCCTGCTCAACAAGCAGAGCCGAGCGGTGAACTACGTCTGGAATTTCTGCAATGACACGCAGAAGCACGCGCTCAAATGGGGTAAGAAGTGGCCGAGCGGGTTCGATCTGAACGTGCTGACCACCGGCGGCAGCAAGGAGCTCGGCATCCATTCCGGCACGGTCAACGCGACGTGCGAGCAGTACGCGAAATCGCGCAGCCAGCATCACCGTCCTTACCTGCGATACCGTGGCAGGAAGTGTCTCGGATGGGTGCCCCTGAAGGGCCGCGATCTGAAACGAGAGGGCGAGGCGTTTCGCTTTGCCGGAAGTACCTTTCGCGTGTTCAACAGCCGCCTGTTGCCCGAAGGCAAGATCAAGGACGGCACAAGCTTTGCGCAGGATTCGCGCGGGAACTGGTTTCTCAACATCGTGATGGAGGTGGCTGATGTGCCGGCACGCCCGATTCAAGCTGGCGTCGGCATCGACCTTGGTTTGAAGGACTTCGCCACGCTCTCGACCGGCGAGAAGCTTCCCAATGACCGGTTCGGCCGGCATGCCGCCGAAAGACTGGCCAAGGCGCAGCGTGCGCGAAAGCACCAGCGGCATATCGCCAAGCTGCATGCCAAGGTGGCGAATGCCCGCGCCGACTTCCAGCACAAGCTCGCGCTCGATCTCGTCCGGCGCTTCGATTACATCGCAGTCGGCAACGTGTCGGCTTCGAAACTCGCCAAAACCAGGATGGCGAAGAGTGTCTACGACGCATCCTGGTCGTCCTTCCGGGACAAGCTCCGCTACAAAGCGATTGCGCACGGGGCCACGTTTGAGGAAGTGAACGAAAGCGGTTCTACCCAGTCCTGTTCGGCGTGCGGTTCGAAAGACAGCACGACGCGGCCAAAAGGTATCGCAGGACTGCGAATAAGAGAGTGGAGCTGTAGTCGCTGTGGTGTCGTGCATGACCGTGATACCAATGCTGCGCTGAACATTCTCCGATGCGGACGTGCATCGCAGAGGTGTGGGAATCCCCTGCCCTTAGGCAGGGGAGGACGTCAACGTTTGTCTCCTGGATGGGCGGGCAAGCGCGCTGTCCGCGCTTGCCTCGTTTGCGAGGGTCAGGCGGCGAGGTATCCACCGTCCACGGGCAGGGTCACGCCGGTCACGTAGGTGGACATCGACGAGGCGAGGAACAGCACTGCTCCCACGAGTTCTTCGGGCTGCCCAACCCGGTTCATCGGGATGCGGGACATGAAGCGTTCGAGCTTCGCCGGGTCCGTGCGCGTGGAGATGGTCATGGGCGTTTCGATGACGCCCGGTGCAATGGCATTGACGCGCACCCCGTCGCGTGCAAGATCCGCTGCCAGCGACTGGGTCAGCATCTTCACCGCGCCCTTCGAGGGCGAATAGCCAAGCGCATTCGGCTGGCCGGAGAATGACGCGATGGACGCGACATTGACGATGGCGCCCCGGGTCTGGCGCAGGGCCGGTAACCAGGCGTGGCAGACATTGAATGTCCCTTCGTGGTTGACCTTCATCACCCGCTGCAGATTGGCGAGGGCGTTGTCGCTGTCGACGCCTTCGCGGATCAGAATGCCGGCGTTGTTCACCAGCACGTCGACGGAGCCGACGCTGGCGGTGATCTCTTCGGCGACGGCGCGGCATTGCGCCGCATTGGTCACGTCCAGCGCACGGGCGCGTGCCGCGTGTCCACGGGCATCGATCATCGCCGCTGTCTCGTGGGCATTGGCCTCGTTCATGTCGGTGACGACGACCGTCGCGCCGGCTTCGGCGAGGCCAATGGCGATGGCCCGGCCGTTGCCCTGGCCCGCGCCGGTAATGAAAGCGACCTTCCCGGTCAGGAGTTGGGGAATCATCATGATTGCGATCGAAGGAAATTTGGGATGAACGCCGCCACGCGGCCGCCGCAATGCGGCCGCGTGGGTGACAAAAATCGGGTAGGGCAATCAGTGCATGGCCAGAAGCTCGCGCGCGGTAGCCGCAATCGGCTTCGCCGGCGTGGCATGGACGTGATCGGCGATGTGGTTGCCAGCGACATAGCCGAAGGTCAAGCCTGGGCCGAGCGTGATGCCCGCGCCGCTGTACTCGCCGCCCATGATGCTTGCCGCATCGTTGCCGGCGGCGTAGAGGCCGGGAATCGGCTCGCCATCGCGGGAGATGACCTGGGCATGCTCGTTCGTGCGGACTCCCATGAAGGAGCCAAGATCGCCCGGCACGAGCTTGAGGGCATAGAACGGGCCGGTAGCCAGCGACGCGACGCATGGGTTGGGCGTATGCAGCGCGTCGCCCTGGTATCGGTTGTACGCCTTGCTGCCGCGCCCGAACTCGGGGTCGCGGCCGTACTGCGCCGTTTCGTTGTACTGGCGAACGGTCGTGGCGAGCGTCGCCGGATCGACGCCGATCTGCTTCGCGAGGTCCTCGATCGTCTTGCCGCGCTTGAGATAGCCATTGCGCAGATGCGGCCCCAGCGGCATCGGGAACGGCTTCACGAAGCCGAGGCCGTAGTGCCGGATCGCCGCATGGTCGGCGATCAGCCAGCATGCCGTCTCCGGCTTGCCCTTCGAGGCGGCGATCATCGCCTGCACGAGATCGTGGTACGAGTTTGCCTCGTTGGCGAAGCGCTTGCCGTCCAGGCTGACGGCAATCACGCCTGGCTTCGCCCGGTCAATGAAGTGAGGCATGATGCCGGTCGTGCCGTCCTTGCGTGGCACCAGCGACATGGGTGTCCACGCAGCGGCATTCGACAGGGTCTTGTCGAACACACCGCCCACTTCTTCGGCCATGCGCACGCCGTCGCCCACATTGGTCTGTGGCGTCGGCGAGAAGTGGCCGTGGCCGGCCTTCACGTGCGGGTAGGTCTCCTTGCGCCGCTCAAGGTTATGCGGGAACCCGCCGCTGGCCAAGACGACACCATGACGCGCCATCACATTGACGCGCTGCCCGCTGCGCTCCACCACCGCCCCCGTGACCCGGTCGCCGTCCTGTAGCAACCGCACGGCCGGTGAAGACAGCCAGACTGGAATCGACAAGTCAGCCGCGGACTTCGCCAGCCTCGCGGCCAGCGCGTTGCCGTTGGTTAGCGTCATCCCACGTCCGTACTTCATCACCTCGAGGAAGTGTTTGGTAAGGCGTTTGGTGACATACCACGCGGACTCCAGCGATCGCGTCACCCGCATGAAGTGGACGATCTCCTTGCCGGAGCCGATCGTCACGCCGAAGACCGTCAGTTCGGGCAGCACGGGGCCCAGGGTCTTCAGCAACGGGCCAAGTTCGCGCGCGTCATACGGGCGCGTCACCATCGAGCGGCCGCCCTGTGCGGCGCCGGGCGCCTCGGCGTGGTAGTCGGGGAACGTGAGGGGCATGTCGAACTGGACGGCGGTCTTCGACATGAAGAACTCGATCGCCTTCGGGCCATTCGCCAGAAAGGCACGCACACGCGCCTCGTCGAACCCGGCGCCAGCCTGGTTCCGGATATAGATCAGGGCCTGGTCCGGCAGTTCGTGGTGACCGTAGGCCTTGGCCAGGTGGGTATTCGGAACCCATAGCCAGCCGCCCGAGCGGGCGGTCGTGCCGCCGTAGTAGCTCGCCTTCTCGGCCACAATTACCTTCAGTCCCCGGCTGGCGGCGGTAATGGCCGCCGCCATGCCGGCGACGCCTGATCCGATGATCAGGACGTCACATTTTTCGTCTTGCAGTGTGGACATCGACTTCTCCATTTCAAGTGCGGGCGGTATGGCCGAGGAAAGCGGCGCCGCCATGTTTGCTAGATTAATACTAGCGCGATTGAAATTATCTACATGTTAACCCTACGCTTTAGCGTTAGATAATATCTAGTGCTATACTGCGCGCACTATCCATCTCATGGCAGGGACATACCGTGGACCAGACCGAGTCGGCACCCGAGCGGGAGCGCCGCGGCATCCAGTCGATCGAAGTCGGGGGAGAAATCCTGAAGGTGCTGGCCTCCGAGGCCCGGCCAATGGCGCTACGCGACCTCGTGAAGGCGGCGAACATGCCGTCCGGCAAGATCCATCCGTATCTGGTGAGTTTCGGGAAGATCGGGCTCGTGGCCCAGGACCCGGTCACGGGTCACTACCTGCTCGGCCCGATGGCAATCCAGCTCGGACTGACCAGCTTGCAGACGCTCAACCCGATCCGCGAGGCCACGCCGTTCGCCGAAGCGCTGTCGGAAGAAACGTCGCACGCGGTCGCGCTCGCTGTTTGGGGAAATCTTGGGCCTGTCATCGTGCGGCTGATCGATGCGTCCTATCCGATCCACACGAACATCCGCACCGGCACTGTCATGTCGCTGGCCAATACCGCGACCGGCAGGGTTTTCTCGGCGTTCCTGCCACGTCAGTTCACCGAGAAGCTGTTGCTGGACGATCGCATACGGCTCGGCTCGGATATCGCGCATCCGCTGGATGCTGTCGTGGTCGAGGAAATGATCAGGGAAACGCGGGCGCGCCACATGTCCCGTAGCATCAACCATCCCACGCCAGGGATCGTTGCCTTTTCCGCGCCGGTGTTCGACTACTCGGGAAACATTGCGCTGACGATCACCATCATGGGACCGACCGGCACGGTTGATACCGATTGGGACGGGCCGGTGGCCAAAGCACTGGATACTTGTGCGCAGGCCGTTTCGAAGCGCCTCGGCTACCGGGGCAAGTAGCAGTGCTTGCAAGGCGCAGCGCCCAGGCTGTTTAGTTAACCGGCGTTTAGCTTCTTGCGGCTGGATGGCCGGCTCCGGGAGCGGCCATTTCCTGCGCACTGCCAAACCATTTGGCTCAAGGCTTATCCGATCCGGCGCTTGCAAGCGCTACTGGACGAGCGGCAGAAAGGGCCGAAAAATCACCCTTCGAGCCGCGACGGCGCGAAGGGCGGTTCCCGATCTTGAGCGGTCGGTGAAGCGGTCGGTGATCCTCAGCAATTGGAACGCTGCCGATGTCGGGGCGGGGACATCCAGGACTCGCTTGCCCTTGATCCAGCGCAAAGCAGCCACGGCCCTTCTTTACTATTCCCTATCCAAGTGCCCACCTTTCGGGGAGCCGGCCATGTACCCGATTGTCGAAACCCATCTTGGCAAGCTGCGAGGCCTCAGGTGTGATGGCGTGTCCGCGTTCAAGGGCATCCCATATGCTGCCCCACCATTCGGCATTAACAGACTGCGACGGCCGCAATCCCCAGCACCCTGGCGTGGCGTGCGCGATGCGCTCTCGTTTGGGCCCAAGTCGCCACAGGTTGCGTACCCGCCCGGCATCGCGGAAGCACTCGGAGAACTCGTTGGCGAAGGCGAGGACTGCCTAACGCTCAATATCTGGACGCCTGAACCCGGAGCACCCGGGCGCCCGGTGTTGGTCTGGATTCCTGGTGGGATGTTCGAGTTCCATGCAACCGGGGCAACCCCTATCTATGACGGCCGCCGCTTCGCGCGCGACGGGGTGGTGTGCGTCACTATCAACTACAGGGTGGGCGCGGAGGGCTTCCTGTATCTGGGCGACGGTCTCGCCAATCTCGGGCTCCTTGACCAGATCGCCGCGCTCGAGTGGGTGCAGCAGAACATTGATGCATTTGGCGGGGATCCAGGTCAGGTCACTATCTTCGGGCAGTCGGCCGGCGGGATGAGCGTCGCAACCCTCCTTACCATGCCACGCGCGCAAGGGCTATTTCGGCGGGCAATCGTGGAAAGCGGAAACACACCGCATGTCACTTCGGCCGCCACGGCGGAACGCATTGGCCACAGGCTGGCGACCCTCCTGAAGGTCGACGCCACCAGAAAGGCGATTGCCTCAACCACGCCCGAGCAGGTTCTCCAGGCCCAGGCGCAATTGCGCGAGGAACTGATTGCCGATCTGGACCCGGCTTTCTGGGGAGAGGTCGCGCTTAGCGGCCTCCCGTGGGCGCCCACGGTCGATGGAGCAATTCTTCCGGCCCCCCCGATCGACGCCATTCGCGCGGGAGCGGCCGCGAACACGGCACTGTTGGTCGGCTCGAATACCGAGGAGACCCGGCTTTTCCTGGTCTCCAGCGGAGCCATAGATCGCATTACCGAGGCATCACTCCTGGCGCTGGTGGCGGCCTACGGCCTGTCGGCCGAAGGCTTGAGCGGCTACCGCGCAGCGCATCCTACGGCCACCGCCGGTGACCTGTTCTCGGAGATCCAGACGGACTGGTACTGGCGCATCCCTGCCGTTCGACTCGCGGACGCCCACGCGGCGAATGCCCGGGTTTCGACGTACATGTATGAGTTCGCCTGGCGCTCGCCACAGTTGGGAGGTCGGCTGGGCGCGGCGCATGGGGTGGAGATACCATTCATCTTCGATACTCTGGGCCCCGGAACGGAGGCGCTCGTCGGCCCAACACCGCCACAGTCGCTCGCCGACGCGATGCACCGGGCCTGGGTTGCGTTCGCCGTCAATGGCGATTGCGGCTGGCCCACCTACGATCCGGTCCACAGGTCAACGATGCGCTTCGACAAGCCGTCTGCCGTCGTAGACGACCCGTTGGCCGTGAGGCTTGCCCTCTGGCACGGCGTGCATTAGCGCGTTGTACCGCCGGTCTCCCCAACAGCTTCGCCCCCAGCATGTCCAAGCGCATCGTGATCATCCAGGGACATCCAGACCCGTCGGGCCATCACCTGCTGCATGTGCTGGCAGACGCCTACGCTCAGGGCGCGACCACGGCGGGACACGACGTACGGCGCATCGAGGTGGCGAAGCTCGACTTCCCGCTGCTTCGCACGCAGGCTGAGTTCGAGACTGGCATACTGCCTCCTGCTTTGGAGCAGCCAAGGGAGGACATGCGCTGGGCGGAGCATTGGGTCTTTCTGTTTCCGCTATGGCACGGAACCATGCCGGCGCTGTTCAAGGGTTTCCTCGAACACATCTTTCGGCCCGGCTTTGCCATGGATTACAAGAAGAAAGGGTTCCCCAGACGATTGCTCGCCGGCCGCTCGGCACGCATCGTCGTGACCATGGGAATGCCAGCGCTGCTGTATCGCTGGTACTTTGGCGCATACGGAGTCCGCGGATTCGAGCGCAGTATGCTGAGTTTCGCCGGGATCAAGCCGATCCGCGAGAACCTCTATGGGCTTACCTTTGCCAACGAGAGGAGACGTGCCCGTTGGATGGAGAACATGCGTGCATATGGCGCGCGCGGGAACTGACCGGAGCTTGGCAGACACATGCGTTGGATGTCCGCTTCCTGGACGGTTGCCGTCGTTGTGGTGGCTCCCTGTCACCGGCCGTTCATCGGCCAAAACGGTCATTGCCTTGTGGTGAGTCGCTACTGCCGCTGGGATCGCACTAGCTCATTTCGATGGGCCGCAAGGGCCGACAGGATCTGCTCCGGATTATTGGGCAGGCGCCGCTGCAGCACGATCCGATCCTCCGCATCACTGACCACCATCACACTGTTGTTCGAGTGCAGGTCTATTCCGCAGTACTTCATGTCGGCCTCCGTCAGGTCAAAGTGCACGTCACACCTTGACTCTAACCTCAGCGCCTCCCGTGGCGAGGCCAGGCCGGCTATATGATTATCAAAGCCGTCGGCTCGTATCGATGCATTTTGTGTTCTGATCCGAAGCCGCGCGTCAAATGATCCCAGCAGCCTTCAGTGTTTCCAGTTGTGCGGCCGTGATACCCAACTCGCCGTAGATTGCTTGGTTGTGTTCACCGGTAGCGGGGCCGCTGCGAGGCGGCCGCGGGTCATAGCCGGAGAATCGTGGCACCACACAGGGCGCCGGTATCGTTCCCAGGTCGCTATCCTCTAGGCGGACGATCGCCTCACGCGCACGCAGATGCGGGTCATTCACCACATCGGCTATGCTGAAGACCTTACTAAACGGCACTTCCCGGACTCGGAGCGCCGTTACCACTTCTTCATAAGATCTCGAGGCAAACCACGCGGCAATCATTCCGTCCAGCGGCTCAATATTTCGGATCCGGTCGGGATTGCTCTTGTACGCGCCCGAATCCGCCAATTCCGGACTCCCCATTGCCTCAACGAGACGTCGGAACGTGGCGTCCGATGATGCGACCAGCGACACCCACAGGTTGTCGGCGGTCCTGTACATGTTCGAGGGAGCGGTGTAGGTGGCGCGGTTGCCCGCGCGCTGGCGCACTTGTCCCAGTTGCTCGTATTCCACCGCCAGCGGCTCCAGGACGCGCAGCAGCGCCTCCGTGGCCGAGAGATCGATCTCCCGGCCCGGCGCGTCCGGCGCCCTGCGCTTGTCCGCGATAGCCGTCGCAATGGAGAACGCGCCAAACAGTCCGGCCACCATGTCGCCGACCGGGTAGTTCATGTGCATCGGGCTGCCGCTCTGTTCGCCGCACAGGTTGGTAAAGCCGCTCATCGCCTCGAAGATCCGTGCGAATCCCGGCTGGGATGCGTAGGGGCCGGTCTGCCCGAAGCCGGTCAGACGCATCACCGTCAGGCGCGGGTTGGTTGCGTGCAAGGTGCTGATATCCAGGCCCCATCGATCCAGCGTCCCGGTGCGGAAATTCTCGACCAGTACGTCGAATTGCGGCAGCAGGCGCAGAAAAAGCTCCCGGCCTTGTGGGGTTCTGACGTCAAGGGAGATGCCTCTCTTTCCGCGGTTGGTCACCTTCCAATAGAGAGAAAGATCGTCCTTGACCGGGGCCAGCCCGCGAAGGGGGTCGCTGCCGTCCGGCAGTTCCAGCTTGACCACCTCGGCGCCCATGTCGCCGCAAAGCGTGGCGGCGAAAGGGCCCGCCACGACCGTGGCCATGTCAAGGATGCGCACGCCGCTCAGCGGGCCGGTCTGCGAGGTTTGCCGCGAGGGGGTGGAGTCAGTGTGGTTCATGTCGGGTCGCTTTGGAGTCAGGCAGGACCAGCGTGGACCAATAAGAATGAGCACGCAAGGACCGTTCCGCACAGCGAAACCGTTTTGCCTCATCATTGACTTAGCTACCCTCGGATACCACGATGAAACCCATCAAGAGCACACCTGCCATGGAACAGACTCCGATTTCCGGCCTCGCTTGCGCAGAGGAACTCTCCCACGACCGACAGTTCGCGACCAACCTGGCGCGAGGGGTGGAGGTACTCCGGGCATTCACGCCGGTCCGGCCGATTCTGGGCAACCAGGACATTGTGGTCAGCACCGGGCTTCCGAAGGCCACCGTCTCGCGATTGACCTACACCCTGTGTCTGCTGGGCTTCGTCAGCCGGGTCCCTGGAACGCAGAAGTACCGCTTGGGCGCTGGAGTCCTGGCGCTGGCGTATCCGATGCTCGCGGGGCTTTCCATCCGCCAGGTCGCCAGGCCGTATATGGAGGCCATTGCCCGCGAAACGGGCTGCACTGTAAACCTTGGCATGCGAGACCGGCTTACCGTCGTGTATGTGGACAGTTGCCGGCTCGACCCCGCGAATGTGTATCAGCCCGACATCGGAAGTACCCGTCCAGTCCTGTCGAGTTCGATCGGGCGCGCCCTGCTGCTGGGATGCGGCGCGGAGGAACGTAACGCGGTTCTGAACCGCCTGCGCGTGGACGATCCGGAGCGGTTCAAGCTGGAGAAGCCGATGTGGACGCGGGACCAGCAGAATTTTAACGCGCGCGGCTTTTGCGTCAGCCGTGGCGAGTGGCGGCCGGAGATCCATGCGATCGCCGCGCCGATCCGGCAGAGCGCGCAACAGGAGCCGTTTGCAATGAACTGCACGGTCGCTGCGTTGCGGGATAAAGACGGCTTCCTGGAGCGAGAGGTCGCCCCGAAACTGCTGGAGGCAGTGCGGCAAATCGAGTTTGGCTTGATGCGATAGCGCGTCGCCCCACAGGCGGCACATAAAAGCCGCTGAAGAAACCATCCAAACGGAGACAGCAATGAATATGACGAATCATCCTGCACGCCTGACGATTGGGCTGCTGACTTGCGCAATGCTGGCAGGCATATGGCCGGTTGCCTCCAGGGCAGCGGAAGATGTTGCGCGCTATCCGGATCGGCCTATCAAGATCATCGTGCCTTTCTCGGCCGGCGGCGTGGTCGATTCGGTGGCGCGGATCGTCGCGGAGAAAATGGCGAAATCCATGGGCCAGCCCATCATTGTCGAGAACAAAGCGGGAGCGGGAGGCGCGATCGGCACGGACACAGCGGCCAAGGCGGCGCCGGACGGATACACGTTGCTCGCCGTCAGTCCAAGCCACGCGGTGGGGCCGTTGCTGAACGCCAGCATTACGTGGAATGCCGAACGCGATTTTCGGGCGATCGGTGGGTTCGGCATGATTCCCAACGTCATCGCCGTGCCGGCGTCTTCCAAGCTGCTGACGCTGAAGAGCCTGCTCGACGATGCTCGGGCGCACCCCGATACCCTGACGTACGCCAGCGCTGGCATTGGTACTTCCAATCACTTGGCAGCAGCACTGTTGGCGCAGAGCGCCGGCGTTCAAATCACCCATGTCCCCTATAAGGGGCAGCCCGAAGCGTTGAACGACTTGTTGGGCGGACGCGTCTCCATGATGGCGCTTACGGTAGCGATCGCCCAGTCGCACGTCAAGGCCGGCAAGCTGCGCGCCCTTGCCGTGACATCGGCCAAGCGCTATCCGGGACTGCCCGATGTGCCCACGGTGGCCGAGGCCGCGGGCTTGCCCGGCTATGAGGCTGGCGCATGGTTTGGGCTGGTCGCACCGCGTAAGACGCCGGATGCCATCGTACGGAAGCTGGCCGATGCTGTGGCGCAGGCCGTGGCATCTCCCGATGCCGCTGGCCACCTCTCGGAGCTTGGCATGGACGTGTACCCACAGACCGCGTCCGCGTTCGACAAATACGTCGACGGCGAGTCGCGTAAATGGGCCAAGGTGCTCAAAGCGTCCGGCATCACCGCTCAATAAGCCCTGACAGCGCGCGGCTACGCTTTGCGTCGTGCTTCCCTTATTTCATTTGGCCAGAGGCCCACATCCCATGATCACAGACCAGTCCGGCCTGCACGCCTTGTTGGCGAGTATTCGTCGCTTCGTGCTTGAAACCTGTATTCCACTGGAAGCCGAGATCGACCAGAGCGACATGATCCCCGAGGCCGTGGTGCAGGAAATGCGCGCGCTGGGCCTGTTTGGCCACAGCATTCCCCAGGCGTATGGCGGCGCCGGTCTCACTGCCGAGGAACTGACGCTGGTCAATATCGAGGTTTCCCAGGCAGCGACCGTGTTTCGCGCCCGCTTTGGCGGCAATACCGGCATCGCATCCGAGTCCCTCGTGACCGATGGCACCGAGGCGCAGAAAGCGCGGTACTTGCCCCGGCTGGCGTCGGGTGAGCTGACAGGCTGCTTTGCATTGACGGAAACGGAGTCCGGATCCGACGCGACCTCGTTACGCACGGAGGCGATTCGGGATGGGGACCACTATGTCCTCAACGGAGCGAAGTGCTTCATCACCAATGCGCCGCTGGCCGACCTGTTCACGGTGTTTGCCCGAACGGATCCCGACAAGCCAGGTGCGCACGGCATCAGCGCTTTCCTGATCGAGCGCGGTACGCCGGGGTTGAGTACCGGGCCGGCCGAGCGAAAGATGGGCCAGCACGGCTCGCCGGTGGGCGACGTCTACCTCAAGGACTGCCGGGTTCCGGCCTTGGCCATCGTCGGGGAAATGCCTGGCCGGGGCTTCAAGACGGCGATGAAGGCGCTCAACAAGCAGCGCATCAACCTTGCCGGCCTGTGCATCGGTCCAGCGATCCGGCTCGTCGACGAGATGGTTCGCTATGCCAGCACCCGCCAGCAATTCGGCCGTCCGATCGCCGACTATCAGTTGGTGCAGCAGATGATTGCCGACAGCAACACCGAAGTGCATGCGGCGCGCGCCCTGGTCCTGGAGACAGCGCGCAAGCGCGACAATGGCGGCGATGTGACCATGGAAGCGTCGATGTGCAAGATGTTCGCTTCCGAAATGGCGGGGCGTGTGGCCGATCGGGCGGTACAGGTCTTTGGCGGGAGCGGCTATATGGCGCGAACCGTGGCCGAGCGCTTTTATCGGGATGTGCGTGTGTTCCGCCTGTACGAGGGCACCACGCAGATCCACCAGCTCAATATCGCGCGGCGCACCATGGAGGCGCGCGCCAGCGCGCTCGATATCGCGGAGTCCAGGGAATGAGCGCCGCCAACCGGCCGCTCGCCGGCATGCGCGTGGTGGAGTTCGCGACCGTCGGGGCGGTGCCGTTTGCCGCGCTGCTACTAGCACAGCACGGCGCCGAGGTGCTTCGGATCGAGCCGCCAACCCCGCGTGACCTCGGGGTTCCGGTCTCGGCGGAAGGGGACATTGCGACTTGGGACCGCAATACCGTGCAGTTGGATCTGAAAGCTGAAGCAGGAAAGCGCGCGGCAATGGATCTAATTGCATCGGCAGACGTCCTCATCGAGGGTTTCCGTCCAGGGGTGATGGAGCGTCTGGGCCTCGGGCCGGATGCGTGCCACCGATGCAATCGGCGCTTGATCTACGGTCGTCTCACTGGCTGGGGCCAAACGGGGCCATGGGCCAATGTGGCTGGGCATGACATCAACTACATTGCCATGACTGGCGCCCTGGCAGCGATTGGCGAGATTGGAGGCCGTCCAATACCGCCTCTTAACGTGCTGGGCGACCTGGCCGGCGGTGCACTATACCTTGTGGTCGGGATTCTCGCAGCAGGCTGGGACGAGTCTCGCAAACTGCAGGGCTGTGTCATCGACGCCGCGATGGTGGACGGTAGCCTCCATACGCTGAGCGCCGTCTTCGGCAGGCTGGCACATGGCGCATGGCGGTCTGAACGAGGTAGCAACGTCATTGACGGCGGCGTGCCGTGGTATCGAACGTACGAGACGTCGGACGGCAAGTTCATGGCCGTCGGTGCCATCGAACAACGCTTCTATGATGCATTTGTCGCAAGGCTGGGTTTCGCGGAGACAGAACTGCCGCCGCGCAACGAACGTCAGCATTGGCCTGAACTGGAGCGTCGCATCTCCGCGAGGTTCAAGATGGCGCCGCGCGAACATTGGGAGCGGCTGTTCGAGCGCACCGACACCTGCGTGACGCCGGTCCTCGATCTGACTGAAGCACTTTCTCACCCGGTCCATCAGGCACGCCGCGATGGTCAACTCGCGGAAACGACCGGGGCACGCCCTAATGTTGCACCACGGTTTGACTGGTGCTGATCGCTCCCCAGGGCGGCCCGTAGGCTGGCGGCCACTCGCCTGTGCACCAAGGCTCCGTTTGCAGCTCACGCGACAACCGCGCCTCTGCAATTGAAAGTTGCGTGATCAGCGCCGCGATGCGAGCCGTCCGATGGGCTGAATGTCCGTTTTGGCCGACGAATCGCCATTCACCAGCCAAGGGCGAACGGCCGTTCTCGACCCATCTGAGACGTTCGTCCCAGCTAGCCTGAATGGCTGTAACGGCTGATATGGAGCCGATCTTCCCCCGCGTCCCGGGTGACCGTTGATTGACGCTTATCGGACATTCGCTTCAAACGCTCATTCTCAGCTTGCTCCGGCTTCATTAGCCCCGGGCCAGGGAAGGCATGCGGCGGGTCGGCCGGCGCCTCCCGCACCCATTTGCGCAGCACGTTCTCACCCACATCAAGCTAGCGCGCCGCCGGCATCGAACCGGCGCAACCGTTTGGCCCCTGGCGTCCTGTATGCTTTCTCCTGCAATGCACTTACGGGAGGCGACAGAAAGCCGTGACGCTACAGCAACTCGAAACGTTCTACTGGATTGTTCAGCTCGACGGTTTTGCGGCAGCAGCCGAGCGACTTTGCGCTACGCAGTCCACCGTCTCCATGCGATTGCGCGAGCTTGAGCGTAGCCTCGGGGTTGAGCTTTTTGACAGGACACAACGCAAGGCAAGGCTGACGCCTCATGGACGCGAGGTGCTCGACTATGCCGCACGCATCCTGAACCTTTCAGCGGAACTCTCGCATCGCGTTGCGGCGCCAAGCGCGGTGAGTGGCACCGTCCGCATGGGGGCAGCTGAAGTCGTATCGACTACGTGGCTCCCCGCACTGATCAAGGCCATAGCCAGGCAGTATCCGCAAGTGAGGCTGGAAATCGACGAAGCACTCACCAACGACCTGATGGATGCCCTCACGCAGGGCGAGTTGGATCTGGTGCTGGCTCCCGGGCACACACGCATGCAGGACGTCTCCACAATCCCACTCGGCAAAGTCGAATTCGCCTGGATGGCGAGCCCGGGCCTGAAGATGGCACACAAGACCTACGCGCCGTCGGAGCTTGCGCAGTACCCGGTGATCGGTTTGAAGCCCCAGTCTTTCCATAGCGCCGCCATCAACGCCTGGTTTCAGCGCGATCACGCCCATTGCCGCTATCTGGCGCGCTGCAAGAGCATGGGCGTCGCGGCTTCGCTCGCGATGGCCGAAATGGGAATTACCTATTTGCCGATTCCCAACTACCGCCGGCAACTCGATGATGGGCAACTCGAGATTATCGACGTCCGAGATCCTCTTGAGCCCGTCGAGTTTGTCGCCGCTGTTTCTCCGGAGCACACTTACTCCCTCCCGAGCGCGATCGCCGAACTCGCCAGACATATCAGCGATTTTCAGAAGTAAGGGTTTCCACCGTCGGCTAGGTAGAAACCCCTGGGCAAGGCACAAACGCGCTTGATAAGGCACGTCACAACCGGCTTTCTCGCATCATTCACCTCTTCTTACCATAAGAACGTAAGTTTCTCGTCCTCCAAAAACATCAATTTTATTGATGTGATAGCGCCAGAAAATATCGTTTGAATTAAACAGTCGAAATTCTATGCTTGAGCAAACCACGACGACCTGACCGCCGCGATTTGCTCAAGCGACGCGGTCGGGCAACCCTCCAGGAGACCGCGATGGACCTCATCGTCGAAAGCAGGCTCAATACCGTCACAGCTAATGACCGGGCCGCCGGGAAATTCCCCGTTTCGATTCGCTCTGTCAGCGAACTTGCCGAAGATATCCTGGCATTTGAGCTGGCAGACCTTTTCGGCATGCCATTACCGGCATTCTCGGCAGGCGCCCATATTGACGTCCATTTACCGGGCGGGCTGATTCGCCAGTATTCGATTTGCAGCGGCGCGCATGACACCAGCCGCTACGTCATCGCCGTCCTCAAGGAGCCGGCGGGGCGAGGCGGTTCCGCCGCGATCCATCAGTTCGTCGCCGGCGACCGTATCACGATTTCCGGGCCGCGAAATCATTTCCCGCTGGCGGATGACGCTTCGCACCATGTATTCGTAGCGGGCGGCATCGGCATTACCCCCATCAAATCCATGATGTCGGCGGCATTGGCACGAGGCGATACCTTCACGCTGTACTACTGCACTCGGTCCCCGCAGCGCACGGCCTTCCTCGACGATCTCTCGCCGCTCGTCCACACCGGCATCGCCCGCATCCACCATGATGGCGGCGACCCCGCCAATGGCCTCGATCTCAGTGCCGTCCTGCGCGAGCAGCCGGCCGGCGCGCACCTCTATTACTGCGGCCCGTCGCGCTTCATGGACGTAGTGGAAGCCAGTTCCGCGCATTGGCACGCAGGCACCCGGCATTGCGAACGCTTCTCGGCGCCGGCGTCAAAGCCGGCCAGCGCATCTGCTGAGGCAGAGCAACCCTTCGACGTCACGCTTTCACGCTGCGGAAAGACTTTCACCGTGCCGCCCGGCAAGACCATCGTCCAGGTATTGCGGGAAAACGCGGTGGAAGTCGACGTGTCCTGCGAGGAAGGCTACTGCGGGACCTGCATGACGCGCTATCTCGATGGCGATCCCGTTCACCGCGATAGCGTCCTCGACGAGGATGATCAGCAGGAGTTCGTGATGATCTGCTGCTGCCGCGCCAAGAGCCAGACCCTGACCCTCGACCTCTGAGCCGGCGTGCGCCGCGCTCGTTCGTCATTCCCCCCAAAAAACGTGGAGACAACTGAAATGAGCAAGTTCGAGTACGTGAAGAATTGCTGGTATCCCATCGGCTTCTCGCGGGAATTTCCCTTCCATGAGCTCAAGGGCTTCAAGATCGCCGGCAAGCCAGTCGTCATGTGGCGCACGGACGATGGCGAGGTGGTCGCCTTCGACGATCGCTGCTGTCACAAGCGCTTCCCACTCTCCCAGAGCAAGCTGCTTGACGATGGCCGGCTCGAATGCGCGTATCACGGCCTCTGCTATGACGCGACCGGCCAATGCGTGGAGATTCCGTCCCAGCCCGGCAAGATCCCGCCCCAGGCGCGCCTGCATGGGGTGCCGGTGCGCGAGAGGGACGGTGTCGTCTGGGTCTGGCCAGGCGACCAGAAGGCCGCTGCGAACATCGAACCCCCCCGCACGCCGGAGGTGACTGATCCCGGCAAGGTGGGGGTCGGCTCGCCCCAGCCGCTAGAAGTGCCGGCCAACTACCTGCTGCTGATCGAGAACCTGCTTGACATCACACACTTCTATCCCTTGCATGACGGCAACATCGGCGACAAGGAGAACAGCCTTATTCCCGTGCAACTGCAGGAAGGCATCGACGCGGGCTACGAGTACGTCAAAACGCTCCGCCACGTGCACGGCTACAAGCAGCCACCCTACCTGCGTGAGTGGTTCCACTACGAGGAAGTCGAGCGCCTGCATACGCACTGCATGGTCAGCCCGGGCCTGACGCGTGTCGAGATGCATGTAGCGCCTGAGGGCCAACTCGGCACCGAGATGGAACGCGGATACACGCTACTGCACCTGCACTACCCGGTCGACGAGGCAAACCTCGTCTGGCGCTGGAACGTGTCGTGCACGAAGGGCCATACCACGCTGAGCGACCCAGATATCCCAACCGCGCACAAGGTTGCCGAGATGTTCCCCGCCGTGGTTGCGCAGGACCAGTGGGCACTGGAACGGCAGCAGGCGATGTTCGCCTATCCGGAGGACGATTATTCCGAGCTGTTCCTAAAGACCGACAAGGCCCTGCGCCGCGCGCGCCAGATCCTGATGACCCTGCAGCGGGAGGAGCGGCTGGAGGAGAAGTCCGTCATCCCGATTCATCCGCAGCCCGCCACTGCGGCCGTCGCATAGCGCGCAAGAGATAGCCTACAGAGGCCCTCCGACGGGCCCGCAACATTCTGGTGTGGAGACAAATCATGGAAGCACAGGAACTCGCTCTTTCCGGACCGCTGTCACAGAAGACGTGGATGCAGCGCTCGATCAGCTCATGTGTATATCTGTTCGAGCGGCTGATGCCCGACCCGTTTGTCATTGTTATTCTCCTGACAGTGATGACGGCTGCCTGTGCCTCCGCCTTTGCCGCGGGTGGCACCGTCACCAACATCTTGGCCGGCTGGTACAAGGGAATCTTCGGCATCTTCACCTTCGCCTTCCAGATGGTGCTGGTGCTGGTGACAGGCTACGCGCTGGCCAGCGCGCCCATGATCAAGCGTGGCCTGCAACGCCTCACAATGCTCGCCACCGGTCCCCTCTCGGCCGTTGCACTGGTCTCGATCGTCGGTGCTTTCGCAACCTTCCTAAATTGGGGCTTCGGGCTGGTGGTCGGCGCCATGCTAGCCAAGGAGGTCGCCAAGCGCGTACGGGTCGACTTTGCCTGGCTCGTCGCCGCTGGCTATACCGCCTGGGTCCTGTGGGCGTTCACCGGCATGTCGAGCTCGATTGCCCTTTCCATCGCCACGCCTGGGAATCCGCTCAATATCGTCGAGCAGCATACGCACGCCGTGGTGCCGCTCTCGCATACGGTCTTCTCCCTCTGGAATCTCGCGGCTGGACTGATTGCGACACTGCTGTTGCCGCTGGTCTTCATGATGATGCGTCCGTCCGACAGCGACATCATCGCCGCCGACCCCAAGGCCATTGAAGCCAGCGAAGCCGCGGCGACTGAGCCGAAGCGCCGCAACGGCTTGGCCGGCCTGCTCGAGCGGTCACGCCTGTGCGCGCTGGTCTTCGTCGTGGCGGGCGCTGCCTACCTGGTGCAGCAATGGAGCGCGACCGGTATCCGGCTGGACATCAACACCGTGATCTTCATCTTCCTGCTAGGCGGCCTGTGCCTGCACGGCAGCGCCGGGGCCTATGTTCATGCCGTGACGGAAGCCGCCAAGGTGACCGGCCCCATGCTGCTGCAGTACCCCTTCTACGGCGGCATCATGGGCATCATGCATGCAACCGGGCTGGCGGAAGTCGCGTCGGCATCCTTCATCCGCTTCGCGTCCGGCGACACCCTGCCGTTCTGGAGCTACCTGGGCTCCATCGTCATCACCATCTTCATTCCTAGCGGCGGTGGCCACTGGGCCGTCCAAGGCCCCTTCACGATCCCGGCCGCCCAGCAGCTCGGTTCCACCCTGGCTGGCACCTCGATGGCGGTGGCCGCTGGCGAACTGGCGGGCAGCCTGCTTCAACCCTTCTGGGCCATCCCGGTGGTGGCCATCGCTGGAGTCGGAGTGCAGCGAGTGCTCGGCTTCACGCTGGTCAGCTTCATCACCGCCGGGACCTTCTTCGGTCTGCTCTATCTGCTGGTCGTGCCCCATACCGGCGTCTGACGGCAACGCCCGGCAGGCGCATCTCGTCTGCTGGCCCGATTCCAGACCTTTCATTTCTCCTCCTGACAATGAAAACTCCTGCAAAACCGGCGCTGCCCCTCGAGGGCACCCGCGTCATCGAAATCTGCAATGTGGCCGCGGGCCCCTACTGCGGCATGCTACTGGCCGACATGGGCGCCGACGTCATCAAGATCGAGCATCCCGAGACGGGCGACACGCTGCGGAGCTGGCCGCCGATCTCGGGGGGCTATAGCGAGAACTTCGCATCGCTGAACCGGAACAAACGCTCTGTCACCCTGAACCTGAAGGATCCCGACGATGCCGCCCGCGCCCGCGACCTGATCGCTTCAGCCGACCTGCTGATCGAGAACAACCGGCCGGGCGTCATGGATCGCCTTGGCCTCGGCTATGACGACCTGCGCGCCAGGAGTCCCGGCCTGGTCTACTGCTCGATTTCCGCTTACGGCCAGTCCGGCCCGCGCGCTAGTGAAGGCGGCTTCGACCTGACGCTCCAGGCGATGAGCGGCATCATGAGCGTGACCGGTGAACCCGGCGGCGCGCCGGTGAAATGCGGCGTGCCGATTGCCGACTTCTCTGCCGGACTTTATGCGGCATTCTCTGCAGTATGCGCCTTGCGGCAGGCACAGGCCATTGGTGAGGGCACGCACGTCGATATCTCCATGCTGGGCGCCACCCTTGGCATCGCCGCACTGCAGACCTCGGAGTACTTTGGCGGCCGCAAGGATCCAGTCAAGTTGGGCAGCGCCCATCCACGCAACGCGCCCTACCAGGTGTTCGCCTGCCGCGACGGCTACTTCGGTATGGCGGCCGGCAACAATACCCTGTGGCGGGCCGTGTGCGCCGTCATGGCGCACGAGGAATGGCTGTCCTACGATCGCTTCGCCAATCCGACGCTGCGCGCGCGGCACCAGCGCGAACTGCGCGAGATGCTCGAAGCGGAGTTCGTCCGGGACGACGCGGCCACCTGGCTGAGCCGGTTCCGGCAGGCGGGCGTGCCCTGCGCGCCGATCAATACATATTCCGATGTGCTCGCCGACGCGCAGGTGGAACACATGCAATGGGTGCAGCCCCTCACGCTGCCCAATGGCATCGAAACCAGCACTTTCGCCTCGCCGATCCGCCTGTCCGGGGTCAATCTGCCGATCCGCCGTGGTCCGCCCGCGCTGGGCGAGCACAACGCCGAAGTGCTAGGCTCGGCGGTCCCGTCCGGCGAGGAGATAGCGCAATGAGCGAGCTCCTGATCGTTGAACGCGAGGCCGGACACGTCTCGCTCACCCTGAACCGTCCAGACAAGCTCAATGCGCTTTGCCCGGGACTCGTGGAAGCCCTGATCGCCGCGGTCCGGCAGGCGCACGACGACGATGCCACGATGATCAGCTTCCAAGGGGCAGGACGGAATTTTTGCGCGGGGTTCGACCTGGGAGACCTCGACCAGCAGACCGATGCCGACTTGCTGCTGCGCCTGGTCAGGATCGAAACGCTGCTGCAGATGGTGGCGTACTCGCCCTGCCTGACCACGGCTTATGCGCACGGGCGCAACTTCGGCGCTGGTGTAGACCTGTTTGCCGCATGCAAGCGCCGCTATGCCACCGTCGACTCGCACTTCCGGATGCCCGGTCTGCTGTTCGACCTGGTACTCGGCACGCGTCGCTTCGCGGCATTGGTCGGCGCCGAGCCGGCCCGCGAAATCCTGCAGACGGCGCGTGACATCCCTGCCGAAGAGGCCGCACAGATCGGCTTGGTCTCGCGCCTGGCGGGCCAGGCCGACTGGCCGGCACGCCTAGTCGAGGATCGTGACTGCTCTTGCGTGCTGTCCTCTCGCGCCCGTACCGCGCTGTATGCCAAGGTGCTGCCTTCAACCGCGGACGCGGACATGGCGGCGCTGGTCAGTTCGGCCGCTGAGCCGGGCCTGCGACAGCGCATTGAACACTATCTTGGCCGATAAGCCGATTCAATCCATCGAGAAAAGGAAGGTGAAGCAATGAAGACCAAAGCCGCAGTCGCATGGGAAGCCGGCGCGCCGCTGGCGATCGAGGAAGTCGACCTCGACGGGCCGCGCGCCGGCGAGGTACTGATCGAACTGAAGGCGACCGGCATCTGCCATACGGACTATTACACGCTGTCCGGCTCCGACCCGGAAGGCATTTTCCCGGCGATCCTTGGCCACGAGGGTGCCGGCATTGTGGTGGATGTCGGGCCCGGCGTCACGAGCCTGAAAGCGGGCGACCACGTGATTCCGCTATATACGCCAGAATGCCGCCAGTGCAAGTTCTGCCTGTCACGCAAGACCAACCTGTGCCAGGCGATTCGGCAGACGCAGGGCCGCTGCCTGATGCCTGACGGCACCTCGCGCTTTTCCATCGGCGGCAAGCCCCTATTTCACTATATGGGGACCTCGACCTTCGCCAATCACATCGTTGTGCCGGAAATCGCGGTCGCCAGGGTGCGGCAGGACGCGCCGTTCGACAAGATCTGCTACATCGGCTGCGGCGTGACGACCGGCGTCGGGGCGGTCATCTTTACCGCCAGGGTCGAGGCGGGTGCCAATATTGTCGTGTTCGGGCTCGGGGGGATCGGCCTGAACGTGATCCAGGCCGCGCGCATGGTGGGCGCGGACAAGATCATCGGGGTCGACCTCAATCCCGCTCGTGCGGGCATGGCAAGGCGCTTCGGCATGACGCACTTCGTCAATCCGCGCGACACCGACAACGTCGTCGACCACATCGTGCAACTGACCGACGGCGGCGCCGACTACAGCTTCGAATGCATCGGCAATACGCGTGTCATGCGCCAGGCGCTGGAGTGCTGCCATAAGGGCTGGGGCAAATCCATCATCATCGGCGTCGCCGAAGCCGGTGCGGAGATCTCGACGCGGCCATTCCAGCTCGTGACTGGGCGCGAATGGAAAGGCTCGGCCTTTGGGGGAGCACGCGGCCGCACCGACGTACCGAAGATTGTCGACTGGTACATGGAGGGAAAACTAAACATTGACGAGTTGATCACCCATACCCTCCCGCTGGAGCGCATCAACGAGGGCTTCGACCTCATGAAGCATGGCGAGTCGATCCGCTCCGTGGTGCTGTACTAGGACGCGGCCATGCAACTGATATCTGAACACGACACCCTGGCGCTGACGCCTTCATGGATGCGAGGGGCTTCCTGAAGTCTTTACGTTCCTGCACCCGATTTGGTCGCCGCTGGCACACAGCACGGACCCAAGTTTCTTCCTACCTCCAACTATCAAGGAGATACACCGTGGCAATCTTTACACATATCGTGGTCGGCACCAATGACCTGGAGCGCTCGCGCGCATTCTACGACGCCGTCCTGAGCCGACTCGGCATCCAGCGTGTCCTAGACTTGGAAACAGCATCGCTCTGGGGCACCGTCGGGCCAGAGTTCATGGTCACCAAGCCCGGCAACGGCTTGCCGTCGACCTATGCCAATGGCGGCACAATCAGCTTTGCTGCGCCTAGCCGGGATGCCGTACATGCATTCCACGAGGCCGCACTCAGCCTCGGTGCCAACGATGAAGGCGCGCCGGGCCCGCGCAGCTTTACGCCTACTGCCTATGCGGCCTATGTCAGGGACCCCGATGGCAACAAGATCTGTACCTATTGCTTCGAGCCGACTTAAGCGATCAAGAAGCCATCGGCCCACCGATGGCTTCTGCTCAAGCGGCGCCTCTATGTCACCGGAAGCCGGAAGGTGAGAATAATCGTTGCGACCGTGCGTCTACCTGTGGCCATGCCCGCCATCGTTGGCGAACGGCAGAGACGGCCACGCCAACCTCGAACTGGATGACCGCTAGCCACTTCCTCACCGGCCGTTCGGCGGGAAGAGGCTTGATGGCGGCTCATCGGCCGACTCGGTCTTCCAGTACGGCGCAGGCGGACGTCTCAAACTGGCCGGCAAGCGACGACCGCAATCGCCGGGCGACCTGTCGTACCGGGTATGAAAATCACGGGGTAGTCCACAAAACCCCCAAAGACGACAGGGGGCAAAGTTTGATGCATTCTCGGCCTGCCTAGACGCGGAAGAGGCTGGTCAGTATGCCGTAAAACTCCAGGACTTGTTGATCGCCACATCATTTCGCGAGCCGACGAAAGTCGCTGTGTATGTGCCGGCAGCGATGGGCTGCGTGGGGAGCAGGAACACTACCCCTCGAAACAAGCTCGCGTCCTCGACAGCCGAAGCAACCGAGCCAGCCTTGGATTCGGCAGGCACCAGGATGCGAGCCGGTACGCGACTGCCGCCAGGCCCCGTCAGGATGAAGTTCGAGACCGTCAGCACGTCAGATGGCTTTTCAACGTTGACGCGGAACATGATCGGGGGACCGGCTCTGGCCAGATCGGGCGCTGGATTCGGGATCTCGTCGCCAGGAATGAACAAGCCGTGGACGTTGGCATTGTCGGCTGGGTAGTGGGCGCCAGTGCCGGGAGGCAGTTGTTGGCCGCCCCACTGGGCGAGGCCATAGCCGCCGGTTCCGGCTGCGGTCACCACACCAAAGTTCGTCACGCAGTAATTGTCATGCATGGCGAGGCCGATGGTCTCCTGATTGCTGGTAATCCCTTGCAGGTGGTAGACCGAGTTCGCCATCGAGGCAAGACAGCGGCCAATCTCGCCGTTGTAAGCATTCTGTCCAACCCATTGCTTGTGCCAGCCGCCTACGGTGAGTACTTGCTGGTACGGATCGGGACTGGTGAAACCAGGATTCCCGGGGATCTCCGTGTGGCTCATCACCGCGTTGAGCTTCATATACTCCAGGTGGTTCTCGGCCGCAGCGTCCAGGGCGGCGTCTTGCCGCAACGCGCCTACACCCATTGCGATGCGCAGGGAGTTGAGCGCATTGAATAATTCGAGGCGCGGGTCGGTTCTGGAGTAAGTGGATGTGAGCGCGATCACAGTCGAAGCAGAAGAAGACGGTTCCTTCCTGATGGTCGGTGTGCGTGGCAGGTTTGAAGCAATCGTTGGAGGGGTGGCGCCAGCGCTACCAATGCTGGCGCAGACCGCGACGAAGGTAGACATCGCGGCAATTGCGAAGAGGCTCTGTTTCACGTTTATCCGGTTATTTTAGGTCTGTACAAGCGGGGCTAAGGATCCGCGGGTGACCCTGGCAAGTCCGCTTCCAGAGGCTTAACGTGATATCGGGAAGATTCGTGCACAGGAGCATGCGCGCCTGGTGCGGCTAGCTGGGGGAGTGGGTAGGGCGCGCCGTCGGCGCCCATGCAGATGCAAGAACCTAGAGACTGTCCGGGTGCCCACGGAGAGGGATCTGAATGTTGCGCAGCCAGGTGTCGGTGCTTTCCACCTGCATGCCGTCGACGATGGACTGGTGAAAAATGCCGTACTCATATCGGATGCCGTAGCCCAGCGCCGGCGTCTCCAGGGTGGCGAGCGAATCGATGAAGCAGGCCGCAAGTCGGCCCAGGCCGCCGTTGCCCAGGCCCGGCTCTTCCTCTTGCGCCAGGATTTCGTCCAGGTCGAGGCCAAGTTCCGCCATGGCTTCCCGAACTTCGTCGCAAATGCCTAGGTTGATCAGGTTATTGCCCAGGTGCGGTCCCATCAGGAATTCCGCGGAGAGGTAGGCCACGGTACGCGAGGGCTGCCCAAGGTAGGCCTCGGCCGTGCTGATCCAGCGCTGCACCAGCCGGTCGCGCACCGTGTGGGCCAGGGCCTGGTAAAGATCGTTACCGCTGGCCAGCCCCGGGAGCTTGCCCTGCGTATAGAACACATGATCGAGAAAGGCGCGCCGGATGGTGGCGCTGGACATCGCAGTGCGGGTGTCGTGACCGGGGTGCGCGGCAGGCGGCGTGGGGGGGCGGGGCATTTGACTCGGAATCTGCCGTCATCGGGATCCTCCTGGTGGCATCGGTCGCAGGCGTGCGCAGCCAAGTCGCGCGGGATAGCATGCAAGAAGCTGGTGCGCCGGGCACGGCACCGCCACGTCTCTGATCCTAGACAAGATTCTGCCGGGCAAGTGCCCGGATTGCATGTTTGACTCGCATGTACGTAGCGCTTTTTGCGTGCGGCATGCTTATTACGTGTCCGGGCGTAGCATGCAGCCTGCACAAGGTCGAGATGTCGCCGCAAGCCGATCCTTCCGACGACCCAGGCGCGCTGGGTCGGCCCGAGCCCGGCGAAATGGGGCACGAAACCCATCCGATGGCCGGAGTCACAGGAACCGGTCCAGGGCAGCAGCTTTCCGGATGCGCGAGCTTTCCGATGCTGTCGACGCGGCCAAGCAAGCCGCCGCTGCCTCGATAGCGCACAGGGCCTCTGCATCCTCGATATGCGGGAACATGGACGTATAAAAAGTGCTGTTCGCGGGCTATGCAAACGGCAGCATGCCGCGCGCTACGGCGAGCAGGGAGGAGGTGTAGATCACATAGGCGAGAAATCCCAGGCCGCTGATACCCGCCTAAGATCTCGCACACACCTTAGCTACGCGTTAGCCCGGTACGGCTGGGGGAGATCACACCTCCAGTCCTGGCTGGGGCGGTATGTTGCCGGCGGCGAATTGTGATGGGGGGGGAGGGTGGTTTGACCGGCAGTAATGGCCGGTCCCTTAGCGAACGGCCGAGAAGGATCGGGAAGCGTCTTATATCGAGAGGTGCAGACTGAAACTCCCTTAAACCGAAAGGAGACAGTCATGGACACAGGAGAAGACCTCGCCGCGACGCTCCACGCTAGTCGTCAACGGGCCATCCGCAAGCTCGCCGGCGGCGGCAAGGCGGCTGAGACAGCGGTGCCGGCCGTGGTAAGAGCCCAGCAGCGAAGCAGCGCTGACCCGGCACCGCATGCAGGGTTACAAACACAGTCACGAAACTTGCAATGATTTACAAATAAAACAGCAGATGGCCCGGCTGTGTTCGGGGCGCTGGAGATAGAAGATCACATCGCGCCCGCACCTAACCCGACATTCGCATCGATTGCACCATCTCAGTGACTTTCGTTGCGAGGAAAGTATGCAAATCGTTTCAATAGGGTTAGATCGAATATGTTACTCAATGTAAATCAAGTAACTTTAGTGCTAGTTGTCCCGCTGGCATTGTGATGCAGTGTTGGTGGCTTTGAGTGGTGGGGGGAGGTCTCATGCAGCATTCCAGCCGATCCGCTTGCAACTTGTGCCGTGATCTGTCCGGTCGCACCGGCCGCGCCAGCCGCAACGGCAAGATGATCGGTGTTCCCCGCAGCCAGTCAATTCGACACCGAAGGCACCTGAGTCGCGCGCAGCACTTCTCACGCACCGGCGCCACCTTCCCACTGACGGACCCGCGGCAGCCGCCGCCCGCCCACCTTGCGCGATGTCGGCCCTGCCACTGTCGAGCGCGCCATATGAACTGAATGCATCATCGCGCAGTGCCGGCAAAGGGCAGTGGTTTCTGCCCGGCTTGCCGGTTCCGGCCTAAAACAGCGCACCAACCATATTAAAAAGACGGGAATCTCAATGGCCTTCTATGCTCTGCGGGAACTCACGCTGCAGTCCCTCGAACCGCTCGGGGCGATGATCCAGGCAGGTTATCGTGCAGTCAATTTCTGGGGCGAGTCGGTCGCCTGGGTTCCGGGGATCCGCGAGGCCGACGCCGCACTTGAGTTGTTCACCCGGCTTACCAAGGCCTATGGAAAACCTCGCTTTGCGATCGACGAAGTCATCGTCCGCGGGCAACGGGTGGTCGTCACCGAGACAGCGCTCATCGAGGAGCCCTTCTGCCGGCTACTGCATTTCAAGAAGGACATGCCCTGTCCTGGTCCCCGGGTGCTGCTCGTGGCCCCGCTCTCGGGCCACTACGCTACCCTCCTGCGCCCAACGGTCGAAGCCTTGCTGCCCGAGCATGATGTCTACATCACGGACTGGGCCGATGCACGGTTTGTCCCGCTTGGCGCTGGGTACTTCGATCTTGGCTGCTATGTCGATTTCCTGAAAAAGTTCTTGCGATACCTCGGCGCCGGCACGCATATCGTGGCGGTGTGTCAGCCGGGGGTCCCGGTGCTTTGTGCGGTTGCCCAGATGGCCGAAGACAGCGAGCAGTCGCAGCCCCGCTCCATGACCCTCATCGCCGCGCCGATCGACACCCGCGTAAGCCCGACGGCGGTCAACCAGTTCGCGCAGAAATATTCGCTGCCATGGTTCGAGACGAACGTCATCGAACGGGTACCCACCGGCTACCCGGGAAAAGGACGCCGGGTTTATCCGGGCTTCCTTCAGCTTGCAGGCTTTGTATCGATGAACGTCGCACACCACGCCGGTGCGCACCTTGACTTTTACCGTCACCTGGTCGATGGCAGGCAGAACGAAGCTGCCAGGCATCGCAAGTTCTATGACGAGTACAACGCCGTGCTCGACGTGCCGGCCGAGTACTACCTGGAAACCATTCAGAAGGTTTTCCTGGAGCATCACCTGTGCCGCGGCTGCATGGAAGTAGGCCAGCGTCGTGTCTACCCCGAGGCCATTACGAACGTTTCACTGCTGACCATCGAAGGCAGCGAGGATGACATCACCGGCCGCGGCCAGACCGAAGCGGCTCACGCGCTCTGCGCAGGCCTTGCCGCCGACCGGAAAGAACACATCGTTGTTGACGGCGTGGGTCACTACGGTACTTTCGCCGGCCAGGGATTCCAGCAATCCATCCTGCCTGCCATTACGCAGTTCATTCAAAGGCATGCTGACTGAGCGCTATGTCACATCGGCGGGGCTGGCTGCGCAAGTTGGCACGAGGCTGTCAGTGCTTCATCGCCCGCCGTGCTCCGCTCGGGGGAAAGACGCGCCGGCCGGTTGCAGGACGCTGATGCGCTGCTGCCCTGCCGTGTTCAGGCATGGAACGATGACCCGCAGTCTCTGCGCTGGTGGCCAGACGCGCGCATGTCAGCAATCGACGAAAAGAAGCTCTCTGATGCTGACCATGGACGAGCAGATCCAGAAAGCCGTCGACTGCTACAACGCAGGCGCGACCGTACTGCATGTCCGTGAGGAAGACGGCAAGGGCAGCAAGCGCCTTTCCAGGTTCAACGAGATGCTTGCCCTTCTGCGCGAAGCCGTGCCAAAGATGGCACCCGGCAGACATGATTGAATTTGCCCGCCGTACCCCGGACGGCGCCGTGCTCACGCTCGAAACGCTGAACCGCAACGTGGTGCCAATGAACACCATGGCGATCGCGCTGGGCATGCATGTGCGCGTTGGCATTGAGGACACGCTGTTCGGCCCAGACGGCGAACGCGCGACTTCAGTGCAGCAGATCGAGAAGATGGTGCGCATCGCACGCGAACTCAACCGCGAGATCGCCACCGGCGAAGACGCCCACCGCATTTACCAGCGCGGCGCATACTGGCATAGCACCGACGAGACGCTGAAGCAACTCGGCATGGTGCCTAACCGTAAGCGCGCACAGCGCGGCGACCCTGTGCGCAAGGTAGCATAAACAGGTAAATCCCGGACGGAATGCGGTGGCGTACCGTATTCCGTCCCGCATGCGACAAATGATCCTGTGGCCTGGAGACATCTGATGGTCTGGAAAAAAGCCCTCTGCCGTTCTGGCAACGTTGTTGATGATCCATCTGCTCGTGGCGGGCCTACCACGTTCACGATACTGTTCGTCGTCATCTGCGAACATTGATTATTGCTTATCGTTTCGCCCCTGCCGAATCGGCCTTGTTCTACATCGGCATGTGCGTGAGCTTTTTTTTAGCGGCCGGCGCACCGCTTGCCGAGTGACTGGTACGGCCGATGACGCGACGTCCAGCGTTACCAGCCGAGCGGCCGTTTCGAAAGCGAAGCGGACGCACGAATGTCCGGTCGCGCCAATGGACGAATGACGCCTCGTGGCGTGCGCCGTGACATGGCGGCGCTTTTCCAGTGGGTGAAAGCCCCACCCGGCAACCGCTCCAGCCGGAAGCAACCGGAGCAATCGTGGAGGTAACGACCTCCACCTCGATCACCGCTTGTCGGGCGTTTCGCCCCGGGCGGTAGGCGTACTGCTCTGGTGGAAGGATCTGCTCCGTATGATGCGTGTCGAGGTAGGTGCTCAGGTAGTCATGCCAAAACCCAGAATGCGAACTAGAGTCCGGAATTTTTCTTCGTTTTCCAGCCGGACCACCAGTTGTCGATCGCCGGCGCGTAGACACAAACCGGCTGCTTCCTTTCGCTCGGTGAGCATTGCGGCGATTTCCGCATTCTCACAGTCGATCAGCATTGCCGTTCCCGAGATTTTCAGCGCCTTGGCCTGTTTCTCGGTGGCCTTGATGAAGGACTCCACTGTTTCTGGCAGGGGCTGGTCTTCCCGGGTCTGCAGAAACGCTCGAAGTTCGGCAATGTCACGTCCTTTTTCAATAGCTCCAACAGCCTTTTGACGCTCCAATCGCCAACTGTTATCCGTTGCCTCTACGGCCCAGGTATCAAGGATTAGGGACTCTTCCGCCGACAGACTTCCCCCGACGACATTTACCTGCAAACTGGGCAAGACAGAAAGCTTCACGGTCGGCTGGATCGGAGCGGGCGTGTAGCCCTCAACCAATCCGAAGCTCCAAGCACCCAGCGGTGTCACGCGGAAGTAGATCAGACCATCGTAGCGGCTGAGGAATTCCAGGTCATCTGTCCCCCACATCTGACCGAAGTCGCTACGCGCTCCGGTCGGTTCGATGTAAGCGACATCAATGATGCCAAGGGCGGCAGCGTACTCGAACAGGAAGCAGAGCAGAAAGCGAAACTGCAGAATCTCCCAACTATGATGGAAGCCGTTATTGCCGAGGCTGCCATATTGCGGGTCGCTAATGTAAAGCTTCCAAGGGTCATGCGTCACGTCAAACGTGTGACCGGTCGCCTGCATGAACCGGGAAAAGTCGCCGACATCGACCCACGCTCCGACCGGACAGAGCCGCAGTATTTCGGCAATAGCGGCACGACGCGGCACCACCGCGGTCATGACGCGACCTTTCGATTTCTGCCCCTTGATGACGTCAACGCGGCTAAACTCGTCAAAGAGACTGGACTTAAGCCACTTGTTCCAGATCGCGCTCAATACGGTGGCTGGGGAGGCGGTCAAAGCTTTCCGACCCGCCGCGCTCAAAGCCAGTTTGCTGCCGTTCCGTTGCACCAGTCCGGCAGCCTGAAGCAGCAGCGGCCATGAGAACGGCTTGATCGGCCCGATTTCGTGATCCCGTTGATGCTGTGTGGGCTTATGGGGGTAGAAATCACCGTTGGCGAGGTTCTCCGTCAAAAGGCGCTGCGTGGTTGCGCCGGGCAACGATGTCTTGTCGCTGACCTGGATCTTGCCTTGATCCGTCAGGCGCAGCAGAACTGACAGATCCACCATTGCATCGCGCTCGCTGTGTCGCACCGACAACCGATTTTCGCCGATCTTCTCCGGAAGCGTTTCGATTGTGTTCAGCCTGACGGGCTCAGGTTCCGGCACGAAGGTTCTTAGTCGTTCGCACATATCAACGGGCAGGTTGTACCCCCCATCCTGGTGATACAGAAAGAGGCCTAACGCCGTCGGCGGTCCATAATACGAAGAGCGGCGGCCATTCTCCGTGATGGTGAAATCGGGCAACCGCCCGTATTTCGCCCGAAATCGGTTTCCATCAAAGAATCCATCCGGGGCGTACGCGGTCTCCGCCACCGCCATACGCTGGATATCGTCTAGACGATCCCAGAGTGTGCGCAGCCCGTCCCCAGCGAGACTTCCCAGTATCTTCCCGACCAATAGGTCTTTCTTGCCGGTGGGGGAGGCATCAGGAAGCCAGCGCATCAGTGATTTCAACTGGTCGATGGTGAGGCGGGCGAGCACTTCGTTCAACGTGTTCATTGGCAAAATTGGTGTGCTTCTCAGGGAAGATGACCCGCATTATCGTCGAGATCTCCGGCTCGCTCACCTTGTTACACGGTAGGATACCGATCCTGTCAGCATTTCAGTAGCGATACAACAAGCCGCGCTCCATTCATGTCAGCAAGTCCAACCAACGTCGCCCCCAGGCCGGAACTGGATCGCCTCGCAGGACTGGTCGAGCGAGTCACGTTCCACAACGCCGATAGTGGCTTCTGTGTCCTGCGTCTGAAGGTAAACGGCGAGCGTGAACTCGTTACACTGATCGGCCATACCCCGACCGTAGCGCCAGGCGAGTACGCCTCAGCGTCGGGTACATGGGTCACGGATCGCGAGCACGGTAGACAGTTCAAGGCGGTATTCGTCAAGATTTCGCCACCAAACACGCTGACCGGCATCGAGCGCTACCTGGGCTCTGGGATGGTCAAGGGTATCGGTCCGGTGTACGCCGGTCGGCTGGTCAAAGCCTTCGGTGCCGCCGTGTTCGACATCATCGAGCAGACACCTGAACGGCTTCGAGAGGTCGAGGGGATTGGTGCGGTACGTGCCCAAAAGATCACCTCGGGCTGGGCCGATCAGAAGATCATTCGGGAAATTATGGTCTTTCTGCATGGCAATGGCGTTTCGACGTCCCGCGCCGTCCGGATTTTCAAGACCTATGGCCAGGACGCTATCGCTATCGTCACGGAGAATCCATACAGGTTAGCCCGGGACATTCGTGGCATCGGGTTCCTGTCAGCTGACACCATTGCCCAGAAGATCGGTATCGCACGTGACTCCCCGCTGCGTGCGCGGGCCGGCGTCTCCTACGCGTTGTCAGAAGCAGCCGGGGAAGGCCACTGCGGCTTGCCGCGGAGCCAACTCGTGTCGCTTACCGTGAAGCTGCTCGAAATCCCGCAACCCATCATCGAGGACGCGATCGACCAGGAACTGGCAGACGAAGTCGTAATCGCCGATACCGTTGACGGCGTTCCAAGCGTTTTCCTCGCGCCGTTGTACAACGCCGAGCGTTCCATCGTCTCACAGGTCAAGCGTCTGAAGTCTGGAGCGCCGCCATGGACCGCCTTTGACGCCGACAAGGCAATTCCGTGGGTCGAGCAAAAGCTCACGATCCAACTTGCTGATAGCCAGAAGGAGGCGATCCGTCTGGCTCTTTCGTCAAAGCTGCTAGTCATCACCGGCGGCCCTGGCGTCGGGAAGACGACATTGGTCAATTCGATACTGACGATCCTGCGCGCAAAACAGGTGAAGGCGCTCTTGTGTGCGCCAACCGGCCGGGCGGCCAAGCGATTGTCGGAGTCGACCGGACTTGAGGCGAAGACGATCCACCGGCTGCTTGAAGTCAATCCAGCCAACGGGCAATTCAAGCGCAACGAGGAGTCGCCGCTCGAATGTGATCTGCTGGTGGCCGACGAGTGCTCGATGGTCGACGTGCCGTTGGCGAACCAATTGCTGAAGGCGGTGGGGAGCGCGACCGCGGTGATCTTCGTCGGGGACGTGGATCAACTGCCATCGGTCGGCCCCGGACAGGTTCTGTCGGATTTGATCGAATCGGGCGCTGTGCCTGTCGTGCGCCTGACTGAGGTGTTCCGGCAGGCCGCCACCTCGCGCATCGTTCGAAGCGCCCACCAAATCAATCAAGGGCTGTTCCCATCCTTGCCGGAAAAAGGCGATGAGTCGGATTTCTATTTTGTGACGGCGGACGAACCCGAAGGGATTGCCCAGACCGTCGTCGACTTGGTAAAGACCCGGCTACCAAGGAAATTTCATCTGGACCCGGTACGCGATATTCAGGTGCTGTGCCCGATGAATCGCAGTCTTACCGGTGCTCGCGGCATCAATCAGTTGCTGCAGGAGGCGCTGAACCCGCCTGGTGAGCACAGCATAGAGAAGTTCGGCTATCGCTTCAGCGTTGCCGACAAGGTCATGCAGATCGAGAACAACTATGACAAGGATGTCTACAACGGCGACATCGGGTTCGTGACCCACATTGACCCCGATGAGCAGGAATTGACCGCGACCTTTGAGGATCATGTCGTCACATACGCGTTTGGCGAACTGGATGAACTCGTGCTGTGTTACGCGACGACCATCCACAAATCCCAGGGATCGGAATATCCGGTGGTGGTGATACCTATCTCGACCCAGCACTATATGATGCTCAGGCGAAATCTGATCTATACCGGCATCACGCGCGGCAAACGCCTCGTTGTATTGGTCGGACAAAAGCGTGCCCTGGCGATTGCTGTCAAAGGCAAGCAGACCGAACGTCGCTGGTCGAAGCTCGCGGAATGGTTATGTCTCTGATTTGTCCAACATCAATGCCGCGGGACCCAATGGGCTGCGGATGACGGCGGCGGGCGGCGAAGCGCCGGGCATGGTCGGCGCGCGAAGGTCCGTTGTTTGGGGGGAACCGCCGTTTAGCGTCCGCGCACGCACGCCGGCGAATGGCAGGAGATGGCTGGCAACGACCGTCCGCTCCGGGATCTGCCAACGGCCGTTCCTCGGCCAACTTGGCTGCATCGACGATGCATCGGGGATGAGCGAAGCTGGAGAAATTGCGCCCGCACTTTGAGATATGCGAAAGCTGGACCTCGGCCTCGCCTGCTCCTAGCGTCCTCGCCGTCAAGCGACGAGCCCCATATGGAGTCGTTCTTTCGTACGTTCACGGCGAGGCACAGGTGCCGTGGGCGGGCAGCACGGTTGAACTGTGGTCCCAATCCTCGACAGAGTTGGAGCGCGCCCGCGAGCAGGCGGTCATTGCCCAGTAGTAGCCCAACGCGCGTCAGAAAAGTGCGAGCGAGTCGGCGAAGCGTTGAGCTTGGCACTGGTTCACGCGCAGCGAGGCCACCCTGGCGGAAGCCCAGGCCACGGCGCTGACACCGGCGCCGGACGGCGAAGGGCAGTGATCGACCCACTGCCGCCGGTCGCGCTGTCGGGCATTTAAGGGCAGCTAACGGAATGGTCCGGTCACTCACGCCGGCGTCTTGGGGACAGGAGTCCGGCCTTTGCGGACGTTGGAGTGTCGGCGAATGTGAGCCAGCTCGTAGGCGCTTTGCCGACATTCACACCGTTGCAGCCTCGAATGTGAGGTACCGTTGTGAGTGGACGAGTACCTGCGACCCAATTTGGCCGGTTGGCACGGGTGCGGCCGAAAGGCCGCTCGGAGTGCCCAACCGACGCTCGAACGCCATCGAGCCGCTTTCGATCAAGTTCATATGGGTAGTGACAGGCTTCGTCTATCCGGCGGTCATCTTCCAGCTAGATCAGTGGGCCCGTCGACCTGCGAGATCACGCTAAGCGTTGTCGCTCGCCCGTTGGAATGCATCGACAGTGGCCTCGAGCGTCATTCGTGCCTTTTCGCGCCGTCTGCGCGCGAGTCGCTCCGCGCCGGCGCTCCGTTCGGCCTCACCGGCAAGCAAAGCGTGAATGTCGGGGAGCGTATAGATGGCGCCACGACTGCCCCAGGTACCGTCCGGAATCTCCGTCGGGAAGACCCAGACGCGCGATGCGACCTCTTCGAACGGTCGGTTCTCGGCGCGGGCAACCGCTTCCGTGACTGCCTTAACCAGCGCTCTACGCGACTCGTCGGTGTATTGCCCTTCGGGCGCCGACGGAATGATCCGGTAGCGCGCTGCTTTCGAGCGTTCCCCACCGACGAATACCGCAGCAGGTCGATGGAGATTGAGAACAGATACGCTCTGTGCAATCGGATTGGCCGGATCGTACCCTTCCGCTTTGATCAGAATGTCAGTCAATTCTTTGATCAGATGGGCTTCCGCCTCACGGGTCAAGGCATCTTCCGGCCAGAGTGCGTCGATCATTGGCATGGTGCTGCTCCTTTTCAGTGTTTTGGCCTGGCGGTTCGCAAGAGAGCTCTTCTACTCGTTCAGGCATGCATTCCGGTTAAATGAGCGCGATCATGACATCGATGTTGCCGCGCGTAGCCTTGGAATACGGACAGGTCTGATGTGCCCGGTCCACCAGCGCCTGAGCAACGTCACGCGGCAAGCCGGGAAGGCTCACGTTCAAACGCGCCTGGAGAAAGTAGGCGCCGTCAGTAGTCCCGAAATCAATTTCGGCATCGACACTCGTGTCGACCGGCAGCATGACGTTCAAGGCGCGTGCGGCCCCACTCATTGCGCCAATAAAGCATGCCGACCAGCCGGCGCCGAACAGTTGCTCGGGATTTGTCCCCGCGCCTGCGGAACCCGGTCGCGAAAGTTTGATGTCGAGGCGACCGTCCGAACTGTGCGCGGCCCCATCGCGGCCGCCCGTCGTATGGGTCTTGCCTGTGTACAGCACGTTTTCGATTCGAGTCATGATGGTTTGCTCCAGTCGATCAAGGGAAGTATTAAAGTGCGCAGATGTATCCCGCGTGTGTCGGAAAGTGCCGGTTTTGTAATCTCGGGTATCAACTGGCACTGCGGATACAGTGCGCTACACGGCTGCGGCGCGCCAGATCCAGCGAATGCAACACCGGGCCGCGCGCCGTCATATCGAGTGTCAGAACAGATGTCGCACGCCTATCCACCTGACGCCGAACTGAACTGATCACCGCCCGGAATGCCCGTAGGCGTCGAATTTGGCAAACCGAGCATCGCGAGCCGATTGTTCGTCACACGGTCTACGAACGGATAGAGGGCGTCGCGCGTGATAGCGGATAGTAGGCATGTGAATCTCCGTGATACGGTGCGCGAAAAGCGCCGTTGTAGGCGCCTCGGTAGGCTCAGTGGCCAGCGCTCTGGCCTCCGTCCACGTGCAGGATCTCGCCCGTGACGAACGGTGCGGAGTCGAGATACAGCACGGCGTTGACGATGTCGCTCATCTCGCCCATATGGCCAACGGGATGCAGCGCGCCCAGCGCCTCATGCGTTTCTGGCGCGTGCATCGGCGACTTGATGGCGCCCGGCGAGACAGCGTTCGCGCGGATACCCGTCTTCGCGTATTCGATGGCGAGCGACCTGGTGGCCGCATTCAGGCCGCCTTTGGTCAGCGACGCGAGCACCGACGGCACGCCCGAGATTGCGTGGTCCACGAGGCTTGTCGTGATCTGCAACACATGGCCGCTCCCGTTCTTCTCCATCTCGGCGATCGCGAGCTGCGTGATATGGAAGAAGCCGTTCAGATTCACGTTCATCACGGCTGCGTAGTCCTCATCTGTGTATTGCGTGAAGGGCTTCGCGATGAAGATGCCCGCGTTATTGATCAGCGTATCGACGCGGCCGAAGCGCTCGACGGCTGCGGAGACGGCACGCTGTGCCACTTCTCGGTCGCCGATGTTGCCCGCGATCGTTACGATGTTCGGATCGTCGGAGGATTTGATCGAGCGTGCGACAGCGACGACGCGATAGTCGTGCTGACGGAAGCCCTTGACCAGTTCTGCGCCGATGCCTTGCGATGCGCCAGTGACGATAACGACTTTTTGCGAGTTGCTCATGATTGACCTCTAAGGTTGTCGGCATTTGCTGTCGGGGGTCCGCAGCGCCGTTGGATCGTCAATCTAGGCTTCCCCGACCCGCTTGCGTACACCCGGAATGGACAAACAGTTGTGATCGCCAGGAACAAATTCGGCTGGTGTGTCTGTGCACTTCAAGCGTGTCCGAATGCGGGGTGGATGTGTCCAGATGGTCTTTAACCGAAATTCAGTTGTGCGCGTGGCCACTCGAGCTGATGTCAGGCACCTTCGGCATCGGACATGTGCCGAACACGCTGTCGTTCGCCGAGAACATCGAGAATCCGGTCGACCCTGATTCCCAACTCGCCCACCGCGCTGAAGCGCTTCGTCGCTGTCAAGAACCTCGTGACGCTGATCGGGGGACTTGCGGCATCGCGCGAGATACAGGCCGTCATCGGCCTGCTTCAGGCACATGGTTCGTTAATACCAGGCTCGCCTCTAATGGCTTCTGAGATGTTACTGGTGAACCGACTGGATATCGCTCGCCACACGAACGCCGTAGGGCGATACCGAACGTCAGCGCTCTCCTCTTCGACGGTGCCATGTTCCGGAAGGACGACGGATGTTCGACGTTTCGGCGGGAGAGAGACAACTCAACTCGCAAATGCTCATGACTTGCGAGGAGAGCGGCCTCAGTGAACGTCTCTTTCCTGCTGAGGCGAAGCACCGCTTGGGGTCGCGAGTACGTATTCGCTTGCAGCGAGAGCTGTCATTTGCCACTGCCGACATCGGAATGTCGATAATGCAACCCGAAGCTGCTGCAACAACGCCGACAGCCGAACGTCTGGAATGGCCGACAGGCACCACTTCCACGTTGCAAGTTGAATGGCTGATTCCTGAGTGGCACCGACGCCTGAATGTCTGAGCGATGGTGCGAGCGAATGACGCTCCGTGGCCGGGAAGGGACCTCCGCTCCAAGCTAGGCGCTCGTCTCTTCCCGACCATTTACAGGTAGCTGGCATTGAGCTTAGTGCCGTCGTCACCACGCAGAACTGGCTTAGCCGCCACGGCGTGAATTCCCTTGGCCTATGCCGCTCGCATGCATGTATCCCAATTGCAGGGCGTCCCGTGAATTTCAGTTTGCGGGACCTTGCTGCCCCATCGACCGGGAGAGTTCTTTGGCCTCCACCATCAGGAGCCGACTCAAATCCCGAACCTTGGCGTCTGTCATCCGGACGCTGGGGCCAAAAATACAGAGCGACCCGGCCACCTGATCCGCGCCATTGAAGAACGGGGCAGCCATCGCGACCGCACCTTCGATCAATTCGTGGCGGCTCACGGCATAACCGCGCTGGCGGATGACCTCGAGTTCACCCTGATCGACTGCTTCTTCGCCTGGTTCCTGGCTCGCCGGCCCTCCCTTTGCCGCCAGGTGAGCCAGGATGGCGCGGCCGCTGGCACCGAGCACCAGCTTCTCGCGATAGCCCACCCCGCGGCGAAAGCTGCGCGGCTGGGCGCTTTCCATCTCGGCAACGCAAACGCGGTAAGCACCGTCTGGCACGAACAGGGCCACGGTTTCGCCAGTGGCTTCCCACAGTCGGCGCAAGGGCGCGTCGGCGATATCAGCGATGCGATGTCCAGCGATCCAGACGTGGGCGAGCCGCGCCACTGAACTGCCCAGCCGGAAGCGTTGGGGCTCCCCGGACGACACGAGAAACCCGTTGTGCTCCAGTGCATTGAGCAGCCGGTACAAGGTGGGTCGGCTGAGGTCGACACGCTTCAGCAGGTCTGCCACGGTCAGTGTGTCATCCCCGGGGCGGAAGGCGAGAAGTATGTCCAGTGCCCGATCCACTGCAAGGGCCTGGTCCGAAATTTTGGTCTCGTAGTGCCTACTGCGAGCATCAAGGATGCATCGAGACATCCGAATAGAGCTGACGCATGAAGCCCCGAAAGACGGGGTTCATCACGTCGTCATGGTTCCTGATGACTTCGCCGTCGGCTTCAACGTTCCATACCACTGCGTTGGAATTGCCTATTCCGTTGTCTTCAACCGGCGTCAGATAGCTGCCGCCGCAGAAGGTACGGGCCCACTTTGACTTGAGCAGATGGCTCGACGTCAAGTTCTGGCTGAAGAACTCAGCCGAGTTCTCTGCCTCAATCCTCTTGTTGAGACGCACTGCGTCTCCCAGGTCTGCACCATGGAGCCCATGCAGTTGCTCCTCGGACCTCCAGTTCTGGCAACGGGCATCGCCGTCCTGAATTGCAGTGCTCGTTTCCGACGCCACGCCTGGCGCATGTGCATAAAGCCGGTGCGTCAGATAGCGCGCTATGTGTCCGGGCGTCTTCTTCATGGCCGTGCCCTCTTCGCTGGTAGTCTCATGCTCGAAAAGCGTATTCACTGACCGTCCCACCGGGAAGGCAATGCCAGTTGCCCAGTCCTTGGTCGAGGTGACCGACACGAGCAGCGGTGGCTGGAACTGCATCGGTCGATAGCGGTTCGATACGCGATAGAGCGCCTCATAGCGCGATGCCTCGAAGGCTGGATTGATCAGCAAGATCATGTCCGCGGGTCTTTCCGCCAGGTCTTGCCCCTTCTTGAATCCATTCAGATCTTGTTGCGCGGCCAGCGCGTCGATCAGCGGACCGGACATGGCAGCGTAAAGAATCAGGCCGCCAAAGCTATGACCGATCATCAATGTGCGAATGCGCGGTCGCCTTGTCGCATGCTCGGAAGCCGCACCCGTAGTGACCACGCCGGACGCTGACTCATTGTTGTAGTAATGCCGGATGGCCCGCAATCGCGCGAACAACTCCCGCGCCGACCCTACCGAGACACGCCGCGCGGCTTCCTTGCGCGCCCAGAACGACAGGCTCAGCACCGGGTCGGGCAGTACCCACGACCTGCCCCTCCATGCAACATAGACGCCCACCACTTTTCTGGGTGTGCCGCCTCGCCCGGCCCGATCTTTCTCCTCGGCGCCCGCCGCCTGGAGCAAGGTCCGAACCTCCCGTACGTTACGGTCGTCGGACTGTGCGTTGTGCTTCCAACCGTGCACAAACACAACGATGCTCAGGTCGTTATGTTGGTCAAGGAGTTGCCTCAGTCGCTCCATCAGATGATCAATCTGACCCGACGGACTCGCTGCAATCTCGTCCCCGGATGCGAGCTTGTCTGGATAGAGCCAACCCTGATCGTCAAATTCGACGAAATGGAGTTCATAAGCGCCTTGCGTGACTTCCGGCGTCACTCGCTCGCAGTCCTTCGAGGCTCGCGCGTCGTCCTGAGCCTTGATATTGGCGAGCGGGCAGCTCACTTCGTCGACAGAGACGAGATGGGTCCGATACGCATAGTTCGGCGCGCATGCGCAAAGCAACAACGTCACAAGCCCGTATAAAACGCGTGCAAGGTATGAATCGTGCATGGACCTCTCCCCTGATTGCGCTTCCTGACTGGTCTTGGGCTCAAAGCCGCTTCGACCGGAGCGCGGTGCACACTGCCTTCGTGCACGCGAAGTAAGGAAAGCTCTCACTCCTACGCATTCTGATCGGTCGACGCTGGCGCTGTCTTGAAATAGTCAGGGAATGGCCATTCCGCCTTCAATTGGGCTTCTGTCCCAGCAAAGCAGTCTCGATCGGTTGGATCCATCCCCGGAAACGCGTGCGGCGATGGCCCCGCGTTGCCGTCCGTGTATTGCCAAAGGATAAATCGTGGCCAGGTGTCAATAGGGATCCCGAGCGGCTGATTCCTGTACCGGGCATACCAAAGAGGGCAATTCTTGAGGATGGGGTCGGCGCCATGGGCCTGGACGGCATCGCGGAGCATGTTGCCACCGTAGACCATGGGCGAGCGGCCGGTCTTCTCCTTCACCCTGCTGACGAATTCATGGGCCTGATCCAGCGTCATGTCAGGTCCGCTTGAACTGGGTTCGAAATCAAGGCAGAAGAGCGTCCTGGAATTGTCCACCGCTGGATCGCCCCACTGCGTGGCCGCCAGGAAATTGTCTGCCTGCATGGCGGCGGGCCGAGAACTGGAGAAATGGTACGCGCCCCACAGCAATCCCGCAGATAGTGCCTGATCTCGCCGCTTCCTGTATTTGGGATCCTGGAAGGTCGCGCCCTCGCTGGCCTTGTGGATGACTGCCCTGACACCGGCATTGAATGCCTTGACTGCGTCGAAAGGGTTGTCATGGTTGATGTCGATAATGACATCGATCGTTCCGGCTAGAGTGTCTGGCATTGGACCCTCCCAATTCGAGTGGCCTTTGAATCACGCCGAAGCCATCGGCCATCAACGCACGGCTAAATTTTGAAAGTGCTGCGAGATCTCCAGAACAGGGGGCCCAGGCACAGGCGGATTCTGTCAACCATCAACCCTGGCTCCTGGCCGCACCAGTTGCTCCGTAGACTACCCTGAAGAATAGGAAACGTTCAGGCGGATCATCTCAGCCAAGTGGATGAGCTCGTATTGCAAGAAATTGAATACTGACTAAAGTCACGGTGAATATCGGAGCTACGCTACGGTTTGAAAGAAGTCTTCGCCGTCTAATCAATGGCCGTTTCCGAGGTCAACTGGTCTTCCGATTGCGCGATCTTGTACCGGATTGCCGGCATTGGCGGTCGCTTGCGGTCGGCTCGAGTTGTCGCCTGCGAACGGCGCCTCACCGGCCGTCAGGGGATGCACGATTTCAGCGCTTGCGGGGCAGCGCGAGAGCGCGTATCAATGTAGACGTAAGGATGCCTCGGCCGCACGGTATTCGTTCTCAGTTGTATTATTGACTGCCTCGTTAAGACTTCATTCGAACCGCTGGCCGGCGAGGCGATGCATGAACTGGGGAGGCCGGCCGGTTGCGACAGGCACCGATCCGGATGCGTAGTGTAACGAACCAGATCGGAGGCAGCCGTGGCGAACGAAACGACAGTCGGTGCAGCAGGGCAACAAGTGGGCTCCGGCGCCGGATGGGAAGACCACCCGGACACGCCGGACATCCTAGCCACCCTAATCGGAAAGATCAGGGCACAACAGGAATCGATCGCGTCGAGCAGCCGGACGGGCTTGAGCGGGCGTATCGACAGGGGACAGCATCAAAAGCAGGTGATGGGCGCGTTCGGCACGCTGCGCATCTTCGACACGGTGCCGCCCGCGCTTGCGTCGGGTCCCTTCGCGAAACGCGGCGCTTCCGATGCGCCGCTCCTCTACTGCGTGGCGTGCCGCTTTTCGAACGGTCAGCCCTGTCCTTTCGCGGACACGGAGGCGGACGTGCGCGGCGTTGCCGTCAAGTTCTTCACGGCCGAGGGCACTGAGACCGATTTGCTCGTGACGAACGAAGGCGGTCGATCGCATGCCCGGGATGCAAAAAGCTTCATGGAGATCGCCGATGTGCTCGTCTCCCAGATCGAGGGCGGACTTGCGGGATTGGTCGGAAAAGCGACGGCCGACGTGTTCGGGCGCAAGCTCGGGCTTGTCGAGGCGGCGCGCTCCTTTGGCATCCTGTTCGAAGCGACGAAGTTGCACACGGTGGCGAGCCTCACGACGGAGAAGTTCTGGGGCTCGGTGGTGAAGTGTAACGATGCAGCCTTCAAGTACTCGCTGCAGCCGTGTCCCGACACCGTGCCCGGCACCGATGACGATCGTCATGGCGAGCAGTATCTGCGCAACGATCTGCTCAATCGCCTGAGCAAGGGCGCGCTGAAGTGGCAACTGGTGGTGCAGCTCTTCACCGACGAGAAGCATACGCCGGTGAGCGACGCTTCGATCGTTTGGGAGGCTCCGACAGTCGTGATCGGCGAGCTCGAGATTTCGTCGGCGCCTTCAGCCGAAGACGAGGCCGCCGTCAATCAGATGGCGTTCAATCCGGGCAACGGGTTCGAGCCGCTCGGCATCACGCATGCACGCAGGGTGGTCTATGCGGCAAGCGCGGCCAACCGCGGGGACCGGGGCCTGCTGTCGAGTGCGGAGGCACGCGCCCGGATCGAGCGTGCCTAGTATGGTCGAGGAGGCGAAGATCATGATCGTCCCGCGAAGTTCCGTTACCTGAGCGGAGCCGACATTCGAATGTTCGCGTGAGAGTGTGGTCGAACGGCCGTAGCTGGCCGGGAAGGGACCTCCGCCCGCTGCAACCCAGTCGTCTCTTCCCGACCCTGAACCGCCCTTCGACTCAGGGCCAAATTAACGGCCGCTTCTGAAGTCCTGCGGCCGTCGGCAATTCCAAGGCGGGCGTCTCCAAGTACGCTAAGATGTTCCTCTCGAAGCAATTAGCGATTAATGGGTAGACCAGCCCGAGCCAGCCATGCAACATCGTACGTTCTTCTCTGTTAACACCGACATCAAAAGTTTTCGGAAATACCATCCCGAGAAGCGTTCGCGCAACCCGTTTGAATTCTGGTTGAAAAGCGGATGCGCATATATGACGCCCACCGCGAATAACGAGAAAACCTACAGAGACGTACTCTCGCTCGTTCGGCCCGGGGATGTAGTGTTCGCGTACGAAAGCGGCTCGGGCCGCGGCTACATCGCGGCAGGAACGGCCCTTGAAGGGTGGGACGGGGTCTCACATCAAGGCGGACGTCCGGAGTTGTTTCGAGACCTGAACGAAATCTACTTCCAGATCCATGTTGACTGGGACACGGACTTCAGTTGCTCGCTCGACGAAATCCGGTCGGCGGGGTTGAGGCAATACCTAGATACAGTAACACGCGTCGTCAACCCCCAATTCGTATATCTGCTTTCAAAGAAACTCGAGTCCTCGGGTTCCCAGTCAAACCGCGAACGCATCGAAACTGAAGTGGCCTTAGAGCTTCTGCGTGACGACGCCTTATCAACGACGGAACGGCAGCAGCTAATCGCCGCGCGGGTCGGGCAAGGCGCGTTCAGAGCAGCCGTCCAGCGTGTCGAATCGTGTTGCAGGCTTACCCAGACCACTGACCCTGCTATGTTAAGGGCGAGCCACATCAAGCCGTGGAGGTTTGCGTCAAATGTTGAGCGACTTGATGGGAACAACGGCCTGCTGCTCGCGCCCCACGTCGACCATCTTTTCGACGGTGGATGGATAACTTTCGATTCCACCGGGAAGCTAATCGTCTCGCCACGCATGTCGGTGGAGACGCTCGCCGCCTGGAATTTACCGACACTGGCTGACACGGGCCCATTCAACACAAAACAGGTAGAGTATTTGGCATATCACCGAAACGACGTTTTCAAACAGTAACCTATCGCCATGGGGCATGGAAAAGCCAGAGTGACACCATCCGAGACCAAGAGGCTAGGAGATCAAAACTACCGATGACTAAGAAGCTGCTGTTGGTTGATCTGGAGAACAAGCACAAGGTTGACTTGTCCCCCTTAGATGAAAACTTCAGGGCCATCATCTTCGTTGGCGCCAATCAGAACCCTCCCAAAGCTTCGAGGAAGCCAGCAACTGCCCATAGGTTCAGTCGGGTGGATTTCCTGAAAATTTCGGGTGCTGGCAAGAATGCTCTGGACTTTCACATTGCCTTTGAACTTGGCAGAACGTTTGAGACTGCCCCCGACACTGAGTGCTTTGTGTTGAGTGGTGACAAAGGCTTTGATCCGTTGCTGAACCACCTGAACAGCAATGGGATGAGCTGCCGAAGGATTGAGAGCATTGATGAGCTGGTGCCGGCTGGTGTGGTGCCGGTTATCGCCCCTGATTCGGTCGTTTGCCCACACTGCAAGAAGGCCAGCACGGTCGAGCATCATGGTGGACACTGGTGCACCAACTGCGGAAGGTTCGCCTCGCCACCAGATCCCAAGCTGCTGCCGTCCAATCAGCCTCAATTCAGGGATTCGCTGCATGAGCAGCGTCGACTCTTCAGGGATTTCATTGAAACTAATCAGGCCCACTCACGGCTCCCCGAATGCGGCTGGTGTCACCAAAGAAGTGATATGACAGGTGCCATCTATGATGACGGGGAATGGATGTGTGGTCACTGCATTGCCCGTCTCGCCAGGTGAAAGCACTTTCGTTCAGGGTGCGCCACGCGACCACCGTGTCGGCGTTGTCCTAGTTTTGGCGGTTTCCGGCGACGACATACGCAGAAACTACAACGGCGGATGTGTCGATGATGCGACGCCGTCTCTCGGTGATCGAACGACCGCTCTTTGAGAGGAGCCATGTGAACGTCACGGTGACGCATCGGACGAAGGTTCCTTCATGGCCGACTTCAGGCGGTCGAGGAGAGGGTACGCCCGTCGGCGCAACCCTCAAGAGCCATCAACGTTGCAGCCGCGTCAATGGCGGCTTTCGAACCATCTTGAATACCATGCTGACGGCTGCAACGGGGAGCTGTCATGGATGACGCTGGCGCGACTGCACCGCGGCAAGCCGAGCCTGCTAGACGTGGTCTCGGGCGCAATCGCCTCACAGGTTGTCATAACGCCAGCGTGCGGCTATGTCGGCCCCATGGGGACTCTGGCAGTTGGGCTGGTGGTGTGGCCTTGCTGCACCCTGGGCGATTGAGAAGCCCAGCTAGGATTCGACGGCTCCTTTGACGTGTTCGGTGTTCACTGCGTTGGCGGACTGTTGGGCGGCGTACTGACGACACTGTTCACTCTCCCCCCGCTAGTATCGATAAATAATGGCATGTCGTTCACAATTCATAAGATAAACCAGGCGGTTTCAAGTCCCAAGTGCAACACCCGCGTCAGTGAATTGAAGTTTGGGGGTGAGAAACTTGTTTGAGCATACGAGCGAACACCTCCAGCGGAGAGTGGAACGCGTGCGTAGCACGAGGTCGTTTGTTCAGGCTGTCGGCAATTGCGTCGAGTTCTTCTTGTGTGTGCACGGACAAGTCGGTGCCCTTGGGCAGGTACTGGCGCAGCAGCCCGTTGGTGTTCTCACAAGTGCCGCGCTGCCAGGGGCTGTGCGGATCGCAGAAGTACACCTTGACGCCAGTGTTGGCGCTGAGCTCACTGTGGCGCGTCATCTCCTTTCCCTGGTCGTACGTCAGGCTCTGGCGCAGCGGCTCAGCAATCGAATTGAGCTTGGCAGAAAAGCCGGCCAGCGCCGAGGCTGCAGTAGCGTCATCCATCTTGGCCAACAGCACCAGACGACTGCTGCGTTCGACCAGCACGCCCACCGAAGACTTGTTGCCCGCGCCCTTGATGAAGTCACCCTCCCAGTGGCCCGGCATGACGCGGTCCTCGACCTCGGGCGGGCGCACATGGATGCTGACCATCTCAGGAATCTGCCCGCGTCGATCAACCCCGCGCTTGCGTGGCATGCGTGTGCTGCGACCATGGCGCAGGTAGGCGATGAGCTGGCGGCGCAACTCGCCCCTGGGCTGCGCGCAAATGGCCGTGTAGATCGTCTCGTGAGACACATGCATGCTGGGGTCCTCGGGCCACACTCGCTTAAGGATACCGGCGATCTGTTGCGGCGACCACTTCCAATCCAACAAAGTCAGCACCGCGCCCCACCGAGCGTGTTGCGGATCGAGCTTCGCTACGGGGCGCGCCTGAACCCGCCGCGCCTGCCTCATGGCCTGCGCCGGCAGGCTCGCGTAGCCACGCAGCGCACAACTGTTTCGCCTCAGTTCACGGCTGACGGTGCCCGCCGAGCGCCCGAGTGTGCGGGCCATGGCCCGCACACTCGAACCGCTCTGGCTCATGCTCGCAATCGTCATGCGCTCCTCAGGCTGAAGTTGTTGGTACGAAGTTCTGCTTTGCATCTGAGCACCTTACCCGAAGCAAGGTGTTGCACTTCAGATTTGAGGCCGCCCCACCACAATGACGATTCATTGGAATCAAAATTTATGTCGAAGCGCCATGCGCAGCATTAACTGATTTTGATTAGACGAAATGCCGCTCGCGGACGTCACCTGTGCGAAGTCCAACACGGTACTAGTCGAGTCGCCACCAACGCGCTGGTAGGCACCCTGCACGTAGATGTCCGTCCGCTTCGAGAAGTTGTAGTCTGCCATCAGGCCGACCGTCTGATAGGTCGGATGCTGGACTCCCGTCGTCACATGGAGGTTTGCGCGCGTATAGACGTACATGGCACCAACGAACAGCGCGGGGGTGAGTTGATATCTCGCGTTCAGTTCGAAGTTCTGGAATCGCAGCGACGACGCCGGCCCGGAGGGCGGAGTAATTGCGCCAGCATAGCCGTTGCCGAGCGGTTCGACGACCTCGGTATTGGTATACGAAAAGCCCAACGTGGCCGCCCCAAACGCGTAGTTGGTGCCCGCGCCGAAGATTCTCAGCCGTGTGCCAAGAAAGTTGGCGTCCCCGGCATTGTTGAGCGCCCCGCCGGCGGTCGCCGACGGGTTGTCCGTTTGCTGATAGGCCGCGGCAATCAGCAACCCGCCATTCGCATACTGGCCACCGAAGCTGTAGTGCCGATTGTTTGCGAAGTCTGTGCTATTGCTAAAGCCGTACATACCACCGAACTGGAAGCCGCCGAACGTCGGGCTCGTGTACTTCACCGAGTTGTTGACGCGGAACGAATTGTCGGTGTTATCGTTGTCGTACACGTGCGAGAACATGTAGCCGGCCCAATTCCCGTTCGAGGTGGTCTGCGCAACGTAGTCCACTACCGCGTCGTACTGTCGTCCCAGCGTGACCGACCCGATGCTGTCGTTTCGCAAGCCCACATAGGCCTGCCGACCAAACAATAGTCCACCCTGGCCAAGGCGACCAGTGCTCACGTTGAAGCCGTTTTCGAGCTGGAAAACCGCCTTTGTCCCACCACCGAGATCCTCAACCCCTTTGAAACCCCACCGGCTGCCTTGAGCGAAGCCGCTCTGCAGCTCAAACAAGCTATGTCCATCCACATTGTTCGTGTAGTTGATACCCTCATCCACCACCCCATAGATCGTCACCGCACTCTGCGCCATCGCCGGAACGGAAACGACACAGAATATTGATCCAATGATGCTCCTTTTCATTATCTCCTCCTTAGTCTTTTTTCTAAGCATGCTGGCGCAGCACCTGGCATCCGGCGCTGGCTGCTGGCTGCTGGCTAAACAGGATGTACGTCTCCTTGGCCGCCGCTTTTCGTTAAGCTATTGGTGGCCACATCAACTACCGCGGTGATACCCCTTGCTTTGCCGAGTCGAAGACTACGAACCCGCTATGCCCATGACAATTGAAATCGCGGCATAGGGCATACCGCAGCGGAATGCGTCCTTTGAATTCGCGATGCCAAACTGCCCGGAAGCCTTTGTCGGTACTTGGTCAGCGTAGTGCGGTAGCGATCGCAGCTCTCCAAGGTATTCCGGACATGAAGCGGGCAATCCATAGGTGCTCCGACCCGATATCGCGCGGGCGCAGGCCTGATCGGTCGGACTACGACTCGGCGTGGTCGGCTGGCAGGATCAGCGCCTGCGGCACGTTCGCTTTACTGCCAAAGTAGTAGTAAATCACGGCTGGAACAACAAGACCCACGATCCAGGATATGTCGACACCACCGAGCGCCTCCACCCATGCACCGGTGTAGAAGCTGGTAGCAATGAAGGGCATTTGCACCGCTACACCCAACACATAGACAGTCATGCCCCTGGCATTCCAGCGACCATAGCGGCCGTACGGGTTGAAGAGCGCTGGCACGTCGTAGCGCTCCTTAGTGACAAAGTAGTAGTCGATCAGGTTGATGGCGCTCCAAGGAGTCAGGAACGCAAGGAGGAACAAAAGGAAGGCGGAGAACTTCTTGAGAAAGTCATGCTCCCCGGCCGCCAAAGCGAGCCCGGTCGAAAACCCAACCATGACCACGACGAAGAAGAATTTCGTACGGCCGGAGATGGTCCGTTGCCCACCAAGTCCGGTCAGGATGGCGGCGACCGACATGACGCTCCCATACGCATTCAACGTGGTGATCGTGAGTTTGCCCACGACGATCGTCAGGTAGAGCAAAACGGCGGCTACCCCAGTTGCGCCCAGGTCGACGATGAAGCTCACCTCATGTCCGGCGAACTGGTTGCCCGCCAACGCCGCGGCAAAGACACCGAAGACCATGGAGATCTGCGAACCCAGCACCGAACCAATGCCCACCGCGAGGAATGTTTTGAAAGCCGAGGTCGAGCGGGGCAGATAGCGCGAGTAGTCGGCGACATATGGCCCGTAGGCAATCTGCCATGAGGCGGAAAGGGAAACGGCCAGCAGGAAGTGCCCCACATCGAAGCTGCGATTCTGTAGCAACGCGCCAACGTCCTGCCCTTTGAGTAGGCTGGCGAACAAGTACAGGAACGCCAAAACGCCAATCACGCTAGAGACTCGCCCCATGAAATGAATGGTGCGATAGCCGAATGTCGCGAGCATGATCACCAAGCCCGAGAACAGCAGAATCGAGCTGGCGTTGCTTATACCCATCAGATGGCTGAGCGCTTGGCCGGACAGAACCATCCCCCCCGCTGAGAAGCCCACATACATGATGCAGACAAGCACCAGGGGCACAATCGCACCGTAGACGCCGAACTGGACTCGACTGGAGATCATCTGCGGGAGCCCGAGCTGAGGTCCTTGCGCGCCATGGAGCGCCATGACTGCGCCGCCCAGGATCTGTCCAAATAAGAGGCCAATTAGCGACCAGAACACATCGCCGCCAAGCACCACTGCCAGTGCACCCGTTACCACAGCGGTGATCTGAAGATTGGCGCCAAGCCACAAGGTAAACTGACTGGCCAGACTGCCATGCCTTTCCGATTCCGGGATGAAGTCAATCGAGCGGCGTTCAATGAGCCGGGAGGAAGTCGGGCCTGAGGTTAGGTCCGGACCTGAGGGTGAGCTTGCGGAGGATTCCGCGCCGAATTTCGAAGTGTCCATCTTTGTCTCCTGCGTAGAGGCTTACCTAGCTGTCGATCTCAGTCGACGGCTGGCAGTCTATTTCTTTCGGTGCTGGTCAGATGTTCGGAGGTTAACGCCGCTTTTGCTTGCTGATGTTGGCAGCTAGGACACATAGGATCTCGAACATTAACGTGGCAGCGACCAATGCCGTATTGCCAGTTGGGTCAAACGGCGGCGACACTTCAACCACATCACCTCCGATGAGATTCAGGCCCCGTAGTCCACGAATCATGTGCTGGGCCTCGATTGTTGTCAGCCCACCGATTTCCGGTGTGCCAGTGCCGGGCGCGTACACGGGATCCAGTGCATCGACATCGAAGGTTACATACGTGCGGCCGTTTCCAACTACGCGCGAGGCCTCCTGGATCACGGCATCGACACCCATCGACCGAAATTCATCCATGTCGATGACTCGAATGCCCTGACGTTCCCCCCAATCATTCTCACTGTCGTTGTACAACGCCCCACGAATACCGATTTGTATGGTCCGCTTCGGATCCAGCAATCCCTCCTCGATCGCCCGCCGAAAAGGGGTGCCATGTGTGTAAAGGTTATCGCCAAAATAACGATTCCACGTATCTGTATGCGCGTCAAAGTGAACCATACCAACGGGCCCATCCTTCGCAAGCGCCCGCAAGATCGGCAACGTTACCAGGTGATCTCCACCCACCGATAGCGGCGCAATATTAGCCTTGCATACTGCGTCGTAGAACGCGGTGATGCGATTCATCGAATCGATCAAATCCACCGGATTGACAGGGGTATCCCCTAGGTCCGCGCAATTGCAGATCTCGAATGGTTTGATGCCGCTGCTTCGGTTGACATTGCGCACCATCGTCGAGGTATCACGCACCTGACGAGGGCCATGTCGCGCGCCCGGACGATTGGTGGTGCCACCATCCCACGGCACCCCGATCAACCCGATATCCACGTCTGGAATGTTCTCATCCATCAGCCCGATGTGCGGCAGCCGCATCAATGTGGCCAAACCTGCATAACGTGGCGTCACCGTGCCGGTGACCGGCGCAAACATATTTTCTTCCATGAGTAAGGTCCTCGCAGTTAGTACGACTGGAACCAGCGCTCCGATGCTGTGGTCCGCCCTCAGCCAGAGGCGTCCATTTAGTCTCGCACGCGAGTGCCACATGTTGAATCGGAACTTCTCGAACTTTAGTTTTGGATTCCTCGAACCTTCCCAATCTGCCATTCATGGCCGGCGACCGTGCTAGGCTGTCCGTGCGGCGATACGACGTAAGCTGTAGGAGCCACTAGTGCAAGCCCACGGACAGCGGATGGAGGGGTATTAGTATGATCAGAATGACCGACGTCGATCTACGGTTGTTGCGCATATTCAAAACGGTTGCTGACTTGAAAGGTCTCTCAGCAGCGGAATCTGCACTCAATATGAATTTGTCCACCATAAGCTCCCACATGACGGATCTCGAAAGGCGACTGGGCCTAAGGCATCTCCTTATACAGAAGTCATGCGCCCTCGTTGCGTAGGGCCTGAATTGTGGCTGCAGCGTCCCTGGTTCGCTGCAAGCCGATCCAGAGCGTCTTTGCGCCGGGTTCGCCATCGCTCTTGCGGCCCAAGAAGCCACCCAGTGATGCAATCAGGCGAATTATTTGATTGAGCGTGGGTGGCTTTGGAGGGCGCGGCTTCTTCGCCAGCAGATAGGCACCCCGTATCTCGTCGGCATCAAAGAACAGCGACGCGTCCAGCTCGGGGCAGGTCCTGCCCAGGCGCATCAGTCGCGCAATACGCCACGAGACCACCATGTACAGCACAAGCGCACGTTCGACTCGGTCCATGTGCGAGAGCTGTAACGCTTCCACCTTGCAGCCGTTTTTCAGTACATGGAAGAACATCTCGATCTCCCATCTGGCCCGATACCAATCGATTAGCTCGATCACCGCATCAAGATCTTGCGCGTCCCGATTAGTCAGCAATCGCCACACCACAGGCTTCACGCCGGCCGGCGCGCCGCGTTCCGCGGCCACCAGGCAGGTGAGCGACAGTCCTTTGCGGCCTGGCAACATCACGCGTTGCGCACGCAGCTCCTGCCTGACTTCACGCGCCTTCTGGCCAGCACGCCCGGGCAAGATGAAGGCGATCTCGCCGAGCGCCTCGCTGGCCTCGACCGCATCCCACAGTTTGGCCTCGGCAGCGCCAAGGCTGCGGTTGTGTTGCGATCGGATCAACCAGTCAGCAGGCTGGCCTAACTCATCAGCCCGCTGCATCAACGCAGCAATGTCGCCTTCCCGATCCGCCACATAGACCAGCCGGGTCTGCAGCAGCGTTGCCGCCTGCTCGGCCACGCGCTCATAGCCTTCGATCCACCTCACGCTCTCCTTGATACCGCCGCGTTGCCCGTCCGCATCCTTTGGCTCACGTGCCCACATCCAGGCATCGACCACCCCCAGCGGCTCCCGATCCGGCGTAACCGCATAGGTCGCGTGAAGATACATCCCGCGTTGAACTTCATAGCTCAACGGCCCAGCCCCCTCCATCTCCTGGCCGTTAAAGTCAAGCTCGGTCGTATCGGCAAGGCATAGCACCACCGGAAATGGATGCATCCGCCCAGCCGTACGATCCCAATGCGGCTGCATCATGTCTCGCCACTCGACCTCTTCGTTGCCGAGAAATCGGTACGCACCCATGGTCTCGGCCCAGCCGTCGCATGCCCCCGGGATGCTCGCCGTCGGCTTGGCCGCAAACCGCTTCAGTAACTCCTTCGCGCGACGGTCCCGTCTTGGATCGCCAAGATCCAGCGCTTCAAATTCCTCGTCCACCCACGCTCCTGACTCGTTGCCCATTTGCTCTAGCGGGAAATCCAAGAGTAAACGCGAGTTCGCGCCGGTTTACAACCCCCCCCCCCCTCTGCCTCGACATCCATCCACTTCTGCCTCGCACCATCGCTCTGGCCGGCGGTACTTCTGTATAAGGAGATGGGCCTAAGGCTATGCGAGCGCGGTCGGCGGGGCTTCCATCTGACCGAAGAGGGCCATTCTGTTTATCAGGCGGCCGAGAGCTTGCTAAACTCGGTGGAAGAATTCCGGGCGGACATCGGCGCCATACGGCATGAGATTAGCGGCGAGTTGGCAATTGGCGTTGTAGATAACACCATCACCGACGTGCAAGCTCAAATTACGGATGCGATCCGCGCCGTCAAGAAAAAAGGGGGGGATCTCTTTTTGAAAATGGAGATCAAATCCCCAGACGAGATCGAGGCTGCGGTACTTGAGCGGAAAATACATGTTGGCATCGGACCCTTCCGCATAATGCATCCCGGTTTGACGTACCTGCCACTCTACACAGAGAATCTACGTCTTTACTGCAGCCATCTCCACCCTCTTTTCAAATCGGCTCCGAATGACATCAACACAGAGGATTTGCAGAAGCTGGATTACGTTGCGCGGGGTTATATGCGCGAATCCAGGGAGCTGAGCGACGCTAGCAACTTTAAAGTAGCGGCCACCGTCTATCACATGGAAGCCGTCGCGACCCTCGTTTTGTCAGGCAACTTTATCGGCTTCCTTCCGGAGCATTATGCCTTGCAGTGGGTCAAGCAAGACCTGATGCGAGCGATACATCCCGCGCTTCTAAGCCACAGCGCCGAATTCTCGCTTGCGTTGCTAAAAGGTCGTGAACAGACGATGGCTGTGCGAGTATTTGTAGATGCGTTGCAATCTTCTTTATAGCTCAATCGGCGTATGTCAACGTAGCTCCCGAATTTGTCACCCGAGTTCGACGGTATCGCGCGCAAACTCTTGATGCCGAAAGCAGCGATTTTTCTCATGGCGACGTTTGGGAGGGAAGACCATTGGGGACTCGCTCGGAGCATTCCCGAATGCGGCTGGTTGCCGAAGTCCGGCGGTCGCGAGAGGCGACATCTTATGCACAGTTTCAACGGCGGGTGCCGTGACGCGACGCCGCTTTTCGGCGAACGAACGACTCCTTGCTAAGTGAAGTTGCCATGTGAATGTCTCGATGACGCATCGGACGAGTGTCCCCTCGTGGCCGAACTCTGCCGCGTGGGCGGGGCCCGGTAGTAAGCTGGCCCTCCGGCCCCGGCTTGCCGGTGACAAATTTAGTTCGCAACCTGCAAACGCTTGTCCAGCAAGGGCTGGAGCGAACTTGACCGGAATCGCCCGGCGTGTTAACACTTTTACTGCCGCAACGGTGACAGATTTAATGCGGTCTACGACAGACCCTCGATGGGAATCGCGCAAGTACCTCAGAACCGGTTCCGCGATGATCGCTCGGATACCGACAAGCTCGCTTTCGCTTTATGCGTTGTGAAGCGTCCGATACATCAAGGACGGAGCATGAGTCCACCTCAATCAACGAACCTGCAGCAAATCTGCGCCCCCTCGCCCGTGGAAGGACGCGTAAGCTTACGCCTACAATAGGTTACTTGCCGACAAAGGAGTCATCTGTGACCACAATCGACGAGGAAGCGCCCTCTGCACTGAGAGTCGTCCTTACCAAGATCGAACGAGTCCTTCCGCCACATATTCGCGCGACGCTTCGGCCACCGGCCGAGGCGGCAGACTTGGCTGGGCTTGTCTCATCCGTCCCCGAAGTTGGCCAACTGCCAGGCGACCTGTGCGTGCTGTTCTCTTGGCACGATGGGCAGCCATGGAACTCACCGCTCAGCCGAAAGAACAATCGGCGGCTGCTTTCGGTAAGCGAGATAGGGAGAGAGTGTTCGTTCTTTGCTGATCCGACGTCCGACTTCATGGAGCCGTGGAGCCCCTCATGGTTGCCTGTTCTAACCAACGACTCGGGAGACTTCGTTGTGTATGAAACTGCGGGTCCGTCGAGGGGCAAGCTGCTGCACTACTGGCATGACGATCAATCGAGAAGCGTCGCATATTTGTCACTTCAGGAATGGGCCGAGGAACTGCTTTGTGAGCATGAACAATACGAACCCTGACCCCGCCGCCGAGCGGACAACTTCAAGCCAGTTGCGCTATCTGGAAGTCGCCGATCATGCCGAATGTTGAGTGGCACGGGGAGAAAGCGGATGTTGAAATGGCTCAAAAAGCTCGGCGCACCCAGCGTCGGGCCTGATTACAGGCACGTCGATTCGCGCGAGAAAGCTGAAGACTTGTGTAAGCGTGGAGAGCTCATGAAGCTACTGCTCATGCCTCTCGAGCTCGGGGGTGAGGATATTCTGCAGAACACGGTGTACGTGCCGGCCCATGCTGCCGAATCGAAGGCTCGGATCGATCAGCGCACAATCCTGCCACTCGCTCAGAATGGGCAGATTCGCCGCTACTCAGCCACCCCTGAGTACGAGGGCAAGAGTTTCATACCAACCCTGATCCGGATTTCGGCCAGCGATCCGGGTCACTTCGAGGCAATCGTTGCGGTTTGGGGAAAGGCAGTACAGGGACCCGAGGCACCGCAGCCACAGCCTGAAGCACCGTTGCCGGAGTTCGCCCCGGCAGCAGCGTCCCTTGACGGTTTGGGGCCCGAAGATGTGGTTCGTGCTTTCATCGCTGACTATGAAAGATGGAACGATTTCGCCAATCGAGAAAACGCGCAGGATACTCTCAAAGGTATCGATGCTGCGGAATCCGCTTACAACGCGCTGATCTCAAAATATTGCCCGCCAGGGCATCGCCCGCAGCCCGTGTCATTCGGTGACGACTGTTCACACGACAGTCGCGAGGCAATCCTCGGCACCGATTTCGGCGCGGCGAACGCCTGTGTAGTAAGGACGCGCCACACCAAGACGAAGCACAACGTGACTTTCACTTCTGATTACGAGTATCACCTTCACAAAGCAGGTTCCAGGTGGATGCTCGCCGAGTACCGACCGGGATGCGCGGCTGTTCAAGAAGAGCGCGCAGAGCCCAGCTATCCTCTGCTATCAGGGGCACATTCTGATGGAGAGCCGCTCGGGCCTGGTGGTCGAAGCAATCGTGAGTCACGCGGATGGTTGCGCGGAACGTGCGAGCGCTTTGTGGCTGCTCGACTGCATGCCTGGCAGCCATGCCAGGACGATCGGTGCTGACAAAGCTTACGACACGCACGACTTCGTGTAAGACTGCCGGGCGCGCAACTTGACGCCACATGTCGCGCGGAACGACGCTCGTCAAGGCGGCAGCGCAAACGATGGTCGCACGTCGCGACATGTGGGCTACCAGATCAGTCAGGTAATGCGCAAACGCATCGAAGAGCACTTCGGATGGGGAAAGACAGTCGGCCGGCTTCGACAAACGGCTTATTGTGGCCTGCGACGCGTGGACAAACACTTCAAGCTGACGATGGTTGCCAGTAATCTGGCCCGAATCGCCCGAATGCTTGGGGCGGTGCCGCAAGGAACCGCGCGATGAGCCGCAGATGTGCGGATCCCGCACGACGCCATGCTGGCGCGCATCCAAGTTGGGGCGTGCAACAGCACGGCGCGTTAGAGATTCGGCGGCACATCGCATCTCAAGTTGCATTAAACGCCGCTCCAGCCGTCATGGCGGGGGGGCCTTTCAATAGCCTGCTAGGTACCCCACTCGTTCCAGTGCTTCCTTGCCACGGCGAGGTATGCGTCGAAGTTTGCCGTGGACCAGCAGACGATTGAGTTGTCGCGCACGAGCCAGTGCAGATCGTTCGGGCACGCGAGCTTCGTCTTGTCCGCGTTTAGACACCCAGTTGAAAGTGTTTGACGAACGAATCCTCATAGCACTGGACGAATTTTTCCACTGGGACGTTCCAGCGCAACCCCTCAAGAAAGTAAGAGGGCGCCACGCCCTCCGCAATGTACTTGTCTTGGGCAAACGAAGGCACTGGCTAGCTTCAGGATTTCATTGGGGCGGCGCAGTTCGCGAACCTCGCACTTCAGATTTGATGCATTTGGGCTTTGCTGTAGCTGTGCCCGTGCGCTGACCGGTGCCCCGCTCATGCGGGCGAACCCAAGTCAACAAGGTTTGCGCCGCACAGCCGGTCTTTGCTGCGATCGACCCCACGGTAGCCCACTGGGATTCGTGCTTGCCACGACGCTCGAACACCATGCGTACCGCGCGTTCGCGGACCTCCGGGAAGATTTCGCTGACTTCCTCATGATGCCACTCTCTCAATGAGTGGCGCCTCCTCGGAACCCTGGGCGGGTCAGACAGCAGCACGATACGAGGGCGGCTGAAACTGCCACGACTGCCACGGTGATTGGCAGGCACTTCGGCATCCAAGGCCACATTGGCCTGCGCGCGCGGGCTGAGAGGACGCAACGCCCCTGGCGCTCTCACCGGGCCGTTCCGTCCAATGCGGGATCGTACCCAGTTCATCAGCCCCGTAAAGCCTTCGGCTGGAACTGTCCCGCTACTTCCACCATGACGGTTTCCGCCGATCGACGGCACGGTTAATCGGTGCGCCGGCAACTGGACATGTCTCCATCGCCTGTGAACGACGAACATGCACTACCCAAGCCGCCGGTTCCCAAAAAGCCACCGGCCGTGAGGGAGATCGTAGGTAACACAGGGCTGACGAAGCCGCAGTGGGCAAGTCGTTCATGCAAACGAAAGAGCTCATGCGGAAGACAAGGGCGATGAAAGTCGGGTCTGTCACGGACCCCGGCAGGAGGAGACAACGTGCCAAATAGTAGAAGCAATGCGTCCGAATTATGGAATGAGGATCTGGCGCCGACGCCACCGGATCATCGAACATGGCGTTGGCATCATTACGCCGCCCTATGGACGGGAATGGTTATGTGCATCCCCGTCTATGTACTTGCCGCGGGGTTGATAGAACAGGGATTCTCCGCGCTGCAAGCCGTGGAAATAGTGTTGCTCGGCAATGCACTCATCCTGATTCCCATGGTGTTGATCGGCCATTCGGGTACTCGCTATCGCATTCCGTTTGCGGTCGTCGTTCGGTCCTCGTTCGGAGTTAGGGGAAGCAAGCTTCCGGCGCTTCTTCGCGCCATCATCGCCTGCGGGTGGTTCGGGATTCAGTGCTGGGTTGGCGGAAGCGCGATCTATGCGATCGGAAACATACTCCTTCACGGGGCCTTGGTCGGGCCCAAGATCGGTTGGCTGGGTATCGATGTCGGCCAATCGATCTGCTTTCTCGTCTTCTGGGCCATGCATCTCTACTTCATCGCGCGCGGTCCGGAGTCGATTCGCTGGATCGAGACATACAGCGCGCCCGTCAAGGTATTGATCGTACTCGCCTTGCTCTGGTGGGCGTACTCCCGCGCTGGTGGCTTCGGGACGATGCTCTTCGCGCCGTCGCAGTTTGCCATCGGTGGCCAGAAGGCTGGGAAGTTCTGGGAGGCGTTCTGGCCGTCCTTCACGGCGATGGTCGGCCTCTGGTCGACCCTTGCGATGAATATTCCGGACTTCACGCGCTTTGCGAAGACGCAAGGGGATCAGTACGTCGGCCAAGCTATCGGATTGCCTGTCCCGATGACAGCCCTGGCATTCGTCGGCGTGGCGGTGACGTCGGCCACGGTATCCATCTACGGCAAGGCCATCTGGGATCCGATCGATCTCGCCAGCCGGATGGAGGGTATCGCGGTGGCGATCGGACTCGCGATCATCACGCTCGACACCCTGTGCGTCAATCTGGCTGCCAACACCGTCGGCCCCGCATACGACTTCTCGGCCATCTTTCCGCGGCATGTCAATTTCAGCCGGGGAGGCTACATCACCGCCGTGATCGGCGTGGTGATCATGCCATGGAAGTTGATTGAATCGACGCAAGGTTACATCTTCACGTGGTTGATCGGCTATGGCGCGCTTTTGGGCCCAGTGCTCGGCATCATGCTTGCCGACTACTGGTTGATCCGGCGTGGAAGACTCAACGTCGACGACCTGTTCAAGGCCCATGGTCAATATCAATACAGGAACGGCTGGAATCCCGCCGCGATTGCCGCGTTTGTCATTGCCGTCCTTCCCAATATTCCAGGATTTTTCGCTGTCGCCTTTCCCCGGCAATTCGAGTGGGTTCCGAGCGGATTTAGGGAGATTTATCACTACGCGTGGTTCATCGGCGTGTTCGTTTCCATGTTGGTCTACATGTCGCTGATGGCAGGTGAGCGCCAGCGCCAGCGACAGCAGGCTGAACTCCCGTTGGGACAGGTGTAAGCGATGCGGCCACTACGCGATTCCCTCATGTTCCCAATGCCCTATGCGAACGCCATCCCCCCGGCATTGCCGCTGCGCGGTGAAGACGCCAAGACACAAGGAAGGAAAGCCATGTCCAAGATCCCGCTCTGCATTCTCATAGGGGCGCTTGCCGGACTGTCCGGCGATCCCGCGAAAGCGGCCGACTGGAGTGACGCCTGGATCGGCTACCAGTTCCAAAGCAATATGCACGAACCAAGCGTGACATCGGGCATCAACAAGAACGTCATCGAGCTGGGATATCTCAGTGCCGACCGTCTCGGTACCAACATGGCGATCATCGATAGCTACTTTTCGGATTCGTGTTACCCCGCTGCGCCGGACAACCCGCCCTTCGCGGCCGGTCAAGCGTGCCACGGCACGGGATCGCTGTCGGTGTACGCGGTGCTGAGACGGTCGTTTAGTCTGTCGGCCTTAAGCGGCACATCGTTCGCCTTCGGCCCCGTGCGCGATGTGTCTGTCACCGGCGGTGTGGCATATGGCGCTGAAAACACGGTCGGGGCGATGCGCCCATTAAAGTTCACCTTGGGGCCAACGTTCAATTTCAATGTGCCGGGCGGCTTCGTCGACGTGGGCATCTGGCTTTACAAGGAATACAACCATAACGGTTATATCTCCGATCCGGCGGCGGCTTCGGTGTCATTTCGTCCGACATACGACCTGAACATTTGCTGGAGCGTGCCGCTTGGCCAGTATGTGAGCTTCACCGGGTATGGCGATGTCATTGGCCCCAAGGGTCCGGAGCTCTTCGCCCAGTTCACGGGAAAAGATTCGAAAACCGAGATCCATTTCTTTCCGAAGTTGATGTTCGATGCTAGCGGATTCCTGTTCAACAAAAAGGGTTTCGTGAAAGTTGGCTTCGGGCTTGAACTCTGGCGCAACAAGTACGGCGCGACGGCTTCAAGCGGGGCGAACTCGGCGGCGCCGACTGTCATTGCGGAGATTCACCTGTAATGACGACGCGGACGTTCCCGCCCACGGAGACGACATCATGGCACTGAAGCGAGTCCTGGTAGTGGGTGGCAGTGTTGCGGGCCTGCGCGCGGTCGAAACACTGCGGCAGCAAGGCTATGACGGCGAGCTGTTTCTGATTGGCGCCGAGCCTCACCTGCCGTACGACAGGCCCCCGCTGTCTAAGCAGGTGCTGACCGGTGAGATCGAGGTGCACCAATTGCCGTACCGCGACGACGCCTGGTTTGCGCAGAACAATGTTGAATTGTGTCTCGGGCGCGAAGCGAAGGCGCTCGATCTCGGGGCCAGTCGCGTTCAGGTGGGATCTCGCTGGCTCGCGTACGACGGTCTGATTCTAGCCACGGGCTCTCGTCCGAGCGACCTGCCCACGCGAGGGCGGTTGGCTGGCATCTACACGCTGCGCACACTCGACGACGCATTGGCAATCAAGGCGCAGATCCTTCCGGGCAAGCGTGTGGTGATCATCGGCTCGGGCTTCATCGGTGCGGAGGTCGCGTCGAGCGCCGCCGCTTGCGGTGCCCAAGTCACCATTCTCGAAGCGTCGCCTGCGCCGTTGGTACGCGCCGTTGGCTCCCGCCTCGGCGATGCTTTGGGGAAGATCCATGACGAACATGGGGTGTCGCTGGTATGCAATGCCCGTGTAGTCGGATTCGGCGGCAGGACGCAAGTCACGACGGTGCGTATCGAGGATGGATGGACCTTTCCGGCCGATCTGGTCGTGATCGGGGTCGGCGTGGTCCCGAACGTGGAGTGGCTAGTTGCGTCGGGACTGAGGATCGCCAACGGCCTGATCTGCGACGAAACACTCAACGTTGGTCACGCCGCCGTGTTTGCGGCGGGTGACATGGTGTCGTGGCCGAACCGGTGGTCAGGCGGCATGGTCCGGGGCGAGCAATGGATGGTCGCTGCGGACCAGGGGCGACACGCGGCGTCCAACTTGTTGCTCGGACGCTCGCGGGCAACTCCGTTCTCGACCATTCCCTATTTCTGGTCGGACCAATATGGGTGCCGCATTCAAGCTGCTGGACGTACCGACATCGGCGAGATGGTGACGCTCTCGGGAGACGAATTCTCACGACCGTTCGTGGCGCTGTACCGGCATCTCGGCAAGTTTGTCGGTGCGATCGCCGTGAATGCGCCGAAGGCATTTGCGGTCTTGCGACAGCAGCTTCAACAGCATGCGGAAGTCGAGCACGCGATATCGATGGTCCGCAAGCATCTACCGGCAACGAATTGGAAGGAAAGGAGGAAATTACGATGATCAAAATTGAGGTGGATCAATCGATCTGTTGCGGATCGAAGATGTGCGTCACGCTCGCGCCGCAGGCCTTCGAGCTACTCGACGTAGGCATGGTCGGGGTCTTGCCGAACGCGGCTAGTACCCCGCTCGAACTCTTGTTGAAAGCGGCAAAGAGTTGCCCGACACAATGCATCGCGCTGTTTCGCGATGACGAAGAACTTAAGCTCTACTAATTCCAGAGGAGACACTCATGACTCAAAACTGGCTCAGCGCCAAGCTGCCCTACCATCCGCCGCAATGGATCGAACCGTCCGACATGATCGATCCCGGCAATCCTTGCAAGCCGCCGGAATACCGCACGCTGAAGCCGCTATCTCGGCCCGATGCGCTTTATGACCTCGGCTCGACGGCCGACACCTGGAAGTACTTTTGGCACCCGGTCGCGACCCTCAAGGAATTTCGCTCGCACGCACACGGCGGAAAGGGACCGATGTCGACGATGTTGCTGGGGCAACGCCTCGTCGTTGCGGAACTTGGCGGAAGGATCTGCGCGTTCGACGACCGCTGCGCGCACCGGGGCGCGTCTCTCGGGCTGGGATGGGTGGAGGGCGACCAACTCCGGTGCCGCTACCACGGATGGTGCTATGACAATGCCGGAAAATGCACCGAAATTCCCACGCTGGCCGAGAGCGATCCGATTCCCGCGCGTGCCAAAGTCAGGGAGTACGACTGCGAAGTTCGATACGACCTGATCTGGGTGAGGCTCACACCGGGTGCGGACACCTCGATCCCGAATTTCCCGGCGTGGAGCGATACGACTATGACGTGTCACGCGGGAGAGCCCTATCTGTGGCCCGTCTCAGCCGGCCGCCGCATCGAGAATTTCATCGACGTCACTCATCTCGCATTCGGACATCAGGGCACGCTGGGGGGGCCGCCCAACACACGCTTCAAGCCTTATCCCATCGAGCAGAAGGGCGGGCGTCTCGAATTTCTCAATGACACGTTTCTGGCATTCAACCCGGGTGATGCCACGTATGGGCCGCCAAACAGTCCTGAGTCGGTGATGCTCGCTCCGGCCGAGTATCAGGTCATCCTGCCGTTCACGATGGTCATTTCGTTCCGATGGTCTGAAGCCAAGGATACCCAGCTCTTCATGCATGCCACGCCGATCGATGCGGAGAACTGCCGTAGTTACTGGTTCACCTGTCTCACGTCGGACGGCTCGTCGGCGGAAGAGCATCTAGCGCTCCAGTCGATCGTACTAACGGAAGACCTGCCGCTCGTCGCGTCGCACAGCCCGCGAGCCATTGGTGAGCCGCACGAGGAGGTCTCTGTCCCGGGGGACAAGTCCGACATCATCTGGCGCAAGCGTATGCGTGAACTCGCAAACGCCGCAAAGGAAGGACCGGAGGCGCTCAGCCGTGCCTTGCACGAAGAAGGAACCTACTGATCGGTCGCGCCGATCCGCAATCCGAATGCGCAGGAGAATGTGAATGAAAGAAAATCAGAAGAGGTATCTCGTTGCAACGGACGTCGGGGGTACCTGTACCGACACCATCGTCTTCGCAGACGGTGAGCCGGTACGTATGGGAAAGGCGTTGTCGACGCCGCCACACTTCGCCGATGGCGTGCTGGATTCCATTCGATCGGTGGCCCGGGCGATGGACCTCTCGCTCGAAACTTTGCTTGCCCGGACCAAACTGTTTATCCACGGATCGACCGTGGTGGACAACGCGATCCTGACACGGGATGGTGCCAGAACGGGGTTGATTACCACGCGTGGCTTCGAGGACACGGTGCTGGTCACGCGAGGCGCTTATGGTCGTTGGGGTGGGCTAACTGAAGACCGCCTGAAGCATCCGGTCAAAACCGAGAGGGAGGCTCCCCTGGTCGATCCCGACTGCATCGTCGGCATTGCAGAACGCGCAGATTACAAAGGCGCGATGCTCAGGGAGGCCGACGACACGGAAGTCGAGCAGGCCATCCGTTGGCTGATCGAAGAACGGCAGGTGGAGTCGATCGCGGTATCCTTCCTGTGGTCATTCTATAACCCCGCGAACGAAGTCAAGGTCCGGGAGATGGTAGCGCGCTTGGCACCGCAGGCCTACTGTACGTTGTCGAGTGAAATTGCGCCAACGCCTGGCGAATACGAGCGCACCTCGACGACCGTGATCAACGCCTATGCCGGGCGCGTGACAAAAGCGTATATCAATAGTCTCGAAGGTCTGTTGCGATCTTCCGGATATGACGGCCCGGTCATGATCATGCAGGGGTATGGTGGACTGCTGCCCGCGCACGAAGCGGCGGAACGTTCGATAGGCATGCTCGAGTGCGGACCGGCGGCTGGCGTCATCGGCAGCCGCGCGCTTGGCGAGCAGCTCGGCCACCCCGATGTTATTGCCACCGACATGGGTGGGACGACCTTCAAGGTCAGCGTCATTCAGAACGGCGAGATTGAGTACGCACGTGAACCGATGGTGGACAGGTTTCACTACGTCCAACCAAAGATTGAAGTGGTTTCACTTGGCGCCGGCGGGGGCTCGATCATTTCGCTAGAGCCGGGCAGCAATGCGCCGCGCGTCGGTCCGCGTTCGGCGGGGTCGCGCCCCGGCCCGGTCTGCTATGGCCTGGGCGGAGAGGAGCCGACGCTCACCGACGTGTTCATGCTGATCGGCTACATGGATCCGGAAATATTCCTGGGTGGCACCATGGTGCTCGACAAGGCCCGTGCCTGGCGCGTGTTCGAGGAAAAGATCGCGCGGCCGCTTGGCATGCCGGTCGAACAGGCAGCGTTCGGTATCTATCGCGTCGCCGCCGCCCAGTTCACCGACCTGATCCGGGAGATTACCGTCGAGCGGGGCCTGGATCCGCGAGATTTCGTGTTGCACGCCTTCGGTGGCAGTTGCGGCATGGTGTGCGGCCTGTTCGGTGGCGAGCTCAATGTGAAGCAGATCGTGGTGCCCTATACGGCCTCCGTCAACTGCGCCTTCGGTCTCGTGTCTGCGGACATCGTGCATGAATACGCGACCACAAAGCACTTGCCGATGCCCTCGGCGGCTGCGGCAATCAATGCGATTTTCGAGCCGATGGTGGCGAAGGCATTGGGCGATCTGAAGGCCGAGGGCTTCGAGGATTCCCGGGTGCAGCTCGATTGGTCGGCTGACCTCCGCTATTCGCGGCAGGTCCACGAGGTCACGACGCCCTTGCGCAGTACGACGCCTCTCGACGAGGCTGGCGTACGAAAGCTGGCAAGCGATTTCGAGGCGATCTATGAACGCAAGTACGGCAAGGGCTCGGCCTATCGCGAAGCGGGGATCGAGATGACGCAGTTCCGGCTGACCGCCCGTGGCCTGATGGAGCGGCTAAAGCTGGAGCCCATCGCACTCGCCTCGGCGGACGCCAGTGCAGCGCGCATTGCGCGCCGTCCGATCTTCGTGGAAGCCGCCGGCGCCATGGTGGAGTCGGATATCTACGACTTCGAACGTCTCAGGCCCGGCAACGTGGTCCTCGGACCCGCCGTCATCCATACGCCGATTACGACAATCGTCCTGCAAGCGAACCAGCGAGGGACAGTCGATGGATTCCGCAATGTCATCATCAATGTCAACTGACGCCAAAGGGCAGATTATGGACCCGATTACGTTTTCAATTATTCGGCACCGCTTGTTTCGGGTCGTCGAAGAAGCGGTCATCACGCTTAAGCATGTGTCCGGCACCGCCATCACCAACGAGGGGCACGATCTGATGGTGTCGCTGTATCGGCCCGACGGCTCGCTCCTGATGGGCGGGGTCGGCTTCCTGCATCATTTGACAAGCGCAGCCGAAGCGTGCAAGGCGGTGATTCGACGATTTGACGGGGATATCAACGAGGGCGATCTGTTCCTCTTGAACGACCCGTTCACAGCGGCGCTGCATACATCGGACGTCTATCTCGTTTCACCGATCCACCATGAGGGACAGCTTATCGCGTGGAGCGCATGTTTTGTTCATGTCTATGACATCGGCGCCATGAACCCGGGCGGCTTTGCGCCCGATGCGCGCGACATCTTTGCGGAGGGGTTCAGTTCTCCGGGCATCAAGCTCGTGGATCGCGGCCTGCTGCGGCAGGATGTATGGGACACGATCCTGAATATGGTGCGCGGCCCCGAAATGGTTGCCCTTGATCTACGTTCGATGATTGCGTGCAACAACGTCGCCCGTGATCGCGTATTGGCCCTGGTCGGTAAGTACGGGCCAGCGACATTCGATGAGGCGTGCTTGACCTTGATCGCGCAGTCGGAGGAACGTCTGCGTGCCCGCTTGCGCGAGTTGCCCGACGGCGTGTGGCAGTCGCGGCAATATTTCGATGTCAAGGGTGAAACTTTCAAGGTCGCGCTTGAGATGACGAAGAAGGGCGATGCGCTGGTTTTTGATTTCACCGGTTCGTCTCCTCAATCGAAGTACCCGGTGAATTGCACGAAGTGGGCTGCGCTGGGCGGCTTGTTCGCGCCGCTGTTTCCGCTGCTGTGCTACGACATTACATGGAACGAAGGCGTGATTCGGCCGATCACCATGATCACGCCCGAGGCGAGCATCGTGAATTGCGCGCGTCCGGCACCGACATCGGTGGCGACTGTGGGTGCCATCCAGTCGGTAAATAACGCAGCGTGTGGCACGATCGGGAAGATGCTGGCTGCTAGCGACAAGTATGCCGGGGAGGCTACGGCGGTCTGGCACGCCAATCACTTTGCGCTCTTCATGTTCGGCACCAATCAACGCGGCGGGCAGTCGATCGGCATCCTGACGGAAACGTTCGCGGGTGCGGGCGGAGCGCGCACGTTCGGCGACGGTGTGGATATCGGTGGTGAGATTCCGAATCCGATTTCACGAATGGCGAACGTAGAAACGATCGAGGCTTCGTTTCCCGTGCGGTACCTGTTCCGCCGGCGACTGAAGGATTCCGGAGGTCCGGGTAGATTCCGGGGGGGAACCGGGGGCGAGATGGCGATTGTCCCCCACGATGGGCCGGACGGCGGGCTTCACTATGTGCTGTCCGGCAAGGGTGCGAGCTTTCCGCAGAGCGAGGGTCTGGCCGGCGGCTATCCCGGCGGGATCAACGATTACGTGTGGGTGCATGCGCCGGAAGGCGTCGATCCGGCACGGAAGTTTGCACAGAGTCTCGATGCCATTCCGGGCGAACCAGAGTCAATCAGTTGGGGCGTCTTTCCGCTCATGGGCGACGACGCGCTTTACTTGCGCTGGGATGGCGGGGGCGGGGTTGGCGATCCGCTTGAGCGCGCGCCGTATCAGGTTCTGCACGACGTGGCCGGCGGCACGATTTCGAAGCGCGCGGCGCGCGATGTCTACGGTGTTGTGCTGGAGGGCGGCGAGATCGACAGTCGGCGGACGTCCGAACAACGGGCAAGCTTGCGTAAAGAGCGTACCGAAATGGAGGTGGGACGATGAGCAAACAACGGATTTCGGAAACCCTGGTGAGGGACGGTAACCGCACGGCCTGCCGTGAATGCGGACATTGGTTGGCGCAGGCGGGAACGGCATGGAAACCGCATGCGAGTTTGACGACCGTGCCGGTGAAGGATTTGCCAGGGGCGCCTTCCGCAGCAAATGCGATCGTTGTGTTGCGGAGATTTTCGTGCCCGGAATGTGGCAGCCTTCTCGATACCGAGACTGCCATGCCGGATGACCCATTCCTCAACGACGTGCTTGCCGTGTAGTGCTAGGCGGTGATACGCCAAGCCGGCGCGTGCGCCACCCGCGCCGGTCGAGGATCCCCGAAAACCTCTCGTGCGCGGCGACTCACGCCTTCACGCGCACAGAACCATCCATCCCTTCAGCAGAGTTATCGTCATGCACGACATCAGCATTCGCCCTCACATTATTGATCGGGTCCTCGCACGCCGTGGTCGCGTGCATTGGTTCGATCGAATCGATCCCGCGCGCGCCGCGCTGGTTATCATCGACATGCAGCATCTGTTTTGCGAGGCGGGGGCGCCCGGCGAGGTTCCAGGCGCCCGAGCCATCGTTCCTGGTATCAATCAGTTGACGCGTAGTTTGCGTCAACTGGGGGTGCCGATCGTATGGGTATTGCACGCCAATGCGCGTATCGGCGATAGGAGCGACTGGGAAATGTTCTTCGACAATATCGTGGCGAAGGACGTCAAGGCTAGGACGATCGAAAGCCTGACGCCCGGGGCTCAGACGGTCTGGCCCGGCCTCGAGACCGCGCCCGGCGACCTGACAATATTCAAGACGCGCTATAGCGCCCTGATTCCCGGTTCGTCCTCGCTGGAGCGTACGATGCGATCGCTCGGCATCGACACGCTATTGATCGCCGGAACGAAGACCAACGTCTGTTGTGAGTCGACTGTGCGTGACGGCATGATGCTGGACTTCAATATGGTGATGGTATCCAACTGCTGCGCGGCACTGTCCGACGAGGAACATCAGTCATCGCTGGAAACGATCATCCAGCAATTCGGCGATGTGCTCACCAGCGGGGAAGTTCTCGAGCGGATGCGCTGACTTCAGCGCCGGCGGTCGCTGCTGTCTGGATGAAGCTAGCTTATGCCTTGACCCGTGCAGGTGGCTTCACTTGTGCGGGCGCTTTCCTTGCGTTGATGTCCATCGACAGACCGGTCCACAACATGTCCGCCAGAACATCGAGGTGTTCGTCGTTGTCGAACTGGCAACCGCGGAACTCCTTGTTGCATATGGTCTGGTGGATCGCCATCATGATCACGGCATAGCGTGTCAGGGTGGCCTTCCGCGCGTTGCCTTCGAAGCGGGCGAGATGATTCTCCAGGAGAGTCGCGTATCGGCGTCCGCGTTCGAGATAGGAGGCAGAGGCGTCGGGATCGACGGAGGTCATCAACTGGGAACCAACATCAAACGCGACCTTCTGCTTGCTCGTCAGGGCGACCCATTGATTCAGCCATGCCCGTACATCCCGCCATGTGGGATTGACCATTTGGTTGAGCGCCAGCATGACTTCCCGGATATCTGGTTCGGCTCTTAGGATCACGATACTGGCGAGGTCCACCTTGCTCTTGAAATGCAGGTAGAAGGTCGTGCGGTTCGTGCCCGCCCTGGTTGCAATCTGCTCGATCGTGGCGTTGCTGAAGCCGACTTCATCGAAAATCTGCAGTGCAGCGTCGAGCAAACGTTCACGCGTCTGTTGCTTGTAGGCCTCCCGAAGCGAAGGCCGGCCATTCGACTTTGCCGACGGTACGTCTTTCTTGCCTTTGGGTGATATCGCCATTTCGATCACGGTTTCCGAAGATTCTGAGGAGCGTCGTCGCCTCAAGCAAGCCCTTGTCACGACATGTGTTCATTGAATGAACCTCGGTCTGAAGGTTACCCGCAAAGGGGCCGGACCTCAAGCGTATCGACACTGAGTCGCGTCGGTTGCCGTGCTCCTGCGTCTCGCGGCTACCTGCAGCAGGTCGCCGCAATGCGGTAGAAACCAATTTGGCGCGACACATGTTGTTTAATGTACTATAGTACAGTGAATTGTCGTGCGTTATTTTCAAGGGCGAGCTGAGTCTCGCGAGGGTACCAGCAGGTATCTGGCAGAAAACGGAATCTTGAAGAGATAGCCCTATGCCGCAGCTTTATGCAATCGACACGCACATTCCCGGCGCGCTTTCGGCTCACAGGGAATCCTCGTTGCTGGATGATTTGCGCGTCGAGCGGCAGCGGGGGATCAGCTTGGTTGAACAGATCGTCGGCAAGCTTGATCGGCTCGTGGAGTCCGGGCATCTGAAGCCGGGCACCAAAACGCCCTCGGTCAGGGAGTGGCGAAGGCCTTGGGGGTAAGCAAGTTTACAATCACGGAGGCTTACGAAATTCTCGTTTCTCGCCGGGTACTCAACTCCCGCCCGGGTTCGGGCTATTTTGTCGGTTCACGCTCCGCGCAGGTTCCGCCGCTCCACGACGCGCCCGCCAGGTTGCGGCTTGCCGGCGACGGCGATAGTCCCTGGACTTCCGTGGAGGTCTGGAACGAGCAACCGAACATGTTGCCCGCGGGGTGCGGCTGGCTTCCGCCCGAGTGGTGCAGCGAAAGCCTGCTGCTGCAGGCGCTCCGCCAGGCGACGAAAATGCCGGCACAGCGGCTCGTCGGCTATGGTCATCCGCTTGGCTTTCGGCGGTTGAGGCAAATCCTGGCGCGTGATTTCAGCGAGCGCTTCTGCCCCGTTTCCCCCGATCAGATTGTGCTGACGAACGGCGTAACACATGGGCTGGACCTCGTGATGCGCAAGCTCGTGCGTGCGGGCGATACGGTGCTGGTGGAAGATCCGGGATATTTTTGCTTCCACGATCTCCTGCGCAATTCGGGCATCAATGTCGTGGGCGTTCCCCGTACCGGTGACGGACTTGATGTGGATGCGCTTGCACGGTTGGCAGGATTGCACCGCCCGAAAGCCATCGTCATCAACACGGCACAGCAGAACCCGTTATCCACGACGCTTTCCATGGCCAATGCACACCGCATCATCGCATTGGCGGAGCAGTACGACTTCTGGATCGTCGAGGACGATACCTTTCGGGATCTTAGCGGCCCATCGGATGCCTCGCTCGCCGCGCTCGATGGTCTTAACCGCGTGGTATGTATTGGTGGATTTTCAAAGACGATTGCGCCATCGCTGCGAGTGGGCTATATCCTGTCCCCGGACGGGCTGGTATCAGATCTGCTGAATATGAAAATGATCAGCGGCCTAACAACGTCCGAGCTCAACGAGCGCTGCGTATTCGAGGTGCTGTCGGACCCCAGTCACCGTCGCTATATCGATCGTTTGCGCACGCGCTTATCCAACGACCGGGAACGGTTTCTCGGCACGCTCGCAGAGCTTCGCATGGCGCCCCTGGCGGCGCCTCGCGGTGGCATGTTCGTGAGCGCCGGGTGGCAGGTTGCGCCGAGTCCGGCGTTCAACGGACAGACGGTTGTCGATGCCGGGAGACGTGCGGGAATCGCACTCGCATCCGGCGACCGATTTCGGGTCGATACAGCTCCCGATTCCGTCTGGTTCAGGTTCAATGTCGCATACTGCGATTCGCCGGAACTCCACGCCTTTCTTGGCGATATGTCGGCCATTGCCCTGGACCGCTGAATCCGGCGGACGCGTGCAGAAGCGTGGGTGTCGGTCCCCACGCATGGCGTGGGGGCCGCATAACAGATGCAGGCACACCGCTGGCAGCGCCGTGCCGATTTACGTGCTGAACTGGACTTCCACGTTGCTCAGGATGCCAGCGTGATGTCGCATATGATTCGATGAATGTGGCGATAAAGAAGTAGCCGTGATCGTAGCATTCGTGCTAGCGCAAAGTCAGCCGCTGTCTGACTGCAGTGCAGGCCTCAGCAAAGGCATCGGGATGGAGCTGTTCTGCAAGGAATTCGTCGCCTAGCCCTTGGTCGATAAGAATTCCCTCAGGGAATGGGGCACTCCCTTGTTCAAGCATTAACGCGGACGCGTCGTATCGCTTCCATTGGGTCCGATCCTCGCCTAGATAGCCACGGAGTGCTTTTTCGCCCCAAGGACACCGGGATGGCGCTGATATTGCACGAGCGCAGAAGCGCGCTCTGTTCGCTGGAAGATATCGCGATCGGATTTCGGCGGTCGGCCATCTTGCAATGGATTTCGGACAAGTTTGCGCCCTCCGGAACACCACGAAACGACCGCCTTTTATATTTCTTCTGCAGTTGACCATCGAATCTATGGAGACACCGATGAAGACACGAGCTGCGGTTGCATGGAGCGCGGGAAAGCCGCTAACGATCGAGGAGGTGGAACTGGCAGGCCCGCGCGCGGGGGAGGTGCTGGTGGAAATGAAGGCTACCGGAATCTGCCACACCGACTACTACACGCTGTCCGGCGCGGACCCGGAAGGCATTTTCCCGGCGATCCTCGGCCATGAAGGCGCGGGCATTGTCACCGACGTGGGTTCTGGCGTTACCTCGCTAAGGCCCGGCGATCACGTGATTCCGCTCTATACGCCGGAATGCCGGCAGTGCAAATTCTGTCTGTCGCGAAAGACCAACCTGTGCCAGGCGATTCGCGCCACGCAGGGCAAGGGCCTGATGCCGGACGGCACCTCACGCTTCTCGGTCGACGGCATGCCGCTTTTCCACTACATGGGCACGTCGACCTTCGCCAACCACATCGTGGTGCCGGAAATCGCGCTGGCCAAGATCCGCCCGGATGCGCCGTTCGACAAGGTTTGTTATATCGGCTGCGGCGTGACCACCGGCGTGGGCGCGGTGCTGTTCACCGCCAAAGTTGAAGCCGGTGCCAACGTGGTTGTGTTCGGCTTGGGCGGCATCGGCCTGAATGTGATCCAGGCCGCGAGGATGGTAGGCGCGGACAAGATTATCGGCGTGGACCTGAACCCGGGGCGCGAAGCAATGGCGCGCAAGTTCGGCATGACGCATTTCGTCAACCCGAAGGACGTGAACAACGTGGTCGACCATATCGTCCAGCTCACCGACGGCGGCGCCGACTATTCGTTCGAATGCATAGGCAACACCAAGGTCATGAGGCAGGCGCTCGAGTGCTGCCACAAGGGCTGGGGCAAGTCGATCGTCATCGGCGTGGCCGAGGCCGGCGCGGAGATATCGACGCGCCCATTCCAGCTCGTCACCGGGCGCGAATGGAAGGGCTCAGCCTTCGGCGGCGCACGCGGCCGCACCGATGTGCCCAGGATCGTCGACTGGTACATGGAAGGCAAGCTCAATATTGACGACCTGATCACGCACACGCTACCGCTCGAGCGCATCAACGATGGCTTCGATGGGGAGTCAATCCGCTCCGTCGTGTTGTACTGAGTCGAGGGCACGGCAAAGCATGATGCTGCTTCAAATTACCCCTGATACCACTGGAGACAAATATGGTCCGTCTATACGATTTCGAGCTGTCCGGTAGCTGCTACAAAGTCCGCCTGTTTCTGAACATTCTCGGGTTGCAATACGAGAAGCACAACGTCGATTTCGTGAGCAAGGAGCACAAGAAGGACAAGTATCTTGCGCTTAATCCATTCGGCGAAATCCCCATCCTGGAGGATGGCGGACTGCGGCTGCGAGATGCCCAGGCCATTCTTGCGTATCTTGCGCGCAAGTATGACAGCCTGGGTGTCTGGTATCCCGCCGAAGGCGAGAGCACCGGCCGTATCGGCCAATGGCTCGCAACGGGCGGCGGCGAGATCATGAATGCCGCCGGCGCGCGCTTGGTGAAGATCCTTAACTATCCCCTGGATCTTGAGAAGCTCCAGGCTGGCGCCCACCGCGTCTTTGGCATCCTCAATGCCCATCTTGCCGACAAGGAGTGGCTGGAGCTTGGACGTCCGACGATCGCCGATATTGCTTGCTTCCCCTATACGGCTCTGGCCGGCGAGGGCGGCATCGATCTCTCGCAGTATCCCAATGTCCTGCGCTGGATGGATCGGTTCAAGATGATTCCGGGCTTCATTCCGATGCCCGGCATTCCTGCAGCACAATAGGACTAGGCGCAGGACGAAGAGCCTTCTACGGTCTTTTTGATTCCGGTGCTCGTGAAGCGCTCGCGATAGGCGCCCGGGGTAACGCTCAGGCGCCGCTGGAACACCTGTCTCAGGCGAGCTTCCGAGCCAAAGCCGCTCTCCGCAGCGATCCATTTCAGCGGTTGCTCGCTGTCCTCCAGGAGACGCCGCGCAACATCCATGCGGATCTGCTCCACATACTCCGAAGGAGTACGACCGGTTTCCTTCAAGAACACCCTTGAGAAGTTTCGCATGCTCATCAGCGCGCGTGCGGCGAGCGCTTCGACCGAAAGGTCCGCTTTCGGCGATCGATGGATATAGTCTTCCACATCGCGAACCGTTGGATGGTTTGTCATCTGGCTGAGCAGATGTTGGCTGAACTGGGACTGTCCGCCAGGCCGCTTCAGATAGACGACAAGATCCCTGGCAACAGACAGGGCGATGTCCCGGCCCAGGTCCTCTTCCACCATCGCAAGCATCAAGTCAAATACCGCGGTCACGCCAGCGGATGTCCAGATGTGCGAGTCGCGTACAAAAATGGCGTTCGCATCCACCGCGATCCTGGGATACCGCTCGCGCATCAGGTCAGCCACGCTCCAATGCGTGGCAGCCCGCCGCCCCTCCAGCAGGCCCGCTTCAGCAAGGAAGAAACTCCCTGAGCACAGTCCCACCATGCTTCTTACCCTGCCGGAACAGGCGCGGCACCAGTCAACCACATCAGCGGAGGACGCCATGACGCTCATGATGTCGCGAGCGCCGACAATCACCGCAACGTCGGGAGGAGAAAGGCTGCTCAGCGCTTTGGTCGCATTTAGCGAAACCAGCGTGTCGGACTGCACTGCGCCAGCAACGGGGCCGATAAGGCGCAGGTCGTATGCCGGTTCAGAGCCTAGCTGCCGCAACCGGGTGTTTGCATAGTCAAAAACGTTGATTGCGGCAACGGCCTCGATTGCCTTGAAGCCGGGATAGATGACAATGTCTACGGTAGTTCTCATGCAGGCGCCACGTTTGGCAATACGCCTTCAGTTTGGAGCAATGCTTCCTATAGTAGCGTTTCCCCATTCTTGCATGACGAAACATGCGCACAAACTGCGCCGCGACTCCACACCGATGCTCGGGGCGCGTCGCAAGGGGCGGTGTGCCGGGGTGAATCGCCGAGTCAGCCGTGCGGCTGATTTCAAAGCGGAGCAGCCGCTCGAATTGCGGCGGCGCGGAGGTGGCGAACGACGGTTCATGGCCGAGTCCTGCCCACCGGCCGGGACCAGTGCAACAATGAAGCCGTAGGCGCACTTTGCGACGCATCCTCGGCCATGGAGGCGGACATGCTGGAAGTCGAGAAGGGAAGTTTTGTGGCAGCGGTGAGCAGGATTCTTGAATCCGTGCTGGCCCCGTTATGTGCATCGGCCCTCGTGAGCGTCTTGTTCGCCATGGCTTCGGCTCAGGCGCAGTCGCCTTTGTTCGAGACGTTTGCCGTTCCTGCAGGCAGCGCGCCGCACGACGTCGCACCGGCACTCGACGGCACCGTGTGGTACACCGCGCAGGCACAGGGCGCGGTCGAACGATTGGACCCGCGCAGCGGCAAGGCCGACAGGGTGCAGCTCGGCGCAGGGTCGGCGCCGCACGGCGTGATCGTCGGTCCCGATGGGGCGGCATGGATCACGGACGGCGGCCAGAACGCGATCGTGCGTATCGACCCGAAGACACTTGCCGTGACGCGTTTCCCACTACCGAAGGACCGGCCGAACGCCAATCTGAATACATCGGTCTTCGACAAGCGAGGGCATCTGTGGTTCACGGGGCAAAGCGGCATCTACGGCGAGCTCGACCCAGCGCGCGCCAGCATGCGCGTTTTCGATGCGCCGCGCGGGCCTGGCTCCTACGGCATTTGCGTGAGCCCTGACGGCAGCCTGTACTTCGCGTCACTGGCCGGCAGCTATCTCGGCCGCATCGATCCCGCCAGCGGCGCGGCGCAGGTCATCGAGCCGCCGACGCCAAATCAGGGTGCACGACGCGTATGGGCCGATTCGAAAGGGCGCATCTGGGTCAGCGAGTGGAGCGCTGGGAAAGTCGGCGTGTTCGACCCGGCAACGCATCAATGGCGCGAATGGCGGCTGCCCGGCCACGACCCGCATGCGTACGCGATATTCGTCGACGACCGGGACATCGTTTGGCTTAGCGAATGGAGCGCCAACGCGCTCGTGCGTTTCGACCCGCGCGCCGAGCAATTCGAAGTGCTCACGCTCCCGCGCCCGCACGCGAACGTACGCCAGATAATGGGCCGTCCGGGAGAAGTCTGGCTGCCCGAATCCGGCACCGACCATCTGCTGCGCTACCGGTCCGGCGCGGCCGATGCCAGCGGCCATTGATGGCGCACGGCTGTGACGCCGTCGAATATGCCGGAACACATTGCGAGCATCCCGCGCGGGGTTGTGCGCTTGCTGCGTGTGGCACCGAACTCGCGCGTGCCGAAGCCGTGGTGCGTGAAAGCTGCAGCAGAAGCGTCCGTGCCTATTTGCGATGGCTCGGGCAGCGAAGCCAAGCACGAAACGGGCGGATTCGCGAGGCAATGGGTGCGCTCGCAGCGCTGGTCGGCGGAATGATCCTCGCGGGTGCCGCGGAAGATCCGGCAGAAGAGCGCCGGTTCCTGGTTGCCGTACGGTCTTGTGCACGAGGCACGTTGAAAATACTGATGGCGCGCTATGGATTCGGGGCGAATATGCGAAATTGGCGGAACTTGGAAGCCGGAAGCGGGGGGACGGATGTGAGCTGCGACTTGACTGCCAACTTCCGTAGTCGAAGCTGCCATTTGCGCTTGCCGCATGGCAGAAAAGCAGCGGTCCCTCCTAAGGTGGGGTTCATTTGCCCCGGTATTCGTCCGTTTATCGTTGCGGGCCCGCTTACCGTCAAGGCCCCTTTAACCCATCTGGAAGAAAAACATGAAGCAAAGCAAGATTGCCCTTGTTGCTACCCTCTGCGCCGCTGGCGCTTTATTGACAGGTTGCGAGACGACGAATTCGATCCCTTACAAGGCCTCCGCCGCCAATGTCATCGCCATCCAGCAGAGCTTGCAACCGAAGAAGGTCAGCGTTGCCGACGTCGGTCTGGCGCCGGGCGTCGATGAAAGCCCGCTGTGTCGTCTGAACGGTCCGGTAAGGGTAGCGCCGGGCAAGACGCCGTCGCAGTACATCAAGGACGCCTTCCAGGAAGAGCTCCTGATGGCTCAATCCTATGACGTGAAAGGTGCCCCGATCGAGGGACGCATCGAAGAACTAAGTTTCAGCTCCGTGTCGCCGGCGTACTGGCAGCTCACGATGGCCGTGAAGTCGACTGCTGACAAGGGCTATAAGGTCTCGGTCAAATATCCGTTCGACACGAGCTGGACTGCCGCCGGCGCGTGCAAAAATGTGGCTGACGCCTTTGGCCCCGCCGTGCAGGAACTGCTGAAGCAGGTCGTGACGAACCCGCAATTCCCAGCACTGGCCGGGAAGTAAGGCGTCCTGCGGGACACTCCCTCTCGCTTCGCGACGGAGGGCGCGGCTGACATGCCGACGGATGATGCCCGTTGGGCGGGCGCGCCACACTCCCGCGGCATGGCGGCTTGTGGCCGGAAGTTGCGTTATTCCGTTATCTGGCCGGGAAGCGACCGTGGCGGGCGCGCGGCCGTCCGGCCGTACCTCCGACCCAAAGCGGAACTAGCCAGTATCGAATAGCGGACGTTCAGGAACGTTTAGCTTGAGGGGCGACGGGGAGCCGAGAAGGTGCATTCTCGGTCGTCCCTCTCGAAGAGATGGTTTGCCGTAGTCAACATATCTGCCACCAAGGGATGCGCGGCACCGACACCTTCACCGAAAGCCTGTTCACCATGCGGCGGCTCGAGGATTTTGTACCGAAGTCTCGCCCGCTGCGCTCGATCCGCACCATGGCCAATCAGCCGTTGGCGAAGATGGACCGGCTGTTCGCCGGGATGTACGAGGCCGATATCGAGGGCGGTCGGCCCAGTATCGCGCCCGAGAAGTTGTTGCGGGCCATGCCGCTGCAGGTGCTCTACAGCGTTCGCTCCGAACGTCAGCTGCATGGAGCAGACGCACTACAACTTGCTGTTTCGCTGGTTCATTGGCCTGGCAATGGACGATGCAGTCTGGGTGCCCACCGTATTCACCAAGAACCGCGAACGCCTGATCAAGCACGATGCAGCGATCGAATTCTTCAACGAAGTACTGGCCATCGCGCAAAAGAAGGACTGGCTTTCCGGCGAACACTTCAGCAGCGTGGACGGCACACTCATCCAGGCTTGGGCCGGCCACAAGAGCTTTGTACGCAAAGACGGCGAGGACGAAGACAACGATGGTGGCAACTTCAAAGGCCGCAAACGCAGCAACGAAACGCACCAGTCCAAGACCGACCCCGATGCCCGGCTCTACCGTAAAGGCAAAACCGCCAGTGAGTTGCGCTACATGGGCCATACCCTGAGCGACAACTGGCACGGCCTGGTGGTCAGCGCGCTGGTGACAAGTGCTGACGGGCATGCAGAGCGCGAAGCGGCCAAGGTCATGGTCAACGACGCCCGGCAGGTGGTCGACGATGCGAACGTGGAAGTCACGGTGGGTGCGGACAAGGGGTATGACGCGGCCGAGTTCATTGAGGCTTGCCTTGAGATGAGGGTCACGCCCCACGTGGCGCAAAACACCTCCGGGCGACGCTCGGCGGATCCGGATGAGATCGCCTGCATTGGGGTTATGCCATTTCGCAGCAAAAGCGCAAGCTGATCGAACAAGGCTTTGGCTGGGCCAAGACCGTGGGGCGCATGCGTCAGGTAATGGTGCGCGGACTGAAGAAAGTTGACCAGATGTTTGTATTGAGCATGGCCGCGTACAACTTGGTGCGCATGCGCTCGCTAGGACAAATCCGTCCGCAGTTGCAGTAATCGCGGTAATGAGGCCAGAAACGGGCGCCAAATCATCGAAAAATCGATGAAGTGACGCGCGGCTTCCGGATTCTGAAAAATAGGGGCGCATCAGCCATGAAGCGGGAAGTCTTGCCGCTTGTGCGGTTAGTACTTCAGCAGCCTGTTAGATACTATGGAAGGGCCGCGGAGGTAAGCCCCCTGGAGTAAAACGAGGAATCGGACACTCGTTTTTCGAAAGGAGCACGCAAATGAATGCGCCTGATACAGCCCTTCGAGGGCAGGATACGGCAGTCATCGGTTGGCTGTATGTCGCCTTCGAATTGGGTGACAAGAGCTGGAAGCTGTCGCTGGGTGACGGCGTACGCGCGCCGAGCCGATGCTCGCTCGCAGCAGGGGACACAGCGTCGGTGCTGACGGCAATCACGAAGGCGAAGACACGTTGCGGCTTGTCCGCGCAGGCGCCGGTGCGCAGTTGCTACGAGGCCGGCCGTGACGGCTTCTGGCTGCACCGCTGGCTGACCGAACAAGGGATCGCCAACCTCGTCGTGGACTCGGCCAGTATCGAAGTCAACCGGCGCGCGCGCCGCGCGAAGACGGACCGGCTCGACAGCGACAAGCTGCTGTCGATGCTGATGCGCTACTACGCTGGTGAACGGCGGGTGTGGGCCGTTGCGCGGATCCCCAGCCCACAGCAGGAAGATGAGCGGCGCGTGCACCGGGAACTCGGGCGCCTGCGGCAGGAGCGCACCGCGCACAGCAACCGGATCCGGTCGCTGCTGGTGCTGCACAACCTGCGAGTCGAGCGCATCGGTGGCCGTGCGTGGGCGGGCTGGTGGACTCAGCACGCCGAGCGACTGTTGCCAAGTTTGCGCGCCGAGATTGAGCGCGAGTTCGAGCGCCTGACGCTGGTAGCCAAGCAGATCAGGACGATTGAGACACTCCAGCAGCATCAGGTCCGCAGCGGCGCACAACCCGCGATCGCACTGCTGACGCGGCTGGCGGGTATAGGCGCCTAGCGATTTAACTGTCCAACGTCTTGGGGGGCAATTCGGACTGGCCCTCCTTTTTTTTAGCCGCGTACCGTATCTTTCCGGGACCGCATAGGCAGATCCCTTCCGGCAATCATACCCACCTGAAGTTCGGCATCAGGTCGCTGTGCTCGTCGATACTGACGCAACCCAGTTCGTTGATCATCCGCTTCATGGATTCCTTGGATTTCGAGTCGCAACTGGCAATCATCAGTAACTGGCCCGGTGCCATTTGCGCTTTCTGCCGCCCCAGCCCGAGGCGGCCGATCTTGACGCCGACCAATCCGCCGATCCACCAGCCGATCATCGCGCCAAGCGCGATAGCGCCAACATACGCAAGGGCAGTGGCGCCCGTACCGGCGGACACTCCGTATCTGAAAATTACCAGCGCGGCGATGATCGCGCCGACGAAAAGTCCGGTGATCGCCGCTTCTTCGCGATATGTCGTCTGGCCGATGTCAATTCTCGGCAATCCGTCAACTGCCTGATTGTCGCGGTGGACAAACCACGGTCCCGCGACGAGTGCGGATGTACCGGCCAGCTCGCCAAATCGCGCTTGCGCCAGCCTCGCCGTAGCGACGTCATTCAGCCTGAAATACAGCAGCGTACGCATGGTGTTACCTCACTCAATCTCATGTTCCACTCCGGCGAACCGGCGGTTGTTTGCGTAATGATTCCAGCCCAAGCTCCAGAGCCCCTTGACCGCGGGGCAGGATGGCTACCGCAGGTTGGGCCAGCCTTCGTTGACAGCACGATCCCAGTCAATCAGTAGTGTGGCTGCCTGATGCCATTGGGTTGCCACCATGCGTATGAATCCAACTCTCTGGATGCGACCCTTCGGCAATTGGCCGACCTGGGGGTCGCGCAGCAGGCGCATGGCGGGAATGGCCCGGTAGGTGGTCTTCGCAGGATCGTTCGGCACGATATTTCCTTCATTGTTTGGACGGCTGGCCGTGTGGCGGCCGTTGTGACCGGGCACCACCGCTGTGAGCACCGGTCTTCCATTGCGAACGGGTAACCATTTCCATCCGTCCCGCATTGCCGAGGATCTTTGCGGCATCATCGTCACGATAACATCGCGGCTCGGCCAGCCTGAAACGCGGAAGGGCAGCAAAGAAAGCGGCAATCAACCTGGCGATCGGCATTGCGGCCGCAAAGGGTCCCAATCGCCGGACATCGATTGCATCGATCCTGGCGAACGACCGATTTCCTTGGATACCGGGGGTAGTGGACGACCGGAGGTCGCCGTGTGGCATCTTGCATGAAATTTCCAGGAATCCCCGTGAGTGACTTCAGGAGTCACCAGTCCTAAGACGTTGTCGAGGGGGAAGGCCCGGAAACGAGTGGTGGGCGAACCGGAAGCACGCCGCTTCAGGAACGCTGCAACTATCAGTATAGGTGTCCGTTGCATCCCAGCCTAACGCCCTTACAACATGGCCTGGCAGGCGTTGCGCCGCACCCGCGGCACCCCCAAACGCAAGCCGGTCGTCCACCGCTGGCACTACACTGAAATGGCAATCCATAGCAATCTTCGCTGTCCCGATCTCTTTGCTTTTCTTCAGATCGTCGTCAACGAAAGGCTTGAAATGAACCGTCTCCAGTACTCGGTGAGCCTCTCCTACGAGGTTATGGATCCCATGGCGGACTTCGTGCTGAACATTGAAGCTGCCAGAACTTCCCGGCAGTTCGTCGTTGCAGAGCGAATGACGTTCCCCCCGTCAATTCAGACCACCCACTACACGGATCCGGTGCTGTGCAATCGTCTGCTTAGAATGCGCACCCAAGGGCCGCCTTCCCATCCGCTATGAGGCAGTCGTTGATATCGATCATCGCCTGGACGACAGCGATCAGTTGTCAGAAGTGCCTGTCGCCGAACTACCGTTCGATGTCTAGCACTACCTGGCGCCTAGCCGATATTGTGAATCTGACCGTCTGATGGAATTTGCGATGCGTGAGTTCGGGGGCATGCAGCGCGGCTATGCCCGCGTCTACGCAATTCGGGAGTGGGTATGCAATCACCTGGGTTTTCTCTCGCGCTCCACCAACGAGCGCACGTCGGCGGTCGACACCATCGTGGAACGCACCGGTGTCTGCCGCGACTTTGCCCACCTGATGATTGGGATCTGCCGCGCCCTGAGCATTCCGGCGCGCATGTCCAGCAGCCTGGACTATGGGGCGGATCCGACAATGGGCGCGCCGGATTTTCATGCGGTGGTAGAAGTGTACTTGTCCCACCGGTGGTACCTGCTCGATCCCTCTGGCGTATCGATCCCGACCGGGCTGCTTCGTATCGGCACCGGCCGGGATGCCGCGGACATACCGTTCGCGGCGATATTCGGCACGGTGGAATCGGAGCGGCCCTTTGTCGAAATCCATGCTGTGACCAACGCAGCGACAGGGATTGAAATGCCGGTGTTCACTGCAAAGGCCATCTCCACCTGGTAGCCGGCGCTCGTTGGCCGCTGCTACCGGCTCCGTGGTCGGTTGCGCATCAGCTTTTGTTTCCCTTCATGCTCTCGGTTTCCATGGCAGCCTTCCATTCCTCATAGGCCTCGATCGGCTCCATGGACTGATCGACGAACGCGGCGGCGCGCTCTGCGGCGGCCAGCGTATCCACGGCGGAGTCGCCCTGGTTGTCGTCCTCCGTGCCGGGTGGTAGCAGCATGTCTTCGAGCATCGCCGCGAGTTCCGATGTATCCCATGACTCACCCAACTGAGTCTTCTTCTTTATGTAGTGCCGGACTTCCGAGTCTTGTCCGGCGGTCAATGGCAGTCCACGGAAGGTAGGCTCTTCGTTGTGATGGATCATGATGTACCTCCGACGATGGTCTGTACTTTGAGTGTACGCGCAATACCGCACCACCACCGGAGGCCCGGCAAGGGGCGCCGAACTGCTGCTCTTGACCCCGCGGGCTAGCGGACTAAGCCAAGGTGGCAGATCTGCGTGGACGCCTCGCCGCCGCTGACCATCGATAGAAGCCCTGCTTGGCCAACTCGACAAGAAACAGGTATGCAACCATCATGGCACCGAGAATGAAATAGAAGCGCACAGGTGGTGGCACAAATCCGAAGTGCGATCCTATTGGTGTAAACGGCAACGCTACCGCAACGGTCACAACCGCTAGCGACGTTACCGTCAACAGAGGATGGGCATGGCTCTTGAGGGGCACGGGTGCGGATTACAAAGATCACCAGCAACTGGGTGCATAGCGACTCAATGAACCATCCGGTCTGAAACTGCCGCTCGTTCGCCTGCAAAACGGCCATCAAGATGTAGAAGGTCAGAAAATCGAAAAGCGAGCTGATCGGGCCGATCACCAGCATGAAGTCGCGGATGAAATTCAAGTCCAGCACGTGGGGGGCAACAATTTCCTCGGCGTCCGCTTCGTCGAGTGGAATTGGGACTTCCGATATGTCGTAGCGTATGTTGTTGAGCAGGATCTGTGTCGGCTGCATCGGTAGGAAAGGCAGGAACAACGAGGCGCCGGCCATGCTGAACATGTTGCCGAAGTTAGAACTGGTCCCCATCATGATGTACTTCATGATATTGCCAAAGGGACGTCGTCCCTCCAGAACGCCCGCGTGGACTACATGCAGGTCATGTTTCAGGAGGATCATATCCGCCGCTTCCTTGGCCACATCGACGGCCGAGTCCACCGACAGGCCGACATCTGCGGAAATTTGGGACGGCGCGTCGTTAATGCGATCGCCCAGATAGCCGACGACATGGCCGCGGGCCTTGAGCGCAAGGATCACGCGGTCCTTTTGCGCCGGACTAACTCGGCAGAACAGGTTTGCGGTTTCCGCTCGGGCGCGCAGAGCATGGTCATCCATCTGGGCGATCTCCGAACAGTGCCCGCAATGAAACCATGCCAGCCTCGTCGACAAACGCCTTGCACCGCTCAAGGTGGTCGTCCAACGGCACGCCCAGTTCCGCAGCCGAGGCAAAACTCACAATCTGCCGCCGGTGGGAGGTGCTTCCCATCCAGCCCTCAAACAGTAGACTGAGCGCTTCCTCGTAACTGGAGCCGCCGGCCTCCAACGCCGCCCGACGGGCGAGCGCGGTGGCATCACGCACCTCGTGCAGCAACTCGGAACGCTCGGCGTTGAGCCGGCTGGAGACGCGGCACGGCACCACAGCGGCAGGCACAGCGCCATGCCGCGCGATGCTTCCGACGTGTGCTTGAGCGGATGCCATGGATGCCAAATCGCCTCCCTGTCGGCTGCCCGTCTACTTGCCAAGAATGGTCAGGCACGCCACCGCCTCTTCCACGCCGTGCAGGCCACCACCGTTCTCAGCTACGGCGATACGCGCTTTTTCAACCTGGCGTGGCCCCGCCTCTCCCCGCAACTGCGATACCAGTTCGTAGATTTGCCCAAGGCCCGTGGCACCAATCGGATGCCCCTTGGATTCGAGGCCGCCGGAGGTGTTGACAGGTATGCGACCGCCAATGCTTGTATCGCCTCGCTCCGCGGCCCAACCTCCCTGGCCTGGCTCGCAGAGGCCGAGGGCCTCCACCTGGATCACTTCACCGATCGCGCTGGCGTCGTGTACCTCGGCAACTGACACGTCGCGCGGACCGATCCCGGCGATCCGGTATGCCTCGGCCGATCCCTTGCGCACCAGATGGTCGGCAAGCGCAGCCGACGCGCGATCGCTGCCAGTCACCACAACCGATGCCAGCACCCGGATAGCGCGGCTGCGACCGCCGTTGAGCCTGGCAAGCCCAGCCTCGCTGCAGACGATGGCGGCGGCGGCTCCATCACTGATGGGCGAACACATCGGGAGCGTCAGCGGAAAGGTGATGGGGGGCGCAGCCAGGATTTCCTCAATGGTGTAGGCCTCCCGGTATTGTGAGAGGGGATTGTGAACGGAATGCCAATGGTTCTTGGCGGATACTGCAGCAAACTGGCGTTGTGTCGTGCCAAATTCCCGCATGTGCATCCTGCCCATGGCCGCGTAGATGTCCATGAACACGCTGTAGGGCTTGGGCGACGTCGAGCCAGCCGGCACTTCGACACCGTCGCCCATGGCAAGCAGCCGCGCGGCGCCCGCTTCCTTGTCGTGCACGTCCCAGGCGCCATCGAAGACACTCAGTGTGCGTGCCTTGTCGGAAGAGAACATCTTCTCCGCCCCAACGGCCAGCACGATATCCGCGGCGCCCGCCTTGACATACTGGACCGCCAGGTGCAGCGCTGAGCTGGCGCTGGCGCACGCATTCTCGACGTTGATGACGGGAATGCCCTGGATGCCCATGCTGCGCAGTGCAATCTGGCCGCGGACCATGTCCTGACCCTCCATATGTCCCTGCGTGCAGTTGGCAAAGAATGCGCCTTGCAAGGCGCGGGCCTCGCAGCCTGCATCCTGCAGGGCCGACGTCACGGCTTCGCGCGTCAGGTCCTTGATGCTCTTATCGATCTGCTTGCCGAATGGCGTCATGCCGACGCCGGCAATAAATACGGTCTTGCTCATTGCCTTATCCCTATGTTGGGGCGCCGTGCGGCCATCCCGCACCGGCGCCTCGCCATTGCCATTTCAGAGCTGCGTCACGTTCCACGCCAGGTAGCCTTGCTCTGCCTGCGCGCCGATCAGTTCCCGCGCGCCGAAAGCCGCCGCTGGCGAGACAAAGCCCGTGGTCTTCAGCTTGCCAGCGAGCAGGCGCCGGGCGGCCTCGGCATTGAAAACGCCGGTCTGTGCGTACGGTGAATTGCCGCGCAGCACGACAGACACCGATGCCGTGTTGCCTCGCCCGTAGCACGACAGCACACAGCGATTGACATCCGGGTCCTCGCGCGGGGGCTCCACCGTGGTCATGCCCGTGCCCCAGTCATTGGTGATCTTCTCCCGCTCTTCGTGCGGAAGCTGGCGGCATTCGGCTTCGAACTTCTGCAGCATGCCGAACACTGCCTGGAACGCGTCCTGGTTCTTGAAGGACACCAGCGTGCGCACATGGCGCACGCGCTCGTCGCCCTCATACCACACCGGCTCGCCACCGCCGCTCCATGGCAGGGCCATCAACGCGGCGTGCTCGCCAGGCACGTTGACCGTGTAGGCCGTGGCATAAGGCCATTCGACCAAGGTCCGGTTCTGGATGCGGTACTGCGGATTCGTGCACATGCGCAGGAACGACATGGTAGATGCCACGCTGACCTGCGAGTCGGCCAGATATACCGTCTCCAGCGTATCAATGCCAGGCGTTTCCAGCGCGAGCTCCGCGGCGAGTACGCCCTCGGCCCACATGTAGGAGTTCGCGGGGCACAGGAGCAGGTCGCGCTGGCGGAACCTCTCGCTGAACTCCCGCTTCAGCATGAGCATCCAGTCCTGCTCTCCGGTCGTGTCGAGATAGTGCGCACCGGCCTCCAGCGCCGCCTGGACCACCGGCAGACCCAATTGCATGAAGGGTCCCACGACATTGATGACGACTTTGCGCCCAGTGAACAACGACAGCAGGTCAGCGTGCTCGTGCCGCACCCCTACGCAACGATAGTCGTGTCCTTCCAGCTCCGGAACGAGCGCCATCTGCGCCTCCACGCGCGACTGGTCGCGCCCGGCTGCAATGAAGGGAATGCCTGCCGTGGCCAGTTTCCAGGCAATCAGCTTGCCGGTGTAGCCGCTCGCGCCATAGACGACGACGTCGTATTGATCGGTACTCATTTCTTGTCTCCTGATAATCATGGCGGGCATGACTTGCCCTGTCAGTTGTGTGGCTTATGCCGGTACTTCCTGGAAGAGGTTGTCGCGCCGGGTCTGGAAGGCTTCCAGCAGGAAGCGATCCTGTGGCTTCTCCGAGGCGGTCTTTGGTATCTCCGCGATGACCTGGAGGTAGGAGGGGACCATGCCCGCACTCAACCGCTTCCGGCACATGGCGAACAGTGCCTGCGGGTCAATCGGCCTGCCGGTTGCCGGCACAATGGCCGCCACCACGTCTTTTTCTCCGGGCGCGCCGGATGCCGCCGGCACTCCGTAGACATAGACGTCGGCCACGTCTTCGCATTCGGAGATGACTTTCTCGATCTCGCCAGGCTGGATGAAATCCCCGTTGTGCCGGATGCCCCCGCCGATGCGGTAGTCGAAGTAGAGCCAGCCGTGCTCGTCGCGGTGCCCGATATCGCCCATGCGCAGCCAGCCATCCCGGGTCTTCTTCGCGGACGCGTCCGGGTTGTGCAGGTAGACCACGTCCGCTGGTGTGCCGTTGGCAAGCTGGAAGATCAGTTCGCCAGGCTGGTGCGCCGGTACATCGCGGTCTTGCTCGTCGACGACCGGGACATTCAGGAACCGCGGCGGCTTGCCGATGCTGCCAACCGGCCCATCGCCCAGGTTGACAGAGAGCCCGCCCTCCACCGCGCCGTAGAATTCGACGATGCGCACGTCGAACCGCTTCGCGAACGCTTCCCAGATGGCGGCGGGCATGCCCGCGCTGATGACAAAGCGCACCGGGTTGTCCGCATCGTTGGCCTTGGGCGGCTCGCTGTAGACGGCAGTGGTCATGCCACCAAGCAGCGTGAACGTCGTGCAGCCATGCTTGCGGGCGATATCCCACAGGCGCGACTTGGTGAAGCGCCGGCTGAACACCGCCCGCATGCCGAGCTTGAGCGTGGCGGCGAGCGTCACGATCTGCGCATTGCCGTGCGTCAGCGAGAGGCCGGTATAGGGCCGGTCATCCCGGACGTAACCGAACAGCGGCGCCCACCCTGCGGCAGCGCCGTAGCGCGCGTGCCGCATGACCACGCCCTTGGGATCGCCGGTGGTACCCGAGGTGTACATGATCTGCATCGGGGCCAGCGGATCCAGGCTGCGCACGGTCTGGACCGTGACCGCCGCGCTCAGGATATCGGCCATCCGCGGGTAGTCGGCCGGGCGCGGCAGCGCCTTTGCCGGTTCAGACTCCAGGAGCCAGACCCATTGCAGGTCCGGGACTTCCTGCCTGACCGCTTCCAGCGCCTGCAGCGCATAGTCGGCACAGATGACACCCTTGCAGCGCCGAATGGCGCAGCATGTACGCAAGCTTGTCGCCGCGGGTACGGGGATCGATCGGCACGAAGACCGTGCCACTGATCGATGCGCCGACCATGGCATCGACGAACTCAGGGTGGTTCTGCATCAGCAGCGCAAAGCGATCGCCTGGCGCCATGCCGGCCCGCTCGAGGGCGGCCGCGATGCGGCAGCCGTTGTGCCATAGCTGGCGATAGGTGCGAACCTCGACCGGGCCACCTTCGTGGTCGAAGGTCAGAACATCGCGGTCCGGCTCCGATTCCACACGGTTGGCAATCAGGTTGGCCAGAATCAGTTCGTCGCCCGTGGCCGCAGTGCCGGCTGCCTCGCCAGCCTCGATCGTGCCCATCACACACGCTCCTCGTCGACCAGGTAGGCCCCGCCCTTGATGGCCAGGACCTCGTTGCAGCCATCCTCGATCAGCGACGCCCGCGCATCGCGCAGGATTTTTTCGATGGGGTACTCGCGCGTCAACCCGTTGCCGCCGAAGATCTGCAGCGCATCGCTAGCCACTTCGAATGCATGCTGCGTCGAGGTGACTTTGGCCATCATCCCGGCATGCAGCGCGGGCGGATCGTTGGTCAGGTTGTAGTGCACGACACGCTGGGCGAGGGCCCGGGAGCATTCCACCTTGCGCGCCAAATGAAACAGGCGATGGGCCACCGACTGGTGGCGGATGATGGGCACGCCACCCTGCTTGCGCTCATGGGCGTAGTCGAGTGCCAGCTCATACGCGGACCTGGCCGTGCCGGTGAACACGGTAGCCATGATCGAATTGGCGAAAGTATGGATGGCGTAGACCGCCGTCAGGTAGTCATCGGGGCTGGCGAGCAGGTAGTCCTTTGACAGGCGTACGTTGTCGAAGTAGATTTCGCCCTGGTTGAGTGCGCGCTGGCCCATCTTGTCGAGCGGCTTTCCGCGCGAGACGCCGGGTGCGTCCATCGGTACATAGACCACGCAGCCGCGCCGGGGGTCGGGGCCATTGCCGGCATCGGCGGCGCAGTAGAGGATGCAGACCTCGGCAATGGTGCCGTTGGAGACCCAGGCGGACTTCTGCCCGTTGATCACGACCGTATCGCCGTCCAGGGTTGCCACGCAGTTGGGCCGTCCGTAGTTGCCCTGGGGATGGAAGATCATGCGGTTCGCATCCAGCGAGTCCGAGCCGTGGTCCGGTTCGGTGATGCCCCAGCAGCCAAGCATCGTGTCCGGGAAACGCTCCATCAGGAAGCGGTTGCCGAACGCGGCCGCCATGAAGGCTGGCAGCAGGCCGGCGCCGATCGAGATGGCCAGGCCGGCGTCGCCCCAGCCCAGTTCCTCGAACAGAACACACAGGACTTGGGCACGCTCGGCCGGCTCGAGTTCGAAGATGGATTCGATGGTGAATCCCAGATCGAGGTATTGCTTGCGCGCCTTCCAGAACGGCGAGTCAGGCGCGATCGCGGCGTCGGGCGTCATCTTGTCAAGCCGGATGCCAACCGGCCGAAGCACGTCTTCGGCAAAGCGGTGCACGGTCTGCTGGACCATGGCCGCCGTCTCCGACAGCGCCGGCTGCGCGCCAAGGGGGCCAAGCTTTGGTTTTGGGGATGCCGGCATGGCTGCCGGTTCGACGTCGGGGGTTGCCGTGGCTTTCATGGTCTGTCTCCTTGGAGGTTGATGCCTGGTCGGTACGTCTGATGATGCGTCCGATCTCTGTGCCTGAAGCTTAGGGTGCCATCACATCGGCCTCCATCACGCCGATCCGTGAATCGGCGGCTCACACCGTGTCACGGAAATCCGTGATTGCCCCTGCCGTGCCTGACATGGCACTGGCGGCTATCGCTGGGAAGCTGTACGCTGGCGGCCATGTGATCGCCCCGTACCTCGTTCCGCTAACATCGAACCGTGCCCATGCTCCCTGGCAACGATCCTTTCTCCGGCCCTCCGCTTAATCCGCTCAAGCTGGCCCCGCCCGGTGAGATCGCGCCAGGCGTCGAGCGAAGTGCCATTGCTGCCACTTGGGCAGACAGTCGGGCAGCCGTGACGCTGGTTTGCGCGCCGGCCGGTTTCGGCAAGACCACCGCGATGCGGCAGCTCCTGGTTGCCGCACGACAGCACGGCGTGCCGGCTGCCTGGCTGAACATTGACAGCGCCGACAACGACCTGGGCCGCATCACGCCTTATCTCTGGGCAGTTCTGCACGCGGTGCTGCCTTCGCTGGGGGAGGCGCCGTCGACTGGCCCCTGGATCGACGCCTCGCGAGGGTTGGCGGGAGGGTCTGCCCGGCAGTTGCTCGACGTGCTGTCGCGGGTAGAGGCGCCCTTCGTGCTGTTCGTGGATGAATTCGAGCTGGTCAAGGACAGCAACGTGCTGTCCCTCTTCAGCGAACTGGCGTTCAGCCTGGCCCCAGGGCAGCGCCTCGTACTCGGCTCGCGCCACAAGCCTGGCCTGCCGCTTGGCCGCCTGCGCGTGCAGCAGCGCCTGCTCGAAATCGACGCGGCGATGTTGCGCTTCAGCACCTGCGAAGTCCGCGACTACATCACGGGCTGCCGTGGCATCGGCATGGCAGATGCCGATCTCGGTGAGCTCCAGGCCCGCACTGAGGGCTGGCCTGCGGCACTGCAGCTCGCGGCCTCGGCGCTGGCCGGCCGCGCGGACTCGCGGGCGTGGCTGCAGCAGCTTTCGGGCGCATCCGGCAACCTCGCCGAATACCTGGCCGAAGACGTGCTGTCCAGGCTCTTCGAGCCACATCGCCGCTTCGTGCTGCGTTCGTCCATCTTCGAAGCGTTTTGCCCCCAGCTCTGCGACGCGGCGTTCGAGTGCACCGACAGCGCGGACTGGATCGCCCAGAGCGTCAGGGACAATCTCTTCCTTCTGCCGATCGAGGCAGAAGGCGACTGGTATCGATACCACCCCCTGTTCCGGCAGTTCCTGCGCGCCCAACTGTCGCGCACGGCGGCGCCCGAACTGGCCGGGCTGCATGTGCGCGCGGCGCACTGGCTGGCCTCGACCGCGCGCTACGCCCAGGCGATCGCCCATGCTTCGGCTGCCGGCGATACCGCCCTGACCGCCGATCTGCTCGAACGATGCGGCATGGACTACGTGCGTGGCGGCCAGATGAACCTGGTAGTACAGTGGGTCGATACGCTGCCGCAAGCCGAACTCGAGCAGCGCCCAGCCGTGCTGGCGGCGGCTGCGTACGCCATGGTCTTCCTCCACCGGTATGCAGGGGCAGAGCGCTTGCTGGGCGCGCTGGAGAAGCATGCCGGCGCTAGCCATGAGGAAGACATTACCGTCTTGCGGGTCATGCTGTCGGCCTGGCTCGACCGAATGGACGATGCCGTCCAGGCGGCTCGCGCGGCCCTGGTTGACGGGGAGCCGGCATCCCCCTTTGTCAGCGGCCTGCTCCACAACGCGATCGCTTACGGCGATATGTTGCAGGGCCGGTTTGTCCCGGCCCGGCATGCCCTGCTGCAGGCAAAGCGCGAGCTCGAATCCGTCAACGCGATCTACGGACTGACCTATAGTGCCGGCATCGAAGGCATGATCGACATGCTGCAGGGCAATGTCCGCGACGGCCTCGCCCGCTTCAGCGCCATGCTGAACCGTATCATTGCCGCCGGGCAACGGTACACGAGTTCGGCCCCGGTCGCGTGCACGCTGTTGGCCGAAGCGCTCTACGAGCTTGGTGACTGCGCGGCCGCGGACGCCCTGCTGAGCGAATACCTGCCCCTTATTCGCGACACCTGCCTGCCGGACCACCTGATCGTGGCCCATCGGCTTGCTGCCCGCATCGCGTGGCTGGGCGGCGACGCCGGCAAGGCCCTGGACCAGCTCAACACGCTGCAGGAACTCGGCGACGCACGCGGCATCGCCCGCCTGGGCATGGCGGCCGCTATCGACAGGAGCCGCCTTGCCTTGCTGGCGGGTGATATCTCCAGCGCGCGAAATGCATTGGCCCTAGCCGCGTCATTGGCGCCGCCCTCCGGCACGCTGATGCGCTACTCGGACGACCTTGATGATCTCGAGATCGCCGGCTTTCGCATTGCGCTGGTTGCCACCGACGCGGCGGCTGATGTGGAGTGCATGGAGGCAGCACTACGCCATGCCGAGAGCACCGGCCGTGCGCGGCGTGGCGTGCGCCTCGCCTGGCTGCTGGCGCAGGCACACCATGTCGCAGGCCGGCCTGAGCAAGCGCAGATTTGGCTCGAACGCGCCCTTGCGCAGGGTCAGGCTTGGCAAGTACACCGGATTTTTGCCGACGAACCGTGGCATCTTGTACCGTTATTGGCATCGCTGACGTCACTGCCGCACGTCTTCGACCCGCGGTATCTCGAGCGATTGGTGCAGGCAGCACAGGTTTCATCGCAGTCCGGAACGCATAGGCGCAGCGATCAGGAAGGCCTGCTCAGCCCCCGTGAGCTCCAGATCATCCGGCGTGTTGCCGACGGGCACTCCAACAAGGCCCTGGCGCGCTTGCTGTTTGTTTCAGAAAACACGATCGAGACCCATCTTCGCCGCATCAACGGCAAGCTGGGCACCGGCAACCGGATGCAAGCGGTGGCACGCGCGCGGGAATTGGGCCTCTTGTGAATGCCCTTGCCGGCAACGCCATCCAAATCCTGGAAAGTGCAAAACATAGAGCAGAGGGTTTTTTGATTAGCGGTCGCTTCGTCAAGGACATGATCGGTAGCGGATTCGTCGGCGCTGCGCTTGCCCGGCACGGCATCCTTGGGGCGGCAGTGGCGCAATGCAATGAAAAGTAGCTACGCACGGGGCATTCGTCCCTTCAACTGCGTGCATCAGTTGAGTTTGTCTCGGTTGTGAGCCGCTACGATAAGTCCGCTCTGGCCGATAAGCGGGCACTGGGCCTGCGCACGCCGAGTGTCCGGTGAGCAGCCCTCGAGCGGTCATCCAATCATCCGCCAAGCCTTTTTGCAGTGGTTAGCGCCATCGCTTGTCCCGATGACCATCGCGGGAGATATTAAGTAGATGAATTACAATCTCCAAGTGTCCACGTAAGGGAGCACCCATGCCTACACCTCAGACTGAACACCGTTGTCCCAGTCTCCCATGGACCGCGGCACTTGCTGCTCTCAGTATTCTCTGGGTGCTCCCGATTCCCGAAGCGAATTCGACAAGCCCTTTGCTCAGTTGCCGGATCAGTCAAGGAGGCGACGAGCGCACACTCACATTCGAGCGGATTGCGGATCCTTATTCCGTCAAGGCGATAGATATAAATGGGCACTTTCGCTTTAAGGCTGTGATGGTCGGAACCGATAAGATTGATTACATCAAGCTCTACATCTACTATCAGTCCTTAAATAGGGTCGCGCTGCTACATGAAGCAAAATATCTCCCGCCTTTAATTCACGCCTCGGATAGTTCGACTACATCGTTTACCGGCATTAATTATCTGTACTCTCCAGATCTTGAGCGAGAAATTAAATATAGCTGCAGCCTCACGGAGGCATCCTCATGAAATGGAACTTTATTCGCCGTTCTATAGAATATTCCGTTCTGGCAGCTTTTCTGTGCTTAGGTGCAGCCTTCGAGGTTTGCGCTGAACCCAGCCCGGCAGAGTCGACCGCTTCCCTTGTCTTTGTTGGCGATATCATGCTTGACTCGCTCCCGGGAAGCGCCATCAAGAGGGGGCGCGATCCCTTTTTGCACGTCGCCAGTATTCTGGATTCCGCGGATATCCGGATAGGAAACCTGGAGTGTGTCATTGCTACCAAGGGGGCTGCCGAGCGCAAGCCATTCACGTTTCGCGCGAGTCCACGTTCAGTGAATGTTCTAAAGCGCCATTTCACCGCCCTTTCACTAGCCAACAACCACACTGGCGATTTTGGAAAAGTGGCCTTCTCTGAAATGCTGGATCTGCTTGATCGGCAGAAGATTTTATATTTTGGTGGTGGTGGAAATCTGGATGGCGCACATGCGCCACTCATGATTGAACGTAACGGTTTGAGGATTGCACTGCTGGGCTACAACGAAGTCTTCCCACGAAGTTTTGAGGCCGATGCGGACAGGCCAGGACTAGCCTGGAGTGAAGATGAGCACGTTGTAGCGGACATTGTGAAGGCGAGAAAAGTGGATCATGCCGATGTGGTCATACCTTTCATGCACTGGGGGCTGGAGCACGAACACCATGCCAGCAACCGCCAACGCCAACTGGCACAATTGATGATCGATGCCGGGGCAGATGCAGTAATTGGCGGACATCCCCATGTTACCCAGGATATTGAATATTACAAGGGAAAACCGGTCTTCTACAGCCTTGGTAATTTTGTTTTTGACGGCTTCAATGATGAAGACAATAATACGGGATGGCTAGTCCGACTGGAACTAGACCGGCAAGGGGTTCGCCACTGGCAACTGTATATAGCGCATATTGACCGGCAAGGCATTCCCCATCTGGCTTCGTCAACAGCTCATTCCTGCTGGCAACGAGGTCAGGGGGCGGAGACGAAGTGCAGTGGCGCTGAGCCGGCTGGAACGTTTCAGCAAGTGGGCCAGCGCAGATAGCCAGACAAATGCTGGGCAGCGACGCCGGCGAATCGGTGCATTCATCTGTTAAGGCGACTGGCGCAGGTGTTCGCGTTTTACGCGCTGCCCCCCCACGCATTGATACGCTCAATGACGGGCCGAAGAAAGGAACTGTGCCTTCTCGTGCCAAATGACCGGTGGCTGGTGACGAACGGTCATCCGTGCTGAGGTTCGCGATCGTCTCTTTATCGGCCAAAGCTGCCGATCGCGAGCGCGAACTCAATGCGCTCCGAATGGCTGTATCCATCGACGGATGCAGCACCTACCAGCAAGTGCTGGCCGCTTCCGGTTGCCTGACTATCGCAGCAGGAACGCTATATCGTCGACGCCGACCTGCGTGATCGGCAGGCCCTTGCGACGCTGGAGCAGGAAGTGCTGCTGCACCCGTCTGCGTTGTGCCGAAAAGATAACCAGATCTATCGGGGCGCCGATACGCGCGTAGTGTTCCACCACCAGTTTGTAGGCGCGGCGCCGGATCTGCAACGCCTCAGTTTCAGCGCGCAGCCGCTTCCATTCGGCCGGGGTCGTATCCATGGCGTGTTGGAGTTCGCCCAACGTGCGGGCGTGAAGGTCACGATAGATGTCACGCTCAGCTTCTGCCTTGTGCAACTCTTCCCGTATCGTGCGAATCTTTTGCTGCAGCTTCAGGTTCTGACTAACAGCCTGCCGCATGAGACCGGCACCTTCCAGCGCGCTGCTGGCTATCGCCATTGTGCTCTTCCAAAAACTCGACTTCACCGCCCCCGATTCCGACGACCAACTGCTCACTACGGTTCTTAGTGTTTTCATATGACCTCATGATGACATCATAATATGGCCCCGACTCTTAGCCGTCCTGCGCACAGCACCGGTAAAGCATAGAGATAGGTATATCGGTAGCCTAGTCAAAGATCTTTAGATCTGATCTCATCCTTATCGGAGTCCGCTGCTTGCAACAGATTGGCCTCGCAGTCGCGCTGCGCTTGTCTCCCTCGAATGGCCGAAACGGCCGACGAGCCGCCATCCAGCCTCCGCTCGCCGAACGGCCGGTGAGGGGTGGCTAGCGGTCATCCAGTTCGAGATTGACGACCGTCGCTTCATCGGCCGAGCAGGGCGGTCGCATCCTGCTCCAGATTGCAACTGATAGGCGGCTTTGTGGAACCACTGCCAACGGACTCTATCGGCCAGGAAGAAGCGTTCGGACGATACACGATCGAACAGCCGATAGTGGCCGTTCTCCTCCTCGCTCAGATGGTCACTCAGACGGCGGATTTCAGCCAAATACGGATCTTCGTGCTGGACGGATCTTCGGCCAAGCCAAGGAACCGCTGGGGGAGAGCTACGTCAATGCGAATCCCAGTGCGTCGCGAGCAATAGCGATGACGGCTGGCCACGGCAGCGTTGGATGCCGGTTTCCGGCTCCAAATGCGCGACAGTCGCGCTCAGGAGACTTACGCAGGAGTGGTTCGCTGCGGCGCATCGTCGTTGTCCTCGATTCGCACCCGCGGCAGGAATTGCGGGAATTCGCGCTGCATGAAGTCGATCAGCCCTTCGCGTACCACGCAGCGCAAATCCCACACCAGGCCAGATGACGCCGCCGTGCACAGTACGCGGATCTGCATCGTCCGCTCCGTGGCGTCGGTGACCACCAGATTGAAGAACCGCTGGTCCCACTCGGGCGCTGCGCGCACGATGCGCTCCAACTCCTCGCGTAGCGGTGCCAGTGGCATGCCGTAGTCCACGTGGAAGAACACGGATCCCGTAAGCTGGGCATTGCTGCGAGTCCAGTTCTGAAACGGTTTCTCGATGAAATACTGCAACGGGATGATGAGACGGCGCTCGTCCCATATCCGGAGCACGACGTACGTGCCGGTGATCTCCTCCACGCGGCCCCACTCGCCTTCGACGATGAGTACGTCATCCAGCCGGATGGGCTGAGTCAGGGCGAGTTGCAGCCCGGCAATCATGTTGCTGAACACGGGCTTGGCCGCAAATCCCGCGATCAGACCGACCACGCCCGCGGAGGCTAATAGGCTGGCGCCGACTTGCCGAGCGCCTGGAAAGGTCATGAGCAGCATAGCCGCACCCATAACCACGACAAGCGTCATCGCAATGCGGGAGAGAACGCGCGTTTGCGTGTGGATGCGCCGCGCACCCATATTGTCCTCTACATCCACTGGGTGTTGGTCCAGTACGCCTTGCGCAAAACCGGCGATGATGCGCGCCACAAGCCAGGTGGTTGCGGCAATCATCAACACACCGTTGAAATGCCTCACGCTGTCAATCCAGCGCAGATCGCCTGGCGCGGCTTGCCAGATTGCCTGCAGCGCCAGCAGTGGCAAGACTGCCTTCGATGGGGCCCGAGCTTTCCTCACGATGGCATTCAGCACTGGGGCAGAGCGGGTAATACGCAACAGCAGGACGCCACCGAGACGATGCGCTAGCAACGCGACGAGGACAGCGATAACGGCTGCCGTCCAGGTGCCGAACCAGGGGTGGGCGAGGAGGATTGCAAGGTTCATCGGTCGTCCCTTGTCATTGCGGTTAACGTGAGTATGCACGTAACGACGCGAGGATCGGACAAAGGTCTTCAGTCGATATGCGACGGGCGGCGCTCGTCGCTGATACGGCAGATATCGTCAGCGTGGGGCGCGCGCGGTCGGCGGCGCGCGGGCCAACCGCAAGTTTCGACCGGTTGAATCCGCAACCCATTTCGGCCATTGGGAGACGCATCACCGAACGGCCGTAGAGGCCGAACTTGGCCGTTGGCGCAGGCCGGCACGAATGGCCGAAACCGTTAAGGGTTGTCTGATGCCTGCCCTCACGCACAGGCCTGCGAGCGTGCGCCGGAACTGGCGGGCAGGCGTCGGACAAGCCTCGGGGGAGGAAGCCGCGGAATGGAACGATGCCGCCTGAGCGAGCCCAGCGCGTAGCGGCGCAACTTGGTCTTGTTGGCGATGGCAAGGGTTGTCGGGATGAACGTGTAGTCGACCTGCCCACCCATTACCGCTGTCATGACCGGCGCTGCGCCGCCGCGTATAGCCGCGAGAGTGTCGCCTTCGCGGAAATCGGGTGGGATGGAACAGTCTTGCATCGAACGTCATTTGAGGCGCGCTGTCCTGGCGGACGCTGGCCAGAGCCAGCACGCTAAGATCACTTATCAATTTAGAGCTAAACATACGAGCTTGCATCACGTGGTTCCCATCCGCCGCTGATCGGCTAGAATGCGCACATCCTTCGATTTCCAGCCGCCTGCAGCGCAAAGCCCACTCATGGCCAGGACCAACCACAAGTCTGTCAGCATCGCGCCCGATCACAACCGATCCATGCTGTCGAAAGGGCAAAAAACATTCAACTCGCTGATCAAGCAGCTTGAGAAGCGCCGCATGCGGCTGAGTGCCTGGGAAGCCGTCACGCCTACCTTCCAGCAGCGATACGTCAACGAGTACCTACCGCTGGAGCAGACCTCGACTGATCTGCAGAACCGGATGGTGCATTGCCTGGATCGGGCCTACGAGAAGAAGGAACTGACCAAAACTGAGCGTCGCAAGATTGCCGCCGTGATCACTGATTTGGCGGGCGATCTGGCAGTTGAAGATGACAGCTTGAAAGCCGTCTACAACAAGTACAGCGCGACTGACTACGATAGTGAAACCGCCGCCGACATCGACGGCATGAAATCCATGCTGGAGGCCGTGCTTGGCGTTGAACTGGGGGATGACGTGGACATGAGCTCGCCAGAAGACCTGCTCCAGCGCGCCCAGGCGCACATGCACAAACAGCACGCGGAAGCGGCCGCGGAAATCGCAGCGCGGGAAGCCCGTCGCGCCGAGCGGAGAAAATCACCCAAGCAGCTAGCGGCAGAGGCGCGCGCGCAGGAAGAACAAGCCCAGATCAGCCTCTCTATCCGTGAAGTCTATCGCAAGCTGGCCAGCGCTCTTCATCCGGATCGCGAGGCCGACCTGCAGGAGCGCGAGCGGAAAACCAAACTGATGCAGCGCGTCAATGCGGCCTACAACAAGAACAACCTGCTGCAGTTGTTGGAGCTGCAACTGGAGCTGGAACATATCGACCAGCATTCGATCAACCACATCAGCGAAGATCGGCTGAAACACTACAACAAGATCCTGAAAGAGCAAGTTCGCGAACTGGATCAGGAGATCCTGCAAGTCGAAACCGCATTTCGGCACAGTTACGGAATCGATCCTTTTGAAGACCTCTCTCCAGAGATCGTCCTACGAAAGCTTGCCGCAGATGTCGAGGAGCTCCGGCTAAATATCCGCGCCATTGAACGCGATCTAGTCGCGTTCGAAGACATCAAAAATCTGAAGGGCTGGCTCAAGACCTTCAAGCTCGCTCCGCCTGCTCCCGTCTTCGACGCAATGCCCTTCTAGTTCCGGTGCGGCCACCCAATGCGCGGGGGGCTCCATCCAAATCGGCCCGTCGCGTAGCGCCACATAGGCGGCGCCGTCCGATTTGGTTGGAGGGGGGTAGCGCCCGGCTCGCAGAGCCGGTTAGTCGTTAGCATCCACAGTAGCGAAGCGGCTGCCTGGAATAGATTCAGTGCGAAGTGCCGCCAGCCAACCAGTTGGCCTCGGTAGGCGAAAAGTATCGCGGACGACGCTTTTCCGGCGCCGTGGAATCTTTGAATACGGTTTTGCGCATGGATTGCTCCGGTAGTGAACAAGGGGGTCGCTGCGATTCCCGGGAGTTCTGATCTACCTTGGCCGCCTACAGCATCCTACCTGCGTGCCCCGCGGGCCTTTTTGAGGTGCCTACCCGACGCTTTGGGTCGACGCAGCTTGTAGCTACAATAGGGACATAAAGACATTACAACAACGTCGAGTATTGAGTGCTAACTACCGCCGCGGCATTACGCCGGCAGCCGAAGTCAGCGGCTCGACCGGACGCTGCGAGCGTGCAGCGGCTGTACCGGCCGTGCGTTCATCGGGTACAGTTTCCTGAACGCGGCCAACTGCGCATGCGACAGTTCCACGGGTTGCTTGAGCACTTGGACGAAAGCGTAGTACCCGCGGTAGACGATGCTTGCTGTCGATCTGGTGGGAGATGACGACTATAGTCTGGCCAAGGGATTCAGCGCGATCTTGAGGGCGTTGGAGCCTTTGTACGGCAGCGCGCAATATGCGAGCCTGGTGCGATGGATGTGTGGCGGGCTTCATGATAGCGTGGCGCTCATGGCGTCGCGAAACGCTGAATCCGAGGAGCTTCAGAGCATCAACTACCGGTTCGCGCAATGCAATGGAGCCGGATGCCTTGAATGGCTGCCCATTGGGAAATCCAGCGTGGCTAAGCAAATGGCGGAAGACCGGTAATTGTCAGGTTCTAGACTCAAGGTATCGACGGTCAGGCGCGGCATGGTCGACGGGGGCGCAGCGGCCTTCGCAGAACGCTGGCAACGCCCACCCTGGCTGGGCGTTGCCGCTATGCGCACGGAGTTATTCGTCATGAACTTCTCCCGGCTGTTCCATATCGTTGCTGGATTCCTGTTCATGCTGGCCTTTGGCTTACAGAGTGTCCAGGGCGCTGAACCGCAATCGCCGACAGGCGCTTCAGCCCCAGCCGCTCCCCCACCCGTCCGCCAGTTCAACCTGAAACACGCGCCCTGGCGAGGCGACTTCGACGGTATGCTTGAGCGGCGCTCAATCCGTGTGCTCATACCCTACAGCCGCACGCTTTACTTCAACGACAAGGGCCGCGAGCGTGGCCTGACCGCAGAATTGATGCGCGACTTCGAGCGCTATTTGAACAAGACCTATGCTGACCGCCTCGGCAAGCGTCCCGTCACGGTCATCATGATCCCCACCACCCGCGATCGCCTGCTGCCGGATCTGGCGGCCGGACTTGGCGATATCGCCGCCGGGAACCTGACCGTCACTGAGGAGCGGTTAAAGCAGGCGGACTTCGTGGCGCCGCAGGACCGCAAGCCTGTGCGCGAGTTGGTCGTGACCGGCCCGAAGTCGCCCGCGCTTGCCACGTTGGACGACCTGGCCGGAAAAACTGTGCATGTGCGGCGCGCCTCCAGCTATTACGAGAGTCTCACGGCGTTGGACAAGCGCTTGCGCGCAGCCGGCAAAACACCGATCAAACTCACTCTGCTGCCTGACGCGCTCGAGGATGAGGACGTGCTTGAGATGGTCAATGCCGGCTTGCTGCAGATTGTGGTGGTCGATGACTGGAAGGCCGCGATGTGGGCGCAGATATTGCCGATGGTGAAGGTGCACGACAATCTGGCGGTACGTTCCGAAGGGATGATCGGCTGGGCCATCCGCAAGAACAGTCCGCAACTGAAGCAGGCTGTCAATGATTTCTATGTTAACTACGTGAAGAAGCAGGGCGTGCTGGACTATCGGCTCAAGCAGGCCTTGAAGCGAGTCAAGCAGATCACCAATAACACGGAAGCCGCCGAGCTGAAGCGTTTCCGGGAGACCCTGGCGCTATTCGAAAAGTACGGCAATCAGTATGGCTTCGATCCGCTGATGCTCGCTGCACAGGGCTACCAAGAGTCGCAACTTGACCAGAATGCGCACAGCCGAGTAGGCGCCATCGGCATCATGCAGATCATGCCGGCGACCGGCAAGGGCCTGAACGTGGGCAACATCGCGGTGATCGAGTCGAACATCCATGCTGGCGCGAAGTACATGGACCAATTGATGACCCGCTACTTTCCGGACGCGCACTTCAACGGGAACAACCGCGCGCTGTTTGCCTTCGCCAGCTACAACGCCGGCCCCTCCAATATCGCCAAGATGCGCAAGGAGGCCGCGCAGCGCGGGCTGGACCCCGACCAGTGGCTCAACAATGTGGAGATCGTGGTCGCGGAGAAGATCGGCATCGAGACTACCACCTACGTGCGGAACATCTATAAATACTACGCTGCCTACCGGCTCATCGTGGACGCCCAGGCCGAGCGGGACAAGGCCATGGAGAAGGTGCGCCGGTGACGCGGGCTTCGCTCGACGTTCGGCGTGGTTTACGGTTAGGACAAGTGATCCTTAGAAAATATTGAAAATTTGGTCTCGCCCGTGGTTTGTGGGGTTCAACGTTGAGTGAACAAAGTTCAGCGTTGAGCGAATTTCGACAGCTGGACGTGGGGCGCAACCTGACCGTGGATCAATGGGCCTTCGTGCTGACCCAGTTCGACGCGCTGCTGCCCACCTCGGCCCAGGTCGTTTTCCCCTGCTGCACGCCACCGGCCTGCGCCCGTCCGAGGTGGTCGCGGCCACGTTGCCGCCAGCGGTGATCGCGCGGCTGGGGGCATATCGGGTGGCGCGTAGCCATCCGGCAGACCCCGGCGCCAACTCGGTCCCGGGCGGCGCTGCTCGGCCACGTGACCGGCCTGGGAGAGCGGGTGCCGTGGGCTGGCGGGTGCGCCGCCAACCCCGTCGATGCCGCCGCTGGAGTCAGCACTGTCACGCTCGCCAAGCCGATCAAGGGATTCTTGACGGCCTGCGCCGGCACGCTGCGCCTCGCCGACCCGCGCGGCGCGGCTGGGGCGGCCAGTACACACTGGCTGCGGCATCCCAATATTTCCCACGCGCTGGCGGCCGGGGCCCCGACGTTGAGCGATCGGACATGGAAGTGGCAGAATTGCGGCACGACACATGACCGGGAATTGGCTCTATTCGTCCGCTTGCTCCTCCACACCGTTCGTCGGGTGCGCCACGGTCACCTGCGAGCGTGCGCGATCAAGGATGCGATACAGCGCCTGCCGCGAGATCCCCAAAGCGGCGGCAGCCGCCTTTTTCTCCTGCCCGGATTTTTCCAAGGCCGCCCGGACCTCCTCGATCGTCGGCCGCTTTCGCTTTACCGCCGTGTGCCGGCCGAGATAAGCCTCGCTCTTGGTCGCCCGGGAATGACCCGCTGCCTCCACGATCCGCCTCATGCCCAACTCATGAAGGGCGTCGGCCGGCTTCGCTCCGCCTTGGATGGCCGAGCGTTCCCCGGTGATCCGGTGGTAGAGGCCGTTGAGGTACTGGTGCCGCAGCCCATGCGCCGTCACCTGCAGAGCGCCCTTGGTCACGCCATGCGTGCGCAGCACGTGGTAGAAGTGATTCCTCCACCGGTCCAGGGTGTAGCCGAGCGGAATGGTGGTTCGGCTCGTGCTGTTGGCCAGTTGGCATGCCGATGCCAGTAGCACGTACTGCGCCTCAAACTCGATCTGGACGTCGCGTGCGCGGCCGCCCTTGGTACCGGCGTCCACCAGCAGCGCACCATCAACGGTCACTCGGTGTGGCCGTAGCAGGAACGATTCCTTAGCGCGCAAGCCGAACGCCGCCTGCAGCTTTAGCTGGATCGCGACAAAGGGGTCTGTGCGCTCGATCTCCGCCAGCAGCGCGGTGATTTCCACGCCTTGGCCTTCCCAGGTCTTTTCCACTTCGGCGTAATAGGTCCGGCGATACTCTTCCGGCCGCTCAACGTAGTCGTCGAGCTTCCCGACCAGATTGGGCTTACCCATCCAGGCTGCAATGGTGCGCAAATAGGTCAGCTTGTTCTCCACGGTCCCAGGCGCCTGGTTCAGCTTGAGTACCCACTTCCTGACGAGGTGCGCAATGTGCTTCTGCTTCAGATTCCACGGGCTGCTCAGCTTGTAGCCGTCCTCCCGCAGCTCTCGGAATGCGGCTAACAAGTTCACCATACGACGATACTGCGTTTCAAACGAGACCGGCTTGTCACTCAGCCGAGATGGGCTCCGGATTTTCCGGAGATGCTTTGCTGCCAGCAGCTTAAAGGCATCGATGAACTCCGGGGGGAGACCAGAGCGGGCGGCGATGCCTGCGTAATCGATAGTCATCATGATAACGACTCGGTTCTCAAGTTATTACGGCATTTCGTGTAGCCAGCGCTTCCAACTCGGAATTGGGGTGCTGTTCGCTGGTTTAGCTTGAACCTTCTCTATCGGATCGGCGGCCTGTCTCGAATCAGGCGCCCAAGGGTCAGGCTGCCTGCGCTTTATCTCTCCAATCGTTGCGAGCAAACCGACATCCGGTGGGGGCGTTGTCCAGTTTGCATAGCGCTGGACGCTATTTGGCCCTCCGGTTGGTCACGGTTTCGCCCGCTCTCCATGTCGTTCGCATTCTTGGCGGACGCTGCGCGATCATCCATCGCCCAAGCCAAGTAGGCCGTGGATTCGGGGGTGTTGCATCGAACGATCAGCTACCTTGGCGTGAACCAGGTCGCCCGTCTCGAAGCCCTTCACCTGCTTGCTGCGCATGAGGTCGCCGCGCGGGAAGCCGACGGTGGCGAGCCGCGTGCGACGCATTTGATGGGCTGCACCGGTACCTGCCAATGCTGGATAGACGGCATCGGGCAGCGCACGCACGGGCGACCGCGCTCGGAGAACTGGCGGGCTCGCTTCTCGCTGCACGGCATCGACGCCTGGCTGCTTCTGTCCAACACAATGACTGCCACGGCAATCCCCCTCATTGTCACGGGCCTGGAAACGCCTCCCTTCCAGGAGGTCGGTCTCCCCTCGGCCGTGTTGCGGACCGGCGATGTGCCGGGATCCGTTTCGTGCTTACCCTGCCGCTTGTCTGCAACCGGGGCTTCCAGAGGTTGGGACTGAGTGAAGCATCCCAACGTTGGTCTTGCCCCTGTTCACAAGGTAGCGGGGCTGCCGGAGAACGCCGCCCTTCAGGGCGGCGTTGACAGCGTTGTCTGCTGCAAAGCCGGAGCCAAATTCAGTTCCGAGAGCGTCTCCCAAGTGACAACCATCCTCTGGGCTAAGTCGAGGTCAGTGCCCAGCAAGTGCGCGATGTCCGCATAGCCGCGGCCCCCCGCACGCAGCATCGCTGCATGGTGAAGCGCCGCCAGACGGATCTTTACCATGGTTTCCCGGCGGCCTTTCTCGGCCTCGAGCGCTGAGATGCGGAAGTCCTTCTCCACAAGTTTGAGGTGTAGGCGCTGAACGTCATACGCGAGAACGCGGTTCGCTTCCGGAAGCTTGGCGACAGCCCGACAGGCCTCCTCAAGGGCCTTGGTGGAAACGTGGCTGAAGGTTCGAGTATGGACTTCCAACGTATAGACTTCACGCGACCGAAGTGCCGGTAAGACTTCGTGCGTAATCCACACCCGGAACGACTTGACCGCCGCGAGCTTGCTGCCGCAGATCAGCATATAGAGGTTGGCTTCGCTGATAAAAGCCAAGCTCTGAACACCGCCGTTCGTAGGCGTGTCGAACTTCGCTACCCCGTCCGCATCCTCACAAAGCTGTTCGACTGCCGACCTCGAGTTGTTATAGCCAAGGACCACGCACAAGTCAGTCACGCAAAACCAGGATTGGCCATCCTTGTCAATCAGGGCACGGACAGCTTGATCCTGATACGTGAATTGGACTATGTCATGGGATGGTGGCGGCCGATCGGCCATGGTGTCAAATACCTCACCGTACATAAAGAACCTCCTTTTCTCCGGTTTCCAAGCGCGCTAATGAATCCCGCGCTCGCTAGGCCGCCGTATTCGGCACGCCTTCCAATATTTATACAAAGCAGTTTGTGTCACGCAACAGCCGAATTCACCTGTACTTCTGATCGAATTTGGCTCCCGGCCACTCCTGCGTACGCGTTCAATCCAATAGCTCCGTCCTTTAGCGATTTCGCCGACTAGCCTGGCGCGTGGAGCAAACGCAACCTGACCATCGCAGCAACGTTCCCGTCGCTGCGCCCACGCGCCCCACCTCTGGCCGTGGATTCTGTGTTGGCATTCTGAGCAGGCTGCCACGGGCCTGTGTTGTCGACTGAACCGCCGGTAATGCGCATGCGGCCACCTCGCATGACCCGATCATCCCGCCGCTGTGTATTGGGCTTCGTGATCGGTGTCCCCGCCTCCTGGCGATCGAGATGTATGGCTGTTGGGTGTGCCCTCTGGAGGATCCGTGTTCGGACAAGCTGTGCTCCATCCAGCCGCACAGGCCAAAACTGCCCGCAAAGCTGGGAGCCGTCACGTGTTGGACGTCCTCAGTATTGGCAATCGTAGGTGCACCAATGAACGGAAAGAAGCCAGTCGGCATATGGACAGTGCACGAGCGCGCAGTGTCCACGGAAGGACTGGCTATGGAAGCAGCTGCTCGGGGCCTTGCAGACCGTGCGTGCGCTGAATTTCGAGTACCACTGCCGTTGAGGTCGGCACCTATGAACTCTTGGCCCACCGTTACTCGGGCATGCGGTAATGATCGCTGATTTTTATTTGTTTGTGTGTAAAAAATTTACTCAGCAAGACGTCTCTCGCGTATTTGCGACATAAGTCGACAATTGGCGCTCGTACAATGCTCAGATATTGAGCTGACGAATTTAGATTCGATCCATATGACTAATGGGAAATTTGAAGATGCTGTACCAATGCTCATAGCATGCTTGCACAATTTTTGTTTTAACAAAGGATTTATTGAAAAAATCAACGCATACGAAAATTTCGGGAGTCGATCCATTGATCAAAGCGGTGATCACGCGGATTTCGGCGGTGCAGGATAAGGGAACGGCAACTGGCGAGTTATCCCCGAAGCATCGAACCGGAAAGTGGATCAGGCCAGGAAAATTGTGGAACTGTTAGAGGGACTGAGCGATGAGAAGCGCGAAATGCTAATGGGTGTGACTCGGCAACTGGTCGGCGGCCTGACAAGCAAGGAACAAATGCTGGGCTGATCCGGCGCCAGCCTTCGCTGCAGGGGGCGTGGATTACACATCTGCCGCATCGGTATAACGATAGCGGGCACGTGTTATCCCTGGGTCGACAACGCAAGATTGGCGAGCATGCGGCGCGCTGACAGGCGTATACCCCATCAGCCTAGTCCACGAACTGCTATCGCTGGCACGCTAACCGAGAAACTATGCGTGATGGACAGATCACCGAGAGCAGGGCGCGGTACTTATTGCTGGCGTTGGGCTCGCTGGCGAAATGCCTGTCGAGGAAACGGACCACGTGGCGTGGCTTCACGTCCCCAGGCGTCCACTCGCGGTCGAACTCCGTTTTCAGGAAGGTCGCCATCCGCCGGTATTCCTCGTGCGTGCTGATTACATAGCGGGGAAGCTTCATCAACAGCCAGTCGTCGATGAGTGCAGGCATCGTGTTAGTCTGCTTGGCGTCCGCCTCTTGGCTGAGCCGTGCCAACTCCGTGTTCTTGGTTAAGCCTTCGTCGACGCGGCAAAGCTTGTGCCATTTCCGCCTGATGCCCACGAACCACCAGGACCCGTGCTTTTCGTAGACGCGCGACGGCAGTGGCGAGGCTTTTTTTGCGGCGTCCGATCATGCGGCCTTCCTATCTGATGCGAGCTCAGGCGTGCGGCGGCGCTGCTTTTGCTGCGACTGGCCGCCAACGCCGGCGATGTGGTGGCGCCAGACGCGCACGCTGCCGTCCGGGCGACGGCCTGCCGGGTTGTCTCAATAATACGACGTGCCGCTTCGTTCATATTTCGTAAGGCTGCGGCCGTACCTTGGCTGCGATATACAGCGGGTGCTTCGGGCTGCCGTCCTGGTTAAGCCCAAGGTGGTAGAGCAGGGCGCCGCGGCCGCAAGTGCGGATAATGCGCAACACCTCCGCGGCGCGCGCCGGCGCGGACTTGTGCGCACCCCAGGCGCAGATCACCAGCGAGCAGCGATCGAGCGCGTCCTTGATCGAGCAGTTGGCCGTGTCTTCCCGGCCCAGCGGCGCCGGGTGGATCAGCAGCCCGTCCGGATCGGTCGACCGCAGCGGGAACAGGTTCACCACCTCCAGGCGGCCGTACTTGCCGGCCAGCGCGCGCTGCAGACAACGGGTGATCGTCGGGTCGTTGACCTGGTGATCAGCGGTGGACGGGTTGAGCATGATGAAGCCCAGGGCCGGCTGGCTGCGATCCCACTCGCGCCAGAGGCGGTAGCGGTACTGCTCGCAGTCGGAGAGGATGGCGCCGGCTTCGCCGTCGAGAGTCGGGGCGGTCAGGTGCATGAATACTCCCAACGCTAAAGCCTTCGGCTTGTAGCGGGGGTTTCCGGGTTCGGCGACTCATGGACCGTGGGGTTGCCCGCCCGATGTCTTACTCTAGTCTCCCCCGGCGTAGAGGTCCCTTCGGACCCCGGTTCGGAGCATCCCGCCCCTACCTTGTTTCTGAGGCGCATCGTCTTCTTCTTACCCTTGGCCGAGAACCCTCCCGACCGGACCAGGGCCACGCCGCGATCGCGAATCACCAGGCTCGCATTGTGGTCGGCGTTGGCACGGAAGTCGCAGCGTTGGCAGACAAACACAGCCTGCGAGGGCCGGTTGTCCGGGTGGGTGTGACCGCACTGGCTACACTCCTGCGAACTGTGATGCGGCGGCACGGTGACGACGAGCTTGTTTCGCCGCAGCGCCTTGTATTGGGCGAGCGACCGACAGCGCCACCGCCACCGGCGGCACCCATACCGGCGTGGCCGACAGCATGAATGTCTCGCCGGACTCGGCCAGCAGCAGGGTGGTGCCCATCACCCCGGCGATCGCGCGCGCCGCGTCCGGCGGCACCGCATTGCCGATCCGCTCGCGCCAGGCCTGATCACTCAGGGCTCCAGCTTGAGGTATTCCTCGGGCTCGACTAGCGACTGCAGGCAGGCCAATTCTCAGCCTGCCGGTGAGGCGCGCTCTGCAATCGCAACCGTAGAATGGTCTCAGCGCGACTGCGTCGCTCCAATTCATTTGCCCGACTGAGAGCGGGTCGTCGACGGATTCAAAGACGTTTTTCCTCCTCCTCCCCCGAAATCCCGCGAAGCCCCCGCGGCCTCCGCAGCAGTCATATCTTCTCGCTGATGCCCTGAATATGCGTTGCTATAGCGCTGCGTAATGCCGCCATTCACTCCGGAGAGCGAATTGTTCTGGCCTTGTGTTGAGCCATAGGCAGTACTGCCGCGCTGCTGAGAGGCGGCGGCATAGCCGCCGTAGCCAGCAGATCCGGAAGATTTGTATGCCGAGAGCTGGGCGTGAACTACGCCCGGCACCAGCATAAGGGCAAGAATAGGAGTAATTCTCACGCTGCCTCCAAGTGAGGAAAAAGGGGGTGTAGGCGGCAGGTAGACACCTACACCCTAGAGGACTGGCAACGGGGGTCAATCTGTCGCCGGGATTGATTATGGTGCATCGCATCAAATGCGGTACCCTGCGGATGAAGGGATGCGTCGCGGAGCAGGGAGGGGGCCTGCGGATCTGGAGAACGAGGTGCAGGCGCGGCGTAGGTGACGTGGCGCTGCGGCCGATGGCGTGTCGCATTGCCCCTGCGTGGCTCGCCGTGGCATCCGCCCGAGCACATGCCGAAGGTGGTATATTCGCGGCCGATCATGCGAGCACCTCGGTTTTTTGCTGACTATTCTTTGAATTGAACGTGGTCGATGCTGGTAGCCTGTTTGCCCCCCCCCGATCCAATTGCATACCAATGATTACCGTTCTCGCCATTGCCGTTGCCTGCGGCGCATTTCTCAGGCTCTGTGTCGCGTCGCCTTATGACGGGGCATTTGGGCTGGGGAAGTGTGATGTGGGCGGCATTAGCGAGGGCCCGGTGCTGGGGCATGATAGTGACGATGAAGGTCACAAAATGGCTGTCGATCATTGAGCTGTGAGGGGCGATCACGCTGGTCATCTTCTTGAAGAACCGGTGTTGTGCGTACGCGCCGACCCCAAGGGAGATGAAAAGGCCGGCGACGGTCACGATCAATGCAACGTGGCAGATGCCGCCGTGGCGAGAAGGCGCTTGATGCCGAAGTACACGGCGCGGCAAGCGGCCAGAGGGTTGGTTCGAATTCCGCCGCCAACTGGACTACAAGGTGGCATGGAACGGCGGCTGGCTTGTGGCCGTGCCGCCGCAGAACACAAGCCGGACGTGTCCGGCGTGCGATTGCGTGAGCGAGGACAACCGCAAGACTCAAGCGGACTTCGCCTGTCTTGACGCGCGCCGAGCGCTGCATGGCACGCCACGATCAGCGAAGGGGAACCTGGTTGGCAGGGCGCCAATAGCCTCACTCGCCGAAAACTGGGACACTTCCTTCCTGCGCCAGGATGCGCGGAGAGTCCATCTGTCCCGTTTCCTCATCCACCAGCACTTCATAGGCCGCGACGCCGGCAAAGCTCGAGGCCATAGCCTGGGCGATGCGGATGGCACCGACCTCGCTGGAGGCTTGGCGGATCTCGCCAGGCTGGAGCGAGTCGCCCCTGCCCTTGCGGTATGGCACGTTGACGTCCTCCCCTGCCTAAAGGCAGGGGATTCCCACACCTGGCGATGCACGTCCGCATCGGAGAATGTTCAGCGCAGCATTGGTATCACGGTCATGCACGACACCACAGCGACTACAGGTCCACTCTCTTATTCGCAGTCCTGCGATACCTTTCGGCCGCGTCGTGCCGTCTTTCGAACCGCACGCCGAACAGGACTGGGTAGAACCACTTTCGTTCACTTCCTCAAACGTGGCCCCGTGCGCAATCGCTTTGTAGCGGAGCTTGTCCCGGAAGGACGACCAGGATGCGTCGTAGACACTCTTCGCCATCCTGGTTTTGGCGAGTTTCGAAGCCGACACGTTGCCGACTGCGATGTAATCGAAGCGCCGGACGAGATCGAGCGCGAGCTTGTGCTGGAAGTCGGCGCGGGCATTCGCCACCTTGGCATGCAGCTTGGCGATATGCCGCTTGTGCTTTCGCGCACGCTGCGCCTTGGCCAGTCTTTCGGCGGCATGCCGGCCAAACCGGTCATTGGAAAGCTTCTCGCCGGTCGAGAGCGTGGCAAAGTCCTTCAAACCAAGGTCGATGCCGACGCCAGCTTGAATCGGGCGTGCCGGCACATCAGCCACCTCTATCACGATGTTGAGAAACCAGTTCCCGCGCGAATCCTGCGCAAAGCTTGTGCCGTCCTTGATCTTGCCTTCGGGCAACAGGCGGCTGTTGAACACGCGAAAGGTACTTCCGGCAAAGCGAAACGCCTCGCCCTCTCGTTTCAGATCGCGGCCCTTCAGGGGCACCCATCCGAGACACTTCCTGCCACGGTATCGCAGGTAAGGACGGCGATGCTGGCTGCGCGATTTCGCGTACTGCTCGCACGTCGCGTTGACCGTGCCGGAATGGATGCCGAGCTCCTTGCTGCTGCCGGTGGTCAGCACGTTCAGATCGAACCCGCTCGGCCACTTCTTCCCCCATTTGAGCGCGTGCTTCTGCGTGTCATTGCAGAAGTTCCAGACGTAGTTCACCGCTCGGCTCTGCTTGTTGAGCAGGCCGTTGAGCGACTTCACCCGGTAGCGGTAGACGAGAATCATGCCGCACATTCTAACGTGGGAATGCCGCCTGGCGGCGGCGCTCCTTTCACTCCCCGCCATGAATGGCGAGGTTTCTCGGAGCAAATCTGAGGAATTGGTACAGAGCAGCTGTACCGCGCGATGTGTGTGTTCTCGGTGAGACTGAGATATCGCGCGTGGTGCGCGCCGCTAGGCGGATACCATTCATGCGCGAGTGAACCTCGCCTTCGTTTCCGGCATCTCGAACTGGTTCTTGGAGATTCGCCGAAGACAGCTTCCGCCATTTTTCGAAGTCCAGCACTGAGTAACCTTCAATCCGGCGCTCGTAGACATCGACATCGTGGATTGTTCCAGTAATGACGTGTTGGACTTTGATTGACGTCCTCCCCTGCCTAAAGGCTGGGGATTCCCACACCTGGCGATGCACGTCCGCATCGGAGAATGTTCAGCGCAGCATTGGTATCACGGTCATGCACGACACCACAGCGACTACAGGTCCACTCTCTTATTCGCAGTCCTGCGATACCTTTCGGCCGCGTCGTGCTGTCTTTCGAACCGCACGCCGAACAGGACTGGGTAGAACCGCTTTCGTTCACTTCCTCAAACGTGGCCCCGTGCGCAATCGCTTTGTAGCGGAGCTTGTCCCGGAAGGACGACCAGGATGCGTCGTAGACGCTCTTCGCCATCCTGGTTTTGGCGAGTTTCGAAGCCGACACGTTGCCGACTGCGATGTAATCGAAGCGCCGGACGAGATCGAGCGCGAGCTTGTGCTGGAAGTCGGCGCGGGCATTCGCCACCTTGGCATGCAGCTTGGCGATATGCCGCTTGTGCTTTCGCGCACGCTGCGCCTTGGCCAGTCTTTCGGCGGCATGCCGGCCAAACCGGTCATTGGAAAGCTTCTCGCCGGTCGAGAGCGTGGCAAAGTCCTTCAAACCAAGGTCGATGCCGACGCCAGCTTGAATCGGGCGTGCCGGCACATCAGCCACCTCTATCACGATGTTGAGAAACCAGTTCCCGCGCGAATCCTGCGCAAAGCTTGTGCCGTCCTTGATCTTGCCTTCGGGCAACAGGCGGCTGTTGAACACGCGAAAGGTACTTCCGGCAAAGCGAAACGCCTCGCCCTCTCGTTTCAGATCGCGGCCCTTCAGGGGCACCCATCCGAGGCACTTCCTGCCGCGGTATCGCAGGTAAGGACGGCGATGCTGGCTGCGCGATTTCGCGTACTGCTCGCACGTCGCGTTGACCGTGCCGGAATGGATGCCGAGCTCCTTGCTGCTGCCGGTGGTCAGCACGTTCAGATCGAACCCGCTCGGCCACTTCTTCCCCCATTTGAGCGCATGCTTCTGCGTGTCATTGCAGAAGTTCCAGACGTAGTTCACCGCTCGGCTCTGCTTGTTGAGCAGGCCGTTGAGCGACTTCACCCGGTAGCGGTAGACAAGAATCATGCCGCGCATCCTAACGTGGGAATGCCGCCTGACGGCGGCGCTCCTTTCACTCCCCGCCATGAAGAGGCTGTCGCAAAAGGGTACACGGCCGAGCGCGTGGGCTTTTTTTGCCCTGACAATTCAAGCACTTACAAAGCTGAATTGTAACTTCTCAATAAGCCGGGGCAAGGCCAGGTGGTGAGGCGTGGCCGGTGACTGGAATGTCGGCGTGGAAATATCGGCGCGAGCTTGCCGCAAGCCGCAACGCGTTCCACTTGTAAACGCTGGGTGGGGATGTTAACTTTCGCCGTCGCCATTCACGCTGCCCGATCATGACCACTTGCCAAAAATTCACGCCGCCGGACATCGCGCGAGAAGGATTGACGCCAAAAGAACTTGAGGTGTTGGCATGGGTTGAGGGATTGGTCGACATGGCCAATGGCTTGCAGCAGGAGACGGAGCAACTGGAACAGGAACTCGCCGAGTTGAGAAGAGCGGAAAAGCGCGCGTAGCCTGACTGCGGCCGTGAAGAAGAAACTTGTTGCGCCGTTCATTGCCGAGGCCGAACGCACGCCGGCGGTGCTGAAGGTGCTGGCCTGGGGTGAAGGTCTGGTGGAGCTCATCCATCGTCTGGTGGAGAACGCGGGGCACATGAAGGACGAAGTCGCGGTGCTCAAGGGAGAGAAGAAGCGCCCTACGTTCAAACCAAGCCGTATGCATGAGGAGGCCGGCAAAACCAGCGAGTCCAATCGGCAGCAGCAGGGCAAACCAGCCAGACGACGCGGTTCGCCCGCCAGGAGCAAGACGGGGCAGCTGAAGATCGATTGCGAGCAAGTCATCCAGCCGGCCGAGTCGATCCCGTCTGGCTCGCGGTTCAAGGGCTACCGGGATTTCGTGGTCCAGGACCTCGTGATGGGGACACACAATACGCGCTACCGGCTCGCACGCTGGCAGACCCCGGACTGTCAAACGCTGACCGGGCAACTGCCCAAGGCCGTTGCCGGCAGCCACTTTGGCGCGACACTGGTCAGTTACGTGCTGTACCAATATCACCACTGCCACGTGACGCAGCCGCTGCTGTGCGAGCAGTTGCGGGAATGGGGTATCGAGATCTCGTCCGGGCAGATGAATGCGCTGCTGCAGGAGGACAAGGGGCGATTCCACGAGGAAAAGGAGGATCTGCTGTCGACGGGGCTGGCGCTCTCGGCGTATGTGACGGTCGACGACACCGGCACGCGGCATCAGGGCCGCAACGGCTACGTCACCCACATCGGTAACGAACATTTCGCCTGGTTCAAAAGCACAAGCACGAAGAGCCGCATCAATTTCCTCGAACTGCTCGCGGCGGGACATGGCTACCAGGTCAACGACGAGGCCCTCTCCTCCATGAAAAAGCGTGGGCTCCCACAGGCGTTCGTTGATGGGCTGCGTCAGCATGAGTGCGCGAGCTTTGCCGACCAGAGTGCGTGGCTGTCTCACCTGGACAGCCTGGGCATGGACGTTACCCGCCACCGGAACATCGCCACCGAAGGGGCGTTACTGGGCAGCCTGAGGCGACGTGGCGTCGCCCAGGATCTGGCCATCATTAGCGATGATGCGGGACAGTTCAATGTGTTGATTCACGGCTTATGCTGGGTCCACGCCGAGCGTCTCGTGCACAAGCTGCTGCCGCTCAATGACCTACATCGCGAGGATATTGCCCGTGTGCGCGGCGATATCTGGTCGCTCTATGCGGATCTGAAGGAATACAAGCAGAATCCGACGATCCAGCGCAAAGCCGAACTGCAAAAACGCTTTGACGCAGTCTTCATCCAAAAGACCCGTTACGCGACGCTGGACCGTTTGCTCAGACGCCTTCACAAGAACAAGTCCGAGCTGCTCTTGGTGCTCGAACGCCCCGAGATCCCACTGCATACCAACGGCAGTGAACGCGACATTCGCGACCACGTGAAAAAGCAGAAGATCAGTGGCGGCACGCGCAGCGAACTCGGTCGCCAATGCCGTGACACCTTCTCGAGCTTGAAGAAGACCTGTCGAAAGCTGGGAATCTCGTTCTGGGAATACCTGGCCGACCGCATCTCACACACCAATCACATTCCCCTCCTTCCCCACATCCTCGGACAGCGCATCGCTCTCTCCACCTGAGCCGCGTGCCGCCGTTTGCCCCGCTTTATTGAGAAGCTACGCTGAATTGTTTCGATTTGTACCTTTTGCGACAGCCTCTGAATGGCGAGGTTTCTCGGAGCAAATCTGATGAACTGAGTCATACAGGCTCCTGCTGTTGAGAGTTCCATAATGCACATTGGTTCATCCAGGCAATTCCCCTCGTTGGTGGGGATGCCCCTTTGGTGGGGTAGTACGGAATCCGTGATGCCGATTCTTGGCCGGCCAAGTTGCCAACGAGGGCGCGATCAGGCCATAACAGGCCTCTGTGTATTGCGGGGCTACAGGGGCAATCCCGGCACGTCAGCGAGTCCGATGAACCACATGTCATCGTGACGGGCAAGAAATAGGTGTAGGCGGCAGGGTGACGCCTACACCTATTGAAGATTGGCAACGCGGGGAGGTCGCCGTTGGTAAGTGTGATGCATCGCGCCAACTTCTGTACTCACCGATGATGGGAGGTGCAACGCAGCAGGAAAGGCGGCTGGCAGACCTGGAGAACGAGGCGCTGGCGCGGCGGCGGTATCGGTATCGAAGAAGTAAAGTGTGGAGGTTCTCGGACGACGCATTGCCGCCCCAAAAAAAGCGCTCGCTGTCGTGTAGACACGGGCGCTGAAGGAGGGCAGGTCGCGAACTCCTGCACTCGAAATTAGGATGCTTAACGGTCCGGTTGGCCCTTGCGTCGCCAGGACGTTCGCACATTGAACTCACGAGTAAAACGCCGGCATCTACGCGCGTGGATAGTTCGTTCACATAAACAGGCCAGCGGCGGGCTCTTCACTCCCGGGACGTGATGCTCTTGACGATAAGTGCGCGGTGCAGGATGAGTTGTTTGAGACTGTCGCGCATGTCGGCTAGAAGCTGCTCGGCGCTTTTGCTGTCTATACCCTCCCGCTTCAACTGTGCAATGCGCTGTTCCTGTGCCTCAACGCGCTTCCGTGCGTGCTCGACTATCCGTTTCGTCCAGGTCTTCTAGCTCTTCCTCTATGTCGCGCGTGGCCTCTACGCCTGGTTGCATGCTGGACTCCGTGCTGATGCTGATGCCTCGGTTATAGGTCAGGAATCAAGGGGTCGCTATGGGAGGGCGTCCTACAACAGGCAGAGATTGCTGGGCCGGACCCGAGCGGCGGGTTGGCGCGTTAGAAAAACGCCCCGCCGACAGAAAGCTCACTAGCTGTCACACTCTGCGAGTTGGCAAGCCGCCAGGCATCACAAAAGTAGCGGCGCCATAACGGAGCTTCATCATGCGTTGGTCGCGGTGTTCTCCCGTTTTCGCTCGTCTCCCGGGCGGGCTACCTACATTGGCAAGTGGCGGCCATGGCCACCTACGCCGTTCCGAGAGAGGAGCGCGCCCCTGTCGTCCAAGTCTAGGCCGCCAGTTGCAGATGCGCAGCCCTGAGCCAAAGATCGGAATAGTCCTCGCCTTCATTCATCGGTACGCGCAGGCGCACGCCGAAGCCTTCGATGAGCAATCGAGCCTTCAGCATCTCCGCATAGTGTTCGCCAGGTCGCCAGCCGTGTTTCGGATCGAGGGGATCCCGATCGGCGCAGATAATTACCTGGTCGAAGCGATCCCGCGCGATGTCGGCGGCGGCCAGGTTGCCGGCGTTCAACAGACACCACACCTCGATGCGATTGCCAGTCGCGGCCACCAGGGCCAGGCCGGTTTCGATACCCTCGCAAACGATAACCTTGCGGCTTCGGGTGGTTGGGCAATTCAGGCGGATGGCGGCGCCGGCGAGCTTTTGGGGGCTCGCCATCTGCTTTTTCACATCGGCGAAGGGCGCCTTGTAGCCATCCTTGCTCAGGTAGGTGCGGTGGAGCGTGACGGGTGTCCCATCTGCGCGCCTTGCCCTGGCCAGCATGACCGGCCAGTCGCCGCGATTCACCGGTTTGCCTTCATCGTCGGTATCCCAAAAGGCCAATGCCGGGTGATACCGAAGATCGGGCGACAGCCACGCGCGCTGCAGGCCGGGCACCCGCCGGCTGAGGTAGGCCCACACCGGCGAAGTCCCCTTGATGGGGACCGAGCCCGCCCAGGCCGCGTTCAGCTTCGCGCGCTTCGTCCTGGCCTCGGCTTCCGCCTTTGCCTTGAGGCTGCGCCCGTCGTGGCGGGTGGCTGGCCGCCCAACTGGCCGGCAGCTAGTTTCTCCCTGCAGGAACTCAAGCGCTTCGCGATCGCTCATGCCGGTGAAGGCGCGCAGGAGCGTGTAGCCATTGCCGGCGCCACAGTGGTTGCAATAATAGGTGCCGGCATTATCCTTGTTGTCGAAACGAAAGCGGGTCTTGCCCCCACAGAGCGGGCAGGGACCTTGACGCTTCGAGAGATATTTCACGTCAAGCTGGGCGCGAGTCAGGACCTTCACCCAGTCAATATCTTTAAAGTTCAAGCTCATTGTGTTCTCCTGCCTCGGAAAGGCAATGCAAAAGCGAAGAGACCACTGCTGAGGTGCAGAGGCTTTTCTGAAGCGCAGCGCGCATCAGGAAAGCCCCCGTAAGGGGGAGGGTTGAAGATGCAGCGGGAAGGCCCCAAGGGGGCCTTCCGTACGGCGCGTTAGCGGCGAAACGGAATGCCGTCAAGCGCCAACGGGGCGAAGAACGGAATGTCGCCGTCCATGTCCTCGAAGCCGCCGCTACGCGGCGCGCCACCACCGGGGTAGCCAGAAGACGGCTGCCTGGCTGGCGGCGGTGGCAGAGCCGCGCGGCTACCGCGATTGCTGGACGAGGCGGGTCTGCCGCTGGCGGAGCGTGCCGGGTCACGTTGGGCTTGACTGCCGTCACCGTCGTCGTCGCTACCGTGCGATGCACCTGTCGAGCGATTGCCCAGCATCTGCATCTGCTCGGCCACGATCTCGGTGCTGTACTTTTCCGCGCCCGACTGGTCGGTCCATTTCCGGGTGCGGATGCGCCCTTCGATGTAGACCTGCGAACCCTTCTTGAGGTACTGGCCAGCGACTTCGGCCAGCTTGCCGAAGAGGGCGATGCGGTGCCACTCGGTGGACTCCTTCATCTCGCCGCTGGACTTGTCCTTGTAGCGATCGGTGGTCGCCAGGCGGATGTTGGTCACGGCGTCGCCGCTGGGCATATAGCGGGATTCCGGATCTGCGCCCAGATTGCCGACGAGAATCACCTTGTTGATGGATGCCACGAATGCTCTCCTATGTTGATGTGGATGGGGTCAAGCTGCAGCAGCACGGACATGACGGATCTCGAACTCGTTGCGATGGGTATCGATCCATTTCCCATCTTGCTCGGGATGCGGGACCTGCACGGCCACGCGGCCGAGCATGCTGATCTTCACGGTGTCGCCGATGCGCACATGGCGCTCCGAGACCAGTTCCGCGAGGTGCTCGCCGCTGAATGCCTTGCGGCTGCCGTCGCGCTTTTCCAGGGTGATCGTGAAGGATTGATACGGTTTGCGGCCGTCCGGTGTGAACCGACGCACGCCCATGTCGAGAATCCGACCGACGCCGACCTTGATCGGCTTCTTTGTCGCGCGCGCGATCGGCGTGACCGTTGCCGTTGCGGCGTTGGGCCTGGCCGGCATCGGCGGAGGATGGTCCACCGGCTCTGACGTGTCGGGAAGCGGCAGGCCGTAGCCCGCGTCTTCCCAGGCCAGGACTTCCTGCGGTGCGCTGGCGTCGGCCAGTGCCGCATTGACGTCCTCGACGTACAGCGGATGGACCGTCGCAAGCTTGGCGTTCGGCCCATTTCGCTCGGTGCGCGATTTGCTCTTGAGCGCTAGTTCGGTGAGCCTCACCGCGCTGTCGATGCCGAAGGGCAGGCCGGCTTCCTGGAACTCCGCCCGGGTCAGGATGCCGAGTTGCTGGCGTTCCTGCCTAGCCTTGTCGGGCAACACCCGGCGCACATGGTTGACATACTGGTAGAAGAAGACACGCTTTCGCGCGATCTTCCTGACCTGCACGCACCGAGCGCCGATGCCTTCGGTTGCGGTGAAGCCCGGTTCGGGTGCCATACCAGCGGCAATCTCCCTCATGCTGCGGGGACGGCGCGGTGGCTTGACGGCAACAGGTGCTGGTGCCGCTGCTATCGGAGCTTTAGGTTCCATGACAGCCTGCGCAAGTGCCACCTCTTCAAGTTCCCCGTCCTCCAGCGTTTCATCACCACCTTCGCCACCGAACTTGTCTCCGATCCAGCCGATGGCCTTCTCGGAGCGTTGCTTGCCAACGACCAGGGCATACGGCAGCAGCAATATGAACACGACGATACAGAGCAGGCGCGCGGGCTTGCTGATTTGCTTGGTTTGCATTATTGGTTTCTCCAGTTACCGAGGTTGACGTAGTCGTCGAGCTTGTGCGCGGCGTCCGCCGCCTTGCCTTCACCCACTGCCATCCGAATGAGGCGGAACAACTCGCGCAATTCGGGGTGCAGGTTTCTGGCCAGGGTTCGGCGCACACGGCAAACATCGAGGTCGAGTTCGCCGCAGACCGCCGAGATCGGGGCGATGGGTGGGCGATCGAACAGGTCGAAGGCCCAGCACAGCACGTCAAACATCGCGAGCTTTTGCGGCCATAGCGGTGGCAAGCCGAAGAAGTCGTCAGCTTTCGTTGTCTTGGCTGCCTTGGTGGCGTCGTAGGCGACCAGGTCGTCGCGCATGGCGTCCCACAGAGCGCGGGCAATGCACGCACCGACCCAACTGAGCGTATGAGGCGACAGCGCCTCGATCGATATCATGTTGGCTTGGCTGCCCTGAATCTTGGGCGCGCGATCCGGCTTCTCTGCGACTCGTTCACCGAACAGGTCCAGCAGTTGCTCTGTCATGTTGCTCTCCGTTCCTGCCCATGACTGGGCGTTGAAAAGACGGAGGCACAGCCTTTCCCCGCGGCGCGTGTGGGCGGCGCCGGGAAAGCCCGTTTCTGTTTCATCGCAGGAGAGGGCGGTCGCCAAGCGGACCGCTGGTGAAAAAGCAGGAGAGGCCTGTTGGCCCCTCCTGTTTGAACGTCGCCGTTAAAGCGACTGCATGTGGATGGTGGCGTCCGCCATGGCAGACAGCTCCGGCGTCTGCGTGATGAAGAACTCGCGTTCGTAGCCGCCGGCCGCCAGCACTGCCCGTTTCATGGCGATGAATTGCCGCTTGCGTTCGGGATCGAGCGGGCCATCCACCTCGTCGGAGAACAAAGTCGGGAAGTGCATGCCGGTGCAACGTGCCATGTGTAGCGCCAGTGCGCGCACGAGGCATTCGTTGACCCAGACCTTCTCGCCGCCGCTCATTCTGCCGAGCGGCTTGACCTCGCCACGCTCGACATCCGTGACATGGATCTCGAAGGTCTCCCGCACGGTGCCGGTTTGCGTCATGCGCTGCGTCGCCATCTGCACCGCAAAGCGACCCCCGTAGCAGTCCTCCAGCAGGCGGTTGCAGAGCGCCGAGATGGCCGGGCCGGCGTCATCGATCGACAGGGCGATCAGGCCGTCATTCGACAGGCATTTCGCCAGCAGCGCCCAATAGGCCGCTTCGTCCGACAGCGCGGTGCACAGCGATTGAAGCGAGGCTTTACGTGCCGCGACCGTCGTGGCTTCCGCGGCTTGCAGCTGCAAGCCATGGAGCTGGGCCTGCGCTTGCGCCTGCGCGCGCTTCGCCGTGGTCAGGGCCTGCTCGGCCGCGGCGACAGCGTGTTGCGCCTGTTGCAGGGCGTCGCTGGCCAAGCCGCGTGGCAAAGTGGCCAGTAACTGTGCCAGGCTGGCCACTTTCTCGGCATGCGCCATCTCGACGGCCTTGCGCTTCGCTGCGGCGTCCTGGTCGACCGCCTCGGTTCGTCGGGTCAGGTCGGCCAGCCGCTGGTTCAGCTCGGCTTCGGTGCCGGCCAGATCCTGCTGGCGCTGCGCGGCCACCGGCCATGCTTGTCGCGCGGCGGCCAGGGCCTCGCGCTGATTGGTGATGCGGCTCAACTGCAGCAGCTGATCGTGCAACGCGAGAATCTGTCGATCCTGCTGGCGAGCTTCCTCATCCTTGGTCTCCAGCGTCGCGATGGCGAGGGCGAGGGCCGCGCTCCGCGCCTTGCTGGCCTCAAACGACTTGCGCATGTCCTTCAGTTGCGAAATCTCGCCCGGCAGGGCGGCCTTGGCGGTCATGGCATTGGCCAGCAACGGGCACTTGGGTTGCAGCGCACTGCCGGCGCACGGCACGTCGTCGGCCAGCTTGGCGCTGACCGTCATGGACTGCACGGACTGGTTCTTGGCGGAGCCGTCCGCGATCGTCTTCTGGTGCGCCGCCGACACGCCGAGCAGTTCCTTCCGGTGCTGCGCCAGGGTGGCAATGGGCGCGTTGAGCGCCTCGCGTTGTTGGCTGAGTGCCTGCAGCTTGGCCGTCGCCTGTGCGGTGGCGCCTTCCGCCTGCTGGATCGCGGGCTCCTGATCCAGCATGGCTTGCCGGGTTGCCTGGTCCTTGCGCAGCCGCTGGGCCTCGGTGGCAAGGCCGGCGAGTTGATGCTGGCATTGCATCCGGCTTTCCTGGAGCTCGCGCTTACGCGCGGCCGCCTCGGCATCGATTCCGTCTTGCTGCTGTGCGGCCTCCTGGCCGGCGACCTGTTGCTGTTGCTCGAGTTGGGTACGTTGCTGACGCATCGAAGCCTGTCCGTCGAGTTGCGCTTGCGTGGCAGCCAGCGTGGCGCTGGCCTTCGTTGCGTCAGCTTGCGCGGCGTCGACGTTGGCGGTGGCCGCGGTGAGTTGCCTGGCGGCCTGGGTGACTTGGCTGCCAATCTCGCGGGCGCGGACCTCGGCTGCCGTTGCCTGCCGCAGGTCGCCACGCGTGCGGTCGAGTTCCGGGTTCAGCAGCTTGCCGACGGCGCCTGCCTTGGCCCCCTGCTCCCGAATCTGATCGTGCCCGAGGATCGAGGACAGCAGCGACTTGACATCGCCGGCGACCATCCCCGAGAGCGGGACCCGGGATTGCGCGGAAAAGTGGGCGGTGAAGAACACTTCGGGCTTGCCGAGCAGGTGCTCGACACAAGCGTCGTAGGTGTCGGTGCTGCCGTCCGAGGCGGTGCCATCGGGCAACGTGACCGGAGCCCACTGTTCGCCCTGGCGGACGGTCAGGTAGGCTTCCTGCTTCTTCGTTTTCGCGGTTTGGCGGAACACGAGATCGCTGCGAAACACCTGGCGATCGTGCTCCCATTCCAGCATCTTGCTGGCAAGCGGGCCCGCGACGTGATCCCAGTACGAGAAGCCCTTGGAAGTGGGGGTGGTGGCGTGGTAGGGCATCACCCGGAACGGGTGAAGGTTGTCCATGATGGTGGTCTTGCCGGCGCCATTGGGGCCGGCGATGGCAACGAGGGCGGTGGATGCATCCAGGTGACGCAGATCAAGGGTGATCTCGGGCTTGCCTAAGCCGGACAGGATGCCGATGAAATTGCTGAGGCTTAACATGCGTGGTTTCATGTTCAACTCCTGCCGCTGGCGCGGCGAATTGGAAACCACGGAGACTGATCGATAGGCCCGGGCGGGCGCATGGATCAATCCGCAACATCTACAGTGCCGGTGAGCCCGGCGTAGCCCTAGTGTAAACGCAATGCAATGTGTCGGGGGAACTCGAAACGGTGGCGAAATGCAGCACGATTTGGCCTGCTTCTACCGGGCGTCCAGAAAGGGAAACAGCCACCGAGGTGACTGTTTCGGGTTGCGGAGCAATTAAACGGACTCGTTCTTGCTGCGTTCCTTGGCTTTTTCTGCACCGTCCAGCATTACCCAGCAGACGGTGCGAAATGCGACGTAAAAAGCACGACCAAGTAGCATGCAGTAGGACGTAGCGAACTACGCCGCCGGTCGTGAGCGGTTGTTGCTTGGGATGCGTGGCGTTGTTCGAGTACCAGCCATTGCCGAAGCCAGCCCCTGCGTTCGGCCGGCGAGGCTTCGAACCACTGGCTGTTCTCGCTATCCATAAAACTGAAGAACAGGCCGGCGGCGTCGCCCGCCTCGATACCGGCAGCGATTTGCAGAGGCTGTCGTGCGGTGTCCAGATCGTGTTCCTGAGTAGCGCCCCGGCGTGATGGCATCGAACCGGATGAGGCCTAGGGTTCGCTCATTCCCTCCGGTGGAAATTCTCTGACGTAGATGGCACCTGGACCTCCACGGACGCAATATGCCCTCTCGAGGGAAGCCCATTCGGTCAGCCACGCAATCCGCTTGGATCGCAGGCTTCCAGCCCATTCGCCGTCGGTCGTCTCCATGTACGTCTCGTACATTGCGGTGATGTCGACGAGCGGCTTTCCGAGGGCGGCCTGGATGCGCGCCATCGCCGCTGCCTTTGTTGGCTGCGATGCGGCATGCACGATGAGATCGGCTGTGATCATGCGTAGCAGCGTGCGCAGCGCAATACTCGGATCACTGCTCTCATCAAGCGGATCTGGCTGGAAGTCAGGCCAGACGACGTTGAGTTTGCGGTGTTTCCGCCCACGTCGCTTAGCCATGTTGGTATCCCATTAGTCGCGCGTTCTCTGCGACCAGTTCCTGTGTCATGCTGCTTCTCCTTGTCCTCGGCAGCCGGAAGCCGGCGGTGCCGAGGGTGGTGACCTTGGAATGGCGGGGCAGGGCTGATATTTGCCCCGCGGATGGCGCTAAGCGAACAGGTCCTCGGTGACCCAGGACGGGACCTCGGAATCGATCGCCGGCGGTAACGGATCGGTCGGGTTGCGGGCGGCGGCTACCGGTACCTGGCCAAGGGCGTCAGGGGTGTCTCGCGCGGCTTCCTCCGCCTTGAGGCGCTGGACAATGCTGCTGGCGATGGCCTCTGGCGCTTCGGCCGACAGTGCCTGAAGCCGATCGCACAAGGGCTCGAAGGGTGACTGCGTTTGCTCGCACCACATCTTGACCTTGTCATCCAGGCTCGCCACGGTAGAGATGCCCGCCGCGCGCTGGCGCTCGACCACCAGGGTCTTGCCTTCGAGTTTCACCTCGGCCGCGCCTTGCAGCGCGTCCTTGATCGCCGCGCGGTCCACCGACTGCAGGTGCTCCTCGTCGACCAGGTAACGCACGCGCACGAAGGCGCCGGCGCAGCGCTGGCCGAACTCGCGGATCGCCTCCAGGTCGGGCGGACCGTCGAAGTGCAAGTCCAGCGTGACCCGCGCTGGCGTCACGAAGACCGTATATTCGGCTTGCCCGGGACGGATGTCCCAGATCAGGGCGGACTTGTCGCCATCCTCGCCGTAGTGGAAGCGTCCGATGGAACCGGCGTAGGCAATCAGTTGCCGTCTGCCGGCGAACTCGCGCCGCCACGCTTGCTGCTTATGGATGTGGCCCAGTGCGACCGCGTCGGTGTTCGCCTGGAACAGCGAGCCCAGATTGAACTCGTGGTCCTGGCCCGCCATCGGCACGCCGTGTTCGGTCAGACAACCATCCACCGTGCCGTGTCCGATGAGCAGCGTCGGCACCCCTTGCGCGAACAGCCGCGCATTGACGGACCCGAACAGGGTCAGCAGTTGATGGAGCGCCTGGCCAACCTCGGCCGCGGCATGGTCCGCGCCGACCGTGGCGATCAGGTCTGCCTTGTTGACGGTCGGCAAGCACGTGACCACCAGATCGGCGGGTGCGTCCCATGTCAACCCGTTGCTGTGCCACTGGCCTTGCACCAGGGCGATCTGGCCGATCCGGTCTGCGACGGCAATGGGATGCCGTGCGCCGACCAGTTCCAGGACGCGCAGCAAGCCCGGGGGCTCGTGTGAGAAGGTGCCTTGCAGCATCAGGACCGGGCAATGATTGGCCAGCCGCTGGATCTGCTTGGCCAGTTCCCGGAAGGCCGGTTCGTGGGCGTCAAGTGCATGGTCGGTGGCGTCGCCGGTGATGACCGCCGCCTGCACGCTGATCTCGATAGCATGGGAGACCGCAGCGCCAAAGCAGCGGCTCGATTCTGCGAGATGGGTTGCGGAGTAATGCAGATCACTCATGTGAGCGAGTTTCATGGAAGTTCCTCCTTACCTGCCGCGTTCGCGGCGATTGGAAAGCGAGGGAACGGCTTTCCGTTGCGCGCTGCGGGAGCGCGCAAGAGAAAGCCCCCGGAAAATCGGGGGAGACGCGGATGCGTCATTGAGGAAAGGTCTGCCGGCGTCAGGCCTCGACGGAAGCGTTAGCGGTGTCGGACGCGAGGCTGGCCTGCGCCATCGTGGCAGTTGGTGCCGACCGTTACGCGACTTCCAGGTCGTCCAGGAAGCCCAGCATCAAGCTGCTGGCATAGTTCGCGCCGCGCTCGGCCAGCGCCTCGAGTTCGCCGGCGGCGGTGGCCAGCCGGTCGATCTCGCGTGTCCAGCCGTTGCCCAGCTTGGCCTTGAAGTACTGCTTGCGCAGCGTTTCGTCGATGCCACTCACCAATGCCGCGATCTCGAAACGCAGACGGGCGTTGACGTACGCGCCGTCGTTGCCCAGGCCGCGGAAGACGGTATGGACGCTGGCGAGCGAGGCGTTGGTGCGGGACCAATCCTGCCCATACCGCAGCGTGGCCCAGTGGCTGATCTGTTCCGGGTCGCCGTTGCTGTCGTTGACAGCATGTAGGACCCGCGCTTGCAGCTCGGCATCGTAGTCGCCGGGAGGATCGGCGTCCGGCCTGGGGGCCGGCGTTGCCGGGGTACCGGGCGTTGTCCCGGCCAGCCATCCCTGGGGGGCGGTAGGAGCCAGGCCGAGCGACAGCGCCGGGGCCGTGTTCAGGCTCAGGGCCTTCGCCATATCGAGATCCGCGGTGAGCTTGGGCACCCACTGCATACCCAGACGTTTGGCACCCTGGTCGTCGTAGTACGTCCGCGTTTCCTGCACCTTGGTGAGCCAGTAGATCGGCTTGCCAGGTTGGAACGGATTGAAGCGCGGGATCGTGCCCAGCGCCGTCTTGATCCGCATCAGGTCCGTGAAGATGCCTTCGGCGGCGTACTGGCTGGTCGTGGTGATCGACACGGGCCCCACAGTTGGGATGTCGGGAATATAGAACAGCAAGTCGCCGCGGAACTTGCACAGCCCCTGCAGGTACTCGGGGCAGCACTCCGGCTTGCACTCGCAGCGTGGGACCAGCTCGCGGCGCGGGAGGAACTTCATGCGCCGGGCGCGCTGCTCGCGGACTTGCTCCGGAAACACGGGTTCGCGATACATGCAGTAGCGCTTGCCGTCCTTCCCATAGAGGGACTCGTAGTTGATCGCCCCGCCATAGGACCTGAATGCGTGGGGGAAGAAGTCGAGCAACTGGTCGGTATGAAAGACGATTGGGAAGCGGTAGAGCCGTGGCTCGCCGCGCTCGTCAGGCTCGCCGTAGGTATCGAGGATGTGCCGGGCGAATTCCGGCATCTCGAAGTCTGCCCCGGAGACATTGAAGTAGGGCGTGTTGGCGGGACGGGTGGGATGGGGGATGTTGCACTGCGCGGCGATGGCCGCTTCGGCGTCCTTGAACTTCTGCTGGCCGGCAACTGCCGGGGCAAAGAGGGAGACGGCCTTGGGGTTCTTTGCGGCGGCCGCGGTGAGCAGCTTGGTGCCACTGCGGATACGGCCCGATATATTCAGGCGCGCGGTTCCGTTGCTGAGTCGGTCCGACAGGATGGACTTCTCCATGATTTCTCTCCATGACGGCAATCGCCGTGACGGTTTATCCACCGGCAAATCCGGTGGATCTCCATGTATGCCTCGACGAGGCTTGGGAAGTCCGTGTGCCCTATGCACTGGAATGGCGAGGCCATTCCGCTGCGAAGGCAGCTGTTATTCGTCGTCCATGCTGTCCTTGTCTTGCGAAAAGAAGAATGGATCGATCTGCGGGGCGTCATCGTCGGACCGGCCGCGTTTCCCGAAGGCGAACAGCAGCAGCACGGCCACGATCAGCACGGCGGCAAGGGATTCCATGTCGATCAGCGGGGAGGTGGAAGGATGCCGGCAATGGCCATCGGCAGCCAGCGGCGAGGATTGCAGGGCGCACGCCTCAGCGGAAATGATCCCGGCCCATGGTATGGAAGGGGACCAGCACCGCGGAATGGTCGCATCTTGGCGTCGAAGGGCGAATTCGCGATGAAACGTGCTGGTATTCGCCAATGACGCAATGCCGCTTGTGCGGCGGAGAAGTGCATCCATCATAGGGCGTGGCACGGGGAAAGGAAAGCGGCGAGTCGCGTGCGATTTCCAGCCGGTTTTGCCCCGCCCACGCAGCGGCGAACCCTAAATAATGCTTGCCATGGACCAGAAGACCTCACTCGTCATCAAAAATGCGCACCGTATCGAGGAGGTGCGCACGCCCGTGCAATCCCGCGCCGTGCTCCCGCTGCGAACGGCACTGGTGTGCCGTCTGGTTCGGCGTGACTTCCACTTGCTGACCACCAAGATGCTGGCCTGCGCGCGTCAGCGCGGCTACCTGGGCGCCGTGCGTCGTGACCTCGATCAGCTCGAGACGGAGGTCGATCTGCTGGAGATTCGCTGCCATGCGATCCATCCGACCACGACGCCGGTGCTCTACGCGGAGGTCGAAGTGCGTCTGGTATCGACGGATGGAGCACGGTTGTTTCGATTGATGCGTCGCTTCGACGAGGCCTATGGGTGTCTCTATGTGGCGCGATACGCGGGGCGCATCGATCGCGACCAGCAACTGGCGGTCTTGCCGCCGGTACTGATGGCGTATGCCGCGGTCAAGTGCAGTGCGCTGCGGCTTCAGCGCAAGACGGCGCAGGAACTGGCCGACGAACACGGCATCGGCTAAGGGGCTGGGGCAGGCCGATCCGAAGTCTCGTATTTCCCTTCCGGCGCGCGCGCAATTCCCGTTTCCGCGATGAACAGGCTGGGCCGGCGCTTGCCGGCGGCGCTGATCCACAGCTGCTCGCGCGCCCGCGTCATGGCAACATACATCAGGCGCCGCTCCTCTTCTAGGGCGCCATGCTTGGATGGCCATGCCTCCTCCTCGGCGCCAAGGATCCAGACCCGATCGAACTCCAGGCCCTTGGCGCTATGTGCCGTCATCAGGGCAACCCGGACGGTGCCGGGCACCGTTTCCTCCTTCTTTTTCTTCTGGCGGGCCAGGCGCAGTTCGTCGAGCCGCTCCCTTGGGCTCTTGCCCGCCGGGCGGTAGATCGCCGCCGCGACCTCTAGCATGCGCTTGGTCCGGTCGTCCTTCGCATGAAGCATCAGCCACTCCTGAATGCCGTGCAGCATCAGGTGGTACAAGCCCGCCTTGTTCAAGTTGGCCCAGGCCTGGTGGCGCTTGGCAAAGTCCTTCCAGGTGGCGATGGCGTCAGATGAGAGCGTGGTGGTCTCGAAATCCTGTTTCGCCCCGATCCGGATGGCATTGCCAAACAGCTGGTGGATCTGAACGAGGTTGTCCTCGGACAGACCCGCCCAGCCGAGCACCTGGTCCACCGCCCGGGCGCTTTGCGTGCCCACGGCATCGATGACCGCACCGAACAGGGCCACCTCCGGTTTGTCCAGCACGGACTCGCCATCGGTGCGCCGGTGGGGGAGCTGGCGCGCCACCAGCATGGCCTCGACCAGGTCCAGCCGGCGGTTGGCGCGGGTGAGCACCGCAAAGGAGGCGCCGTCCGACGCGGCGGCCGCGACGGCGTCGACGCAGGCTTCGGCTTCCAGCTCGAAGTCGCTGAACCGCTCCCATTCGACGTGGCCACCCGGTCCCTTGGCCGCCCGCAGCAGCTTGGGGATACGGCCGAGGTTGGCCTGCACCATCTTGCCGGCGGACGACAGGATCTCGTCCCGGCAGCGGTAGTTCATGCCGAGCAGAATGGTGTTGGCATGAAACTCCTTGGTGAACATCTGCATGCACTCATAGCCGAGCGCGCGCCGGAAGGCATAGATCGACTGGTCGTCATCGCCCACCGCCGTAATCTGGCTGCCGGCGGCGCCATGGTGCGCGCTCCAGCGATATTGCACCAGGTCGGTATCCTGGAACTCGTCGATTAGCAGGTAGTCGACCGGCAGCGGTGTCATGGCGCCAGAGAAGAGGGCTTCGTTGGTCTTCAGGAGAATGTCCTGGAAGTCCACCTGACCATTGCGCTGCAGGATGCGCTGATAGGTCTCCAGCAGCTCCAGTTGCGCGTCCGCGAGGCCGTGGCCCTTGCCGGCCGCCTTCGCGTCCTCGATCAGGCGGGTTGCCTCATCCAGTTCGATCTCAAGGCCGGCTTGGACCATGGCGCGTCGCAGATACCCGCGCCGCTCGCCCTCGCGCACGATGTCCCACGGGCGATCACCATAGGGCGAACGCATGTTGGCAAGGATGGCGCTGCCGAAGCCGTTGCGGCCCTTGGGGAAGCTCATCAGGAGATCAATGGAGTGGAAAGTGCCGACCAGCAGGCGCGGCTTGGCGGCTTCGCCGGCGATGGCCACGATGCGCTCGCGCAGCTCCAGCGCGGCGTCACGGGTAAAGGTGACGGCCGTGACGGTTGACGCGCCGTCCGATAGCAAAAAGGCCGCTTTCGAGGCCAGGGTCTTGGTCTTGCCGGAGCCCGGGCAGGCCACGGCAAGACAGTAGGTGCGGCAGCGCGCCGTCTCGAGCTGCTCGGGATTCAAGTCCGCGAGCAGGCGTTCGTCACTGGGCATCAGAGGGCATCGGCATCGGTGGCGCTGGAGAACGAGCCCTTTTCCAAACGCTCCTGCAGGCTGCTCACCGCTTCCACGATGGCGGCGTCGCCCTTGGCGCTGCCGTTGACACGGCCGGTACCGCGACCGGGGCGCCCTTGCGCATTGCGTGCCCGCGAGGTCTGCATGCCGATGTTGGCTCGCGCGGCAAAGCGAAAGATCGGGCGGATCTTCTGCTTCGTCTGGTAGCGCATCTGGTCGACCTCGCTCGCGTCGATCTTGCCGTTCCACTCCAGGTTGACCATCAGGGCCAGCAGCTGGTCGTACAGGGTGAAGACACGCTGCAGCGCCAGGCCTTCGCGGGAGCGGATCTGGATCGTTTCCTCGTACGCTGGGCCCGTGTAGCTGACGGCAATCGCGCCCTCGGCATAGGCGTCGCGGTCGACGAGCGCCTGCGTGGCCTCCAGGTTCCGGCGTACCTCGGTGTCGACGGCGCCGATCAGCGCCTGGAGTTGCTCGCGCAGCTTGGCGGCCCGTTCCTCGCCAATGATCGCATCGCCGCGCCGGCGCATGAGCTCGGCGCCCTTGTCGATGAGGTAAAAAAAACGGGTGAACGACGAGGCGACCACCTGGTCGTTGAGCATGACGTGCTGCTGCACCGATGGGATCCCGGCCATCTTGCGCTTGAGTTCCTGCTTGCCGCGCTCACGCTGCGCGCGGGCGCGGCGAATCAGGTCGTCGGCAAGTGCCTGCTCGGCAGCGCTGTCAGCCGCTACGGAGACCGCGTTGCCGGCGGCGGCCTCCGCGGCCTCCGCGGCCTCGGCCGCCAGCGCGACGCGCGACTCTTCGGCGGCCTCCAGCAGTTCATCGTGCTCCGCGCCCGGGCCGCTGCCGAGCTCGTCGTGGATGCTGTCCATGGCGTTGACGGTCATCGTGGTTCCTTGTTTAGATGGATGCCTCTCAATCGTGCGCGAAGGGCGGGAATCGGTGCGGGGGAGAGCGCGGCTAAAACGCGCGCGATTCGCGTCCAAGAGGCTGTGGCGGCCCTCGTGACAGCCTGAATTTGCCCGCAGTGGGCAATTCTCGCGCGCGTAATCCCTTGATTTTTAAAAACGTCGTGAGGCGAAGCGGCCAGTTCTGTGCCGGAAAATGGCCCAAAAAACGCTCCGACACGCTATGCCGCGAGGCGTCCAGGCGCCGCAGAAACTGGCTGAAAATCTAGATCTATTAGCGCTGATGTTGGTGCAGGTTTTTGCCGAAAATGCGTAACATGAGCAAAAAACTCATCAGTGCTGACATTGGCAGTCTGCTGCTCGGCGGCTGTCTCTCCCTGCCGCCAGCTAGCGGCCTAGGCTATATCATCCTGCCGCTCGCGACCGACCGCCAAACAGCAGCCCTACGCTATGCCCGAGCCGTCTGCTTGTACTTCGGTGCCGCGTGGTGCGTCGCGCCGTCCGCTTACGCGTCCGGGGCGTCTTTGTGGCTCGCTCTGGCGGTGCAGTGCCTATACGCAGCGCTGATGGCGGCGCCGGCGCTGCTGCCGGGGCCGCAGTGGCTGCGCGGCGTGATGCTGCTTGTGCTGCCGTCGCTGCCGCCATTCGCGTATTGGCTCCCATTGCCGCCGCTCGCAGGAGCGGGCTGGCTCTTCCCAGGAATGGGGTACGCCGGCGTCGCCGTGTACGTTGGGATGGCGCTTGCCATTGTAGGCTGCCGCAATGCTGGCGGAAAAGCGCGGCAAGCGATGATGGCACTGCTGATGGTGGCTACCGTGCTCGCAGCGGGGTTAAACCTGCATGCCTATTGGCATCCCCCACGTGGCGTTGCCGGCTGGCAGGGGCTGCAGTTCCGCCCGGCACCGCCCGTGCCGCAAACCTTCGAGGACGCTGCACAGGCCATGATCGGGCTTGCCGATGTCGTGCGTGGTTCGTCGATGCCGGTGATCGTGGCGCCGGAAAACTGGCTCGGCACCTTGCCGCTGGCCGCGATGCGAAGTCTTCGGGCGGCCTTGCAGCCCGGTCAACGTCTGCTGGTCGGGGGTATCCATATGCACGATGGAACGTCACGCAAAGGCGTCTGGCACCTCCCGGAAGGGACCTTCACCCCGGCCATCGCGCCTATCCCGTTCATTGAACCGTACCCGGCGGACTATGCGAGGACCGGCAGCGCGATTGACGTCGCGGGCGAGTCCGCGAGCTTACTGGTCTGCTTCGAAGCCAGCACGTCGCTGCCGCTCTATCACCTGCACTATGGCCCGCCCGTGATTCTGGTCGCGAACGGATGGTGGGACACCCTTGGCGCGCTATCCATCCAGCGCTCGGTGGCCAGATCCTGGGCGCGTCTTTTCGCCAGTCCGCTTCTGACTAGCGAGGCACGGCCTTGAGCGGGACCGGCATCGAAACCGGCGGTTTTTAGCGTAGATCTTGCCCAACACGATTGGCATGTTTTGGCGTTCAATACCTCCATGCAATCTGACCTCAGCCCCAATCTTACTGCCCTCATCGGCGCGCAAACCGTGGCGCGGGCACCGACCGCTTGGCCTATTGAGATGGGGCAGCCGTCGCCGATGGAAGTTCCGCGCGCACGCCAACGACATCGTGCCAGGCGCAAGCTGGAGCAGCCCCATGTGCAATGGGTCGCAGGTGCGGTGGCCTGGTGGCTTCGCTATCGTAAACAGATTGGACTCTGGGCGCTGCTTGTCTCTCCCGTCCTTGCGGGCGTCGTCGGGCAGCAATATATTCAGCATCGGCGGCAACGGGGCAAGCCAACGGTGGTGCAATCGGCGCCGGTAGCTGAAGCATCCCCTGTCTCCGCAGTGTCGCCTGTGCCTGTATCGGTATCAGAGACACCTTCCGAGGCGAGCCATTCCGCGACAGGCACCGTGGCCGCCGCGGCCCAATCTGCCCAGCAGACTGGGGATGCCGACCGCGCAGCCGCGCAACCATCTGCAGCACAACCGAGTGCTACGCCCGCCGACGAACCAGCTCGGCTACCGAAGGCCTCCCATGTCGCCGCTGCGCCAGCGCAGTCGGTGACCCTGCCGCCGGCGATCAAGTCGACTGCTGACGTACCGTTGCCGCTACCCGCGCCACTTCCGAGCGCGACCCTAACACGCCCGACACAGAAGGCGCTCACTGCCGGAGAAGCTGCCGGTGTCAAGGTCACCTTGAAGGGCGCGCTTCCGGCCAAGCCGCCGATGGCGCCAACGATCACCGGAACCGCACCCGTCGCTCAGCCGGAGAAAGTGGTCGGAACCGTCACCGAGACCGCCCGCTAGTCCAGCCACCATCCTCTCAGCCGCGCCTATGAACAACGTTAATCCCCTCCCGCAATTGGCCGCCGCGCCGGCCGTGCAGCTAGCACCGAGTACCCCGCAGTTCGAACCCGCCGTACGCGAACCCGTGTCGCACGGCTATCGGATCGAGGGCAAGGAACTGGTGATCGACCACCAGGCCGAAGACATTCGTCATGTCCTACAGGGCCAATGCGCGATCCAGGGCACCATCGAGATCCTGGCGGGCGGGCTCTATTTTGCGGGCAGTCTGCCAAAGGGAACCATCAACATCCCGAACGGCACGCTGATCTTGGCGGAGGGTGCGGAGATCAGCGCAGAAATCTCGGTCAAGCGACTGTTCAACCTGGGTGCGATCCAGGCTTCGACCGTGACCGCGGCAGAGCTGCTCGTCAACTGGGGAAGGATTGACGCCAAGGAAGTCGCAACCGTGTCGCTACGCAATGGCGGAACGCTGGTTGCCGAGCATGTTCGCTACGGCGACATGGACTCCAGTGGCGTGCTGCAGGGCAACCTTGCCCAGACCTCCTGATTGCATGTTTGGGGATCTGCCTCCACCAATGCGTCGGCGCTGAGCATTGGGCCGGCTCGCGGGCCTGCTGCTTGTCGTTTGGGCTAGCCGTGAAGTAGTTGACTGGGCGGCGCTCTGGGCGCTGGTGCGCGAACACGTCAGCCGGCTGTAGCAGGACATTGCAAAAGACCTGGCGGATCTCGCCACTGCACGGGTCCATTCTCATGACGGCGAATGCTGTGGTCAACAAACAGAACGACGGGGCACGAACCAAATGAAGCAATCAGACTAGCGAGGAGAGGCCGTGAAGCCGATGATTACTCTCGAGTACATGGGGGATGTGACCGACAATATGGGGACGCGCGCACAACCCTGAGCGCGTTGAAGCGGCTTGACCCGCCAGCCTATGAGAAATTGCGGGAAGAGGGCGTATTCTCAGATATTGAAGCACTCCTAGGCAAGGTCATGAAGGTGCGTGGCTTCGTCCATGCAAAGACCTATAGCTCCGGGTGAGCAACATTCACCGATTCTGCCTGATCGGGCCGCACGGCGTTGGCAAGAGCACGATCGGGCGGATGCTGGCCGACCATGGATTTTGGCACCTTAGCATCGGGATCCTGCGGCGCCTTGCGCGAAAGGGGATGTTGCCGAGCGACATTCCAATCCGGTTACTCCTGACGCTGCGAGACGCTGACCCGGGCCGCCCATTGCCCGACGGGGTGGCGGCAGGGGTTATCGAATTGGCACAAACTCGGGAGCGAGTCGTGATCGACGGCCTTCCGTCCAGCCCGTCGCATCTGGCATTGCTGGACCCGAGCTGGCGGATTATCAGTGTCACCGCGCCAGACGAATTGCGCCTGGATCGGCTCAGGACGAGGGCGGGGCAATCCGCGCGCGCGTGGGTGGCTGGCGGCGCATCGGCACGTGATTTCCAACTGCCAAGCGTCATCGAAGCCGCGGGCGCGCGAATCGAGAGATTTGACAACAGCGCTGGCCTCGACGCATGCCGGGACAGGGTATGGCGTTTAGGAGCCAATCGACGGCAATGAGCGATCAGCAGGGCGCTCCGCCGGAGCATGTTGTCTCCGGCGTCAAGTCGTCTAGTCTCATGCGCACAAACGATGGCTGGGATTTTGGAATCCGGATGCGCATTGCGGGCAGACAAAAGCGGCCTCGTGTGTCGGAGCCAGGATCTCCAGGCCGCAGGATCGGCAAGGTAGTGCGGCGATAGCCTCGCCTAGGCCTGGTGCGCTCAACACGCCAAAATCGCCAGACCGCTTCACCAAGTAGAATCCTCGCTCGGGATCAATCAGTCTCTCCGACTGCTGCCGCTTGCTGGTATCGGCGGTTCCGTAGATATTCCAGTAGACCTCATACGCCGCGATGAACGCTTGCTGGGTTGAGTAGCCGGACTGGACGCAGAGAGAGTAAAGCTTCAGGAGTAGGCTAGCCTGGAGCCGGCGAGCGGGCCGCTCCAAGTACCACTCCAGCGAGTGAGGCGTCTGGCCTGGCGGTGAGATGGTGCCATGAATTTCCTTGTAGATTGCACGCGCGTCTGTCGGGCGGATCCCCGCGGCGGCTGCAATGGTGACTGCGCGTGCTCCCATTAAGCACAGCATGCGCGCTTGCTGAATTCTCATGCGGCTAACTGGTGTCTCTTTCATCGGTCTGCGCGGGAAACTCCGGCCTTCAGGCCGGCGAGGGATAGCGCGCGACGCGTAGCGTCGCCCCTGTTCCCGGTCTCCTTTGTAGAGTGCGCTACGAGTTGTGAAACGGGCGGCTCAACTGCCTCGCCCTTTTGTGCGGGGCAGTTGAGCCAGCCCGCTCAGAAAACAATGCGTGACCCCGATGGAACCGATTTCGCCGGCAATCAGCGCCCTGGTCAATTCCACTGTGGCGAACCGGTATTCCCAAAGTCGGAAGCCACCGCTGCATAGGGTTTCTAGCTGCACTGGTTTTGCCTTTGCGAGTATTGCCAGTGTCGCTCCCGGTACACAGACGATCGCTGGCGAGATACTCGACTCAACATTGGCGGCGGCCAACAGGGCGGCCATCAGCGCCGTATTGGCCTTCCGGATCTCTGTGCGAACCAATTGGGAGAGCGTGATTGCGGGAGGGTGATTCCGACCGGTAAGGAGCTCGTTTGCCAATTCCGGGCTCGAAAACCGAAAGCGCCAAAGCGGAAACCCAACAGCGCTCATGGCCGCCAGTTGACCTGGTCCTGCCTTCGAAAGGAGTTCAAGCGTCTCCCTCGGAACTCCGGTGACCTCGCGTGCCAATCCCTCTCCTGCGTCAGCGGCAGTGACAAGAGCGGCCGTCATCGTCTTGTTAACTTTCACTATCTCCGCGCGGATCAACTGGGACGTCGCAATGTTGGCAAAGCCATCAGGGATGCGATTCAAGACGGTTGTCCCTTGCTGCAATATTGCTGAATCGTCGTCGTTAGACCCAGTAGGTAGGACCCCATTTGGAGCACGGTGAGCCGGGCTTGTTCACTGAAAAAGCTATGCTTGAGTAACAACGTTGCCGAGAGCTTCTCACAGAATCCTTGGAGGTCGGATTGCAGTTGAAGGACATCGCCGTCAATCTCTTGCATTTGCGTAAGCAGAACTCGCTCCGCTTCGGCATCGGCCAGCTTTCGCGCCGTGGCCTCGAGTTGCTGGGTGACCCGGTCAAGTTCCCTATTGCGGTCGGCAATCGCGTCTTCCATGTTCCGGAAGGTGTCTGGAACCTTCTCCACTACAACGACTTTTTCAACGACGTGACCTTGCTCAAGCTCCGCCCGTAGCCGTTCGAGCTCCGCCTCGTGCTCACAGATGTCGCGAGACAATGTTTCGATGCGATTCAGGCGTTCAGTCGCGACATTTGAAGTTTCCAGCTCTGCCAACCGACTTTCGTTCCTCTGCTTTTCCAACTGCACGATATGACTATCCTTTGCGGAAAGTTGTCTTCCATATGATTCTATCTGCTCTTTTGCATCATCGAGGCGTTCTTCAAGATCGTGCCGGGCGTTTATCAAGTCCTTTACGAGCGTCTCGTTGGTCGCCTCGCCGCGCATGGCGCGCTCTCTCACCTCGTTCAGCACATCTTCGTCTGCCCCATACAAGAGTTGCAGGGCCCGGGCGGTAGTGTTGGTTAGCAACATTCTTGGATCTTCCATACCCTTGATCATCGTACGGGCAGACGCTCCGGTCCTCAGATATCGATAGAGCGTTCCTCTGGAGAGTTGGAGCGTGACTCTGGCGAGTTCAGTAAATTCGTGACCCTCCATTTCGTCCTTCAGCTCCAGGAGAAGCAAGCACATTCTATTCAATTCGTCTGCGGCACGGTCCCGCGTGTTGATGATTTCTCGGACAAGCGAATAGATCCTCATCCTTTTCTCGGGAGAAAGATCGAGTTCCGCAGGAAGCTCAAATCGCACATCATTTTTCATGAATTAAATCCCACGTCTGTGTCTGATTGTCCCCTCGCTATGGTCAACTATGTTTGAAGCGAAGCAACTCTCGAATGCTAGCGAATTTCAAACGGTTTACGAAGATCTCCCCACCACCGTGGGGAAAAACTGCCTAGTCGATAAGAAATTCCACTGCGCGCAGAATCAGTCGTTTTACCTTGTGATTGAGTGCGTCAATTTGACTGTTAACCGCGGCCAATTGTGTGCTCGAAATCGGCCCTAATCTGTAGGGAACCGGCCAATATGAGGCGCAAAATTGGCCGTGATTATTTTTTTATTATTTTGGATCAATGACTTTCGATGCTATTTTTTGCCCACTGCGGGCAGAATCCGTCGGATTTCCATCGATGCTGGTCGCTCATTACCTGGCAAGCTCGAGTGCCGTTCGAACTGCGAGTCGCGATCGATTTCGTGTGCCTATCGTCGTGGCCACATGCCAAAACCGAGTCAGGATTGGGGGCATGGAACTCTCAATGCAACCCCCCGAAGCGCTCCTGGCCACCCTCGACGCGGAGCTTCTGAAAACGCTGCACTCGGCCTCGGGCTTCAGCGGTGCGCTGTTCGACAACCACATTCAGCCCCTGCTGGCTCGCCTGGCCGAGTGCGTGCAGTCGCTCCCTTTATCTCGCGATGCATACAGCGAGCCGGGCGGCGCCCTGCGCTTCGGCGTGATCAGCGGCCTGATGGCGTTTCGGCTGGCCGATAGCGCCATCTTCGTACCGGGCCACACCACTGAGACGCGGCGGGTGCTCGATCCGCAGTACCGCTACAGCGGATTCGCGGCGGCGCTGGCGTCCGTGCCCGCCATTATCGAGGCGGTCATGATCGTGACGGTGGCTGGCCGGCGGTGGTCGCCGATGAGCCAGGTATCGCTGACGCAGGCGCTGGTGGACGCCGAGGTGCGCGAATACACCATCAACTGGAATCCGTCGGCACGGGCCCCCTCGCGCATGGTCGCGGCGCTGGTCGCCGGCCGGTTCTTCGTGCCGGGTCTGTGGGCGGATTTCGAGGAATCGGTCATCGCGGCGCTCGCCGATGCGATCCTGCCGGTCCGTGGGGTGATCGCGGTGGAGACGCCGTTGTGCCGCGTGGTGCGTGTGGCGCAGGACAAGGCGTTCGAGATCAACGCCAAGGAGACGGCGAAACGTATCGATGCGCTTGGCGGGCGGCGCCTGTCCCTGCGCGACATCCTTGCGCTACCGGAAGTCCCCGCGGCGCCGGCTTCTCCGCCTGAGGCGCCATCCCCCCCAGCCGTCAGTGCGGCACCTTCGGCAGTGCAGACTTCGGAGCCCGTCGCCGAGACGCAGGTCGCCGCTGCCGGGACCTCGACGTTGAGCCCGGAGGTCACCGAGCTCATGAAGGCCATCAGCGTCGATAAGGACGTGGCGCGGATCCGCGCGGATTGTGCCCTGAAGGAGACGGGGTTCTTCTTCCCGAAGAGGGCGCTCATGATGCGATACGGGATGTCGCAGGATAAGGCCATCAAGCTGTTCGTGGATGCCGGATTGGTCCGGGAGCAGACCGCCACCCATCTGGTCATGGTGCCGGCGTTCGGTACCATGGTATTTGGCGATAAGGCGGCCTGATGCGAACCTATCGCGACATGTTCCGCCCGAATTACGATGTGGCGATCTCGGGCGTCTGGGCGGGATCGGCGATGTTCCTGATGGCCGCGCAACCGCCACTCTGGTGGGTTGGGGCGTCCTTCGGTCTGGCACTCGGCGCGCAGCGGACGAAAGATGCGCTCGATCTGTATCGATTCCGCATCTCGCTGTCGGTGCTGCGCGCGGAGAAGCTGCCCGCACTCGAGGTTATCACGCGCTCTCGGGCACAGCGCGTGCCGCGCGACCCACATTCCGGGGAGCAGGGCGCCTTCTGGCTAGGTAGCGGCTTCCTGTGGAAGCAACGCCACGCGGAGATCGCGCGCGAGATTCTGAGCCGCAATCCCGAGGAGATCTGCACGTTGCCCAGGTGGTTGCCGCAGAGCGTGGTCCGCCATATCACCCCGCCGAACGCCGTGCTATTGCGGGAAGACGCGATCGGGGTGCCATGGATCCACGGCATGGAGCCCACCGAGGTCCCGGTGCGGCTGCCGCTGGATTCCCTGCCGGGCCATACCCTGATCGTGGGGACCACGCGGGCCGGGAAGACTCGCCTCTACGAACTGATCTCGACCCAGATCATTGACTTGCCGTCGAGCACGCTGTTCGTGCTGGATCCGAAAGGCGACCAGGATTGGGAGCGGCGGTTGCGATCCGAGTGCAAGCGGATGGGGCGCAAGTTCCTGTACTTTCACCCGGCGCACCCATCGAAGTCGTTTCGCATCAATCTGCTGGCCAACTGGGGAGACATCAGCGAGGCGGCTACGCGCATCACCAACCTCATCGACGCCCAGGAAACGTTCCGTTCTTTTGCCTGGAAAACGTTGTATCGGGTCATGTCCGGCATGGTGGCCTGTGGGGTGCGCCCGAACATCAAGAAGGTGAAGCGCTACGTCCAGATGGGCGTCGAACCGCTGCTCGAGCAGTTGCTGACGCAGCGCTTCTTTGCCGCAGAGGGGCCCTCGTGGGACCGGGATATGAATCAGGGAGGCGCAGGGAAGCCGGTTAGCCGCCTGGAACTCATGATCCAGAAGTACGTCCTTGACGCGAGCAATGTCGACGAATCGATCGACGGCCTGATCGCCATGGTGAAGCACTCGAAGGAGCACTACTCGAAGATGATCCAGGTCTTGGAGCCGGTCCTCGAGATGCTCGGCTCCGGCGAGCTCGGCGCGATGCTGTCGCCGGATCCTGAGGACATCACCGACCAGCGTCCGATCTACGATACCCGCAAGATGATCAACGAGCGCGCCGTGGTCTATATCGCGCTCAATTCGCTGCCGGATAACATCCGCGGCTCGGCAATCGGCAGTGCGTTCTTCGCCGATCTGGCATCAGTCGCCGGCGAAATCTACAACACAACCGGCAAGACCGACGTGTACATCATGGCCGACGAGTCCGCGGAACTGACCAATGACCAGGCCATCCAGATCCTGAACAAAGGCGGCGGGGCCGGCTTCAAGACCTTCATGGCGACGCAGACGGAGGCGGACTTCATCGTCCGGCTGGGGTCGAAGGAGAAGGCCCGTCAGATGCTGGGGAACCTCAACAATCTCATTTGCCTGCGTGTCAAGGACTACGAGACGGCGAAATGGATCTCCGAGAGCTTTGGCCAGACCATTGCACGCAAACAGACGACGTCCTATTCCAACACGTCCGAAAGCTCCATCGCATTCACGGAGTTCAGGGGTAGCACCGGCCGGGCCATGGAGGAGAAGGAAGCGCCGTTCGTCTCGCCGGACCTGTTGACCAGACTGCCCGGTCTCCACTACTTTGCATTTCTTGGCGGCAGCACGTTGTACAAGGGCCGCCTGCCATTGATGGCGGACTAAATACAAAGAAGAAAAGAAATAAAAGAACACGAATACACGCCGCTGGTCCCAACGGGCTAAGCCAGACCAAGGCCATCGAGCGTTCCGCCCGCCAGTTCCTGGCGCCGGCGACTGCGGCAATGCTGCTCAGGAAATACCAGGACCGTAGTGACTAGTCAGGCAGGTGCCGCCCCAATGATCCTCTTTGCCGAAAAAAGCGAGTTCAGCCAGCACATCCTGTTCTGGTGGCTGCTGGCGCCGCTGATTGCGCTGCTCATCCTGCCTGGCGTGATGTCCCCCGTGGCGTTCCAGATCGAGCCGGCAGAAGTGCTCTTCCTCTCCCACTGGGGCGGCCAGGACCGAGAGGTGACGAGGAGGGCGGACGCCAAGTTCGACCGTTGGTTTGTCGCGCCGGGGTGGGTGGACCGCAGCGTCGCGCTCACGCGGCCGCAGCGCATGGGCGGCCCATCGCTCGCGGGCGGCGTCTCTTCGTTCCCGGCGGGGACCGGCAACTGGTTGCGGGACTGGGTGGCCGGTTTCTGGATGCTGGTGTATCGCGTCCTCTGGCGCGTGCTGGCGCTGGGTCCGCTCTACCTGACCGCCGCCATCGGCTTTGCCTTGCCCGCCTTCGTGGACGGCATTGGCTCGCGGCTCAAGAAGCGCTATGACTTCGGCCAGCACAATCCGATCTTCTTCTACGCCAGCATGCACTTTGTCCTGCTGGCGGTCGGACTGGCCATGTTCGTGCCCATCACGCCCTTGACCTTGACGCCGACGGTGCTCGGCGGCTTCTTCCTGGCGACCGCCGCGGCGATCCGGGTCATGGCCGCCAACCTGCAGACGGGCGCTTAACGGGGTCGTCTCAGAAACAGAAAACAAGGCACGGTAAGCCGGTTGCCTGTTCTGCTGCTCCCAAAGCCAGCTTTCCAAGACATACAAAATTTTGTATAGCTCAGGCATGACCGATTCCAAGCCCCGGGGCAGTTCCCTTGATGATCTTCGCGCCTTCCCGCTCGCGGCCATATCGAGGACACCCCGGAAGAAGCGGAAAGCATGAAGCTGCGTTCCGTCCTACTGACGGCGCTCACGAACCACGTTACCCGCACCGAAATGAGCGAGGTGCAGGCTAGGCCGCAGCGGCGCTACGCACCCTAAGCGCGCTTTGTTTTCCGTCCTGAGACGACTCCTTAACGCCCGATTCCGGTACCGATTTCTGGTACCCGCAGAAGTGGTCGACCGAAAAGGGCACATTTCAGTGCACCTTTCGCCGGCAAAATCCCCAGCCGGCGCGGGATCATGTTCGCATGATCCAAGCCAACATCATCGCCGACGCGATCTCCCGTAGCCTGAAGCCGCTGCTTCCATTTTTCTGGGATGAAGCAGTCACCGAGATCATGGTCAATCCCGGCGGCATCGTCTTCATCGAGCACGACGGCAAGATTGTGAACACCGGGCTCAAGTTGCCCGAGTACGAGATCCAGATCGCGATCCAGGCCATTGCCAAACAGGTACGCAAGGATGCGATGGCGTCCTCCGCCGACGCCATCGTGGATGCCACGGTTGACGGCATGCGATTTGCCGGCGCGCTCGCGCCCACCTCTCCCGACGGCTCAACGTTCTCGATCCGCAAGCACTTGCCTCCGGAGAAGCGCCCCACGCTGGAGAAACTGGTCGCCCGCGAGATGCTGACGAAGGCACGGGCGGACAAGGTCATTGACCTATTCATCCACCAAGGCCGCAACGTGTTGGTGGCTGGCGGCACGTCCTCGGGCAAGACCACGCTGGCCAATGCCTTTCTCGGCAAGGTGCCGCTGCATGAGCGGGTGATCACCATCGAGGACGCGCGCGAGCTCAATATCACCGGACCCAATCACGTGCCCTTGGTCGCCAATCCGCAGGCCGGGCTGACCGCGCGGCTGCTGGTCAAGCTGGCGATGCGCTTTCGGCCCGACCGCCTGATCCTGGGCGAGACGCGCGGGGACGACACCTACGACCTGATCCGCGCGATGAACAGCGGCCATGACGGCACCCTGACAACCGTGCACGCGAACGGCCCCGAGGAAGCCCTCGACGCGATCGAGATCCTGTTCCAGCAGTCGCTGCCGCCGGGCGCGCAGTTCGACGCCATGACAACGCGTCGCTATCTCGCCAAAACCATTCACTTGGTGGTGTACGCCAGGAAGCGCCCCCGGGTCCTACCGAACCACGAAGTCGGCATCGAGCGCCGCGTGGAACAAATCTGTCTTGTCAAAGGATTGAATGAACATGGTCAGTACATTCTGGAAGAAGTTTAGGCACACGCCGCAACAGATCGTCGTCCTGACGGTCCTAGGCATCTTCTCGGCGTCGGCGGTTGCGCAGTCGTCCTCCGGCGGCATGCAGGCGTTCTGCTTCATCATCAACTACTTCAAGCAGATCGTGGGCGCCATTGCAGTCCTGTCGATCATGATCTGGGTGATTGGCTATTTCAACAAACAGGCTCAACTGTCGGAGCTGGGCCAGTACATCTTCCTGGGCTGCGTGATCGCGGCCTCCGCCTACGTGTTTGTTACGGCAACCGGTCTGATCCCACCAGCTTGCTCAGTCTGATGCGCGAATCCGTCACCTATCCCGCCTTGCAGCGGCCCATGTTGTCCGCTGGCATTGGCATGAAGGCGGTCGCCCTGATCTGGCCAGGGACCGCCCTGGTGTGCCTCCTGGCGATGTCGCCGCTGCCATTGGCCGTGGGGCTGGCGGCTCATGTCGTGCTGCGCTGGGCGTACAAGAAGGACCCTCAGGTCATTGCGATCTATCTCAAGTATGCCGAGACCGCGGATCACTACCAGCCCTACGTACGAGAGCGGTGCAAGGGCGCACAGCGGCCAATAGGCTATGGGCGGGGCGTGCGATGCTAGAGATCGCCTACAAGACGGCGGAAGCCGAGCACCCGCAGCAGGAGATTCTGCCGTGGCTCGACTTCGTCACGCCGGAATTGCTGCTGTGCAAGGATGGTTCGCTGCTCGCCGCCTACGCCTATGAGGGGCTGGACCCGGACAACCTCGATGACGATCTGGTCGACCAGGCCGTCACGCAGTTGCAACGTGCCCTCGGCCAGTTTGATTCGCGACTGACGGGCTGGTGGATCGTCGACAAGCGCAAGGACTATGCGTACCCGGAAGGAGATTTCGACAACGCCACGTCGGCCCAACTTGATAGTGTGATCGGTGACGCCTTCCGCGCCGGCATCTCCTACCGCTTCCGGCACTGGTTCTTCCTGCTCTATACCGGGCAACAGGGTGTGGAGGGGTACCTCGACAGCGTGACGTGGCTGGTGAACGAGGAGGGCAGGAGCCTGCCGGTTGCGCTCCTGCGTGGCGCGCTCGGCTCCGTTTCGGCAAGCACCGCCGTACTGCGGGATCGCGATCGTCTGCTGCAGGCCATCGGCGAGTTCGAGCGGCTGCTGGGGATGTTCGATACGACGATTTCCTCGATGCGATTCGAGCGGCTGGACCGCAGGCCGTTTACGGACGCCCTGTACCACCTCGCCAATCCGGCGACGCGCCTCCCGGCCCCGGCCAAGCCGCCCGGCGTGCTGCTCGATGGCTGGCTGCCGAACGGGTATATCACCACCGGCAAGCAGGCCATGGCATTCCAGAGCGAAGGGGAGGCCAGGTACTGTGGCGTCATCGGGGTTAAGGAGTGGCCGTCGACGACCTCGCCGCTGCTGCTTGAAGCACTGATGGGTTCGGATGTGGAGATGACGATCTGCCACATCATCCGCTTCCTCGGCAAGGACCATGCGAAGCGGGAGCTGAACGGGGCGGCGAATTACTATCGGATGACGCTGTTCTCGCCGTTCAACTACTAACTTTTCAGAAAGTATTGTCAGGCCGCAGCGTATTGGCACTCCGGCTGGCGAAAGAACGACTTGACTAACTCAGGCAGTCGTTGAATGCGACGTAACGCACTTCTCGCCAATTTCTTCATTTCGTTCTTTCCCTGGACTAAACGCTTGGAGACTTGCCGCTTCACGTGCGCCCACACCTGCTCGTCGGGGTTCAGGTGAGGAGAATACGGCGGCAGGTAGAACAGCTTCAGCCGGCCTTGCTCACTTTCGACGTATGTTTTGACTAGCTTGCTTCTGTGTACCGGATGCCCGTCCACCACCACAAAAACCGGCTTGGTCGCGCCGATCATCAATCGCTTGAGAAACTCGATAAACACCGTCGTATTGACGGAGCCGTCATGCACCATGAAACGGAACTCCCCACGTGGACTGACTGCCGAGATCATGTTCAGCGAGAAGCGCCGGCCGGTCACGCCAACCACAGGTGTCTGGCCACGCGGCGCCCAAGTCGTACCGGTGTGATAATCCGAGCGAATGCCCGCCTCATCCACGAAGTAGATCGTTGCGCCCGCCGCTCGCGCCTGAGCCCGGATCTCCGGATAGGTCTCAATTTCCCACTGCCGCACCAGCTTGGCGTCCTGCTGCCAAGCCTGATAGAGCGGCTTCTGCGCACTAAATCCCAGCAGCTTCATGATCCGGCTGACCGAGGCCAGCGACAACTTCTTGCCGAATTGGCGATGGATCAGCTCACCGATCAGCGACAGCGTCCACAGCCCGAACTCGAACTTGTACTGCAGCGGCGTGTTGTCCCTGATTGCCTTGGCCAGCCAGCGCATTTCCTCGGCGCTGATCTTTGGTGGGCGGCCGGGTATCGGCTTAGCCAGCAGCGCCGTCTGCCCGCCGTTGGCAAAGTCGGCCAGCCAGCGATAGACGCTGCGCACATTGACACCAAAGGCCGCAGCCACGCTTTCTACCGTCTGGCCTTCGCGAATAGCCTTCACTGCCTGCTGCCGCATTACCTGCAAGGCTTGATGCTCGATCGACCGAGCGTCCGAGTTTCGTTTGCATTTCATGAAATGCATTGTCTCACATGACAATACTTTCTAAAAGGTTAGTATGTCGCGCAGAAGATGGCGGACGCCGAGCCGGAGCCGGACAGCGGCAAGCAGGACCTGCACGACGAGTGCAAGGAGGCCTTGCGGCGCCTGTCCGCCGAAGGGCTCGGGTTCGCCTACCATAACCTCTCCGTGGCGGTCTACGCGGATTCGGAAGACGAACTGGCAGCGGGCTGCCAGCTGGTGCACGGACGCTTGGCTAACGTCGAGTTCGAATCCGTGCGCGAGCGGCAGAATCTGGGCCTGTCGTGGGAAGCCATGCTGCCCGGGCAGTGGGCGCGCCAATCCCGCTATCACCTGATCAGCCTGGAGAATGTCGCGGACGCCTCGCCCATCTTCACGATGGACGAAGGGAACCGCGAGCACGCCTACTTCGCCGAGGTGCTGAAGCGCCCGGTGTCGGCACTAGCCCTGCTGATCGACGGCTATGGCGGTCGCTACTACTTCGTGCCACACGTGGGGCAGGTCGGGCACGCCGTGCTCATTGCCCCCACCCGCAGCGGCAAGACGACCTTCGTGGCGCTATGCCTGAGCCAGTTCCGGCGCTACTACGACCCGGAGTGGGGCGACTCGAACGTCTTCATCTTCGACCGGGATTACTCCTGCCGCATCATCACGGAGTTGCACGACGGCCAGCACATCGATATGAGGCAAGGGCAAATGCGGATGAATCCGCTGGCCGTGCTGCGGGATGGCTCCCCCGATGGTCTGGTGTGGGCGCGTGAGTGGATTATCCAGCGCTTGCTGGAGGGCGGCTACCGGTGCAATGCGGATGATCGCGAGAAGATCGATTCGGCCCTCAGCAATCTGGCGCGGTCCACCCAGGACATCCGGTTGTCGACGCTGGCGATTCAGTTGCCCGCGCACCTCGGCAAGGAGTTGGGCGAGTGGCTGGAGGGCCGGCCCTACGGCATGTTTGACTCGTCGACCGATGACTTTTCGCTATCCAGCTGGACCTGCACCGAGATGAAGGATCTGATGGCGGTGGACCGACTGGCCCGCGCCTTCATCGACTATGCGTTCCGCAAGATCTACGAGAAGCTCGATGGCCGGCCGACCTTCATCTATATCGAGGAGGCGTCCTTTCTGGTGAACCACCCGGCCTTCGCGCCGCGGCTGGACGACCTGCTCAAGACCCTCGGGAAGAAGAACGCCTTTGTGTGGCTGACGGTCCAGTCGCCCACGTCGATCACGACCACGGAGATGGCGGCGACGATGACGGACAACATCCTGACCAAGATCCTGCTCGCCAACAAGAGTGCGGAGGCGCATCGGGAATCGTACATCAAGTACTTCGGGCTGACGAAGGAGCAGGTCGATCTCGTCAAGACCCTCATACCGAAGCGGGAGTACCTGATTGTCGCCGACGGCTTCGCGCGGGTGGCGCGCACCGCGCTGGATGCGCAGTCGCTCCCGTTCCTGCGCTCCGAAGCGCACCTGCAACGCTGCTTCGACGAACACAAGCGCAGCGGCGATCCCAACTGGAAGGCCAACTATCTCGCGGAGGTCTCAACGCTATGACTACCCAACGTATCGCTCAAGTGCTATTTGCCGGCCTGCTGATTGCGGCGCCCGCGGCGAACGCCGGCGGCGCCGGTGGTGGCATCGTCTTCGATCCCACCAACTGGGTCCAGACCTCCGCGACGGCGGCGTCCACGGTGAAGCAGGAGGCGATCGCCGTGGCCAATGCGGCGCGGATGGTGCAGATGGTGGTCAACTCAGGAAAGCTGATCCAGCTTCGCGAACTGGGGATCAGCGATCTGGCGCAGGCGGATCAGATGGTCGCACAGATCGGGCGCCTGACCAGCGCCGACGAGGCGCTGCTCCAGGCCCTGGGCAAGAAGACCGACTTCATTGGCGACGTGACGGCGCTGTACGGTGCGTCGCAGAGCAGCAGCTTCGGGAGCTTCGTGAGCGGGATCACGCAGCGCGCCGCGCTGGGCAATGCCAATGCCGCGAACCTGATCAACAAGCACGAGGCGCTCAACCAGGGTATTCAGGCGGCGCAGCAGAAGCGCCTGAAGATTGCCAGCGAGATCGGCATGGTGCCGGGGGCCACCCAGGCGATCCAGGTGGCGACGGCCGCGCTGGACACGCTCATCGAGCAGAACCAGCTGCAGTCTGCGGCCGTCTCGGCGCAACTGGCGAGCGCCGCCAAGAAGGAGGCGGCGGAGTCCGCGCGCGAGCAGACAGCCGACCGAAGTGCGCTGGACTACGCCAACGGCGTCAACCAACGGCTTCAGCAGCTCGGCATTAGGTAACCAATGAATCCGCTCAGCGTCTTCTTTCTCCGTTTGCTTGCAGCGCTCACGTTCCTGCTGGCCGGTGTGCTCCCCGCAGCGGCCCAGGCCGTCATGCAGGATGGCGGCGAGACCGGGCCGTACATCGGCTTTCCGTTGAACGCGGGCAAGGCGCAGGCTGGTAGCGACAACTGCAAGGCCATCCCAGACTATTTTGGCGGAATGGCACAGATTGGCGAGCGGTTCAAGGCCCTCGATGGCTTGGAGACCAGCCTGTTGACGAAGGCGAAGGTGACGGCAGACAAACTCATGGCGCCCGCCAGGGTGATTGGGGGAATACTGGCGCTCACTGCGCTGCTGTGGGGGCTGATCATCGCCATGGGCACCGAGCGGAGTACACCCGTGACCGTGGTGATCGATGTCGTGTTGCCCGCCGCGGTCGTCGCGCTATTTCTTACCTATTATGGCCAGTTCGTGGACGGTATGGTGAGCGCGAGCAAGTTGATCGCCTCGGCGGCCAACTCCCCCTGGGCAGCGGTAATGAAGCTGGTGGGATCGATGCTGAATACTCTGATGGGCGGTCTTAGCAGCATTATCAAGGCATTCACTTGCTCAAGTTTCGGTTTGACTACGCTTGGCGTCGTTCTAGGGAGTCTTGTGGCGATCGTTCTGCTGCTGATGGCGACCTACGTCATGATCAAGGCGTTGGTCGATATCATCGCCGTCATCTTCCTGGGGCCATTCCTGGCGGCGGTGGGCGCGGCTGTCGGTCCGATCTTCATCGCCTTCGGTGCCTCCAGCTGGACACGGCCGTGGATCAGCAGCTGGGTGGGTTTCCTGTGTCAGGCGCTTCTTTTGAACTTTTTTGCTGCCCTCGTGCTGGAGCTGATGGCGGCGCCATTCGACGAGCTGACCAAGACGATGCGCTTTGCCGCGGTTGCCGGGGAGGGTGGACTCACCGTGGCGCTGGACGCGCTCGGGATTCTGGGCATCTCGCTCATCGCTTCGCGGATCTTTGGGCAGATCCCGCAGATCGTGTCGGCACTCTTTCCGGGCAATCTGGGCGTCGTGACTGGAGATGGGGGGAGGGGCACGCCGAAGGTCGTGAAGGATGCAGCGAATTACACAAAGAAGAAGGCCGGAGCAGGACTTGGTGCCGTCGGGAGTGCCGCCGGGAAGCTCGCGATGAAGATTCCTGCGGTGAGAACGGCGGCGGCCGGCGCCTCGACGCTCACCAACAAGCTGCTAGGGCGTGGTGGCCGGGGCGGGTCCGGAGGCGGATCCCCCAAGGGGGGGCAAGGACTTGCCCGACCCTTCAAGCCGGTGAGCGCTACCAGCGCGCAGCGCGCCGCTTCGCGCATGGTGGCCCGTCGCGGCAAGTAGCGCCGCCACCGAACGCCGGCGTCACCCTCGAGCGCCCGCCTTGTGCGGGCGCTTTGTCGTTGGTGCGCCCGGCAGGGCGCACTCACTTGGGGGGCACCTGGGGCAAGTCCCAGCGGAAGGCAGGGGTTCCCTGGGAAGCCGGAAGCAACGAACGAAGCGGCGTGTAGCCGCGAGAGCCACGCGCGAGACGGCTCACCTCGAATCAGGATGCTTTCTCCATAGCATTCGAGTCGTAAAAGCCGCGCAGTGCCTGAAAAAATGGGTACATGAACCCATTCCGCAAATCTCCGCGCTCCACGTCCCTGCCGGCGACCCCGCCCGAGTTCACGCCTGGCGATCCGCACGAGGCCGCGCGACGCCGCCATTACGAACTCGGTGCCGGCTCGCGCATTGAGAGAAACCGCTGGTTCCTTGTCGCGTGCATCGAAGCCGTGGCACTGATTGCAAATGGCGCGGGCACGTTCCGCCTGTTTCCACTCAAGGTGGTGGAGCCGGTGGTGATTCACCAGTCGGAATTCGGCAGGCGCGTCGTTGATACCAACCAGTCGGGCAATTGGATGCCGGACCAGCCGGCGCTTGCGTTCTCGCTAAATCAGTGGGTGGAGTGGGTGTTTGCCATCAACGGCGCCACCGTGGAGGCCAATCTGGCACGCGCAGCGGCCAAGACGGTCGGCACTGCCAGCGATCAGCTGCGAGACCTGCGGCGCAAGGAGAACCCGCTGGTGCTGCTGCGGGACAACCCCAAGCTCGTGCGCGAGTACCAGAACCTGTCCGTCAATTTCCTGGAGGGTGGCAATGCTGCCTTGCTCCGATTCCGCACGACGACGCGCCGCGCGCCAGGCGCCGTGCCCGAGTACCGCAACTATGCCATGACGATCAATTTCACCGTGATCAAGCCGACCACGCGTGAAGAGATCATCAAGGATCCCGCCGGCGTCTACCCCACCGGCTTCAACCTCACCGACGAAGCAACCACTACGAGCCAATGAAGCGACGACTCCTGACCTTTCTTCTCTGCGCCGCGATGGGTGTCTCGGCCGCGCACGCCAAGCCTAAAGCGTCTCCGCCGGCAGAGGAGCGGCAGTCAATCGCCGCGTTGCCCATTGAGGTGCCGGACGAAAGCCGTATCGTCATGTTCACCTACAGCCCGGACGCCGTCTTCAGGATCCTGACGACACCGGGCACCGTGACGCATCTGGAACTGGAGGCCGGGGAAGGCGTCGTGGAACTGCCAGCCATCGGGGACTCGATCCAATGGCGGGTGAGCGGCGGGCCGCGCAATCTGTACATCAAGCCGCTACGTCCGAGCTTGGCGACCACGCTCACCGTGGTGACGGACAAGCGGACCTACCAGTTTGACCTGCGTTCCGGCGAGCCAGGGGCCAAGCGCTTCCAGAAGGTGAACTTCCACTACCCGGAAGTGGAAGCCGCGCTGACCCTCAAGGAACGCGACAAAGGGGAGTCGGTCGAGACGGAGAGGGCGCGCCTGAAATCCCAGGAACTGGGCGGGGCGCCCGATCCCACCGCCTACGACTTCGACTATGAGTCCGAAGGGGACGCCCCCTTCAAGCCGCTCACGGTCTTTAACGATGGTAAGCAGACCTTCCTGCGGCTGCCAAGCGTGCAGGATCAGCCCGGCGTCTTTCTCTATGAAGATGACAAGCCGTCGCTGGTCAACTATGTGGTGAAGGGCGACTACATCGTCGTCGATCGTCTTGCCAAGAAGCTGTTGCTGAAGCTGGGCAAGCGCGAGGTGAGAGTCTCGCGCAAGACGTCCGGATGGCATTGGGGCAGCAACTGATGGCCACTGATCTCAAGAATCCCTTCGTCGACCGTCCGCGTGCCACGCCGGCCCAGTCGCTGGCGGATAGCGGCCCCTCGCCGATGCTCACCAAGGGCAAGGCCAGGCGGAATCTGCATGTCGTGGCATTGATCATGCTCGCGGCGAGCGTGCTGGTATGGATGTTCTGGCCCGAACACACGAAGCGCGTTGTGCCGGCAGAGCCGGTCGGCAAGGCGGATCTGGCACCGGCGGAAACAGCGGGCAAGCAGCTGCTGCGCGATCTCCAGGAGGACGCGAGCGTGCCGGTCGCCTCGCCGCAGGCCGGCACTGCGGCGATGCCCACGCCAATGGGGGAGGGCAATGCGGCGTCGCGCGCGCTCGGCGCTCCGGAGCCTGCTCTGGATGGGCGAAGCAGTGGCGCCAGCCGCGAGGAGGAGATCTGGGGCTCGGCGATCACCGCCGGCGCGTCCGTCACGCTGAAGAAGGTTGGCGGGACAGAGGCGAGCACGCTGGGCGTGAGCGGCCGGGATCCGGGGATGGCGCCGGCGGCACCGACCACGCCGGATACGCTTCCCGAGCGGCAGATGGCCTTGCTCTCCCAGCTGGGCCAGCAGCAGCCTGCAGCCAGTTCCCGGTCGGCGGACAGTGGGTTCCTCGAGCAGGCGGCCGGCGATACGCCGAACCTGACCAACCGGCAGCAGCCGGCCCATGCGCAAGCGGCGGCCTACGAGGGGACGGTGGTGCGCAGCGTGCTGATCACTGGCGTGAACAGCGATATGCCGGGCACGGTCACCGCGCGCGTGACGTCAACCGTGTACGACTCGATCACCCAGCGTATTCCCCTGATTCCTGCCGGCGCTGTGCTGAGAGGTGTCTATCGGAACGAAGCGCAGGTCGGGCAGACGCGCGTGCTCATTGCGATGCAACGGATGATTCTGCCCAACGGCAGCTGGATTCCGCTGTCCGGTGCCTCGGCCGCCGACATGCAAGGCATGGCCGGACTGGACGCGGATGTCGACAACCACTTCTTCAAGATTTTCGGCAGCTCGCTGGTGGTCGGCGCGGCGTCGCTGCTGGTGTCCAAGGCGTCGCAGAACGTCACGGTCAACGTCGGGGCGGGAGGCACGCAACTGGGCGGTTCCGTCTTTGCGCAGTCGCTCTCCGAGACCGTGCGGGCCATGCTCCAGCGCAACCTGAATATCCAGCCGACGCTGACCGGAGAAGCCGGCTCCGAGTTCCTCTTTGTGGTGTCGCGCGACACCCTCATGTCGCCATGGAGCGCACAAAAGTGATTAAGACAGCCATTGCCTCTCTCTTCCTGGCCGGCGCGGCGGCCTGCGCGCCGGCGCAGGGTGCCGATTCGCCGGTACGCATCGTCTTCAACGATGGGGTCAATACCTACATCCAGGCGCGGCCCGGGGTTGCACTGACCGTCCCGGACGCCGTGCGCCGGCTGGACGCCTTCCTGGTGCGCGGTATGCCGGTGGAGATCATCGCGTATGCCGGTGGTCAGCGCTACGAGATTCGACGCACGGGGAATACAAGCCAGGCCTATGTCGTTGAGCTCGTCGTGCCCCGCGCACCAGCGATTCCGGCCACGGCAGTTACCGCTCCCACCTTTCCTCCCGCTCAGACCGTCGCCGCGGCTGCTGCACAGCTGCCGGCACAACCACTTGCCCGGACAGAGCCTGCCGCGCCCTTGTTGTCACCGCCGCCGACTGCCGCTGTGGCACCGGTGGATTCGCGCCTTGCGGTCCATGGTTCGTCGGACGACGAGGTCCGCGCGGCCATCGCGGAGGCCAAGGCCAGGGGCTGGACGTCGATCCGCGCGGCGGGGGACCCCGAGTTCATTGTGCGTGTGCAGGCGCTGTGGAATGCAGTCGTTCCGGCGTCGCCAGCGGCGGCGCAGTGAGGCCGTGTGGGATGGGCGGCAAGACACCAGTCCCGTATGTAGTCAGTACCAAGTTCACTCATGGAGAGGTCGAGATGGCCATCAAACAAACGTGCGCGACCCTGCTGCTGGGCCTGATGGTCTCGAGCTCCGCCGTCGCGGCCAACTACATCGTCCGCGAGAGCGGTCCGGTGACCCAGGGGCCGGCAGGCCAGCTGGACCCGATCGCCGCGCGGAGCGCGCAGCGGGAAGCCGCCGTACCCGTTTCTGCGTCCGCGCCGGCACCCGCTCCGTCGGGGTGGCAAGTGACGCCCGCCGACCAGAACGTGCGCATGCTGCTCACGCGCTGGGCCAGCGCCGCAGGGTGGTCGCTCGTCTGGAGTGCCGAGCGGGACGTACCGCTGGTCGGCAGCGCGCAGTTCCCGGGCGACTTCAAGTCCGCCGTCCGCGAGGTCCTGCGCGCGACCGACATGAGCGACGCCGCGGTGCAGCCGTGCTTCCACACCAATGCCGTGGTGCGGGTCATTCCGGCCACCGCGCTGTGTGACCGCGCCGAATAAGCCACGCCGCCACAGATCGTCCCGCCCATCCATCGGATCGAACCCATGCATATCACCTTCAAACTCGCCGCCTGCGCGGTTGCCGCCATGATGCTGGCTGGCTGCGTCTCCCCGGCACTGACCCAGCGCGCGATGGATGAGTATCACAATGCGGCCAACAAGGCCGACGCCAAGCGGGCCGAGATCAACCGGGCCATCGACGCCAACCGCGCCTTCATCGAGCAGGCGCAGGAGGTCAATCGGCCATATCTCGTGGGCAAGTCGGTGCCGCTGGCCCGCGACGTGCACCTGCCGCGCGCGCTACAGCGCGGCTTCAAGACCGCCGTGCTGTTCCCCAGCGGCAGGGTGTCGCTTGCCGAGGCGGCACAGCGCATCGGCGTGGTCACAGGTATCACCGTCAGCATCACGCCCGACGTCTACCTCTCGGCCCTGTCGCTGATGCCCAAGAGCGGCAATATCGATACCGGTGCGGCGAAGGCTGGCGGGCCGGCCGCTCAGCCGATGGCACCGCTGCCCTTGCCGTCGCCCACCGGCGCGCCGCCGATGGCGACCAATGGCCTGCCACCCGCACCGCTGCCGCTACCCACCTCGGCCGCCGGCGGCGGTCCCCTGCAGCCCGACTCGCCCACCGAACTCGACTTCCCCCGAATGGAGGCGCCCCTGGCCCAGATTCTGGACAACATCGCGAACCGCCTGCAGATCCAATGGAAGTACGACGACCAGGCCAACGCGATCAAGTTCTATCGGTTGGTCACCAAGAGCTGGAACCTGCCCGTGTCGCCGGCGACCAACTCATACTCCACCGCGCTGTCCGGCCCTACCTACCAGAGCAACAACAGCAATGCGCTGAGCGCGCAGCAGGCGGCCAATGCCGTGCGTAGCGAGGCGAGCGGCCTGAACGAGCTGAACGCGATCAAGGAGGCCGCCGACAGCGTGCTCACGCGCGTGGGCGCAATCAACGCCAACCAGGCCACCGGCACCATCACGATCACCGACACCCAGGACGCGGTGGAGCGCGCCGACGCCATCATCAAGGAACAGATCGCGATTCTGTCGCGCATGGTCCTGCTGCGCGTGCAGACGGTGCAGATCACCACCACCGACACCGGGGAGAGCGGGGTGGACTGGAATGCCTTGCTGACCAAGGCCCTGGCGCACATCCCGGCATTCAGCCTGTCGGCGGTCTCGCCGGCCTCGCTGGTGAGCAGCAACGCCGGCACGCTGGGGCTGAACATCATGTCCGGCGCGGGGAGCGGGACCCAGGCGATCATCCGCGCGCTGGCCGAGATCGGCCGGGTCCAGACCTCCACCGAGCTGCCGCTGTCGACGCGCAACCGTCACGCCATCAGCTACAACGTGCGCAACACCTTCTCCTACGTGAGCAACACGACGCCGGGCGTGGCCTCGATCTCCGGCGGTGGCTCGACGCCGGGCATCCAGACCGCCCAGGATTCCACCGGGCTGAAGCTGGTGCTGTTCCCCAATGCCACCAGCAAGGACAGCGTGATGCTGACCTTGTCGCTGGACCAATCGGTGCTGCAGAGCCTGCAGACCTTCGTGTCGGGCAGCGGTAGCAACGCCCAGTCGGTCCAGTTGCCCAACGTGAACGGGGAGGGCTCGACCCAGGAGGTGCCGATCAAGAACGGCCAGACCCTGATCCTGACGGGGTTCGACCGCATCCACTCGCAGTATGACCGCCGCACAATGGGCGACGGCGCGCCATTGGCCCTTGGCGGCTCGCTCACGCAGAGCCGCACCCGGACCACCACCATCGTGCTGGTGTCGGCGGTGATCCGCGACGCCGATATCTGAGCGCGGGGGCATCGTGATACTCACCATTGATGGGAAGTTGGTGGCCTTTGGCCTGCAGTGGCAGGTGCTGCTGCGGCAAGGCAGTGAAGAGGCCGTCGCGCGCAAGGCCGGCGCCACGATGCTGTGGGCGGACCGTGCCGGGCAATACGTTGGGCTGCTGCCGGCGAAGACGAAGCGCCCCGCAAAGCGGGCGACGGTCTACGCCGGCGCGCAGCTGATCCTGCGCGCGACGGGGGTGCAGAATCTGATTTACGTGTCGGAGATTCCCGGTCAGGACGGCTATGTTGCCGTGGGGATTCATCACCGGCGGCCACGCCAGGGCTTCGATCACGCCTTTCTGCGTGCAGCGGAGGTCAAGGCGCTTATTGATGAGTTCACCAAGATCTGTGGCAGCGAGCCATTCAGCCTGATCGGCGATGCACGCTTGGATGGCATCGAGACGCTGAGCCTGACGGAACTGGCACTACTCGCGGATCCCAGCGCTGCCATGCGCCGGCCGAAGCTTCGCGTCACGCCAATCCAGGGTGTCGCCGTACTCGTCCTGCTCGGTGGGATCGGCTACGGCTGGCAAACCTACAGCAAGTGGCGGGCAACGCAGCTCGCGGAAGAGGCGGTGCGGAAAACGCAGACCCCGGCGGAACAATATGCCCAGGCGCTCAGCGTGGTCAGCGCTTCGCCGCTGTTCCTCGCTACGGGTATCGACGATTACCTGGATTGGGTGAGGGGACTGCCGGTTTCGGTCGGCGGCTGGGGGGTGAAGTCGGTCGATTGCGAACCCAAGGACACCCCGCGCTTGGGCTGTGTTGTCCGGCTTGAACGCAACTTCTCCCAGGCGTCGAATGAGAGCTTCCTGGCAGCGGCCCCAGCCGAGTGGGCGAAGTCCGCAGCATTCGACCCAGACCAGCGCACGGTACGGGTTTCGATCACGGCGCCGCTGGCTAGCACCAAGACGGTCGGGGACGTGCTCAAGCTCGCCCGATCGCGGGCCGAACTGACGCAGGATTTTATCCCGACCCTGCAAAAGATGGCTGTGCTCGGCACGGAACCGAAGATGGGCAACATCAAGCCCTTCCGGCTTCCCGACGGCGTGCCTGAGGACGCGGTCCCGGTGGTGTACCGGGAAACAACGTGGACCGCACAGTTGCCACTTCGCACCGCCGCAGTGCTGAAGACCTTCCCCGAGTACGCCTACCTTACCGCGCTTTCGCTCAACCTGGAGCGCAATGGCAAGGCTGGTACCGCCGAATCGTTCGCGACCGTCAAAGTGGCGGGCGCGGTTCTCACCAAGTAAGAACAGGACCTGACCGTGAAGACGACCCAAGTGATTACCGTGCTTGCCGCGGCCATGCTCTGCCAGGCGGCGTTTGCCCAGACCGATGTGCCGACCGTCGGCGAGATCGAACGCCTCGAGAACAGGCTGACGATCAAGCGGCTCAACGACGAATTGCTCAAGCCGGGCGCGAACGTGGCCGGCATCGCCACCCCGGGTGTGGCGGTGGCAGCGCCGGCAGGCGGCCCAAGTGTACTCGCTGCGCCCGCGGTGGAAGCGAAGCCGTATGTGGCGGCCATCTACGGGGTGAGCAACGCGGACGGCACCATGGATTATCACGGGCACCTCAACTGGAATGGCCGCATCTACCCGATCCGCACCGGCGCGCGTGTTGCCGGCTACCAGGTGCGGCGCTTGACCGCAGAAGGTGCGGTTCTCGCCCCTGTCGGGCAACGCGGCAAGGGCGGACACACCGTCTGGGCCCCCACGATGTGATCGACTCCGGCAAAGGACTGACCGTGCTCAACCGATTGTTTGGGAGGAAGGCGCCGCAGGTGCCGCTCTCCGCTAGCCTGGCTCCGGCGACCCCGGCCGCTAGTCATGAGCGCCGCGCCGGCGCCGCGGCCGGCGGCTACCAGACGGCCCCGAAGCCGGTCGAACACATTGACGACCTGCCGCCGTTCACCAAAAAGCTGTACGAGGAGATCAACCTCCAGGCCTCATTCCGGCATTACATCTGCCCCGTTGAGACCGAGGCCAACCGCTTCGCGCTGATCCTGACCGAGAACATGATCAACTCGGACATTGCCAACGAGCTGATCAAGGCCCTTTCGTTTAAACGTGAGGCAGCGGAGCCCGTCTACTACATCGCATCCACCGTGGTGATGGTGGAGCTATGCCGCGATGGGGTGATGGAGAACAAGCCGAAGACGAAGGCGCTGGCCAACGGACTGAATTCGCGCAACAGAAACTCCGCACTCTGGTCACAGTTTGAGAACATCGTCGGGTTCGCGGTCGAAACCAACGCCTCCGACTTGCACTTCGAGATTGAACGCCTGCAGGAGCGTTCCAAGGTGGGCTTCCGGGTCGACGGCAAGCTGATTCGCCCGCGAGAATTCGAGATCAAAACTGGCGACCTGCTGGACACGTCGGCGTATCTCTACAACATCCACAGCCGGTCTGGCTCGGAGAACGCCTTCAACGAGAACAAGCCGCAGGCCTGCCAGATCCGGGCCGACGTTGCCGGTCACCGCCTGCTGTTCCGCTGGGCCTCCAACCAGTCCGCGAAGGGCACCAAGATCGTCATGCGGATGCTGACCCAGGACGAGGCCCAGTCGATTCGCACGCTCGAGGAGCTCGGCTACCTGCCCGACCAGATCGCGGCCTGGAAGCGTACCATCGGCCGCCTTGGCGGCGGTACGATCACCGCCGGTGTGGTGGGGTCGGGTAAGTCGACCACCGCCCAGACCATCATGACGATGTTGCCGTCGACCATGGCGAAGTACACGGTGGAGGATCCGGTCGAGTACATCATCCCGGACACCACCCAGTTCTCCGTGTCCCGGTCCATGAACGATACCGGCAACGACCCGTTCCTGGCGGTGAAGCGCCAGCTCAAGCGGATGGACCCGGATGCGGTCCTGATTGGTGAAATCCGGGACCATGAGAGCGCAGGACTCTTCCGCGATATCGCGGAATCCGGTCACCGCGCCTTCTCGACGGTGCACGCACCGAGTGCGATCGACACCATCACCATGCGCCTCACGTCCGACGAGTTGGGCGTCCCACGCGACGTGATCGCGACACCCGGCTTCATGAACCTGCTGGTGTACCAGGCGCTGTTGCCGATCAACTGTCCCAAGTGCAAGGTTGACCATGTGCAGGCTAAGTGGATCAGCGAGGCGTATCTCGCCCGCATCGAGCGGGTGTTTGGCATCGAGCGGAAGGTCCTGCGGTTCGCCAATCCGGAGGGTTGTCCGTATTGCCGGCGGGCGGGGCTGCCAGAGCTGCATGGTGTCAAGGGCAGAACGGTCGTTGCCGAGATGATCGAGCTGGATCAGACCATGCTCAAGATGTTTCGAGAGCGGCAGAACCTGGAGCTGAAGGCCTACGTGCGCTCGCTCAATCGGTCCCGATTCTATGAGGAGGCCAGCGCGGGCAAGACCGTGCTGGAAGTCTCCATGTTCAAGGTCTCCCGGGGCGAGATCGACCCGCGCGAGGTCGAATACAAATTCGGCACCTTCGACCAGTACGAAATGCAGCTTGCCTCCGAGACGGGCCTGCGCCGCGTGGCCTAGGCAGTTCCAACACGCACTAGAGATACCCAATGCCATTTCTTCGCAAGTCGTCATCGGTCCCGGTCGCCAAGGTGCACTCGGTGGGATTTACTACCAAGCACGAGTTCAGCGGCGAGCGCGGTGAGTTCTACGTCGACCTCGCGCAGAGCATGCGCGCCATGCGCGGGGTGCCGATCACACAGTTCCTGGAGAACTATGCGAAGCGGTACCAGAAGCGCGCGATCGGCAAGATGGCCCAGTATTGGCTGACCCGTTTCGCGGAGACAGGCACCTTTACCGAATCCATTCGTGGCACCGTGCCAGACGAGGACCTAACGCTGCTTGCCGTCTCGGAGAATGCCGGCGACCTGGCTTCTGGCCTGCAGTCGTTGGGGGAAAACATCGTCGCGATGGCCAAGACCAAGCAGGAAATGATCATGACCATGGCCTCTGGCCTCGTCCTGATCGTGCTGCTGCACGTCTTCCTCGCCATTCAGGCATTCATGGTCATGCCGCAGCTCGAGAAAGCCATGACGGCGAATGCCGACCCAGCATCCATCGGCTTGCTGCCCAGCTTCCTGTTCGGTGCGGCGACGCTGATCCGCACCTGGTGGCCACTGGAGATCGCTGTCGTGTCCGTCGTCCTTGTCTGGATCTTCTGGTCGCTGCCGCGGTACACCGGGCCTGGCCGCGCGTGGCTGGACAATCATTTCCTTCCCTATGAGATGTACCGGGACTTTCAGGGCGCGGCCTTCTTCGTGGCGCTCGGATCGGTCACCAAGCTGATCGGCTCGCAGATCATCCAGATCGCGGACGCACTGCAGCGCATCCGGCAAAACTCAGTGAGTTGGCTGGCATGGCACATTGACCAGATCATGCGGAATATGGAGGAAGAGCCAACATCCAAGGGAGCGCTGTTCAATACGGGCATTGTCAACGAGCGCAACTATTACCGCGTGGTGGATATCGCGGAGTACGCGGAGCTGTCGACGATGCTCAATGAGGTCGGCGCGCTCATCATGACGACGGCCCCAGTCGAGATGCAGAAGAAGGCCGGCAAGTCCCGGTTCGCACTGATGCTCACGTGCGTGGTGTTGATGTTCGGACTCTATGGCGCGACGCTGTTTATGATTAACGACTTCAAGAACCAAGCTCAAATCAAGAGCATGAAGCGCTAGTCCGAAGGGGTTGGCCGGAGTCACGTCGGGGTGCCGCAAGGCACCCCGATTTGCTTTTGCGCGGGCACACCGAATCAGGACGATTTTGCTAGCGCATTCGAGCCGAGATTGCCGGCACCGGCACGGAAACTGTGTCTCGAAGGCAGCGCATCGCGGCCTTACACCCAAGCCACTCTTCCGCTCAAGGAGCTACTTCGTATGCAAGCCTCAACGTTCTCCCGCCGTCGCGCGGTTCATCGCGAAGAACTGCAGCGCCTTCGCGCTGCCGGTGCTTCCAAACTGACCCTGATGCGCGCGCAGGCCGGTTACAGCATGGTCGAAGTCGGCCTGGTGCTGGTTATCGTCGCGCTCGCCCTGGTGGGTGTGATTCTGTACTTCTCCAGCAACAGCGCGTCGAGCCAGGCCAACTCGCTGTCCGGTGACCTCACCAGCCTGATCGGCAAGGTCAAGCAGGGGTATCAGGGCAACTACGCCGGTGTCACCAACACGGCTCTCAAATCCGGTGGCTTCTTCCGCGATATGAGCAGCATGAACTCGAGCGGCGCCAATCCGACGCTGGCACTGGGCGGCGGCACGCTGACAGCCGTCGCTGGCACCGTGAACACGGCCAACGACTCCGTCCAGTACACGCTGACGCAAATTCCCGACAGCGCCTGCCTGCCGCTGGTCTCCTCGCTGGCCAGCAGCGTCGCATTCCTGTCGATCGCGCCGAACGGCGGTACCGCGTCGGTCGTGAAGGCAGTCGGTGGCGTCGTCGACCCGTCGAAGATCACCTGCTCCAACGACAAGAACACGTTGCTCATCAAGGCGCTGTAACCACCTTAGCCCGGCGCGCGGTATCAACGCGCCACGCGGTCTGCAGTTTCCTGTGGCGCGGCCGTGAGCCGCGCCACAACTCCACCAACGCGACATCCATCTTGCGCTCATCCATGCCAAAGCTCCGAACCCGTAGGGCCGCTCGCCGGCAGCGCCGCGACGGCGGCTTCCTGATGATCGAGATGGGCCTTTACCTCATTATTGCTGCGATGATCATCGCGACGGTGAAGCTGCCGGAGATGATCCGCGAGATCGAAGATAATCAGGCCGTCGGCGCAGGCCAATATGCCACCGCGATTCGCACCGCGGTCAACCGCTTCGTGGTTGGCAACAAGACCCAGATCGTGGCCGGCGTGGTGCCAGGCTTTACCGATCCGCTTGCGCCCACGGTGCAGGAATTGATTACGACGAAGTACCTCCCTGCGGGCTTTGGTTTGAGGACACCGCTTGGGCAGTCCCTCCGGGTCAAGCTCGCCCTCCAAGCCTGTCCTGGCGTGAACTGCGAGGTGGTGGGGCTGGCCTACGCGGCGCAGGCCCTGAACGACGAAGCGGGGCGGCCGCGGATTCCGCTCCTGGCCGTGGCGAGCTCGACGATTGGCCCCGACGGCTATATCTCATTCCCGTCCGCGCCGGCAGTGCTGGCGGGGGCGGGTGGCAGTACCACTGCGAATCCGGTCGCGGGCACGCCGGCTGGCGTCCTCGGCATTCGGGTTGGCTTCGGGAGCTTCGGGTACACCAGTGTTGCGTCCGACCTGGTGGGGCCGTGCGTGAACATCAGTGGCGCCAACGGCCTCATTCAGGTCAAGTGTGACGGCAGCGTGACTGTGACTGACGGCACCAACACGTCGACGATGGACGCGGCGGGCTTTACCGCCCCCAATGGGAACGTGCAGACCAAAGAGTTGATCACCTCGGGGGATAACTATCTGTACGGGAAGGCGACCCCAAATACCGCTTGCACGGTCGACGGCTCGACCCGAACCAATGCGAACGGCACCGGCCTGGTGATTTGCGGTAATGGCAAATGGCAACCCGTGGGTACGGCCGTCGCCAACATCACCACCGGCATGGCCTGCGGGACCAACAGCCAGATTGCGACCAGTGGTACCAACGAGGGGTACATCTGCCGAGGCGGAAAATTTCAGCTTCTGGCGTCCGCATTTGGAACCATGACGGCCATGCGGAAGATTGAGAACGTCACTGACGGCATGACCTTCACCAAGGACAACTGCCCTGGCGGCACGCCTTGGGCGCTCTATACTGGCGCGGTCTTCCAGGTCAACGTTTCCGGCTACATCGCACAGCCGATTCAGGCGGTTTGGTTTACGGCGATCGACTCCGGCTCATATTGGACCGCACAGGCGATGGCATTGGCTGGAAATTCCTGGATCGGCGGCAACCAGTATTGGTGGATCGGCGGCACGCTTAGCGGGACGCTGACGACGGGCTGCGCCTATTGAGGGAGCGACGGAAGGCGATTGAGAGAGCCCGCGTGGGTCGCGGGCTTGTTTCTCATGAGAGTCTCGCGTCGTAGAGCCATCGGCGCTGCTTTGCAAAGGAGATCTGGGCGGCGTGGGGATGGTCCGGATTGATGAGGATGTTGAACTCTTCCGGGACTACGATCGACGGCACGAGGAGCACCGCCGATCCCTTCGATGCCACCCACGCCTCACCGGCGTCCAAGCTCGTCTTTCCCGCAGGAATCGCGTCCCAGCCTACAGGCGCGGTCGCGGCTGTCATCGGCAACCCAGCGTCCCAAATGTCATCGGGAATCTCGACGCGGACCAAGTAGCGGTTCAGGGGAAGACTCGCGGCGCCCAAATGCGCAAGTGTCTCGAGACACGCCAATGCAATACTGGATGCGCAGTACACCAAGGCCGTGCCTTGTCGGTTCCAACGCCCGCCGGTTGCTTTGGCGCCAGCGCCGGTGCGGTCGTCGTCCGTGTAGTCAGGCGTGTCCGTCGCGATCCGCCAGACGCTCCTCAAGCGTACGCTCCGCTCTGCATCTTCGCGACCAGATCGGAGACGACTTCCTGGCCGGCCACGGTATCCATCAACTCTGCCGGGCGCTGGCCGCCCAAGGCTTGGGAGGGCTGCTCAAGCCACTGGGCCACCCATTGTGCCGCGTTGAAGTTCGTCGGATCGCCTGATCGCTCGACCATGGACTGCACCTGGCCAACCAGCTTCGCCATACCTACAACGCGTTCACTTTGCTCGCTGGATAGGTTCTGGTGCGCCTTTGCTTTTCTGTCGACGGTTGCGCGCGGTAGATCGAGCGTCTTTATCAGGTGCTCCTTGCTAGTGCCCATGAGCTGAGCAAGACGCGAGATGTCGGTGGCGGGAACTCCTGCCCTGATGATTTGGATGACGCATAGGACACCCTGAGTCGTCAGGCTGGCCTCGTGGACGGCAGAAAAATCGCTGACGCGGAGACCAGCTTGCTGCTTACGAGCGGCTCCTTTGACTCTAACCTCGACTGCGGCGGTCATGGTAATCTCCATTTGAGCAATTAGTATAGCTCAAATGAGAGTTTGTGCGGGGCAAGCCTCTTGGCTTCTTCCAGAGGGGACTGTGCAGCGTTCGGGGTGAACATTGCCGGTGGCTTCGAGGTATGTTGGAAGAGCTGATCATCCTGGGGTGCAGCTTTCGGCGCTCCTCTATACCGGCGCGGTCTTCCAGAACGTCGGCTTGGAGCCCGAAGCTATTGCGTCCTGAGTTGCGGAGACGCGCCACTGGAGACCGTCAAGCAATACATTCAGCAACAATCCAGGCCATCGGACTGACCGGCTCTGCGAGCCGGGCGCTATCCCCCTCCAGCCAAATCGGACGGCGCCGCCTAAGTGACGCTCCGCGTCAGGCCGATTTGGATGGAGCCCTCGCGCCGCAGGGTGCTGGCGCCCTCCGTCACCGCACTCAACGCGCGGACGGGTCCCGGTTCCGGCGAAGGTCGGAATCCTCTCTCAGATCCGTCGCTCGGCGAGGGCCCTCTGGATCTTTTGGTCGGTCTCGTATTGGCTGAGCGAGTATACGGCCCAAATCGTGGCAGGGATCCAGCCGATCAGCGTGATCTGCAGGATGAGGCAGATGATCCCGGCGAATGGCCTGCCGATCGTGAAGAAGGTCAGCCAGGGCAAGATCAAGGCAATTAGCAAACGCATCTCGAAAGCTCCTCTCGTTGTTCGTAAGAAAGACCCACAAACGTAGGCCATCCAAAACTCTCACCGCCGCTCACTGGGTGGCGAAGCTCCAGATCTTGTTGACGGGTTGGCCGTTGTTCGTGCCAACCAGCTTCGCCGTATATGTCGTTCTCGTTTCCAAAGGGGCATCCGGAATCAGCGCGGCGACGTTGCTTGGCAAGAGCTTGTTTGGGTCCGAAGCGCTCGTGAGCAGCGTTGCCTTGAGCGGCCTCCCGCCGCGTGTCGCGATAGAAAACTCGGACACGATCAGATTTTGATGGACACGGACGACTGCGACAATCACTCGGCCAGCGGGATCGATCGACAAACTTCGTCCAGGAAGCGGGCTCGGCTTTTCATCGCCATGCGACGTCGTGACCCCGGTTTGACCATCGCATGAGAATGTCGCAACAGTCCTGGAGTCCAAATATTGAATGTCAGAGGGCGAGCGCAAGCCCACCTTGAGGACGGTGATGGGCACGGCGAGGGCGGTAGTCCTATCGGACTTTCCGATCCCAATCTCGCGATCGAAGCCTAGCGTCCCAACCGTGTGGTAGGTGACCGACGTCAGCACCTGTGCGGCCTGCAACGCAGAGGGTTCGGCGGCCAAATTCTCACCGATGCCAATGCCGCCATATTAGTACGAGGTGGCTCGGTCGAGTGGTAAGGTGCCTGTGTAACCGGGATATGACGGATTCTCAGTATGCCCATAGGCATCCGAACGGCCAGCGTCCAGATTGGCGGCGATGAACTCGGCGTGTGCCTGCGCTGCCTTGTCCAACGCAACGCTCTGGATACGCGCGCCGAAGCCTCTTTGCACGCGGATGGCGTTTAGGTAGTCGTATGCAGCCCGACTGTCGGAGTCGGCGTAGGTCGCCTCGGGCGCCGAAGCGAGGATGGTTGCATCGGATATCGTAGAACCAATGGATGCGGCCGGGGCTCCGTGCGCGGAAGCAGGGCCTCCATCAGTTAGCCCGCGGGATACACCCCCACTGCTGCTGCAGCCCGCCAGCGCAGCTAGGATCGCGAGGCAGGGATAATGTCGCATCGTATGCCACAAATATGCCCCGCGCTGTCGCGAGCGCGGTATTGCAGAAGAAGACCCGCTGAGGCGGGTCTGGATGCATGTTCGCAGGAGCGCTTATTGCGTGGTAAAGCTCCAGGTCTTGTTGACCGGCTGCCCGTTGTTCGTGCCAACGAGCTTTACGGTGTAGGTCGTCTTGGCTGCTAGCGGCGCGTCGGGGATGAGGACCGCAACATTCTGCGGAATGCCGTTGTTCGGGTCTGTGCCTTTGGTGCGCAGAATGGCAGTAAGCGCGCCAGCACCGTTCGATATGGTGAAGGTCTCAACGGTCAGAGTTTGCCCATCACGGACTGTGGCGACGACGGCGCGGCCTGCTGGCGAGGCCTTCAGGTCACGGCCAGGAATCGGATTCGGAGACTCGGGGCCATGTATGGTCGTGACGTTGGTCTGCCCGTCACATGGGTACGTCGCCACGTTCTTCGAGTCTATGAACTGAAAGTCCGCTGCGGTACGGTACCCGGTATCTACGACCAACGCGTTACCACTGATCGTCGGCGACAGCCCGATTCCAATATCGTGGTGCCCGCTCAGCAATATGAGCGAATGATAGGTCGTGTTGAGGAATGCCTGAGTCTGCGCTAGTGCAGTGCCCGACATAGATATCGCCTCGCCGATGTTTATACCGTTGTACCCCGCAAACATCCCGCGATCGATTGCTCCTGCGCCCGTGAACCCAGAATATGCGGGGATTTCCGCGTGCGAATATGCATCTGTACGCCCGACATTCCAGTTGGTCGAAATGTAGTCCGAATGGTTCTGCGCTGATTTGTCGAGTGCCGTGCTTTGCGCAAGCGCACCAAAGCCGCATACAAGGCGTTGGGCGTTTAAATACGTGTAGGCCGCGAGTTTGTCAGCGTCGGAATACGTGCCGGTCGGAGCGAGTGTCGCGAGGGTCGAATCCGAGGTAACAACTGGAGGGGTGGTCGGCGCGTCGACGGGGCGCCAGTAGCCTGGGTGCCGCTAGTGCTATCGCCGCCGCCGCCGCAGCCAGACAGCGCAGCGACAATAGAAAAAGCGAGGATTGTTTTACGCATGGATTGACCTTTAGGAATGGGTTGGTGCTCCAAGGCACAACCTCAATTTAGCGCGGGCTTTCTTCGGCGCAACTCTAGCACGCAGCCATATGGCTGAAGATGTTGCCCCCTCGATAGAGGGGAGTCGTATATTTGATTGGTCAGTGCTACATTAATTCGTCGGTGCAACCTCTGAATCCGCACGCCGATGGGGCAGCATTCGACCCCTGCGATAACGCACGCGCCCGCATACTGGGTTCCTGGAGTCGTGGTGACTGGCGCCATGCCCACTACTGCCATACCACTCGAATAGCGGAGCTCCCAATGAACAGTCGTCTGAAGCCCATTGCAATCATGATTGCGGTCGGCATACCACTATCTATACCCGCGGCTAGGGCGGAACTCATCACGCTTCCGGCAGTGCCTGTAACCGTAGCGGATTGCCGCCCAGGCGACCATTGGGGCCGTGTGAACGGCATTGCTCGTTGCGTTCCAGACGCACCTCCTCCAGCCCCTGACAATTGCGGCAAACACGGCCTCTACACCGCCGACCAGGGCGGGGGCTCCACCTTTGTGCCGGGAGTCGGTACTTGCTACAAAGCCTACGTTCCGCCAGTTACGCAGTGCAAGTATTCCACCACGGAACCGGTCACGATGTTGATGGTTGGCCCGATGGATTGCAACGGCGCTGACGACGGCTGCTCGGCGACCGGTTTCACCGCTTATTGGGATTCGACGACCGTGGCTGGAGATAAGCGGAATGACATTGATCTGACTTTCAACCACAACGAAGTTATTGCTTGGGTCGACTCGACGATGAACCGACTCGGATATTCGAGAGGCGCTGTCCGTCGAAATTCCCAGGGAAATGGGAACTATTCGAATTTGTATGTCTTCGAGCTGTGCCGTTGATGCGAGCGATGGGATGGTGGTGCGCGTGTAGGGTGGCCGCCTCTGTTGGGGTTTTGGCTTACGCCTGCACGGCGCATGCCTTTTGCTTCGACGAGGCAGCCGCGCGATACGGTGTCAATCCATATGTTTTGCGCGGCATAGCTTTTGTCGAATCCGGCCTTCGCGGGAATATTGTCAATCGCAATGCCGATGGCTCGATCGACTACGGCGCAATGCAGATTAACAGCGTTCACCTGGGTGAGCTCAAGCGCTTCGGGATTGCGCCGGCACGGCTCATGGATCCGTGCACGAACGTCATGGTCGGTGCCTATCTATATAGAAGGAAGATCGAGCGCTACGGCAACTCGTGGCTGGCCGTCGGCGCCTATCACTCGGAGACGCCCGAGTACAGAGACGCCTACTGGCCGAGAGTTAAGGCTGCGGTGGAGAGCTGGACTGGGGCGGAGCGCTGAGCGGCCTCGCGTCGGCGTCGGACTTGCCAGGTAGCGCTTTGGCGTTCGCTACGCTGGCTCGGGATGGAAAACGCGGATGCGCGGGGCGATCTTAGGCGACCGCCGGGCCCGCGGAAAGCGTATGCATTTCCATGTGCAATCGGCCAAAGGTTGTAGTGATTGGCCGCGATCATGGAGGATCGACCAGCACCCATCCGGCGCCATGCTTCCCAACCCGAAATATGATCTTCTCGTCTTACATTCCGCACGTCGAGGACACAATTTGACGCGAATTTCGTTGCTAGCCTGGCGTCCGAAAGGCGTGCTCTGAGACGCCGAGTAACGTGAGCACCTGACGCTGCAGATCCGTGAGCGGCACGTCAAAGACTTGCACGGTGTGCGCACCTTCGATCAACTTGTGGCGCTCAGCGAGACTGAATAAACGTAAGATTTGTTCGGTAGTTGGGCGTCTGCACTGACGCTGCTCCGGGTACAGAGGAAGTTCATCGATGTGCTCGCGCTTCATAGCAAGACGTAGCTCGCGCTCGATGAGCGCCTGCACGAGTAGCGCGAGGAAGTAGAGGGTGAAGAGCGCCTCGATTCTGCCCTCGTCCTTCAGGAACACGGGCGCGATCTCGTGCACGGTCTTGACCTGTTCGAAGCGCTTTTCGATCATGGGCTGGCCCTTGTGGGCTTCCAGCACCTGGGCCGGTGACAGGCTGCGAACGTTGGTCATCAGCGGGTACATGCCATCGCTTTTGTGGTCATAGGCGATCGCCTCATCGTCCGTGGTCCACTCGATGTCAAAGCGCCGCTTGGTGATCTTGCGGTAAGCGGTCTCGGGTCCGGGGCGACCCCGCTGCGTCTGCTTGTACTGATGTTCTTCGCGCACGGTGCGGCGGACTTTCAGGTAGCGGCCGACGTGGTGCTTCTCGAGAATCCCCTTGATCTGCAGATCGATCTCGGCGGCGCCCCGCAGTCTCGTCTTCGCGCCGGCGAGCCGCGCGCGTAACTGTTGGAGCGCTTCAATGGCCGCGGCAATGTTTCTGCGCCGCCGGGCCTCCTGGCGTAGCGTGAGTAGCGGGATCCAGACCCACACGACTGGCCAGGCTTCGGCAGACGGTAACGGCGCCCGATAGACATACCAGCAGTCGCGCGGCCCGTCGCTGTGGCGTCGATTGGGGTGGTCGCACACACAGGTCCAATCAGGGGTGTTGGTCTGGATCCAGTGGCGGAACTCGCTGTCTTCCAACCGGTTGCGGGGCATCACGGTAACAAAGCGCCCGCCCGCGCGATCAATGTAGTCCGTGTTTTCTCGCGAACACAGTTTTGAATCGGCCACATAGAGAAAGTCGCTGCGCCCTGCCACGGCGCGCAGCGTATTCCAGGTCTCGATGTGGGTACGCGAGTCGCTCGCGTTGCCGTCGGCACAGCGAAACGCGATGGGGATGTTGCCGTCGGCGGTCATGGTGAGGATGAACAGCAACTGCTTCAGATCGGGGCGATGGTCCTTTGAGTGGCCATAGGTGATCACCGGTGCGGTTCGCCCGCGAATCTTGCGGCCTGAGGCGCCACGATAGCTGCCGCAGAAGCGGATCGAAGTGCTGTCGTTATGGCACTCGTCGAAGTTCACGCCGAAACGCTCCCCGACTGCCAACGCCACCTCGGTCAACAAGGCCGCCCGGTCGGCGTCAAACAGCCGATCCAGCGCGCGTCCGAGCCGATCATCGCCGAGGTGCGCCATCTCCTCCGCATGGATGCCGAACATCCCACTGGCGAAGCCGTGCACGGTGTCGTGTTGGCGGTAAATCGGCTCGCGTTCGACGATGATCGAGCGCAGCAGGACGCCCAGGGCTCTGGCGTGAGGAACCGCACAGCGTGCGTCCGAGGGGACGTGTCGATCGAGCACGTCCTCCAGGCCAATGCGTTGAATGAAGTGATTGATGAGGGGTAAAGGACCCAATCGCTCGCTGTGAAGGATGAAGCGAGCCTTGTGCGGAGAAGGTTCTTGCGTGCCTTTCATTCTGTCGCTAAGCTTAGCGACAGACGCCTAAAAGTCAAGTTTATGCCACGCCGTCCCGAAACCATCATCAAGCAAGCTCGCGAGCGGATCGAGCGCATCCGGGAGAGGCTAAATGCGATCGACTATCTGTGTTCCGGGACGCTACTGGAACGCATGAAGGTCTGCGGCAAACCGGGCTGCCGCTGCGCGCAGGATCCCGACGCACGCCACGGCCCGTACTATGAGTGGGGGCACATGAAAGACGGCAAGCTTGTCCATCGGACGGTCTCACCCGAGCAAGCCGCCGTGTTACGGCGTGCCATCGCCAACTACCGGCAGGCGAAGAGGCTGATGCAGGCCTGGGAGGACGAAACCGAACGCCTGATAGACGCCGAAGCGCCCCGCAAACCCTGACCTACCGGCGCCCGGGAAATTACGCGGAAATTCAATCGGCGACCTGCGGAAAGTAAGTCCCGGGCGTCTCTGCGAGCCGCATTGCGCAACTGGGCAAGTACTTGTCGGCCGGCGGCGTGGGCTACTACCCAGCGGACGGGTTCACGCATCTTGACCGCGGAAAGCTGCGCGCGTGGACCGGCTAATCCGCCAAAAGTGGGCACAGAACTGGCCGGGATTATAAGAAATTTCATTAAAAATCAGAGGTATACGTCGACAAAAATTGCCCACTGCGGGCAAATTGCTTGTGCGCTTGGCAAATGAGTGACGCAAATCAGTAGGACTTGCCTCTCCAAACGCATGATCTGTGTGCCAGAATTACGGTAAGCCTCCCGAGAGGCAGGAGCAACAAACGGACATCCGCCTGGCGACTTCGGACTGGATCCCAATCCGAAGGCGCTCCGCGCCCATCTCCATTTCAATTGCCGTTTCACGGCACTGTTTGGAGATCACGATGCCCGCAATTTTTGACAAGGTTGAACGCAAAGCTATTCAGGCGGCTTCCGAAGGCAACGCGTTTCGTCGCACCGCTCGAGCTCAAGCCAGTGCCTATGCACGTTGGCCGCTGTTCGAGCCGGCGTTTTGGCGCAGTCTGACCAAAGCCGCGGAACGGCCGGAAGAGGCGGCTCGAGTGAAGGCCCTTGTAGAGCGGATGTTCGAAGCCGGAGCGGACGAATCGCCCACCGTGCTTCGTAACCTCGAATCGCTGTTGAAGCTCGCAAGCGAGAGCTCGCGTCGCGCACGCGTGCTGCACTATTAATAATAGCACCGCAATCCGAAGTCCCGAAAGGGACTTCCAGAACTGACCGTTCCGGAAGTCCCTTTTTCTATCCGTGACGCCGCCTTCCTACGGATGCGGAGCCTTTGGCAGGCATGAGCTTTGCAAGCACACGCTTGTATGCATTGATGACGTCGTCGCTACAGAGGCGCACATCATGCAACGAAACGATGCTTCCACCTGCCACCTCTGCCAACTCGCGATGTACCATCAGACCAAGTAGGTCTGCAGGCGATTTGCAATGGTAACGAGCAAGATCTTCCATCAGTTCAATATCATCAGCCGCGACCCCCCGTAGTCTGAGAATACGCCGTACCACCTTGCTCCTTGATTCCTTGATCAGCGCTGCGACGCGTCTGCACTCCGCCCTCGCTAAGGTGAGCGCATAGCGCTTGTTTGCCTCTTCACCGACTGCGACCGCTGAGACTCGGCCCAATACGGCATCGATCGCAGCGATTTGTTCCGGTGCCAGGCGTACCTGGCACGACCTTCCTTGATTCTTGACCATGTTTCTTCACTTCCTTGGCTCGAGTCGCTTGCCCGAGGCCGTTGCTGACACATATCCCGAACGGCTCACGCCGAAAAATTCCCATGATTTAGGGCTACCTAATGGATAGTCCCAGGGGAATGCATGCTCCCCGGTCGTTTATCAATCTCCTGGCTCTCCACCTCGCTTTCAACTGCTCGATTTGAATGGACGTGCTCGGCTATTCGGCGGAAGGCAGTTGTCTTCCGCATCGGCCTATTGCCTCGACGATGTGTGCAGAAACCACTCGCGAAACATGCTGTCTGTCCGAAGCGAATCGACCGCGCGCGTGACGGCGACGTAGGCCAGATTGGCCTCCTGCAGGTCCAGATCGGCGTCGGCGAGATCGGGAAGTCGTCCGCCATGACAACACGAGAGAGGTCCTGGTCTTTCGATTTGTGAGCTGTGGCCAGCGTCAAATCGGCGATCTGTCCTGGCGGTGTCAGCGAGTGCCGAGTGGCGTGGATGAGGCCCGAGATGTCGCCCCCGTAAAGGCTCACGACGTTGACGAGTCTGTTTGTCTCCGGGTCTTCCGCCGCCTCCGCGTAGTGCTCCATTTCCGCAAAGGAGCGGAACTGCCGTACCAAGGAATCGCGCACCTGATCGAGGTGCCCGATGAATAGCCAATAGGCGTCCAGGATCTGTGCGAAGTAGTAGCCGTCGATGCCTCCGACAAATGTCAGCGTGTAGCCGAGCCGGACAGCAGTCGCGGCCTGGGGCGAATACTTCAGCGTTGGTGCGGCGCAGGCATGCATATGGACCGTACGATTGGAAGCTCTTCGATTTGCGTATCCGCGCCGAGACCCAGCATGGTGCGCTGCTCGCCGTAGCACTCGCGCAGTAGCGCAGTGGTGATCTCTACCACCCGCGGCCCGAATCGAAAGCTCCCCGTCAGATGATAGCGCGGGAGGCGGTGGTCGGTTCCATGGCGTTGACGCTGCCGCAGTACTGGTAGATGCTCTGGTAGGGCTCGCCCACGATGATCTTGGGCTGGCGCTGATGCCGGAATAGCGCGAGGGTCGCCGGATTGCTGTCCTGCCCCTCATCGAGTGTGATGAAGCCGTAAGGGCGTGTGGGGCGCGATAGCTGATGGAGCTTCAGGTACCTGTCACTCACCATCGGCGCTTCATCTCGCGGGGCGGCCATCCGCTGCCACAAGCTCTTCACGACTGCCGCGATCTGTGCGCTGCGCTCCGGCGTTTGTGCGAGATCGCCGGGCACCAGCCGCGGAAAATCATCGAGATCCGCGCGGATGTATCGGTCGACGCAATCGACCACTCCGCGCCCGAGCTTCCAGTCCTCACCGAGCCCCATCAGCCGCATCGCGTCGCCCACGCGCAGATTCCCGGCGAGGTTGTGGGCGTAGCAGCGGCCGAAGCGCGGATAGGCCAGGGCGTGGACCGTCTTGCACTTCGTGTTGGCCGGGAAGGTCGCCTGAGCCGCCTCGGCCGCTGCTCGGTTGTAGGCCAGGTAAAGCCCGCGCTTCTTCTGGTGGGTGCCCGCCTTGATGCGCAAGGTCGTTGTCTTTGCCGCGCCGGCGAAGGCGATCACCATGATCAAATCCGTGTCCAACGGATCGCCGATGATCTTGTGCTGCTTTTCCGTCAACGCCATGTCTTCTCTTCCTGATACCTCCGTTGTGGTGCGCGCGTGTCACCACAAATCACGATTCATTCTCTTGGCGTTTCTCTTGCGCGTCGCCCCGAAAACGATGCAGAATTGAACCCGTTCCCCCTTTTTCAAATCGCCGCAGCAGCGGCATGCACCGGAAGGGGGTGAAATGACAGAGGTAGCAGTAGGCAAGGGATTTATGCGGCGGCTCGGGAAGCTTCAGCCCGAGCGTGAATGCGACGAGCCCATGCATATTGCGCGGCTCATTTCGCCCGCTTGCCGCACAGAAGACGAGCTCGGCCTGGTCTATCCCATTGGCGCGTTACAGCGCCGGGATTTGGTCCACGCGCTCCCAGTGTTCGACCATCGCGATTTCATCGCGCGCACGTTTTTGCGATATCACGTGCGCTTTTTTGATAGCGAAGGTCGCATCCATCAATTCCACAAGGCGACTCCGGAATCGTTCGTACTTTACGGCACGATCGTCACGGACAGCGCCAATCGTCTCGTCGATTTCTGCGTGCAGTCTGGCAGTCGACAGGAATACAGCAGACAGCTCATCCGCAGCGTAATTGCCGTCTTGTGCTGTCGCGAGACGCAGTAAGGAAATCCAACAAACATGAGAAAGCACCCAGACGATCGGGGTGGGCTGGATCTCGCCCTGCCCGAAGAGAATCCTGAAGTGGAGGCTGCTGTCAGCCCGTCGCGAGGACGCAAGTCCAAGAAACAGCACAGCCTGTTGATCGCCGGCTTCCGCACCCTGGAGATTGAGCTGGTGCTCATTCAGCGGGGCAACACGTTTCTGGTCCGCAAATGCTGCGTTCAGCCGTATGCCGAAGAGGCCCGTACTCCGGTACCGGACAAAGACACGGGTATAGCTGCGCTGGTCAACGAGTTGGCCACTGCCGGCATCACCGGTCCCTTAGCCCGCATGCGCTGCGCACGTTTCGGGTTCTAACCTTCTTCCCACAACTTCGTGAAGCCCTTCGGGGCTTCCGTTTGCGCCCATCACGAGGCATAGACGGAAGGTCCGATACCTCCTGGCATTTTTTTGTTGCGGCACCCGGCCGCATTGTCACAAACGCCACCCAGGAGATTCCAATTGGCTCACGAACTACAACTCTCTCGCGACGGCACGGCCTCCATGGCCTACGTCGGTGCAATGCCATGGCATGGCCTCGGCCAAAAGCTCACCGAGAACGCGACGATCGAAGACTGGCGCCGCGAAGCCAAGCTGGATTGGCATCTGCACCGCAGCACGGTGCAGTTCATGAATGGCGAGATACACGACTTCCCGGAGCATCACGTGCTTTACCGAAGCGACAGCAACGCGCCGCTGGCGGTGGTTTCCGATCGCTACAAGGTCGTCCAGCCGGGCGAGGTCCTGGAATTCTTCCGTGACCTGGTCGCGCACTCGGGCTTCACGCTCGAGACCGCGGGCAGCCTGAAGGGCGGGCGCCGAATCTGGGCGCTGGCCAGGACGGGTTTTGACGCCGAAGTGGTCGACAACGATCCGGTGAAGAACTACCTGCTGCTGGCCACGTCTTGTGATGGCTCGCTCGCCACCACCGCGCAGTTCACCTCGGTTCGCGTCGTTTGCAACAACACCTTGCATCTGAGCCTGCACGGCGCGCAAGCCGCGTTGGCCAGTGCTTCGGTGATCAAGGTGCGCCACAACACGGAATTCGATCCGACCGTGGTGCAGGACCAGCTCGGCCTGATCGGCGAGAAGGTCTTCGGCACCTTCATCGACCGCATGAAGAACTTGTCCCAGAAGCGGGTCTCGGCCGCCCAGGCTGACGCCGTGCTGCAGTCCTTGATGAGTTCGATTGCGACGCCGGATGTCACCAAGTCGCGAGGCTACAAGACCGTCATGGGGCTATTCAACGGCGCCGGCAAGGGCGCCGAGTTGGACGGTGTCAGGGGTACGGCATGGGGGCTGCTTAACGCGGTCACCGAGTACCACGATTTCCATATCCGCGCACGCGGTCAGGACAATCGCCTGAACTCCGCTTGGTTCGGCATTGGCGCCAACGCCAAGGAAAAGGCGCTTCAAGCGCTGGAAGCACTGTAAGACGTTCCGCCGCGGCCAGCCATATGGCTGGCGCGGCGCCATATCTGGAGATTGTCATGAGCCAACATCACTTTGAAACTATCCACGGGTCCAATCGTGTCGACGTCGTACTCGGCTGGGACCGACCGCTTCACCACTTCTTTCTCTGGGTGGAGCATCTGCGTGCGCCGGTGGCCCACACTGCCGGGGTGGTTGATGCGGACACGGAGGATCCCGACCTGTGCGACTCGGTGGAGGAGCCATCGGAGGATTTCGTGTACCACAACCTGGACGATGACGCTTCGATAGGTGCGGGCCTGTCCTACTTCCGCCGCAAGCTGGCCGAACTCGGCATTACGGTACCGGAGACGATGTTCACGCAGGTCCTGCGCGACAAGGCACTCAATATCGGCAACCGCCACGTGGTTTATCGACCGGACGGCAGCTTCGAAGGGTAGGCCGTGACCGCCGCTAACACCATGTAGGAAGCTCGGCAGCCTATCGCCGCGTTTTCGGACTGCCGCTGCAGTCCAAAGATGCCAGGCATCAACGCATTTTTCATCGCCGCCCCCAGCAGCATTGTCAACCCACGAGGGAACGTCTCCCTCAGGGGATGGGTTCTTCGGGATGGGTTCTTCGCTAAACTAAACCAGGAGAGCCCAATAGTTTGGGCAGCTGCAGAGGGATGAGATGCGAGAAGCCATCGCTGGATGGCGGCATAGTATGCCGAACGCAGACGGCTGTGATCGGCCACGGCGAGATTCGGCCATCCTTGCCCACGGTCTGAAAGGCCGCGTCTAACAAGAGACGTTGGCGAAGCGGCGGAGGAACGCCGCGTGCACTATAAATAACGGACACGGCCGACGCCGGGGCGCCCCGGCCCACATTCAAAATGTGTACTAATCGCCCTAACCGCGGGAGTGTGCCATGTTGGCAGACCGATATGGATTGCCATTGTCGACCCCGTCGCAGGCGGCACGCGACGCCTATGCGTCTGGCGTCGATAGTGTGATTTCCGGCGTGGCTGGATACCGGGAGTATCTGGCTGCGGCCCTGAAGGCCGATCCTGCCTTTTGCCCTCGCCCACATCGCGTTGGCACGCGGCATGTTCCTCGATGCTGAGGTGCTACCCGCGCGTGGACTGGCCACAAAGGCGCGGCAAATGGTGGCATCCGCCACGCTACGCGAGCAAAGCCACGTGAACGTGGTGGCGCTCGGTGTAGAAGGCAAGTCGGTGCAGGCGATGCAGGCGATGCATGAACACCTCAAGACCTGGCCGCGAGACGCGATGGTGCTGGCCCCTGCCACCAGCGTGTTCGGCCTATATGGTTTCAGCGGCGACCCGCATCACGAGGAGCAGCTTTATCAACTGCTGGCATCGCTTGCGCCTGCCTACGGGAGCGACTGGTGGTTTGATACGGTGTATGGATTCGCCGCTTGCGAGACAGGCCGGCTCGACGAGGCATGGACACTGATTGAGCGCGCCCTCGCCGCCAATCCCCGCCATGCCCACGCCGCCCATTTCCGCGCGCACGTGATGTACGAGCGCGGCGAGTCGGCCGCGATCTTCGATTTTCTCGAAGGCTGGATGCCGCAGCACGACAAGCGCAGCCTGACCCATTGCCATCTGTCTTGGCACGTGGCGCTAGCGGCGTTGGCTGTGGGTCGCCTGGAGCGCGCTTGGGACGCGTACCGTACGAGTGTTTGCCCCGGTGGCGCGTGGGGGCCGCCCATCAACGTGGTCACCGATTCGGCGTCGTTCCTCTGGCGCGCGGAACTGGCAGGCCATCCCCGCGATGCCGCTGCATGGCGCGTGGTGCACGACCACGCGCTACGCTGCTTCCCCACGGCCGGGTTGGGCTATGCGGATGTCCATGCGCTGATTGCATGCATCGTTGAAGAAGACCACGAAGCGCTTCAGATGCGAGTGGCGGAGATCCGCGACAAGCTCGCTGTGAACCAATACCCCGCCAGCGATGTGGTGATCGGCATCGCCGAAGGCTTTGCCGCCTATGCGGCAGAAGAATGGGACAGGGCGATTCGCGCACTGGAACTGGCGTTGCCCGAGACCGCCCGCATTGGCGGTAGCCGCGCGCAGCGCGACCTCGTAGAACTGACCCTGGTGGCCGCCTATATCAAGGACGGACGGCCCGATTCCGCACGTGCGCTAATCGACCGCCGGCCCGTGCGGCGCGCTGCCGTTGGCGTGGCCGGATACCACTAGTTGTCCAGGGAAGTCCATGGCAGGCACTGACATCAGTGTGGTTCTGCGCTTGCGAGGACGGACTATGGTGGCACGAGAAGACTCAGACAACGAGCGAGAGGCGCAATGAGAAATACTGCCGATGTCGTGGTGGTCCGCTCTGGCGGGTTGGGTGCACGTTCATGCCCCGGGTCCATGCAGCCCGAAGATCGGGGTCGCCTACAACCCAATTGCAGTCCACTTGGGAGCGGCGGCCAATGCGCCGCGTGCGCTCGAGCAATTGCTGTCCAAGTGCAAGTTGTCCCCGCTCCCGATCGGCCAGTGCAGCCACCACGTCCCCGTGACGCTTCAAGGCGCCCGCCAGGGATCCGGCATCAGTTGCTGCCCTGGCAGTTCCGGTCGCTGCATGCGGCCTGACCACGAATGCTGCGTCCCCGATTAGGCAGACGCGGCCAAATGCCATCCGTGGCACCTCAACGTCGTATACTAACCTTTTAGAAAGTATTGTCATGTGAGACAATGCATTTCATGAAATGCAAACGAAACTCGGACGCTCGGTCGATCGAGCATCAAGCCTTGCAGGTAATGCGGCAGCAGGCAGTGAAGGCTATTCGCGAAGGCCAGACGGTAGAAAGCGTGGCTGCGGCCTTTGGTGTCAATGTGCGCAGCGTCTATCGCTGGCTGGCCGACTTTGCCAACGGCGGGCAGACGGCGCTGCTGGCTAAGCCGATACCCGGCCGCCCACCAAAGATCAGCGCCGAGGAAATGCGCTGGCTGGCCAAGGCAATCAGGGACAACACGCCGCTGCAGTACAAGTTCGAGTTCGGGCTGTGGACGCTGTCGCTGATCGGTGAGCTGATCCATCGCCAATTCGGCAAGAAGTTGTCGCTGGCCTCGGTCAGCCGGATCATGAAGCTGCTGGGATTTAGTGCGCAGAAGCCGCTCTATCAGGCTTGGCAGCAGGACGCCAAGCTGGTGCGGCAGTGGGAAATTGAGACCTATCCGGAGATCCGGGCTCAGGCGCGAGCGGCGGGCGCAACGATCTACTTCGTGGATGAGGCGGGCATTCGCTCGGATTATCACACCGGTACGACTTGGGCGCCGCGTGGCCAGACACCTGTGGTTGGCGTGACCGGCCGGCGCTTCTCGCTGAACATGATCTCGGCAGTCAGTCCACGTGGGGAGTTCCGTTTCATGGTGCATGACGGCTCCGTCAATACGACGGTGTTTATCGAGTTTCTCAAGCGATTGATGATCGGCGCGACCAAGCCGGTTTTTGTGGTGGTGGACGGGCATCCGGTACACAGAAGCAAGCTAGTCAAAACATACGTCGAAAGTGAGCAAGGCCGGCTGAAGCTGTTCTACCTGCCGCCGTATTCTCCTCACCTGAACCCCGACGAGCAGGTGTGGGCGCACGTGAAGCGGCAAGTCTCCAAGCGTTTAGTCCAGGGAAAGAACGAAATGAAGAAATTGGCGAGAAGTGCGTTACGTCGCATTCAACGACTGCCTGAGTTAGTCAAGTCGTTCTTTCGCCAGCCGGAGTGCCAATACGCTGCGGCCTGACAATACTTTCTGAAAAGTTAGTATAACCTGCAAGAATGGCTGCGCGGCGCCGCACACGACCCGCGCAAACGGTACTGTGGGTGCGGCCATTGCTCTCAGCTCAGCCAGGTGTGTGTCTCTCACAGTCCCCGGGGGCAAGTGCGACACGTGTGTCGCACTTGTACACAATCCTTGGTCCGTATTTCATCGTCGACCAAGTTTTTGCTCAAAAGGAACCGGCCCGCGCTCCAATCGATCGCGTCGCTAGGCGCAGGATCGGAGCCTAGCTGCCCCTGTTAGTCTTCCGCTGCTCCCCATTGATAGAAACCCCGAGCGTTTGCCATCATCGGCTCGGCGACAACGCGAACTATGTCTGGAGGGAAGCACTTTCGGATTGCCTCCTCAAATAGCGGCAGGCCACCGCCGGTGAGCACCACATTGTCGAACGCTGTCGACACCAAACGCTTCTTGAGTTGCTCCGTTACCTCGCCCGCAAATTCTTTCGCCTTAGCATGGAAGGGGCGCATGTCGATCATTCCCGCGCCGATCAGTGCAAGCTCGTTCCGCCTTAACCCACGGCTTGCTGTGTAATAGTCGATATGTATCCCTAATTCTCTCGTCATCGTATTCGCCAGTCTGTAAATAATGGATGCCATCCCTTCCGGGATAGCTCCCGATTCGTCGTAGATTGGCTTCGTGCCCTTGGCTGCATACCAATCGAAAGTCCGCTCACCCGGGTCAATGACCAAATTGGCGCGCTCGCCGTTGAGGTCTTCCTCGCTTCCCTCTCTCGTCGCCCAGTACACTAAGCTTCCAACGGGTTGCGGGACAACCTCGACATTCTGGATGCGTACCGCAATTTCAGGGCCGTATCGGGCTTCGAGCGGGGGAGGCGTTGGAATTGAGAGCCGCTTCCCCTGATAGCGTTGACGCAACGTTTCTCGTCTCAGAGAAAACTGCGAGAGCGGCAATCCGAGTACGAGCTTGTGGATGGACCTTCTAATGACGCCGCTCTTGCGAAACATGTAGTGCAGGCCTCCAATGACGTGCGCCTCGTATTCTGGGCTGTCACTATAGGTATCGGTCACTATCGGCTCGGGAACGTATAGATGGGTATCCGGACCAATCCAATAGTACCGGCCATTTACTAACACCTTTACTTCATCATAGCTGGCTCGCATCCCATTCAGTTTATGGCTCTCGGTCGCACCGAACCAATCAGGCTTCACCCGCGCTGGGTACGCAAGGTCGCCGTCTCCCCAGTCCATTTTTATGTTGCCATATCCAATGTCCATTCCCACAACGAGTTGGTCTGTAACCTTTTTCGACATTAACTACTCCTAGAATTTGTGTATCTTTACGGGCGGACGCGGGACGGCCGATGGCGATTGATTGGGCAAAGCACTCACGCTGGGAACTCGCTCAAGTACTTCGTACCCACGAATTAGTAAGGCCCTAATGTAATAAGCACGCTCTCTGCTCCCTGCGTGGGCTGCAAAGGTGCTGAGCTTCTCGAAAAGAGGGCCATCAGAGGACGCGATCGTCACCTGAACAGCGATTTTGTGTTGCTTTTTCATGATTGAAAATTGCCGGGCAATGATTGCATGAGGTAACAATGCGAATGGCAACGTAGATCGAGATAGTGGTGCTCCCACGGTTCGATGTACTTACGGGATTCAGTGTCGTCAAACTGACGGCAGGATTGGGCGACGAATGCACATGAAAAAGTGTCGTGATTTGGAGCCGGGGCCAAAATGGCAATTGCGGCGGGTGTCCAAGTCGCACTGGTGCCTGTCCGCTGGAGCGGGCTCTATGGATGTTGTTCTCTTGGGGTATCGAGCGCGGCTGTGTGCAGAGTGAGGACGAAGACGAGCCCACGGGTGTCCAAACGGGTAGCCGCGAGGACTTCACTCGGATTGTCTGCGTGTTCCAGGCGTCCGATCACATCGGCGCAATGACCTGCACGGTAGCCAACCCGGCTTGCGGCATGAGCTTGGACTGCGTGCCGATCGTGCCAAAGCGTCCTGGGCTACAACTCAGGCGCCTTCCATCATCGCTTCGACCCGGTTCCTGCCCGCGCTCTTGGCGCGGTAGAGGGCCAGGTCTGCGCGGCCAATGGCGCCATCGAGGCGCATTTCCGTCTTGTCCAGGCAGGCCACGCCGATGCTGATGGTGAGCGCGGCGGTGCGCTTGCCGAAGAACCGCGGGGACGTTGACCGCAGGCGCTCCGCCGGGGGCAGCGCGCCGTCCATGCCGGTACGCGGCAGCAATACCAGGAATTCCTCTCCGCCGAAGTGGCCGGGGTAGGCGTGGGCCGGCAACTCGCGCTTGAGCATGGCCGAGAATTCCTTCAGCATCCGGTCGCCTTCGGCATGCCCCAGGCTGTCGTTGACGCGCTTGAAGTGGTCCAGGTCGATCATCAGCAAGGCCATCTCGCCGCCATCCACCTTCATCCGGTCCAACTCACACTGGCCGGCATCGTACAGTGCGCGGCGATTGAGCAACTGCGTCAGCGGATCGGTCCTGGAGAGGATGTCGAGTTCCACATGCAGGCGCCGCGTGATCACCAGCATGAAGGCGACCGACAGCGCCAGGACCATGAGCGTGTTGGAGCTGAGATAGATAATCTGGATGATGTCGTCGGGGGCGAAGAGCGTTTGCTCGGCCAGGCCCGCGAACAGGCTGGTCGCGAAGCGCACCGTCACCACCAGCGTCTGGGCGGCCATCAGCCCGCCAAAGAAATGAACTACTCCAACCAAGTCGCTGCGCGATTGGATGGAGTTTCGCAGAGCAAAACCCTGCCTACGCCAGTTCCTGACGTGATGGGGCTGTCGGCGTACCGTACAGCGCCCAATTCAAAACCACGCGCGCCGATGCCGCGTCTCGCGGCTCCGTATGGCCGCATTCGGTGCATCGGTGCGTTCTCTCCGACAGGCTCTTCTTCCGGACATACCCACATGCGGGGCATGTCTGGCTCGGTTTGAGCGCTCGCGTCGGCGCCTCTGCCCACAATCCACCAGTGTCCGTGACTTTGTAGCGGAGCAGTTGCATCAACAGTGCCGGCGCGGTGTCGAGGATCTCCCGGTTCAGCCCCGCTTTCTGCGAGACATTCTTGCCGGGGAACTCCATCGTGCCTTTGGCACTGCGGGTCATGTTCTTGATCTTGAGTTCTTCCATGGCCACCAGCGCGTGTTCGCGCCAAATGGCAAGTCTCCTTATGCAGGAAATCCAAGCGCTTGCGGGCTTGACGCGAGCGCGCCTTGGCCAACTGGCGCACCGCTTGCTTGCGCCGCGCGGACCCTCGCTTCTTCCGGCTGACTGCTTGCTGCAAGGCAGTGATCACTGCCTCGCTGGCTCTGTGCCAGCGAGGATTCTCCAGCACGAAGGCCGTCCCGTTCTCCTAAATGCCGGACAGGAGCGTTTCGGTGCCCCAGTCCAGCGCGATCGCGCCGTGCCCGGTGCGTTGCCGCTCGATCAATGCCGGTTGAACGGTCAGAGACAGGAACCACTGACCGTCACGGTGCAATAGATCAGATGCACACACTTCTCCGCCTTGTCGCGCGTGCCCTCGGCACGAGACATGTCCAACGCCCGAGATGCGCAGCGTGCCGTGCTTCCAATTCGCGCTTGGTGTGAAGCGCCAACCATCGCCGTGAGATTTGAAGGAGAAGCCGGGAAAGCGAGCGATTTATAACGGGGGAATCCGGGCGTATCGCCGGCCTTGACGCGGCGAAAGAATGCCGCAAAAGCCTTGTCCAGTCGGCGCAATGTCATCTGCTGGCTGGAACAGTTCACCGTCGCCCAATCGGGCAGGTCTCGCCGGATCTCGGTGAGCGATGTGCAACTTGCGGGCCTTCTGCCACGCGCTGATCCGCTCTTCGAGTGCTGCGTTATAGAGTTGCTGATGCGAACGCAGCAATGCAGTCAGCGCCAGGGCTTGGCGCGGCGTTGGGTATAGGCGATAGGTCACCTTGCGCCTCTGCGCGGGCGTCTGCATCATCTGATTACTATGCCGGCGATCGAACTCAAGTCCCTATCCCACTGCGTTTAGGCGTTGCAATACCATCTAGTCATTGTAGCGAAGTACCGCAAAAAATGTCTGACGGATGCCATGCTGAGCGCCTTCGGCACGCAAGCGCGGGAGCGCTGCGTGGCCTGGGAAGGGACGCTGCTGGAAGTGAACGGCGAAGCCGACCACATTCATCTCTTGCTGGAGCTACCGCCTACCGTCGCGACGGCTGACTTCGTGAATGCCCTAAAGACAGGCACCAGCCGCCGGCGGAGAAACCAGTTTAAGGAACACTTGGCGCGCTACTACAGCAAGCCAGTGCTCTGGAGCCGAAGCTACGGCATCCTGAGTTGCGGCGGTGCGCCACTGGACGTCATCAAGCAATACATCCAGCAGCAAGCTCGCCCTAACGACTAACCGGCTCTGCGAGCCGGGCGCTATCCCCCTCCAACCAAATCGGACGGCGCCGCCTATGTGTCGCTACGCGACGGGCCGATTTGGATGGGGCCCCCCGCGCATTGGGTGGGAAGCCGCTCGGCAGGCGAGGCAAAGGTGGCCGGCGCGTGCAAGGGCCGCCCGGCCAGGGCGACGGCAGCGTGCGGGCTGGCGCTGTTGTCGCGACGTAGCATGACCAGGCTGTCGCGGTCGACAAGGCTGCCCGGAACCCTCGCCAAGCCTGCCGCGCACGCGCAGCCACCGCGCCGGGCGCAGGCCCATGCCGCCCCTGAGGGCGCCAAGCCAGCCGGCAAGCCCGAGCCGGGCCGGCCCGACCGCGGGCACGGTGCGCCGGCCCGCGCAGTTCCCGCTGAGCGCATTGGCCAGCAGCGCCACCAGGTCGTCAATATGGATGGGCAGCACGTGCCCGGCGCCCGCTGGCACCGGCAGCACGGGGAGTGCCGCCAGCCGCCGGAACAAAGTGGCACTACGGCCCGAAGGTGCATACACCAGCGACGGCTGTACGATCAGCCAGTCCAGCTTGCTGGCCCGCAAGGCATGGTCGGCCATGCCCTTGCTGCGCCAGTAAGCGGTAGCGGCATCGCGAGCCGCACCCAGCGCGGAAAGCTGGACCATGCGGCGCACGCCAGCCTGCTCGCAAGCCAGCATCAGGGCACACGGCATATCCGCGTGCAATGCCTGGAAGCGTTGCCGCCCGACCTCGCGGAAGATACCTACCGCATTGAGGACGACATCGAAGCCGCACAAGGCAGCGTGCCAGTGCGCCGGCGTGGCCCAGGTCGTCAGGTCGCCGGCGATGCAGTGCAGCCGGGGAAGGCGCGCAAGCGCGTCGGGCCGCCGGGCCAGCGCCACCACGTGATGCCCTTGCGCCAGCAAATGATCACCAAAGCCGACCCCACCAGCCCGCTGGCCCCCACCACCAAAGCCCTTACCGTATCACCTGTCAATTCTGTAATTTCGGTCTGAGCAGGAATTACAGAATTCGCGACGGGAAGTCAAGGGATGCCGTACGGGTGGGGCGGCAGCCAGGCAGCCAGGAAGCGCAACCTGCAGGATGAGGCGAAGGGAGGGCGGCTGTGCCGCCCCGAACACGTAAGGCGATTCAGCCCGCTCGCGAATCCGTGGCGGGGGTGCGCCGGGCATCACGGCGCTTGAGCGTATCGCTTGCCACGGACTCCGACAAGAACAGCCACAAAGTGCGAACCCGGATAATCCCGTCCCCCGGGCCATCGTGGGTCAGGCGCTTTGCGACTTCCTCCAGCTTGCCAAACATCTCCGGGCGAAGCCGCGTGCGCAGCTCGTCGACTCGCGCCGCCGGCACCACTACCTCGTCGCGGTTGCCGAACCAGCGGCGCTCCGCGAAGAACAGCAGCGCGGCCAGTATCGCCACACCGATACCCACATTCTCAAAGCCGGCCAGATGGAAACTACTGGCCGCGAAACACAGCACGGCCACCGCGGCCATCAGGACAAAGGCGGCCCGCAGGACGACGAAGGAGCGAGGGTGCGAAATCATGCGCGCCAGATCGCGCACCGCGGCGATTTCATCTTGCTCCAGGATGTTGAGGACGTTGGTAGTCGAAACTTTCATTTTTCTATTTGCTACTGTTTCTACTGTCTCGTTGCCTTCGGCCGTTCGGGCGCGGCCCCAGGCGGCTTTGCTGAGCCTGTATCCATCGAGGAACCGGCAGTGTACACATATGGCGGTTAAGGCGCTTGAGCTGCGGGTTTCGGCAGGATTGGACCGCGGCGAGGGAATTGAGTGGGAATAAGCTGATGTTAGGCCCTGGCCGTGCACCGTCAATGCGCCGTTTGACCTAGGCCGGTCATGCTTCCGGGCTAGAACTGGCGCGCTGTCATAAGGCCGTCTGCGGTGGAGCGGCCAGGCAGCCGTCCCGGCGCGGTGCGGAAAAAGGGCGGATACAAGGAGAGATCCGTGTCCGTCCGGTGTGGCGGATACGGCGCTCCAGCCGCGCGGCCCGTATGCTGCCCACGGCACAGGAGCCAAAATCCTGTCACAATGCCACGTTGGCTACCCTCGGTACCTGGTGCGTCCTGATATTGAAATGCGGCTCACCGAAGGCTTCCAGCAAGCGGATGATTTCGCGCGTAGAATCCGCGCGCGTTATGCGCACCTCGCTGAGCCTCCGGGGAGCCGCGGCGTCGCTAACAATATAGTGTCGCCGGACCGTCAGCACCGCCTCGCTGGGCGCCGTGACCAGGACCGGGGGCGCGTCCTCGTCCTTATAGCTGCCATAGATTCAGCCCGACGGCGTCAGATGCGCCTCGATCCAGGCCTCCCGCGCCTCGAATGCTGTCGCCCCGGCCTCCACATTCCTCTCGGTTGAATCCAGCATCCGCCTCTGCCCTTCGAATTTGAGTCAGTCATCCCCAAGCCGCGCGCACGCATCGTGCATCGACCAGCGCGGATGGGGCAGATGCCTGACCCGTGGTGAATCACCGGGCGAATTCTGATTTCGACAAGGCCGCACCGCTACCCTGCATTGGTAGGAATCACTGGTGCACAGGGTACGAATGTCTGCGCGCAGGCTAGTCGGGTCGGCCAGCGGCCGGCATCCCGGGCAGCCCGGACACCTTCCGTTCCCCACCTAAGCGTGGGGCCTACCTAAGCGGGGTAACAGCGATTACCGCGTCCATCAATAATCGGAACCAGCAAGCGTGACCCCTTGCTAATTCCCGATAGGGTGTAGGCACTCCCCGCGCCTACACCCTTTTTTTTATGGTGCTTCGGACTTTCGTGTGGGTACCGCATGCGGGTGCAAGTGGCCGCAAGCAAAACGCTGGTTTGCTCCCCTCTCCCATGAAATGGGAGAGCAACCGAGGGAGAGCGCGGGCGCTCGCTCACGTGATGCGTCTCGCTCTCGCGCAGGCCCGCCCGCTCTCTCAAAACCCTCTTCCGCCATGCGGGAGAGCGGGAGCTACGGCAGTGCTGGAAGTAGCCCGGCGATGAATCGACCCGCACGAAAGTCGGGTGAACCTTTTTATCAGTAGTCCGCTTTGCGCGATCGCCTTCACGCACGGAATTGAGTCAGCATGGCAGTCCTCGCGACTACACGCTTTCCCTCCCTTGTGGGGGTACCGGAATATTCGTATCGCCGGGCTTTCCGAACATGCAAAGGGACGGCGGAAGAATTCGCCGCAACGCAAGAAATCTCTTCGCGCCCGCAGAGAAGATTCCGGACAACGCAGCGAATATGCAACGAAAAGCCGAAGCGAAAAAAGCGAACCGAAATCCCAGGAAACGACGGAATTTCCCACCATGAACACAAGCCGAATTCTTCTGCATCACCGCTTCTGATGACATCCCTCCCTTTGTCGGGTCCACTCTTCAGTGGGGATAGAAAACAGGGCAAAAACGCCCGCGCCGCCTTGAAGAGCGACCCCCATGAGCCATACACTTCGCCGGGCTCAACGCTGTGATGCAGTGCAAGGAAATAGCGCACGCATCACAAAGCCATCGCCGCAAAGTTCATCTCCGCCCGGCAAGCCCAGGTAGTGGAAAGGCACCGACGTGTGCCATGTTGGACAAGCGGCTTCGTCGCAGCAATCCCCGGCCAGGAGACGGGCGGGAGTGCGGACCTTTCGGGTTTCAAGGGAATTATCAAGACGTGTTCAAGCTTTCAAGCCTTCTGTCTTACCGTAAAGCGGTACTGTTGCTGGGGATGATTCCGTTGCTGGCATCCTGCGCATTGGCGCCGGGGATGCGCTTCGATCCGCAGCGCCCGCTTGATCCGGAAGACCCGAATACTGTACCCAAAGTCACCCCCATCACCCCCGCCCTGGTGCGCGCGATGAAGGCCGCCGCCGCGCCAGCCAACGCAGATGTAAGCGAACTGTTTGGCACGCCGGATCCTTATACGGTGGGTGTCGGCGACATCCTCTCCATCGTCGTGTGGGACCACCCCGAACTCGTGTTCCCCACCCAGACCTACTCCATCGGATCCGCGTACGAGATCCCCAACTACAGTGGCGCAGCCAACGTACCGGGATACGTGGTCAGCCCCGCCGGCACAATCCAGTTTCCGTACGCAGGCGTGCTCACCGTCCTCGGCAAAACGCCGGACCAGATTCGCGGCGAGCTCAGCAAGCAGCTAAAGGGCGTCGTCAACATGCCCCAGGTCACCGTGCGCGTGCTCGCCTTCCGCAGCAAGCGCGTGTACCTGGATGGCGAAGTGAAGACCCCCGGCCCGCAAAATATCGACGACGTGCCGATGACGCTGGTTGAAGCACTCAATCGCGCCGGCGGCGTCAATGTCACGACCGGTGACAATAGCCGCATTCGCATTGCCCGTGGAGGCAAGAACTACTTTGTCAACCTGCCCGCGCTACTGCAACAAGGCATCGACCCGGCCCGCGTCATGCTGCGCAATGGCGACATCGTGCGTGTGGAACAGCGCGAAGACAGCAAGGTGTTTGTCACCGGCGAAGTGGTGCGGCCATCCACGATTCTGCCGCGCAATGGCCGCCTCACGCTGAATGAAGCGATTGGCGAAGCCGGCGGCGTCAATCCCACCTCCGCAGACGCGAAAGAACTCTACGTGATTCGCAAGAACGTGGACGGCGAAGCTGAAGTCTTCCACCTCGACGGAAAGTCGCCCGTGTCACTGGCCCTGGCGGAATCGTTCGAACTGAAACCCAAGGACGTCGTGTATGTCGACGCAGCCGGTGTAGTCCGCTGGAGCCGCGTGATCAACCAGTTGATCCCGAGTGCCAATTTCTTCAACGCCACCGCGAATACCGTCAAATGATCAAGACCGTGCTCGTAGTGTGCATAGGCAACATCTGCCGCAGTCCAATGGCGGAAGCGCTGCTCAAGCAAGCGCTGCCCGAAGCGAATGTCGTGTCGGCCGGGCTGGGCGCGCTGGTCGGCCAACCCGCCGATCCGCACGCGGTTGCATTGATGAGTGGCCTGGGTCTGGACATTACCGGGCACCATGCGCGCCAACTCAATCGCGCAATTGCCACGCAAGCCGATTTGATTCTGGTGATGGACAACTCGCAAAAGCAGGAGATCCAGCGACAGTATCCGGCGACGACGGGCAGGATATTCCGGCTTGGCGAACTCGCCAGGTTCGATGTGCCGGACCCATATCGCGAGGCGCTCCCCGCCTTTGAAAACGCGCTGCAGTTGATTCAGCGCGGCGTGGAAGCCTGGGTGCCGCGCATCCAGGCCCTCCGTTAACTGTATTTGTAGTAGAGCCAATGAACCAGAATCCTCTTCCCGTTGCTGTTGCTGGTCCGCCGGACGACGAGATTGATCTCGTACGGTATCTGGATGTATTGCTCGCCAGCCGCGTGCTGATTGCGACGATCGCCGCCGTAGTCCTGGCACTTGGCGTTGCTTATGCTTTCCTGGCCCGGCCGGTGTATCAGGCAGACATTTTGGTGCAGGTGGAGGACAACCCTAATAGTGCGAAGAGCCTGCTGGGGGATGTGTCCAGCCTGTTCGACGTAAAGGCTGAAGCGACCGCCGAGATCGAGATTCTTCGCTCGCGCATGGTGGTGGGCAAGGCCGTTGACAACCTGCATCTGTACATTTACGCCAAGCCCAACTACTTGCCATTCTTCGGTGCATGGATTGCCAGCCGGGCGAAAGGCCTATCCGACCCGGGTTTGCTCGGGTTCGGCGGCTTTGCCTGGGCGAAGGAATCCATCGATGTCGACCAGTTCGATGTGCCTGAGTCCCTAGAAGGCGAGAAGTTCAAGCTGGTCGCTCTGGGCGAAGGCCGCTACCGAGTGGAGCAGGACAGCCTCGACAAGCCATTGGAAGGCCGCGTAGGAGAGTTGCTACAAGCCAATCAAAACGTTGGCAGCTTTACCCTGCTGGTGAAAGATCTCAAAGCCAAGCCCGGCATTGTCTTCAACCTAGTACGTAATTCACGTTTGCAGACACTGGAAAAGCTGCAAGACCAGCTCAAGATTGCCGAGAAAGGCAAGCAGAGCGGCATTATCGGCGCCTCGCTTGACGGTACCGATCCCAAGCTCACCGCAAGCATCCTCAATGAGATCGGCGACGAATATGTCGCCCAGAACATCAAGCGCAAAGCTGCCGAAGCCGAGAAGTCCCTGGTCTTCCTCGGCGACCTAGTGCCGCAGCTAAAAACCGAGCTTGAGCGCGCGGAAGTCAAATACAACGAAATGCGCAACAAGCGCAACACCTTCAACCTCAGCGAAGAAGGCAAAGCCTTCCTGCAGGAAAGTGTAACGGCGGAAACTAGCCTGCTTGAGCTGAAGCAGAAGCGTACGGAACTGCTGACCCGGTTCACCACAACGCACCCCAGCATTCAAGCCCTCGACCAGCAGATCGCCACACTGAGCACCAAGGTGGGCGGGATGGCCGCCAAGTTGAAGACGTTCCCCAATGTCGAGCAGGACACCCTGCGCCTCATGCGCGACGTCCAGGTCAACAATGACCTCTACGTGGGCCTGCTCAACAATATGCAGCAGCTCAAGCTGGTTAAGGCCGGCAAGGTCGGTAACGTCCGCTTGCTGGATAATGCCCCCATTCCCGAAGAACCCATCAAGCCCAAGAAGGGCCTTACCATCGCCCTGGCCGCAATCTTTGGCGTGCTGATTGGCGTGGTGGGCGCCTTTGTGCGCAACGCACTCTATGGCGGCATTACCGACTCCCAGGATATCGAGCAGCACAGCGGACTGAACGTCTATGCCACTGTGCCGCTGTCGACGCAGCAAGGCATGCTGAGCGAGGAGATCCGCCTGCGCAAGCGCGGCCGGTTCCTACTGGCAGACCGCTATCCCAACGATCCATCAATCGAAAGCCTGCGCAGCCTGCGTACCGCGCTGCAGTTCGCGATGCTGGACGCCGACAACAACCGTGTTCTGCTGACTGGCCCCACGCCAGGTGTAGGCAAGTCATTCGTTTCCGCAAACCTTGCGCTGGTCATGGCCACCGGCGGCAAGCGCGTGCTTCTCGTGGACGCGGATTTGCGCAAGGGCTATCTCAACCAGTACTTTGGCAAGGAGCGGCAGCGCGGGCTCTCCGACGTCTTGATTGGGCAGATCAGCTTCGACGAAGCCGTACACCGGAGCGTCTTCGAGAATCTGGACTTCCTGAGCACCGGCGTATTGCCACCGAATCCGGCGGAACTGCTGCTCAACGAACGGATGGTGAGTCTGCTGCAGGAGATCAGCGAGGGGTATGACCTGGTCCTGATCGATACCCCACCGGTACTCGCCGTATCGGACACAGCGATCCTGGCGGCGCGCTGCGGCACTGTGTTCCTTGTCACTCGGTTTGAGAAAACGACGATTGGTGAGGTCACAGAATCGGCCAAGCAGCTTCGTCAATCCAACGCTGAAGTGAATGGCGTGGTCTTCAATGGATTGGATGCCAGTGCCTATCGCTACGGGTATGGATCAAAGTATGGGCGCTATCGGTATACGTATTACGGGTATGCGAGTGAGACGGAGAAGGTGCAGAGCTAACGCCATCGTACCGAGTATCAATTAAGGTCAAGTAGATAATCCGTCATAAGAGCGGGTGAGCCAAATAGAAGTTAATTATTTGTGGATCGGTCAAGTCCATGTATTCATGGCCGAATCACACCTGACGCAGGGCTAGTTGCTGTCGGAATCACGTAGAGATTTCACTGGCGAAGTAAACAATCTGGAATGTGCATTTAATTATGACGGAAATATTCAATATTTCTCGCATGCGGGCACACTCACGCCGAAATTCCGGTTCGTTCGGTAATTCGTCGAAGCACAGGCGCACAGTCGATGCGAAAGGCGTCATGGACTCAGGACGATCCCGTTTGGGATCCGGATTGCTATGTTAGCGATGTCCGGCCAGAACACGAGCCATAAACCGCACTCCATCGCACCCTGACCTCGGCTTGAAAAGAGGCTTCAGATTTAGTCCATCAAAGAAATATCAGGCGTCTAAAAATCATGTCTAATCTCATCGCAGCTAATCTTGTCGAGCGTTTGCAACGCAAGGAATCCATCATCGGCATCGTGGGGCTTGGGTATGTCGGGCTTCCGCTCATGCTTCGCTATAACGCCATTGGATTCCGGGTGCTGGGCATTGACATCGACCAGGACAAGGTCGACAAGCTCAACGCAGGTCATAGCTATATCGAGCACATCTCCGCCGTCAGTATTGCCCGAGCGCGCGAGAGCGGGTTCGAGGCCACCACGGACTTCGAGCGGGCCCGTGAGTGCGATGCGTTGATTCTCTGCGTTCCCACCCCGCTCAACAAATACCGAGAGCCCGATATGAGCTTCGTGGTGAACACCACGGATGCCATCAAGAAGTATCTGCGCGAAGGGCAGGTAGTCTCGCTCGAGAGCACCACCTATCCGGGCACCACCGAAGAGGAGTTGTTGCCACGCGTACAAGAAAGTGGCCTTGAAGTTGGTATCAATATCTTCTTGGTCTACTCGCCCGAGCGAGAAGACCCGGGCAACGCAAACTTCGAGACTCGAACCATTCCCAAGGTCGTTGGCGGCCACACCAGCCTCTGCCTGGAAGTCGGGCTCGCACTGTACGCGCCGGCAATCGACAAGGTGGTGCCCGTGAGCTCCACCAAGGCAGCAGAGATGACCAAACTGCTGGAAAATATCCATCGTGCAGTGAACATCGGACTCGTCAACGAAATGAAAGTTGTGGCTGACCGCATGGGCATCGACATCTTTGAGGTCGTGGACGCGGCCGCCACAAAGCCGTTCGGGTTCACCCCCTATTACCCCGGCCCCGGGCTGGGCGGCCACTGCATTCCGATCGACCCGTTCTATCTGACCTGGAAGGCGCGCGAGTACGGCCTGCATACCAGATTCATCGAGCTCTCGGGTGAGGTTAACAAGGCAATGCCCGAGTACGTCGTCGGCAAGCTGATAGACGGCCTGAACTTCCATGGAAAGGCGCTTAAGGGCTGCAAGGTCCTGGTCCTCGGTATCGCCTACAAGAAGAACGTGGATGATATGCGCGAGTCCCCGTCGGTCGAAATCATGGAACTGATAGAAGCCAAGGGCGCCACGATTTCGTACAGCGATCCGCACGTCCCCATTTTTCCAAAAATGCGAGAGCATCACTTCGACCTAGCCAGCGTACAGCTGAATGCCGAAACGATCGCGAGCTTCGATGCCGTGGTACTGGCCACCGACCACGACAAGTTCGACTACTCGCTGATCAGCAAGCACGCCGCACTTTTGATTGACAGCCGCGGTAAGTACCGTGTTCCCGAATCCCATATCGTCAAAGCCTGATTGACGGGAGATAGAATTGAAACGATTTGCACTGATCGGCGCAGCCGGCTACATCGCACCGCGCCATATGCGCGCTATCAAAGACACGGGCAACGAGCTCGTCTCGGCCTATGACATTAACGATTCCGTAGGCATCATCGACAGCATCTCGCCGCAGAGCGAGTTCTTCACGGAATTCGAGCGGTTCTACGATCACGCCTGGCGCTTGAAGCGGAAACCGGATGCGGCCATCGACTACGTGGCCATCTGCTCGCCCAATTACCTGCACCAACCGCACATCGCTGCTGGGCTGCGCCTGGGCTGCAATGTCATTTGTGAGAAACCATTGGTTCCTACCGCTGCGCTGCTGGATGAGCTGGCTCTAGTGGAACGCGAAACTGGAAAGCGCGTCTTCAACATCCTGCAGTTGCGTCATCACCAAGCCATTCTCGCCCTGAAGGAGAAGGTAGCCGGGGGAGGGAGTTCGAGCAAACACGAGGTGGAACTTACCTACATCACGTCGCGCGGAAAATGGTACATGGAGAGCTGGAAGGGTGACATGCGGAAGTCCTTCGGCGTGGCGACCAATATCGGTGTCCACTTCTATGACATGCTCCATTTCATCTTCGGCAAGCTCCAGCGCAACGTGGTGCACTACAGCGGCGAGAGCAAGGCAGCTGGCTATCTTGAGTATGAACACGCGCGGGTTCGGTGGTTCCTGTCCATCGATGCCAATGACCTGCCCGAAAGCGTAAAGGGAACGAAGTCCACCTATCGATCCATCACTGTAGATGGACAAGAGATCGAGTTCTCCGAGGGCTTCACCGACCTGCACACGGTTAGCTACCAAGAGATCCTGGCTGGACGCGGTTATGGTCTGGATGACGCACGCCACTGCGTGGAGACAGTAGATACGATCCGCTCGGCCACGAGTGTTGCGCCTAAGAACGAAGAGGGGCATCCCTTCCTGAACCGACTAGTTCGCTGAGGTGGAAATGGCTTATCAAGTTCATCCCTCAGCCATCGTGGACGAAGGCGCGCAGATCGGGGACGGTTCGCGAGTCTGGCACTTTGTCCATATATGTGCTGGTGCAAGCATCGGAAAAGGCTGCTCGTTGGGGCAGAACGTATTCGTGGGAAATTGCGTAGTCATTGGTGACAACGTCAAGATCCAGAACAACGTCTCGGTGTACGACAACGTTACCCTCGAAGAAGGAGTGTTTTGCGGGCCGAGCATGGTGTTCACCAATGTCTACAATCCCCGCTCGCTAATCGAACGCAAGAACGAATACCGAAACACGCTCGTGAAGCGTGGCGCCACGCTCGGGGCCAACTGCACAATCGTCTGTGGCGTGACCATCGGTGAGTTCGCTTTCGTAGGTGCTGGCGCGGTCATAAATAAAGACGTGCCGGCCTACGCCTTGATGGTCGGGGTACCCGCACGCCAGATCGGATGGATGAGTGAGTTTGGGGAGCAGCTGGAGCTGCCGTTGCGAGGAGCGGGAAGTGTTACTTGCCAGCATTCAGGCACCAACTATGTACTTGATGGTGACAAAGTGATGAAAATGGAAGGCCGCAAATGATCGAATTTATAGACCTCAAGACCCAGCAAGCTAGGATCAAAGACAAAATCGATGCGGGGATCCAGCGCGTCCTCGCACATGGACAATATATTCTTGGTCCGGAAGTGGCGGAGCTTGAGGAAAAACTGGCACATTTTGCCGGTGCAAGATATTGCATCACATGTGCAAATGGAACGGATGCACTGCAAATTGCTCAGATGGCATTAGGCATTGGTCGAGGCGACGAGGTAATAACTCCTGGCTTCACTTATATTGCAACGGCAGAAACAATCGCCCTTCTTGGCGCGAAGCCGGTCTATGTAGATATAAATCCGTGCACGTACAATATTGATCCAACGTTGATTGAGGCAGCCATTACCCCGCGTACAAAGGCAATTATTCCCGTTAGCCTGTATGGCCAATGTGCTGATTTTGAAAGCATTAATAAAATTGCACTTAGACACAATATTCCAGTAATTGAAGATGCTGCGCAGAGCTTTGGTGCGACTCAAAAAGAAAGAAGAAGCTGCAATTTGTCCACTATCGCCTGTGCGAGCTTCTTTCCCAGCAAGCCACTTGGCTGCTATGGAGATGGCGGAGCCATTTTCACCAATGACGAGGCACTTGCGAAAATAATACGACAGATTGCCCGTCACGGCCAGGATCGGCGTTACCATCATGTTCGAATAGGCGTAAATAGTCGACTCGATACAATCCAAGCTGCAATTCTATTGCCTAAGTTGGATATCCTCGCCGAAGAGATTGAAATGCGCGCGGTGGCGGCGCAGCGTTACGACAAACTCTTGGCAGAAATCGGAATTGAATCGACTCCGTATATCGAAATTAATAATAAGAGCGCATACGCGCAGTACACGATTCGAGTCCAGCATCGTGATGAATTTAGAGAGAAATTGTATTCTTCGGGGGTCCCTACGGCCGTCCACTACCCGTTACCTTTGAATAAACAGCCGGCAGTCGCCGACACGAACTGCCACGAGTTGCCTTGCGGAGATGAAGTAGCAAAGACCGTAGTCAGCTTGCCGATGAGTCCGTATCTCGATGCGACAGTTCAATCTGACATCGTGCGTGCCGTCCAGCAAGCGATGTCGGACTAAACCGTGAAAGCGCGATTCACTCAGGCGATTGCTCTCCAGGCATCTGCACCGCTTCTCTTGCTGGGATTGTCTGCAATCATATCCCGTTCGATGGGGGCGGCTGAACAAGGCGCTTTCATTTCAGTAAAATCTTGGTTGGACGTAGTAATTGCCGCGGGATGTTTCGGCTTTCCACAAAGCATAATAATTTCAGTTAACCGATACGGTACCTCGAGGCGTCGATTATACGTGATGGCCTGCGTTTATTCCGCCCTTTTAGTTCCACTAATTGCGTTGCTGTGTCGCGTGATAAACCCAAGTCTGGCGAGTTCGAATTGGGTAGCACTATTTTTGGCTCTAGGGGGCTCCGGAATAATATTAGTAAATATATGGCGCGGCATCATATTGACGATAGATGATGGGCTTAGATTTCAATTAATAACAGCTCTGCCAACCCTCTGCTTGGTGTGTGTGGTGGCCGTGTATATCACATTTGACGCATCGCTCATTACTGATATGCCTTATGTGTATCTCGTGAGCGGAATGTCTTCCGCTGGAATCGGGTTCGCAATATTCAGATGGAGAGAGGTATCTAGGTACGGAGGAGAGAAACCCTCCATGGTGCAGTTGTTTTCGAACGGGGCAGACGTTTTTGTTCAGTCTCTTGCTACAACTTTTCAGACCTATATTTGCTTTTCGTGGATAAAGAATATTGGCGGGTTGTCTTCTGCGGGGCATTTTAGTGTGGCATTGATGGCATTGAACGCGGTTGGCTTTCCGCTTCAGGCGATAGCTCCGATGATTCTAAATAGCTGGAGTCGGCACAAAGATAATCACGCGTTAAGTGTCGGACGGGAAAAGATAAAACATTTAATTGCCTTGCTTCTGGTTGTTATGTGCGCGTCTGTTCTCCTTACTCCATGGGTAGTTCCATTAATATTCGGTCGCGAATTCGATGATGCCATCTTGGCTGTTCAGATAATGTTTGGTGCGATAGTGCCCATGGCGCTTTTTCGTCTCGGAGCGCTACGACTTGCCGCTCTTGGCAAGTTCCGATTCAACTCGGTCGTCGCGGGAGTTAGGTGCTGTTTTCTGTTTGCTACGCTTCACTTGTTGGCGGGGAATTTTAGTGAAGGAAATGCTGCAACTATTGCTGCAATCGTCTGGTTGATGGCCGAGGCTATGGCAGCTGCAATGATGATGAGAAAGTTGGAACGCCTGCGGCGACAGAATAGCCATGGAGGCTTATCTGTTGAGGGAGATTAGCGATGATTTATATTGATATCTCGTCGAAGAAATGAACTGCATGTTATATCGATCGAGGCTGTATGAAATTCGGCTTTAAGTCGCTGCTCTATTTTCTGTTCGCCGCGGCAGTAATTGGGCCGGGGGTTGGATATTCGAGCCTGTATCTATTCCATCTTGTCCTGGTTACGGTGTTGATATCGTGGTTCACCATTGGGCTCGGGGGAGGGGGAACGTATCTAAGCCCGGTGCGTTCTTGGTTTTTTTGGTGGTTAATTTTGATTCTCATTTGGTATCTGATCGGTACCGTTTGGGCCTTGGATAAGGTCTATGCTGCGCAGTACCTTGTCTATCTAATTTTGGGAATTTTGCTTGTATTCTTCTTGGTGAGTCACATTAATACCAGGGAAAGATATGAGGCCGTCTTTAGAATATTGAGGTATGTATTTTTGGTGTCACTGCTGATCGGCTTGCTGGAAGTGTTCACTCCATTTCGTTGGCCGCTGTCGCCGTATTCCGAATACGCCGCAATTTTTGGTAGAAAAGCTGCTGAACTCGAGAGTTTTGACGGGTTGGTGAGATCTGTCTTGGAAGAGTCGCCAACTGGTTTTCTTGGAAATCCAAATAATTACGCCGTTATGGTTGTTTGCTTACTTCCATTCTCCTTATTGCAGAGAGGGAGGAGTTGGCTGGTTGTAATGCCTATTATATTTATAATAATCTTTTTCTCCGGTTCTAGGGGTGCCTTCATTGCCTTTCTGATTGGAATATTTTCATGCCTAGCGATTCGGAGTGTGCGGTCACTTTTGGCTACTGTTATAGGTTCTATTGTCGCTTCGCTGTTGATGTTTCATGCGATCGATGTGATGAAGGACTCTGATAATCGGCGAATCGCGGAGATCGCCTCGACGGGCGAGGCGCTAGTAACATACGCATTTGGATCGGACGATACTGGGGGATCAATTTCTGTTCGACAGGAACTAATTAAGAACGGATTGGATGCATTAAGGAAAACCTACGGTTTGGGGGTTGGTGGCGGCGGAAGCAAATCAATTCAGGAGAGTCTGGGTGGGGTTGGAGGAGAGGTAACTTCAATGCACAATTTTTGGATCGAAATTCTGGTCGAAGCTGGATATGTAGGATTTTCTCTCTTCGTGATTTGGTATCTGAAAATATGTCTGAAATTAGTCGCAATTTTTCGATGTGGGCGAGATGAATTTTATAGATATCACGCCGGTGCATTGCTGGTCGCGATGGTGATATTCTCTATCGCCTGCATTTCGGCTAGTTCCGTTGTGTATCTTCTGCCAATGTGGATCATGTTCGGAATGGCGATCTCACTTATAAATATTTTTTCCAAACGTAAGTTGTCGGGGAGAGCATATATATGAATGGGAATTTGAAGATTGCTCTTTTGGCCAGCGCGCGTTCTAGTCATACGGTAAAGTGGGCAAATGGTCTCGTGTCACGAGGTCACGAAGTACATTTGATTAGTGCTCATGCTTCGGTAGGCGAGTTGGATTCGCGTGTGGTCCTGCATATTCTTCCGTTTCCCGCTCCTTTGGGATATTTTTTCTCGTTTTTTGCTTTGCGACGAATTTTGTCCGGAATTCGTCCGGATATATTGAATGCGCATTATGCGACTGGGTATGGATTTTTGGCTACGCTGTCATTTTTTCAACCGGTTGTGTTATCTGTTTGGGGTAGCGATGTATACAGATTCCCAAATAAATCGCCGTTCCATAGATTGCTGGTGAAATGGAATATCGTTAGAGCGACATCGGTCGCCTCAACGAGTAGATGCATGGCAAGAAGGGTTGAAGATATTCACGCCAATGCACGGATATTCTTGACTCCGTTTGGAATAGACGAGAATTTATTCGCTCCTTGCATCGTTCAGGGGAGGAGAGAGCAGGTTGTTATTGGGACTGTGAAAAGTTTGACGCATGTTTATGGCATCGATATTTTAATTGAGGCATTTTCTTTAGTAAGTAGAAAGATTCGAGGTCTCAAGTTAGAGATCACGGGAGGCGGCGAGGATCTTGATCGGCTACAGAAGTTGGCAGCCGATTTGGGCGTCGGTGATAGCGTGAAGTTCTGCGGTGCGATCCCGCATTCACAGGTGCCGACGGCCCTTGAAAGAATTGATATCTTCTGTGCGCTCAGTCGTGAGGAGAGCTTTGGTGTCGCCATTTTGGAAGCGAGTGCGTGTGGTATCCCAGTTGTGGTGTCTGATGCTGAGGGGCCAGCCGAAGTGACGCTGCAGGGTAAAACTGGCGTAATCGTTCCACGAATGGACCCGCTTGCAGCCGCGGACGCTATTTTGACACTTGTTAGAGATTCCGGACTTAGATCGCGCCTCGGGCGCGCAGGTCGAGACCACGTTATTAGGAATTATACGTGGGAAAAATCTATCGATTCGATGATTGAAGCGTATAGAGAAACAGTTGAAATGCATTCAAAAGCTAGTCGGAGCGAATTAGTATGAAGAAAATAATTACGGTTCTTGGAGCGCGGCCCCAATTTATCAAGGCAAGCGTGGTTTCCGCGGAGTTCAAGAGGATATCTAACGTCAAAGAGCTGGTCGTGCATACTGGGCAGCATTTCGACTCGAATATGTCGGATATTTTTTTCGCTGAGCTCGGCATGGGGAAGCCTGATTACTTCCTCGACATTCACGGGGGTACACACGGTGAAATGACGGGACGGATGTTGGGCGCGGTGGAACGCGTGCTGATGGAGGAACGACCAAATGCCGTACTGGTCTACGGCGATACAAACTCGACGTTAGCGGGCGCGCTCGCGGCGATTAAATTGCACATTCCCGTCGCACACGTTGAAGCGGGGTTGCGCAGCTTCAATATAGAAATGCCAGAAGAGGTCAACCGAATCCTGACAGACCGTATATCACGCTGGCTCTTCACACCTACGGCCCTGGCCAAGGAGAATTTGTACGGTGAGGGTGCAACTGCCGAAAAGGTCTTCGAGGTGGGGGACGTAATGTTTGATGTCGCGCTCCATCACGGTGAGCGCGTTAAACGAGATCAGGGGTTGCTGCGAGAGCTTGGGCTAATATCCCAATCGTATGTGTTAGCAACGATTCATCGGGCCGAAAATACCGATGACACCGGGAGACTTGTCGCAATAATAGATGCGCTAGAATCTGTTGCAAAAGACATTCCGGTTATCTGGCCCCTTCATCCAAGAACAAGAGGGGTAATTCAAAGAATTGGGCGTTTTGATTCGCTTTCGAAACGAATCACCGTGATAGATCCCGTGGGCTACATCGATATGGTGCAGTTAGAGAAATATGCTTCGCTGATAGTTACCGATTCAGGGGGGGTGCAGAAAGAGGCATTCTTCTATCAAGTTCCATGTGTAACTCTGCGTGATGAAACGGAATGGATGGAATTGGTTGATGCTGGTTGGAACATGTTAGTCCCACCCCATAGTGCCTCTCAGGTTGAGAGTTGCATCAGATCTTCACTTGGAGGGCGGGGTAGGGACATTCGCCCGTATGGTGATGGTCATGCTGCTAGAAGAATTGTGGAGTGCTTGGTCGGGGATTTGGAAGAATGAAACGCGTCTGGATTCTCAATCACTACGCTCAAGAACCGGGAGGAGCGGGTGGAACGAGGCATTTTCACCTTGCGGAACACCTAGCTGACCTTGGCTGGCAGGCCACGGTGATCGCTGCGAGTGTTGAGTTGAACACTGGGAGGCAGAGGCTTGCTCGCGGTCAAGCTTCCCGCCTCGACCACATCTCTGGTGTGCCATTCCTGTGGCTGAATACTTCGCAATACAAGGGGAACGGCGGCGGGAGAATGATGAACATGCTCAAGTTCAGTTGGCGGGCAATATTGCCCGGAACAACGCGAGATTTACCCCCGCCGGACATTGTAATTGGATCGAGTGTGCATCCATTTGCAGCTGTCGCGGGGGTGATTTTGGCGAATCGATTCAAAGTTCCATTTGTATTCGAGGTGCGGGATCTTTGGCCACAGACGCTGGTTGATCTGGGTCGTCTTCGAGAAAAATCTTTAGTAACGAAGTTGCTGAGGGGACTCGAAGCATGGCTTTATAAGCGAGCGTCGCGGATAATCGTTTTGTTGCCACGCGCGTGGGAGTATATAGTACCTATCGGTATTGATAAAGATAGAATTGTATGGATACCGAATGGGGTTGATTTGTCTTTGTTTGTGCGGTCTAGTGAGTATTCTCCCTTATCGGCAGGGTTATTTACTCTGATGTATTTTGGTGCGCACGGGCAGGCAAATGGGCTTGATAACGTTCTCAGGGCTATGCGGATCGTGCAGGAGAGAGGTGCCGATCATATAGTATTACGAATGATCGGTGATGGTCCGCTAAAGAGTCAGTTGGTGGCTATGGCTGAGGAATTTGGCTTGACTAATGTCGTTTTTGAGTCTCCGGTCCCTAAGGGTGACATCCCTAAATTGGCGGCTGAGGCAGACGCATTTGTGTTTAATCTCGTGGATGCTCCGGTGTTTAGATACGGAATTAGTTCTAACAAATTATTCGACTTTATGGCGAGTGAGCGCCCGATTGTATTTAGTTGCGATTCTTATAATAATCCAGTGAATGATGCCAATGCTGGGATTACTGTTAAGGCAGGGTGCCCGGAAGAGTTGGCGGAGGCTATTTTGAAAATTGCTTCTACTCCTTCTGATGAGCGAAGAAGAATGGGGCGATCGGCTCGACAGTATGTCGAAGATAATCATGGATTTCGTCAGTTGGCTACTAAATTGGCTGCGGTGCTAGAAGAGGTTCGGGCATCGTAGAATGTAAGTTTGGAGCGTAATATGAAGCGGATTTTTGATATTATATCTTCGTTTTTAGCCTTGACCGCATTTGGTATTCCGATACTCATTCTATTTTGGATGGTTCGTCGCAGACTGGGAAGCCCTGCTTTCTTCTGTCAAATGCGACCTGGTCGAGATGGAAAGCCATTCCGGATGATAAAGTTCCGCACTATGAGCAACGCAATCGGGCCAGACGGCGAAGCTTTGTCGGATGCCGCCCGCATGTCCAGTTTTGGTCGGCTCCTCCGCTCCACGAGCTTAGACGAACTCCCCGAATTATGGAACGTACTCAAAGGCGACATGAGCCTGGTAGGCCCGCGCCCGCTCCTCATGGACTACTTGCCGCTGTACACCCCGGAGCAGGCTCGACGCCACGAAGTCCGGCCTGGAATCACGGGTTGGGCGCAGATCAACGGGCGCAATGCACTGTCCTGGGATGAGAAGTTTGCTTTGGATACGTGGTATGTCGACCATCGTACGTTCTGGCTGGATCTGAAGATCTTGGTCTTGACCGTAAAAAAGGTGCTGGTGCGCGATGGGATCAGCGCAGCCGGTGAGGCCACCATGACGCGATTCACCGGCGTCCCGGCCAACGAACAGAAGGAGTAAGCGATGAAGTTGATTGGAATCTATGGCGCTAGCGGATTTGGGCGTGAGGTGATGCCGCTGGCGCGTGCCCAACTGACGACCGCCGGGGCGGGGCCGTTCGAATTGGTGTTCGTGGACGATGGTGACAATCCACCCATTAGTAATGGTCATCGGGTGCTGTCGTATTCGCAGTTTCTAGAGGAGCCAGCTGCCGAAAAGCAATTGAGTTTCGCTATCGCTGCCAGCCAGGTACGCGAGAAGCTGGTGCAGCGCGCGGAGCTGGATGGCTTGGATTGCATTGATATCCTTGCATTCAATGCAGTGGTCTTGGATGACGTTACCATCGGCCCCGGCGCGGTGATTTGTCCGTTCGTCACGTTGACGAGTAATATCCAGATCGGCAAGCATTTTCACGCCAATATCTATTCCTACGTTGCACACGATTGCGTCGTGGGGGACTACGTGACGTTTGCCCCCGGGGTCAAGTGCAATGGCAACGTGCTCATCGAGGACCACGCTTATATCGGCACGGGTGCAGTACTCAAGCAAGGTAAACCGGGTGCGCCTCTTGTCATCGGCCGCGGGGCGGTAGTTGGCATGGGTGCTGTGGTGACGCGGGATGTGCCTCCTGGTGTCACAGTAGTGGGCAATCCTGCTCGCCCGCTTGTCAAATAAGAGGAGCCGAGATGCTGAATACAGGTTTTTCACCTTGGCCGAGCTTCACGTCCGAAGAGATGGCAAGCGTACAGCACGTGCTGGCCTCCAACAAAGTCAACTACTGGACCGGCACCGAAGGCCGTGAATTCGAACGCGAATTCGCCGCCTGGGTTGGCGTGGAACACGCCGTCGCACTGGCCAACGGCACCCTGGCTCTGGACGTGGCCCTGAAGGCGCTGGACATCGACGCTGGCGACGAGGTGATCGTCACCTCCCGTACCTTCCTGGCGTCTGTGTCCAGTATCGTGCTGGCCGGTGCCACCCCGGTCTTCGCCGACGTGGATCGCGATGACCAGAACATTACCGCCGAGACCGTGCGGGCGGTCCTGAGCCCGCGCACCAAGGCCATCCTCTGCGTGCATCTTGCGGGCTGGCCCTGCGATATGGATCCCATCATGGCGTTGGCCAAGGAGCATGATCTTGCGGTGATCGAAGATTGTGCCCAGGCGCATGGTGCGTTCTACAAAGGGCGGGCTGTAGGCTCAATCGGTCATGTCGGAGCCTGGTCTTTCTGCCAGGACAAGATCATGACGACTGGCGGCGAAGGTGGCATGGTGACGACGAACGATCGTGATCTGTGGGCGCGCATGTGGGCTTACAAGGACCATGGCAAGAGCTACGAGGCGGTTTATGAGCGGGAGCATCCGCCGGGCTTCCGCTGGTTGCATGAGTCGTTTGGCACCAACTGGCGCATGCTGGAGATCCAGGCGGCTATCGGTCGTATTCAACTGAAGCGCATGGCGGACTGGACCGCACGGCGTACTGCAAATGCCATGACGCTGGCCGAGGCACTGAAGCCGTGCAAGGCGCTGAGGGTTCCCCTGCCGCCGGCAGGCGTGGAGCATGCCTGGTACAAGTTCTATGCGTTTGTGCAACCCGAGTCATTGGCCGAGGGCTGGGATCGGGACCGGATCATGGCGGAGATCAACGCAGCGGGGGTGCCGTGCTATTCGGGTTCCTGCTCCGAGGTGTATCTGGAAAAGGCGTTCGATGGTACGGGATGGCGTCCGGCCGAGCGTTTGCCGGTGGCGAAGGAACTGGGTGAGACCAGCCTGCTGTTCCTGGTCCATCCAACCTTGACCGAGGCAGAACTTGCCCGGACCGCACAGGCGGCTCGCGCGGTGGTGGAGCGGGCTACGCGTGGTTGACAGGGGGCGCGAGAAGGCGGGAAGGGCGCGCGCGGCTTGTCCGGACGGGCGGGCGCCTGGTGATGTGGGCGCCCGGTCATGACGCTGTGGGCACATGTCATTCCGTTCGGCGATAGCACGTGGACTTTGCCGCTTGCCGCGTCTGTCGCTGTTGCCTTGCTGCTTGGCGGGGATCGGGCTCGGGCCATTCGTTGGCTGGCCTGTTTTGGTGCCGGCATCGCGTTGATTGTTGCCGGCAAGCTGGCGTTCGATCTGCGCGGCTGGTGTCTGCCATCGATTGGCTTCTACAGCATCAGCGGCCATGCCATGCAGACCACGGCGATCTATCCGCTGCTGTTCATGATGCTCTTTTCCGCAGTCGGGCCTCAAGCCGCGCGATGGGGATTCCTGCTGGGGTTGGCGGCGTCGATGTTCATGGCGGTAACGCTGCTGGCCGGCAACTATCACACGCTGTCTGAAACGCTGGCTGGCATGGCAGTCGGCGCGATGGTCGTTTGCACGTATCTGCGCTGGCAGCCGAACTTGCGCCCGGCGCATCTGTCCTTGCTTGTCGCGTTGCCGGTTGCCGTGGTGGTGCTGGCCGATATGCATGGCACGGTCAACCCGACCAAGGCGGCGCTCTGGCAGCGCGCGGCGGTCTGGCTCGGTGCTACCGAGCAATATACGCGGCAGATCTATACGGATCCGATCAACGGTACGCGGTGGGTATCTGTGCGGCTGCGCAGGCTTTCTTAAACCCCGGGCGCGTCATTGCCGCCCCGCGCGGGCGGCGTCCCTTCGCAGCAACGTGCCCGCGCTAATGTTGCTCCCCAATTGTTGCCCCCGAGTTCGACAGTTAGAAGCTTAAGTCTTTGATTTGATTGGAGCCGACTGCGAAACGCTCCACTACAAGAGAGTCAGTTGGGTCGTTTTGGCTGGTTTGCGAACCTTCAATGCGGAGAGAACCCGGGCCTGCTCCTGGCTGATGGCCGAGAGCCCTGTCACGGACTTGGTTTGGTCGATGACGATGCGGTGGTGCTGAATGCGACTGAGCATGGCAAGAGCTCGCGCAGGCGACAGCTCGCTGTTGGCGGCCTGTAAGCGCATCCGCATCACCCGATACAGAATCAGTGCCATGAAGCAGATGGCCGCATGGGCGCGGATACGGTCTGGCAAGCGGTGGTAGACCGGGCCAATCTCGATCTCGGACTTGAGCACACGGAACCCGCGTTCAATATCCGCCAATGACTTGTAGCGGTCGACGACCTCACGTGGTGAGAGATCCGCGGCATTGGTGACCAGCAGCAGCTTGCCATCCATCATGCGGGCATGATGCAAGGCTCGCTCATCGATGGCGTAGCAGAAGCGCTCGCTCTTCAGATCGACCTGGATGATACGAGCCAGATGGGCCTCGCAAACCGCATGGTAGAACCGTGCACGGGCACCGCCATCCGAGAGCTTTTTGCCACGACTGCGATGACCGGTGTCTTGCGCGTCAAGCTTGCCCACCCACTGCGCGGCAAGCTGCTCCAGGTGTGCAATCTGCGCATCGCGTTGCGTGCCTTTCTGCTGCGCCGCCACGGGATCGTGCGCCACGATCAGACGTAAGCCGTTCCATGGCACTTCGCCCAGGACTTCTTCACGGGCCGGCAGGCATTGCTGTGCGTGGAGGTCTTCCAATGAATTGACCACATCGTTGTAGCGACGGCCCGGCACCGCCAGGATAAATTCCAGCGGCGCACCGTGTGGCAAGGTCATCGCCTGCAGCTCTGCCAGGTTGTCGATCGAGAGCAGTCCCCGATCGGCGACGACGATGACGCGCTTGACGGGGAACCGGCTCAGCACCTTCTCGAGGGTTGGCTTCAGGGTCGTGACTTCTGCGGTATTGCCGTCAAACACCTCGTGATAGAGCGGCAACCCTTCTGCGGTCTGCACGACCCCCAACATGAATTGCCGGGCAATGACGCCTTCCTTGGCCATGCCGTACTGGCGCACATCATCTTCTTGCTGCGACAGGCCCTCGGCACGAATGGTCGTCATGTCGTAGAACACCACTGGTAAGGTTTGATCGACCAGCGGACGCAACAGCCCCGCCAACACGGCGTCGACGTCCGCCTGATGCGTGACCAGCGCGTCCATTGCGCGCAGCAGATGTTGGTGGTCGACGGCTTCGATGGACAGCCCTGGCAGGCCAACTGTTTCCAGCCAGCGCAGCACACCCAATTTGGATTCCGGGTCACACAGGCGATTGAAAACCATGATGCGCACAAGCGCTTCGACATCGATGGTATGGCGGGTGCGCCGGAACACGCGGCGCATGCCGTCGAAGCCGAGCTCTTGCCACAGTTCGGAGAGCGCCCACACGTCGCCGAGCGCACGGGCCGATTGGAACGTCACCGCGGGTTCGGCGGCTGCCTCAAGTGCGGGGCGGCCGGTGACGCGCAACAGCCCATTGATCACGCCTTCCATGCTGTCGCCAAGTTGATCAAGACGGCCCAAGGTGGCAACGGTGCGCTGCTTAGGCTGACCGTTGTCATCGCGATAGGACTCGACCAACTGCACGTAACGGCGAGAACCGGAGGAGGTGACTTTGACAAACATGCCGTTACTTTACAGGCTTTGACTGCCTTGTCAAATATAGGCTTCGTTGTTACAAACGTGCCACTACAAGAGTTTGGCGCCCACGACCCGGGAAGCCGCGCCAGCGCTAGCGGCGACGGTCAGAAATGGCGAATATCGGGCTCAAACTGTCGAACTCGGGAGCACAAGGTCGCGGCCATGCATGAAGTCGCACGATATGGTGTCACCGCGTGCCGGTCCGGGCGTAACACGTCTCTTACAACCTGCACCAAACTCGAGTCCCCCGCGGAAGGCGGATCGGCCTCGCAGGGTTCTCGGACCTTCCTCGAGGCCGTACGCTGCATTTTGTTACGCACCCACAGAACATCGCCAGATCTGAGTGGTGCACCCTGACCTGGCTTGCTCCAGTTCGATGCGAAGGAACTGGGGCCGCGCCGTGCCGGTGCTCGTGCGGGTGCCTATGCCGGATTTTGTCTTTAATGTATCAGGGCTGATACCCTGGATTACATAGTCAGGCCGCTAAAAAGTGAGACGCACGGTCAAGTCCCTCCGGCGGGGGGGATTATCCTTCCGGTGGATTTTGCTTCGAGCGCCTGGTCCCGCATCCGCCGAAGGCCGTGACTGGTTCTGCCTCTGGTTGAGTTGTGTCGGGCGTCCGTGCGGGGAACGGGCGAGGGAGCAAAGCCGCTTAGCAATTGCCACAAACGCCAGCCCCTGCCGGACCTATGGAAATTCATCAAAGTGCATTTACCCGCGAGCAGTTCGATGCCTATTTCGCGTCGTATGTGGGCATGGAAGGCGGGAACCCCGCAGCCGCCGTATGGTTTTGCGAGTTTTCACCCAGTGGCGTCGAGACGCCGCTGAGCGATTCGCTGCGGCCTTTACCGCAGCCTCATGCATGGGACGAGGCATTTCGCCGCCGGCACCGGCAGGATATGGCGCGCTGGCAGACGCATCAGCGCATTGCCAGGATCATGGCGGCAGCGCGCGAGAAGATACTCTACGGGCGCTCCGAAGGGGGCGACTGGCGGCAGTACCTGGAGGAGATGCTCTACCGGCCATGCGGCTGGGAGTTCAAGCTGAACCTCTTCCCCCTGGCAATCCGGCCGGAAGGCAGGCTCCCCTGGTCCAAGCTTTATCAGGGCCAGCCGGAGCTGAATCCCAAGCAGCGCTATTTCGATCTGTGCCGGCACGGAGGGCGGTTCCGGTTCATCGGTGGCTTGTGCCGCCGGATGCGTCCCAAGGTGGTGGTGTGCCTGGGCGAGCGCCATGCCGACGATTATCTGAAGGCCTTCGGCATGCAGGGGATTCCGGCTGTCGAGCACACGCTCAAGCCGGCTGACCAGGCCAGGACCCTGCAGGTCTATATGCGGCAAGGCACCACGCTTATTGTCTGCCCGGCCGTTGCAGGTAGCGCCGGGCTAAGCTCCGACGTTTTGCTAAACGCCATGGGGTGCTTCATCAGCCACTGGCTGACGCACGAGGATTTTGCGGAGCGTGCCGATACGGACGCGCCGGATGCGCGCGGCGACATGAAGCCAGCGCCTGCGTCATGGTCCGCGGTACGCGCCGTCGTTGGCGCTCCGCTCATGGCTTGTCAGATATCGGCGTAGCCACCGCTCGTAGTCCTGGCCCTGTACCTTGAGGGCGGCGCGCATCAGATCTTGGCGCCGCGGGCTGGCGGCCTCGATACGCAGGTCGCTCGGCGACATGCCGTAGGCGCGCCGAAACGCGCGCGTGAAATCCGATGCGCTGGAGAAGCCCAGCCCATAAGCAATCTCGATCACCGGCAGATTGGGAAACCGCACCAGTTCCGACGCTGCCGCGCGCAGCTTGCGCTTGCGGATGTACGCGTGTACGCCGCCTTCATGCTCGAACAGCCGATACAGCGAGGGCCGGGAAATGTTCATCGCCGCCAGCAAGCCGGTGGGCGAGATATCCGGCTGGTGGGCACTGTGGTCAATCAGGCGGCGGGCTCGCGCGAGCATGGCGTTGCGGGTGGCGGAACGGGCGTCGCCTTCCAGCCGCGCGGCTTTGCGGAAGGCGGCCACGAGCAGATGGATGGCTTCGCGCAAGGCCGGTGCGGCCTGCTCTGGCGTCATGTGCGGGAGTTCGCGGGCCAGCACGGTCACGTGCTCGACCGCGAGCATCGTCATTGGCGTGTTGGCCTCCACAATGCGGCCGTGCGCCGACTCGGCATCGGGAAAGACGGCGTCCATCAGCGGGCGCGGCACAAAGAACGAGAGGGCGTGCGAGGGGTCGCGCACCAGGCGCGCGGGCTGGCCCAGATCCGTCAGCAGGATGCCGCCGTGGCGCGGCCTGGGATTGCGGCGCCGGCCTTCGACCAGGCCCGCATTGCCGCCGATAAACACCTGGAACACATAGTGCCGCATGGCGTCGGTGGAGATCCGCGCCACGGTGCGGTGCAGGTTGACACCGTCGCACCGGCAGTCGGTGAAGACCATGTCCTCGACCAGGTACCTGTCGATCGCCGCCGCGAAGGGGCGGGCCACTTGTTCTTTCGTCAGGTCCAGGTCGATGACATGGCCTACGCGATCGCGCCAGGCCAGGATCTGGCCGGCGGATGACCGGGTCCCGGTTGCGGTGCCGACTTCAAAGCGGGTATGCGGTATGCCGGAGGCGGGCTCCGGCGGCGGTTGCGGCTGGGCAAGTCTGTACGCAGTCATGGCATTGGAGTTGCAGCTTGGTAATCAGGCTGCGGCGCGATCCAATGTACAGGAAACCGCCGGACTCCGTACAGACTCGCTTGCGCGAGGTCAGCCCGCCTTGGCTTGCTTGGCGTTCAGTTCCGCGAAATCCGCCAGCACGTCTTCCGGCCCGCGCACACGGGCACCGAAGGGGAAGGGCAGCAGTACGCGCGGACGCGGCGCCTTGCTTCTCTTGCCATCCAGGGAGCTGTAGGGCGCGTACTCCGGCACGATCGCTTGTACCAGGCTCTGGATCTTGAGCGCATCGCGCGTGTCGCAGGCGGCGAACAGGGCGGCCAGCAGATCGTGCAGCGTGGCCTCTTCCGTGGAGTGCTCTTTTGCACACATGATGCGTTCGTGCGAACTGGGGATGACACCCTCGCCAATCAGCAGTTCTTCATAGAGTTTCTCGCCGGGGCGCAGGCCTACCACCTTGATCTCGATATCGCCGCCGGGATTGTCCCTGGTCTTCTCCTGCAGTCCGGACATATCGATCATGGTACGTGCCAGGTCCACGATGCGTACGGGGTCTCCCATGTCCAGCACGAAGACCTCGCCGCCCTTGGCCATGGCGCCTGCCTGGATCACCAGTTGCGCCGCCTCGGGGATCAGCATGAAGTAGCGGACCACGTCGGCGTGGGTGATCGTGATCGGCCCGCCGGATTCGATTTGCCGGCGGAACAATGGCACGACCGAGCCGGATGAACCCAGCACGTTGCCAAAGCGCACCATCGAGAAGGTGGTGCGGGTGCGCGGACGGACGGCGGCGGCCTGGAAGACCAGTTCGGCCATGCGCTTGCTCGCGCCCATGACGTTGGTCGGGCGTACCGCCTTGTCGGTCGAGACCAGGACGCAAGTCTCCACGCCGTACATGTGGGCGATATCGGCGACGGTCAGCGAACCCAGCACATTGTTGCGGATGCCTTCGGGCATGTTCGACTCAACCAGCGGCACATGCTTGTACGCCGCGGCGTGGTAGATGGTATCGACACGGTTCTGGCGCACCGCAGCCGTGACGGCCTCGGGATCGCACACCGAGCCGATGCGCGCCGATACGTCCAGCCCCGGAAAGAGCTGCCGTAATTCCTGTTCGATCGTATATAGCGCGTACTCGGAGTGTTCGAACAGGACCAGCCTGCGCGGTTGCTGCGTGGCGATCTGCCGGCACAGTTCGCTGCCGATCGAGCCGCCGGCCCCCGTCACCATCACAACCTTGCTGTGCGTGCATTTGGCAAATAGGTTTTTGTTGGGAGGCACCGGCTCGCGGCCAAGCAGATCCTCGATACGGATTTCGCGGATGGATTGCGTGGTGATCTTGCCATCCACCAGTTCCAGCAGCGTGGGCAGGGTGCGCACTTCCACTGCCTGGGTGCGCAGGCTTTCCACCACTTCACGGCGGCGCTCGGGCGAAGCGGACGGAATGGCCAGCACGACTTCGTCGATATTCAGCCGGCCCAGCTGTTCGGTCAGCCGCTTGGCGTCATAGACGGGCAGGCCGGCCACAATCTTGTTGTTCAGCGTGATGTCGTGATCGAAGAAGCAAAGCACCTGGTGATCGGGGCTGGCACGCATCGCAAGGGCGAGCTGGAAGCCGGCCTCGCCGGCGCCGAATATCGCAAGGCGCGCCACTTTGCTGCGGTTCTTGCGGTATTGGGAAGTGCGCAGCAGCGCTCGTGCCAGGAAGCGTGAGATGACTACATAGGCAAACGCGATAAACCAGTAGATCAGCAAACCGGTGCGCGGCAGGTAGTCGTCCTGGATCAGCAGGGAGACAAGATAAGTCAGTCCGATCAGCGCGGCCAGGCTGATGCCGGACACCCACAAGACCTTGAGATCGATGTATCGCAGCACGGTGCGGTAGAGCCCGCTCAGGTAGAACACCGGAATGGTGAACAGTGCGATCGCCAGCGGCGGCAACGCGCCGTATTGATTCAGCAGGTCGGCATCTCCCTTGCGCAGCAGCAGCGCCAGCGAGAAGCACAGAGGCAGCATCAGGATATCTGCCGTCACCATGAAAACGACTTTGCCACGGCGCGGTAGAGCGAGTAGCCATTGAGTAAGCGCGGATGTCATTTGCATATCCACATTGCGAATCCGGCACCGGTGATCCAGGTGCCGTGAATGATGACTGCCTTGCCTGCAGCAGGATGAGACAAAGGGAATGCCACGTTGAGACAAGCCGATAGCGACTGGCTTCCCGGCAGGGCTTTCCTTCATCTTGCGAATGGTGCGAATAGTGCGGTGCAGCGCTACCCACCGGTACCCTGCGTGAGAAGGGAACCCGAGGGGGTGGGCGCGTGTCTTTGCGCTGCGACGGCACCGTGCAAACGCACTGCGGATTGCCGGCGCGCCCTGATTCCGTTGGAAAAAGCGTTGAAATTCTGAATGCCGGATTTAAACGCGCTTGCCGCCAATTTGGTGCGTGATCTGTCCTCACCAAAGGAGAGGCAGCGTGCGGTTTTGCAAGAAAGTTTCGTTGCGGACCGCGCTTGTCATCGGCGATACACATTTCATGCCACGCAAACGAAACGCCGTTGCGACGACGGCAGCTCGCCAAATAGCGCATCGCCTCGCACGATGGGTACCCTGCGTAAGAAGGGTAAAGAGACTACCGAAAATCCCTCCGAAGGGGGGCGCGGACCGATCAAATCTCGCGCAAAATCTCGCTCCGCCTAGTAAGTGTTTCGCGCAAACGAGATCAGGCTCTTTGGAATGGCATCAGGAACGTCGCGGGTTTCACAAAATATGTTCCTGAAAGCTATTTTCAAAACGAATGCACTGATTCAGACTGGTTGCAGGCAGGTCAAATCCGTCGAAGCCTGGCGTTGGCATTGCGCCAGCCGGCATCCGATACGAAGGGGGAAGGTGCGCGAGAGCGCCAGCGGTCATTGCATTCCCCCTTCAGTGGAGTGGGTTGTCTCCATCGTTCTATTAGAGAGTTGCCGATGCATCGGAGGCGTCTCACGCCCGTCACGTCGTACAGGTAAGTTTGCCTCAGTGCGTGGGCATCTTTAATTCCACCAAGCGGTAGGGGCATGGAAATAGAACAAAAGGCAGTATTCTCACGTGAGCAGCTGGACGCGTATTTCGCGTCTTACGTTGGAATGGAAGGGGGAAATCCGGCGGGGGCCGTCTGGTTTTGCGATAGTACGCCGCATCCCTGGACCGAGTCGCTGGTGGCGCCACTGGAGCCGCGCACGCAACCGGGAGCCTGGGATCACGCCTATCGCGACCGGCACCGGGACAGCATGGAGCGCTGGCAGTCGCATCAGAAGATCGCAAGGATCATGGCCGCCGCGCGCGCGCAGACATTCTCATCCGCCCAGGATGAGCGCGACTGGAAGCATTACTTCGATCAACATCTCTATGCACCGAAAGGCGCCGAATTCAAGCTCAGCCTTTTCCCGCTGCCGGCGCACCTGATTGGCCAGACGCCGTGGTCAAAGGCGTTTCGCGGGCAACCGGCGCTGGTGCCCAAGCAGCGCTATGTCGATCTTTGCCGCAATGGCGACCGATTCCGCTTTATCGAAGGCATTCGCCGGCAATGGAAGCCCAAGGTGGTGGTATGCCTGGGCGAGCGGCACTTCGGCGATTTCGTGCAGGCGTTTGGCCTGGAGAGGGCGCGGACTGGCAGTTACGTCCTCCAGCCCGCCGATCTCGCGAAGACACTGCGCGTGCTGGAGCACGACGGTACCACCTGGATCGTCTGTCCTGCGCTGGCGGGCGCAACCGGCCTGACTTCCGATGTCCTGCTGGAGGCAATGGGCCGGTATATCGCGCGCTGGCTGGTGCAGGAGGATTTCCCCATTCCGCATTAGCTGCATTGCATTAGCCGCATCGGCCGCATCGGGATTTTTCGGGCTTATCCGACACGTTCGCTGTACTCGTCGAAACAACACCGGGACATGCGCGGCAGCGCTGTCGCCGGCCGTGCGGGGTTGCCTGCCTTGCGTTCCCACATGCAAGTCCGCGCTTTCCCCCGCCTAGTAGGGGTGACACGGTAGTGGGGATTGTTTATCTAGTTGGGCTGGCAAAGGCACTGACGAAGTGGTCTTGCCGATTGCGGTTGCAAGAGCCAACAAGGGTATCCATGAGAGGTGATGAACCCGGGCAGCGAAGGGCACCACAGGCGGTGCGTTGCCCTGGAGGGGTTCAGGATCCATAGACGACGTATCGACGTATCGAAGTAACGACGTAGTGATTTCAGGAGCGAGAAGAGTGCAAACCAATACCAGAAATATCTTTACCCTCGGCATGATGGCTTCCGCGGCTGCGGCGCTGGTGGCTTGCGGCGGCGGGGACTCGGAAACACCGACGCCCACGCCAACGCCTGTCACTGTGCAAGGCAAGGCCGTTGACTTCTATCTGGCGCAAGCCACGGTCACTTTCCTCGATTGCGACAACAAGACCGTGAAGACCAACGCGAACGGGGACTTCACGTTCCCGAGTGGTTGCACGACGAGCGCGCTCAAGGTAACCGGCGGTACCGACATCGGTACCAATCAACCGTTCACCGGTGTGCTGCAAGCGCCGGCCGTCACCTACAAGGCCGGTGTGACGCCTGTTATCACGCCGCTGACGACGCTGGTTGCGCAACTGGGCGCGTCCCAGGCCGCGGCACTCGCGACCAAGCTTGGCCTGCAAGGCAAGGACCTCTCCACCCTGGATCCGATGAATGACGCCGCCGTGCTGAAGGCCTCGGTGGTGGTGCAGCAACTGGTGGACCAGATCGCAAAGACGCTTGCTGGCCTGTCCAAGACCACGGGCGGCACGTTGACGGCGGAAGCCGCGGCAGCGGCAGCCGCCAATGCCGTGGCCAACGCGGTGAACGCAGGCTCCGGTACCGCCGACCTGTCCAACACCTCGCTGGTCACCACGGCAATCACGTCGGCCGTACAAAACGCGAAGACCAGCTTGCCGGCCAGCGTGCAGGCGAATATCGCGGCAGTGGCAGCTAACGTGGCGGCGCTGGCGGGTCCGGTCGTGGCCAGCCAGGTAGCGAACGTGGACGCCGCCCTCGGCACGGTCGTGCTGGGCAGCGATCCGGCGGCTACGCTGGCAGCCTTGCAGAAGGGCGGCTCGGTCAACGCGGTGGTGGACAGCACCAAGTCTACTGCCAGCGGTGCACTGGTGGCGGCGGTCACGCCGACCGCACTGGCCGACGCCTCGCTGACGGCCAACCTGGGCAAGCTCGGCGACGCCGTGGCAGCCGGCAACGCTGGTGCGATCCAGACGGCATCCTCGAATCTCGGCGGCAATGTCAACTCCGGCGCGATCACCGCTGTGATCAACAGCGTCAAGCCGGCCAACTACATCCAGTTGGCAAGCATGACCATCAACGGCCAGCAGTTCCCGGTCGGCGATGCCGTGACGGTTACGGGCGGCACGCTGAGCAGCATCAAGGTTGCGGTTTCGCAGAGCGGCGATGCATTCTCGAACGGCGCTCCGGAATTGCGCGCGGGCCTGAGCTACACGTACAACGGCAGCGAGGTCGATGTCATCATCGAGAAGGTGGCGCTTACGTTTAGTGGCACGCAGTTGACGGCCGCCCAGGTGCCGGTCAACACGACCTATTCGTTCCGCATCACCGGTGGTGTCACGGCTAATGTCAGCCTGACCAATGCGGTTGCCGACAACCTGTTCGACAGCGCCAACGGCGGCTCGCTGAACCTGCCGTTCACCGTCTTCCTGACCAAGCTGAAGAGTGCCGGCGCGCTGAGCCAGGCCCAGATCGACGCGCTCACGCCGAAGTCGGTCAGCACCTTCCCCGTGACGTTCGCGGTGGGGGGCCAGGGCGGCAAGCCGGTCACCGTTACCACCCTGGTCAACGGTAGCGCGCAGAAGACCAAGACGCAACACGTGCAGACCGCTTCGGCGAACGTGGCCGGCGACGGCATCGAGACCTCGGTCACGCTGAACCCCTGATCGATGCGTCGCCAAGCCCTTCCCGTGGTCGGGGAGGGCCTGTCCGGTCATCCGTCACCCGCGCCAGCAAGCGCGCTGGCGGGTGGCCGGCTTCTTTTTGTGTGCAGTTTGCCGGACCACGACCCGGCCAACGCCGTGGATGAGGCCAGCCCCCCGGCCTCGGAGTCTTCCTATGCTGTTGTATCGCACGCGCCTGCTCGGCAATGCCGGCGCCTTGATGCTGGGCTTGTCATGCGCAGGCGTTGCCAATGCGGCGCCCGACGATGTGTTCATGCAGGCCGAACCCGCCACGGGCGAGTTCACCGCATTTCGCGTGGAGGCCAGCTATGACATGGTCAACAATGCCATGGACATCTTCAACAGCCAGGGCGGCGTGCCGGACAATGCCGGCAATTACCGTGGCGGCCGCCTGATGCTGGGCTACAAGTTCTCGCCGAAATGGTCGGCCTCGGCCACGTACTGGCGCCGCGGCATCGACTACGGGCCGGACAACAACCAGATCGATAGCTGGATGCTGGCCTTGCACTACGACCCGCTGGCCGAGCCCGGCGCGCGCGACCGCCTGATGTTGCGCTTCTCGCTATGGGGCGACCGCGCGGGTAGCTTGACCCGCTCTTCTAACCTGAAGGCCAGGAATGCTACGTTCAACAGCGTCACGGTCAACGATGCCAATGACATCCAGGGCCAGGCGGATGTGATCTTTTCCGGTGACCTGACCGAGCGCAACAAACTGACCGGGTTTATTGGTCTGGGTGTCAGCCGTGTGACGATCGGCGGGCTCAATACGCGGTTGCAGCAGGGGGGGTGTAATTTCGACATCAGCATCGGCACGGACAATGTCGCCAATGGCTCCCTGGCCGCGCCTTGCCGTGTTGGCAACGTCAACGTGCAGTCCGCGAGTTTCTCGACCGATGCCGGGCAATACGGGATCAATGTCAACGACGATTTCAACTACACCGCGGGCTACCTGAACCTGGGTGGCTCGTGGCGCTGGAAATACCAGAATTTCAGTGCCAGGCTGGGCTACCAGTTCCAGTACCTGTTGCGCAGTAACGTCGATAGCCGTGCCAGCGCGTATGGCAATTCCCCGATCAAGTCGAATCACACGCTGGGGCTGGAGTTGTCGTATGCGGTGGTGAAGAACGTCGAAGTGTTCCTGCGGGGGCAGGGCTCGCTGCACAACTTCGTGGGCACCATTCCGTTTCTCTACAACGCCGCCACCGCGGGCAAGATGGATCGCTATTACGGCTATGGCTCGATTGGCATCCGCTTCTCGGGTTTTTAGGGCAAGGCTCGCGGAATTCGAGTTTCGGGCGCGGACGGGATTGGAACGGCGAGATGACCGGAGTGCGTACTTGCGCGGCGGGCGAGAGGAATGGCAACGCGACCGGAGGGGGACGGCCTGACCCGGAAAAAGAAGGGTGTAGGTGCAGGGCGCCCCTACACCCCTTGAGTAGTTCAGCAAGGGGTCAGTCTTGCTGGAATGAATTGTCTGATGGGTTGTATGGCGTCAGTACCCTGCCTTGGTAGGTGTTACTCCTTTGGAGGGGAGCCGGAGTCCGCCGTGGCCGGCCGGGTGCTGAAAGAATAGGGTCTGGGTTGCATAAGGACGGCCTTCAGGTTTGCCGTAGTTTGAATTTGCCTGCACTTGCCGGGCGGTATGACGTTGTCGCGATGTGCCGTATTTGCTTGCGTTTCCCAGGTGACGAGTGTGCAGTCGTGCCCGACCGTCAAAAGACCTTCCAGGAGCTGAATTGCATTACGCGTTCATCAGGGGCAAGGTGTCTGCCCGCCCGGCGGCCTCGCATCCGGTCGTGGCCAACGCCGGGCCGGAGGGCGAGGGCCATGCCGCGGCGGCGCGCATGGCGCGGCTGCGACGGTTGATGGCGTGGCCATCGGGCGGCGTTGATCGCAGCCTGGATAGCGAGGAACTGCTTGTGCTCACCAGGGGCGACCTGATCGGCGCCATCGAACTCGGGCATATCTACCCGGTGTTCCAGCCGCAGATCAGCGCGCGGCATGGCGGCATCGTCGGGCTGGAAGTGCTGGCGCGCTGGTCCGATAAGGGCCGTCATCATGCGCCTGAGACGTTCGTCGGCAGCATCACCAGCCATGGGGTGGAAACCCTGCTGCTGGATCATTTCCTGGGTGCCTGCGGGCGCGTGCAGACTCGTTTTCCGCGCTACGCAGGCCGGTTCGCCCTGAACGTCAGCCCGAGGACCGCGGCCACGGCGGGGTTTGTCCAAGTCTTTGCGGACGCCAGCATCTCGCATGGGCTGGATGTCTCGCGGGTGGTGCTCGAACTGACCGAACAGACCCGGATCTCCCGCGACGGCGAGGCTCGCCTGCTGGAGAACCTCAATGCGCTCTCGGTACGCGGCATGGTGATCTCGCAGGACGATTTCGGTTCCGGCTACGCATCGCTGCAAGCCCTTGGCCTGCTGCCTTTCACGCAGGTCAAGGTCGACAAGATCTTGTTGCACCGGGCGCGGCATGCCGAACGCGCCAGGCGGCTGTTCTCTTCGTCGATGGATCTGGCACGCTCGCTGGAACTGCAGACCGTGGCCGAAGGCGTGGAGAGTCCTGACGATGTGGTGCTGGCAAGATCGCTTGGGGCGGACTTGCTGCAGGGATATGCCATTTCGCCGCCGGTGCCTTTCGAGAGGCTGGTGCTTTAAGCGAGCCGCCGGGCGACGGCGCTCCCCCTGCACCCTGCAGAGCCTTGCATGGCCTTGCGTTGACTACCGTTATATACATCGCTATATTTCGGTAATTGGGCAATGGCCGGCTACCGCCCGGCCACCGCCAGAGCCGGCATGGCTGGCGTGTCCAACTCCACAAGGCATTGCCGTGAACCTGTCGTTGCTGATCCTTGATGCGTATTCGCTGTCGCCTGGCGAGCCGGCATGCCGCGCGTTGGCCGGCGTGCTGGAAAGCGCCAATGCCGGCAGGCTGCCGCGGTTCGCGCAGTGGCTCGGCCTGGACGAGCCCGAGTTCTGGCAAATGCTCGATCATTGCTTCCCCGGCGCCAGGGCGGCGGGGTGGGCGCCCGAGTCGGCGCCTGTCGATGCCGCCGCGCTGCCTTGCGAGTTTGCCGACCTGGTGGAGATGCTGATCTCCTCGGGCGATCCGGCCCGCCCGGAAACGCGCTGGGCCGCCCATGCGCTGGCCAGCGGCTGCTTTGGCGGGTCCCATCTCTGGCACGACATGGGCCTGGCCGGCAGGCACGGCGTTTCGCGCTTGCTGCGGGACTACTTTCCCTCGCTCCATGCAGCCAACACCGCGGACATGAAATGGAAGAAATTTTTCTACCACGTGCTATGTCTGCGGCTGGACCTGCATCCCTGTCCTGAACCGGCTTGCGCCGGCTGCGAGAATTACGCCGGCTGCCACGGCACCGAGACGGTGATCGGCTGGCGTTAGGCAGGCGCGGCTGTACCCCAATCGCACCTTTGGATAACGCCTCCTGACCCATGTCCATGGGCTTGCGGCGTCCGGGCGACCATGGGTGTGGTGGTGGCGCTGCCCGGCTCCAGGGTACACAGCCAGTCTCGACCTGGGTGCTGCCCACCGTGCACCCTCTACAATCGCACTCATAAAAAACCGCGAAATCTGCAAACCTCCCTCCGGTACATTGCGGTCCATGGAGACCACTTGAAGCCCGAAACCCGAAACCAGTACGCCCAACGCCTGGAGCCCGTTTTGCGCTGGCTGGCAAGCCATCCCGAAGCCGACCCGGACCTGTATCTGCTGGCGGACCTGGCCTGCCTGTCGCCGTTTCACTTCCATCAGATTTGCACCGAGAAACCACGCCATTCAAAAACCGCAAAATCTGCAAGGCTCCCCGGTACGCTGGCTGGCAGGCCATCCCGACGCTGACCCAGACCTGTACCAGCTGGCGGACCTGGCCTGCCTGTCTCCGTATCACTTCCATCGCGTCTATCGCGCGATGATGGGAGAAACGGTAAAGGCCACGGTGCAACGCATCCGCATGCACCGTGCGGCCGTTGCGCTGGCGGGTACGGAAGCTTCATTGCGGGATGTGGCGCTGCGTGCCGGATATGAGTCGGACGCGGCGTTCATCCGGGCATTTGGCGCGACCTTCGGCATGCCGCCGGGACGGTATCGCGCAGCCCGCTCCCGTCCCTTCGACCCTCAGGAGCTGTCCATGTACCCCATCACGATCGAAACCTTCCCCAGCACCATTCTGGCCGCGCTGTCCCATCGCGGCAGCTATCAGGAAATCGGCCCGGTGTTCACCCGTGCCTTCATGCTGGCGGCCAGCCGCGGCGTTGCCAGCCCGGAAGCCACCGGTTTCGGTGTGTACTTCGACGATCCCGAGCAGGTGCCGGTTGACCAATTGCGTTCGCTGGCCGGCATGTCGGTTGTGCCGGATGCGGACCTAGGCGAGGAACTGGTGCGATTCGAAATCCCGGAGTGCCGTTGCGCGATACTGACCTATACGGGCCCCTACAGCGAGATGAGCAAGGCCTATAACTGGATGTTCTCGGAGTGGCTGCCGAACAGCGGGGCGGTGCCAGCGGACTTTCCCATGTTCGAGCAGTACGTCAACGACCCTCGCATCACGCCGCCCGCGCAATTGCAGACGCGGATTTGCATGCCGGTGAAGTAAGCGGCCGGCGGAAGGCATCGGCTACGTGATCGTCAACGGCACCGTCACATGGGAGCAGGGCGGCCACACCGGGGCGCGTGCGGGGCAGGTGATTACCCGCCCGCGCCAGCCATAGCCGGGTGCTACAGCATCGCCGAATGCAGGTGATGCGGATCGTCCAGCGTGTCAGCCACGATCTGCAGCGACTCTTCCATCTCATCGCGGTCGGCCGGTCCGCCCAGGCAGAGGCGGATCGCATCCGGCGGGTTGCCGTCGGTAGAGAAGGCCGCGCTCGAGACCGCGCCAATGCCGCGCGAGCGCAGGTGCAGCGCCAGCTCGGACGGACGCCAGCCGCTGTCCTGCGGTACCGGCAGCCAGAGATGGAAGCCTTCGGGATCGGCGTCATAGGGCCGCCCGGCGAAGACCTCACGGGCCACCAGCTGCCGGGCCACGCTCTCGGCGCGAATGGCCTTGAGCATGTCTTCCGCCGTGCCATCCTTGATCCATGACGTGGCCAGCAAGGTGTTGAACGGGCTCGCCATGACGGTGGTGGCGCGCAGGGTGCCGGCCAGGCGCTGGGTCTGGCGCGCGGTGGGGCCGTTGATAAAGGCAATGCGCAATCCCGCGCCAAAGCACTTCGACAGGCCGGTTACGTAGTAGGTGAGTTCGGGCGCGAGCGTGGCCATGGCATCGGGCGTGCGCTGCGGCAGCATGCCGTAGGCGTCGTCCTCGATGATCGGCACGCTGTAGCGCAGGGCGATATCCGCCAGGATCTCGCGCCGTCCTTGCGGCATGGTTCGGGTGCTGGGGTTCTGCAGCGTCGGGTTGCAGTACAGCGCGCTGGGCTTCTGCGTCTTGCACAGGGTTTCGAACGCCGGGCCAAGCGGCCCTTCCTCGTCGCTGGGCAGGGCCTGCAGCTGCACGCCGAGTTGCGTGGCGATGGCCTTGATGCCGGGGTAGGCCAGCGTATCCAGGCAGATCGTCTGCCCGGGGCGGGCCAGCAGCGATACCAGCGCCACCAGGGCGCTGTGGATGCCGGGGCAGATCAGCACGGTATCCGCGCGGCAGGCCGGCACATAGCGCTTGAGCCATTCCGTGGCCACGGCGCGGTCGGCCGGCGTGCCGCCGAAATCCTGGTAGCGCAGCAGGCTGTACGGATCGGTGGCACCCATCAGGCGCCCGGCCGACTCGCGCAGCCGCGCCGTCAGCACCGGCGGCTCGGGCGGCATGTTCATGGTCATCTCGGCACCCGTGCCCGCGCGCAGCGGCAACGCCGGGGCGCGCCCCCGCACGAATGTGCCGCTGCCGGCCTTGGCGTCGATCAGCCCGCGCTTGCGCGCTTCCGCGTAGGCGCGCGCCACGGTGGTGTAGTTGAGTCGCAGCGCCTCGGCCAGGTCGCGCAGCGCCGGCAGCCGGTCGCGGGCCTGCAGGCGGCCGCTCGCGAGGTCTTCCTCGATCAGGTCGGGGATCATCAGGTAAGCGGGTTTGGCGCTCTCGGAGAGGCGTTTCAGCCAGTGGCTGGCAAGACCGGACAAGGTGGGCTCCAGGCGATTCATGCGTACAAGGTACCGAGGCATCAGGCTATCACATTGATCGCTGTCTATGCCGGAAGTGATCGTATTTTTGAGTGCTCAATGATGGTGCGTGATTGCGGGATTGCACCGCTTCCGGGCGTCTGCGCGGCGCCTGCGCGTTCCGCCCCAGTGCATGCCCCATATTGGGCTGTATCGGCCAGCGCACAACCGATTGCCACCGGTTCCGCCATCCGGAAAATCATCCATGCGATCAATGAACGATTCCCTGCTTGATCGCTAATTGATCGCATGAATCGGCAGGGTAGATGGCATAGCCCGTGCTCATGGTGTGGTGTCGGCCCCCCCGGCCGATCGATCGAACGAATACGCGAACGGAATGCGCGGACGATCGACAGACCCACCCACCCTATGGAGCACAGCATGCCCGCAGTCAACAAACCGGCCCACAAGAAAGGCGATTTCCTGGTCGACTACGAAGAGAAGGTCTTCGAGGACGTGAAGGCGGAGCCGGGCGAGAAGGCGCTGGTCACCTTCCACACCGTCGCCTTCGAGGGCTCGATCGGCTTCGTCAACCTGCTGCAGGCCACGCGCCTGCAACGCAAGGGCTTCGAGACTTCCATCCTGCTGTACGGCCCGGGCGTCACGCTGGGCCTGCAACGCGGCTTTCCCACGCTGGGCGACGAAGCCTTCGCCGGCCATCTCAACTTCAACAAGCAGATCACCAAGTTCATGGAAGAGGGCGGCAAGGTCTACGCCTGCCGCTTCGCGCTGCAAGCGCTCTATGGCCACGGCGAAGCCTCGCTGATCGAAGGCATCCGCCCGATCAGCCCGCTCGACGTACTGGACCTGAGGCTCATCCACCGCAAAGAGAACGCGCTGATCCTGGATACCTGGACGGTTTGAGAGACAGATAGAGATAGAAGAGGCGGGCACCACCATGTCACAGAAACGCATTGTGCGCGCGGCCGCGGTCCAGATCTCACCGGACCTCGAGCACGGCGAAGGCACCCTCGGCAAAGTCTGCGAGGCCATCGACAAGGCCGCGCGGGAAGGCGTGCAGCTGATCGTCTTTCCGGAAACCTTCCTGCCGTACTACCCGTACTTCTCCTTCGTGCGGCCGCCCGTGCAATCCGGCAGCGACCATATGCGCCTGTACGAGCAGGCGGTGGTGGTGCCCGGCCCCGTCACCCATGCCGTGTCCGAGCGCGCGCGCCGGCACGGCATGGTGGTGGTGCTCGGCGTCAACGAGCGCGACCACGGCAGTCTTTACAACACGCAACTCATCTTCGATACCGATGGCCGCCTGGTGCTCAAGCGCCGCAAGATCACGCCGACCTTCCATGAACGGATGATCTGGGGCCAGGGCGACGCAGCCGGCCTGAAAGTGGCCGATACCGCGATCGGCCGCGTGGGCGCGCTGGCTTGCTGGGAGCACTACAACCCGCTGGCCCGCTACGCGCTGATGACCCAGCACGAGGAAATCCACTGCAGCCAGTTTCCCGGCTCGCTGGTGGGCCCCATTTTTGCCGAGCAGATCGAAGTCACCATCCGCCATCACGCGCTGGAATCCGGCTGCTTCGTGGTGAACGCCACCGGCTGGCTGACCGACGAGCAGATCGCCTCCGTGACCACCGACCCCGGCCTGCAAAAGGCACTGCGCGGGGGCTGCAACACCGCCATCGTGTCCCCGGAGGGCCAGCACCTGGCGCCGCCGCTGCGCGAGGGCGAGGGCATGGTGATTGCCGACCTGGATATGTCGCTCATCACCAAGCGCAAGCGAATGATGGATTCGGTGGGGCACTACGCCCGGCCGGAACTGCTCAGCCTCGCGATCAACGACCGGCCGGCGGCGACTGCCTCGCCCATGGCCGCCGCCTTCTCCAACTTCCACGGGAGCACCCAACATGAACTCCAGCGAGATGACGCCGGCCTCGAGCCGGTTGTCGGTAACTGAACTTCGGACCGAGCTGCAATCGGTAGGGCTGCGCCTGCTGGACCCGGCGGCCGGCGCCGCCAGCCGGCGCGGCGGCGCGGGGCCGTCTGACCACAAGGCCGTGACCATCGACGGCGTGACCATCATGGTGCCGGTGCATACCAATACCGCGTGGCACTCGCCTTTCGTGGCGTCGTCGCCCGATAGCAAGGGCACCAGCGCGCTGATGCGCGGCACCATTCCGATTGCCAATATCAGCTTTCCGAAGGCGCCCCGATTCTACGGCCTGCAGACGCTGGATGGCGTGCCGTATTCCCAAATCGCCACGCTGCACAGCGCGGATGTGCTGGCCACCACGGTGCTGCAGACCTGCATCCGCTACGAGAGCCGCCGCAAGACCTGCAAGTTCTGCGCGATCGGGCAATCGCTCGCGGCGGGGCGCACCATCGCGCGCAAGACGCCGGAACAACTGGCCGAAGTGGCGCGCGCCGCGGTGCTGCTGGATGGCGTCAGGCATATGGTGCTGACCACCGGCACGCCGCCCACGCCGGACCGGGGCGCCGCCATTCTTTGCGAAAGCGCGTTTGCGATCAGGGCGGCCGTCGACCTGCCCATCCAGGCGCAATGCGAGCCGCCTGACGACGACCGCTGGTTCGACCGCATGAAGGCGTCCGGCATCGATACCCTCGGCATGCACCTGGAAGTGGTGACGCCTGCCCTGCGCGAACGCATCATGCCCGGCAAGGCCGCGGTGCCGGTCAGCCGCTATATGGAGGCGTTCAAGGCCGCGGTGGCCGTGTTCGGCCGGGGGCAGGTGAGCACCTATATCCTCGCGGGGCTTGGCGACAGCGCGGAGACCATCCTGTCGATCTCGCGGGAACTGGTTGAGCTTGGCGTCTATCCCTTCGTGGTGCCCTTCGTGCCGATCACGGGCACGCCGCTGGAAGACCATCCGGCGCCGCCGCCTGAATTCATGAAGTCCATCCTCAAGCCGCTCGGCGCCATGATCGGCGCGGCGGGGATGCGCTCGGCGGATATCAAGGCGGGCTGCGGCAAGTGCGGTGCGTGCTCCTCGCTGTCTTCCTATGAAGAGGTGGCGGCATGAACGACGATCTTTGCGTGGAGGTGCCTGCCGCGGCCACGTTCCGCATCCGCTGGGCCGGGGCGCAGTGGGAGGCGGAGCAGGCCATGGCGCTGCGCCGGGCGGTGTTCTGCCACGAGCAAGGCATCTTCGCCGGCGACGACCGCGACGACACCGACGCGTGGGCGCAGTTGCTGGTGGCGGTGAAGTGCGAGGCGGATGCACCCGGGATGGTGGTCGGCACCGTGCGTATTCACGAGGAAGAGCCTGGCGTCTGGTTTGGTTCCCGCCTTGCCGTGCACGCCGCGTATCGCAGCCACGGCAAGATCGGCGCCACGCTGATCAGGCTGGCGGTGAGCAGCGCGCACGGGCTTGGCTGCACGAAGTTCCTCGCGCATGTGCAGAGCCAGAACGTGCCGCTGTTCCGCCGCTTGCATTGGAACGTGCTGGCGGAGGAAACGTTGCTTGGCCGCCCGCACCACCTGATGCAGGCTGACCTGGACTACTACCCGGCTTGCCTGACGCCGCGCGTCGGCATGTCTACGCCGGGCAGGAGCGGGGCATGAACGTCGCGCAGATCGTGGAAAGCCTGCGCGCCAGCCGCGGCTTCGGCCACAAGACCGATATCGCCGGGGTGCTGTCGTCGCTCGGCAGTGCGCTGCCGGGCGGGGTGCGCGATCTCGGCCAGGCCGTTGCCGTGGGTGACGACTGCGCCGCCATTGCGGACCATGACGGCTACCTCCTGTTCGCCATCGAGGGCATGGTCAGCGACTTCATCCATGCCAAGCCGTGGTTCGCGGGCTACAGCGCGGTGATGGTCAACGTCAGCGATATCTATGCGATGGGCGGCCGCCCGCTGGCGGTGGTGGACGCCATCTGGAGCGCGGGCGTGGCCGAAGCCGCCGAAGTGCTCAAGGGCATGGCGGCGGCTTCGGCCGCGTATGGCGTGCCCATCGTGGGTGGCCACAGCAACGCCCGCAGCGATCACGGCCAGCTTGCGGTGGCCATCGTCGGCCGGGCGCGCAGCCTGCTCTCCAGCTTCGCGGCGCGTCCGGGCGACCGGCTGCTGATGGCGGTCGACCTGCGCGGCGCCTTTGCCGAGCCGTATCCCTACTGGAACGCCTCCACCGGTGCGCCCGCCGGGCGGCTGCGGGCCGACCTGGAACTGCTGCCCGCGCTGGCCGAGGACGGCCTGTGCGCCGCGGCGAAAGACATCAGCATGGCCGGCACGCTGGGCACGGCGCTGATGCTGCTGGAGTGCTCCGGCGTTGGCGCCCGGATCGACCTGCACCGCATTCCGGCGCCGGCGGGCGTGCCGCTGCCGCGCTGGCTGACGGCGTTCCCGAGCTATGGCTTCCTGCTGGCCGTGCGCGAGCAGGACGCGGAGCGCGTGAGCGAGCGATTCAGGGCGCGGGACATTGCCTGCGCGGAGATCGGCGTCATTGACGATTCGAAGCAGGTCTCGGTCAGCGGCGCCGGCGAAACCGCACTGCTGTGGGACTTCGCGCGCGATGCATTTATCGTCCCGCAGGCCGGTTGCCCGGCGCGGGATGCCACCCCCATCGATGCCTGAGGAGAAGCCATGCCAGTGACACATTTCCGGGTACGTTGGCCCGATCAGAGCGAGGTCACCTGTTATTCACCGTCGTCGGTGGTCAGCGAGTTCTTTGTAGCGGGGCAGGACTACGCGCTGGAGGAATTCATGCGGCTTGCCAGGCAGGCGCTGACGAGCGCTTCGGAGCGCGTCAGGGCGAAGTATGGCTATGCCTGCTCGTCCGCGATGGATCAGCTTGAACAGATCGAGAACACTGCAACGCGTTTCAGCGCGCAGCCCGGCGCCATGGTGCGCGTGCTTGGCTTCGGCCGTTAGCCCGCATCCAAAAGCCCGCATCTGGAAGCCTTAACGCATCTCACAGCAATCAACGAAGGACGCATCATGTCTAACACCCGCAGCGAATCCCTGGCCACCTCCCCCAAGCACTACAGCGTCATCGTGGTCGGCGGCGGCCAGGCCGGCCTGTCCATGAGCTACTACCTCGAGCAGGCCGGCATCGACCATCTCGTGCTGGAGAAGCACACCGTCACCCACACCTGGCGCAGCCAGCGCTGGGATGCCTTCTGCCTGGTCACGCCGAATTGGCAGTGCGCCTTGCCGGGCTATCCCTACCAGGGCGACGACCCGCACGGCTTCATGAAGAAGGACGAGATCACCGCCTATCTCGATGGCTTCATCGGCATGGTGAACGCACCGGTGCTGGAGCATACCGAGGTCCGTCGCGTGAAGCCGCTGGAGCAGGGTGGCTACCTTGTCTCCACTTCGCAGGGCGACTTCACCGCCGGGCAGGTGGTGGTGGCCTCGGGCGGGTATCACACGCCGATCGTGCCGCGCATGGCGGAGCGCCTGCCCGCCGGCATCCAGCAGATCCAGTCCTCCGAGTACCGCAGCCCGCAGGCCTTGCCGGAAGGCGGCGTGCTGGTGGTGGGCTCGGGCCAGTCCGGCGCGCAGATCGCGGAGGACCTGCACCTGGCGGGCCGCAAGGTGTTCCTGGCTGTCGGCGAGGCCCCGCGCTGCGCGCGCTTCTACCGTGGCCGGGACGTGGTGGACTGGCTGGCCGACATGCAGTACTACGACATGCCGGTGCAGGAGCATCCGCTGCGCGAAGGCGTGCGCGACAACACCAATCACTACGTGACCGGCCGCGATGGCGGGCGCGACATCGACCTGCGCAAGTTCGCCACCGAAGGCATGGAACTGTTTGGCGCGCTGGAAGACTTCCATGACGGCAAGCTGCGCTTCACGCCGAACCTGAAAGCCAACCTCGACGATGCGGACGACACCTACAACCGCATCAACGCCAGCATCGACAAGTTCATCGACAAGCACGGCATCGCCGCGCCGGCCGCCAGCGCGTATGTGCCGGTATGGACGCCGGGCGAGGAACGCTGGGCACTTGACCTGGCCGAGGCCGGCATCGGCGCCATTGTCTGGTGCATCGGCTTCCGCCCGGATTTCAGCTGGCTGGAGGCGCCTGTCTTCAATGGGCGCGGCTATCCTGGCCACGTGCGCGGCGTGACGGCGCAGGATGGCCTGTACTTCCTTGGCTTGCCGTGGCTGCACACCTGGGGCTCCGGGCGCTTTTCCGGCATCGCCCGCGATGCCGAATACCTGGCGGCAATAGTCAGCGAAAAGCTCGGCGCGCAAGCACTGGCGGCCTGACATGTTTGACGCGCGCACAAGCTATGTCGCAGGCATGCCGAACCTGTCCTATACCGGCCTGTCGGAGAACTGGCTGCTCAAGGCGTGCGGCGACCTGCACTGGCAGGGGCTGGCGAAGCTGTCCGGCCAGGCGCTGCCGGAGTTCCGGGACGCGGAAGGCAACAAGGCTTACGCGGCCTTCACCGCGATCCGGTTGCGGGAGGCATCGCTCGAAGCGCTTGGCGAGAATGCGGCATTCTCCGTGGACACGCGGTTGATGCGGGTGGCCGGCGCACGGCATTTCAGCGCGCACGAACTGATGCTGGAAGGCGATGGCTCTGGCGCCAGGCGCGCGCAGGTATCGATGGTATCCACCTTTATCCGGCGCCAGCGCGAGCGGGACAACCGCTCGGTGGTCAGGGCCGCGTTCAACATGCCTGTGGACGGGCCGCCGCCGGCAGCGGCGGTGGAAATGGCCGCGCTGGCCAAGCGCTTTCGCGCGGGAGACTGGGGCGGGCATCTTGGCCTGGAGCAGGCCCGCCACCGCGGCAGCCACACTGCCGAGTACCTGCCTTGCCCCTACAGCGACTTCAACGGCGCGGACCTGCTTTACTTCGCCAACTTCCAGGCCATCGTCGATCGTGCCGAGTGGCAATGGCAGCGTTTCGAGGAGCCGCTGACGGTAGCGGCGCGGGACCTGTTCTTCCACGGCAACGTCAATCTCGGCGAAGCGCTGGAGTTGTCGTTCTCCGCCGTGGATATCCGGCCGGACGGTCTTGCGCACTGGTGCGAGATCCGGCGCGGCAGCGATGGCGAGAAGATTGCCGACGTGGTGACACGCAAGCGATGGAGAGTGCGATGAGCATTGGCGCAGAGCAGCCGGACACGGCACGCGCGGTGCCGCGCAAGCCCGTCTATACCGCCGCCGACCTGGAGGGGCTGACGCACCTCGGCAGCCTGCCGGGTGAGGCGCCGTTCGTGCGCGGGCCCCATCGTTCGATGTACGCGGGCAAGCCGTGGACCATCCGGCAGTACGCGGGCTTCGCCGATGCCACCGCCTCCAACCTGGCGTTTCGCCAGGCGCTGGCGCAGGGCGCGCAGGGTTTGTCGGTCGCCTTCGACCTGCCGACCCATCGCGGCTACGACTCGGACCATGCGCTGGCACAGGCGGACGTCGGCATGGCCGGCGTGGCGATCGATTCGGTGGAGGACATGAAGCGCCTGTTCGACGGCATCGCGCTGGACCGTGTCTCGGTGTCGATGACGATGAGCGGGGCCGTGCTGCCGGTGCTGGCCGCTTTCCTGGTGACGGCGGAGGAGGCTGGCATCCCCCTCGGGCAACTGAGCGGAACCATCCAGAACGACATCCTCAAGGAGTACATGGTCCGCAACACCTGGATCTTCGCGCCCGGGCCGTCGATGCGGATCTGCGCGGATGTGGTGGCCTACCTGGCGCGGCATGTGCCCAGGTTCAACGGCATGTCGATTTCCGGCTACCACTTCCAGGAGGCCGGGGCGGACCCGGTGCTGGAACTGGCGCTGACGCTGGCCAACGGCGAGGAGTACGTCAGGCAGATCCGCGCGCGCGGGCTGGATGTGGACGATTTCTGCGGGCGGCTGAGTTTCTTTTTCGGCGTGGGCAAGGACTTCTTCACCGAGATTGCCAAGCTGCGCGCCGCGCGCCTGCTGTGGTGCGAAATCGTCCGCGGGCTCGGCGGCACCACGGACCGCGCCACCACGCTGCGCACGCACTGCCAGACCTCGGGATGGTCGCTGACGGCGAAGCAGCCCGAGAACAATATCGTTCGCACTACCGTGGAGGCGATGGCAGCGGTGTTCGGCGGCACGCAGTCGCTGCACACCAATGCGTACGATGAAGCGCTGGCGCTGCCCAGTGCCGATTCGGCCAGGCTGGCGCGGGACACGCAACTGATCCTGCAGCACGAGATGGGCCTGTGCGATGTCGCCGATCCCTGGGCCGGTTCCTACATGATGGAGTCGCTGACCGCGCAGGTTGCCGGTCAGGTGCGCGCGCTGATGGCGGAGATTGCCGCGCGTGGCGGCGTGCTAGCGGCCATCGAATCCGGCTGGGTGCATGGGCTGATCCATCGCGCCGCCCTGCGGACGCAGGCGGATATCGATGGCGGCACGCGCGTCATCGTTGGCGTCAACCGCTACCAGGCGGCGGCCGGGGAGGCGCCGGCCTGCCTGGAGATTGACGGACGGCAGGTGCGGGCGCATCAGCGCGAGCGGCTGGCGGCGCTGAGGGCAGGGCGTGACGGCGAGGCCGCGGCACAGGCCCTGCACGCGCTGATGATGGCGGCGCGCAGCGGGCAGGGCAACCTGCTGGCCCTGACCATGGACGCCATCCGCTGCCGGGCGACCGTCGGCGAGTGCACGCGCGCGCTGGAGCGGGCGTGGCCGCGCTACACGATGGTCCCGGCCTACGCGGCGGGGGCCTACGCCGCCGCGCGCGACGCGGCGCCGGCCTGGGAAGCCGCCTGCGTGCAGGTCCGCAAGCTGCACGCGTGCCTGGGCCGCCCGCCAAGGATGCTGCTTGCCAAGTTGGGACAGGACGGCCACGACCGTGGCGCGAAGGCGGTGGCGGCGGCGCTCGCAGACGCCGGTTTTGCCGTCACGCTGGGCCCGCTGTTCCAGGCGCCGGACGAAGCCGCCGCGGTGGTCGCGCAGGGCGGCTTCGACGCCTTGGGCGTCTCCACGCTCGCCGGCGCCCACCTGGACCTGCTGCCCCGCCTGGTCAACGCGCTGCGCCAGCGCGGGCTGCGCACACCGGTGTTTGCCGGCGGCGTGATCCCCGCCGGCCACGTCAGGCAGCTGCGGAACATTGGCGTACGCGCCGTGTTCGGGCCGGGGGACGCAATGGAAACCATCGTTGCCGGCATAGCGCGGGAGCTGCTCGGCCAGGTCATGCGCGCAGTGCCACAGCCATGACGCCGGCGGCCAGCGTGCGCGGCAAGGCAACCTTGTCCCGCACCTGCGCTCCGGGTCAGGGCGGGTTTGTCGTCAGCCAACTATTTACGAGCTAACGGATTTGGCGTGGGCTCCCCGATCTTGGTCAGCGTATTGCGGTCGGTGTGGTGGAACGGTTCCGTCTTGCCGCGGATCATGAGAACCGTGTCTTCGTCGTAGGACCACGTTCCATTCTCGTTGATGGTCACTTTGATGCGGAACTCGACCGTGTCGAACGCAAGTTCGAGAAAGGGATTGGAGCTGATGCCGGCGGTGCTGGATCCCTTCGTTGCAACCAGTTCAAACGCCTTCGCGTCGGCGGATGCCTTGCCCATGGCCATGACGGTCTGGCCGCGTGGGATCGTCAGCGTGTGGATGATGTTCCCGGTAGCAGGCTCCCAAAGCCAGTAACCCACTTGCTCGTGATACGTCTTCACCTGATCCGGCTTGGTGATATGCGTGTGATAGCGCAAGCCATAGAACAGTTGTGGTCCGTTGGTCTGGGGGTCGACCGGCTGAAGCTCGATTCGCTCGACGAACGCCTGCTTTCGGGGTCCATCCACCTTGGGCTTGACGTCCAGCCCACGCGTACCTTGCCAGATACCGGCCATGCCTGTCAGCGGCCCGAGATTGCTTAGCGTGTCGACATCCAGATCGGAGGGTTCCGTGTAGATGTCATGCAGTTGTGCGGACTGTTCATCCTGTTCAACCTGGTCTGCCTGTTTCGACTCTTCCATTGCTATCACCCGACTCAATACTCAAGAAAGGAAAATGCCACCGCGCCGCTGCTGGCCGCGAAAGACGCGGGGACTTGAAGTTCACTTTTTCCGGCGTCGGCCAGAGCCATCCGGTGGTTCCCCGGGATTCCCGCTGCGCTCGGAGGGCGTGCCGATTGTACCGGTCCAATCACGTGCATGTCCCGGGCCGGTGAACCTGGCCCCGGGGAGCGCCCCTGAACGCCTGGACGGCCCGGGAAGTTGTCTCTGGAAAGATCGAGGCAAAGTGCTAGGATTCATAGTCAGCCAGGCACGGCAACGGGCCGCGCGAGATCGCCAGTACCCTGTCCGATGCAATAGCGAATAGCGAAGTAGCCTGTCCGAAGTAGCCTGTCAAAAGGGGAAAGCCATGGATACCAAGGCGCGGGCCGATGACGGCGGGCAATGCCTCCCGGAGCCATCCGGCCCGGCATTGCCGGGACAGGTAGTGCTTGTGCTGCAAGGCGGCGGAGCGCTTGGTGCCTACCAGGGCGGCGTCTACGAGGCGCTGCACGAGGCGGGCATTGAACCGGACTGGGTCATCGGCACGTCGATCGGGGCGATCAATGGCTCGATCATCGCCGGCAACAAGGCCGCGGACCGGCTTTCCCGACTGCGGCAGTTCTGGGAGCAGGTTGCCCGGCGCGGTCCGTTCGAGATGACCAGTCTCTTGCCCGGAGCCGACAACAAGCTCGCGGACCTCGCCACGGTCATGCAGGGCATCCCCAACTTCTTCGTGCCCAATCCCGGCGCGTGGTTCGGCCTGCATGCACAGCTTGGCGTCGAACGGGCCGGATTCTATTCGACCAATCCATTGCGCGAGACACTCCTGTCGCTCGTGGATTTTCCTTACCTGAACCAGAAGCACACGCGCCTGACCGTCGGCACGGTCAATGTGTGCAGCGGGCAGATGCATTACTTCACCAACCGCGATATCGCCCTCAGCCTTGAGCACGTGATGGCATCCGCGGCATTCCCGCCAGGGTTCCCGGCCGTGTGCATCGAAGGCGAGGCCTATTGGGACGGCGGTATCTGCTCGAACACGCCGCTTGAAGCTGTGCTCGACGATTATCCGCGCCGCAGTTCGGTGATCTTTACCGTGCAGCTATGGTCGGTGCGAGGGCCGGAACCGCAGACGCTGTGGGAAGCCATGGGCCGGCAACGGGACATCCAGTATGCGAGCCGGGCAGAGACCCAACTGGCGCGGCAGAGGCAACTGCACCGGCTGCGCCATGTGATTCGCGAGCTGGCCAAGTACATTCCGGAGCCCGAACGGCAATCGGCGGCAGTCAAGGAACTGCTGGGCTGGGGCTGTAATACCACCATGCACGTGGTGGAGCTGAATGCGCCACCGTACGGAGGCGGGGATCTTAACAAGGACATCGATTTCACCGCGAACGGTATCGAAGCACGCTGGAGCCTGGGCTATGCGGATGCCAGGCGGGCCATCGGACTCGCGCCCTGGCGCGGGGTCATGGATCCCATCGAGGGGATAGCCGTGCACGATACCGCGCCGGCACCGGCATGAGCGCGCCGGCCTGCCGGGCGGCCCCCGGCTCGAACCCCTCCGGTTAGTCGGGATTCATTGCCCGCGGCCGGCGGCTGGGATATCGTTCAGCCTGGCTCGCAGCGGGTGCGGCAACGTATGCGCCGGGGCCGCCTCTACAAAAGGGGAGACCGTTACGGCTTACGGCCTCCCGTACTTCAGCCCCCGCACGCCGGGCCGGAGTTCGCCATGGACACCCAAGAGCGAACGATCCCTCGGCAGGACTGCGCTGGCGTTTATCGCGACCCGATGAAAGGTGCCGTCCGCAGGCACCGCGCCGGGGCCATCATTGACGTAGTCTTGTTTGGAGAGTGACCCCCATGCCCGCATTCCGTTCCGAAACCGACTCGATGGGCGCCATCGACGTACCCGCGGATCGCTACTGGGGCGCGCAGACGCAGCGCTCCACCATCAATTTCCCGATCGGCGTCAGCCGCTTCCGCTGGCAGCGGCCGGTCATCCGCGCGCTGGGCATCCTCAAGCGCGCGGCGGCCGAGGCGAACGCCGAGCTGGGCGAGTTGCCTGACGACCTGGCCCGCCTGATCGTGCAGGCGGCCGACGAGGTCATCGCCGGCAAGCTGGACGATCATTTCCCGCTGGTGGTGTTCCAGACCGGGTCCGGCACGCAATCGAACATGAATGCCAACGAGGTGATCTCCAACCGGGCCATTGAGCTTGCCGGCGGCGAACTCGGCAGCAAGAAGCCGGTGCATTCGAACGACCACGTGAACCGCGGCCAGAGCTCCAACGACACGTTCCCGACCGCCATGCACATCGCCGTGGTCGAGCAGATCCACACCAAGCTGTTCCCGGCGGTGAGCGCCCTGCGCGATACGCTGGCCGCCAAGGCCCAGGCCTACCAGGACATCGTCAAGACGGGCCGCACGCATCTGCAGGACGCCACGCCGATTACGCTCGGCCAGGAAATCAGCGCCTGGGTCGCGCAGATCGATTTCGGCCTTAACGCCGTCAAGACAGCGCAGCCGGGCCTGCTGGAACTGGCCATCGGCGGCACGGCGGTCGGCACCGGGCTGAACGCGCATCCGCAATTCGGCGCGCGCGCCGCGGCTCACATTGCCACGCTCACCGGCCATCCGTTTGTCGACGCGCCGAACAAGTTCTTCGCCCTCTCCGCGCACGATGCGCTGGTGCAAACCTCTGCCGCGCTGCGCACGCTCTCCGGCGGCCTGATGAAGATGGCGAACGACGTACGCTGGCTGGCCTCCGGCCCGCGCTGCGGCATTGGCGAACTCAACATCCCGGAAAACGAACCGGGCTCTTCGATCATGCCGGGCAAGGTCAATCCGACCCAGTGCGAAGCGATGACCATGGTTTGCGCGCAAGTGTTCGGTAACGATGCGACGGTGGCCTTCGCTGGCAGCCAGGGCAATTTCCAGCTCAACGTGTACAAGCCGGTGATGGTCCACAACGTGCTGGAAAGCATTGAGCTCATCGCCGACTCCTGCCTCGCGTTCAACGATCACTGCGCCATTGGCATCGAGCCGAACCTGCCGAAGATCGCGGAGAACCTCGACAAGAACCTGATGCTGGTGACGGCGCTGAATCGCCATATCGGGTATGACAAGGCGGCGGCGATTGCCAAGAAGGCGCATAAGGAGGGGTTGACGCTCAAGGGGGCGGCGCTGGCGCTTGGTTATCTCACCGAGGAGGAGTATGCGCGGTGGATTGTGCCGATTGAGATGACGCATCCGAACAAGGATTAAACCGGATCGGCCGGGGCCCGGGCCCGGTGGGACGGGACAAGCTCACCGGGCCCGGGCCAGGCTTTCCCAGTCCTGGCCTCGCCTATTCTTGCGCGTTCGCCGTGCCCGACCATGCCGCCTGCAACTCGGCCAGCAGCGCGGCGGGATGCCCGTGGTAGCGCGGCGAGAAGTGAAACGGCACCACCGCCCGGGCGCCGATGCGGCGTGCGATCTGCCCGGCCTGTAGCGCGGTCAGGTGGTTCTTGCGCAATCCGTGCGCCTTGTCTACATCCAGGAACACGCTCTCGATGAACAGCAGGTCCACGCCTTGCATCAATGCGGACAAGGCCTGCACATTCGCTTCGGTGTAGCGCAGGTCGGTCACGTAGCCGATGCGCTGCCCGGGCACGGTGTCGAGGACCAGATGGCGCAGCTCGCCGACATGCCGGGTCAGTGCGTGGTCGCCTTGCCGGTCGCGCCATTGCACCAGGATCGGTGTGTCGTCTGCGGCGCCGCTCAGCACCGCGTGCTTCAGCTCCCGTAGCCAGGCGCCAGTGGTCATCCCCAGCGCCGCCAGCCTGTCCCTGGCGACGCCGAGGCGGGCCTTTTCCTCGATCAGGTAGGCCAGGCAAGGGGTTTCATGATCGACGAAGCAGGCGCTCACGCGAAAGGTGGTCTCTTCATGCACCACGTCGCCAGCCCGCGCGATGGGCGGGGCGGGCTCGCGCGCGAAGCCGCTGCGGGTGCTGAATCGCACGCACTGTGTCTGTCCTTGCAGCGGCAACTCGCGCGCCTCGATTACCAGCTCGACCGCATAGCGATGGACCACGTTCCAGGTATAGGCGCGCAGCTTGTGCTCGACCTGCGCCAGAAATCCGGGACCGCCGTATAACACGATGCCGGTCTTGCGCCCCAGCAACACGCGCAGCAAATGATCGAAGCCCGAGAAATGGTCCATGTGCGCGTGGCTGACAAACACATGCGACAGGCGCATCAACTGGCCAGGCATCAGCGCGCTGATGTCGCCAAGGTCGAACAGCAAGGCCCTCCGCTCGTCGCGGAAATGCACGTACACGCCCGGGTCGCCAAAGGCGTCATTGACGAGCGCGGGTTCCAACAGCGCCTGCATGCTCGCTCACTGCCCGGTGAAGACCGTCAACACCCCGGTGTAGCCGTACAGGCGATCCCGCGCGATCTCGCCGCCGGCGAAGAATCCCGCCAGCGGCAGGTCGCCCAGCGCATTGCGCACCATCTGCAACTCCGCGTGCGGCGCGCCGAAATGTGGCCCGCCACGGCCAGAGCAACTGATGTAAAGCGCGCCCAGGGCGTGGCCGCTCGTACCGCTCTCCAGTTCGGCGCGGATCTCGGTAGCCACGCGCACCAGATCCGCCCGCGCCGCGGCGGGATTGCGCGTGCAGAACGCCAGCCGCATCCCGTCCTCCACCACATCCGCCAGCGCCAGCACCCCATGCTGCATGTCCACGCCGAGCACATGCCGCACCAGCGTTTCCACGCCGAACCTGCCAGGCACGCTGGGTGCATCGTCGGTCCCCGTGCTCAGGCCCACCAGCGTGGCCGACAGTACGCTGGACAAGGTTTCCTCCGGCACATCGCTGCCCAGCCCCAGGTCTTTCAGGACGCAGTGAAGCGCAGGTTCGCCGTCCAGTTCGAACAGCAGGTTATGCGCGGCACGGGTGACGGTGCGCACCGGCCCGATCGGCTTGCAGCCCTGCGTCACACGCGAAATCAGGCCGATCTCGGCGTCGAACAGCACACCCGACAACCCGCCGGAGAAGACACCATCGGCGATGTGCAGGGTGCGGTTGCGCGCCGATGACAGGCCGCCAAACAGGTAGCCGGTGGCGGTGCGCTCGCTCAGTTCGTGCAACAGGTCCTGGACATCCGGCGTGCTGCCTTCGGCATGCACCAGCGCGGTATGGGGCACGAAGGCGGAGGAGGCGGGGGGCAGCGGCTGCAGCCCGGAGAACAGCCTGAACGCGGTGGGCGGCAACGAGGCCGCCATCAGCACCATGGCGGGCTCGTCGATGTATTCGACGCCGGCCGCGCAGACGCCCACACCGGCCGCACCCACCCAGGCCACGCCTGGCCAGTGTTCCTGCAGCGCGGCGAGAATGTCCTCGGCCGACGGCGCGTAATAGTCGCTGAGATAACACCACCCGAGCGTGAGCGCGGCGCCGCCGCCCGGCGCTGCCTGGCGCGCCGCCAGTTGCGCGTCAAGTTGCGTCCGGCACTGGGCCAGCGCCTCCCGCCAGTCATCATGGGCGGCGTGAGCATGGATGAAAAAAGCATCGGACATGGTCGCTCCGCGGCCAGGCCGGCAAGCTGCCGGACCTCGGCCTGCAAAATCTGTTCTGGCCTATAACGGCAGGGCCAGGTCGGCGATCACCGCGGCCAGGAAGCGCGCGGCTTCGCCGCCCGTGACCACCCGGTGATCGAAGGTAAGGCTGAGCGGCAGGATGCGGTGCACCGCAGGCACACCGCCGGCTGCCACCACCGCGTCGTGAATGCGGCCGGCGCCAAGAATGGCCACCGTTGGCGGCACCACGATGGGCGCCGCGTATTTGCCGGCGATCATGCCGAAGTTGGACAGCGTGATGGTATTGCCACGCATTTCCTCGGGCGCGATCTTGCGCGCGCGCACGTCCGCGCGCATGCGGTCCAGGCCGCGCCGCAGGTCGGCCGCGTCGCGGTTGCCGGTGTCGCGCAGTACCGGCACGAACAGGCCTTCGGGCAGGTCCACCGCGATGCCTACGTCGATCCGCTTCGGTACATGGCGGCGGCCGGTCTGGCTTTCGTACCAGGCATTGAGGCCGGGTTCGGCGCGGCATCCGGCGACCAGCGCGCGCACCAGCCGGATCGTGGTGTCGGTGCCGGGCGCCCAGGCGTGGATATCGGCGTCGTCGATCACGGTCGCCGCCGCGACCTCGCTTTGCGCGCGCGCCATGTTCTGCGCCATCGCGCGCCGCACGCCGCGCAAGACTTCCGGCGGCCCCAGGTCCGCCAGCGTCGCGGCCACGCGCCGCACGTCGGCGGCGGTGATGACGCCATCCGCGCCGGAAGGCGTGACCATCGCCAGGTCCACGTCGAGTTGCCGCGCCAGGGCGCGCACGGCGGGCACTGCCCGCACCGCGCCGCCGCCGCGGCCCAGGGCGGCGGGCGCTTCCGCGACCACCTGCGTGCCGACCTTGACATCGCCCACCACCGCGCCCGCATCCTCAGGCTCGCCGGCGCCTTCGAAGCCAGCCAGTGGCGCGCCGAGATGCACGATCTCGCCGGCCGCGGCAAACAGCCTGGCGACCTGTCCGGCGTAGGGCGAGGGAATCTCGACGATGGCCTTGGCGGTCTCGACCGAAACCAGCGGCTGGTCGGCCGCCACCGTGTCGCCGGGCTTGACGTGCCACTCGGTGATCTCGGCTTCCTGCAGGCCTTCGCCCAGGTCGGGCAACTTGAAGATTTTCATCGACGCTCCCAGCAAAGACTTCAGGCGGCCATGGCCCTGCGCGCCGCGTCGGCAATCCGCGCCACGCTGGGCAGGTACTGGTGTTCGAGCCTGGCCATCGGCACTACCGTGTCGTAGCCGGTGACGCGCTGCACCGGCGCGGACAGCGAGTACAGCCCCGCATCGGCCAGGTTCGCCGCGATCTCGGCGCCAAAGCCGGCGCTGCGCGGCGCTTCGTGGACGATGACGCAGCGGCCCGTCCTTCCGACCGACTCCAGGATGGTGCCCATGTCGAGCGGCTTGAGCGTGGCGACGTCGATGACGGCGGCGGAGATGCCCTCGTCCAGCAGCAGGTCGGCGGCGGCCTGTGTCTCTTGCAGCATCGCACCCCAGCTCACCAGCGTGATGTCGTCGCCGTCGCGCAGCGTGAAGCAGACATCGAGCGGCAGCGCCTCGCCGTTGTCCTGCACCTCCTGGCGGAACAGCCGGTAGAGCCGGGTCGGTTCGAGGAACACCACCGGGTCGGGGTCGCGCATGGCCGCCAGCAGCAGGCCGTAGGCACGCGCCGGCGACGACGGGATCACCACCCGTAGGCCCGGCATATGCGCGAACATCGCCTCGGGACTCTCCGAGTGATGCTCCGGCGCGTGGATGCCAGCCCCGAAAGGCGAACGCAGCACCATCGGGCAGCTCAGCCTGCCACGCGTGCGGTGGCGCAGGCGGCCGGCGTGGTTGATGATGTGGTCGATGGCGGGGTAGATAAAGCCGGTGAACTGGATCTCCGCCACCGGCGCCAAGCCCATCGCCGCCATGCCGACGGCGGCGCCGGCGATGGCGGACTCGGCCAGTGGCGTGTCGATCACGCGCTGCGCGCCAAAGCGCGCCTGCAACCCGGCCGTCGCGCGGAACACGCCCCCGTTGACGCCGATGTCCTCGCCCAGGAGCACCACGCGCGGGTCGTGCTCCAGCTCATAGGCCAGGGCGTGGTTGACGGCTTCGACAAGGTGGATTTCAGCCATGATCGCTCTCGCTTGCCGGCGCGCGCGGTGCAAAGCGCCGCGCCGTGTCCACTTGCGTATCCAGCGCTTCGGGCAGGCTGGCATAGAGGTAGTCGAACATCGCTGCCGTGTCCGGCGGGGGGATTGCCAGGTAGGCCTCTACCGCGGCGGCAACCTCGCCCGCGCAAGCCTTGGCTAGCTGCTCTTCGCGCGCCGCGTCCCACGCGCCCAGCCGCAACAGGTAGTTGCGCAGCCTGGCTACCGGTTCGAGCAGCCAGTGCTGCTTGACCTGATCGCTGTCGCGGTAACGCGAGGCGTCATCCGCCGTGGTGTGGTCGCCGAGCCGGTAAGTGATCGCCTCGATCAGCGTGGCCCCGCCGCCGGCACGCGCCCGTTCGAGCGCTTCCAGCGTCATCTGGCGCACCGCGACGACATCGTTGCCATCCACCTGCAGGCCGGGGATGCCGGCCGCGATGGCCTTTTGCGCCAGCGTTTGCGCGGCGGTCTGCTGGCTGCGCGGCATGGAGATGGCCCACTGGTTATTGTTGACCACCAGCACCAGCGGCGCGCGCCAGGCACCGGCCATATTCATGCCTTCATAGAAATCGCCTTTCGAGGTGCCGCCGTCGCCAAGCAGGCAGACCGCCGCGCGCGGCTCCGCGCGCAGCATGATGGCATAGGCGATGCCGGCGGCATGGCAGACCTGGTTGGCGATGGGCACGCAGTTGGGGAAGTCATGCGGCGCTGCCGCAAAAAAATTGCCGCGCTCGTCGCCGCCCCAGTACAGCAGGCTCTCGGTCATCGAGACGCCACGCTGGAACTGCGCGGCATGATCGCGGTAGGACGGCACCAGCACGTCCTCCGGCCGCATCGCGCTGGCCACGCCGACGCCGACCGCCTCCTGGCCCAGCGCGGAGGCAAATGTACCGATCTGGCCGGTGCGCTGCAGTGCAATGGCCTTCAGGTCGAACTGGCGCGTCAGCACCATGGCCCGGTACAGCGGCACCAGTGCCTCGGGATCGAGCGCAAAGGCCGGTAGCGCCTGGGTCGGCTCACCTTGTGGATCGAGAAACTGCGTGTACCCGATTTCGAATGTCGCGACGGTCGCCATGGCATGCCCTTTGTTCTTGTGTTCCAGTGGTTGCACTGGGGGCTGTCTTCTTCCGGTGCGCGTCCCGGCCACGAGCCGCGATGCGCATGCTCCAACTGCGATTCAGTGTTTGGGGCCTTTCATCGCCTCGGCTTCCATGGCGGCGATCCGCTCCTCGCCGGCCTCGATCGGATCCATCTCGTCGTCGACCGCACCCGCCGCGCGCTCGGCGGCCGCTTTCGCTTCCCCGTCGTCGGGCTCGAAGTCCTCGTCCTCGTTGCTCGGCGGCCGCAGCATATCCGCGAGCATCGCGGCCAACTCAGGTGTATCCCATGGCGCACTACGTTGTTTTTGCTTCTTGATGTAGTGCCTGACTTCCGCATCCTGTTCCGGGGTCAGGGGAAGACCACGGAAGGTGCGTTGAGGGTCAATGCCGTCCATCATGCCGCTCCGGAGGGTTGTCTCGTTTTCAGTGTAATCCTATTGCAGTGGTTGGGGCGATTTGAGGGGAGTGCGGCAATGTGGGGTAACGCCCGGTCGCTTGCAGCCTGATCTGTCTTTCTTCCAAGGCCTGTTCCTGGTGAAAACCCTAGGAAAATCGGGCTTGCTCATGCACGGAAACGAGGTCTAAACTATTTCATATCGCGAATACAAGTTCGCAATCCGAATAAATAACAAGGGTCCCCAGGACCCGGGCAGGAACAAGAGGTGCCGTGATGCGGCGCCTTGTTTCAGACTTAAATTGCGAATAAAAATTCGCAATCCGAATTTTAAAGGCCGGCCGCGATGCCGGCGTTCATCCACCAGTCATGAGCGAGGGCTTTCCTCTGTCAGTTCAGCGAATTAAAATTCGGAATCCGAACTCGAACCGGGTTCGCACCTGAACTAACCGTGGAGATTGAAATGGCTACCGAGAACCCAGTCCGTTCCGCATCGAAAGCAAGCAGCGCGGGCGACGCATCCAAGAACACGGTGCAGTCGCTGGCGAAGGGCTTCCGCATTCTCGAAGCGTTCTCGGCGCAGGAGCCCGAACTCACCATGGCGGAGGTGGCGCGCCGCTCCGGGCTGGACAACGCGACCGCTTTCCGCTTCCTCAACACGCTGGTGGATATCGGCTATGTGCAGCGCGTCCCGGACACGCGCCTGTTCAGGCTGTCGCTGAAGGTGCTGGACCTTGGCTTTGACGCCATCGCCCATTCCGACCTGCGCACGCGGGCAAGGCCGATCCTGCGCGCGCTGGTGGGGGAGATCAACGAAGCCGCTTCCATCGGCGTGCTGGATGGCCCGGATGTCTTGTACGCCGAGCGTATCCAGGCGGGCCTGACACGGCTGGGCGTGGATATCCGCATCGGCAGCCGGGTGCCGGCTTATTCCACCGCCGTCGGCTACGCCATCCTGGCCTGGCTGCCCGAGGACATGCAGGCCCGCGTGCTGGATGCACAGCCGCGCCAGAAGCTGACCGACCACACGCTGACCGATCTCGACACCATCCTTGACCGGCTCAAGACCGTGCGCGCCAAGGGCTACGCCCTGTCGGACCAGGAAACGGTGTCCGGCCTCTACGTGGTCGCCGCCCCGGTGCTGGATGTCGACGGCGTGCCGGTTGCGGGCCTGAGCGTGGCGGCGCCGGCGATGAACACCTCGCTTGACGATTTCGAATCGACCACGGCCCCGGCGGTAGTACATGCCGCTACCGACCTGGCCCGTGCGTTGCAACCTTCCGGAGGATTCATTCCTCCCACTCTGACCACCACCGTATTGCGCAGATAGCGCAAGCCTTACCAGGAGACGAAACGTGTCTGATATCAACTTCCGCGGCATCATTCCCGCCATTGCGGTCCCCTTCAATGCGGACTACAGCATCAACGAACCGGAACTGCGCCGCTTCTCCAGGTGGCTGGGCGGGCAGGAGGGCGTGACCGCCCTGATGACCAATGGCCATACCGGTGAAGTGTTCTCGCTGACCCCGCGCGAGCGCGCTGAAGTGACCCGCATCACCGCCGACGCCACCAAGGGCATTTGCCCGGTGATCTCGTCGGTGGTCTGCGAAGGCATCAACGATGCCGTGGAGCAGGCGGGCTGGGCCAAGGAAGCCGGGGCCGCCGGACTCGATATCATGCCGCCGCATCACTGGCTGCGCTTTGGCTTCAAGCCGGAACACTGCCTCGATTACTTCAACGCCATCGGCAAGGCCAGCGGGCTGCCGCTGGTGGTGCATATCTACCCCGCTTGGACGCGCGGCTCCTACTCGTCCGAACTGCTTGCCGAGCTGGCAAAGCTGCCTTACGTGAAGGCCTTCAAGATGGGCGAGCGCGAGATGAACAAGTACGCGCGCGATATCAAGGAAATCCGCGCCGCCGATCCCACCAAGGTGCTGATGACCTGCCATGACGAATACCTGCTGGCGTCGTTGGTGCAGGGTCTCGACGGCGCGCTGGTCGGCTTTGCCTCGCTGATTCCCGGTCTGATCAATGATCTGCTCAAGGCGGTCAAGGCTGGCGACCTGCATGAAGCGATGCGCGTGCAGGCCCTGATCAATCCGCTCAAAGACGCGGTGTATGGCGCCGGCGAACCCACGGGCGAAGCGCACGGCCGCATGAAGGCCGCCATGGCGCTGGCCGGCATCCTGAGCGATGGCACCGTGCGCCCGCCGACCCACGCCCCGTCGGCCGCGGAACTGGCCGCCATCAAGGCCGCGCTGGAACAGGCCGGCATCACGCAGAAGGCCGCAGCCTGATCCTGCACCGGTCCGGCCCCGCGCAGGCAGCGCGCGGGGCCGGACCGCCAGCAACTGCATTCCAAAGGGGCTTCGATGAGCCAATCCATGCAAGCCGACGCGTCACCCGCAAGGCACGCCCTTGTCACCGGCGCCAGTTCCGGCATCGGCGCCGCCATCACCCGGCGCTTGCTATCCGCTGGCTGGCGGGTGACGGGTCTTGACCGCGCGCCGGCGCAAGGTGCCGAGCGCTTCAGCGCGATCGAGGTAGACCTGACAGACGCGGTGAAGCTCGCCGCCGCCGTGGCCGCCCTGCCGCGTGTCGACGCGATCGTCCATGCCGCCGGTTATATGCGCACGGCGGTTCTCGGCGAACTGAAGGCCGAGGACGGGGAGGGCATGTGGCGCATCCATGTGGAAGCCGCCGCCGTGCTCGCCAACGCGCTGGTGCCAAGACTGCCGGATGGCGCGCGCATCGTGCTGATCGGCAGCCGCACGGCGGCGGGCGCGCCGGGTCGCAGCCAGTACGCAGCAACCAAGGCCGCGCTGGTGGGCATGGCGCGCTCATGGGCGGCGGAGCTGGCGCCGCGCGGCATTACGGTCAATGTGGTGGCGCCGGGTGCCACCGAGACCCCCATGCTGAACGATCCCGGCCGCAAGGGCACGCCGCCGCGCACGCCGCCCATCGGGCGTTTTATCCAGCCCGGCGAAGTGGCCGGGATGGTGAGCTTCCTGCTCGGCCCGGATGCCGGGGCCATCACCGGCCAGCAGATCGTGATCTGTGGCGGCGGCTCACTATAGGGCGCCCGACCGAGATACCGAATTCCGAATTCCGAACATCGAAATACCTGAGCACTAAAGACACTGGAGACAAGCAATGTCCGTCCGCATCATTGACGTCCGCGAAGTGACGAAGCCGATTTCGTCGCCCATCCGCAATGCCTATATTGATTTCTCGAAGATGACGAGCAGTCTCGTCGCTGTGGTGACCGACGCCTTCCGCGACGGCAAGCGCGTGATCGGCTATGGCTTCAACTCCAACGGCCGCTATGGCCAGGGCGGGCTGATCCGCGAGCGTTTCGCGCCGCGTATCCTGGCGGCCGATCCGGCTTCGCTGCTGGACGACGTAGGCACCAACCTCGATCCCAATCGCGTGTGGGCAGCCACCATGTCCAACGAGAAGCCGGGCGGCCACGGCGAACGCTCGGTGGCGGTCGGCACCATCGACATGGCGGTGTGGGATGCGGTGGCCAAGATCGCCGGCAAGCCGTTGTTCCAGTTGCTGGCGGAGCGCCACGGCGTCAAGGCCAACCCGCGCGTCTTCGTCTATGCCGCTGGCGGTTATTACTACCCCGGCAAGGACCTGTTCGCGCTGCGCGCCGAGATGCGCTCCTACCTCGAGCGCGGCTACAACGTGGTCAAGATGAAGATCGGCGGCGCCAGCCTGGAAGAAGACAGCGCGCGCATCGAGGCCGTGCTGCAGGAGATCGGCACCGATGCGCAGCTCGCGGTCGATGCCAATGGCCGCTTCGACCTGGATACCGCCATCGCCTACGCCAAGATGCTGCGCGACTATCCGCTGTTCTGGTACGAGGAGGCCGGCGATCCGCTGGACTACCACCTGCAGGCCACGCTGGCCGAGTATTACCCCGGCGCCATGGCCACGGGCGAGAACCTGTTCAGCCACCAGGACGCCCGCAACCTGATCCGCTACGGCGCCATGCGCGCCGACCGCGATTACCTGCAGTTCGACTGCGCGCTGTCCTACGGCCTCGTCGAGTACGAACGCACGCTGGAAGTGCTGAAGACCTTCGGCTGGTCGCCCAGCCGCTGCATTCCGCATGGCGGCCACCAGATGTCGCTCAATATCGCAGCCGGCCTGGGTCTGGGCGGCAACGAAAGCTACCCCGACCTGTTCCAGCCCTATGGCGGCTTCCCCGATGGCGTCAAGGTGATCGACGGGCACATCACCATGCCGGAGTTGCCGGGCATTGGTTTCGAGGGCAAGGCGGATCTCTATGCGGAGATGGTGGCGCTGGCGCAGCCTTGAAGATGCGCCAATGCCGTTTGGAATGACGACGGATGTTGCTCCCCTCTCCCGCAAGCGGGAGAGGGGAGCAAACCTAAACCGTGCGGCCGAACAAAGAACCGCCCCATAAGGGCGGACCTGCAGTCGAGACAGGAGACAAAACATGCTGTTCCACCGAATCTTCCGCTGTGCCGCGGGCGCGCTGCTGCTGTGCGCCGCCGCCGCTTCCGCGCAGACCTACCCGAACAAGGCCGTGCGCGTCATCATCCCGTTCCCGCCCGGCGGGCCCACCGACACCGTTGGCCGCATGCTGGCGCAAAAGCTGTCCGAGCAGACCGGGCAGAGCTTTATCGTCGACAACCGGCCCGGTGGCCAGGGCATCATCGGCGCCGATGCGGTGGCCAAGGGGGCCGCCGATGGCTACACGCTGCTGTTCAGCGCCTCCACCTTCACCACCACGCCGATGACGCTGAAATCGTCGCCTTACGACGTGACGAAGGATTTTGTGCCGATCGCGCTGGTCGGCAAGGGCCCACTGGCCGTGTCGGTCAACAAGAACCTGCCGATCAAGAACATCAAGGAACTGATTGCCTACGCACAGGCGCACCCGGGCAAGATGTCGTTCGCGATCGGCTCGCAGGCCTCTGCCGGGCATTTGTCGACGGAACTGCTCAAGCGCACCAGCAAGATCGATTACCTGGTGGTGCCGTACAAGGGCTCGGCGCCTGCCTACCAGGACCTGATCGGCGGCGCCATCGACGGCTTTATCGATCCGGTGCTTGGCGCCCTGACGTACCACAAGAGCGGCATGGTGCGGGTGGTCGCGGTGACTTCCAAGGAGCGGCTGCCCTCCATGCCCGATGTGCCTACCGTTGCCGAGACCGTGCCGGGCTACGAGTTCTACTCGTGGTACGGGCTGTGGGGCCCGGCCAAGCTACCGCCGGACGTGATCAAGCGGCTCAACGCCGAGGTCAACAAGGCACTGGCTTCGGACCTGCGCACGAGGCTGGCCGAGCAGGGATACCTGTTGTCGCCCGGCACCCCGGAAGACTTTGCGCGGTTTGAAAAAGAGGATATGGCTCGCTCCGCCAAGATCGTCGCGGAAGCGAAGATCCGCGCGGAGTAATGCGCCCCCGCCTGGCGCTGGCATGCCAGCGCCAGGCGGGCTATCACTCGGGCCCGATGCCATTGCGGCTCGATAGCATCGCGATCAGGAAGTCCCGAAACACGCGCACCACTTCTGCGTGGGTCCTGCCCTGCAGGGTCTGGACCTCGATACTGCGGTCGCTCATTGCGCGGTCCCGAATGGCGATGGCGCACAAGCCGCGCTCCTCCAGCAGCAGGCGCACGGAGACCTCGCTCGCCAGCGTGATGGCATCGTTGAGCCGCGCGAAGTTCAGCAGGGTCTCGACATAGTTGCTGGTGAGTACCGGGTCAACCGTCACGCACTGTCGTATGCAGGCAATGTCGAACACCTGGCGCACGGTGGTATCCGCATCCGGCAGGGCCATCGGGTAACCCTGCAGCTGGGACAGGGTGACCTGCCTGGACTTCGCCAGGGGATGGTCGGTGCGCATGATGGCAAGGCCGGGCGCCGGCTGGCGATGCTCCACCTTGATGTCCTTCTGCCCGACCCGGCTGTAGTTGAACACCATGCCGATATCGCATTCGCCCTGGCGCACGCGGCGGGTGACTTCGGCCGGCGCATCCACCGATAGCTGGAAGTGGATGCCGCGATATTTTGCGCGGAACGCCTCGATGACGCTCGGCAGGAACTGGATGGCGAAGCCCTCCGAGCTGGCGATGCGGACATGCCCTGTGCCGAGGCCTTTCAACGCCAGCACGTCGGCCACGACCCGTTCGGCCTCGAAACTGGATTTGCGGGCATGCGTGGCCAGCAGTTCGCCCGCGGCGCTGAGTACCATGCCCCGCGGCCTGCGCTCGAACAGGACCACATCCAGCGTCTCCTCCAGGCCGGCAATTTGCCGGCTGACGGCGGATCCGGCGACATTCAGGCGCAACGCCGCCTCGCTGATCGAGCCGCAACGGACCACTTCCAGGAAATAGCGCAGCGCTGTGCTCTGCAAACGGTGGGACTGGGACACGTTACCTCCGGTCGGATGGATAGGGTTGCGCCGCATGCGCGGCAGGCGCAGTTTGCACGGTCATCACGGTTTGCCATAAAGGCAAACCACACATCTGAATTCTATGCTTTTCGCAAAGTTCGCAAGGATCTAGGATTCGAACAACAGGATTCGAACAACCTTGCATTTCTTCCATTCGGCTGCACTGGCCAGAGGCGAAAACATGAGCGCGCGCATACCTATGACATCGGTACGGTCCTTCCTGGCTGCGGCATTGGTGCTCGCAGCGTCCACGGCGCACGCGGGCAAGGCAAACGACACCTTGGTCTATGCCTCCGACAGCGAGGTCGAGAACATCAGTCCGTATCACAACAACTTGCGCGAGGGCGTGGTGCTCTCCCGCATGGTGTTCGACACGCTGCTCTATCGCGACCCCAAATCCGGCGAGTACAAGCCGCAACTTGCCACGGCCTGGACGTGGGAGTCGCCAACCGCCCTGGTCATCGAGCTGCGCCAGGGGGTGACGTTCCAGAACGGCGACAAGTTCAGTGCGGACGATGTGGTGTTCACGTTCAACTACGTCGTGTCGCCCGAGTCCAAGGTTGTCACGCGCCAGAACATCGACTGGATCAAGAGCGCCGAGAAGCTGGGGGAATACAAGGTGCGCCTTCACCTGAAAGCGCCGTTCCCGGCCGCGTTCGAATACCTCGCCGGTCCCACGCCGATTCTCCCCGCGGCCTATTTCAAGAAGGTGGGGCTGGAGGGCTTCAGCAAGGCGCCGATCGGCACCGGACCCTACAAGATCACGGCCGTCACACCCGGGCAGGGCGTGACGATGGTCAGGAACCCCGCATACTTCAAGGCAAGCCCGCAAGGCCAGCCCAGGATCGGGACGCTCAAGTTCGTCATCATTCCGGATCCCGAGACACGGGTGGCGCAGTTGATGACCGGGGCAGTGGACTGGATCTGGCGCGTGCCCTCCGACCAGGCGGATGCCATGCGCAGCATGCCCAACCTGACCGTGCAGAGCGGCGAGACCATGCGCGTGGGTTTCCTGATAATGGACTCGAAGGGCAACTCGGATCCCAAGTCGCCCTTCAAGGACGTGCGGGTGCGGCAGGCCGTGAATTACGCGATCAACCGTGAAAGCATGGCGAAGAACCTGGTGCGCGGGGGCAGCCAAGCGGTTCCCGCGGTGTGTTACCGCACCCAGGTCGGTTGCGAAACCAAGGGCATCGCCAGTTATGCCTACGACCCCGCCAAGGCCAAGGCGTTGCTTGCACAAGCCGGCTATCCAAATGGCTTCGAGACCGACATCTACGCTTATCGGGAGCGTGACTTCGCGGAGGCCGTCATCGGCGATCTGCAGAAGGTCGGTATCAAGGCACGCTTGCGGTACATGAAATATGCGGCGCTGCAGGGCGACTACCGTGGCGGCAAGGCGCCACTGACGTTCCAGACCTGGGGCTCCAATTCGGTCAACGACGCCTCTGCGTCCCTCGGCGTGTGGTTCAAGGGCGGTGCCGACGACATTACCAGGGACAGCGCCGTCAAGGCGTTCTTGGACGCCGCGGACAGCGCGGCCGACCTTGGGGTGCGCAAGGCGAACTACGCGAAGGCGCTGGATGTGATTGCCCGGCAGGCCTATACCGCGCCGCTCTTTACGTACTCGACCAGCTATGCCTATACGTCGCAGCTGAACTTCCAGGCCTATCCGGACGAAGTGCCACGCTTCTACGACGCCCGCTGGAAGTAAGCCGGCAGGCATGACGGCGCGGCAGGCAGACTGATATTGCCTGTCGCGGGCAGATTCGACCAAGGGCCCCCCACATGTTGACCTATATTCTCCGGCGCCTCGCTGTGGCGCTTTGCGTTGCCCTGACCGTTTCGATCGTGAGCTTTGTCCTGCTGCACCTGTCGGGCGATCTGGCCACGTCGATTGCCGGCGCCGACGCAACGGCCGAGCAGGTGGCAACGATCCGCCACCAGTACGGCCTGGACCAGCCGATGGTGACGCAGTACTTTGAGTGGCTGGGCCGCGCGCTGCATCTTGACCTGGGGCGTTCCTTCTTCTTCCAGGGGCCGGTCACCGAACTGGTGGCCGAGCGTCTGCCGATCACCCTGAAGCTTGGCGGCATTGCGCTGGTCATCGCCGTGCTGACGGCCATCCCCCTGGGGGTGCTGGCAGCGATCTGCCGCGACAGCTGGATCGACCGGCTCGCCCTCCTGCTGGCCGTGATCGGGCAGGCCATGCCGAGCTTCTGGTTTGGCCTGACGTTGATCCTGCTGTTTGCCGTCAAGTTGCAGTGGTTGCCGGTATCCGGCAACGCGGACTGGCGGAATTTCGTCCTGCCGGCCATCGTCCTTGGGTACTACGCCACCCCGGCGATGATGCGCCTGACCCGCGCCGGCATGCTGGACGTGCTGGGGGCCGACTACATCCGCACGGCGAGAGCAAAGGGTCTCGGGCCTGGCACGGTGATCTTCAAGCACGCGCTGCGCAACGCGGTGATTCCGGTGGTGGCACTGGCAGCCGTCGAGCTTGGCTTCATGCTGGGCGGCTCCGTCGTCATCGAATCCGTGTATGCGATGCAAGGTCTTGGGCAACTGGCCTGGGAGGCCATCGCGCGCAACGACTATCCCGTTGTGCAGGCGGTGGTGCTGCTGATCTCGATCTTCTATATCGGCCTGACCTTCCTGGCCGATGTCATCAACGCCGCGCTCGATCCCCGCATCCATACCCGCTGAGAGCCCATTCTTCGGAGCCGCACATGAACACCGAGACCTCCCCCGTGCCGGTGGACGGCGCGCGCGCAGCGTTCCCGCCCTCGCCAGTTTCGGCGCTGCCCGTCATGCCTGCCTGGCGGCGCACCCTGCGCCGCGCGCTCGGGCATTATGGTCTGACGCTTGGCGCAATGTTGCTGGCCGTGGTAGTCCTGGCGGCCCTGTTCGCGCCGCTGCTGGCGCCGCACGAGCCCTATCTGCAGGACATGGGCCGCCGGCTCGTGCCGCCCGCGTGGCAGCCAGGCGGAAGCCCGGAACACTGGCTGGGTACCGACAAGCTGGGCCGCGACTACCTGAGCCGCCTATTGTTCGGCGCCCGGGTCTCGCTGGTCATCGGGCTGTGCGCGGTCGCCATCTCGGCGTTGATCGGCATCACGCTCGGGCTGCTCGCCGGGTACTTCGGCGGCAAGGTCGACGCCGTGATCAGCTATGTCATCACCACGCGGCTCGCCATGCCGGTGGTGCTGGTGGCGCTGGCCATGGCCGCGCTGACGGGAGGCTCGGTGCAGGCGGTCATCGTGCTGCTTGGCCTGCTGCTGTGGGACCGCTTCGCGGTGGTCACCCGCTCGGCGACCCAGCAGTTGCGGGATGCCGAATTCATCGCGGCGGCCAAGAGCCTTGGCGCCTCGACGTTCTATATCCTGCTGCGCGAGATCCTGCCGAATCTCATGGGTGCCCTGACGGTGGTGGTGACGCTGGAAATGGCGCACGCCATCCTGCTCGAAGCCACGCTGTCGTTCCTCGGCCTGGGCGTGCAGCCGCCGACGCCGTCCTGGGGCCTGATGGTCGCCGAAGGCAAGGCCTATATGTTCTTCAAGCCCTGGGTCATCCTGATCCCCGGCGTGGCGCTGGCGGTGCTCGTGCTTGCCATCAATCTGGTGGGCGACGGCATTCGCGACATCTGCGCGCCCGACGGCCGCAACTAGCACAAGGTAGGACAACCAAGGGAAACCAAGGACGGGAGTCGCGCATGACAAGCTTGCTGGATGTAAAGAACCTGCGGGTGGACCTGCCGAGCGAAAACGGCATGCTCCATGCGGTACGCGGCATCGATTTTCACGTCAATCGCGGCGAGATGCTGTGCCTGGTCGGCGAGTCCGGATGCGGGAAGTCGATGACTTCGCTGGCCATCATGGGGCTGCTGCCGGGCAGGGCGAAGCGCAGTGCGGACCATATCCGGTTCGACGGCGAGGATCTGCAGGCGTTTTCCGAGCGCCGCATGGCCGGGCTGCGCGGACAGAAGATCTCGATGATCTTCCAGGAGCCGATGACGTCGCTGAACCCCGCCTACACGCTGGGCAATCAGCTTTGCGAGGCGATGCTGCATCACGGCAAGGGGACACGCGCACAGGCGCGCGACCGGGCCGTGTACCTGCTGGAGCGCGCTGGCATTGCCAACGCGGGGCAGCGGCTCAGGCAATATCCGCACCAGCTCTCCGGTGGCTTGCGCCAGCGCGTGATGATTGCCATGGCCTTGATGTGCGAGCCGGACCTGATCATTGCCGATGAACCCACCACGGCACTGGATGTCAGCATCCAGGCGCAGATCCTGCGGCTGATCCGCGAACTCCAGCAGGAGTTCGGCACCGCTGTCGTATTCGTCACGCATGACCTTGGCGTGGTGGCGCGAATCGCGGACCGCGTCGCGGTCATGTATGCCGGCGAGATCATCGAGACCGCGCCGGTGGCGGAGCTGTTTGCGCATCCGTCGCATCCCTACACGCGTGGGCTGCTCAATTGCATCCCGGTGCCGGGCAAGACACCGCCCGGCAGCCATCTCGCCGCTATCCCCGGCGTGGTGCCAGGGTTGATCGGTGACGTTGCCGGATGCGCGTTCCGCAATCGCTGCACGCAAGCTGTGGAACGCTGCGCGCGCACGCATACGGAGGTGACCCTACGCGATGGACATAGCGCGCGCTGCAATCTGCTCGAACCCATGACGGCGCAAGCGCGGGAGGCTGCATGAACACGACGACCGAACCGAGAGCCGAATACGCGCTTGAGCTTTGCGCGCTCAGCCGGCGCTTCGTGACAAGACGGAGCCTGTTTGGCAAGCCGGAGGAATTCAAGGCGGTCAGCGAGGTTTCCCTGCGGCTGGCTCGCGGTGAAACCCTCGGCCTGGTCGGGGAGTCTGGCTGCGGCAAGAGCACCCTGGCCAAGATGCTGCTCGGCCTGCTCGAACCCAGCGAGGGCAGCGTGCTCATCAACGGACGCGAGGTGCTGCCTGCCGAACGCAGGGCGATGTCGCGCCATATCCAGCCGATCTTCCAGGATCCTTACTCCTCCCTGAACCCGCGCAAGACCGTTGCGCAGATTGTCGGCCTGCCGCTACGGCTGCACGGCCTGGGCAACGCTGCCGAGCAGGCCGCCAAAGTCGTGCAGACGCTGGACCTGGTGGGCATGCCCAAGCGAACCCACGGGCAATATCCTGGGCAGTTGTCCGGAGGCCAGCGCCAGCGTGTCGCCATCGCGCGCGCCCTGATACTGCGCCCGCAGATTCTCATCTGCGACGAGCCGACCTCGGCGCTGGACGTCTCGGTACAGGCGCAGATTCTCAATCTGCTGCTGGACCTGAAGAAGGCGTTCGGGCTGTCCTATCTCTTCATCAGCCACAACCTCGGGGTGGTGGAGCATCTGGCGGATCGCGTTGCAGTGATGTATCGCGGCAGCATCGTGGAGCAGGCATCTCGCGAGGCGATTTTCTCGACGCCTTCCCATCCCTATACGCGCATGCTGCTGTCGTGCGCGCTCACGCCGGAGCCCGGGCTCGGCATTCCGGATATCAAGCGGGACTTCGAAACACTCGCCGCCTGAGAAGGCACCCCGGCGCGGTGCGGACGCCCTGGACGCACAGGATGCACCGTGCCGGAGAATACACGCAACACAAAAAAGGAAGCAGAGACATGAGTCGCTCACAAGCCATCGAACTTGCGGCCCGCTATTTTGACGACGGCAGCTTCGAGCAGGTGCTCCGGCAACGCGTGGCGATGCGCACGGAAAGCCAGAATCCCACCAGCGCCGCGATCCTCACGGCCTACCTGACCGATGCCATCGGGCCACAGCTCGAAGCCCTGGGATTTACTTGGAAGCGCGTCGACAATCCGGCCGCCGGCGGCGGGCCGTTCATGCTGGCGCAACGGCTGGAGCCTGGGGCCGCATTCACCGTGCTGACCTACGGGCACGGCGATGTGGTGCGCGGGCAGGATGCGCAATGGCGGCCGGGCCCTGGGCCCTGGGAGGTGTCGCGTGACGGCGACCGCTGGTATGGCCGCGGCACGGCCGACAACAAGGGCCAGCACACCATCAACCTGGCCGCGCTGACGCAGGTACTGGCGCTGCGCGAGGGCAAGCTGGGCTACAACGTCAAGATGATCCTCGAGATGGGGGAGGAAACCGGTTCCCCGGGTTTGCGGGAGGTGTGCGCGAAGTACGCGGACGAACTCGCCGCGGATGTGTTCATCGCATCTGACGGGCCGCGCGTGGCCGCCGCGCGGCCGACCCTCTTCCTGGGGTCGCGCGGGTTCTGCAATTTCAGGCTTGGCGTCAACCTGCGCGAAGGCGCGCATCACTCCGGCAACTGGGGCGGGCTGCTGAGCAACGCTGGCACGCGGCTGGCGCATGCGATCGCCAGCGTGGTGGATGCCAGGGGCAGGATCCTGGTCAGCGGACTCTTGCCCGACGGGCTGCCGGCAAACGTCCGTGCGGCACTCAGCACCATCGAGGTCGGCGGCGGCCCGGCCGATCCCGGGATCGACCCCGGCTGGGGCGAACCTGGCTTGTCTCCCACCGAGCGCGTCTACGGCTGGAACACGTTCGAGGTACTCGCCTTCAAGACCGGGAATCCCGACGCGCCGGTGGGCGCGATCCCCGGCCACGCGTTCGCGCTGTGCCAGATCCGTTTTGTGGTGGGCAGCGACAGCGCCAACTTCATGCGCCACCTGCGCGAGCACCTGGACGCCCGTGGCTTCCAGGATGTGGAGGTCCAGCCGGATGGCGAACCGATGCAGGCAACCCGACTGGATCCGGACGATGCCTGGGTGCAGTGGGCCCTGGCATCCGTACAGCGCACCACGGGCGAGCCGCCCGCGCTGCTGCCGAATTTCGGCGGGTCCCTGCCCAACGACGTGTTTGCGGACGTGCTGGCCTTGCCGACGCTCTGGTTTCCGCATTCGTATCCGGCCTGCAGCCAGCATGCCCCCGACGAGCACCTGCTGGGCAGCGTGGCCAGGCAGGCGCTGCAGATCATGGCCGGCGTGTTCTGGGACCTCACCGAAGGTGGCGCGGCCATTGCCGGCAGCCGGTCTCGGGGCGTGTGAAGGAGCGGCGCCACGGCGCCGGTGCGCAACTCGCCGCACCGCGCTGCGCCCGCAGCGCTTCAGATCGGAAACTGCGTCGTCGACAGCACCTGCTTGAGCACCATGAATGAGCGTATCTGCCGGACCCCCGGCAGATACAGCAGCTGCTCCGCATGGAGGCGATTGAAGCTCTCGCTGTCCTTGGTCCGCAGCATCATGAAGTAGTCGAATTCGCCCGTCACCACGTGGCACTCCATGCATCCGGAGACCTTCTGGGCGGCCTTCTCGAACTCCGAGAAGGATTCCGGCGTAGACCTGTCCAGCACCACGCCGATCATCACCAGCATCCCCGCGTCGAGCGCGGCCGGGTTCAGCAGCGCCACGATCCCGCGAATCAGCCCGAGTTCCTTCAGCCGCTCCACGCGCCGCAGGCAGGCCGGCGGGCTCAGGCTGACCTTGGCTGCCAGCGCCACATTGGAGACGGACGCGTCGCGCTGAAGTGCGCGCAGGATGGCTTTATCGGTGCGGTCCAATGCCTCGGAAAGTGGCACGGAATGCTCTGATTTGGTGCGCAATTTTGTTTCGTCCATTGGCATTCGAAAAAAATAAACAGGTCAAGAATTCTATTTGTTGTTTTTTATAGTGCATAAATAGACGGATATTTGCAACCACGTTTCGTGCGTTTTTTTCTAGGATTGAGTCCATGCAGCATCAACGAAAGGTGGTTCCACATGCCAGTGTTCTTCGCCAGTCTTGATGCCTGGATCCCCGCCCTCAACCCAGGAGTTGCCGCCATGAATCTCAAACGCTTTCCCCGCCACCAACTGACGTTCGGACCCACGCCCATCCAGCCGCTGAAACGACTCAGCGCGCATCTCGGCGGCAAGGTCGACCTCTATGCCAAACGCGAGGACTGCAACAGCGGCCTGGCGTTCGGCGGCAACAAGACGCGCAAGCTCGAGTACATCATTCCGGACGCGCTCGCCCAGGGTTGCGACACGCTCGTCTCCATCGGTGGCATCCAGTCGAACCAGACTCGCCAGGTTGCCGCCGTGGCGGCGCATCTCGGCCTGAAGTGCGTGCTCGTGCAGGAGAACTGGGTGAACTACTCGGACGCCGTCTATGACCGCGTTGGCAATATCCAGATGTCGCGGATCATGGGTGCCGACGTGCGCCTGGTCAGCGATGGTTTTGATATCGGGATCCGCAAGAGCTGGGAAGATGCCATGGAAAGCGTGCGCCAGGCCGGCGGCAAGCCCTACCCGATTCCGGCGGGGTGTTCCGAACATCCGCTGGGCGGCCTGGGTTTTGTCGGCTTCGCCGAAGAAGTGCGCGCACAGGAGGCCGAACTCGGCTTCAAGTTCGACTACATCGTGGTCTGCTCGGTCACCGGCAGCACGCAGGCTGGCATGGTGGTCGGCTTCGCGGCCGATGGCCGGGCCAACCGCGTGATCGGTATCGACGCATCGGCCAAGCCGGAGCAGACCCGTGCGCAGATCCTGCGCATTGCGAAAAACACGGCGCATCTGGTCGACCTCGGCCGCGATATCACCGGCGAAGACGTGGTGCTCGACACGCGCTACGGCGGGCCGGAGTATGGCTTGCCGTCCGAGGATACGCTCGAAGCCATCCGGCTGAGCGCCAGGTTCGAGGGCATGATGACCGACCCGGTCTATGAAGGGAAATCGATGCAGGGCATGATCGACATGGTCCGCCGCGGCGAATTCCCGGAAGGCTCCAAGGTGCTCTACGCCCATCTGGGCGGGGCCCCCGCGCTGAGCGCTTATAGCTTCCCGTTCAGGAACGGCTGAACCTGCCTGCGTGCTTGCCTGCGCACGTGACTATCTCCTCGATGTATTCCCTTGATGCCGGTCGTTCAACGCCGGTATCAAGGGGCGCCTGATCGGCAGCACGCCTGGTCTCGCTTTGTCCCCGTCTGCCCCCGTCGCGCAATCACAGGCGTAGCGAATGAACGTGGTTCTACGAAGCGTTTCGATCAGCGCGGGCGGCCAACGCCATCACGGGTGGCTTCAGGACGCAGGGACGAACGCGCTCTCACGAGGGCTGGCTTGCGCCCGTGTGGCAACGATGTAAAGCGGGAAATTGGGGATCTGCCTGCTTTGGCCGGTTCCCCGGATGGTCAGTCGACGAGCAGATTGATCTTTGTCGCGAATTTCTGCCAGCGATCGATGTCGGTGGTGACCAGCTTCTGGAATTCGGCAGGGGTACTCGTGGTCGAGGCGAAGCCGAGTTGTGTCAGGGAAGCCTTGATCTCGGGCTTGGCGATGGCCTTGGCGATTTCCGTGTTCAGCTTTTGCACGATCTCGGGCGGCGTATGCGCCGGGGCGAGGATGCCGAACCACTGTTCCACGTCATAGCCGGGGACGCCAAGCTCGCTCACACTCGGCACGTCGGGCAGGAACGGTGAGCGCGCCTTCGACGTGACGGCCAGCGCACGTAGCTTGTTGCTCTTCAGGTAAGGCATCGTGTTGGTCAGCGTGTTGACGCTGACGTCGGCCTGGTTGCCAAGCACGTCGGCGATGGCGGGCGCGCAACCTTTATACGGCACATGGAGCATCTCGATTTTTGCGGAGACCTTCAGCAATTCGCCGGCCAGATGCTGCGGCGTGCCGTTACCGCACGACGCATAGCTTGGCGGCGAGGCGCTCTTGCCCGCCGCCAGCAAGTCGTTAAACGTGCGGATATTCGAGTGCGATGGCACGGCGATCACCGAAGGCACCGAAGCGAATGTGATGACCGCGCTGAAATCGGACTTCGGGTTGAACTGCAGCTTCTTGAAGATGCTCGGGTTGATGGCGAAGCTGCTATTGACGATTAGCAGCGTGTAGCCATCGGCAGGGCTCTTGGCCACGAACTCGGCGCCAATATTGCCGCTGGCGCCGGGCCGGTTGTCGACAACCACCGGTTGGCCCAGCGACTTGCTCATGTCGGTGCCGATCAGGCGCGCGAGCGTATCGGTCCCGCCTCCGGCCGGAAACGTCACCACCATACGGATGGGCTTTTGCGGGAAGGTACTCGCGATATTGGCCTCGGCGCGCCCGGGCAGAGTGCTCAGGCTGCCTGCGACAAACAGAAGCGATGCCAGACTGCTGACGACGGATAGGGGTCTCATGGATATGCCTTGTCGGTTAGGTTGAGGGAAAGGGAAGGGCTGGTCAATCGGGATCTATACGCACTGCCTGGTGACACTCGCCACCGACGCGGACTAGTGCCGCGGCCGCCGTAAGTGCTTCAGCTGAGTCGGCGTGAATGCGGTAGAGGGGTTGCCCCGGCGCCACCTGTGCGCTGATCGTGCACAGCAGGTCGATGCCTGCACCAGCATCGCGCGGTGCCCCGGCAGCACGCGCCACACCGGAAATTTGCAAGCCTTCTATGGCCGTCACCTGTCCCTGCGTCGTGGCAGCCACTACCTGCGTATGCGCACCCGGCACCACTGGATCGGGGCGAACGCCCTGCGCGGCGGCGATGCGATCGAATGCGGCCTTCGCCTTGCCTTCGTTCAGAAGCGCTGTTGCAATTCGCATGCCTTGTTCGGGCGAGCCCACGCGGGGATCGAATGCGATGATTTCGCCGGCAAAGCGCAGGGCCTTCTCGCGCAAGTCTGCGGGCGCATCGGGATCGTTGTCGAGCACCAGGCGGACGTCGCGCACTTCCAGTGCGGGGCCAATGCCACGGCCGATCGGGCGGCTGCCGTCCGTGACCAGCGCGCGTACGTGCAGGCCCAGTCCCTTGCCGACGTGTTCGAACAGTGCGCCAAGCGCCTCGGCGTCGGCGCGCGTTGCCAGCTTGGTCTCCGGCCCGTAGGGCAGGTCGACGATGACGTGGGTAGCGCCGGCAGTGTATTTCTTCGACAGGATCGACGCTACGGACCATCGGCGCGAATCAAGGCGAAGTGGCCGGGTGATTGCGTTCATGACATCGTCGATCACGGAATGGTTCAGATGTCCGTTCCACGCAATGCATGCGCGTGCCTGAGCTACGCACCGGCGCACATCCTCCTGCGTCAGGTCTACACGTGCGACTGTTTCCATTGCATCGGCAGTGCCGGCGGCAGATGTGATTGCGCGCGACGATGTCTTGGGCATCGCCAGACCGTAGGCCGCGACTATCGGCACCACAATCAGCGTGATGCGACTGCCGGGAACGCCACCCATCGAATGCTTATCGACGACAAGCGGCTCGTCCCAGTCGATACGGGGTGTGAAGGCCGTACGTGCGCGTGCCAGTGCCACCACTTCGTCGTCCGTCAGCGTGCGGGTTGCGGCAATGAGGAACTCGGTCAACTCTGCCTCGGTGTACCGTCCGGCAATTGCATCTTGCAGCACAGCAGCGTAGGCAGCTTCGTCGAGCGGCTGACCGCGCAGCTTGGCCATCAGGTTGGCGCGGCTGGCCGGCTGTTCGGCGGAGGATGCTTCGGTGCGATTTCGCAGAGCTCCGACAAAGCGTGCCATTCCCACTTCCAGCGTGCTGTCATTTGACACCGTGATACACGAAACGTCTGGTGGCATCGGTGCTCCCGTTCGTGCAACGCGTTTGGCAACCTGGTCGCCCGACTCACGCCCGCGCGCGGCAATGCGCTGTGCAAGCACATCATGCGGTGCCGTTACAAGGACGACCTCGAAACGGGGCAATCGGGCGGCAAGTTCCGCGATGACGCCGCGCGAGCCATTGGCCACGACATTCCGCCCGCGGTCGAGCTCGAGCATCAGCGATATGGGCAATCCATAGCGGAGACCGTGTGCATCCCAAGTTACCAAAAACTCGCCGCTTCGCTGACGTCGTGTGAACTCGGTATCGGAGACGCCCTCGTGCTCTTCGCCCGCCGAACCGCCAGGACGCGTGATAACGCGCCGTGCAAAAACATAGTCGTCACCGAGCGTTGCACGTGCACCGTCGATCAGGGAGTCCTTGCCAGCGCCACTGGGCCCAACAACAAAAAAGAATGTGCCGGTCGCTTTCATAATTACCTTAGATGTCGAAGTTGTACGGTTATGCTAGCACCGGCCATAAGGGTGTCAAGATATGTTCGATGTCTAAGCTAATGCAAGCAATGGGCCAACGCCCGCAAATCCAGTGTGTACGCGGGATTCGTGTACTTGTAGGGGAAAACACGGACAAACGGTGTGTGCGGTGACGGTGCCCCATGCATTGATTGAGCGCATCGTGCACTGATGTAGTGAACGCTACATGGATATGCTGGGAAGCTGAGGACGTAGTGTCGGGCGTGCGATCGCCGGAGGCGCTATCATGTGCGCTGTCGCTCGCACCGATTCGCCGGTGCCGCATGTATACGTTTCATTTTTGGTCAAGACTATGGCTACAAGAAAGCTGGGTACTCCGGTCACAATCAGCCCTTCGGATGAAGCCGATGAAGAACGGCTTGCCCACTTGGTGAAGGACGCTGCCCGCGCTTATATCCGGGCGCTACAACTGCGCCTGGCGGAACATTCGGTGTCCTACGGCCACTGGACCATCCTACGCATCCTGTGGCGTCACGATGGTCTGTCGCAGCGGGAGTTGAGCGAACGGGCCGGTGTGACTGAGCCGACCACGTTTGCGGCAGTTAAGGCGCTGGAGGCGCTGGGCTACGTAGAACGTACGCATCTTCCTGGTAACAAGAGAAAGGTGCACGTGTTCCTGAGCAAGACCGGAAGCGCTCTGCGCCGCAAGCTGGAGCCGCTGGCTACGGAGGTGAATGAACTTAGCGTGGAGGGCGTGAGTGAAGAAGACGTGCAGACCACGCGCCGCGTGCTGATTACGATCGCGGAGCGATTGGTGGCTGACGAAGTCGCCTCGGCCGAGCATGGCCGGCGCGTTCCATCTACGCAGGAAGTGGGGCGGCTGCTCTCGGATCTGTAGACGACACCCTTATGCAAAAAAACTCGCCGGGACGACCGGCGAGTGTGAAGCACTCGGTAGAAGGTGCGAATCGCTGTATGGGAGCTAGGCTCCGAAGGTGTCAGGCTTCGTCGAGACCGATATCAACGGCAGGGGCAGACTGGGTAATCTTGCTCGTGGAAATGTAGTCCACGCCTGTTTCCGCCACGGCTCGGATCGTTTCCAGGCGGATGCCGCCCGAAGCCTCGACCTTGGTCCGGCCATTGACAATCTGCACGGCTTCCTTCATGTCGGGCACCGACATGTTGTCCAGCATGATCACGTCGACGCCGGCTGCCAGTGCCTCGTGCACCTGTTCCAGCCGATCGCATTCCACTTCCAGCTTGGTCAGCACCGGCAGCTTCCGGCGCACGCGTGCCACGGCGGCAGCAATGCTGCCACACACGGCGATGTGGTTGTCCTTGATCATCACGCCGTTGTCCAGGCTAAGCCGGTGGTTCAGTCCACCGCCGCAGGTAACCGCGTGCTTTTCCAGTGCGCGCAGGCCCGGCGTGGTCTTGCGGCTGTCGATCAGGCGAGCCTTGGTATGTGCAATGGCTTGGGCATATGTTGCCGTGTGGTTGGCGATGCCGCACAGCCGCTGCATGATGTTCAGCGCGGTGCGCTCAGCTGTCAGGACGCTTCGCGCATTCCCGCTCACATTGATGAGCACCGCGCCTTTCTCAACCTTGTCGCCATCGGCGACCCGCACATCGATAGCCAGCGTGGGATCGTAACGCGCGAAGATTCGTGCTGCCACGCCGATACCAGCGATGATCATGGGTTCGCGGGCGTTCATGCAGAAGGTGCCGGTCTCTCCCGGTTCGATCATGGTCTGGACAGTCAGATCGCAGATCCCGATGTCTTCGGTCAGCCAGAGGTCGATCAGCTTGTCAGTGGCAAAGATGTCGTACATGTAAGGGCTCCTAAAGGTGGTTGCTGTACCTCAGCAATCTTAGAGATCGAAGTACATGGCGTAATAGTAGCGGTTGCCTGCGCCTTGTCAAGAATTATTCGAGATCTAAGATAAATCAGGCGAGCGCATGCGCTCTAGATTCGTCGACCGCACATGGAGGGACTGGGGCGCGCGGCGCGGCCGGGAGTTGAAGGGGCGTGAGATGAGCGAGCCGTGTGGCGCTCTGCTTTGGCGGCAGCTCCGGGCGGGCAGCGATGGCTTCGCGCGAAGCGATTCGCGGGCGGCACTGCGCCGCTATTTTGAGGTCGATGCCGCAGCATCGTCCAGGCCGGCCTGGCGGCGGTTTCAGAAATCAGGCACAGGCCGGTCAGGCCGCGGTCAGCTGGCGCAGCGCTTCCAGCAGCTTGACCGCGGGGCCCGGCAAGATGCCCTGGCGCCGGCGGAACGCCGTCAGCGTGCGCTTGCCGACCCCGCCCGGAATGTCCAGGATGTCGATCACGCCGGCCTTGCGCTCGGCGTCGACCATCGGCTCGGCCATCCAGATCAGGAACCCCGAGCGCGCGACCAGGCTCTTCAATGCGGTAACGGAGCGCGTTTCCACCACGATATTCGGCAGGCCCAGCCCCTGGGCTGCAAACACGTCCCGCATATGCTCGAACGGCCCGGTGCCCCTGGGCGGGATGGCCCACTGCTGATCGAGCGTGTCGGCCAGGCATAGTCCCGGCTTGCGCCGCAGCGGGTGGTCCGGCGCCGCCACCACGTAGCTGCTGTCCTCCCAGCGGCAATCGGCGATGGCTTCGATTTCGTCAGTATCGGGCGCGCGGATGCTCAGCGCGAGATCGATCTCATGCCGGATCAGGCCCTCCGCCAGGCGGTCCCACCCGATGCGCGGGGGGCTCCATCCAAATCGGCCCGTCGCGTAGCGACACATAGGCGGCGCCGTCCGATTTGGTTGGAGGGGGATAGCGCCCGGCTCGCAGAGCCGGTTAGTCGTTAGGAGAGCTTGCTGCTGGATGTATTGCTTGATGATGTCCAGTGGCGCACCGCCGCAACTCAGGATGCCGTAGCTTCGGCTACAGAGCACTGGCTTGCTGTAGTAGTAGCGCGCCAAGTGTTCCTTAAACTGGTTTCTCAGCCGGCGGCTGGTGCCTGTCTTTAGGGCATTCACGAAGTCAGCCGTCGCGACGGTAGGCGGTAGCTCCAGCAAGAGATGAATGTGGTCGGCTTCGCCGTTCACTTCCAGCAACGTCCCTTCCCAGGCCACGCAGCGCTCCCGCGCTTGCGCGGCGAAGGCGCTCAGCATGGCATCCGTCAGACATTTTTTGCGGTACTTCGTTACAATGACTAGATGGTATTGCAACGCCTAAACACAGTGGGATAGGGACTTGAGTTCGATCGCCGGCATAGGAATCAGATGATGCAGACGCCCGCGCGGAAGCGCAAGGTGACCTATCGCCTATACCCAACGCCGCGCCAAGCCCTGGCGCTGACTGTATTGCTGCGGTCGCATCAGCAACTCTATAACGCAGCACTCGAAGAGCGGATTAGCGCGTGGCAGAAGGCCCGCAAGTCGATCGGCTACGCCAACCAATGCACATCGCTCACCGAGATCCGGCGAGACCTGCCCGAATGGGCGACGGTGAACTGTTCCAGCCAGCAGATGACATTGCGCCGACTGGACAAGGCTTTTGCGGCATTCTTTCGCCGCGTCAAGGCCGGCGATACGCCCGGATTCCCCCGTTATAAATCGCTCGCTCGCTTTCCCGGCTTCTCCTTCAAATCTCACGGCGATGGTTGGCGCTTCACACCAGGCGCGAACTGGAAGCACGGCACGCTGCGCATCTCGGGCGTTGGACATGTCTCGTGCCGAGGGCAAGCGCGACAAGGCGGAGAAGTGTGTGCATCTGATCTATTGCACCGTGACGGTCAGTGGTTCCTGTCTCTGACCGTTCAACCGGCATTGATCGAGCGGCAACGCACCGGGCACGGCGCGATCGCGCTGGACTGGGGCACCGAAACGCTCCTGTCCGGCATTCGGGAGAACGGGACGGCCTTCGTGCTGGAGAATCCTCGCTGGCACAGAGCCTGCAAGGCAGTGATCACTGCCTTGCAGCAAGCAGTCAGCCGGAAGAAGCGAGGGTCCGCGCGGCGCAAGCAAGCGGTGCGCCAGTTGGCCAAGGCGCGCTCGCGTCAAGCCCGCAAGCGCTTGGATTTCCTGCATAAGGAGACTTGCCATTTGGCGCGCGAACACGCGCTGGTGGCCATGGAAGAACTCAAGATCAAGAACATGACCCGCAGTGCCAAAGGTACGGTGGAGGTCCCCGGCAAGAATGTCTCGCAGAAAGCGGGGCTGAACCGGGAGATCCTCGACACCGCGCCGGCACTGTTGATGCAACTGCTCCGCTACAAAGTCACGGACACTGGTGGATTGTGGGCAGAGGCGCCGACGCGAGCGCTCAAACCGAGCCAGACATGCCCCGCGTGTGGGTATGTCCGGAAGAAGAGCCTGTCGGAGAGAACGCACCGATGCACCGAATGCGGCCATACGGAGCCGCGAGACGCGGCATCGGCGCGCGTGGTTTTGAATTGGGCGCTGTACGGTACGCCGACAGCCCCATCACGTCAGGAACTGGCGTAGGCAGGGTTTTGCTCTGCGAAACTCCATCCAATCGCGCAGCGACTTGGTTGGAGTAGTTCATACGCCTTCCGTAATCTCCACCCGCCGGTTTGGCCACGCCTTGGTCACCCGGCCGACCGCCAGCGGTAGCACCAGGCTCGCAATGCTGCCCACCGCGCCCACCTTGATGGTGCCCTTGGACAGCCCCCGCATGGCATCGATCTCCTCGCGCGCGTGCTCGGCCTCGCGCTGCAGCAAGGTGGCATGCGGCAGCAGCGCGCTACCCACCGCCGTGAGCTGCATGCCTTTGGAGTGCCGCTCGAACAGCGGGGCGCCCAGTTCGTCTTCCAGGCGCTTGATCGCGCGGCTCAGCGCGGGCTGGGTGACATGCAGCGCCTCGGCCGCGCGGCCCAGGCTGCCGCTGGCAACGATGGTGGTGAAGGCCTTGAGTTGTCGCAGATGCGCGGTCACCGGCAGCACGGTGGACCAGCTGGGCAGCATCCCGGATGGCCCGGCGCTCGCCTTCGCGGTGGTGGGCGAGGTGCTGGCCGTGGCCAGGAGCCATGGCGTGGCTGTCGATGTGGCCAAGGTCGGCGCCAACGTGTTGCACGCCATCGAGCACCACATCGGCCACAAGCCATCCATGCTGCAGGACATCCTGGCCGCCCGGCGCACGGAGATCGATGCGATCAACGGCGCCGTCGTGGCCGCGGCGCAGCGGCACGGGGTGCCCGTGCCGTGCACCGAAGCCCTGATGCAACTCGTCCGGCTGATCGAGACCCGGGCGGCCGGCCACGGGCTGGATGCCAGTCCGGTCCTGCACTGAGTGGCGGCACGCCACTCTCGAAACCCAATACAAAAGCAAAAGGCGCTGGCGCCCGCCAGGACGCCAATCGACAGGAGACACCCATGCATACCCAAGCCGGCACGTCAATCGATGTGGGACGCGTACTAGACGACGGACCTTACACCACCATGCAGAAGATCGTCGTGGTGCTGGCGGCGCTGTCCATCGTGATGGATGGCTTCGATGGCCAGTTGATCGGTTTCGCCATTCCCGTGCTGATCAAGGACTGGGGCATCACGCGCAGCGCCTTTGCACCCGCGGTGGCCGCGGGGCTGGTGGGCATGGGCATCGGCAGCGCATGCGCCGGCCTGTTCGCGGACCGCTTTGGCCGCAGGTGGGCCGTGATCGGCAGCGTCTTCCTGTTCGGCACAGCCACCTGCGCCATCGGCTTCGCCCCGGACACCACGACGATTGCCATGTTGCGCCTGATCGCCGGGCTGGGCATCGGCGGCGCGTTGCCAAGCTCCACCACCATGACGGCCGAGTTCACCCCGGCGCGCAGCCGCACGCTGGCGGTGACGGCCACCATTGTCTGCGTGCCGCTTGGCGGCATGCTGGCCGGCCTGTTCGCCAGCGTGGTCCTGCCGGCCTATGGCTGGCGCGGCTTGTTCTTTATCGGCGGCGCCCTGCCGCTGGGCCTGGGCGTGCTGCTGATGCTGGTGCTGCCCGAGTCGCCGCGTTTCCTGGTGCGCCGTCCGGCCCGCTGGGATGAATTGCGCCGGCTGCTCGGCCGCATGTCCAGGCCGCTGCCGGCGGACGCCGTCTTCACCGACCTGGCCGAGCGCGGCGCGGAAAGCCGCAAGGGCTTCGGCGCGCTGTTCGCGCCTGGGCAGGCGCGCGATACGCTGGCGATCTGGTGCGCCTTCTTCATGTGCCTGCTGGCGGTCTACAGCGCCTTTAGCTGGCTGCCGACCATGCTGGCCGGGGAGGGACTGAACGTGGCGGTCGCGGGCTCCGGCCTGACGGCCTACAACCTCGGCGGCGTCATTGGCGCGCTGTGCGGCGCGGTGGCCATCGCCCGCTTCGGCTCGCGCTGGCCGCTGGCGATCTGTTGCGCCGGCGGGGCGGCCAGCGCGCTGCTGCTGCAAGGCGTGGACGTGCGCCACAGTACGGGGTGGCTGATCTTTGGCCTGGGCGTGCACGGCATGTTCGTCAATGCGGTCCAGTCGACCATGTATGCGCTGTGCGCCTTCGTGTACCCCACCGCGGTGCGCGCCACGGGCACCGCATCGGCGCTGGCCTTCGGCCGCCTCGGGGCGATCCTGAGCGCGTTCGCGGGCGCGGCGGTGATCACCGCAGGTGGCGCGTCGTCCTATCTCGGCATGCTTGGCGCGGCGATGGCCGCGGTGCTGTTGGCGCTGCTCGCGGTCAAGGGGCATATCCCGAAGCTGGCGCGGCCAGCCGCCCGGGGCGATGCAGCCCTCGCGCGTTCCTGAGGCCCGCGTCCCATGCAAGCTCCCTGGCAGGCGGCATGACATCGCTGATCAATCTGGAGGCCTACCGGCACCTGGCGCAACGTCGGCTGCCGCGCATCGTGTTCGACTACATCGAGGGCGGGGCGGACGACGAATCGGGTATCCGGCGCAACCGCGCTGCGCTCGACGCCCTGTTGCTCGACCCGGCGCGCCTGACCGACGTGAACGCGCGGAACCTGTCGACCACCCTGGCAGGCGCGCGCAGCGAGGCGCCGCTGATCGTCGCGCCCATGGGACTGAACGGCGCCTGCCGGCCCGATGGCGATGTGATGCTTGCCCGCGCCGCCGCCCGCGCCGGCATTCCGTTCACGCTGTCCACCGCGTCCAACGTGGCGCTGGCGGAAGTGGCGCGCCGTGCCGGCGGCAGGCTGTGGTTCCAGCTCTATGTGGTGCAGCGCGACCACGCCCGCGCGCTGGTCGGGCGCGCGCTGTCCGCCGGCTACGAGGCGCTGGTGCTGACCACCGATGTGACCGTGAACGGCCGGCGCGAGCGCGACCTGCGCAACGGCTTTGCGGTGCCGTTCCGGCTCACGCCGCGCATCGTGGCGGATGCGGCGCTGCATCCCGCGTGGACGATCCGGCAATGCCGCCATGGCTTGCCGGCGCTGCCGAACGTGGATGGCGGCATGGACGGTGCCGATGCCGGCGCGCAGGCCGCGTTGCTCCAGCGCCGCATGGACGCCAGTTTCTCCTGGGACGACCTCGCCGCGCTGCGCGACATGTGGCCGCGCAAGCTGTACGTCAAGGGCATCCTGAACGCCCGCGACGCCGCGCGCTGCGTGGCGCTGGGCGCGGACGGCGTCATCGTGTCGAATCATGGCGGCCGGCAGCTTGCGGACTTTGCGGCGCCGGTCTCCGTGCTGCCCGAGGTGGTGGCCGTCGCCGGTGGCGCGGAGACGATGGTGGACAGCGGCTTTCGCAGCGGCCGGGATGTGGTCAAGGCGCTGGCGCTCGGGGCGCGTGCTGTCATGCTCGGCCGGCCCTTGCTCTACGGCCTGGCGGCGCGTGGCGAGACCGGCGTTGACGAAGTGCTGGCCATGTTCAGGGCCGATATCGACCGCACGCTGGCCTTGCTCGGTTGCCCGGATGTCGCTTCGCTTGGCCGGGGACGGTACATCCGGAATTCGCTATGATCCGGGATCGGAACCATTTCTCGCACGGCCGGCTTCCTCACGTTCGCCACGGCACAGCCGCGCCGGGAGGCAAGGCGGCGCGCGCCCATGCCCATGACCCAGATAAGCAGCAAGACCCCTGTCAACCCGGAACAGCCTCGGGCGGAGGCGGCCGCCCTGGCGCATCGGGCGGAACGGATCGTGACCGATGCCGGCGGCTGCCGGGTGGTCTGGCGCCGCTTCGGCGAGGGACGCCCGGTCATCCTCTTGCATGGCGGACATGGCAGCTGGCTGCATTGGGTGCGCAATATCGAAGCGCTGGCTGCGCAACGCACGGTCTGGGCGCCGGACATGCCCGGCTTTGGCGAGTCGGATGACATCGTCAGCGATCTGTCCGTCATGGCTGGCACGCTCGCTGCGGCGATCCGACAGTTGCCCGGCTGCGCGGACGAGATCGACCTCGCCGGCTTCTCGTTCGGCGGGCTGGTCGCCGCGAACCTGGCCGCCGCGCTTGGCACGGTGCGCCGGCTGGCCCTGCTGGGCTCGGCCGGGCACGGCGGCATCCGCCGGCAGCAGCGCGCGCTGGTGGACTGGCGCACGGCGGCGGACGGCGAGGCGCTGGCGCAGGCGATGCGCTACAACCTGGAGGCCTTCATGATCGCGGACCCGGCCAGGGTCGATGCCATGGCCCTGTACGCGCACACCGAGTCATGCCGGCACACACGCTTTCGCAGCAAGAACATCTCGCGCGCGGGCGGCCTGCGCGACGCGCTGGACCGCTTCGGCGGCGAAGTGCTGCTTGCATGGGGCGAGCACGATGTGACGGCCGACCCGGCCGCGGCGGTGGCAGCCATGACGCAGGGCAGCGCGCAGCGGCAGGGCCGCATCATCCCGGATGCGGGTCACTGGGTCCAGTACGAGGCGCACGCGCCAGTCAACGCGCTGCTGGGCGGGTGGCTGGCAAGATAGCGTCCCGCGCCTATGCCGCCAGGGTGGACGTGGATGCGTACGTCTTCTGGTAATGCACCGTGAACGTGCCCAGCGCAGCGAGGGCGGCCTGCGGATCGTGGCTCGGCTTGACGGCGAACGCATTGAAGCCGCAGCGGGCCATGTAGTGCACCGTATCGATCATCACGTCGCCCACCGCGCGCAGCTCGCCACGCCAGCCATATTGCGTGCGCAGCAACTGCGCCAGCGAATAGCCGCGCCCGTCGGTATAGACCGGGAAGTCGATCGCCAGGTGCGCGATGCCGGTCGCATCGATGACGGTGGCGCCCGCTTCCAGCAAGTCTTCCGGCTCCGCATCCGGCGCCAGGTACACGGCCACCGGATGGCGGCGCACGCGCAAGGCATCGCGGGCGGCCCGCCAGGTGTCAAGCGTGACCAGCCAGCCGTCTTCATCAGGCGGCGTGGTCGAGCCGGCCATGCTCTGGTCCACCACGAAGGCGCGCCAGATGTCGGCTTCGAGCCGGCCGTTGCGGATCACGTTGTTCAATTTGTCGGACTGCGGCAGGAATTGGGTATCAGGCACGGGCCACCTCCGCCTGCTGACGCCGCGCGACGATCCGCGGGTCCTGGTAGACCGCCTGCTTGAAGGGATCCACGCCGACGCGTTCGACCACGTCGATAAACCGCTCCGCGTCGCTGTCGCGCAGGGACAGGTAGGTGTCGATCAGCAGCGCGACCACGTCGGGGATTTCATCGCGCGCGAACGACGGCCCGATGATGCGGCCAATGGCCGCGCCCCCGCCCTTGTGCTGATCGAGCAGGGCATGGCCGGCGGCGCCGTTCTGGCGCCCGCCGACGGTGACCTGGTACCACTCCTCGCCGGCCTTGTCCACGCCGAGGATGCCGATATGGCCGACGTGATGGTGCCCGCAGGAGTTGATGCAGCCGGAGATGTTCAGGTCCAGCTCGCCGATTTCGAACAGGTAGTCCAGGTCGTCGAAGCGGCGCTGGATGGCCTCCGCCAGCGGAATCGACACGGCGTTCGCCAGCGAGCAGAAATCCCCGCCCGGGCAGGCGATGATATTGGTGAGCATGCCGATATTCGCGGTGGCCAGGTGCAAGGCATCCAGCTCCAGCCATAGCGCGTACAGCTGGCTGCGGCGCACGTCGGCCAGGATCAGGTTCTGCTCATGCGAGACACGCAGCTCGCCAAAGCCGTAGCGGTCCGCCATATCCGCCACCGCATCCATCTGGTCCGCGGTGATGTCTCCCGGCGGCGCGCCGGTGGCTTTCAGCGACACGGTCACGGCGGCGTAGCCGGGCACGCGGTGCGCATGCACATTGCTGCGCAGCCAGCGGGCGAAGCGGGGCTGGGCCGCCGTCAGGGCAGGGCTGGGGCCGGGTTCGTCCGCCGCGCCGGGGTCGTAATCCGGCGTGGTGAAGTGGCTGGCCACGCCTTTCACGAAGTCCGCGCTGACCGTATCCGGGCCGCCGCGGATGCGCTGCCATTGCTCGTCAACCTGCTGCGCGAACACGCCCGGCGTCAGGTCTTTCACCAGGATCTTGATGCGCGCCTTGTATTTGTTGTCGCGCCGCCCGTGCAGGTTATAGACGCGCAGCGTGGCCTGCAGGTAGGTCAGCAGGTCGGACCAGTGCACGAAGGTATTGATCAGCTTGCCGACCATCGGCGTGCGGCCCATGCCGCCGCCCACCCAGACCCGGAAACCCAGTTCGCCGTCGCGCTCCACTGCCTGCAGGCCAATGTCGTGCACGCCAACCGCGGCCCGGTCCGTGGTGGCACCGCTCACGGCGATCTTGAACTTGCGCGGCAGGAAGGCGAACTCCGGATGCAGCATGGACCACTGGCGGATGATCTCGCACCACACCAGCGGGTTCACGACCTCGTCCGGCGCCAGGCCGGCGAAATGATCGGTGGTGGTGTTGCGGATGCAATTGCCGCTGGTCTGGATCGCATGCATCTGCACGGTGGCCAGCTCCGCCAGGATGGCGGGCGCGTCTTCCAGGCGCGGCCAGTTGAACTGCATGTTCTGGCGCGTGCTGAAGTGCCCGTAGCCGCGATCCCAGCGGCGCGAGATCTCGGCCAGCTTGCGCAGTTGCCTGGACACCAGCATGCCGTAGGGAATCGCCACGCGCAGCATGGGCGCATGCCGCTGGATGTAGAGGCCGTTCTGCAGGCGCAGCACGCGGAACTCGTCTTCGGTGAGCTGGCCGCTGAGGAAACGTTCGGTCTGGCCGGCGAACTGCGTAACGCGCTGGTCGACCAGTTGCTGGTCGATCTCATCATATAAATACATGGGGCACTTCCAGGTGTGCCGTGCGGGGAACGGACAATGTTGCCGCCGCCGGCGAGGGGCTTGTGGGTAGCCATCAGGCTAGCGCCCCTGATGCGGGCCGAACAGGATCAGTTGGTGCGCGTTTGGCACGGAGCAGCGGCGGCGCGCGCTGTCATGTGCGCTCTGGTGCGCTCGGCATGGGCGAACGCGCTGGCCATGCGTTCCCCGCGCAATCCCTGCCAACTGCGCCGCGCCTCCGCGATTCTTCCTTTCCCGTTAAGACTGTTTTCCCTTTCCGGCATTTTTTTCCGCGGCGCGGAAGGCTAACGTGCAGAACGAGTCCGCGCGTGCCGCCAGCCTGCTTGCAGGTCCGGGCGCGGGCAAGACCCGCAGAGCGGGCGCAGATCCCGATCGATCCGGAGGAAGACCACGCTTATGCCAAAGTCATTTGTCTATACGGCCCAGCCCATGCGCGTCCTGTTCGGCGCGGGCACCTTGAGCCAGGTTGCGCAGGAGGTGGAGCGCATGGGTGCGCAACGCGCGCTGGTGCTGTGCACGCCGAACCAGACGGAGGAGGCGCTGCGCGTAGCGGAATTGCTGGGGCCGCTCTCGGCGGGCATCTACGCCGGCGCCATCATGCACGTGCCCCTCGAGACCGCGCGCGCGGCTGCCAGCCACGCGCAGGCGTTGGGCGCGGATTGCGCGATCGCCATCGGCGGCGGCTCGACCACGGGGCTGGGCAAGGCGATCGCGCTGACCTCCGGCCTGCCCATCCTGGCGATTCCCACCACCTACGCGGGCTCGGAGATGACACCGATCTACGGCATCACCGATGCCGGCCTGAAGAAGACCGGCCGCGACCCGCGCGTCCTGCCCCGCACCGTGATCTACGACCCCGAGCTTACCGTCGGCCTGCCGGTTGCCATGAGCGTGACCAGCGCGCTGAACGCTATCGCCCATGCGGCGGAAGGCCTGTATGCTGAGGATGCCAACCCGGTGACGTCGCTGATGGCCGAGGAGGGAATCCGGGCGCTGGCCAGCGCGATTCCCCGTATCTGCGAGGTCCCGTCCGATCTCGATGCCCGCGCCGATTGCCTCTACGGCGCGTGGCTCTGCGGCTCGGTGCTGGGCAGCGTCGGCATGGCGCTGCACCACAAGCTGTGCCATACGCTGGGCGGTAGCTTCAATCTGCCGCATGCCGAAACCCATACGGTCGTGCTGCCGCACGCCATGGCCTATAACGCCGGTGCCGCGCCGGAAGCGATGGCGAGGATCCGTCGTGCCCTTGGCAGCGAACACATTTCGGCGGCGCGCGGGCTCCATGACCTGGCTGCCCGCCACGGCGCGGCCACCGCGCTGCGCGATATCGGCATGAAGCGCGAGGACCTGGACCGTGCCGCCGAAATCGCGCTGGCCAACCCCTACTGGAATCCGCGCCCCATCGAAAGCGCGCCGATTCGCGAATTGCTGCAGGCTGCCTTTGAAGGCGTGCGCCCGGACTGAGGTGCAACCGGCGCGCAACCGGCGCGCAACCACGCCAAGCACACAACGAACTGGAGACAAACCATGCATATCGGCTTCATCGGAACCGGCAAGATGGGCTTGCCCATGGGACGCCACCTGGCCGCGGCCGGCCACTCGGTCGAAGGCTTCGACCAGTCCCCCGCGGTACTGGAAGCTGCCCGTCAGGCAGGGCTCGGGGCGGCAGGCTCGCTGGCGGAGGCAATCGCTGGCAAGGATGTCGTATTCAGCTCCCTGCCGCACGACGCGGCCTTCGAGGCGGTCGGTGCCCGGCTGGCTGAACTGGCCGCGCCGGGCACGCTGTATATCGATACCAGCACGGTGTCGCCGCAGGCGTCCGCCCGCGTCGCCGCCGTGCTGGCGCAGCGGAACATCCAATACCTGCGCGTGACGGTATCGGGCAACAACAAGATGGCGGAGGCCGCGCAACTGACGGCGCTGGTCTCCGGTCCGGCGGCAGCGTACGAGATAGCGCGCCCGTTGCTGGCGGCCCTGGGGCCGACGCAGTTCTACCTCGGGGAAGCCGAAGAAGCCCGCCTGATGAAGCTGGTGGTGAACCTGATGATCGGCCTGACCTCCGGCATGCTTGCCGAAGCGCTGGCGCTGGGCGCCAAGGGCGGCCTCAAATGGCAGGACATGTGGTCCGTGATCACCGCCAGCGCGGTGGCCGCGCCCATCGTCAAGGCCAAGTCGGCGCAACTGGTGGAGAACGACTACACACCGACGTTCACCGTGGACCAGATGCTCAAGGACGTTGGGCTGATCCTGGACGCCGGCGCCAGCTTGCGCGTGCCGTTGTCGCTCACGGCGCTGCTCGGCCAGATGCTGCAGGGCGCGGCGGCGCAGGGCATGGCCGCCGACGATTATGCTGCGGTGATCAAGTCGGCGCGGCTCACCGCCGGCCTGCCGGCGGTGAGTGCCTAGCGCGCGGCGGCCTCACGACGTCCATTTGCGCTCGTAGTCCATGCGCTCGAAGTGCGCCACCAGGAAGTCGATGAACAAGCGCACCTTGGCGGCCAGGTAGCGTCGGCTCTGGAAGGCGATATTGATGGTGAGCCGGGGCAGGTCCCAGTCGTCCAGCACCGGGATCAGCCGGCCGGCAACGATGTCGTCATAGACGATGTACTTGGGCTGCACCAGGATGCCCAGGCCTTCCAGCGCGGCGGCGCGTATCACCTGGCCGTCGTTGGACTCCAGCTTGCTGCGCACCGTTACTGATTTCTCCTCGCCGTCGCGGGTGAAGGTCATCTCGTGCGGCCGGTTCGCATAGGAATAGATCAGCATCTGGTGGCGCAGCAGGTCCTCGACCTCGCGCGGTGTGCCCATGCGGCCCAGGTAGCGCGGCGAAGCGGCCAGGATGCGACGCGTCTCCGCCAGCCGGCGCACCGTGAGGCCGGAGTCGGGCTCGAACTCGCGGGTGCGGATGGCCAGGTCGATGCCGCTGTCCATGATGTCATAGTAGCGGTTGGCCGCGAGGATATTGACGTCCACCTTCGGATAGAGCGCGGTGAAATCGGGCAGCAGCGGCGCCAGGTGTTTCATCGAAAACGACAGCGAGGCGGTGATGGTCAGCGTGCCGCCCGGCTCCAGCACATTGGCGTTGACGGCCGCCTCCGCTTCTTTCATTTCCGCCAGCACACCCTTGCAGCGCCGGAAAAACTCATGCCCCACGTCGGTCAGGTACAGCCGCCGCGTGTTGCGCTCGATCAGCCGCGCCGAGAGGCGCTCCTCGAGCGAAGCGAGGTAGCGGCTTGCCGCCGCATTGGAAATGTCCAGGCTCTCGGCAGCCTTGGTGATGCTGCCCAGTTCAGCGATCTGAACGAACAGTTCGAATTCGGTCCAGCGGTCCATGTTGCGTCTCCCCGTGTGCGGCTTCTCCTCCCTTGTTCTGGCGGGATTCCCTCGCCAGGTGGAAAGAAGATTTCCTTATCCGTCGTTTTTTTCCGTTTTCCGGGAGTATAGAGTTTGTTCCAACGGATGTCAGGTGCTTGATACCGCCGCTGGCGGCGAATGCGCCCAGCACGACAGCCCAACCGAAGAAAGCCAGAGTGGCGCGCCGGATACCGGCAGCGCCGCCGCGCCAAGGAGACCATTCCATGCTTGCATTCCGCTTCGCTTGTCCCCCGCGTCTTGTTTGCCTTTCGCGTTAAAGAGGACCGCGCTCATGTCACGCATCCTGGTAAGCGGGGCGACCCTGGTCACGATGGAGCCCACCCTTGGCGAGTTCACCGGCGACCTGCTGATCGAAGGCGAGCGCATCGCCGCGATCGCGCCGCGCATCGACGCGGGTGACGCGGAACGGATCGATGCGCGCGGCTTCATCGCGGCGCCCGGCTTCGTCAACGCGCATATGCACACCTGGCAGACCGCGCTGCGCGGGGTGGCCTCCGGCTGGACGCTGACCGGATATTTCCGGCAGATGCACGCGGGGCTGGCCACGCGCTTCACACCGGAAGACATCGGCATCGCCACGCTCGCCGGCGCCTGGAACCAGCTGGACTGCGGCACCACCACGCTGGTGGACTGGTGCCATAACAATCCCACCCCGGCGCATAGCGATGCCGCGCTGGACGCGCTGGCGCAGTCCGGCATCCGCGCGGCCTTCCTGCACGGCTCGCCCAAGCCCGACCCCAAGCCCGGCGCCATGCCGTTCTGGGAAATGCCGCACCCGCGCAGCGAGGTGGAGCGCTTGTCAAAGCGGCTGCAAGGCTCGTCCTTGCTCAGCCTCGGCCTGGCCATCCTGGGCCCGCATTACTCGACGCTGGAAGTGGCGCTGCACGACTTCGCGCTGGCGCGCGAGTTCGGCCTGCTGGCCAGCATGCATCAGGGCGGCGGCAGCGCGCGCACGCCGGATGGGTGGGCGCGGCTGGAGCGGGCGGGGCTGCTCGGGCCGCATATCAATATCGTGCACGGCAACAACCTGACGGACGAACAGCTTGCCCGCTTCGTCGGCCTGGGGATGAGTTTCTCCGTGACGCCGGAGAACGAACTGACGCAGGGCCATGGCTTCCCGATCACCGGCCGGCTGATGCGCCTGGGCGCGGCGCCGTCGCTCGGCGTGGACCTGGAATCGGGCCTGTCCGGCGAGATGTTCATTGCCGCGCGGATTGCGCTGGGCGTACAGCGTGCGCTGGACCATGCCGCATACCGGCAACAGCATGGCGACATCGGCCCCGTCCATACGGCGGGCTGCCGCGACGCGCTGGACTGGATCACGCTGGCCGGCGCGCGAATGCTCGGCATGGAAGACCGCATCGGCTCGCTGGCCGTGGGCAAGCAGGCCGACCTGGTCCTGATCGACGCGCGCAAACTCAACATGATGCCGCTGCACGACCCCGTCAGCGCCATCGTGATGCAGGCGAGCCTGGCCAACATCGACAGCGTGTTCGTGGCGGGTAGGGCGCGCAAGCGCCACGGGCGGCTGCTGGTGGACGGGCTGGCGGGCAAGCTTGAGAGGCTGCGCGAATCCGGCGAACGGCTGGCGGCAGGGCGGTAGGGAACAAGAGATGTCCCGGGGCGAAAGGGAAGGCGGTGGCAGCGGCGAGTGCGCTCACTTCGAGCGGGCGGGCGCATCAATCCGCCACCAGCTCCTGAAGAACCACCAACCAAAAAAGGAGGAGACCATGCATCGACAACCCGCCACGCACGGCATCGGCGCCGGCGCGAACCACAGGCTCGCATCATGAACGCCATCACGGAAATCACGCCGCTGTTCGAAATGCGCGGTATCTGCAAGCACTTTCCGGGCGTGAAGGCGCTGGACGACGTGTCGTTCCGCATCTATCCCGGCGAAGTGCATATGCTGCTGGGCGAGAACGGCGCCGGCAAGTCATCGCTGATGAAAGTCCTGTGCGGCGTCTATGTGGCCGATGCCGGCGAGTTCTATCACGAGGGCAACCCCGTGACGATCGCCAGCCCGGCCGACACCATGCGGCTCGGCATTGCGGTGATTTTCCAGGAATTCTCGCTGGTGCCCTACCTGGACATCGCGCAGAACATCTTCCTCGGCCGCGAGCCCAGGGGCCGCATTCCTGGCTCCGTCGACACCGCCGCAATGCACGCCGAAGCGCGCCGCATCCTCGACATCCTCGGCATGGAGGTGAGCACGCGCACGCCGGTGCATGAACTGGGCGTGGCGCAGCAGCAGATGGTGGAGATCGCCAAGGCGCTGTCGCAGAACGCCCGCATCCTGGTACTTGATGAACCCACCGCGGCGCTGTCCGACCGCGAGACCGAGAAGCTGTTCGCGGTGATCGCACGGCTGAAGGCGGATGGCGTCTCGATGATCTACATCTCGCACCGCATGGCCGAAGTCTTCGCACTCGGCGACCGCATCACCATCCTGCGCGACGGCCGCAAGGTGGGCGCCTGCCTGCCCGGCGACGCCTCGCCGGACGAACTGGTGGCGCGCATGGTGGGCCGCAAGGTCGATATGAGCTATAGCCGCGAGCGCGGCGCGCAGCCGGGCGAGGTGGCGCTCGATGTGCGCAACGTCAGCGCGGACAGCGGCATCACGGATATCAACCTGCAAGTGCGCGCCGGCGAGATCGTCGGCCTGGCGGGGCTGGTGGGATCGGGGCGCAGCGAAGTGGCGCGCGCCGTGTTTGGCGCCGACCCGATCCGGCAGGGCGAAATCAGGATTTTCGGCCAGCGACTTACCGGGGGGCCGGACCGCGCCCGCGAACTGGGCGCCGCGCTGATCCCGGAAAGCCGCAAATCCGAAGGGCTGGCGCTGATCCGCACGGTGCGGGACAACCTGCTGCTGGCCGGCCTGCGGCGCGCGTTTCCCTCGCGCTGGTATCGCGCCGACAAGGCCGAGGCGCTGGCCGGGCGCGAGATCGCGCGGCTGCGTATCGCCACGCCCGATGGCGACCAGCTTGCGCAATTCCTCTCCGGTGGCAACCAGCAGAAGATCGTGATCGGCAAGTGGCTGGTGGCGCAAGCCAGGCTGTTCATCTTCGACGAGCCCACGCGCGGCATCGACGTGGGCGCCAAGGCGGAGATCTTTGCGCTGATCGACAGCCTGGTCAGGCAGGGCGCGGGCGTGCTGCTGATCAGTTCCGAACTGCCGGAAATCATCAATGTCTGCGACCGCACCTACGTCATGCGCGGCGGCCGCATCGCCGGCGAGGTCGCGCATGGCGAGATGACCGAAGAACGCATTCTGCAACTGGGGATGAACGATGCTTGATACCAACGCACTACCGCGGCAGCCGGGCCGGCCGTTCGGCAAGCTGCCCGGCTCGGTCTGGGTGCTGCTGCTGCTTTCGCTGGTTTTCAGCGCCACGGGCTCGGGCTTCCTGAGCGTGGACAACCTGCTGAACATCGGCACGCAATCCACCATCCTGCTGCTGATCGCCTTGCCGATGACGCTGATCATCATGACCGAAGGCCTGGACCTGTCGATGGGCGCCGTGCTGACGCTGTGTGGCGTGGTGCTGGCCATGGTGATGGTGTCCAGCGGATCGCTGCCGCTCGCGCTGGGCGCGGCGCTCCTGACCGGGCTGGCGTTCGGGCTGCTCAACGGCGCGCTGGTGTCGTGGCTGGAAATTCCGCCCTTCGTGGCGACGCTCGGCACGCTGGGCGCCGCGCAGGGCCTGGCGCTGGTGGCCACCGATGGCCAGAGCGTGGTGGGCATCGGCGACACCATCCCGCTGATCTATTCCGGGCAACTGCTGGGCATTCCATTTCCCATCTGGATCGCCGTGGCGTTCTACGGCCTGTTCCACTGGCTGCTGTACCGCACCCGCTTCGGCGCCTATGTGTTCGCGCTGGGCGGCAACCGCGAGGCGCTCAAGTTCTCCGGCGTGCGCATCAATGTCTGTCTCATCGCAGTGTATGTGTTGGGCGGGCTGATGGCCGGCGTGGCCGCGCTGCTGCTCACCGCACGCATGAACGCGGGGCATCCCACGGCGGCCATCGGGCTGGAGTTCGATGCCATCGCCGCGGTGGCGGTGGGCGGCACCACCTTCGACCGCGGCAACGGCTGGCTGCCCGGCACGGTGCTGGGCGTGCTGGCGGTGGGCGTGCTGCGCAACGGGCTCAACCTCGTCGGCGTGCAGTCATCGGTGCAGGTGGCGGCGATCGGCGTGCTGGTGCTGGTGGTGCTGCTGATCGAATCCTTCAAGGGGAAAGCATGAACACGGCGACTTTGTTCCCGCCACTCTCGGCGGATGCCCGCTCGATTGCCTACCGGCTGTTTGCGCTCGGCTTGCTGTGCCTGCTGCTTGCCGTGGCGTCCGACGCGTTCCTGACGCTGAGCAATATCCTCAACGTGCTGCGCCAGGCCAGCCTGCTGTTCCTGCTGGCGTCCGGCGTGACGCTGGTGATCCTCACCGGCGGGCTGGACCTGTCGGTGGGCGCCAACGTGGCGATGTCGGCCTGCGTGGCGGCGACCGTGATGAAGGCCACGGGATCGACCACGCTCGGCGTGGGCGCGGGGCTTGGCACCGGCGCGCTGATCGGCCTGGCCAACGGGCTGCTGGTGGCCATGCTGCGCATCCCGCCCTTCATTGCCACCTACGGCATGTTGTGGGTGCTGCACGGCGTCACCTACTGGTTCATGGCGGGCGAGACCATCCATGGCTTTCCGCCGGCGTTCCGCGCCATCGGCAGCGGCTACTTGCTGGGTGTGCCGATCCCGGTCTACCTGATGCTGCTGTTCCTGGTGGCCGGCACTGCCATGTCGCAGAAGACCGTCTACGGGCAGGAGATCTACGCCATCGGCGCGAATCCCGTGGCAGCCCGGCTTTCGGGCGTTCCGGTGCAGCGGCGGCTGGTGCTGGTGTACCTGGTGAGCGGCGCGATGGCCGGCATCGCCAGCCTGGTGTTCCTGGCCCGGCTCAACTCGGCCGAGGGCGACATCGGCGAAGCCCTGACGCTGCCCGCCATTGCGGCGGTGCTGATCGGCGGCACCTCGCTGTTCGGCGGCGTGGGCCGCGTATCCGGCACGCTGGTCGGCGCCATCATCCTGACGCTGGTGCTCAACGGCATGAACCTGCTGACCGTCAGCGCCAACTGGCAGCCCCTGGTGACCGGCGTGATCGTCGTGCTGGCGGTATTCCTGGACACGCTGTCGCGCAAGCGGCTGGGTGTCAGGCCGTAGTCGTTCCGGCGCGGCGGCAGGCACGGCTGCGCATGGCCCTTCATCAAAGACCAAGGAGACAACATGAACTTACGTAACCTAAAACAACTGGCAGGCGTGCTGGCCCTCGGCATGCTGGCGGCGCCGGCCCACGCGGACGGCGAGCGCATCGCGGTATTCACCAAGAACCAGACCAATCCGTTCTTCCAGGTGGTGCGCCAGGGCGCGGACGCGGCGGCCAAGAGCATGAACGCCCGCGTCACCCACTACATCCCCACCAAGCCGGACAGCATCCCGGAGCAGATGAGCCAGGTCGAAGACGTGATCGTCAAGAAGGCCGACGCCATCGTCTTCGTTCCGGTGGACTACAAGGCGATGGGGCCGGGCGTGAAGAAGATCAACGCGGCGAACATCCCGGTGGTCAACGTCACCGACAAGAGCGAGGTCGGCAACTTCGTCTCCTTCGTGGGTGCGAGCGACTACGACCTCGGCCTGAAGACCGCCACCCACCTGTTCAAGGCCATGGGCGGCAAAGGCAACGTCATCCTGCTCGAGGGCATCAAGGGCTCGCTGACCAATATCGATCGCGTCAGGGGCATGCAGGACGCGCTCAAGGCCTTCCCCAACGTCAAGCTGCTGGCGTCGCAGCCGGCCAACTACCAGCGCCTGCAGGCACTGCAGGTGATGGAAAACCTGATGCAGTCGTACCCGCAGATCGACGGTATCTTCGCCGCCAACGACGCCATGGCCATCGGCGCCATCGAGGCGCTGCAGGGCGCCAACCGCAAGGCGCTGGTGTCCGGCATCAACGGTACCCAGGAGGCGATCGACGCCATCAAGGCGGGTACCTTGCTCGCTACCGGTGACTACAATGGATTTGCCCAGGGCTGCCTGGGCACGATGGCGGCCATTCGCAAGCTGCGCGGCATGCCGGTCACCCAGAGCATCGTGCTGCCGGCCACGGTGGTGGACAAGACGAACTACCAATCGATCGATGTTCCGGTGAGCAAGCGCAGCTGCCCGCGCTGGGAAGACGCGGCCAAGGCCTGAGATTCACAGCCCCGGCGCCCGGACGATCGACAACCAGAGAACAGACATCATGCGCAATCTAGACGAAGAAACCATTACCCAGGCCGTGCTGGCGCGGCACGCCGATATGCCGGACGGGCGGCTCAAGGAGATCATGACCAGCCTGGTCCAGCATCTGCACGCCTTTGCCCGCGAGGTGCGGCTCACCGAGGCCGAATGGGCCGAAGGGATCAGGTTCCTGACCGAAATCGGCCATACCTGCACCGACAGCCGGCAGGAGTTCATCCTGCTGTCCGACACGCTGGGCCTGTCCACCCTGGTCACGGCGCAGAACCACAAGAAGCCGCGCGGCTGCACCGAGGCCACGGTGTTCGGTCCGTTCTACGTGGATGGTGCGCCGGAGTATGAACTGGGCGGCGATGTGGGCAACGGCATGACCGGCGAGCCGTGCTACGTCAGCGGCCAGGTCAGGAGCGTGACGGGCGAGGCGGTGCCCCATGCCAGGCTGGAAGTGTGGCAGGCGGATTCGGATGGCTTCTACGACGTGCAGCAGGCCGGGCGCGACGGCCACCAGGGGCGCGGCGCGCTGACCGCCGACGCCAACGGCGGCTTTCACTTCAAGTCGATCGTCGCCGAGTGCTATCCGATCCCGCACGACGGGCCGGTGGGGCGCATGCTCGACGCCATGGGCCGCCACCCGTGGCGCCCGGCCCACCTGCATTTCATGATCACCGCACCGGGCTACGAGACGCTCATCACCCATGTGTTCCGCGAGGGAGGCGAGTACCTGGATTCGGATGCGGTCTTCGGCGTGCGCAGTTCCCTGATCGGAGACTGGGTGCGGCATGAGCCCGGCATCGCGCCCGACGGCACGGCATCCGCCAGGCCGTTCTACACGCTGGACTTCGATTTCATCCTCAACCCGGCACCGTCGGCGCCGGCTTCAACGTCAACACGGAGGTAAGCCCGCATGCTGTTTGTATTCCATCTTCTCGACAAGCCCGGCACCGGCGAACTGCGCGCCCGGGTGCGCCCGGAGCACAAGGACTATCTCGGCGCCAGGGCGGGCAACATCGCCTTTGCGGGCCCGCTGCTGGGCGACGACGGCGCCACCATGGTCGGCAGCCTGCTGGTGATCGATTTTGCCTCGCGGGCGGAAGCGCAGGCGTGGCTGGAAGCCGAGCCGTTCACCAAGGCCGGTGTGTATGGGCAGTCGACCGTCCATGCCTTTGCCAACCTGTGGCCGCAGAAGGCCGGTTTTCCGCCGGCCTGAGATCCGGAAAGGAGGAGACGTGCCCATCGTCAAACACATCGTGATGTGGAACCTGCGCGGGGAAACCGAAGTTGACAAGCAGGACGGCGTGGCCCGGCTGAAGCTTGCCTTCGAAGGGCTGCGCGGCCGGATCCCGGGACTGCGCCACCTGGAGGTCGGCGTGGATGCCAGCAGGGTCAACTACGCCTGCGACGTGGTCCTGTACTCCGAGTTCGAGTCGCAATCGGCGCTGGAAGGCTACGCCAGCCATCCGGAGCACCTGCGCGTGAAGGCTGAGCTTGGCGACCTGCGCATTGCGCGGCACCAGGTGGACTACGAAGCGTCCGCGTGATGGCGCCGGGCGCGCGGTGACGGACGCGCCCGGCACGGGATGCCCGGCCGGGCGCAAGCGGGCGTGGTCCGTGTTTCAGCCTGTGGCGCGGCCGCCCCGGTTGGACATCAGCAGGCCCAGGATGATGCCGGCCCCGACCGCTATGCCCATCGAGCGCAGGGGTTGCTCCTTGACGTAAGCGGCGGTGTCTTCGGCGCGCTGGGAGAGTTGGTGGCGCACGTTATCGGAAATACCTTTCGCGGTGTCCCTGGTAGCGTTCATCTTGTTTAGGAACTCTTCCTTGGCCTGGTCCAGCGCAGCCCCCGACAAGGTGGGGATACGGCCAATCAGGTCATCGAGCTCCCGCTTCAGGCCGTAGGCTTCGGTCCGTGCGACCGTGCCGACCTGTTTGCCGGCGTCTTTAGCCGCGTCCATGACGTTTGTGGTTGCCGCGCCTACCTTGCCGGCGAAACCCGGCGAAACGTTTTGGGCGGGGAATTGGGTATTGCCTTGGGTTTCCATTCGTGGTTCTCCTGAGAGGGGGGCGTTCGGGGCGAGGGTGCCGCGTGCGCTGCACGCAGCGTGGACCTGGCGGCTCATCCGCCTGCGCGTCCTGGTTCGGCGCAAGCGAGGTCATCATGCCCGGCGCATGTTTCGTGCCATGTGCCAGCCTTGGTGACGCGGCGCGCGTGCCGCCGGCAAGGCCGGCGGGCAGCAATGCCGCCGGGCCGGCGCAAGGCATGGAAAATTACCGGCTTTGTAATTCTTCCCGTGACCCGGAGGCCGGAAAGGCGATGCCGCCGGCAACGCCGTCCTGGCATGTTCGTTGCGCGAACTACGGCACGACCCTTATCAGGAGACGAACATGAACGAACTCAATCGCAATGCACTCAATCGTGGCGTGGCCGCCGCCGGCCGTGGTGCGGCCATTGTCGGAGGTGGGATCGGCGACGGCCCCGGCCCGGACGTCATGGCGGCTTCGACGCTGGAAGGCGACAAAGTCTATTCCTCCGACGGAGAGCATGTCGGCAAGATCTCGGAGATCATGCTCGACGTACGTGGCGGCCGCATTGCCTACGCGGTGCTGACCAGCGGCGGGTTTCTCGGGATGGGTGACACGCTCCACGCCATTCCCTGGGGCGCGCTCACCCTGGACGCCGACGAGAAGTGTTTCCGCATCGGCGTGACCGCGCAACGGATCAAGGACGCGCCGGGCTTCGACAAGGACAACTGGCCGGCCATGGCCGACCCGAAGTGGGGCGCCACGCTGCACGAGTACTATGGGCGCGCGCCATACTGGATCGGGGAGGGTGGCCCGCTCTAAACACCGCGCATCAGGCGCCACGATACGTTCCTGTTTCCCTGCAAGCGTGCGTGGAATGCGCCCACCCCCGCCAGGCGCCGGGCATCATCCGCGGCAGCCTTGCCGCGTCCATGCGAGAATTCTCCCCGGCCAGCCGCAAAACCGGCGGGCACATGGATGAACGCCGGATGCCCGGCCGTTCAGGACAATAAATCTGCGCGCGATCGGCCGCTCTTCCAGAACGGCCGATCGCGACGTCAAGTGGAGACAGGAAAATCCCATGGGCATCACAGAACTTCTGGCGCAGCCGATTGGCAACCTGGCCGGCTGCGTCCGGCTGCACGCGGCCGAGCAACCCGGGCATGTTGCGGTGGTCGACGACCGCCGTTCGCTCACCTATGCCGAATTCGACGAACTGGTTGACCGCGTTGCCGCCGCATTGCAGCGTGACGGCCTGGAGCCCGGCGCTGCGCTTGCCGTGTGCGCGGCAGCTTCCGTCGAGTACGCGGCGATCCTGATCGGCGGCCTGCGCGCCGGGGTCGCGCTGGTGCCGCTCGCGCCGTCCTCCACGCCGGCCAGCCTGGCGGGCATGGTGCAGGATTCCGACGCACGGCTGCTCTTCGTCGATGCGGATGTCCTGCGCGAGATCGCGACGGTCAGGGACGGCATCCAGGCCCGCCTCGTCGGCCTGGGCGGCGCGCCCGCCGGGCTGTCCTTCGAAGCCTGGCTGGCGCCGCAAGGCAGCCGCCCGCAGGAGCATCCCGTCAGGCCGGAGCAAGTGTTCAACATCATCTACTCGTCGGGCACGACGGGGACGCCAAAAGGCATCGTGCACGGCCACGCCCTGCGCTGGAACCAGATTCGCCGTGTCCAGGAAAGCGGCGGCTACGGGCGTGAGGCGGTCACGCTGATCTCCACGCCGCTTTACTCCAACACCACGCTGGTGAGTTTCATCCCCACGCTGGCGCTGGGCGGCACCGCAGTACTGATGCCAAAGTTCGATGCGCAACGCTATCTCGAACTGGCGGCGCGGCATCGCGTCACGCACACCATGCTGGTGCCGGTGCAATACCAGCGCCTGATGGCCCGCGGCGATTTCGGCGAGTACGACCTGTCGGCATTCAAGATGAAGTTCTCCACCAGCGCGCCGCTTGCGGCCGCGCTGAAGGGCGAGATCCTCAAGCGCTGGCCGGGCGGCCTGGTGGAGTACTACGGCATGACCGAAGGCGGCGGCAGCTGCGTGCTGGCGGCGCACGAATTTCCCAACAAGCTCCATACCGTCGGCAAGCCGATGGAAGGGCACGACATCCGACTGATCGACGACAGCGGCGTCGAGGTTGCCGTGGGCGAGATCGGGGAGGTCGTCGGGCATTCCAACATCATCATGGCGGGGTATCACAAGCAACCGGAAAAGACCACGGCCGCGGAATGGCGCGACGCCACCGGCAAGCTCTTTATCCGCACCGGCGATGTCGGCCGCTTTGACGAAGATGGCTTCCTCACGCTGATGGACCGCAAGAAGGACATGATCATCAGCGGCGGCTTCAATATCTACCCCAGCGATCTCGAAGGCATTCTGCTGCAGCATCCCGAAGTGGTGGACTGCGCCGTGGTAGGGGTGCCGTCGCAGCGATGGGGGGAGACGCCGGTGGCGTTTGTGGTGCGTAGGGAAGGGGCCGGGGTGTCGGGGGAGGACTTGATGGGCTGGACTAATGGGCAGGTGGGCAAGACGCAGCGGCTTGCTGTGGTGGAGTTGGTTGAGGGGCTGCCGCGGAGTGCGATTGGGAAGGTGCTTAAGAGGGAGTTGAGGGATGGGTTTGGGGAGGGGCGGGGGTTGGAGTGAGGTTTTTTTTGGGGGGGGACGGTGGGGCTGTTATTAAGGGCTTAACGTCAAAGTCAAGACCCTAAAGTCAAAGGCAGTTTCACCACCCCTTCGGGGCGGCGACCTACTTTTTTGTCTTGCCAAAAAAGTAGGCAAAAAAGGCGTGCCGGGTACATCTACACGGGCTCGCTTCGCATCGCGCTGGGGTGTGGCCCGCCCTTGGGGGCGCTCCACACGGCTACACCGAATCGCTGATCTGGCGATATCGCGTATCGCCGAAATCTCTCGGCTCTTCGGACGCCAAACTCCCGGTCTCCGGTCTCCGGTCTCCGGTCTCCAGTCTCCAGTCTCCAGTCTCCAGTCTCCAGTCTCCAGTCTCCATGCGCCAACTGCCACTTGCTATCCGCTGGGTTGCTCCTTCGCCTGCGGAGGAGGGTGGCCATTTGCAGGAGCGAGCCTGCCAAACCATTGGTAGCCGTGCAGAGCGCCCTTTGGGGGCGGTCCACACCGGTGCGCGATGCGAAGCGAGCCCGTGTAGATATACCAGGTCGTATGGGGCGCTTTCTTTGCCTACTTTTTGGGCAAGACAAGAAAGTAGGTCGCTGCCCCGAAGGGGTGGTGAAACTGCCTTTGACTTTAGGGTTTTGACTTTGACGTTAAGCCCGTAAAGGCCCCTGCATAGCAACACACCAGCCCGCTCAGGCCGCAATCAGATACTTGCCGAGCAACTCAGTGACATCACAGTTGTGCCCCTCCCCACCACGATCCACCACCAGAAATCGCGCCCGCCCCCGCGTGACGATCAACGAGTGATGCCAGACGCCTCGCTTGTAGTTCACGCCTTGCCGGCCATTGGTGACAAAGGCGCGGATGGCCGACTCGTCGAGCTGGCCGCCGGCCGGCGCCACGACGACGAGGAAGGCGGTTTCGTCCAATGGCACGAAGGCCTGGCTGCCCAGCGGATGCCGTTCCATCGATGCGATGGCGAGCGGCAGGGAATAGGGCTGCGCGTCGAAGAAGTTGATCAGCGCACGGCCGTCCTGCGCGCCGACGTCGATCCCGGCGAGGTCGTGATAGCGCAGCGTCATGCCGCCATTGATCACCATCGGCGCGTGCCCTTCGCTTTCGATGACGTCGCCAAAGGGGGCGAAGCCAGCCGCGGTCAGCGGCTCGACCCGCAAGGGCACCGGCGCGTGGGCAGGTGTTGGGCGCATGATCGCCGTCTGGTCAGGAGCAGGCACGTTTTTCCTCTTGGTCAGGGGGATGAGGGAGCCGTGAAAGGCGGCTTTCTGAGCGGAGTTATCCAACTGGTATTACCAGTAGGGCTAGTATCGCGTTAGCCTGCCCTCGCGTCAAGGCGCCTTAAATTCCGGGTTTACGCTGCTTTTCCACAGCGCGATGCGGACGTATTCTTCGCCATCCATTAGAAATCATACTGGTAATACCAGTTGAGCGAAGTGCCACGCCACCCGAGGAGGAAACTGCTGTGTCCCTGACCACCGCCCCATCGCTAGCCCCCGAGCCGGCCGCCGCCAATGCGGCGGCGGCGCAGGAAAATGCCGTCTACCGCAAGGTCGCATGGCGCCTGTTGCCTTTCCTGATGCTTTGCTATGTCGTGGCCTACCTGGACCGCGTCAATGTGGGGTTTGCCAAGCTGCACATGCTTGGCGACCTGCGGTTCAGCGAGTCCGCCTACGGGCTGGGCGCCGGGCTGTTCTTCATCGGGTACTTCTTCTTCGAAGTGCCGAGCAATATCCTGATGCACCGGATCGGCGCCAAGGCCACCATCTCGCGCATCATGATCATGTGGAGCCTGATTTCGGCGGCGATGGTGTTCGTGCAGACCACCACGCAGTTCTATGTGCTGCGTTTCCTGCTTGGCGCGGCCGAGGCCGGCTTCTATCCCGGCATGATCCTGTACCTGACCTACTGGTTTCCGTCGCACCGCCGCGCCCGCATGGTGGCGTTGTTCATGTGCGCCATCCCGGTCTCGGGCATTTTCGGCGGCCCGCTCTCGGGGTTCATCATGGAGTCGATGCAGGGCGTCGCGGGGCTGCGCGGCTGGCAGTGGATGTTCCTGATCGAAGCGCTGCCTTCCTTGCTGGTCGGCTTCGCCGTGCTGGCCTATCTCGATAACAACATCCGTTCGGCAGGCTGGCTGACGCAATCCGAGAAGGAACTGCTGGAGCGCAATATCGCCAGCGAGAACGCGGCGAAGGGTGGCCATATGACCATGCGGCAGCTTTTTTCGGACAGCCGCATCATCAAGATGGCCTGCATCTGCTTCTGCACGGTGATGGGGCAGTACGGGCTGACCTTCTGGCTGCCGTCGCTGATCCGGCAGTCCGGCGTGACCGGCGCGCTGAATATCGGCTTGCTGACCGCCATCCCGTTTTCCGTCGCGGTGTGTTCGATGATCCTGGTCAGCCGCAGCTCCGACCGCATGCGCGAACGCCGCTGGCACCTGATCGTGCCATTCTGCTGCGGCGCCGCCGGGCTGGCGCTGAGCGCGGTCTTCAGCGACAACGTGGCGCTGTCGCTCGCGGCCCTGGCGCTAGCGGCCGGTGGCAGCCTGGCCACGTCGCCGCTGTTCTGGAGCCTGCCCACCGCGCTGTTGTCCGGCGCAGGGGCCGCTGCCGGTATCGCCATGATCAACTCGTTCGCCAACCTGGCCGGCTTCGTCAGCCCGTACATGATCGGGCTGATCAAGGATGCGACGCAGAGCACCAACCTGGCGATGTTCGTGCTGGCCGGCGTGCTGCTCTGTGGCGCGGCGCTCACCTATACCGTCCCTGCGCGGATGGTGAACAAGTAAGGTATGGCATGGCCCGGTCCATGCCATGCCGTTGGCCACAGATCTTTGCGCAGGCATCGGCGAGCTGGCAGATCGAGCATTTGCGCGGCGCAATGGCTACGGTCTGCATGGCGCAGGCGGCGCCGCGCCATCGCAAGACGAACCGGCAGCGCGATCAGAAGCCCGGAGCCGGATTTTCCGGAATCTGGTTGCGCAGGCTCAGGTTCATCACGTTCCAGCCGCGAATCGCTGCAATGGCGTAGGAGAGTTCGGCGATCTCGTTCTCGCTGAAATGCTCGCGCAATTCGGGATAGACCGCATCCGTGTCGTCGCGGTGCGGCAGCGCGTTGACGGCTTCCGCCCAGGCCAGCGCGGCGCGCTCGCGAGTGCTGAAGAACGGCGCCTCGCGCCAGCCGGCGATGGCATTCAGGTGGCGCGGTTCCGCGCCCTGCTTGATCAGGTCGCGCCAATGCATGTCGATGCAGACGCCGCAGCCATTGATCTGCGAGACGCGCAGGTTCACCATCTCCACCAGGCGGGGCCCTAGCGAGCTTTGCTTGACGGAGGCGGAGAAATTGATCATCGCCTTCAGGTTGGCCGGGGCGAGTTGGAAAAAGTTGATACGTGCAGCAGTCATGATTTTTGCCTTTCGATCCGTTTCGTCGGGTCTGGCAGGCGCCCTGCGCGCCTGCCATGACCGTAAGACGGCGGCGGGAACCGGCTTGTGACAGCCGCTGCAGTTTTTTTTGCTTTATATCTTCTCCGGTTTTCTTCGCGCCCGGTGTCGCCCCTGCGCGGTGCCAGTCGTTCGCCTGGATGTCACAAAACGCGTTGCCGGAACGTCTGGGGGTGATCTTCTCGCATATGACTTATGGATTCCGTCGAACCTTTCACCGCACTGAAGCCCCGTCTTTTCGGGATTGCCTATCGCATGCTGGGTACCCGTTCCGACGCCGAGGACGTGGTCCAGGACGCCTGGCTGCGCTGGCACGACACCGACCAGGCCGAGTTGCGCTCGGCGGAAGCGTGGCTGGTCACGGTCACGACGCGGCTCGCGATCGACCGCCTGCGCTCGCGCAAGAGCGAGCAGGAGAAATACATCGGCTGGTGGCTCCCTGAGCCGCTCGTCGAGTCGCATGAGGACACGCCGGAGGCGGCGGCGGAGTTGGCAAGCGAAGTGTCGGTGGCATTCCTTTTGGTGCTGGAACGCCTCTCGCCCGACGAGCGGGCGGCGTTCCTGCTACGGCAGGCATTCGATCTGGACTATGAGGAAATCGCTTCGATCCTCGGCAAGACCGAAACGGCCTGCCGCCAGATCGTACACCGCGCCGGTGAACGCGTGCGGGAAGGCCGCCCGCGCTACGACGTATCGCCACAGGAGCATCGCGAACTGCTGACCCGCTTCATGCAGGCCGCAAGCACCGGCGACCGGACCGCCATGAAGACGATGCTCAGCCCGGATGCCGAGCTGATCAGCGACGGTGGCGGCAAGGTGCCGTCGTTCGGGCGCATCCTGCGCGGCGCCGCGCGTATCGCCGGTGTCTTCTGGTCGCTCGGGCACGCCGCGCCAGGCAAGGTACGCTACCGGCTGGCCCGGATCAACGGCATGCCCGGGCTCCTTCGCTATGTGGACGGCAAGATCGAGTCGGCGCAGTCCTTCACCATCGAGGCGGGCCGCATCACCGCTGTCTACGTCGTGCGCAATCCCGACAAGCTTTCCGCGGTGCCGCCGCTGTAGGCTGTCACGGAGCAGGGGGAGGCGATGCGCAATCTTGCGAAAACAGGGTAGTTACTGCCTTTGGCTATCAGCCTTTTGGTCTTTGATCCTGACGTCAGGCGGTTGTGCTTGCAGTTAGATCTCCCGGTAGCGGTCGAGTACAATTTGCCGTCGATCCGGCGCCAGCGCTGGCGCCCGCGGCAATTTCCCTTGTCCTTTGCCATCAACACCATCCAGCGCAGGAGTTTCCATCACCGCCATGGTCACAGCCACCGCCATCTCCGCCAACGCCGCGACCCTCATCCGCGAGTGGATCGAAGGCGGCAAGTATCCGGCCGGCTCGCTGTTGCCCTCCCAACGCGACCTGGCCGAGCAACTCGGCATCAGCCGCACCTCGCTGCGGGAGGCGCTGTCCACCCTGCAGGGCCTGGGGCTGGTGGTCTCGCGACCCGGTAAAGGCGTGTATGTGGCCGCCGATGCCGCCGACGGCGCCCCGCCGCAGTGGCGTTTCTCGAAATCGCATTCGCTGACCGATATCTACCAGCTGCGCTTCGCGCTGGAAAGCTTCACCGTGGGGCTGGCCGCGGCGGCGCTGTTGCCGGAAGATATCGGCGCCCTGCGCGAGAACGCCGAAGCCATGCGCGCGTGCATCGATGCGTCCGACTTCACCCAGGCCGCCCGGCTGGATTTCGATTTCCACATGCGCATCATTGCCATCGCCGGCAACCGCGCGATTGCCGATATCCTGCGCAACAGCACCGATGTCATGCAGGAAAGCCAGCGCCTGCCGTTCTACCAGCGCGGCAGCCGCCACGCCACCTACACCGAGCATTGCGCCATCATCGACGCCCTGGCGGCGGGCGACGCCAGCCTCGCGCAGCGCGCCATGTCCGATCACATCGTGCGGGCCGCCCAGCGCGCCGGCGTGCATTTTCCCGCGGGTAGCCGGGCGGATGGCGGGATGGTGCCGGAGCAGCGTCCCGCCTGAATGCGACTGGAGGGCGGCATCTGGTAATTCCCCTAAAGTTTCTCCGCGCGTAGCCGTTACCTAGACGACGAGGCAGGCGAAGTCTACTAAAAAGGGGAGATGCAGCAATGATGGCACTGGCTAACCTGAGCACCCGCATGCGCCTTGGCGCTGGTTTCGCGGTGGTGTTGATATTGATGGCGGCGGCGATCGCGATGGGGCTCAATGCCCTGCCGGACGCGGCGGCCGGGAATGTCGGGCAGGTCCCCGACTCCGTCCGCGCCTGGATGTTCGGGCTCTGGCTAACCGCGCTGCTGTTTGGCGCCGCCTGTACCCACGGCATTGCGCGCAGCATCGAGCAACCGCTGGGCGAGGCCGTCTATATCGCCGAAACCGTGGCCTCCGGCGACCTCAGTAAGGAATTCGAAACCGAGCGCCAGGGCGAGTTCGGCCGTCTGCTGCGCGGCATGGGCGAGATGGAAGACATGCTTACCGACCTGGTGAGCCGGATCAAGGAGTCGACGGATTCGATCACGGACGCCTCGAAGCAGATCGCGGCCGGCAACACCGATCTGTCCCAGCGCACCGAGGAACAGGCCGCGGCGCTGCAGGAAACCGCGTCGAGCATGGGCGAGCTGACCGCCATGGTCAAACAGAATACCGAGCGCGCGCACGCGGCCAATGAACTGGCGGCCAATGCCTCGGATATCGCGCAACGAGGCGGCACCGTGGTCGGCGAGGTGGTGGACACCATGCAGGCGATCAGCGCCAGCTCCAAGAAGGTGGTCGACATCATCGATGTGATCGAAGGCATCGCGTTCCAGACCAATATCCTGGCGCTCAACGCCGCCGTGGAAGCGGCGCGCGCGGGCGAGCAGGGGCGCGGCTTTGCGGTGGTGGCGGGCGAGGTACGTACCCTGGCGCAGCGCAGCGCCGCGGCGGCCAAGGAAATCCGCGGGCTGATCGGCGACTCCGCGGAGCAGGTGCGCAACGGCTCGGCGCGGGTGGAGCACGCAGGCCAGACGATGCGCGAGATCGTGACGGCCTCCCGGCAGGTCACCACCATCCTTGGCGAGATCGCGGTGGCGTCGGGGCAGCAGAGCGATGGCATCGAACAGGTCAATCAAGCCGTGATGCAAATGGACGCGGTGACGCAGCAGAACGCCGCGCTGGTGGAGCAGGCCGCTGCTGCCTCGTCGGCCCTGGCGGACCAGGCCCACCAGTTGCAGGCCGCGGTGGACGAGTTCAAGCTGGACGCCACGCCAGACGACATGGCACCCGCGCAAGCCCGTTTTGCCGGCGCGCTGCGGGGCGCACACGCGTAGGCAGGGCCGTTGTAGCGTTTGCTGCGCGTGGGGCGGGGGTGCGGGGCATGTTCGTGTCTTCCCGCCGCTACCCGCCGCTACCCGCCGCTTTCCGCAGCCTTCCGCCACGCTCCGATAATGACGCCTCAGGCGTCATTTTTTGTGATGCCGGCGCTCCTTTGCGTTTCCATCCCGGCAGAAATTTTTACATTCCCAGCAGGTATTTCCCCGCTCTGCTTTCCCGCAACCCTTCTCCAGCCTGTCCCTGCAAGCCTGCGCACGCCTGGCGGGCGCCGGTTCCGGCGCTTGCCGTCCCCATCCGCCCCTATAGCCACTATCCTTAATCCGGGCATTGATGTTGCGGGCCCCTATTTCGCGACACACCGATCGCGTGGGCTGCCCGTGGCATCGCCCGGTAGGAGATGACCTGTCAGGGCCATTGCGGCCAATAAAAAGGAGTGCTCAATGAAGAAAACCATGAGAAGCAGACTGCTGCCGGGCGTATTGCTTGCCGGCGGGTTCCTGGTCTCGGCCTCTTGTTTTGCGCAGCCGGCCTCCGGCACCGGCAGTGGGTATCAATACCAGTCGCCGTCATCCAAGGATGCGAGCATGGCTCCGGCTGGCAACAATACGCGCAGCGTGCCGGGCCAATGGAAAAAGGGCGACAAGCTTCCCGCCGAGTACCGCGATCGTCAATATGTGGTGGATGACTGGCGTCAGTACAACTTGGCGCAGCCAACCAAAGGCCGTCACTGGGTCGGGGTGGGCGCGAACTTCTACCTCGTTGCGCCCAATGGCTCGATCGTCGAGGTAGGCGGGGGCAGCTAGGGTGTTTCTGCCGGCGTTTTTGCCCGCTTGACCCAGGGCATCCGCGCAGGGCGCATGCGCCACCGATCCTCGGCGTTCATGACTACGCGCAATGTCCATGTAATCGCCGTCGTCTAAACTCTATCGGGATACAGGCCAGGAGCCGGCCAGGACGGCGGCTCCTGGTGCGTGCCATGCGAGCCTCGAGCCAACGTGTCTGACACTTTGTTTCCTTGCTGTGATGTGGCTGCGTCCGGGCCGGTATCCGGCGCACGCCTTCATGGGTGCGCCGATGGTTGGGGCCGGTGCCTGGCGTTGTTGCGCGCGGCGCGGGCCCCGCCCAGTTTGTCCCCCACAAAAAGGATAGAAAGATGTCAACTCGTCGTCATTTCCTGAAAGGCATTCCCATTATTGCGGCCGCAGGCGCCCTGGGTGTTTCCCTGGCGTCCCGGGCCCAGGGCGGCGGCCCGATGGTCGATGAAAAAGACCCGCAGGCGGTCGGCCTTGGCTACAAGGCGGATACCACCAAAGTCGATAAAGCCAAATACCCCAAGCATGACGCCACCCAGCACTGCGGCAACTGCCAGCTCTTCCAGGGCAAGGCGACCGATGCCAGTGGCGGCTGCCCGCTCTTCGCGGGCAAGCAGGTTGCCACCAAAGGCTGGTGCAGCGCTTGGGTAAAGAAGGCTTGATAGCGGCCTGATACGGTGAAAGCGGCGGGCGCGCGGTCTGGGTGCGTCCGCCGCTTTCTTTTATCCAGGCGTGCGTTTGGCTGTCCGGTCTAGCGTACATCCAGGCGATCTTTCGCGCGGCTGTTCAAGCGTCCATTTAGCCGTCGATTGGCCACTTGGGGCGGCGCGCGCGGCGGCGATAGGGCAGTGCGCGCAGGTTGAGCGATACCGAGCCCGGTGCGTCCGCATAGATGACATGGAGCGCGATCCGCGAGAACGCGGTGTGGAAGTGCTGCGCGGACTTGACCACGATCAGCGTCTTGTCCTCCAGCCGGCAGCCAAGCTGCGTGAACACATCGGTATCCAGCGCCTGGGCGCGCAGCGTGATCAGCACGATCTCAATGCCGTCCGCTTCCACCAGCGCCGCGCCAGCGCAAGCGGCCCGCGCTGAAGGACGTCGCGCGCTATCCGGTCGCGCTGATGGCGCCTGGCTTCGGTTTGCGCCAGTTGATCGAGCTGGCGGAGCTTTCCGAGAATATCGTCCTGACCCCGAGTTTTGTCGCCAACTCGATCCTGACGCTCAAGCGTTACGTCGAGTGCCGCCTCGGGCTGACCTTCACGTCGGCCAACTCGGTGGTGAAGGAAGTCGCCAAAGGCGAACTGGTTGCGTTGCGTACCACCAATCAGGGCCAACCGGCCACTGACCAGCGCGGCGCGCGGCATGCTCGAACGCATCGAAGCATCGCCGTTATTCAACGGCGGCAGGTAGCGGCACTGGTCGCAGCGCTCTCGATGCCGCTTGACGGGGGCTGGTGTTGCCGCCCCCGCAAGCACACATCAGTGCGTCGCCTCGACCCGCTGTTCCGCCTGCCGCCCAAGGCGCAGGCTGTGATCGTGCAAGGTGGCTTTCATGCGCCTCAAGGAAGCGGTCAGGGCGGTGCGTTCCTCGGTGCTGAACGGCGCCACCGATACCGAGTGCAGTGCTTTCATGCCGCTCCACACACGCTCTACCCTGGGTACGGCGCCCGCGGGGATGAAGGGCTGGCCGGCGGGATCGAATTCGATCCAGCGATCCGCGTGCAATGTGTGCAGGAGGCTTTCCGACTGTGGAGCGGAAATCAGCATTGCGCCAAGACAGGGCTCGTGGCGAACGAACTCGTCCTGACGGATCGCGCGGAGCAAGATCCATTTGGAATAGTCGAGTCCTACATCGGAGAGAGTCTGGTCCAGCACACGCTGCCACTCGCGCACGCTGTCCATCAAGGCAAGAAGTACTGATTCGGTCGGTTCCAGAGCCCTGGGCCTCATTAATGTTGTCTCCTGTTTCGAGCTTGCCGCCAAACCAGGGGCCGGTGCGTGGCCGGCCCGGACGGCACAGGGATGTGGCGGGCGAGGCCCGCCTTGCTTACCTGCGGACCAGACAGTAGCAAACAACGGCGCCGATCGCGAGATGCCCGCTCCGGAAGGAAGCTCAAAGAGTGCGCTTCATGCCGCAAACCAAGGGAAAGTCCCAAGTGGATTGCTGGCTGCGGGATGCCGCAGCGCCCGCGCCGCAAACGCGGTGGGCGATCCGGCCTGCGTTGCCTATGTCAGGCCATTCCCCGGGCCTATCACAGTTCGATGACAAGATTGGGATCGAAGCGCGGATTCTCGAGCTTGCCTTCGCGCGCATAGCCCCGGGGGTTGCACACCACGCGGGTCGCGCCCACCTTGTAGTCGAAGCTGTCGTGGGTATGGCCGTGCACCCAGAGGTCCGGCTGCCAGGCCAGGATCTCCCGGCTCAGGTCGGAGACGAAGCTGGCATTGAGGTGCGAGCCGGCGAACTTGGGGCTGATGCTCAGCGGCGATGGCGCGAAGTGGGTGATGACGACTGTCTTGCCGTCGTGGCCGGCCTGGAACCGCTCGTCCAGCCAGGCTACCGAATCCCTGAAGAGGGCTTGCGACGTGGCAGGCGTGAAGCGCTCCTCGAAATCCGGCGCCACGCGGATGCGGGAGAAGTCCCGCATCAGGGACTGGGCGTCGCGCAGGCCATCCTCGCGCTGCTGCGCCGAGGCGAACAGGCGATAGTCGGACCACAACGTACAACCCAGGAAGCGCACGCCGCGGTCGTGCCATTCGGTACGTTCCAGCACCTGCACGCTCGTGCCGGCCGCGCCTGCGCGCAGGGTGTCCATGGTGGAGGCCAGGTCGCTGCCGTAGAACTCATGGTTGCCCGCCACATACAGCGTCGGCAGGCGCGCGGCGGCGGCCCACGCCATGGCTTCCCTGGGCCGCCAGATATCGCCGGCCAGTATCATCACGTCAACATCGGGGTTCGGAAAGTCCATCGGATAAACCGAGAGATGCAGGTCCGAAACCAATCCTATCTTCATAAGTCGCTCCTTTGCAGAATGGGACAATACCGCTAATCCACTATTCCACTTATTCCACTATTCGACTACTGGCGGGCATTGCCTGCAATCGGTAAATTTTCCTGGACAGAGAGTAATGCAAGCAAGCGATTCGCGAGAGGTTCCCGCGCTGGCCGGCACCGTTGGCCGGTATTGCGAAACCACGCCCCGGCCCGAACTGCAGGCGCATTTCCAGTGTGTATGGGCCAGCGCCTTGCCGGCCGGTCACGCCGGGGCGGTCGCCGTGGTGCCGGACGGCTGCGTGGATCTGCTCTGGCGCGACGGCCGGCTGCTTGTTGTCGGGCCGGACATCACGGCGGCCAGGCCAGACCTGGCGCCGGGCGCGACGGTGCTGGGTGCACGCTTCCAGCCTGGCGCCGCGCCGCACTGGCTGGGCCTGGCTCTGTCGGACATTGTGGGTTGCGAGGTCGGCCTTACCGACCTGTGGGGCCGGCGCGCGCTTGAATTTACCGGGCGGATGGCCGAGGTCGGCACGCAACGTGCCGAGGTATTCCAGAGCCAGCTGGCGAATCTGGCGCCGCGCATCGCCACCCCGAGCCGCGAGGCGGCAGCCATCTTTTCCCTGGTGCAGGCCAATGCCGGCGCGGCGGGCGAGACCATTCCGCTGCTGTTGCGCCGGCTGGGCCTCAGCGAACGTACGCTCAGGCGCCGCGGCATCGAGCATTTCGGCTATGGCGCAAAGACCCTTGAGCGGATCCTGCGGTTCCAGCGCGCGCTGACGCTGGCCCGGGCATCGGCGGATGGCGGCCTGGCCGCGCTCGCCGCGGACGCGGGCTACGCCGATCAAGCCCACCTGAGCCGGGAAATCCAGTCGCTGTGCGGCATGACCGCGACGGCCCTGTTGCGCCAGCTGCGGGTTTGAGTGGCCGTTTTATTCAAGCTTTTTGGCTGTGCCTAGGCGATCATGGCGCCCATCAATCCAACATCCGACATCAAGGAGTCGCCATGGGAACCAGAGGCCAGGACCGTCAGATCGACAATATCGAATTTAACGTCAGCGACATTGCCCGTTCCAAGGCGTTCTACGGCGGAGTCTTTGGCTGGACCTTCACCGACTACGGCCCTACCTATTGCGAATTCAGCGATGGCCGGCTGACCGGCGGCTTCACCACCGGCGAAGAGGTCCGTCCCGGCGGACCGCTTGTAATCCTCTATGCCGACGACCTGGCCGAGACCCAGCGCCGCGTGGAAGCTGCCGGCGCCACCGTGGTCAGGCCGGTGTTCTCGTTCCCGGGCGGCCGGCGTTTCCACTTCCGGGACCCGGACGGCTATGAACTGGCGGTGTGGTCCGTGGCATAGGCTTGGCCGGCACTTGAAAGCTGGCGGCGGGCGCGCCGCCAGCAGATGTTCGCGTTTTCCCGTATTGTGTTGGCTTGCCATGGTTTTCGCCGTTTTTTCGCCGTTTTTCCCCATTTCGCGCGCATTAACCATGCTCCATGTATCAGACAATAGCGAGTAGCTTGTAGCGGCAGGGCGGTGGCGCATCGGCGCGGTCCGGCCGCGGCGGTAACCGGTGAAGACAGTGTCGAACATTACGGATTCCAATCCCCCAGCCCGTGCCGCGGATGCGGCCATGACGCCGCTTGAACGCCGCGGCATGGCTGCCATCCTGGTGGCAGTCTCCCTCGCCACGCTCGATACGGCGATCGCCAACACAGCACTACCGGCCATCGCGGCCGACCTGCACGCGACGCCCGCGGCATCCGTGTGGGTCATCAATGCCTACCAGCTTGCCATGGTGGCCACGCTGCTGCCCTTCGCCGCGCTCGGCGGCATCGTCGGGCACCGGCGCGTGTACCTGGGCGGACTGATCCTGTTTATCGCCGCTTCGGTGGTCTGCGCGCTGTCCTGGTCGCTGCCGACGCTGGCCGCCGCCCGGCTGCTGCAGGGCGTCGGCGCGAGCGCCATCATGAGCGTGAACGCGGCACTGATCAGCGCGATCTTTCCGCCGCACCGGCTGGGGCGAGGGGTCGGGCTGAATGCGCTGGTGGTTGGCGTGTCGTTCGCGGTCGGGCCCACGGTGGCGTCGATCATCCTTTCGCTCGGACCCTGGCCGTGGCTGTTCGCCGTGAACCTGCCCATCGGCCTGCTGGCGCTATATATCGCATGGCCCGCGCTGCCGCAGACGGTGCGCGGCGCGCATCGTTTCGACCGTGTCGCGGCGGGGCTGAACGTGGTGATGTTCGCCTCGCTGATCTTTGCGCTGGGGGAGGGCGCGCAGCGCGCGCCGCTGCATCAGTCGCTGGCGGCGGTGGCCCTGTTCCTCGTGGCGTTCGTGCTGCTGCTGCGCCGCGAGCGCGGCCATCCCGCGCCGATGCTGCCGATCGACTTGCTCAAGCGCCCCATGTTTGCGCTGTCGACCATGACCGCGATCTTCTCGTTCGCAGCACAGGGGCTGGCCTTTGTATCGCTGCCGTTCTATTTCGAGAGCGTGCTCGGGCGCAGCCCGATCGAGACCGGATTCCTGATGACACCGTGGTCAGCGGTCGTCGCGCTGATGGCGCCGCTGGCGGGCCGGCTGTCGGACCGCTATCCGCCGGGTTTGCTCGGCGGCGTCGGGCTGGCCGTCATGTGCATGGGCATGGCGTCGCTGGCCTTGCTGCCGGCGCATCCCAGCGCGCTGGATATCGGCATCCGCATGGCCATCTGCGGCGCGGGCTTTGGCTTCTTCCAGTCGCCGAATCTCAAGGCGCTGATGTCGAGCGCGCCGCGCTCGCGCAGCGGCGGCGCCAGCGGCGTGATCGCGACCGCGCGCCTGCTCGGCCAGGCCACCGGCGCGGCGCTGGTAGCGCTGAGCTTCGGCATCGCGGGACGCCACGGGCCCACGCTGGCGCTCGGGATCGGCGCTGGCTTCGCCGGCGTGGCCAGCATTGCCAGCGGTCTGCGGCTGATCACGCGGGATACCGGCGCGGCTGCCATGCAGCCGTCCGGAGAGTGACCGGCCCCCCGTAGCCACCGGGGCCGGCCACGATGACGGCCGGCTCAGAAGCCCACCGGCGCGTGGGGCACGTAGGGGGCTTCCAGCGCGGCGACCTCGGCGCCGGTCAACCCGAGCGACAGCGCTCCGACGGCATCCTTGATATGGTTCGGCTTCGACGCGCCCAGGATCGGCGACGTGATCCCCGGCTTCTGCGCCAGCCACGCCATTGCTACCTGCGCCGGCGGTACGCCGCGCGCCTGCGCAATGGCGTGCACCTGCTCCACTACCTTGCGGTCCGCCTCCTCGGTATGGCGATAGAGCGACCTGCCGAACGCGTCGCTCTCCTCGCGGGCGCTGCCGGCCTGCCACGGCCGCGTCAGGCGGCCGCGCGCCAGCGGGCTCCACGGCATCACCGCGATGCCCTCGGCGGCGCACAGCGGCAGCATTTCGCGTTCTTCCTCGCGGTTCAGCAGGTTGACGTGGTCCTGCATGCTGACGAACTGCGTCCAGCCATGCAGGCGCGAGGTGTAGATCGCCTTGGAGAACTGCCAGGCATACATGGACGAAGCGCCGATATACCGCGCCTTGCCGGCCTTGACTATGTCATGCAGCGCTTCGAGGGTTTCTTCGATGGGCGTATGCGGGTCCCAGCGGTGGATCTGGTACAGGTCGACATAGTCGGTTCCCAGCCGGCGCAGGCTGTTGTCGATCTCCGCCAGGATGGCGCGGCGCGACAGGCCCGCCCCGTTCGGGCCGGGACGCATGCGGCCATGCACCTTGGTGGCGATCACCACGTCGTCGCGGCTGGAGAAGTCCTTCAGCGCACGGCCGACGATTTCCTCCGAGGTGCCGTCGGAATACACGTTGGCCGTATCGAAGAAGTTGATGCCGGCTTCCAGTGCTTGCCGGATCAACGGGCGGCTGGCTTCCTCGCCAAGCGTCCAGGGGTGGTTGCCGCGCTCCGGCACGCCATAGGTCATGCAACCCAGGCACAACCGCGATACCTTCAGTCCCGTCGAGCCAAACCTCACATAGTCCATCTCGTATCTCCTCCGATGTCATCGATACCGGCCGACGGCAGCGGGCCTTCGGCGCACTCCGGCATGGTATGCGAATTCCGGCAAGGACGACGGCGCGGCTTCGTGCCCGGCGTGGTACTGACCCCGGGAACTTGCAGGACAGGCAAGTTTTCGTTAGCGGGTAGTCGACTGATCGCGCAAATACGCCTTCGCTTCGGCTTCGGTCTCATAGACATAGGGCGCGAGCCCGCGTCGGGCGAGGGTGTCACCGAGCTTGGCGCGCATAAAGGCGCTGGTGGTGAAGCGGGTCACACCAATATAGTAGCGTTGCACCATTTCCTCGATCATTTCGACATAGGCGTCTTCCACACTGCGGTCGAGTACGAATCCTTCGTAGTTGACCACGGTGTAAACCTTGTGGCCTAGCGGCTCGCAGATGCGGCAAACCTGCGTGCGGATCGCTGCTATGTCTTCCGGGCGCTTCACCTCAAGTTGCTCGAAGTTCAGGAACAGGATGTTCTTCGCACCATCGTAGTTGAGCCGTGCTTCCAGCGGCAGGCGCAGGACGTCCGCGCGCAGTCCCATTGGCTCGGGGCGGAAGAGCCGTTCGTCCATCGGCACCGGTGAGCGCACGATCGGTGCGAAGTCCATCTTGGCGAGAATGTCGCGTTCCAGATCGACGCCGGGTGCAATCTCGATGAGTTCCATGCCTTGCGCGCTCAGCTCGAACACGCAACGCTCGGTGATATAGAGGACCGGCTTGAGGGCCGCGGCCGCGTAGTGTCCGGAAAACGTGCGATGCTCGACTTCCTGGACGAACTTCTTTGCCTTGCCATCGCGGTGGATCTGGAGCTTGCCGTCGATGACCAGGATCTCGCTGCCGCCTGCCATGAAGGTGCCAACAAACACGACCTTCTTTGCATTCTGACTGATGTTGATAAAGCCGCCGGCGCCGGCCAGGCGCGGCCCGAACTTGGATACGTTCAGGTTGCCCATGCGATCGGCCTGCGCCAGGCCAAGGAAGGCGATGTCGAGTCCGCCGCCGTCGTAGAAGTCGAACTGGTAGGGCTGGTCGATGATCGCGTGCGGATTGGTCGCCGCCCCGAAGTTCAACCCTCCGGCGGGGATACCGCCGATGACGCCGGGCTCCGTGGTGAGCGTCACGAGGTCGAGGATCCTTTCCTCGTTGGCGACGCCGGCGACACCCTCGGGCATGCCGATGCCGAGATTCACCACGCTATTGGGCTTGAGTTCCATCGCCGCGCGCCTGGCGATCACCTTGCGCTCGCTCATCGGCATCGGCGCCACGCTGCTCGCCGGCACCCGGATTTCGCCTGAGAACGCTGGGCTGTACGGCGTGGCGAATGTCTGCTGATGGTTTTCGGGTTGCGCCAGGACCACGCAGTCCACCAGCACGCCGGGGATCTTTACCTCGCGCGGCTTGAGCGAGCCTCTTTCGGCGATGCGCTCCACCTGTACGATCACCAGGCCGCCGCAGTTGTGCGCGGCCATGGCGATCGCGAGGGCTTCCAGCGTCAGGGCCTCGCGCTCCATGGTGATGTTGCCGTCCGGATCGGCGGTGGTGCCGCGCACAATCGCGACGTTGATCGGGAAGGCCTTGTAGAAGAGATACTCTTGATCGCCGATACGCATCAGCTCGACCAGATCCTCGGTGGTGCGTTCGTTCAACTTGCCGCCGCCAAAGCGCGGATCGACAAAGGTGCCCAGTCCGACCCGCGAGAGGTGGCCGGGCTTTCCGGCCGCGATATCGCGGAACAAATGGGTGATCACACCCTGTGGCAGGTTGTAGGCTTCGATCTGGTTGCCGATCGCGAGCTGCTGGAGCTTCGGCACCAGGCCCCAGTGTCCGCCGATCACGCGCTTCACCAGTCCAGGCAGCGCGAGATGGTTCAAGCCCCGTTCCTTGCCGTCTCCCTGCCCGGCGGCGTAGACCAAGGTCAGGTTGCCGGGCTTTGCGAGGCTGACTGGCGCGTCGTCATCCTGCGCCAGGCAGAGTTCCTGGATGGCGATGGCGATTTCTTCTGCAAAGCCGATGCCGACGAAGCCGCCGGTCGCCACCGTATCGCCGTCGCGGATCAGGCGTACGGCTTCGCGCACGGAGACTAGTTTTCCGTTCTCGCGCGAATGGATGGCTGGCAATGGACCATTCGTGCTTGCTTGCGTGCTCATTTTCTCACCTTGTCCTTGGCGGGAATATCAGTTCTTGCAGCCGTTTCAATAGAGACCAGTCAGGTAGTAGAAGGCAATCACGAAGAACACCGCCAGCGTCTTGATGCAGGTGACCGCGAATATGTCGCCGTAGGACTGGCGGTGCGTCAGTCCCGACACCGCAAGCAGCGTGATCACGGCGCCGTTGTGCGGCAATGTGTCCATGCCGCCGCTGGCCATCGAGGCGATGCGGTGGAAGACTTCGAGGGGGATGTTGGCGGCATGCGCTGCGGCGATGAACTGGTCGGCCATGGCGGCGAGCGCGATGCTCATGCCGCCGGAGGCCGAGCCTGTGATGCCGGCCAGCGTGGTAACCGTAATCGCTTCGTTGATCAGCGGGTTCGGAATTGCCTTGAGCGCGTCGGCAACTACCAGGAAACCGGGCAGACCTGCGATCACCGCGCCGAAGCCATATTCCGAAGCGGTGTTCATCGAGGCCAGCAGCGAGCCACCCACCGCCGCCTTGGAACCCTCGGCGAACTTCTGGCTCACCGGCTTGAAGGCGAACACCAGCACCGTCAGGATACCCACCAGCAGCGCCCCTTCGACCGCCCAGATGGCGGCCACCTTGGACACCTCGGTGGTGACCGGCTTGGTGGCGCCAGCGAGCGTGAACTCGTGGGTCTTGCCATAAAAACGAGGGATTAGCTCGGTGAATCCCTTGTTCAGTACGCCGACCAGGACAAGCGGGAGAATGGCGATCCAGGGATTAGCCAGCTTGCCATGCTCGAACGCTTCGGGTTCGTTGCTATGGCCCTCGCCATAACCTTCGCCGCTGACCGCGGCCTGGCGCCGGCGCCAATTGAGGTAGCCCAGGCCTACCACCAGGATGAAGATGGTGCCGACCACGCCCAGCCAAGGCGCAGCCCAGGTGTTGGTATTAAAGAAGGTGGTCGGGATGATGTTCTGGATCTGCGGCGTCCCCGGCAGCGAGTCCATGGTGAAGGTGAAGGCGCCCAGCGCGATCGTCCCGGGGATCAGCCGCTTGGGGATACCGCCTTGGCGAAACATTTCGGCAGCGAATGGGTAGACCGCGAAAACCACGACGAACAGCGATACGCCGCCGTAGGTCAGCACCGCGCACACCACCACGATAGACAGCATGGTCCGCTCGCGCCCCACCAAGGCGATCACCGAAGATACGATGGATTTGGAGAAACCGGACAGCTCGATCACCTTGCCGAACACCGCACCCAGCAAGAAGACCGGAAAGTAGAGCTTGACGAAGCCGACCATCTTGTCCATGAAGACGCTTGTGAACATCGGCGGCACTAGTGTCGGGTCGGTCAGGAGCACCGCGCCGAGCGCGGCGACCGGCGCGAACAGGATCACGCTGAAGCCGCGGTAGGCGACAAACATCAGAAAGAAGAGGGCGGCCAGGACGATCAGGAAGCTCAGCACGTTGTTCTCCATTTCGATGTCGGGTCCGGCGCGACGCCTCTGCAGGGCATCAACATTGTGGCAGGCGGGGGGGCAGTTGCCCTAGTAGCAGCCGCCACTATCAATCGTCAGGTTGAGCATGTCATGCTCGAAACCCTTGATCAAATGCTCGTCCTCCAGGATCAGTTCCTCCAGGACGTCGTTGTTGGACAGCACGCCGATAACCCGCTGGGACTCGATGACTGGCAGATGCCGGATCCGCCTGGCGTGCATCAGCGCCAGGCACTGTTCGCAGGTGTGCTCGGGCGTGACATAGACAATCTGCGTGGTCAGGATTTCGCAAACCTTGGTGTCGCTGGCGTTGCGGCCGGCCAGCTCGACTTTGCGGGCATAGTCGCGCTGGGACAGGATGCCTGCAAGGTTGTCGTCTTGCAGCACCAGCACGGTGCTGATGTCTTTCTCAGCCATGAGCCGCAGCGCTGTTAGCACCGAGTCATTGGGTCCGATCGAGATCACGTCGCGAGGCTTCTCGGACAGAATCTGGCCGGCCGTCTTTCGCTTTTTGTTCATCGTCGTCTCCGGTAGAAGCTTACGCACGGCGGCGCCCCGCCCTTCGTTGGCAGCAGCAGGTTTGCCGAATTGCCGAGTCATGAAGCTGGCCACGGCAGCGATCTGTCTGGGCGTCATCTGCTTGGCAAAGGGTGGCGTATCTGCGAGCGCATCGCGATTCCTTTCTACCTTGTCGTCCGATGTGGATGGCTGTGGATTGCGATGTGCTATCCATCAGAATAGTCCTCACAGGCGGCGCAGGGTGACTATGATTCCTACGATGCTCCCCGGATCAAAGAGGCGTCGGTAATTGTGCTGATAATGGCACATATAACGCCTCCGGTACAGGGCATGGCGTCTGAGGTAAGGCCTGGTCTCGTAACGCGCTACGCATCGTGATATTGCCCAATCGGCGTTGATTTGGATCCTGCGGGTATTGATCTCCTATGAAAAAAGCCATTTTGGGTGCTGCGTTGGTAGTGTTGTCAGCCGCCGCTCAGTGCGCCACTCATGTGGCCGCGCCCCTTGGACTGGAGCTCGGCAGAGCCACCTGCTCCAAGTTGTCGGCGGGGGAGAGCGACGTTAAGGGGACCTCAGGTTGGGCAGGCGGCCCAACGTTCACGACCCAGGATGTGGGGCGTTACCACATCCCTGGGCTCGCGCGCGTAACGATCAATTGCGACGCCAAGGACAAAGTAGCGCTAGTTTCCCTGACCTTCAACAAGGGAGCGGGCGCGAGAACGCTGCGGGACGTCGAGAGCGAACTTGACGGCAAGTTCGTCTCCACTCGCAAACAGCTTCCTGGTTCCGGCAATGGCTACGCCGAGTGGATGGCCGTGAATGGCAGCTTGGAGATGATTTACGCACCAGACAATCCACAGTTCCTGGTGGCTTACTGGGCTACGGGCGCGAAGGAAAAATACTTCGCCTACGGCGCAACCAAGGGCAGGAAACCGGCTCCGGAGCAGCGCGGCCGGTTGTAGCTGCTGGTCGATGGCAGCCTCCGCGATCTTGCACCAGGTGCGTTCGGCATGCTCCTGCGCTTTCACGCGTGCTCAGTCATCGCAGAGACCGCAAGGGCAGAAGAACCCAGTCGAGCCCCTTGAGGCCGTCCTGACACGGATTGCCAGCAGGTGCTGACTGTGAACGATCGGTCGCTACGGGGAAGGGCTGAACGCCCGGAGTGGCCGACGAGCCGCCGTTGACCGAGACTGCGGCGGACGGCTCCTCCCGGCCATGAGGGGTCGTTTGATGGCTGATGGACTGGGACGCTCAGCCGACCCGTCTCCCTTGGAAACGGCCATTCGGGCGTCATGTCCCGGACGCGCGCGAAGCATGTCCGGTCTAATGTGTTGTTGCCGCCGCAGTTTCCCCGCCAGTGGCGAGGGGCAAACATCGAGGCATGTCCTTTTCAAATGTCCTTCAGCTCTGGTCCAGGCGCCACCACGTGATTGCACGCCACGCTCCAAGATCTCGCCCGTTGGAGCCTAAACTGCAATTAGTGTTATCCCCCCGTGCTTCTTCAGGGAGTTCGCCATGGCACTCGATCTCGAAAAGCGCTTCAGCCGCATTTCGCTTGGCTTCTTCCCGTCGCCGATTCATCGGCTCAATCGCCTGTCTGATGTGCTCAAGGTATCGGTGTGGGCGAAGCGCGACGATGTGTCGTCCGGGCTCGCGTTCGGCGGCAACAAGATTCGCAAGCTCGAGTGGCTCGCTGCCGACGCAGTGAAACAGGGCGCCGACACGCTTGTTTCCATCGGCAACATCCAGTCGAACCACACGCGCCAGGTCGCGGCCGTCGCTGCGGTGCTCGGCATGCGCTGCCGGCTGGTGCAGGAGCAATGGACGCACTGGGACGATCCGGTCTACGACAAGGTCGGCAATATCCTGCTGTCACGGCTGATGGGCGCTGAAACGCTACTGGAGGGCGAGGGCTATTCGACCGAGGTGAAAGAAACGTGGGCGCGCGCACTCGACGAGGTGCGCCGCGAAGGCGGCAAGCCTTACGCGATTCCGGCGGGCGCATCGGATCATCCCCTTGGCGGCCTCGGCTATGCGAACTTCACCGATGAACTCGCGCGTCAGGAACAGGAAATGGGCGTGTTCTTCGACACCGTGATCACCGCGACCTGCACCGGCTCGACACAGGGCGGCATGGTCGCAGGTTTCAAGGCGCAGGACAGACCGCGCCGCCTGATTGGCATCGATACCGCATGCAACGAGGCGATGACGCGCCGCGCGGTGACGAAGAGCGCGCGACAGACGGCGGAACTGATCGGCATCGGCAAGCCGATCGACGACGCCGATGTGATCATTGATCCGCGTTTCGCCGGCCCGGACTATGGCCTGCCCGACGATCGGACAATCGACGCGATCCGCACCGCAGCCCGGCTTGAGGCGATGCTCACCGATCCTGTGTACGAGGGCAAATCGATGGCGGGCCTGATCGCGATGGCGAAGGCGGGCGAAATTCCAAAGGGAGCGAACGTGCTGTACGTGCATCTGGGCGGCGCACCTGCCCTCAACGCCTATCACAAGGCGTTCGCATGATCGGCATGCACATAATCGGGCGAGCCGGAAGCGGCTTGCGGGACTTCTGGAACTGATCTGGATGCCGCCGGTCTCGGCGGGAATGCGGGGCGCGGAAGCCGCGTCCGTCAAGGCGTCCTGTACCCCTATGGCCGGCTCAACATCGGATTCGAGTTCCGGCGCCGCTGCGTCACGCGCTGGGGGAAGATTTCCTAGTCGAAATCCTTGAAGCAGCCGTTGCGTCGGCGCCGGACCGAACGGCAGACGTCGTCGGGAAGCGCCGGCCAAGGGCCAGCCGGCGAAGGTCGCTTGCCGGCCAATTTCGGACATCGGCCAACGCTTGCGTCCAGACATCCCAATGTCCGGTCTACTCCTCGTATCGGACGTTCGGGCGTACGCTAGCGGCGTGCTTGCAGGTCGCTCAGCGTTCCAGTCCCGCAAACGAAGGCTGGCGTTTTCCGAGGAAGGCCGCCACACCCTCACGGAAGTCGCTCCCCTGCAATGAAGCCGCGATCTCGTGCTCGGCCAGCGCCACGCTTTCACCCAGAGTCTGGCCGAGCGCGAGGTAAGACTGCCGCTTGGTCGCCGCCATTGCACTGGGCGAGCAGAGGGTAGCCAATGCGGCGGCACGTTCGAGGACCTCTGGCAGAAAGCCATCGGTTTCGAGCACGGCTGAAACGAGGCCGGCCTGTTCCGCCTCCTGTGCGCTCATTGACCTGCCGCTGATCAGCCATTCGAGCGCACGAGACAGACCAATCAGCCTGGGCAGGATCCAAGCAATGCCGTGTTCGGCGGGCAGCCCGCGCCGCACGAAGGCTGGTACCAGGCGCGCTTCGCGGCTAGCGTAGCGGATATCGCAATAGAGGGAGAGCACCAGCCCCACACCGGCTGCCGCGCCATTCAGAGCGCAGATGATCGGCTTGCCGATCGACAGCAGATAGCTGTAGCGCTGGCCAAAGTCCTCCCTGGCGGCGACATCGTTGGGCGCGTGAGCCGCCGTACTACTGACGTGTCGCGGGCCGGACTCTGCCAGCCGCGCGCGCGCCGCCGACAGGTCGGCGCCGGCGCAGAAGGCCTTTCCGGCCCCGGTCAATACGATCACCCGGACCTCGCGATCGTCCTGGCAGCGCTCTAGCGCAGTGCGCAGTCCGGCTTCCATCTCAGGGTTCCAGGCGTTGAGCTGGTCCGGCCGGTTTAGGGTGATGACGGCAATCCGGTCCTCCACTTCGCAGAGGATGATCTCGTTGATGCTGGGGCTGGCCGCGCTCATGATTTGCTCCCCACGCGTTCAGTCATCAAGCGCAGCGCTTGGCGGTGCGCCTCGGTGGTGTGCGCCAGCGCCTGCATGCTGGCGGAGAGGTTGAGCACGGAGTCGAGCGTGTTGAGCAGGGACGCGTCCACCAGGCGCTTCGTCATCCTGACCGCGTGCCCCGGGTTCGCGGCGATCGCGCGCGCAAGCGTCAGCGCAGCGTCCATCAATGTCTCAGGCCCGGCCAGGCGCGACACGAGACCCCACTCCAGCGCCTGCTGTGCACCGATGGCGTTGCCGGTGAGCGCCATTTCATAGGCGCGCGCCAGAGGCAGGGTGCGTGCCAGTAGCCAGGCGCCGCCGTCACCCGCCACCAGGCCAAGCTTGACGAAGCTCTCTGCAAAGGTAGCGCGGGTCGAGGCAATGCGGATGTCGCACATGCAGGCCAGGTCCAGTCCAGCACCAATGGCGGGGCCGTTGACCGCGGCGATCACCGGTATGTCGAGTTGCTGGAAGGCTCGCGGGATGCGCTGGATGCCATTGCGGTAGCGCTCTTCGTTGGCGATCGGCTCGCCCGCGGCGAGCTGGCCCAGCGACTGCAGGCTGCCGCCGGCGCAGAATGCGCGCCCGGCCCCGGTCAGGACGGCCGCGCGCAGGGCCGGGTCGGCGGAGATCTCCGCAAGCGCCGTGACAATGGCCTGGATGCAGGATTCGTCTGCAATGGCATTGCGGGTATGCGGGTGGTTCAGCGTGATGACGGCGATGCCGTCATCACGGACAATCTGGACGAAATCTGACATGGCTAGCGTTTTCTCTTGGCTGGGGGGCTGGTTCTTGCTTCAGAACGCGCCTTGCTGGCGCAGGGTGTCGATTGCCGCGGGCGACAGTCCGAGAAGCTCGCTCAGTACAGCCTCGTTGTGCTCGCCGAGGTCCGGGTTGGGCCTCAGTGCCAACGGTGGGGACTGGTGAAAGCGCAAGGGGCTGTTGGGCAGGACCACCTCGCCCAATTTGGGATGCGTCACATAGTTCAGCATGCCGCGCTCGTGCATATGACGGTCGTGCACAACCTCATCGAGCGTGCGTACCGGCGCGCAGGGAAAGTGATGGGCCTGGCCGGCCGCCATTATCTCGGCGCGCGTCAGGTTGCAGGCCCAGGAGGCAACCAGTTCGTCCACCTCGCCCATCACCGCACAACGCGAGGCGTGCGTCGCGTAGCGTTCCTGCCTGCCCAGCTCAGGGCGCCCCATCGCCTGGCACAGCCCCGGCCAGTGGCCTTCGGTGACGCAGATAATGGCGATGTAGCCATCCTTCGCCGAGTAGGTGTTGTAGGGCGACATTGCGAGCGCCCCGTGCCGGTTTCCGGTGCGCGGATTGCGTTCCGGGTCCTCGTAATACATCGTCAGGTTTGAGGCGAGAGCAGGATACATCGTGTCCTGCATGGCGATCTCGACAATCCTTCCGCGGCCGCTGCGTTCGCGCTCGAACAAGGCCGAGACGATGGCCCCATAGAGGTGGATACCGCCCAGGAAATCGCTGATGGCCGGCCCTGCCTTGAGTGGGGGGCTGTCGGGATAGCCGGTCACGTGCATGGCCCCGCTCATGGCCTGAATGGTCAGGTCCATGGCAAGATGATCGCGATTCGGCCCACTGGTCCCGTAGCCCGAGGCAGACGCGTAGATCAAGCGAGGCTGGATCTCCAGCAGCGCCTCGGCCCCGAGGCCGAGGCGCTCCATTACGCCCGGCATGAAGTTCTCGAGCACCACATCTGCCTTGGCCACCAGGTCACGAAAGACGCTGCGGCCTTGCTCGGTCTTGAAGTTGAGCGTGATGCCGCGCTTGTTGGAATTAAGCATGGCCAGGGGCAACAGCGACTCGCGGCGCGCGCGCACCGGCTCGCCATGTGGTGGTTCGATCTTGATCACGTCGGCGCCGGCCATCGCCAGAAGGAAGCCGCAGTAGGGACCCTGATAGATCTGGCCCAGGTCGAGTACGGTAAGGCCGGCAAGGGGAAGCTGGCGAGCCGGAAGTTGGTCGGTCACGCTCTTGGTCAGGTTCGTCGTCATGATATGGCTCTCATTGTTTCTGCATCCCGGCCTGCCGGGCTGCCTGCTCCCAGCGGCTGATTTCCTCAAGCTGGAAGCGCCTCAGTTCGTTGGCATCGCCAACAAACGGCTCGCCGTAGGATTGCCGCACCTTCATCGCTGTTTCGGGCAAGCGGTAGATCGCCTGCAACTGCTTGTCGAGCAGGTCGACGACGGACGCCGGCGTACGAGCCGGAACGAAAGCGCCGGTCCAGTTGACCATGTAGTAGTCCCGGAAGCCCGACTCCTGCAGCGTCGGCACCTTGGGGAAAGCGTCGAAGCGCCGGTCGCCGGTCACAGCCAGCATCCGAACCTTGCCGGACTGCAGAAAGGGAACGACGGCGCCGAGGTCGACAAAGGCGAAGTCGAGCTGGCCGCCGGCCAGGTCCGACAAAGCCGGCGCCACGCCCTTGTAAGGCACCGGCGTAGCGCGGCCACCCGCAAGTTGAAGGAAGAGTTCGGTGGCGACCTGGTAGGAGGCCGCACCGGCGCCATAGTTGAGCGTGCCCGGCTGCGCGCTGCCAGATCGCCAATCGTTTTCACACCCGAAGAGCCTGGCACCACCACCGCCATCACGCCACGCGTCAACCGGGCCACCGGTGCGAAGTCCTTCAAGGGGTTGTATGGCAAGCGCTTGAAGATGGCAACATTGGTCGCCATCGGTGAATTGCTGGCCAGGAAGATCGTGTGGCCGTCGGCGTCGGCGCTGGCCACGGCCGTGGCTGCGATGAAGCTGTTGGCACCGGGCCGGTTCTCCACGACCACCGGCTTGCCCAGCCGCTCGCCGAGCTTCTGCGCGACATAGCGCGCAGTGGTATCAGCACCACTGCCGGGCGGGAACGAAACCACCAGTCGGATTGGCTTATCAGGGTAGGCGCCCGCGCTGAAGGGCATTGCCAGCAAGAGCAATGTGACCGCTCCGGCAAGGCGCAGTGAGGTGCGTCTGTTCATCTTGTCTCCACGCTAACTTATCGAGGGCGAGCTCTGTCTGGCTCGCATGGCTGCAGAATAGGCAGCCACAGACACGGCACCAATTGGGGCGGGTATATATCAGCCATACCACTACTGATATGACCTTGTAACCCTTATTGCGCGGGGAGCGCGTGGCTGATCTCGGTGCGCAGCCAAGCGCAGGCCGCGTCGCGGTGGGTGAGGTTGTGCCAAAACATCGAGACATCCGTGGCAGGCGCCTCGAAGGCAAGCTCGGCCACCACAACGTTGCCTGGCAAGGCCAGTCGCCTGGCTGTCCTTGCCGGGATGGCGCAGATCATGTCGGTCTCGCTGACGATCTGCGGCGCCGCCATGAAGCTGGAAATGGTGTACACGACCCGGCGCGAGCCACCTTGCTTGCGGATGGTCCGGTCGATCAGTTCACCCAGCAGGGTAAGGCCGGTTGGCGAGACGTCCAGGTGGGGCAGGTTGCAGAAGTCCTTCAGGCTGATCCGTACATTCCCTCCGGTATTGCGCGGCTTGCGCATCACACAGACGAACGCCTCGGAGTATAGGTGCCGAGTGCGGATCCCGGGTGCGGAGGGAAAGGCCGAGCCAATGCAGAGATCGAGTTCGCCGCTTGCCAACGCATCGACGGCGCCGCTCCGATGCAATGGACTGAACTGCGCCGTGATGGAGGGGGGCGGCGGACCGCAGTGCGCTCAGCAAGGAGGGGGCCAGCAAGAGCTGAATATGCTCATTGCAGGCCAGCGAGAAGTGTCGCACGTGGGTGGCGGCATCGAAGGGCGCATTGGCGCCCGCCAACTGAGCCGTGGTTTCCAGCAGCTTTTCCACGATCGGCAGCAATTCCTTGCCGTGCGAGGTCAGCAGCATATGGTTGCCTTCACGCACCAGCAGGGCATCCTGGAAGACGTTGCGCAGGCGATCGAGGGTTCGACTCATAGCCGGCTGCGACACCTCCATCTGGGCCGCCGCCTGCGATACGCTGCGCCCTCGCAACAGGGCGGCAAGCGCGTACAAAGTATGGAAGTCAACATTGCCCAGCCGGTCCAGACCGGATGTCGGGTTAGCTTTTTTGCCTGCTTTAATTTCGGGCTCCACGCCATCATTGAGATGGCCACATGATAGTAGCTATAGGAAAGGAGCTACGCGGATTTTGGTGAAGGAACGAAAAAATGCCCGGCGTCGCGACGGCCCGCAGCTATCGAACATTTTGCAGTCCGACGTACGTTCGCTTCGGCCGATGACCTGCTGATCGCGGTAAGCGAGGCGATGGCGGTTGTACTCCGGTAGCGGTCGTTCGCCTCCCGGTACTCGCAACGTCGCAGAAGGGTCGCAAGCAGCCGGTCAGCGTTACCGCCTGACGAGAAGCCCCTAGAGAGGGTTGCGAATCATCCGATCGCTGGGCAGGACAGAAGCTGGAACACTAGAGCGAGCGTCTGACGCTGCCCATGCATGAATAGTCTTGAGAGAGGCGGCTGCTCGTGCAGGATCAAGGGCCCGCAGTGGCCCGCAGCTTCGGCTGCGGTTCTTCTTTCTGGGTATTCCGACACAACGCTGGTCTGTTTCCATTGAGACTGACGCTTCCGAGCGACCGATAAAGGGGTGTTCCCCAACCACAGCTTGCATTCCCGCTCCCAGCGCCTCCACTCCCCGACCCTACCCCGCATAGGGAGCCATCAAGGCTTCGGTCCACATCGCTGACAGCATCCATCTTCACCAGCATGCCCCCGTGGCACCATAGATCGTCATCTTCTGGATCTATCAGCGCTTCCCACTCTTAAGCTAGGCTGGCCTGCCCACCCCCTGCTTCCGGGAAGGCACCGCAGGCGGAACCAAGGACAAGCACAAGGGAGGAGGCAGCGGAACATGAGAACAACAACGATGATGCGATCCATCAGATGCGCCCTGACACTGACCCTTGCGGCGGGCAGCGTCGCAGGGACGTCGATCTGCGCTGCCGTGGAGAATGCGGCCGCGAATGCAGACGCGATTTATCTCAACGGCAAGGTACTGACGGTGGACGCCAGCAACCGCACCGCGGAAGCGGTAGCCGTACGCAACGGCCGCATCCAGGCGGTAGGTCGCAGGAGCGACATCGAGGCACTGGCCGGGCCGGGCACCAGGGTGGTCGATCTCAAAGGGAAGACCCTGATTCCCGGCTTCGTCGACGCGCACAGCCATTTCCTGGCGACCGGTGCCGCGGAGGCGTTCTCCGTCGACCTGAGCAGTGCTCCCGTGGGCACCGTCAAGAACATCGACGAGATCGTCGCGCGCCTGAAGCGCAAGGCCGAAAGCACGCCCAAGGGAGAATGGATTCTTGGCCACGGCTATGACGATACCCTGGTGACGGAGAAACGGCACCCGACCCGAACCGACCTGGACCGGGTATCCATCGATCATCCGATCTTCATTCGCCACGTCTCGGGTCATTTTGCCGTTGCCAACAGCAAGGCCCTGGAGCTGGCTCAGATCACCAGGGACACCCCGAATCCGCAGGGCGGAGAATTCCGGCGCGATGCCGCTACGGGCGACCTGAATGGCGTATTGGAGGAGACCACCGCGCTGGCGCCGGTGGCAGCCAGGATACCGACGCTGAGCCGCGAGAAGAATCTCGAGGCGATCCGCAAGGCCACCGACATCTACACGGCAAAAGGCGTGACGACAGCGCAGGACGGCGCCTTCGGGAATCCCAGGCTGCTGGGCATGGTGCAGGAAGCGGCGGAGCAGGGGCAATTGCCGATCCGCCTGGTACTCTGGCCCACCGCTCCTGTCGCCAAGGCGCTGATCGACGGCAAGGCCGAGTTCCACTCGCCGGATCCGCAATTGCTCAGGATCGGTGCCACCAAACTGTTCGATGACGGCTCGATCCAGGGCTATACCGGCTACCTGAGCCAGCCATACCACGTGCATGCGCCCGGCAAGGACCACGGCTATCACGGCTACCCCACCATGCCGCGCGACCAGCTTGCTGCGCTGGTGTTCGAACAACACAAGGCCGGTCGGCAGATCGCTATCCACGGCAACGGCGATGCCGCCATCGACGACATCCTGTTCGCTTTCAGCGAAGCGCAGAAGGCCTTCCCCCGTGCCGATGCGCGCCACATCATCGTGCACGCGCAGACGGCGCGCGACGACCAGCTCGACAGGATGAAGGCACTGGGCGTGATCCCGTCCTTCTTTGTCCTGCATACCTACTACTGGGGTGACCGGCACCGCGACGTCTTCCTCGGGCCGCAGCGCGCCATGCGCATCAGCCCGGCTGAATCCGCGCTCAAGCGGGGGGTGCGGTTCACCATCCACACCGACACACCCGTGGTGCCGATGGATCCGCTGCGCCTGATGTGGTCGGCGGCCAACCGGATTTCGAGCAGCGGCAAGGTGATAGGAGCGGCGGAACGCATCAGTCCGACCCAGGCGCTGCGCGCGGTCACCATCGACGCCGCGTGGCAGGCATTCGAGGAGAACAGCCGTGGCTCGATCGAGCCGGGCAAGCTCGCGGACTTCGCCATCCTGTCAGCCAGCCCGCTGGAGGATCCGGCACGGATCAAGGACATCCAGGTGCTCGAGACTATCGTGGGAGGGAAGACCATCTATTCACGGTAAGGGGAATGGCCCGGCCCATACGCCTGCCCCTCCTGCCCGGCAGGGGCCAGAAGCGCCCGTGCCAGCGCTCTCACCACCGCCGCTACCGAAGAGCAAGTCGCCGGATTCTTGCATGTGGGCGCCGGGACTCGTTCGCCGATGGTCTCCACCCACGGGCCGGCACCGTCCGGACCCGCGCGGACGCAACTGGCAACGTGGCTCGGGAAGTACTATCCTCTCATGGGCTAAGGTAAGGAGGCCAAATGTCGCAAGGTTCTCGGCATTTTCGCAAAGCGAATCTCACGGTACTCTGCATGGCAGGCGTGCTCGTTTCGTGTACCACACCGAGGATATCGGCTCCGCCCGAACTCCAACCCACCGACGCGCGTGGAACGATCGCGGTGCTGCACGCATCCGGTGTACAGATTTATCAGTGTAAGCGTGCGAACGACGGCCGGTTGTTATGGAGCTTTTCGGCCCCGGAAGCAACCCTGAAGGATGACACCGGACAACTCGTCGTCAAACACTACGCTGGGCCGACCTGGGAAGCGCCTGACGGCAGCAAGGTGACCGGCAAGGTATTGCGACAGACGCCCAATGCTCAGGAGCCGGACAGCATTCCACTCTTGCTGTTGCAGGCAACGAGCACCGGCGGAACTGGCCTGCTTGCGAGGACGCGTTACGTGCAACGGCTGAATACGCTAGGCGGACAAGCCCTCCCTCAGGCCTGCACACAGGAGGGACAGGAGAATCGCATGCCGTATCGGGCGGACTACGTCTTCCTGGAATAGCCAAGGTGACGCTGGCAGATACCGTGCCGGTTAAGTACTCCCCGCTGGCGGTGGCCTGCTGGTTGTAAGGTTTGGTGGCGCCGCGAGTCCCGAAGTATTTGAGATTAACCAAGGCACCGTCGCTACGCCGGAGCTGGGCGCTCTAAAGGTCCCGGATGTCCGAGGACGGTCCAGAATATACGACCAAGTAGCTAGCGGGTCGAGGTCCCTTGCCGGCCAGTATCCGCCGTTCGCGAACACTGCAGCGTCGACGTCCAAATGACTCTTCGGGCCAACAAGCAGTCATTCGATTCGAGCGCAAAGACGTCACAGTGCAAGCATTGACATTGACATGAGGTAACGTGTAATCCAAGAGCCGGGCAACGGACTACCGCGCCGGAAGGGAATCATGGCGCTGACTGCCTTCAGGCTTTCCACAATGCGGGAATAGAGTGGTCAACTCAACGGCGTCGCGTCAAATGCTCCGGGCAAAATGCGAAACCTTTGGACCACATTCGACCGATAGTCCAGAAACCAGCCTGTCGTTGGGTCGGACCTTCAGGGGCGTCGCTTGTCACCTAAAATCTTGTCAAGGTGTTACATAACCCGGTCACGCCGCCAACGCGAACGTTTGGAGACCGCTAGAACCACGTCTCAATAACTGACTGGTGGTCTATGGTGCTATCACTTCGCTATTTGGGAGTCTTGGGAATCTGCACTTTGTTCACTGCTTGCGGACAGATTCCGTCCAAGCATGCTGCGTGCAGAGCTGATTCCTGTCGCCCTCGGCACGAGCACGAGATGTTGCAATCCGGCGAGGCGTCATGGTATTCGGCAACATTCCAGGGGCATCTGACCGCAAACGGAGAACGCTACGATGGCGGCGCCTTGACTGCCGCCCATCGAACATTACCGCTCGGCAGCTATGTGCGCGTCAGATCGTTGGCTACCGGAAAGTCGGTTGTCGTTCGCATCAACGATCGCGGACCATACGTCAAAGGCCGGATTATCGATCTCTCTTACGCTGCGGCGGAAGCCTTGGGTTTGCCAGACGCGCGGTCGATGCGCGTGCAGATTGAACGTTGATCGATTGCGGCTGCGGTTTTGACCGTTCTGCGCCACCGCGAATTTACGCGCCTTGTGCGACTTAGTGTCTTTGTCGCCGTGATCGCGACCGCGGAGATTTCCTCTTGATAGGGCGGCACGGAAAGAACCTCCAAACAGCGGACCTTCGCGGCGGGACGCCCCGACAACAGGCAGTGTTATGTGGTGAAGGGCGTAAGGCCGCCGCCTAGCCCGCGACTGTTTCATCGGCAATGGCCGAACTCCGGCCCCCATGCGAATCGACGAGCGGCGTTGTACCTTGAAAGCCGCCATAGATGTCACGCTGGGTCGACAGGCCGCCGGGTCGGGAAGAGATGACCGGGATAAGGGAGGCAATAGCAGTTGATCGGTGTGGATTCAACCGGTCGTACTGTTGGCGCGGCCAGCCGCATCGGCCAAGAGGGCTATCGCAGTAGGAACGCAATATCGTCGACGCTGACCTGCGTGATCGGCCGCCCCTTGCGAAGCAGGAGCAAGAAGTGCTGCTGCACCCGGCTGCGCTGCGCCGAGAAGATTGCCAGATCTATCGGCGTGCCGATGCGCGAGTAGTGTTCCACCAGGAGCTTGTAGGCGCGGCGCCTGATCTGCAGGGCCTTAGCCTCAGCACGCAGCCGCTTCCACTCGGCTGGGCTCATATCCATGGCGTGTTGGAGTTCTCCGAAGGTGAGGGCGTGAAGGTCACGATAGATGTCACGCTCAGCTTCTACCCTGTGCAATTCGTCACGCATCGTGCGAATCTTCTGCTGCAGCTTCAGGTTCTGGTTAACTGCCTGCTGCATGCGGCCGGTACCCTCCAATGCGCTACTGGCCATCTCCATTGTGTTATCCCAACGACTCGACTCTACCGCCTTGGAATCCGACGACCAACTGCCCCCTCCTATCCCTAGCGTTTTCATATGGCCCCCTAATGACCTGGCAGTATGGTCAGCCGCTTTCAGCCCTCCCGAGCACAGTCTCGGTGGACATAGATACAGGTAGAGCGCGCGCAGTAGCTCCGCCCGGCAAGGCTTTAGAGAATTCTGGTGCAGTTTGTACGCGCGAAACATCGCCCATAAGGAGGAAAACGGCGCGATGGGGTGCTGCGACGAACTGCCAACCTAGCCATTTGGATGGCTGTTGTTCCCAGCCCGCGGCAATGTTTTGTCAGTTGAGCGGGCTGCCGGGCCTGTCGGAGTGAAGTGCGCCGTACACGTGCCACGCATTGCACCATTTCTAGGTAAGCATATGCAATATAAATGACTATTACATCACTTTAATTGTCAGGTTTTCAAGACTTTTTGGGTATGTCCCTAGGGATCGCATTAGACGAAACACTCTAGAATTCGCACTCGGATGGTGCACCGGAGGATTGGCGGCGCTGCCAATCCGGAACCCATGCCTTGATGGATGACCTATACAGCATTTTTGCGCAAGTCCGTTCGATCAATCCACAGGAGATTACGCATGACCGCTTTTATGTCCGATCAGTTCGCTGCAGTGCAAAAAACCAATCTGGGCCATCTGTTCGCGCTGACGAACATGGCTTTTGACGGCTTCCAGAAGTTGACCGAGCTGAACCTGCAGGCAGTCAGGACGACGTTTGCCGAAGGCCAGGAAAAAGTCGAAGCGGCGCTGGCCGGAAAGGACCTCCGTGAAGTATTCACCGCGCAAGGCAATCTGGCCCAGCCTGCCGCGGAGAAGGCTGTTGCGTATGCACGCCATGTGTACGAAATCGCATCGAACACGCACGGGGAACTGACCAAGGCAGTCGAGACCCACTACGAACAGCACAACCGTAATGTGCAAGCCTTCGTTGACACCTTCATGAAGAACGCGCCGGCCGGGTCTGAAGCGATCACCGCGCTGCTGCAATCGAGCGTAGCCGCCGCCAACAACGCCTATCAATCGATCCAGAATGCGGCAAAGCAGACGGCTGAAGTCGCCAAGGCCAACTTGGCCACGACGGCCGCAGCCGCCTCCGGTGCGGTACAGCAGGCAGCGCCCCGCGCTTCCAAGCAGTAACGCCGTACCGCTGGCAATGCAGGCCAGGCCAGCGCGCTGAACAGAGATCGCTGGCTTGCAAGCCAAGGGACATCAGCGCCCCTGGCTTGCCGAACCGCGACAACCTTCCCGCAAAGACATACAAACTGGGACCGGAATCATCCGGCCCGGCTCGCCCTCGCCTTTCGCGCGCCAGGGCAACGGGAACTTGCTCGGGACAACCAGGGAAAAAGCCCTTCCGGCAAGGCTGGGGTCTTTCAACTTTACGAGAATGAAGCAGGCAGCATGACGAAGAGAGTCGCACTAGTAACAGGTGGTATGGGTGGGCTGGGAGAAGCCATCAGCATCAAGTTGCACGACGCAGGCTATGCCGTGGTGGTGACGCACTCACCGGGCAATGCGAACGCTCAGAACTGGCTTGCCGCGATGGCCGCCACCGGGCGCGAGATGCGTGCCTACGAGATTGACGTATCTGACTACGATGCCTGCCAGGCTTGCGCGGCGCAGCTCCTGGCCGACGTAGGCCGCGTGGATATCCTGGTGAACAACGCCGGCATTACCCGCGACATGGCCTTCAAGAAGATGGACAAGCCGAACTGGGATGCCGTGATGCGGACCAATCTCGACTCGGTATTCAATCTCACCAAGCCGCTTTGCGAAGGCATGGTCGAACGCGGCTGGGGACGCATCATCAACATCTCGTCGGTCAACGGATCCAAAGGCGCTTTCGGTCAGACCAACTATGCCGCCGCCAAGGCTGGGATGCACGGCTTCACCAAGTCGCTGGCCCTGGAAGTGGCAAGAAAGGGCGTGACGGTCAACACCGTCTCTCCGGGCTACCTTGCCACCAAGATGGTCAACGCAGTGCCTAAGGAAATCATGGAAACCAAGATCCTGCCGCAGATTCCAGTCGGCCGTGTCGGCAAACCGGAAGAAGTTGCAGCGCTGGTTGCCTACCTGTGCTCGGAGGAAGCGGCCTACGTGACCGGGTCCAATATCGCCATCAACGGCGGGCAGCACATGCAGTAACGGCGGATCGAGTGCCGGGCCGCTTGCGTTCGACTAGACCCATGGTGCCCGAACGTACCTGCACCGCCTATCCTGAGCCACCATCGGGCGCCGGCGGCGCATGCATGCAGGGGCGGCACGGCGCTCACGACGCCAAGGTTGAGCGCCCGCCTTCGTGACGCCTGAAGGCCGGCATTGCGTCGGGAAGAGACGCCCGAGGAGCGACTGGCGGACGCTCAACCGTCCCTTCTGCTTCCGAAGCCTGCCCTTGACCCGAAAGAACGACGCAGCAGGGACGAGTCGAACTCGGTCCCATGCATGGAATTCACGCAGACTATCAGCCTCCTTTTCGCGATCCGGCGCGCCTCGCGTCAGCTTGTACCCGGACCTTGCCATCGTCTGCCGTGCGGCTCTTCACATGATCGATGAACGCGCGCAACTTCGGCATGATCTGCCGGTGGCCTGGATAGCAGAGAAACACCCCCGGTCTCATCGGCGCGTACGCCTCCAGCACCTGTACCAGTTTTCCCGATCTCAACCCAAAAGCTGCCAGCGGCTCAGGCAGCTGGGCAAGGCCCAGGCCTTCTATCGCCGCGCCAAGCGTGGTGGGAAAGTCACTGGCGATGAGGGGGCCGGATACGGCGATCTCGATCGTTTGGTCGTTGTCGTTGAATGACCATAGCGCGAGCGCGCCGTTGGATCGCCGCCATCGCAAGCATGCATGTTGGCGCAGGTCGTTCGGGTGTCTGGGCCGGCTGCGCTCCGCGAAGTAGGCAGGGCTGCCGACGACGATGAGACGAAACGGTGGCGTCATTGGCACCGCGATCATATCGGGAGCAACGAGGTGCCCCTGCCGGACGGCGGCATCGAATCCTTCGGCCGCAAGGTCGGTCACCTCCTTGCTCGCAGCAAGCTCCACCTCGACCTCGGGATAAGCCTTGCAGAAGGATGCGATCAGCTCCAGCAGAATCGGGATTACCGCGCGCGGCACCGAGAGACGCAGTAATCCGGCTGGCCGCTGGCCGAGTCCACGCGCAACCTCACTGGCGGCGACCAGTTCCTCGAAGGCAGGCTTTGCGCGCGCAAGAAATCGTTCGCCGGCTTCGGTCAAGCCGACACTGCGCGTGGTGCGTATGAAGAGCGCTGCGCCAATGCGCGCTTCGAGTACACGCACCGTCTGGCTGATGGCCGACGGCGTCACGCCGAGCTCCGCGGCTGCCTTGCGAAAACTGCGATGCTGGGCAACGCTCAGGAACACCTCCACGCCGTCGAGCGCGCCCTGTCTGACTGTGAAGTTCTGCTTCATAGCTTATCAACATTGTGATGAATAGTCGCTCGCGAAAATCGATGGTACCTTGGCACCAGCAATTCACAAGTGAGGATTTTGCAATGACTGATGCACTTGATGGCGTACGCGAACACTATCGCGCGACCGGCCTGACCGATCGGCTGAAGATCGCGCTCACGGTCCTTGGGCGGGAGGATCAGCCGCTCACACCACAGCAACTGGGCGCCCTCGAACACTTTCACACGCGTGGGCTTGCTGCCACCGCCGATCTTGCCCAACCGGCCGGAATCTCCGCCGACATGTCGGTGCTGGACGTCGGATGAAACGCCTTCTTCTTAATTTGACAACAGCCTCTGTGCTGGTCGCTTCCGCTGGAGTCTCCATGGCGCAAACCACCCCGATGCCAACCACGCCAACCACGAAGATATTGGCGATTGGCACCTTTCCACCGGGCACGGACATGCAACTTGTCCAACACATTCTTCCGGCCGAAGTTCGCGAGACGGCGCAGCGCTACCTCGAGGGCAAGATTGACCAGTGGTATTCACTGCAAGACCGGGCTGGGGTGGCGTTCATCCTGAACGTTACCGACGTAAGTCAAGCGCATGAAATGCTTGAGGCACTTCCCTTGGGGAAAGCGCACTTGATGACATTCTCGCTCCTCCCAATAGGCCCACTGAAGCCGTTGAGTAAGCTGTTGAATCCGCCTCCGCCCCAGTAGAAAGCGCTAGAGCGTACTGGGCTGCTGCGCCGCCCCGGTTTTCTTGGAGAGGCAGGCAACGCGGGCAGACTATCTCGCCGTTGTGGTTTAGTAACCTGGAAGTTACCGGATTATATCGGCGCGGACTGCTCATGGCGTCCTATGGCCCGCCACCATCTGATGCGCGTGACGATTAAGGTGGGATCGATCGTAGCGCAATTGTTTTAACTCCTTGTCAGGATAAAACATGAAGCTTTATTACTCGCCGGGAGCATGCTCGCTTGCGTCACATATCGTCGCACGGGAAGTCGGTATCGCAATTGAAATCGAAAAGGTGGACATTTCGTCGAAGCGCACGCAAGGCGAAATCGACTTTCTCACAATCAATCCAAAGGGAAACGTGCCCGTGCTCGAACTGGACGACGGGAGTTTTCTTACGGAAGGTCCTGCAATCATGCAGTTCCTCGCGGACTTGAAGCCAGAACGCGATCTCGTTCCTCGCAATGGGACGATGGCGCGGTACCGTCTGCAGGAATGGCTTGGTTTCATTAATTCTGATTTACACACGAGTTACTCCCCGCTCTTCAATCCCGGGACGCCCGAACTGATCCGCAGCGAAAGGCGAGAAGTACTCTTCAAATATTATGCATTACTGGAGCGATCCCTGACGCCCCAGCAATGGTTGCTGGGAGAGCAATTCTCGGCAGCCGACGCCTATCTTTTCACGGTAACAAATTGGGCAAGGCACGTTGCCCTGGATTTATCGCGGCTGCCCGCCATCACTGCGTTTCAGCAACGCGTGGCTGGTCGCCCGCAAGTCCGGGAAGCACTTTTGGCGGAGGGTTTACTGCGGGGCTGATCAGGTAAGGGCTCTTGCGGCGACTGTTCGCCACGCAAGGTGCCAGGTACCGAAATCAATTCGGAGTTCAAGGGTAGTCGGCGTCAGGTAGCAAGCAGCAACGACAAACGTCTGAGCTTGGAATCTACTTGGAAACAGTGGCACTAAGGAGGCGGATATGATTGAGCCGATCGACAGCCTGGAGATTGCGGTCATAGTCGATAACGTTACCGATATCCTTTCATCAAATCCAAAATATGTGGAAACAGAGGTTGCCGGGGCATGGCGGCGCGGGATGAAATGGCTTGGCGGAAGTTGTCTTTGTTGCGCCGCTCACGGCTTGTCTTGCCTGATTACTGCCCGAATTGGCGGCACGTCGCACTCACTTCTGTTTGATACGGGGCCTGATGAGTGGGTATTCGAACGTAACATCGTCAGGCTCGGCATCGACCTCGGCAAGGTCGGCGCGATGGTGCTTTCACATGGACATTGGGATCATGCAGCAGCGATGCCACGGGCACTGCAGATGATAACTTTGGCAAACGGTGGAAAGCCTGTCCCAACCTATATGCATCCAGAAATGTTCGCATCGCGAGCGGTCAAGAATCCGCAGGGCCGCATGATGCCGATGGAGGATATTCCAAGCCAGCAGGTGCTTGCCGGTAACGGTGCAGAACTAATGATTACGAGAGTTGAACAGTCAGTTCTGTCTAAATCATTCTACGTTAGCGGTGAAATCCCGCGCGTGACAAGCTTCGAGCGAGGTATGCCTGGCCAGCACAGGCTCGGCCCTGACGGCGAATGGGAGTTGGATGAACGCCTCGTGGATGAACGATTTGTTGCCGTGCATATCGCTAACAAGGGTTTGTTTGTTTTTACAGCCTGTTCGCATGCAGGTCTCATCAACGTATTAACTCATGCACGCAATCGCTTCCCTGACGTCCCGATCTACGGGGTACTAGGCGGCTTCCATTTGTCAGGTGCAACTGAAAGCATCATTCCAGACACTGTCGAAGCGCTGGAACAGTTCAATCTTAGTCTGATCGCCGCCGCGCATTGCACCGGTTGGCGGGCAATGGGCGCACTGGAAACACGGTTCAAGGATCGAGTCGTATCATCGGCGGTAGGGAAGCGTTTCATTCTTTGACTAGGGAGTGAAATTGGTCACCGCGCTCCGGAATGGTCTGCGCCGTCGAAGAAAGTCGTTGGGCAAAAGGCGGCGAATCTGACTGCTGTGGACGTGGAGAACAGTGGCCATTTCATCCAGGAAGAGCAGCCCGAACTCGTGGCCAGAACGATGATCGATTTCTTGCAAGGCGATTATCAGCGAGCACTGAAAAGCTAATCTGGGCAGCCACACTGTCGGGCGTCCCCTGCTACACCGATTTCGGCCGTTCAGTCGACATACCAATGAATGCCAGAGAAGGGGGCCGGAAGGCGTCGGTCGCGCTGCCCGGGAGACGGGCGACGCGCCGATCGATCTCTCAGCAAGTTGGAGCAACTGATCTAGTTCGAACACGCTCGCGGATTACTAATGCATCACATTGAGGCTCGGTTTGCCCCTTGGCTTCACGCCGAAAAGCACACCCGTGCCGACATTTCAAAAGAACCTGTCATGCGCCCCGACGCAATTACGCTGTCAATGCGGCAAATCGACAGATTCAAAAGCAGCGTCGCCCAGCGCGCTGTCCCACTCCCCACCCTCATACCCGCCTGGCGAAGCGCCACAGAATCGCCGACGACGCCAGAACAGGCGCGCATGCCGCAAGCATCGTGTGTGCGATACCGGTACCGTCGACGAGCAGGCCGCCCGCCCATGCACCCATGGCGATAGATAACTGGAAGTTGGTGACGAACAACGCCATGCCGGCCTCGCCCGCGTCCTGCGCGGCCTTGGCCATCCATACCGGCAGCGCCACCGGCATCGCGCCGTAGGCGATGCCCCACACCACCAGCAGAACTAACACTGCCATCCAATGCGGCGCACTGATTGGCAGCAGCGACATCGGCAGCGCCATTGCCAGCATCGCCACCATCCGACATCTCAGTTCCTCGGATGGACGATCGCGCGACGACACACTGTTGCCCGCAGTGCCACCAATGTAGGGGTCGCGCGATGTCGCATCAACGGCCCGCGCGGCGCGACACCAGGGACAGATATTCCGAAATGGCCGCCCGATGGCCGGCGCGCGTCAAGGCAGATGTCGCCTCATTCATGCAGCCAAACGCTGTTTTTTGGCGCCTGGCTTGATACCGCTGGGCACGGCAATCTCGCGCTCCGGGTTTAGCGTGACCGTGCCGATTGGCGTCCAGTTTCGCGTGTGGCGTGACCAGCGACGTGGGTTGCGCTCGCGGGCCTCGGCATAGAGCACATGACGAGCGGCGAGAATCCTATCGTCGTGCCCGGCGTGGCGCTGTGCCGGGCTCACGTAGCGGATGCCGCTGTGCCGATGCTCGTGGTTGTACCAGTGCACGAAGTGCGCCGCCCAGGCGCGCGCCTTGCTCAGATCGGCGAAGCCGCTGGACGGGAACTCCGGCCGGTACTTGGCCGTGCGAAACAGGCTCTCCACAAAGGCGTTATCGTCGCTCACGCGTGGACGCGAATACGAGGGCTTGACACCCAACCAGTGCAACATCGCCAGCACCGTGGTGGCCTTGAGTGTGGCGCCGTTGTCCCCGTGCAGCACCGGCTTGGCCGCCATGGCGTGGATGCCCTCGGCCAGCGCCGTGCGCTTGACCAGATGCGCCGCGTGGTCGGCGTCGTCGCGGTCGTGGACTTCGAAGCCCACGATCTTGCGGCTATACACGTCCAGGATCAGGTACAGATAAAACCAGCGCCCGGTGATCTCGGCAGGCAGGTACGTCATGTCCCAGCACCATAGCTGGCGCGGTGCGGTAGCCACGTGCGTGGTGGGCGGGCGGCTTTGACGGGGCGCCTTGGCGCGGCCTCGATGCCGGCTCTGGCCATGCGCGCGCAGCACGCGGCCAAAGCTCGATTCGCTGGCCAGGTACACGCCTTCGTCGGCCAGCATGGGCACGATGCGCGCCGGCGGCATATCGGCGAAGCGCGGCTCGTTGGCCACGCGCAGGATCTGCTCGCGCTCAGCCTCGGTGAGGGCATGAGCGGGCATTGGCCGCACCGCCTGGGGCCTGCCGTCACCCGATATGAGACCTTGGCCGTCCGTCCAACGCTGCAGCGTGCGCGCGCTGATGCCAGCGGTCTCGCAGGCCGCGTGCAGCCTTGCCCCAGCAGCGTGCGCCACTTCGATGTCGCGGGCCAGAGTCTGGCGATCTTCGAGGCCGATCATTCGTCCTCGCCCTTGTTGAAGATCGCCGCGACTTTTTTTGAAAGTACCAGCAATGCAGCAGTCTCGGCCAACGCCTTCTCCTTGCGCCGCAACTCGCGTTCGAGCTCCTTGATGCGGCGGCGATCATGCTGGGTCTGCTTCGGACTGGCGCGCACCTCCTCCGGTTCAGCCAGCGCCTGCGTGGCGGCTTGGCGCCACTGTTCAAGCTGTTGGGGGTACACACCGTGCTCGCGACACCAAGCACTGCGCGCAGTCTCGTCCATGGCCGCCGTGGCGATTACAGCCTCCAGCCGGGCAGGCGCTGTCCATGCCCGCTCGCGAGCGGGCATGGACAGCGCATCCGCACGCCACCGCTCCAACGTGGCCACTGCCACACCCAGTTCCCTTGAAACCACTTCCACCGCCACACTCTCCGGCGGCAACAACCGCGCTACTGCACGGTCCTTAAACACTTGTCCGTATCGAGCCACTTCCATCTCTTATCGCCCCCAAGGTTCAGATTCTATCTGGGCGACATCTATTCTGACGCGGGGGGTGGCCGCTTGGGCTGCGTGCTATAGTCAGCGCCATATCGCCCCTCGCTTTCCAGTCCCATCGCCCACACCTGCCCATGGACAAGCTCGGATCCGTCAACGCATTCGTCAAAGCTGCGGAGATCCGCAATTTCAGCGAAGTTGGCAGACAACTCGGTATCTCCTCATCGGCGGTCGGCAAGGCAATATCGCGGCTCGAGGAAAGGCTCGGTGTCCGGCTGTTTCATCGCAGCACCCGCAGCATCACGCTGACCCCGGAGGGCCAGTTGTTCCTGAGTCGCTGCCAGCGCATCGTCGAGGAGCTCGAAGCGGCGGAGGCGGAACTGTCGGGCACCTCCTCCCCAAAAGGGCAATTGCGCGTGAGCCTGCCGCTGGTGGGCACGCTGGTACTGCCGGTGCTGAGTTCGTTCATCCGGGAGTATCCCGAGATCCGGCTCGAACTCGACTTCTCCGACCGCATGGTCAACATCATCGACGAGGGTTTCGACGTGGTGCTGCGCACCGGCGAAGCGGCGGATTCGCGGCTGGTCGCACGCGCACTGGGCCATTACACGCCCCATATCGTGGCGGCCCCGGCTTACCTGTCGCGGCGCGGCGTGCCGGCCACGCCCGACGATCTGTTCCGGCATGCCTGCCTGCTGCATCGCTATCCATCCACCGGCAAGGTGGACCGATGGCTGCTGCGCGATGGCGACAACGTACGCGAGATGGACCTGCCGGGCCTGTTGACGGTCAACACGGTGGAACCGCTGATCGCAATGGCCGAACAGGGTCATGGGCTGGCCTATATCCCGAATTTTCTCGTGAGGCGGCAACTCGAGGACGGCCGGCTAGTGACCGTGCTGTCCGACTATGCGACCGACCGCAAGGTGTTCCGCGCGGTCTGGCCGTCCGGCCGGCACATGTCGCCGAAGATCCGTGTGTTCGTCGACTACATGGCCAAGCATCTGTTCCCGGACAGCAAGAGCCGGCCTGCCGCATCGGCAAAATCGGCTCGCCCCTGACGCCAGTCAGCGCAGCGCCACCTCGCGCCCGTCGCGGGTCGACTGCTCGGCCGCGTCCAGCAGTTCATGCAACCGCACCGCGTCGGCGAACGTGGGCACCTGCCGTGAGCCGGTGCGCAGGTCCTCCGCATAGGCGACATACAACTCGGCGAGTTCCAGCACCGCCGACGGCAGATCCGACGGTGGCAGTCGGTCGTAGCTGACGGGCACATCGAGCCGCTGCATCGGCACATCCTGCCCGCGCGCGCCTTCGATCACGTAGTCGTCGCCGACCCCGCCGAACGCCGAACTATTGGTGATGCGCAGATCGCCCTCGTCGCCGGTGATGTCGATCCGCACGCCCCGGCCATTGCGCTTGCCGGCCTCCACATGCACCGCCACCACGGCATCGCCGGCCATCCGTCCCAGCATCACGAGTTGGTCCGGCGTGGTCGTCGGCAGCACTTCACCGGTTTCGCGGATCGTCACCGACTTGATCTGGTTGATCGCCAGCGCCGACACGCGCTCCGGCCAGCCCGTGGCCGTGAACAGCATATCGAGGAAATGCCCGGCGTAGATCGAGATGGCGCTCGAGAAGTTTTCCACCGGCACGGTCCAGCGCAGTGCCGTGGAGCGCTCGGCGCCGAACGCATTCATGCTGACGTGGATGCGTACCGAGCGGATCCGGCCGACATATCCTTCCTGCAGCAGGTCGCGAAGATAGCGGTTGTGCGGCGCCAGCCGGCGCTGCAATCCGACGGTATGGCGCACGCCGGCCTCGTCCGCCAGCCGCACCAACTCGCGCGACGTTTCCGTCGCTACCGTGAGGGGCCATTCGCAGTAGACATGCTTGCCCGCCGCAATCGCCTTGCGCACGGTCTCGGCGTGTTGCGGGGCGGTGTTCAATACCACGACAAGGTCGACTTCGGGATGATTGACGAGCGCGTCGAGCGTATCCACCACCTCCTGGATGCCATGGGCCTCGGCGGAGGCACGCCCCGCCTCTGGACGTGTGCTCCATAGCGCGCGCAGTGCGTACTGCGGCAGCAGATTCAGGGCTCTCACGTGGCCGTGAATCGCCCAGTTGCCAATGCCGACGAGACCGACACGAACCGGCGCGTCGCCGCGCTCCTTGCTTGTTGCGGACATGATGTTCCTGCTTTCGAAAATGAATGACAACTCGACTATAGAGGCCATCGGGCCGCTCGCCACCGACGCCCGGGTCTGAACACCTCAGCCCAAATGTCCGGAATCGCCGATTCGTGATCGCGCGCGATCCACTATGGACCAATCTGTCACAGATGCATGGACCGAATCTCCGAGCCAGATCGCCTTCGGCGTCCCAATATTGGCAACATCATCGTTCAGCAAGGATCAATCATGTCCTCCACTATTCGCGCGGCACATGCCGATCGGATTCCCGCGCCCATCTACCTGCTTGCGGTCGGCGCCTTTGCGATCGGGACCGAAGGCTTTATGATCTCGCCGCTGCTGCCCCGTCTCGCGCAGGATCTCCGCGTCACCATCGAGCAGGCAGGCCAGCTCGTGACCGCGTTTGCGCTGGCCTATGGCATCAGCTCGCCGATCCTGACGGCCGCCACGGGTGGCCTCAATCGCCGCACCCTGCTGGTGGCGAGCATGGTCGTGTTCGCGCTGTCCAATGTGCTCGCCTTCCTGGCGCCGGGCTATTGGTGGCTGATGGCCGCGCGCGTGCTGCTGGCGGTGTCGGCCGGGCTGTTCGTGCCGGGCGCCAATGCGCTGGCCGGCGCGATTGTGGCGCCTGAACGGCGTGGCCGGGCCATCGCGGTCGTCAACGCGGGCATCACGGTGGCGCTCGCGCTAGGCGTGCCGCTTGGTGCGGAGATCGGCCATGGCCTCGGCTGGCGCATGACGTTCGCGGCGGTTGCCGCGTTGTCGGCCATCGCGGCGGTAGGCGTGTATGTCGGCGTCCCGCGCGAGATCGGTCAGGGCATCCCCACGGCAACGCTGCGCGAACGGCTGTCGGTCGCGGCACGCCCCGCGGTGCTGATCACGCTGCTGTCGACCACCCTGTGGGCCACGGGCGCCTACACGGTCTACACCTATCTGTCACCGCTGGTGACCGCGCTCACCCCGCTGCGCGAGAACCAGATCGGCATCGTGATGTTCGCCTGGGGCATCGCCGCCGCGGTCGGCGTATTCTCCGGCGGCGGCCTCAGCGACCGGTTGGGCCCGCCGCGCGTGATCGTTCCCGCCGTCACGCTCATGGGGCTCGCCTTCTTCAGTCTCGCGCTCGGTGCGCAATGGCTCTCGCCCGCGCACGCGCTGTGGCCAGTAATGGGCGCGCTCATGGTCTGGGCCGTCAGCCATTGGGCGTTCTATCCCGCGCAGCAGGCCCGGCTGATCCAGCTTGCGGGCGTGAGCGTCGCGTCGATTGTGCTCTCGCTCAATGCCTCGTTCATGTACATCGGCTTCTCGATTGGCGCCGGCGTCGGTGCCATCGCGCTCAGGCACGGCCCGGTTGGGCATCTCGGCATCGTGGCCGGCCTGCTCGAGCTTGCCTCGGTGGCGGCCACGCTGGCGCTGCTCGTGCGTCGGCGTTCGTCGGCGCGGGCCGCGAGCGCCTGCTGAGGGGAATTTCAGACATCTTGTCTGAAGTGAACCAACGCCAGACACGCTATTCCGCACGTCGCGCTCCACTACAGTTGACTCACACGCCATCGCGCCACCACGCCGCTTCACGAACACCCGAAATCAGGAGTTGATATGTCCAAGCTTTTCACCCCCGTCAAGGTCGGCCCCCACGACATCTCGCACCGCGTTGTGCTGGCCCCTCTGACGCGCATGCGCGCCGAGGAAGGCGCCATTCCCGGCGTGTTGATGGCCGAGTACTACAGCCAACGCACGTCGCCCGGCGCGCTGCTGATCGGCGAAGCCACCATCGCCGCGCCGAACGGCAACGGATATCTCGGCGCCCCCGGTCTCTACGACGACAGCCAGATCGCTGGCTGGCGCCTGGTCACCGACGCCGTGCATGCCAAGGGCGGCAAGATCTTCCTGCAGCTCTACCATGCGGGCCGCCAGTCGAATGCCGAAGTCCAGCCGGCCGGCAGCCAGCCGGTGGGCCCGTCGGCCATTACGCACGGCGGCGTGGCTTACACCAAGTCCGGGTGGGTCCCCAATACGCCCAATCGCGCGCTCGAAGTCGACGAGATCGCCGCACTGGTCGAGAGCTTCCGGCAGGCTGCCCAGCGCGGTGTGGAAGCCGGCTTCGACGGCGTGGAACTGCATGCCGCCAACGGTTACCTGTTCGACCAGTTCCTGCAGGACGGCAGCAACAAGCGCACCGATCAATACGGCGGCTCGTTCGAGAACCGCGCGCGCTTCCTGCTCGACGTCACGCGCGCGGTGATTTCGGTATGGGGGAGCGACAAGGTCGCCGTGCGGCTTGGACCGAGTGGCTCGTGGGGCGACATGTCGGACAGCGATCCCGAAGGCCTGTTCACCTACGTCGCCGCCGAGCTTGACAAGCTCGGTCTCGCCTACCTGCATCTGATCGAGCCGCGCATCGCCGGCAACATCGAGGATGCAGCGCGCGACCAGCAGCCGGTGGCCGCGCAACTGCTGCGCAAGTTCTTCCGGGGCACAATCATTGCCGCAGGTGGCTTCAACGGCGACAGCGCGGATGCCATCGTCGCGTCGGGTGACGCCGACCTGGTGGCTTTCGGCCGCCATTTCATCGCCAACCCTGACCTGCCCGAGCGGCTGCGTCGCAAGCTGCCGCTCAACCCGTATGATCGCGACACGTTCTTCGGCGGCACCGAAGTCGGCTACATCGACTATCCGTTCCACCGGGAACGGGAGGCCGCCTGAGACGCCGGGTCAGGCATCGCGCCGGGCCATGTCGAGAAATGCATCGATTGTCAGCGTCGCGTGGCCGAACGTCGGGTAGGAGAGATCGATTGCTGCCCGGTGCGCGGCTTCGGTGAAGTCGGCCACACCATCGCTGAGAAACGTGACATGGAAGCCGGCTTCCAGCGCATGGCGGCCGGTGCCCTCCACGCACGTGTGCGACGTCAGCCCGGCCAGCACCACGCGCTCGATGCCATGCGCGCGCAGTTGCTCCTCAAGGTCCGTGCCGACGAACGAGTCGAACATCCGGTGCTGCCGGATGATCACGTCGCCCGGCAGCGGCTTGAGGGGTGCGTAGAAATCGGCACCCGGCGTGCCCTTCCAGAACACCTTGTTGTCGATGCCGAACTGGAAGCGGGGATGCAAGTGCGGCACATCGTCGAAGCTGTGTTCATCCACGCCGTGCGGCGAGAAGAAAATCTTGAGACCCGCGTCGCGGGCGCCGGCCAGCAGATGCTGGAGCCTGGCGACGAGGTCGGTTTGCGCCAGCATCGGCTCGATCATCGCATGCAGCTTGCCGTCGGGAGCGAGGAAGTCGTTCAGGACATCGACCAGGATCAGCGCGGTCGTGTTCTTCGGATAGGTAGACATGCTCATTACTGCTCCTTTGCAGGGCGGCCGGGGGGGGCGGGCCAGATGCCCCGGGGTGTTGGCCGTTGCTCCCAGTGTGGTGCTTCGCGCCGTGCGTTACTATCCCGCGCAGTCGAACTACAGATATTTGCCCGGCAAATGAGTGACCGATAGTTGGTGCCGGTGCTGCCCGACTACGCGCTGACGCCGGAGGAGGTCAGCGCGGTCTATCCGGCGGGAAGGTTTCCATCGCGAAAGGCACTGGCGTTCACTACGTTCGCTGCCGAGATCCTCGTCGCCGCGTCTCGATGACGTAGGCTGCCCGGTTGCACTGCGCCCCTCGTCGATTCTCCGGCCAAGCGACCGTCGCCTGATCCGCCCTCAACGTTTCTTGCCCAAGGTGGTTCTTACCGTTGGTCAGACCACAAAAGAAACGGAGGCGTTGAGCGGCCACGCAGAGCGCGTCCGCTACAAACTGGAGACCGGCGGAACGACGCTGGCAACAGCCGAAAATTTGTGGCACGCCGACCAGTCCGTCGCAGGTCGAACGTCTTACCCGGGGCGAATTTCAGTCGAAATTCGCCCCGCATGTACCGTAGCGGGAACAGTTGGCGAAGCAAAGCTGCCTACTCTGGCGGCTCGTGCCCAAAGCAGCGCGCCCGTGCTGAATATTATGTCTTCATCGGCCAATCCAGGCGGCCAGGCTGTCCATCGATTTGCGCAAACAACTGCTTGCTCGAGCAGCTCCAGGGGCATTCGGCCTCGGCGGTTTTCCGGATTGTCAATCAACAATGCCATGCGACTCGCGTTCTATATCGTCCGCGACAGAGGCGCGCGCAAATCGCATTTGATATTCGCTCGGCGAGAGACCGGTCTTGCGCTTGAACAGTTGTCGAAATGTGCTGAGGTCTCCATAGCCGACGCGCTGGCCGACAACATCGAGGCCGATAGGTCTTGATTCCAGCAATTGTTTGGCCACTTCGATGCGCAGGTTCTGCAGATACGCCAATGGCGCAAGGCCTATTGCCTGCTTGAAACGTCGGTTAAGCGTCCGCTCGCTGACAGCGAGCCACGCGGCGAGTTCACTCAGTCGAAACCCCTGATGAAGTGTTGCCTCCATGCGCTGTTGAGCTCGCGCGACGAGCGGATCGGCATGTCCGTGGTCGTCGAGAAGCTTGGCGTAAGAAGCCTGAGAGGTCCGGTTCATGTCGATCAATAGCGACTTGGCGGTCATCGCGGCAAGTTTCTCACCGGCGAATATTTCGACCAACCGCACGGCGAGGTTGAGATACGACGTCACGGAACCGCCCGAGATAATGCCATCTTGCCCGGTCAGGACTTCCTGGGCTCGAAGTTCGACACGCGGATAGCGTCGGGCGAAGTCAGGCGCTTTGGCCCAGTGTGTCGTGGCGACCCGGCCGTCGAGTAAGCCCGCCTCAGCAAGCAGATAGTTGCCGGTGCAGTATGCGGCCAGCACGGCTCCCGCCTTGCGTTGGCGCCGTAGCGCCGAAGACAGCGCGTTCAGCTGCTCCCGGCGGCCGATGAACTCATCCATGTTGGAAAAAAACGGGGCCGTAATCAGAACGGCGTCTGCACGCTTACGTGGATCTATTTTGCTGTCCACCGCAATGCTCTGGCCCGAAGCAGCCCTGACCGGTTGTCCGTCAAGCGATTCCACGTGCCACGCGAACATGGGTAGAGGGTTGGGCCTACGTGTGACTTCGCGTGCGCTCAGGTGATTGGCGGCGTTGAGGACGTCAATGGTTCCCGCGACGCCGGATGCCAGAATTCCGTCATAGACCCAGATCCGGATCGTGATCATTTGCGTATGTGTCCGATATCACTCGAATGATGGCAATACTGCCACTTCCGGATTCTCCCGTAAAGCGCGATGATCGCCAAACCGAAACACATGACGAAGGACTGCGACCATGCCAATGATCGACGCGCTGTGGCCGGACGATGCTTTGACGCCTGAAGCGGAAGCACGTTTGGTTAGAGAACTGACTGACATCCTGATCAAAGCGGAAGGCTATGACCCGGGAAATCCGATTGCGCAGGGAGTAACCGTGCTTCATCTCCATCGACCGGCCGCGGTATTCGTCGGCGGGGAACGCTCGAAGGCAGCGCGCTACCGGATCATTCCTTCGGCGCCCGAGGGGCAATACACCGACGAGTCACGTAGAGCGTTGGTTAAGGCAGTCACAGAAGCGGTAGCTCGCGCCGAGAACCGACCGTTCGACGAGGTCGCACCGCGCGTCTGGGTTTTCCCGACGGAGATTCCGGACGGTACCTGGGGCAGTCGTGGCGCCATTTATACGCTGCCTGACATTCATGCACTTCTGGCCGGTGAATCCGAACGGAGTGTCGGCGTGGAGCGACTCGCGCGGCGAAGGCGCGAGAAGGCAAGAATCGCGCTAGGAGCCGCTGTTGATGCCGCCAGCGCTGGAATTGCCAGGTCGTAGTGGCGTTGCTCGTGATTTGTTCAGCGGGACGGAAGAGGATGCCTGTGTTCGCTGACAACGTTCATGCAATCAATGGAGTACCCAACATGAAATTCAACGATACAGCACCAGTCTTGGCGCCTGCCGGCGGGCCGCCGTTCTGGCTGGCCAGGCTCGCCGAAAATGCGACGCTTGAGGCGACCGTCCTGAAGCGTCCGGTAGAAGGGCGGGCTGACATCCTGTCGGTGATCAAGCACGCGGTCTCGCTCTACGAGTTCCAGCATCACAGTTACAAGGGCGAGACAGGCAACGGACTATACATAGAGTCCTATCGCTCGCAGATTCAGGGCATGCCAATCGAGACGCTACTCGTGGCGCACCTGAACGAACAGGGTGAGGCTGACTCTGTGGTGATCAACCATCGTCCGCTGAATGCCGCGATGCTGTTCTCGAAACTGTTGTGGGAGCGGGTTGACGAGCGGTTCCGTGACCTCTATCTGACCGGACCGGAAGCCGACGCCGTGAATGCAGCCTCGGGTTCGAGTTGATCGTTTCGGCGCGGAATTTATTAGTGTGCGCCGACACGGTTCTCTTTGCATCGCAATGTATCTGCTGCGCGCTCTGATACGTGCACTCACAGAAACCACTTTTCCCAGATATATCCCGGATACGTTGGCGCGCTCAAATACGTCCATAGGGTGGTGAGTCCGCACAGCAACGTAGATACCTCGATCACGCTCGCTCAAACCGGATGAATCGCTGGCAGTCTGGAATTTGTCCTTCAATGTATTGCATATGCAGCATGAGCCGAGCATGACGTTAGACATTCAGCACAAAGCCGCTAATGACGTGAGCAGCGAGATCGCGCAGAAATGCCTGCTAACGCGTACGCGGCAGATTTCGCGGGTCTTGACCGCAATTTACGACGACGCGCTACGGCCGTTCGGCATCAATGCTCCTCAATTCAGCCTGCTCGTGCTTATCGTGGAGCATGAACCACTCAGCCGTTCGGATCTCGGTCGCAAGAACCATCATGACCGTTCGACGCTTACAAGGATTTTGCAACCCCTGATCTCGCAGGGGTGGGTCGCCGAAGGCTTCCCCGGAGGCGATGGCCGCAGTCGCCCCCTTTCGCTCACGGAACAAGGCAAAGCATTGCTCAGCAGCGCCGCGTCCGCATGGTCGACTGCGCAGACAAAGGCGAGAGCCCTGCTGGGAGAGGCTGGGGCCGACGCGCTAATGGGCATCGCGGGCGAGTTGCCGCGTCGCACGAGCTGATTTTTCTATTCTTAAAGTTGCATATGCAACACCACCACCAGGGGCGCCTGTGTGCCCGTCTTTATCAGTCCAGGAGTTTGCAATGACAGTCGTCAAAGCCGCCGCAGTCCAGATCAGCCCTGTCCTCTACAGCCGTGAGGGAACCGTCGAGAAAGTCGTGCAGAAGATCCACGAGCTTGGTGAGAAGGGGGTGCAGTTCGCCACGTTTCCGGAGACCGTGGTGCCTTACTACCCATATTTTTCCGCGGTCCAGACGGGCATTCAGCTTCTGTCCGGAAATGAGCAGCTGAGGCTGCTTGAGCAGTCCGTGACGGTGCCGTCCCCCGCCACCGACGCAATCGGCGAGGCAGCCCGTAAGGCGGGCATGGTGGTGTCCATCGGCGTGAATGAGCGTGACGGCGGCACCATTTACAACACGCAACTGCTCTTCGACGCTGACGGCACCTTGATCCAGCGTCGCCGCAAGATCACGCCCACGCATTTCGAGCGCATGATCTGGGGCCAGGGCGACGGGTCGGGCCTGCGCGCCGTCGACAGCAAGGTCGGCCGCATTGGCCAGCTTGCATGTTTTGAGCACAATAACCCGCTCGCGCGCTACGCGATGATTGCCGACGGCGAGCAGATCCATTCGGCCATGTATCCGGGGTCTGCCTTCGGCGAAGGGTTTGCCCAAAGGATGGAAATCAATATCCGCCAGCATGCGCTGGAGTCCGGCTGCTTCGTCGTGAACGCAACGGCCTGGCTGGACGCCGACCAGCAGGCGCAGATCATGAAGGACACGGGCTGCGCGATCGGTCCGATCTCGGGCGGTTGCTTGACCACCATCGTGACACCGGAGGGCATGCTGCTGGGCGAACCTATCCGCTCGGGTGAGGGCGAGGTCATCGCCGATCTTGATTTCTCGATGATCGACCGACGCAAGGCCTTGATGGACTCGGCCGGACACTACAACCGGCCAGAGCTGCTCAGTCTCCTGATCGACCGCACGCCCACCGCGCACGTTCACGAACGCGCCGCGCATGCCAAATCGATCGTCGAACCGGGCCCGGACGGTCTGCACACCACGATCGCCTGAGCATAGGGAACCAACCACGGCACACCCGCGCGCATAACCCCGCATGCCTTCTTTTGATCAATCGATATGTGTGGAGGTGTACTTTGATAATCATTGCCAGGATGGCCAGTGCGAGGGAGGTCCGTCGCGCAAAAGGCGGCGAATCTGACGGTAGTGGATGTGGAGAACAGCGGGCATTTCATTCAGGAAGAACAACCCGCGCTTGTTGACAGAAGAATCGATGATTTTCTGCGAGGCGATCATCTGTGATCACTGAATGGATGCGCTGAGAGGCGGCAAAAACAGCACGAAATTCGTCCTCGTATGTGCATATGCATAACCGTCCGACGTGACACCAGACGTGTACGGCAAACGAAATTGCGCAAGCCGCCTCGTCCAGATTTATTTGAACCCAACGCATAGGTAAACGATATGACTAATCAATCTACACATGATCGCCCGATCCTCGTCACCGGAGCGGCTGGCGCTATCGGTGGCATCGGTCGCCACGTCACCGAAATGCTCCTCGCCAAGGGGCACAAGGTGCGCGCCCTGGTTCGACGTGAGGATGAACGCGCTGAAGATCTGCGTCGGCTCGGCGCCGAGGTCATGGTCGGCGATCTGACCGATCTTGCTTCGATGCATCGCGCGATCGAAGGCTGCTCGCGCATCTATTTCGGTATGTCGATCTCGCCGGCCTATCTGGAGGCCACGGTCAATATCGCAGCGGTGGCGCGCCACCACGGCGTCGAAGCCTTCGTCAACATGTCGCAGATGACGGTCACGCAGATGAGCGTCACGGAGACCACCGGCAGCCCTCAGCACAAGCTCCACTGGCTTGCCGAGCAGGTACTCGCATGGTCGGGGCTGCCCGTCGTCACGGTACGACCGACGGTCTTCCTCGAAGGCTTCTTTCTGCGTCTCGCCGATGCTGGTGTGCGCGAACGCGACGAACTGGTGTTGCCACTAGGCGGAAGCCGAACCTCGCCGATCTCGGCTGTCGATGTGGCGCACGCCGTATCCGTTATCCTCGACGATCCGGCGCCGCACATCGGCCGTGTTTATAACCTGACCGGATATGAGTCGGCCGATCTCGAACACTATGCGCGAGCCTTTTCCGATGCGCTCGGCCGCACGATCCGCTATCGCGATGTGCCGGTTTCGGCGTGGGCCGAAAAGCTCCGGGAGGCGGGGGTGCCAGCGCATCTCGTCGGTCATCTCGCCGTGATGGCCGAACTGCATGCGCAGGGACGATACGACCGCATGACAGACGACATATTCAAGCTGACTGGCAAAGCGCCGATGAGTATGTACGACTTTGTGAAGCTCCACGCCGGCGAATTCACTCGTGGTGATGCCCCCGTTTAACTAGGGTCACCGCGGACATGGATTCAATCTCATGCGCCGGCCGCGCGCTAAACAGGGAGCGAGGCGCCCATTGGAGTTGGCGCCCCGATTCCAATGGACATTGAGTGTTCAACCACTATACTCAGAAAAGTTTGGCCTAGCAGGTCTTAACCGCCAGGTCTGCCGTTGGAGGATCGCGAGCGGAGTGCAATCAGTGGAGTACGTTGCCATAGTGGGGCGTCAACATGATGGTGCTGATACTAGGGCTGTTGATCTTTCTGACCGTGCATTCGGTTCGCATTGTCGCAGAGCCTTGGCGCGCGGCGCAGATTGCTCGCGTCGGTCCGAGCGGCTGGAAAGGTTTGTATTCCTTGGCTTCGGTCTTCGGATTGGTATTGATCGTCTGGGGATTCGGGCTGGCTAACGGGCACCCCATGGTCCTCTGGGCACCGCCGATGTGGGCTCGTCACGTCACGGCGTTGCTTACCGTACTGGCCTTCGTTCTATTCGCAGCAGCGTACGTGCCTGGTAACCGCATCAAGGCGGTGTTCGGCCATCCAATGGTCGCAGGCGTCCAGATCTGGGCGTTGGCACACCTGCTTGCGAATGGAACTCTGGCTGCGGTCGTGCTATTCGGCGCCTTCCTGGTCTGGGCGGTGACGGATTTCGCGTCGGCACGCCGCCGCGACCGGCAGGCGGGGACGCGCTACCAAGGCGGAGCACTCGCGCGCGATGCCGCTGTTGTTGTCATCGGGCTCGCGAGTTGGGCTCTGGTCGCATTCGTGCTTCACAGATGGTTGGCCGGCGTGCCAGCGTACATCTGAGCGTCGGACCGTCTCACGCACAATGCCGGGAATGCTTTCTCGAGACTGGATGGCAGTACCGCGGTACTGCGCATGGAGTCGCGCAGTTGTTGGGGGGGCGCTGATATACACAGATCGGCTAACTCGTCCGGTGTCATCTCCGCTTATTGGCTACCCCCGCTTCAGGAATCCGCTTAAGCTCCCTGAACGCAACCGGTTCCCATACACGCATCGCCAGCAGGAGTGCGGTTCCGCGCTTTTCAGTCAAAGGGGCGGCCGCGGATTCGGTGTGCAGCGCTGCCAGTTTGCTGCGCATCCTGTCCAATTCGCCCCGCAACTGGGCGTATGCGGAATTCGTCAGCATGCCGTGAGCGAAGTTCATGGCCTCGTCGGACCCGCCGAATCCGCTATCCATGAAATCGGGTAAGCCTTGCTGCAAAAAGAACTGACGGATAGGGCCGTCCGGCAACCAATCGAAGTCCCGCGCGACGAGCAGACGTATCCGGTTTCCCGGTTTCAGATGGGCCAGGCCCATCCGGTCCAGCACGAGCAGGTACTTGATGCACTCGGTTTTCGACAGGCGATAGGCCGACACCATGTCTTCCAGCGACCAGTGATTCAGCGCACACACGGCCACCAGCAACAACTTCTCATCCGATACGAGTTGCGCTTCCTGTTCACGCGTGAGCTTATGCAGGCGCGGCGCTGACAACTCTGCTTCTTGCAGCAATTCCGCCATCGTCAGGCCGAGCAGATCGCAGAACTGGGCGAGTCGCTCGACCGTCAGTCGTCCGCCGGCCAGCAGGCGCTTCACGCTGGGTTCCGAAAGGCCAAGCGCTTGCGCAACGTCGCGATAAGTCATTCCCGCAGCTTTGAGGCGTTGCTTGATCGTCGCAATGAGTTGAGTAACCTCGGTCATGAAAGTATTGATATACGATACCAAAGGTATCATTTTAAGCACTTGTAGGAAAAGAAGGTGCGAGATTTGCGACCTCCTCGCATACTGCACGCCATCGGAACAGCAAGGAGGCCGGTATGACCATAGGTGCCAGGATGATCAGGACAATCGGTATGGTTGACATGTGCGCGGGTTCGCGTCCCGCGCTGCGCACGCCTGAACCGCCGGGTGGGCTTCCGGCGGGCGATCTTCAGATTGGAGACCTGGTTTTCATCCGTGTGACCGCACGGCCTTTCCTGGAAGTGGCGAGCGCGACGAACTCATGGACGAATCACGTGGGGGTCGTTGTTGACAACCGGGGCGATGATCCATTGATTGCGGAAAGTACGTTTCCTCTTGCACGGACAACGCCGATGACGTCTTTCCTGAAGCGTTCCGAATGGGGAAGATGCGCGGTCGGGAGACTCACCACACCGCTCAGCGACACGCATCGCAGCATGCTGATCGCGGCAGCGGAGCGCCGGATGGGCACCCTCTACGACACCGGATTCAACATGAATTCGCGCCGCCAGTTTTGCTCTCGCTTCGTTCGTGAAGTCATCCAGGAAGCGACGGATATCCGGATTGGCGAGGTAGAGACGTTTGCAATGCTACTGCGTAACAACGCCGATCCGAGGCTCGCATTCTGGCGACTCTGGTATTTCGGCCGGATCCCGTGGCAAAGGTGCACCGTCACGCCGGCGAGTCTGCTTCGAAGCCCGCTTGTGCACATTGTCTTCGATACACAGCGGGATGCGCTGGGAATACGGCAACCTGCGGCAACGCAGGGGCAATCATAGTATTTTCGTTGATTGCCTTTTGTTTCGTGCTGGAGCGCCTGTCACCGACCCACACCCGACAACCTTCACCCATCCCCCTCCACCGGCGGCCCCCCCAGCGCCTTGTACAGGGTGGCGACATTAACGAGCCTGTCGAAGCGGTTCCGCGCCGCCGCCATCGCGGCCGTGCGCCGCGTCTCCTTCGCATCAAGCCACGGCTGGAGCGCGGTGGCGCCGGTCCGGTAGCGGACCGCGGCGAGCCGTTCGACCCGGCTCGCCGCCTGCAGGGATTCAGCCAGGCGCCGATCCCGTAGTGCCAGGCTGGCATGGCCGGACAGCGCGTTCTCCACTTCGGCGAACGCCGTGTACAGCGACTGGCGATAGCGCACCACCTTTTCCCGGTATTCGTTTTGCGAGACCTGTATCGTCAGTCTTGCTTTCTCCCATTGCAGGAAGGGCAGGCTCAGGCCCGCGCCGAGCAGGGCGGTGGGATCTCGCAGCATCGAGGCTAGCGCCGCGCTGCTGGTGCCAACGAGACCAGTCAGCGTCAATTTGGGATAAAGCCGGCGCGCGTAGCGTCGGAGTCCGCAAGAGCGGCGCGCAGGCGCCATTCCGCTTGCCGCACGTCGGGGCGCCTGCCGATCACTGCCGCCGGGATGCCGGGCGCGACGCGCGGCAGCGCATTGGTGGGCAGGCCCGCAGTTGCTGCTCGGCCTGCGCCAGGTCGAGCCCGGAGACCGCGCCGGCACGGTAGCGCGCCTCGACGAGTTCCAGCGTGTGCCGCGCGTCCGCGAGGCTTTGGTCGGAGATATCGATCAGCTGGTTCAGCAGCCCGGCACGCCAGTACAGCGTGGCCGTGGTGGCGGCCAGTGTGATCGACGCGGCTTCGAGTTCGGCTGCCGAGGCTCGCGCCTCCCAGTCCGTGGCGCTGCGCAGGCTGGCCAGCCGCCCCCACAGGTCGATTTCGTAACTGACGGTGGCATTGATGGCCGACTGGTCGCGCCGCCCGCCGCCGTCCAGCCCCCATTGGCGCGTAGCCCGGCCCTCCGCCGCAAGCTCGGGCAGGCGGTTGGTGCCGGCGAGTCCCGCGAGCAAGCGGGCCCGTTCGAGCCGCAGCGCGGCAATGGCGAGATCGTTGTTGGTTTCCAGCGCTGACGCTACGAGCGCGTTGAGCTGCGGGTCTCCGAAGGACTGCCACAACGCGTCCGGCCCCAGGGTACCGGCGGCAGGCGCGGCAAGCGCTTGCCGTGGCGCATGCTGCCAATGCCGGGGCGCTTCCAGCGCGGTTTTTTCAACAGGCGTGCGCAACTCGGCGCACGCACCGAGGGCAAGCGCGATGATCGACAGCGTCATCGACAGCGAGAAGGGACACCTCGTCGGCAGCGTGCGCGGGCGGCCACTCGTCTATACTTGTCAGCATGCTAACAATTTGGTGAATGGAATGTCCACCGCGAAACGTCAAACGGCGCACACCGCGCCCCCGGTCGAGGATCAAGCGCCGTCCGAAGCGGACCCGGCCAAGGAACTTCTCTGGGCCCGGCCAGGTTTTCTCGTGCGCCGCCTGCACCAGATCCACGTGGCCATGTTTTTCGAGGAATGCAAGTCGGCGAGCATCACGCCGGTGCAGTACGCCATCCTGACGGTGCTATCGGTGCTGCCGGGGCTGGACCAGACTTCGCTGGGGCAGGAAGTGGGCTTCGACCGCACCACCACGGCCGATGTGGTGCGCAGGCTGGAAGAGCGCGGCCTGGTCGAGCGCAAGGACAATCCGGCCGACCGGCGCACGCGTCACGTGCACCTGACCAAGGAAGGCCAGGAGGTGGTGGCGTCGCTGCGCGCCGATATGGAGCGCGCGCAGGAGCGCATGCTGGCGCCGTTGCGCCCGGCGCAGCGCAAGGTGTTCATGGACCTGCTGGCGACGCTGGTGGAGGCCAACAATGACTACAGCCGGACGGTGCTGCGCATCATGTAATGCGTTGCGCGCACCGTGCGCGCGGGTTACACCGGGTAGACCAGGTCGTTGGCGATGATGGTGGTGTCGTACACGACCTGGCGCTCGGCCAGCAGCAGCTTGCCCTGGGTGCGGGAAAAGCGGTCGTGATAGGTGCCCGCCATGTGGATGGTGGTGGGACCTTCGACCAGCGTCTGCAGCAGCAGGAAACTGGCTTGCGCATGGATCTCGCCATACGCGGTTTCCTCGGTGACGCGCGTGTTGGTGACAAGATGCAGCATATGGCGCGGCGCGAACATCTGGGTGCGCGCGATCGCCACCGCGCGGTCGTGCATCATGCCGCGGCCTTCAGCGTAGACCAGTCCCACGGGCATGCCGAGTTCCACGTTCTCCCTTGCTGTGATGCGGTAGATGCAATCCTCGGTAAAGAAATCCGGCCACGATTCCACCAGGCCGGCATCGAGCACGGCGCAGTATTCGGCGTGGAAGGCATCGATCTCCATGCGCAGCGCCTGCGCGCGCGCGGGCTCCAGCTTGCAGGGGCGGTAGAGGGTATGAGCCGTCGGTGTCATGGTTGGTATCATGCTGTTCAGAACCCCATCACGCTGCGATAGTATTGGTACATGGCGCGGATCGCGGATTCCGAGATCAGCGAGTTGGCGGTGCCGACGTGGCCGGGGTCCAGTTTCAGCACGTTGCGGTCGGTGCTGGAGCGGCGCACGCCTTCCTGCACGAACTTCATCGCTTCGTTGTCTTCCAGGCCGAGGAAGCCGGCCGGTCCCATCAGGTTGCCCTGGCGCAGGCGGTGCCGCATCATCTCCTCGCTGTCGTCCTCATAGCCGAACATGGTCCATTGCATCAGCATGCTGTCCGGGCCGTTGGGCACGATCTGGCGCACGCCCAGCGTATTCATCTCGCGCTGCACGATCAGGTTTGGCCAGATGGTCTGCATGGTGACAGACCACGGCGAGTCGAACTCCTTGATGTATTCCAGGAATCGGTCATCCTGCAGGCGCATGCCCTCGTGGAAGGAGCGCATTTCCTTCTTGTTCTCTTCGCTCACCGCGGCGTACTTGTCTTCCTTCTTGGCCGAGGCCATGGTGCCGTGGCGGCCGTGCACCGGGTCGGCGATCATGGCGGAGTCGTTGCCGGCCACCAGCAGGCCGAACACCACCAGGAAGGAATGCAGCAACGTGGCGTGGTAGGGGTCTTTCAGGTTCTCGTGGTACATCTTCCAGTTGCACGGCAGCTCATTCTTGTAGTACCCGAGGATCTTGAGCGGCTTGCCATTGAACACCACGTCGAAATCCTTGAGGATCTCGGGCGTCAGGTACTCCTCCAGGCTCTCCATATCGCTGGCGTAGGAGGCGAAGATCACGCCGTTGCGCGTGGCCACCTGCAGCTTCACCAGGCCGTGGTCTTCGTTACGGAAGTCCTTGGGCATGCCGCCGGCACGGTTGACGCCGCGCTTGAACGGGACGCCCTGCAGGTTGCCCTTGAGATCGTAGGACCACTGGTGATAGGGGCAGACGAACTCCGTGGCATTGCCCTGGCCGTGCCGGCAGAACTCCGCGCCGCGGTGGGCGCAGCGATTCTCGAAGACATTGATCGAGCCGTCCTCGGCGCGCGCCACGACGACTGGCGTGGGCCCGACATAGGAACGCTTGAAGTCGCCGGAGTTGGGGATCTCGGCCTCCAGCGCGACGAAGTTCCAAGTGCGGCCGCGGAAGATCTTTTCCAGTTCCATGTCGTACACGGCGTTGCTGGTGTACACCCAGTCCGGGATGAAATGCAGGGCGTCCTCCGGCCACTGGCAGGCGGCCAGTTCGGCATCCTTGGCGCGCGGCGTGCGGTTGATGACCGCGTGGGTCTGGTACATGTCGGTTCCTCGTTCGGGATCGTTCAGGATTGGGGCTGGCCCGCGAGCGCGGCGGCGGCCTCGCGTACCGCTTGCTTCAGGGGCAGGGCGGTGTTGCAAAGCAGGCCGATATCGCAGGCGGTGCGTTGTTCGATCAGGTTGCGGAGCTGGCGCAGGTCGCCGCCCGCATTGACGGCGATAGCGTGGCGCAGTTGCGCGCCGGCCATGCCAAGCAACAGGAATCTTGGGGCGTCGCCGTCCGCCGTGCCGTTGCCGCGCAGGGTGTAGCACAGCGTGGGGTCCACCGCGCCCAGCATCTGGATGTTGCAGCCGAGCTGGTCGGTCCAGAACCAGGGCACGGCGGCCGGTGCCGTCTCCACGCCGAGCATGGCGGCGGCGGCGATGCGGGCCTGCTCGTTGGCGTTCTGCCACGACTCCAGCCGGACTTCCTGGCCAAACAGCGGCTGGTACTGGCTGGTGCAATCGCCGGCGGCGAACACGCCCGGTGCGCTGGTGCGGCAGTGCGCGTCGACCTGGATGCCGCCGTTGCCCGGATGGAGCGCCAGCCCGGCGGCCCGCGCCAGGCCGGCATCGGGATGCAGCCCGATGGCGACCACTGCCAGCGGTGCGTGCAAGGCGGAGCCGTCCGTCAGCGTGACGACAACCCCGTTTGTGGCCGGCGGGATCGAGGCGATCCCGCAGCCCAGGCGCAGGTCGATGCCGAGGCTGCGCACGCGCTGCGCCAGCCAGTCGGAGAACACGGCAGGCACGGCGCGCTGCAGCAACCGTGGCGCGGCTTCGATCACCGTGACCTCCAGTCCCGCCGCGCGGGCGGTGGAGGCCGTTTCCAGCCCCAGGAAGCCGCCGCCGATCACCAGCACGGAGCGCTCCCGGCGCAGCGCGGCGCGCAGGCCACGCGCATCGGCCAGCGAGCGCAGGTAGTGCACGCCCGCCATGCCTTCCGGCAAGGCGGGCAGGGTGCGGGCACGCCCGCCGGTGGCCAGCAGGCAGCGGCTGAAGGCAATCGCCTGGCCGTCGGCGCAGCGGGCCGCGCCACTGCCGGGATCGAGCGAAGTCACTATCGTGCCCAGACGCAGGTCGATGCCCTGCTCGGCATAAAAGCCCGGCGCGTGCACGCCGATGCGTTCGTCCTGCTGCTCATCCGCCAGCACGGCCTTGGACAGCGGCGGGCGCTCGTAGGGTGCATGGACCTCGCCGCCGACCATGACGATGCCGCCGTCATGGCCCAGCGAGCGCAGCGCGGCTGCCGCGGTGGCGCCGGCCTGGCCGGCGCCGATGATCAGGATGGGGGCGTCTTGTGGCATGGCGGGGGCTCAGGCGGTGACCATGAGGTCGACCATCACGTCGCTGTCCACGATCCTGACCGGATAGACGCGGATGCCCTGGGTGGCAGGCGCGCACATGGCTTGCCCGGTGCGGACGTCGAAGCGCGCCTGGTGCAGCGGGCATTCGATGCAGCCGTCTTCCAGGTAGCCGTCCGACAGCAATGCGTACTGGTGCGTGCAGACATTGTCGGTGACGAAGTATTCCCCTTCGCAGCGGTACAGCGCCAGTTGCGCGTCCCCGAGCGTGAGCGGCATCACTTCATCGTCCTGAAGCTGGCCGGTAGTGGCGATCTTGGTCCAAGCCATGATGCATCTCCTTTAATCAGTATGCTGAGTATTAATGATCAGTGTACTGATTTAAATTGCCGACTGAATCAGCGTTAACCCTTGGCTGTGGTCGAGGTGGCGGAACGGCCGTGGAAGGCGGGTGCAGGCCGCGACAGCGCCGCCCGGCGGGCCAGCAGCGCCTGCATCTCGCCCATGATCCCGCGCCGGAAGGTAAGCACGCAGACCACAAAGATCAGGCCCGTGACCATGCTGACCGATTCGCCCAGCGTGTTGAACCAGTCCACGCCCGTAAGCGCGGCCAGGCTGCTGCCGAAATCACCCAGCTTGTTTTCGACCGCGACGATCACCAGCGCGCCCAGGATGGGCCCTGAGAGGGTGCCCATGCCTCCCACCAGCGTCATCAGGATGACCGATCCGGACATGGCCCAGTGCACGTCGGTGAGGGTGGCGAAGCCGAGCACCAGCGTCTTCAGGGCGCCCGCCAGCCCGGCCAGCGCCGACGACAGCACGAAGGCCAGCAGCTTGAAGCGGTCGGTGTCGTAGCCTAGCGAAATGGCGCGCGGCTCGTTCTCCTTGATAGCCCGCAGCACCTGCCCGAACGGCGAGTTGACCACGCGCGCGATCAGCAGCAGCGCGGCACCGGCCACGGCCGCCGCCACGTAGTACATGGTCAGGTCGCTCTCCAGCGAAACCAGCCCGAACAGGGTGCCGCGCGGCACCGCCTGCATGCCGTCCTCGCCGCCGGTGACGGGCGCCTGCAGGCAGAAGAAGTAGAACATCTGCGCCAGCGCCAGCGTGACCATGGCGAAGTAGATGCCCTGGCGCCGGATCGCCAGCGCACCGAAGGCCAGGCCGAGCAGCGCGCCGAAGGCCGTGCCGGCCAGCAAGCCCAGCTCCGGCGTCGCGTGCAGCGATTTCATCACGTAGCCGCAGGCATAGCCCGCGCCGCCGAAGAAGGCGGCATGGCCGAAGGACAGCAGACCGGTAAAGCCCAGCAGCAGGTTGAAGGCACAGGCAAACAGGGCAAAGCACATCAGCTTCATCGCCAGCACCGGGTAGGCGCCGAGGAAGGGCGCCAGCGCGACAGCCGCCGCCAGCAGGGCGATAGTCAGGCTCGCGCGTGAGTCGTTGATCATCATTTTTCCTTTCCGAACAAGCCGGCGGGGCGCACCATCAGCACGCACACCATGGCCACGAAGACGACGGTCGCCGAGGCTTCCGGGTAGAACACCTTGGTCATGCCCTCGAATATGCCCAGGCCGAGGCCGGTGAAGATGGAGCCGAGGATGGATCCCATCCCGCCGATCACCACCACCGCGAACACGGTGATGATCAGGTTCTGCCCCATCAGCGGCGAGATCTGCATCACCGGCGCGGCCAGCACGCCGGCAAAGGCGGCCAGCCCCACGCCGAAGGCGTAGGTCAGTGTGACCAGCAGCGGCACGTTGATGCCGAATGCTTCCACCATGCGGGGGTTCTCGGTGCCGGCGCGCAGGTAGGCGCCGAGCTTTGTCTTCTCGATCACGTACCAGGTCGCGAAGCACACCGTGAGCGAGGCCACGACGACCCAGGCACGGTAGTTGGGCAGCACCATGAAGCCCACGTTGGTGGCGCCGCTCAGCGCCGCGGGCGTGGCGTAGGACAGGCCGGACACACCGTAGGCGGAGCGCAGCAGGCCTTCGATCAGCAAGCTGATGCCCAGCGTCAGCAGCAGTCCGTAGAGGTGGTCGACGCGGTAGAGACGGCGCAGCATGGTGCGTTCCAGCGCCACGCCCAGCGCGCCGGCAACCAACGGCGCGAGCAGCAGCATCAGCCAGTAGTTAAGGCCGAGGTAGCTCATGCCCATCCATGCCAGCACGGCACCCAGCATGAACAGGGCGCCATGGGCGAAATTGATGACGTTGAGCAGGCCGAAGATGACCGCAAGGCCGAGACTGAGGATGGCGTAGAACGAGCCGTTGACGAGGCCGAGCAGCAACTGGCTCAGCAGGGCGGGCACAGGTATGCCAAAAAAATCCATAGCGATGGTTCCTTACACGCCGAGCAGGGCGTTGAGCGTGGGCATCTTGCGCCCAAGCGCGCTGGCGTCGAAGCTCTCCACCATGCGGCCGTGCTCCATCACATAGAAGCGGTCGGCCAGAGGCGCGGCGAAGCGGAAATTCTGTTCCACCATCACGATGGTGTAGCCGCGCTTCTTCAGGGTGGTGATCATTCTTGCCAGTGTTTGTACGATGACGGGCGCGAGGCCTTCGGAGATTTCATCGAGCAGCAGCACGCTGGCGCGGGTGCGCAGGATGCGCGCGACCGCCAGCATCTGCTGCTCGCCGCCCGACATGCGGGTGCCCTGGCTCTTGCGGCGCTCCCACAGGTTGGGGAACATCGCATAGATCTCGTCCAGCGGCATCGGCTCGCGGCCTGCCGTTGCGCCGTCCGGCTTGAACACCGGCGGCAGCATCAGGTTCTCCTCGCACGACAGGCTGGAAAAGATGGCGCGTTCCTCCGGGCAATAGCCAAGCCCCAGAGGCGCGATGCGGTGCGTCTTCATGCCGATGGTCTCGGTGCCGTTGACGCGGATCGAGCCTTTGCGGGCGCCGACGAGCCCCATGATGGCGCGCATGGTCGTGGTGCGGCCCGCGCCATTGCGGCCGAGCACGGTGACCACTTCCCCCGGATCGACGGTCAGGTCCACCCCGTGGAGGATGTGGGACTCGCCATACCAGGCGTGCAGGTCCTTGATCTGCAGGGCAGGGGTTGGGTGGGTCATGGCGTTGCCTCCGTCAGCGCGGCATCGGCCGTGCCCATGTACGCTTCCATCACCTGCGGGTTCCGCGCCATTTCCTCGTAAGGCCCTTCGGCCAGGATGGCGCCGCGCTGGAGCACGGTGATGCGGTCCGCGATGGATGACACCACGCTCATATTGTGTTCGACCATCAGCACGGTGCGTCCCGCTGAAACCTGCTTGATCAAGGCGGTTACCACTTCCACGTCTTCATGCCCCATGCCTTGCGTGGGCTCGTCGAGCAGCATCAGCTCCGGGTCCATGGCGAGCGTGGTGGCGATTTCCAGCGCGCGCTTCCGCCCGTACGCCAGTTCGGCGGTGGGCAGGTCGGCAAAGCCTTCCAGGCCGACGGCCTTCAGCAGCGCTATCGAGCGGTCATTGAGTTCATCGAGCGAGCGCTTGCTTTTCCAGAAGTGATACGCGGTGCCCAGCTTGCGTTGCAGCGCCACGCGCACGTTTTCCATCACCGTGAGCTGCGGGAACACCGCCGAGATCTGGAAGGAGCGGATCACGCCCTTGCGGGCGATCTGGGCCGGGCGCTCGCGCGTGATGTCCTCGCCGTTGAACAGGATGGCGCCGGCGGAGGGCGTGTGGAACTTGGTCAGCAGGTTGAAGCAGGTGGTCTTGCCGGCGCCATTGGGCCCGATCAGGGCGTGGATGGCGCCGCGCCGTACCCGCAGGTCGACCCTGCTGACGGCGGTGAAGCCCTTGAACTCCTTGGTGAGTCCGCGGGTTTCAAGGATTACGTCAGCCTGGCTCATGCGTGCTCCGCGTCAGTGTCATTGCGTGTCGGCATCGCGGCTCACTTCTTCACGAGCACGCATTCGCTTGCGGATAGCGGGCGGAACGCCGCGTCGCCGGGAATGGTGCCGAGGTATTTGACGAGATCCCACGGGCCCTTCGACTCCGCCGGCGACTTGGCCTGCGCCAGGTACATGTCATGCACCATCCGGCCATCCGCGCGCACCTTGCCGCCATGCACGAAGTCATCGTTGACCACCAGGGCGCGCATCTTTTCCGCCACGGCCGGCCCATCCACCGTCTTGGCCGCCTCGATCGCCTTGAGGTAATGCAGCACGCCGGAGTAGACGCCGATCTGGCCATGCGTCGGGTAGGCCTTCTGCTTGGCGAAGAAGCGCTCGACGAAGGCCTTCGACCTGGCGTCGAGATCCAGCTTGAACGGGTCCACATAGGTCAGACCCTGCGCCACGCTTGGCCCCAGGCTCTTCAGGTCGGTGATGAAGGTCGAGGGCGTAATCACGGTCTGGCCGCCTTTGATCAGGCCGAATTCGCCGGCCGCCTTGACGCCGTTGATCATGTCATTGCCCGCGTTGGCCAGCACTACCACCTTGGCCTTGGACGCGGACGCCGCCACGATGGGGCTGCTGAAGTCGCTGGCATTGAGCGGGTGTTTGGTGCTGCCGATATTCTTGCCGCCGCTGGCATCCACCTCCTTGCGGAAATCCGATTCCAGCGACTGGCCGAATGCGTAGTCCACGGTGATGTAGTACCAGCTGCTCTTGCCGTCGGCGATCAGGCGCTTGACCAGCGGCGCCGATACCGAGTAGGTATCCCAGCCCCAATGGAAGCCGGTGGGCGAGCAGTTCTGGTTGGTCAGCGCCATGGCGCCGCCCGTCGAGACGATATTGATCTTCTGCTTCTGCCTGGCGATTTCCTGCACCGCCAGCGCGGTGGAGGAGTTGGGGAAGTCGATCACCATGTCCACGCCATCGGTATCGAACCAGCGGCGCGCCAGCGACGAGGCGATATCCGCCTTGTTCTGGTGGTCGCCCGACAGCACGGTGACCGGCTTGCCGAGCACCTTGCCGCCGAATTCCTCCACCGCCATCTGCGCCGCGAGCACCGAGCCGCGGCCAGAGAGATCGGCGTAGGAGCCGGACATGTCGGTAATCACGCCAACCTTGACACCGCTGGCATCCGCCAGGGCGGCGGTGCCATACATCAGGGCGATCAGGGCAGGCACCAGGGCGATGCGTCGGGCTTTGTGCAGAGACTTCATGGGGGCGCTCCAGACAGGGTGAATGAAAAAAACGGAAAGCAGGAAGAAGAGGGGGCAGGGCCCGGCCGTGCATCGTTTGCGTACCGGCCGGCATCGCCTTGGTGAAATGATCAGTATGCTGATCATAAAATGCAGTGTACTGAGCAAATTCCGGGCCAGGCGCCATGGTGGGCCGGCTCAGGTCTCCAGGTCGCGGCCCCGCGTTTCGGGCACGAACACCATGCCGATCACAAACGCGAGGGCGGCGATCGAGACCGGATACCACAGGCCAAAGTACACATTGCCGCTGGACACGTTCATCGCCGTCACCACGAAGGACAGCATGCCTCCGACCCAGCCGGCGCCAAGGTGGAAGGGCAGGGACAGCGAGGTGTAGCGGATGCGCGCCGGGAACAACTCCACCATGAACGCCGCCAGCGGGCCGTACACCATGGCGAGGAAGAGGATGGGAATCAGCAGCATCAGGAACAGCATCGGGCGATTGATGGCCGCCGGGTCGGCGCGCTCGGGCCAGCCTGCGGCAAGCAGGGCCTGCCTGATTGCCTTGCTGTCGAAACCCTGCAGCGTGGCGTCGCCGATGCGCAGCTCGGGCTGCGGGCGGCCCTCGTCCTGGATGAATTCGTAGCCCACGCCGAGATCCGTCAGATAGCCCTTGGCCTTGTCGCACGCGGATACCGGCTCGGCAAACAGGCGGAAGTGGCAGTCGCCGGCGCGCAGTTGCACGGTGTTGCGCTGCTGGAACTGTTCGAGCGCCGGATTGGCGTAATGCGTCAGCGCCTTGAAGATGGGCTGCGTGGTGACGGCGGCCAGCAGGCAGGCGGCCATCATGATGTGCTTGCGGCCGATCCGGTCGGACAGCCAGCCGAAGAACAGGTAGCAGGGCGTGGCGATCACCAGCGCGATGCCGATCAGCAGGTGCACCAGTTCCAGCGGCACGTGCAGCGTCTTGTTGACGAAGAACATGGTGTAGAAATGCCCGGTCCCGAAGATGGCCCCGAGCCCCGAAGCCACCACGAACAGCAGCAGCACATACTTCAGGTTGGCCCAGTTCGTGAAGCTGTCCAGGATGGGCGATTTCGACGTGTTGTTGCCGGCCTTCATGCGCGCGAAGATCGGCGACTCGTGCAGCTTGCCGCGGATATAGACCGATACCACCAGCATCAGGAAGGACACCAGGAAGGGCAGGCGCCAGCCCCATTCGCGAAACTGCGCCTCACTCAGGAAGGTCTTGAGCAGGTACACCACCAGCAGTGAGGAGAGCAGGCCGAGGGTGGCCGTGGTCTGCAGCGAACTGGTGTAGAGCCCGCGCTTTTCGACTGGCGAATGCTCGGCGACGTAGGTCACCGCGCCGCCCACCTCGCCGCCCAGCGCCAGCCCTTGCAGCAGGCGCAACAGCACCAGCAGGATGGTCGCGGTGATGCCGATCTGGCCATACGTAGGCAGCAACCCGACGCCCACGGTGGCGATACCCATCAGCAGGATCGTCACCAGGAACGTGTATTTGCGGCCGATCAGGTCCCCCAGCCGCCCGAACAGCAAGGCGCCGATGGGGCGCACCAGGAAGCCCGCGCCGAAGGTGGCCAGGCTGGCGAGGAAAGCGGTGGTTTCGTTGCCGGGCGGGAAGAACAATGCGCCAAAATAGACGGCGAGCGCCGCGTAGATATAAAAGTCGTACCACTCCATCAGCGCCCCGAAAGACGACGCGAGGATCACCTTGCGCTCTTCCCTTGTCATGCCTTGCTTGCGCGCGGCGGCTCTGTCACTGGTCAGGCTGATTGTCATGGCCGTATTTCTCCTTGGGGGCGTCCCAGCTTGTGCGTGTGTGTGCTCCACACTGTCAGCATGCTGAGTAATTTCAATCAGTGTACTGAGCAGAATTTGGGAGTGTTATGGGGGTTAACCCTTTTGACTCCGGCTAGACATTCCACAACCTCGTTGCTATATTAAAAATGCTCAGCATACTGAGTAATTAAGCAGGCAAGCCTTCGCAAGGACAACGGCACGCGCCTTCCCGCCCCCGTCTCAAGGCCTGCATCGAAGCACGCCCCCACCACATCAGGAGTCGCCACAGCATGACGAGAATACGGAAGATTGCCCTGGAGGAACACTTCATGGCCCCCGGTTTCCAGGCCTATTCGAAGGGATATCTCCAGCATATCGATGCGGTGGTGATGGCCGATCTCGCGAAGCGCCTCGCCGATTTCGACGACATCCGCATCGGCGAGATGGACCGTGCCGGCATCGATTTCACCGTGCTGTCGCAGACCGGTCCCGGCGTGCAGGGCGAAACGGACCGCGCCGCCGCCATCGGCCGCGCCCGCGAGAACAACGATTTCCTGGCCGCGCAAGTGGCGCGCCATCCCACCCGCTTCGCTGGCTTTGCCGCGCTGCCGATGCACGATCCCGTGACGGCGGCGGATGAACTGGAGCGCGCGGTGAAGCAACTCGGCTTCAAGGGGGCGCTGGTCAACGGCCATACCCAGGGCAAGTACTACGACGACCCCGCATACGACGCGTTCTGGGAGCGCATGCAGGAGCTGGACGTGCCGATGTACCTGCATCCGACCGACGCCTATGCGATGCCGCATGTGTACGCCGGGCATCCCGAGATCAGCGGCGCGGCCTGGGGCTGGGGCGTGGAAACGGCCAGCCATGCGCTGCGCCTGCTGTTCAGCGGCGTGTTCGACCGCTTCCCCCGGCTCAAGATCATCCTTGGCCATATGGGCGAAGGGCTGCCGTTCCAGCGCTGGCGTTTCGACAGCCGTTTCGCTGTGTACTCGCACGGCATCAGGCTGGCGAAGAAGCCTTCCGAGTACATCGGCAGCAATATCGTGATCACTACCTCCGGCGTGTGCTCGCCCGCCGCGCTGAACGGCGCCATTGCCGAGATGGGCGCAGAGGCCGTGCTGTTCTCGGTCGACTATCCCTACGAATCCACCGCGATCGCCGCGGACTTTATCGAGCAGGCACCGATGGACGACGCGACCCGAAGCCTCGTCTGCCATGGCAACGCCGAACGCATTCTCAAGCTTTGAACCCCGAAATAACGGAGCGCCCCGTGCAAAAGACTTTCCGTATCGGCCAGATCGTGCCGAGCTCGAACACCACCATGGAAACCGAAATCCCCGCGATGCTGCTGGCGCGCCAGCAGGTGCGGCCCGAGCGGTTCACCTTCCACTCCAGCCGCATGCGCATGAAGAAGGTGGTCAAGGAGGAACTGGCGGCCATGGACGCCGAATCCGACCGCTGCGCGCTGGAACTCAGCGACGCCCGCGTCGACGTGCTGGGCTACGCCTGCCTGGTAGCGATCATGGCGATGGGCCACGGCTACCACCGCGTCTCAGAGAAGCGCCTGCAGGCCCACACCGCCGCGAACGGCGCGGATGCGCCGGTGATCACCAGCGCCGGTGCGCTGATCGACGCGCTGAAGGTGATCGGCGCCAGGCGCATCGCGGTGGTCGCGCCCTATATGAAGCCGCTGACGGAACTGGTGGTGGACTACATCCGCAACGAAGGCTACGAAGTGGTGGACTGGCGCGCGCTGGAAATCCCCGACAACCTCGAAGTGGGCCGTCATGATCCCGCCAGGCTGCCCGGCATCGTCGCGCAGATGAACACCAAAGACGTCGACGCCATCGTGCTGTCGGCCTGCGTGCAGATGCCTTCGTTGCCGGCCGTGGCCAAGGTGGAAGCGATGACCGGCAAGCCCGTGATCACCGCGGCCATCGCCACCACCTACGCCATCCTCAAGCAGCTCGACCTGGAGCCGGTCGTGCCCGGCGCCGGCGCGTTGCTGTCCGGCGCTTACTGAGTGCCCCCGGCCAAGGAGCGATGACATGAGTACCTTTGTTTGCGGCGGCAACGTCCACGCCAACGGCATCCGGCAGCACTACCTGCGCTATGGCGGCAACGCCGGTGCGCGTGCCACGCGCGATCCGGTGATCCTGGTGCCGGGCATCACCAGCCCCGCCATCACCTGGGGCTTCGTCGGCGAGTGCTTGGGCGAGCAGTTCGACACCTATGTGCTGGACGTGCGCGGGCGCGGCCTGTCCAGCGCGTCGGATACGCTGGACTACAGCCTGGATGCGCAGGCCGCCGATGTGCTGGCCTTCGCGCAGGCCCTGGGCCTGCAACGCTACAGCGTGGTCGGACATTCGATGGGCGCGCGCATCGGCATCCGTGCCGCGCGCAGCCGGCCGTCGGGGCTGGCGCGGCTGGTCATGGTCGATCCGCCGGTCTCCGGCCCGGGCCGCCGCGCCTACCCCGCGCAACTCGCCTGGTATGTGGATTCCATGGCGGTGGCGCGGCACGGCGTGGATATCGAGACCATGCGGCGCTTCTGTCCCACCTGGACCGACGAGCAACTGGCCCTGCGTGCCGAATGGCTGCACACCTGCGACGAACGCGCCGTGCTGGCCAGCTTCCAGGGCTTCCATACCGACGGCGTGCATGCCGATCTGCCGCATGTCGCGGTACCGGCCTTGCTGATGGTGGCTGGCCGCGGGGATGTGGTGCGTCCCGAGGATATCGATGAGATCCGTGGTCTGTTGCCGCAGACCGAAGTCAGCCACGTGCCGGGCGCCGGCCACATGATCCCCTGGGATGACGAGGCGGGCTTCTATCGCGCGCTGGGCGGCTTCCTCGGCGCTGACGTTGTCCCACGCCCACGGCAACAGGCCGCGGCCTGAGCCGCCGATCACCAGGAGAGAACATGCCAGTCAGCGATCACGCCCTGATCCAGGCCTGGAAACAGGTCCTCACGCTGTCCCGCCTCGCGCCCGGGCAGACCGTCACCATCCTTACCAGCGCCGCCACCCATCCGCAGACCCTGTCGTGCGCGCTGGTCGCCACGCAGGCGATGGGCGCCATCGTCAACCGCCTGGACCTGCCGCCCGTCAATGGCGACAAGGCGCTGAGCCGCGACCCGCTGGCTTATCTCGGTACCACGGCGCTCACCGGCAACCGCGCCGCCATCGCCGCGCTCAAGGAGAGCGACCTGGTGCTGGACCTGATGACCTTGCTGTTCTCGCCCGAACAGCACGACATCCTGAAAACCGGCACCAGGATCCTGCTGGCGGTGGAGCCGCCGGAAGTACTGGTGCGCATGGTGCCGACCGAGGCCGACCGCGAGCGCGTGACAAGCGCCAACGCGCGGCTGTCGCGGGCGAAGGAAATGCATGTGACATCCGATGCGGGCACCGACCTGCGTTGCCCGCTCGGCGAGTTTCCCGCCATCAGCGAATACGGTTTCGTCGACGAGCCCGGACGCTGGGACCACTGGCCCAGCGGCTTCGTCCTGACGTGGCCGGACGAAGGCGGCGCCAGCGGGCGCATCGTGCTGGACCGCGGCGATATCCTGCTGCCGCAGAAGGGCTACGTGGCGGACCGCGTCGAGCTGACGGTGGAACGCGGCTATGCCACGCGCATCGAAGGCGGGCTGGATGCCGAGCTGCTGAACGACTACATGGCCTCCTTCAACGACCCGGAAGCCTATGCCATCTCGCATATCGGCTGGGGCCTGCAGCCGCGCGCACGCTGGTCGACGCTGGGCCTGTACGACCGCGAAGCCTCCATCGGCATGGACGCGCGCGCCTACGAGGGCAATTTCCTGTTCTCGCTCGGCCCCAACAATGAAGCGGGTGGCAGCCGCACCACCGCCTGCCATATCGATATCCCGCTGCGCAACTGCACGGTGCGCCTGGATGGCGAGGACGTGGTCAGGCAAGGCAAGGTACTGGACGGCTGGAGCAGCAAATGACGAGACATAGCGAACTCCCCACCTACGAGCGCCAGGGCTTTGGCACGCCGCTGCCGCTGCAAGCCCCCGCGGGCCTGCTGATCGTCGATTTCGTCAACGGATTCGCCGATCCGGCGATGTTCGGCGGCGGCAATATCGCGCAGGCCATTGCCAACACCGTGCCGCTGCTGGCGGCAGCCCGCGAGCAAGGCTGGGCCGTGGCGCACAGCCGCATCGTGTTTGCCGACGACGACGGCGACCACAACATTTTCACGCTGAAGGTGCCCGGCATGCTGACGCTGAAGGAGCACGGACCGGCCAGCGCGATCGTGCCGCAGCTCGCGCCGCGCGAGGGCGAGCTGGTGGTGCGCAAGACCGTGCCGTCCGCCTTTTTCGGTACGTCGCTGGCGGCCTGGCTGACGCAGCGCGGCGTGCGCACGCTGGTGGTGGCCGGCGCGGTCACCAGCGGCTGCGTGCGCGCCAGCGTGGTCGATGCCATGTCGCACGGCTTCCGCCCGCTGGTGGTGTCGGACTGCGTGGGCGACCGCGCAATCCAGCCGCACGAGGCCAACCTGTTCGACATGGAGCAGAAATACGCCGCCGTGATGCCCCGCGAGCAGGCACTCGCGGCATTGAGGCGCCTCTGAGCGCGCTTGCGCGCCGCACCACGCACTGTATTGGCTAAAGCCCCAATTGACCGTTGCCGCCCGTTTCGCCAATCTGGCGATAAGGTCAGTGCACTGAATATGTGCGACGCGCAAGTGCACGGAAATGGCTTATCGATCAGCCGGTTGCCGAGATGACCGCGATCCACGAACCCCCAAAGCAGTCTCGGACGGCGGCTAACCCGGGCTGGAGAAATGTATGGACAAAGACCACATCGAGAAGGAAGGCGGGCAGGGCGTAGGCGCCCGCGTGGCGCGCAAGGAAGACGCGCGCCACCTGCATGGCAAGGGCCGCTTCGTGGCCGACATCGCCATGCCGGGCCTGCAGGAAGTTGCCTTCCTGCGCAGCCCCATGGCGCATGCGCGGCTGCTGGCGCTGCACAAACCTGAAGGGCTGGAGCACGCGGTGATCGGGCGCGGCGACATGCTTGGCGCGCTCGACATCGTGGCGGACTCGGCCTTTCCTTCTTACCAGCCCTCGGCGCAGCCGCCGCTGGCCAGCGGCAAGGTCCGCTTTGTCGGCGAGCCGATTGCCATGGCCTTCGCACCGACCCGCGCGGAAGCCGAGGACATTGCCGAGCGCGTCGTCGCGGACCTGGACGAACTGCCCGCGCTCACCGACGTGGACGGCGCCAGGCAGGCCAGCGGCACCACGCGTGTCCATGAGCACTGGAAGGATAACCACTTCCTCACGCTTACCGCCGACAAGAATTTCGACACACTCAGCAAGACCGCCGCGGTGGTGGTCACCCGCAAGATCGACCTGGCTCGCCAGTGCATGGTGCCGATGGAGGGCAAGGCCGTGCTGGCTTACTGGGATCACCAGTTCGACCAGCTGATCGTCTACAGCGCCACCCAGGTGCCGCACATGATCCGCACGGTGCTGAGCCACTGCCTGGGCCTGGAGCAGGAGAGGGTCCGCGTGATCTCGCCTGACGTGGGCGGCGCCTTCGGCTACAAGTGCGTGCTGCAGCAGGAGGAGCTGTGCATCGCGTGGCTGGCCATGACGTATCGCAAGCCGTTCCGCTTTATCGAGGACCGCCGCGAGCACCTGACGGCGGGTGCCAACTCGCGCGAGCACCATTACGAGGTCACGGCCTATGCCGACGCGCGCGGCCGGCTGCTGGCGCTCGACGCAAAGATCGCCATCGATGGCGGTGCCTATTCCGTGTGGCCCTTCACCATCGGCCTCGAGCCGGGCCAGGCAATCGGCAACCTGCCCGGGCCGTATGCCTTCGACGGCTACCGCTGCATCACGGAATGCGTCGCCACCAACAAGCCCGGCTTCGTGCCGTACCGTGGCGTGGCGCGCACCGGCGTGTGCTTCGCCATGGAACTGCTGATCGACGCGCTGGCGCGCGCTGTCAGGCGCGAGCCATGGGAGATCCGCTGCGAGAACCTGGTGCAACCCGGGGCCATGCCCTACGTCAACGTCACCAACAAGCATTTCGACGGCGGCGACTATCCCGCCAGCGTGCGCAAGGCAGCGGAGATGATCGGTCTGGCGCGCATCCGCGCGCGCCAGCGTGAACGGCACAGCGATGCCTCGGCGGGATCGCGCTACCTTGGCGTGGGCTTCGGCACTTACACGGAGCAATCGGCGCATGGCACCTCGGTGTTCGCCGCCTGGGGCACGCCGGTGATTCCCGGCTTCGATTCCGCCACCGTGCGCATCACGCCGGACGGCGGGCTTGAGGTGCGCGTGGGCGTGCATTCGCATGGCCAGGGCATGGAAACCACCTTTGCGCAGATCGCGCACGAGATCCTCGGCATCGACGTGGCGCGGGTCAAGGTGGTGCATGGCGACACCGGCGTGACGCCGTTCTCCACCGGCACCTACGCCTCGCGCTCGCTGGTGATGTCCGGCGGCGCGGTGTCGCGCGCCTGCAAGGCGCTGGTGCCGCGCCTGCTGAGGATCGGCGCGCATATGCTGCTGCGCCCGGAGGGCGAGGCCGCGCTGGACGGCGGGGCGGTGAAGGCGGGCGGCGCCGCCGTGCCCATCGCCGACATCGCCAACGCCTGGTATATCAACCCACAGAAGCTGCCTGCCGATGTGGATCCCGCCGGCCTGGAAACCACGATGGGCTACAAGCCCAATGTGGATACCGGCAGCTTCACGTACTCCACCCACGCCGCGCTGGTGGAAGTGGACACCGATTCCGGCCACGTCGAGATCCTCGATTACGTGGTGGTGGAAGACTGCGGCACCATGGTCAATCCCATGGTGGTGGAAGGGCAGACCTACGGCGGCGTCGCGCAGGGCATCGGCACCGCCATGTTCGAGGAAATGCGCTACGACGGCAACGGCCAGCCGCTGGCTTCCACGCTGGCCGACTACATGCTGCCCGGGCCCACCGAGATCCCCGCGATCCGCATCCACCATTTCGAGACGCCGTCCCCGCACACCGAGTTCGGCGCCAAGGGCATGGGCGAGGGTGGCGCCATCGCGCCCCCGGCCGCCATCTTCAACGCCGTCAACGATGCGCTGGGGCAGTTCGGCGTGGAGTTGCTCGAGACTCCCCTGACGCCGCGCAAGGTGCTCGAAGCACTGGCCCGCGCTGAACAAGCGCGAAGCGAGCCGCAGACCACGCAAACCAGAGAGGCGGCCTGAACCATCATGAAAGCAGCTGCATTCATCTATCGCGCCGCGCCCACGCTGGCCGCGACCTGCGCCGCGCTGGCGGACCGCACCGACAACGCCAAGGTCATGGGCGGTGGCCAGTCGCTGGGCCCCATGCTCAACCTGCGCCTGACGCGGCCCGATGCCGTCTACGATTTGTCGAAGCTGGCCGAGCTGCGCACGGTCAGCGTGGAGCAGGACCGCGTGCGCATCGGCGCCGCCGTCACCCACGCGCAGATCGAGGACGGCGAATTCCCGGCGTTGCGCGGCACCATGCTGCAGTCCGTGGCACACGGCATCGCCTACCGCGCCATCCGCAACCGCGGCACCATCGGCGGCAGCCTGGCGCATGCCGATCCCGCGGCGGACTGGGTAGTGGCGCTGACCGCCGTCGGCGCCGAGATCGAACTCGCGTCGAAGGCCGGCACGCGCCGGATACCCATGACGCAGTTCATGCTGGGCGCCTATACCACGGCGCTGACGGAGGGCGAAGTGATCGCGGCCGTCCATGTACCGCGTTACAACGAAGGCGTGCGCTGGGGTTACCACAAGCTCTGCCGCAAGACCGGAGAATTCGCCGAGGCAAGCTGCGCCGCCTACTTCGATCCGTCCGCGCGCTTCGCCCGCATCGTGCTGGGCGCGCTCGACGGCGCACCGGCGGTGCTGCACGGCCTGGCCAACGGCATTGCGGCGCGCGGCCCCGCCGCGCTCACCCCGCAGGCCGTCCTGGCAGCCGTGACGCAAGCCACGCCCGGCAAGGATGCGATTGACCGCAAGCTTTATTGCACCGCTGCGACGCGCTGCATCGAACAACTCTTTAACTGAGGGCCGCAGTGGAAACCATCGCACTGACGATCAATGGCCGTGCCGCTGCGGGTGCCTGCGCGCACCGCACGCACCTGGGAGACTTCCTGCGCGACGGGCAGGGTCTGACCGGTACCCACCTGGGTTGCGAACACGGGGTTTGCGGTGCCTGCACCGTGCTGGTCGACGACAAGCCCGTACGCTCCTGCATCACGTTCGCTAGCGCCTGCGCCGGCAGCAAGGTGGTGACCATCGAAGGCTATGACGACGATGCCGTGATGCGCGAGTTGCGCGCCGCGTTCAACAAGCACCACGCGCTGCAATGCGGCTATTGCACGCCCGGCATGCTCGCCACCGCGCGCGACATCGTGCTGCGGCTGCCGGATGCCGACGAAGCCACCATCCGCCACGAGCTTTCCGGCAACCTCTGCCGCTGCACCGGCTATATGGGCATCGTGGCTGCGATCCGCTCGGTGCTGGAGCAACGGCGGCCGCACGGCGGCGGCACCGCGCAGGCAACCACGCCGGCGCCGCGCGCGTTCGTTTGCTTCACGCCCGCAGCCGATAGCGCCGGCGAGGCGCAAGCCGTTGCCGCGGCCACGGAGGAGACCGAGCGCAGCGCCGACAAGAAAGGCTGGTCGCGCATCGATGGCGGCTTCAGTGTGCCGTTCCCGGTCGATGACGTCTGGCGCTTCATGGCCGACCTGCCCGCGGTGGCCAGTTGCCTGCCGGGTGCCGCGCTGACCGAGCAGGACGGCGACCGCGTCAAGGGCCACGTCGCGATCAAGTTCGGGCCGATGGCGGCGCGCTTCAACGGCGCGGCGCGGCTGGAACGGGACGACCAGAACCGGCGCGGCGTGCTCAAGGGCGCGGGCCAGGACTCGCTGAGCAACTCCAAGGCCGCGGGCGATATCACCTACGTGCTTCAGGCGGTATCGGCGGGCGAGACCGAAGTGCTGATCGACTTGCAGTATTCCCTGCAAGGCCCGCTGGCGCAGTTCTCCCGCTCCGGGCTGGTGCGCGATTTTGTCCGTCGCATGATGGCCGATTTCGGCAAGAACGTGACTCGCAAGATGGACCCGTCGCTGTCGGAGAGCGAGCGCAGCCAGGTCACGCAGATGAATCCGGTATCGATGATGCTGGGGGTGATGTGGGAGAGGGTGAAGCGGCTGTTTGGAGGCGGCCGGGATTAGGCCCCGGGCAGGAGAGAGGGGGCGGCCTCACCCCTTTCTCGCCCGGGGAATGCCTGCAGCCCGGCTACCCGGACCCGGTCGTGACCAGGCCGTGATGGCGGGTCTTGTCGCTCGTGCTGATGATTGTTGCTGGCACTTGCATGGCTCCTGCATTACTGGGTGACGACCACTTCCACGCGCCGGTTCGCGGCGCGTGCGGCGGCGCTGTTGTTGTCCGTCAGTGGTTCGGTGTCGCCCTTGCCGATGGCTTCGAGACGCCCTTTGGCGACGCCCTTGCCGGCCAGGTATTCACTGACCACGGCGGCGCGCTCCTCGGACAGGGCCTGGTTCGAAGCATAGCGGGCGCTCTTGATGGGCTGGTTGTCGCTGTGGCCGGTCACCTGCACCTTGCCCTGCACCTTGTTGAGCTCGGACGCCACCTTGTCCAGCGTCGGCAGCAGCGTTGCGCTGACCTTGGCCTTGCCGGCGCCGAACATAGCGTCGCCCCGGAATATCACGGTGCTGCGGCGGTCGTCGTCCTTGACCGCTACCACGCCGCGCGCAATCTCATCCTTCAGCAACTCGGCCAGGCACAGCGCCTTCGGTGGCGGCGGTGGCTTCATGTTGCCGATCGCGGCAATCTGCTGCACGAGGTCGCGTTCCCGAAGCGTCAGGTGGTACTTGTCCTTGCGTCCCTCGAAATTCTTCACCCGGACGTTGTGGCCTAGAGCGAGCAAGCTGCTCTGGTGGTCCGACGCCACCTGTACCTGTTGCTGGCCTTGGGTATCGTCGTAAAGCGTGTGGTTGCGGCCATTGCCGAACAGTTCCTTGCTCTGGTAGCCGGACAAGGCAAGCTGGTTCGGCAAGTCCCATGGCGGCAGGTTCAGCTGGTTGTTGACGCGCCCGACGATGATCGGCCGGTCCGGGTCGCCGCCCAGCTAGTCAACAATCACTTCCTGGCCGATGCGCGGGAGGTGCGTGCTGCCGAACCGGTCGCCCGAGGCGAAATCTGCGACGCGGACCCAGCAGGAACTGTTTTCGTCATTGTTCCCGTAGCGGTCCCACGGAAACTCGATTCTTATGCGGCCAAAGTTGTCGCACCAGATTTCCGTATTGGCTGGGCCGACAACCCTGGCGACGTGATAGCCGCCGATCCTGGGTTTCTCCACGAGCCCAGGCCGAAAGATCTCGCTGGTCGGCTGCGCTTCGAATTCCACTTCGCAGCGCCATTGCTGGCCGCTGCCGGCGAACTCACCTACGTCCTCGATCAGGAGGTACGTGGCGAAGATCAGGTACTCTCGGTTCGCCTTCGTACGCAGAAAGCGCTCGAGCGTGAAGGTGTGTCCTGGCGCCATCGCGCGCACGTTGCCCTTGCCGCGCACGCGGAAGGCTTGCTGCCGGATCGCTTCCATGCGGATGCGCGCCAGCATGTCGCCCCCTTGGCGGGCATCGCTGCCGGTCTTGGGCTCGGAGAAGTCTCCCGGCCAGGAATAGAGCTGCTGAGTCGAGTGGCTGGTGTCGCGCGGGTCGGCGGCCGAAACGTTCAGGTCCGCGCGTGGGTGGTTGAAGTCGTAGTCCCCGTGCGCCCATTCTCCTGGGATGAGGCGGTCGCGGACTTCGAATTCATAGAGGTGTTCTTCGTCCACGCGGTCCGAGGAGGGATACCAGCTGATCGTTTCGTAGGCGGGGCTGGGGATATTCTGAAAGGCGCCGTTGCCGTCGGTCAGCACCATGCGATGGTGGCCCTCCGAGAATTCCCAATGGAAGTTGATCCCCCATTCCGCGAGCAGGCGGCGCACGAACTGGTAGTCCGTTTCGCCGGCCTGTAGCTGATATTCGCGCTTTGGGTACTCGATGAGTGAAAGCCGGCGCTCGACTGGGAAGGCATATTTGCTCAACACCGCTTCCACGATTTCCAGCACCGTCATGTTCTGGTATCGCTTGAAGGTGCTGGTGAGCGTGGCGAGCCACAGCCACGGGCGCAGCGTCAGGCGGTAGCGGATGCGCTCGTTCTCATGGAAGGGACCGCGCACGTCGGTGACGATGCCGGTAATTTCACGCACGCCCTTGCCGAAGCCGCCCGCCATGCCAGTGCCGGAGCCGTCCAGCTCGATGCTGACGGTCAACTCCTGGCCCTGCATGGCTTCGAGGTCGAAGTCGCCCGCCGGGCCGTACAGCGCATTGCGGTCGTCGGGCGTCTTCAGGTCCAGTTCGTATTCGAACAGGGAATTGATGCCCTCGGTGCCGAACAGGTAACTTCTCAATAAGCCGGGGCAAGGCCAGGTGGTGGGGCGTGGCCGGTGACTGGAATGTCGGCGTGGAAATATCGGCGCGAGCTTGCCGCAAGCCGCAACGCGTTCCACTTGTAAACGCTGGGTGGGGATGTTAACTTTCGCCGTCGCCATTCACGCTGCCCGATCATGACCACTTGCCAAAAATTCACGCCGCCGGACATCGCGCGAGAAGGATTGACGCCAAAAGAACTTGAGGTGTTGGCATGGGTTGAGGGATTGGTCGACATGGCCAATGGCTTGCAGCAGGAGACGGAGCAACTGGAACAGGAACTCGCCGAGTTGAGAAGAGCGGAAAAGCGCGCGTAGCCTGACTGCGGCCGTGAAGAAGAAACTTGTTGCGCCGTTCATTGCCGAGGCCGAACGCACGCCGGCGGTGCTGAAGGTGCTGGCCTGGGGTGAAGGTCTGGTGGAGCTCATCCATCGTCTGGTGGAGAACGCGGGGCACATGAAGGACGAAGTCGCGGTGCTCAAGGGAGAGAAGAAGCGCCCTACGTTCAAACCAAGCCGTATGCATGAGGAGGCCGGCAAAACCAGCGAGTCCAATCGGCAGCAGCAGGGCAAACCAGCCAGACGACGCGGTTCGCCCGCCAGGAGCAAGACGGGGCAGCTGAAGATCGATTGCGAGCAAGTCATCCAGCCGGCCGAGTCGATCCCGTCTGGCTCGCGGTTCAAGGGCTACCGGGATTTCGTGGTCCAGGACCTCGTGATGGGGACACACAATACGCGCTACCGGCTCGCACGCTGGCAGACCCCGGACTGTCAAACGCTGACCGGGCAACTGCCCAAGGCCGTTGCCGGCAGCCACTTTGGCGCGACACTGGTCAGTTACGTGCTGTACCAATATCACCACTGCCACGTGACGCAGCCGCTGCTGTGCGAGCAGTTGCGGGAATGGGGTATCGAGATCTCGTCCGGGCAGATGAATGCGCTGCTGCAGGAGGACAAGGGGCGATTCCACGAGGAAAAGGAGGATCTGCTGTCGACGGGGCTGGCGCTCTCGGCGTATGTGACGGTCGACGACACCGGCACGCGGCATCAGGGCCGCAACGGCTACGTCACCCACATCGGTAACGAACATTTCGCCTGGTTCAAAAGCACAAGCACGAAGAGCCGCATCAATTTCCTCGAACTGCTCGCGGCGGGACATGGCTACCAGGTCAACGACGAGGCCCTCTCCTCCATGAAAAAGCGTGGGCTCCCACAGGCGTTCGTTGATGGGCTGCGTCAGCATGAGTGCGCGAGCTTTGCCGACCAGAGTGCGTGGCTGTCTCACCTGGACAGCCTGGGCATGGACGTTACCCGCCACCGGAACATCGCCACCGAAGGGGCGTTACTGGGCAGCCTGAGGCGACGTGGCGTCGCCCAGGATCTGGCCATCATTAGCGATGATGCGGGACAGTTCAATGTGTTGATTCACGGCTTATGCTGGGTCCACGCCGAGCGTCTCGTGCACAAGCTGCTGCCGCTCAATGACCTACATCGCGAGGATATTGCCCGTGTGCGCGGCGATATCTGGTCGCTCTATGCGGATCTGAAGGAATACAAGCAGAATCCGACGATCCAGCGCAAAGCCGAACTGCAAAAACGCTTTGACGCAGTCTTCATCCAAAAGACCCGTTACGCGACGCTGGACCGTTTGCTCAGACGCCTTCACAAGAACAAGTCCGAGCTGCTCTTGGTGCTCGAACGCCCCGAGATCCCACTGCATACCAACGGCAGTGAACGCGACATTCGCGACCACGTGAAAAAGCAGAAGATCAGTGGCGGCACGCGCAGCGAACTCGGTCGCCAATGCCGTGACACCTTCTCGAGCTTGAAGAAGACCTGTCGAAAGCTGGGAATCTCGTTCTGGGAATACCTGGCCGACCGCATCTCACACACCAATCACATTCCCCTCCTTCCCCACATCCTCGGACAGCGCATCGCTCTCTCCACCTGAGCCGCGTGCCGCCGTTTGCCCCGCTTTATTGAGAAGCTACCCGAACAGCCTGGAAAACACCAGCAGCGGCTGTCCCAACAGTTCCGGTAGGCCGGCACCGGAAACGGTGACGGTACGAGAGGAAAATGGCAATCGACTACCCATGCAATCACGCTCCGCGAAAATAGGATTGGTTGCTACCGTAGACAACCAATGAGTGGGTGTCTTGCGGGGCTATTGCTGCGCTACTTGCCAAAGGCGCAACGACCGAAGGGGGTAGTAAATTGGGTAACGTCGATAGGGGAATCGGACGGGTCCTAAGAATTCGCGGAAAATTCCGCATTAGAGTTCTTAAATTCAGATTGAGGGCGGATTGAAATTACGCTGAAATAGCCCGTCTGATAAGACGGGCATGACGAATGCGGGTTTATGGATTTTTTCGTTGCATTAACATTTATTTCACAATGCGTGGGTAACAAACAACGCTGCCGAAAGCTCGCGCAGCCAAGGCGCTGGCCCGATGGGAGGTGGAGGTTGACGGCGGCGCCCCGGCGAGCGGGGCAACTGGAGGGGAAGGAGGGAACGCGCGCGGGGGCGCGGCGGCGAGGCAGTCGCAAGTGCCGAGCTGAAGAAGGGGGCGTTCTAGTTCATCACCACGTATTCCGGGGGTGATGTGGGAGAGGGTGAGGCCGCTGTTCGGCGCGGGGCGGGATTAGGGTCGCACGAGAAGTGTCGCAAGACGCCTGCCCGAGGCTCATTCCAGATTTGCGGTCGAGGCCTCTGGATAGAGATTCGGTAGCAGAAGATTCAGCGCGTCGAGAGGAAACCCGATGCCCACCTGGCCGCGGTGAGTGGAGGATTCGCTGACCAGGAGCCCGTCCTTCAATAACTGGCTCAACAGCTTACGTCCCGTCCGCTCTCCCAGGCCTGTCATCTGGATGAAGTCCCCACGCGTGACCGGCCCGGCTACCAGGACATGATGAAGCGGCAATGCCGCTTCCTTGCGGTACTCGCGATGGGCCGCCAATTGACTGCGCACTAGCACGAGTCCTTGAATGCGTTCTCGAAGCCCGTCGATGTCAAGCATCGCGGTCATGAACGAAACCTGATCGTCGCACAGTTCAATGAAGAACCGGCACCATTCCCAGAGCATGCTCTCGCTCAGATTGCCTCGCCCATCGAGATCGCCGTGCCGCGGCATATCGGCGTTGGCGAGCAGGCCATAGTAGGTGTCGCGCTTGCGGGCGAGACCCCGGTTGACTGACCAGAGGCCACCGCTCATTCGATACAACGCGCTGTGCGTCTGCAGTCTTGCAGCGCGGCCATTCCCGTCGAGAAACGGATGGGTCCAGACGGTCCTATGGTGTCCTGCCGCGATGGTGTAGAGCAGGGCATCCAGTCCATGCAAACGGCCATACACCTGATCCATTCTGGCCAGGAACTTGGGTAGGGAGGTATGCGTGGGCGGCTGATGATGCCCGATTGTGACGTCTTCCGTCCGCATCTGACCGGGCTTGATGATGCGCCCTTCCGGGGTGGTCCGATCCTCGGCGGACAATCGGCTGTAAAGCGCCTTGTGGGCAAGGAGGAGAACGTCGCTCTTCAGGGCCGATGCCTCGTCCATCCCTGCCTGTTCCAGTTCCCGTTCAGCGTCGATGTGCGCTACGGCGATCCGCTGCCTTTTTGCGATATCGGGCTCGGCCGAGAAGTCCTTGTGCAATGCCTTCTCGATGTTCGACGGGTGAGTGCTTTGACCCTCGATCCGGTTTGAGTAGTAGGAGTTCATGGACCGGACTAGCTCGCGCAGGCGAACTCGGGCGGACGGGCTCAAGGCGCCCTGCAAGCGCTGCGCTTTTTCAACCACACCCCGGGTCTTGCTGACAAGTTGCTCAAGCTTTGCCTGGGGTAGAAGTGGTTCGAACTGGTGCGGCTTGTCGTAGACAGCCAGAACAGCTGGGGGTACGCTACTCATTATGCCGGTTTATTGTCCTGTTTCTGTCGAAAAAAACGTATTATATACAACAAGTTAGGATTATAAATAGATGTAAACATGTATTCATGTTGCCGGTTATTTTGCCGCGTCGTTTTCCGTCTCCCATGCAGCACTTTCGACACAGGCTTACAGCTTTGACGACGCCAGCCGCGCGGCGAGCCCAAGGAACACCACGCCCGCAAACCAGTTCAGCGCGCGCTGCGCGCGTGCCGAGCGCAGCAGCAGGGCGCCGAACATGGCCGAGAAGTAGGCGATGACGGAAAAGACAAGCAGGGTGGCGATGATGAACACCACGCCCAGCACCATGATCTGCAGCGCGATATGGCCACGGTCCGGCGCGACGAACTGCGGCAGGAACGCGAGGAAGAAGATCACCACCTTGGGGTTGGTCAGGTTCATCACCACGCCCCGCCGATACATCCGCCCCGCGCCGGCCTTGTCGCCGTTGCCCTGGCTCATCGCGCCCACCGGGGCGCGGAACGCCTGCCAGGCAAGATAGGCCAGGTACAGCGCGCCAGCGATCTTGAGCACCATGAACGCGACCTTGGACGCGGCGAACAGCGCGGCCAGGCCAAAGGCGACCGCGGCCGTATGCACCAGCAGCCCGGTGCACAGGCCAAGCACCACGACCATGCCGGCGCGGGGCCCCCGCATGGCGGATTGCAGCAGCACAAAGACATTGTCCGGGCCGGGCGTCAGTCCAAGCACCACGGCGATGCCGAAGAATGGCAACAGGGTCTCGATCGGTGGCATGCGCTTAACTCCTTTGCCGCGGATATCGCGTTGTCGGGTGGGATCCCATATCGGGAAAAAGCCGTGGCCGGGGCAGCAGGACGGCCCCCCGAATACTGCCACCCTGGCAACGTCTTGCGCCAGCGCGGTGAATCCGCTGCCAGGCTACGGATGCCACGTCGCCGGACTGCCCGAGGCCGCCGCCGGCGCAGGCCGATGGCTCCCGGCCATGGCATAGGATAGCTGGTTGGCCGCGTCCACCACCGTCTGTGCCAGGGCAATCAGCCGCTCCTCGCTGAGCCGCGAAGTCGGCCCGGAAATGCAGGCGGACCCTAGCAGCCGCCAATGCAGGCCGAACACCGGCGCGGAAACGCTGGAGACTTCGGGCTCGCGCTCGCCCATCGACAAGTGATAGCCCCGCCGCCGGATCGATTCATAAGGCTCGCCCGGCTCTCCTGAGAACGCCAGGATGACGCGCCCCGGCGCCCCGCTGTCCAGCGGCAGCGCCGAGCCGATGCGTACATGGTGCCGGATGGCCTGCGGGCCCTCCACGCGCACCAGGCACATGCGCTGATGGCCCTCGCGCACATAGAACGATGCGCTCTCCCCAGTCTTGATCGTCAGCTCCCGCAGCACCGGCTCAACCACTTCGTACACGTTGAAGGTGGCCTGGTAGCACGCACCCAGCCAGCCGGCAGCACGCCCGAGCCGCCAGCTGCCGTCTTCCTTCTGCACCAGGTAGTTGTCGGACGCCAGCGTGCGCGCCAGGCGCAGCACCGTGGTCTTGTGGATGCCCGTGCGCCGGCTGAGTTCCGCCAGTGTGAGCTGTGCGTCGCTTACGCCGAAGGCTTCCAGGACGCGCAGCGCCCGCCGTACTGCGATCACGCCGCCGCCTGCGTCGTCGGCCGCCTCACTGGCAATGGGGGAATTGGAGGGGACCATGGTGTGGAATGGGGTTCGTACAGTGAAACGGTATTGTACTGTGTGCAACGACCATCCAGAATCCGTTCCAACAAATAACGAGCTGGAGACAAGCAATGCACTTGCTGCGCCGCGGCCTGACCACCGCTCTCTTTTGTGCCCTGGCCATCCCGGCCCTGGCACAGACCCAAACCTATCCTGCCAAGCCCATCCGCGTGATCGTGCCGTTCCCGGCCGGCGGCGGCACGGACATCATTGCCCGCGAGGTCACCAACAAGGTGGCGATGGCCATGGGCTGGCGCTTCGTGGTGGACAACAAGCCGGGCTCGGGCGGCAACCTCGGCGTGGACGCCGCGGCCAAGGCCAGCGGCGACGGCTACACCATCGTGCTGGGCCAGACCAGCAACCTTGCCATCAACCCCGCGCTCTACCGCAAGCTGCCGTACGACGTGGCGAAGGACCTTACGCCGGTGGGCCTGGTCGCCAGCGCACCGCTGGTGCTGGTGACCAACGTGGATTCGCCCTACAAGACGCTGGCCGATGTGATTGCTGCCAGCAAGGCGCATCCGGGCACTATCAACATCGCCTCGCCGGGCAACGGCACCGTGGCGCACCTGACCAGCGAGCTGTTCCAGAAGACGGCCGGCATCAAGCTCACCCACGTGCCGTACAAGGGCGCGGCCCAGGCCGTCAATGACCTGATTGGCGGGCAGGTGCAGCTGTACCTGTCGTCGGTGCCGACGCTGATCGGCCATATCCGCAACGGCAAGATGCGCGCGCTGGCCGTCACCTCGGGCAAGCGCATGGACGACCTGCCCAACGTGCCCACCATTGCCGAGTCCGGCTACAGCGGGTTCGAGGCCGTGACGTGGTTCGGTTTCGTGGCGCCCGCCGCCACGCCCAGGGACATCGTGGCGCGCCTGAATGCCGAGTTCAACAAGGCGCTCCAGGTGCCCGAGCTGAAGAAGAAGCTGAGCGACCAGGGCGCTGATGTACTGGGCGGCACCCCCGAGCAGTTCGGCGCGCTGCTGAAGAAGGACACCGTTCGCTGGTCAGCCGCCGTCAAGGCATCCGGCGCGCAGGTTGACTGATCTCCGGCATTCACAGCTACCCCGTCGCCGTCCCCGAATCCCCTGAACCCGAATCCCCGAATCCAAGGAGCCATGCCATGAGCCTGCCCAACATCATCAAATCCTTCGACCGCGTACCTGCCGACATCGTCGCCCAGGCCGCGAAATTCCAGCCCGCGATCCTGGCCGACGTGGCCGGCCGCCGCGGCGCGCTGCACGGCCGCATCAGGGCGTTGCGCCCGCATATGAAGCTGGCCGGCACCGCCTTCACGGTGGAAGTGCGCCCCGGCGACAACCTGATGATCCACGCCGCGCTGGCGCTGGCGCAGCCCGGTGATGTGCTGGTGATCGACGGCAAGGGCGACCAGAGCAGCGCGCTGATGGGTACCATCATGATGAATGCATGCCGCCAGCGCGGCATTGCCGGCGTGGTGATCGACGGCGCGGTGCGCGACAGCCTGGATATCGACGACATGGATTACCCGGTGTTCTCGGTGGGCACCAACCCCAACGGCCCGACCAAGGAAGTGGGCGGGCGCATCGGCCACCCGGTCTCGGTCGGCGGCGTCACGGTCCACCCCGGGGACTTCATCTGCGGCGATGCCGATGGCCTGGTCGTGGTGGAGCGGGAAAAGATCGCCTCGCTGCTGCCGCTCGCCGAGCACAAGGAAGCCGCCGAAGCGCGCCGCATCGCCCAGATAAAGGAAGGCAAGACTAACGCGCCGTGGCTGGTTGCCTCGTTGATCACCGCTGGCGTGCTGAAAGAGGGAGAGACGCTGTGAGCACCAAGCCTGCCATCCTCGTCACCGCGGCTGACCTGGCGCCACAAGCCGAGGCATTGCTCGGCGATTACGAAATCGTCTATGCCGGCAAGACCCCCCAGCCCGCCGATCTGGTGGCGCTGGCGCAGCGCCACAACCCGGTCGGCATCATCGTGCGCTACGGCGCCGTGACGCCGGAAATCATGGATGCCGCACCCGCGCTGAAGGTCATCTCCAAGCACGGCAGCGGCACCGACACCATCGACAAGCCCGCCGCCGCAGCGCGCGGCATCGAGGTAACGGCAGCGGTTGGCGCCAATGCCGCAGCCGTTGCGGAGCAGGCCCTGGCGTTGCTGCTGGGCTGCGCCAAATCCGTCGTGACGCTCAACGAACGCATGCATGCCGGCCACTGGGACAAGGCCACGCACAAGAGCTTCGAGCTGGCGGGCCGCACCATTGGCCTGATCGGCCTGGGCGCCATCGGCCGGCGCTTCGCCAGGATGTGCGATGCCATGGGCATGCGCGTGATCGGCTTCGATCCATACGCCCGCGACCTGCCGGACTATATCGAGTCCGTGGACCTGGAAACGATCTGGAAGGAGTCGGACGCAATCTCGCTGCACTGCCCGCTGACCGCCGACAACAAGGCGATGATCAACGCGCAAACGCTGGCACGCTGCAAGCCCGGCGTGATGCTGGTCAACACCGCACGCGGCGGGCTGATCGACGAACCCGCACTGCTGGCCGCGGTGCAGTCCGGACAGGTGGCCATCGCAGGGCTGGACAGCTTCGCGGTCGAGCCCATGACGGTGCCGCATATCTTCCACGGCCAGCCCGGTTTTCTGCTCAGCCCCCACATCGGCGGCGTGACCAGCGCCGCCTATGTGAACATGGGCGTGGCGGCCGCGCAGAACACGGTCGGCGTGCTGGCTCGGGCGCAAGCCCCGGTTCTGGCCAAGGCCTGAAGACCGAAGCCGGCCCCCGCCCGGGCCAGGGAAAATACAAGGCAGGAGACACCATGAAAACCAAACCGAACCGCGCATCGGCACTGCGCCGTTGCGCGCTGGGCGCGATCGCTTTCATCGCCCTATCCGCCCACGCACAAACCTGGCCCGACAAGCCCGTCAGGATCGTGGTCCCATACCCCCCAGGTGGCGCCGTCGACGCAGTCACCCGAAAAATGGCCCAATGCCTCACCGAACAAACCGGCCAGAGCTTCGTCGTCGAAAACAAGGCAGGCGCCACCGGCACCATTGGTACCGTGCAAGTCGCGCGCGCCCCAGCCGACGGCTACACGCTGCTCGCCAACGACACCACGTATTCCCTGCTGCCGCACATTTTCAAGAAACTGCCGTTCGATTACGCGAATGACCTGCAGCCGGTAGCCGCTTTCGTGTTCGCGCCGATGGCCGTGGCGGTCAAGGCCGACAGCAGGTTCAAGACCATGAGCGACCTGATCGCTGCCGCGCGCGCGGGCGACGGCAAAGTGAGCTACGGCTCAGGCGGCGCCGGCACCACGCCGCATTTCGCTAGCGAAGCCCTGGGCGTGGCCACCAGCGCGCACTTCATGCACGTGCCGTTCAAGGGCGCGGGCGAGGCCACGCTGGCGCTGCTCGGCGGCACGGTGGACTACCAGATCGCTTCCACGCCCGGCGTCATCGGGCAAGTCAAGGGCGGCAGCCTGCGCCTGCTGGCAGTGAGCGGCGACAAGCGCCTTGCTGCGCTGCCCAATGTGCCGACGTTTGCCGAGGCAGGGCTCAAGGGCTATGGTGTAGTCAACTTTACCGGCCTGTGGGCGCCCAGGGGCACGCCGCCGAAGGTGCTGGAGCGCCTTCAGAAAGAAGTGGCTGCGGCCATGGCCTCCCAGGGCATGAAGACCTTTGCCGAAGGCATTGGCGCGAATCCGGGCTACTGGGATGCGTCGACATTTTCCAGGCAGCTTGCCGAGCGCACGGCGTTCTGGGGCAAGGTGGCGGCCAATACCGCTTTTGAAAGGCAATAAGCCATGTTCCTGCTGAATGCCCCGGAAGTCCGTGAGCTGGACCTTTTTACCCGTATGCCGGCGAAATACCGCCAGCCCAGGCGCACGATCTGGGCCGATGCCAACCAGGGCGGGCGTGAGATCGATGCCTTCCTGGAAGGGCCGGTGTTCGACAGCGCCGGCAATCTCTATGCCACCGATATCCCCTACGGCCGCGTCTTTCGCATCGATCCAAAGGGCGGGTGGGAGCTGGTGGCCCAGTGGGACGGCGAGCCCAATGGCATGAAGTTTCTCAGCGCGGCCGAACTGCTGGTGACGGACTACCGCAATGGCCTGATGCTGCTCGACACGCGCAGCGGAACCGTGGCGCCTTACCTTGGCCGCCGCAATACCGAGAGCTTCAAAGGGGTCAACGACCTCACCATCGATTCGCAAGGGAACATCTATTTCACGGACCAGGGGCAGACCGGGCTGCACGATCCTACCGGCCGCGTCTATCGCCTGAGCGCCGCGGGCAGGCTGGAGCTGCTGCTGTCCAACGTGCCCAGCCCCAACGGCATCGTGCTGTCCCCGGATGAGAAGTTCCTGTTCGTGGCGGTGACCCGGGGCAATTGCGTCTGGCGCATGCCGATCCTTGCCGATGGCAGCGTATCCAAGACCGGCCAGTTCTTTACGTCATATGGCCCGAGCGGCCCGGACGGGCTGGCCATGGATGCCTCCGGCCGGTTGCTGGTGGCGAACCCGGGGCTGGGCTACGTCTGGGTGCTGAACCACCGCGCCGAGCCGGTGCAGGTGCTGCGTGGCCCCGCCGGGCATTCCCTGACCAATCTCGCCTTTGGCGGCGCGGCCGGCAAGACGCTGTTCGTGACGGACTCCACGGCGGGAAGCATCCTGTGCATCGAAATGGATGTGGCCGGGCTGCCGATCGTCCCACGCAAGCATTCAACGGGAGACCCGGCATGACGCAACGCTGGAAGCACAGCCCAGAGGGCAGCCACTGGGGCGAGTTCGGAGACGACGACCAGCGCGGCCGGATGAACCTGGTGGACAGGGCCAAAGTACTGCAGGGCATCGCCGAAGTGAAGGAGGGGATGACGTTCTGCTTGTCGCTGCCGCTGGACGTGCCGGGCGGCTCGGCGATGAATCCGCGCCGGCAGCCGCCGCGCCGCTTCGCGGTCCTGCGCGACGGCAAGAGCGCGGGGCAGCAGGGCTTCTGCTGGTCGTACGCGTCCGAGGATCCGAACATCACCGATGTGGTCAACGATGACGTGGTGCTGATGAGCCTGCAGTACTCGACGCAGTGGGACAGCCTCGCACACGTTGGCAGTCACTTCGACGCTGATGGCGACGGCGAGCCGGAGGCGGTCTTCTACAACGGCTTCAAGGCGGGAGAGCATATCCGGCCCGGCCATGAAGTCAGCGGCGCCGAGCCCTGGGCGCGCTACCAGGATCCGGTGGCGCAAGCGCTCAGCATCGCGGTGCTGGCGGAGCACGGGGCGCAAGGCCGCGGCGTGATGCTGGACCTCGAACACCATATCGGCCGCAAGCGCCATGCCGTCGGGTACGACGAGCTGATGCGCATCCTCGAGACCGACAACGTCCAGGTGGAAACCGGCGACATGGTCTGCATCCACACCGGTTTTGCCGACACGCTGCTGGCGATGAACGGCAACCCGGATGTCAAGCACCTGCATGACAGCGGCACCGGCCTCGACGGTTACGACAGCAAGCTGCTGAACTGGATCGTCGACACCAGGCTGGCGTGCCTGCTGGCCGACAACCCGGCGGTGGAACTGGTGATGCCGAAGCCGTTGAGCCCGTCGCCGATCCGCGGGCCGCGCCTGCCGCTGCACGCGCATTGCCTGTTCAAGAACGGCATTCATCTTGGCGAGCTGTGGTATCTGACGCCGCTGGCACGCTGGCTCCGCGCGCACGGGCGCAGCCGCTTCCTGCTGACCGCGCCGCCGCTGCGCCTGCCCGGCGCGGTTGGCTCGCCGGCGACGCCGATTGCCACGGTCTAGCCGGCCGCTTTACCGAATTCAACGCATTGCAAATCGACGGGGTCGAAGACATGCACAAGAAGTTTGTCGCCAAGTGGCTGATAGTGGCCCTGCCCCTGTTCGGGGCTACGGTCACCGCCAATGCCAACGCCGCTGGCTATCCGGACCATCCCATTCGCCTGGTGGTGCCTTACCCGGCCGGCGGTGCGGCGGACACCGTGGCGCGGATCCTGGCCGCCCCGCTTGGCGCCAAGCTTGGGCAGACGGTGGTGGTCGACAATCGTCCGGGCGCCAGCGGCGTCATTGGCGCAGGTGCGGTAGCGAAGGCGGCGGCCGACGGCTACACGCTGCTGCTCGACGCTACTGCCCACTCGGTCAACCCCAGCCTGCAGCCCCGGCTACCGTACGACACCAGCAAGGACTTCGTCCCGGTTTCGCTCGTCGTGCTGGTGCCGAATCTTCTCGTCGTGCCGCCGAACTCGCCGTTCAACAATCCCCAGGACCTGATTGCCGCCGCCAAGGCAAAACCTGGCAAGCTGAGCTATGCGTCCGCCGGCCCGGGAACCGCCCAGCATCTCGCGGCGGCCTTGTTCAGCCAGCAGTCCGGGCTGAACCTGCTGCACGTGCCGTACAAGGGCGGCGCGCCGGCGCTGAGCGACCTGATGGGCGGTCAGGTGGACCTGATGTTCAGCAACATGGCGGCCTCGTACCCGCTCGTCAAAGGCCAGAAGCTGAAGGTGCTTGCCACCACGGGGGCCAAGCGCGCTCCCGCGCTGCCCGATACGCCCACGGTGGCGGAGTCCGGGCTGGCGGGCTACCAGGTCTACGAATGGAACGGGATCTTCGCACCCGCCGGCACGCCGCCGGCGATCGTGGACCGGCTTAGCACCCTGGTGCGGCAAATCCTCCAGTCGCCAGAGGTGAGGCAACGCTTGCTTGCCATCGGCGCCGAGCCGGCCGGCTCCACCCCGGCGGAGTTCAAGCGTTTCGTCGATGGCGAAACAGTGAAATGGGCGCGGGTCATCAAGGACGGGAGCATCAAGCCTGAATAGGCGCCGGAAAGTGTAGGGCGCGGCCCGACAGCCTCCCGGACCCATTTGCCTTACCCTCGGCATGTGCCGCGACGCATTCGCGTACGGCGCCTTGTCGGCAAGAGAGTCCGGATCGATCGGCCCCCGCCCCTACATCTGCTGCTTGTCCGTGCCCTCGGCAGGCCCCTGCGCCACCTGCGCCGTGCCAATGCAAAAAGCCCGTGCGGCGAGAACCGTACGGGCTTTGGAATCTGGTTGCGGGGGCAGGACTTGAACCTGCGACCTTCGGGTTATGAGCCCGACGAGCTGCCAACTGCTCCACCCCGCGGGCCGAAATATACGCGGGTTGGCGGGCAATGGATAGTCCTGATTGGAATTATTTGCCAGCATCGTCTATCGATCACGTTAGTGCGAGGCCGGCCACGCACGCATTGACGGCGCGCGAACGGGGCCACGGGCGCGAGAATGTGCGAGCTCGCGTGAGATCGATGGCGCACCTTGATTGAATTTGAGCGGCAGAATTCGCCCGCCAGCTTCATGCCACGATCGCCGAAGCCGGCCCCGGGACAGCCAGCTCCGCCAGAGCCCGAAACGCCTGCTTTCAGCCCACGCTGCCTTCCTTCGGCTCCGGCACGAGACTGAACTGCGCGGACAGGTCGTTATCGTCACCCAGCGGGCCATCGGTCCGCACAAGCCCCTTCGCGGTGAGCTTGGTCAGTGTCCGGACGGCCTGGATCGGGCTGACGCCCGTGGCCTTTGCGATCTGATATGCATCCATCGGGGTGCCCGTTTTCTTCAGGGCGTCGATTACTGCCTGGCGGGTGTCGTGGTTGTTGTTCATTTCCGGGTGTAGGTTGAGTCTGCTCAGACTAGACGAGGTGGCCCGCCTGCGCAACCCCGCATTCTCGCGAATAGATCAGTCCAAAAAGTTGCGCCATCGCCATCGCACGTCAGAATAGAGGGTCTGACGGCAAGCATCGCAAGAATAATGAAGCAGACACTCCTTCTGATTGATGGCCTGAACATCCTGCGCCGGGTTTACGAAGCCAACCCATCGGAAGACATTCCGGCCAAGGTCGAAGGGGCTGTGATCTCGGCCCTGGCCTCGTTCCGCCGCGCCTTGGCCGAATGCAGGCCCACGCATGCGCTGGCGGCATTCGATGCCGGCGGCAAGACCTGGCGGCACGCGCTGTATCCGCAATATCGCCAGCACCGCAAGCCCATGGACCCGGAGCTGGCCGACGTCATTCCCGATTTCCGCCTGACGCTGACGGAGGTGCTCGGGCTCCAGACTGCCTCGGCCGACGGTTACGAGGCGGACGACATCATCGCCACCGTCTTCTACCGCTGGACCGCGAGCAAGGAGGGGCAGGCGATTCCGGTGAGCACGGACAAGGACGTGCTCCAGCTGATCGCCGACGGCGCGATCGTACGCAACCATTTCGCGACGGCGAAGAACGGCGAGCCGTCCTGGTTTGACGAAAGCTACGTCATGGACAAGTTCGGTGTCGGCAGCCACCAGCTGGCGGATTACCTCGCCATGCTGGGAGACAGCACGGACGGCATTCCCGGCGTCGAAAAGATCGGGGCGAAGACCGCCGTGAAGCTCCTGCAGCGCTATGGCGACCTGGAGACCGTGCTGGCCAACGCGTCCGGGGAGAAAGGCGTGATCGGCAAGAACCTGGCGGAGCAGGCACACCTGGCGAGGCTCTCCCGCCAGTTGCTGTCGCTCAAGACCGATGTCCAGCTTGGGCTGACGTGGAACATGCTGCGCGTGGGCGACACGGCGGGGGACCCGTCCTGATGCCCGGTTGCCGCCGGCGCGTGACTCTGCAAAGTGGCTGATAGAGAGCCTTTAATATCCAGCTGGTGCTCCCGTGGTGCAGACTAGCGCATACCGCGGGAGGCCAAAGTTTGCGGCCACTCGACACATTTGACGTCCTTATATGAACACCGCCCGGGATGCCAAGGTTCGTTGAAAGGCTTTGGCTTGTAGTATCGGTTGCTGTCTTATATCCGGTCTTTGTGCAGGACCGTGCCTGCGGACCTTGATGGAATCAGCCGGGAACGACTCCATCTCCCACAACGGGCTGTAAGCCTCTCGTGGACGTCATCGAGTTTGCGTTCCCGCGGTCCGACCTAGTTTGCCATCACACCTTATCTCATTACCCTGCGCAACCCTGAAGGTATTCGTTTGTGCCCCAGCCTGCGTGGGGGTGCTTGTTATGCCGGACGTTTGCTGACATAGCCGGGGTCATAGACCCGGCTATGAGCAAGCAACGCCCAAGCGGTGCGCGCCATCTTGTTGGCCAGCGCGACGATGGCTACATTAGTTGGGCGCCTGGCCAGCAGCGCCTCGACCCAGCGCGGTCGCTGCTTCGATCGAGTCACCACGATGCGTGCACCATGGATCAGCAGTTTGCGTAAATAGGGGTCACCACGTTTGCTGATATGACCAAGGTGAACCTTGCCGCCGGTGCCACTCTGGGTAGGTACCAGGCCCAGGCTGGCCGCGAAGGCTCTGCCTGAGCGGTAAGCCTGGGGAGATCCCATGGTGGCAACCAAGGCCGTGGCGGTGATCGGGCCAACTCCCGGAATCGCTTCCACGCATTGAGCTGCAGGCTCGGTCTTCAGCCATGCAGCAATCTCCCGCTCGGCCATCAGGATTTCAGCATCTAGCTGCCTGAGTCGTTCTAACTGACGAGATATCAGTCGCCACAAGGGCGCCGGAATGGTTTGCTCGATTTCGCTCAGTCGGGTGCGGATCTGCGCCATGCCGGCCTTGCGGCCAACGACGAAGTGCAGACCGTATTCGCCTAGCAGGCCGCGAATCTGATTGACCTGCCGCGTGCGGCTGTCGACTAGTTCCGAGCGAATTCGGTGCAGTCCCAGTAGAGCTTGCTGTGCCTCAGTCTTTACGGGTATCGCTCGCATCCCAGGTTGCTGCGCGGCTGTCCAGATCGCGCGCGCGTCGGCAGCATCGGTCTTATTGGTCCGCACGAACGGTCGCACATACTTTGGGTGAACCAGGATGGCTTTATGGCCCAGGCTGATAATCTTTCTTGCCCACCAGTGTGCGCCGCCACATGCTTCCAGTACCACTTTGCCGGAGCTCCGATTGCTCAGAAAGAGAATCAGTTGGGTGTTACTCAGGCGCCGGCTGTGAGTTTCTCCCGTCTCTGGATCAACCCAGTAGAGTTGGAACACGGACTTTGCAAGATCCAGCCCATATGTCGTAGCATTCATTTGGGCTCTCCTTACCTCAAGTGATGGTTCGGATCTTCACTTTGGCACATTGATGCCGTCGGTCAAGCGAGAGCCCCTGATCATGGAACTCCGCCAGTGTTACTGGAGGGCGGTGTTCATTCCATCTCCCCTGCCTTTAGGCTGCCTAAAGGCAGGGGATTCCCACACTTGGCGATGCACGTCCGCATCGGAGAATGTTCAGCGCAGCATTGGTATCACGGTCATGCACGACACCACAGCTACTACAGGTCCACTCTCTTATTCGCAGTCCTGCGATACCTTTCGGCCGCGTCGTGCTGTCTTTCGAACCGCACGCCGAACAGGACTGGGTAGAACCACTTTCGTTCACTTCCTCAAACGTGGCCCCGTGCGCAATCGCTTTGTAGCGGAGCTTGTCCCGGAAGGACGACCAGGATGCGTCGTAGACGCTCTTCGCCATCCTGGTTTTGGCGAGTTTCGAAGCCGACACGTTGCCGACTGCGATGTAATCGAAGCGCCGGACGAGATCGAGCGCGAGCTTGTGCTGGAAGTCGGCGCGGGCATTCGCCACCTTGGCATGCAGCTTGGCGATATGCCGCTTGTGCTTTCGCGCACGCTGCGCCTTGGCCAGTCTTTCGGCGGCATGCCGGCCAAACCGGTCATTGGAAAGCTTCTCGCCGGTCGAGAGCGTGGCGAAGTCCTTCAAACCAAGGTCGATGCCGACGCCAACTTGAATCGGGCGTGCCGGCACATCAGCCACCTCTATCACGATGTTGAGAAACCAGTTCCCGCGCGAATCCTGCGCAAAGTTTGTGCCGTCCTTGATCTTGCCTTCGGGCAACAGGCGGCTGTTGAACACGCGAAAGGTACTTCCGGCAAAGCGAAACGCCTCGCCCTCTCGTTTCAGATCGCGGCCCTTCAGGGGCACCCATCCGAGACACTTCCTGCCGCGGTATCGCAGGTAAGGACGGTGATGCTGGCTGCGCGATTTCGCGTACTGCTCGCACGTCGCGTTGACCGTGCCGGAATGGATGCCGAGCTCCTTGCTGCTACCGGTGGTCAGCACGTTCAGATCGAACCCGCTCGGCCACTTCTTACCCCATTTGAGCGCGTGCTTCTGCGTGTCATTGCAGAAGTTCCAGACGTAGTTCACCGCTCGGCTCTGCTTGTTGAGCAGGCCGTTGAGCGACTTCACCCGGTAGCGGTAGACGAGAATCATGCCGCACATTCTAACGTGGGAATGCCGCCTGCCGACGGCGCTCCTTTCACTCCCCGCCATGAATGGCGAGGTTTCTCGGAGCAAATCTGATGAAACCCTGGCGTGCTGGGCAACGTCAGCCTGTCGATGTTACTGGCGATGGCGCTGATGATCCTGCGGCTTTGGGAATTGTCCGCGCTGGCGCTGCCACTGCTGGCGATTCTCGCGGTGCAGGCGGCTGCCCGGTGCTATCGGATTTGCGGTCGAACAGCAACACCTTCAACGTCATGCACAGCGTAGCCAGCACGGCAAACAGCCAGCCGCTCCACACCGCGCCCGTCATGCCCACGGCGGTAATGAACCCGCCCGCCACCGCCGCGCCGGACACCACGCCCAGGTTGGCGGCCGAAATATAGAGGCTGGTGGCGAACTCTGGCGCTTCCGGCGCCGCGGAGGCGAGCCACATCTGGCTGACGATCAGGCCACTGGTATGCGCCGCGCCCCACAGAAGGCAGACCGCGATCATCGACAAGAAGCTGGCGCTGCCACAAGCGTAGAGCACGAGGTAGGCGCCGCCCAGCACCACCGGGTGCAGCAGCGCGGTCCGCGCCAGGCTCTTGCCCAGCAGCCTGCCGGCGAGCAGATTGCCCGCTACGCCGCCGATGCCGAAGACCACCAGCAGCACGCTGATTGTTTCGCCGCCCATGCCGGCCTCGCGCGCGAGGTACTCGGCCGCGTAGCTGTAGACCGAGAACATGGTGGCGAAGATGAGCACGGTGGCCAGCAGGTTGAGCCAGACGGGCAGCTTGCCCAGGATCGCCGACGGCCGGATGGTGGGCACGCCCTGCGCCGGGGCTGGCCGCTTTGCCTCATCCGGCAGCACGGCCAGCAGGCCGATGCCTGCCGCGGCGTTCACGGCGGCGCAAAACAGGAAAGACGCCTCGTAGGAAAAATGCGCCGCGATCCACGCCGTGATGGGCACGCCCAGCACCAGGCCCATGCTGGTGCCGACGAAGGCCATGGCCGTGGCATGCGTAGCCCGCTCCCGCGGGTACAGCGACACGGCTGCCGCGAACGCCAGCGAAAAAAACACCGGATGCAGCAGCGCGGGGACGATGCGCAGCGCCATCAGCGTGGCGAAGTCCGGTGCCCGGGCCGACAGCACGCTGCACGCGGCGAACACGAACAGCGCGCCCGCCAGCACCTTGCGCCGCGCATGGCGCGACAGCCACAGCACCATGAACGGCCCGCACACGGCCACCACCAGTGCGAACAAGCCGACCAGCCAGCCTGCCCGGGCCACCGTGATGCCGTAGCGTTCGACAACCGCCGGCAGGATGCCAACCACGCCAAACTCGATGGCGTAGAGGCCGAACTGGCCTAGCGCGATAAAGAACAGGGAGCGGCCGGCGTTCATGGCTGCATTTCCATTCCGGCCGCATAGACGGCATCGCGCAGGTCGGTCACGAAGCGGCCGGACATGCCTTCATACAAGGTGTTGGTGAACGCAACCACGCTCAAGGCCCTGGCGCGGTCGACGAACCAGGAATGACCGTAGGCGCCGCCCCAGCGCCAGGTTCCCGTGGATTCCGGCGAGCCCGCCATAACCGGATCGCGCAGGACCGAAAAGCCCAGGCCGAAGCCGGTGCCCGGCGCATCGGGCGGCCCCCATTCGCCGGTCTGGTTGCGGCCCATCTCCTCCACCCACGCGGCGGGGAGCAGGGGGCCGCCGCCCTGGCGCAGCGCTTCCAGTAACAGGAGCAGGTCGCCCGCGCTGCCCACCATGCCGGCGCCACCGGAGGGAAACGCGCCGGCGTCCAGGGCGCGCGCGGGGGCGAAGCGGATGCCTGCCGTGCCTTCAAGGACGGGGACCACATCCTGCTCGCGCATTCGGCGCGGCACCGGCGCGTGGTTGACGTAGGCGGTGGCCAGGCGGTCCGCATCGACGGCGGCAAAGGCGGTGTCGCGCATACCCAGCGGCCCCGTGACCAACGCCCGCACAGCGTCGCCCAGCGGTGCTTCGGAAACATGCTCGATCACGGCGCCGAGCACGTCCGTTGCCAGCGAATAGCCCCAGGCGGTGCCGGGCTTGTAGAGCAACGGCACGCTGGCAATGCGGCGCAGGTTCTCCGCCAGCGTGATACCCGGCTGGTCCATGCCGTCCGATACGCCGGCGCGGGCATAGGGCCCGTTGCCGTCGGCCTCGAAAAAGCGGTAGCCCAGCCCGGCGGTGTGGCTCATCAGCTGCCGTACCGTGATGGATGCGGGGCTGCCGTCGGCCAGGCATGGCGTGAACGCCGGCAGCCAGCGTGCCACTGCGTCGTCGAGTCCGAGCCGGCCTTGCGCCACCAGCACCATGGCGGCGGCCGAGATGATGGGCTTGGACACTGAAGCCAGGCGGAACAACGCATCGGCGCGCATCGGCAACGCCGCCTCGCGGTCGGCCAGGCCGGCGGCGCGGCTGTGGATCAGTTCGCCGTCACGGGCGACTAGCACCACGGCGCCGACCAGCCGTTGCTCGGCCAGGGCCTGGTCGATCGCCGCGTCGACGCGCGCGCGCAGGTGGGCAGGCGGTACGCCGTCGGACAGGGTGGAGGGGCGGGAGGTCATGCGCGTTTTCCTTCGTTGCGGGTTGCAAGGGATTGCAAGTACAAGCGAACGATAAGAAACATTCGAATCGGGAAAAAGTAGGCTAGAGTTCCTGGTTATCCGGACAGGGTTGTCCGTAATAAGCATGCCGGGAAAAATCCATGGACAGCCTGAGTGGCTTCACAGTGTTTGTGCAGGTGGCCGAGACGCGCAGCTTCGTGGCGGCTGGGCGCCTGATGGGCATATCGGCATCGGCCGTGGGCAAGAGCGTAGCGCGGCTGGAGGAAAAGCTTGGCGCGCGGCTGTTTCACCGCAGCACGCGCAGCATCACCCTGACGGCGGAGGGCGCGCTGTTCCTGGAGCGCAGCCGGCGCATCCTGGCGGAAATCGAGGCGGCCGAACAAGAGCTGTCCCGCGCGGCCGAGGCGCCGCGCGGGCGCCTGCGTGTCAGCCTGCCGCTGGTCAGCTCGCTGGTGCTGCCGGTGCTGGGCGACTTTATGCGGCGGTACCCGGAGATCGAGCTGGACCTGGACTTTACCGACCGGATGGTGGACGTGATCGAGGAAGGCTTCGATGCGGTCGTGCGCACTGGCGAGCCGACCGACTCACGGTTGTCGGCGCGGCGCCTCGGCGATTTCCGGATCCTGCTGGTAGCCGCCCCAGCCTACCTCGCACAGCGCGGCTTGCCCCGGCATCCCGCCGACCTGGCCGGGCATGCCTGCTTGCATTACCGCTTTCCTAGCAGCGGCAAGCTGGAAGCCTGGCCGCTGCGCCGCGACGCGTCGGACCCGGAGCCGCACCTGCCCACTTCCATGATCTGCAACAACATCGAGACGCGCGTGAGCTTTGCCCTGCAAGGCCTGGGCATCGCCTGCCTGCCGGACTTCGCGATCCGCGACGCGCTGGCCGACGGAAGGCTGCTCCCCGTACTCGGCGACTATGTGGAGCGCAGCGGCACCTTTCGCGTGCTGTGGCCGGCCAGCCGGCACCCGTCGCCCAAGCTGCGGGCGTTGATCGATTTCCTGGGCGAGCGGGTATTTCCGGGTGGCGGCACTGGACGCTGAGGGCCGTAGCTGGGCGTCGTCGCGCCGTTGCGCTGTCATTGAAACGTGCCAAACAAACGCGTAACCCAGCCAGCGCCGTAGAGCCCAAGGCCGAACATCCCGTGCGTGACGAGGCTATGAAGGCGCGCGGCGGCGGGACGCGGAGTGCGGCTGGCGGCGATGCCGGCGCCCATGCCCGGCTGCATCACAAGGAAGGGCGCCGCCACACTGCCGATGCCGACGATCAGCGCGGGGCCCAGCGTCGGATGACGGGCCCAGTCGAGGCCCCAGAGCGCGAGCAGCGTGGCCGCGAACGCGATGCCGGTCAGATAGTGGGCGATCCAGCCGATCAGGCGCTCGCCCCGGACGGGCGGCGAAGCGGCAATGGGATGGTGGCGAAAGCGCCCGCGTGTCAGGTGGGCAAGCCAGCGGCCCACCAGGCCGTAGTCCAGCGGAGGAATGCCGAGCATCCGCTTGCGGGCGATTGCCCAGATGTCCATCACCACTGTCGCACCCGCCCCGATCAGAGCAGCGCCCACCAGATAATCCATTGCCTCAGACATTGACTGCCTCCTTGGGTGCGCCTGACGCGGACGGCGCTCTGGCGCTGACCATCCAGCAGGCAGCGGTGTAGCGCACTTCGTCGCCGTGCACATAGGGATCAAAGGCGGCGCGGACGGTTTCGATGACTTGCGTGCGCGTGCGCTCGTCCGCATCTTCCAGGATCAGGCCGACGGGGCCGAGCCGGGTGAAGTAGCCGGTCAACGCCTTCTCCGGCAGGGTGCACCCGATATCGATCGGCTGGATGTCGATCCCGGTCCAGCCGCTCTCTTCCAGGATGGAAGCGACCCGATGCCGGTCTGCGAAGGCGAACTGTCCCGGCGCGCCAGGCTGGCGGGCAGGAAGGTTCGGCAGCAGCGGCGCCGCGGCGCGTTCGGCCGTCGTCATGAACGGGTTTTCCGCGGCACTGCGCCAGGCGAGGCACTGGAGTCCGGCGTCGTCGCTCGCGGCGCGCCGCAGGTTCGTGAAGGCCAGGACCGGGTTGTCGAAGAACATGACGCCGAGGCGCGAAATGATCATGTCGAAGCCGGCGGGCGCGAAGGCGTGGGTCTGCGCGTCGGCGCGGATGAAGCTCGCCGTCGTGTCTTCCTGTCTGGCGCGTGCGCGGGCGGCGGCGATCATCGGCTCGGAAATGTCGATGCCGGTGCAGTAGCCCTCGGCGCCGAGCTGCCGCGCAACGGCGAGCGTCGTGCTGCCCGTGCCGCAGCCGACGTCAAGCACCCGGCGCGCGGATCCGGCGCGCGCCACTTCGGCCAGCAGGTCTTCGAACGGCTTGAACATCTGGTCGAGCAACGCTTGCGACTCGACCCAGGCGCGTCCGGCGCGGCCGTTCCAGAGCGCCGTCTGCTCGTTTTCGGTCTGGTGCGTGACATCCATGATCGTCTTCCTTTGCTTGCCCTCAAGGAGCGGAAGCTAAACTATGCTAGTTCAAGTCGACTTGAGGTCAAGAGGGTGGGACAACTAGACATAGCCGAGGTGGCACAGCAATCCGGCGTTCCCGCGTCGACGCTGCGGTTCTATGAGGAAAAGGGACTGATCGCGTCCACCGGCAGGCGAGGGCTGCGCCGCCTGTTCGATGCCGGCGTGCTGGAACGGCTGGCGCTGATCGCGCTGGGGCGTGCCGCCGGCTTCTCGCTCGATGAAATTGCGCTGATGTTCGCGCCGGAGGGGCGGCCGCGCATCGACCGGCGGATGCTCGCAGCCAAGGCGGAGGAGCTGGACAAGACGATCCGCAGACTGAGCGCGATGCGCGATGGCCTGCGGCATACCGCTGCCTGCCCCGCACCGAGCCACATGGAATGCCCCACGTTCCGCCGCATCCTGCGGGCCGCCGCATCTGGCGTTGTGGGATCGCCAGGGAAGAAGGCTCCGCAGCCACCGCGGAACTAGCTCCAGGGTGGCGGCTAGCGACGACATCCCATGCGTCGCCTTGCCGCATTCCCACGCTGTCAGGCCGCTGGGTAGACTTGCGCGCCTTGGACGTTACTTGTACGAGTGGCGCGCCACCAGCTTCCGCGCCACTGGTTGATCCAGCGCCGCGCGGTCCGGCGTGCAACGGACGGATGGGCCGCCAGCAATTCGGCCAGCGTGACGCCTGTCTGGGAGGCCTGGATGGTCTGCAGTACTTCCGTGGCAGCGGACATTGGGGTGGCGCAGTTTGGTCGATTAGTGGCGCGCCGTTATGGTGCCGTTCGGGAAGCTGCGCCATTTTTCCGTACTGGGGATGCCGCAGTTCACGAAATACAACCACTTTTTCGTCACAAACATGCGCGATTCGATAAACCGCGCCACTTTTCAAACAGTAATTCTGGAGTGGCACCTTGCGGCTGGGTCAGGCCTGTCGACCCAACCCAGCCGAACTCGTCCATTACCCCAGCCGCGCCAGCTCCTTTAGCCGTTTACGGTGAGCCGCAACCTTGGCGCGGTTACCGCAGATCGCCATGCTGCACCATCTGCGGCCGTGGCCACGCGTGTGATCGGCAAACATCAGCGTGCACTGAGGACCCTCGCACGCTTTCACATGCGTAAAGTCTTCTTCACAAACGAGCTTCGCGATTGCCTCGGCTATCGGCATCAGCAACGACTCCGGCGAGCGCCAACGTCGAGTCGCACGTAGTCCGAAGGCCATTGACGCCCCTGGCGCGTTGGCAACGATCTCGCCATACCCTTCGTCCCGTTCTAGCAGGCGGTTTAGCGGTTCGAGCTCACGCAAGTCCTCGCCGACCAGCGGTCGTCCCTTCGTACGCTGGACAAATCCCCTGAGCCATTCCCGCAGACTTCGCGCCTGTGCAGCGACGCCATCGAGTTCACCTGGCATCGCCTCCGACCTTAGCGCCTCGAGGGTGCTGTGCGGCACCAGACCTGCCTGTTCCAGCCAGGACAGAAGACCTTCCCCATCACCGATCCAGTCGACTTGTTCACCCGTCGGCGTAGCAACCGAGTTCAGAAAATCAAGGCCCAGCGCATCGGCCACGAATATTGCGGGAAGGCGTTGGAAGTCCATCTCAAGTGACCTTGTGTGCAGTGTTGATGATGTTCATGGTAACCGCTCAAAAGCGTCTTGACAAGTTACAATCCAATAAACTAACCTTCTTGAAATTGTTAGAGAGGTTACATGGATCGGCGGTGTCGCGTGTGCCTTCCAAGCGACTGGACGATTTAATGGCCGAGAAATGCCTCGTGGACACCTGAAAGCGGTGTTCGTGCATAGCGTCTCGGCGGCCGGATCGCGTTGGAGGAGGGTGATTGGCGGTCGTGCGGCGCGAGGCGTCAATGGAATCGCCGCACGGTTGCCGCTGACATCGAGCGCTGAAGACTTCGCCGCACTGGATAGAGCGCTGGAACGAATCGGACAGCCAGTTCTGCTTGTCGGTGATGCGTATGCTGGAAAGCGGAGGCCGCTTTGGATGGTGGCAGCCGTTTCCAACTTGTTTTAGCTATTGGAAACGTTACAACTCACGAGAGAGAGCGTCATGACCCCTATGTCCTATCGCCACGCCGACGTCGACGGCTTCAAGGTGTTCTATCGAGAAGCCGGTCGTGCTGATGCCCAGAAAGTGCTGCTCCTCCACGGCTTTCCAAGCGCGAGCCACATGTTTCGGGACTTGATCCCGCAACTGTCGGACCGCTTCCATATAGTTGCGCCGGATCTACCCGGGTTCGGCCGGTCGGATATGGCGGCCCATGACACGTTCGCCTACACGTTCGACAACATTGCCAACGTGATTGGCCGGTTTACCGAAGTGATCGGGTTTGATCGCTTTGCCGTCTACGTATTCGACTACGGCGCGCCGACGGGTTTCCGGCTTGCGCTGAAACATCCTGAGCGTATCACCGCGATCATTTCCCAGAACGGCAATGCTTACGAGGAAGGACTGAGCGAAGGCTGGAACCCTATCCGGGCCTATTGGCGAGATCCTTCGCAGAGCAACCGTGAGGCACTTCGAGCCCTGTTGACTCCGGAAACGACAGTCTGGCAGTACACGCACGGGGTATCTGACACGGCTTCCGTATCGCCGGACGGCTACTCGCTCGATAACTTTTACTTGGGCCGTCCCGGTGCGCACGAGGTTCAACTCGACCTGTTTGGCGACTACAAAAGCAATGTCGCGTTGTATCCCGCGTTTCAGCAGTATTTCAGAACGCACAAGCCGCCGTTTCTAGCTGTTTGGGGGCAGAACGATCCGTTCTTCCTGCCAGCTGGCGCTACGGCATTCAAACGTGACATCCCTGGCGCGGTGGTGCGCTTCTTCGATACGGGCCACTTCGCCCTTGAGACACATGCGCCAGAAATCGCTGCGGCGATACGTGACTTTCTTGTTAGTTGAAGTGTGGGTGTTTGGTCGATATGGAACGGCCAAACACACCAATCAAATTGATTGTTCAATCAAAGGAGACGCCCCATGCGTGCAATCGTGATCGAAAAGTTCGGTGGTCTGGATGGCCTTGTGTACACAGAGTTGCCCGAACCTGAACCGCTGGCAGGCCACGTGGTAATTGAAATCAAGGCATTCGGCATCAACCACGCCGAGATGCATATGCGGCGTGGCGAATGGGCCGAAGCTGCAAAGGTAAGCGGCATCGAATGCGTCGGGGTGGTGAAGTCGTGCCCCGGCGGCGAGTTCCCTGTTGGGGCGAAGGTCGCTGCATTGATGGGAGGTCTCGGTCGAACCATCAACGGGAGCTATGCGGAATACACGCGCGCACCGGTGTCCAACGTGGCATTGATTGAGTCCAACCTGCCGTGGTCCGAACTGGCGGCCATCCCCGAAACCTATGCAACGGCATGGACCTGCCTGTTTCGCAATCTCGATATCTCGGAGGGACAGACGTTAGTCATCCGGGGTGCGACTTCATCGTTTGGACAGGCGGCGGTGAAGCTGGCGGTCAATGCCGGTGCGCGGGTCATCGCAACAACACGCACTCGCGAGCGTTTCGAGATGCTGGAGGGTCTGGGCGTGGCACGTGTCGAGCTTGAGGGATCGGACCTTTCGAAGCGAATTGCCGAGGCAAAGCAAGTTGACGCGGTACTCGACCTCGTCGGCAACAGCGCCATTCTCGATTCGCTGGCGATGCTGCGACGGGGTGGCCGTGCCTGCCTTGCGGGCTGGCTGGGCGGCCTAGCTCCGATCGCCGACTTCAACCCACTCCTACAAATGGCGAGCGGCGTGTACCTGACCTTTTTCGGTAGTTTCGTCTTCGGCACTCCGGGTTTTCCGCTCTCCGACGTACCGCTTCAGAAAATCGCAGAAGACGTTGCCGCCGGCCGTCTCAAGGCGAAGCCATCCCGGGTGTTCGGCTTCAATCAGATTCACGAGGCGCATCGGGTGATGGAAGCCAATGAAGCCGGCGGAAAGATGGTGGTCGTTCACTGAAGAGACATTGGTTTACCCAGACCGGGAAAAATGAGATGTCCACGAAGGTAGTGATCGTCACGGGCGCCAGTCAGGGCAGAAACGGCGGAGGAGCGAACGTCCGCAAGTACGGGCGGGCCTCGCCCGGCGTGGCTCGTCCTCTTGCGGCAAGACGCACGGCCGCCATGGCTGCCTGTGCCAAAACATGCTTAGGGGGAATCCCGTACCTCTGTGCAAGCCGCTGGTGGCTCGCGTCGGGCACGAACACCTCGCGCGCTGGTTCGAGTTCGAGTCAAACGGCCACCCCGATGGTGCGAGGATGCTTGGCGTCAACGCAGGGCTGGGCTATCTCATCTTCGACACGCGCGACCGGCTGGCCTACTCGGAATTGCTGGCCACGGTGCTGGTCATCGGCCTGCTCGGTTTCGCGCTCGATGCGCTGGCGCGCTGGCTGCATCGGTGGTGGGTGCCGTCGTAGGGCCATCGGCCTTTGCGGGAAGGGGGCGCCGCCCCGGTCAGGCGGCGCTCCCCCCGTTCAGCCGAGCGGGTCCGCGCTCACTCCCATGGCCGGGTCGCTCACCGTATGCTTGCCCGTTTCCACCCGTCCGGCAAAACGCCGGTAGAACGCGGGGTCGCTGTCGCATGTCACCGCGAAGTCGTACCACTGGCCGCTGTCCGCCAGGGACCAGTGCCTGGAGTCGGCGCCCTTGCCGGCGACCTTGACTGGCCACGGACCGTCCTTGCGGTAAGCCTGCGGCGTGATGGTGAAATTGCAGGCCTTGTCGCCGGTGTTCATCAGCTCCGCATAGACGTCGCCATTGGCGATGTCATAGCACACGCGGATCTCCGGCGCGGCGCCGGTGTCGGCGATCCGGCTGGTATCGCCCTTGAAGTGCCGATGGTAGCCATTCGGGCCGATGACCCAGAGGTCGTACATTCCAAGGTTGTCCTGGCGCGCGTTCCAGGTGTCGCTCAGCAATTTCCCGGCTTCCACGACGTAGCGCCGCGGCAGGCGATCGAGCTTGTAGCGGTCGTAGACGTGGAACACCGCGGCCTGCGAGCCCGTGTTGGAGAACACCAGTTCCACCACGCCCGTGGCGTTGCAGCGGGCGCTGGTGTGCAGCTCGTAGGGCAGCGCGCGCGAGGGACGCGTGCCGCTGGCCTGGATCGGCAACTGCATGTCCAGCGGCAACGGCACGGCGGGCAGCGCTTGCTGCGCGTTGCGCAACTGGTCCGCCGCGGCGCGCGTGCTGCGGCCGTCAAGCGTGGGCAGGGCTTCGTCGTTCGGTGTCTTGAAATTGAATGCGCTGGTCAGGTCGCCGCAGACGGCGCGGCGGAACGGGCTGATGTTGGGCTCCGCGACGCCAAAGCGCGCCTCCAGGAAACGCAGCACCGACGTGTGATCGAACACTTGCGAGTTGACCCAGCCACCGCGGCTCCACGGCGAAATTGCGAACAGCGGCACGCGCGGACCCGGACCGTAGACGCGGCCATCCGCCGCCGGCTGGCTGCTGCTGCCTGCCGGCGCGGGATGGCTGAAGTACTCGGCACTCATGTCGGCATCGCCGAGCGTTGACTTCCCGGCCAGCGACAGGTCGGCGTTGCGTGACGGCGCCGACGGCGAGGGCATGTGGTCGAAGTAGCCGTCGTTCTCGTCGAAGTTGACCAGCAGCACGGTTTTGCTCCACACCTCGGGCACGGCAGTGAGCGCATCCAGGACTTCCTGCAGGAACCACGCCCCCTGCACCGGGCTGGACGGCCCGGGGTGCTCGCAATAGAGCGAAGGCGCGTTCATCCAGCTCACCTGGGGCAGCTTGCCCTCGCGGATGTCCCGCTTGAACGCATCCAGGTAGCTCTCGGGGCCGATCCCCGGCAGCGTATTGGCGATGCCCTTGTAAAGCGGGTTGGCGGCATTGTCCGTGGCAGCGTCGTAGGCGTGGTACGGCAGGGCCTGGCCGGTATTGGCATAGGGTACGCCGGGTGCGCCGCCGCTGGATACCGGGAAGCCGGACGCAATGTTGGCGAGGCGGAACGGCCGGAACGCGCCCAGCATGTTGTCGCCCCATTCGTCCGGCATGTTCTGGTACGAGATCCAGTTGATGCCTGCTTCTTCCAGGCGTTCCGCATAGGTTTTCCAGGTGTAGCCCCTGTTGGCCGTGGCAGGCAGGCCGTCGATCCAGTCCCACTCGTTATTGACAAAGGCAACGCCGGCGGCGGCGCCGTTGGTGCCGGTCAGGTGGAAGGAGCGGTTGGCATCCGTGCCGGTATGCATCGAGCAGTGGTACGCATCGCAGAGCGTGAACGCGTTGGCCAGCGCGAACTGGAACGGGATCTCCTTTTCCTTGAAGTACCCCATCGAGGTGTCTGTCTTATGGGTAGGCCAGCTTGCCATGCGCCCATTGTCCCAGGCTCTCTGGCTGTCCACCCAAGCGTGCGGCGTTCCAGCGGCGCGCTGCGCGTTGTTGGCGCTGCCGTCCAGGTGATAGGGCGTGAGCACGGCGCCGTTGGTACGCTGCTGCTGCCATACCTTGCGGCCGTTGGGCAGCGGGATGGTGAACCTGTCGCCGAAGCCGCGAACGCCCTTGAGCGTGCCGAAGTAGTGGTCGAACGAGCGGTTCTCCTGCATCAGGATGACCACATGCTCGACGTCCTTGATGGTGCCGGTGGCGTTATTGGCTGGGATCGCCAGCGCCTTGCGGATGCTGGGAGGAAAGGCCGCCAGTGCTGCCGCGCCAAATCCGGCGCCGGTGACTGTCTTTAGAAAATTACGGCGTGAGTTCATCTTCTGGTTTTGTGCTCGTTGGATTCTTGGTCGTGGTTCAAGGCGCGCAACGCATATCCCGGGCGGCGGGTTTCTCGGGCTTCTCGGGCTCTGTGGTGCCCGGCGTCGAGGGGTTTGCGGCTGACGTGTCGGTGCCATCATCGCCGCATGCAGTGAGCGTCGCGGCCGCGATCAAGATGGCGGCAAGCGGTCTTGCAAGGCTTTTGGGAAACATGGGGAGCTTGATGAATGTGAAGGAAATAAGTCGGCTTGTTTGCCAGGCATGACAATCGGGAAGTCGCGAGTGTAGGAAGGGGATGTGACAGGGGCGTGAACGGATAGGCCTGCGGATCTGCCTGAATCCTGCCGGCGTACTTTGCGAAGCGGATCGCGACGCGCAGACGAAAAAAAGCCCGCGGCTAGGCGGGCTTCGTGGGAGCAGGGCGGCGCGGAAGGCTTACCGTGGCGCGCCGGCGGTCAGCATGGTGCCGAGACCGCCTGGAAACCAGGGTTAATCCAGCTTCGGCAGCATCTTGGCCGGATTGAGCAGGTTCTTCGGATCCAGCGCCCGTTTGACTTGCCACATCAGTTCCAATTCAACCGGCGACTTGTAGCGCTTCAGGTCGTCGCGCTTGGCCACGCCGATGCCGTGCTCGGCGGAGATCGAGCCGTTCTCCGCGTGGGCCAGCGTATCCACCGCCTCGGAGATCGGCGCGTACCACTGCCCGAGGAACTCCGCCGCGCTCCGGTCCTTGGGACGCAGCGGGTTGAAGTGCACGTTGCCGTCGCCCATATGGCCGTAGATCACCATGCGCGCGGCGGGCTCCAGCGCCAGCACCTTGGCCGAGGCGTCGCCGATAAACGCGGCGATGCGCGACAGCGGCACCGAGACATCGCACTTGATGCTGCCGCCGGTGCGGGTCTGCGCGTCAGAGATTTCCTCGCGGATGCGCCAGAAGCGCTGGGCGTCGGCCATGCTGGCGGCCACCGCTGCGTCCAGCACCAGTTCCTGCTCCAGTCCGGCCTCGAGGATTTCCATCAGCGTGGCGTTGAGGCTTTCGTTGCTGCCGCCGGAGGTGAGTTCGATCAGCACCATCCAGTCGTGCCGGGCGGGCAGGGGCGAAGCCACGTCGCCCAGGTATTCGAGCACCAGTTCCAGCGCGGGCGCGGAGATCAGCTCGAACGCCGTGACGGCCTGGCCGCCGATCTGCTTGGCCACGCCCAGCAGGCGCACGGCCGCTTCCGGGCCTTGCACGGCCACGAAGGCGACGGCGCTGGCGCGCGGCTGCGGCATCAGCTTGAGCACGGCGGCGGTGATGATGCCGAGCGTGCCTTCGGAGCCGATGAACAACTGCTTCAGGTCGTAGCCGGTATTGTCCTTGCGCAGGCCGCGCAGGGACGAATAGATGCGGCCATCCGGCAGCACCGCTTCGATGCCCAGCACCAGGTCGCGCATATTGCCGTAACGCAGCACGGCGGTGCCGCCCGCGTTGGTGGCGAGGTTGCCGCCGATCTGGCAGGAGCCTTCTGAGCCGATGCGCAGGGGGAACAGCCGCTGCTCCTGTTCGGCCGCGGCGCGGGCCGCGTTGAGCGTGACGCCGGCCTGCACGGTCAGGGTGTCGTTGATGGTGTCCACTGCCAGCACGCGGTTCATGCGGCCCAGGCTCAGCAGCACCGCGGTGCCGCTATCGTCGGGCACCGAGCCGCCCATCAGGGAGGTGTTGCCGCCTTGGGGCACCACCGGCACGCCATGGGCATGGCACCAGGCCATGACCTGGCTGACCTGCCCGGTGGTCGATGGCATGACCACCACCCGGGCCTTGCCGCGGTAGATGCGGCGGTAGTCCGTGACATAGGACTCGGTGTCGGCATCGCCGCTGAGGCAGGCGCCGGCGCCGACGATGGCTTGCATGGCCGCCAGCGTGGTGTCGGGGGAGGTTTGGGAGTCGGTCGGCATGTGGGCGTGCTTTGTTGTTGAAGGGGCGGCGCGGGATTCAGTAGGCGGCGGACGGGCCGGCCGCGGGCGTGGCGCAGGTGCCGATGAAGTCCGCCGCCAGCCGGCGCGCGGCGCTAGCATATACGAGTACGTCCACGCCGGTCGCCACGAAGGTGCAGCCCAGCTCCAGGTAGCGCCGTGCCAGCTTGGGGTCGGAGGTCAGCGTGCCGGCGGCCTTGCCGCTGGCGACGATGGTGCGCATGGCGCCCTCGATGGCGGCCTGCACCTCGGGGTGGCCGGGGTTGCCGCGATGGCCCATCGAGGCGGCCAGGTCGGCCGGGCCGATAAAGACGCCGTCGACGCCGTCCACGGCGCAGATGGATTCCAGGTTGCCCAGGGCCGTCACGGTTTCGGCCTGCACTAGCAGGCAGATTTCATCGTCGGCCACGGCGAGATAGTCGGTGCGCGCGCTCCATTGCGATGCCCGGCCCACGGCGCTGCCCACGCCGCGAATGCCCAGCGGCGGATAGCGCGTGGCGCTGACCAGCGCGGCGGCCTGCCCGGCGGTATCCACCATCGGCACCAGCAGGTTCTTCGCGCCGATATCCAGCAACTGCTTGATCAGCGCCACTTCGCCCGCCACGCAGCGCACCACGGGCTGCGAGCGGTAGGGCGCGATGGCCTGCAGGGCGTGCAGCGTGGCGTGGAGGTCATTGGGGGCGTGCTCGCCGTCGATCAGCAGCCAGTCGAAGCCGGCGGTGGCCGAGACTTCGGCCAGGTAGGGCGATGCCATCGAGAGCCACAGGCCGACCTGGGGCTGGCTGGCCGCCAGCGCGGCCTTGAATGCATTGTGTACGGGCATGTTGGTTCCTGTGTGTCGTGGGCCGGGTGCCGCCGCGCTCAGCCGAGCTGGCCCTGGCAGAGATATTTGGTGTGCATGTAGTCGTCCAGCCCGTGGCGCGATCCCTCGCGTCCGTAGCCGGATTCCTTGACGCCGCCGAACGGTGCGGCCTCGGATGCGATGGCGCCTTCGTTGATGCCGACGATGCCGGTTTCCAGCGCCTGCGCCACGCGCCAGATGCGGCGCACGTCGTTGGAGTAGAAGTAGGCGGCCAGGCCGAACGGCGTGTCGTTGGCGTCGCGGATCACTTCGTCTTCGCTGGTGAAACGGAAGATGGCCGCTACCGGGCCGAAGGTTTCCTCGCAGGAAAGCGCCATTTCCGGGGTGGCATGGGTCAGCACGGTGGGGGCGTAGTAATGCGGGCCGTCAGCGAGGCGCACCCGCTCGCCGCCGGTGATCACGCGCGCGCCCTTGGCGACCGCGTCTTCCACGTGGCGGGCGATCTTGTCCACGGCGCGGGCGTTGATCATGGGGCCGATCTGCGAGGCTTCCTCGGTGGCGGGGCCGACGTGCAACGCGGCCACGCGCTGGGCCAGCCGCGCCACGAAATCATCGTGCACGCCGGCCTGCACATAGACGCGGTTGGGGCAGACGCAGGTCTGGCCGCCGTTGCGGAACTTGGAGGCCATCAGGCCGTCGACGGCGGCATCGAGGTCGGCGTCGTCGAACACGATGAAGGGTGCGTTCCCGCCCAGTTCGAGGGATAGCTTTTTCAGCGTGCCGGCGGATTCGCGGGCCAGGTGCTTGCCTACCGGCGTGGAGCCGGTAAAGGTGATCTTGCGTACGCGGCCGTCTGCCAGCCAGGTGTCGACCACGGCCGGGGTGTTGGCGCGCGAGGCGGTGACGATGTTCAGGACGCCCGGGGGCAGGCCCGCTTTTTCAGCAAGGTAGACCAGGGCGAGCGCGGTCAGCGGCGTGTCTTCGGCCGGCTTGGCGACGACCGTGCAGCCGGCGGCCAGCGCCGGGGCGATCTTGCGGGCGATCATGGCGAGCGGGAAGTTCCATGGCGTGATGGCTGCCACTACGCCTACCGGTTCCTTGAGTACCAGCATCTTGCGTCCAGGGACGGATTCGGCCACGATTTCGCCGCTGATGCGGGTGGCTTCCTCGGCGAACCATTCCACATAGGAGGCGCCGTACTGGACTTCGCCGCGGCTTTCCTTGATGGGCTTGCCTTGTTCGGTGGAGATGATCCGGGCGAGGTCTTCCTGGTGTTCCAGGATCAGGGCGTGCCAGCGTTTGATGATTTGCGCTCGTTCGCGGGCTGTGCGGCGGCTCCAGGTTGGGAAGGCGGCTGCGGCTGCGTCGGCGGCCTGGGCGGCGTCCTTGGCGGTGCTGTCGGGGACGGAGGTGAAGGTGGCGCCGGTGGCGGGGTTGCTGACTTCCAGGCGCTGGCCAGTTTGGCTGGCGGTCCATTCTTGGCCGATCAGGTTTTGGGTGCGGAGGAGGGCGGGGTGGTTGAGGGAGAGCATGGCGGCGTCTTTGGCGTCTGTTGGGCTTGATTGGTGGCTGTTGACTTCAACGTCAACGGCTTAAAGTCAAAGGCAGTCTCACCACCCCCCTGCGGGGCGGCGACCTACTTTTTTGTCTTGCCAAAAAAGTAGGCAAAAAAGGCGCGCCGGATGGGGCGACCCCCCTCCTCGTCGGCAAGCAAAAAGAGCGGCCGGGACCCAAACTCGCATCGCCTTAAGGCGATACTCAAACATGGGTCCCTCTTTTCCGCTCTTTTTGCCTGCCGACGAGGCGCCCCATACGGCCTGGTACACCTTGACGGCTCGCATCGCATCGCGCTGGGGTGTGGCCCGCCCCCTGGGGCGCTCCACACGGCTACACCGACTTTTGGCCGGGCGATATCGCCTTTTCTTCGCGTTGGTTGGCTCCCCTCTCCCGCTGCGGGAGAGCAGCCGGCGGAGAGGGCGGGGCGCTAGCCATGCCGTGGTGCGGTCCAACGCCATCCGGCTTCACTTCCTAGCTGACGATCCCCAGGTGCCAGGGCACGAACTCGTTGTCTCCCAGCCCCAGTGCTTCGCTCTTGGTCGGATGGCCCGAAGCCGCCTCCAGGATGTGTTCGAAGATCCGCTGCCCCATCTGCTCTACGCTGAGTTCGCCGTCCAGCACCAGCCCGCAGTTGATGTCCATATCGCCTTCCAGCCGCGTGTACATCGGCGTATTGCTCGCTAGCTTGATGGTGGGCGCGGGCTTGGAGCCGAACATGGAGCCGCGGCCGGTGGTGAAGCAGATTAGGTTGGCGCCGCTGGCAATCTGGCCGGTGGCGGCTACCGGATCATAGCCGGGGGAGTCCATGAAGACGAAGCCTGCCTGGTCGATTGGCTCGGCGTATTCGTAGACGGCCTGCAGCGGTGTGGTGCCGCCTTTCATGGCGGAGCCCAGCGATTTCTCGAAGATGTTGGCCAGGCCGCCTTGCTGGTTGCCGTGGCCGACCACGCCGTTGAACTGGGCGTTCTGGCCGGCGGTGTAGCGTTCCCACCAGGCCAGGCGGTCCAGCAGTTTCTGGCCGACTTCGGGTGTCACGGCGCGGCGCGTGAGCATGTATTCGACGCCATGGATCTCCGGGGTTTCCGACAGGATGGCGGTGCCGCCGTGGCGTACCAGGATATCCATCGCCGCGCCCAGCGCCGGGTTGGCGCTGATGCCGGAGAAGCCGTCCGAGCCGCCGCATTCCAGGCCGATCTTCAGGTGGCTGGCGCTCACCGGCTGGCGCACCGCGGCGTTGGCGCCGGGCAGCATCTCTTCGATGGCGCGGATGCCGGCCTGGATGGTGGCCGCCGTGCCGCCGGTGTCCTGCATGACCATGGTGCGTACGTGGCTGCCGGGCATCAGGCCTTGCGATTCCACCAGCCCCGCTACCTGGTTGCGCTCGCAGCCCAGGCCGACGATCAGTACGCCGGCCAGGTTGGGATGGCGGGCGTAGCCGGCCAGCGTGCGGCGCAGCACGTCGAAGTGCTCGCTGGGCGAGGACATGCCGCACCCGCTGGTCTGGGCGAAGGCGACCACGCCATCCACATTGGGATAGGCCGCCATGCGCTCGGGCGTGAAGTGGTCGGCGATATGCCGGATCACCGTGGCCGAGCAGTTCACCGACGAGAGGATGCCGATGAAGTTGCGCGTGCCGACTCGGCCATCGGGCCGCACGAAGCCCATGAAGGTGGCGCGCTCGGCCTCGGGCACATAGTCCACCGGCCGTACGTCCTCGCAAAAGCCGGGGTCGCGGTAGAAATCCACCAGCGCGAGGTTATGCGAGTGGACGTGGTCGCCGGCCTCGATATCGCGCTCGGCCACGCCGATCACGGTGTCGAACTTGCGTACCTGCGTGCCCCTGGCAATGGCGCAGGCGGCGATCTTGTGCCCGGCGGGCACTTGCGCGCGCACGCGCAGGCCCAGTTCGGGGAGGTTCTGGCCGAGGCTGAGGGCGTCCCGCGCGATCAGGACGTTGTCGTTGGCGTGCAGGCGGATGAGGGCGGCGGCGTTCACGGGGCGGTCAACCTTGTTGCAGCAGCTCTTTGAGCTTGAGGCGCTGGATCAGTTGGGTTTCCTGGTCGTACACGGTGCTGATGTAGCGCTTGTATTCCGGACCGTCCAGGTACATGACAGGCGCGTCGATGCGGGCCGCGACCTGCTGGAACTCCTTGCTGGCCACGGCTAGCCGGAAGGCGTCGCGCAGCTTCTTTTCCACGGCGGGGTCCAGGCCGACCGGCGCGCCGATGCCGTTGGGGGCTTCCACCACCACCTTGTAGCCCAGTTCCTTGAGCGTGGGCGTGTCCTTGAAGCGCGGCGTGCGCTGGTCGCCCCAGGTTGCCAGCAGACGCAGCTTGCCGGCTTCCACGTGGGGCGCCCACGAGCTGGAATCGGCCAGCAGGTCGACCTGTCCGGCTAGCACGTCCTGCAGCGCCTGCGCGCCGCCCTTGTAGGCGATGGCATTGAAGCGGATGCCGGCAGCCTGCGCGAATTCCTCCATGCCCACGTGGGTGGCGCCGCCGATGCCGGCATGCGCGTAGGTAAGCTTGCCGGGGTGCGCCTTGGCTTCCGCCACCACATCCTTGAGCGACTTGAAGCGCGAGTTCGCCGGCACCGCGATGCCGAAGGTCTGGCCGGAAGTGCGGGCGAGGTAGGTGAGCTCGGTACGGGGATCGAGTTGCAGCATGCCGAGTTGCGAGAAGCGCGTCACCGAGATCGGGATCTGGCCGATGGTGTAGCCGTCCGGCTTGGCGCGGGCCAGCGCCTTGGTGCCGATCATGCCCGAGGCGCCGGCGCGGTTTTCCACCACGATCGATTGCTTGAGTACGCCCGACGCCACCTGGCACAGCGCGCGCATCGACTGGTCGGCGGTGCCGCCGACGGGCCACGGGCAGATAAAGGTGATGGGACGTTCCGGATACTCGCCAGCCCGTGCGAAGCCCGGCAGCAGCAGGCCTGCAGTACCGGTCGCGGCGGCCGCGGCACCGCCGATGAGCAGGCGGCGTCGCCCGGGATTGATGCCGTGGGGTGCGGTCATATGTCGTCCTCTCAGGATGTCATTATTGGAGTCATGGGCCGGTGCCAATGTTCACCGGTCAGGCTGGATTGTGGCAAAGCGCTTCATAACAATCCAATCAATAATCGGAATGGCTTCATAACCTTATAGTTAAGTAGAATTTGGGTAGAATCCCGCCATGTCCCAGATCGACCGCGCGCTGCGCTCCAATATCAAGCTACGCCACCTGCAACTGGTGGTGGCGCTGGACGAGTTCCGCCATCTCGGCCACACCGCCGACTTCCTCTCCGTGAGCCAGCCGGCCGTCTCCAAGATGCTCACCGAGGTGGAGAAGACGCTCGGCCTGACACTCTTCACGCGCTCCACGCGCGGCACGGAGCCGACGCCGGCGGGCGCCTCTCTGGTGCGCTTTGCCCGCTCGGTGCTGGCGCAATACGAGCGCACCCGCGACGAGATCGCCGCGGAGGCCAGCGGTGCGGCGGGGCGCACGCGGGTGGGGGCGATGGGCGCGGCCTTGCCGGTGCTGCTGGCGCAGGCTGTCAGCCTGCTCAAGCAGCGTTCCGCGCAAGCCACCGTGCTGGTTGAGGAGGGGGATTTGCCGCACCTGCTGCCCAAGCTGCGGATCAGCGAGCTGGACCTGATCATCGGGCGGCTGGAGCCCGGTTATGCCGCGCCGGACCTGGTCACCGAGCCGCTGTACAACGAGCCGATGGTGGCGGTGGTGCGCAGCGGCCACCCGCTGGCGCACAAGCGCGCGTCAGCCTGGGCAGACCTGGCCGGCATGCCTTGCGTGATGCCGCCGCCATGGGCGTCGCTGCGGGTCAAGCTGGAACAGGAGTTCTATCGCCACGGGCTGCAGCCGCCCACGGACCTGATCGAATCCTCCTCCTATATGGCGATCTCGACCTTCGTCACCCAGCGCGACGCGGTGGGCTTCCTGGCCCGGTCGGTAGGACTGCAGTTCGAGCGGGAGGGGCGTTTCCACATCCTGCCCATGGACGTGCCGCTGGAACTGCCGCCCGTTGGCCTGATCACGCTGCGCGAAGGGCGGCTCACGCCCAGCAGCCTGCAACTGGTGGAGTGCCTGCGCGCGGCTGCCGGGCAACTTGCCGGACAGCAGAAGCCGGCGGCCAAGAGGGCGCGCGCGCCACGGCGGGCGGGCTAGGCCGCCCGCGTCGGGACAAGTCAGCGAGGGCTGGCCAGCAGGTGTTTCGCCAGTGCGTGAAAGGCCGGAATCGTGGTCGGGTCGTTGGCGGCATTGCCGGCCACGGGGTTCGAGGCGTAGCGCACGATCACCATCTCAGCCTTCGGGTCGATATAGATGCGCTGGCCGTGGACGCCCCGGGCCATGTAGGCGCCATGCTCGTTATGGGTGACCCACCACATGTCGCGATAGCTGCCGCCCTTGAGCAGGGGATAGTCCGCCCTGGCAAAGGCAGCCTTGTCGCCGCCGCGGCGGATGTCGTCGACCACGGCCTTGGGCAGGATCTGCTGCCCGTTGAACCTGCCGCCGTTGCGCAGCATCTCGCCAAAGCGCGCCAGGTCGCGCAGGCCGGTGTTCAGGCCGCCGCCGGCAAAGGGCGTGCCGATCGAATCCACTGTGAAATACCCGTCCTGCTCGGCCCCCAGCCGGCGCCAGATGCGCTCCGACAGCAGCCCGGCCACCGAGCGTCCGGTTACGCGTGCGATCACCCAGCCCAGTGCGTCGGTGTTGACGGTCTTGTAGCCGAAGGCCGCGCCATGCTGGCCCTGCGGCTGGATCGCCTGGATGGACTCGTAATAGTTGCGCGGGCCGGTGTAGTCCCTGGGCTTGGGCAGCGGGCTGCCCGCCTGCGCGTGCAGCCAGACCTCGGCGTCCGGGTCGGCGTAATCCTCGCTGTACTTGAGGCCCGTGGTCATGTCCAGCACCTGGCGCACGGTGGCATTGCCAAAGGCGGACGAGGCGAGCTCGGGCACATAGTCCACCATGCGTTTGTCCGCATCGAGGCGGCCTTCGGCGACCAGCATGGCGCCGAGCGTACCAACGACCGACTTGGTGACCGACATCGCGGCGTGCTGGCCGTCGTCCTTCAGTGCGCCGAAGTAGCGCTCGTACACGATGCGCCCGCGATGCAGCACCACGATGCCATCGGTGTAGTTGGCCGCGAGCGAGGCTTCCCAGGTCATGGGCTGGGTGGCGCCGATCGGCATGAACCGCAGCGCGTCGATATCGGTGCGCAATGCGCGCGGCAGCGGCACCGGTGCGCCCAGTCCGCGCGAGACATTGACGGTGGGCATCAGCTCCCGGAAGTGCGACACGCTCCAGCGCAGGGCGGGGAAGCGCCAGTAGCTGCCATCGTCGAAGCGCACGGTGCGGTCGGGTGGCGGCGGCGATCCCGCCATCCAGCCAAGGCCGGCGGGATCGCTTGCCGCGGCATCCGGCGCGGGCGCGTCGGCGGCCCGTGCCATGGATAGCAGCCCGGCACCGCAAAGGGCCAGCGCGGCCACGCCGCAGCGGCGAATGCCGTTACGCATCGTCAAGGTCATTTCCGAATCTCGAATTCATGTGGAAGGGCGCCCGCGCAATATAAACCATTCGAATGGCGGCACACGGAGCATTGCCGTCTGCCGACAAACGCTGCGCGGCTCAGCGCGGGGCCGCCGTTTCCGCCTGCGCTGCCTGCCGTGCTGGATGAACTGTCTTTGGAAATGCGTTTTTATTCGTTCTCAATCTTCCCGCGCCATTTCATAGTTGTGGCGTGATGGCTATAGGCGGTTGCCGTCAACCACAAACCGTGCATCGGGGAAGGCCTGGCCGCATCGATCCCGGCGCGGATAACAGGCCGCAAGGAGAGCGTTTCATGACAGTTGCATTGGAAGACAAGATCAAGCATCCCGTGCTGGAAGCCGCACGCGGCGTGGCACGTTCCTCCGGCCTGCCGTATGCCGGCCGCGTGACGCCGCAGCAAGCGTGGGCGCTGTTCAGCGCCGGCGACGCCGTGCTGGTCGATGTCCGCACCGCCGAGGAACGCAAGTTCGTCGGCTACGTGCCGGACACCCAGCACGTGCCCTGGGCCACCGGCACCAGCCTCACGCGCAACCCACGCTTCGTGCGCGAACTGGAAGCCAAGACCGGCAAAGACACCGTCGTGCTGCTGCTGTGCCGCAGCGGCAACCGCTCCGCGCTCGCCGCGGAAGCCGCCACCAAAGCCGGGCAGGCCCACGTGTTCAACGTGCTCGAAGGCTTCGAAGGCGAAATCGACGAACGGCAACGGCGCGGCAAGAGCGGCGGCTGGCGCTTTCATGAATTGCCGTGGGTTCAGGATTAAGGGTGGCGGGCAGGATGGGCCAAAGCCGGTTGGAATGACTACGGTTTTCAGGAACCACTGGAAACGGTGCAGCGCGGCGACATGGCGAACGCCCGCCCTCTCCCCCGTCCCCTCTCCCGCAAGCGGGAGAGGGGAGCAAACCGAGAGTCGATTCAAACCTCGCAGGGTGTAGCCGTGTGGAGCGCCCGCAAGGGCGGGCCACACCCCAACGCGATGCGAAGCGAGCCGTCGAGGTGTACCAGGCCGTATGGGGCGCTTCGGGGTGTCGCCCCATACGGCGCGCCTTCTTTGCCTATTTTCTTGGCAAGACAAGAAAGTAGGTCGCCCCCCGCAGGGGGGTGAAACCGCCTTTGACTTTAAGGTTTCAGGCCTTTGACCACAAAAAAAACGGGGAGTACCAGAATGGCTGACTTCGAAATCGGCGAGATCGTACTCGCCCTGCAGCAAGTACGCCAACAATGGCGCGAAGGCCAACAACGCCTGTTGGAACCAGGCGGCCGGGACCTACCCTCCCGCGACGCCCTGTCACAAATCATCGCCACGCTAAAAGGTGTCCTGTTCCCCATGCGCCTGGGCCCCCCCGACCTCCGCCAGGAAAGCGAAAATCTCTACATCGCCCACTCCCTGGACGCGGCCCTGCACGGCCTGCTGGCCCAGACACGCCTGGAACTGCATTACGCGGCGCGCCATGGCGACCGCGACGAAGCCGCGCTGCGCGCGCGAGCGCTGACTGCAATACGTGAATTCGCCGGAGAACTCCCCCGCATCCGCAGCCTCCTCGACAGCGACGTTCTGGCCGCCTTCCACGGCGACCCCGCCGCCGGCAGCGTCGACGAAGTCCTGCTCTGCTACCCCGGCATCCTCGCGATGATCCACCACCGCATCGCCCATGCCCTCTACGGCCTTGGCCTGCCGCTGCTCGCGCGCATCGTCGCCGAACTGGCGCATGCCGAGACCGGTATCGACATCCATCCCGGCGCCCGGATCGGCGGCGGCTTCTTTATCGATCACGGCACCGGCGTGGTGATTGGCGAGACCACCATCATCGGTGAGCGAGTCCGCTTGTACCAGGCCGTCACGCTGGGCGCCAAGCGATTCCCGCGCGACGCCACCGGCAAGCTGGAGAAGGGCCTGCTGCGCCATCCCATCGTCGAGGACGATGTGGTGATCTACGCCGGCGCCACCATCCTCGGCCGCGTCACGCTGGGCCGCGGCGCGGTGATCGGCGGCAACGTCTGGGTGACGCAGGACGTAGCCCCGGGCGCGCATGTCACACAGGCCGTGTCGCGCAACGAAACCGCCAGGGCGCCATCCGCAAGCGGCGCGCAGCGCGCTATCGAGGCGAGCCTGCCATGAACGATCTCGTAAGGACCCTGGGCGCCACGGTGCGGCAGTTGCGCGAGGCGCACGCGTGGTCGCAGGAAGAGCTTGCCGAGCATGCGGGCCTGAACCGCTCGTATATCGGCGAGATCGAGCGCGGCAGCGCGATCGCCTCGATCGTCACGGTGGAGAAGCTTGCCGCCGCGCTGGGCGTGCCGATCTCATGGCTGCTGAAGACGGGCGGCACGCACGCGGCGCCACGCGACGCGGAGATTGCCGGCACGCGGACGTAGCCAGTTCCGAGTGATGCGCGCAAATCCCCGCGCATTGCCGTCTATAGCATGTTGAACGGGGCGGGCCGCCTCCCGATAATCGCTGCGGTAATAACGATTCTTGTTTTTCTCATATGGCAATCCGCCAGCAATAGGCTGGCAATCTGCTAACAGTCCAACGGAGTAGCACATGTCGGTAAACGGGAGCGTCCAGACGGCGCTCGGCGATAACGCAGCACGGCAACTAGCCAATGCCACCAAGACCATTCCCCAGCTCGCGACCATCACGCCGCGCTGGCTGACGCATTTCCTGCAATGGGTACCGGTGGAAGCCGGCATCTACCGCCTGAACAAGGTGCAGGACCCGGAGTCGGTCAAGGTGGCCTGCACCCAGCGCGACGATGAAGGCAAGCTGCCCCGCACCTTCGTCAACTACGAAGAGCAGCCGCGCGAGTATTTCCTGAACGCGGTGAGCACCGTGCTCGACGTGCACACCCGCGTGTCGGACCTGTACAGCAGCCCGCACGACCAGATCAAGGAACAGCTCCGCCTCACCATCGAGACCATCAAGGAGCACCAGGAAGGCGAGCTGATCAACAACCCTGACTACGGCCTGCTGGCCAACCTGGCCGACGAGCAGCGCATCTTCCCGCTGACCGGCGCGCCCACCCCGGACGACATGGACGAACTGCTGAGCAAGGTATGGAAGGAACCAGCTTTCTTCCTGACCCACCCGCTGGCGATTGCCGCCTTCGGCCGCGAATGCACGCGCCGTGGCGTGCCGCCGCCCACGGTGAGCCTGTTCGGTTCCCAGTTCATCACCTGGCGCGGTATTCCGCTGATCCCGTCGGACAAGGTGCCGGTGGCCGACGGCAAGAGCAAGATCCTGCTGCTGCGCGTGGGCGACAAGCGCCAGGGCGTGGTCGGCCTGTTCCAGCCGGGCGTGGCGGGCGAGCAGGGCCCGGGCCTGTCGGTGCGCTTCATGGGCATCAACGACCAGGCTATCGCTTCGTACCTGATCTCGCTGTACTGCTCGCTGGCCGTGCACGCGCCGGATGCGCTGGCGGTTCTCGATGACGTGGAGATCGGCAAGTACCATGACTATCCTGACACCTACAAGTAATCCGGTGAATCCGTCCGCCAGTTCGCCGGCAGCGCTGCCGGGCGCGCCCGCGGTGCCGCCCGGCCTGCCCGATCCGGCGGTGCTGGCGCGCCTGGCCGGGGCATTCTTCTCGGCGCTGCCGGGCACGTCGCCGGCCGCCGCGCAGTCGCTGCCGGTGGTGAACAACCCGGCCCCGCCGGGTTCGCCCGTGGCGGGGCCTGGCGGCACGGGCACCGGCGTGCCGGGGGCGTCGATTCCGCAAGGCCATGTACCTGGCGCCAACCTGCTTCCACCGGCGCCCACGCATGTGCTATCGCTGCCCAGCCGGGCACCCGCGCTGCGGCCGGCCGCAGCGGCGCAGAACGGCCTGCCCGATACGGTAGCCACGGTGGCGCCCGCGCTGGAAAGCCGCTTCGGCGGCCAGGCGCTGGGCTTGCCGCACGCTGCTGCGCCGTCGCCGCAGTCCTCGGCTGCCCCTGCCTACTACTTCCTGGAGGGCGCTGGCCGTGACCTGCACGGCGGCCCGGCAGGGCTGCGCGACATCGCCACGTCCGGCGATCCGCTCTCGCTGCATCTGCCGCAGCAAGGGCCGGGCGCCTACGGCTATGGGCGCGAGCAGGAGGAGGCGCTGCCGTGGGCATCGTCTTCAGCGCGCGCGCCGTTCGACGTCAACGCGATTCGCCGCGATTTCCCGATCCTGCAAGAGCGCGTCAACGGCAGGCAGCTGGTCTGGTTCGACAATGCCGCCACCACCCACAAGCCGCAGTCGGTGATCGACCGGATCTCGTACTTCTACGCGCACGAGAACTCCAACATCCACCGCGCCGCCCATGCGCTGGCAGGGCGTGCCACGGATGCCTACGAGGCCGCGCGCAGCAAGGTGCAGCGCTTTATCGGCGCATCCTCGCCCGACGAGATCATCTTCGTGCGCGGCACCACCGAGGCCATCAACCTGATCGCCAAGACCTGGGGCGCGCAGAACGTGGGCGAGGGCGACGAGATCATCGTCTCGCACCTGGAGCATCACGCCAATATCGTGCCGTGGCAGCAGCTTGCCGCGCAGACCGGGGCGAAGCTGCGGGTGATCCCGGTGGACGATTCGGGCCAGGTGCTGCTGGATGAATACCGCCGGCTGCTCAACGACCGCACCAGGATCGTCTCGGTGACGCAGGTGTCGAACGCGCTCGGCACCGTCGTGCCGGTCAGGGAGATCGTCGACCTGGCCCACCGCGCCGGCGCCCGCGCGCTGGTCGATGGCGCGCAGTCGGTCTCGCATATGCGGGTGGACGTGCAGGCGATCGATGCCGACTTCTTCGTGTTCTCCGGCCACAAGGTGTTCGGGCCTACCGGGATCGGCGTGGTCTACGGCAAGCGCGAGGTGCTGGAGGACATGCCGCCCTGGCAGGGTGGCGGCAACATGATTGCCGACGTGACCTTCGAGCGCACCGTGTTCCAGCCGCCGCCCAACCGCTTCGAGGCCGGCACCGGCAATATCGCCGACGCGGTAGGGCTGGGCGCCGCGCTGGACTATGTGGAGCAGGTGGGCATGGAGAACATCGCCCGCTACGAGCACGACCTGCTGGAGTACGCCACCCACCTGCTGCAGCCCATCCCGGGCGTGCGGCTGGTGGGCACGGCGCGCGACAAGGCCAGCGTGCTGTCCTTCGTGCTCAAGGGCTACGAGACCGAGGAAGTGGGCAAGGCGCTCAACGAGGAAGGCATCGCCGTGCGCTCCGGGCATCACTGCGCCCAGCCCATCCTGCGGCGTTTTGGCGTGGAGGCCACGGTGCGGCCGTCGCTGGCCTTCTATAACACCACGGACGAGGTGGACCGGCTGATTTCAGTGGTCAGGCGGCTTTCCGGGCGCCGTTAGGGCGGTATTGGGGCTGTATTGGGGCGGAAAACGCGGGGCGTGGGGCTTAAAAACCCCCCTGAACATGCATGAATCGGGACGCGCCCTGCGTTTTCTTCTAAAATCCGCTATCTTCTCACCTTGATCGGCGCGTCTTCCTGCCTTCGGACCGGAGCCCGCCTTGTTGAACGCACCCGGCAAGCTACCGCCCAGCCACTGGCATCAGGCCCACCGACGCCGGCGCTATCCAGCGCTTACCGCGCTTTATTCATGAGCAATCTCAACCAGCAAGCCATCCTCTCCGTCCACCACTGGACCGACACGCTTTTCAGCTTCACCTGCACCCGCGACCCCGGCTTCCGTTTCGAAAACGGCCAGTTCGCCATGGTCGGCCTGGAAGTGAACGGTCGTCCGCTGCTGCGTGCCTACAGCATCGCCAGCGCCAACTACGAGGAAACGCTGGAATTCTTCAGCATCAAGGTGCCCGACGGCCCCCTGACGTCCCGCCTGCAGCACCTGAAGGAAGGCGACCAGATCTTCGTCGGCAAGAAGCCCACCGGCACGCTGCTGGTCGACAACCTGCTGCCCGGCAAGACCCTGTGGCTGCTGGCCACCGGCACCGGCCTGGCCCCGTTCCTGTCGATCATCCGCGACCCGGAAGTGTATGAGCGCTATGACAAGGTCGTGCTGACCCACACTTGCCGCTTCGTCGAGGAGCTGGCCTACCGCGAGTTGATCTCGGAGCACTTGCCGCAGCATGAGCACCTGGGCGAGCTGATCAGCGAAAAGCTGGTGTATTTCCCCACCGTGACCCGCGAAGAGTTCGACAACCAGGGCCGGATCACCGACCTGATCGCCAACGGCGAGCTGTTCGAGCGCCTGGGCGTGGAGCCGTTCTCGCTGGAGAACGACCGCATTATGCTGTGCGGCAGCCCCGATATGCTCAAGGACATCCGCACGATGCTGACCGAGCAGCACTTCACGGAAGGCAATATGAGCGAGCCGGGCCACTTTGTGCTTGAAAAGGCATTTGTGGGCTGATCGTCAGACCCTTATGGCGATGGCCGGGGCTGCCCGGCATCGCCTAAGCCTGCTGGCGAGACATCACCCAGAAGTAAAGACCCAAGGTGGTCGGGAAGATCCTCGCCAACTGCATCCACGCCAGTTCCATCCCCAGCGACAGGTATAGGCCGGCAGCACCGGCGGCCGTACCGGTTCGTCCGTGCCAAGCCTGGCGCGATCCCCTCCGCGGTTCGCCGTCCCAACAAGGTTCTCCGGAAAGGGCCTTGTCGTCGGGCGAGAATTACCAAATTCCTTCGCGCTGCGCGCAGCGCAGGCCCAGTTCAGCCAACGTCCCGACCTTGCGGTTGATCTCAAGGGTATCGCCGCCTGCTGTACGGGCTGCAGCGCCATGAAGGATCGCAGCCATGCGGAAGAAGTTGTAGGCGAGGTAGAAGTCCCAGTGCTTGATGGCCGGGATGCCGCGTGCCCGGCAATAGTCTTCGACGAACGCATGCTCGGGCGGTATGCCTAGCGACAAAATGTCCACGCCGGCCACGCCATGCCAGAGTTCCGGCGGCACGCGCCAGCACATGCAGTAATAGGACAGGTCGGCCAGTGGGTGCCCCAGCGTTGACGCTTCCCAGTCCAGCACCGCGGCCACGCGTGGTTCGGTCGGATGCAGGATCAGGTTGTCCATGCGGAAGTCGCCATGCACGAGACAGGTTTCATCACCGTCGGGTATGTTGGCCGGCAGCCATCCTATCAGGGACTCCATCGCCATGACCGGCTCCCGGGCCGATTCCCAATATTGCCGCGTCCAGCGATCGATCTGCCGGGCGAAGTAGTTGCCCGGCCGCCCGAACGAATCAAGTCCAGCGGCACGGTAGTCCACGGCATGCAGAGCCGCCAGCACGCGATTGATGTCGGCATAGACTTCCCGCCGCTCGACCTTCCCAAGGCCTGGCAACGCAGGATCGGTGAAGTTCCGGCCCTTCACGTACTCCATCAGGAAGAACGGCGAGCCTACCACCGAGGGATCTTCGCAGAACGCCAGCATGCCTGGCACTGGCACGCCGCTGTCCGCCAGCGCAGCCATCACGCGGAACTCGCGGTCTATAGCATGCGCCGGTGGCAGGCGTTTCCCGAGCGACTGCTTGCGCAGTACGAGCGATCCGGAAGCCGTCTCGATCACGAATGTCGGATTCGACTGGCCGCCTGAGAGAGGAGGGCGCACCCGCAGGCCGTCGGCGTCAAGGCCTCGGTTGCGGAGAAAGCCTGCAAGGCGTGCGGCCTCCGGCGTGTGGGTATCGTTTTGCATGCGTCGCGTGGATTCTTCCTGGCAAGTCCGTCGGGATCGCCCGGCGCCTGGTGGGACGATACGACGTGGCCATAGCCGCCGCCAGCACCGATCCGGTCATTATCTCCAGCCAGTCTGCCGCGTGCCTCGTTCAAAGGAATGATTTGCGGGCGGCGCCATCTCGAGCCCACTCTTTCTGGCAGCCGCGGGAAAACCCGGGCAGCGAGGCGCCCGAAGAATCATCCGTTCGAACGAGGCGACGCCCTGGCTCCCCCACAGATAATCGACTCGCAGGCTGTGTCCCTTGGCAGGGCGTCGATACCTGCGCCCAACGACAAGACAATAAGGAGACTACCGGATGACCACCGCGCCGCTTTCCTATTCGATGGAAATGCCCATGCTGCTTTCCACGCTGCTGCATGGCGCAGCACGCCACCACCGTAAGACGGAAATCGTATCGGTAATCGACGGCAGCACACATCGCCAGACCTACGGCGAATGCGAATTGCGCGCACGCAAGGTCGCGCAGATGCTGCTTGCGCAGGGCGCGCAGCCGGGCGACCGCATCGCCACGCTGGCGTGGAACGATCATCGCCATCTGGAGCTGTACTTCGGCATCAGTGGCATGGGAGCGATTTGCCACACGATCAACCCGCGGCTGTTCGCCGAGCAGGTAGTGCACATCGTCAACCATGCGCAAGATCGCTTCGTGGTGTTCTCGCCCGACTTCCTGCCGCTGCTCTCGTCAATTGCGCCGCAGTGTCCAGGCGTGGAGCAGTGGATCATGCTGGGCGAGCCGGGCGACGGGCTTGAACTGAACGGCATGGCCGTGGCCGGCTTCGAGGCCTTGTTGGCGCACCACGAAGGGATCTGCGACTGGCCTGAGCTGGATGAGCGCAGTGCCGCGTTCCTTTGCTACACGTCCGGTACGACCGGCCTGCCGAAGGGCGTGGTATACGGGCACCGTGCCACGGTCCTGCACGCTTATGCGTGCGCGCTGCCCGACGCGCACAATCTGTCGGCACGCGACGTGGTGATGCCAGTGGTGCCGATGTTCCATGCCAACGCCTGGGAAGCGCCTTTCTCGGCGACACTCACCGGCGCAAAGCTCGTGCTGCCGGGCGGCCGGCTTGACGGTGAATCGCTGCATCGCCTGATTGAGCAAGAGGGCGTGACGTTCTCAATCGGCGTGCCCACGGTGTGGTTCACACTACTGCGCCACATGCAGCAGCATGGCTTGCGTTTCCGCACATTGCGCCGGCTGCTGCTGGGCGGTGCGGCCACACCGCCAGCAATGATCGAAGGCTTTGCCGAGCTGGGCGTCGAGCTCTACCAGGGCTGGGGCATGACGGAAACTGCCGCGCTGACGACCTGCGCTCGCCCGCTGCACCACCAGGCGGGGCTGTCGGACGCCGAATTGCGCAAGACGATTTACCGCAGCGCCGGCCGTGCCGCAGCCGGCGCCGACATGCGCGTAGTCGATCCCGAAAGCCGGGAAATCGCCTGGGGAAGCGGCATTGCCGGCTCCTTGCAGGTGCGGGCACCGTGGGCCATCACCCGCTACTACGGGGCTGCCGATTCTGCGTTGCAGGACGGCTGGCTGCCCACCGGCGACATCGCCGAGATCGACGAAGACGGCTTCATGCGCCTCACGGACCGCAGCAAGGATGTCATCAAATCCGGCGGCGAGTGGATTTCCTCGGTGGAGATCGAGAACATCGCTGCCAGCATCCCCGGTGTGCACCTGGCAGCGTGCATCGCGGCCGCTCATCCGAAATGGGGCGAACGCCCGCTGCTGGTCGTGCAGCGCAAGCCTGGCAGCAGTGTGTCAGAGCAGGAAGTGCTGGCCGAACTGGAGGGCCGGCTCGTCAAATGGTCGCTTCCAGATGCGGTCGTATTCATTGACGAGATGCCGCTGACAGCAACGGGCAAGCTCTTCAAGTTGCAATTGCGCGAACGCTATGGCAGTTACCTGGCGGACAGGATGCGAGCAGCCTGAGCGCAACCTCCAGGCGAAGCAAAACCCAAAGGCGGCAGCAGAACCGTCAACACAAATGACAGGCCAAAGCGCCAATCCAAGGAGACTATCGCATGAAATCGCAGCAATCCCGGGCAGGAGCCCGCCCCCAGCTTTCACTGTCTGTCCTGTTGGCGCTGATGCTGGCTGGCGCGGCGCCCGGCCTGGCATCCGCCGCCGCGCAGCCTGCTGGCCTGTCGGATGGTGAAGTCCGCATCGGCGTGCTGACCGATCTGTCAGGCATTTACGCGGATGCAAGTGGCCGCGGCTCGGTGCTGGCCGCACAGATGGCGATCGACGACTTTACGGCGCAGGCCAAGCCCGCCTTCAACGTCAAGCTGCTTTCCGGCGACATGCAGCTCAAGCCGGACGTAGGGGCCAATATCGCACGCACATGGTTCGACCGCGAGGGCGTGGACATGATAGTGGACTTGCCGTCCTCAGCCGTGACACTGGCTGTGATGAACCTCGCAGCCGAGAAGAATCGCGTGGTCATCCCCACCGGGCCCGCCTCGCTGCGAATCACCAACGAAGACTGCATGCCCACTACGCTGCACTGGGCTTACGACGAGTACTCCCAAGGCCAAGGCACTGCGCGCGCCATTACCGACGCCGGTCACAAGACCTGGTATTTCATCGAGGCAGACTACGCCGGCGGCAAGGCACTGCGCAATGGGTTCGAGGAAGCGCTGAAGGCTGCCGGCGGCAAGGTCGTGGGTGGCGCGAAACACCCTCTCGGCGCAGCCGACTTCTCGTCGCAGATCGTGCAGGCCCAGGCCTCCAAGGCCGAGGTCATCGGCATGGCCAACGCGGCCGGCGACTCGGCAAACCTTGTCAAGCAGGCCGCGCAATTTGGCGTCACACCCAAGCAGATCATGGCCGCGTCGCTGATCCATATCACCGACATCCACGGGCTGGGCCTGAAATCGACCAAGGGCATGTACCTGACCGACGGCTTCTATTGGGATCGCAATGAGGAGACGCGCGCGTGGTCGCGCCGCTTCTTCGAAAAGCAGAAGAAAATGCCAACCATGGTTCAGGTCGGTACCTACTCGGCAGTGCTCCACTACCTGAAGGGTGTTGATACCGCGGGAACCGACGAGGCGAAGGCAACCGTGGCAGCCATGAAGGCGATGCCGGTGAACGATGTGTTCGCCAAGAACGGCCGCATCCGCGACGACGGCCGCATGGTCCACGACATGTACCTGTTCGAGGTCAAGAAGCCCGAGGACGCCAAGTACGCGTGGGACTACTACACCCTGCGCGCGACCATTCCGGCCGACAAGGCTTTCCGCCCGCTATCGCAGTCCAGCTGCAAGTACGTCAAGCCGCAAAAGACCTGATCCGCGAGCGTGCCGGCGTTGCTGCACAGCGCCGGCATCGTCAGGCGATCAGCCCCAGCTTGCGCGCGACGGCCACGGCGTGCGTGCGCGACGAAGCGCCGAGCTTGGCATTGATGCTGCGCAGGTGCGTCTTGACGGTCGTTTCCGAGACAAAAAGCCGGACCGCCATTTCCTTGTTTGCCATCCCGTCCGCCAGCAGGCGGAGCACCTTCAGTTCCTTTTTGGTCAGGCCATGGCCGTCCTGCACCGGATGGGCGTTCGCTATGGCTTGCACTACGCCCTCCGGCGCGGAGGCGGTACGCTCGGCAAACATGCCGGCGAGTTGCGCTACCAGACCGCGGGCCGCCGGCGACAGCTGTGGGCCGCCGTGCGGCCCGCCTGCGCCCACCGCGCCTATCATGCGAGCCACCGGCTCGCCCTCGTCGATGAACGTACTGACGAAGCCTTCGCTGGCGCCAAATTCCAATGCCGGCGCCAGCTCCTGCAGCGCAAGCGCACTGTCGCCTGCGGCCTGCAATGCCGTCGCCAGCAGGATGCGCAGCTTCAGTGCCCGGCGACCTCGCTGTGCTGCCTGGGCCAGCGCCAGCGCATCGCGCAGCGCTTGCGCGGCGCCGGCGGGGTTGCCAAACGCGATCTCCAGCCTGCAACGCGCCAGTTCCACGGTCTCGACGTCGTTGGCATGCGGCACAAACTCCGGGCCGAACGACCAGGCGCGCAGCGCCTGCGCCGCTGCCAGTTCCAGTTCCGCGCCATCGCGGTCGCCGCGCTGCACCGCGATGCGCGAACGCTCCAGCCGCGCGTTGGCGACCATGCGCAACAGCCCGGTCCGGTAGCCCATCTGCTCGCAGTCGTGGAGCCACAGCATCGCGTCGTCCTCGCGGCCGTCAGCCAGCGCCCCCCGGCATAACAGCACAAACGTGACGATCAGCGGATCGACATAGGCCGCCTCGCGGATCAGCGGCAGGTAGGCGCTCAGCAAGCGCTGCGCCTGATCGCTGCGTCCCGATTCATAGAGGGCTTCGGCCAGGAAGGCCCCGGCGATCTCCTGCCCGTCCACGCGCTGTTCGCCCCGGCTGGCGTCGGGTTCGTGCGCGCCGCGGTAGCGTGTCAGCGCCTGCCGCAACCGGCCCTGGACCAGGTCGATCGATCCGTCCAGGCAATGCGCCACGCGCATGTTCGCCCCGCCGCCGATGCCGGCGTGGACCTGCCGGCTGCTGTCCAGCATCCGGCGCGCCTGGTCGAAGTGCCCCAGGTAGATATGGCAGGACGCCAACGAATTGAGTTGCACGCCATAGGGAAACACGTGGCTTGGGGAGAGCTTGCGCAAGCAGTCCTGCCATGCAGCGTAGGCCTGGTCGAGCTTGTCGCCCAGCGCCAGGATAAATGCATGCAGCGCAAGCATGCGCGCGGCAATCTCGGCATCGCGCTCGCCCGCATCGTGCATGTCTTCGAGCATGCGCAACGCCTTGTCGCCGCGATGCAGGAACGTCAGCGCCCAGGCCTGCACCAGCCTGAGCCGTGGACGGTTCGACAGGCTGTCGGGCGGCAGGCATTCAAACCAGCGCGCCAGCAGGCGCACTCGCCCCTGCCACAGCAACGGGTCCGCGTGCTGCTGCAGCAAGTCCAGCGCAGCGCAGAAGTCTTCTGCCTTGAGCGCGTGCTCGATGGCGGGCACCGGCCGGCCTTGGCCGATAAACCATTCACTCGCCAGGCGGTGCAGCCCGGCGATCTCCACGCTGCCGTGCAGTTGCGCCAACCGTGCCTTGAGAAAGTCGGAGAACAGGCTGTGATAGCGATACCACTGGCCGGCCGCATCCAGGCTGGTAAGGAACAGATTCTCGTGCGCGAGGCGTTCCAGCATCGCGGTGCCGTCGCTGCGCCTTGTCACCGCATTGCAGAGGTCGGCGCTGAACGGACCCAGCAGCGATGTCTTCAGCAGGAAATCCTGCACTTCCGGCGACTGGCGCGAGAGCACGTCTTCGGCCAGGTAGTCGGCCACGGCTGCATCGGAGCCGGAGAATGTACCGATGAACGCCGAAACATCCTCGCAGCGCTGCATGGCCAGCACCGCTAGCCAGATCGCCACGACCCAGCCCTCCGTGCGCAGGTGCAGCTTGCGCAGGTCTGCCATGGAAACGCTCTGCCCGATGCGCTCGCGCAGGTAGGCGCCCGTCTCTTCGAGGGTGAAGCGCAATGCGTCGGTCGTGATCTCCAGCAGCCGGCCGTGGGCCCGCAGCCTGCCGAGCCCCAGTTCCGGTGTGCCGCGCGAGCCGACCACGAACTTCCCGTGCGCTGGCATCTGTCCGATCAACTGGCGCAGGAATTCCAGCGCGGCTGGGTTGTGCAACGTCTCGAAGTCATCGAGGAATATGGCGAATGGCATCGGGAAGCGCGTCAACCGGTCGACCAGCGTATCCGTCGGCAAACCGTCTTGCCCGGCTGCGCTCACGTCTTCGTCCCCCTCGCACAGGGCATCCACCGCCACGTTAAGGGATGCCAGGAAGATGGAGAAGTCGTTGTCCGCGGCCCCCAGCTGGCACCACGCCGTGCGCATGCCGGCGGCCACACAGGCCGCATGGATATCGAGCATAGTGCTCGTCTTGCCAAAGCCGGCCGGCGCCTGCACCGAGACGAGCCGCACATCGCTGGCCTGTATGACGGGCGCCGCCAGGCGGTCCCGGGTCAGGTGCGTGCGCAGTCGCTGGGGAACAAGGAACTTGGCGGGCGGGGTACGCATGGCAATCCGGATGGACTTCGCTACTGGTGGGACAAGCGTGGATTCTATCCGCTCATGGCGCTATCCTGTGCCAGTCATGGCGTGCTCTGCCGGTATCGACGCCACAATGCGGGAAAATCGTCCCTTTGGATGAAGTATCGCCCGTGCGCAGGCGCTAACCTTGGCGGCACCCCGGCTTGGCCCGGCCCAAGCGTGTACCCGCCTGCCGGCCGCACACCGGCAGGCGTCACCACAGCACCAGAGCGAGACGAATATGGACTTCAGTTTGAATGCCGCGCAGCAGGCATTGCACGCACCCGCGAGTTCATCGCGGAACACGTCATGCCGATGGAGCGCGATCCCAGGCAGACCGCACACGGACCCACCGAAGCGCTCCGCACGGAACTGGTTGCAAAAGCCCGCGCCGCTGGCCTGTTGACGCCGCACGCCTCGAAGGAAGCCGGCGGCCTTGGCCTGAGCCATGCCGACAAGGCGATTGTGTTCGAAGAAGCGGGGTATTCGCCTCTTGGTCCGGTCGCGCTGAACATCCACGCCCCCGACGAAGGCAATATCCATCTGATGGAAATCGTGGCGACGCCGGCGCAGAAAAAGCGCTGGCTGCAGCCGCTGATCGACGGGCACACACGCTCCTGCTTTTGCATGACGGAGCCGTCGCCAGGTGCCGGAGCGGACCCGTCCATGCTCCAGACTGTCGCGGTCCAGGATGGCGGCGACTACCTCATCACCGGCCGCAAGTGGTTCATTACCGGTGCCACGGGCGCCACCTTCGCCATCATCATGGCGCGCATGGAAGACGGCACGGCGACGATGTTCCTTGCCGACATGGACCAGCCGGGCGTGGAAATCGAGCGCCAGATGGATGCCCTCGACACCTGCTTCACCGGCGGGCATGCCGTCGTGCGGTTCGACAAGCTGCGCGTGCCGGCCACCGATGTCCTCGGCAAGGTGGGGGAAGGCTTTCGCTATGCGCAGTTGCGTCTCGCGCCCGCCCGCCTCACCCACTGCATGCGCTGGCTTGGCGCGGCACGGCGCGCCCATGACGTGGCGGCTGACTATGCGCGGCAGCGCCGCGCGTTCGGCCGTAGCCTGGTCGAGCACGAAGGCGTGGGCTTCATGCTTGCCGACAACGAGATGGAACTGCACATTGCCCGGCTGACCATCTGGCATTGCGCCTGGGTCCTGGACCAGGGCGAGAAAGGCCGGCACGAGTCAAGCCAGGCCAAGGTGATCTGTTCCGAAGCCCTGTGGCGCATCGTGGATCGCTCTGTCCAGGTGCTGGGTGGCAGCGGCGTAACCGACGAGACCATCGTCGCCCGCATTTTCCGGGACATGCGCGCATTCCGCATCTACGATGGCCCTTCGGAAGTCCACCGCTGGAGCATGGCGAACCGCATCGCGCGGGGATAGGAATACGGGCGTTTCCGTTGGCCGGAAACGCCCGTATTCTCCTGTCGGACTGTACGCAGAAGACCCGTGCGCGCTAGGCCATGCGCTCCGACAACCCCAGCGAGCGGCCGACAATCTCCAGCATGATCTCCGAGCTTCCCGCATAGATCCGCGACACTCGCGCATCGCGGTACATACGGCTGATCCGGTATTCGTCCATATAGCCGGCTCCGCCGTGGAACTGCAGGCAATCGTCGATCAGGCGATTCTCCAGTTCTGAAGTCAACAGTTTGGCCGAGGCGGCCGTCGGGGCGTCCAGCCGCCCGGCGTTGTGCTCAATGACCAGAGTGTCGATCCAGGACTGCATCGCGTCAAGTTCCGCATGCTTGCGCGCCAGTGCGAACCGTGTGTTCTGGAAAGCGCCCAGCGGACGGCCGAACGCACGTCGCGCCTTCACGTAGTCCAGCGTCAGGTCCAGCGCCACCTGCGCGTGCGCGACCGACTGGCAGGCACTGAGCAACCGTTCTTCCGCCAGTCCTTCCGCCAGGTAGCCAAGCCCCTTTGCGGGGTCACCCAGCAGGTTGGCATCCGGCACGAATACGTTGTCGAAGAACAGTTCGGCCGTGTCCTGCGCGTCAAGGCCAAGCTTGTCCAGCTTGCGCCCCCGCTCGAAGCCGGGCATGCCGCGTTCCACCAGGAAGAGGCCGAAGGCGCGTGGCTGGGCCGGATCGGTGCGGGCCACCACGATGACCGCATCGGCATTCAGCCCGTTCGAGATATATGTCTTCGTGCCCTGCAGCAGCCAGCCGCCGTCGGTTTTTCGCGCGCGGGCCTGGATGCCCGCCAGGTCCGAGCCCGTTCCGGGCTCGGTCATGGCAATGGCCAGGATGCGCTTGCCGCTTGCCGCATCGGGCAGCAGCCGCGCTTTCTGTTCATCATTGCCCAGGCGTGCGATGTATGGTGCCACCAGCCGTGAATGCAGCGTAAAGAACACGCCGATGTCGCCATGCCGGATCGTCTCCTCGTACAGGATCTGTTCGTAGCGGAAGTCCGCCATGCCGGCGCCCCCATACTGCTCAGCGGCCCACATCAGCAACAGGCCCTGCTCGCCGGCCTTCTCGAAGACGGTACGATCACAACACCCAAGCTTGCGCCAGGCATCGACATGCGGCGCAACCTCCTTGCGGATAAACCGTGCCACCGAGTCGCGGAACTGGTCGTGCTCGGGCTCGAAGATTCTTCGTATCGTGCTCATGCCGCCTCCGTGCGGTAGAACGGCTCGCCGCGCCGTGCGCGCTCGCGAAGGGCCTGCGTAGGCCGGAACCGGGAGCCGTACGCGTCGGCAAGCGCATCGCAGGCAAGCACGAAGGCGCGCACGCCAACGGTGTCGACCAGCGACACAGGCCCGCCAGTCCATGCCGGGAAACCGAGTCCAAGGATGGCGCCAATGTCTGCATCTTCCGGCGCCGAGATCACCCCCTCTTCCAGGCAGCGGACCGATTCCAATGCCTGGACATGCAGGAGACGCCGCTTCACTTCTCCCAGGCCGGGTTGCTGTCGCGCCGCTGGGTACGCTTGCGCCAGTCCAGGCCACAGGCGCTTCTTGCCGCCCTCTGGGTAGTCGTAGAATCCGCCGCCGCGCTTGCGGCCCAGCCTGTCAATGGCATTCATGCGGGCGATGACCGGCTGTGCGTGGATGCGGCGCAGCGGCTCGGGCACACCGTCCGCCTCGGCCTGCCTGACCACGTGCTGCTGCAGGTCCAGCGAAACTTCGTCCAGTACGGCCAACGGGCTCACCGCCATGCCGGCCATGCGGGCGGCGTTCTCGATCAGCGCCGGCTTGACACCCTCGGCAAGCATCGCCATCGCCTCGTCGACGTATGCGCAGAAGATGCGGCTGGTGTAGAAGCCCGGGCTGTCATTGACCACGATGGGCGTCTTCTTCAGCCGGGCAGCCAGGTCCATAGCGTGCGCCAGGGTTTGGCGCGATGTCCGCTCACCCAGGATGATCTCCAGCAAGGGCATGCGCTCTACCGGTGAGAAGAAATGCATGCCGATGAAGCGCTCCGGCCTGCCGGTGCCTGTGGCCAGGCTGGTGATGGGCAAAGTGGACGTATTCGAAGCAAAGATCGCCGTGGGCGACAGCACGGCCAGCGCACGGGCGATCACATCGGCCTTGACAGCGCGGTCTTCGAACACGGCTTCGATCACGAAGTCGCAACCGTCGAGGTCGGCGTAATGCTCCGTCGCATGAATCAGCTTGCCCGCGCGCTGCGCGGGCTCGCTCTGCGTCGTTGACACCCCCGCGCCGGTTGCCAGCTCCATGGCGCGGAGCCGGCCAGCAGCCGCTTGCTCGCGTGTGGCATCGAGCAGTACCACTTCGATGCCGGCCCGCGCGGCGGCAAGCGCGATGCCTGCCCCCATCATGCCTGCGCCGAGAATCCCGAGCCGCTGCGCCGACCCCTGGGGAATGCCCTGCGGACGGTGCGCAAGCCGCTCGTAGCGCTTGCGGTTGACGAACTGCGTGCGGACGAGGTTGCGTGCGACCGGGTCCGCAGCGAGCCGCGCGAAGTACTGAGCCTCGATCGCCATGCCGCGGTCGAAGGGAAGCTGCGTGCCTTCATAGACCGCCGAAAGAATCGCCAGCGGCGCCGGATAGTTGCCGTGCGTACGGCTGCGAACTTGTGCCATGCCGGTGTGGAAGCTGCGCAACGCATGCCCGGCCAGCGCGCCGGCGCCCCCTGGCACGCGGTAGCCGTCCCGGTCCCAGGGCTGGCGCGTGCCGCGATTGGCCAGGAGCCAGCGCTTGGCACGCATCACCAACTCTGCGCACGGTGCAATCTCATCCACGACGCCGAGCCCCAGCGCACGATCGGGAGCGAGGGTGGTGCCATCCAGCAGCAGCGGCAACGCGGCTTCAATCCCGAGCAGGCGTGGCAGGCGCTGGGTTCCGCCACCGGCCGGCAACAGGCCGACCCCGACTTCTGGCAGCCCGACGCGCGTATCGGGCGCATCCGACAGAACGCGGTAATGGCAGGCCAGGCAAAGCTCCAGCCCGCCGCCGAGCGCCGTGCCATTGATGGCGGCGGCGAACGTCTTGCCGCCGGTCTCCATGCGGCGCATGAAAAGGTTCTCGGCGACGAAACCGGGCAGCGCGCTTCGCCCCTGCGTCAGCGCCGCCTCCAGCCGCCCAAGCACCGCGTTGAGGTCGGCGCCGGCGAGGAAGCCGTCCTTGCCGGAAGTGATGATGGCGCCGACGATCGCGTCGTTGGCCAGCACGTGCTCGACCGCCTCGCTCATCCCAGCCGTCAAGGCCGGCGTATAGACGTTGACGGGCCGATCGGCGCAGTCGATTGTGATCAGCGCAATCCCGTCTTGATCGACGGAAAAGGAAATGGGCTTCATCAGTACGTTTCCTGATTTGGGATTCGGTATGGCTTGCACATGTTCCGCAAGTTAGACACGCTCGATCAGCGTCGCGGTGGCCTGGCCGGCAGCAGCGCACAAGGTAACCAGCCCACGGTGCAAGTCGCGACGCTCCAGTTCGTCGAGCAGCGTGCCCAGCAGCATGGCACCGGTCGCACCCAGCGGATGGCCCAGCGCAATTGCACCGCCATTGACGTTGACCTTCGCGTGGTCGATATCGAAGGCCCGCATGAATACCAGCGGAACGACGGAGAACGCCTCATTGACTTCGAAGAGATCGATGTCGGCTATGCGCAAGCCGCTGCGCGCCAGCAGCTTCTTCGTGACAGGGACCGGCCCCCCCAGGTTCATGTCGGGATCGCTGCCAAGCGCTGCAAAGTGGCGGATGCGGGCGCGCGGCCTCAGCCCGGCGCGTTCGCCGAACGCCTTGCTGCCGACCAGCACCACGGCGGCGCCATCGACAATGGCACTGGAGTTGCCGCTTGTGTGGATATGCTCGATTTGCTCCAGTTCCGGATAGCGCTGCAGGGCGATCGTGTCGAAGCCCTGCTTTCCGGTGCCGGCAAACGCGGGTGCGAGCTTCTTGAGGCCTTCCATGCTGGTCTCGGGCCGGACGGCTTCATCCCGCGCCAGGACGACGTCGCCGATCACGTTGCGCACCGGAATCAGCGATCGGTCAAAATGACCTTGCTTACTCGCATGCGCCGCGCGCTTCTGGCTCTCCAACGCGTAGGCGTCCACATCGTGACGCGTCAGGCCCTTCAGGGTGGCAATCAGGTCGGCCGCCACGCCGTTCGGCATGTAGGGAAACTGCCGCGTAATGGACGGATCGGTATAGATTGCACCGCCATCCGAGCCGATGGCCACGCGCGACATCGATTCGACGCCGCCGCCGAGGGCGGCTTCGATCTGGCCGGCCATGATCGCCGCCGCGGCCTGGTTGACCGTATCGAGGCCGGATACACAGAAGCGGTTGAGCTGGTAGCCCGGCACGCTCTCGCCGTAGCCCGCGGCCAGCAACGCGATGCGCGGCAGATCGGAACCTTGTTCGCCCAGGGGCATGACAATGCCCAAGCCTGTCTCCTCGATCAGTGTCGGGTCCAGCCCATGACGCTCGCGCAGCGCGCGCAGCGTCTGCGCGGCGAGCGAGACAGGCGTGATGTCGTGCAAGGCTCCGGTGTCGCGGCCCCTGCCGCGCGGCGTTCGGACGGCGTCATAAAGAAAGGCTTCATTCATCTCGATTCCTGGTCTGCATTTTTTCGGGCAGGGCGCCAAGCGTGCGCGCGGCCTCTGCGGCACCACATCTTTTGCGAAAGGATTATGTTGTGCCGCTCGGGCGACGCGCCTCGTTCAAAGGGATGAATATTCGTGGACGTTGGCTACATTGCCCGCCTTTTGTCCTGCTGCAAATAGCGACCCATGCACTTCGTCGACAGCTTCAGGCCCGGGCAGGCGTGCTCCATACAGGTCCGGGCTCCCACATTAAGGTCCGCTTGGCCGAGGCGGTGTCGGCAGACATTTCCCGGCGTCCACAAGAGGTACTTCAGCAGCCTGAACCGGTGCATGCCTAGGGTAAGTCCGTACTCGGATATTGTTAGGGCTGTAAGCATAATTGATTCGGGAGGTCCAGGTGCTCACGGCGCGACGCGTCGCGATGAGGAGATCCGCATGGCCGCGGCAACTGAAATGCCCGCGACCATGGCTTCTCGGGTGCGTGATGGCGTGGCGCCATTTCACGACGATCGCCGGGCTACCGCAACGTTGGAAACCTGTCTTGCAATCCGAACTTCAGCGCAGCTAAAACGGGATGCCGCGGCTAGTCAGCAACGGCCACTGACGAGGGAGGATCTGAGGAAGCCAGGGGATGCCGGAGTGATCCAATGGCGAGAGATGCGACTGGCACGTCGCTCATTCCGCTCGCGAACTTGCTCGATGCAAGCGTCAATTTATTAAAGAGGCAGGAATGCGGTTACTTTCGAAAACATACTGGAATGGTTCGTGGGTGAGGTTTCGGGAGCCAGTCGATACGTTTGCTACTTGCGAGCAGGTTACAGCCAACGCCAGCGATGGCGCGCAGAGCCGCGGTCTGTATTGGACGCCGAAAAGAAATCCACGTCCTCGCGTCGCAATCGTAGCGGCGCATCCGAGGGTGGATTTCAGCCAACACTACGCTTTTCCGGGATTGCTGCGCGCGGGATATGCGTGCCTCGGCGCTAATGTTCGTACGCTGAATAACGACATGACCTGCGTCCATGAGCAGATCATCCTGGATATTGCGGCACAAGTCCGGTGGTTGAGGGAGTGCCGCGGCGTGGAAAAAATCATCTGGCTGGGCAACTCTGGCGGCGGGTCGCTTGGTGGCTTCTACCAGTCGCAAGCGCAACTGGAGCCATCGAGACGGCTTGAATTCACACCAGCTGGCCGGCCGACCGCGCTACGTACTGCGGTGATGCCGGCCTTCGATGCCATGATCGTTTCAGCCGCCCATACTGGTCAAGGTCTGATATTGAACGAGACAATCGACCCCTCCGTCATCGACGAAGAGAATCCATTGCTCACCGAGCCCAGCCTCGACATGTATGACCCGATCAATGGGTTCAAGCCTCCGCCACAGTGGTCGCACTACAACTCGGAGTTCATCCAACGCTACCGCGCCGGGCAGTTGGCCAGGATTGCGCGAATCGACGCGAAGGCACGAGCGTTGGTCGCAGCGCAGAAGGAGGCGGAGCTTGCGACCACGGGGCCAATGTTCCCGGCACTGACGCTGGCACAGCAGCGTGCGATTCTCCGGCGCTCCGCATTCCAGCCGGTCATGACGATCTACAGAACCATGGCTAACCTGAACTACACGGATAACGCACTCGATCCCGGAGTCCGCGGCTATGGCAGCCTGCTCAGCGAACGCCCGGATCTGATGAACTACCAATTGCTCGGCTTTGCACGTGTGGTGACACCCGACGCCTGGCTCTCTACATGGTCTGGCTTGTCAAGTAATGCCAATTTCCTGAAGACCGCGCCCACGATCAAGCTACCGGTCCTGGTTATTCACGCAGGGCGCGATCTGGACTGCTACATGCAGACGCACTCCAAGGCGCTTTTCGATGCGTTCGGAAGCCTCGACAAGACATTGGTGAACTTCCCGGAGCATTTGCACTACTTCGAGCCCGATGAAGGCGAGCCCGAGAACGCGGGAGCCTTGGCCCAGACAGAAAAGGTAGTCCCGTGGGTTGAGTCCCGCATGCCGCTGTAGAAAGCGCTGCATGCGATGTCCCACTGGAGCGCTGGGGCCGGGTTAGGGGCGTTCTGCCCGATTACGTTGGCAACAGGCGGGGCAGGGGAGGTGCCTGAAAGTTGTCTCCAGTTCGGGATCACTTGAAGAAGACGTGAGGATATTCCCAAACACAGGCCAATCAGGTGGGAGAAAGAATGAAGGATCTTGTCAGTAGGAAGCGCCGTTTTATCTTGAGCGGGCTGAGCATTGCCGCGCTGGCATCGATGCAGAAGCCGGCAATGGCTCAACGCGGGACATGGCCGGATCACCCAATCAAGCTCGTGGTGCCAGTCGCCCCTGGCGGAGTTGCTGACGCTATCGCGCGCCGATTTGCAAAGAACATGGCGGAGCAGCTTGGGCAGCAGATAATCGTGGAGAATCGCCCCGGCGCCAGCACAATCATTGGAACCCTCGCGGTTGCGAAGGCCCCGCCGGACGGCTATACGATTCTCCTGGCACAGACCTCTCATATCCAGAATCCAATTCACTTCAAGAAGGTTGCCTATGATCCGATGAAGGATTTCACGCCTCTGGCCAGGATCGGACTAAGCGCAACGGTCGTTGCGGTTCGTCCCGATTTGGGCGTAAATAATGTCGATGAGTTTGTTAAAGCCGCTCGAGGTAAGCGCTGGAGCTATGGCGCAGGATCAACCGGACCGCAGGTGATCTTGGAGATTTTAAATAAGGAGAATGATCTGGGAATGACCGGGGCATTGTACAAAGGGGAGACTCCTGCCCTCACCGATCTACTTGGTGGTCAGATCGAGATGGGATTGTTCTCCGTGTTTGCTGCCAAGAGTTATTTGCTCTCAGGCAAGCTCACGCCCATTGCCGTTATAGGCGAAAAGAGAGTGGGTTCCCTGCCAAATGTGCCTACGTTTACTGAGCAAGGGCACAACGAGATGAGCTATGGGGGAGGCTGGTATGCCCTTATGGCCCCGGCGAACGTACCGCCGGAAATTGCTGGCCGTCTAAGCATGGCTATCAAGGCATTCCTCGACAACCCGGTCGAGCGCAAGTATCTGGAGGATATGGACGTCATTATATATTGGACTAATGGTGATGCTTTCGCGCCACAAATGAAGCGGGACATGGACGCTTGGCGGGAGATGGTAAATCGCTCCAAGGTTGTTATAGATCAATAGGAAGTCACATTGCGGTGTGAAAAATGGAATTTAATTTAACGTGAAATTACGGGAATTGAGATTTGATTGACGGTGTGTCCAATACTGCCGGGAAGAATCATGACAATGGAATTTGAAAAGAAGGCGGTGTTTGTAACCGGCGCGGCGTCGGGTATCGGGAAGGCGACGGCATTGGCATTTGCTGCTCGCGGTGCGCGGGTAGCTGCAGTGGACCGCAACAAGGAAGGCCTCTTGGAAGTAGTGGAGGCAATTGGGGCGATTGGAGCCGAAGCGCAGGCACTGCACTGTGACCTGACAGAAGCCGGCGCGGTACTTATGGCTGTGGAATCGACCGTTGCCAGCTGGGGATGCATTGATTGCGCAGTCAATGCGGCTGGCGTGGAGGGAGCGACCAGGAAGTTGCTGGAGGAGGATGATGATGATCTCTACCATCGCACCATGGACGTCAATGTCCGAAGTGTGTGGATTTGCATGAGGGGCCAGATTGCCCAGATGTTGACGCAGGAGGGCGGGGGAACGATTGTCAATGTCTCGTCGGGCGCCGGACTGGTTGGCTCCGCCCGTTCGGCCATCTACAGCGCATCCAAGCACGCCGTGATCGGTCTTACTCGTAGCGCCGCATTGCAGTATGCAAGAAGCGGTATTCGCATCAATGTCGTCTGTCCGTCAGGGGTGCGGACGCCGATGTCAGATCGCATAGTTGCGTCTTTCGGAGGCGCCGCACCTTCAGAAAACGGCGCGAGATATCCGCTAGCCCTACCTTCGCAAGCTCGGTGTTGTTCCGCGGCGGCACCGAGTCGGAATGCCGCGTAGATACTGGATTTCGCTTGATTCTTTGGCTCTGAGATGCTACATGAAAGAACATGCACATCTTCGAACGAGAAGTCAACGGCCATCGCTACCGTATTGCCGCGCAGTCGGTGTGGGACGCCGAGCGGGGCCGTTCCGTCGCACGCCAGGTCGTGCTGGGACCGGCCGAGCCGCCGCGAGTGGCGGATCTGAGCGCGACCCAGACGGTGGGCACGCGCGGGGTCGGCGATGTCGGAGCCTTGATCTGGGTGGCCGAGCAGCTGGACTTGGTCGGGCAGATTGATCGCGCGTGCGCAGGGGTTGGCGCCAAGGATGGCCCGTCGGTGGGTGAGTTGGCGGTGGCTGTGGCGATTCAGCGTGCGTGTGCGCCGGGACCCAAGTGCGAGCTGGGTGATTTTCTGGACGCGAGTTTGCCGCGGCTGTCGTGTTTGCCGGGGTCCGCGTTCACCGGCCAGGCCTTTCATCGCATCGCGCAGCAGGTGACCGATGAGCAGTTGGAGCAGGCTCAGGTGGCCATCGCGAAGGCCGCGGTGGCCCGCTTCGAGCTGTCCGCCGACGTGCTCGCGTTCGATACGACGAACTTCGATACCCACATCGACACGCAGACGCCCGGCGAACTGGCCCGGCGAGGCCACGCCAAGAGCAAGAGAAGCGACCTGCGTGTCGTAGGGCTTGGCGTCCTGGTCAGCGAGACCGGACATGTGCCGCTGTTGTATCGGACGTATCCCGGCAACGGCTCGGACCAGGCCGTGCTCGCGGCGTGCCTGGGTGGGTTGGCGCAGTTGCACGAGGCACTCGACAGCGGTGAGGGCCGCGCGCGGCCGGCGCAGCGCACGGTGGTACGGGACGGCGGGTTTTGGAGCCCGCAACTGGAACTCGATCTCGATGCCGCCGGCTACTACAGCCTCATCTCGTTGCCGCTGGGACACAAGGCCGCGGAGGAGGCGCTGCGGATGGCGGCGCAGCGCGGTGCCATGAAGCCGCTGTCAGGCAAGCTCAGCGACGTGCGGGCGGCGCGGGTTCGGACCACCGTCGGCGAGTTGGATCGCACGCTCGTCGTGGTGGAGAGCCAGGAGTTGCTGGCGGGCCAGAAACGCGGGATCGCGACGGCACTGCGCAAGGCGAAGGTGGAACTGAGCACGCTGGAGGAGTTGGTCCAAAAGGGCCGCATCACGCGCAGCCGGCTGGAGCTGCGGGTCAAGAAGGCGCTCGCTCGGGAACACCTATCGAGCTTCGTCGTGACCACCATCGCCGGCAGCGAAGCGGTACCGACCTTGCATTGGCACGTCGATGCCACGTTGCGCCGCGAACTGGAGAGAACGCGGCTGGGCAGGCGGGTGCTGTGTACGGATCGGCACAACTGGAGCACCGGGCGAATCGTTTCCGCCTTCCGAGGACAGTGGAACGTCGAGGAGCTGTTCCGCAGGGCCAAGAAAGGCGGCGTGGTTCCCTGGGGACCGTCACACCAGTGGGCAGATGGATCGTTGCGTCTGCACACCTTCGCGACCGTGCTCGGCCTGATGCTCGTGAGCTTGGCGAAGATTGCCCTGCGGACCGACGCCTCGGCCCGTCGCATGATGGAAGGACTGGCCGAGATCAAGGTGACGTTGGTGAGGACGAAGACCGGGGCGGCGGGACGACGGCCAACGGCAATGCTGGCGCCGGAGCTCACGGCCGAGCAGCGCCGCGCCGTGAAGGTTTTCGAACTGCAGCGGTGGGGACCAACGTTGTTTCATGTATGACCTGGGCGCCCGTTCAGCCACGATTGACGGGCAAGAACCGTCGATCCGGCCCCTTGCTTTGCGAAAGTAGCGCTAGGGCGATACAGCACACCGGAGGAAATTGCTTCGGGCATCCTCTGGCTGAGTTCGGCAGGCGCTGCCTCAGCGATTGGCAGCGTCATGGCAATTGATGCGGGTTACACTGCGGCTTAAGCCGGGCAGCCGGAGCTACTCCGCCTGGGCATCGGCACCGAGATTGTTGATCATCACGAGCAGCGCACGGCGAGTCGTCTCCACTTCCTTGGCTGGAATGCCATTCAGTGCCAATGCGTTGACTTCTTCGGCCAGCGGAACAAGCAGCTTCTTCAACTTCCTGCCCAGAGGCGTCAGGAACACGTAGATATTCTTGCGGTTGTCGGGCCGCTGCTGGAGGCTGACGTAGCCAAGTTTTTCCATGGCCTTGAGCGCAACGACCGTGGTGGGTTCCATCACGCCTGCCTCTATGCTGAGCTCGCGCTTCGTCAGGCCGTCGCGCTCCCATAGGATGCGCAGGAAGGTCCAGTGCCCCAATTGCACATCGTGGCGGGCAAGCCTCGTCTGTAGCGCTCGCAAAAATCCCCGCGTCGCGTCCTTGACGAGATGTGCCATTCGATCGTTGGGCACTGCTTCGTGCCAGTGCCGCAGCATGCGACTGGCAATTTCCGTATCTCTGGTGTTGCTCGGCATGGAAAGGTCCAGAAGCTCTTCAAGAGGAAGAGCGGATTATCGCAATCCCGGCTGTGGCATCGACCGCACGCCGGGGTCCGGCAGGACGCTGCATGCGGATGAAGGTATCGCCAGCGGGATTTGTTTATGAGCCTAATATTAACATCATGCCAGGGATGGGCTGCGCAGACATGGATCGGCAGGTGGAGATGGCGCGAGCGGGAGCAGCCATGCGGTTGGTCACATCGCTGTAGGCAGTGCCGGAGCGCGTCCCCGACATGCGTCGATACAGGTGCCAGGCGCGGAATCTGCTGTGGTCGCACAGGTAATGGAACGGTGCATGGCGGGGACGCCGATGCGTCCCCGCTCAAGAGCCGGCGGCAACCAGTTCGACCGCTGTGCCATGTAGGCCCGGAATTGGGCGCCGTGGATCTTATCGTTTCCCCGCGGGAGATTGAACCGCGCCAGCCTGCGATGTTATTGTCGGATATCCGACTGGCAGGATCACGCTACTCCGCGACTACCTGGGCCATCTTGATGGCTTCGACATAGCGCGCCGTCTCGTCGCTGAGCGCCTTGGCGTAGTCCGCGCTCGACCCACCCACCGGCTCTATGCCTGCGATGTGCAGCTGCGAAATGACTTCTGGCATCTTGACGGCATCCGCGACGGCGTCTGCCATCTGCTTCACCACGGCCTCAGGCGTTCCCGTCGCCGCGAGTACGCCAACGGTTACGGCATAGTCGTACCCGGGCACTACTTCCGAGATCGCCGGAATCTGCGGTGCGAGCTTGGACCGCTGCAGTGAGTTGGTGCCAAGGATCTTCACCTGGCCGGACTTCACGAAGCCCGATAGCGAAGGCAAAGCGGCGAACACCACTTGCACCTGGTCCCCGATCAGCGCCGGGACGGACTGGCCGGAGCCGCGGAAGGGGATGTGCCTGATATCGATCTTGAGTGAGGCTTTCAGTGCTTCCATCGATAGTTGATGCGTGCTCCCTATGCCGGACGAGCCGTAGTTGAGTTGGCCAGGCTTCGACTTTGCAAGGGCAATAAAGGATTGGAGCGAGTTTGCCGGCACACGGGCATTGACGGCTAGAAACAGCGGAGATCTCGCCGCCAACGAGACTGGCACGAAATCGCGCTTGGGCTCATAGGACAGATCCTTGTAGATCGCGGGGTTGATTGTCATCATCGACCCGTCGGTGACCAGAAAGGTATAGCCATCGGCAGGGCTCGTTTTAAGCGCCTGCGCAGCTACCACGCCATTGGCGCCGGGACGATTCTCGACCACGAACGGTTTGCCCAGACGTTGTGTCAATTGCTGGGACAGGACGCGGGCAACGGTGTCGGGCAGACCGCCCGGCGCATAGGGAACGATCAGCCGGACCGCCTTGTTGGGCCAGGAATCGGCGCCTGCCAGAGTCGCCGTTGGGGCGAATGCGGCGGCCGTTAGGCACAGGCACAGGCACAGCTTGCGCCGTGCGAGATGGTTGGGGGGGCGTCTCATGGTGTGTCTCCTCTCTTTATAGTAGTGCGCCGCTATGTCGGGTAAGTTTGATGCGGCAATTCGATGTCCCGGGCCTCACGTGCCGAAGCCAGCATCGCGAGGCAGACTTCGAGCGTGGCCTTTGCCCAGGGTCCGCCGTGGATTGGGCGCCGGCCGTGAACGACGGCGTCAATCAGTTCGTCGATGACTTCGAAACGCGGCACCGACGGCGCCGGCAGCGGGATGTGTTCCCGTTCCCTATCGCCATAGACCCAGATGCCGTCTGGCATGGGGCGGATGTCTGCGTGCTCGCAGCTGACGATAACGGGGCCGAAGTGCTGGTGGGCGAGCGGGGCGTGCGCGCCGGCGGGCGATGTCCAGGATGGCCCGCCGTAGGTGGCGTCCGCCTTGAGCCGTGTTTCCGCCTCGGCCGAGCCGATGCCGGCGAGCCTGCGTCGCGCCTTTCCGTAGTCCTCTTCGTGGGCTGGGAAACCCATTTCGGTGAATCCGCCGTTCCACGGGTCCGAGTCGAAGCGGCCGTAGCCGCTATAGGTCAGGGAAGCATAACTCCCGTTCTCGAACCAAAGCATGGCGGAATATGCGCCTTCGGTCGGTCGGGATGGATCCCATTGGCCAAGCGTCGCCCGGACCCGACTGGCCGGGGAACCGGCGAGCAGGCGGACCACGTCGACCTGGTGCGCCGCCTGGCTGAAGACGACCCCACCGCCAGCCTCGGTCTGAAGTTCCTCCGGGCGCCGCGGCCGGTAGAGAAAGTCCGTGTAGTTCAGCGCGTGGATCATCCGCACTGCGCCGAAGCGGCCCGAGTCGAGCAGGCGACGAGTGTGCAAGTAGGGGGAATCGAAGCTGTGGCAATGCCCGACGATCATTTGCACGTTAGCCCGCGCACACGCCTCGATCATCTGGTCGCACTCCGCCATCGATAATGCCATTGGCTTTTCGACCAGCAGGTGCTTGCCATTCGCCGCGGCAAGGCATGCGTGGGCGGCATGGAACTGATGTGGACTGGCAACGTAGACTGCATCGATGGCAGGCGAGAATGCCATCTCAGACAGGTCCTCGTACACCGGGGCATGGAAATCGCGCGCAAACTGCCGGCGCGCAGTGTCGCGCGGGTCGCAGGCGGCGGCGAGGACCACGCGATCGTCTGCGAGGAAGGTGGGCAGCATGAGCGAGAATGCCCGGCCGAGTCCGACGACACCCAGGCGCACCTTTCCGTCAGGTTTCCGTTTCATAGCTCGATCACGAGTTCGGCGCTTCTTGCCCGCGAGACGCAGATCATCACCTGGCCTTTCATCTCTTCCGGCATCAGGACCATGTCACGGTGATCCGCCTCGCCCGCCACCAGCGTGGTGCGGCAGGTACCGCACGTTCCGCTCTCGCAGGAAGACGGCACGTTGCAGCCATGCTGGCGCAGGACACTCAGGATACTCTTGCCCACCGGAACCTCGAAGCGCTGCCCGGTACTGTTCAGCACAACGTCGAACGGCTTGTCGTGCGCGCGCACCTCGCCCCCCTCGTTGAAGCTCTCAAAGTGAATCTTCGTGGCGGGCCAGTGACCTGACATGTCACGCACGGCGTCCATCAGCCCGCGCGGGCCGCAGCAGTAGACGTGCGTGTCGCACGGCCGCTCCAGCACCGGCCACAGGTCGAATGCCTTGTCGGGATCGCCGAAGTCATGATGGATCTTTACCTTGCCCCGGAGTTCGGGTGCCTGCAACGCATCCAGGAACGCGGTGGTCTCCGGCGAGCGCGTGAAATAGTAGAGTTTCCACTTGGCCGTCGACAGTTCTCCAAAGCTGCGGATCATCGACAGGATGGGTGTGATGCCGATGCCACCAGCGATGAAGATGAACGCCCTGCCATTGTCGACGAGAGGGAATGCGTTCTCCGGCAAGCCAACGGGAAGCGGGTCGCCCTCCCTGGCGTCGTCGCAAAGACTCACGGAGCCGCCCTGGCCGTTGGCGTCACGCTTCACGGTGATGATGTAGTGGTGACGTTCCGCGGGGTCGTTGCACAGCGAGTACTTCCTCAGCAGGCCGTTGGGCGTCTGCACCTTGATATGCGAGCCTGGCGTGAAAGGAGGCAGATCGGTGCCATCGGGCTGCACGAACTCGAAGCTGCGGATACCTTCCGCCGCGTCATGGATGCGGGCGATACGCAGGAGCATCTGCGTATCGGCGTGGGGCTGTGTAATGGTCGTCATAAGTCTCTCTTGTCAGGCGTCGAATCGCATCGACAGGTCGATGGCGAACACGTCCTTGGTCAGCTTGCCGCTGGATATCCGGTCTACGCCGGTGCTCGCGATGGCGCGCAGCGATTCCCAGTCCACACCCCCCGATACTTCCAGCAGCGCGCGCCCGGCGTTCAGGGTGAAGGCCCGGTGCATATCGTCCAGGCTGAAGTCGTCCAGCAGGACGCTGGTGGCGCCTGCCGCCAGCGCTTCTTCCAGTTCCGCCAGGTTCTCGACTTCGATCTGGACGGACACGTCGGTGCCAAGGTGCCTGGCCCGCTCGAGTGCCGCCTTGATCCCGCCTGCGGCCGCGATGTGGTTTTCCTTGATCAGGATCCCGTCCCACAGTGCCATGCGGTGGTTGACGCCGCCTCCAACGCGAACGGCGTACTTCTGGGCCTGGCGCAGCCCAGGCATGGTCTTGCGCGTGTCGAGGATGGCACAACCCTTCGGGTTCGGCGATACGTCGGCGATGCGCTCGGCATAGCGGCGCGTCACTGTTGCCACGCCGGACAGCATCTGCAGGAAATTCAGTGCCGAGCGTTCGGCAGACAGCAGAGCCCGCGCGTCGCCTTCCAGGCGAACAAGCTCCTTGCCCGCCGCCGCCGTGGCACCTTCGGCGACCAACCATTCGATCGACGCGGTCGGGTCGAGGCGCAGTACGCAAGCGCTGAACCACGGCTGGCCGGCGATCACCGCGCTTTCCTTGGCGATCACGCGAGCACGTATGCGTCTGCCGGCCGCCACGAGCTGGGCCGTCCAGTCGGTGCGCCCAATGTCCTCCCGCAGGGCATCCTCGACATTGCGATGCAGCGCCTGCTCCAGGCTCTCGTTGTACTCGAACATCCTTGCTCCCAGGGGCGCGCGTTGCAGCACGATCTGCGCGCGCGATCTTGTCAAATGCTGTATGACTCGTAGGTGGACGGGTGAAAGATGTCTTCCACCGGGACCAGGCGCTCGGACAGTCCCTGGCCATGGTGATGCCGCACGAAGGTTTCCAGAGTCCGGCGGTTCGCTTGCACACCGTAGGACCAGTAGTCCTCGCCGAGCGTCTCGCGGGCGGCCTTCAGCATCTCCTCGACAAAGGGCATGGTCACCTTCGTCGCCGACGTGTCGGACAGCTGTTCGAGAGCGTAGGCCTTGGACTGGCTGAATGCCTTGAACACCGCGCCGGGAAGCCAGGGATGGGCTTGCGCCAGGGTCTTCCGGACGCCAACCACGTGCATGATCGGAAAGACCCCCGTGCGACGGAAATAGTCCTTGGCTTCCGCGGTAGGGTCATCGAACAGCCACGCGATATTCTCGTTGCGCAACGCGCTGGCGCCAGGCGGTCGGGGCGCGATGAACCCGTCGATCTCGCCGTGGTCGAGCATGTCCGAGATCGTGCGTCCTTCCGGCGCGGGCTCGACGCGGACGTCGGCCGGCAACTGGAGCTTGACCTTCTCGGGGCGGCCCGCCGTATCGATGCCGCCGCGCACCCAAGTGACGTCGGACGGACGAACCCCGAACTCGTCCTGGAGGATCGCTCGCGCCCATACGATCGCGGTGAGCTGGTATTCGGGGATGCCGATGCGGCAGCCCTTCAAGTCTTCAGGCCGCTTGATGCGGTCCTTGCGGACATAGATCGACGTATGGCGAAAAGCTCGGGAGAGAAAGACGGGGACGGCGATGTACGGGCAGTCGCCACGCGAGTGCTTGACCAGGTAGCTCGAGAAGGAAAGCTCCGTGATATCGAAGTCCTGGCTGCGCATCGCGCGGAAGAACATCTCCTCGGGGGTGAGCGTCATGTAGACCGGGTCGACACCGTCGATCTGGGCGCGGCCATCGAGCAGGGCGCGGGTACGGTCATAGTCGCCCATGGCGACGGAAAGGCGTAGTTTTGTCATCGTGCAATGGCTCTGGGGGCTGGGTCTGATAAATCGGAAGGTGCCGGGCGCGTCCTACGTCGTGATCGAGTAAGAAGGTTCGAACTCCGGCCGGTCCTGGCCATCCGCCCATACATAGGAGACCGTGAAAGTCCGCCAGTCGTCCGTCTTCGGCACGACGGCCTGGAACGCGCAGACGTCGGCGGGAATCGCGTTGGCGCCGGTGCCGATCGCTTCGCTGCCTTCCTGAAAGGCCTTGACGGCATCCAGCATCTGCTTGCGGAACTCGACGATGGCGAGATCGCTGGCACCGAGCCGATCATGGGTTCGGTCCGCAATCGGCCCCATCGTCAGCCACATTGCCACGTCCTGGTTGGGGAAGCCCGAGATGCCGGTGAAGTTGCCAGCCTTCATGGCCTGGCGATCCTGCCAGAAGCGGTTCTCCATATTGCGCAGCGGCCGGTAGTAGGGGTCCAGGTCGACGCCCACGGTCTGGCGGAGGAACTTGCGCCAGGATTCGGTCTCGGGTGTCTGCGCAGGATGGCCCCAGGCGATGAAGTAGAACGCCGTGTTCGTGTCATCCATCGGGACATTGACATTGGCGACGTTGTAGAGATTGTTGGGAGGAATCAATGCCGTCGCCGGGGCAACGAACACGGTCGAGCGGACGTAGTCGTGGGTCTGCGCCTCGTGGATGGGCCGGCGAATGGCGGCATAGCGGAATCCGTAGCTGCCGCGCTGCACCTGCAAGCGCGGCGCCTTGTCGGTCGAGGGACGGAGCCAAAGGTTCGAGGTGGCCTTTGCGCTGTTCACCCGTGCCGGAACCATATCGGAGCTGTGCAGGCTGGAACTGTGGGCCGAATCGATCGCGCCCTCGAGCACTTGTGCCCAGTTACATGGCAGGAGTACCTTGGCAATGCTCACTCGGGTCTCTTCGGTCGGCGCCCATCGTGGCGGCGTGAATTCCGGTATCGAGTCCGCCGGGCCCATATAGGCCCAGACCATGCCGCCCCATTCCTTGCTGGGATACGCCTTGTGCTTGACCTTCTGCGCCATGCAACTCGAGGGGGGCTCCGAAACCATCTCCAGCACATTGCCTGCGACGTCCATCTTCCAGCCGTGGTAGAGGCAGCGCAATCCACCTTCTTCATTGCGGCCGTAGACTAGAGAGGCCCGGCGGTGCGGGCAGTATTCGTCCATCACGCCGACCCGACCATCGCTGTCGCGGAATACCACCAGGTCTTCCCCGAATACGCGTGATTTCACGGGCGCACCGTCAGGTTCCGCAACCTCCTCGATCAGGCATACCGGCGTCCAGTGCCGGCGCATCAACTGTCCCATCGGCGCGTCGCCTTCGACTCGGCACAGCAGTTCGTTGTCTTCTTCGGTGATCATTTCTCGGCACTCCTGGCGGACGTCTCCCGGGTGGGATCGGTCGTGCACATCGGTTGTTTTGGATGGTAAAACTTAGTTAGCTAAGCATAATGAGGTGGGACGGCAATGACAAGAAGACCGAACGAAAACCAAGGGAAAATACTTAGTGATGTAAGTATATTTTTTAGAAACGCGGGCTCAGCAGGCGTATGCGAAAGCTGGTAGCAGCCGAGCGGGTGGGCGGTGGCGCAGGATCTGGCAATCGGAATTCATCACGCGAGCAGGCGTGTCTGGCGTGGCACGGGAAGCACAAATGGCGCACAGCATGTACTCGCCGGGCTCAGGCCGATTCCGCGCAGTTGCTGAGTTGCCGGGTGCGAGCGTCATTGCAACTGCATCCGGCCGTCATTGCTGCCGACGGTGAGGGTGTTCGGGGTGGTGTCGGGGTGACGGTCACCGCGTCGGGTGCTAACCCGGTGCCCAACCAGCTATCCTCCCCAAGGTCCGGAAGGACGAGGAGAGGGGCACGGTGATGACGCTGGACAGCACCTTGCATGCCGCCCTGACGCGCGCGCTTGCTACGTGGGTGGGGGCAATAATTCGATCGGCAGGCTGGACGGCGACAATGGCATGTAATGCGTCCCTCGCCGCCCGGCAGCCGGATCATTCGCCGATCTCGACCTCCATGTTGGTGATGGTCGGGAAGTCCTTGTTCTGTTTCAGGTTGACGGAGAACGTCACGCCCTTGCGCGTGCCCATCACGTAGCCGGTATTTTCATCCGCGTCGGACTCAGCATCTTCCAGCGGCGGCGTGAGTTGCTGGTAGAAGGCCAGCACCTGCTCGATGCTGTCGGTGGTCTGCAGCCTGAGCACGCGCTTGGCCTTGGCGTTGCTCAGGGCGTCCTGCGCGGTGCGATAGATGATCGCCTTCGGATACAGCGGCACCTCCGGGGAGAATCCTGTGGGGCGCTTGACCGGCTTGCCCGCGGTGTTGCTGGCATCCAGCGTGACGTATTCCACCGTGGCGATCTTCTCGCCGTCCCCATTTTTGAGGTCCTCGGGCACGTCCTGGCTCCACGTGACCAGCGGCTTTGCCTTGGCGCGATCGAAACCGGGCCGCAGGAAGACAGACAGCACGCCGTGCTGGCTGTCCTGGCAGGACGTCAGCCCCTTCTTGCCGCATTGCCGGTGCACCATCGCCGCGGCCAGCACGTCGCCGCGATCGTCCACCAGCACGGCCGCGCGTTCGGCGCCGTCGGAGAGCTGGCGGCGCGACGACAGCAGGCGCAGGTCGCCGGGCAGTTGCTGCCGGGTCCGGTTGGGGCGCGATGCCAGCCCGGACAGCAGTTGTTCGGCCAGCAGCCCTTCCGCCCAGTAGTAGGTACCGGACGCGTTGCCCGCAAATCGGGTCACGGCGAGATCCAGCGCGGGGGCGTCCCTCGTTTCCTTGGGGCTGGTGTCCAGGACCAGGACGGCATCGGCGGCCAGGGCATAGGGCGCGGTGCCCAGGGTGGAGAGCAGCAAAGCCAGTGCGGCGCAGTGGGCGGGACGAAATCGAAGAGTCATGCGGTGAGCGGAAAAAGGTAACGATGTCAGGCCGGGAAACAAGAAAACGGACGCCGGAGGGTCCGTTTTGACGGAAGGCTGCGAAGCCTCATGTGATTAAAAGTATACTTGGTAATGCCAGGTAGTTGACGCCGGGCACCGAAGACGGTGGCCGCGACGACGACAGGTGGATCGAGTAACCCGGCATTTGAATGGACGCGTAGCGAGATATGAACAAGAAGATCTCAGTATTCCTGATGGCCGCCGGCACGATCGGGCTTTCCGCCCCGGCTCACGCACAGGCAGACCCGGCTGTGCTCAAGGGTATGTATGAGATGTCCCGCAACGTCGCCGGCCTCACCAGCTACTGTGTCGGAAAGGGCTTCCTGAAAGCGGACAGCATCAAGAACGCCAGGAAGATGGTGGCTTTGATGGCGGGGCTCCCTGGCGTCGACACGAGCGGGGGCGATGCCAGCGAGGCTACGGGTTTGCGCGGCAAGGTGAGGCTGTCCGACGGTAGGGAAGAAGGGATTGAAAGCAGCCCGCTCGGCGCCAGGCAGTGGTGCAAAGACTCGGCACAAGGCGTGTCGGACGGTTTGAAGAGCGCTGCTGCCGGCTGATTGCGCGGCCGCGCAGAGACAGCCTTCGGCTGCTTCGATGCCAACTGCGCAGGCGCCGCCTGGTACCGCGCCCAGGCTCCCGCGCAAAACCGCATATCGACACGCGTTCTTATTCCTTAAAGATCGAACCGCGACGGCGTATGTTCATGTTCCAGCCGCGTGGCGCCTTTCATCCCGGCGCTGCGGCGTTACCGAGAACCAGGAACAGGAGCCTACGATGAGCGTGGAAATCATTGGCATGATCCAGAGCCAGAAACAGTCGGAAATCCATCCGGCCAGCGGCCCGGCGGTGGATCGCGACTATGTGCGGGCATTTGCACAAGCGCATGAGAACGCCGGTTTCGACCGCGTGCTGGTACCGCATCACTCCACCGGCCCCTCCGCCACGCTCACCATCGCCTACGCGGCGGCCGTGACCGAGCGGGTGCATTTCATGCTGGCGCACCGGCCGGGCTTTACCGCTCCCACGCTGGCGGCCAGGCAGATTGCTTCGCTCGACCAGTTCAGCGGCGGCCGGCTGGGCGTGCATTTCATCTCCGGCGGCTCGGATTCGGAGCAGCAGCGCGACGGCGATTTCCTCGGCCACGACGAGCGCTATGCACGTACCGACGAATACCTAGGCATCCTGCGGCGCCTCTGGACGGAGGGCAAGCCGTTTGATCACGAAGGCAAGTATTACCGCTTTACCCAGGGCTTCTCGGAAGTGAAGCCGGCCCAGAAGCCGCATGTGCCGATCTTCTTCGGCGGTGCTTCGGACGCGGCGATTGAAGTTGCCGGACGTCATGCCGATGTCTACGCACTGTGGGGCGAGTCGCTCGACCAGGTCCGCGACATCACCACGCGAGTGCGCGCCGAAGCCGCCAGGCATGGTCGGCAGGTGCGCTTCTCGGTCTCATTCCGGCCGATCCTGGCGGAAACCGAGACGGCGGCATGGGCCCGCGCCAATGCCATCCTCGAAGAAACGCGCCGCCTGCGCGCAGCGGCCGGCCTGGGGCAGGGCGGCCCGCAGCAAAGCGAAGGCGCGCGCCGCCTGCTGGCCGCCGCCGACAAGGGCCCGCGCCTGGACAAGCGCCTGTGGACAGAGATCGCCACGCTGACCGGCGCGCGCTCCAACTCCACGGCACTGGTCGGCACGCCGGAGCAGGTGGCCGATGCACTGCTGGACTACTACGACCTTGGTGTGACCACCTTCCTGATCCGCGGCTTTGATCCGCTGGAGGATGCCGTGGACTATGGCCGCGAGTTGATTCCGCGCGTGCGCGAACTGGTGGCGCAACGCGATGCCGCCAACGGCCGCAAGGCTGCCTGAAGGGGATGGCGAGCGGCACCATGACGACATCCCGAAGACAATTCCTGCACTACGGCGCGGCGGCGGCTGCGAGCAGCGCTTTGCCTTTTTCCGTTTCCGCCCAGGGGCGGCCCGTGCTCAAGGCCGGCGACCAAAAGGGCGGCCTGCGGGCGCTGCTGGAAAGCGCCGGCGAACTGAAGGGCCTCGCCTACGACATCCAGTGGACAGAGTTTCCCGCCGCCGCGCCATTGGCCGAAGCGCTCAATGCGGGCGCCGTGGATTCCGGCCCGATCGGCGATGCGCCGGCCATTTTCGCGCTGGCCGCCGGCACGCCCATCAAGATCATCGGCGCCAACCGCTCGGACCCGTTCGGCACCGCCGTGCTGGTGCGCGCCGATTCGCCTCTCAAGACGGCGGCGGACCTGCGCGGCAGGAGCATCGGCACCAACCGTGGCTCCATCGGCCATTTGGTCGCCCTGAAGGCGCTGGAATCGGCCGGGCTCAAGCCGGAGGACGCCAGCCTGCGCTTCCTGCCGCCTGCGGACGCCAAGCTTGCGCTGGTCAACGGCTCGGTCGATGCCTGGGCCACCTGGGAGCCCTACACCGCGCTGGCCGAGACCAGCGGCCACGCACGCGTGCTGGTCAGCGGACGCGGGCTGTGGTCGGGGCTGAGCTACCTGGCGGTGACGGACAGCGCGCTGGCTGCCAAGCGTGAAGTGCTGCGCGATTTCCTGCAGCGCGTGGTGCGCGCGCAAGTGTGGTCGTACCAGCATGTGGACAGCTTTTCCGCCGCGCTGGCGCGCATCATCGGCATCCCGCCGGAGGCGGCGCGGCTGCAGTTCGAACGGCGCCATACGCAATGGCGCAATATCGATGCGCAGTTGATCGCCGAGCAGCAGCGCACGGCGGATTTCTACCTGAAGGCCGGGCTGCTCAAGCAGCGGCTGGATGTGCGGACGACGTTCGACACCAGCTTCCCGCTGGCTGTCTGAGACGCTGCGCCGGCGACCGCGCCTGCCTGCCCGGTTTCACGGTGGAGGCCGCGCTGGCGGCGGCTGTGGCCGGCGAGCCGGCATCTCTCGCTCAATCTCAGGGTGTTGATCGACTTCCTTGGCGAGCGGGTGTTCCCGCGCCGCTGGTGACTAGTGCAGCGGCGGCACGAGATCGGATTCACGCAGGCTGACTACCCGGTTGCGGCCGCTGCGCTTGGCCTGGTACAGCGCCTCGTCCGCGCGGGCATATGCCTGTTCGAAGCTGGTGCCGGGCGGGTTCCAGCTCACGCCGAAACTGGCCGTCACCTGCAGGCTCCGGGGCAGCGCAAACGCATGGCTCGCGATATGCAGCCGCATGCATTCCGCGAGCTTGACCGCGGCGTCGAGCGTGCGCCCTGGCAGCAATGCGGCGAACTCCTCGCCGCCCACCCGGCCGATCAGCCCGCCATCCGGCACGGTTTGTTCCAGGCAGTCGACGACACCGCGAATCACGGCGTCGCCCACCGGATGGCCAAGCGTGTCGTTGACCCGCTTGAAGTGGTCGATGTCGAGCACGATCAGCGACAGGCTGCCGCCAGCAAGCAAAGTTCCGGCCCGCTCGATGATGGCGCCGCGGTTCAGCGCGCCCGTGAGCGTATCCCGCGTCGCGCGGAACTCCAGTTCGCGCGCCAGGTCTTGCAGCCGGTGGTTGAGCCGGTTCATTTCCAGCTCTTCGCGGTCGCTGCGCCGTATCAGGCGCCGTGTCTCGCGCATCAGCCGTTCGTAATAGCCAATCAGGTCGCCGAGCGTGTCGCGGTACGCCTGGGCGCCGGCATCGGGATTGGCGAATATCGCCCTGGCACCGGCCAGGACGCTGTTTTCCGACTCGAAAAGGTCTGGCTCGGTCATGCGCGGATCAGCTTGTCGTCGTGGCGTGGTCGAAGAATGCGATGGCCGGAAAATCGGCGTGCAGGTCCTGGCCGAACTCAAGGATGGTGTCATCGTCCACGTCGTGATACCAGTGCAAGATCACCCGGTTGCCTTTGTCGGCCGCATCGTTCATGGCATCGAACATGCTGAACAGCACCTTGGTGCTGGAGCTGTTGAAGTACGTCAGCGCAACGTGGACGGTGACCTCCGTATCCTCGCAGGCAGCCAGGTACTTGCGCAGGCGCAGGATCACGTCTCCGTAGAACACGGCGGCATTCTCCGGATAGGACTCGCCCCTGAGCGAGAGGGTGTGCTGCTTGAAATCGAAGCTCACCTCGGGCGAGGTCGGCGTGGCGGCTATGAACAGGTTTTCCATCAGGTTCCCTTTCGATCCCGTTCAGATTGTTCAGATGGTTGCGGTGAGGAAGAACATGGTCGAGACCGGGTCCGTATCGATAGGCTGGAAGCTGTACTCCAGCGGCGCGCTGGCGTCGCGGGCCACCGTCAGGAAGCCGAGGCCGGCGCCCTTGCTGCCTTCCGGCGCCTCCGCCCGCATGGTTTCCTTGTACGCCTGCTTGATCTGGTCCAGCGTCATGCTGCGCAATGGTTCCAGCGCGGCGCGCAGTTGTCCCACCCTGGTGACCGCCACCGGGTTGGAGCACATCAGCCGGTAGCGGTCGTCGACCATGCAAATGCAGACCGAGCCGTGCCGCAGCTGGTTGCTGTCCTGCGTGGGCGGGGTCAGCGCATCGGACGAGTAATGGACGATGTTCTGCGCCATCTCCACGAACGAGGAGAAGAGCTTGCGCCGGGTCGATCCGTCCACGCCGCTTACCGTCAGTTGCAGCCGCACCGCGTCCGACATCGCCGCGATGATGTTCTGGGAGAAATAGCCGACGTAGTAGAAGATCACGTTGCGTTCCCTGGCCATTTCAAAGAATGGGCCATATTCGTTGTCAATCGAATTACCGTTCATATCTGGACTATTGAACGCGAAAACAGAAAAATGTGAGATCGTCGCGGCGGCGGTGATGGGCTTGCCATGCGCGATACTGATCCAGCACCGCCTGGTTGATCTGTGCCGCCGAGGCATGCCGGCTTGCACGGATCGCTTCGCGTATACGGCGCTTGCCAAAGGCAATCTCCTTGGGGCCGCCAATCTGGTCGATCAGCCCATCGGTGGTCACGAACACCACGCTGCCAGGCCGGGTCTGGATCACGCGGTTCCGCCACGCAAAATCCAGGTTTGTGTCGACATAGCCGACGCCCATGCGCTCGCCGTCCAGGATCTCGCCTTCTTCGTCGCCGGGCTGCAGCACGAACAAGGCGCTCTTGGCGCCGGCGAACGCGAGCCGCCGGCTAGCGTTGTCGAACCAGAAGAACGCCGCATCCATGCCGTCATTGGACCCGGGCGTGTCGTCGTCGCCATCGATCTGGCTCAGCATCTGCTTGATGCCACGGTTCACCGCCGCCAGCAGCGCCCCGGGGTCGCGCGGGCCGCGCTGCTCGATGGCCTGGATCAGGATGGACGAGGAGATCAGGGTCAGGAACGCGCCCGGCACGCCGTGGCCGGTGCAATCGGCCAGCGCGGCGAACCAGCCGTCTTCAAAGGCGGCAAAGTGATAGAAATCCCCGCCGACCACATCGCGTGGCTCCCACACCAGGCTGGCGTCGCCAAGCGTTCTGGCAAGCGCCTCGCGAGAGGGGCGCAGCATCGAACGCTGGATGGTGCTGGCGTAGTCGATGCTGTGCATGATCTGGCGGTTCTTCTCGGCCTGCATGTCCGCGACCACGCGCATCAGTTGCAAGCCATGCCCGATGCCAAGGAAGCGGCCGTCCCGCGCGATGATGAAGCCGTCGGCAAGCGCCTTCTCGCCATACTCCACCGCCTTGAAGGTGAGTGCCTCGATGCTCATCGCGGCATCGACCACCAGCGGCTCCTTGTCCATGAAGGCGATGCAGCTCTTGCGGTTATACAGCTCCCGGTGATAAGGCTTGCTCATCTGCGACATGAAGATCGCGCGATTGATCAGGCCGATCGGCGTGCCGTTCTCGGTCACCGGCAGGCTGGCAAGGTCCCGGTGCTTGCCGAACACATCCAGCACTTCCTGATTGTTCTGCTCGGTGGTCACCGATGGCGTCGTGACGCAGAGATCCTCGGCACAGGGCTGCCGAAAGCGGGAACGAGCCAAGTGTGAGTCAACCGGAACGTCAGGCATCGCCAGGGCATTCGGACTATTGGGAAGCCGCCGATTGTATGGCGCGCGCATGACGGTTACGTGACATGTGGCCGCGGCCCATCCTGGTGGAGGTAGTGTCGCTAGCCACCGCTAGTCGGTTGCCGGCGCGCTCGCTTCCTTTAGTGCCGCCGCGTCATACTCACGCGCCGCGTCGGCGGCGCGGCCCCTTCCCCGCACGCGGAAGGTGGCCGGATCGGCGCCGTCGATCGCCACCAGGTTCACATAGCCGACGATGTAGGCATGCTTACGGTCGCGCGCAAAGTCGGCGTCGAGGAATTCGAGGGTGGGCAGGTGCACGCGCCTGGCCGATACCGGGCGGCGCCCGAAGAAGAGCTGGTCGCCGGCCAGCAGGAAGCCGGGGTGGGGCACCTGCAGCGTATCGTGCGGCGCGGCCACCTTGAGCGGCTTGTCGTCGCAGAACAACTGCGCGTCGTCCCACGCGTAGCAGCCCGCGATGCGCAAGGTATCAGGGTTCACGCCTTTTTTTGCCTTGCCGCGATAGAAGGCGCGGCTGGCATCCCGGGCCCACGAGTGCTGCAGCACGGTAAAGCCGGCGGGATCGATCTTGCGCAGGGCTTGCGGCGTTTCATCGTGGTTCGGTGCGTAGAACACGGTGGCGCCGTCGCTGAGATAGCCGTCCCCCAGCGCTTGCAAGCTGGATATCGGCCGCGAGGAAAGCAGGGTCAGTTCGCATGGGCCTTCGCTGTACCAGTGCAGCCAGTGGATACCATGCGCATCGCCACAGAACACGCCGGTAAGACCGTGGCCAACGGGCAGTTCCCGCGCCGCAAAGGTGACCGGATCGAGCCCGGTGAGGCGATGGCCGTCGTATAGCACATCGCGCGCTGGCGTGGCTTCTGCGGCTGGCGCCTGCAGGCGGTGCCACCAGTAATCCTGTAGCGTGGGGAGAGCGGTGAAGAAGTCCCGCCAGCGCTCCACCTCGTCCTGGTCGAGCGCGGTCCTGCGCTTGCCGTCGTCGATCGGGCCGAGCTTGTCGGTCATGCGCAGCGGGCCGTCGCCATTGGGCGCTACCACCAGGCTGGCCCGGTCGGCATCGATGCGCCGGCCGAAGTAGTAGACATGCCCGGCATCCGCAATGTAGTTGCCCGGGAGGCCCACCACGGTGGCGCCGTCGGCGCCGATCACGCGCTTGCCGTTGAAGTAGGCCGACTCGGCGTCCACCGCGTAGTAAGCATGCGTGCAGGCCACCGGCTCCAGCGGGCCGCTCTCCGGCCAGCGCCAGCCCTGGTAGGTGAGCGGCCGGAAGGCCTGCGGGCTGCGGGTGCGGATGGTCTTGCCGGTAATGAAGTACGCCTGGTGGGCATCGCGGGCGTAGCGCTCGTTCAGGACTTCGAAGGTGGCTAGATCGGCGTCTTCGATCCGGTAGAAGTAGTACCAGGCCGTGCCGCTGCCTTGCTGGGCCTGCACGATGACGTGCTCGCCATCGGTGAACCAGCGTCCGTCGATGCAGCGAAACGCCTGCGGGTGGGCGATGGGCAGCGGGTTGCCGTCCTTCCCCCAGAGCGGCCGGTCGTTGTATGACCAGATCACGGTGTCGCCTTCGATGAAGTACGAAGGATGGTTGGTTGGCTGGCGCGATGCAGTCATGAAAGGCCGTTTTGAATGCCGAGTGGAGCAAAGCCGACATGGTAAGCGGTAATCCCGCACAGGCCAATGCCTTCCGCCGTTCATGATTGCAATTAACGGCCAGGAAATTTCCCCGCCCGTATGTGGCGCGCCGGCCACTTGCGGCCGGCGGCAGAGGCGTGCAGGATGTGGGGCGGTAAGCAAAACCCTTGAATGAATTGGACGAACTGGAGACCTTATGCCGTACATGCTGCTCATCGTCGAACCGATTGGCCAGCGCGCCGGGCGCACCCCGGAACAGGGGCGCGAAGCCTACGCCAGCATGCAGCGCTTCGCCGAAGGCCTGAATGCGCGCGGGGCGTTGCTGGGCGTCAACTCCCTCACCTCGGAAACCAACGGCGTGCGCGTGCAGGTGAGGGAGGGGCGGCGCGACCTGCTTGACGGCCCGTTCGCCGAGGCCAAGGAAATGATCGGCGGCTACTTCCTGATCGACTGCGCCACGCAGGACGAAGCCATCGCAATCGCCGGCGAATGCCCCGCCGCGGCGTGGTGCACCGTGGAAGTCCGCGAGGTTGGCCCTTGCTTCATGTAAGGCCGCTGGGGGGCGGCGGCGTGGCGCAGATTAGGGAGTTACCCTGCATCGGGGATTTTTTTCGCATTGCGTGTCGATCAGGGCGCGCGTGGTTCGTCGTACCGGTAAGAGCCACCGAAACGGCATGGCTTGCTACCGACAACGGATTACCCCGAGTACAAGGAGAACTGCAATGCGATTCATGATCCTGGTGAAAGCCACGCAAGGCAGCGAAGCCGGCACGATGCCGGAAGAAGGCCTCTTCGCCGCGATGGCGGCCTATCACGAGCAACTGGCCAAGGCGGGCGTGTTGCTGGACGCCGCGGGCCTCAGGCCCACCTCCGCCGGCTGGCGCATCCGCTATGCCGGCGGGCAGCGCACGGTCATCGACGGACCGTTCGCCGAGACCAAGGAAGTGGTGGCGGGCTACACGCTGATCCAGGTGCGCAGCCGCGATGAAGCCATGGAATGGGCGCGGCGCTTTCCCTCGCCGCACGGCGAGTTGGCCGACGGCGAGATCGAGGTACGGCAGCTGTTCGAGCTGGAAGACTTCGGGCCCAGCCCCTCGGTGCAGCGCTTGTGCGACATTGGCGCGGGCCAGCATTGAACCCGGCGCCAGATTCGAATCCCTCCCAGCCAGCCAATCCGCGGACACCCATCATGCTCAAGACCATCCTGCTAGTCGCCTTGTCGGCCGTCGCCCTGTTGCTGATCTTCACCGCCACGCGCCCCGATACCTTCCGCGTGGAACGCAGCGCCAGCGTCAAGGCGCCGCCCGAACGCGTGTTCGCGCTGATCAACGACCTGCACAGCTTCAACCAGTGGAACCCGTATGAAAAGAAGGACCCGGCGCTCAAGGGCACCTACGGCGGCACGCGCAGCGGGCAGGGCGCCGCCTATGCCTGGGAGAGCGACAAGGTGGGCGTGGGACGGATGGAGATCGTCGACACGGTGCCGGCCTCCCGGGTCACGATGAAGCTGGATTTCTTCAAGCCGTTCGAAGCCCACAACACCGCCGAATTCACGCTCAGGCCGGAGGCCGGTGCCACGCGCGTCACGTGGTCGATGCAAGGCGCCGTGCCGTACTTCGCCAAGCTGGTGCACCTGGTCTTCAACATGGACAAGATGGTGGGCAAGGACTTCGAGGAAGGGCTGGTCAACCTGAAGACGCTGGCCGAGGCGCCGGCGGCCCGGTAAGCCCCGGCCATCTCCAGGCATGCACGCCAACACGCGATTCCGGATTCAAAGGACAACATCATGCATAAGCAAATCTACCTGAACCTTGCCGTGGCCGACCTGCAGCGCTCGCAGGATTTCTTCAAGGGCCTGGGATTTACCTTCAACCCGCAATTCACCGACGACAACGCCGCCTGCATGGTCATCGGCGAAAACATCTACGCGATGCTGCTCAAGCATGAATTCTTCAAGTCCTTCACCACCCGCAAGCTGTGCGACACGACCGACAGCACGGAAGTGCTGATCTGCCTCTCCTGCGAGAGCCGCGCCGAGGTGGACGCCCTGGTCGCCAAGGCCGTGGCCGCCGGCGCAACGGCGCCGCGCGCACCGCAGGACCACGGCTTCATGTACGGGCACGGATTCGATGATCTCGACGGGCATATCTGGGAATTGGTGTATATGGAGCCCTCGGCGCCCGGCGCGACCAGCGCGGCCTGAAGCACATGGTGACGACGACACCGACGCAGCGGGCGATCGAAGCCGTCTGGCGCATCGAATCCGCCAAGGTCATCGCCCACGTTGCGCGCGTGGTGCGCGACGTGGGGCTGGCCGAAGAACTGGCGCAGGACGCGCTCGTTGCCGCGCTGGAGCGCTGGGGCGAGACCGGCGTGCCGGACAATCCCGCCGCCTGGTTGATGACCGCGGCGAAGAATCGCGCGCTCGACCATCTGCGCCAGCAGGCACTGCATGCCCGCAAGCACGAGCAGATCGGCCACGATCTCGAAGCGATGGAGGCTCACGTGGTGCCGGATTTTGTCGATGCGCTTGACGCCGCGCGCGCGGACGATATCGGCGACGACCTGCTGCGGCTGGTCTTCACCGCCTGCCATCCGGTGCTCTCCACGGATGCGCGGGTCGCCATGACGCTGCGCTTGCTGGGCGGGCTGACCACCGAGGAAATCGCGCGTGCCTTTCTCACGCCGGAGGCCACCATCGCCCAACGCATCGTGCGTGCCAAGCGCACTCTCGGCGCGGCCCGCGTGCCCTTCGAGGTGCCCGGCCCGCAGGCACGGGCGCCGCGCCTGGCTTCGGTGCTGGAGGTGATCTACCTGATTTTCAACGAAGGTTATTCCGCCACGGCTGGCGACCACTGGATGCGCCCCGCGCTGTGCGAGGAAGCGCTGCGCCTGGGCCGCACGCTGGCTCGCCTGGTGCCGGAGGAAAGCGAAGTGCACGGACTGGTGGCGCTGATGGAGATCCAGGCCTCGCGCACGCATGCGCGGGTGGATGCACAGGGCCGCCCGGTGCTGTTGCCCGACCAGGACCGCAGCCGCTGGGACCACTTGCTGATCCGGCGCGGGCTAGGCGCGCTGGCGCGGGCGGAGGAACTCGGTGGCGCGCTCGGGCCCTATGCCTTGCAGGCGGCGCTGGCGGCCTGCCACGCCCGCGCGCCCAGCGCCGACGAGACCGACTGGGCGCAGATTGCCGCGCTCTACGATGCGCTGTCCCAGGTCGCGCCGTCCCCGGTGGTGGCGCTGAACCGCGCGGTGGCGGTCGGCATGGCCTTCGGCCCCGAAGCCGGCCTGGAGCTGGTCGATGCGCTCGTTGCCGCGCCGGTGCTGGCGAAGTACCACCTGCTGCCCAGCGTGCGCGGGGACTTGCTGTTCAAGCTGGGCCGCCTGGATGAGGCCCGTGCCGAATTCGAGCGCGCGGCGGGCATGACGCGCAATGCCCGCGAGCGCGAGCTCCTGCTCGGGCGGGCGCGCGATGCGGGGGCCACCCGGTCGTGATTCGCCAGCGCGCATTGCAGCGCGTCACCACCGCCCCCGGTAAAACTCTAATATCGGATACCGAAATATCTAAATTCCCCAATACCGGAAAGCCGACGATGATCCTAGCCAAGGGCCCGGGGGATCGATTGCTCCCGGGCTCTGCAAAAGCCAACCGGCCGCCGACGACGGCAGGACCGGCAGGCCTCACCATCGAAGTGTTCCAGGAGACTCCAATGATTCCACGGCTACTGTCGACCGCCAGCCTGGCGCTGGTCGCATTCTTCGCCTCTGGCACCGTCGGCGCGCAACAACCCGCGCCACAGCCTGCACCTCAGGCCGCACCGCAAGCCGCGCCTCAAGCTGCGCCTCAAGCGCCCATGAATGCAAAGGAAGCAAAAGCGAAATACGCGGAAAAGTTCGCTGCCGCCGATACCAACCACGACGGCAAGCTGACCCGCGAGGAGGCGGAAGCCGGCATGCCGGAGGTCTACAAGAACTTCGACAAGATCGATACGAAGAAGAAGGGCGAGGTTACGCAGAAGCAGATTGGCTCGTACTTTGTGGCCAAGGCCAAGCAGAAGGCCGCGGCGCAGAACCCGGGAAGTCTGAACTGACCTGGCGGTGCCGGCAGGGAATTCGCGAGCGAAACGCTTCAGGATTCCGCTGGCAGCGGATGGTGGGGCAGCATCGGAAATGCAGGTCCCCGACGACAGAGATCCCCGGAAACTGGCTGGATTGCAACCAGTGCCGGGGAGCTTTAAATATTCTTTAATTCTATTTAATACCTTTTATACCTGAACACGACGGAGGGTTTCCGTTGTCGTTTCAGTCAGGTCAGGTCAGGTCAGGAGATTGAAGGCGAACCCTAGCGCAATTGCGCCGCCGAGCGCCTCCACTGCTGCCAGCGCGAGAAGGTTCTTCAAAATGAAGGCATCGTCCTGCTTCGTCACCATGGTGTTGTCTCCTGAAGTAGGAATCAACGGCTGGAAGGTAATGGCTGCCACAGCAGTACCGATCCACGCTCCAGCCATGTCTTGATTCGCTTCCAGTAGACCGCAACCCGAAGCCGGCGAAAAGTTGGCATAAACCCCTATTCAGGCGTCCGGTGGACCGCTGGCCTGGGGCGACTCATCACAATCCGGAACTTGCAGCAGGCCTGGAAGCTGAGAAATCTGCAGTTCGGGTTTCTAGTTTCTATTCCGATCGCAAGGCCTCCTGCGGAGCAAGCCGTGCCGCCCTGCGCGCCGGCAGCACTCCGGCAGCCAGACCAATCACCACCGCCAGCAGCTCGGCCAGCACAGCGTAGGACCACGGTGTGTGGACCGGCAGCGCCGGCAACGCCGTTGTAAGCACCAGCGCGATACCCCATCCCAGCAGCAGTCCCGCCATGCCGCCGATGGCAGCGAGCACCGCGGCTTCACCAAGGAAGAGGAGCATGACCTGTGCCTCGGTCGCACCGATGGCGCGCAGGAGCCCGATCTCCGATGTGCGCTCGGCCACAGCGATGGTGAGGATCGTGAGGATCCCCACGCCGCCCACGATCAGCGAGATGGCGCCGATCGCTGCCACCGCGAAGGTAATGGCATCGAGTACGGTGCCGAACACGTCCAGCATCTTCTGCTGGGGCGTGACGGTGAAGTCCTCGGCACCATGGCGCGCGCTCAACAGGCGTTTAATGCCGTCCTCCACATCGGGGAGCGGGGCGGTGGGATCGTAGGTGACCTCGATCTCGACCAGGCTTTCCCGGTTGAACAGGTCCAGGGCACGACCGGCCGGTATATAGACCGTATCGTCCAGGTCGAAGCCCAGCATCTGGCCCTTCGCTTCCATCACGCCCACCACGCGATAGCGTTCACTACCCACGCGGATGCGCGCGCCCAGCGGGTTGTCGCCGCCGAACAGTTCGCGCGCCACTCTTGCGCCGAGTACCGCCAGCGTCCGCGCGGCGCGCGGATCGTCATCCGGCAGGAACTGGCCGGTGGCCACGCGCATGCTCAGTGCCTCGGTGAACCTGGGCCCGACACCATACAACGTCACCCGCCTGCTCTTACCGAGGTAGTCGACTTCGGCATTGCCCTGCACCAGTGGGTTGGTCACCCGCACGTGGGGGGCATGGCGCAGGGCGATGGCGTCCTCGATCGTGAGTGGGCGCACGGTGTTGATCGACCCGAGCGAAGCACCGTGGGTCTGGGTGCGGCCTGGCGTCACGCCGATCAGATTGGTGCCGAACTGGGTGAACTCTTCGATCACGAAGCGATGCAGCCCTTCGCCGATTGAGGTCAGCAGGATGACCGCGGCGATGCCGACGGCAATGCCCAGCGCGGTGAGCAAGGTGCGTAGCCGGTGGGCAGCCAGGGAGGCGAGGGTGAACTGGATGAAGTCTGCGTAGCGCATGGGTCATCGTCCCGACAGGGCCTGCACCGGATCCAGCTTTGCCGCGCGTTGGGCCGGTGCCACGGTGAAGGCGATGGCGGTCACGACGGCGATGGCCGGCGCCCCCAGCAAGGCCCACCAGGGCGGGGTGAAGGGAATCGCCGGATAGAGCCGTACGGCAAGCCTGCACGCGGCTTCGCCCACAGCCAGGCCCGCGGCCACGCCGCCGAGCGCCAGCAGTACCGCCTCGGTGAAGAAGAGCAGCCGGATGTGGCCGGCGGTGGCGCCGAGCGCCTTGAGCAGTCCGATTTCGCGCTGCCGCTGGGTCACGGCAATCAGCATCACGTTCATGATGAGAATGCCGGCCACGGCGAGACTGATGGCTGCGATGCCGCCCACCGCCAGCGTGAGCGCGCGCAGGATGCGGTCGAACGTGGCGAGCACCGCGTCCTGTGTGATGACGGTCACGTCGCGCTTGCCTTCGTGACGCTGGCGAATGATCTCCTCGGCGTCGGCCCTGGCGCCCTGGATCTGCTCGCGGGCCTTCGCCTCGATCAGGATGCGGAACAGCGAGTCGGTGTTGAACAGGGCCTGGGCCGCGGACAGGGGAACGATGACCAGTTCGTCCGTGTTGAAGCCCAGCGATTCGCCCTGGCCGGCCAGCAGCCCGATCACGCGAAAGCGCCGGTCTCCGATGCGCAGCCATTCACCCAGCGCCTGGCGCGTGCCGAACAGCTCCATCGCCACCCTGGTGCCGATCACGCACACGGGCTGGCCGTGGTGCGGATCGCCCTCGGGCAGGAAACTGCCCTGGGCTAGTGCCATATGGCGCACCGCCAGCAGTTCGGCGGTGGAGCCCAGCACCGGCGCTTCGCGTCGTAGCGCGCCAACATGCAGATCCGCGTTCCCGACAATGAGCGGCGCGACGCGCAGGACGGCGGGACTGCGCCTGAGTGCGAGCGCATCATCCAGCGTCAGGTCGCGCGTGGTTGCGCCCAGCACGATCCCCGGCGCTGCGCCGGCCGTTTCGCTGCGCCCGGGCAGCACGATGACGAGGTTGGTGCCAAGTGCGCCGAACTGGTTCACCACGTACAGCCTGGCTCCCTCGCCGAGCGCGCTCACCGTCACCACGGCGGCGACACCGATTCCCATGGCGAGCAGGATCAGCAGGCTGCGTGAGCGGTAGCCGCGCAGTACCTGCCAGGTGAAACCGAGGACGTCAGTGAGCCGCATGGGTATCCTGCCGCGGCTCGTCACCGGCGATGCCGCCGTCCACCATGCGCAGCCTGCGCCGGGAGCGGGCGCCGATCTCCGGGTCGTGCGTGACCACGATCAGCGTCGCACCCTGTGCATGCAGGCCTTCCAGTACGGCCATGACTTCCTGGCCGGTATGCCGGTCCAGGTTGCCGGTGGGCTCGTCGGCGAGAATCATCGCCGGGCGCATGGCCATTGCACGGGCGATGGCAACCCGCTGGCACTGCCCGCCCGAGAGTTCGTCTGGCCGGTGCCTGGCGCGGTCTTGCAGGCCGTACTCGCCGAGCAGCGCGTCCACGCGGCGGCGGCGTTCGGCCGGGTCCATCCCTGCGAGCACCATCGGCAGCTCGATGTTTGCGGCGGCAGTGAGGCGCGGCACCAGGTGAAAGAACTGGAATACAAAGCCGATCTTCTCACGCCGCAGGCGCGCCAGTTCGTCGTCCGGGAGCGCGGTCACGTCGCGGCCGTCCAATTGGTAAGTACCTGTATCGGCGCGATCCAGCAGGCCCAGGATATTTAGCAAGGTGGACTTGCCAGAGCCCGATGGGCCCATGATGGAGAGGTACTCTCCCTGAGCAACCGCAAGGTCGACTCCATGGAGCGCATGCACAGCCTCGCCGCCCAGCACGAAGGTCCGCCCGATGCCGTGGAGCCGGATCATTTTGCTTGCGTCTCCACGGAAGTCTGTTTTTCCTCGACAGCGGCGATGCCGGCCTGGAGGCCAATCCGTTCCGGTGACGTGACGACGCGCTCACCGCGCTTGAGCCCCGCCGTCACCTCGGTGAACTCCGTGTTGGAAATCCCGGTGTCGAGCTTGCGCGCCTCCAGCCTGCCGGCGGCATTCAACACCAGCACGCGGTTGCCGGACGTCAGTGCAGCGGTAGGGATGCGCAGCGCCTGGTCGCGGGCATCTGTCACGATTTCCACATCGGCGCTATAGCCCACCAGGAGATGGCGGACGATGTCGGGGCTGTCGAACTGGACCTCGACTTCAACGGTGCGGGCCTGCTTCTCCAGTGCCAGGACATAGGGGGCGATGCGGCGCAGCCTGCCTTCGAAATGCCTGCCCCGATAGGCGTCGAGGGTGACGCGCGCCGGCATGCCGACCTGCAGGCGTGCCGCGTCGATCTCGTCGATCGGTGCGGATACATAGAGGCACGAGTCGTCGATCAGGTCCACGGCGGGCAGCGTCGGGATGCCGGGCGGCGAGGGCGTCAGGTATTCGCCAATCTCACCGTTGACTTCGGCCACCACGCCGTCGAAAGGCGCCTTCAGCACCGTGCGCGCAGTATCCGCGCGCGAGGCGGCGATACGCGCCCCGGCCTCCTTCACCTGCGCCTTCGCGGATTCGCACGCGGCGCGCCTGGAGTCGGCGTCGGCATCGGTCCGTTCCACTGCCTGGGGCGAGACGAAGCCTTTCCCCACCAGTTCCCGCGAGCGCCTGGCGTCGCTTGCCGCCGCCTTGGCCAGTTCGCACACTTCGCGCACGTGCGCGGTGGCCGTTAGCAACTGGTTTTGCGAGAGTTGTTCGCGCGCGACCAGATCTTCGTTCCAGAGGACGAGGAGTATCTGGCCAGCCTTCACCCGATCACCCTTGTGGATATTCAACACCTCGATGCGTCCGGCCGCCGGCGGCGCCAGTTTCGCCCGCCGGCAGGCTGACACCGAGCCTGCCCGGGTGTTGGCGACAGTGGCCTCGACTCGCCCCTGCTCGACCTCGGCAGTGAGTACCGCTACCGGCTTGGCTCGGGTTGCGTACCAGCCTGTGCCAGCGAGGCCCGCGAGTATCGCCACGACAATCGCGACTCGCTTGACGAGGCGGCTGCGTGTCAGCGTTCCTGGCGGAGACAGCGGCTTGTCTGGCATAGGGTCAGGGATGCGAAGACGTCGGGTGCGAATGTTGCGCTGCATCAGCCCCACCGTCCCGCGGTCTTTTTATCCTAGCCCATCCGAGGGACACCCATGCGGCGCATTTCCGGGATCATGTGATGTAGGAGCGGGGCGGGACGGGGGCTAGCGATGGGGGCGCGGGTGATGCGCCGGCAGCTTAACTACCGCGCAGTGCGCGGTCCGGCGCGCTAACGCACCAGCGCGCGCAAGCCCCCCAGCAATTTCCCGATCTCCGCCTCGGTGGTCAGGTAGCTGACCGAGGCGCGGGCAATCTGGCTGAGTCCGCGGGCGTTCATATCCAGGGGCGTATAGGCGGCGCCGTTGCTGCCGATCACCACGCCCTGCGCCGCCAGGCTGCGCTGCACCGACACGGGGTCCTGGCCGGCCACGTTGAAGGCCACCAGTCCGGAGCGCTCGCGGCCCTGGTCCAGCACCGTCACGCCGGGTATTTCGGCCAGTTGCGCGCGCAGCGCCTGTGCGGTGGCATCGATCCGCGCACGGATGTTCTCAAGGCCGATCTCCAGCGCTTCCTGCAAGGCATTGGCCAGGCCGCAGCGCAGCGCCATCGATGCTTCCGCCGATTCGAAGCGGGCCGCGCCAGGCAGCAAGACGGGCTCGCCGCGCGCATCCAGCGGCGCGGAATAGGTGTCGACGAATGCCGGCGTCAGGCGGGGCAGGAAATCCTGCCGCACGTAGAGCAGGCCGGTGCCCCTTGGTCCGCGCAGCGCCTTGCGGCCGGCGCCGCTCAGCACATCGCAGCCTACCTGGGCCACGTCGACCGGCAACTGGCCCACCGCCTGTGCGGCGTCGATGAAGTAGGGGATGCCGTGGCGCCGCGCCACCTTCCCGATGGCTGCGGCGGGATTGATGAGTCCGCCGTTGGCCGGCAGCCAGGTCAGCGCAATCAGGCGCACGCGGTCGTCCAGCATAGCCTCCAGCGCTTCGGGATCCACGGCGCCGCTGCTATCGGACGGAATGGCTTCGATCGAGGCGCCCGCGCGCTGCGCCGTGAGGCGCATGGCGGCCAGGTTGCCGCCCCATTCATGGCGCCCTACCAGGATGCGGTCGCCGGGCTGCCAGGATCCCAGTGCGGCAAAGGCGGCGCCCCAGCCGGGAGAATTGCCTGTGGTCAGGGCGATCTCCGCCGGCTGGGCGTTCAGCAACTGCGCGGCAAGCGTACGCGCGCGTTCCGTTTGTTCGCGGGCCGCTACGCCGGCCTCCATTGGCCCCTGCGTGGCTTCGCGCCGCAGGTGGGCGTGGATTGCCTCCAGCGTGGCCGCGGAGGGCAGCGAGGCGCCGGCGTGATTGAAATGCGTGGTGGTCAGCGTGCCTGGCGCGCGGGCGCGCTGCGCGTCCACGGCGGCGGGGGTGAGGGGGGCGGGCATGGGGGTTCCGGTAGGGCGCGTCGGGTTCAGGGCTGGGTCAGCGAGAGCACGGCTTCGACTTCCACGGCAACGCCGCTGGGCAGCGACGCAACGCCAACGGCGGCGCGCGCGTGACGACCCGCCTCGCCGAATACCTGCACCATCAGGTCCGATGCGCCGTTGGCGATGGCGCTCTGGCGATGGAATTCCGGCGTGCTGGCCACGAAGACGCCAAGGCGTACGACACGGGCCACGCGGTCCAGCCGGTCACCCGTGGCGGCGGCAATCTGCGACAGGATGCCCAGCGCCGACAGCCGCGCGGCCTGCACGCCGTCTTCGTCGGAGATGTTGTCGCCCAGGCGCCCCAGGTAGGCGGGCTGGCCATCCTTGCGTGAGATCTGGCCGGAGATAAAGAGCAGATTGCCTTCCTGCACGAACGCCACGTAGTTGGCGGCGGGAGCGGCCGCGGATTCCAGGGCCAGGCCGAGTTCGGCCACGCGGGCGGAGATGGAGAGGGTCATGTCGGTTACGCCGGAACGAGGTTGGGAAACGCCAATCCTATCGGCTTGGCCACGTCGGAACCAATCAATTCTTGGCCCGCATGCATGAGTAAAACTAATGCGTGGCGGCTAATGCGTGCCGTCCATCGGGTCGCGGACGGCGGTTTCGAGGAGCCACGCACGGAATGCCGACGCGGCCTCGCTCAGCGGGCCGCGCGGCGTGACCAGCCACCATCCGATGCCGGGGTCATCTAATACCGCGCCGGGCAGTGCGGGCACCAGTGCGCCGCTGGCCAGCTGCTGGGCGATCAGGCGGTGCCGGCCCATCGCCATGCCTTGCCCGGCGAGCGCCGCTTCCACCACGATGTTGTAGTCGTGCAGGCGCACGGTCTGTGCCTGGCCAAGCTCCAGGCCGAAGCGGCGGGCCCAGGCATCCCATTCGAACGGATGCCTGGCATGCGAGGCCAGGAACGGGTAGCGCAGCAGGTCCTGCGGCTTGCGCGGGCGGTCCGGGCCCGCGATCAGCGCGGGGACGCAGACCACCGACAAGCGCTCGGGCATGATCAGTTGCGCGTCCACGCCCGGCCAGGCGCCCCGGCCGTAGCGGATCGCCACGTCCACCTCGCCGCCCGCCACGTCCGCAAGGGCGATATCGGGGCGCAACTGCAGGTCGATGCCGGGATGCTCGGCCGAGAAGGCCGGCAACCGCGGCGCCAGCCAGCGCGTGCCAAAGGACGCCAGCAGCCCCACGGTCAGGGCCGTGCGCGCGCCGGCGGGGGCGCGGATCTGCTCGGTGCCCTGGCGCAGCAGCTCGAATGCCGCATGGACCTGTGCGTAGTAAGCCTGCCCCGCCTGGGTCAGCGCTACGGCGCGGGCGCGCCGCTCGAACAACGCCACGCCGAGGTCTTCTTCCAGTTTCTGGATATGGTGGCTGACCGCGCTTTGCGAGACGAACAGCTCTTGCCCCGCCTGGCTGAAGCTCAGGCGTCTTGCAGCCGCTTCGAAAGCGCGCAGGGACACAAGGGGCGGCAGGGATCGCGTGGAACGCATGAGGCTAGGCGGAGGGCTTGGGGAGCCGATATGCTACGCCTTGTCGCGGGGAGGTGCTTGCGGGCGGGGGGCTGCTAATGCAGGGCGGGCGCGGGCGGCATCGGCGCGGCCCACCGATAAACCAGCAGGCGCCCCTTATAGGCCTCCACGCCGGGGGAGGCCGCGCGGTCCAGCTTTTCCTCGCGCATCAGGAAACCCTGCTCGGCCATCTGCCGGTTGAAGGCCGGGCGGTTGCCGCGGTCGGGATCGACGATCCAGACCTCGACGGTGGGGCTGGCATGGCGCCCGATAAAGTGAGCCAGGCTGGCATTGGCATCGCGCTCGTAGAGCAGGTCGCTGCCGATGATCAGGTCGAAATGGCCGTGGACGTAGGCGCTGGCCGGGCTCGCACCCTCGGCGGCGTCCTGTTCCGGCGCCGTGGCGCTCCAGTGCCCGTGCCGGTATTTCATCGGCGCCAGGCCATTCAGGCGCACGTTTTCCGCCAGGAAGCTGGCTGCCATCGGATGGCAGTCGCTGGCGGTCATGTCGGCGCCGCGGCGGTGTCCCACCAGGCTGGCCAGGCCCAGGCCGCAGCCGATCTCCAGCACGCGTTCGGTGATATCCACCGGACGCGCCGCCATGCGGGCAGCCAGGTGCGCGCCGGATGGCCACAGCAGGCCGAACAGCGGCCACATGGCGGAAGAAATGCCCATGCGATCGGCTTCGCCGAGGGGGTCGTAGTACTGCTGCTTATCCAGCAGCGAGCGAATGACCAGGTCGGCGACGCCGGCGACGGCGATGCTCTCTTGCTTGGTTTGATAGCCGGGCATCGAGGGGGGGGGGAAGCCAGGACGCCGGCTTCGCAATGGGGAGGGAGCCAGCCAGTATGCCCGAAAAGCACCGCAGCAGCGCGGAAACAGGCGGCAAATGCGCCGAAGTGCAGCGAAAAATGCGGAAGAAGGGCTCCGGACGCCGTAGCGGCGGCGGGAATGTGCCGGAAAGGCCAGCCGCGGCAGACCGCTCTCGCGCCCAAGCCATGTGCGAGAATCCGCGATAAACAAAACATCGGATATTGTTGTCCGCCTATTCTCGGAGCTTATCGCCGTGACCATCCCATCCAGCGCGTCCATCCGCAAACGCCTGCGTATGCGGCACCTGCAGCTGATGCTGGCGCTGTCGGAGTCGCCCTCGTTGCGCCAGGCGGCGGAAGGGCTGGCGCTGACCCAGCCGGCGGCCACCAAGTCCTTGCAGGAACTGGAGGATGTACTTGGCGTATCGCTGTTCACGCGCCACGCACGCGGGCTGGACCCCACGGTGTCGGGCAAGGCGGTGATGCGCTACGCGCGGGTGGTTTTTGCCGACATGGACGAGTTGCGCGAAGAACTGGTCGCCATCCAGGCTGGCGATGTCGGCAAGGTGCGCGTGGGCGCCGTGATGGCGCCGGCGCCGGATTTGCTGACCCGGGTGATCGTCAGGCTCAAGCAGGCGCATCCGCGCCTTCACATCATCGTGCAGATCGATACCAGTGATGTGCTGGTGCACGCCCTGCAGCAGGACCAGATCGATATCGTGCTGGGCCGCATCCCGGATGGCTGGCCGTCGGAGGAGCTGTCGTTCGAGACGCTGGGGGAGGAGGCGCTGTCCATCGTCACCCGCGTGGGGCATCCGGCGGCGGAGCGCGGCAAGCTGAAACTGGCCGCGCTGACGGAATACGCGTGGATCATCCAGCCGCATCCCAGCCCGATGCGCCAGATCATCGACCAGACCTTCCGTGAGAACCGCGTGCCGCCGCCGGTGAGCACGGTGGAGACGTCGTCGATCCTCACCACGCTGTCCGTGCTGCGCGAATCCGACATGCTGGCCGTGCTGCCCACCTCGGTGGCCCGCTACTACGAAGACCTGAACATGATCGCCACGCTGCCGGTAGCCTTGCATGGCCGGCTCGCACCCTATGGCCTGGTGCTGCGCAAGAGCCGCCCGCCCACGCCCGCCATGCAGCTTGTCATCGACATGCTGCGCACGGGCGGGCACGACGGGCAGGGCGGGGCGGCCACCGTCAGGCCTTGATCCCGCGCACTCACTCCGCCGAGATCCGGGCTCGCCGGACCACTTCGCCGTAGCGCTGCATCCGCTCGGCCATCATCCGCTCGAAGGCGGCCGGCGCCATCTCCTCGGGCGGGAACACGCCGCGCGCGCGCAGGGCCGTCTGCATGGCGGGGTCGCTGGCGGCCTGGCGCACCGCCTGGTAGAGCTTCTGCACCACCGGCTCGGGCGTGCCGGCAGGCGCGGCAATGCCTGTCCAGGAGCTCAGGTTGAGCTGTGGATAGCCTAGCTCGGCCATGGTCGGCACATCGGGCAGCTGCGGCAGGCGCTGTTCGGAAGCCACCGCCAGCGCACGCACCTTTCCTTCCTTGATGTAGGGCAGCATGATGACCAGGTTGTCGAGGATGAACTGGACTTCATTGCTCAGCACTGCCGTGATCAAATGCGTGCCGCCGCGATAGGGAATGTGCGTGGCATAGATGCCGGTGCTGGCCTTGAGCATCTCCACATTCAGCTGGCCCATGCTGCCAACCCCGCCGCTGCCGTAGTCGAGCTTGCCCGGGTTCTTTTTCGCGTAGGCGAGGAACTCCGCGAAGGTACGCACCGGCAGGCTCGAGTGCACCACCAGGGCGTTGGGCTGGCGGCCCAGGATGGCGATGTTCTCGAAATCCTTGATCGGGTCGTAGCCCAGCTTCGGCTGGGTCAGCGGGTTGGCCAGGTGACTGCTCTGGGAGGAGACCACCAGCGTATAGCCATCGGGCTTGCTGCGCGCCACCGATTGCGTGGCGACCGAGCCGCCCGCGCCCGGGCGGTTGTCGACGACCACCGGCACGCCGAGGATGCGCGAGAGCGGCTCCGAGTACTGGCGGGCCATGATGTCCACCGAACCACCGGGCGGAAAGGGCACCACCAGCGTGATGGGGCGCGAGGGATACGCGCCTTGCGCTTGCGCGGCCAGCGGCGCGGCACACGCGAGCGCGGCTACGCTGAGGCCGGTGCGGAGGAAATGGCGGCGAGAGAATGGCACGTTCGGCATGGCAGTGTGGTGAAGGTGGTTAAACATCGGATGCAGGGGAAGTGCCCCGGCTCAGCGCAGTGCGAGGATGGCTAGTGCTACCGCCTGCGCGCGCGGCACGAAGGTGGCAAGCTCGCAGTACTCGCGCACGGTGTGCGCATGGCCGCCCACCGGGCCGGTGCCGCACAGCGTGGGGGTGCCCACCGAGGAGGTGAGCCCGCTATCGGCGGCGCCGCCGGTGAATTCGCCCTCTACCGAGAAGCCCAGCTGCTGCGCGCCGCGCTGGTACAGCGCCAGCAGGTCCGCGGGCGTGCGGGTCATCGGCCGGGTGCGGCGCATGTCGGTGATCCGGCCCGTGGTACGCGGCAGCGATTCGGCCTCGATGATGGCGCGTATCTGCTCGACCAGCGCGTCGATGTCCGTGTCGGCGGTGAAACGCACGTCGAGCTCGGCCTGCGCATGCGGTGCCACCATGTTGGGCACGATACCGCCTTTCACGCAGCCCACATTGGTGGTGATGCCCCGCTCGGCGTCGGTCAGCGCATGCAGCGCCAGGATCTTGCGCGCGAGCGCGTCGATGGCGCTGGCACCCTGGGCATGATTGACGCCCGCGTGCGCGGCCACGCCCTCTACCTCGAACTCCACCACCATCGACCCCTTGCGCCCGGTCACCAGGTTGCCGCTGACGCGGCCAGGCTCGGCGTTGAACACGGCACGCGCGCCGCGCGCCACGTCCATGATCCGCTCGCGGGTGGCGGCCGATCCGATTTCTTCGTCGCAGGAAAAGAAAAGGCGCACTGGCAGGGCGTTGCCGCCGCAGCGCGCCAGGGCCTCGGCCACGAACACATTCATCACCAGGCCCGATTTCATGTCGGCCACGCCTGGCCCGTAGGCAAGCCCGTTTTCCACGCGGAAGGGACGGCGCGCCGCCGTGCCGGCCGGGAACACGGTGTCCATATGGCCCATGAGCAGGATCGGCGCGCCATCGCCGGCGCCGGGCACCAGCGCATCCAGGCACACGCCGTAGCCGGGCACGGCATGCAGCGTGACCGCAATGCCCGCAGCTTGCAGGTGTCCGCGCAGGACCTCTGCCACGGCCGTCACGCCGGCTTCCTGCCGGCTGCCGCTGTCGATGTCCACAATGCGCTGCAGCAGCGCCTGCATTTCAGCCTGCTGGCCTTCCAGCCAGTCGATCACCTCGCCCGCCGCCTCGGCAAGCATCTCGCTATCCGCCATATACCCCCGCTCCTTCCACCGTGTGGATCTGATTCATGCATTGCAACAGTGCTATGATCATGCAATATGCATTGCAATGTGTCAACGCCATGAAAAATCGACAGGAGCCCCCTCAACACAGCGCCACCCTGCTTGAGCGCCTCGCGCGCGAGGCGGCCACGCTGACCACCCGCGAGCGCACGCTGGCCGATGCACTGGGCCGCGACTATCCGCATGCGTTGCTGGAATCGGCCACCTCGCTTGCCGCCCAGCACGGCACGAGCGCCTCGACGGTGGTGCGCCTGTTCGCCAAGCTGGGCTATGCCAGCTATGCCGACGCCCAGCGCGAGGCGCGGGCCAGCGTGACGGCGCTCCTGCCCACCGCCGGCCAGCGCGCGCCGGCCACGATCGGTGGCAAGCGTACTTTGCGCGCCTGCGTGGACGACGCGCTGCTGCACGACCAGCACAACCTGGCGGCCACCCACGATGGGCTGGACATGGCGGCCTTCGAGGCGATTGCGCGTCTGCTAGCCGAGTCGCGCGGGCGGTTGTTCGTGCTGGCGCAGAAAAACAGCGCGCCTGTGGGGGCATGGCTGGCGCTGCATCTGAACATGTGCCGGCCGCAGGTTCAGGAGTTGGGGGCAGGAGCGGTGACTGCCACGGACGCCATGCTGTGGGTGGAGCCCGAGGATGTGCTCCTGACGTTCAGCATCCGCCGCTATTCCAGCGCGCCGGTGAGCATCGCCCGCGCTTTCCGGGAGCGCGGTGCGCGCGTGATTGCGATTTGCGACAGTCCGGCCGCGCCACTGGTTCCGCTGTCGCATCATCATCTGCTGGTGCGCACGGCCAATGCTTCCCCCTTTGATTCCTATACGGCGGCCTTCTTCTTGTGCAATGCGCTGGTCTCGGCGGTAGCGCAATTGCGCCATCCGGCGGTCATTAAGGCGTTGCAACGGCGCGATGCGCTGTGGGAAGCCTTTGAGGCTGATCCTGTTGAGGGTTTGAGGCGGGGGTAGGCTGGTGCTGGCACTGCCGGGGATTTCGCCGCTGGCGCGGGGCTACAAGCAGCCCCCCCAAAGGCATGCATTAACTCACACCACTACATCTTCCAGCGTGACCAGCTGCGCGCCATCCTGCACCTGATCGCCGATGGCGTAGAGCACTTCCTGCACCACACCGTCGGCGGGCGCAGTCAGTGTGTGCTCCATCTTCATGGCTTCCATCACGATCAGCGGATCACCCTTGCCGATGACGGCGCCGGCCTGAACCATCACCGCGATGATGCGGCCCGGCATCGGTGCCACCAGCTTGCCGCCCTCGGCATCGGCCGTGCCCGCGTGGGCGAGCGGGTCGATGACCTCCAGCCGGGTTTGCTGCGCGCCGCTGAACACGTAAAGCGTTTCACCGTCGATATGGGTGCTGCCCTTGACGGTGCGCGCGCCAAGGTCGAGCGCGTAGCCGCCGGCCTGGGTGGTGGCGCGGAAGGGCACGGTCTGGTCGCCCACGGTGAGCCATTGCTTGCCGCTATCGCTGCGCAGGCTGGCAAGCGTTTCGCCTTCGCTGGTGCGCAGGCGGAACTGGCTGCTGGCGTCGCCGTTCAAGCGCCATGCCCCGGCGTTTTGCCACGGCGAATGCGCATCGGCCGGATCGACGCGCCGCGCGCGGGTTTCCGCATCCACCAGCGCCGCTACCGCCAGCGCGATGGTCTCGGTGCCCACCTGCGCGGTCGGCGGGAATAATGCTGCCTGGTTGCGTTCGATCAGCCCGGTGTCGAGGTCGGCGGTGCGGAACGCCTGCGAAGTCACCAGCCGTTGCAGGAAGGCGATATTGGTCGACAGGCCCACCACGTGATACTCCGCCAGCGCCTGCGCCATGCGGGCGAGCGCTTCCTCGCGGTCGCGGCCCCACACGATCAGCTTGGCGATCATGGGGTCGTAGTAAGGGCTGATGGTGTCGCCCTCGCGCACACCGGAATCGATGCGCACGCCGGCCGGGCCGTCGCCGTCATGGCCAAGGGCGAACGTCACCGCCGCCGGGGTGCGCAGGTAGCGCAGCGTGCCGGTGGAGGGCAGGAACCCCTTGTCGGGATTCTCGGCGTAGACGCGCGCTTCCAGCGCATGGCCGTGGATGCGAAGCTGATCTTGCTTCAGCGGCAGCGGCTCGCCCGAGGCCACGCGCAGTTGCCATTCCACCAGGTCTTGCCCGGTGATCATCTCGGTGACCGGATGCTCCACTTGCAGGCGGGTGTTCATCTCCATGAAGTAGAACGAGCCGTCCTGGTTGGCGATGAACTCAACGGTGCCCGCGCCGACATAGCCGACGGCCTGCGCCGCCGCAACGGCGGCTTCGCCCATCGCCCGCCGGCGTTCCTCGCTCATGCCGGGCGCCGGGGCTTCCTCCAGCACTTTCTGGTGGCGCCGCTGCACCGAACAGTCGCGCTCGAACAGGTAGACGCAGTTGCCATGCGTGTCGGCAAACACCTGGATTTCGATATGGCGCGGTCGGGTCAGGTATTTCTCCACCAGCACGCGGTCGTCGCCGAAGCTGGCGCTGGCCTCGCGCTGCACCGAAGCCAGCGCGGCTTCGAAGCCTTCGCTGGCTTCCACCACGCGCATGCCCTTGCCGCCGCCGCCGGCGCTGGCTTTCAGCAGCACCGGGTAGCCGATGCGGTCGGCCTCGTGCCGCAGCAGCACCGGGTCCTGGTCTTCACCGTGATAGCCCGGCACCAGCGGCACCGCGGCTTCTTCCATCAGGCGTTTGGCCGCGCTCTTGCTGCCCATGGCGCGGATGCTCGATGCCGGCGGGCCGATAAAGACTAGGCCCGCCGCGGCGCAGGCATCGGCGAAGCCGTCGTTTTCTGAGAGGAAGCCGTAGCCCGGATGGATCGCCTGCGCGCCGGTCGCCTTGGCCATCTCGATGATGTGGTCGCCGCGCAGGTAGCTGTCGCGCGCGGCGGCGGCGCCGATGTGCACGGCCTCGTCGCACAGCGCCACGTGGCGCGCGTTGGCGTCGGCATCGGAGTAGACGGCTACCGTGCGGATGCCAAGGCGGCGGCAGGTGGCTGCCACGCGGCAGGCGATTTCGCCGCGGTTGGCGATCAGGATCTTGTTGAACATGGCTGTTCCTAGTTTTAGTTCTGGCGGCGTGGCTGCGATGGCCGCGCGGGTGGTTCGGCGGCTACCCGTGCCGCACGGCGCTTGATTGGCTGGGGGCTGGCTGGAGGTTCGCTCAGGCAGGCCGCCAGGACGGCGAGCGTTTTTCCAGGAAGGAACGCACGCCCTCGCGGCCTTCTCCCGAGGCGCGGATCGCGGCAATGCGGTCGGCGGTATCGGCCAGCAGCGCATCGTCGATAGCCCGGCCCGACACCTCCTGCACCAGCCGCTTGCTCTCGCGCACGGCGTTGGGGCTGTTGGCCACCAGCGCGGCGGCCAGTTCGGCCACCTTGGCGTCCAGCGCGTCGGCCGGCACCACCTCATGCACAAAGCCGAGTCGCAACGCCTCGGCCGCGCCGAAGCGCTCGGCCGTGATGAAGTAGCGGCGCGCGGCCTGCTCGCCCATGGCGCGGATCACATAGGGGCTGATGGTGGCGGGCAACAGGCCCAGGCGCGCTTCCGACAGGCAGAAATTCACCGGTTCCGCGGCTACCGCGATGTCGCAGGCCGCAACCAGGCCCACGCCGCCGGCATAGGTGTCGCCGTGGATGCGTGCAATCACGGGCTTGGGGCAGGCCCAGATCGTGTGCAGCATCTGCGCCAGGGTCAGCGCATCGGACCGGTTCTCGTCGTGCGAGTAGCCGGCCATCTTCTTCATCCAGTTCAGGTCCGCGCCCGCGCAGAAGGCCGGGCCATTGCCCGCCAGCACGATGGCACGCACCGCGGGCTCGCTGCCCAGCGCGCGGAAGGCGCCGGTCAGCTCGGCGATCACGGTCTCGTTAAAAGCGTTGCGCACGTCCGGCCGGTTCAGCGTGACGGTGGCCACGTGCTGCGCGGCGGTGACGGTCAGGGTGGTGAATTCCATGGTTGTGTCCTGTGCGATGCGGTGCGATTCAATATCCGGGGCATTTACGCGTGCAATGACGGCGCGCGATCACATGCGGAACACGCCGAACTTCATCTCGCCGATCGGCGCGTTCAGGCTGGCCGACAAGCCCAGGCCCAGCACCGTGCGCGTCTGGGCGGGATCGATCACGCCGTCATCCCACAGCCGCGCGCTGGCGTAGTAGGGGTGGCCCTGGTGCTCGTACTGGTCGCGGATCGGCTGCTTGAACTTGTCCTCGTCCTCGGCGCTCCAGCTGCCGCCCTTGGCCTCGATGCCGTCGCGGCGCACGGTAGCCAGCACGCTGGCCGCCTGCTCGCCGCCCATCACCGAGATCCGCGCGTTCGGCCACATCCACAGGAAACGGGGCGAATACGCGCGCCCGCACATGCCGTAGTTGCCCGCGCCAAACGAGCCGCCGATGATTACCGTGAACTTCGGCACCTGCGCCGTCGCCACCGCCGTCACCATCTTGGCGCCGTTGCGCGCGATGCCTTCGTTCTCGTACTTGCGGCCCACCATGAAACCGGTGATGTTCTGCAGGAACACCAGCGGGATCTTGCGCTGGCAGCACAGCTCGATGAAGTGCGCGCCCTTCAGCGCCGATTCCGAAAACAAGATGCCATTGTTGGCGATGATGCCGACCGGATAGCCCCAGATCCGCGCAAAGCCGCAAACCAGCGTGGTGCCGTAGCGCGCCTTGAACTCGTCAAAATCCGAATCGTCCACGATGCGTGCAATGACTTCGCGCACGTCATACGGCTTGCGCGTGTCGGTAGGAATTACGCCATACAGTTCTTCCACCGGATAGCGCGGGGGCAGGGGCTCGTGCAGGCGGATCTGGTCCGGCTTGCGGCGGTTCAGGTGCTGCACGATATTGCGCGCGAGCGACAGCGCGTGCGCGTCGTTCTGCGCGAAGTAATCGGCCACGCCAGAGAGGCGTGTGTGCACGTCGGCGCCGCCCAGGTCTTCGGCCGTGACTTCTTCGCCGGTGGCCGCTTTCACCAGCGGCGGGCCGCCCAGGAAGATCGTGCCCTGGTTCTTGACGATGATGGACTCGTCGCTCATCGCCGGCACGTAGGCGCCGCCCGCCGTGCACGAACCCATCACCACCGCGATCTGCGGGATGCCTTGCTTGGACAGGTTGGCCTGGTTGTAGAAGATACGGCCGAAGTGATCGCGGTCAGGGAAGACGTCGTCCTGGTTGGGCAGGTTGGCGCCGCCGGAATCCACCAGGTAGATACAGGGCAGGTTGTTCTGCTCGGCGATTTCCTGCGCGCGCAGGTGCTTGCGCACGGTGAGCGGATAGTAGGTGCCGCCCTTGACGGTGGCGTCATTGCAGACGATCACGCATTCCTGCCCGGCGATGCTGCCGATGCCGGTGATGATGCCGGCGCCGGGCGCGGCATTGTCGTACATGTCGTAAGCCGCGAGCTGCGACAGTTCCAGGAACGGCGTGCCCGGATCGAGCAGTTGCTGCACGCGATCGCGCGGTAGCAGCTTGCCCCGCCCGAGGTGCTTGGCGCGGGCTTCCTCGCCGCCGCCTTCGGCCAGCCTGGCGATCTTCGCCTTGAGGTCGGCGACCAGCGCCTGCATGGCGTCGGCATTGGCGCGGAAGGATTCCGAGCGTGCATTGAGTTTGGTTTCGAGCGTGGGCATAGGTGTCGGGTCTCTATTCTTTTATGTCGTGCAGTGATCGCGGCGGCGCAGGCAGGCCGGCAGGGCAGCTTACGCCGTTTCGGCGTACAGCTCGCGCCCGATCAGCATGCGGCGGATTTCCGACGTGCCGGCGCCGATCTCGTACAGCTTGGCGTCGCGCCACAGCCGGCCGACCGGGTATTCGTTGATATAGCCGTTGCCGCCCAGGATCTGCACCGATTCACCGGCCATCCAGGTGGCCTTTTCGGCGGTGTACAGGATGACCGCGGCGCAGTCCTTGCGCACCTGGCGCACGTGTTCGGTGCCCAGCGAATCCAGGTTCTTGCCCACCGTGTACAGATAGCTGCGTGCCGCCTGCAGCGTGGTGTACATGTCGGCCACCTTGCCCTGGATCAGCTGGAACTCGCCAATGCTCTGGCCGAACTGCTTGCGGTCGTGGATGTAGGGGGTGATGACGTCCATGCAGGCCTGCATGATGCCGACCGGGCCGCCGGAAAGCACCGCGCGCTCGTAGTCCAGCCCGCTCATCAGCACCTTGGCGCCGGCGTTCTCCGCGCCGAGGATGTTCTCGACGGGCACTTCCACGTCCTGGAACACCAGCTCGCCGGTGTGCGAACCGCGCATGCCCAGCTTGTCCAGCTTCTGCGCCACCGAGAAGCCCTTCATGCCCTTCTCGACGATAAAGGCGGTCATGCCGCGCGCGCCCAGGTCCGGCTCGGTCTTGGCGTAGACCACCAGCACATCGCAGTCCGGGCCGTTGGTGATCCACATCTTGGTGCCGTTGAGCACGTAGCGGTCGCCCTTGAAGTCGGCGCGCAGCTTCATGCTCACCACGTCGGAGCCGGCATTGGGCTCGCTCATGGCCAGCGCGCCGATCCAGTCGCCGGAGACCAGCTTCGGCAGGTATCTGGCTTTTTGCGCGGGGGTGCCGTTGCGGTGGATCTGGTTCACGCACAGGTTGGAGTGCGCGCCGTAGGACAGGCCAACCGAGGCGGAAGCACGGCTGATCTCTTCCATCGCGATCATGTGGGCCAGGTAGCCCATATTGGCGCCACCGTACTCCTCCGCCACGGTGATGCCGAGCACGCCGAGATCGCCCATCTTCTTCCAGGCGTCCATCGGGAACTGGTCGGTGCGGTCGATCTCCGCGGCGCGCGGAGCGAGTTCGGCCTGCGCCCAGTTGCGCACGGATTCGCGCAGCATGTCGATATCTTCGCCGAGGTGGAAATTGAGGCCTGGAAGTTCGTTCATAGGAGTGCTCGTTATGTTGTTCAGTGGGGCTGCGAGAAGCACAGCCCGATGTCAGGTGGAAGCCGGGTCGGAGTCAGGCGGTCTTGGTCTCGTCGAGTCCGAGTTCCTGTGTCATGCGGTCGCGCATCACGAACTTTTGCACCTTGCCGGTAATGGTCATGGGCATCTCGCTCACAAAGCGGATATAGCGCGGAATCTTGTAGTGCGCGATCTGGTCGCGGCAGAAGGCGCGGATATCGTCCTCCGTGGCGGTCTCGCCCGGCTTCAGCACGATCCATGCGCACACTTCCTCGCCGTACTTGGGATCGGGCACGCCGAACACCTGCACCGCCTGCACCTTGGGGTGGCGGAACAGGAATTCCTCGATCTCGCGTGGGTAGATGTTCTCGCCGCCACGGATCAGCATGTCCTTCACGCGGCCGACGATATTGCAATAACCCTCTTCGTCGATGGTGGCGAGGTCGCCGGTATGCATCCAGCCATCGCGGATCGCCTCGCGGGTGCGCGGTTCATCGTCCCAGTAACCCTGCATCACCGAATAGCCGCGGGTGCACAGCTCGCCTTTTTCTCCAACGGGCACAATCTCGCCCGCGCCGTCGACCAGCTTGACCTCAAGGTGTGGCTGGATCAGCCCGACCGTGGTCACGCGCTTTTCCAGCGGGTCGGTGGTGGAGCTCTGGAAGGAAACCGGGCTGGTTTCGGTCATGCCATAGGCGATCGTCACTTCCGCCATGTGCATTTGCGAGATCACGCGCTTCATCGTCTCGATGGGGCAGGGCGAGCCAGCCATGATGCCGGTGCGCAGCGTGGAGAAGTCGAATTTCCCGAAATCCGGGTGATCCAGCTGCGCGATAAACATGGTCGGCACGCCATGCAGCGCCGTGCAGCGCTCCTCGCTGACCGCCGCCATGGTGGCTGCCGGTTCGAACGCCTCGCCAGGGAACACCATGCAGGCGCCGGTGGACACGCTGGCCAGCACGGCCAGCACCATGCCGAAGCAGTGATAGAACGGCACCGGGATGCAAAGCTTGTCCTGCTCGGAGAACCGCATCGCCATGGCGATAAAGCGTCCGTTATTGACGATGTTCCGGTGCGTCAGCGTGGCGCCCTTCGGCGCGCCGGTGGTCCCGCTGGTGAACTGGATATTGATCGGGTCGTTGCGATCCAGTTGCGCGGTGATCGCGTCCAGCTCCCCGGTGATGGCGTGCGTGCCGTGTGCCAGCAGCGCATCGTAGTTCAGCATGCCCGGCGTACGCTCGCCGCCCATGCGGATCACCCAGCGCAGTGTGGGCAGACGCGCCGCCTGCAGCGCGCCCGGCTCGCAGCTTTGCAGCTCCGGCGCCAGGGTCTGCAGCATTTCCAGGTAACGCGACGTCTTGAACGACTCCGCCGCCACGATCGCCTTGCAGCCCACCTTGTTCAGCGCGTATTCCAGCTCCGACAAACGGTAGGCCGGGTTGATATTCACCAGCACCAGTCCCAGGCGCGCCGTCGCGAACTGGGTGACCAGCCATTCCACGCGGTTCGGCGACCAGATACCGATCCGGTCCCCGCGCTCCAGGCCCAGCAGGCGCAAGCCGCCGGCCATGGCATCCACCACCTGCGCGAACTCGCGCCAGCTCCAGCGGATACCCTGCTCGCGGAACACCACCGCCTCGCGGTCCGGGAAACGCGCTACGGTTTCCGCGAGCAAGGCCGGCACCGTCAGTTCGGACAGGGGGATATCGGTCCGGCCCCGTACGTGGGAGAGCCCGCCAATGGGCAAAGTGGTTGGGCTAGCGGCACCCTGTGTGGTCATACTTGTCTCCAAAGCGCTGTCGCAATCATGTCTGTTACCTGACTTCTTGAGCTCTATTCAACTTTGTTGAGCGCGGCTCAAGTCTCGGGGTGCGCATATTTTCTTGTATCTGGGCCTGCCATCCAGGCACCGGACCAGTAGCGTTGAGTGGAAAAGTACACGCTAGACCGGAAAATTGCAACCTAGACTTGAGTAAAGATCAATTACAATGCGATGACAGGGCCGAGGGGGCGCGGAGGCACGCCCGGGCGCAGGTTTTCATGCTGCGCGGCACTATAATCGCCGGCTTCCGGCAAGCGAGGTAACACGTCGATGGACGACATCATGGTGCGGCGCCGCATTCCCGCGGGCGCCAAGGCGGAGCAACGCATCCGCGACATCCTCCGCGTGAGCCGCGAAGTCTTTGCCGAGATGGGGTACGAGCGGACCACCACGACCGAGATCGCCCAGCGCCTCGGCATCTCGGAGGCCACCGTGTTCACCTACTTCCACGGCAAGCGTGAGCTATGCGTGCGGGTGATCGAGGACTGGTACGACGAGATCATCGCGGCGGTGGAAGAGGGCATGCCGCGTGACCAGACCACCAAGGCCCAGCTCGAGTTCTTTGTGCGGACCCATTTACGGCTGTTCCTGATCCAGGGCACCGGCCTGTGCGCGCTGGTTCTTTCCGAGGGCCGCGCCAAGGGGCCCGGGCTGGGCGAGGTATTCGTGCCGCTGCAACGGCGCTACACGGCGCCGCTGATGGATATGCTGGCGCGGGCCAGGGAGAATGGGGAGATCCGCACCGATTTGCCGTTGAGTTTGCTGCGTTCGGCGATTTTTGGGCCGATGGAGCACATTCTCTGGGATGCGATCGCCAGGCAGCGGCCGGTGGACATCGAGCGGACCGCCAGGGACATCGTTGCGCTGCTCTGGCCGGCCTTGTTGCCGCCGGATCTGGAGGTGGTGGCGCTGCGGGAGTTTTATGGGGAGGTGGGGGCGGCTTTGCGGCGGGCGAGCGGCGGGCCGGTATAGGGCCAGGTGTTCCGCGCCTTGGACAAGGACTCCGCACTCGCCACCAATGCCGCCCGTTCCGTAGGCTACGCTAGAGATAGTCCGAAATCTCCACGGTGTTTATGTTGAAGCCGACGGCGAGCGCTAGCCCGATAAGAAACAGGATAAATGGCTGGAACGCCGATAGCGGCTGGAAACACGTTCCATGGCATGTCAAACCAGGTTTCGATGTGCTTGCTCCTCGGCACTGATGGACTCAAGACACTGCCCCGGTTCGTCGTCATTGGAAAACAAGCGCGGGGTGGAAAGGTAATCGCATTCAGGCGCCTGGCGGGGCTCCGGTCTCACCCAAGGTGATGGTCACGAACTACACGATGGCGCTCGCACAATGAGTGCGTGGTGCCTGTCGTCAAACGGGGAGTACCACGATGACTGACGAAGAGATCATCTTTCAGGAGTGTGGCCTGCAGATCGACAGGGTCGGCGAGCTTGCGCTGCTGATCGCGGACGTGTTCAACGCTTGCCGCGAAAGCAAGGCCAGTCTCAGGCCATCGGGGCTTGAGGATTCCCTGTTTGCCCGGCTGGTTGCGACGCAGGCCGTGGCCGGCTACCTGGTGGCAAGCGATGTGCTGCTCGGGCTGGACCGGCGCATGCACATACTGGCCGAGAGGGTCTGCTACGGTGTCGTCCTGAAGGAGCCATTCGGTGCCGGCACGGACTTCATCGTCATCCGAGGCACGGCCAGTCTGCTTGAGTGGCTGGTCAACGCAGAGTGCGAACTGGTCGGGGTACCGTCCGTCACGACCGCCGGGAAGGTCGAACTGGGTTTCTCGAGCATATTCACTTCCATGCAGTTCCTGAGCGCCGATAACACGGGGGACGCCCAACCGCTGCTTCCGAGCCTCATGAATGTGGCAAACGGCAACAAGCTGGTCGTCACGGGGCATAGCCTGGGGGCGGCCATCGCAAGCTATCTCACGCTAGGCCTGGCGAAGGCGGGTATCGGCGGTGACAAACTGGCGGCCTGTCTCTTTGCGTCGCCGCGGCCTGGGGACCAGGGCTTCGCGGATGACTTCCAGAGCAAGGTTGATAACTACATCGTGATCAACCACGCGCTTGACGCCGTGCCAAAGCTGCCGAAAGAGATTGCTGGCTTCAGATCGCTCCGGGACGTGTTGACATTCCCCAACCCAAACATTCCGTCTGTTGGCCCGACGATCAGGGATGATCTTCTCTGCCATCACCACGCAGTCTGCTACGCGGCGCTGGTGGCGCCTGGCGCCCTGCGCGCCTACACCGCGGACGCGGGAGTCGCGCCCGGCAAGGTTTCCTGGGCCAGCCTGCTTACGGCAAACCATGACGAGATGAACTGTATCGTGACGGACGTACTCCTCGTGCAGCAGAATCTGGACCGTCTGCGCGGGGCATAGTCCGGGTCCGGCCTGTCGCGGCGTTCCGTTCGGAAGCGAATTACCCGGCGACTGGCGCGATTGAATTTGCTGGCACAGTTCGCCGCGATTGCAGCTACATCACCAGCGCCGGCAGGAGGGTCGCCAGAATACAAGGCGCTGAAAGGTTGGCAGGTTCGGTCGCGGCGCAGTCCCACAGTAGCCCCACAGCAGCCCAAATGAAAAAGGGCTTCCATAACTGGAAGCCCTTCAAATAGGTGGTGCGGCTGGCAGGATTCGAACCCACGACCCCTTGGTTCGTAGCCAAGTACTCTATCCAACTGAGCTACAGCCGCACGCGAGGGCAGAACTATATCGCAATCGCGGAAAAATGCAATCTATTTTTGGTTAATGCATGCGCAGGATGTGCGGCGGGCTCTTGTCGTACCCCAGCCAATGGCGCGAATAAAGCCGCGTGACGAGCGGGTTCAGAATATCTCGGGCTGAACCAACGCATGGCCTCTCTCCTTGTTGCCGTTTCCCGCGGACGCGAACCTGCGTTGCGCGCCAAATGCCGTGCCCGACCGCACACAAATCAGGCGCCCCTACGGAAACGGGAAATTTTGCGCCGGGTAATCCCCATTTTTGCGTGTCGTGGGGTGTGGGCGTACCTTCCAATACGCTTCGGGTGAGGCGTGCGGCACTCGCGCCGCCGGCCGATTCCACTGCACCGCTTGCATCGCCACCGCGCCGGCGCGGCGCGGGTATCACTCCATATGGTGTTCCCGGCCCCTATCGCCAATAATGGTCTAACTGACATTGCCGGACGAGGGCGCGCCATGCTTTATAGTCCCGATGCAATTCGTACGATTGCCCTGCTGGGGCACGCGGGGTGCGGCAAGACCTCGCTGGTCGAAGCGCTGCTGCACAAGGGAGGCGCGCTGCATCTCCCGGGCAGTATCGAGCGCGGCACCACGGTCTGCGATTCCGATCCTCTCGAGCGCAAGTATCGCCACTCCCTCACCTCCGCGGTTGCGCACCTGCACTATCGCGACACCCGCATCTACCTGCTCGATACGCCCGGCTATCCCGATTTCTCCGGCCTGTCGATGAGTGTCCTCCCGGCGGTCGAGACTGCCGCCATCGTCATCAACGCGCAGACCGGCATCGAGATGACGACCCGGCGCATGATGGCCTGGGCGCAGGATCGCAAGCTGTGCAGGATGATCATCGTCAACGGCATCGACAAGGAAAAGACGGATCTGCCCGCGCTGCTGGCCGACATCCAGGAGGCCTTCGGCAAAGAGTGCTTGCCGATCAATCTCCCGGCGGGGCGCGCCGGCGAGGTCGCCGACTGTTTTTTCAGTCCCGCCGGCGAGGCGGACTTCCTGTCCGTGGCTTCGGCGCACGACGCGCTCGTCGATCAGGTCGTGGAGATCGATCCCGAGTTGATGGAACTCTATCTGGAGCAGGGCCAGGCGATCGCGCCGGAGCAGTTGCACGCGCCGTTCGAGCGGGCGCTGCGCGAAGGCCACCTGGTGCCGATCTGTTTCGCGTCGGCGGCCAGCGGCGCCGGCATCAGGGAACTGCTCGACGTGTTTGTGCGCCTGCTGCCTAACCCGACCGAAGGCAATCCGCCGCTTTTCTACCGTGACGCAGGCGAGCGCCGCGTCGCCGTTCGCGCCGAGCCGGTGCCCGACAAGCATGTGCTGGCGCATGTCTTCAAGATCACGATGGACCCGTATCTCGGCAAAATGGCCGTGTTTCGCATCCACCAGGGTATCGTCTCGCGCGACAGCCAGCTCTATATCGGCGACGGCCGCCAGCCCTTCAAGATCGCGCATCTGCTGATGCTGCAGGGCAAGGAGCGCGTCGAAGTGCCGCAGGCCGGACCCGGCGATATCTGCGCGGTGGCCAAGATCGACGAGATCGCCTTCGATGCCGTGCTGCACGATGCCAGCGAGGACGGCAACATCCACCTGGTCCCGCTCGATTTTCCGAGGCCGATCTATGGCCTGGCGATCGAACCGGCGCGGCGCGGCAACGAGCAGCGCCTGTCGGAAGTCCTGCAGAAACTCGGCGCGGAAGACCCGTGCCTGCGCATCGAGCATCCGGCCGGCACCAACGAAACCGTCGTGCTTGGCCTGGGCGAGCTCCAGCTGCGTTGCGCGCTCGAGCGCCTGACCGACCAGTACAAGCTCGAGGTGGTGACGCGGCCGCCCAAGATCGCCTATCGCGAAACCATCGGCGGCAAGGCCGAGGGGCACCACCGCCACAAGAAGCAGACCGGCGGTGCCGGCCAGTTCGGCGAGGTGTTGCTCCGCGTGGAGCCGCTGCCGCGCGGCACGGGCTTCGAATTTGTCGACGCGGTCAAGGGCGGTGCGATTCCGGGGCAGTTCATTCCCGCAGTTGAAAAGGGTATCCGCCAGGTTCTCGAAAGCGGGCCGCTGGCCGGCTTTCCGATGCAGGACGTGCGCGTTACCGTGTTCGATGGCAAGAGCCATTCGGTCGATTCGAAGGAAGTGGCGTTCGCGGCCGCCGGGCGCAAGGCCTTTATCGATGCTGTGCTCAAGGCGCGGCCAAGTGTGCTGGAGCCGATCGTGGATATTGAGGTGACGATGCCCGAAACGGCGATGGGCGACATCATCAGCGACCTCTCCGCCAAGCGCGGACAGGTGCGCGGCACGCGTACGGGGGCCGGCAACAGCGTCGTCGTGGCGGGGCAGGTGCCGCTGTCCGAGCTCAACGACTACCAGTCACGCCTGAACAGCATCACGGGCGGACACGGCAACTACACGATCCAGCTCAGTCACTATGAACCCGTGCCGCCCGCCCAGCAGGAACTGATGGCTTCGCAGCACAAGTCGCATGGGGAGGGCGCGGCCTGACGGTGCAGCAGGCCGATGGCGCCGGCGGTATCAGGCGTTCAGCGCAGGCAGGTTTTGCACTCTCAGCGTTTGTGGCACCGACAGTGAGATCTCGGCCGCGCGCAGCCGCTTCAGGATCTCGAACAGCAGGTCGCTCTTTGTTTCCGTGGCGATCCGCGGGCTGCCTACGTAGCCCGTCACGCTCAGCGTGATCCCGTTCGATGCCAGCTGGCTGAACGTGACGGACGGCGCGGGCTTCTCGAGAATCGCCATGTTTTCGCGGTAAGCCTCCAGCAGCAGATCGCGCACATGCTCGGGGTCGATGTTCAACGGAAACGTCAGCTGCAGCGTCGCCACACCTTGCGTGCTATTGCTCATCGTCACGTTGCGCAGGTTCTGCGATATCAGCTGCGAGTTCGGCACGATCACGGTGGAGCGGTCGCCTAACTGGATTTCCGTCGCGCGCACGTTGATGCGCCGGATGTCGCCCTCGACGCCGCCGATGCTCACCATGTCGCCGACCTTCACCGGACGCTCGGTCAGGAGAATGAGCCCCGACACGAAGTTCTTGACGATTTCCTGCAGGCCGAAGCCAATCCCGACCGACAGCGCACTGACGATCCACGCGAGGTTGTCCCATTTGACGCCCAGCAGCGACAAGGTCAGCAATACGATCAGTACGTAGCCAATATTGCTGAACAGCGTAACGAGCGAGACCCGCAAGCCCGGCTCCATGCATACCTTGGGCAAAAGCTCCGCATCCAGCCAGCGCCGTACCGAGCGCAGCAGGTAGATGCCAACCGACAGCGCGATGGCCGCGCTGAGGATCCGATCGGGCATGATATTGAGGCGGCGCAGCTTTTCTCCGCCGAGCACCGTGAGCAGGCTGTTCAACAGATCGCTCGGTGTCGTGCCGAAGCCGCCGGTCAGCAGGGCAATGACCGCGACCAGCAGCAACAGGCTCGTGCCGATGCCCGACACCACCGTCGACGCCTGCTCGAGATGGCTGTCCCCCAGGCCGAACAGCTGCTTGATGACTTTACCGCTCGAATGATGCAACGAGAAAACGCACTCGCAGATGTCGCGTGTCAGTTGCGTCAGCAGATACAGGCTACACAGGACGATATCGACCCAGACGAGTTCGTAGGTCAGGAAGCGCGCGAAAGTGATATAGCCGATAAGCAGGGCGAACAACGATGCGATCACCGTAATCGTCACGCCAGCGTGGATCATGCCGGCCAGCGTGGAGCGCGCCTCGGGCTGCTCTCCCGCCGCGCAGAGCAGGGTGCGCACGCGGTTGGCGCGCAGCAGCGCCGCGCCGATTGCCAGGACCACAACAAGCGACACAAGGCCGCGGCCCGACAGCGTGACTTGCAGGCTGGTATCGGCGCTCCGGTTCAGTTGCTCGAGCGTACCGGCCAGCAGCAACAGGCCGGCGAGGACAGCTGGGAACGGGCTCATCGCCAGCGCGACCCGATCGGCGAGTGCCGGCAGGCGCCATGACGGATGACGCGTGCATAGCAGCGCGCGGCCGAGGCCGGAAATCAGCGCGCTGGTCAGCGTCAGCTTTCCGAGTTCGCTGATCAGGTCTTGCAACTGGGGCGGCGGCTCGTAGTATCGGGTGAAGGCGAAGCAGACGATCTGTACCGCGACCGCCGTCGTCACGACGGTTGCGAGGGCTGTCGCCAGTGCGAGCGCACTGCGCCGTAGGCGGGACTCCGGCAATTGCGTCAGGCAGAACCACGCGAGAGCCCGCTCGATGAGCCGCCGGCCGATCAGCCAGACAGCCAGCGCAAGGAGTACGAGGAGGGTGGTGACAGCCTGCTGACCCGGCTGCCAGGCCAGTTGCCACAACGGGACGACCTGGTCCTTGAACGCACTTAGCCTTTGCTGGTCTTCCGGTGTCGGCTTGAACAACGGCATCCAGAACTGCGCGCTCAGGATGCTGTCCGAGCGCAGCGCCAGCTGGTTCTTCAGCAGGCTGCGCTGCAGCTTGGCGATCTGCCCGTTCAGGTTGGCTACGTTCTCCTTGTCGTCGGCCGCCTGTTTCAGTCCATTGTCCAGCTGCGTCTTGCGCGCGTTGAGTTCGCCCCGCTGCAGCGCGACGGCAGGTGCTTCCGGCGTCGTTCCGGCGGCGGGCGCCGGCCCGAGCACATCGAGCTGTGCCTGCAACTGCGCACGCTCGGGCAGCAGTGCCGCAGTCAGCTTGTCGACGTCGCCCGCCAGTTGCTTGATGTCATTGTCAAGCCCTTCGAGCTGCGTGCTGCTCGTGGCGGCCGACGCCAGCTGCTTGATACGGTCCTGTTCTGTCTGGAGCCTCTTCAGTTCAGCGACGGCCTCGGCGTGCGAAAGTGACGTTGCGAGCTGGGTGTCCGTACTTTTTACGGTATCGGCGGCGGCGGCTGTCGGCAGCGCGGCCGGGCTCAGGTGGAATAGCGCAATCAGCACAAGGCTCAGCGCGAGCTTGGGGAGTTTGCTCATAAGACAAAAAAAGCTACAGATCGGCTAGCCGGGCAAGCAATCGGGCACTTTTCCGTGGATGGCCTTGGTTCGCCAGACGGCGCGTTGCCAGGCTCGACGATCGGGATGTTGGACGGCCGCGGCGCCGATCAAACGGGAAGTCGATCAGACGGCTGGGGCGCGATTTCGGCGGCGTGCTCTTGCTCTGGCGGAGAGGACGCCCGGTACTGGGCGGTCAGTGCGGGACACTGCGATACGATGCCGTGCGGGCGGTAAGCCGCTGCAGCAGGGCCGGATTGGCGGCCGAACTGGCTTATTCATCGCTTGCGCAGGCCACATTGCGCTGACCAGTCTGGTGGCGGCGTGACCTAAAGAAGCTGCATTATACATAGGCATGCCGGCCCTCCTGATCGTGCGGTGGTCCGGTGTCCGCAGGAAAGGAACTTGCCAAACAGCATATTGGCTCGCGAGGAATTACTGCATTGCGAGGCCGTCCGCCATCTGGTCTAGCGCCATGGGAGTGACTTCGGATGAGCCGTAGATCACGCCGGCCACAGGCGCGCTGCCTGCCGCCACCATAATCGTCTGGACCGGTTGTTGCGCCCGGTACGTGACGGCACCTTTAATGACACTGGCCGCTGTCACGGTATAGGTGCCCGCTTCCAGGTTCGCCAGCGTCGTCGATTGCCCCACAGTCTGCCGGTAGCCGCCGGGGCCAGTGACTGCAACGTTGGCGGGCGTTCCCGCAGGCAGGCCCGAGATGATGATGGAGAGGGTGCCGGGTGTGCCGTCACCGGTGGTCACTACGATTTCGCCGCCCCCGCCGCACGCGGCGAGAATGAGGCAGCAGGTGCTGAGAAGTAAGCACAGGGCGTGGCGGAGCGTGGAGGTCATGGCTGGCTCCCTCGTGGAGGTTGGCCGTAATGGAATCATGGCGGTGCGGCAACGCGATGTCCACCCCAGGGGAGGCAGGGACTTCCGGGCGCGGTCGGCGCCAGCGCCTCGCCGCAGTCCATGGACGGCCGCTTCTAAGACAGGCAAGGCGCCGGCTACGGCTTGCGGCCTTCCTGCGGCTTGATGGCCGGGGATTAGCACCGCAATGCCTCGGCCATGGCACGAAGCGCCAAGATGCAGCCGGCAGGCTAGGCGTTGCTGCGCCAGATCCCGTGATAGCCGAACGGCACGCGATGCGGCAGCCGGGCGATCGCGACGAATAAGTTTGGTTGTTTTTGGCGCAATACGCTAATTGCCCTGCATTTTCCGCATCGCCTGCACGAATATGTTCAGGTGTTCCGGTTCCGCGTCGGTGATGGCCCAGAAGTTCATGCCGTTCTGTTGCAGGCGAAGCGGGGGCTTTACCCGTCTTTTTCTTATGTTTCTTTAAGATTTGCCTGCCTGATTCCGGCTCCGCTGCCCCCCGGCGGACGACCTCGGGGCAATCAGGTTGCCCACATCCGTCCGGCCGTCACGCCAGACTCCAATATCTTCCTAATGCCCAGAGCAACGCGCTCAGCGTAAAGAACGACACAACCGTAGTCACCAGCAACGTCACCGCGCTGAAATCTTCCTGCCCATAAACCTGCCCCAAGGTCGCATAGATCCCCATCATTGGCATGGCCGCCATCAGCACAGCTGCCATCCGCAGCGAAGGCTCGATCTCCCCGAGTCCGAGCATCGGCACCATCGTGATCGCCACGAAAACCAGCAACGGATGGAGCACCAGCTTGCCAACAACAATCGGCGCAATCCGCGAGCCGTGTCCGCGCATGGGAAGCCCGACCAGCGTGCCGCCAATGACAAACAGGGAAAGGGCACTACAGGCAGTCGCCAGCATATCGACCGTGCGTATCACCGGCCCGGGCAGTTTCAATCCGAGTACCGACACGGCCAGCCCAGCGAGCAAGCCGATAATCAGCGGGTTATAGGCCATCCGCATCAGCGATTTGCCCAATGCACGCCATTGTCCGGCGCCGCCTTGCCTGCTCTCGGCCATGCAGAGCAGGAAGGGGATGAGCAGCAGGTTCTCCACCGTCATGTTGAGCGCAAGCGATACCCCGGCCACAGGGGCGAGGGTGAGCAGCAGGATGGGATAGCCGACATAGCCGCTGTTCGAGCACGACATGCCCATCGCGTAGAAAACGCTGGTGGCCGGATTCAGCCCGGCAGCCCGCCGGCACCAGAAATAGCCCAGGCCAACCATTGCCCACGATCCGAGGCAATACGCGAGCAGGTAGCTGATATTTAGGATCTCCCCAAGCTGTCGTTGCGACAGCGTCCGGAACAGCAGCGCAGGCAACGCCAGATTGATCACGAACTTGCCGAAGACGCGCATGTCGGCCTTGGCGAAGATCCCCGCGCGGGTCATCGAGTATCCGATCAGGATGGCGATATAGATCGGGGCGATGATGGCCAGGATGTCGAGCATTAGGTGGCTTCCGAAAGGCGTCCGTTAAGTTAAGGCTGGCGCGCGCAACGCCGCCGTCATGCCGCGGCGCCGGGGAGGGCAACCACAGCATGCGGGCGGCGTTGCGGCTTTTGTTCTTGCAACTGGAGGGTCGCTGGCAGCGCTCAGAACTTGTGGCGTATCCCGGCCATGACGCCCAGCCGTGTGCTGTTGCCGAACGTATTGCCGCTGTTGATGAAGGTGGGGGAACTGTTCAGCGGGATCCATGCGCCGCTCAGGTGGGTGTAATCGACCGCCATATAGACGTCGGTCCGCTTGCTGAAGTTGTAGTCCAGCATGGCCGCGGTGGTCAGGCGCTTGCCGCTTTCGCCGGCGTGCTTGAGCCAGTCGTACTGGAAGGTTCCGATCAGGCTCAGGGCGTCGGTGAGGTTGACGCGGGTGCCCACGTAACCGACGTTGTTGCGATAGTCGGCGACATCGAGGCGATTGTTGGTATAGCCCAGGTAATACTGCGCGCGCGCGGCTTTCCAGGTGCCGCCCAGGCCCCAGACGGTCTGCTTGCTGGCTTGCGAAGCGGGTACGGCGCCAAAGAAGGCGGAGGAGACGTCGTGCGTGACCTGGTAGACGGCGCCAACCTCAAAGGGCCCGGAACTGTAGACCAGCGAGCCGGCAGCGGCGTTGCTGGCCGAGGTACTGCCGGCGACTTCGCCAAAGGTGTAGGCGCCGGCCACCTGCAGGCCGCCGAAGGATTTGATGTACTTGATGGTGTTGTCGTAGCGCAGGCCGGTGTAGTTGCCGCCCTGGTACCCGACGATGGAGTTGTTGGCGAAGGCCATGGCCTCGTAGGAGGACAGGATCTCGTGCGCAAGGGTGTACTGCCGGCCGAGGGCGAGCTTGCCCAGATTGCCGTCCAGGCCGACCACCGCAGTGCGTCCGAAGAGGCGGCCGCCTTGCTGGCTGGTGCCGGTATCGGGGCTGAAGCCCGATTCCAGGATGAAGAAGGCCTTCAGGTTGTTGCCCAGGTCTTCGGTGCCGCGCAGGCCCCAGCGGCTGCCGGTCAGTTCGCCGTCTGTCATTTGCCATTTGCTGTTGCCGGCAGCGTTCTCGTGGGTGGAGAAACGAATCGTGGTGTCGATCAGGCCATACAGGGTGACGCCGGATTGCTGCGCGAATGCTGGCCATGCTGCGCTCCCCAGGATAAGCAGGGCGGCGGCTTTTTTCATATTGATACTCCTCCGGTTGGCTTTTGATATTTATTGATATCTTTTAATCCGTCTTGATAGGTCGCAAGCTGCCTCAGGCGAGTGCCTTGTTCACTTTCGCTTCGCCCATTGCCTCTTCCCGCAGCCGGTCGTATTCCCGCTTGTCCATGGGGACCGCGCCGCGTTCTCCGAGGTCGCTCATGCGGATGCGATGGGTCTCGCGGGCACTCCAGGCGGCGATCGCCGCGATGATCGTCACGGCGAGGGCGATCGCCCCGACCGTCAGGGGGATATTGGTCGAGCCCGGCGGCGCCACCGTTGCGAAGAGTGCCGGAAGCAGGGCGGTGATAGCCGTGCCGACGTTTTGGGCGATGGCCATTGCCGAGACGCGGGAACGGGTCGGGAACAGCTCGGGGTAGAAGCTCGGGAAGATCGCGTTATAGCCTTGGTAGACGATGCCCCACATCAGCAGCGACGATACGATGGCGAGTGGCACGTTGTGGATGCTGATGGCGTAGAGGTAAGCAAATGAGAGCAGCCCGGAGCCAAGCGCACCGACAATGATCGGCAACCTGCGGCCGATCTTGTCGGACAGATTGCCGACATACGGAATGACCAACACCGCGACGATGTTGCCCGCGACCGGAATCCACAGATAGACACTCTTGTCGAAGCCGATGCCATACGCCGGTTGCACAGCGTAGGCCGCGCCGAAAATCGTGGCGACCACCGGGATGACGTTCATCAGGGAGAGGCATACGACCCGGATCATGTCTGCCCAGCTGTGCTTGAAGGCTTCGGCGATGGGCGAGCGTGCCACTTCGCCGCTCTTGACCTCTTTGGCAAACGCCGGCGTTTCATGGACTTCCCGGCGAATGATAAAGCCGGCGAGGAGCACGAAGGCGCTCAGCAGGAAGGGAATGCGCCAGCCCCATGCGTTGAAGGCATCGGCGGGCATGTAGTACGCCAGCGGCAGGAATACCGCGGCGGCGAGGATCTGGCCGGCCTGCACGCCCTGGAGCGTGAAACTGGCGTAGTAGCCGCGCCGGCCGAACGGGGCGTGCTCGAGAATCATCGAACTGGCGCCGGAAATCTCGCCGGCCACCGCGAAACCCTGGATGAGGCGAAGGACGACCAGCAGCACCGGGGCAAGCATGCCGACCTGCTGATACGTCGGCAGCAGGCCGACCGCCATCGTCGAGAAACCCATCAGGAACATGCACAGGACAAGCACGGTCTTGCGTCCGTGGGTGTCGCCCCAGTGGCCCAGGAAGAATGCGCCGATTGGCCGTGCGATGTAGCCGACGCCATAAGTTGCCAGCGACGCGACGATCGCGATCTTGGGGTTGCCCGAGGGGAAGAAGATCTGCGGGAAGATCAGGGACGCGGCCGTCGCATAGATGAAGAAGTCATAGTATTCGAGCGCCGATCCGATCCAGCCGCTCGCGGTCGCCTTCTTCGTCTGGCGTGCGCCGTGTGTGTCACGGTCGATGGTGGTAGCCATGTTGTCTCCTGTATTTGGTGCCTGAAAATTAAGCGATCGCCGGTCCCCGGACAAGCTCAATTCGCGCAAGTTGCGCGCTAATCGCGCGACTTGCGCGTTAGACGCCCGAAAGTCGGGTTTTTACTAGCGGGAGGGGTTTCCGGGACCTGCGCCGGGGTCAACTGCGGCGACAGCGCTGGCAAGGTGTACACGGCACTCGAGCGCCTGCCGAGCGACCTGATCGCCACGGCGCCGCCAATCGCCGGCTGCGCGGTATCTGCGAGACGGGAGATCAAGCGCGGCAAGTTGGGGGGCCGATGCCGGTGTGCCGCGGGCGGGGAGCGTCGGTGAAAGGGGGGAAGAAGCCGCGAACACATTCGTTGTCACTGTGATCGGGGAAAGGAGCGTCCGGCTGCGAGGCCCGCTTGTCGCCACCGCTGCCTTGCGCAACGGATAGCCGCCAGCGCGCGCCCCTGGCCCGCGCCGGCGGCTCCGGGACTTAGTCGCCTTTGAAGCCGGATGCCTTGATGACCGGCGTCCAGCGAGCGGCAAGTGCGTTCGCATATTTGCCGACTTCGTCCGCTGTACCGCCAGGCAGCAAGTCATAACCGGTGCGGCCCAGTTTCTCGCGGACGTCGGGCATGGCCAGCACCTTGCGCACGGACTGGTACCACTGTGCGGACACCTCGGGCGCGGTGTTGGCGCGCACGTACAGCAGGTAGCGCGACGAGGTCACCAGGTTTGGAAATCCGGATTCCGCAAACGTGGGCACGTCGGGGAGGGCGTCCGCGCGCTTGTCGCCGGCCACCGCCAGCACGCGGAGCTTGCCGGCACGGTGGTACTCCATGAACGAGGTCGTCGCGTCCATGCCCGCCGCAATCTGGTTTCCCATCAAGTCCGTCACCAGGGCGCCGCCTCCGCGATAGGGCACCAGGGTGCTGCCGGTACGGGACTGGGCCACGAATTCCCCGGCGAGGAAGTGGAGCAGGGTACCAACCGTGCTGATGCCGATCGAATGGTCAGCGGGACGGGCTTTGGCTGCCTGGACAAACTCGGCCAGTGTCTTGGCCGGGGAGTTTGCATTGACCGCCAGGCCAAACTGAACGCCGGCCACGTCGGTGATCGCCCTGAAATCGGTGGCGGGATTGAAACGCATATTGTTATAGATCAACGGTCCGATAAACATCGGATCCACCGGCGCCAGCAGCACGGTATGGCCGTCTGCCGGAGCGTTCTTCAATACCTCCGCCGCCACGCGGGTGCCGGCACCGGGCCGGTTGTCGACGATGACGGTCCGGCCAAGCGTTTCCTTGAGTTTCTCGGCCAGCAGACGGCCCATGAAATCGGCGGGTCCCCCGGCCGGGAATGGCACGATGATGCGAGACACGGATTGCCCCCATGCGGCGCGCGAGATCAGGCTGCCGGTGCAGAGGGCGGCGGCGGTGCCGGCCAGCATGGCCCGGCGCGAAAGCCACGCAGGGGAAGTCGGGTTGCGTTCGTTCATGGGAGTCTCCTGTCTTGGTTGCGGGGGTTGTTATCGAGCGGTGAACGGGGTGAAGCGCGCGGCGTCTTCTATGACCTGGCCTGCCTGCAGCAGCAGATCCTCCCGGAAGCGCCAGGCCAGCAGTTGCACGCCGACGGGTACACCGCCGGCCATGCCTGTGGGCACCGAGAGGCCCGGCACGCCCAGCATGGCAGTGGCTAGCAGCGGGCTTTGGGCGTCAAGCAGGGCGTGGGTTTGTTCCAGCGTGCCGGTATCCGCGTCCTGCGGGCATGGGCGCTGCCATGACACCGGCATCAACACCAGCGGATATTTATGCAGAAAGACCGACCAGTTGCGGCCCAGTGCCTGGCGCCGCGCCAGGGCATCGAGGAAGCCGTCGCGGTCGGTCTCCGGCATGCCCGCCAGCATGTTGCGCTGGCTGCGCCGCATGGCGTCGTCGCCATGTTGTTCCACGCCCGCGACGATATTCCGGCGGCTGTCGTCAGTCGTCAGCGTGCGCCACAGGGCGGCGGCTTCCACAAAGTCCGGCAGCGCGGCTTCCTCGACGGCGTAGCCGGCTTGCTGCAGCCAGTGCGCAGCGCTGTCCAACGCTTCGCTGATTGCTGGATCGATGGGGATGCCGGGGCAGCGTTTGAACAGCGCCACGCGGATAGGGCCCGCCGGCTGCGGCAGTTCCAGCGGTACCGGCACCCAACTGGGGTCACGCGCGTCATGGCGCGCCATCGCGTGGTATCCCAGCCGCAGGTCAGCCATGTTGCGTGCCAATGGTCCCTGCACCGACATGAGTTGCGGCGTGATGCCGCGCTCGACGCTGGCAGTGGGGTTGTACGCGGGTACCCGGCCTGTCGTGGGCCGCAGGCCAGGCACGCCGCAGGCATACGCCGGATAGCGGATGGAGCCGCCGATGTCATTGCCATGTGCCAGCGCGCCCATGCCGCAGGCCACCGCGGCAGCGGCGCCACCGCTGGACCCGCCGGGAGTGATATCCGGGTTCCAGGGATTCAGCGTGCGCCCGTGCAGACCGTTGTCGGTGAACCAGCGCGACGAGTAGGTGGCGGTGTTGCTGCGCCCGACGATGATGGCGCCGGCATTGCGCCAGTTGGCAACCACCGGGGCGTCCTCGCGCGCGATATTGTCCCGCAGCGGGATGACGCCGTTGGTGGTGGCATGGCCCGCCTGGTCCACGTTGATCTTGATCGTGACGGGCACGCCGTGAAGCGGCCCGAGTTGCGCTCCGCTCGCGATCAGCCGGTCGGCTGCATCGGCGCTGGCCAGTGCCTGCCCGGCCAGCACTTCGGCCAGGGCGTTGATGCTCGGGTTGAGCTGCTCGATGCGCGCGAGCGCGCTGGCCGTGGCCTCGCGGCAGGATATCTCGCGCCGCCGTACCGCGGCGGCAATGTCGACGGCGCTCCAGCGCCACAGCGTTTCATGGGGTTTCACGTGGGACTCCAAAAATTAGAGCAAAAGCGATCCCGCCCACATCGGCTGACGGCTGATGGGAGTGTGGCGGGGAGGAGGTCTGTGCCGGCGGGCGAGACCCGCGCGGCCAAGGTCAGTCGCCCGGATTTATCAGCAGGCTGCTCCGGTCGACCCGCGACTCGGCTTCGAGGGCCAGGGCTTCGGCGTGCGCCATATGCTCTTGCATGAGTGCGCGGGCACGGTCGGCGTCGCGCGCGCGGAATGCGTCCATCAGGGCCGTGTGGCTGTGGACGATCTCGTCGTCAAAGCGGTCGAAACTCTCTTGTGCGTTGCGTACCACAATCACGCGGCGAATGATGTCGTTGAGCAGGCGGCAGAACAGCGCCAGCATGGGGCTGCTGCAGGCATCGGCGAGCCGGTCGTGAAAGAGCAGATCCGCTTCGCGGCGCTCGTTCCAGTCCTCGCTGCCGCCATGCGCCGGATGGCTCAGGCCGATCAGCGCATCGAGATCGGCCAGGTCGGCCTCGGTCAGGCGCAATGCCACATTGGCCGCCAGTTCGGGCTCAACCGCGCGGCGCAAGGCATATAGCGTCGCGATATCGACCGGCTGGAAGTAGAGGAAGTTGGAGACAGCCTCCAGGCACTGGACGTAGGAGGGCTGCGTCAGCGTGGCGCCTCCGTTGGGCCCGGTAGTGACGGTGACCAGGCCCTGCACCTGCAAGGCGGTCAGCGCCTCGCGCACCGTCCCGCGGCCGACGCCCATCTGCTCGATCAGCGCCGCCTCCTGCGGCAACTTGCCGCCCACTTTCTGGTGCGTCTGGACGATCCAGCGCTTGATACCGTTGACTACCTGATCGACGCGCTTTACGCGCTTGCTGCCGGATAACCCGGGCTTGGGGGTGTGAGGCATTGCTGACTCTATTTATGATCATAATTATCATAATTGGTCAGCGGCCTGATTTTTCCTATGCGGGTATTCCCGAGGCGGTGGCTTGCGGGCATCGCGCCTTCGTGGAGGCGGCGCAAGAGGTGGATGGCCGGCTGAAGGCTGATGGCGAGGCCCCTGGCGCCGCGCAAGGCAGCCGGAACAAGCCCGGCACGCAGGCGCCGTAGCGCCCCGCGTACGGGGCTGGCGCGGACGCTGCACGCTGTGCGCAGGCCGCCGGAAGAGGCCGTCCCGGGATACCAGCCGGGCAGGCAATGCGTGTTTTTTGCATTTCATAATGCAAAAAGCCATCTCGTGTTTAAGCCCCCCGAAGCAAAATCAGGCAAAATTCGACGTTACTGCCGGGCTGCGACCCAGCCGGTGGCGTTCTCCAACCCATTTCTTGACCCTGAGAGAAGCAATGAGTACCCAGCAACCCACCATCATCTACACGCTGACCGACGAGGCGCCGCTGCTGGCGACCAGCGCCTTCCTGCCGATCATCCGCACCTTTACCGCGCCGGCCGGGATCGACGTCACCACCAGCGATATTTCGGTGGCGGGCCGTATCCTGGGCGAATTCCCGGAATTCCTGACCGAAGCGCAGCGCGTCCCGGACAACCTGGCCGAACTGGGCCGCCTGACCCTGCTGCCGGACACCAACATCATCAAGCTGCCCAACATCAGTGCTTCGGTGCACCAGCTGGTCGGCGCCATCAAGGAACTCCAGGCCAAGGGCTACAACGTGCCTGACTTCCCGGAAGACCCGAAGACCGATGCCGAGAAGGCCATCCGCCAGCGCTACTCCAAGTGCCTGGGCAGCGCCGTGAACCCCGTGCTGCGCGAAGGCAACTCGGATCGCCGCGCACCGGCCGCCGTGAAGAACTACGCCCGCAAGAACCCGCACAGCATGGGCGAGTGGAGCATGGCTTCGCGTACCCACGTGGCGCACATGAAGCACGGCGACTTCTACCACGGTGAAAAGTCCATGACCCTGGACCGCGCCCGCGACGTGAAGATGGAGCTGGTCACCAAGAGCGGCAAGACCATCGTGCTGAAGCCCAAGGTTTCGCTGCTGGACGGCGAGATCATCGACAGCATGTTCATGAGCAAGAAGGCGCTGTGCGACTTCTACGAAGAGCAGATGGAAGACGCGCGCAAGACCGGCGTCATGCTGTCGCTGCACGTGAAGGCCACGATGATGAAGGTCTCGCACCCCATCGTGTTCGGCCACGCCGTGAAGATCTTCTACAAGGAAGCCTTTGCCAAGCACGGCGCGCTGTTCGAAGAACTGGGCGTGAACGTCAACAACGGCCTGGTCAACCTGTACGACAAGCTGGAAAGCCTGCCCAGCTCCAAGCGCGAAGAAATCATTCGCGACATGCACGCCTGCCACGAGCATCGCCCGGAACTGGCGATGGTGGATTCGGCCAAGGGCATCTCCAACCTGCACGCCCCCAACGACGTGATCGTGGACGCCTCGATGCCGGCCATGATCCGCATCGGCGGCAAGATGTGGGGCGCCGATGGCCGCCCGAAGGACACCAAGGCCGTGATCCCGGAAAGCACGTTCGCTCGCATCTACCAGGAAATCATCAATTTCTGCAAGACCAACGGCAACTTCGACCCGGTCACCATGGGCACCGTGCCCAACGTCGGCCTGATGGCCCAGCAGGCCGAGGAATACGGCTCGCACGACAAGACCTTTGAAGTGCCCGAAGCCGGCGAAGCCCGCATCGTCGACATCGCCACCGGCGACGTGCTGCTGGTGCAGAACGTGGAAGAGGGCGACATCTGGCGCATGTGCCAGGTCAAGGACGCGCCGATCCGCGACTGGGTCAAGCTGGCCGTTACCCGCGCCCGCAACTCCGGCATGCCGGCGATCTTCTGGCTGGACCCGTACCGTCCGCACGAAGCCGAGATGATCAAGAAGGTCGAGACCTACCTGAAGGACCACGACACCACCGGCCTGGACATCCAGATCATGTCGCAGGTGCGCGCCATGCGCTACACGCTGGAACGCGTCATCCGCGGCCTGGATACCATCTCGGTCACCGGCAACATCCTGCGCGACTACCTGACCGACCTGTTCCCCATCATGGAACTGGGCACCAGCGCCAAGATGCTCTCCATCGTCCCGCTGATGGCCGGTGGCGGCATGTACGAAACCGGTGCGGGCGGTTCCGCGCCCAAGCACGTCAAGCAACTGGTGGAAGAAAACCACCTGCGCTGGGACTCGCTGGGTGAATTCCTGGCGCTGGCCGTGTCGCTGGAAGACCTGGGCATCAAGACCAACAACGCCAAGGCCAAGATCCTGGCCAAGACGCTGGATGCCGCCACCGGCCAGCTGCTGGAGAACAACAAGAACCCGTCGCCCAAGACCGGGCAACTGGACAACCGCGGCAGCCAGTTCTACCTGGCCATGTACTGGGCCCAGCAACTGGCGGCGCAAACCGACGATGCGGCCCTGGCCGCGCAGTTCGCGCCGCTGGCCAAGCAACTGACCGACGACGAGCAGGCCATCGTGGCGGAACTGTCGGCCGTGCAAGGCAAGGAAGCCGACATCGGCGGTTACTACAAGCCCGACTTCGCGAAGCTGGATGCCGTAATGCGCCCGAGCAAGACGCTGAACGCGGCGCTGGCGGCTGCGCAGGCTTAAGGAAGTTCCGCTGCTTCCCGGTCGGGGCGGGTTGTACGTGCGCTCTCCCTGACCGCTCCCTTCCGGCCCATGGCCGGGAGGTATGTTGTTGATCGTCCCGTTGATGGCAGCAGTTGCACAATGCGCTTCGGGATAAGGCGATATTTTTCTTCCGGTTCGCTATGCGGAGCACTTGCAAATTCCGATCCGTTAGGTAGAATGCGCCTCCTCACCTAGCCCAGGTGGCGAAATTGGTAGACGCACTAGGTTCAGGTCCTAGCGGTGGCAACACTGTGGAGGTTCGAGTCCTCTCCTGGGCACCAAGATAGAAAGCAAAAGGCCTGCATTCGTGCAGGCCTTTTGCTTTGTGCTTCGCGGCGAAATGCGACCCCTTGCCGCGTCAAGGCAAAGGCCTAGGTATTTGTGCTTAGTTGCACGAAGAAACTATTGCAACGAGAATCTGTTGTCGATATCGACTAATTCTCCGAAGCGTGGCATGCCATCCTCCGATCACCCCATCCTCGAATACCTGTCGTTCCGGCTCGATCGGCTGAGCGAGCTGAGCAAGGCGGCGGGTTCGCAGTTCTACGAAAACGAGTTCGGCGTCACGGTGCGGGACCTGCGCGTGCTTCGCCTGGTTGCGCTGGAGCCGGGGCTGACCCTGAGCCGGCTCATCGAACTCTCCTTGCTCGAAAAGACACAGGTGTCGAAGCTGGTCAGCGCGCTGGTGCGGCAAGGGCTGCTGAGCCGGCAGATCGGCGAACTCGATGCCCGGCAGATCAATCTGTTCCTGAGCGCGGAGGGCGAGAGCATGGTGAAGCGAACCTACGAGCGCGGCAATACGCTGGAGAAGGCATTGCTGGCCACGCTGACCGAGGCGGAGCTCAAGACTTTCAATCGCTGCATCGACAAGCTGACGGATACGCTCGAGTATCGCGCGAGGGACGCCGGCGGGGAGGGGGCGGCCAGGGTCAAGCCCAAGCGGGCCGCATAGATTCTTCGTTCCCCGTGCCGGGGTTGCGAATCCGGTGCCGGCTGATGGACCTTCACCCAGAGATGACCCAATGACAATAAACGAGACAAACGAGACAAACGAGGCAAACGAGGCAACTGCCCTCAATGCACTGAGCGCCACGACGCTGCTCGACCTCTATGCCCGCAAGGCGTTATCGCCAGTGGAGGTGACCCAGGCCGTGCTGTCGCAAATGGAAGCATGGGAGCCGCATATCCATGCGGCCTATGCCCTCGACACGCAGCGCGCGCTGGCGATGGCACGCGAGTCCGAGGCGCGCTGGCAGCGCGGCGCGCCGCAAGGGGCGCTGGACGGCGTGCCGGTGACGATCAAGGAGAACATCGCCACGCAAGGGGTACCCGTCCCGCTGGGCTGCGCCGCGACCGAGTTGGTCCCGGCCGCGAAGGATGCGCCCCCGGCGGCGCGCTTGCGTGAAGCCGGGGCTGTGTTCCTCTGCAAGACCACGATGCCGGACCTCGGCATGCTTGGCGCGGCCATGTCCAGCTTTCACCCCCTGACGCGCAATCCATGGGACCTCAGCCGGAATACGGGCGGCTCCAGTTCGGGCGCGGGTGCGGCAGCGGCGGCCGGCTATGGTCCCCTGCATGTCGGCACGGACATCGGTGGCTCGGTGCGCGGGCCGGCCGGTTTTTGCGGCATATTCGGGCTCAAGCCGAGCCTTGGCCGCATTCCGATCGATCCGCCTTATGCGGCGCGCGTTGCCGGTCCGATGACGCGCACCGTGGCGGATGCCGCGCTCATGATGCGCGTGCTGTCGCAGCCCGATGCGCGCGACCATATGAGCTTGCCCTACCAGGCTATTGAGTGGAACCGGCTGGATCGCAGCCTCAAGGGCCTGCGTATCGGCTTGTGGCTTGAGCTCGACTGCGGCATCGCGCTCGATCCGGATGTGCGCGAAGCGGTGGAGAGGGCGGCCAGGGCGTTCGAAGCGGCCGGCGCGGTCGTCGAACCGATCCGGCCGTGGATCGAGCCGGGCATGCTCGAAGGCGTTAGCCGCTTCTGGTCCATGCGCACACGCATGGACCTTTCCGCGCTGCCCGAAGCGCGGCGCGGCAAGGCGTCGCCAGCCATCCAGTGGGCGGTGCAAAAGAGCCAGGAGGTCAGCGCCGAGCAGCTATACAAGGCACACGCCCAAGGCCTGGCGCTGCGCGCGGCGACCGTGGCCGCCACGCGCGATTTCGACTATGTGCTCTCGCCCGTTTTCCCGCAGCCTGCGTTTGGCGCGGAACAGACGCATGTGGAATACGAGGGCGTCGAACCGATTCACCAGGCAAGCTTCACGATCGTCTACAACTTCTCCGAGCAGCCCGCGGCATCCGTCAATTGCGGGTACGCAGCGGATGGCATGCCCATCGGCCTGCAGATTGCCGGACGGCGTTTCGACGATCTGGGCGTCCTGCAGATGGCCAGGGCCTGGGAGGAGATGCGTCCCGCGCAACGGCCCTGGCCGCAACCGCCGCGGACGGCAGCCTGAGCGCGTCGGGCAGCGAGGACGTCGCCCGGTGAGGCGGCGTCCCGTCAGCTACCCAACCGGGCTTCGATCTTTCCGGTCAGCCCGTCAACCCAGGTACGCAGCAGTTTGTCGGAGACCACCAGCGGCACTGATGCCGCCACGATCTGGTACACCTTGTTGCGTCGTACCTTGGAGACTTTTCCGGGGTCGAGCCAATCGTCGTTATTGACGAGCAGCAGCAGGGTTTCCAGGCCGATGAGGACCGGCCACAGGCACGCCAGCCGCAACCGGATGGAGAACGCCGGGATGGCGAGCGTGTATTCAACCGCCTCCCGGAAGTGATCCAGCGTTTCGCGGATCAGCTCGAACAGGATGGGTTGGGCGCGCAGGGCGTTGGCCGGCAGCAAGAGATCTTGCGGCGTTAATCCAAACCGGTCCAGCAGCGTGGCTGGCAGATAGCAACGGCCGATGCGCAGGTCCTTGCAGCAGTCACGCAGGACGTTCGTCAACTGCAGTGCCTTTCCGAAGCGCACGCCACGGTGCAGCATGGTCTCCGGGCTACCCTTGAGTGTCCCCGGCATGTGCGCATAGGTCATCTTGGTCCAGAATTCCCCCACGCACCCCGCAACCAGGTAGGTGTACCGGTCAAGCTGTTCCGGTTCGCGAAGCGCGACGATCTGCCCGGAGCATTCGTCGGGGAAGGTACGGAGATCAAACTCCATGCCCGTCGTCAGGGTCGTCACGATCTCGCGCACCGCCTCCCGGTCGGACTCGCTCAACTGGGACAATATCGACAGCGCGGGCCCCAGCGACTCGAGCAGGACCTTCTCGTCCGACTGCGTCTGCTGCCCCGCGACTTCCACCGCCATGCGTCGCAGGAACGTCCCGTCGTCCGCGGCGCCGTTGACCCGATCACGCAGCGACAGGAGCAGATCCAGCCGTTGCCGCGGCGGAATGAGCGAAGTGTCGGCGATCGTGTCCGCGGCGCGAGCCAGCAGATACGCCAGGCCAACGGGATCGCGCATCCCGGCGGGCAGCACGCGCAGCGTCAGGTAGAAAGAACGTGAAACGCCTTTCAGTAGCGGGCCGAGGAGGAAGGCCCGGGTGGGGTTAGGCATGGATTGGGGTCAGGTCGGTATTGGACAGGTCAGGCGCTGCCGAATTGTATCCGGCAACGATGCCGCGGCGGTGATGCGTAGCGAGTGGCCATCCAAGGCGGATTAATGCTTTTTCTCATCGACTCTCTGCGACCTCGGTGTGGAGGTGACAGTGAGGGGCACAGATCAGCCACGTTGCGGCGGTGCATTTGCGGCAGCCTGTGAAGTTTGCTTCCAGCTCGAAACCGTCATGCCAAAGTGTTTTCTGAACCAGAAAGCGAAAGCGCTGGGACTTGAGAAGCCGAGCAGATCGGCGAGTTCGGCGAGGGAGCGATCGCTGTCGAGGATCTGGCGGGAGGCGAGTTCAGCTCGGACCGACTGGAGCAGCGACAAAAAGCCCGTGCCTTCCGCAGCGAGATGGCGATGCAAAGTCCGGCGATCCACGCCAAGGTGCTTTGCCACCTGGTCCGATGTACACCTGCCCCCAGGCAACATGGCAACCACAACCTGCCGAACGGTGTGCGTCGCACTTTCATTGGATCCAGACAGGGCCTGATCGAGAAAGCGACGGACATATGGCGTCATGCGGTAGTCATTGGCCGGCATGGGCGCGGCGAGGTCCTTTGCGGCACAGACGATGCCATTGAAACTTGCATTGAACTCAACCGCCGAGCCGAACAGCGCTTTGTGACACGTGGCACCGTGCGGTTGACGATGCTCGAAACAGACGCTTCGGGGGCGCCAGGTTGGCCCCAATAGTTCCTGGATCGTGCGGTATAGCACGCCCACGGCCATTTCAATGGACTGCCGCACCGGGTGCTTGCCGGTGGCCAGGATCTCTTCACGAATCAATACGGCGTCGCCAAAGTCTTCGATGCGAGTCAACAGCGACGCATTGATCAGGCGCATATAGCGACACAGGTTGTCCAGCGCCTGCCGGGCATTCGGCGCTTCGCGCATCACGAAACTGATCGGGCCCAGGTTGGCCAGCCGCCGGTCCATGGCCAGTTGCAGGCCGAAGTCTTCCACGCCTGCCATCAAAGCACTGTCCTCAAGCAGCCGGCGTACCGCCATGGTACTGACCGGCATATCGGGATCGAGAAGGCTCCGGGGACTCAACCCCACCTTGCGCAGCATCGCCTCAGGGTTGAGTCCATGGTGGCGCGCCAGTTCCGTGTAGCCGGTAAGACTGGCGCTTCGGATCAAGGGCGTGTAACCGGGCATGGGAATGTCCCAATTTAGACATCGAATGTCCCAAATAATACATCACATTGGATCTTGCAGCGATAGTCTTCGGATGTGGATCTGATCCCCGATGCCCGGCGGGGCGAGGTCAATGGAGCGCAGCGTGGCTTCAGTCTTTACGCCGGACCTCATGCGCAAAACCGAGCTGTTGACAGACCCGAGTCGCAGCATCACCTCAAATCGAATTCGATCATGACAACATCCACAGTGCTTATCGTCCCCGGCCTGCGTGACCAGGTTGCCGAGCATTGGCAGACATTGCTGGCCGAGCGACTGCCCAATGCCCGCACAGTGCCGCCAATGGGGCGCGAAAACCTGGACTGCTATCGCCGTGTCGCGGCAATTGAGCAGGCGGTGGCAGACATTGGCGGTCCTGTACTGCTGGTCGCCCACAGCGGGGGCTGCATCATGCTTGCCCACTGGGCCCTGACAACCGCACACGCGGCACGCATCAAGGGCGCATTGCTGGCGTGTCCGCCCGACTTTGAACGCCCCATGCCGGAAGGCTACCCGACACTTTCCGCGATCCACGCCAACGGCTGGCTCCCGGTCCCACGCCAGCGGCTTCCGTTTCCCAGCCTGGTTGCTACCAGCCAGAACGATCCGCTGGGCGAACTGCCGAGGGTGATCGAACTCGCGCAGGCCTGGGGCAGTGACACGGTGGACCTGGGCGAGGTCGGTCATCTGAACCCGGCATCTGGCTATGGCCCCTGGCCGATGGCCACGCAGTTGATCGAGCGGCTTGAGGCAGGGCGCCTCTCGAGCAGCGCCGAGTCCACGTTGTACCACTGACCAAGCAAGCATCAGCGGCAGCTCTCAACGCAAGAGCGGCCCGACCAGCGCTACGCGCCGCATGTAGCGGCCATGCTCACCGCGACCTCGAGTCCCGCAAGACCACGGGATCGTCCGTCCTGGTGATCTGAACAAAAAAAACAAGGAGACAAGCCATGCATATCGAACCGTTGACGTGCGCCATAGGTGCCGAGCTCGTGAACGTGAACCTGGCGGACGCCGTGCACGACGATGGCCTGTTCGCCGAGATCAGGGCCGCGCTGCTCAGGCACAAGGTGCTGTTCCTGCGCGACCAGGACATCACGCGCGCTGAGCATGTGGGCTTCGCGCGCCGCTTCGGCGAACTCGAGGACCACCCCGTGGTCGGCAGCGACCCGGATCACCCGGGCCTGGTGCGCATCTACAAGTCGCCGGACGCCCCCAACGACCGCTACGAGAACGGCTGGCACTGCGACGCCACCTGGCGCGAGTCGCCGCCAATGGGCTGCGTGCTGCGCTGCGTGGAGTGCCCGCCGGTGGGCGGCGACACCATGTGGGCCAATATGGCGCTGGCCTACGACAAACTGCCCGACCAGGTCAAGATCCAGATCGCCGGCCTGCGTGCGCGGCACAGCATCGAAGCCACGTTCGGTGCGGCCATGCCGATTGAGAAACGCCTGGCACTCAAGGCCCAGTACCCGGATGCCGAGCATCCTGTGGTGCGCACCCATCCCGAGACCGGCGAGAAGGTGCTGTTCGTCAACGGCTTCGCCACTCATTTCACGAACTTCCACACGTCGGCCAACGTGCGCTACGGCCAGGACTTCACGCAAGGCGGATCGGCTCTGCTGCAGTACCTGATCGGCCAGGCCTTGATCCCCGAGTACCAGGTGCGCTGGCGCTGGAAGCCAAACAGCATCGCCATCTGGGACAACCGCTCGACGCAGCACTACGCCGTGATGGACTACCCGCCCTGCCATCGCAAGATGGAGCGCGCCGGCATCGTCGGCGACAAGGTGTTCTGATCCTCAGTTCCGCCAACCCTATCGCCTTTCTGCTTTTCCCACCCAGGAGACACGCCATGAACTTTCTCGACGGACACCTGTTCCCCGAAAACCAGCAGCCGCTCATCATCACGGCCGCGCCCTACGCGCCGTCCTATGTCCCCTCTGACTTTCCCGAGGACATCCCGGTGACGATGGAGGCGCAGATCCAGAAGGCGGTGGACTGCTACAACGCCGGTGCCACGGTGCTGCACCTGCACGTACGCGAACTCGATGGTCGCGGCTCCAAGCGGCTGTCCAAATTCAACGAACTGGTCGCCGGCGTGCGCAAGGCCGTGCCCGAGATGATCATCCAGGTGGGTGGCTCGATCTCCTTCGCGCCGGAGACCGATGGCGCTGCCGCCAAGTGGCTATCCGACGATACGCGCCACATGCTCGCCGATCTCGATCCCAAGCCCGACCAGGTCACAGTGACCGTGAACACCTCGCAGATGAATGTGCTGGAGCACTTCGATTACGAAGACCTGCGCGGCACGTCGATGGAAGATCCGGCCACCTTTCAGGCTTACAAGGAAATGACGGTGCCCTCGCAGCCTGGCTGGGTCGAGGAGCACATCCGCCGCCTGTCGGCCGCCGGCATCCAAAGCGCTTTCCAGTGCTACAACATCAACAGCTTCGAGTCGGTCGAGCGCCTGATGCGCAGGGGCATCTACAAAGGCCCGCTGGTCATGAACTGGGTGGCCATCAGCGGCGGCATGGACGCGCCCAACATCTACAACATGGCCAACATTGTGCGCGCCGTGCCCGATGGGGCGGTGCTGACGGTGGAAAGCTCCGTGCTCAACGTGCTGCCGATCAACATGATGGGCATCGCCATGGGCCTGCATGTGCGCTGCGGCATCGAGGACAACCTCTGGAACCAGCAGCGCACCAAGAAGTTCAGCACGGTCCAGCAGGTCGAGCAACTGGTGCGCATTTCACGCGAGTTCGGCCGTCCGATCGCCACTGCGCAGCAGGCGCGCGAGATTTCCAAGATCGGCGTGTTCTACGACACCGTGGAGGAGTCCCTGGCGGCCAACGGCTTCGCGCCAAACCGCATCGGTCGCCAGCAGGGCCACCTGCGCAAGGTCGCCTGAGCGCCGCCACGCCCTGGCTAACAACAACAAGGAGACAAAGGATGAAGCAAGCAACCAAGTACCGCCAGCGCGCGACGCTTCTCGGGGTCGCCTTCGCCCTGTGCGCGGCGCCTCTGGCGGCAAACGCATGGTCGCAAAAGCCGGTCAGGGTCGTGGTGCCGGCGCCCGCCGGTGGCACGATGGACGTCGTGGCGCGGGTGCTGTCCGAGGCCATCTCGACCGAGATCGGCCAACCGGTGATCGTCGACAACAAGCCGGGCGCCGGCGGCGCCATCGGTGTGCAGGGACTGAATCTCGCGCCGCCGGATGGCCAAACGATCATGGTCATTGCAAGCAACATCCTGACCGAAATTCCGCTGGTGATGAAGACGGGCTTCGATCCGGTCAAGGACGTGAAGCCGGTGACGATGGTGGCTCGCTCTGCCATGGTGCTGGTGGCAACGCCGACGGTGCCGGCCAAGGACCTGAAAGGGTTGATCGGCTACCTCAAGACCGCCAAGGGTGGCCAGGGAAGCTATGCGTCCTACACCGCGGGAACCAGCTCGCACTACGCAGGCGCCATCTTTGCCAACAAGTCCAGGCTGGACCTGCAGCACGTGCCCTTCCCGGGCTCGCCACCCGCGCTGCAGAACGTGATGGGCGGCCAGGTCGACATCATGTTCGACGGTGCCGTGACCTCGCTGCCCCTGATCAAGGCAGGCAAGCTCAAGGCCTTCGGCGTCGGGACGACGACGCGGCTGGCGCAACTGCCCGATGTGCCAACGATGGCGGAGCAGGGCTTCCCCGAGATCATCGATTTCTCGAACTGGGTGGGCGTCATCGTATCGGCCAAGGTGCCCGACGACATCGTGAACAGGATCAATGCCGTGGTAACCAAGGTGGCCTCGACGCCAAAAGTACGCGAGAAGCTGATGGGGCTCAGCTTCTCTCCGATGGTCAGCGAGAACCCCGAAGCGCTGGCCAAAGTGACGCATGCCGAGTACGAGCGCAATGCGCAGATCGTCAAGGTGTACAACATCAAGTTCAACCAATGAGCGATCGGGCCCGGCCATGCCTCCGGCGTGTTGATGCATTCAGTGCCTGGCCCGGCCACGAACCCATCGCCGGACTGTCAGCGACCAACTGAGTCGGCCGCATGGGACCCCTCAGAACATACACAGGAATACAAGCATGTCAAAAGCCATTCGCTTCTACGAAACCGGCGGCCCGGAAGTGCTGAAGTTCGAGGACGTCGAGGTCGGCGAGCCCGGGCCCGGCGAGGCCCGCGTGCGCCACAGCTACATCGCGCTGAACTTCATCGATATCTATTTCCGCACCGGCCGCTACCCGCTGGCGCTGCCCAACGGGCTGGGCTCCGACGCGGTCGGTGTGGTCGAGGCCGTGGGTTCCGGCGTGACGGACATCCGCGTGGGTGACCGCGTTGGCTACCTGATCGGGCCGCAGGGCGCTTACTCCCAGGTGCGCGTGATGCCGGCCGCGGTGCTGATTCCGCTGCCCGATGGCATCTCCGACCGCACCGCCGCCACGCTGATGATGAAGGGCATGACGGCGCAATACCTGTTCCGTCAGGTCTACCCGCTCCAGGGTGGCGAGACCATCCTCTACCATGCGGCTGCGGGTGGCGTGGGGCTGATCGCATGCCAGTGGGCGCGGGCGATGGGCGTCACCATGATCGGAACCGTGAGTACCGACGAGAAGGCCGCGATCGCCAAGGCCAACGGCTGTGCGCACACCATCGTGACTTCGCGCGAGAACATCGTGCAGCGCGTCAAGGAGATCACCGACGGCAAGGGTGTTCCGGTGGTCTATGACTCGGTGGGCAAGGACACGCTGGAAGCCTCACTGGACTGCCTGCAGCCGCGGGGCTCGCTGATCAGCAACGGCACCTCGTCGGGAGCGGTGATTGTCGACTCCCAGATGCTGGCCGTGAAGGGATCGATCTGGTTCACGCGGCCCGCCATGATGCACTATATCCAGCCGCGTGCACACATGCTGGACATGGCCAGGGAATTGTTCGACCACGTGCTGGCCGGCAGCGTCGCGAGCGAACCCCAGCAGACCTTTGCCCTGGCCGATGCCGCCGACGCGCATCGGGCGCTCGAGTCGCGCAAGACAGTAGGGTCCACCGTCCTGGTGCCCTGACAGAGGCATTGTCACGTTGTAGAAGCGATCGCCTGAGATGGCGTGACGAAGACGATATCGCTTTGTCACCGCCATCTCGGCGCTTGCTTCCGCAAACGCCGCGGATCGGATTGTCCCGATCTTGACTTTTGATGGAAGTCCGTGCGGACAGAATCGGCCATGAACGGCCGTTCCTTATAGCTCCCCAATCCAGGTCGATCGGAACCGATCCCTAGCATTCGCCATTACGCCCGTCTATCTTGCGCGCTTCCAGGTTACCGTCGCGGAGCCGCCCCCGGACGCTTGCGCAGTCATGTATTGAAGATCGTCTCGGCTGAGCGCGACCACGGAGCGCTTCTGCTCGGTTGCGTCCCAGTTTGGAAAGGTCGATTTATCGATATTGAGAGTGAGGCTCTTCCCTTCCGGATTTAAGGCGTAGGTGCCAAAGAGGGCAACGCTCTTGCCGATTACCGCCTTGTTTTCCTCCGGCGAACCAGCAGCGCGATTACCGGAGGTGAATTTTGGAAGGTCCGCCCCAATGATGGTTAGCATAAACCGACCTTGGGCATCCAGAATCATCATCCCTTTCGCGCCTGGACCGAACTGATCGATCTTCTTTCCGTCCTTATCGAGAACGGATGAGACAAGCGTCCACGTTCCGACTATGTCGTAGGCTTCCTGAGCAAACGCGCCAGTCGCTGGGAGCGCCATGCCCAGCAATATCGCCACCATTGCAGAGCACTTCCCAAGGATGCTGTTCATTCGACTCCTCCAGGGTCAATGGATGACTCGTTCCCAGCGCCCCCGTGCCGCGGGCAATGGGCAATGATTGGTCCCGCCGCCTCATACAGGGCAGAGGCTGCGCACACGCACATAGTGCCGCCGAGTCCTTGGACGTCTGTTCGCTTGCGCACGTTGGAACTGCGGCTCCTGCCAGGCACAGGTAAAGGTTCGCCTCGGCGGAGAGGGGGGTTTTGCGTCGGCACCGCGCCGACAGCCGGCGAGTGTCGACTCCGGGACGCCGCAAACGGTTAGGGATGCTGCCGTCCTGAAATTAGCTTTGGTACCCTTCGCCCCGTTGCAACTAATGGATCAGAACTTTCGCCCGTCGCATCTCGCATTGAAACAGGGTGGTCGCAAGCTAGCCGCTAACAAGAAGTTCTGAAGAAGGCCGGCCTCGGCTTGTGCGCCTAATGCCGGCCTTTTTTGGGCGATGGCCGCCGCCCCACAGCGGAGGCCATCGGTGGCTAATGTTTGCTGTGGCTCGAATGCACCTTCCCGTGCCGCTCACCCGCGCGCATTTCGCTGCGATCCTCGGCGCGCGATCGCCCCTTGTCCCGGTCTCCCGCATTTGGGCCATTGCTATTGATCAGGCCACGGCTACTGATGTGACTGACCGAGCGGCCACCGAGATCACCGCCGGCTCGAGCCGCCCCGCCCATGCCGCCGCCAGGCTGCGCGTGAGTGGCTACCGGGGTGGCCGCCAGGATGGAAGTTGCGATCAGGGAAAACAGGTGGATCTTATTCATGCGATTCTCCTATGCTCGATGTTGTTCAAAAGAAGCACGCTGCGTGCTCAGCAACGCCCTTTCTTTGCCTGCCCGGGCGGGCAGAAGCCGGGACCCGGCCCCGAGTCGACGACCACCCCGGCCGGGACAACAACGGCCGCGCCGGGTGTGTAGACGGCGCAGCCGGCCATGAGCGTGGCGGTCAGCACGGCTCCGAATAGTAATTTCATCTATGGCTACTCTCTTATCGGGTTTGAGTGTCGGTGCGGCCGTGGCACCCGAGCGTCAGAATGCGAAGTTCTGGGACACGCCCGTTGTGGTCACGGTGACCGGCTGAGTGATGACCGACCCGCTGGCACTCGTAGCCTGGATACTGTACTTGCCGGCCACAGTGCCATCCTGCGTGAGCGGGATCCCCCCAGCCGGCAGGGGGGTCTGGTATGTGCCAACCGCAGGTCCAGCCAGCGGCAATGCCGGCTGCGCCAGGAACAAGCTGTAGGCGCCCGAATCCGACGCCGCCACGGTGGCGGCAATCTCGAAGGTGGCGCCGCCAGTCTGCTGCAAGGCACGGACCGTTCCCGCTGCAGTGGCGGGAGTGATCGTCCCGGAGACCCTGCCGAACGTTGAGGCCGGCAGGCTGAGCGGTGCAGCAGCCGTCGCGACGGCAGTGCTGCCGCGCGCCACGACCGGCACGCCCCGCACGATGCCGGTGCCGCGCCCGGTGGCCGAGGTTGGCACAACCACAACGTCCACATTGCCGGCGGTACTGCTCTGCTCGATCGGCGACAGCGTGAAGTTGCCGCTGGCGTCAGCCACGGTCGCCTTGACCACGACGCCATTGCGTTCAGCAAATACCTGGGCGCCTGGCGCAGAGGCCACCACACCAGTGACAGCGCCGCTCACCACCGTTGGCAAAGCGGTAACCACCGGCTTGAGCCCATAGGTCTTGTTGCCGCGTGTGACGATCGACTTGCAAGCATCGAAGTCCAGCACCAGATCGGTCAACGTATCAGGGGCCACGGTGAAGGGGCGGTTGATCTTGATGCCGGACTGGACGGCGCTGGGTGTGTCGAGCGCTTGCTCGGCAGCGCCAGTGGGTACCACCGAATTGGCAAGCGCGCCGGCACCATTGGCCACGAGCACCAGGCGGATCTGTTGGTAGGTGCCTGCCGGAAGCGGAGTCTGACCGAGAGTGGTGAGTACGCCATTTGTAAGCGACAGCAGATCAATTCGCCGTGCCGGGCTCACAGTGACGTCGACCCAGCCGGTGCCGTTGGTGTCTGCGTTGGGATCAGTGTGGACCCGAACTTTGTCGACCGTGACAAAGACATGATCAAAGCCACAGGCGGGTGCATCGGTCATCGACACACTCAAGGTGCCGGTACTGCTGGTGGTGCCGTTGCTGGTGTTGCTGTTCGATGAGCCGTCGCCTCCGCCGCCGCAGGCAGCAAGAGCGAGTGCACTGCTCAATGCAAGAAGTCGCAATGGCGATGAGATGATTGTTGTGGTGTTCATGATATGTCCCCCTCGGAAATCGTTGGCTTGGCGAGCATAGTTTGGTTCGCTCAGTCTCGTTGTAAAACTTTGTTAATGTCCGGCTGACGCAAGGAAGAATTGCAACAGGCGCCAGACAACAAGACAATGTTATGTCTAAAACCAATTGCGCGTTCCAGAAATCGATCTGCCAGGTGCAGCCAAATTCGGCGCTTTATGGTCGCGTCGAATCAATCGAGCCGGTGAATAAGCAACAGGAAGTTCCAGGCTTGCTGGGCACGGTCACCGGTGCTGTGGCGCGCAACCAGATCGAAAGACGCACCGGCACCCAGATCGTCTACCGTGTCAACGTGCGGCTGGCCGATGGTCGCCTGGCAACAGTCCACGCAGCAGAATTTGGGTAATCTGCGCGTGGGCAGCCGTGCAAAGGTGGCCAACGATATGGCAACGCCAAATGGATCGGCATCACGCGTGAACGGCACGCGCTGCGGATAGCCGCCAACAAATGATGTAGAGAGACCGGAGCACTGGTCCGATTGCGCTGCCCGTGCAGCCGAGCCCTTGCCGGATTCATATCCTCGCGTCCACACGGGTAAAGAGCTTGCTCACAAGCGCATTCGCGATGAGCTCGTCCCCGATCACGACGTCCGACGCGCCGGCGCTCTCAAGTAGGGCTTTTCGTAAGTCATTCTCGCCGGCCGCGGCGATAGCGAGCGCAGGATTGAGTGTGTGAGCCATCAATGTGACAGTCAGCTTATTGTCGGCGTCGTGGGTAGCTACGACAAGCGCTTTGGCACAATCAAGCCGCGCGAGCCTGAGCACGTCGTCGAACACACCAGGTGGGCCAAGTAGGGCCATATACTCATGAGCACACGCTCGTTCGGCCGTGCCCCGATCCGCGACCAAGACCAGTACTGTCTCGCCTGCCTCGCGCAGTTGTCCCGCCACCAACTCACCGAGCGAATCGAAGCCAACCACGACGACATGGTTGGCGAGCTTTTCTAGCTTGCGTTCCATCGCCCTGTTCTCGCGATAGGCCATCACGTCGTCGCCTGACAGCATGCCTGTAAGCCTTGTCACTGCGTAGCCGCCGACCAGCATTGTCGCAACCATGGCCACCAGCATGAACACCTTTCTTTGCTCATCGAATTCGGAGAAGTCGCCGAGCGTGGTGACAAGGTTCATGCCGTCCCACAAGGCCGCAAACAGTTTGGTGCCGGTCGGTGCGTTCGATCGATCAAGCAGCGCCAGCCCCACGACGGCGCCAACGAGCAACAGGATCAGCAAGCCGATCGTATGGCGCACACGACGGCGCCATTCGCGTATTCGCAACGCGCCAAGGTGAGGTTCATCGACCCGATATAGCCACATCATTTACCCCCTAAACTGTTAAGGAAATGATCAAAGGGGTCTGCGGGTCTGCGTTACGTTGCTCGCCGTTTTACCTGCAGTTTTCTGCGAAGGACACACGAAGATTCATCGTCATTCGTTCGTCGTGTCGAGCGCCTCGTGGCGCACTTTGTAAGCACTTCAATCGACCGAAAAATCTCTGAGCTGATGCGAAGACCTGAACAGGGCTTGCCAGTACTTACGACACCTCGGTATCACTTCTCGTACTTGTCTGTGAAGAATATGCATCCTTCAGGATAAGCCATTCATGAGGGATTATCTGGTAAGCCCGAGGCGAACGGTATGCTGCAGTGCCGCACGACACTCGAGATCGCGATTTCGGGTACACGACCGTCAAGCTTGCCGGAGTTGTCCTGCATGGATGGCCTCTCCCTGGTCCTCAGGCAAGGATCTGCCAGCAGAAAGGTCGGCCAGCGATATACGCGGTTGTGGAAGCAGGCAGCGTAGCTGCCTTGCTCGCGCGCGCCCAGGCGGGAACACTTGCGGCCGACGAAAGGCACGTGGTTGTCGACACCCGCCGTGGGCACATTTACCGTGGCCGTGCCAGCCTGGGCGTGCCGCTTGAAGTGCCGCACGTGCTTGAGCGACTACGAGCAGATGCCGGCGGCCGAGCCGAATTCGGTATCGTTGGATATAAACTACGAAGAATAATCTGGCGCGGTTCGCCACGCTATGCGGAGGAGACATGTTCAGCATTGGCAAGTCTCGTCGCAATGCAAGACTCGCTCTTGCCTGCGCCGGCGCGGCACTCGTTTCTGGATGCACGAATTGGGTCGGGCCAGACATGATCCGCGCCGGCCGACCGGCCTACAATACCGCGATACTCGCCACCGGGGACGAGCAACTCCTGCAGAACATCGTGAGAACGCGATTCTATGACAGTGTAGGCTTTCTTACGGTGGCTTCAGTGACCGCAAACGTTTCAGTCACTGCTTCGGCGACAGTGCAGGCGGGCTTCGGGCCGGCGAGCAACTACGCTGGCAACCTCGTTCCGTTTGCCGGCATGCTCACGACGGAGCAGAATCCCACCATCTCCTACGCACCTCTCGCGGGCGACGAACTCCTACGGCATCTCGGCGCGGAAACGACGATGGAGCGCACTTTCCTGATGCTGAACAGCGCGGCCACGCCGGAGCAGGTCTGGAATATGATCGTCAGGCGCATTAACAACTTGCGCAACCCTGATTTTCCAGATCCACCGCTACTCATCGTCGACCCTCGGTTCGAGCAGGTCGTAGCCACCGCAAGCCTCCTGCAGCGGCGCGGGGTGCTCTACTGGGTGCAACTCGCGGGCAGTCAGAGTGGCTATGGATTGGTGATACACAGCTATTCGCCAGATAACACTCGTGAGGTCGCGAAGCTGCTTTCGTTGCTCGGCGTGAAGTCTCCAGTGCTTGCCGGCGACGACGTCACGATTCCCGTCCAGCTCTCCGTCGGCTCGCCGGATCCGGGCAGCATTGCCATCGAGACGCGATCGCTGTTCGACATGATTCGAATAGCAGGCGCCACTATCGACTTGGCCCCTGACACGTCGGGCGTGGCCCGTCAACCTGCTCCTGGCCCGGCAGCCGGTGACTTGCGAATTCGTTCGGGAAGCGCTCCGCCAGCTGATGCGCGGGTAGCAACGCAATATCGAGGCAGGTGGTACTACATCGACGGCGACGACCAGTTAAGCAAGCAATGGTTCACAGTCCTGCAACTGCTGGCAGGCGCACCGGCGGGGGTCAGCTCCGCAGCGCCGGTGCTGACGATTCCTGTCACCGGCCGGCGTTAAGGCTGCCAATGCATGTTGAGGCAAAACTGAAGATGTCCTATGGACGCAAGAGTTCGCGAAGGTGACGGGCGTGGTTTGGGGCTGGCCGTCAGGTCACAGCTGTCTGGTAGCGGCCAAAGGGTGAGTTTTTGTGCAGTTTTCTGATTGAAGTTGCCAAGCTCGTTGTCTGACCCCATCAATTGGGCGCAGCAAGCGCCCAGATCACCCAGTTGAATCCGCAGCCGAACCCGGCCATCCACCTCATCCTTGCGCCGGGCAGGCCGGTTGCCCCTGCCTTGATGCGCTTGCTACGATCCGGTCAGCCTGCGCCGGACGAAGACAATATGCTCGCGCAGTACATAGAACTGGTCGGCGTAGGCGAGCGGCATCTTCATCCTGTTTACCGCCTCCTCGATCTGGTCGAGGCGCGCTGCCAGTTCGGTCTTTTCCTCGTCGGTGGGGTTCACCAGCGCGACGCGCTCGATTTCTATCAAGGCGCCGTACCAGCGATAGATGCGGGATTTGACGCGCCAGCTGTACAGCGAAGGCACCAGCCGGAAGGCCGGGATCAGGATCACGATAATAGGCACCAGCACCACCAGTGCGCGGTCGAGCAGGCTCGCCAGCCAGAACGGGAGATGCCGGTAGAGGAAGCCCTTGCCCGATGCGTAGTAGCGGGTGGCATCGTCGCTCAGCGGAAACTCGTGTGCGGTCGCGGAGGGAAACTGCCCGGCATTCTGCATCAGGCTGGCTTTGCCGTGGACCTCGCGCGCGGCTTCGATCAGCAGGTCGGACAGCGCGGGGTGCAGGGTGTCGCGCGCCACCAGTTCCACCGTCGGGCTGATCAGGCGGATGGGATGCGCCGGCAGGTTCTTGCCGAGGTCGAATACGCCGGTGGGCAGCACCAGTTTCTGCAGGTAAAGGAAGCGCCGGGTATACGCATCGGCCTGGGCGAAATCCAGCAGGCGGATGCCTGGCGTGCGGAACAGCTTGCGCATGGTCGGGCCCGTGGCGGAATCGCCGGTGAGCATGGCCACGTCGATCTCGCCGTCGACCAGCGCTTGCGCGGCGTCGTCGCCATCGTATGCGATGAGGCTGGCGCTGCCGCCAGGCTCGATGCCGTTTGCCTTGAGCAAGGCCAGGGCCAGCACGCGGGCGCCGCTGCCTTCGCGGCCGATGGCGATGCGCGACTTGCGGAAGTCGGACAGCTTGTGCATTTCCTTGCCGCGGTACAGCACGGAGATGGGGGCATAGAACACGCCGCCCAGTGAGACCAGTCCCTCCTTGTCCACCTCACTGGAGATGCCGCTCTGCACCAATGCCAGGTCGACTGCCTGCTTGCCGTCGGCCAGCCGCCGCACATTGTCCAGCGAGCCCTCGGAGACCAGCACATTCAGCTTGATGCCATTGCGCGCGAGGATCTGTGCGTACTTCTCGGCCGCGTCATGGAAGGAGCTGCCCTTGGGGCCTGCGCTGATGGAGATGGTGTTCGGCGGCGCCGGCTGCACCAGCCAGACCGCCAGCCACAGCGCCGCGAGGCTGAATACAAGCGCGGGACCAAAGGACACAGCCAGGTCGCGCCAGGAAATGGCGACGAAACGGGCGCGCAATCGGTGGATATCGGGGAGCGCAGTGGTTGGTCTGGGTTTTTCTGGCGTGGGGTCGGGCGTCATCGGCACGATTGCGGAGGGTAGAGCCGCTGGATGATAGCACCCGTGCAAGGCTGCATTTTCCATGCCCGGCGGCAGTCCGCATTGGTTTTGCGGACTTCCGGAGCCCGGCGCGCTGGAAAGGGTGCGCGCACGTTGTCTACCGGTCACATCCAGCCTGCCCCCGGGAACCGGGCCAGGTATCTCCCCGAGGCACCGAAAAACGCAAGACGCTGACCCGTGGGCGTACAAGCGCTGCCGCCCGACGCAGGAGCCGCCTTGCCGCTCCCGATGAACTATGCTGAATATCCGCCCTGCATCGTGAAGGAGACCGCCGTGCGCAAGTTCCTTTCCATTCTCGCCGCGCTTGTCCTGCTAGGCACAAGCAGCCTCGCGCTGGCCCACAATTGCCCGAACGAGATGAAGGCGATCGACGCCAAGCTGTCCACCAAGCCGGCGCTATCGCCGGAAGACGCCGCCAAGGTGGCCAAGCTGCGCGCCGACGGCGAGGCCTATCACAAGGCCGGCAAGCATGACGAGGCGATGAAGTCGCTTGGCGAGGCCAAGAAGATCCTTGGCATCTGACCGGGCGTGCCGTACGCCTGAAACCGAATGCTGCAGAGTGGCATCGATGCCGCCCTGCAGCGTTTTTTTATTGGCGCTCCGGCCCCGGGACAGGACTCCGTTCAGTGCGTTTTCCCTGCGGGATCGCCCAGGATGGTTATCAGCTCCGGCACTGTGGGCTGCGCCCGTTCGCTGTGGCTGGCGCGTTCGTAAGTATTCCGGACTGCCTCCGCTGTCGCGCATGCCGCGCCCAACTCCTGCGCCATGGTGGTGTAGTAGCCCATGTCCTTGAGCGCATTGGCGATCGAGAAGCGGAAGCCCGAGTTGTCCTGCGACTCGATGTAGGGGCGCAGGCGGTTCAGGATGACGCCGTCGCCGCCGCCCTTGGCGAGCACTTCCACCAGCACGGCCGGGTCCACGCCGGAGCGCCCGGCGCAGGCGGCGGCTTCGGCCAGCACCGCGGAGAAGCCCAGCGATACATAGTTGTGCAGCAGCTTGAGCCGGTGGCCTGAGCCGGCCGGCCCGGCGTAAACGATGTTCTCGGCGAAGCAGGCCAGCAGTGGCCGGCATTCGTCGAACAGCGCGCGGTCGCCGCCGACGATCAGGTTGAGGCGGCCTTCGGCGGCTTCCTTTGGCGTGCGCGTCATGGGGGCATCGAGGAAGCGCCCGCCGGCCTCGGCCACCGCGGCGGCAATGCGCTCGGTGGAGGAGGGGATGGCGGTGGAGCAGTCGATCACCACGGCGCCAGGGCGCAGGCCGGCGATCACGCCATCCGGGCGGAACAGCACGTCTTCCACTTCCGGCGTTCCGGTCACGCACAGGATCACGACATCCACCGCGCGCGCCAGCGCGGCCGGGCTGGCAGCAGTGGCGGCGCCGGCAGCCAGCAGGTTGTCCAGCGGCTGGTTGCCGGGATGGTCCAGCAGCACCATCGGGTGGCCGTGCTTTGCGATATTGGTGGCGATGCCATGGCCCATCATGCCGATGCCGATCATGCCGATTGTCTTCATGCTGTCTCCGTTCTTGTGCTGGGTATTGCGGCGCGCTTGCCGGGGCCGCCGGCGCAGATGCCTTTGATTTCCAGGTAGTCCCGGCGCGCCGCAGCGCCCGGGAAACCGGCAAGTGCGATGACCGTGGCAGATCGTATCACCGAGTTGCTCGCAAGCCAGATCCGCGGGGGCACCTATCTCGTCGATGCGCGCCTACTTACCGGGAAGTTCGTGACCGGGCAATACGGCGTGAGCCGTACGGTGGTGCGCGAGGCTATTTCGCGGCTGAAGTCAGAAGGGCTGGTGGAGACGAGGCAGGGCAGCGGCACCTTGGTGCTTGATCCCAAGGCCACTGAGGTTTTGCGGCTCGAGCCCGGCGACGACAATCCGGCGCGGGTCGTGGTGCGCATCATCGAGTTGCGCCGCGGCATCGAAGCCGAGATGGCGGTTCTGGCGGCTCTGGCGGCTCTGGCGGCAGAGCGCCGCAGCGAGGCCGAGATGGCGCGGATCCGCCGGGAGCACGAAGCCATGTGCGCCGCCATCCAGGCGCGCGACCCGGAGCGCGCGCAAGGCAGTCTCCGAGCATATGAAGAATACGGTAGACCGTGTCGGGCAAGCCGACCAGGACTTCTGGGCCCGCCCGCGACTCGCGGCTGGCCGACGGATGGCGTCAGGCCGGTGGTGGTGCGAAGGCCGCGGATTGCCCTGGCTTGCGCAGCATCTTGTCTACCTCGCCCGCGTGCAGTTCTTCGATCTGGATCATCTGGCGCGCGAACTCCTCCAGCGCCACCGAGCGGTCTTCCACCAGCGCCAGCAACTCGCGATACAGCTTGAGGGCGGCGTTCTCCGCCTCCAGCGATTCGCGCAGCATGGCTGCGGTATCGAAGGTATGGCTGTCGAGCAGCTTGCCGATGGCCAGCGACGGATAGGCGCCGAGTGTGGTGATCCATTCCCCGGCCTGCTGCGCATGCAGCAGCGATTCGTTAGCCTGCTCGCGCAGCCAGGAAACGATCGGGATGCGGCCAAAGCCGAACACCAGCAGCGAGTAATGGGTGTAGCGGACCACCCCGGCAAGCTCGGCTTCGAGGATCCGGTTGAGCACGCTTACCACCTTGTCTTTTTCCATTTCGGCCATGGCAGGTCCTTCCCGTCGTGTCGGCATTGCGATGCTGCGCTGCTATTGCCGGGTTGCGATCATCATGGAATCCGGCCCGCTGAGCGGCTCCACGCGCGCCTGCGCAAAACCCACCTGCCGGGCCCATGCGCAGCACTGCGCGCCGGTGTAATCGAAGCCGCCCGGCGTTTCGATCAGCATGTTCAGGCTCATCAGCAAACCGAAGGCGTTTTGCCGGCGCGCATCGTCGATCATGGCGTCGTAGACAATCAGGCGCCCACCGGCCGGCAGTGCCGAGTAGCACTTCTCCAGCAGGTAAAGCTTCTGATCGATATCCCAGTCGTGGAGGATGTGACCCATGATCAGTACATCCGCGTGCGGGCAAGGGTCCGCGAAGAAATCGCCGGGGTAAAAGCGCAGGCGGTCCTGCAAGCCATGCGCGGCGACATATTCCTGGAACACCGGGCCAACCGCCGGCAGGTCGAAGCCGCCGCCGCGCAGGTGCGGGTGAGCCAGTGCGATCTGCACCGGAAGCGCGCCTTGCGCGGCGCCGATGTCGATAAAGGTCTGGCATTCCGCCCACGGGAATTTGCGCGCCATGGACTGGGCTGCGGCCAGGCTGACGCCGGTCATGGCTTGCAGGAATCCGCGCAGGCTCTGCTCGTCGCGATAGATCGCCGCGAAGAGGTCTCCCTCTTCGGCGGCCTCGCTTTGCGGGCGGCCGGTGCGCAGCGAGTCCGTGAGCGATGCCCAGCTCGGATACAGCCGCGCATTGGCCATTTCCAGCAAGCCGCCCACGTAGGTGGGCTTGGCCTTGTCCAGGAACAGCTCGGCGTCGGGCGTGTTGCGGTAGAGATTGCCGGGCTTGCCGTCTTCGCGTTCGAGTGCGTGCAACGCCACCAGCGCGTCGAGGAAATCCACCGCGCCACGCGGATGCAGGCCAAGCACGGCGCTCAGTGCCGCCGCGTCCTGCGGTGCCTTTGCCAGTTGCGTGAACACGCCAAGCTCCACCGCGCTCAGGAGGGTCTTGGCGGCCCAGAAGCCCATGCCGAGTTGCAACAGCCGATCCGGCGTCAGGTCCGGCACCTGCCAGGGGCTGGCGGCAGTTGCGTCGCGGGCGGCATCTTTTCCGTTCTGCATAAGTCACCTCATCACCGCCACCGGCTGACATCCGGGCGCCTGGGCGTGGGGTAGGATGCTGGTAACTCTAGATGCCGGAAGAGGCGAAATCCAGCGATTCCGGCAGCCGGCGGCGATGGCGGCGATCAAGCAGATGTGCAGGCCCCGGGACCAGCGCTTGCCGGCGCGTGTCGCGCTGGGGCAGGTAGGCGCGGCGCAATGCAGGAAGTCTGATTACCGCGCGCCAGGCCTGCGCAAACCGACAAGCCCGCCGCTCGGCGGGCCGTCATCCGATGGCGTCCGCCACCGCACGAAGCGCAACGTCAGCGCGAAGCCCTGGCGCGTGACGGCCGGCTGCGGATGGCTTCTTCAAGCGTATCGGCCAGCGCGCGCGTCCGGCGTTCCGCCAGTTGTTGCGCGGTGGCTTCTCCCGCCTGCGCGGGCTGCGCCGACAACGCCGGCAGCGTGCCGGTGCCCACCTCGTTCGAGATATTTGCGCGTCGGGCCGCATCGATATCTGCGTTCGGATTCTGGAACATAAGCGTCAGGGTCAAAGGCGGGTATTACGGTATTGCGGTATAGGCAGATCCGCATGTAGCGGGCTGGCCGCATTGTGCACCCGCGCGACGCGCGATCGATCCCCCGTGTCGGGGTAATCGCGAAAGACTATTGATTTGACCCTAGTGTGCTAAGGGGCACTTTTTGTGCCATCGCAAGGCCACGCTATTGGCGGCTCGGTGCGCTCAGTCCGTGGAGCGCGGCAGAAAGCGCCAACCCGCAGGCTCCAGTGCGAAAGCGAATCCGGTGACGCGCTTTTCCGGTGCGCCGCCAACCGAAATCATGGCGTCGCAGCCAAGATTGCCGCTGTCGCGGCTCAGGCCGCAGTGGTTCAGTTGCTTGACCACCAGCGACTCGGCCATCGAAGTCAGTTCCGCGGCATGCTCGCCGGACGGATTCTTCTTCAGTTCCGCGCGGGCGAATTCGCGCATCGCGGCGGTGGCCTGGGCGGCATCGGGCCCGTTCACATCGGGCGTTTCACGCCGCACCAGGACCCACGGCTCGGGATTGTCGCGAAAAGCCAGTGCGCGATAGCCGTCGCGCAGGCCGGCCTGGACGCCTACGATGCAAACGATCTCGCCGGCGCTGGCCGGCAGGCAGCCCTTGACCGCATGGGCCTTGATCGAGGCGACCAGCGAGGCCACGACCGGCGAGCGGGCGCGTTCGGCGGCGGCCGGATCGGTCTGTTCCAGTTGCTTGATGCGCTCGGCTTCGAACTGCTGGATGGCGGCGGTGACCTGGGCCGGCGTGGGGGCCGCCGGGGTTGCCAGCGCGCTAGCGTATGCCAGGGAGAGCGACAGCGACGCGAATAGGGAGAGGCGCATGAACAGGGGGAGAGGGCCTTGATTGAGAAGGCCGCGAGTTTAGCACCTGGGTTACTGGCATGAGCAGCAAGGGGCGCTTGGACCCGCCTTCCGCCGCCGGTGCCGGACTTCGCGCCCTGTCCGCGCATGAAAAAACCCGCCGGGTGGCGGGCGGGGAGGCCTTCGAGAGCCTTCCGTGTTGCGAGGGCGCTAACCGGTCTTCTTCTGGTGATGGACGATGCGGTCCCACCAGTAGTGGAAGGGATGGGCGTGTTCCGGATAGAGCACGGATTTGTGGAAAAAACCGGCGCGAATAATGAAAGCGTAGAGCAGGACGATTGCCCCGAGGAAGAGCATATAGGTTGTCATGGCGGCTCCTTTGAGGTGGCCATGATTCATTGTAGGCCTGTCGGGTTTAACGAATGGCGGCGAAAGCGCCAATGGCCGACCCGGCGTGCGCCCTGCGGCCGCGGGCCGCCGGCGCGCAAGCAAGCGGTAAGAATTTCAAGCAGGCGGTGCGTCGTACACACGAAGGGTGTCGGCGTCGCCGGTCAGCGCATGCACGAGCCGCACCACTTCGTCGGGGTGGCAGGGCTTGGGGCAGTAGCGCACCGTGGCATTAGCAATCGCGGGTTCCGGCCTTGCGCTGGTCGAGATCACGACAGGCGTAGCACTGAGCGCTTGCTCGCCCAGCAGCAGATTGCACAACAGCGCGCCATCGGCGTGCGGCATGACCCAGTCGGTCACCACCATGCTGGGATGCACGCGCTGCGCGAGGGCAAAGGCGCTGAGCCCGTCGGACGCCCTTTCCACGGCATAGCCGTCTTGCTCAAGCGCGCAGGCCAGGGCGTCCGCTACGCCAGGTTCGTCGTCAACTACGAGAATGGTATGTACGCGACTCTGCACGGGATCTGCCTATGATGGAGGCGGGCTTCGAGACTGAAGCGCGCTCGGGTGATCCGGATGCACGCAAGGGCCGGGCCAGAGGGAATATGAGGGAGCCGCGCCCGCATGGCCGTGCTGGTGCGTTCTCGCCATCGTGCGCGGCTGCGCCTGTGGCGTCTCGGGCATCCATGTTGCACGCCGCAGCGGTTTCTTCGGCGACGTGCCTGCCATCCTCGCTCACGCACGGCTCCAGGGGCCGGAAACTGCCTATGCCACTCATCGAAAGCGATATCCCAGCCCGCCTCGACCGCCTGCCGTGGTCGCGCTGGCACTGGCGGGTGGCGATCGCGCTAGGGGTGGCGTGGGTGCTGGACGGGCTGGAAGTCACGCTGGTGGGCTCGCTGGGCGGCGTGCTGGAGCGCCCGGACGGGCTGGGCCTGGATGCGTCGCAGGTGGGATGGCTTGGATCTCTGTATGTGGGCGGGGCGGTCCTGGGCGCGCTGGTGTTCGGGCGGCTCGCCGATCGCCTGGGCCGCAAGACGTTGTTCCTGGTGACGCTTGCCGTGTACATGGCCGCGACCCTGGCCACCGCTTTCTCTACCGGTTTTGTCTTCTTCGCGGTGTGCCGTTTCCTGACGGGCGTTGGCATAGGCGGAGAGTACGCGGCCATCAACTCGGCGATCGACGAACTGATCCCGGCCCGCCTGCGCGGACGAGTCAATCTCGCGATCAACGGCAGCTTCTGGGTTGGCGCGGCGCTCGGTGCGGGGCTGAGCCTGATCTTGCTGGATCCGCGCCTGCTGGGCCCGGCGCTGGGCTGGCGCGCCGCGTTCCTGCTCGGCGCGGTGCTGGCGGTGGCCATCCTGATGGTGCGCCGGGATGTGCCGGAAAGCCCGCGCTGGCTGCTTTCGCACGGGCGTGGCGAGGAAGCCAGCCAAATCGTCATCGCGATCGAGGCGCAGGTGACCGCGCAGTACGGGACGCTGCCACCCGCAACCGGCACGGTCACGTTTTCCCGCTGCGGCGCGGCCACCCTGGGCGAGGTTGCGCATGTGCTGTTAAAGCGCTACCGGCTGCGCAGCGCGGTGGCCCTGGCGCTGATGATTTCGCAGGCGTTTTTCTATAACGCCATCTTCTTCACCTATGCATTGGTACTGACGCGGTTTCACGGCGTGCCTGACAACCGCGTAGGGTTGTACATCTTCCCCTTCGCGCTGGGCAACGTGCTCGGTCCGCTGCTGCTGGGGCCGCTGTTCGATCACGTGGGTCGGCGCCGCATGATCGGACTTACCTATGTGCTGTCAGGCGTGGGCCTGGGGTTGACCGGATGGGCCTTCGTGCAGGGCTGGCTCGATGCGCGCAGCCAGGCGCTGTGCTGGTCGGCCGTTTTCTTCCTGGCGTCCGCCGCGGCCAGTTCTGCCTACCTGACGGTTAGCGAGGTCTTTCCGCTAGAGACGCGCGCGCTGGCCATTTCCATCTTTTACGCAGCGGGGACGGGCAGCGGGGGTTTTATCGGGCCTCTGCTGTTCGGCGCACTGATCGAAACCGGCAGTCGCGCGGCGGTGGCCGGCGGCTATGGCATTGGCGCGGCGCTGGTGATTGGCGCGGGCCTGTTCGCCTTGCGCTATGCCGTCAGCGCGGAAAAACGGCCACTGGAGGAGATCGCTCCACCGCTGTCGGCGCGCAAATAGTGAATGCCGCCAGCGCGAACGCCGCATCCGCGGGCGCGGTGGTCGCGCTCGCCTTGCTGTCCCTTTCGCGGGAGCGTTTCAGTTGTCTAGGAAGCCGAGACCGGATCCTTCCGGCGGAATGCTGCCTGCGCGGTGGCGATCAGCCGGCCCTGGCTATCCGTGATCTCGGCGTTGGAGAAGAACACCCGCCGCCCGCCGCCCACGCGCCGGCCCACCACTTGCAGCGGTTCCACGTGCGCGGAGGAGACATAGTTGACGTTCAGCGAGATGGTCGTGGCGGCGCGGCGCACGCCGTTCTCCGGGAACAAGCCGGCGTAGCCCCCCGCCGCGTCCAGCAGCGTGGCCAGGATGCCGCCTTGTACCACGCCCGTATTGTTGACGTGCGCGGCCTGCGGCACCAGCGACATCCGTACCAGGTCCGGCTGCCACTCTTCGATGACGACATCCAGGGATTCGAGAAAGGGATTTTCCAGCGCGTAGGGCTGGCTTGCGGGGGTGTTGTCAGGCATGGCTACCGGGCCGGTGGTGATGAGTTGGAATGGCCGTAATGATAGCCCCGCATTCGTGGCTGGCATCCTTCACGGGTTCTTCGTATCATCGAAACGCTAGGTTCGCTGCTCCGGAGTGAAGGGGAAGTAGAAACGGCGTTGCATACCCTCACCCCTAAGGAGACCGCGATGCGCAGGCATCCACAGTCCCTGGCCACCGTGCTGAGCGTGGCGCTTGCCGTTGCCGGGACGCTTGGCCCGGCCGCCGTGGCGCTGGCTGCGCCCACCACCGATGCCAGGATCGTCGTCGAGGCCACCAATGGCCAGCTCAAGGCGCTCAAGGGCAAGGTCTTCGACAAGGCCTGCAATGAATCCGTGGACTACGACGCGACCGTGATCGACCTGAACGGCGACGGCCAGCCGGAGGTGTTCACCAACCTCTACGGCACTTGCGTGGGCGGCATGGCCGGGGTCTTCATGCAGTTGTACATCAAGGATGCCAGCGGACAGTGGAAGCCGCAGTTCGGCTTTCCGGGGCAGCCGGAGGCGTTGAAGTCGAAGAACCTCGGCTTTCCCGACATCGCGGTGGGCGGTCCGGGCACCTGCTTTCCGGTCTGGCGCTGGAACGGCAAGGAGTATGCGCCGTACAAGAAATGCCGGTAGCCATGGCTCAGGGCGCCACGCTCATGACCAATAGCCCGCATCCGCCCAGCGCCCCCGTCCACAGGGACGCGCGTACGGCGATCGCAGGCGCGTAGGAAAGCAGCAACACCAGCAGCAGCGCGCCGAGCGTCAGCGTGCCGAGCCAGGAGACGGTGCCCATCGGCCAGCCTTCGTGCCGCACGCAAGCCGCCAGGGCGAGGGCCAGCGCGGCCCAGCCCAGCCCATGCAGCCGCAGCCGCTCCGATGCGCAAGGGGAACTGCCGCGGCCATGGCGATCGGCATAGTGGCGGTCAAGCGTCTGGCTGAGCGCCGTGAAGCCGCTATAGGTCAAGGCTAGCGCGGTGAAAAAGCCATGGCTGGCGTTCATGCCGCCCCCTTCGCGTCGCCGCCCTGCAGACCCGCGTCGCCGGCTCGCGCCGCGTGCCGCGCGGGCGTGCGTGCCTTCGAGCGGCGGCCCAGCATATACGCTGCTGCGCCCAGCGCGATGCCCAGTGCCAGTACCGTCATGTCGAAGCCCGCCACGGCCGCGGGCCCCTGGCCTTGCAGCAGCGTCACGCCGAGGTGGGTATCGGTGGTGACGGCGTTGAGCACCGGTATGGCGGCGAGCATCAGCGCGCCGCCCCACAGTTGCGCACGCCACATTCCGCGCGTTGGCCGTAACTGTGCCAGCACGGCGGCTGTGGCCCAGGCGATGAAGAAGGCATGGATCTCAGCGTCGGGGCGCTGCGCCATCGACACCGGCAGCAGCCGGTTGGCCCAGAAATAGGCGGCGAACGCGATCGGAAGGCCGGCAATGGCACCGATGTTAAGTGCATCCACCAGCCGCAGGCCGAAGCTTGGGCGCGCGCCCGTGGCCAGCGCCCTGGCCTGGCCCTGGCGCGTCTTCACGCCCCATAGCAGCGCGCCCGTGGCGACCATGGCGCAACCTGCCAGGCCGCTCAGGAAGAACAGCGCGCGTAGCAGGGGGCCGGCGAAGTGCGCCTCGTGCAGGCCCACCATCACGCCGCGGGTCTGGCTGGCGGCCGCGGGCGTATCGCCCACGGTTGCGACAAGGGCGCCCGTGACGCCATCGAAGCGCATCGACGGTTCGTCGGAGGACAGTGATTTACCCGCGCCGCGCGACACCCTGATGGTGGCGTTGGTGTCGCCGGGCACCGTGATATCGATCCTGCCGGGCTGCGCGCCATCCCAGCGGCGCGCGGCTCGCTCGACCAGCGGCGCGACCGGTGCCAGCGGGGCTGCCTGTCCGCTCGGCTTTGCCTGGGGCGCGCGTCCGAAGGCATCGTTGAAGAAGGCCTGCTGGCTGCCCTGGTATGCCGTCTGGATGCCCCACGGCATGTACATGAACATCAGCGTCACCAGGCCGGTGTAGGTGATCATCAGGTGAAAGGGCAAGGCCAGCACGGCCGTGGCATTGTGCGCGTCGAGCCAGGACCGCTGGCCCTTGCGCGGCCGGAAGGTGAAGAAATCCTGGAAGATGCGCCGGTGCGTGATGACGCCGCTGAGGATGGCGACCAGCATGAACATGGCGCAGAAGCCGACGATCCAGCGCGCCCAGATCGATTGCATGAAATACAGGTCGAAGTGCAGGCGATAAAGGAACTCGCCGCCGCGCGTGTCGCGCACCTGTTGCAGGAAGGCGCCGGTGGCGGGGTCCAGCGTGCGGCTCTCGAAGCGTCCGCGGCCGCCCCCGATGCCGGAGGCCGCGGCGCCGGGCGGACGCATCCAGCGCACCTGCACCGCGGGGTTGCGCTCGTCCGGCAGGTCGATGAGCCAGCGCGGCGAATCGGCTGCGTTGTGCTGCAGGAATGCCACCGCGCGGCTCGCGGCTTCGGCGCTGGACACTGGCGTGGCCGCCGGGCGATGCAGCTCAGGCTTCATCCACAGCGTGATCTCGTCCTTGAAATAACTTGCTGTGCCGGCGCAGAACACCAGCAGCAGGACCCAGCACACCAGCAGCCCGGACCAGCTGTGCAGCCATGCCATCGACTGACGCAAACCGGCTTTCACGATGCGCTCCGCAAGGCAGCCAGCAGCGCGCCAAACGCGATCGCGGGCACGGCCACGCCGGTCCATGCACGCAACGCGCTGCCGGCGGCGAACACCCATAGCACCGCGCACGCGTACAGCGAGAACGACAGCAGCGTGGCGGTCATCACCGCCTCGGCGGGCGGCAGCGGCAGCAGCACGGCCAGCAGGCCGGTGGCTACGGACGCCAGTACGTAACCGCCCCCGATGGCGGCCACCATGCGCGAGACAACGCTCAGGCGATAGCGGCCGGTCTGGCTCAGCCCCATGTCGGCCCCTTCCTTACTTGTTCGGCGCGGCGGCCGGTGCGGCGGGCAGCGCGGCCAGGCCATCCGTCTGCGTCAGCGACAGGGTGGTGACGTAGCTGGCGATGTCATACGGCTTGCCGTTGCGCTCGCCGGGCGTCTTGTCGACGTGGTGCACTTCCAGCACGTAGGTGCCCTGCCACGGCTGCGCCAGGCGCACGATCCCCTGGTCGTCGGTGCGCAGCTCCCGGCCCCAGCCCGACTGTACCGCCACGCCCACCTTGGCCTTCGGCAGCGGACGGCCGGCGTAGACCACCTGGTATTCGCCGGCGCGGCCGGTCGGCACGATGTCCAGCGCGAGCTTGGGGGCCAGCGCGGCAGTGCCGCCGGCGCCAAGCAAGCGGGCTGCCGGCGTCCAGGCGGTGCGGATCACCTTGTCGCCGTCCTTGCGTTCGCGCACGGGATAGCCGGCATCCTGCGCGACGATGGACTCGCCAACGCCGGCACGCGCCGATAGGACGAAGCCGTTGGCCGCCTTGTCGGCCTTGAGCGGCTGCTCGCCGCTGGCCGTCACCAGGGTGGCGCTGGGCTGCACGAAGCGGTCAAGCAATCCCGGCGAAATCTCGCGCAGGTTCTCGTTGAACTCGCCGAAATACAGCTGGGCCGTCGCCGGCGTCTGTTCCAGCCAGACCTGATGGGCCTGGGCGGTGCCGGCAAGCGCGGCGCCGCAAAGGAGGGCGGAGGTAATGAGGCGATGCATTGATGCGTCCTTTCAAGGTGAGACGGTGCGTGGCGGCGCCGAGTTGCGCATGGTGCCCGGCCGGATACCCGGAAAGCGCCTTGCGAAAGACGCATATGATAATCGTTCTCATTTGAAATGTGTGGGTTTTGCAATATGACGACGGATTGCCCGGGTTGGATGCAGTACCGGGCGGAGGCGCTCCGGAGGCCGGTTTGCAGCGCCTGGGAGGGCGGCCGGAGTGGGGCTTTTGGCCTGTTGGAAGTATGCTGATCTGGAGGGTTGCGGGGCCGGAGTCCGCGCTCGGCTATCATGTGCGAACTTCAGGATGACCGGTGTGCGGCCAGCATCGCATCCTCGACCATTTTCCCGCCCCTATTACCCGCATATATTGTGTCTTCCGCCATGCCTTCTTCAGTTCCCGCCGACGTCAGGAAAGTCGCTGCCATTGTCTGGATTCGCGTCCAGATAGAGCGGCTCGGCATCTCCATGGACGAACTTGAGGCGGCAGGTTGTTTCGACAGGGTGGTGGCCCCGGCCCCGGTCGCCGCGCCCGTGCTGGCCACGGTGGTGGCGGAACCGGTGTTGCCGCCGGCGCTCTTGCCTGCCGGCCCCGTGACGGCGCCGCCGGCGGTAGCGCCGAAGCCATCGCGCAGAGTGGCAGCCCACAAACGCGGGCCGGCCCGGGATACCGCGCCAGTACAAACGCAGGCGGCAGCCGCGCCGGCGGCTATCGCAGACGCAACGCCCGTGCCCGCGCCCGATTCAACTTCGGTGGCGATGCCGGCGGCAGATTCGGTGACGTCGCCTGTATCCGCTTCGGAGCCGGCGCCTGCCCCGGCAGCGGTGCAGTTGCCGTTGCCGCTGCCGTTGCCGGCGCGGGTGACGATGTCCGTGCCCGCGTCGAAAGCGGGGGCAATCGTGAAACGGGCGCCAGTTGCGGGGCCGGCTCCGGCATCGGCTCCGACAGCATCGGCACGCGCAGTGCCGGCACCGGCACCGGCACCGGCCATTGCAGCTTCACAGACGCCTGCGGCCGCTCCCGCACGCCGCTATCGCAATGCCGAGGGACAGGTCTGGGATGGCGAAGGCCCCATGCCGGCCTGGCTGCTGCGCGCGGTGAACGCGGGCCAGTCGGTGGAGCACTTCCGGGTGAGCTGACGGCAGCGGCGGGTTGCCGCTGCCGTTGTTCAGGCCTGTGGGTTGAGCAGGGTGCGGCAGCGGATAAAAGCCGGTTCCGCGTCCAGCGCGGCAATCAGTTCCGGCGACGGGGCCTTGTCCAGATCGGTCACCACATAGCCCATCTGCCCACTGGTTTGCAGATGCTGCGCCACGATGTTGACCCCGTCGCGCGCCAGCAGCGTGTTGAGCGCGGCGAGCGCGCCCGGCGCATTGCCGTGCACGTTGAGCAGCCGTGCCGGCGACGTCAGCGGGCCGGGGCTGACCTCGGGGAAATTCACCGCGCCGATGGTGTCGCCGGTCCGCAGGAAGGCGATCAGCTTGGTGGCGACTTCGGTGCCGATATTTTCCTGCGCCTCTTCGGTGCTGCCGCCGATATGCGGCGTCAGGATCGCGTTGGGCACGCCTTGCAGCGGGCTGGTGAAGCGGTCCGCGTTGGTCTTGGGCTCCTCGGGGAACACGTCGATCGCGAGGCCGGCGATGTGGTTCGCGTCGCACGCCGCGCGCAGCGCGTCGATGTCCACCACCGTGCCGCGCGAGGCATTGATCAGGATAGCGCCACGCCGGAACTGGCCGAGCACCTCCGCATCGATCATCTTTCTGGTCTGCGCGGTGGCCGGCACATGCAGCGTCACGATGTCGGCATGCGACACCGCATCCGCCAGCGAGCGCGCCGCGCGCGCCGAACCGAGCGACAGCCTGGCCTGCACATCGTAGTACACCACGCGCATGCCCATGGCTTCGGCCAGCACGCCAACCTGCGAGCCGATATTGCCGTAGCCGATGATGGCGATGGTCTTGCCGCGTGCCTCGAACGATCCGGTGGCGCCCTTTGCCCACTTGCCGGCATGCGCCAGGGTGTTCTTCTCCGGAACGCGGCGCAGCAGCAGGATTGCTTCGGCGATCACCAGTTCGGCCACCGAGCGCGTATTCGAGAACGGTGCATTGAACACCGGCATGCCGGCGCGGGCCGCGGCGTCCAGGTCTACCTGCGAGGTGCCGATGCAGAAGCAGCCGATCGCGATGAGGTGCCTGGCGGCCTCGATTTCAGCGGCGCCCAGGTGCGTGGCCGAGCGGATGCCCAGGATCTGGTGGCCTTCGGGTGCGCGATGGAGTTCGTCGCCGGCGAGCGCGCCGGTGCGGCGTTCCACGGTGACTTGTGCTTCCTTGAAGCGCTCGACGGCGGTGTCATGGATGTTTTCAAGCAGTAGTGCGGAGGTCATGGCGATTGGGTGATGACGGCGATGGCGCGGCGTGGGTGCAGCGAGGGTGCGGTGATGCGCAAGCCCGTGCCGCGGCGGCTCCGGGTGGAAAACCTGCGCAAGTGGCGACGCGCAGGCATGCGCAATGCGAAACGTACGCCGACATGGTAACGCAGGCAGCGCAAGCCAGCCGAACACCCACATTGCCGCCAATGGCAAATCCGGCGGCAGCCGGCGTGGCGCTCGCCCGCTTGCTACTTCGTGTATGAGAAGTAAAAGGGGCTTGAAACGGAGCGCATGACGAAGCGCCCGCTGGCCTCGGTCACGCCATAGCACGCCTGCATTGCGCTGAACATCGGGTTGGCCAGGTCCAGGCAGACCTGGTTCGCCTGCGTGTCGACGCGATAACGGCCCGGCGACGAGCTTCGGCTGACGGCATTGGTGACATCGAGGCTGCCGCTTCCCCGGACTTGCATCCGGAGCGTCACGCCGGAGGGCGCGATGACGTCGACCCGGCCAAGGTGCGTAAAGTGGCTCGCCAACTCGGCTCCGGTCAGTTACCTGCCCTGCGGGCCGGCGGCGGGGCGTGGCGGGGACGCCGCCTTGGTCGCGGGGACAGCCATCGCAACCATCTCATTCCGGTAGGACTGCTGCGCCTGTGCGGAACGCGCCGGCACCTCGGCGATCCACTGCGCGGGAATGGCGAAGTTGAGATTTTGCGCGTCGGTCCGCATCAGGTAGGTGATGCCGACGAGTTGGCCGTCCGCATTGAACAGCCCGCCGTCGCTGGAGCCGGGCGAGATCGGCGCGGTGGTCTGGAGGCGGACGATGCGGTCTCGTTCATCCTTGTTCAGGGAGGAGAGCAGGCCATCGCTGAGCGTCAGTTCATAGCCGCGCGGCGCGCCGATGGCATAGACCTTCTGCCCGACCTTGAGCGCGGACAACGGCGCGATCCTCACGGCCGGGGCGGTCAGGCCCTTGGCACGCAGGATACAGAGATCCCGCTCGGCATCGGCATGCAACAGGCTGGCGGCATGCGTGATCTTCTCGCGTCCAGCGCCAGGCAATCCAGGGAGATGCCAAGCGCGCCAAAAGCCAAACACGAAATAGCGATGTTTCCCGCAATGCTTGCCGCCCGACCCATGATGTTTATTCTGCTAGCTGGTTTCGCCGGATTCAGCCGCTGCGCGGGCTCGCCGGTTGTTCCCGTCCACGGCGGACGGGCCGCTCATCATAAACGCTCCGGATGACAAGCGGGCCGGCTGCCGCCGTGCCGGCCGCCAGCCGGCCGCCGCGCTAAAGGTTTCAGGCTGGAGGCCGACAACACAAGATGCAGGAAGGTCTGCCTTCCTGCTGGTTTCAACGCCATTTTCAGCTTCAACCAAACCTTAACCACAATCAGGAAGACCCGTTCATGGACACTTCTATCATTAGCTCTGCGAGCAGCGTGGGTACCGATCCGGTGGCCTTGCTGATGCTGCGCAAGTCGCTCGACATGCAAGGGCAGAGCGCGGCAGCCCTGCTGCAATCGGTGCCGCAAGTCGGCGTCCCCGCCAGCAATCCTCCTCACCTTGGCCAGAATATCGACATCAAGGTGTGATATGAGGTGTCCGCGCCCCGGTCGGCACTGATCAGGCGCGGTCCGTCGCGCCGATCGCGCCGCGATCGGCGGCTTGGCTCTGGCCGGCAGAAGGGTCCGCCGTTGCCGCTTTCGGCTGCCGGCGCCAGCGCGAACACCAGGCGTACCGTAGTGCCATCCGGCGACGAGCGCACATCAAGCATCGCCCCGATGGTCTCGGCACGCCGGCGCATATTGCTCAGTCCCTTCCCGAGGGTGGCCGCCTGCGGCGCAAAGCCGCGGCCGTTGTCGTGGATCTCGATGACCAGCGCGTGCTGGCGGGCATCGTAGCGGTCGACCAGCAGCCAACCCATCGTCAGGCTGAATATCAGCGACACGTAGCGGGTGAGCGAGGAGTCCCAGTAGTAGTCGCCGATCCACCAGACATGGAGCAGGTCCAGTATCGAGACAAGCAGGGTCAGGCCAAGGGCGGTGGCAATCGCCACGCGTTCGCGCTCCGGATATTTCCTAGCCCTTGATCTTCTTCACGTCATTGGCGCGCAGTAGAAGGTCAAGCGTCGCTTCGAGCCTGATGACGCGCTCTGTCAGGCCCTCGATCCTTGCCTGCTGCTCCTTCACCGTGCCGGCCAGCGAGACAACCTTGTCGTTCATCTTGATGACGGTCGTGAGCGCGTCCCACACTTTGTCCGTCACGCCCATTACGCCTTCCCTTCCGACATCGCGGCGATACGCTTGTTGGACTCAGCGACGAATGACAATGCATCGTCCAGCGCTTCATTCGCCTCCTTGGTGGAAATGTTGACGCGCTCAAGCAGGGCGTTGATGTCTTCCTCATCGTTCGCGGGCGTAAAGCCTTGCGCGGCTTGCCGCATCAGCTCACTCACGTTGAGGCCGAGCCGCTTGGCGGTATTTGCGATTGCGCGCTTCTGGCTCGCCGTAACCTGTACGACAATCCGTTCAGTTGCAGTGGCCATTCCGGACTCCAATGTACATGCACATGGTATGTACATGGTAGGAGCCGGGTCTAGGCGTGTCAAGCGTGATTTGTGATGAAAAAAGCGCTTATAGCGATGGCCCATCGCGCGCAGCCACATGCGGGACGGGCCAGGTTTCATCCCGCCACGGGCTCCGCTTTCTGGCCTTCCGCCGCAGGCGTGGCCACGGCTCGCAAAGCCGCCGCTCTGGCAACCAGCCCGGGCCAGCACCGGAAGTGTCCCGTCTGGGCCGCCTCGGCATGGCCGCCCATCACCTCCAGGCGCAACAGCACGATGGGAACCGGCGCCATCGCGCGTTCCAGCGCAACCAGGAGTTGCGCGGCCCCCTGCTGCGGCGAGGCGGTCATCATGGAGGAGTACTCCGTTCTTCACGACGATGCGCTCGCCGGCCTTGAGCCCGGCGAGGATCTCGACTTGTCCGTCGGCATGCGCGCCCGTGGTGACCAGGCGCGGCTCAAAGCGGAAGGGCGCTTTTTCCACCAGCACGCGGGTGTAGAGCCCGCTTTGCAGCAGCGCCGGGTGCTTTTCGCCCGCGAAGATCACCTTGGCGAACAGGCCGGGGCGATAGCGTCCGTCCTTATTGTCGACCGCCACGCGGACCTTGACGGTGCGGGTGTCGGGGTCGAGGATCTCGCCGATGTAGCGGACCTGGCCGGTCACGGGCTTGCCGGGGTAGGCATTGAGCAGGATTTCGGCGGGCTGGCCGACGAAGATCGAAGCGATGTCTTTCTCGGACACGCTGGCCGCGAGATAGACGGTGGACAGGTCGGCCCCGGTCATGACCGGGGCGCCGGTGTCGTTCCAGAAGCCGCCCTGCGCGCCCTCGAGTTCGATGACGTGGCCGGCCAGCGGCGCCGAGTTGCGCGAGATGGGCCGCCGTGGTCTCGGCGTCGCTGCTTGCCTGCGAGTAGGCAAGCTGGGCTTGCTCGTAATCTTTGCGCGCCACGATCTCCGCCTCGAACAGCGTGCGCTGGCGATCCAGGTTCAGCTTTGCTTCGAGCAACGCTGCGCGCGCCTTGCGTGCCTCGTCCTCGGCCGCGCTCAGTTCGGCGGAATCCAGCGTAAAGAGAGGGTCGCCCTTGCGTACGACGTCGCCCAGCGCGGCGTGCAGGCGGACGATGCGCCCGGCCAGCGGCGGTACGATCTTGACCAGCTTGGCGGCGTCGGCCTCGATCGAGCCGGGCACCTCGATGGGACGCTCCAGCACCTGCTCGACAATGGTCTGCACCTGCAGCTGGGTGCGCAGCGGCGATGCCTCGGGCACCGTGATGAAGTTGCCCTCGCGCACCGGTTCGGTACTCTGCCTGGGCGTGTTGGCATGCGCGCCGAACAGGCTGTTGGCATCGCAGCCGCCCAGTACGATGCAGGCCGCGCAGGCGGCGGCGAGCGCAAGGCCTGGCGGCCGGCGCAGGGGCAAGCGTTGGCGAGTGGTGGGCGTTTGCATTGGTTTTCTCCTCGGGTGGGTGCCGCTGCCAGGGCAAGCGCGCCGCTTGTTGCCGGTGCTTCGTCGCCGCGATCGCATCAAGGCGGGATCCGCGGACGACAGGAATCGACAGGCGTGACGCATCCCCGGCGCTACGGGAGGGCAAGTCCGCGCAGGTAGCCGGTGATGGGCGAAATCGCCCGTGTTGCTTACGGGAGGGAGGCAGCGCGGAAGGAGGGGGGGATCCCACGCGCGGGCAGTCAGGATGCTGCGTCACGTAAAGGGAGCCTGGCGGATCCGGGTGGTGGGTTTCGCGGTTCCGGCAGGGAGCTGGAAGCGGAATCAGGCCAACGGGATCGCGCCATGCCTTCGGCGCCGCCCGCTAGAAGGGTCGGGGTCCATGTCTTTCCTCGGGCAATCGGTTTGGCTCGGTGGATCGGGGTGGCTCAGGCCGCGGCGAGCGCGCGCTCGGGCTGCGGAACGGTCTCCCAGCGCACCGCGCGGACCAACGGTTCCAGTCCCAGTCGTTGCACCAGCCTGACCATGCCGGGCCTGCCGCCGGGCTGGCAGTGCACCAGCACGCGCATCTCGATCAGTTCGCGCCGCTCGCATTGCCGCATGCGCAGGCGTTGCAGCGAGAGCTCGCGCGACGCCAGTTCACGGCGAATCTGCTGCTCCAGGCCCGCGCCATAGTCGTCCTTGCAAAGCAGTACCACCTGGAACAGCTGGGCGGTTGCGCCCCGGCTTGCCTGGGGGGTACGGCGGTTGGTGGTCTGGGGGAGCATCCAGTTGAACAAACGCATATCCAGCTCCTTTCTATCTCCTTGGGGTTATTCGAGCGCGCCGGCCGGAATGGCCCAGCGCACGAGGGAAACACTCTTCTCCATGCTGATGCGGCTGACGATCTGCTCCAGCTTGCCTTCATTGCCGGGCGCGGCCAGCACATCGGCGCGGACTTCGATGTGCCCGCCAGCGGCGGTGTCCTCGCTGTGCAGGGACTGCAACAGCAAGGCGGGCATTTCCGTCAGCGCATGCAGCAGCAAGCCGCGCACACGGATTTCTTCCTGGGCGGTGCAGACCGTGGTGATCCGGTAGACCATCCGCCCACGGCGGCCGAGCACCACAGCGTGGCGGCGGTATTCAGGCCACGCACGTTCAGGCCGTCGCGCATGATCACGCCGGCACCGAGAAAGCCAATGCCGGAAACGACCTGCGCGGCAATGCGCGCATGGCCTTGCGGATCGAAGGTAAAGGCGGAAACCGAAACGAACAAGGCCGCGCCGGCGGCTACCAGCGCGTTGGTGCGCAGCCCCGCCATGCGCTGGCGCAACTGCCGTTCGGTACCGATACACGCACCCAGCGCGAGCGCTTCAAGCAAGCGCAGGGCGAATTCGTGCCACACCATAAGAACTCCCGTAACAATCAGGAAGATCCGGTGAGTCTTGTCAATGACACGGGCAAACGCGGGCAGCGACAAGCTGCAACGCATGCGCGGTCAGAAGAGTGAAGCCGTATTCAAGAAGAGAGGCGGGACAGGACGTCCGGCCTCGATAGCACCGTGCCGCAAGCGGGGCACGGTCGCTGAGGGTACCGTGCTCCGGTCAGGCGGAGGTGCCGATCCTGGATCGACTACTGTCGTCGGAACAAGTGCTCACTGGCTAAGCCCTGGAATTAATAACCCGCGTACTGTAGCGGCGCGAATTGAGCGGGTCAAGCGAAAATCGCCCATTACAGGCGATTAACGGAGGTTGATGGATGAAAGAATGTTAAATGCCCGAATTTCAATCGGACAAGTACGAAAAGACATCGGAAAGTACTTTAAAAAAATATCGGTGGGACGAACCCAGGCGATCGAGGCAGACTTGTAGCGCGTCGACGCCTGTTCATCTGCCTGGGGGCATACTCGGCCGGCATATCCGCGGGCCGCGCCTCAAGCCGTCAGCCGTGCCCGTGCCCGTGCCGCCAGCACCTGGCTCAAGCCCAGCCCGGCCAGCGCCGCCACGGCCGAGAACAGGAACACCGAACCATAGCCCGCATGGCTGGCAATCACCCCCGCCAGCGGGCCGGTCAGCCCGAGCGAAAGATCGAGAAAGAGCGCATAGGCGCCGAGCGCCGAGCCGCGGTTGCTCGGGGGCACCAGCTTGACCGCCTCCATGCCCAGCGAAGGGAACACCAGGGCAAAGCCAAAACCGGTGACCGCCGCGCCCGCCAGCGCCTGGGCAGGCCCCTGCGCCAGCCAGATCAGCGCCAGCCCGGCGGCTTCCACCGCAAAGGAGCACAGCGCCACCGGATAGCCGCCAAAGCGGCCAATGCTGTCGGCCAGCAGGAGGCGCGCCAGGATGAAGCTCACCCCCAGGCTGGTCAGTGCCAGCGCGGCATGGTCCCAGCCGTGGCTGGCGTAGTACAGCGTGACAAAGGCCGTGATGGCGCCGAAGCCCACCGAGCCCAGCGCCAGGCACAGGCCGAAGGGCGTCATATGGCGGAACACGGTGCGAAACGGCATGCGCGCGCCTTTCACCGTAGGCACGGCTGCCTTGCGGCGCGCCAGTGCGAACGCGCCGGCGGCCATGATGGTGGTGACGATGCCTAGCGAGGCAAGGCCCCAGCGGGCGTCGAGCAGCACGCCAACCGGTGCGCCCAGCGCCAGCGCGCCGTAGGTCGTCATGCCGTTCCACGAGATCACCTTGCCGGTGTGGCGGGATCCCACGTCGCCGATGCCCCAAGCGATGGTGCCGGTGGTGACTAGGCTCTCGCCCGCGCCGAGCACCAGCCGGCCGGCGAACAGCCAGGCCAGGCTGAGCCAGCCGGTTTGCACGAACAGGGCGGACAACACCGCCAGCAGGCCGCTGCCGGCGCATAGCATGAGCCCGAGGGTGACGGATTTCTTGGGGCCTTGCAGGTCGCACAGGGTTCCCGCGTAAGCTCGGCTGAGCAGCGTCGCCAGGTACTGGATGCTGACCGCCAGCCCGGCCACGACCGTGCCATAGCCGAGGTCGCCATGCACGAAGCCGGGCACCACCGCCAGCGGCAGGCCGACGGCGAGATAGGCAATGAAGTTAAAGAAGACGATGGCGACGATGCGCCGGCTGATGCTGCCTTGCCGATGCTCCCCGGAATCCGGGGCGGCGAGCGTCGTGCTGTTCGAGGTCATGGTGGAGCGGGGCGGAATATCTTGGCGGTCAAAGCGGCGGCCTCAGGCAACGGATCATGGCGCGTCGCGGGCGCGCAGTGGGAATTGTCATCCTGGGGCGAATGCAAGGCGGGAAGCCGGGGAACCCGGCATGACGCGGGCGCTACTCGAGGCGCCGGACCGGAACCGTGGCGCGTGGGCGATGGACTGGCAGCATGGGCAGGGACATGGCGAGGGAGGCGGTTGGCCGGCGTGTGTCCCCAGAAACTGCCGGTGAAATCAAGGCTGCGCGGTCGTATGCGGTAGTCGCCGGCGCTGGCCGTGCGATTTTAAGCGGCTGTTTAGTTCGTGTAAATCGGTCGCGGAATTTACTGTTGCATGCACGCCAGCGGCTGGGCTGGCATTCTCTTTCAGGTGCTTCTTGCGGCATATTTATCATTGCAAGGAAGTGTCAGCCATGTCGTCGCATACCCGTCACTTTGTCCCCGGCCTGTCTCATTCCGCACTTTGGCGGTGTGCGGCGCCAATTCGCATGCCCGTCGCCGCTTTGCCGCTAAATTTCCCCAAAGATTGGCCGTTAGCCGGAGCAGTGGCCCGTCATTGCAGCGCCGCCGCCTGGGGGCAAGTGCCCCGGGCGCCTTGCAGGGCAGGCGGGCCCGGCGAAACGATCAACACCGCGCGGCGAGCCCGCGCCTTGCGGGGACAAAGGAAGCGTATGAGCAGCTCGATGAGAGACATCGACGAACGGACCAACCTGACCAACAACAACCAGTTCGAGTTGCTGTTGTTCCGCCTGGGCGAGTCGGACCAGTCCGCGAACAGCGAACTGTTCGGCATCAACGTCTTCAAGGTCCGGGAAATCCTGGTGATGCCCCAGGTCACCACCGTGGTGGGAGGCGGCCCGGCCATGCTGGGCATGGCGGATATCCGTGGCCAGGTGATCCCGGTGATCGACCTGCCCAAGATGGTCGGGTGCACGCCGCGTAGCGGCCTCAACATCCTGCTGGTGACGGAGTACGCGCGCTCCACCCAGGGCTTCGCCGTGGAAGCGGTGGAAGAGATCGTGCGCCTGGAGTGGAACCAGGTGGTCTCCGCCGAGACCAGCGTCAAGGGCGACATGGTGACCAGCATCGCCAAGCTCGATACCGATACCGAGAACCCGCGCTTGGTGCAGGTGCTCGACGTCGAGCAGATCCTGCGCGACGTGCTGCCGACGCGCCAGCCGGAAGTCGATCCCAAGACCGTCGGACCGCAGGTCAAGCTGCGCCCCGGCACCAAGATCCTGGCCGCCGACGACTCCGCCTTTGCCCGCAGCCTGATCGAGCAAGGTCTCAAGGCCATGGGCGTGCCGGTGCTGATGACCAAGACCGGCCAGGAAGCCTGGCAGCAACTGGGCGAGATCGCCGATCACGCCGCCGCCAACGGCCGGACCGTGCAGGACGAGATCGCGCTGGTGCTGACCGACCTGGAAATGCCCGAGATGGATGGCTTCACGCTGACCCGCAAGATCAAGGCAGATGCGCGGTTCAAGTCGATCCCGGTGGTGATTCATTCCTCGCTGTCGGGGACTGCCAGCGAAGACCATGTGCGCAAGGTCGGGGCCGACGCCTATGTGTCGAAGTTCCTGGCCAAGGACCTCGCGGATACGATCCGGGGCGTGCTGGCGCGTTGAGATGGACCGGATGACGGCCGCCGGCAGTCATCCACCGCAGGCCATTGCGGAAATCGCCCGGCATGTATTGCCGGTGAGACGCTGTACGCAGACGTCCGCCGGTCCCTGTTGCATTCATCACTGAAGTCGTGCCCCACCGTGCCGGTTGGGGCGCCGCTTGCCTAGTCACCTCCCCCTGCATTCGACCCATCGCTATCGTCGGCACATCCAGGCGCCGGACGATGCGTGGCATTGGCCTGTGTCCGCCGCCAGGCGGATCTGCTCTCCGACAGCCGGCCGGCGTACACCCCTATGACGGTGCTATCCATCCGTGACTCGCTCGGGCGCGCCATGCGATGGCGCTCGCATGCGGTGCGGAGCCGGCCGCGCGCCTCAACTTGATGCGCGAGTGCACCAAATGTTTCGTCGTTTTGTTCATTGTGGTGCTTGTTTCGTCACATCTGGCTTTGAAAATACGAATGTTTCATGGTTAACAAGTATGGAACAGATGTTGCTCAGTGATTAGCATTCAAGCGCGATGGCCCATCGCGTGTTTGCTAAACAAGGAGCGATAGATGAAAGCCGTTAAAGTCACCTGCCTGGGAGTGGCGCTGGTTGGATCCATTCTTGGCGCAGGCGCCGCCCAGGCTATTGACGCAGCCGCGAGCCCGACCCTGGGGCGGATCAAAGCGTCGGGGACCATCGCGATCGGACACCGGACCTCGTCAATCCCGTTTTCCTACTACGACAGCAACCAGAAGGTGATTGGGTATTCGCAGGACCTCTGCGAAAAGGTCATTGCGGAGGTCGGCAAGCAGACGGCGGTAGCAAACCTGCAGGTGCGCATGATCCCGGTGACCTCGCAAAACCGGATCTCGCTGGTGCAGAACGGGACGGTCGACCTGGAGTGCGGCGTCACCACGAACCTGAAGTCGCGGCAACAGCAGGTAGCCTTCTCTACCACCTTTTTTGTTGCGGGCACTCGCCTGCTGGTCAAGAAGGGGAGTCCGGTCCAGGACTTCCATGATCTTTCCGGAAAGGCAGTGGTGACGAACGCAGGCACCACGTCCGAACGGATCCTGCGCAAGCTCAATGACGAGAAGAAGGCGAACATCACGATTCAGAGCGCCAAGGACTATGGCGAATCGTTCCTGATCCTGCAGTCTGGCCGGGTGGCCGCCTTCATGATGGATGACGTCCTGCTTTCCGGCGTGCGGACAATGTCGCCGAACCCCACCGAATGGACGGTGGTCGGCACGCCACAGTCCTTTGAAGCCTACGGCTTCATGATGCGCAAGGATGATCCCGAGTTCAAGAAACTGGTCGACGGCGTGATCGTTGGCCTGATGAAAAGCGGCGAGATCAAGGCCATCTACGCTAAGTGGTTCAACAAGCCCGTCCCGCCAAAGAACATCAACTTCGAATTCCCGATGAGCGCAGAGGTCAGGAAGGCTTACGAGCAGCCGGGCGACGAAGCGTTCGAGTAGCGTGGCGACCCGCGGGAGCGCGCTTGGGGATGCTTCCCTTCCGCTAACTGGTGAGATGTGAGGAGAGAAGCATGAGTGTTCTGGAGAGCGCTGGCGCGGCGCGGATCGCGGCGGGTGTTCCGGTTGCCGACATGGCGACGGCCGCATCGGCATTCGCCAAGGTGACGCGGAAACAGGCCGCCCGCGCCTAGCGCCATGACGCGTTGGCTAGCCATGCTTCGCCTGTACATACGCGCCAGTCTTGTGCAATTGCCCTTCGGCAAGTTCGAGCGCCTTGATCGCGTTCTTGCCCTTCTTGGCAAGGAGTTGTTCGACCAGTGCTTCGACGACCGCCACGCCGGCGGTGATCGAGGGGAAGAACGAAGGGCTGTCAACCGAGAAAAGCAACGTGCAGTCCGCCTCCAGCGCAATCGGCGCTACCGTGCTGTCGGTCAGGGCGATGACCCGGCAGCCGGCTTGCTTCGCGGCGCCGGCGACGCGGATGATCTCCTGCGAATACGGAGCGAAGCTCACAACCACGACGGCGTCCTTGGGCGCCAGGGCGCGCAGTTCCATTTCCAGCGTGCCGGCATCTCCGTGGATCAGGTGCGCCGACGAGCGGAACAGCCGATAGATGTAGTGAAACGTGAAGGCGATCGGATAGCAGGAGCGAAAACCCGCTATGTAGACATTGGGTGCGGCGCTGAGCAGGTCTGCGGCCCGAGGCATCGACTCCGCGTTGTTGGCGCCGGTCAGGTCGAGATTCCGGTGCTGCGTATCGAGCATCTCCGCGAGCATCCGGCTCGAACCGCTTTCCCGGACCAGCTTTTTGGCCCGTTTTGCATAGGGCTGGGGGCCGCCGCGGAATGCCTCCACGAAGAGTTCGCGCAATCCTTGCCAACCCTCGAACCCGAGAAACTGCGCCAGGCGTACCAGCGTCGCGGGCTGGACCCCGGCATCCACGGCAATCTTGCGCATGGACAGGATAGGTATCTCCTGGGGATGGTCGAGCAGGTAGCGGGCGCCCCCCTGGAATTGCGGGCTAAGCGCCGCGAAGTGTTCCCGAAGCAGGGCGAGCAATTCGTCCAGGTGCTGCGGAGGCGCGGAGGGTTCGATTGGCATGGTCAGTCGCGATCAGGGTGTCTGTAACGATTGTTGCACAGGCAAGCGCCGTATGCACGGCTGCCGTCCACAAGTGCGCCTCCGCATGGATGAATCATATAAATCCTATAATTATTTTAGGAAACATATGTTGCGTGATCGGGTTGGATTTTCTATACTTCGGGCGCAATGCGCATGGGGTGTGCGCCGAGACGATTCAGCCTTGAAGGTAACGTTCGCCGCGAAGTGGGCCGCCGTTGCCAGGCCGGCCGCCATCGAGCAGCAGTAAAGGAACCGTATATGTTGGAAACACCCGGGAATTCCCTCAAGAGCGTCGACACGCTCTTTCGGCAGGCCACGCTGGTTGACGGCAGCGGCGCGCAGCGGCGTACCGCCGATGTCGCTGTGACGGGGGATCGGATCGTCGCCATTGGCGACCTGGCCAGCCTGGCGGCGAAGGAGGTGATCGATGCCAGCGGGCGCATCCTCGCCCCCGGCTTTATCGACTCCCACACGCACGACGATGGCTATCTGCTGGTGCATCCCGGGATGGAGCCCAAGGTATCGCAGGGCGTCACTACCGTTGTGACGGGCAATTGCGGCATCAGCGTGGCACCCCTGGTGACGGACGACCCGCCCCAGCCGCTTGACCTGATGGGACCGGCGGCGCTGTTTCGCTTCGCCGGATTCTCCGACTGGCTTGACGCTCTGCGGGCCGCGCCTGCAAACGTCAATGTCGTACCGTTGCTTGGCCATTCAGCGCTGCGCGTCAAGGTCATGCGGGATCTCGGCCGCGAAGCCAGTCCGGCGGAAGCGGCCGCGATGCGGCTTGAAGTGGAAAAGGCCATGCAGGCGGGCGCATTCGGCGTGTCCACCGGTACCTTCTACCCGCCGGCAGCCGCGGCGACGGAGGCGGAAATCATCGCGGTTTGTGAGCCGATCAGGCGGTTTGGCGGCGTCTATTCGACCCATCTCCGCGATGAGACCGACGATATCGTGCCGTCGATGGAGGAGGCCTTGCGGATTGGAAAGGCCCTGGATAGTCGTATCGTCTTCTCGCATCACAAGGTGGCCGGCAAGCGCAATCACGGGCGTTCCGTCGAGACGCTGGGCCTGCTGGCGCAGGCCGCCAGGATTCAGCCGTTGTGCCTGGATTGCCACCCTTATCCGGCCACATCGACGATGCTCAGGCTGGACAGGGTGCGGAAATCCTCGCGCACCATGATCACGTGTTCCAAGGGCTACCCGGAGGCGGGCGGCAGGGACTTCGACGAGCTGATGCGGACCCTCGGCCTGGATGAACAGGCATTGCTGGAAAAGCTACGCCCGGCGGCAGCGATCTATTTCATCATGGACGAAGCGGATGTCGAGCGCATCGCCAGCTTTCCGCTGACTATCTTCGGATCGGACGGGTTGCCGTTCGACCCCCGGCCGCATCCGCGTCAATCGGGCACGTTTCCCCGGATCCACGGGCGCCTGGTGCGCGAAGCCGGGCTGATGACGCTCGAACAAGCCATCCACAAGATGTCCGGGCTGGCAGCCGAGCAATATGGACTGAAAGACCGGGGCCTGGTCGCCATCGGTCATTTCGCGGATCTGGTCCTGTTCGATGCGCAGCGCGTGCAGGATACCGCGACGTTTGAGGACCCCATCCGCCTGAGCGTAGGTATTGACGGCGTCTGGGTCAACGGCAAGCGCGTGTGGGAAGAGACGCGCGTCATTCCTGCCTTCCCGGGCAAGGTCCTGGAGCGCCAGGCCAACACCATCGAGAAATCGATTCAACACCACACATCATGACCAAAGTATTCCACCGCAATCCTCGCCAGACCCTCGCCGTAGCCGTCGGGGGCAAGGGCATCGAACTCATCGACAGTAACGGCAAGCATTACATCGATGCTTCGGGCGGAGCGGCAGTATCCTGCCTTGGCCATGGCCATCCCCGCGTGATCGAGGCGATCAAGGCGCAGGTCGACACGATCGCCTACGCGCATACCTCGTTCTTCACCACCGAAGTGTCCGAAACGCTGGCCGATACCCTGGTACAGGCCGCGCCAGGCGACCTTGACCACGTCTACTTCGTGTCGGGCGGTTCCGAGGCGGTCGAGGCCGCGCTGAAGCTGGCTCGCCAATACTTCGTGGAAATCGGGCAGACCGAACGCCGGCATTTCATCGCCCGCCGCCAGAGCTACCACGGCAATACGCTCGGAGCGCTGGCCATTGGCGGCAATGCCTGGCGGCGTGAGCCTTTCCTGCCGTTGCTGGTGCCGGCGCATCATGTGTCGCCCTGCTATGCCTACCGCGATCAGGCGGCCGGCGAGACCGACGCGCAGTACGCGCAGCGCCTCGCCGACGAACTCGAGGCCAAGGTCCTGGAGCTTGGTCCGGAAAGCGTGGCGGCGTTCGTGGCCGAGACCGTGGTTGGCGCTACCGCCGGCGCGGTTGCGCCGGTTGCTGACTATCTCAAGCGCATCCGTGCCGTATGCGACAAGTACGGCGTACTGCTGATCCTTGACGAGGTCATGTCCGGCATGGGACGGACCGGCTATCTTTTTGCCTGCGAGGAAGACGGCGTCGTGCCGGACATCGTGACTATTGCCAAGGGCCTGGGCGCAGGCTACCAGCCGATCGGCGCCATGCTCGCGACCAGCCGCATCTACGACGCCATCGTGGGCGGCAGCGGGTTCTTCCAGCATGGCCACACCTACATCGGGCATGCCACGGCTTGTGCCGCGGCGCTGGCCGTGCAACGCACGATTGCCGAGGAGGGGCTGCTTGCCAATGTGCTGGCGCGCGGCGAGCAACTGCGCGCCAGGCTGCGTGAAGTGCTGGGGGATCATCCGAACGTTGGCGACATCCGGGGGCGCGGTTTGTTCGTTGGCGTCGAGTTCGTGGAGGACCGCGCATCCAAGGCGACCCTGGACCCGGCGCTGAAGGTCCACGCGAATCTCAAATCGGCCGCGATGCAGAACGGCCTTCTTATCTATCCGATGGGTGGCACGGTCGATGGCGTACACGGCGACCACGTGCTGTTTGCGCCGCCGTTCATCTGCACGGAAGAGGATATCGATCGCATCGTCGAGCGCTTTGCCCAATCGGTCGGCACCGTGCTGCCATCCTCTCGCATCGCGTTTGCCTGAGAGCAGGATGGCGCGCGGCAATTCCCGCCGAAGATCCCACCGCCAGGATGGAAACCGCGCAGGCAGCCTGCCGGCGCGGTTCCTGGCTGGCGGATGTCAGGCCGCCATGCCCAGGAATTGCTGCAGCTCTGGCGTGGCCGGATTGGCGAAGATCTCTTCCGGTGGCCCGATTTCATGTACGCGCCCCTGGTGCATGAACACCACGCGGTTGCACACCTCTCGCGCAAACCGCATTTCATGCGTCACCATCAACAGCGTCATCCCTTCGCTCGCCAGCTGACGTACCACGTTCAACACCTCCATCACCAGTTCCGGGTCCAGCGCCGAGGTAATCTCATCGCACAGCAGCGCGCGCGGCTGCATGGCCAGCGCCCGCGCGATCGCCACGCGCTGCTGCTGCCCGCCGGAAAGCTGGTCCGGATAGCTATCGAACTTTTCCCCCAGCGCCACCTTGGCCAGACACTCGCGAGCGCGGGCCAGCGCCTCGGACTCGCTGACGCCGCCCGCCACGGTCGGCGCCAGCATCACGTTGCGTCCCGCGCTCAGATGCGGGAACAGGTTGAACTGCTGGAAGATCATGCCCACCTTGCGCCGCAGCGCGCGCAGCTCAAGCTCGCTGCCGCCCAGCTTGGCGCCGGCCACGGTGATATTGCCTTCGTCAATGCTCTCCAGGCCGTTGATGCAGCGGAGCAGCGTGCTCTTTCCAGAACCGCTCTTGCCGATGATGGCGATCACCTCGCCCGGCTCCACCTTCAGGTCGATGCCCTTGAGCACTTCGTTGGCGCCGAAGCGCTTCTTTACGTTTTCAATGGCGATGAGCGACATTGAGCTTCCTTTCCAGATAACGGCTGTAGCGGGATAGCGGCCAGCACAGCGCGAAGTAGATCAGCGCGACCAGCGCATAGACGGTAAAGGGGCTGAAGGTGGCGTTGGTGATCACCGTGCCGGCCTTGGACAGTTCGACAAAACCGATGATGGACGCCAGCGCCGTGCCCTTGATGATCTGCACCACAAAGCCCACGGTGGGCGCGACGGCGACGCGCAGCGCCTGCGGCAGGATCACGTAGCGCATCTGCTGCAGATGCCCCAGCGAGAGGCAGCCGGCGGCTTCCCACTGGCCCTTGGGGATGGCTTCCACGCAGCCGCGCCAGATCTCCGCAAGGTATGCGCCGGACCAGAGCGACAGCGCCAGCCCGGCGGCCAGCCAGGCCGGGATCTCCACGCCGAACAGCGCCAGCCCGAAGAAGGCGAGGAACAGCTGCATCAGCAGCGGCGTGCCCTGGAAGACCTCGATAAAGCCCCAGGCCGCGCGGCGCAGCGGTGCGCGGCGGCTGATGCGCATCAGCAGTACCAGCAGCCCGGTCACGGCGCCGCCGGCGAAGGCCACCAGCGACAGCACCACGGTCCAGCGGGCCGCCAGCAGCAGGTTGCGCAGGATGTCCCAGCTTGAGAATTCGGTCATGGCGCCCTCCGGAACAGCGTGCCGCCGATGCCGCGCAGTACCTGGCGCAGGCCGATGGCGAGCAGCAGGTAGATGGCGGTGGTCAGCAGGTAGACCTCGAAGGCCCGGAAATTCCGCCCCTGGACGAAGTTGGCGGCAAAGGTCAGGTCCTCGGCGGCGATCTGCGAGCACACCGCCGAGCCCAGCATGACGATCACCACCTGGCTGGAGAGCGCAGGCCAGATCTTCTTCAGGGCCGGGCGCAGCACCACATGGCGGAACACCTGGAAGGGCGCCATTGCCAGGCTCGCGCCTGCCTCCAGCTGGCCGCGCGGCACGGCCGCGATGCCGGCGCGGACAATCTCCGCGCTGTAGGCGCCAAGGTTGATCACCATGGCCAGGATGGCGGCCTGCATCTCGCCTAGTTGCACGCCCGCGCTCGGCAGGCCGAAGAAGATAAAGAACAACTGGACCAGGAAAGGCGTATTGCGGATGAGCTCCACATAGCCACCCGCGATGGCCGCCAGCCAGGCAGGGCCCTGGGTGCGCGCCCAGGCGCAGGCAATGCCAAGGGCTACCCCCAGCACGCCGCCCACGATGGTGAGTTCAGCCGTGACGGCGATGCCGTGCGCGAACACGCCGGCATAGTCGAAGGCTGAAAGGAAATCGAATTGATAGGACATGCGAATGCGTTCGTTGGGGGCGCGCCGCGGGTGCGCTCATGCGCGCGAGGCTGGCGCTGTACACCGTGCCGGAGCGGTGGTCCGTCCGGCGCGGCTTTCCGTTTCAGGGCATCGGTATCAAAGCGTGGCCGGCAGCGGCATGCCCAGCCACTTCACCGTCAGCGCATTGAGTTCCCCGTCCTTCTTCACGTCCGCCAGGATCGCGTTGACCTTGGCCTGCAGCTTGGGTTCGCCCTTGTTCAGGCCGATGAAGCAAGGCGAGTTCTTGATCAGGAACTTGGGCTCCGGCTTCTTGGGCGGGTTCTTGGCGAGGATGGCGGCCGCGACCACGTTGCCCGTCGCCACCAGTTGCACCTGGCCGGACAGGAAGGCACTGATGGTGCCGTTGTTGTCTTCGTAGCGCTTGATGGTGGCGGTGGGCGGGGCGATCTTGCTCAGCTCCAGGTCCTCGACCGCCCCGCGCGTCACGCCGACGGTCTTGCCGGCCAGGTCGGCGGCGCCGGCCACTTTCTGGTCGGCCGTGCCGAACACGCCATTATAGAACGGCGCATAAGCTTCGCTGAAGTCGATGGCCTTCTCGCGCTCGGGGTTCTTGCCCATGCTGGAGATCACCAGGTCCACCTTCTTCGTCTGCAGGTAGGGCACGCGGTTGGTGCTGGTCACCGGCACCAGTTCCAGTTTCACCCCCATCTTTTTGGCGATCAGCGCCGCCACGTCGATGTCCAGCCCTTGCGGCTTCATCTCGGCGTTGACCGAGCCGAAGGGCGGGAAGTCCTGCGGAACCGCGACCTTGAGCACGCCGGCCTTGATCACGTCATCGAGCGCTTCGGCGCCGGCAGTCTGCATCGAGAGGGCGAGGGCGGCGGCACCGAGGCCGAGGAGGAGTTTCGAGAGTTTCATAAAGGGTCCTTGCAGGCTTGCCGTTGAGGTGATGAGGTTGGTGAGGTACGAATGAGAGTCGGTGCTTCAGGCACGCGGCCCCAGCGGGCGCAGCGCCTGGCGAAGCGGATCGGGCGGGACTTCCGGCGTGGCGGCGCTGAGGCCAGCCTCCACGTGGCGGAGATGCGCATCCATCAATGCAATGGCGCGTTCGGTGTCGCCCTGGGCCAGCGCCGCCACGATCTGCACATGCTCGGCGCAGGATTCGTTGGCCTGGTGGCTGGACTGGTAGCGCATGGCGATCAGCGTGGTGCGCGCGGTCAGGTCGCGCAGCGTGTCGGCCAGCAGCACATTGCCCACGCACTCGCCCAGGCACACATGGAAGTCGCCCAGGAGGTAGCTGCGCAGGGCCGTGTCGTCGCCGCGCAGCGCGCGCTGCTCCTGCGCCACATGCGCTTGCAGCCGGTCAATGGCAGCCGCCGAGACCGGTGCCGCATAGCGCAGCAAGCCCAGTTCGATCGCGCGCCGCGCGGCAAAAGCCTGGCTGGCCTCCTGCCGGGACGGCTCGATCACGAACCAGCCGCGCCGGGCCGACACCGTGACGATGCCGCGTGCCGCCAGTCGAGTCAGCGCTTCGCGCACCAGGGTCCGGCTAACGCCGAACAGCCCTGCCAGCGCCTGCTCGCCCAGTCGGGTGCCGGGGGCCAGCCGCTGGGCCAGGACCGATTGTGTGATGCGCTCGGCGATCCCGGCGGATGTGCTGCCGCGCACGTGGCCGGGGGCGTCGGAAAAGGATGGGATGGCGAAGGTCATGGCAGGCTAAGAGGCAAGAGGTATGCCAGCCTGATATACAAGCATGGTGCACATGTTTTGTACGCAATAAGCCGGTCAACGGCCAGGCGTACGCACCAGTTGTGCGCGGCTTTGTGCCGGGTGAGTGCGGCGGCACGGGAATGGTGCGTGGATGTCTGTGGTGGCGCGGCGCCAGGGGCGCCACCCACCAGCCACGCTTGTCACCAGCCGCCGCCAAGCGCCCGGAACGTCGCCACCGCCGCGCGCGCGTTGTCGGCATGCACGCGGGCCTGCTGGTCGCGCGCGGCCAGCAACTGGCGTTCCTCGTCCAGCACCTCGAACAGGCTGACGGCACCACCCTTGTAGGCGTCTTCGGAGGCGCCACGCGCCCGCACGTGGGCGTCGATCTCGGTGGACAGTTCCTTGCCCTGCAACTCCAGTTCGGTGAGGGTGACGATGGCGTTCTCCACGTCTTCCGTGGCGCGCAACATGGCCTTGCGGTAATTGACCAGCGCTTCGGCATTGGCGCCCTTGGCCTGCGCCACCTCGGCATCGACGCGGCCGAAATCGAACAGGCGCCAGCGCAAACCGGCCGCCGCCAGCGGCTGGAACGCTGCAGCGGAGAACAGCTTGCCGGCGCTCAGGCTCTCGAAACCGAGCAGGGCCGACAACGACAGCTTGGGATAGTACTCGGCGGTGGCCGCGCCGATGCGGGCGCTGCTGGCCGCCAGCCTGCGTTCCGCGGCGATCACGTCTGGGCGGCGGCGCAGCAGGTCGGCGGGCCCCTGGGCCACGGAGATGGCAGGCACCGTCATGCCGTCCGGCAGCGGGCCAAGCTCCGCGGCGTAGGTGCCGGGCTGGGCACCCATCAGCACATCGAGCCGGTTCAACTGGGTTTGCAACTCGATGCGCAGCGGCGGGATGGTTACTCGCGCCTGTGCCACCAGCGCTTCCGCCTGGGCCACCTCGCGGCTGGACGACAGGCCGTCGCGCAAGCGCAGGCGCACCAGCTCCAACAGCCTGGCGTTGGTCGCGACCTGATCCTGCGCAATGGCGATGCGCTGCTGCGCGCCGCGTACCCGGAAATAGGCATCGGCGGCTTCGGCCGCGACCGAGATGCGCACCCCGAGCTGGTCGGCCTGCGCGGCCTGCGCTTCGGCGTCGGCCGCTTCCGCGCCACGCCGCAGGCCGCCGAACAAATCGATCTCCCAGCTTGCGCCGGCGCCTACATCGTAGAGCGCGAAATTGCGGTTGTAGCCCGGGAACTGGCTGCCGATCTTGCCCAGCGGGCTTTCCAGCGATTGCCGTTCCTTGACTGCCTGCGCCGACAGGCTGCCCTGCGGCAGCAACTGCGCGCCGGCCTCGGCGGCAACGGCGCGCGCCTGCTGCACGCGGGCCAACGCGGCGGCCAGGTCCAGGTTCTGGTCCAGCGCGCGCTGGACGATGCGCGTCAGCGCGGGATCGTCGAAGCCCGTCCACCAGTTATCCAGCGCGGGGGCGGGCCGTTGCGCCTCGAGCGCGGCCAGCGTATCGGCATGCGGGTAGCTTGCCGCCGTGTCGGTGGCGGGCACCCGGTAATCCGGGCCTACCGCCGCGCAGGCGGCCAGGCCCACCGCTGCCAGCGTTGCCGCTGCGAGCGCCGTGGCCCGGGTCGCAAGCGTGCGGAGGTGCGGATGCGCCGGGGCTGTTTCGGTGCGGGGCAGGGTACGACTCATTTCCATCTCCATCGGTTATTCCGGAAGCGGCGTGTCCGCCGCCGCAAAGACTTTGTTTAACAAGTTACTTGCATGATGCTATCCGCAACTCTATACTAACTTTCATCTTGATAGCAACCTGATTTCCGGAGGTCGCGAACATGCAGAAAAAGCCGCTCGACAATGCACCTTGTCCCATCGCCCGCAGCCTGGCGCGGGTGGGCGAGCCGTGGAGCATCCTGATCCTGCGGGAGGCGTTCTATGGCGCGAGCCGCTTCGACGACTTCCAGAAGCAACTGGGGATCGCGCCCAATATGCTGGCCCGCCGCCTGGAGACGCTGGTGCGCGAGGACCTGCTGGAGCGGCGCCAGTATTGCGAGCGGCCGCCGCGCTTCGAATACCTGCTGACCGCGCGGGGACGTGAATTCCGGCCGGTGATGCTGGTGCTGCTGGCCTGGGGCAACCGCCACTTCTCGCCCGAGGGCGAGAGCGTGCAACTGGTGGACCGGCACACCGGCGCCACCGTCACTCCGGTCCTGGTGGATGCGGCGACCGGGCATCCCATTACCGAAGCGGATCACATGGTCATGCCAGGGCCGGCTGCCAGCGAGCGCTTGCGCGCCAAGCTTCACAAATCGGCAGCCGCGTGCGCGGACGCCACCCCGAACGTCCCGCACGCAGCGGGCCAAATCTGAAAGCATCAAAACGACAGCAAGAGGAAGCGTCATGACAAGCGACATCGCCGCCGAGCGTGCTGGCTCGGAGCCCATTCCCGTCTCTAAACCTCGGCTCAGCCCCAGGCGCCTGCTGATGACCGGCGCGCTCGTCGCCGCCGGCCTGGGCGCTGCGGCTTACGGCCAGCACTGGTGGTCGCACGGCCGTTTCCTGCAAAGCACCGACGATGCCTATGTGGGCGGAGAGGTGACGGTGATCGCGCCGAAGGTGCCGGGCTACCTGGCCGAAGTCACGGTGACCGACAACCAGCAGGTGCACGCAGGCGACTTGCTGGCCCGCATCGACGATCGCGACTACCGTGCCGCGCTGGCCAAGGCGGAAGGTGCGGTGGCGGCCCAGCAGGCGCTGCTGGCCAACCTCGACGCCACCCGGTCCCTGCAGGAGGCCGTGATCAGCCAGGCCCGGGCGGCGGTGACGGCGGTGGATGCCGACACCGCGCGAGCCCGCGACGACCAGGCCCGTTACCAGAGCCTGGCGGCCAAGTCGGCCGTATCGATCCAGAGCTCGCAAAAGGCAGACTCCGATTACAAGCAGTCGCTGGCCAACACGCAGAAGGCGCAGGCCAGCCTGCTCGCCGCGCAGCGCCAGGTCGACGTGATCGCCACGCAGAAGCTGCAGGCCCAGGCGGCGCTCGCGCAGGCCACCGCGGAGCGCGATATCGCCAAACTGAACCTTGGCTACACGGAGTTGCGAGCGCCCATCGACGGCACTGTTGGCAACCGCCGCGCCCGCGTGGGCGCCTACGCCGCCGGCGGCACGCAATTGCTCTCGATCGTGCCGGCGCGCGGGCTGTGGGTCGATGCCAACTTCAAGGAAGGGCAGCTTGCGCATCTGCGGCCGGGCATGCGCGCCACCGTGGAGGCCGATGTGCTGCCGGGGCGTGTTTTCCACGGCCGCGTGACCAGCCTGGCGCCGGCCACCGGCGCGCAGTTCAGCGTGCTGCCGCCGGAGAACGCCACCGGCAACTTCACCAAGATCGTCCAGCGCGTGCCGGTGCGCATCATGCTGGAGGAAAACGAGGCCACGCTGGCCATGCTCCGGCCCGGCCTGTCGGTGGTCGCCGAAGTCGATTCCCGCGCGGACGCGCAGGTGCAGCCATGAGCACCGGCGTCCTCGCCGCGCCCGGGCAGGGCGCGCAGCCGGCCGAGACCAAGCCTTCACCCCCGGCATTCTCCGCGGCCTCGATGACCACGGCCGCCAAGGTGTTCGCCTTCGCCACCATGTGCGTGGGCATGTTTATCGCCTTGCTGGATATCCAGATCGTCTCGGCCTCGCTGCGCGATATCGGCGGCGGGCTCTCGGCCGGCACCGATGAAACCGTGTGGGTGCAGACCAGCTACCTGATCGCCGAGATCATCGTCATCCCGTTGTCGGGCTGGCTGTCGCGGGTAATGTCCACGCGCTGGCTGTTTGCCGCGTCGGCGGCCGGGTTCACGCTGACCAGCCTGCTGTGCGGCATTGCCTGGAACATCCAGAGCATGATCGCCTTTCGCGCCATGCAGGGCTTCCTGGGCGGCTCGATGATCCCGCTGGTGTTCACCACCGCCTTTGCGTTCTTCGCCGGCAAGCAGCGCGTCATCGCCGCCGCCACGATCGGCGCGCTGGCTTCGCTGGCGCCTACGCTCGGACCCACCGTGGGCGGCTGGATCACCGACAACTTCTCCTGGCACTGGCTGTTCTTCATCAACCTGGTTCCCGGCATCTTCGTCACCGTAGCCGTGCCCATGCTGGTGCGCGTGGACCGGCCCAACTGGTCCCTGATACGCGGCGCCGACTACCTCGGCATGACCTTGATGGCGCTGTTCCTCGGCTGCCTGCAATACACGCTGGAGGAAGGCCCGCGCTGGGACTGGTTCGGCGACGACGTGATCCGCGCCACGGCTTGGATCTCGGCCATTGCGGGCGTCGGCTTTGTCTGGCGCAGCCTGACCTATGCGCAGCCGGTGGTGGATTTGCGCGCGCTCAAGGACCGCAACTTCGCGCTGGGCTGCTTCTTTTCCTTCATGGCCGGCGTGGGCATTTTCGCCACCATCTATCTCACGCCGCTGTTCCTTGGCCGCGTGCGCGGCTTCAGCGCGTTGCAGATCGGGCTGGCGGTGTTTTCCACCGGCGTGTTCCAGGTCATGTCGATCCCCGTCTACGCCTTCTTCGCCAACCGTGTGGACCTGCGCTGGCTGATGATGTTCGGGCTGGGCTGCTTTGCGTTCTCGATGTGGCAGTTCGCGCCCATCACGCATGACTGGGGCGCGCAGGAATTGCTGCTGCCGCAGGCATTTCGCGGCATGGCGCAGCAGTTCGCGGTGGCGCCGGCGGTCACGCTCACGCTCGGAGCGCTGTCGCCAGAGCGGCTCAAGCTGGCGTCCGGCCTGTTCAACCTGATGCGCAACCTGGGCGGCGCGATCGGCATCGCCGGTTGCGCGACGATCCTGAACGACCGCACCAACCTGCATTTCCAGCGCATCGCCGAGCACCTGAACTACCGCAACGAGGCGATGGGCGCGCTGCTGCAGACCGTCGGCAGCAATATGGCCGCGTGGAGCAACGACATCGCCGACGCGCAGAGCGCGGCGCTCAGGCAACTGTGGGCGCTGGCGTGGCGCGAGGCGCAGACGCAGACCTTTGGCGATGCCTTCCTGGTCATCATGGTCTGCTTTGTGATCACCACCGCGATGGTGCCGCTGATGCGCAAGGTGGCGGCGCCGAAAGCGCCGTCGGCCGACGCGCATTGAACCAGGCGGGCGAGGGTGGTGCCTGTACCGCCCTTGGCAGCTCGATGACACCGGGCCGGGCGTCGGGCATTGCAGCGACGCCGGCTCTCCAACCCCTAACCGGAGATTCAAGATGAAACCCAGTCTTCACAACGCGCTGGCCTGCGCGGCGCTGTTTGCCGCCATGGCATGCAATCCGGCGCACGCAAGCACGGAGCAGCCGCGCGACAGCGGCGTAGGATGCGCCCGCACCGACAATCGCTACTGCAAGGCCCCGCATGATTTTGCCGCCGGCGATACGCGCGCGGAACCGCAGGCATCCCCGTCGGCGGCCGGGCGCTGATCCGTGGCCGCGGCGAGCCCGCTACGAACGCGGGGCGGCTCGCCGTGCCTTGGGCTTCGCGACTGCCGGCTCCGGCGCGGCGCAAGCAGTGGCCTTTGCCTTACCGGCAGCTAGCAGGCCTGTCAGGACGAACTGTTGCACGGCCTGCCGCCACTGCGGCAGCGTCACCTTCGGGCGTGTGCTGGGTCCGGTGGGCTTGGCGCTGAAGAACATGCTGACGCCGTGCATGGCCGACCAGGCGCAGCGCACCATCATGTCGTCGAATTGTTCCGCCAGGCCGTTTTCAGTGAAGTAGTCCTGTACTGCGCCAAACAGGAGCTGGTAAGACGCGCTGCCCGCTTCCAGCAGCTCGGGGTAGTTCTCCTTGCCCACGATCTGCGGACCGAACATCAGGTAGAACAGGGCAGGGTGCTTGACGGCGAACTCGATATAACCGTCCATGACGGTGAGCAGCCTGGCTTCGGCCGTCATCTCGTCAGACAGCCGGGCTCGGCGCGTTGCCACCAGCTCGCGGAAGCCGTCGGCGGCAATCGCGGCGAGCAGGCCTTCCTTGTCGGCGAACTGGTTGCGCGGCGCGCCGTGCGAAACGCCGGCGAGCCTGGCCGCCGAACGCAGCGTCAGCCCATGGACGCCTTCGGCGGCCAGGATCTCCCTGCCGCAGCGGATCATTTCTTCCCGCAGGTTGCCATGGTGATAGCTTTGGCGTGCCGGGGGCGTGGTAGCGTTTGTCATGTGTTGCCGTTCGCGGTATCGTCAGGCCTCCATGTTAGCGCTAATGAACACCGGACCCTCGCAGGCCCGGCCGGCGCCTACTGCAGAGTGATGTGTTTCTCGGCGACGACCTTGGCCCAGCGGTCCGCGTCCTTTCGGATCTGGGCGTCGAACGCGGCGGCCGTGGTACCGCTTGGTTCGGTTCCCAGTTCGAGCAGCTTGGACCTGACCTCGGGCAGGGCGACCGCCTTCGACACCTCCGCACTGAGCCGATTGACGATGGCGTCGGGTGTGCCCGCCGGGGCAAACAGGCCGAACCAGCCGACATCGGCAAACTGCGGATAGCCTTGCTCGACGAAGGTCGGGACGCTCTCCAGGCCCTTCCAGCGCCGCGGGCCTGTCACGCCGATAGCGCGGACAGTGCCCGCCTGGACATGCGGCTTGATCGAGAGGGGATCCACGAACAGGCCGTTGATCTGTCCGCCGATCAGATCCTGGATCGCTGGGGCCGATCCCTTGTAAGGAACGTGCAGCATGTCGAGCCCGGTTGCCGAGGCGAGCAGCTCACCCCAGAGATGGGAGCCGGTGCCGGTGCCGAACGAGCCGAAATTGAGCTTGGTGACCGATGTCTTGCCATATGCGAGATAGCTTTTCAGGTCTGTCACCGGCAGCTTGCGGTCCACGACGAATACGACCGGCGACGCGGTAATCTCCGCCACGCCCCTGAAGCTCTTGATCGCGTTGTACGGGAGATCCTTGAACAGGGCCGGCTGGATGCTGTGCGCGGAATTGTTCATCAGCAGGGTATAGCCATCCGGCGCGGCTTTCGCCGCGATCGAGTAGCCCACCACCGTCTGACCGCCCGGCCGGTTGTCCACGATGACCGGCTGGCCCAGCTGCCGCGACAACGCGGCGCCGAGGGTGCGGGCGATGATGTCGGTGCCCCCGCCAGCGGCATAGGGAACGATGATCCGGATCGGATGCGCGGGGTAGTCCCCCGGCTTCTCGGCTAGCGCGGGATTGGCCGCCAGCAGCAGGGTGCTGGCGACACCGGCCGCAACGCGCGCGGCCGTGTCGGATAGGGGCATGGCTGTCTCCTTCGTTCTTTGTGTCTACTCGTACACCACCGAGTACTTGATTGTCAGCGTGGCGAATGCGGCATTGATAGTAGCCGTCGCTGCCTCCCGCTCGGCTACGCCCAGCGTGGCGGGCAGCACCAGTGTTGAAGTCAGGCCCTGGTCGCCCCGATCCTCGACGCGGATGTCCTGCACGGGTACCGCAACGTCCGTGGCGGCATCCGACAGCATCTGATACTGGGCGCGCCGGATGGCGTCGCCGCGCAGGACATTCTTCTGGATCTTTCCGACCGCCGTCTTGGGGATGACATCGACCAGGTAGAACTGTTTCGGCACCGCGGCGCGCTCGGGAATCACCTCGTAGGCGTAGTGTTTCAGGCGCCCGAGCGGGTAGTTGCTTCCCGCTTTGAGCGCAATGTATGCCACCGGCAATTCGCCCGCGTGCGCGTCCGGGATGCCGATCGCGGCGGCATCGAACACGGCTGGGTGACGATAGAGCGCTTCCTCGATCATGCGCGGGTCGATATTGTTGCCGCCGCGGATGATCAGGTCCTTGGCTCTGCCGGTTAGCCAGAAGTAGCCCTCCGGATCCATATAGCCGAGGTCGCCGGTGTTGAACCAGCCGCCTTCGAACCAGATGTTCTGGTTGTGCTTCGGTTCCAGGTAGCCGTTGAAGATATTGGGCCCGCGTACCACCACCACGCCGGGCTCGCCCGGCGCGCAATCGCGCACGATGCGATGATCGGCCACCTTTACCGCCTTCATCTGCTGATAGGCCTTTCGAAAGCCGATCGAACCCGTGCGGGCCTCGCCATAGCGCGGGTTGCAAGCGCTCAGCGCGGTGCCTTCGGTCAGGCCATAGCCTTCGATGATCACCGATCCGGTCTTCTTCTCGAAGGCCTCGGCGATCGCCGTGGAAAGCGGAGCGGTGCCGCAACTCGCTGCCTGCAGGGAACTGATGTCGGCGTCTTCGATCGGTATGTTCAGGAGCATATTGACGACGCTTGGCACCATACCGAGCGCGGTGACGCGGAATCGCTCGATGATGCGCCAGATGTTGCGGATCACCGAAGGATCGCGCCAGCCGCCGGAGGTCAGCATGACCACCGAAGCGCCTCGGGCCAGCGGCATCAGGCAATTGGTCAGGACGCCCGTGACGTGGAACATCGGGACGCCGCAGACGCGCACATCACTCGGCTGTACGTCGTACTGCATACCGCTGACCCAGGCCATGAAGACCTCGTTGCCATGCGTGTGCAGGGCGAGCTTGGGCGTGCCTGTGGTGCCACCGGTATGGAACATCGAGGCGGTGTCGTCCGGTGAAAAACGGCGTCCGCTGTCAAGCGTCTCCGCATTGAAACGCGGCAGTTCGGCATCGAGGTCGACAAACGCGCTTTCGCTGGCCTGGCCTCCGCCCGCCTTGATCCAGTGCCGCACGCCGGGCAAGTCCTGCCGGATCAGCATGGCCTTGTTCCATGCCTCGATATCCGGATCGGGGCCGTAGACGATGACCGCCTTTGCCCCGGCATTGCTCAACAGGGTACGGATGATCTCCGGCTCCAGCATCCAGTTGACGGGGCAGGCAATACCTGTCGCCTCGCTGCCCCAGATCGCGTACTGCGATTCCAGCGCAACCGGCATGAGAATGCCGATCACGTCGGTCGGACCGAGGCCGAGCGCGCCCAGCAGGTTGGCAGTCTGGGTGATGCGACCGAACAGCTGCCCGTGGGTGACCGTGGTGGTGCGGTCGAGCTCATCGCCGGATGCGAAATGGTACAGCGCGGGTGCGTCCGGCGCACGATCGCGCGCCATGCGCAGCAGCTCATAAGTGCTGGCGGGCAGGTTGCGCCCGGCGAGCGGCGTTTGCTCGAAACGCTCGATATCGGCGATCGACCGGACCTGCAGTCGTGGCTCATAGAGATCAAGGTGGCCGGTGCTCGCCGCGTGCACGGTGTTCTCGGCTTCCATGGTTGCGTGTCTCATGATCAGGTTCCCCGGTAGACCGGACGGCGCTTGTTGAGGAAGGCATCGCCACCCTCATGCATGTCGTCGGTGCTGAAGAGTGTGGCGAAGGCGAGCTGTTCCATCATCAGCGCCGTTTCCAGGCTCGCGTCCTGGCCATTGTTGATCATCAGCTTGGCCATGGCGATGGAGTGCGGCGATTTCTCGGCGATGCGATGCACATAGGCCTTGGCCTCATCCAGCAAATTTGCCGCGGGTACAACCTTGTTGATCAGCCCGATACGGTAGGCCTCGTCCGGCTTGATGATCTCGCCGGTAAAGATCATTTCCTTGGCGCGGGTCGCGCCCACCAGGCGAACGAGGCGCTGGGTACCCCCGCGTCCCGGGATCAGGCCGACATTGGTTTCTGTCTGCCCCATCAGGGCGTTGTCGGCGGCCACGCGGAGATCGCAGGCCATGGCGAGCTCCAGGCCGCCGCCGAAGCAGGGCCCGGCAATGGCCGCAACCACCGGCACGGTGCTGTGATGAATCAGCGCCCACAGGTCGGGTGCGCCGCTGGTCGGGCTAAACGACTCGATCGGGCGACGCTTGAGCATTTCGACGAGATCGCCCCCGGAGACGAAGGCCTTGGTGCCGCCCCAGAGGACGATGCCGCGGATGGTCTTGTCCGCCATCAGCGAGGCCATCGCCGCGTAGATGTCATTGCGCAGCGCGCCGTTGAGCGCGTTGTACTTCTCGAGGCGGTTCATCGTCACGATGCCGCAGCTGCCGTCCCGGTCGACGAACACGGTGTCGTACTCGGTGATACTGGCGGTCGGATTGCTTGTCATTGCTTTGTCTCCTGATGTACTGACGTGCCGCTTAGTGGATGAACTCGAACAGGCCGGCCGCACCCATACCGCCGGCGGCGCACATGGTCACCACGCCATACTTCGCCTTGCGGCGCCGGCCCTCCAGCAGGATGTGGCCTACCTGGCGCGCGCCGGTCATGCCATAGGGGTGGCCGATCGCAATGGCGCCACCATTGACGTTGACGCGCTCTTCCGGCAGCCCGAGCTGGTCGATGCAATACAAGGCCTGGCAGCCGAACGCTTCGTTGAGTTCCCACAGGTCGATATCGTCGATGGTGAGTGCATTGCGTTCCAGCAGACGCGGCACGGCGCGCACCGGGCCAATGCCCATCTCGTCCGGTTCCACGCCCGCGGTGGCCAGGCCGATGAAGTAGCCTAGGGGCTCCAGGCCGCGCCGCTCCGCTTCCTTCTCCGACATCACCACGAGTGCCGCTGCGCCGTCCGACAACTGGCTGGCATTGCCGGCGGTCACCTGGTATCCCTCACCTTTCACCGGGGGCAAGGCGCTGAGCTTTTCCAGTGTGGTGTCCGGCCGGTTCCCTTCGTCCGCTTCGAGCAGGCACGCCTCGGTGACCGTTTGACCGGTCGCCTTGTCCGTTACGCCCTTGATCGTGGCAAGCGGCACGATCTCATCCCTGAACAGCCCGGCCTGCTGGGCCTTGTCGGTAAGCTGCTGGCTGCGCAGCGAAAAGGCATCGGACCGTTCCCGCGACATGCCATAACGCTTGGCCAGAATCTCGGCGGTATCGATCATGTGCAGGTACACATCCGGCCGGTGCTCGGCCAGCCAGGCTTCCTGCCGGGCCGTCTTGAGGGTGACCGGCTGCGACTGGCTGATCGATTCGACGCCGCCCGCCACCATGACCGGGACCTTGTCGATCAACACCCGCTGAGCGGCGAAGGCCACCGCTTGCAGACCGGAAGCGCAGAAGCGCGTGAGCGTCGTCCCGCTCACCGAAACCGGCAGGCCAGCGCGAATGCCGGCCGCGCGGGCGATGTTGCCGCCCGTGACGGCAATTGGCTGGCCGCAGCCAAAGATGATGTCCTCGACTTCGGCGCCTTCGAGCCGCGCCCGGCTGACCGCGTGCTCGATCGCGTGTCCTGCCATGGTGGCCCCATGCGTCTGGTTGAAGGCTCCGCGTCCGGCTTTGCCGATAGGGGTGCGGGCGTACGAAACGATGACTGCGCGAGACATAAGTTCTCCTTTGGTATTGACAGGCGCATGCGCATTTCCAATTTGGGCGCACGGCAAATATAGACAGTGGATACATGTGGGCGAATCGAGCGGAGAATGGCATGAGGCAAGTTAATTCCTTCTCCGCGACGACCGATTGACTTCATCGGTGTATCCACTGTCTACATGCTAGTGATCGAGTATCGCGAGGTCAAGGCATCAACGCCGGGACGCGGGTTAACCTCGATCAGGCGGTGTGTTCGTGAGAGGGGCGGGTGCCGGCGATCGACGCGATCGCGTCGATCGCAAGCGGGGAAATGCACGACGACGAAGCCGCCGTGATGTGGAAATTGAAGGGGGGGGGCGCGTTCCGTTCTTATCGAGATGCCTGTACGGCCTCCACGATTTCCGTGGACAACGCTTCCGCGCGTACGGCACGCGCGAGCACCAGGCCGCCTACCATCGTGGCGAGCATGACAATTGCATCTTCGCGCGCGGACTGGCTCTCGTTTCCCGCGATCAACCGGATCAGCGAGTCGACCCGGGCCTCGAATCGCCGGCGCGTCCTGGCATCGAGTCTTGCAACGTCAGTGCCCAGGGCGGCGATCGCGCAACCTCGTTCGGTATGGTCGCGATGCTTCTTGCTCATATAGGAGTGAAGGATGGCACGCTTGCGCTGCCTCTGTGGTGCCTCGGACGCGGCCTCTCCGAGAAAGGCCATGGTCTGGTCGAACGCAGCGTCGATCGCATCGGCGACCAGGTCGTCCTTGGAGTCGAAGTGCGCATAAAAGCCGCCATGGGTAAGGCCAGCACTCTTCATCAGCTGCGCAATGCCGACACCATTGACACCGTGTGCGCGAAACTCGGTGGAGGCCGTTTCTACGATCTGCTTCCGGGTTTCGGCTTTGTGATCCGGTGGGTAACGCACGATTGGACTCCGTCACATAGAAAATTGGCTCGGCTACCGACCTCATCGCAACGCATGAGGAAATCGGACTCTGCGTTCATTGAACGTCCCTCTGTAGTCTATAGTATGACGATCATCATTGCATAGTGGTAATGGAGACAGCGGAGGGGAAGGAGCATGCGGCGTCGCGTGGCCCTTTTCCCTAGGGTTAGCACTGAGGTCGAAATCCTTCGCATTTCTTGACGATGCCGGATCGCATGCCTACGATGTAGACACAGGATACATTGGTGCGGAGGAGATGAAATTGGAGCTGACTGGCACACAGGTAATCAAGGCGCCCCGGGCGGAAGTGTGGCGGCGTTTGAACGATCCGCTCACGCTACAAAAGTGCTTGCCGGGATGCGAGCAGTACGAAAAGGCGGATGACGACAGCTACGACGCGGTGATCGTGGCTGCGATCGGCCCCATCAAGGCCCGCTTCAAGGGGACCGCGCGATTCTCCGATCTGCGGGAGGGCATTGGCTATCGTATCGAAGGCAGCGGCACGGGCGGGATAGCGGGCTTCGGCAAGCTTGGCGCCGATGTCCACCTGGAGGACACTGATGGCGGCACCTCTCTGCACTATGCCGCTGTCGCCCAAATGGGCGGCAAATTGGCCCAGATCGGTTCGCGGCTGGTGGGCGCGGTAGCCAACAAGTTCCTTGCGGATTTCTTTGCGCGGTTCGAGCGGCTGGTGATGGAAGGCGGTGACGGGGGCCGTGCGATGTTGTGACGAAGCGTGGCCCCATCGGCTTTCTTCGTTCTTTAGTATGATGATCATAATTCTATAGGTCGCCGCCTCAGGGAATGGTGAAGGGGCCAAAGGAGATAAGGTGGAAAAAGTGCAGCTACACAACACCATCAATGATGCGAGCGAGACGCGTGAGGTGGAGCCGAGACAACTCCTGGTCCACATGCTTCGGGACTCGATGCGCCTGACCGGGGTGCATATCGGTTGCGATACCTCCCAGTGCGGCGCATGCACGGTGCTGCTCGATCAGGAGACCGTCAGGTCTTGCACGGTGCTTGCCGTGCAGACGGAGGGGGTATCGATCCATACCATCGAAGGCATGGAATGCGACCCGACCGTCACAGCGCTAAAGCAAGCATTCAACGAACTGCACGGTCTCCAGTGCGGATTCTGTACGCCGGGCATGCTGCTTGCCGCGCGGGCGCTGCTGCTGCGCGTGCGCGATCCATCGGAGGACGCGGTAAGGGAGGCCCTGCACGGCAATCTGTGCCGCTGTACCGGCTACCAGAATATTGTCGATGCCGTGTTGCTTGCTGCTGCAACGCTGCGGGAAGGCGAGGCGGTTGCCATCGGGGAGGCCTGCCATGAGTGAAGGCTTGCATGACGCCACGCGGACCTATATCGGCAAGTCCATCAAGCGCAGGGAAGACCATCGGCTGATGGGCGGCCGAGGGAAGTACACCGATGACTTCCAGTTCCCGGGCATGGTATTCGCCGCTTTCGTGAGGTCACCGTTTGCCCATGCGAACGTTCTCCGCATCGACACGGCCGGCGCGCTGGCGTTGCCCGGGGTGGTGGGTGTCTTGACCCATGCGGATATCCAGGGAAAAGTTGGCGATATCCGTCCGAACTGGGTGGTGGGCGATTCGAAGGTGCCTGCCCATCCGCCATTGGCCGCCGATCGGGTGCGCTACGCTGGCGAGGCCGTGGCGATGGTGCTGGCCGCAACGCGCGAACTGGCGGCTGACGCGGCGGAACTGGTGACGGTTGACTACGACGAGTTGCCGGTGGTGGTCGATGCGGAGGCGGCGCTGCTGCCGCAGGCGCCCCAACTCCACGCCAATGTGGCGGGCAACCTGATCGGTGTCTACCGCGTCAAAGGCGGCAGCTATGAGGACGCGGTCAAGGAGGCTGACCGCGTGGTCTCCATCCGGCTGGTCAACCAGCGCCTGATTCCCAGTCCGCTGGAGCCGCGCGCGCTGTGCGCCAGTTACGATCGGGCCGACGAGCGGCTGACGTTCATCGTACCGACCCAGGTGCCGCATATGTCGAGGCGCTGGCTTTCCGAAGCGCTGGGCTGGCCCGAGCATCGCATTCGCATCGTCGCGCCCGACATCGGCGGCGGGTTCGGGGCAAAGATGCATTTCTATGCGGAAGAGGTGCTGGTGGCCTTTGCGTCCAGGCATTTCGGCCGTCCGGTGAGTTGGACCGAGTCGCGCAGCGAGAATCACGTGGCCACCACGCACGGCCGCGCGCATGTGGAGTATGTCGAAGCAGCGGTCAAGGATTCCGGCAAGGTGCTGGGCATCAAGGTGCGGTCGTTCGCCAACCTTGGGGCCTATCTGTCCAATATGGCCACCGGCATTCCGACGGTCAACACGGCCAGCTATGTCACGGGCAATTACCAGATCACCTCGGTCGACGTCGAAGTCAACCTGGTCACGACCAATACCACGCCGGTCGATGCCTATCGCGGAGCAGGGCGGCCCGAGGCGGCCTATATCGTCGAACGGATGATGGACGCGGTGGCAGGGGCGCTGGACATCGATCCGGTCGAGCTACGTCGCCGCAACCTGGTGCGGGCCGACCAGTTTCCCTATCAGCCGCATAGCAGTGCGCGCGGCAAGTGGGACAGCGGCGACTACCAGGCTTGCCTGGATAGTGCCACCGAGCTGATCGACTACGCGGGCTGGCGGCAACGGCAGGCCGCGATGCGCCTGCAGGGCAAGTACATTGGCATCGGCGTGACCTGCTATCTGGAACTCGTTGGCATGGGCATCTCCGCCATGCTGCAGAAGGTCGGCTTCGATCGCGGCGGCTGGGAGAGCGCCCACATCCGCGTGCATTCCGATGGCAAGGTGACGTTGTTCAGCGGATCGATGCCCCAGGGGCATGGCCACGCCACCAGCTATGCCCAGATCGTGGCGGAAGTCCTGCAGTTGCCGATGGATGATGTCGATGTGGTGCAGGGGGACACCGATCGCGTGCTTGCCGGCCATGGCACGTTCAACTCCCGTTCCATGCCCGTAGGCGGTTCCGCTGCCTACGTTGCGGCCGGAAAGATCCTCGCCAAGGCGCGCACGATCGCGGCAGTCATGCTGGAAACCGCCGCAGAGAACGTGCGCTACGCCGACGGCGAGTTCAGGGCCGCCGAGGGGGGGAAGACCGTTGCATTCTCGCAGGTTGCGCGCATGGCTTATGTCGCCAGCAAATTGCCCAGGGACGTCGAGCCCGGACTGGAAGAGCGCGTGTTCTACGAGCCCACCTCGATGGGCGCGCCCAATGGCTGCCATGCGGTCGTTGTGGAGGTGGATGCCGAAACCGGGATGGTGAAGATCCTCGATTATGTCGCGGTCGACGACGTCGGCGTGCTGATCAATCCCATGCTCTGCCATGGCCAGATGCATGGCGGGATCGCGCAAGGTATCGGGCAGGCGCTCTTCGAAGAGGCGAAGTATGACGAGGCGGGCCAGTTGCTGTCAGGCTCGCTGCTCGACTATGGCTTCCCGCGGATCGAGCAGGTTCCCCGCATGCGCACCAGCTTTCATGTCTCGCCCTCGCCCACGAACCCGCTGGGGGTCAAGGGCATTGGCGAAGCGGGTTGCGTCGGCGCGCCGCCGGCGGTGGTGGCGGCGGTATGCGATGCCTTGAAACCATTCGGCATTTCCCATCTCGATATGCCCCTGACGCCGCCCAAGATCTGGCGCGCGATCCATGAGGCCAGCAGGAGCGCGGCATGATTCCTTACGAAGTCGAATATGTCCGAGCCAGCAGCGTGCAGGATGCGCTCTCGCTATTGTCCGGCGATGCCGATGCGAAGCTCCTGGCCGGAGGCCATTCGCTGGTGCCCATGATGAAGCTGCGGTTGGCCAGGCCTTCGTTCCTGGTCGATATCGGCCGTCTTCCCGAGTTGAGGGGCGTCGAGGTCCACCCTGATTACATCTCGATCGGCAGCGCCACCACGCATGCCGAACTGGCGGCCGACAGCCAGCTCACGGCGCTGGCTCCGCTGTTTGCCCTGGTTGCCCATGTCATCGCGGACCCGGCGGTACGGAATCGCGGAACGATCGGCGGATCCCTGGTGAATGCCGATCCGTCGGCGGATTGGCCGGCCGCGGTGCTGGCGCTCGAGGCGGTCATGGAGGTGGTTGGCGCTAAAGGAACGAGGCGCGTTCCGGCGCGGGAGTTCTTTGTGGGCTTCATGGCCTCGGCAGTACAGCCGGACGAGATACTCACCCGCATCCATATTCCGTTGCCGGCCGCGGTCCGGGTTGGCTACCGGAAATTCCGCCATCCGTCGTCTGGCTACGCCGTGGCTGCCGCAGCGGTCGCGCTACGCTTCACCGGGGACAAGTGCGTGGGCGGGACGATCGGGATCACTGGCGTAGCCGACACACCGTTTCGCGCCCATGCCGCCGAGACCTTGCTGGGCGAAGGCTTGGGGGGCGGCCAGGATGGCATTGAGCGTATCGCCACCGCGGCGTTCGACGGCGTGGCTCCCCTGGAGGACAGCTTTGCCGATGCGGGGTACCGGCTTCAACTCGGTCGCGTCATGCTGAAGCGGGCGCTGGCGGATGCTTGCGCAGGCAACCGGGAAGGCAAGACATGTTCCGAAACCTGAAAACCCTCGGCCCTGCTTCGGCGCTGACGCTCGCGCTGGCTAGCGGGGCTGCAAACTGTGGAGAACCGACCTCGATGAACCCCACCGCGATGACCCCGGCCGCCCTGATCAAGTTCGCCTCGTCCCGGCAGGTGAGCGTCACGCACGAGGATCTTGAAATCAGCGTCGGCTATGAACACTTTACCCGCAACTTCGAAGCCATCCTCGGCAGGTTCGATCCCACGGTTTCTGCCGCGCTTGCCAGCGACCCCGTCGCGGCGGAGGCGCGAATCAGGCAGATGGAAGGCGAGCAGGGCCTGATGATCTTTGCCGTGCAAAACCACGGCGCCCTGTTCGCTCTCGCCGGAGCGCAGCGCAAGGCCAGGCGCTATCACGTGGGCAACCCGAGGATAGCGTTCCAGATGACGCGCCACGACATCCGCGCCGGACTCTACGCTCCGCTGTCTGTGCTGGTCTACGAAGCGCAGCCGGGCGCGGTGAGGGTGGAGTTCGACCAGCCGTCGACGCTGTTCGGGCAGTTTGGCGACGCCGACGTCCTGGCGGTGGCGCGCGCGCTTGACAGCAAGCTCCAGAAGGTGATCGAGCATGCGGCATTGCTGGCCGCCCAACAGCAGGCGGGGCAATAGCAGATGTTCACAAACAAAGGAAGATGTGATGAAAGCAAGAGAAGTCGTGTTATGCCACCCCGTCCGTACTGCGATCGGGTCCTATAACGGTTCGCTGAAGGCAACACCTGCGACCGAACTCGGCGCGGCCGTCATCCGCGAGACGGTCCGCCGCTCCGGGCTGGACCCGGAACGGATCGGCAGCGTGGTGTTCGGCAATGTGATCCAGGCGGGCAACCGGATGAATCCGGCACGGCAGGCCGCCATCGGCGCGGGCCTGCCGGTGTCGTTGCCCGCGATGACCGTCAACCGCGTGTGCGGGTCCGGCGCGCAGGCCATCGCCAGCGCCGCAGATGAAATCTGGCTTGGCTATGTCGACGTGGCGGTTGCCGGCGGCATGGAGAACATGGACCAGGCCCCCTACCTGATGCCCGCCGGCCGCTGGGGCAGCCGCATGGGCGACGCGGTGCTGCAGGACAGCATGCTGCGCGACGGGCTGGTAGATGCCTTCTCGGGCGAGCACTCGGGCTGGCATACCGAGGATCTGGTGACCCGCAACAAGATTGGCCGCGATGAACAGGACCGCTGGGCGGAGCGCTCGCAGAGCCGCTTTGCCCGCGCGCAGGAACAAGGCCGTTTCGTGGAGCAGATCGTTGACGTTCCAGTGAAGGCGAAGGGCGGGACGGCGATGTTCAGCGTGGACGAGGCAAACCGGCCGGACACCACATTCGAGATTCTCAGCAAGCTTCGCCCCGCGTTCCGCAAGGATGGCACCATCACCGCGGGCAATGCGCCGGGGCTCAATAGCGGCGCGGCTGCCATGCTCGTCGCCGAACGCTCCCTGGCGGAGAGCCAGGGCATGGCACCGATGGCGCGGCTGGTGGCCTACGGCGTCGGCGCGGTCGAGCCGGGTCTGTTCGGCCTTGGCCCCGTGCCCGCCGTGCGCCAGGCGCTGCAGCGCGCGCAATGGACGCTGGGCGATATCGGGCGGATCGAGATCAATGAAGCCTTCGCGGCGGTGCCGCTGGCGGTCGCGGGCGAACTCGGGCTGCCGCTCGACATCATCAACGTGGAAGGGGGCGCCATCGCGCATGGCCACCCGATTGGCGCGACCGGGGCAGTGCTGACCACGCGCCTGCTCTATTCGATGCGCGCGGATGGGGTACGCCGGGGCATCGTGACGCTGTGCATCGGGGGTGGGCAGGGCATTGCGCTGGCGCTTGAAATCCTGGATTAAGCGGCACCGGCAGGGCGGTTTTTCCGGCATGGCGGTGTTTCAAACCAGCTATCATGTTGAAAGTATCACGATGCCGGATTGGAGCCCTCGACCATGCAAAGAAAGACCTTCAGGAACATGCAATGCCCCATCGCCCGTGGCCTGGAACGGGTTGGCGAGTGGTGGAGCATGCTGCTGATGCGCGAGGCGTTCTATGGCGCACGGCGTTTCGACGACTTCCAGAAGAACCTGGATATCGCCCCCAATATGCTCACGCGCCGCCTGACCGCGCTGGTGGAGGAGGGCTTGCTGGAGCGCCGCCAGTACTCCGAGAAGCCGCCGCGCTATGAGTATGTCCTGACCCAGTGCGGGCGCGACTTCCTGCCCGTGCTGCTGGCCATGCTGGCCTGGGGCAATAAGCACTTTGCGCCGGAAGGTCCCAGCGTGGAGTTGCTCGACAAGGAAACCGGCAAGGTCGTCGAACCGGTGCTGGTGGACGCCGGCACGGGTGAGCGCCTGAGTTTCGCGCGGCACGCGCTGGTGCCCGGTCCTGCCGCCGGAGACGGCATGCGCCGGCGGCTCGAATCCGCTGCCGGCTACTTGTCGGGCGGCGAGGACGCGGCGCAGGCAGGCGGCGAGCTTGCCGGGAGCGGCGCCTCATAGGCAGTTTTTTTATTTATCCCATCCATCGAAGCGGGGAACGTCATGAAGATTCTGGTCCTGGGCGCTGGCGCCATGGGCGGTTACTACGGTGGACGGCTGATGCAGGCGGGGGCCGATGTCACGTTCCTGGTGCGGCCACGGCGCGCCGAGGTGCTGGCCAGGGACGGCCTGGTCGTGCGCAGCGAGCTTGGCGACATCCATGCCACCGTAAAGACCGTGCTCTCCGGTGACGTCGGGGCGGACTACGATCTCGTCCTGCTGGCCTGCAAGACCTACGACCTGGCCAGCGCGATGCAAGCGCTGGACCCGGCGCTGGACGGCACCCACGGCAAGGGCGCGGCGATCCTGCCGCTGGTCAATGGCCTGCGCGCGTATGAGACGCTGGATGCGCGCTACGGCCGGGAAAGGGTGCTCGGCGGTGTCTCTTACATCGCGACCACGCTGGACGCTTCCGGCGCGGTGGTGCACCAGGGGGCGGTCGACAGACTCGTCGTGGGCGCCCGTGCTAAACCGGCGCAAGCCCTGGCCGGCGCATTTCATGCGCTCGCCGCGAGCACGCCTGGCACGCGCGAACTATCGCCGGCGATCGACCAGGCGCTGTGGAACAAGTGGGTGATGATCTCGGCCGGTGCGCTGATGACGTGCCTGATGCGCGGCACCGTCGGCGAGATCGTCAAGACGGCCGACGGACGGGCGCTGATGCGGCAGGCCATGGACGAGTGCGCGGCGGTGGCGCGCTTGTCCGGCCATGCGTTGCCCGAGCCGGTGGCCGATGCGATGGCCGCGCGGCTGCTGGACGAGACCTCGACATGGGCCGCCTCGATGATGCGCGACATCGCGCAGGGCGCGCCCCGCCTGGAGGCGCTCGACATTGTCGGCGACATGGCGCAGCGCGCTGCGCGCCTTGGGCATGACGCGCCGCTGGCGCGCATCGCCTATGCCCACCTGCAGGTCTACGAAGCCCGGCGCGCCGCGGCCTAGCCCCTGGCGTCCGCCGCCACGGCGGCGGCGGCGCGGCGTTCCCGCGCCTCGCGCCGGAACGCGCCTGGCCCCATGCCGAAATACGCCTTGAAGGCCCGCCCGAATGCCGCCTCGGAGGCGTAGCCGCAATGCTCGCCGATGCTGGCCGCGGAATCGCGGTCTTGCGTCAGCAGGCGGGCGGCCATTTCCATGCGCAAGGTGGTGACCAGCTGCAGCGGTGTCTCGCCGCTGAGCTGCGTAAAGCGCCGGGCAAAGGTCGCGCGCGACACATTGCACACCTCGGCCAGCGACGCCACCGACCACGGCTCGGCGGGTGCGCGCAGCACGGCATCGATCGCCCTGGACATGCGCACGTCGGCCATCAGCGCCAGCAGGCTGTGCGTGACCCCGCCCTGGGCGATCAGGGCGCGCAGCAGCAAGGTCAGCAAGGCGGTGGAAAGCTGCGCGATGACCGCCATGCCGCCCGGCTCCGGCGCCTGGGCTTCGTTGCGCATCATGTCGATCAAGGCATCCAGCCAGGCGCAATCGGCGCGTTCGGCGGTGGCGATGCGCAGCACGGGGGGCAGGTTGCGCAACAGCATGGTGCCCGGCAAGCCCAGCACAAAGGTGCCGCACAACATATCCAGCGGACGCTCGTCGCCGGGCACCGTCACTTCCGTCAGCAAGCCGTTGAAGCGCGTCCGCTGGGCCGGCATGTCCGCGCCGCCGGGCGCTGCGCCGTCCGGCAGGCTGCGCAGCGTGTGCGCGGTGCCATGGGGAAACAGCAGCACATCGCCCGCGCCCAGGGCAATCGCATCCTGCTCCACCAGCGCGCGCGCCTGCCCGCCCAGGATGATGTGATAGGGGAGGTGTCCGGGCGGTGCCGCCGCGTTGTCCACGTGCCAGTTGCCGGCGAAGAGGCAGTGCAGGTCCACGGTGCCTGCGGGAGCCAGCATGCGCACCAGTTCGGTCAAGGCGTCCATGACGGGATGTTGAGACGATGGGGCAAGATATTGCGACTATTGTATGCGGTAAATAACAAGATGGAAGCCTAGACTTCAGTTCATGGAAGCAGCGCAACAAACACGGCGCGATCCATTGACCAAACTAACCGGAGTCCATCATGTCCCGTCTTCACACCATCAACGCCACCGAAGCCACCGGCCAGACCGCCCAACTGTTCGGCGCGATCAAGAGCGCCGTCGGCAAGGTGCCCAACGCCTATCTGGTCATCGGCAGCAATGCCCCCGAGGTGCTTGCCAACGTGCTGCAAACCGGGGCGTTGCTGAAGAACTCCACCCTCAGCGCCCGCGAACTGGAGGCCATCAATCTCTCTGTCAGCGAAGCCTCGGCTTGTGACTACTGTGTCGCCGCGCACACCATGACCGGCAAGATGGCGGGCTACAGCGCGGAGCAGACACGCGAACTGCGCGCCGGCAGCTACCCGGAAGACAGCAAGATCGACGCCCTGGTCCGCTTTGCGCTGGCCCTGGTGAAGACCGCCGGCACGTTGCCCGCCAGCGCTGTCGCCAATGTGCGCGAAGCCGGCTATACCGACCGCCAGATCATCGAGGCCATCCAGGCGGTCAGTGCGATCCTGTTCACCAATATGGTCAATCGCGTCAACGATACGGTGGTGGATTTCCCGAAGGTGGCGTGAGGGGGAGGCCAGCCGGGGATGGCCGGGCGAAGCGCCCGGCTACCCGCTGGCCTGCAAGCGGACTGGCACGATCAGGCCGCTTCATGCGCTGGGAAGACGATGCTAGGCTCAATTGCCGCCGCCTAACCGCGTTGCCCCGTAGCGGGTCGCATATTCCCAGCCCAGTTCTGCAAGCGGCCTTGCCTTGCGGCCGGTTTCCAGCGCATCCGCGGCTGCCGCATTGCCACCTTCCGCACGCCGCGCAATACCGTTCATGATGGCGGCCAGCCTGAAGAAGTTATAGGCGAGGTAGAAGTCCCAATGTTCCATCTCCTGCATGCCGTTGGCATTGCCATACCATTGAATGTAGGTGGCCTCGTCCGGAATGCCCAGGTCGTGCAGGTCCAACCCGCCAATGCCGCGCCAGAGCGATGCCGGGATATGCCAGCCCATGCACTGGTAGGCAAGGTCGGCCACCGGGTGGCCTAGCGTCGATAGTTCCCAATCCAGGACACCGAGTACGCGCGGCTCGGTTGGATGAAAGAGCAGGTTGTCCATGCGGAAGTCGCCGTGGACAAGGCTGGTCTGGTGTTCCGGCGGAAGATGGCGTGGAAGCCAGTCCGCCAGGGCCGCCAGCGCGGTATTGCCGTCCGTGCCGGTGTCCTGGCACTGGCGTGCCCAGCGGCTCACTTGGCGTGCGATGTAGTTTCCGCTTTTGCCATAGTCGGCGAGACCTGCCTTTTGATAGTCGACCCGATGCAATGCCGCTATCACCCGGTTCATTTCCCGGTAGATCGCCGTGCGTTCCCCACGCGACAGGCCGGGCAGCGACTGGTCGAACATCACCCTGCCTTGCAGGAACTCCATGACGTAGAAGGGGCTGCCCAGGATCGACGCATCCTCGCTGTAGAGGAACAGTCGCGGGACGGGCACTTCGCTTTCCCGCAGTGCATGCATCACGCGATATTCGCGGTCAATGGCATGGGCGGACGACAACAGCTTGCCGGGCGGTTTGGTGCGCAGTACATATTGCTGCCCTTCGCACCAAATCCGATAGGTGGGATTGGACTGGCCGCCGGCCAGCCGTTCCGCCATGAGCGAGGGCCGCTCGATCAGGCCCTGTCCGTGCAGCAAGACTGCCAGCCTGGTGCAATCCAGATCCGGCGGGTGTTTATCCGCCGGGGCGGTCTCGCGTTGCGCGCTGGCATGCGTCATCGTGTCTGTCTCCCTGTGCCCCGAGCCACCACGGGGTCTCTTCGATTGGTTGTGTCGTTCGCTTCAGGCTAAAGCGTGCTGACCATGTGCCCGCCATCCACCGGCAATACGGCGCCAGTGATGTAATCCGAAGCGTTCGATGCCAGCAGGAGCAGCGCGCCGTCGAGTTGCTCCGGCTGCCCAAGCCGGCGTTGCGGGATCCGTTTGACCAGTGCCTGGCCGCTATCGGTCTCGAAAAAGCTCCGGTTGATGTCGGTTTCGAAATACCCCGGTGCCAGCGCATTGACGCGGATACCATACCGCGCCCATTCCAGCGCGAGCGACCGTGTCAGGTGAATCAGTCCAGCCTTGGCCGCGGTATAGGCGGGCACTTGCTGGGCAACGCGCATACCAAGGATCGAGGCGATGTTGACGATGCTGCCGCCCTTGCCGCCATCGCGCATCATCTGCGCCGCATGCTGTGCCACCCGCCACGCGCCGCTCAGATTGGTGTCGATCACGCTCTGCCATTCGTCCTCCGCCACCTCGATGGCGGGACGCGTGACAGCAATGCCTGCGCTGTTGACCACGATGTCGACCGTGCCCAACGCGCTGGCCGCAGCCGAGAAGGCCGACGCCACCGAGGCGGGGTCCCTGACGTCGAGCGAAACCACGCAGCCTTCAGCGCCTTCCTCGCGGAGCGCGGCAAGCAATGGCTCGCCTTCGCCGACGCGCCGTCCGGCCAGTGCAACCCGGCATCCGGCACGCGCCAGGGTCAGGGCGAAGTGCCGGCCCAGGCCGCCGAATGCGCCAGTCACCAGCGCGACCTTGCCCTCCAGGTCGGCAAACGGGTTAGGGGCGGGATGCGCTTTCATGCAAAATCTCCTTTGATTGCCAGAATGGATGCCGGTGTTGCCCGGCCACCCGTCGCCTACGGGCTATGGCGGCCAGCCAAAGCTGCCTCAGGCCGCCTTGCCCATGTCTTCGACCACCTTCTTGGCGTCGCCGAACACCATCATGGTCTTGTCCATGTAGAACAGTTCGTTGTCCAGGCCCGCGTAGCCCGCCGCCATCGAACGCTTGTTCACGATGATGGTCTTGGCCTTGTAGGCTTCCAGGATCGGCATGCCGGCAATCGGCGAGCCGGGATCGGTCTTGGCGGCCGGGTTCACCACGTCGTTGGCGCCCAGCACCAGCACCACGTCGGCCTGGCCGAACTCGCTGTTGATGTCCTCCATCTCGAAGACCTGGTCGTAAGGGACCTCGGCCTCGGCCAGCAGCACGTTCATATGGCCCGGCATGCGGCCCGCCACCGGGTGGATGGCGTACTTCACCGTCACCCCCTTCTCGACCAGTTTCTCGGTGAGTTCCTTGAGCGCATGCTGTGCGCGCGCCACCGCCAGGCCGTAGCCAGGGACGATGATCACGGTCTCGGCATTGCTCATCAGGAAGGCCGCGTCGTCGGCCGAGCCGGCCTTGACATTGCGCTGTTCCGCACCGCCGGCCGTGGCGGCTGCCGCGGTGTTGCCAAAGCCGCCGAGTAGCACGTTGAAGAACGAGCGGTTCATCGCGCGGCACATGATGTACGAGAGGATGGCACCGGAGGAGCCAACCAGCGAGCCGGCAATGATCAGCATCGGGTTGTTGAGCGAGAAGCCAATGCCGGCGGCCGCCCAGCCCGAGTACGAGTTCAGCATCGACACCACCACGGGCATGTCGGCGCCCCCGATCGGGATGATGATCAGCACACCCAGCACGAAGGCAATCGCCAGCATCAGCAGGAAGGGCATCCAGGCCTGCGACAGGAAGAAGGCCACGCCGAAGCCGATCATCGCCACCGCCAGCAGCAGGTTGAGCATGTGCTGGCCGGCGAAGGACACCGGCGCGCCCTGGAACAGCCGGAACTTGTAGCGCCCGGCCAGCTTGCCGAAGGCGATCACCGAACCCGAGAAGGTAATGGCGCCGACGAAGCAGCCAATGAACAGCTCGATGCGGTTGCCCAGGGGGATGTCATGCGAGCCCGCTGGCGCAATGCCGAAGGCGGCTGGCTCAGCCACCGCCGCCACCGCGATGAAGACGGCGGCCAGGCCGATCAGCGAATGCATGGCGGCCACCAGTTCGGGCATCTTGGTCATCTCGACCTTCTTGGCCACGTAGGCACCGATGCCGCCGCCGACCACCAGCGCGCCGAAGATCAACGCCAGGCCTTCGGCGACCGACGACGGGTCCGTGCTTGCCGCCGCGAAGTCGTTCTTCAGTTTGGCAATCAGCACCAGCGTGGTTACCGCCGCGATGGCCATGCCGGTCATGCCGAAGGCGTTGCCGCGTCGTGCGGAACTGGGATGCGAGAGGCCCTTGAGCGCCTGGATGAAACACACCGAGGCCAGCAGGTAGAGCAGGGTGACGAGGTTCATGCTCACGAGATTGCTCATGCCGCGGCCTCCTTGCCATGGGCACCCGCCGGCTTGGTCTTGGGTTCCTTCTTCTTGAACATCTCCAGCATGCGCTGCGTCACCAGGAAGCCGCCGAACACGTTGACCGCGGCGAGCGCCACCGCCAGCGCGCCCATGGTGCGGCCCACGGGCCCCTCGGTCAGGCCGGCCGCCAGCATGGCGCCGACGATGATGATGGCCGAGATTGCGTTGGTCACCGCCATCAGCGGGGTGTGCAGGGCGGGTGTGACCGTCCAAACCACGTGGTAGCCCACGTAGATCGCCAGTACGAAGATGATCAGGTTGATCACCGTGTGGTTCACCATTTCCATCGACTTCTCCTCAGCTTGTCAGTTCCAGTTCACGGCTCTTGGTCATCAGGCAAGCCGCTACGATGTCGTCTTTCAAATCGATGGCGAGCTTGCCATCCTTGTCGGTGATCAGCTTGAGGAAGTCGAGCACGTTGCGCGCGTAGAGCGCGGAAGCGTCCGCCGCAACCATGCCGGCCAGGTTGGTGTGGCCGATCAGCGTGACGCCATGGCGCTCCACCACTTCGTCGGCCACCGTGAGCGGGCAGTTGCCGCCCTGCGCCGCGGCCAGGTCGACCACTACCGAGCCCGGCTTCATCGCCTTCACGGTCTCTTCCTTGAGCAGCACCGGCGCCTGGCGGCCCGGGATCAGCGCGGTGGTGATGACGATGTCGGCGGCCTTGGCGCGCTCGTGCACCAGTTCGGCCTGGCGCCGCATCCAGTCGGGCGGCATGGGGCGGGCATAGCCGCCCACGCCCTGCGCGATCTCGCGCTCTTCGTCGGTGACGAAGGGCACATCGAGGAATTTGCCGCCCAGCGATTCGATCTGTTCCTTGACGGCGGGACGCACGTCGGAGGCTTCGATCACCGCGCCCAGCCGCTTGGCGGTGGCGATGGCCTGCAGGCCGGCCACGCCGGCGCCGAGGATCAGCACGCGCGCCGCCTTGACGGTGCCGGCGGCGGTCATCAGCATCGGCATGAAGCGCTGATAGTGGTGGGCAGCGACCAGCACGGCCTTGTAGCCTGCGATATTGGCCTGGGAGGAGAGCACGTCCATGCTCTGCGCGCGGGTGGTGCGCGGCGCCGCCTCGAGCGCGAAGCCGACAATGCCGGCGGCAGACATGCGGGCATTGTTTTCCGCATCGAACGGGTTGAGCATGCCGACCAGCACAGAGCCTTCGTTCATCCGGGCCAGCTCGGCCGGGGTCGGGGCGCGGACCTTGAGCACCAACTGCGCGCCCAATGCGTCGGCGGCGCTGCCGATGCGGGCGCCGGCCGCCTCGTAGGCAGCGTCGGGCTGGCTGGCGCGCAATCCCGCACCGGCTTGCACGATAACCTGGTGGCCCTGTGCTACATATTTCTTGACCGTCTCCGGGGTGGCGGCAACGCGTGCTTCGCCTGCCCGCACTTCTGTCGGGATACCCATCTGCATTGTGTATTCTCCTATGCTCTTGTCTTGCCGTCGCGCGGCCTCGTGACCGGACTGCCCGGCGCCTTCAATTCAAGAAGCGCTTCCCCACGCAGGGCCTTGGCGGATCATGGAGAACCCGCGTGGCTCGCGTGAAGCCGTTGCTAGCATCTGGGGACAGGGTCTCGATCCGGACTTGCTGGAAAGAAACCGCCGACAGCATGGGCACCGGCCGCGAATGCGCCGCCGCCGGGCCCGCTGCTTGTCAACAGGTCAACAGGTCCACATGTCAACAGGGGACTTCGCCTTCGAGCGTCACCCGGTTCAGGATGCGCTCGGCCTCGCCGTAGTCGTGTACGGCGTAGTGCATGGTGCACCGGTTGTCCCACATCACGACATCGCCTTCCTGCCACATATGGCGGTAGACGTTATCGGGGCTGGTCGAGTGTTCGTAGAGAAAGTCGAGCAAAGGCCGGCTTTCGGCGGGCGTCATGCCCTCGATGGAGTGAGCCGTATCGGGATGCCCCACATAGAGCGCCTTGCGGTGTGTCTCCGGATGGGTGCGCACCAGCGGGTGGACCGCCGAGGGCACCGCATCCGACCCCGTCATCCTGGCGAGCCGCAGTCCCGTGAAGCGCACGCGCAGGCCTTCGAGCATGCGTTGCATTGCGGGCGACAGACGCTCGTAGGCCAGATATTGATTGCACCACATCGTGTCTCCGCCGCGCGGGACCACCACCGCGGAAAGAATGGAGATCTTGGGCGGCACCTCGGTATAGATGGAGTCGGAGTGCCAGGCCTCGGTGGATGCCGTCTCCTTGGGAATTTTGGTGACCTGGGCGAGCTCCGGGAAGTCCGAGAGGCCTTTCAGCAACGGGTTACCCTGAACTGGCTTGCCCCAGCGCCGGGCGAAGGCAATCTGCGCCTCGGGCTGAAGCTTTTGGCCGCGGTAGACCAGCACGCCGTATTCAAGGAACGCCCGATGCAGCACTTCGAAGGTCGCGTCGCTCACCGGTTCGTTCAGATTGACGCCTTCCACCGACGCGCCAACCGAGCCGGTGAGCGGTGTGATCTGGATACTCATGGATGTCTCCTGTTCGTTTCTCGAATCTGTAGGGGGAATACTGGAATACTGGATTACTCGACGACAAGAACGATCTTGCCGACGTGCTGGTCTTGCTGCATATAGGCGTGCGCTTCGCCAATGGCAGTCATCGGGAAGGTACGGTCGATCGGCAGGCGGATCCGCCCAGCCGCCAGGAACGGCAGCATGTCGCGCGCACAGGCCTGGATGCATTCCAGGCGTTCCTGCTCGGAGCGGGTACGGAATGTCACGCCAACCAGCGTGAGCCGCTTGAGCCAGAGCAGGCTCAGGTCGATCTGCGCCGTGTTCGAACCCAATCGGGCAATATTGACCAGCCGTCCCTTGACCGCGAGGCTCTTCATGTTGTCTTCGAAGACCGGGCCGCCGACGGTGTCAATAATGAGATCCACCCCGCGATTGTCGGTGGCCGCCATGACGGCATCGACCTGGGATTCGCTCGATGAATTTATGCCCACATCAACACCGAACTGGCTCAGGCGATCGAGCTTGGCGGCCGACCGCGATGTGGCGATCACCGGCTTGGCGCCCATCAGCGAAGCGATCTGGATCGCGGCCATGGCCACGCCGCCGGACGCGCCATTGATCAGTACTGCCTCGCCGGCGCGCAACTGGCCATTGGTCACCACTGCGTCGTGGGCCGTGATGAAGACATTGGGGAACGCCGCGGCGTCGATCCAGGAAAGACCATCGGGCACAGCCATCAGCGCCAGTGGATCGGCAATCACATACTCGGCCTGGCACGCACGGCCGTGGCCCATGACCCGATCCCCCGCGCGCCACCCGTGCACGCCTTCGCCGACCGCTTCCACCTCCCCGGCAAATTCGACGCCCGCGGTGATCGTATTGCCCGTGCGCAATTCGCGGGCCTGGTTGATTTCGCCCCGGTTAAGACCGGCGGCACGCACCCTGACCAGAACCTGGCCGGCGCCAGCAACCGGAGCTGGGATGTCCTGTATTTCCACTTTGCCGCCGGTAGGGCTCGGTATGACTCGTACTGCTTTCACTGCGGTCTCCTTTTCATATGGTGCTGCAGTAGATTGATCACTCGCTGGCGAGGGCCTTCGCGCGGATCAGCGCCAGCAATTCAAGGGCGCGCTCGGCGGCGCGCTCGCCGCCCGCCAGGTTGCCGCGGACAAATGGCGGCCGGATATCCTCGATTTCGGCCAGCATCTGCATCAACTCGCCGTCCGCGATACTGAGCCGTCGGAACTCGTTGATGGTCAGCAGGTAAGTGTGAAAGACGTCGCTATCCGGCCGGTTCGCACGCAGGCGATGCAGCGCGGCGTTCAACCAGTGCGTGCCCGCCAGCATGGCGGCCTCGATCTTGATCTCGTAGTCGGCTGGGCCGCACTTCTGCAGCGAGCGCTCGATCCGGCGCGCGATGGCGAGGTGGGCGTCAACGTGCATCGTTTTCTCCTTGCATCCGGCAGGCCAGTAGCCGCAGGCAACGGGCAAGGGCAGCATCGCATTCCCCGGCAATGGCCGCCGTCGGCGCCACCCCCTCGCGCAGGCAGGGATCCCGATGGCGTTCGACGATCTCCATCTCATGCATCATCGCCGCCACATCCTCCGGGACAGGGTCATCGATCTTCGGCCTGCCCACGTGCAGCACATCGCCGAGCGGGCCGAATGCCGCACGCAGCGATCCGTCCGGCTGTGGCACCAGGTAGGCGCCTGGCTGCGTCGGGAACACGTCGTCGTCCAGCGTGACGGCGGCATGATGGAGTGCTGCATTCACGGCGTGCGTGCCAGCCGTCATCCCGGTCCAGAACCACAGCTCGAAGTCCTGTAGAGGATCGAGGCGTTCGCGCAATGCTTCGAGTTTCGCAATCTTCTCCATGTGGGAAGCCACCTTCATGCCTTGTCTCCTGAATTGGCGGGCACTGCTGTGCCGCCCTTGTTGTGAAGATAGGCACAGCGCGCCTTGCTGTCAAGAACTTCTATATAGGACTTTAACTTTTTGACTAGTGGATTCCCCCAGTAAGCCTTGACATGCTGGCTTTCCGTTAACTACAGTACATCAAACACCTATATAGGAATCCAGCAAATGCCACGTGCCATCGTACTCAACCAGGCGGACAACGTCGCCACGCTGCTCGATGCCGGCCGTGCCGGCGAGCCCTGTACCTTGCAAGGAGAGGCATCGGGCCAGATGACCCTGCTCCAGGATGTGCCGTTCGGCCATAAGGTCTGTATCGCGGATACCCCGCAGAGCGCCAATGTCCTGAAGTACGGCCAGGTCATCGGGCGGGCCAGCCGGAACCTGAAGGCTGGCGAACACATGCACGTGCACAACATTGAGTCGACCCGCGCCCGCGGCGATCTGGAAAAGAGGTAAGCAAATGGCAATGACATTCCTTGGCTACCGCCGCGAGAACGACGCAGTTGGCGTACGCAACTGGGTAGCGGTGATTTCCGTGATGGACAACTGCAACCCGGTCACGCGCACCATCGCGCAAACCGTCAGCGGCTGCATCCCCGTCACCACCTTGTTCGTGCGTGGGCAGTTCGGCGCGGACCTGGATTTCGCTTATGAGTCGCTGGCGGGACTGGGACGCAATCCCAATGTCGCCGCAGTCCTGCTGGTGGGGCTTGAAGATTCGTCGACGGAGGAGGTGGCACGCCGTATCAGGACTACGGGGAAACCCGTGGAAACGGTGCATCTGCAACCGAATGGCACGATCGACTGCATTGCCGCCGGCACCCGCAAGGCCTTGAAGCTTTCGCTTGCGGCCTCGCGTGCCAGGCGCGAACCCTGCCCGGTTTCGGCCCTTGTACTGGGCGTCGAGTGCGGCGGTTCGGATACCACCTCCGGCCTGAGCTGCAATCCGACGATCGGCCGTCTGGCCGACCGGGTGATCGAAGCAGGCGGCACCATCATTATTTCCGAGACGTCCGAGTTCATCGGCGCGGAGCACCTCTTCGCAGAACGCGCCGTCGACGATTCGGTGAGGGATGCCTTCGTCAAGGCGGTCCGCGGCATGGAGAACCTTGCGATCGAGCGCGGCGTCGACATGCGCGAATCCCAGCCATCGCCCGACAACAAGCGCGGCGGGCTGACCACGGTCGAGGAGAAGGCGCTGGGCGCGATGGCCAAGGCCGGGTCGAGCCCACTGGTCGGCGTGCTGCGCTACGGCGAGACCCCGGTAAAAAAAGGCCTGCATTTCATGGACGCTCCGGCGGCGGCAGTGGAAAATCTCAGTGCACTTGCCGCCGGCGGTTGCCAGCTCACCTTCTTTGGTACGGGGGTCGGCAATCCGATCGGCAGCATGGTCGCTCCGACGGTCAAGGTTTGCGGCAACGTCAATACGCTGGAAACCATGGCCGATAACATTGATTTCGACGCGAGCGGGATCCTCGAGAAAGGACAGAAAATTTCTGATGTGGGCGATCGGCTGTATGCCTACGCCATGGATGTGGCGTCAGGCACCCGTCTCAGCAGCGAGATACTCGACATCAGGGAAACCGCAATCAGTCGATTTGCACTTAGCCTCTGAGTCAACATGACAAAGCTGATCAGCGTCTCCGACGCCATTATCCGTTCCATTGAATCCGGCGCGCTGCGCGAGGGCGACAGGTTGCCTTCCGAGGGCGAGCTTGCCACGGCGCACGGCGTCAGCGTGGGCACCATTCAGAAGGCGCTGGCGCGTCTTTCGAACTCCGGACTGATCACCCGCGAGCAGGGCCGCGGCACCTTCGTCTCGGGCGCCAGGGTCGCGCCTGCCGATGTGCGCTACCTGCGCTTTCGCGATGCCGAGGGAAACGAGCTGCCATCCTATGTCCATGCGCGCTCGGTCAAGCGGCTCAAGCGCAAAGGGCCGTGGTCGGAGTTTCTCGGTGGCGAAGCCTTCGTTCGCATTGAACGCATCATCAATGTGGGCGGGCGCTTCGACCTGTACAGCGAGTTCTGGCTGCGCGAGGAGGAATTCGCGCAACTGGGCGGCGTTGAACGCGACGAACTCGAGAAAAATCTGCGGGAACTGCTCGGGCAGCGCCTGGCGCTCCCGACGCTGCGCGTGGACCAGTGGGTGCGATTCGACGAAATCCCGTCGGCAGCAGCCCGCGAGCTTGGTCTCGAAGCCGGGCAGCCGGGCTTCGTCATGGAGCTGCGTGGCTATACGCTGCGTGACCGCCCCCTGTATTACCAGACGGTCTATTCCGGCCCGTTTTCAGAGCGCCTCATGGTGGTGCGGGAGAAGGCCTCATGAGCACGCATTGGAATGTTCAGGCGCTTGAGCACTGGACGACCCGGGTATTCGAAGGCTGCGGCGTGCCGCCGGAGCAAGCGGCCGAAGCCGCCGCCATCCTGGTACGCAGCGAGTTGCGGGGCTACAAGACGCACGGCATGACGCGCCTGGCGTCTTATGTGGAGCGGCTGCGGGCGAACGAGTTCAACCCCGGGCCGGAGATGGCATATCGATCCTTCCCCGGCGGCATCGTGCTGCAGGCCGATGGCGCCATGGGACAGATCGCCGGTCCTTATGCGGTGCGCCTGGGACTGGAAGCCCTGGAGACCAGCGCTTCCGTACTGATCGTGCTGCAATCGTGCGGCCATCTGGGAGCGCTCGGCATCCACGCCCTGCTGGCGGCGGAGGCCGGCGCCTTCTCCATGATCGGGCAACGCACGCCGCCGGCGCTCGCGATGGAGGGATTCCCGCGCGCGGCGATCGGGCACAACCCGATTGCGTTCGGTTGCCCGCTGCCGGGGCAAGCGCCGATCGTATTCGATGTGGCGTGCAGCGTGGCCGCGCGTGGCCATATCCTGCTCGCGGCACGTGAGGGAAAGCCGATCCCGGAAGGGTGGGCGCTGGATGCGGACGGCCGGCCCACCACCGATGCAAAGCGCGCGCTGGGCGGGTCACTGCTGCCCATGGGCGGGCACAAGGGCATCGGCATTGCCATGATGGTGGAGTGCCTCGCCGGTGCTCTGGCGGCCACCGCCGCGTCTCACGCACCGGAGCCGGACAATATCCCGCATGGCCGTGCCGCCGCCATGCAGGACGGATTCCTGTGGATGGTAAAGCCGGAATCCTTCGCCGGGCAGGCGCCCTTTGGCGACTATATGAAGCAGTGGACCGACACCTACCTTTGCGCGGGCGGCGATGACGCGCGGCTGCCTGGCAATCGTGGCGACGCCCTGGAGCGCGAGGCACGCGAGCACGGCATTGTGCTGCCCGCCGCGATCGCGCAGGAGCTAAGCGCGCTTGGCGAACGGCTCGGCGTGCGGTTTCCGACATCAGCATCAGCATCAGCATAAGCACCGAAGCGCCAGACTTACCGGGTCATTGCGAGCCCGGCGGGCGATGGCCGCCCTCCCCACAACATAATTGGCGAGTACCAGTCCTATGAATGCTCCTCTCTCAGACGCCTCACGCAAGGCCATGGAAATCGTCACGCTCGACGACAAGTACGCACTGGACACGGGGCGCGCTTTCATGAGCGGCGTCCAGGCACTGGTGCGCCTGCCGCTGCTGCAGCGCAAACGCGATGCACTGGCCGGCCACAATACCGCCGCATTCATTTCGGGTTACCGGGGCTCTCCGCTTGGCGGATACGACCAGGCGTTGTGGCAGGCCAAGAAGCACCTCGCGGACAATCATGTCGTCTTCAAGCCCGGCGTCAACGAGGAACTCGGCGTGACCGCGGTGTGGGGCTCGCAGCAACTCGAGTTCGATGCCGAGAGCAAGAAGTACGACGGCGTCTTTGGCATCTGGTACGGCAAGGGCCCGGGGGTGGACCGCAGTGGCGACGCGCTCAAGCACGCCAATCTGGCGGGCACGGCGCCGCTGGGTGGTGTGATCGCACTGGCCGGAGACGACCACGTGTCCAAGAGCAGCACGCTCGCGCACCAGAGCGACCACACGTTTATCGCCTGCGGGCTGCCGGTGTTCTTTCCTGCCAGCGTGCAGGACATTCTGGACCTGGGAGTGCACGCCTTCGCCATGAGCCGTTTCAGTGGCTTGTGGGCCGGCATGAAGACCGTGCAGGAGGTGGTGGAGGCGGGCGCATCGGTGGTGACCGATGCCGACCGGGTGCGCATCCTGCTGCCCGAGGACTTTGCCAGGCCGGAGGGCGGCCTGCATATCCGCTGGCCCGACGATCCGCTGGCGGCGGAAGCGCGGATGATGGAGATCAAGTGGCCGGCGGCGCTTGCCTATATCCGCGCCAACCGGCTCAACCGCAATGTGATTGAAGGGTCGGACGACCGTCTCGGCATCATCGCCAGCGGCAAGGCCTACAGCGATACCCGGCAGGCGTTGGCCGACCTTGGCCTGGACGATGCCTTGTGCCGCGCCATCGGTGTGCGGCTCCATAAGGTGAGCGTGGTGTGGCCGCTCGAGCCGGCGAGCGTGCGCGAGTTCGCGCACGGCCTGCGCGAAATCCTCGTGGTCGAGGAGAAGCGCCCGATCATCGAGCAGCAGTTGAAGGATGAGCTGTACCACTATCGCGCCGACGCGCGGCCTGCCGTGATCGGCAAGTACGAGCCGGCCGACGGTGAAGGCGCCGGCGGTGAATGGAGCCACCGCAAGCCGGCGGAAAACTGGCTGCTGCGCGCCAAGGCCGACCTGACCCCCGCGCTGATCGCCAAGGCCATCGCGGGCCGGCTGAAGAAACTGGGCGTGCCCCCGGATGTCGCCGCGCGGATGGACGTGCGCCTGGCGCAAATCGAGGCCAAGGATCGCCAGTTCCCCCAGGGCGACAGCCGCGGCACTGACCGTCTCCCGTGGTTCTGTCCCGGTTGCCCGCATAACACCAGCACGCGTGTGCCGGACGGATCGATTGCCATGGCCGGGATCGGATGCCACGGCATGGTGGTCTGGATGGACCGTTCGACCACGTCGTGGACACAGATGGGCGGCGAGGGCGTGCCCTGGATGGGGCAGGCGCCGTTCAGCAAGCGCGCGCACATGTTCGCCAATCTGGGCGACGGCACGTACAACCACTCCGGATCGCTGGCGGTGCGGCAATCGATCAATGCCGGCGTCAATATCACCTACAAGATCCTCTACAACAGCGCCGTTGCCATGACGGGCGGGCAACCGGTCGACGGGCAACTGGACGTGCCGGGCATGACGCGCGAACTGGCGTCGGAGGGGGCGAAGCGCATTGTCGTGGTGACCGACGAGCCGCAGAAGTATGCCGTCGTCAAGGACCTGGCGCCTGGCGTCACCATACGCCACCGGGATGAGCTCGATGCCGTGCAGCGCGAGTTGCGGGTAGTCGAGGGTGCCACCGTGATCATCTACGACCAGGCGTGCGCCACCAAGAAGCGGCGGGAACGCAAGCGCGGCACGATGGTCGATCCGGACAAGCGCGTCATCATCAATGAGCTGGTTTGCGAAGGCTGCGGCGATTGTTCGGTCGAGAGCAACTGCGTTGCGGTACAGCCGCTCGAGACCGAGTTCGGCCGCAAGCGGGAGATCAACCAGAACACCTGCAACAAGGATTTTTCCTGCGTCAAGGGTTTCTGCCCGAGTTTCGTCACGGTGGAGGGCGGCAAGCTCAAGAAGCCGGAAGCGGCGCGCAAGACGAAGCTCTCCGATATGCCGGTACTGCCCGAGCCGAAGCTGCGGGATGCCGCCAAGGCCCAGCGCATCGTGGTGGCGGGCGTCGGCGGTACGGGGATCGTCACCATCGGCCAGGTACTCGGCATGGCGGCTCACCTGGAAGGCAAGAGCGTGATCACGCAGGATGCCACCGGCATGGCGCAGATGGGTGGCGCCACCTGGAGCCACATCCAGATTGCCAACGAGGCCGACGCCCTGCACGCAACGCGCGTCGATGTCGCCATGGCGGACCTGGTGATCGCCTCCGATACGGTGGTCGGAGCCAGCAAGGCAACGCTGGCGACCATGTTGCACGGCCGTACCTTCGTCGTGCTCAACAGCCACGTGACGCCGACTTCGGCCTTTGTCCGCGATCCGGACTGGCAATCTCACAGCGACCAGGCCATTGCGGCGATTGCGCAAGGTGTCGAGGCCGGCCATTTCGGCATCTTCGATGCCGAGCAAGTGGCAACGCAATTGCTCGGCCAGTCGATCTACTCCAACCTGATGCTGCTCGGCTACGCCTGGCAGAAGGGCAGGGTGCCGCTGTCGCGTGAAGCGCTGATGCGCGCGATCGAACTCAACGCCGTGCAGGTCGACAACAACAAGGCGGCCTTTGAGTGGGGCCGGCACTGCGCGCACGATCTGGCCAAGGTGCCGGTGCGATCCGCCGATGCCCAGGTGGTTCAGTTCGTCAGGAAGCCATCGCTGGGCGATTTCATCGACAAGCGCGCCGAGTTCCTCGTCAGCTACCAGAACCGCGCCTATGCCGCGCAGTATGAGGACTTTGTCGCCAGGGTGCAGGCGGTGGAGTCGCGCCTTGGCAGCAGCAAGGTCACCGAAGCGGTCGCACGCTACCTGTTCAAGCTGATGGCTTACAAGGATGAGTACGAGGTGGCGCGGCTGCATACCGACCCGGCCTTCATCGGGAAGGTAGCCGCGATGTTCGAGGGCGATTTCAAGCTGGTCCACCATCTCGCGCCGCCGTTGATGGCCAGGAAGAACGAGAAGGGCGAACTCGTCAAGCGGCCGTTCGGTCCGTGGATGCGCACTGCCTTCCGCGTGATGGCCCAGCTGAAAGGCCTGCGTGGCACCCCGTTCGACGCGTTCGGCTACACCGGGGAACGCAAGGTGGAGCGAGCGCTGATTGGCGAGTACCGCAAGAGCATCGAAGCGCTTCTGCCGACGCTGTCGCAGCAGAATCTCGATCTGGCACTGGAAATCGCACGCCTTCCGGAAGACATCCGCGGCTATGGCCATGTCAAGGCGCGCAATCTGGTGGCGGTGCGGGCCAGATGGGAGCGCTTGATGGCGCAGTGGCGTGACGCACAGGGCGCCCCGAGCGAAGCCAGGCCGAAGCGCAAGGCCAATGCCTGAGTCAAAGGCAGCGTGCCAATAGGCAAATTTGTGTGTAGAGCATCATCAAAGCACTATAAAGACTGGAGACCGTGATGAACTTCGTACTGCGCCGTGCAGGCCTGCTTCTGTCCGCCATAGCACTGGCTGCTACCGTCCCCGGCGCGTGGGCGCAGGGTGGGTACCCAAACAAGCCGATCCGCATCATCGTACCGTGGCCGGCTGGCGGCGGCGTCGACTCCGTCACCCGTACGGTTGCGGAGAAGCTCTCCATCAGCCTTGGCCAGCAGGTCCTGGTGGACAACCGGCCCGGCGCCACCGGCAATATCGGCGCGGGCATGGGCGCAAAGGCGGCGCCGGATGGCTATACGCTGCTGGTGGCAAGCGCGCCGATGACGATCAACCCGAGCCTCTACAGCAACCTGCCCTTCGACACGAGCAAGGATTTTGCACCGCTCAGCCTGCTGGCCAGTTCACCCTATGTGCTGGTGGTGAATCCGGCGGTGGCGAAATCGGTGACGGAACTGGTGGCCCGCGCCAGATCGGAGCCGGGGCGGATGAGCTATGCATCGCCAGGGCCGGGGACCCAACAGCACCTGATCGGAGAGTCATTCAAGGAAGCCGCCCACATCAACGTCATCCACGCCCCTTACAAGGGGGGGCCGCAGGCGCTGACCGACATGGTCGGCGGCCATATCCAGATGATGTTTCACGGCCTTCCCGCGGTGCTGCCGTTCATGAAATCCGGCCAGCTCAGAGCCATCGCAGTCGCCAGCAAGCAGCGCCTGGCCTTGCTGCCGGATGTGCCGACCATGGCGGAAGCGGGGTTTCCCGGTATCGAGGCGAGCGAATGGTATGGCCTGGTGGCGCCTGCCGGGACGCCGAAGGAGATCGTGGTTCGTCTCAGCACGGAGATCGGGAAAGCCCTGAACATGACAAGTGTCCGCGATCAGTTGATCGGCAGAGGCTATGAACCGGCCAGCAACACCCCCGAGCAGTTCAGCACGTTCATCGCAGCGGAGCAGAAGAAGTGGGCCATCGTGGTCAAGCAATCTGGGGTGCGTCTGGATTAGCGGATACCTGCGCGGATGCGCAGAGCCATTGTCTTCAGGGTTGCTACCTCATGGAAACTACATACAGGGAATCCATATGAGATTCGTACCGCGTCTCGCGCAGCGTGCTCTGTGTGCCATCACGCTAGCGGCAAGCCTGTCCCCTGCCTGGGCGCAGGACGGCTTTCCCAGCCGCCCGATCCGGATGATCGTACCCTGGCCGGCCGGAGGCAGTGTCGATGTCGCCACGCGGATTGTTGCGGAGAAACTGACACTCAGCCTCGGGCAGCAGGTCATAGTCGACAACCGGCCCGGGGCAGGCGGGAATATTGGCGCGGCAGCCGGCGCCAAGGCCGCGCCCGATGGCTATACGCTGCTGGTGGCGACCACCCCGATGCTCATCAACCAGAGCCTCTACGGCGGCCTGCCTTTTGACACGGTCAAGAGCTTCGCGCCGGTGAGCTTGCTGGTCACGCTGAACTATGTGCTGGTGGTGAACCCGGCCGTGGCCAACTCGGCCAAGGAGTTGGTCGTGCAAGCCAAGGCCCGCCCGGGGCAGCTCAGCTACGCGTCGTCCGGGCCTGGAACCCAGTTGCACCTGCTCGGCGAAGCATTCAGGCAGAAGGCCGGCATCGATATCGTGCACGTGCCGTACAAGGGTGCGCCGCCGGCGCTGACGGACATGATCGGCGGCCATATCCAGATGATGTTCCCTGGCCTCCCGGTGGTTCAGCCACTGCTCAAGTCCGGGCAACTCAAGGCCCTCGCGGTGGTCGGCAAGCGGCGCCTGGCGCTGCTGCCGGACGTGCCAACCATGGCGGAAGCGGGATTTCCGGGCGTCGATTCGACCGAATGGTATGGCGTGGTCGCGCCAGCGGGGACGCCCAAGGACATCGTGGCACGGCTCAATGGCGAGATCGTGAAAGCCCTGAATATGCCGGATGTGCATGCGTTCCTCGCCAACAAGGGTTTTGAACCCGCTGGCGGCACGGCCGAGCAGTTCTCCGCGCTGATCGGGGCGGAGCAGGCGAGTTGGGCAAGCATGGTCAGGCAACTGAATCTTCGACTCTGAGATTGCCATCCGCTCAGCAACGACTACCGACGGCGAGCCATGTACACGCTGATCCACCGCCGCAAGGCAGGAGACACCAATGCCCTCTGATCCAACCGCGATGGGAGCCACATCCCGATGCGCCACGCCTAACGCGACGGCACCCAAGCCGCTATCCAAGGTTTCGGCCGTTTCGGCCATTACCATTGGTGGCGCCCTGGAGTTGTATGACTCGGGTGTCTACAACTTTTTCGCGCTACTGATCGTTCCCCTGTATTTTCCCGTCGGCAATCCGCTCGGCCAGTTGCTGTTGTCCTTCGGCACGTTCGGGGCCGGCTACCTGATGCGGCCACTGGGCGGACTGGTGATCGGTGCGTATGCCGACCGCGTCGGCCGCAAGCCGGCGGTGGTGCTCTCGATGTGGCTGATGGCCTTCAGCGCGCTGATTCTGGTGCTGACGCCACCCTATGCCCAGCTTGGCGTGCTTGCCCCCGTGCTGATGATTCTCGCCCGCCTGATCCAGGGCTTCGCCATTGGCGGCGAGATGGGCTCCGCCAGCGCGATGCTGCTCGAGTATGCGGATGAGCGCTCGCGCGGCTTCTACACTAGCTGGCAGGCGTCCAGCCAGGGTGTTGCCGCTGTGTTCGCTGCCTTGGTCGCACTGGTGCTGAGTAATACGCTGCCGCCTTCCGCGCTCGAGTCCTGGGGGTGGCGCGTCGCCTTCCTGATTGGCATTCTGGTGATTCCGATTGGTCAGATCATCCGGCGCCGTCTGGAGGAGACGCTGGTGCCGGAGCCGAAGAAGGCGTCGAAGAAGGGCGCCGGCCGCCAGTTGCTGAGGGCGCATTGGCGCGAATTGCTGGCGAGCGTACTGCTGATGATCGGCCTCGCGGCCTCGGTCCACGTCATCGCCTTCTACCTGGCCAACTACGCCACCTTCCAGTTGCACATCTCGCGTGGCGATGCCATCTGGGCAGGCTTCGTCGCCTCGCTGGTGCTGGCGGTGTTCGCACCGCTGTCCGGCTGGCTCTGCGATCGCGTCGGGCGCCGGAAAGTCGTGTGGTGGTCCCGGGTGGCGCTGCTCGTCATGATCTATCCGGCCTTCGCGCTCCTTAACAGCATTCCATCCCTGACATGCCTGCTGATCGTGGTTGGGCTACTGGCCGTACCGATGGCGATGACGTCTCCTGCCACGATGGTGCTGGTCAGCGAGGTGCTGCCGCAGCGGCTGCGCGCAACCGGCATGTCGGTGACCTATTACGTGGCGATCGCGCTGTTCGGCGGCTTCGCGCAGTTGTTCTCGACCATGCTGATGCAGGTCACGGGCAACCCCAATGCGCCAGCTCTCTATGTCATTGGCTGCGGGGTTGTCTCGCTGATCGGACTCGCCATGGTGCCTGAGACGCTGGGGCGGCGTTTGTCATGAAGACGCCAGATTGAGTCGATAGCGGGCGCCGGGACCGTGATCGCCACGAATATTTCGTCGGTCCCGATTACCGCACCCGGTGCCGCGCTGTCCGATGTACGCGCTGGATCGGCATGCATTTCTCAGAGCCGGCAGAGGTGTCCACCGACTTATGTATGCAAGCGCACTGGCGCAGCCTTCTGGAGAACGACATCATCGTCGATCGCTTCATTGAATGAACCGACACGACGCCGTCCGCTATGAAGCCCGCGCTATTGTCTTTTTTGATGGTTCCCCAGCGTAGAACTGCCGATTTATGCGGGTACCGTCGACCCTGACGCAATCGATATCTGCAAGCGGGACAAACCGGCAAGTTCACCCATGACCCCGGTTTCATGTCGACGGCTTCGTGCAATTCGAAGATCACCCGGATCGGCCAGCCATACATCTATCCGCGGAACGACCTGTGCTGCTCGGGCAACTTCATGCAGATGATGTTCTCCACACTGCGCGCCCAGCACAAGGCGAACCCGATGCACGAGCGCGCTCGATGCGATCCGATCCTGGTGCCGCGGCACCTGCTACCGAGCCCCAAAAAAAATGCCGCCGAAGCGGCACAAAGAGCATGGGTGGGGCTGGATGCACGCGAGCGTCCCGGCGGGGCTGCCCGCATCACTGCGCAAACAAGGCCTTGTCACATACCGTTGAGCTATCGTTAGAACTTGTGGCGAATACCTACGGCGACACCGAGCATGTTGCTTTGGCCGCTGGCAAGCGCGTAGCTGTTGCCAAGGGAAAGGCTGTTGGCGTAGCCGATCATCGCGGAATCCAGTCCCAGGCCCGCGTTCTTTGCGTATGCCGTGGTCAGGTAGACATCAGTTCGCTTGGAGAGCGTGTAGTCGGCGATGAAAGCGACTTGCCACGGGTTCGGGATCGACGTGCTGTTAAGGAAGCTCTTGACGTGGTCGTAGTCGTATTCGAGCGTCAGGCTAAGCGCCGGCGTCACCTGGTAGTTGGCGCCGATCCAGTAGAAGTCGTCGCGCTCGATCAGGCTGCCATTCTGGTTCTTGTTCTGACCCCAGCGGTAGCCGCCCATGATCTTTGCCGCGCCGAACGCATAGCTTCCCGCGATTGTCGCCTTCTTGAAGCTGCCGCTGCCGAGGGCAGCCGCAGTCGCCGGGTTTGAAATGGTCGGGTTGAACTGGTCGTAGGCAACGGCCACACCGACAGGGCCGGAAATGTAGGTCAGAGCCGCGCCATAGGCGGTGTCGCGGCGGAACTGGCCCGGCACTTCGCCGTTACCGCCGAGGAGCGGGCCGTTGGCTACCGTCGTCGGCAACGCCAGGCCGGTACCGAAGGACCAGTGCGCCAGTGCGGACACCGGACCGAACTGGCCGGAGTACTTGACGGTGTTGTCCTCGCGGAAGTTCGCGCCGGTCAGCATCACGATCGGTTCATACTGTGTGGCAAAGGCTGCCGGCACGAAGTTCGCGATGCCCTCGAACATCGAGGTGTACTGACGGCCGAAGGTCACCTGGCCAAACTGCGCACTCTGCAGGCCTACGTATGCCTGGCGACCAAACAGGCGGCCGCTTTGCTGCGATGTACCGGTATCCAGGTTAAAGCCGCTTTCCAGAACGAAAACGGACTTCAGGCCACTGCCGAGATCTTCCGCGCCGCGCAAGCCCCAACGCGAGCCCGACAGGCCGCCGGAGTTCATGCGGTAAACATCGTTGGACGGTCCCGCATTGAACTTGTTGGCTGCGGTGGGAACAACGCCGACGTGGTTGGCGTACTCAACGTTCATATCCGCCACGCCATACAGCGTCACGCTGCCCTGTGCGTGTGCGCTGCCGGCGCAGATTGCGCCCGAAGCAATAAGTGCAAGATTAAGCTTGCTCAGTTTCCTAGATGATTTCACTACCTGTCCTCCTCATATCCATTTTTACGTCTGTTACTGACGCCGTCATCATGCAAAGAATTGGAAGCCGTGCGCCCCCCAATGGCAGGGGGGCGGGATTCTCCGGATAGCACGAGATTTTCTGCACATGGGTGCAAATGGACGCCGGGGGTTCGGTAGCGGGTCAGGGCTTATCAAAGGGAAGCAAAGGAAGCTGAAGGTGACGGGAAAGGCGGCCCGCGCGATGCGTATTGGTAACGCAGGGCTGGTGGGGTCAGGGAGTTTCCGGATCGAAGTCGCCTGCCCCGCACTGCCGCTGACAGCACGAGGTCGATATCCGTTTGGCGGCAAATCGCCGCTTTGTCAGGAACTGACCGGGAAGCGGGTAGGGAGGGTGTGACAGTGAAGTACGCGATCCTCGCGGCGGCAGGCCGCATGCCTGGCCACATGAACGTGCTACTGGCCGAGGCGAGGTGGCTTACGACCAGGTCTTCGATATGGAAGACATCAACGGCGAGTTCAGCCAGGCGTCGCGGTGCTTCCTGCCATGACCTGAGGGGGCGTTGGACTTTCAAGCCGTCCGCTGCTTATCCTGGCCAATCAGTTCGGTCATTTCGGAGAGTTCCTGAATGAGCGACTCGGCGCGGGACCATTCGCCATAGCCGGCGGCGGGGTTTAGGTGGCCGACGTTGCCGAGGTCGACCAGGCGGCTGCCCCAGGCGCTGGCCAGCGCGGCGACTTCCTCGAAACGGGCAAGCGGATCGTTGCGGCTGGCCGCGACGATGCTTGGGAAGCGCAAGGCCGCGCGCGGTGCGGGTGTCCAGCCGTTCAGGCGCAGCGCATCTTCGTCCGGATAGCCTTCAGGCAACGGATGATCGAAATCGGGCGGCGCGGCCAGCAGCGCGCCGCGCACGGCGCGCGCGGAACGGCGCGCCCAGTGCACCGTAATCATGACGCCGGCGCTGTGGGCCACCAGCAAGGCCGGCTCACGCAGGCTCGCCAGCGTGCGTTCCAGCGCAGCGACGCGCACGGCGCAGTCAAGCTTGTCGTGCTCCAGCGGGGGCACGATGCTGACCTGGCGCCCGTCGGCGCGCAACTTGTCGGCCAGCAAGGTTTGCCAGTGATCCGCGACATGTTCGCGCAGGCCGGGGACGATGACGATCGGGGGTAATTCAGTGTGATGCATCTTGTTGTTTACTCGGCTGGTGAAAGAAGAGTCAGGCGCCGGTGCGCTCTGCCTCATTGCGCGCCTCGGCAAGCCGCAGGTCGCGCAGGTAGCGCGGCCTGGCGATGAAGAACACGGCCGCTGCGACCAGGGAGATCAGCGGAACCATCTGCAGGGCCCCGAGCAATCCGATCCTGTCGGCCAGCAGGCCCGTCAGGTAAGGCGCCGGCGCGGCGCCAAGGATGTTGTTGGCCAGCGTCAGCATCGCCAGCGCGGTGGCATGGGTCGAGGGGCGGGAGAGATTGACCACCATGGCGCCGGCGGGGCCCCAGGTACCCATTGCCACCAGCATGCCGAAACCGATCAGCAGCAACTGCGCGGTACCCGGCGGCAGCCGGAAGCCCGCCAGCAACAGCACGCACGACACGAGACAGAAGAGGATCGCGAGCGTCAGCTTGCGGGCCGGCGCGTTGCGGCTTACCCGGTCCGTCAGCATCCCGCACAAGGTCATGCCGACGCCGCCGACGATCAGCAGCGCCGCGGCGAGCAGCGCAGCCTTGTCGGGCGGCATGCCGTAGTACCGGTTCAGGTAGCTCGGCATCCAGGCCATGATCGCGTAGGCGATGAAAAGCTGCAGGCCGCTGCCGACATAGGCGCAGACCAGGGACGGTGCCCAGAAGAGCCCGCGCAGCAGCGCCGGCAAGGGGATGCGGGCTCGGGCTGGCGCCGCGCCGCCGTGGGTGGCGCGTGCCCCTGCCGTGCGCCGCGCCAGCCTGGCTTCGGTCACGGTGACGCAATAGATCAGCACCACGATCAGTCCGAATACCGCCATGGCCATGAAAGCCGCGCGCCAGCCGAAGCGGGCCGCCACGACACCGCCCAGCCCCATGCCCAGCACCGCGCCGAACATGCCGCCGGAGGTGAAGGCACCGGTCAGGGTGGCACGCAGGGAAGGCGGGAAGATGCTCAGGATCACGGCCAGCCCGACGCTGCCATAGGCCGCCTCGCCAATGCCGACGAAGAAGCGGGCCGCCAGCATATGCCCGTAGCTGGCGGAGAGCGCGCACGCCAGCGTGCCGCAGCTCCAGAGCAGCGCCATCAGGGCCAGGCTCTTGACGCGGCCCCAGCGATCGGCGACGAGCGAGAACGGCACCGTGAACAGACCGACCATCAGCGCGACGATGCCGCTGAGCGAGCCGAGCTTGGCGTCGGACAGGCCCCACTCAAGCCGCAGTTGGGGAAAGACGGCGTTCAGCACCTGCCGCGACATATAGTCGGAAAGCAGGAGCGCAAAAATGAGGGCGAATACCAGCCACGCGTAGGCATGCGAGCGTGCCGGCTTGGCGGTGAGATCCGTGTCCGCGCGAGCGGTCCCGGAGAGGGACTGTCCCATGAAAGTCTCCTGCGGTCTGGTGCCGCTGTTGCGCCGCGAATTCGGCGCGGATAATGCGATCTATGGCGAGCGGACGGGCATCGTGGCCCGTCCGCTTGCCCGGGGCTGGCGTCAGGCTGCGCGCAAGGGCAGGTTTGCCTGCCGCGGCTTGCGGTTGGGCGCCATGCCATGCATTGCCAGGGTTTCCTCGGCATCCTTGTACTGCACGCCGATCTTGTAGATCTTGCGCGCTTCCTTGCCGCTGGCCACTTCACGGCCGAGTTCGCGGGCGACGCGCACGCACTGCTCGATCTGCTGCACCGAGGTCATGCGGTTGCCGTGCTGGTCGATGATGGTGTCCTCGATGCCGCAGCGGGGGTGCAGGCCCATCGACATGGCCATCATGTTGAAGGGCAGGACGTTCTTCAACAACGATTCGGCGGTCAGCGTGCAGCCATCCGGCGCGCGATGGATGAAGTTGAAGAAATTGAACGGATTCGGACCATCGAAGCCGCCGCCGATGCCGATCCAGGTCAGGTTCAGCGGTCCCGTGTACACGCCCTTGCGCACCAGGCGATCGAGCGTTTCCAGCGCATGGATGCCGGTCAGCTGGAAATGCGGCTGGATGCCGGAGGCCTGCAGGCGCTTCAGGTGCTCCTCGACCCAGGCGGGGCCGGCGGGCACGGTCATTTCGCTGTAGGCAGCCTGGAAAGCCGGGTTGGCCAGCGAGGTGCCTTCCAGGTATTCCGGGTAGAGCAGCTCCATGATGTTCATCTGCGTCGTATTGATGGCTACCGTCACCTGGTCCGGCTTGGGGTCCAGGTCGGCCAGCATGTGCCGGGTATCGTCCGACAGCCACTTGGCGGCCTGGCCGTCGTCTTCCGGGGCAAACGAGATCGAGCCGCCGACCTGGATGATCATGTCGGGCACCGCGGCGCGCACGCCGGCGATCAGTTCGTTGAACTTGGACAAGCGCTTGGAGCCCTTGCCATCGAGTTCACGCACGTGGAGGTGCAGCACCGTGGCACCGGCGTTGTAGCAGTCAACCGCCTTTTGCACCTGTTCATCCATCGTCACCGGAATGTCTTCGGGGAAATCCGCCGGCATCCACTCGGGGCCGTAAGGCGCCACGGTGATGACCACTTTGTCCTGGTTCTCGGGGTGCAGGGAATCGTCGAGGAATTGCATGTTTAGTCCTTATCTGGTTGGGGTCAATTGCGTCAGCAGCTCTGCAAAGCTGGCGTCGGAGCGTATCCCGACGTGGTGAGTGACTGCCGGGGTCAGCGCTGAATGCACATCCTTCCAATCGCCCTCGGTCAAGTGGCGGCGCGCCGCCGGGAGCACAACGCCTTCTTCGCGGCCCCTGTATTCCCATACCAGGCGGGCATACTGCTCGACGGCCTGGGCTAGTGCCGCAAAGGCGGAGTCGCTGCCGTCGGCTTGCTCCACTTGCGTGGCAAGGTCATCCAGCAGGCTCTGTAGACGCAAGTGCTGGCGGGACAACTCGTCCAGTTCCGCGCGCATGGCCTCGCTGCGCCGGCCCAGGCGGCGGAATAACGTGACCTCCTTGCGCTGCAGCAGCGGATGGACCACCAGGCGAACGTACTCGATGGCCGCCAGCAGCGGAGCCGAGGGAATTGGCGCGCCCGGCGGGGGCGGCGTTTCGACGAGGCGCAGCCAGGCATGCAGCAGCGCGGTCAGGCGCTTGTACTCGTTGTGCAGCAGATCGATTGTCGCAATGGGCGCGGGTACGCAGTTGGCCCCGATTGACAGCACCGGAATGCGGGCATGCACCAGCATGTGGCGGGCAGTGGAGGACAGCTCCGCGAGTTGCCCCGTGCCATGGGCGAGGACAATCGCGTCGCAGCCCGCCTGGTCCGCCGCGGCCAGTAACGCGCGCTCTGGCTGCTCGGCAACGATGCTGGCCACCGTGCTTGTTAAGCCTTGCGCACGCGCTGCCGCGTCGGCCCGGACGAGCGCCTCGCGGGCCAGCGACTGGCCATGTGTGCCCGCCGCCTGCGCGTACCGGAAGCTGATGCGCGCGCCGTGGCTGCGGGCCAGTGCGATGGCTTGCGCCGTTGCATTGGCGCCGTGATCGCTAGGATCGACAGGAACAAACAGATGGCGGAACATGTTTCGAGGCCGGTTTCGGGTCAGAGCGAGATGGATGCATTGGCGGGCACCTGGGCCTGCCGGCGCATGGCGTGCATAGCCGTGCATAACCTTGTGGTCGCTGCAGGCCCGGGATTGGCGCCCGGCGTCATCGCGATTGCGTAGTTGGTTGCCGGCATTGCATCACTTTCGTAGTTGTACTGCATGGATTGGATAGTAGGAGCGTACCGGTGGGAGGCTCCCCCCAGCGGCGGGGGGGAACGGCACAGGGATATCCCTGGGAGCGGCCTTCGACGCGCCTGGCCTGTCTATAATCGCCGGCACTGGGCATCCGCCACATCCCATCTGGCTCTTCTGCCCATCCACTCGAACGGCATAGCCTGCCGGGCTTATTCGATGACAAATTCCACCAGTGGCACTGGCGTCACAGCATCGGCGTTCCTGCTCAAGACCAGTCCACCGCGCGGACCGCGCCACCTCCTTGCGCGCCGACGCCTGCGCTCGGACTGCGAGCACTTTGTCGACAGGCCCGTGACGATCGCGCAAGCGCCTGCCGGCTTCGGCAAGACATCCCTGCTGATCCAGTGGCACCGCGAGTACATCATGCGCGGCAGCGCGGTTGCCTGGGTGTCGCTGGACGAGCACGACGATCCGGGGCGCTTGTTGCTGGGGCTCACGAGCGCGATTCGCTCAGGCTGCGGGCGGCCAGCATTCGGCAGACGGCTGCCGGACGGGGAAGGATCGTCCCGCGGGCCGCTGGAAGGCTTCACCGCGTGGCTGGCGGAGATTGCCCACGTTGCGCTCGATATCGTCCTGATACTCGATGAAGCCGAGCGGCTGCCGGAGTCCAGCCGCGATGCGTTGATCTACCTGCTCAACAACCTGCCACCCAACCTGCGCATCGTGGTGGCGGCCCGGGGCGGGTTCGACACGGTCATCGAGCGGCTGGGCCCCTATGACCAGTGCGTGAAGGTCGATGCCGGGATGCTGCGCTTCCGCCTGGACGAGACGATCGCGCTGATCGGCAGCCACTTCGACGCCAGTGTCGAAGCCGACGCGTGCGCCAGGTTGCATGACGCGACCGAAGGCTGGCCGCTCGGCCTGCAACTCGCGCTGGCCGCAATCACCCATGCTCCCGATCCCGTTGCCGCTATCGATGCCTTCGCCAACAGCACCGGAGGCATGCGCGAGCACTTCGTTACCGCGCTGCTTGCCCGGCTCTCCGATGCGGATACCGGATTCCTTACGCGTATCTCGATTGTGGAGTTGTTGCATGCCGATCTTTGCCGCGCCGTGACGGGGTTGCAGGATGCGCAGGAGCGCCTGCAGCGTCTTATGCATGACACGCCGATGTTTGTCGTTGCGGACCAGCATGGCGAGTGGTTCCGCCTGCATGCGTTGGCACGCGATGCGCTGCGCGCCCGGCTGACGGACCTCCCGGCGCAGGAACTCGAAGGGATGCATGATCGCGCCATGCACTGGCTTGCCGATCATGGCATGACCGAAGCTGCCGCGCGCCACGCGCTTGCCAGCGGCCAGCGCGAGACCGCCTACGGCCTGGCGCAGCGCTGCCTGCACGAGGCCGCGACCCGCGGTCAATTGTCAGCCGTGCTCGAATGGCTCAAGTGGCTGCCCGAGTCCGAGTTGGACAAGCATCCACGCCTGCGCCTCGCGGTGGCATGGGCGCTGGCGCTGAGCGAGCGTCATCAGCAGGCCGAGGCGCAAGTGCGGAAAATCCTCCACCACGCGACACCGGACGACGCCATGCGCTACGAGATCGATCTGATCCTGAGCGCCGCCGCCTATTACGCGGACGAGCCAGATTGCATGGCCGCCCTGTTCGATCGCTGGGGGGAGGTGCCGCCCGTGAGCGATGCGTGGCTGGTGCAGGCGCATGCCAATCGCCTGGCTGCCCGCGCGTTGATGGCGGGGGAATATGCCAAGGCGCGTCGCTACGAGCAGAACGTACCACTTGGCGAGGCTGGTCTTGCCTACCGCTATGTCGTCCGCTGGCGCGATTACATCATCGGACTGGCGTACATCTTCGAGGGCCAGGTGCTGTCGGCGGAGCGCACGCTGCGGCCGGCGCTGGCCCGCGCCGACGAAGAGCTGGGTCGGCGCCACCCGTTTTCCTGCATGCTTGCCGCACTGCTAGCCACCGCCATTTATGCACGGGACCAGATTGACGAAGCAGCAGCGCTGCTGGCCAACCGGCTCGATATCCTGGAGCGCGGCGGCACGCCAGACACGGTGCTGCTCGCTTACCGCACGGCGGCCCGCATTGCAGCGGCCACGGGTGCTGAACATCGCGCCCTTGACTTGCTCGAGACCATGCATGCGGTTGGCATTGCCCGCAACCTGCCCAGGCTGTGCGTGGCGAGCCTGACCGAGCAGTTGCGGCTGCATAGCGGGCGCTTTCGCTCCGAGACATGCCGGACCCTGCAGCGGCACATTGACGAGATCGTCGAGGGCAATGCCTCGTCCGATTCTCCGATCAAGCAGCGCAGCCTGATCTTGCTCCAGGAGCTGGCACATGCCTATGCCCGCATCGCCGAGCAGGACTGGCGAGCGGCGCAGCAACAACTGGCGCGGGCCGAGGCGGGGGCGGCGGCGATGAAACTCGGGAGCCTGCGCGTTGAGATCATGGCGCTGCGGGCGCTGGCGCAGGACCGCTGCGGCGAGAAGGGGCTAGCCTTGCTGCGCGAAGCCATGAATCTTCTACAGGCGTACGGGATGACGCGCGGCCTGCTCGACGTCAATCCCGCGCTGGCGGACTGGGCGCGCAATAGCGAGATGGAATCGATCGGTGCGCAGCGTCTTGATCCTGCCAGGCCGGCGCGGGAGGCGGTGCCCCTCACTGCCGAGGCCGGCGGAGACAGGCCGCGTGTGGCGCCCAGCATGGTGCTGACACCGAAAGAGCGCAATGTCCTGGAGTTGCTGGCCCGGCATCTCGCCAACAAGGAAATCGCGCTTGCCATGGGCATCGGGCAGGAGACGGTCAAGTGGCATCTGAAGAACCTGTCGGCCAAGCTGGACGCCGGCACCCGCAAGCAGATCGTGCACCGGGCGCAGTTGCTGGGCTTGTTGCGCGACGCATAGCGGAAGTGCCGTCGGTCCCGGCCGGCAGCGTGACGTTACTCAGTTAAGACACAGCCTCCCCCCCGCTGCTGGGGGGAGGCTCTTGTCCGAGACATGTTTGAATCGGTCAGATGCTCAGTCCACCGGTCGAAACCGCAGCCACAGCGCATTCATTCGGCCAGAGCATCACTCCGATGCATTATTTTGTCTCTGAAGGACGACCATGGCCTACTCTCTGACTCGAGCCGACTTGAACGGCATCACTGACGCTGAACTGGCGCGTAGCACCGAAAAGCTCCTGCCGAAGTGGGACGAGATCCCTGAGGAGTTCCGGAACGGCAATCTTTACACCCAGGTCGCGGACGCTCGCCTTTATGATTACCCGCTGCCGGGCGTCTCCATCTCGTTCCTGCCCGGCTTTGAAAACGAAGGCGCCGGCGAGGCCCTGGACCGCTGCATCACTGCGCACCTGAATGCCTTTGCCGTCAAGCACGAACACAAGATGGCCGCCGTGGGCTACATGATTTCCAAGATCTGCAAGGTGACAGTCGTTTAACTGCCAGCAAGACTCCACCGGCCCGTCCTCGTCCTCCGCCGCGAGTGGGGAAGGGACCGGTCTCGACGCGAATCAACCGCACGCCGCCCGGCAACCCGTCCACGCCGGGAGCGATGCTGAGCGGCAGGCATTGCGGCTGATCGCACGCGACATGCCGCTGCTGGAGTTGCCTGGAGTGAAGTATGCCGCGGTGCTGAACGTCATCGCCAACGTATCGGATGACGAAGGCGCGTCGACGCAGGCCTGGAACCGGCCAGGCCTGCGCGTATTCGCCCGCTACGGCGCGCCAGGCGCCAGGAATCCGAGGCTGCTACTGTGTCAGCACCCAGTTAGCCAGGGTTTTCAGTTCCGCTTCGCTTAGTTGCGGGAACCCGGGCATGGGAACGGCGCCCCACTTTCCGCTGCCGCCGGCCCGAATGCTCTGCATCAGTTGCGTGGTCGCATCCGGTTTTCCGGCGTATTTCGCCGCGACATCATGCAGCGCTGGCCCGACCACTTTCTTGTCGACAGCGTGACAGGCGGTGCAGTTGTTCGCACTTAGCAGGCTCCTGGCATCCTGCGGCGCCGTGGATGCCTGCACGGCAGGGTGCGCGCCAGCGGTTCCCTGGCTGTCCTTGCCCCGTTCGGCGCCGTAGGTCTTGACCAGATAGTCGACCATGGCCGGCATATCCTCATCCTTCAGCGGCGCCCCGAATGGCTTCTTCATCTTCTTTACCGTGGCTTCCCAATAGGCGCGTGTAGATGAAGGCGGCTGGGTCTGCACGTATTGCGCTGAGTGGCAGGTCATACAGTTCTGCTGCACTAGGCGGTATCCGGGGAGTTCGCTAGCCTTATAGCTGGCGGTTTCCGCGGGGAGCGTGACTTCCAGTGCAAAGGCAGCGGGAATGCCGCTCAAGACCGCCATCGTGGCGATAAGGCCGGCACGCACCAGCTTATGCGGATTCTTCATTGTGTCCCTCATACGGCGCTGACGCGGGTGGTTTCCACCACGTTGCGCATATAGCCAGCCGGATTCCAGAGTGCATTGAGCGGCTGGCTTTGCCCGATTCGATTGGTGGCGCGTACGCGCAGGTCGTAGCTTCCCTTGCGCGACGGGCGGAAGGCCACGCTCCACTCCCGGAAGGAGTAGCGGCCAAGATCCTTGCCCAGACGCGCCGCGCTCCAGGTCTGCCCGCCATCGGCGGAGAAGGCGACGTCGGAAACACCGTACCCACCGTCGAATGCGATGCCGCGCACGACTGTCTCATGGCCGGCCGAGACCTTGCTGCCGGTCTGCAGGCTGGTGATGAAAGAGCGAACGTTGAAGCGGCCAATCGGCGTCGTGCGCGCGGGCGCCTTGCCCGGTTCGACGCATGCGCAGTCGTTGTCGGGAATGCGATACGCTGTGCTCATCCAGAAGCCATCGAAGACGCCGTCAAGCACCTGGATATTCGAAAGGTGTTTCACCCAGTAGGTGCCATAGTGACCCGGTACCACCAGGCGGAGCGGATAGCCATTGAGCAAGGGCAAGTCCGCCCCGTTCATGCCCCATGCCAGCATCACCTCGCCATCCAGCGCGTGATCGATATGCAGTGCTTTCATGAAGTCCGGACTGCCATCCAGCGGCGGACGGTCCAGTCCATCAAAGCTGACCTGCACGGCACCCGGCTGCACGCCAGCCTTTTCCAGTACTTTCTTCAGCGGAACCCCCATCCATCTGGCATTGCCCATGGCACCGTTTGCCAGTTGCCCGCCATTGACGCGCGGCTCGAGAAAGCCGCGGCTATTCCCGGAGCACTGGTTGACCGCCACCAACTCCACGGGGTCAGCCATGCGTTTCAGGTCCGCCAGCGACAATGCCAGCGGGTTCGCAACCTTGCCGCCCACTTGCAGCCGGTAGCTGTCGGGATCGATGGACGTGGGAATGCCACTCCAGTGGTATCGCACAAAGAATGCGTCGTTCGGCGTGAGGACGCCTTCGTTGAAGACGCTGAATGGTGTCTCGAGCTGCGGGGGGCGGCTGGTAAGGAGGATCAGCGGGCGTTTCTGGGGGAATGCCACCAGTTCACGCGTGCCGTTGTCGAACGGCAAGTCCACGGTGCCTGCGCTCGCGGTCGCCATTGCATCGAACGCGATGCCGCCCAGCGCCGCATGCGCCCCGAGTGCGGCAGCACCGCGCAGGAAGGTGCGCCGCGCGGGCAGCATCTGATCAGGGTTCTTACGGTTCTCCACTATTTCTCCTCTTCGGTTGGTCTTCTTATCGCTTCTTATCCGCCGTCGCTCAGGCCGTGAGCCAGCACAGGGCCGCGCCACCTGTGATCAGGAACACGAACAAAATGCCCGCCAGGATCATCGGCGCGCGTCCGGTCCGGACCAGGTCAATCAAGCGCGTCTGCAGGCCGATCGCAAGCATGGCGGTGGCAAGCAGCCAGTTGTCCAGCGCGATCAGTCCGGGCTTCCAGTCAGGCGGGACCATGCCGGCGGAGTTGATGGCCATCACGGCAACAAAACCAAGGGCAAACCACGGCACCGAGCGCAGGAGACCGGACCAGCCAGCACCGCCCGTATCGAGACCTTGCTTGCGGTCGCTTGCGCGGGTCCACAGTGCCATGATCAGCAGCAGGGGGCCGAGCGCCAGCACGCGTACCATCTTGGCTACGACGGCGGCATCGGCGGTCGCGTCGCTGACCATCTTGCCGGAGGCAATGACCTGTGCTACCTCATGCAAGGTCGCGCCGGTGAAGATGCCGAATGTGCGCTCGCTGATCGCCAGGTGCATGTGGCCCACGGCGAGGTCGAAAAGGTAAGGGTAGAGCACCATGCCCACAGTCCCGAACAGCACGACCGTAGCCACGGCAACGGCAGTCTGGCGATTGTCGGTCTTGACCACTGAAGCCATGGCAATCGCGGCGGCAGCCCCGCAAACAGCGCTCCCCGCGCTGACCACAAGCGCTTCGCGCCGTTCGAGGCCCAGCAGCCTGACGCCGATCCAGGTGCCCAGCAGCAAGGTCGAGACCAGCATGGCCAGGGGAATCAGGACACCTGCGAGGCCCAGCGCAACGATCGCGTCGAACGTCAGGCGCAGGCCATACAGCCCCACACCCAGACGCAGCATGTGATGCCGCGCGACTTGCATGCCCGGCGCCAGCGGCGTGAGCCAGTCGCGCGGCAACGTGTTCCCGGCGAACATGCCTGCGAACATGGCGAGTGTGAGGGCGCTCAGGCCCATCTTGGCGATGGCCGGATGCTCTGAAAGCTGAAGCGCCAGCCAGGCGGTAAATCCCAGAGGCAGAAGCGTAAGCAGGCGATTCCGCCAGTTCAGGGCGGCGGAGACGGGGGGGCTGCTGGCTTGTGCGATTGAAGACATGGGGGAGCTTTTCTATGTTGATATGCGAGCGTAGAGCGATCGGCTAAATCGGAAAAACGCGAAATTTGGATATCCCTTACCGGTTTTGTCGATAGATGGTCAAAACGCGCTTCCCGCCGATGCGCCGCAGCGCCGGTTTCCGCATCGGCACATCTCGTCGCCTGACTGGAGCCGGGGCTTGAATGGGCAGGGCGCGTTCCGGCGACAGTGAGCAATGGCGAAAAAAAGCTCGCATCTGGATTCCCGGATGCGAGCCTGAATGCCAAGAACCCGATGCCCAGTCTAGTCCTCGCAATGTAGGTGATTGCCCCCTGTCGCGGGGGGGGGGCAGCGACGCGATCGCCGGGCTCCCGTGTAACAAATCGCGCATTCGCACACGGCACCGTTCTCCCGCACCGCGTCGGCTTTGAGCGGCTTCAGCCGCGAACCGAGCGCAACATCGCTTCGAACAGCGTGTCCGGCGGATGGGCGCCGGAAAGCGCGTGTGTGCCGTTGAACACAAAGCAGGGGACACCGCTGATGGCATAACCGGCAGGCGGTAGTTGACGTACCGACCCGCGATGCCTGTCAGGGGATGCATCGAGATGCTCGGCCAGCCCTTGTCGGTCCAGTCCGCGGTCCAGTCCCAAGCGTTCCAGGACGGATAAGTCACCGATATCCTCTCCGTCCATGAAATAGGCGCAAAACAGGCGTTCTATCAATGCCGCCACTTGCACTTTGTCGCCATGCCCAGCGGCATAGGCGACCAGATCATGTGCTGCCGCCGTGTTAGGCAGGAGGGCGATCCGCTCGAAGTTGAAATCGACGCCGGCGGCGCTGCCGGCTTGCCGCACCTGGGCACGACGCCTGGCGATCGCGTCAAGACTGCCAAGACGTGCAAGGTAGAAGGCTTGGTAGTCGAAGCCGCCAACCGGTGTGTCCGGCAACAGCTGATGCGAGCGCCACAGCAGCTTCAGACCCACGTCGGGCCGTGCTTCGGCCAGACGGCTCGTGGCAGCCTGCAGATTGCGCTTGCCAATCAGGCACCAGGGACAGACAAAGTCGAAGAAGGCTTCGATCGTCAATGTGTGACGCATGCCATCGGGTTCGGTTTTCGCGGGCGCGGCGCTGAGGTTCATGTCGATAGCGTCTGGCATCTGTTATTCGGGCTTGAAGTCAATCGCCTTCAGTAGCGCGCCCTGGCGGTCGTGGGCAGCGTGAAGCGAGGCGCTTAGCTCAGCCTGGCTCTTGGGGAGCCCTGCATCCAGGCCCAGTTCGGCAATGCGATCCCGCACGGCGGGCGTTTCGAGTACCTTGCGGGTTGCGGCGCGCAGGCGTTCCTGAATCGCTTCCGGCACGTCCGGCGTTGCCCAGAGTCCTATCCACGCTACCTGATTGAGCCCCGGATATCCGAGTTCCGTGAATGTGGGTACTTGCGGCAGCACGGCGAGACGCTTCGGCGAGCTGACGGCGAAGGCATGGAGCTTGCCGGCCTTGATCAGCGGTAGCGACGTTGCGGTGCCGTCGAACATCAGCGGGACATGCCCCCCCATGACATCCTGTAGCGCTGGCGGAGAGCCCTTGTACCCGACATGGCTCATGTCGATACCGGCAAGCCGATTCAGTTGCAGGCCCATGGTGTGCCCAAGCATGCCGCTGCTGTAGGACGCGTAGTTGACGCTGGCCGGGTGGGCCTTGATGTATCGAATCAGTTCGGGAAGGTCCCTGGCGGGCAACTTCGGGTTGCCGACAAGCACCAGGCCGCCACGCGCCAGTTCCGCCAGTGGCTTGATGTCGTTGAAGGGATCAAAGCGGAGCTTTGACAGAAAAGGGATTTCGGAAGCAATGCCGTCCTGGATGACAAGGAGTGTATAGCCGTCATGCGGTGCCGCCAGAACGTCTTGTACCGCGATCGCGCCGAAACCTCCCGGCTTGGAATCAACGATAAAGCTCTGGCCAAGCTGCTTGCTCAGGCCGTCGGCAAGGCTGCGGGCAAGCATATCGGCAGTGCCTCCCGGGGGCGCGGCGGTGACGATACGCACGGGCTTCGCGGGCCATGCCTGGGCAATGGCTTGTTGAGAAGCGAAGCAGAGGGCCATTGCCCCGCCAGCCACTAGCGCGCGACCGTTCCTGGTGAACCAACCAATGCATTTCATGTGAGTCTCCTGGTTATTCTTGCGGCTCCGTGGCGCGGGCGACATGCCACGCTACCAGCGAGCAGTCTCGCCCCGCCGCGAAGGTTTCTACCCCGCACTTTGGTGAAGTGTTCTTGGGCACCTGTCGCCAGTATTCTGATGCTGGCGCGTGCGGCGTCCCCCCCCAGCAGTGGGGGGGAGCCGCAGCGATAGTCCGGCAGAATTCAGGGCAGCAGGCTTACTTCATGCCACCCTCAGACCCAGGCTCCGGCCGGACAAGCTGAAGTAGGCTGCCAGCCTTTGCGCCCGAACAGGCATCCGCCGGCGCAGGTAACGACGATCGCCAGCCTGGCATGTCCCACGCGCGCATCAAACGCGCGGCGGGCGCCGTACTCAGCGAACCATGGGGCGTTGTGCCAACGCACGGTTCGTACGCTGCATGGCCTGGCAAAGATACATACCCACCAAAACTACCAGGAGACCCTCCATGCAAGCCTTTGACCCAGCCTCGAGCCAGATTGCGGCAACCCCGTCGGCCTATGATTACCCGTTGCTTGTCGGACAGTTGCTTCTGAACTCTGTCAGCCTCCATGGCGACCAGGAAATTACCTACTGCGGCGAGCAGCGCTTTACCTTCGGGCAGTTCCGCCAGCGCATCGGACGGCTTGCATCCGCGCTTGCCGCGCAAGGCGTGGCGCATGGGGGCACGGTTGCCGTCATGGATTGGGACAGCCACCGGTATCTTGAGAGCTATTTCGCCATCCCGATGATGGGCGCCCGACTATTTACCGTCAATGTGCGCATCTCGCCCAAGCAGATTGCTTACACGCTGAATGACTCCGGCGCCGAAGTGATCCTGGCACACGCCGACTTCCTTCCGCTGCTGGAGGAAATCCGCTCCGAATTGCGCCATGTCCGCAAGATCATCACGATTGCCGACGGTCAGCCGCTGCCCGGGACCAGCCTGCCGGTCGCAGGAGAATACGAGGCGCTGCTCGGCCAGGCATCGCCCGACTTTGCATTCCAGGACTTTGACGAGAAGACTACGGCGGCCATCTTCTATACGACGGGCACCACCGGCGATCCGAAGGGCGTGAGCTACAGTCACCGTCAGATCGTCCTGCATACGCTCGCGACAGCCACCACTCTGTGCGCGCCGCGAGAGGGCCAGAGACTGCATCGCGAAGACGTCTACATGCCCATCACGCCCATGTTCCATGTGCTGGCGTGGGGCATGCCCTATGTAGCCGTCATGCTCGGTCTCAAGATCGTGCTTCCCGGCAGGTATTTGCCGGAAAACCTGCTACGGCTGCGCAAGACAGAAAACGTAACGTTCTCCCATTGCGTGCCTACCATCCTGCAGATGCTGCTGCAACAGGCTCGCGGGCAGGAGACGGATCTTCGCGGATGGAAGATGATCATCGGTGGCTCCGCGCTGTCGGCATCGCTCTGCAAGGCCGCGGTCACGGAAGGCATCGATGTCTTCGCCGGCTATGGCATGTCGGAGACGGGGCCGATCGTCGCGCTGTCGCAGTTCCCGCCGGGCGTGGATCCTGACGACATCGATGAAAGCGTGCGCCTGCGCTGCATGACCGGCAGGCCGGTTCCCCTGACCGATTTTCGTGTTGTCGATAGCGAGATGCGGGATGTGCCGCGCGACGGCAAGACGCAGGGAGAGATCGTGTTGCGCTCGCCTTACCTGACCCTGGGATACCTTGGCAAGCCCGAGGCCTCGGAGGCCCTCTGGGCGAGGGGCTACCTGCATACCCAGGACGTGGCAGTCATGATGCCGGATGGATACATACAAGTCGTTGATCGTCTCAAGGACGTCATCAAGACAGGTGGCGAGTGGGTGTCTTCCATCGAAGTCGAGCATTTGATCTGCGGGATTCCCGGTGTGCGTGAAAGCGCGGTAATCGGCGTGCCGGACGAAAAATGGGGCGAACGCCCTATGGCCGTGGTGTGCGTCAGCGATGAGGGCCTGACTGTCGAGGATATTCGCCGCCACTTGCAGCATTACGTCGACGCAAAGCGGATCAGCCGATACGCCGTGCCGGATTCGCAGCGAATCGTATTCGTCGCCGAGATCCCGAAGACCAGCGTAGGGAAAATCGATAAGAAGCAACTCCGAAAGAATCTGCTATAGCTGACCAATAGCTGACGAAGGGCGCAGCGGAGTTTTCTTCGATCTGGAAACGCTGAAGAAAATCAAATCATCCCGGGGGAAATAGCCATGCTTTACCAGCTCCATGAATTCCAGCGCTCGATGCTGCACCCGCTTACCGCGTGGGCGCAGGCTACAGCCAAGACCTTCACCAATCCCCTGAGTCCGCTTTCCCTGGTGCCCGGCGCCACGCGCCTGGCCGCCGGCTACGAACTGCTATACCGGCTCGGCAAGGAATACGAGAAGCCGGCTTTCGATATCAGGTCGGTACGCTCCAACGGCAGGGACATCCCGATCGTCGAACAGACCATCATCGAGAAACCCTTCTGCAAACTGGTGCGCTTCAAGCGCTACGCGGACGACCCCGATACCATCAGGCTGCTCAAGGATGAGCCGATCGTACTGGTGTGCGCGCCCTTGTCGGGCCACCATTCCACGCTGCTGCGCGACACGGTGAAAACCTTGCTGCGGGATCACAAGGTCTACGTGACCGACTGGATCGATGCCCGCATGGTGCCGGTCGAGGACGGCAGTTTCGGCCTGGCCGACTACATCCATTACATCCAGGAATTCATCCGCCACATCGGCGCGGAACACCTGCATGTGATCTCGGTGTGCCAGCCTACGGTGCCGGTGCTCGCGGCCATCTCCCTGCTGGCCTCGGACGGCGAGAAGACGCCCAAGACCATGACCATGATGGGCGGCCCGATCGATGCGCGGCGCAGTCCGACCGCGGTGAATTCGCTGGCGACCAACAAGTCGTTCAAGTGGTTCGAGAATAATGTGATTCACACGGTGCCGGCGAATTACCCTGGGCATGGCCGCAAGGTGTATCCGGGCTTTTTGCAGCATGCCGGCTTCGTCGCCATGAACCCCGACCGTCACCTGACTTCGCACTACGACTATTACCTGAACCTGGTCGAAGGCGATGCCGACGACGCGGAAGCCCATGTGCGCTTCTACGACGAATATAACGCGGTGCTGGACATCGATGCCGAGTTCTATCTCGACACCATCCGCGAGGTATTCCAGGAATTTCGCCTCGCCAACGGCACTTGGGAAGTCGACGGCAAGCCGGTGCGGCCGCAGGACATCAAGGGCACTCTGCTGTTGACCATCGAAGGCGAACTGGACGACATCTCGGGCGCCGGCCAGACGGCGGCGGCGCACGAGTTGTGCGCTGGCATCGCGCAAGAGAGCAAGAAGCACATTACCGCCGCCGGGTGCGGCCACTATGGCATCTTCTCTGGCCGCCGCTGGCGCGAGGACATTTACCCGGAAGTCCGGGCCTTCATTCGTAACGCCTAGCGTCCGCCCGGGTGCGGCGCGGGTCAGTCGTCGGGTGCCGCAACCGTAACCATCCCGCCGGAAACGGTTACCGGGTAGCGCTTGACCGCCAGGGCCGCGTTACCCGCCATGTGGCCGGTTGCCAGGTTGAACCGCAGGCCATGCGCCCGGCACTGGACGGTGGTGCCGTCGACTTTGCCCCCCGCCAGCGACGCGCCGGCGTGGGGACAACTGTCGGCCAGTGCGTGGACATGTCCATTGACATGGAACACCGCGACTTCATGCGTGCCAATCCTGAGCAGCCGGCAGCGGCCGTCCGGGATGTCGGTCAAGGCAAGGGTGACTTCGGTCATCTCACGTCCTGGGAAGAGGTTTAGTGGCGCTGGCGCTGGCGCCCGCAGAAGAGCCTTGATGATAGGCGTCTGCCATGGCGGTATCCCCCCCACGACGGGTAGGGGGCAGGGGCCGATCGGCGCCGGATCATGTTTCTTCCCTGGGACGCCTTGCGGCTACCGCTTCGCGTTCAGGCCATTCAGGTGCCTGACCAGCTTGCCCAGCGTGGTGGCCTGGATCAGCAGGCTGAACACCACCACCAGGTAGGTCACGCCGATCAGCATCTCGCGGCCCGGGAACTCCGGCAGCGATAGCGCCAGCGCGATCGAGATGCCGCCGCGCAGGCCGCCCCAGGTCATGATGGTGGCCGAGTGCGGATTGAGCCGGCGGAAGTTCTGCAGCGCCAGCAGTGGGATGGCCACGCTGATGCCGCGCGCCAGCAGCACCACGGGAATCGCCGCCAACCCCAGCCAGACGATATGCAACTGCAGGGACAGCGCGATGATCTCCAGCCCGATCAGGCCGAACAGCACCAGGTTGAGCAACTCGTCGAGCAGGCCCCAGAAGTTGAACAAATGCTCGCGCGTCTTTTCCGACATCGACTTGGTGGCGCTGTGATTGCCGATCACCAGTCCCATGATGACTACCGACAGCGGCGCCGACACGTGTACCACTTCGGCCAGGCTGTAGCCGCCGGTGGCCAGCGCCAGCGTGATCAGGATCTCGACGGGATAGCTGTCGATACCCCGCAGCAGCAGCGATGCCACGTAGCCCACCACGATGCCCAGCGCCACGGCGCCAAGCACTTCGCGCACAAGCGCCACCGCCACATGGGAAGGAGAAAAATCGGTGGCGCCGGTGGCCAGGCCCACCAGCGTCAGGAACGCCACCACCGCGGTGCCGTCGTTGAATAGGGACTCGCCGGCAATCTTGGTTTCCAGGCTTTCCGGCGCGCCCGCGCTCTTGAGCACGCTCAGCACGGCGATCGGGTCGGTGGGAGAAATCAGGGCGCCGAATACCAGGCACCACAGCAGGCTGATCGGGTGGCCGAGCCATTGCGCCACATAGTAGAAGCCGGCACCGACCGCGGCGGTGGAGATCACCACGCCCACGGTGGCCAGCATGATCACGGCCCGGCGCTGACGGCGCATGCGTGAGAGGTCGACGTGGAGGGCGCCGGCAAACAGCAGCAGGCTGAGCAGGCCGTGAAACACGACATCGGAGAAATCGATCTGGGCCACCAGCTTGCGGGCCTGCGCGACCATTTCAGGATGGTTGAAGCCGAGGACGGAGACGCTCAGGCAGGCCACCAGGCCGACGGCGGTGATGCCCAATGTATCGGGCAGCTTGATAAAGCGGTGGTTGATGACGCCAAAAATGGCGATGAGGGTGAAAAGGGCGCCGGTCCCTTGGAACACAGTCATGCGAGGGGGGTCTCCTGCCTTTCAGGCATTGCGAGGTGGATGAGGCCGCGTTCAGATCGTGCCTGGACGCGGCGAAGTGTATTTTATGCCACATGCAAGATACCAGTATTTGGGATATTTCTTCAAATGCGGGTGGAAAGTATGGAAAGGATTGAAGGGATGCTCCTTTCAGGACAGCTTTGCTGCCCACCACGGCGTATGTCCTCCAAAAGGAAAGAGGGTTCAGCCGAAGCGGTACCCTCTTTTCCCCAACCCTCTTCCGCTGGGAGGAGAGGGCGTGAAGCCGCCGTCATCGCAGGCGGCTTTGGCGCATGCAGCCTCCTGCCCGACGCTTCAGGCTACCGCCCTGGTGCCGCCATGGGCCCTGGCCAGCCGGAACTGGCTCACCGCATCGGCAAGCTTGTTGGCTTGCTCATGCAGGAAGCCGGCGGCGGCCGACGCTTGCTCGACCAGCGCCGCATTCTGTTGCGTCGTGTTGTCGAGCTGCCCCACGGCCTGGTTGACCTGCATGATGCCGACGCTTTGTTCGCTGCCGGCGGCCGAGATTTCCCGAAGCACCTGCTCGACCTGTTTCACGCTGGCGACGATGCTGTTCATGGTTTCCCCGGCTTCCTGCACCAGGTCCGCGCCCGAATCCACCTTCGCCACCGACTTGCTGATCAAGGCCTTGATTTCCTTGGCGGCCTGCGCGCTGCGTTGCGCAAGGGTGCGGACTTCGCCGGCCACCACGGCGAACCCGCGCCCTTGTTCACCGGCGCGGGCGGCTTCCACGGCGGCGTTCAGCGCCAGGATGTTAGTCTGGAATGCGATGCCGTCGATGACACCGATGATGTCGTGGATCTTGGCCGATGCCGTGGAAATCTCCTGCATCGTGGTCACTACGCGCGCAACGGCTTCGCCCCCCCGGTTGGCGACCTGCGAGGCCGAGGCGGCCAGTGCGCCGGCGCGCACGGCGGCTTCGGCCGAGTTCTGCACGGTGCCGGTGAGCTGGTCCATGGACGCGGCCGTCTGTTCCAGGCTGGCGGCAGCCTGCTCGGTGCGCGATGAAAGATCGATATTGCCCTGGGAGATTTCCGCGGCCGCGGTCCTGACGGATTCGCTGCTGTCGCGGATATCGATCAGGACGGTAGACAGCTTGTCGGCAAACTGATTGAACGAGCGGGCGATCTGGGCGACTTCGTCTTCTCCGTCAGCGGGCAGCCGCTTGGTCAGGTCGCCGTGCCCGGAGCCGATCTCATCCATCGCTTCGTGCACCTGGGACAGCCGCCGGAACGCCGAGGCAGTCATCACGGAGCCCACACCGGCCGCGAGACAAGCCACAACCACCAGCGTCATGAACATGGCCCGCAGCACACTATGCAGACCGGCCAGGGCCTCGCCCTCATCCATGGCGACAACCAGTTCCCAGTCCGAATTCTTCACCGGCTCCGCATGGAGCAGCTTGGCGGCGCCGGCAATCTTAACCGCGAGTGGCTTCTCGGGATCGGCCAGGTTGCCCAGCGCGTTCGTTGTCAACTCGGCGGACAGGTCGGTGGCCGGCTTGAGGTTGAGCTTCGCATCCGGATGCGCAACGATGCGGCCGTTGTTGTCGGCCAGGAAGGCGAAGCTGGCAGGGGTGGGGTGGATGCCTGTCACGATGGAAGTGACGGCATCCAGGTTCACGTCGGCGGCCACGACGGCCTTCAACTCGCCATTGGCCAACACCGGCAGGGCCAGCGTCACCACGAGTTTCTTCGAGGCAATGTCCTCATAGGGTTGCGTGATCACCAGCTTGCCGGTCTTGACGGCAGCCTGGTACCACGGGCGGCCCGTGGGGTCGTAGCCGGCGGGGATGCCAAGGTCGCGGGAGAATACGGCGCGCTTGTCGGGAAAGCCTGCGTAAGCCACGACAAAGCCGCCGGATTTCTCCAGTTGCGTGACTGCGGACATGGGGTCGCTGGCGAGGCTCTCAGGGGAAACGGCTTCCACCATGGCGGCTCTCGCGGTCAGCCACTCAGTGATGGCCTGGGCGTTGCCTTGGGTGATCGTGGCGAGGTTTTGCCTCAGGGCGCGTTCGTCGCTGTGCTTCGTGACAACGTAGGTTATGCCGGTGGATGCCGACAGGGCGGTGACAACAATGGCGACACAGGTCGCCGTAATGCGTGTACGTAGCGAGAGAAGCATGCGCGGTGGGTAGGGGGCGGTTGTGAAAAAAGGCCTCCGACAATTTTGTTGTCGGCCAGCATGCCCTGGCTAACGGAAGGCTGTTGGAGAACTGTAGGGCTGGAGCGGAAATGTGCGGACATTTTGCTGCGCGACGGAATCCTGAGGGCAGGCGCGTGATGAGTTCGTCGCTATTGCGCGTTGAAAACGCTTCCCCTGCCTGTCTGGTGTCCCGGACATTCAGACGTTGGGAAGCCTTGTTCATTTTTTGCGGTCTACGCCCCGGCCGCGCGCTTCTGATATAAAGCCACGCACAGGAATCCAGGCCTCGGATCACGCCGGCGCGGTGTGGCCGGCATGGATGGCATCGGGAAGGAGTCAGATGGAACTGCGCCAGCTTCAGTATTTTGTCCGGGTGGTGGAACTCGGCAGCATGAGCCGCGCTGCGCTCGATCTCGATATGGTGCAGTCCGCCATGAGCCAGCAGATCAGCCGGCTGGAGAGCGAACTCTCGACCCGGCTGCTGCGCCGGACCACGCGCGGCGTCACGCCCACCGAAGCCGGCCTGGCCTTCTTTCGCGAAGCCCAGCTGGCGCTGCGCCATGCGGAGCAGGCCAAGCGCGCCGCCCACCACGCACGGCTGTCCGGCACGGTCAGCGTCGGCCTGGCACCCACCACCGCGTCGGTGATCGGCGTGCCGCTGATGCGCGCCATGCGCGAGCGCTATCCGGATGTGCGCCTGCATATGGTGGAGAGTCTGTCCGGCCACCTCAGTGCCATGCTCAATGCCCGCCAGCTTGACCTCGCCGTCCTGTTCGATACCCATGTGGCGCGGCGGTGGAGCGTGATGCCGCTGCTGGAAGAAACCCTGTTCCTGATCCGCTCGCGCAAGGTGCTGCCTCCCGGCGTCGATGCCGATGCGCCCGCGCGGCTGCGCATGGCGCAGTTGCAGGACGTGCCGCTGATCATGCCCACCGGCCTGCACGGCCTGCGCAGCACCCTCGATGCGGCCTTCTCCCGCGTGAAGATCGTGCCGCAGGTGGTGCAGGAGGTGGATTCTCTCGCCATGCTGATGGACGCGGTCGACCTTGGCTTCGGTGGCACCCTGCAGCCCTGGGCCGCGGTGGGGCGCTATGCCGATGCCCGGCAGCGCTTCCACCTGGCCGAGATCGCCGATCCCAAGGTGCGGCGCCAGAACGTGCTGTGCAGCCTCTCTGACGATGAGCTGGCGCCCGCCGCGCTGGCCTCGCGCGTGGTGCTGGCCGATTGCGCCCGCGAGCTGGTGCGCTCGGGCGCCTGGCGGGGCGCGCGGCTGCGGGGCCGGAGGGCTGAGACGCGGCGGGGCAGGGCCGGGGTATCACGATTCGTGATGCCCCCATGCGATAAGAGGACTTAGCAGCGCGCCGGCGGGCCGCTACATTGCGGGCATCCCCACCGGAACCCCTATCGTGCTTTCCAATATTCGAATCCGGGAGCAGTCCCCGCCAACTTCCTTCAGTCTTGCCGGAGGCATTCGCCCATGATCGATGTCCTGGTCATTGGCGGTGGCAACGCTGCCCTGTGCGCCGCGCTGATGGCGCGCGAAGCGGGCGCCAGCGTGCTGTTGCTCGAGGCGGCCCCGCGCGAATGGCGCGGCGGCAACTCCCAGCACACCCGCAACCTGCGCTGCATGCACAATGCGCCCCAAGACGTGCTGATCGATGCCTATCCCGAAGAGGAGTACTGGCAGGATCTGCTCAAGGTCACCGGCGGCCTCACCGACGAGCGCCTTGCCCGGCTGGCGATCCGCGCCTCCTCCACCTGCCGCGACTGGATGCGCAGCCACGGCGTGCATTTCCAGCCGCCGCTGTCGGGCGCGCTGCATGTGGCGCGCACCAATGCCTTCTTCATGGGCGGAGGCAAGGCGCTGGTCAATGCGTACTTCCGCAGTGCCGAGGCGCTTGGCGTGCAGGTGCGCTACAACGCGGCGGTGGACGCCATCGAACTGGACGGCGGCCGCTTCGTCGCCGCCCGCATTGGCAGCGAGCGCATCGAGGCGCGCAGCTGCGTGCTGGCCGCCGGCGGCTTCGAGTCCAACCGCGAGTGGCTGCGCGAGGCCTGGGGCCAGAACGCCGACGGCGACTGGCCGGCCGACAACTTCCTGATCCGCGGCACGCGTTTCAATATGGGCGTGCTGCTGAAGCACATGATCGCGGCCGGCGCCGACGCCATCGGCGATCCGTCGCAATCGCACTGCGTGGCCATCGACGCGCGCGCGCCGTTGTACGACGGCGGCATCTGCACCAGGGTGGACTGCGTCTCGCTGGGCGTGATGCTCAACCGTAACGCCGAACGCTTCTACGACGAGGGCGAGGATTTCTGGCCGAAGCGCTACGCCATCTGGGGGCGGCTGGTGGCGCAGCAGCCAGGGCAGATCGGCTATTCGATCATCGACGCCAAGGCCGTGGGCCGTTTCATGCCACCGGTGTTCCCGGGCGCGCGCGCCAATACGCTGCCGGAACTGGCGCGCCAGCTCGGGCTGGACGAGGCCACCTTCGTGCGCACCATCGAGGCGTACAACGCGGCCTGCCGCGTCGGCACCTTCGACCACACGGTGCTGGACGACTGCCACACCGAGGGCATCGCACCGGCCAAGACCCACTGGGCGCGGCCCATCGATACCGCGCCGTTCTTCGGCTATGCGCTGCGTCCCGGCATCACCTTCACCTACCTCGGGCTCAGGGTGAACGAGCACGCCGCCGTGCACTTCGGCGGCAAGCCCAGCGCCAACCTGTTCGTGGCCGGCGAGATGATGGCTGGCAACGTGCTCGGCAAGGGCTATACGGCAGGCGTCGGCATGGCCATCGGCACCGCCTTCGGCCGCATCGCCGGCACCCAGGCCGCAGCAGCCGCTCTCGGGCGGCCCGCTCAGAACGCACTACAGGAAGAGCAGCATGCAACATCTTGAAGCGCTGACGCGCGAAGCGGCGGCGCTGGCCCAGGGCGTGCTGCCGCTCACCGGGGACGAGGCCGAGGTTGGCCGCGTCATGCAGATCTGCAATGCCTGCCGCTATTGCGAAGGCTTCTGCGCCGTGTTTCCGGCCATGACGCGCCGGCTGGAATTCGGCAAGGCCGACATCCATTACCTGTCCAACCTGTGCCACAACTGCGGCGCCTGCTACCACGCGTGCCAGTACGCGCCACCGCACGAGTTCGCGGTCAATGTGCCGCAGGCCATGGCCAGGGTGCGTGCGCAGACGTATTCCGACTACGCCTGGCCCGCCGCCTTCGGTGGCCTGTACCGCCGCGCCGGCCTGGCCACTGCGCTGGCGCTGGCGGCCGGGCTGGCGCTGTTCCTGGTGATGGTGCTGGCGATGCGCGGCAGCCTGCTGCACGCGCCGCTGGCCGGCAACTTCTATGCCATCTTCCCGCACAACCTGCTCGCGGCGATGTTCGGCGTGGTGTTCGCCTTCGCCGTGGCGGCGCTGGGCGTGGGGGTGGCGCGCTTCTGGCGCAAGGTGTCGCCCGGCGAGGTCGAGGGCGAGAAACGCGGTCCGGCCATCGGCGGCGCGGCGCACGACGCGCTGCGGCTGCGCTACCTCGATGGCGGCCACGGGCAGGGCTGCAACAACGCGGACGACGCGTTCACCCTGTGGCGCAGGCGCTTCCACCATTTCACCTTCTATGGCTTCATGCTGTGCTTTGCCGCCACGGCGGTGGCCACGCTGTACCACTACCTGCTGGACCTGCACGCGCCGTATGCGCCGGGCAGCTTGCCGGTGCTGCTCGGCACGGCAGGCGGTATCGGCCTGCTGGTTGGTCCCGCCGGTTTGCTCTGGCTCAACCTGAGGCGCGATCCGCGCACAGGCGACGCGGCCCAGAAGCCGATGGACCGGGGCTTTATCGCGCTGCTGTTTTTCACCAGCCTGACCGGTCTGGCGCTGCTGGCGTGGCGCGATACATCGGCCATGGCGTTGCTGCTGGCAGTGCACCTGGGCGTGGTGATGGCACTGTTCCTGACCCTGCCTTACGGCAAGTTCGCGCACGGCATCTATCGCAGCGCGGCGCTGCTGAAATGGAATATCGAGAAACGCCGGCCGGGCAACCTGTCGCTCGGCTCGGACTGAAATCTGCGGCCGCGCTCCTCGCCCCAGGCAACGTATTGCCCGGCCCGCGGCGCATTGCGTGCCGGCGGCGTTGCCTGCACAGGAAGCAGCAGCGTCGCCGGCCACCCCCATTGCCGCAGCGACTGCCACCTCATTCCTCCCCCCGATACCCGTTCGAATACACGATATACACAGGAGACATCCATGAAGCGAATCCGCACCTTTGGCATCTCGGCGTGCGCGCTGGCAGCGGCCATGCTTGCCCTGCCAGCCGGCGCCCAGGAGTATCCGGCCAGGCCAATCACCCTGGTCGTGCCGCACCCCGCAGGCGGGACATCCGACATCCTTGCCCGCACCGTTGCCGCGGAGATCGGCAAGACCCTCGGGCAGACCGTGCTGGTGGACAACCGGGGCGGGGCCAACGGCACAATTGCCGCCAAGCAGGTTGCGCAGGCCGCGCCAGACGGCTACACCTTGTTGCTGGCCACCGCCAGCACGCACGGCATCAATCCCACGCTGTACCGGAAGATTTCCTATGATGCGGCGAAGGACTTCGCGCCCGTCGCGCTGCTGGCCACCGTGCCGAACGTGCTGGTGGTGGGCAAGCGCGTTCCGGTCCGGAACCTGTCTGAGTTGACCCGCTACATCAGAGCGAAGGCGGGAGGGGCCAATATGGGTTCGGCCGGCGCCGGCACGCCGGGGCATCTGGCGGGCGAGATGTACAAGAATGAGGCGGCGCTGTCATTCCTGCATGTACCGTACAAGGGCGGCGCGCCAGCCATTACGGATCTGGTTGGCGGGCAGATCGATTTCATGTTCACCACGTTGCCGGCCGTGCTGCCGCATATCAAGGCGGGTGCGGTGCGGGCACTGGCCGTGACCTCGCCGGCGCGCAGTGCGGCGCTGCCCGCCGTGCCCACCATGGCGGAATCGGGGCTGCCGGGTTTCCAGGCCGTTTCCTGGCATGGCGTGGTGGCGCCTGCCGGTACCCCGCCGGCGGTGCTGGACAAGTTGAGCAAGGCGATTGCCGCAACGCTGGTTGTGCCAGAGGTAAGGAAGCGGCTGGCGCAGGAGGGCGCCGAAGCCGGCACGCTTAGCCGGGCGGACTTCGGCAAGTTCATCGTCACGCAGATCGGCACCTGGGGCAACGCCGTCAGGTCGTCCGGAGCCGGCGTGGACTGATGCCCGTGTGACCGGCGCCGCGGCCTGGCCGCGGGCCTTCTTGCGCTGACTCCGCTTAGCGCGGCGTGAAGGTGGGCATGGGCGGCCCATCCTCCGTCGGCGTGAACACGAGTTTCACTTCCTGCCCGATACGCACGGTATCCAGGTCGCAATCCACGATGTTGGTCATCATGGTCACGCCCTCTTCCAGCGCCACATAGGCGATGCAGAAGGGCGTGGGACCCGCGCGGCGCGTGACGCTGAACGAATAGATGGTGCCGCGGCCGGAAGCCTGTTTCCATTCGGTCTCGCCCATGCAGAACGGGCACAGCGTGCGCGGGTACCAGTGCGGCTTGCCGCAGGACTTGCAGTGCTTGACCAGCAGGCGGCCCTCACGTGCGGCTTCCCAGAACTCGGTATTGTCCGGCGCGACTTGCGGCGACTTGAGGGGAGTGGCTGTGTAAGGTGTGCTCATCTTGTTACTCCCGTTCCATGATCAAGGTGGCGCTGCCATGGCGCGAGCCGAGATAGCCGCCGGTGCCCTGGGCCAGCGCCAGGTCGCAGTTCCTGACCTGCACGGCCGGGTGCGCTTCGCCGCGCAACTGGCGCACGGCCTCGATCACCTTGGTGATGCCGCCGCGGTTGGCGGGATGGTTGTTGCACAGGCCGCCGCCGTCCGTATTGAAGGGCAGCTTGCCCACGCCGGAAATCAGGTTGCCGTCGGCCACGAACTTGCCGCCTTCGCCCTTCTTGCAGAAGCCCAGGTCTTCCAGCTGCATCAGCACCGTGATGGTGAAGCTGTCGTAGATCGAGGCGTATTTGATATCGGACGGCCGGATGCCGGCTTCTTCAAAGGCGACCGGGCCCGAGATGGCGGCGCCCGACCAGCTCAGGTCGACCATGCCGCAGAGCTGGCCCTTGACGGCCTCGCCGGCGCCGAGGATCTTGACCTTGGGGCGCTTGAGCCTGGCGGCGATTTCCGGACGCGCCACGATGAGCGCGCCGCCGCCGTCGGACACCACGCAGCAGTCGAGCTTGCGGAGCGGATCGGAGATCATTGCCGAGTTCAGCACGTCGTCCACCGTCACCACATCGCGCAGCATGGCGTGGGGATTGTGCTGGGCATGATGCGACGCTGCGACCTTGATCCACGCCAGCTGCTCGCTGGTGGTGCCGTACTGATACATATGGCGCATTGCCACCATCGCGTACAGATTCACCGTAACCGGGTTGAACGGCGCCTCGAACGGCTGGTCGGGCAGGTTGGCGCCCCAGTTGCGCGCCTGCGTGCCGCTCGACCCTTCCGAGCGCGGCCGCCCCGCCAGCGTGATCAGCGCCACATTGCACTTGCCGGCGGCGATGGCCTGCGCGGCGTGCGACACGTGGACGAGGTACGCCGAGCCGCCGGTGTCGGTGGAGTCGACGTGGCGCACCTTCAGGCCGAGGTAGTCGACCATGTTGAGCGCGCCGAGGCCGGGCGCGTCGCCCGCGCAGAAATAGCCGTCCACGTCCTGCAGGCTGAGTCCGGCGTCTTCCAGCGCGCCCTTGGCGCACTCGGCGTGCAGTTGCGCGACGGTCTTGTCCGGTGCCTTGCGGGTCGGGTGCTCGTAGGCCCCGACGATATATGCCTTGCCGTTGATGCTCATGGGTCTCCCTGGTTGTTCGGGGTACTTTGTTGTCCTGCAATCGTCGAATCAATGAATCATGGAATCATCGAATCGGCGAAATGATTAAAACAGATGCTTCGCGTTCTCGCTTGTTGCCGCAAGCTTCGTGCTCAGGGCGCGCGCCCGTACTGTTCGCGCAAGTCACGCTTGAGCACTTTACCAATGGCGTTGCGCGGCAGTTCGTCCGTCAACACCAGTGCGGCAAGCCGCTGCATTTTTTCAAGCCGTCCGTTGACCCAGTCCAGCAGTCCGGCTGTATCGGCCGTGGCGCCCGGCTGCAGCACCACGAAGGCCACTGGCGTTTCGCCCCAGCGTTCCGAGGGCACGCCGACCACGGCCGCGTCGGCGATGTCCGCATGCTCCAGCAGTACCGCCTCGATATCGCTCGGATAGATATTGAAGCCACCGGAGATGACCATGTCCTTCTTGCGGTCCATCAGGACGAGGAAGCCGTCGGCATCGAAGTAGCCGACATCGCCCGTGCGGATGAAGCGCTTGCCGGTGGCATCGAACCACTCGGCCTCAGCGGTCTTCTCCGGATGATTGTGGTAGCCGGACATCATCGCGGGCGAGTGCCCGACGATCTCGCCCGGCGTGCCGGCCGGCGCATCGGCCGGTAACTCCCGGCCATTGTCGTCCAGCAGCCGCATATCGGTATCCGCGGAGGGGCGCCCGACCGTGTGCAACTTGTCCGGATGTTCATGCGCGCGCAGCTCGCACCGCCCGCCGCCCTCGGTCATGCCGTAGTACTCGATCAGCGCGCCGGGCCAGCGTGCCAGCACTTCAGCCTTCAGTGCGGCGGCGAAGGGCGCGCTGGTGCAAAATTTGTAGCGGAACGACGACAAGTCGGTGCGGGCGAAATCCGGATGCGCCAGGATGCGCTGGTACTGCACCGGCACCAGCATGGTGTGGGTGACACGGTGCCTGGCCGCCAGTTCGAGATACTGGCCGGCGTCGAACTTGCGCATCAGCACCACGGTGCCGCCCAGCGACAAGGTGGGAAACAGGCTGACCAGCGTGGTGTTGGAGTACAGCGGGGTAGATAGCAGCGCCACGCTGTCGGGCCCGTAGCCGCCCTGGGTGGCGCGCTGCACGTGCGACGAGCGCATGCCGAAGGGCTGGATGATGCCCTTGGGCACGCCGGTGGTGCCGGACGAGTAGATCAGGTTGAAGGCCCAGTCGGGCTGCACGTCGACGCTCGCCGGGCGCGCGCCCGGGGGTGCCAGCCACTCCGTGAAGGCCAGGCCCGCGCCGCTGTCGTCCAGCGCGATGCAAGGAATCCCGAGTTCGGCTTCCAGCCCTTGCAAGGCGCAGCGCGTGCCGGCGTCGATAAACAGCCGGAGCGCCCCCGAATCCTGCACCATGCCGCGCAGCGTCTCCGGGTTCAGGGCCGGGGACAGCGGCGCCACCGCCACGCCGGCGCGCAGGCTGCCGAGGAAGGCGGCGACGTATTCGATCGAGGTTGCCGCGCAGATGGCCACTGCCCCCTGCGCCGGTACGCCATCGCGCTGCAGCGCGGCGGCGACGTGGTCAGCGAGCCGGTTCAGGCCGGCGAAGTCGATGGTGCGCTGGTCCAGCACCACGGCCGGGTGCCGCGGCCGTAGCGTGGCCTGAGCGTCGACCAGGGCGGCGAGCGGGGTGAAGTCAGTGCTTGTCAGTGACATAGGGCTGCCGTTGTGGCTCTCGGGGTGATCCTGCTTATCGCGTGGCTGGCATGCTGCCTTGTTCTCGTGCCAGGCTGGCGGGCGCAATGCCGGGCGGGCGATGGCTTGCCCGCCGCGCCCGTGGCGCCCGCTGCAGGTACGGAGTGTCGCGCCTTGTGCCGGCTTCGACAATTTGGCTTTTTGGAAGAGGGGCTTGCCGGGAATGGTTGGTGCGGTGCACAAACGGTGCGGAAACGGTGCGCAAGGGGCCGGCGCTGCCTCTCGCATCCCCGCCAAATCACGCTGTTTGCGGCGCTTGCTTAAGCCATCAACCGGTGCCTGATTGTCGTCAAAATGCCCTGGCCACGGGGCGCGCCTTGCGATACAGGATGATGGTGGCCAGCAACCCGCACGCGGCGGCAAAGGACATCCAGTAACCCGGCGCGGCCTTGTCGCCGGTGGCCTCGATCAGGTAGGTCGACACTGCCGGCGTAAACCCGCCGAACACGGCCGTGGCCAGGCTGTAGGCCAGCGAGAAACCCGCCACCCGCACCTCGACCGGCATCACCTCGGTCAGCGCCACCACCATGGCGCCGTTGTACATGCCGAAGAGGCAGGAGAGGCACAGCAGCACCAGCAGCATGCGTTCGAAGCTGGGTGCGCCGGCCAGCCACGATAGCGCGGGATAGGCTGTGGCCAGGGCGATGCCGGAAATCGCCAGCAGGATAGGACGGCGGCCGATGCGGTCGGAGAGCGCGCCGCCAACAGGCAGCCAGATAAAGTTGGAGATGCCCACGCACAGCGTCACCGCCAGGCTGTCGGCGGTGCTGAGCTTGAGCACCGTCTTGCCAAAGGTCGGGGTATAGACGGTGATCAGGTAAAAGGTGGTGGTGGTCATTGCCACCAGCAGCATGCCGGCCAGCACCGTGCGCCAGTTGCGCAGCATGGAATCGAATACCTCGCGCGTGCTGGGATGGTGGCGGCGGGCGCGGAACTCCACGGTTTCCTGCAACGAACGGCGCAGCACGAAAAGGAAAGGCACGATCAGGCAGCCGATAAAGAACGGGATGCGCCAGCCCCAGGTACCCAGTTCCTCGGCGGTCAGCCAGTGGTTCAGGCCAAAGCCGAGCCCGGCCGCCACGATGATGGCGATCTGCTGGCTGGCCGACTGCCAGGCGGTATAGAAGCCCTTGTGGCCCGGCGTTGCCATTTCAGCCAGGTAGACCGAAACCCCGCCCAGTTCGGCGCCCGCGGAGAAGCCCTGCAACAGGCGGCCGGTGAGCACCAGCAGCGGCGCCAGCAGGCCGATGGTGGCATAGCCTGGCACGAGGGCGATCAGGATGGTGCCGCTCGCCATAAGCGACAGCGTCACGATCAGTCCCTTGCGGCGCCCCACCTTGTCGAAATAGGCACCCAGCATGATGGCACCCAGCGGGCGCATCAGGAACCCCGCGCCAAACACGGCGAAGGTCAGCATCAGCGAGGCGAACTCGCTATTGGCCGGAAAGAAAGCGTGAGAGATATAGGTGGCGTAAAAGCCGAACAGGAAGAAATCGAACTGTTCGAGGAAGTTGCCGCTGGTGACGCGCAGCACCGCGCCCAGTCTGGAGGAGTCGAGTGCGGCCGTGCCTGCCATCTCCGCTTGCATCGCCAGTCTCCTTTGGCACGCTGTCCCGGCCATCCGCCGCCAGAGGCGGATGGCCGGCCAGTTGGCCGCGCTTGTGCTGGTCAATATATGCGCTGCAAGCGGCCATTGCCAGCCCGGCGCGTGCCAGCGCCAGTGCTTCGCCACGGCTGGTACGCCCGCTCACGCCCCGCGAAACGCCGCCGGCCGCTTTTCGACGAAGGCGCGGCTGCCTTCGCGCGCATCGAGCGAACCTGCGGCGATCATGAACTGCATGGCTTCCACCGCCAGGCCTTCGTCGATCGGCAGGTTGATGCCTCGCGTGACCGCGCGCAGCGAGGCGGTGACGGCAATCGATGAATGCCGCGCAATCCGGTCGGCTAGCCGCAGGCAGGCGGGCAGCAGGTCAGCGGCATCCACTACCTGATTGACCAGGCCGAACCGCAGCGCGGTGTCCGCGTCGATGGGCTCGCCTGTCAGGATCATTTCATTGGCGCGCTTGCGGCCCACATGGCGCGGCAGGCGCTGGGTGCCGCCGAAGGTGGGCGGGAAGCCCAGCTTGATCTCGGGTTTGGCAAAGGTAGCGTGCCCGGCCGCGATGGCCAGGCTGCAGGCTTCCACGGTCTCGCAGCCGCCGCCGAAAGCCAGGCCGTTGACCGCCGCGATGACCGGCTTGGGGAAGGCTTCGATGCGCCGCGTCATGGCCTGTCCCCGCTGCAGGAAGCTGCGCAGCGCCTGTTCCGGCGAAGCCGCGATGTCCGGCGCGAAGCCTGCAATGTCGGCGCCCGCGCTGAAGGCGCGCGTACCGCTGCCGGTAAGGATGACGCAACGCACGGCGGGGTCGGCCTCAAGAGCATCGAGCCTGTCCATCAGCGCATCGATGAGCGGATAGCTCAGGGCGTTAAGCTTGCCGGGGCGGTTCAGTGTCAACAATGCATGCTGGCCGAGTTGTTCGTATTGCACCAGGTCTTTTGCGTTGGCCATGTCGGTAATATCGGTCATGTTGGCATCCCTTGCTTGTCCTCATTGTCTTGGCTGGATGGATCCGTGCTGGCGCAGGCTATGCGAAATGGTCAGGCCGTTGCGCGAACGGCGATGCGTGCCGGGCGGCCGCGAAAGCTGGAAACAAAGACCACCGCCTCCCGCCCGGCGCAAAAGCATTCGCCGCATGCCAGTATCGTGTCGCGGCCAGCCGCTTCCAGCGCGGCAGACTGCTGCGTGAGCCACACCATGCCCTCCGTGCAGATCAGGTAAGATCCCATTCCGAGCGGGATCCGCAGCGGGTCCGGGCCGAGGATCCAGTTGCCTTGCGTAGTACTCACGATAGCCTCCTGGCGAGCGCGCCAATTTCTGGAGCGGTGCTTGCATTCTTGCCGGGAACCGCCAGGGCCGCCCGGAAGCTTTTTCATCAAGGGTATGCCTGGCCGTCATGTCAATCCTGAGCCGAGCCTCGACCAATGCGTTGCGCGCCATGTCGCTCGAAGCCCTGCGCGGCTTCGAATCCGCGGCGCGCCACCTGAGTTTCACCGCCGCCGCCGAAGAGCTTTGCATCACCCAGTCGGCGGTCAGCAAACAGGTCAAGAGCCTGGAGGACGTGCTTGGCGCGGCGCTGTTCCTGCGCGGCGGCAAGGGCCTGAGCCTGACACCGGAAGGCCGCCAGCTCTTTGAAGCGGCGAGTTTGTCGATCGGCCAGCTAGGCGCCGCCATCGACCGCCTGCTTGCCGTCGACCGCATCTCCATCGCCGTCACCACCACGCCGTCCTTCGCCTCGCTCTGGCTGGTGCCCAAACTGGCGCGATTCCAGGCGGCCGAGCCCGGCATCGACGTTCGCATCGATGCCTCGGAAGCGATGCTTAACCTCGAACGCGAAGGCTTCGACCTCGCCATCCGGCTCAACGCGCATCCCCTTGGCCGGGACGATCCCCGCCCACTGCTGCAAGAGCGCCTGCTGCTGGTGGCCGCGCCGGCCGTGGCGGCACGCATTACCGAGGCGCGGCAGATCCTCGATACGCCTTTGCTGGTGTTCCATGACCCCGGCGCCCGCTTTGACTGGATGTCGTGGACACAGTGGTATCAGCGCCTGGGCCTGATGCGCTCGTCCAAGCAGGCTTGCCTGTATTTTTCGCAGTATGCGCATGTGCTGAATGCCGCCGCCCAGCAGGCGGGGATTGCGATAGGGCGTACGCCGATGGTATTGCCGATGCTCAAGAGCGGGCAGTTGCAGGTGGTCCTGCCCGAGCATGTGGCAGAGGGGCCGACCTACCAGATTGTGGCATCGAGCGTGGTGCGGCCTGGGGTGGACCGGTTTCGGGCCTGGCTTGAGATGGAGTTGGCGGGAGAGGTGATTGGGTGAGGGGGGCGGTCAGCGGCAAAAGTGAGACCGCGCGTTGGCGCGGCCGATTTTCGCAAGCGACGAAGCGCACTGGTTTCCCGCGCGCGACTGGCGTCTTTCGAAAATGGATTGTTGAAGATCGGAAATCTCCGCAAATCCAATTAAGAATATTCCTCCTATAGCCAGAGCTATTTCGCTAGACCTGTCCGAATCGCAGCGCGAATAAATGGCTTCCCCGGGCTTCCTCCCCCAGATTCCTCCAGCTTGGCCGCGAGTTCCGGCGGATGGCGGTTCAAGGCGTCAAGCCAGACTTCAGTGGGGTACAGGACGCCCACTTCGAAGCCGATACCAACGAGGCGTTGGTGATGCGCCTGTGTCTCGCCCCGATCCGGGGCTGCGGGCGCCAGGGGCGTGAAAGGCGATGTCGGTAATGGCGCCGCCATGACACGTAGCTTGATTGACGTCCCCTTCCATCTGCGGGCACGGGAGCGCCACCGGCAAAAAAGAGAATGCACGACGTGATGAGGCAAGCCTGGCTAAGCGGGAATTGGCCGAGGGTTGCCGCCAGCGCTGCGTTCGATGACGTAAATCAACAAGGAAAATCATGGGTCGTATCCGTCTTGCCGGGCTGTTCCTGGCGCTAAGTTTGCTGGCTGGTTGTGCTGTCGTGCAAAAGCCGATCCCCGCCTCCACGAAGCTCTTCGATGACCGGACGAGCACGGTGGCCGTGGCCGTGCAAAAGCTGCCGGAGCCCAACCACAGCATGATCGGGGCGCAGGGGATTCTTGACTACGCGATCAACAAGGCCAACGCGCAGGCAATCGTGGAGCGTTTGCAGCGCCAGGATTTCTCCATGGTGAAGGCGCTGCCGCAGGAATTTGCGAAGGGCCTGGAGTCGCGGCAGATCAAGGTCGTATTGGTGCCTGAACCCCTGGATAGGGAGCAATTCAAGAAATTCACGGAAGGCTCCGGAGACGGCATCGCCGAGATGGACTACCGGCCGCTGGCAAAACAATACGGTGCGGACCGGTTGCTGCTGGTGGTGCCGCGCTGGCTTGGCACGAGGCGCCAGTACTACGGCTTCATGCCGCTTGGCGCACCAGAGGGCTATGTGTCGCTCGTGGGCCAGTTGATCGATCTGCACACCAACCGTCTGCAATGGTATGAGCCGGTACAGGTCGGCACGCCGGTAACCGGCGCGTGGGACGAGGCGCCGGAATATGGCAACCTGATGAAGTCGGTGGACCAGAGCACGCAAGCTGCTGTCTCAAGGCTGCGCGCGGCGTTCTTCATGGAGCAGGCGACGAAGGCCACGACTGCCGGCGTTTCGGCAGGCTCGGTAGCGCAGTAATCATCGGCATATTGGTCGGCGCGCCCCTGGCAGGATGGCAGGGGCGTTTTGGCGGATGGGGCGCGGTGCAGGGCGGCTGGGCTGGAGGCTGTGATGTGCGGTGCGTCAAGGCAGATTTTGGTGGGGTGTAGAGCGCAGCGCGGATCTTCGGCGCCGCCAAGCAAGCCGCCACCACCGCTCGATTGTGCGTTGGGGGCGTGTGCTGCGAGGCATTCGACGGACCCGGAAGCTTGGCCTAGCCGACGTGTGCGATGTGGTTTTCAGGTCCGAACTATGGTCTGGCCAGTTTCTGGACCGAGTCCCAGCTAATACAGCTCATCCAATGGTGTGGAGACGCCCGACACCAGCCCTCAATTCGGCTGCACGTTTGCCCGCTTCATCACATCCAGCCATTTCACACTCTCCGCAGCCGAGAAGCGAGCAAACTCAGCAGCGCTGAGCTTGCTACCAATCACCCCATTAACCTGCAACCGCTCCCGCACCGCTGGCATCCCCGAAGCTTCCCGCATCGCCTTGTTCAACCGCGCCACCACCTCAGTCGGCGTCCCCTTGGGCGCCCACATCGCATACCAGGACGTCACATCAAAATCCGCCAGTCCCGACTCCGCAATCGTTGGCACGTTAGGCAACGAATCAATCCGCGCAGCGGAAGTCACCGCCAACGCTCGCAACTTCCCACTCTTGATCAAGGGCACGGCACTGGCCACCGACGCATAGAGGATGTCGACATGTCCACCCATCACATCGGTCAATGCCTGCCCAGTTCCGTTGTAGGCCACATGGGCGATGTTGGTGTGGCTACGCAGGTTGACCAGTTCACCAACCAGGTGCGGCAGCGACCCGAGGCCGCCGGAGGCAAAGGTGAGTTTGCCGGGGTTGGCTCGGGCGGTGTCGAGCATGTTCGGGAAGCTGGTGAGCCTGGATTGCGCGCCTACCACGACCACCATGGGTGCGAAGCCGAAGACACCTACCGGCGTGAAGTCTTTGAGCGGGTCGAACGGCAGGCTCTTGAACATGCCGGGATACATCACCTGGATGGAGGCGTTGATGAGTACGGTGTAGCCGTCTGGCTTGCTGAGCGCGACCTCGCGTGCGCCGATGGTGCCGGCGGCGCCTGCCTTGGATTCGATGAAGACGGACTGGCCGAGCAGCTCGCTCATTTCGGGGACCAGCAGGCGGCCGAAGAGCTCGGTGGTGGAGCCGGCTTGGTGCGGGGAGATGACGCGGATGGGCTTGGTGGGGAAGTCATCCGCGGCTTGCGCTCGGGCTCCTGTGAGGTAGGCAATGGCGAGGGTGGCCAGCAAGGCAATGTGCTTGAGTTTCACGGCGGTCTCCGGTGGCGATTGGGATGTGGCCGCGTCGTTGCGGCTTGCTGCCTTCTGCCTTCTCCTTCTGTTTCAGGATGAGGCGTCTTCGGCGGGTGTCTCTGCCTCGCTTTTCTGCCCGCTGATGGCGTCGATGGCTTCGAGGTGGTAGGGGCCAGCGAGCACACGTGAGGCATCGATGACGCGCAGGCCGTTCAGGCTTTGCTGTTGCATGGTGGTCTCCTCCACGTGCAAGGGGCGTGATCCGGTTGGCTTTTCCCTGCCTCGTGCTGGCTTTGAACCGGCTCCGGGCACGCTCGCGCATTCCCCGTGGCTCTGTGGGGAAGCGATTGGGTGCGGTGCGCTGGCTCGTGTGAGCGGATGCGTCAGAATTTGCCGGGTTTGCCGCGCGGCACGATCTGCCATTCGAAGGCCTCATCGCCTTCGTCCAGGCGGCGCGTCACCTTTAGCGCCAGATGCCGGTTGTGCGCGCTGAGCGCGCCATCGAGCAGGCAGTTCCACGCATCGAAGGCGCCGCCGTGCAGGTCGGCAATGCCGGACATCAGCTTCCAGCTTGCCTGGCGCACGCAGGGATGTGGGCCGCTGGAAACCAGTTCGGCCTCGTCGCCCTGGGCGCGGGCCAGCGTCACCATGAAGCGGGCGAAGTCCGTCGCGTCGCCGTGGTTGGGCAGGCCCATGGCGGTGGCGGTCTCGCTGTAGAACTGCATGCCGATCAGCTGGCCGGTGATGCCGCCCAGGTACGCGGCGTCGAACGGGCCGTACAAGCCGACCAGTTCGGGCAGCGCGGTGCGCACGTATTCCATCGCGTAGTTGCGGCGTGCTTTCTGCAGCCGTTCCTCCGGCCAGCTTGCGGTAGGCAGCACCGGCGCCCGCGCGGGATCAAAATCCGGCGCCGCTTCGCCGCGCGCGAAGCGCAGGCGCTCGTCGGGCGAGATGTCGTGGTCGTACTCGTAGTAGTAGCCTTCCAGCCCTGGCTGCCCGTCCATGGTCTGCTTGGTGCAGACAAAGCCCAGGCGCTGCGTGCCGAGCGACACGCCGTTGTGCGCATGCCAACCGCGCAGCACCGCGCGCGAGACCTCGCCGGGAATGGCGCAGACGGCGGTCCCTTGCCACGCCCAGCGCGGCGGTGCGTAGCGTACCCATGCCTTGCGCGGCGACTCCTCCATGTACTCGACCTTGACCCCGCCGATGGCGTTGGAGAGGTAGTGGTAGCGCGCGGCGGCAATGGCGGGCGGCAGGCCTTGCAGGCCGAGCTTTTCCAGTCCGGGGAGAAAGCGCTCCAGGTGCTGGCGGCGGAAAATGTGGAACACCAGCTCCGACGCCTCGCGCGCGCTGCGGCGGGTGACCATGGTCATGACTAGGCCGGTGAAGTAAGCGTGGTACCACTCGGCTACGGCGGACCATTTGGCGGCGTCGGCAGTGGGCGTGGCTTGGGTGCGCGTTTGGCTGGTCTGCATGCGTGTCTCCATAGTTGTGTTTTTGCTGGCGCGGTGCGGGTGGCCCAGGGCTTCAGCTTGCTTCGCGCACGGCCTGCGGCCCAGGCTCAGCCACAGGCTGATAGGTCTGCATCAGTCCCGACACCACAAAGCCCGCCAGCTGCGCGGCGATCCGGTCGCGGTCCGCCGCGGTCTCGCCCGCGCGCGGCTGGTACCACATGGTGGTGCCGTTGATCGCGCCGAACAGTGGCTTCACGGCCAGGCGCGGGCTTTGCTGCGGGAGGTCGCCGGCCTCGATGGCCTGCGTGATGACTTTGACGAACAGCTTCTCGTAGTGATCGCGCAGGCCGATCACCTCCTTGAGCTGCGCGCGCTGTTCATCCGTCACGCGGTCCATCAGTTGCGCCTCCAGCCCCTGCACGGCCAGGCGCTGGTAGGAAAGGTGCTTCATCACCTGCAGCGAATGCGCATAGGCCATACGGTAGAGGCGATCGATAGCGCGAGCACCCTCTTGCTGCGCGATCGGCGTGATCGTCTCGATGTTCATTTCCATGGCGCGGCGGTACACCGCCACGAACAGGTCCGCCTTGCTGCGGTAGTGGTAGTAGATGCTGCCCTTGGTGACGCCGATCACGTCGCCGATGTAGTCCAGCGTGGTGGCGTCATAGCTTTGCTGGGTGAAGGCGTTTGCTGCGGCATCGAGGATCTCGGTGACGCGGCCGGGCGTTTCGCTGGTGCGTGCCGTGGATGCGGGCGTGGGCATGGATGGATTCTTGCGCATGGCGCGCGTGCCTCCTTTTCTGGTGTGCGATGACGGGGCGATGGCGCCGGCCAGGAGTGCCGTCTGTGCCCGCAAGATGTTGGCGGCGGCGACTGCCTGCTGTATGCGCCGCGCACGCAGCAGCGCCTGCATGCGGGCGGCATCGGCGGCGGGATGGCCGCCCGCGATCTGCAAGCTGGCAGCCATGACGCGGTCCGCGCATTCGTTGGCGGACAGCATCGCCATGGCACTTGGCAGCGCGATGCTCTCGCCCTTGTCGGCGGCGCGTGCGGCTTCGTACAGCATCATGCGTGTGGCGGAGATGGCGGTGGCGCAGGCGGCTAGTTCCAGCGCCGCGCGCGAAGGTGCCGCGCCGTGACCCTCCGCGCGGACAACCCGGTACGCTTCGTTGTAAGCCGCCAGGCAGAGGCCCGTAGCCTGTGCGGCGGCGGCAATGCGGTGGGCGGCGGCCGCGGATTCCATCGCGGCTTGCGCACTGCCTGCGGGGCCGAGTAGCAGCGAGGGCGGCAGGCGGACATCCAGCGTTAGTGTTCCGCCGGAGGCGTCGTAGGCATCGTTCTCCTCCAGGGCGATGCCGGATGTATCGGGCGGGACGATGAACGCGGACAACGGATTCGCACCGGAATCCCGTGAGCTGGCAGCAAGCACGACAAACGCGCCAGCCATCTCGGCTGAACCGGCGTAGCGCCCTGTTCCGCGCAGGGCCCAGGTTTGCGCATCGTGCGTCGCGTTGAAGCCCGATTCGTCTGCCGCGGCGGCGTCATGATCTTGATCAACCAGCAAGGGCGGCAAGGTGTCGTCGTCGCCAAGCTGGCCCAGCCACATTTTCTTCTGCTGGTTCGTGCCGAGTTGCAGGATGGGGCCCGCACCGGCCAGCGTCGCACCCAATAGCGTGGATAGCTGTGGGCTGCACGCGGCTAAGGCCTCAACAACGGAAATCACGGCGCTGGTGGATGCGGCAAAGCCTGCTTGTGGCCGTGGCCGGAACATCTTCAGCAAGCCGGATTCGCGCAAGCTGGCTGGCGTGACTGCCGCGGTGGCATCCGATTGCAGCGCGCCCGCCTGGCTTCGCCAGCGAGCGGCGGCGGGGTCCAGCGAAGGGTTCCAGATCAGCGTCATCGATGGGTTTCCAGGATGGCTTCAGCGAACATACTGACGAGTATGCTAGATGGTGAATTGTCATAAGGCAACCGGGAAATCCCTATCAGATAGTGCCCGCGTAAAAGATCCTCACGGGTTTACATACTAAACGGTATGTACTACGCTGAATTGCATTACTCACGCAGGGACGCGATATGAGCCGAGATCCGCAGCGCGACGCAAGCCGTCGATCCTTCCCGCCGATGCACCAGCGCGACTACCTCGCGTGGCCCTTCTTCGATCCCGGTCATCGTGCCTTTGTGCAAAGCGTCGACGAGTTTGCCGACAGCGGCGCCCTCGACAATGTCGATCATCACCAAGTTGACGCAAGCTGCCGCCGGCTGGTCGCACAACTGGGCAAGGCCGGCCTGCTGCGCGCATGCGTACCGGCAGCCTACGGCGGCCTCGCCCCGGAAATCGAATCCCGCCGCCTGGCACTAGCCCGCGAAGCACTGGCCTACCGCGACGGCCTCGCCGACTTCTCATTCGCCATGCAAGGCCTGGGCAGCGGCCCGATTAGCCTCGCCGGCTCCGAAGCGCTCAAGGCCGACGTCCTGCCCAAGGTGCTGCGCGGCGAACTGATCCCCGCCTTCGCGCTCTCCGAAAAAGACGCCGGCTCCGACGTCGGCGCGATGTCATGCAGCGCACGTCGCGACGGCGCGCACTATGTGGTCACCGGCGAGAAGACGTGGATCTCCAACGGCGGCATCGCTGATCTCTACGTGCTGTTCGCCCGCACCGGCGAAGCGCCCGGCACGCGCGGCATTTCTGCGTTCGTCGTCTATCCCGACGATCCGGGCTTCTCCATTGCTGAGCGCATCGATGTGATGGCGCCGCACCCGCTGGCAACGCTGCGCTTCGATGAGATGCGGATTCCTGCTGAGCGATTGCTTGGTGTGCCTGGTGAGGGATTCAAGCTCGCCATGCGTACGCTTGATATTTTTCGGGTCTCGGTGGCGGGTGCTGCGCTGGGGTTCGCGCGGCGGGCGTTCGACGAGGCGGTGGCACATGCTGGATCGCGGCAGATCTTCGGTGCGGCTTTAGGGGAGATGCAGCTCACACAAGCCAAGCTTGGTGAGATGGCTGCGATGATCGATTCGGCCGCCCTGCTGACCTACCGCGCTGCATGGCGACGCGATGTGCAGAAGCTCTCCACCACGCGCGAAGCGGCCATGGCCAAGATGACAGCCACCGAGAATGCACAGGCGGTGGTGGACGGTGCACTGCAGCTGTTCGGTGCGCGCGGCGTGCAGGTTGGCGGGATCATGGAGAGCCTGTATCGGGAGATACGGGCTCTTCGTATTTACGAGGGCGCGACGGAGGTGCAGAAGTTGATTGTGGCGCGGGAGGTGATGCGGCAGGGGTAACCCGGTGGTTGGCGACGTTGGAGGTGAGCCGGCCATGTCTTGGCGGTCGCTCACCACGCCCTCCTCGATGGCGCCCCGGTCTCGCGACCGTGGCTCCAGTCAATCAGCCGAAGGCCAACCTCGGGCTGAGCTACACCGAAGGCGCGGCAGCCGACGACATCCACGCACGCTTCAATCCGAACTCAGGCTCGACATCGTGTGTCACGGCTCGCCGGGCGCCCCCGCCTCCGTGATCGCGCTGTAGACCAGCGTGCGCAGTTGGCGGCGCACCGGGTAGGCGGAGGAGGGCAGGAGCTGGGTCAGGAACAGTCCGATCAGGTCCTCCTGCGGATCGACCCAGAAGAAGGTGCTGGCCGCGCCGCCCCAGAAGAAGTCGCCGGCGCTGCCGGGGATCAGGGTGGCCGCCGGCGCCACCGTGGTGGCGAAGCCGAGTCCGAAGCCGACGCCATCGTAGTTGGCCTCGCTGAACATCGAGCGCGACATGCGTGGCAGGTCCACCCCGCCGGGTAGATGGTTGGATGTCATCAGCGTCAGCGTCTTCGTCCCCAGCAGGCGCACTCCGTCCAGTTCGCCGCCTTGCAGCAACATGCGTGCGAAGCGCATGTAGTCGGCGGCGGTGGACACCAGGCCGCCGCCGCCGGAGACGAAGCCGGGCGGCTTCAGGTAGGGGCTGGTGAGGGGATCGTCCTGCAGTACCGGCTCGCGCGTGGATACCACCTTCGAACCGAGCGTGCCGACGGCGTAGCAGGCGCAAAAGCGCGAGGCCTTCTCTTCCGGCACGTGGAAGGCGGTATCTATCATGCCCAGCGGATCGAATATCCGTTCTTTCAGGAAGGTCTCGAAAGGGATTCCGCTGACCTTGCCGACGAGGTAGCCAAGCACGTCGGTGGAGACCGAGTAGTTCCAGGCCTCGCCCGGCGAGAACTCGAGCGGCAGCTTGGCCAGCTTTTCGATCATGTCGTCGAGCGTGCCGTCGGTGGCGAGTTCGCCCAGCTTCAGCTTGCGGTAGGCCGCGTCGACGTTGGTGTTTTGCTGGAAGCCATAGGTCAGGCCGGAGGTGTGGCGCAGCAGGTCGACCACCAGCATCGGGCGCGCAGCCTGGCGCGTCTGGAAGCTCTCCATGAAGCCGCCGTTGTAGACACCGAGGTCTTCCCATGCCGGGATGTACTTGCTGACCGGATCGTCCAGGGCGATCTTGCATTCCTCGACCAGCATCATGACCGCCACCGAGGTGACGGGCTTGCTCATCGAGTAGATGCGGAAGATCGAATCCTCGGCCAACGGAACCTGCCGCTCGCGGTCGGCCAGGCCCAGCACCGAGTTCAGGACCAGCTCGCCGCGCCGCCACACCTGGATGAGGGCGCCGGGCAGCTTGCCGGTCGCGACATAGGCTTCGTCGACGAATCGTTCGACCCGGCCGAGCCGCTCCCGGGACATCCCCTGCGTTTTCCTGCCTTGCATATCCATGTCTCCTCCTGGTTATTGCCTTCATGTCCTTGAGCTACACCGGCGATGTGACGAAGTCCCAGGCCAGGTTGGCGTCATTGTCCACGGCGGCCCAGCCCGCTTACCGACCTACCGACCCGGCGCCGATGGCCACATGATCTCCACGTGGACATTATTGAAATCCGGGTCGTCTTCATCGCCGCCATGTACGCAGATCATGCCTTCCGGCAGCGTTCGCATGTGGATTTCCTGGCCTTCGGCAATCACGCCACCATATGCATGGAGGTCGATAAAACGATTGAACAGGTCCACCACGGCCTCCCGGTAACCGGCTGGCACGCTGCGCAGGCTCAGGTCGGGCCGGCCGAACTTGCGCATGCCGCGTGTGTGGAACCACTGAGTTCCATCGTCCTCGTCGGAAACCAGAATGACGACATGCTCGCCCGGCTGCGGTAGCCCCGGCTCGAAGACCTTGGTCTTCCAGTCGGAGCGCGACCACCACGTAAGGCTCTGCGGATCGTAGATTGCCACACCGCCGCAATCCAGCATGCACGTCAGCAGGCCGATGGTGTTGCGGAAATAGTTCAGCGTGGCTTCGTCCGCAAACGTCCCTCGCAGCACCACGCATTCCGTCTGCGCGGCGATGGCTTCGGCCAGCGCGGGCTGCCTGGCCTGCAATGCTTCCCAGAGGTAGCCATCCCGGAACGAGTCGAGCACTTCGGGATGGCGGCCGGAACCGTAGGCTAGCAACTCCAGGCCATCCGGCACGCCGTCGCAGCGATACTGGCTGCGCGACAGGCGAAGGTTCCTGGCGTTGGCGCCGAACACGACATAGAACAGGAAGGCCCTGTTGTCGCACACCTGATGGAAATCACGAGTCCAGTCGGATAGCGCGTTGTTGGTGGTCATCGGCTTGTGTGCGGTGTTATGAGGCGGATGATAGCCGATCCCTCTGGAACGCCGGCGCAGGCTCTTCCTGCACCTAGGCTCCTGCTGCCCCCCCCCTAGGGTAATCCCCAATATGCCGTATCATCTCGCCCTGGCGCCGCGTTGCCAGGGCTTTTTGCCGTCCTCGCCAGCGGGCACGTCCGTCGCACTTTTTCCGGTATTCAGGGACAAAGCCATGTGACGAACCAGCAGCGCCCGAAAGCCAACCGGCTGCGTTCAGGTGCTGAATCATACATATTGAATAAACAGGGGCCATGGATTTGTGGCCTCGGAGACATCCGGACGCTTTGTCGGGGCGCCCGGATTACCAGGTATTGCAGGAGTTGCTTTTGTCCATGATCGAAACCCAGCGCAGAACTGAGGTTGACCTGATTCGCGGCATCGCGCTGATCTTCATTGTGGTGGACCACGTGAACGGCAGCGTGCTGGCCGATTACACCATCCGCAATTTCGCGTTCTTCGACGCGGCGGAGATTTTTGTCTTCCTGGCCGGCTATTCGGCAGGGGCGGCCTACATAGCCATGGAGGCGCGGCATGGCGCATCCGCCGCGCAGAACCGCCTGATCCGCCGCAGCTGGGAGATCTACAAGGCGTTCGTGCTGACCGGCGTGCTGATGCTGGTCTTTGGTTTGCTGTTGGCGCTGGCGCGGGTGCCCGCACCGGCGATCCGCTCCACGGAGGCACCGGTCTTCATGGCGCATCCGTTCAGCACGCTGATCGAGGTGTTCAGCGTGGCGCGGCAGCCCTTTGTCTCCGACGTGCTGCCGATGTACGCGGTCTTCATCCTGTTCGCGCCGCTGGCAATCCGTATGGCGCGGGCCATGCCGCTGACTTTTGTCGGCGCGAGCGCGTTGCTCTGGCTGATGGCGCCGATGCTCACCCCGCTGCTGCCGAGCAGCGATGGCAATGGCTGGAGCTTCAACCCCTTCGCCTGGCAACTGCTGTTCGGCCTGGGCCTGATGGCGCGCCTGCGGCCCGATATCATCCTGCCGCGCCAGGCGCTGGTGCGCTGGGTTGTGACAGGGCTGGCGGTGGCGGTGACCCTGTCCTGCGTGTTGCTGGCCTACCTGTGGATGCGTCCGCATGTGTACGAGCCGTGGCTGCCCGCGTGGCTGCCGACCATGGTGTTTCCGCTGCCCAAGAAGAGCCTGGCGGCGCTGCGTATCGTGAGCTTTCTCGGGCTGGCCTGGCTGTGCTACCTCGCGGTGCGCGCGGGCTGGGTGGCGCGGCTGGCATCGGTGATGGGGCCGGTCGTGCAGATCGGCCGCCACAGCCTGTTCTGCTTTGTCTTTGGCGCAGTGGTGTCGGTGGTGATCGAGGGCTTTACCCACGGCATTGCCGGCGGGCGGCCCTCGCGGCCCATCGCGCTGGGTGGCGACATCGTGGCGGTGGCACTGCTGCTGGTAATCGGCGGCCGGTACGGGCGGCGCAAGGAAGAGAGGAAAGAGGCGCGGAGAGAAGAGAGCAAGGAAGGGCGGAAGGAAGGGCGGAAGGCGCTCGCCTAGGCCGCCTTTGGTCAGGCAGGTCGTGCGGCCTGCACCCGTTAGGATACTTGGCCGCCGCTGCCTGAACGCAGCCGGAGCAGCGCCAGCAACGCTGCCATCGAGAGCGCGCCGGACAAGGAAATGGCGGCGCCCGGCCCGCCCTTATCCAGGACGAATGCGAAGGCGACGGGTGCGAACGCCTGCGCCGTCCTGCCGAATACCGCCAGCCGTCCGGTCACCGCGCCGTAGCCGTTTGGCCCGAACAGCGCCAGAGGAAGAACCCCACGCGCCACCGAGATCATGCCGTTCCCGGCGCCGTGCAGGATGGAGAAGAGCGGCCCCAGCCCTGACGATATTCCGAACAGACCCAGGGAGACGCAAGCCACGGGATGCAGCGCCGTGGCAACACGGGCGGTCATCAGCGGGTGGATCCTCAGGCGCTGTGTCAGGCCGTACTCCACCAGCCGGGCGGCGACCTGCGCGGGTCCAAGCAGGATGCCGGCGAACACCGCCTGCCCGAGCGTCGCTCCCTTGGCTAGCAGCAGTGCCGGGAGATGAACGGCCATCGCCGATGTCACGAAGGCGGTAGCGCCGGAAAACAAGCAGAGCAGCCCGAGTTCGCGCGCATGCTTGCCAGGGGTCTTGATCGCGCTCGCGGCCGGCTGCGCGGCTGGCGTGTGCCGGGGCGCGGTGCGCCCGGCCGGGACCAGGCGCCAATGCACCGGCAGGGCAATCAGCAAATGGGCCGCGGCCCATGCCTGGCAGCACGACCGCCAGCCCCAGTGCTCGATCATCCAGGTGGATGCCGGCCAGCCAACGGTGCTGGCGAAGCCGCCGACCAGGCTGACGCCGACGATCAGGCGGCTGGCTGCCTTCGCGTGCTGTGCAACGAGCGCCGCGAAGACGGCATCGTAAAGGCCCATCGCCATGCCCAGGCCCATCACGCACCAGGCGGCATACAGTCCGGCCGTGCTACCCGCTTGCGACAGCATCAGCAGACCGGCGGCCAGCACGATATTTGACGATAACAGTACCCGTCTGCCGCCATTGCGGTCGATGTACCGGCCGATGGCGGGTCCCGTGCACGCCATTGCCACCAGTGCGACCGAGAAGCCCCCGAAGAAGATCCCCGAAGTCATGCCCAGGTCTTTGCAGGCAGGTGCGGAGATCACTGCGGGGAGATAGGTCGACGACCCCCAGCCGACGATCTGCGCCGTGCCCAGTGCCAGCACGCGAGCGACGCTGCTCTCGCCGCTGGTCTCGGCCCGCTCCATGTCGAGTGATGCACTCATCGCGCGCTCAGAGCGAAAGGGTCCACAGTCTGCGCGCCGCTTCCTGATCGCGGCGCAGCAGTGCGCGCTGGCGCCATTCGAGGTCTTCGTGGCAACTTGCGGCGGCCAGGATGGCCAGCTCGCCGCATTGCCAGTACGCGATGTCCGACGGCCGTTCCCGTTGCAGGTACCGCAGGATGCCGCGCAGGTGCCCGATCAGAGGCCGCGCCGGTATCCGGCCTATGGCGGAGACTGACTTGTTGTTAGAATTTCTGTCGAGCAGTGGCATTGCAATATTGGCCGGGCGCATTGTCATAAAAGAGTCATTAGCGGCAGGATAAGAGCCAGCTCTGGTCAGGAAAAGCGACATTTCCTGTCATACCCATTAGAAAAACTGACATCATGACGGCACGGCTCCCACCCTTGAAGGCGCTGAAGGTCTTTGAAGCTGCGGCCCGCGCCAGGAGCCTGACGCTGGCGGCAGCGGAGCTTCACATCACGCATAGCGCGGTAAGCCAGCAGATCCGCCTGCTGGAAACCCATTTCGGCCGTCCCTTATTTGTGCGCAGCGTGCGCGGGGTCGAGCCGACCGAAGCCGCGCTGCTGTTCTACGCCGAGGTGAAAGCAAGCCTGGATCGCATCGCGCTCGCGGCGGAGCAGTTCGCGCGAGCAGGAGAGCAGCGCATCGTGCGCGTCAACACCACACCGTCAATCGCGATGCGCTGGCTGATCCCGCGCCTGTCGTCGTTCCAGATCGCGAACCCGCGCATTGAAATTCGCGTGACGACTTCCGCCACCGATGGCATTGATGAGCTGAAGGAGCCGTTCGACCTGATCATCCGGCGAGCGCCGATGTCGCGCGCCGGTCATGAATGCGTCCGCTTCCTGGACGATGTTTCGGCACCGCTCGCCTCGCCGCGCTACCTGGCGCAGCATCCGGTATCGGTCCCCGGGGATTGCCTGCGTGCTTCCCTTCTGCATCTGAGCAGCCGGCGCGACGCGTGGGCGCGCTGGCTGGCGGCAGCAGGCGTGGTGCCGGCCGGGCCGCTGGGAGGGCATTTGTACGAGCACTTCTTTCTCAGCCTGCAGGCAGCCACGGCCGATCTCGGGATTGCCATCGGCTCGCTGGCACTCGTGGACGAGGACCTGGCCTCGGGCCGCCTGTGCCAGTTGTTCCCCGACGTGGTACTGCGCGACCAGGGGTTTCATATGCTATTTCGGATGGACCGCGAAGCAGCAAGCGCATTGAGTGTGTTTGCCGGCTGGCTGGCGCGCGAGGGTGCGCGCGCTTCTTCCGGCCTGCGGGCGTTGGGGCCGGGGAAGACGCCTGGTGCGATGGCAGGAGAACAAAAACAGTGATCCTGACGCGCGGCCGGCGCGCCGGGCGGGGCGCTACTCGCCCAGCGCGATGCCGTCCTTGCGTTTGTCCGAGGCGCCGAGCAGCGCGCCCGACGCATCGCGCATGACGATCTGCGCGCCGCCGAAATCGCTGCGCCCGCCGAGTTCGCCCAGGCCGGCGGGGTCCGCGTAGCCAGCTTCGCGCAGGGCCCGCACGATGTCCGGCGGCATGCCGGCTTCGATGGCAAGGGCGGTATCGGATTCGAGGCGCCAGCGCGGCGCGTCGAGCGCGGCCTGCAGCGGCTGTTGCCAGGCGGCCAGCCTGACCAGCAACTGCAGCTGGCCCTGCGGCTGCATCAGCCCGCCCACCACGCCGAAGCCGGCGTGGAAGCGGCCGTCGCGCAGCGCCGCGCCGGGCACCACGGTGTGATAGGGGCGCTTGCCGGGGGCAGGGCTGTTGATATGGCCGGGGCCGGCAAAGCCGAAGCCGCGGTTCTGCAGCACGAAGCCGCAACCGGGCACGGCAATGCCCGAGCCGAAGCGCTTGAAGATGCTGGTCATCAGCGTGACCGCCAGTCCATCGCGATCCACCACCACGGTGCAGACGGTGTTGCCGGCCGGGTCCGCCACGGTTTCGCTGGCGTACCGCATGGCGCGGCCCATGGCCTGCACGGTACGCACCACGGCTGCGGGATCGTCCTGCGCCAGCATGGCGGGATCGAGTTCACCCAGTTCGTCCAGCGCATGCAGGATGGCGACGCCGTGCGTGTTGGGCGGGCATTCGAGGATGGTCAGGCCGCGGAAGCCGGTGGAGACGGGTGTGCAGAAATCGCCCCGGTGGGCCGCGAAGTCGGCCGCTGCCAGCGCGCCGCCGGCATGGCGGCTGGCCGCTTCGGCGGCCTGGGCGGGTTTTCCGAGGTAATAGGCATCGGCGCCTTCGGCGGCAATCGCGGCCAGTGTGGCGGCCAGCTCCGGATTGCTGAAGGTTTCGCCGGCGGCCGGGGGCCGGCCAGCGCGATAAAGCGCGGCGCAGACCGGATCTTGATGCAGCACCTGGTCGAACAAGGCCCATTCCCGCGCCGCCACTGGTGCTACCGCGAAGCCGTTGCGCGCCAGCGCAATGGCGGGGGCGAGCAGCCGTTTCCACTCCAGCCGGCCGTAGCGGCGGTGCAAGTCTTCCCAGCCGCGCACCGCGCCGGGTGTGGTCAGCGACAGGGCGTGGCGTTCGGGGATGCGCTGCCTGGGCAGGGCCGCCAGCGCCTCCATCGGGAACGCGGCGGGCGCGCGGCCGGTGCCGTTGTAGCTCACGGCGTGGCCATCGGGCTCGACGATCATGGCCAGCATGTCGCCACCGATGCCGGTGGCCATCGGCTCCACCACGCCCAGGATGGCATCGGCCGCGAGCGCCGCGTCGATGGCGCTGCCGCCTTCGCGCAGTACCTGTAGCGCGGCCTCGGCGGCGAGCGGGTGGCCGGTGGCGACCATGCAGTGCGCGGCGCGCACGCCTTCGCCGCCGGCGATGGCAGGGCTGGCGGCAGGATTGGCGAAAGCTGTCGTTCTCATGCGTGGCGTTCCAGGGGAGTCAGATTCGGTTCAATCGGGTTTGACGCAGCGGCATGCGTGAGCGGTTCCTCACCGCCACAGCACCACGGCGCACATCGTCGATACGGCAAGACCCGCCAGCACCGGTATCAGCAACGCCCGCACCGCATCGAGCACCGGCACGCGCGCGAAGCCGGTGATGGCCACCAGCGAGGACCATGCAATCAGCGTGCCGCCACCGGTCCAGACCGCGCCCATCTGGCCCACCGCGCACAGCGTGGCTGCGTCGATGCCGACAGTCGGGCCCAGCGCGCCAGCCAGCGTGCCGGTCAGCGGCAGGCCGGCAAAGCCGGAGCCGTCGATGCCTGTGATCATGCCCACCAGCAGCACGCCGAAGGCCACCATGACGTGGTTGTTGGGAATCCATTGCCCGGCGCCCTGGATCAGTTCGAACAGCAGGCTCGGCGCATGGCCGGGGCCGATGTGCAGGATGGCGCCGGCGGTATCGCCCGCGCCGATGAAGAAGAAGCCGGCGATCGGCAGCACGGAGCCCATCGCCTTGAAGGCAAAGACAAAACCATCGGTGATGTGCTCCGCGCTGACATCCAGCATCTTGCGCGGGCCCTCGGCCGCCAGTGTGCACAGGATCATCAGCAGCGCTGCCATGCCGCCCACCATGGCGGCCGCCTCGCCGCCCTTGAGTTCGGCCACGCCCAGGCCCAGCCTGGGCACGACCATCAACGCGATCACGGCGGCGAACGCTACCGGCGTCAGCACGGCAAACACCTTCGACCACTTGATCTGGCGAAGCTCCACCATCGACAGGCTGCGCGCGATATTGGCATTGGTGCCGAGCGGCTCGTCGTGCGCGGTGCCGCGCGCCAGTGCGCTTTTGTCGAAGCTGCCGGCGGTTTCGGCGCTGGCCAGGCCGGCATCGTGCGCGCGGCCTTGCCAGCGGGCCAGGTGGCCGGCATTGGCGGGACGGATCTGGGCGCGGATGGAAAAGTAAGCCATCGTGAGCGCGATGCCGCCGGTGATCAGCGACAGCACCAGCGCGCGGTCCGCCACCATGGCGGCGCTGACCGCGGCCCCGGCTGCCTTTGCGCTGATGCCCGGCGCCACCCCGATCACATAATCGGACGACAGCGCGGTGCCCTGGCCCGCGATGGCGATGGCCATGGCGCCGGCCAGCGGCGGCAGGCCGGCGGCGATCGCGGCGGGCAGCAGGATGGCGGATACCAGGGGAATGGCAGGCGTGGGCCAGAAGAACAGCGAGATGGTGTACGTGATGGCGGCCAGCATGAAGTAGGCGGCGTGGCCGTTCTTCATCACCGCGCGGAAAGGCTCCACCATGCGCACGTCGGAGCGCAGCGCTTTGAGCGAATTGAGCAGCGCCGTCATCAGCGCGATCACCAGGAAGATATTGAACAACTCGCGCGCGGCCACGAAGCTGGCGTTGAAGATGCTTGCCAGTGCGCTGACCGGGCTATGGGTCCAGGCCAGCGTGACGAGGAAGGTCGCGATGATCGCGGGCACGACCACGTTGGCGCGAAACACCATCGTCAGCACGATGGCAAGGACGCCAGCGAGATAGACCCAGTGGGCCGCGCCCAGGGCGATATGTGATTCCATTTGGGGGCTTGTCTCCTGTGCCGGCGTGGCCGGGTGGGGGCCGCCGGTCTGTGCCGAGGGGGCATCGTAGCTGGCCTGGCGCCGGCGCGGCAACCAATTGCGTGGCCGCCCGGAGCGCAAGTGCGCTGCAGTTCCCCTTCATGGAGGCCGTGCGCGCGTTGCGTCACGTTGTGGCCGGGTGCCGTGCTTGCGCCGGGGCGGGCAGGCCACGGCGACTGGCGCGGACTTATCCGGCGACTGCCCCGACGGCCTTCGCCGGGCTCACCTGGACTTCCCAGGACACGCTGATATCGCCGTTGACGAAGGTCTGGCAGGCCATGCGGTAGCCTTCGCCAAACTGCGCCTCCGTCAGATGTTTGCGTTCCTTGGGCTTGATGGCGTCGGTGAACCCCAGTCCGCGTTCGATCTTGCACTTGCAGGTGCCGCACAGACCGCCGCCGCACTTGAAGGGGATGCCGCCTTTCTCGCGCAGGGAAACGCGCAGCAGGTTGCTGTTCTCGGGGGCGCTGACGACCTTGCCGCCGTTACTGACAAAGGTGATTTCAATCATGGAAACGATCCGATTGCATGAGGGGGCTGCCCGGCGCTGTGCCGGCCATACTCGGTTTATTCAGCGCGCGTTATTCACGCCTTACCAGTGAGATGTCCATGCTGCCGAAGGTGGCCAGGCGCTTGAGCTCGTCGCGGGCTTCCTGCAGCGTGTCGAACTTGTCGAGGAATTTCGAGGGCACGTAATTGATGGCCGGCGCCTGCCGGCTGGCGGCATCGGCATCCTGGCTGGATTCCTCGATCACCTTCACCTTGACCGGGTACGCCATTTCGGCGATGACGAAGTGCGCGGTCTTGCGGCCGTAGAAGAGATAGTCGTATGCCTCGACGGCCACCAGCCCCTCGACCAGTTCGGTCCTGAATTGCCCCGGTTTGCTGCTGAGTATCACGTACATGACTGCGCTGCCTGGTGGTTGCTGGTGTTACTGCGGACTGGCCGCGATGCTGGCTTGCGCAACGTTCGCTACGCTGCTCGCCGTGGCGTTCTCCACTGGCAACTCGTCCTGGCTGAGTTCGATGTCGTGCTCCAGCCAGATCTGGCAGGTCAGGCGATAGCCCTGTTCCAGCCGCTCGCCTAGTTGCTTCTTTTCCTTCCAGTTCGGCGGCGGCAGGTGCTCGCCGCCGGCGATCACGCGGCAGGCGCACTTGGAGCATTTGCCCATGCCGCACTCGTAGCGCAGGTTCGGATAGGGAAACTGCTTGATCCCCGCGCGCACCACCAGGTTGGTGCTGGGCTTGACCTCGTCCTCGAAGGTCTGGCCGTTCTTGTGAAATACGACTTTCGGCATACAACGTTTCCGCAAGCGGTCTGTGAGGGGGCGGCCGGTGCAATGGGCCCGGCCGCGCTTTATTGCGCGCTCTGGCGGCCGCCTCAGGCGGCCATGCCGAGTTCAGGCAGGGAGATCTCCTGGGCGACGTAGTCGTGATAGAGCGCGGTGGTGTAGAGCAGGCGCATCTGTGCGCCGATCTCGCAGATTTTCAGGCAGCGCTGCTGCAGTTCGGGCGTGTCGGCGTGTTCCAGCACGATCTGGTAGCCGCGTTCGCCGTGGATTTCATCGGAGACGATGTGCAGGTCGAAGAATTCGACTTCCTCGTCGGTGAAGCCGTATTTGTCGCGCAGGGTCGGGGTCTGCTTGCGGTAGATCGACGGCACCTGGGACTCCAGGCCGACCACCAGGCCGGCGACGGCGACGATCGGGTCTTCGCGCATGGCCACGGCGTAGCACCAGCTTTGCAGGCCACGGGTGGTGGCGGACATATTGTCGGGGTCGATCACACGCTCGCGGGTGGTGCCGCAGGCTTCAGCAAAGCGGATCAGCAGGTCGGTATGGCGGTCGCCGCCGATTTCTTCCTCATACATATTGGCCAGCAGGAAGTCCTTGGCTTCGGTGAAGCGGTCGGGGGTGCGGGCGTAGATGTAGGCGAGGTAGTCGGCGAAGGGGCCGACGTAGTGGTAATGGTTCTCGGCCCAGCGCGCGAGGTGGTCGCGGGAGAGCTTGCCGCTGGCCCAGGCCACGCTGAAGGGGGCCTTGTTGGCGCTCTTGCCCTTGATGGCGTTTTCAAGGGCGGCACGGAAATCATCACGGTTCATCAGTTCGGCCATTTTGGGGGGGCTCCTGTGGGCAACGAGTTCAAGGTTTGGGGACTGCGTGGCGTGGTCCGGGGGTCAGGGCCGCAGAAACCAGCCGCATCCGGAATCTCTGTGAATATTGTATACTATCTACAGTTCTGCGAAAGGGGTTTTGAGCCAAACTTGCCAAGGCGAGCATTCGCGCACCCGGCCTTGCGCTCACGCGGCTCTGGCTTCACCCGCCGCGGCGATCTGCCTGTAGGCGAAGCCCGCCAGCGCCACGTCTTCCAGCCCGACCCCCACCGACTTGTAGATCAGGATGTCGGCGTTGCTGCCGCGCGGCTGTACGCGGCCGGTGACCACATCGGCCAGTTCGACGACCTTGTCGTCGGGTAGCGCGGCCGGATCGGCCAGCACGATATCGCCGGCTTCGCGCATCGATTGCGGGCGCCATTCCACCACTAGCTTGCTGGCGCGCGAGAGCGCCACATCGTCCAGTTCGCGAGTGTGCGGCAGGCTCGATCCGATCGCCGCGACAAAGGCGCCGGGCTTGAGTGCTTGGCCGGAGAACAGCGGCGTAGTGGAGCGTGACGCGGTGACCACGATGTCGGCTTGCGCCACAGCCTGGTCCGGTTCGGCGAAGGCGACGGGGATGCCGCACCACTGCGCCAGGCGTTCGGGCGTGGCGGCGTCCGCATACGGGTCGGACAGCAGGATGCGCTTGAGTGGCAGGGTGGCGGCCAGTTGGCGGGCATGTTGCACGCCTTGCGTGCCGGCGCCGAACAGTGCGAGCACTTCCGCGTCCGGCCGGGCCAGGTGGCGGGCGGCCAACACCGAGCAGGCCGCGGTGCGCAGCCGGGTAATGGCGCCCGCATCGAAGGAGGCCAGCGGCCGGCCGTCCTCCGTCGAGAAAATCAGGATGACAAAGGAAAACTGCCCCTTGATGGTGGTGTAGACCTTGGCGCCCGCCACCTGCTGCTCGGGAATCACCGCCCCGAGCGTGGACAGCTTGACGCCGCCCGCCTCGGTGCGGATGCGCTCCTGCATGGCAGCCTTGCCTTCGCCAAAGCTGCGGAAGGCGTCCAGCATCACTTGCTGGGCGTCGGCGGCGCTGACGTGGCGGTCGATCATCTCGTCGGTGATATGCAACATGGTGTGTTTCCTGGATTAGCGGGAACGGAGGGGAGATTCCGGGTGCGGGGTTTCAGGCGGGCAGGGCAAGCTTGACCAGCACGCCGATCGCGCCGGCGGTGCACAGCGCCAGCAGCAGCTTGCGCACGGCCTTGGCCGAGTAGCGGTTCTTGAGGCGGTTCGAGACGGCAAAGCCGATCAGCAGCATGGGCGACAGGCTCAGGCTGAGCCAGAGGTCGCTCAGCCCAAAGCGGCCGGCGGCGGACAGCATGGCCAGCGAGAAGGCCGCACCGGCGCAAAGGATGCAGCCAATGGTGGCGCGCAACTGCGGCGGCGGCAGATGCTGCATGACGATGGCAAAGGGCGGGGCGCCAGCCGAAGTGACAGTGCCCATGAAGCCTGAAGCCGCGCCGGCGACGGCCATGTTCAGCCCGGAAGCCTGCACCCGCCAGCCCCGCAGGCTGAGCGCCACCGCGGCCAGGATCGACAGCGCGAACACCAGCGCCAGCAGTTCCGCCGGCAATTGCGTCATCGCAGCGACTGCCACCACCGTGCCGGCGGCGCGGCCCAGAAGGGCATTGGCCGCCGTGCGCCAGGCAATGGCACGGAACTCGCGTAGCGCACCAAGCAAGGAGACGAGGCCACCCATGGCGAGCAAGGGGCCGGGTGCCAGTTGCGGGAAGAACAGCACCGCGACCGGCGCCGACACCATGGAGAAGCCGATCCCGCCTACGCCCTGCAGGCAGGCGCCCACCAGGATCAGGGCGCCCATCATGCCGAATTGCCAGGCCGTTACGCCGGCGGGAAGGAGGATGGAAATCGTCATGTATGTCTTGTGTGACGCCTGCGGAATGGATCGGTTGGGAGCGTCTGCACGCCGCTGCCCGCGAATTTATTGGTATACAGTCTACATAAATTAAGGCAAAAAGGCATCCATTGCGGATTTCCTGTCAACACCGGCTCCCAAAAGGTGCCTGAAATCCCGCTTATGGCGCTGAAATATAAGGGTTTGCACCGGTTTGGGGGGATTCCCTACCCCAATAAGATTCTGCTTGTTTTGATCTAAGTTAAGAATATAGTATACGTTAATGGGGCAGCCATAGCCCCAGACACGATGGTCTCTACAGATAAAGATCCAAGGGGAATTCATGCAACAGGAAGTGGTGATTGGCGCGGCACACTGGATCTACCTATTGGGCGTGGCGGTGATCGTCCTGACCATGATCCTGCGGGCCAACGTGGTCGTACCGTCGATTCTTGGTACGTTCCTGGTGGTGTTCGCACTGACCGGCAGCCCGGTCTCTGCACTGGGAGGGGTTTTTTCGGCAAGCCTGGTGGCGGCCAAGGAGTTGTTCAACATCTTCCTGGTCATCGCCTTCATGACAGCGCTGCTCAATTCGCTGAAGACGCTGCGCTCGGATATCCGGATGGTCGAGCCGTTCCGGCTAGTGATGAAGAACGGCCATTCCGCCTTCTTTATCCTGGCTGGCATTACCTATGTGATTTCGCTGTTTTTCTGGCCCACGCCGGCGGTGCCGCTGGTTTCCGCCATCCTGCTGCCGGCCGCGATCGCCGCCGGACTGCCGCCGCTGGCGGGCGCCATGGCCATTGCCATAGCCGGGCAGGGCATGGCGCTGTCGTCGGATTATGTGATCGGCGTGGCGCCGGGCATCAGCGCCAAAGCCGCCGGCGCGGCGGTCAGTGCGGTGGTGGTGGCCGACCGTGCGCTGGTGCTGTCGATCATTACCGGCGTCATCGCGCTGACGCTGGCGTACCTGTCGATGCGCAAGCACATCGTGCCGGCCAGCGGCAGCCTGCTGACCAACTGGCAAGCCCGCGCAAGTGGCGCCAACGAGCGCTTCGAGCAGTCCGGCACCTTCGACAAGGCTGAGATCGCGCGCGGCACCGAACACGACGAGCCGTTGGCCACCGATTCCAATATCGAGCGAAGCCTGGCCATGGTGGCGTTGCGCCGGGTCAAGTGGTCGAAGTGCTTTGCCGTGGTGACGCCGCTCGCGTTCCTGGCGGTGGTAGCGGTGATGGTGGTGCCCAAGATGGGCAGCGGCCTGCCGGAACTCAAGGGCGGCGATGCTGCCGCGCTGGTTGGCGGGGTCGCGGCGGTGCTGATGATGCTGGCCACGCTGGCCGCCGAAGGCCCCCGCAAGATGCTCGACGTATGCCCGGAGCACATCACGGACGGCTTCGTCTTCGCCTTCAAGGCGATGGGCTCGGTGTTGCCGATTGCCGGCTTCTTCTTCGTCGGCGCCGGCGAGACCGCGGCGCAGATCCTGGGTGTCGGCGCCGGCAAGGCGCCCAGCCTGCTGTTCGAGCTGATCCAGGCGTACCAGCACATGATCCCGGACAACCACGTGCTGGTCGCCTTCGGTGTGCTGCTGGTGGGCATGATCACCGGCATCGACGGCTCCGGCTTCGCTGGCCTGCCGCTGACCGGCACGCTGGCCGGCGCGCTGGGTCCGGTGGTGGGCTTCGATTCCGCCACCCTGGCGGCAATCGGGCAGATGGGCGCGGTGTGGACGGGCGGCGGCACGCTGATCGCCTGGTCCTCGCTGATCGCGGTGGCCGGCTTTGCCCGCGTGCCGGTGCTCGACGCGGTGCGCGCCTTGCTGGTGCCGGTGCTGATCGGGCTGGGCGTATCCACCGTTTGCGCCATGTTCCTCTGGCGGTAGCGCCACCGCGCACGACGAAAAACGAGGCCTCCCAAAGCCTCGTTTTTTTATTCCCGAAAGAGTTGTATACCGTCCACACAAAAGCGGTAGATAGTATACAATAAGATTCAAGGTATCGGACTTACCGGGTTGGGCTGTCTAGCCCGCTCACCTCTCCGGACCACGCCACGCAGTCCCCAAACCTTGAACTCGTTGCCCACAGGAGCCCCCCCAAAATGGCCGAACTGATGAACCGTGATGATTTCCGTGCCGCCCTTGAAAACGCCATCAAGGGCAAGAGCGCCAACAAGGCCCCCTTCAGCGTGGCCTGGGCCAGCGGCAAGCTCTCCCGCGACCACCTCGCGCGCTGGGCCGAGAACCATTACCACTACGTCGGCCCCTTCGCCGACTACCTCGCCTACATCTACGCCCGCACCCCCGACCGCTTCACCGAAGCCAAGGACTTCCTGCTGGCCAATATGTATGAGGAAGAAATCGGCGGCGACCGCCATACCGACCTGCTGATCCGCTTTGCTGAAGCCTGCGGCACCACCCGCGAGCGTGTGATCGACCCCGACAATATGTCCGCCACCACCCGTGGCCTGCAAAGCTGGTGCTACGCCGTGGCCATGCGCGAAGACCCGATCGTCGCCGTCGCCGGCCTGGTGGTCGGCCTGGAGTCCCAGGTGCCGTCGATCTACCGCAAGCAGACCCCGACCCTGCGCGACAAATACGGCTTCACCGACGAGGAAGTCGAATTCTTCGACCTGCACATCGTCTCCGATGAAATCCACGGCGAACGCGGCTACCAGATCGTGCTGGAACACGCCGACACGCCCGAACTGCAGCAGCGCTGCCTGAAAATCTGCGAGATCGGCGCACAGATGCGCCTGCTCTACACCACCGCGCTCTATCACGACTACGTCGCCCAGGAGATCTCCCTGCCTGAACTCGGCATGGCCGCCTGATCCCGCCCCTGGACGGAAAAGCAGCATCGCATTGGCATTGGACGGTCCCGCCCGGGGCCCGACCGGATAAAGGCTTCGACATCATGGCAGTGGCAAAGACAGACGAATTCACCAACTACATCAACGGCGAGTGGTCGAAGAGCGCCAGCGGCCGCACCTTCGACAACGTCAACCCGGCCGACACCGGCGACATCGTGGGCCGCTTCCAGGCCTCGACGGCGCAAGACGCGCAGGCCGCCGTGGCCGCCGCCGCGGCCGCGTTCGACGCGTGGAAGAAGACGCCGATCACCAGGCGCGCCAGGATCCTCAATGGCGCCGCCGATTATCTCGAAGCACACGCCGACCAGATTGCCGAGGAACTTACGCGCGAAGAGGGCAAGGCGCTCAACCTGAGCAAGGACGAAGTCCTGCGCTCGGCGCAGACTATCCGCTTCTACGCGGTGGAGGGGCTGTCGTTCTCAGGTGAGACCTATCCCCAGGACGATCCCGACATGATCGTCTACAGCCAGCGCGAGCCGCTGGGCGTGGTGACGGTGATCTCGCCGTGGAATTTCCCGGTCTCGATTCCGGCGCGCAAGATTGCCCCGGCACTGATTGCCGGCAACACGGTGGTGTTCAAGCCCTCGTCGGATGCGCCGCTGAGCGGCTATCGGCTGGCGCAGGCTTTTGTCGAAGCCGGCATCCCCAAGGGCGTGCTCAACTTCATCACTGGCCGTGCCGGCGACGTGGGGGCGGCGATCACCGAAGCACCGGCGGTGCGGGCGATTTCCTTTACAGGCTCCACCGCGGCCGGCCAGCACATCCATCGCTCGGTGTCGCTGAGCACGCGCACGCAGATGGAGCTCGGCGGCAAGAACCCGCTGATCGTGATGGAAGACGCCGACCTGGACCGCGCCGTGGATCTCACCATCAAGGGCGGCCTGTCGCTGAGCGGACAAGCCTGCACCGGAACCAGCCGCGTGCTGGTGATGGCATCGGTCAAGGCAGCCTTTACCGAGAAGCTGCTGGCCAAGGTCAGGACGCTGAAGATCGGCAGCGGCATGACGCCGGGCATGGACGTCGGCCCGCTCGCCACGCGCAAGCAGCTCGAGACCGTGCTCGGCTTTGTCGAGGCCGGCAAGGCCGAAGCCACGCACCTGTGCGGCGGCGACCGTCTGGGCGGCGAGCAATACGACAAGGGCTTCTATGTCTCGCCGGCGATCTTCACGGACGTCACGCAGCAGATGCGCATTGCCCGCGAGGAAATCTTTGGGCCGGTGATCGCCATCATCGAAGCCAGCAGCTACGCCGACGCCATTACCAAGGCAAACGACACCGAATACGGTTTGTCGGCCGCCATCGTGACCAGCAACCCGCGTTATGCGCACGACTTCGCGCATGACATCCAGTCGGGCACGGTCAAGATCAACCGCACCACTACCGGCAACCTGATCAACGCGCCGTTCGGCGGGCTCAAGCAATCCAGCACCTCCACCTTCCGCGAGTCGGGCCGGGCAGGGCTGGAGTTCTACACGCAAATCAAGACCGTCTACCGCGGCTGCTGAACCAGCGCGCCCGCAAACCAACCGGCATTCACGCAGCATTCACGCATCAAGCAGGAGCAGGACATGAGAAAAGCCATCAAGCTGGAACTGAAGGAAGCCCGTCACATGGTGGCGGCAGCCATCCGCAAGTCCGAGGAAATCGGCGTGCTGGAATCAATCTGCGTGGTCGACGACGGCGGCTACCCGCTGGTGCTGGAGCGTATGGACGGCGCACGCATCACCGGCCCGCAGATTGCCTGGAACAAGGCCTTCACGGCCGCCGGCCACAAGCGCTCGACCCACCTGTTCAACCAGGCGCCGAACGGCCCCGCGCTGCCGGGCAATGAGGCCTTCGGCATCCAGTGGAGCTTCGAGGGCAAGTTCGCGGTGTTCGTGGGTGGCTTCCCGATCGTGGTCAACGGCGAAGTGATCGGCGGCATCGGCCTGAGCGGCGGCAATGGCGAGCAGGATACCGCCGCTGGCGTGGCAGCGCTGCAGGCCCTGCAGGAACTGCTTGCCGGCGACGACCTGAAGGTGCTGGCCGAAGCCGATATCAAGAAGTAAATCCAGAATCCAGCGACAGCCGGCAAATCACGCGACGCGAAGCGAGCCGTCAAGGTGTACCAGGCCGGATCCCGAGGGGGTGTCGCCCCATCCGGCGCGCCTTCTTTGCCTACTTTCTTGGCAAGCAAGACAAGAAAGTAGGTCGCCCCCCGCAGGGGGGGTGAAACTGCCTTTGACATTAGGTTTTAGGTTTTAGGTTTCGAAGTCCATATCCCCACGCATTCCGAGTCAGCCATGTCCTACCGCATCCATCTCCTCGAATCCCAGCAATCGTTCGAAGCCGGCGCCGGCGAAACGGTGCTGGACGGCGCCCTGCGCGCCAATGTGCAGATGGCGCACGACTGCCGCTTCGGCGGCTGCGCCACGTGCCGCGTCAGGCTGGTCGAAGGCGCGGTGGCCTATGACGAGTACCCCATGGGCCTGACCCCGGAAGAAGAGGCCGAAGGCTTTGCGCTGGCATGCCAGGCCCGGCCCACCAGCGACCTGGTGATCAGCACAGCGCGGCCTGGCGAGCCATGCGCCGAGCCCGCGCGGCACACCGCCGTGATCCGCAATATCGCGCCGCTCAGCGCCGACGTGGTGCACCTGACGTTGGAACTGCCGCAGGCGGAAACGCTCGACTACCGCCCCGGCCAGTACCTGAAGATCTTCACCGGCGACGGCATCGCGCGCAGCTTCTCGATGGCGTCGGTGCCCAGGGACCGCACGGTGGACCTGCACGTGCGCCGCATTCCCGGCGGCTACTTTACCGAACGCCTGCTGGCCAGCTTGCGCTCGGACGACCAGCTCGACGTGGAATTGCCTCTGGGCGGCTTCTATTTCCGCAAGGACGACTATCGTCCGCTGGTGATGGTGGCCACCGGCACCGGCCTCGCCCCGATCAAGAGCATCCTCGAATCGCTGATGGACGATCCGGACTGCCCGCCGGTCTCGCTGTACTGGGGCATGCGCACCGCGGCGGATCTCTACATGCACGAGCAGATCCAGGAGTGGGGCGCGCGTCTCTACGATTTCCAGTATGTACCGGTGCTGTCGCGCGCGGACGATGCATGGAGCGGACGGCGCGGCCACGTGCAGCACGCCGTCGCCGCCGATCTGCCGGACCTGTCCGAACATGCGATCTACCTGTGCGGCTCGCCGGACATGATCCGCGACGCGCGCGAGACTTTCCTCGCGCTCGGTGCCAGCGGCGCGCATATCTACGCGGACAGCTTCACCTTCCAACGCAGCTGAACCCTTGCGCGCATGGCGGGCCAGGCGCTCGCCATGCCGCGCGGCCATATGACGAACATGTCCGACCAATCCGGCAGTGTTCCACCGGGCGCCAATCCGGCGTTCTCCGGCAATAACCTCGGCGCGCGCCATTCACCACTGTTCGCGCAGGTAACCGACACGCTGCGCCAGCGCATCGTCGGCGGCGTCTACCGCCAGGGCGACCGGCTGGTGGAGCACACACTGTCGGCCGAGCTGGGCGTGTCGCGCGTGCCGGTGCGCGAAGCGCTGCGCGCGCTGGCGGCCGAAGGGCTGGTCAGCATCGAGCCGCGCCGCGGCGCCTCGGTGGCTTGCCTGTCGGAGCATGTCGCCAGGGAAATGGTCGAAGTGCGCGCCACCCTAGAGGGCCTCAACGCCAGGCTGGCCGCGCAGCGGCGCGACCCGCGGCTGGTCGCCGAGTTGCAGGAGGTCCTGCGCCAGGGCAGCGCGGCCGCCAGCGAGGACGAGGCCGAGCGCCTGCTCGCGCTCAACTTCCGTTTTCATGAAGTGCTGGGCACCATCGCCGCCAACAGCGTGCTGCAAGATATGATGCGCTCGTTGCGTGAGCGCACCGGGCTGGTATTTGCGCCGGCCCACCACCTGCGCGCCCAGCAGAACTGGGACGAGCACGCGCAGATCCTAAGGGCAGTGATTGCCGGCGATGCCGATCTTGCATCGCTGCTGGCCACGCGGCACGTCTATAGCGCCGCGGAGTCGGCGACGCCCGCCGGCGGCTAGTCAGCCCCTCAGCCGTGCAGCGCGGCGGCGATGGCGTGGTCGAGATGCTCCATTCCGAAGGTCACGTCCTGTATCACCCCGTTGACGAAGAAGGCCGGCGTGCCGCGCACATGGCTGGCGATGCCGCTCTGTTGGTGCTCGCGGACGCGCTGGAGGTAGGAGTGGGACTTCATGTCGTAGTCATAGCGCTCAAGATCCAGTTCCAGCGCGGCGGCGTACTGCCGCAAGGCCGCGGGCTTGAGTCCGTGATGCTGCTCGAACATTTGCTGGTGCATAGGCCAGAACTTGTGCTGGGCCCCGGCCGCCTCGGCCGCTTCGGCGGCGCTCTCGGCCTGCGGGTGCCAGGCGGCCAGCGGGAAATGGCGGTACACAAAGCGAACGCGGTCGTGGTAACGGCTGAGCAGGATCTTCACGCCGCCATAGGCCAGGTGGCAATACTGGCATTCGAAGTCACCGTACTCGACCACCGTGACGTGGGCCGCTGCGCGCCCCAGTACGTGATCGGTCTGGTTAACGGGAGTCGACAGCATGGGATTCTCCTTCCGGGATTGGCGTGTCTGGACTGGCTTGCGGCAGCGCCTTCATTGCCTTCATCGCCTTCAGCGGCGTTGCCGCGCGTTGGCCGACGCTCTTCAAGGGATGAACAGCTTGTCGATATAGCACCATCGCCAGGATTCGCCCGGCTCGAACGACTGGATCACCGGATGCTCGGTGGCGAGGAAATGCCGGGTGGCATGCCGGTTGGGGGAATCGTCGCAGCAGCCGACGTGGCCGCAGCACAGGCACAGGCGCAAGTGCACCCATTCGTCGCCGCTGCGCAGGCATTCCTCGCAGCCGCTTGCGCTCGGAGTGACAGGGTGGCTCAGCGCAAGATGCGGACACGCCGTCGTCATCGCGAATCTCCCTCGTTGACGCAGGCCCGGCAAGCCCGTGCCGCGCGGCACGGGGACATCCCAGGGTCTTTCATTGTAGGCGGCGCGGGTGCGAAGGGAAGGGCGGCGCCGTCGCGCGGCGCGCTGTCGTCGCCTAGACTCAAGCGGATGGGCGGCACGCATACCGTCTGTGCGCGCCCCGCGCCGGCGATGATCGGTGCCGGCTACTTCTGTTGCGGACGTCCTCGGGGCGCCTGCCCCTTCCTACATTCAGGAGCATTGTCATGACCTGCAAGATTCAAGTGGTCTTCTACAGCATGTACGGACACGTCTACAAGATGGCCGAAGCCGTGGCGGCAGGCGCGCGCGAAGTTGACGGCGCCGAGGTGGCGCTGCTGCAAGTGCCGGAACTGGTGCCAGACGCCGTGCTGGAAAAGAGTGGCGCCAAGGCCGCCCGCGCGGCCTTCGCCCATGTGCCGATGGCCGTGCCGGAAAAACTGGCCGATGCCGATGCCATCTTGTTCGGCACGCCCACGCGCTTTGGCAATATGTGCGCGCAGATGCGCAACTTTCTCGACCAGACCGGCGGGCTGTGGATGAGCGGCGGGCTGGTTGGCAAGGTGGGGAGTGTCTTTACCAGCACGGCGACCCAGCATGGCGGGCAGGAAACCACCATCACCAGCTTCCACACCACGCTGTTGCACCAGGGGATGGTGATCGTGGGCGTGCCGTACATCGAGGCCCGCCTGCTTGACATGAGCCAGATCACCGGCGGCACGCCTTATGGCGCGTCTACCCTGACCGCGGCCGATGGCTCGCGCCAGCCCAGCGAGAACGAACTGGCGATCGCGCGTTACCAGGGAAGGCATGTGGCTGGCATTGCCGCGAAACTGATGGCGCGCTAAGCGCGGCTGCCGGAAACGTCTTTCTAAATTTGCTTGACTCCTGAGCCAATGAGCCTAAGATGTGCTCGATTGCTGCAATGCAGCAAAGATGATGCCGCCTACGGAAAACTCTTCGAAAGCGTTGGATCATCCTCAGGAGTTATTACATGGCACATCCCTCGCAAGCCCAGTCCCAAGCCCAATTCTTCGGTTTCCAGCAAGCAAACCTGGACCTGTTTGTCGCGCTGGTCGGCCCCCTGGCCCGCGGCGCCGAAAAAATCACCGAGCTGAACATGCAGGCAGCCAAGGCAAGCCTGGTGGACGGCGCGGAATACGTGCGCGAAGCCAGTCAGCAATCCGTTGGCGGCGTGTCTGGCTTCAAGCCGGAACTGGCCAATGTGTTTGGCCAGAAACTGAGCGCCTACGCCGGGCACGTGAACGAAATCTTCACCGCCACCGGCACCGAGTTCGCCCAGGTAGCCCAGCGCCAGATGAGCGCCTACGCTGCGCAGACCCAGGAAGCATTGGCATCGCTTGGCCAGAACTTCGTGTCGAATGCGAACGGTTCGTTCCCCGCCGGCGCCGGTGCCCAGGGTTGGGTCGCAGCCTGCGAGACCGCGCTCAAGCCGATGCGCGAGGCCATGGAATCCGTCACCGCTTTGGCCACGAAGTAAGGCGGCGGCGCGGGGCACTGCCCGGCCGCCGCGCGGTACAAGACTGTTGATGAAGGAATCTGCGCCCGAGTGGCGCATTTTCTTTTGTTTATCGCCGATTTCCGGTGAAGGCGGGCGCGTCGTGGTCCTTGTGCTTGCGATACGGGTACCGGAGGCGCAAAGGTGCCACCCGGGGGTCAAAGTCTTTCAGCAAGCCCAAGCTCTCATGCTGCCTTCCTGTTTCTGTTCTCCAAAAGATCCGTGAGGATCCGCTTCTCGACCACTTCGAAGTGCGCAACAGCATCGGCGCCATCGAGCGAGAGTTCCGGTTCGAGTCCATTGCCCAAGCGTTCCAATTGCATGTTGTTCCACGGAAGGAGGTGAAACAGGTTCAGCGTTTCCTCGGGCGCAGGCGCGCGTTCCATCTTGCCGGACAAGATGCGCTTTGGCGTGTCGGGATCGGCGATGAGCGGGCGGCCGAGCCCGACGACGTCCAACTCGCCGCGTTCAAGCGCTTCAATCATCGCCGCGGTTGTACGGAAGCCGCCGACAACCATCACCGGCATTTTTGCAACGGCGCGCACGGCGCCCGTGAACTCCACGAAATAGGCTTCGCGCTTGACGGTGCTCTCACGCGGCTTGTCCTCGCCTTCATCCTTCAGGGTAACGCCGACAACTTTGGGTTGCTCGAGCGAGCCACCGGACAGTTCCAGGAGGTCCAGGCTTGTCTCGTTGAGTCGCTTCACCAGTTCAATACACTCGGCATTGGTAAATCCACCCTTCTGGAAGTCAGACGAATTGAGTTTGATGCCGATCGGAAACTCCACCCCAACTGCCGCGCGGACCGCGGCAAGGACGTCGACAAGGAACCGTGAGCGATTCTCGAGCGACCCACCCCAGCGATCTGTGCGTCTGTTGGACAGGGGGCTAAGGAACTGCGAAATGAGGTAGCCATGTGCCGCGTGCAGTTCGACGCCGGTAAAGCCAGCGTCCTTTACCTTCCTGGCGGTGAAGGCGAACTGGTCAATGGCGTGCTGAATGTCCTGTTCCGTCATTTCGCGCGGCGGCGCGAACGAAAGGCCCGCGCCGCGAACGACATCGAGTTCCACGCACGACGGAGCGAGTGGTGCCGGATTAATTGCGCTGTCGACCTGTCGGCCGGTGTGACTGATCTGCGCCCAGAAATGCGCTCCTTCAGCCCGTCCCGCTGCTGCAAGGCGTGCCAGTTCGACTTGCCCGCTGTCGTCATCCACCACAACGTTGCCCGGTCGCTCCAGGTGCCAGCGGTCAACCTGAATGTTTCCAGAGAGCAGAAGGCCCGCGCCCGAACGGGCCCAGCGCCCATACAGCTTCTCGAGCCGGGGCGTGGATCGATTGTTGGCATCGGCCATGCCTTCGCTCATGGCCGCCTTGCAGAGGCGGTTGGAAAGAATCGCGCCGCAAGGCAGGCGCAGGGGTAGAGAGAGCGGATTTGTCATAGTGTCTGTTCAGGAAGTGGTGTCGATTGAGGCAGCGGGTCCTTCGCAAGGAGGCAATCAGACCTCACTGCCATCAAACGACAGCGATCGCTGTCGTTTGATGTATAGTGGTCGCTGTCGTATGCTCTGTCAAGGAAAATAGAAAGAGGTCTTCAATGGTCAAGACATGGTCCGACGACAATCCCAAGGCGGGCCTTATGGCGCGTAAGCGAGCGGTCATTGTCGACACCGCGCTAAGGATTTTTCTCGAGAACGGCTATGCGGAAAGCTCAGTCAATCGCATCGCAACGGAGGCCGGGGTGTCTATCAAGACGCTCTATCGCCACTTTGAAAACAAGGATGATTTGTTCAGCGCTGTCATGCATGCAGCCTGCTCGACTTCCAACGCTGCATCGGGTGGTCAACTGGGAGGGGCTTCGGAATCAGGCGAGCCGCCCTGGTTCAGCGATCCACCCTCCGTCGCGCTACCATTTGCGGGCCAGGAATATCTACGCCATGTGCTTTCGGACGAGCAGTTGGCGCTCTATCGCGTAGTGACCCGTGATGCTCACCGATTCCCGGAGCTAGGTCGCCGTTATAGGGAGGAAGTCACCGGCAGGCGAGATGAGGTGTTCGCAAACTACCTTGATCAGTGGTTGCCATCCACGGGTTGGACGGTGGTGGACAAGCGCCGGGCAGCCGTAACCTTCGCGGCGCTGCTGAAGGCCGAATTCTTCGACGACGCATTGCACGGATTCAGCAAGCCTGAGCTAGACGAAATCATCCGGCGTGCACACGAGGCAAGCGCCCAGATGTTGACGCTGCTGGAAGCCGGAAGGCTTTAGAGGCATTAGTGGCTATAGAGGCTATCTGAAGCTGCAATTCGGCCAGCCTGACGGCTGCCGCCGACTTGCCTCCCTCCCGAGCCTCACGGCCCTGGGAGGGGACATGTGTCGGCAAGGCTCAGTCAGCTTTCGAAGGTGTGAGTTGCGCATATACGTCATGCGAGAGCTGCAACAGTATCTTGCGATCAATGCCGCCCGAGACGGCGTAGCCGAAATCCCCATCCATCCAGTAGAAGACATTCACTGAACCGTCTTGATAAAGCTTGAACGCTGTCCTGTTTGTAGGCACCTTCCTGTGCGAGATGTACAGCGTGATGCGTTCCCCTTTCGCATCGCGATACATGAATTGTGCAACGCCGCCGTCGGCATCCGGAAGAAGACGCCCTCCCACCAGCTCGAAGCCAAGACTAGTCAGGACGGGAGGATGCACGTTCGTGCCGAGCCGGTTTGCCAGCCATTGCACGAAATCCTGCTCGCGATCGGCACCCAGATTGGCGGGACGCACAACGTCGGGCATGTACACCACGTGCGCGAGCGCGGCCTGGTAGGCGAACCGTTCCGGATCTCCAGCGCTTACGACCACGGTATCCGGCTTGCCCGCCGGCAGCCCGGGGGCGCGCGTGGCTGTCTGGAACCCCGCGCCAATGCCAATGCCAATGCCGATCACGAGCGTCGCCGCCATGCCGGCCAACTGGGGCCAATTGGCAGCTTCCCGCCACCTCCGGCGATGCTCGGGTGGAGGCTGGGGCTGCAAACGCTTCGGCACCGGCTCGCCCAGCACTGGATCGTAGCGGCCGTGAAGCAAGCGGTTCATGGCGAAGTAGTCCGTGACCCGCGCGGCAAGTTCTGGATTCTGCTCAAGCGCGAGTTCCACCTGCATGCGGCGCGCCTCGGGCAGCATCCCGTCGACATACGCATGGAGGTCTTCCTCGCTGATTGAGGTTTGTTGCTCTTTCATCGGACCACCCTTAGTTTCGAGGCAGGTTGCGCACCGGCCATCAATGCGCGCAGCCTTTCCCGACCGCGAGATAGTCTCGACATGACCGTACCGATGGGAACGTTAAGTTCGAGCGCCACGTCGGCGTAGCTCATCTCTTCCAGCCCGACAAGCAGCACCACTTCGCGTTGCTCCGCGGGCAGGCGCTGCAACGCATAATCGAGATCGCGCATCTCCAGCGAGCGCGTCTGATCTACCGGCGCGGCGAACTCGAGTTCTGCGATGCTCTCATCGTCAACCGGCACGTGGACGGCCCTGGTTGACGCTCTTCGCATCTGGTTGGCAAAGAGGTTATGCATGATGGTGAAGAGCCAGGCGCGTAGATCGGACCCGGCTCGGAACTGTTCCGTGCGGCCCAGCGCTCGCTCAAGCGTGTCCTGCACAAGATCGTCGGCCAGGTCCCGGTTGTTGAGCAGCGCTCTCGCATACCGACGCAGCCGTGGAACGTGCTCCATCAACTCATCGCGTACGCTCATGGATCGCCCCGCCCGGTTGCCGGACGCGTTCCCGCGGGGGCAGGGAGGCATCGAAGTGTCGGCCGCTCATGCATCTGGGTCTACGCCAAGGCCGGCTCCGCTCAGGGCGCAACGGCACACCATCGGCGTACGCCTGTATATCCACTTCGGACAGCGGTTCCTGGAACGGGGGATCGGTTGGCACCGTGGCTTCCTGAAAGTCTCGACTGATGTGGTGAACACCGCGAGCCCGCGGTTTATTCCATTGCGCGGAGAAATTCTGGCGGATCTGGGCGTCGAGTGATCTGACGGCAACTTTTTGCGGGCAGCCAGCGACATGGCGTCAGGGTGGCGCCCGGGATGAGCCAGCGCAGCACTAGCCGGGCGGCAGTCCTGGTCGCCTGGCAGACGCTGCATCGTTGCCGGGAGCCATATTCCTGGAATTGAGGCGTCTATGCGTGCAAACACCGCGAGGCCCTGAGTATTCCATGCCGTCCCGAGAGCCCCCTCGTTCGTACCCGAAAAAAAATGCGGGACTAGCGGAATAAACAATCTGCCGCGCTGTTCACCTTGTTAACGCCTGCTCAGGCAAACAACCGGGGGAGCCCGTCATGTCTTCGATCCCTGCTTCCATCCGGCGCCTGTCGCTGGTGGCCGCGGCTGCCGCTGCATTTTTTCTGTACCTTGGTGGTCCGGCCTTCGCCGCAGATGCGCCGCCTGCCACCACTGAAGAAGATGCCTTCCTCGCGGAGAACGATGCGGCGATGACAAAGATGATGGACGACATGGCGATCAAGCCGAGTGGCGATATCGCCCGCGACTTCGTCGCGATGATGGCGCCACATCATCAAGGCGCTATCGATATGGCGAAAGCCTATCTTCGCTATGGCCAGAACGAGCAACTGCGCCGCGTGGCGCAGGAGATTATTGTCGGGCAGCAACAGGAAATCATCGCGATGCGGATGGCGGTCGGCTTGCCGTTGCCACCGTCGTCCCCTGTCTCTACACAGCAGACTGGTTCCAGTCCCGGCGCCGCGCATGCCGCCCACGCCGCCCAGCACAGCATGCCCATGACCAGCCCCGCCAACCCATAACGGAAGCCATGATGAAACGCATATCTCACTATGCCGTGATACTAGCGATGACGGCGCTCGCCGCCAGCCAGCCTGCATGGGCCGGACAAGCGCCTGCCGCGCTCTCCGCACCGGATATCCCGGTAAGCCACCACGACCGCGTGTATGCGGCCGAGCAATTCTCGAACACGGTTTCCGTGACGGATCCCGCCGACAATCGCTTGCTGGGCGTGATCCGGCTCGGCGATCCGTCGCCAGGCAACTTCAGCCCGCTATATCGCGGCCAGGTGCTCGTCCACGGCATGGGCTTCTCGCCGGATCACCGGACACTCGCAGTGGTGTCCATCGGTTCGAACTCAGTGTCGTTCATCGACACACAGACAAATACGGTCAAGCACACGACCTATGTGGGCCGCTCGCCGCACGAGGCGTTCTACACGCCGGATGGCAAGGAAGTCTGGGTGACTGTACGCGGCGAGAACTACGTGGCGGTGCTCGACGCCAGGACGTTCGAAGAAAAGGCCCGCATCACGGTGCCGGCCGGTCCCGGCATGCAGATCTTCTCGCCAGATGGCAAGTATGGATATGTGTGCTCGTCGTTCAATCCCGAAACCGACGTGATTTCCGTCGCGGACCACAAGATCGTCGGCAAGATCAAGCAGGACTCGCCGTTCTGCCCGAATATTGCTGCCACGCCAGATGGCAAGCAGGTCTGGTTCACGCTCAAGGATGTGGGGCGGGTGCAGGTCTTCGATGCACGTCCTCCATTTGCGCCAATCAAGAGTTTCGAGACCGGCCCGATCACCAACCACGTCAACTTTGCCGGCAATGCCAAGGGCTCGTTCGCCTACGTGACCGTCGGCGGCCTGAACCAGGTGAAAGTGTTCCGCACGGACGACTTCTCGCAAGTCGCGACCATCCCGGTTGGTAAGCTGCCCCACGGTCTGTGGCCGTCAGGGGACGGCACGCGTCTGTACGTTGGCCTCGAGAACGACGACGCGCTGGCGGTGATTGATACCTTGACAAACAAGGTCATCGCTAACGTGCCGATCGGGCAGGCACCCCAGGCCCTTGCCTATGTGCCAAATGCTGTGCCGGAAGGTAATGGGGCGCAGAACCTGCAGCCGCTCGGTGTGGCGGGACAGGCCAGCCGCCTGGCACTGATGCCGCTGGGTGATGGCAAGGCATCGGGTGCGGCCACAGCGCCTACCAGCGTTGCCTTGTTCGATCAAGGACTGGTGCAAGTGTTGCAGGCATCGGTGACGGGCCTGCAGCCCAAGCAGCCGTATGTTCTTGCTCTCTCGGACAAATCCGACGGTAGCGGCCCCGTGGAGGTGCTTGCGTCCTTCATGACCAATCCCGCCGGCGCCGCGATCGTGAACGCCATCGGCCAGATCCGCCAGATTGTCGCGCCGGATGCCAGTAGGGCGGAAGACAAGCGTCGTTACCTGGTAGTGGCCCCGCAGGTGTCAGGCAAGCCGGGCGCGCCCGTCCAGGTCCAGGCTCCCTAGGCATCCGTCGCATTGTGCCTGTACACCGCTGATCCTGGCCCGTCGCCTTTCTCCGCATGCCGGGGGAATCGTAGCGCTTTGCTGATTTGCTCCGGAGCGGCCGAAGGCCGCCTCGGCTCTCCCGTCCCGGAAATCGGCGATGAGCGAGCAAAGGCTGCGGATGGTTGCGGCGCATCTGGGCGACGCCTGAGAACCCAGGCTAGTCGCGCCGACGCGCCAGGACGGCGGCAACCTGCTGGCGCAGTACCGGCAGCAATTCCCTGGCGAACCAGTCATTGTGCTTGAACCACCCCTGGTTTGCGTGGCGACGGGTGCGGCAAGGGCAGATAGCGTGGTCCATGCGCGGCAAAGCCCGCTACCGTCGGCGTCACGCCACCGCGCGCAGCGGCGCCAAGAAACCGCCGCTGCGCGTATTGCCCGACCAGCAGTGTCAGTTCAATATCCGGCAGGCACGCCAGCAACGCGTCCATCCACAGCGGCGCGCACTCTTTGCGCGGCGGCAGGTCGCCGCTGGCGCCGCGGCCCGGATAGCACAGGCCCATCGGGATGATGGCGATGCGCGCGGGATCGTAGAAGACTGCCTTATCAATCCCCATCCACTCACGCAGGCGGTCGCCGCTGGGATCGTCCCAGGGGATGCCGCTGGCATGCACACGCGTGCCGGGCGCCTGCCCGACGATCAGGATGCGCGCCGGGGTGGCGGCTTGTACTACGGGGCGGGGGCCAAGCGGCAAGTGCGTTTCGCAGGCGCGGCAGGCGCGCACGCTCGCCAGCAGGGCATCGAGGTCCGGCAGGCTGGCGGCTTGCGGAACCATTGCGTGGATGTGGGAAAGGGGGCTTCATGCTTTGCTACGGCCCATTACGGGGGGGACGCCAGACCATAGCATAGCGCGCGCTGCGATCGGCCATCTGCCTTCGTCCCTGGAAAGAGGCATGCCGGATGGCGTCCGGCAAGCGCGCAGTGGCGTTTGTCGCCATGAAAGGAAACGGCCGGTCAGCAATGACCGGCCGTTATGTATGTGCACGATTGCGCTGTGCGCCTTGCGCCGGATCAGAACCGGTGCCGTACACCCCACCCCAAAGCTGTCGGCATGCGACTGGTCGCTCAGCTTGTCGTAGAAGTATGCAGCATAGATATCGGTGCGCTTGGACAGGTTGTAGTCGTAAGCCAGCCCAACCGTATTGCGCTTGAAGTCCGCGACATCGTTCTTGGTCTTGTCGTAGGCGTACGAGACCAGCACGTTGCCGTTGCCCAGCGGCACCGAGGCGCCGACCTGGCCGTTGGTGTGTTTGATGTCGCCGGTGGCGTTGTTGACGCTGCTCTTGATGTACTGGCCCTGTGCGAACAGCTTGACCACCTTGAAGTCGTAGCTCACGCCCACTTGCACGGCGTTCTGCTTGTCGAAGCCGGACAGTGCCGCGGGCGAGGTCACGTCGCCCGGCACGCTGTTGAACTTGACCTGCTGGAAGGCCACCGTGGCGCCGAAGTTGCCGTTGAAGTAGAGCACGTTGCCGCCCCACTTGTTCTTGCCGACGCTTCCCGCCTGCTCGCCGAAGGCGTAGATGGCATTGGCGGTGAGGCCGCCGAAGTTCGGCGTGGAGGTACACCAGCGAGTTGCTCCAGCCCGAGTCGCCGATGATGCCCGGGTCGTACACGCGGCCGTTGCTGGCCGAGAAGTACGTATGGAAGATCGCAGGCGAGAACACATAGGAGTCGATCAGCGGGTTGAAGAGGATGGTCGAGAGGAAGTAGGGGGTGGTATTGCGCCCCATCTTGACCGTGCCCAGCGTGGCGCTCTGCAGCCCGACGTAAGCATTGCGGGGTGAACAGCGCATCGCCGTCGAAGCGGCCCTGCTTGCCGGTGTCCGGACGCAGGAAGCCGTTGAGGTCGAAGATCGCCTTGAGGCCGGTGCCAAGATCCTCGGTACCCTTGATGCCCCAGTATGAGGTTTGCATGCCGCCGCTATTGACGCCCCAGGCGCGGTCCGCGCCGCCTGCCTGGTGGCGCCCACGTAGGCGTCAACCATCCCGTAAAGCGTGACGCTGGATTGCGCCATCGCATGGCCGCAGAGCAAGGCTGCGGCCATGACCGCCAGTTTCACGACCGGCTTGAACTTGTGTTGCATAAAGACCTCCATGGTTGACCCCGTTCTCTTTCGTTGCTGGCTCTGTCGAATTCTCCGGGCACGACAACGCCCCCGCGGGGACAGGCCCCGGCTATTTAAAACGTGCGTGATCTGGAAATGGCTGGCGCGGGAATGCGCCGGTGGCTAGCGGCGCTGGCTCATGCTTGTTGCGGGATTCTCATCTTGCTGTCGTTGCTTTCGTAGGTGTCCGGGCCGGGCCGGTGGCGCCTGGCTTGACTGTACTGAATGTGCGATGGATGCAGTTTGCGGCAATTCGATTGCATACAACCAGCACTTATTTCTTCTCATGGCGCACGCAAATTGTGTGCACCCGCCGGCGCGCGTGGCGGGCCGCGGCGCCGGTCAGGCCGCGCATCAGGCCGCCTCGGCAAACGGCCGGTGCAGGCCCGTCAGCGCTGCCTTCAGGTGCTCGGCAAATGCCGCCGCCGGCGGAGGCAAGTTGCGGCCCTTGCGGGCACCCAGCACCAGCCGGCCGCCGCACAGTTCGGGGTCGGACAGCGGCACGGCGACCAGCGTGCCCTGGCGCGCCTCGCGCAGCGTGCCGGCCTGGAACTGGAAGCAGATCGCGCCGGTCTGGCGCGCAAAGCTCATCAGCATCTCCACAGTGGTCGCCTCCAGCATGACCCGAAGCGACAGGCGGTTGCGCGCGCAGATCGCCTCGATCAGCCGCCGGCTGCCGAAGCTCTCGGGCCCGAGCGCGACCGGATAGGGCTGGCAGTCGGACAGCCGCAGCGAGCGCCGGCCAGCCAGCGGATGGTCCGGGCGCATCATTGCGCAGAAGGGTTGCGCGGATACCGTCAGCTCATGCAGGCAGGCGGTGGGAGGGGGATCGTGCGCCAGCAGCAGGTCGGCCTCGTCCTCCCTGAGCGCGGCCAGCAGGTCGCCGGTGTTGCCCACCGACACGCGAAACTGGACGCCGCGATGGGTGGACTGGTAGCGGCCGATGACTCCGGGCAGGAAATCCGTGGCGACTGACTCGACCGTCGCAATGCGCACCATGCCGCGCACGAGCCCGCGCAACTGCTCCATCTGCGCGGTGGCGGAGTCCAGGTCGGCCAGGCTGCGGCGCACGGTGGCGATCAGCACTTCGCCGGCGGCGGTCAGCCGCACCCCGCGCGGCAGGCGCTCGAACAGCGGAGTACCGACCTCTTGCTCCACCTCAAGGATTTTCCGGTTCAGCGCGGTGGAGGCTACGTGGAGTTGCTCGGCGGCTTTGCGAATCGAGCCGTGGCGGGCCACGGCATCCAGGTAGAGATAGAGGCGAGGCGGGTGGAGCATGGTGGCTGCGCTCGGGCGCTAGTGAGATCGATCCGCTCTCACTAGCAAGGATCGTGCGCAGGCACTTGCCGGCCGTCGCCGGACCGTTTGCGGCGGAGACGCCGCCCTAGGCGGACCGGTAGGCGCCCCATACGGCCTGGTACACCTTGACTGCTCGCTTCGCATCGCGAGGCAGGTGGCCCGCTGGCGGGCCACAGTCAGCGGCGCTCAGGGCACGACGGACAGGAACAGGTAGGCCGCCAGGATGACCAGGTGCACTACACCTTGCAGCATGGTGGTGCGGCCGGAATGCAGCGTGAGCGTGCTGACCAGCAAGGTCAGCGCGAGCAGCACGGTTTCGGTCGGGCCCAGGCCCAGCATCAGCGGCTTGCCGACCACGATGAAGACCATGGCCACGGTCGGGATGGTCAGCCCGATGCTGGCCAACGCGGAGCCCAGCGCCAGGTTCATGCTGGTCTGCAACCGGTCGGCGCGCGCGGCGCGCAAGGCGGCCAGGCCTTCCGGCAACAGCACCAGCGCGGCAATCACGATGCCGACCACGGCCGGCGGCGCGCCGGCGCTGGCCACCGCGGCTTCCACCGTGGGCGAGAGCAGCTTGGCCAGGCCCACCACCGCCACCAGGCAAACCAGCAGCATGCCGCCGCTGGCAAGCGCGATCTTCGCGGGCGGCGGCGGGGCGTGCACGCTCTCGTCCGAGGTGGCGTCGACAAGGAAGTAGTCCCGATGGCGCACCGTCTGCACGAACACAAAGCTGCCGTAGAGGACCAGCGAGGCGATGCCCGCGAAGGCCAGTTGCGACTGCGACAGCATGGGTCCGGGGATGGCGCTGGTGTAGTTCGGCAGCACCATCGTGAGTACCGCCAGGGCGGCCAGCACCGCCAGCGCGGCGGTGGCGCCCGGTGCCTGGAAAGCCTGTTCGCGATGGCGCAGACCACCGACCAGAAGGCAGATCCCCACGATGCCGTTGCATACCAGCATGGCCGCGGCGAACACGGTATCGCGCGCCAGCCCGGCTTTCTCGGGGCCGGAGGACAGCATCACCGAGACGATCAGCGCCACCTCAATCACGGTCACCGCAATCGCCAGCACCAGCGTGCCGAACGGCTCGCCCACTTTATGCGCTACCACCTCGGCATGGTGGACGGCCGCGAATACCGAGCCCGCGAGGGCCAGGCCGGCCAGCACCAGCAGCAGCGCCTGGCCAGGCGCCGCCATGCCCGCCCCGAGGATGGCCCAGGCTGCCAGTGGCAGCCACAAGGTCCAGGCAGGCAATTTATTGGAAGTCAATGACATCCGTTCTCCCTTTGTTGTGATTGGATTGCGGTCAATTGTGATGGGTACTGCGCGTTCGCTGCGGACCGCCAGGCGGCTCGCAGCGAGGCTGCTGGCCGTTTTCCGGATTGCGTCCTATTGTGATTCATCTTGGCCCGGCGGCAATCCGCCGATGCCGCGCCGCGGAAGTAAGGCAGCCGAAGGAGGGTTCGGTTCCCGGTAATTGCGATAAATTGAGAGAAATTGGCAGTTAATTTGATGAAATTAGTCGTTAATTCAGGAAGTTTGCCTTCTGGCGGAAGATATTTCCCGGCTGGCGGCAGTGAACTCAGGCGGCCATACCTGCGGCACTAACGCTGCATCGAAGTATACGGACGGGCACTTACCGTCTCATCCCCGGCGCGGCGAAGGTTGCGCCACATTGCTTTTCGACCATGGAGAACACTCATGCAAAAGTACGGATCGGCTAAATGGCAGGGCGGCATCAAGGACGGCCAGGGCAGTATCTCGGCGGAGAGCGGAGTGCTCAAAGACGCGCCATACGGCTTCAAGGCCCGCTTCGAGGGAGGGCCGGGCACCAATCCCGAAGAACTCGTCGGGGCGGCCCATGCCGGCTGTTTCTCCATGGCGCTGTCGCTGTTCCTGGGCGAAGCCAAGATGGTCGCCGAGAGCATCGCGACCAAGGCCACCGTCACCCTGGACAAGGATGATTCTGGCTTCACCATCACCGCCGTGCACCTGGACGTGAAGGTGCGCGTCCCCGGTGCCGACAAGGCCGCGGTCGAGAAGGCACTGCAAACGGCCAAGGCGGGCTGCCCGGTCTCGAAGCTGCTCAAGGCCGAGATCACCATGGACGCCACGGTAGAGACCTGAGCGGCGTTTCGCCCGGGCTGGCTTGCGTCCGTCACTCCGCCCTGGCAACAGGTCGGGCGTAGCCAGCCTGGCTACCTATAATGAAGATTCGCCGCTTCGCGCCGTAGTATCGGCGTGGCGCCGCGAGGGCGTTCGCCGGACGGAACGCCGTCTCCTATATCCAGACCTTCAAAGATAAGGCAGACATCATGTATAGCAGTGAAGCAGTCCTGACCCAGGCTAGGGCGGCCATCGCCCACGTGCCCTTTCACAGCCATTCCATCCATCCCACCATCCACCTGCGCCTGAGCGACGGCGCGCTGATTCTCGAAGGCGAAGTGCCCGATATTGTCGACAAGAGCCGCGTCGCCGCCTCGGTGCGCCGTGTCGACGGTGTGTCGGCGGTAATTGATCACCTGCGCGTGACCGACGGCGGCGCGGCGGTTGGCGACGGCGAACTGCGCAATGCGATCTGCGTGCGCCTGCTGCAGGCGATCGATTTCCGCAATTGCCGGATCTGCGCGCACACCAAGGGGCGCATCGAACCGGTGCGCGAGGCCGTTGGCGAGTCCAGCGGCGAGATCGAGATCGAAGTCGTCGACGGCGTCGTGACGCTGCGGGGGCATGTGATCAGCCTGTCGCACATGCGGCTGGCCGGCGTGCTGGCCTGGTGGTCGCGCGGTTGCCGCTGCGTAGTCAACGAACTGGTGGTGGCCCCGGCGGAAGCCGACCGCGATGACGAAGTCACGGAAGCGCTCAAACTGGTCCTGGAGACAGACCAGTTCGTCGATGCCGACCGCATCCAGGTACGTACGGAAAACCGGGTGGTCACGCTTGAAGGCTATGCCACCACTGAAGCCGCGAAACGCCAGGCCGAGCGGGATGCCTGGTACGTGCATGGCGTGGAGGATGTGGTCAATCGCATTGTGCTGAGCAATTAAGCAGACGTTTGCAACCTGATAGCCTGGACGGTGGGGCCGCGCACGGCCGGCGGCCCCTGTCTTGGTGCGCGCGATGCGCTCATGCGCCGCCGGCCGTGCGCGGCATGTCCTCCACGCGCCAGTAGCGCCGCTGCGAGCGCAGCGCGAAGCGCGCCCGATAGCTCGACAGCGACATCCCCGTAGCCCGCTGGAACAGCCGGCGGAATGCCGCCGCATCGCTGTAGCCGCAGGCTTCCGCCACGGCTTGCGAGCCGTGCAGCGTCACCTCCAGCAAGGTCTTGGCGCGCTCCACGCGCAGCCCGTGCAGATACGCCAGCGGCGTCGTGCCGGTGACTTGCCGGAAATGCCGCAGCAAGGTGCGCTCGCTCGTGGCGGCCGCCTGCGCCACCAGGGCCAGCCGGTACGGCGCATCGACATTCGCCTGCAGCCAGCGCATGGCGCGATAGACCGGGCTGTCGGCGGTCTTGCTGAGCCAGCGTTGTGACGCAAGTTCCGGCGTGAGCTGCTGGCGCTCGGCCTGGTACAGCAGCATGCGCGAACAGGTCTGCGCCAGGTCGGGGTCGTGCAGGTGGCCCAGCACGCGCAACATGAACTCCGTTTGCAGCGCCGGCGCGACGCAGCCGAACACGCGCTGATGCACGCTCATGGGTTCGCTCGCGGAGAAATCGCAGCGGGGATAGCGCTTGGTCATCCAGCTCTGGAAGGTCCAGGGCGCGCCCATGCGCGCGCCATCGAGCAGGCCAAGTTCGGCGGGGAAGGCGATGCCGCTTGCCCCGGCGGCAATCCAGCCGCCCGCCTGCGCGTGGCGCTCCAGCAAGCGCAGCGCCTGGGTCGCGCCGCTGACGATTTCGCCCAGGTGCGGGGCGTTGCGTGCCAGCAGGCCCGGTATGACCACCAGCGCATTGCCATCCGCCGCGGCGCGCCGGCGCCGCCGCGCGGGCTCCAGGCCCAGGGCAGGCAGGGCGAGCGCGCGGCCCGACGGGCCGATCACGCTCCAGCTCAGGTCGCGGTCCGCATCCGGGCGTTGCAGCCGGGCCACCCCGGCCGCCGCGCGCAGCACGTCCAGCGCCCCGAACAGCATGCCCGGCATGGCTTCCGGCAGCCATAGCAGGCGCACGTGCAGCGGCACGGGGCGGCCAGCGCCGCTGGCGGCGGGGTTGTCGGAACCGGCGGGCGGCGCGGGGAGGGCAGAGGGGTCAGCGTCAGGCATGGCGGGATCGGCATTCCAATTGGCGGGATTGATCCTACCTTGCCGCGCGCGCAAGGGCTAGCATCGTCGCTCGGCGGGCAACCCGCCTGACCACAATAACGATGCAAGCAACAGGAGACTTCATGCAGCCATCCCTGCGCCGACTTACCCAGACCGCTGTCGCCGCGCTCACGCTGGCCCTCGGTGCCGCCGGCAGCGCCCGCGCCGCCGATGCGCAACTGCTGGACGCGGCCAGCGCGGCCGAGCCCGCGCTGATCCAGTCGCTCAAGGACATGGTGTCGATCGAGTCCGGCAGCGCCAACGCGGCGGGCCTGGCGCAGATGGCCAGCTTCACAGAAGGCCGGCTCAAGGCGCTGGGCGCCAGCACCGAGCGCGTCCCCGTCACCAAAGGCCCGGGCACTATGGTCAAGGGCACGTTCACCGGCACGGGCAAGCGCCGCATCATGCTGATCGCCCACATGGATACGGTTTACGGGCCGAACACGCTGGCGACGCAGCCCATAAGGCTGGATGGCAACCGCCTGTACGGTCCCGGCATCGCCGACGACAAGGGCGGCATCGCGGTGATCCTGCATTCGCTGGCGATTCTCAAGGCGGCCGGTTGGAAGGACTACGCCGAGCTGACGGTGCTGTTGAACCCGGATGAGGAAGTGGGCTCGCCCGGTTCCGGCGACACCATCGCCAGGCTGGCCGAACAGCATGACGTGGTGCTCTCCTGCGAACCCTCGGCCGGCTCGGTGGTGATGAAAGGCCAACCCCTGCTGCTGGCCTCCGCCGGCGTCGCCACCGCCACACTGGATGTCAAAGGCCGTGCCGCGCATGCCGGCGCCGCACCGGAGCTGGGCCGCAATGCGCTTTACGAACTGTCATACCAGGTGCTCCAGACGCGCGATGTGGCCAAGGACGTGCCGGGCGCGGCGCTGGTCTGGACCCGCGCGAGCGCCAACGGCCCGCTGAACCAGATCACCGAGAAGGCCGAGGCCGTGGGCGATGTCCGCCTGACCCAGCCCGGCGCGCTGGAAAAACTGCAGGCGGCGCTGCAAGCCAAGCTTGGCTCCAGCAAGCTGGTTCCGGACACCGAAACCACGCTCAACCTCACGCCTGGCCATCCGCCGTACGTGGCCGACCAGCGCAGCCGCGCGCTGGCAGCGCGGGCGCAGGCCATCTACAAGGAGATCGACCGTGACCTGACGCTGGTGCCGCAGACCGGCGGCGGCACCGACGCGGGCTACGCCGCCCGCTCGGGCAAGCCCACGGTGCTGGAGAGCTTCGGCCTGGCGGGCTTCGGCTACCACGCGCGCGACGAGTACATCGAAATCGATTCGATCGTGCCGCGGCTCTACCTGATGTCGCGCATCCTGCAGGAGATCGGGCGCAACTGACGCGCACCTGCCGATGACTGGCGGCGGCGCGTTTGCGTTGCCGCCGCCAGCACAAACTGACAAGTACGAATCCACAAGTACAAACATCCTCAACGGGAGATTTCATGCATTCATCCTTGCGCCGGCTTACTCATGCCGCCATGGCCGTCCTTGCCCTCGCCACCGGCAGCGCCTGCGCCGCCGATGCCCAGTTGCTGGACGCGGCGCGCACCGCGGAGCCGTCGGTGATCCAGTCGCTCAAGGAGATGGTGTCGATCGAGTCCGGCAGCGCCAACGCCGCGGGACTGGCACAGATGGCCAGCTATACCGAAGGCCGCCTGAAAGCGCTCGGCGCCGGCACCGAACGCATCGCCGTGACAAAAGGCCCCGGCACCATGGTCAAGGGCACGCTCACCGGCACGGGCAAGCGTCGCATCATGCTGATCGCCCACATGGACACGGTTTATCCGGCCAATACGCTGGCGACGCAGCCGATCAGGCAGGAAGGCAACCGCCTTTACGGCCCCGGCATCGCCGACGACAAGGGCGGCATCGCGGTGATCCTGCATTCGCTAGCCATCCTCAAGGCGGCCGGCTGGCAGGATTACGCGCAACTGACCGTCCTGTTCAACCCGGACGAGGAAGTGGGCTCGATCAGTTCCGGCGAGACCATCGCCAGCCTGGCCGACCAGCATGACGTAGTGCTGTCGTTCGAGCCGACGGCCGCCAAGGCGGTGGTCAAGGCCGAAGCCCTGTTGATGGGCGCCAGCGGCACCGCCACCGCCATCATGCAGGTCAAGGGCCGCGCCTCGCACGCCGGCGCCGCGCCGGAGCTGGGCCGCAATGCGCTGATCGAGCTGGCCTACCAGTTGCAGCAGACGCGCGACGAGGCCAAATCGGTGCCGGGCACCCAGCTCAACTGGACCACCGCCCAGGCCGGCGAGGTACGCAACCAGATTCCCGAGCGCGCCACCGCCATCGGCGACGTGCGCATGACAGTCAAGGACGGTCCGGCGAAGCTGCAAGCCGCGCTGCAGAAGAAGGTCGAGGAAGGCAAGCTCGTCCCCGACACGCAGACCACGGTGACCATGGAAGCAGGCCGCCCGCCGTTTGTCGCCAACGCACGCGGCCGCGAACTGGCGCAGCGCGCGCAAGCCATCTACGCCGAACTCGACGGCCGCCAGCTGGCGCTGGCCGAAGGCACCGGCGGCGGCACAGACGCGGGCTTCGCCGGGCGTTCCGGCAAGGCCGTGGTGGTGGAGAGCTTTGGCCTCGCGGGCTTCGGCTACCACGCGCGCGACGAGTACATCGAGATCGATTCGATCGTGCCGCGGTTGTACCTGCTGACGCGCATTCTTCAGGAGATCGGGCGCAGCTGATCCTATCCCGCAGGGGGGCGTTCGGCGGGTTTGCAGGCAGGGTGGAAGTCCTGCCTGCAGCCTGCCCGCAGGGCAGGATCTCTTTCGTTAGGACGGGGCCGTCTCAACGCCTCCAGCCGCCGGGTCGGGCTCAGGTGGCCATGGTCGTTCAGTCCGGGGAGTTGGTGGTAGAGAAGATGTAGCGGGCGAATCGCCACTGACCATCGGCTTCGCGACGCAGCAGGAACAATTCCTGGTTGGCTTCGGGCCCGGGCGGGACTGCATTGCCCAGCCGCGTCACCGTGCCGCGTGAGCGGGTACGTGCATAGGCCCACTCATCCGATAGCAGGCGGATCTCATCGATCTCGAAGCGCACATTGAGCTTGATCGAGTCGAAGACATGCCCATAAGCGCGCCGGACCGCCTCGCGGCCCACGGCCGGCGAACCGTTTTGCGGCATGAATACCGGGTCGCGGGCATAGAGCGACATGATCCGCTCGATGTCGGCACTGTTCAGCGCCTGCTCGTAGCGAGCGAGCTGTCCGGATATGGCCGTACTCACTGCGGCTTCCGATGCCGGCGTGGCTCCCTGGGCAGCAGGCTGGAACAGCATGGACGCGGCAACCGCAGCCACCGGGACATGAAGTATGTTACGCATGATGCAGTCCTCGGAATCGGTCCCGACTAAAGTCGCACGACGAGCTTGCCGAGGGCCCGGTTGCTCTCCATCAGGCTGTGGGCCTGGCGGACTTCATCGAAATCGAACGTCCTGGCATGCGTCGATGGAATGAGACCTTTGGCGAGATCCTGCGCAATCCATGGCAGCGGTGATTCCGACAGCGGCAAAGCGGCAGTGCCCAGCAGGCCGCTCGGGAAAAAATTGAGGCGCACCGCGGCGGGAAGGTCTTGCATCAGGTGAAACGACTCCAGGGCAGGCGGCCCCCCTAACAAGCCGATAACACTGACCGCCCCGAACGGCCGCAGGGTCTTGACCGTATCACGCAGCGTCGTGGCGCCGACGACTTCCAGCGCCGCATCCACGCCTTCCGGTGCGAGCTGGCGGACATCGGCTGCGATTTCGCCGGTGTCGATGACCACTTTGTCAGCGCCGGCTTCCCGCAGGCGCCCTGCATTCGTCTGCGAGCGGGTGGTGGCAATGACATTCAGGCCGAGCGCCTTGGCGTAGGTGAGCGCTGCGAGGCCGACGGACGACGTGGCGCCGCGTATCAGCAACGTTTGACCACGTTCGACAGCAAGGCTCTTCTCCAGCGCACCCCATGCGGTCAGATAGGCTTCGGGTAGTGCTGCAAGCTCCTCCCATGTCAGGGAGATGTTGTCCAGGGCAATGACATTGCTGCGCAACACGGTTATCTGTTCGGCGTAGCTGCCACCTCGCGTGAATTGCATGCCGCCCATGGCCGTGGCGACGCGCTGGCCGGTGCGAAACACGCCCGCGGGATCGTCGACGATCTCGCCGACGGCTTCGATGCCTGGCACGCGTGGCGCGGTGATCGGACCCATTTTCCCGGCCCGCAGATAGGCTTCGGCGCGATTCAAACCAAATGCGCGCACGCGAATCCGAACTTCGTCCGCGGTTGGCTCCGGGGATGCAATCTCACGCATTTGCAGGACTTCGGGGCCGCCTGCTTGTTCGATGACATAGGCTTTCATGGCTGGTCTCTCTTCAGTGGCGGGGTGATGGGCTGGTAAGACGGGAATGCCGGATCTTTGACATGTGCGTAACTCCTGATTCAGTTGAAGATGCTGGCCAGGGAGCCAGCGCCTGGAAGTAACTTTCGCCTATTCAATGTCGGAAGAAAACCGTTGATTTTGGTAATATTCCTCTCATTTTTGAGAGGTAAGGCATGGACCTCAATGCCGTGGAGATGTTTGTAGAAGTGGTGCAGGCCGGGAGTCTCTCCGCCGCTGCAAGTCGCATGGGCGTACCGCTGCCAACACTAAGCCGGCGGCTTCGGGAACTGGAGCGGCAATTGAACGTGCAGTTGTTGGAGCGTTCAGTGCGTGGAACCAGGCTCACGGACGCTGGGGCGCGCCTCTATGAGCACGCCAGTCGTGGCATCGAGGCCCTGCTGGAGGCGGAGCAGGCCGTCGTGAGCGACCAGACACGCCTCAAGGGACGGCTGAGGCTATCGCTACCGCCGTCATTCGAACCCTGGTGGGGCCTGCTTGCGGCGTTTCAACGCCAGTGTCCCGATATCCGCCTGCATATTTTCACGACCGACAGGCGTGTCGATCTCGTCGAGGATGGCATCGACGTTGCGCTGCGCGTTGGGACAATTGCTCACGAGACCATGGTCGCGCGGCGCGTCCTGTCCTATCGTCATGTCCTGGTCGCAAGTCCGGCCCTCGTCGAGCGTCTTGGCATGCCGGAGACGCCCGAGGCTTTGCATCGCTTTCCCTGCGCGGTATGGAACCAGGGCTCGAATGCTCCAACTGTCTGGCGCCTGGGTTCGTCCGAACATAGTCCCGCGGCGGTACTGTCCGCAAATGACTATGCGCACCTGCGCAGCCGGGCGCTTGCCGGTGAGGTCGTCACAGAACTGCCCCCATTCATGGCTGCCAGCGCCATTCGGGAGAAGAACCTTGTGAGCCTGCTGCCAGAACACCCCTTGCCTGTGCAGGAACTCAACTTGCTATATCCCTCGCATCGTCATCCATCTGCAATCGTCCGGTCCTATCTGGACTTTTGCCAGGCGCAGTTGCCATCCTTCCTCTAGGTCCAGGCATCGGCACGTCCCACAGAGTACCAGTCGGCAGGACGAACAAAATGCTGTTGCGTAGCCCGGTTGTCCAATCTGGGTCGACCACTATTGTGCGATGGCACCGCGACTGGTAGCAGCGGCGGCAGCACCATCCACACTTCGTTATTGATGTTCTTCCGCGCCGTGCCACCGACAGCGCTCACGCGCTGCACCCAATGACATGGATCAGGTGCGGGCGGCGCTCCTGCTGTGGAGAAGCCCGCTGCCACCGATCGCGGCAGCGTTACCGCACCGTTTGTCAAGTCAGCATTGGCCCGCTATGTCTGGAACGGCGTTGCGATGACGGTGATAACAACATTAGCCTGATCGGCGAACGCGCAACGCTCGATATCAACGGCGATGCGCGGCTATGCGCAGGGTCGCTGGACCAAGGGGGTGGTAACCAGGGGTACCATCACCACGCTGGACGGCGTGCCGAACGCTGCCTGTCACTACATCCTGGCCAACAACCTCGACAGCCTGCCCGCCAGCGGCACCTATGCCTGCGGTGCGAGCAGGTTTACCGCGCCCATCTTCATTGGCGGCAGGAACGTGGACGCGGCGGCCTTCGCCGGTGCCACAAGCGGGGCAGCAACGCAGTCTTTCACCGCCGATGGAGGGCGCCATCTTCGGCGCCGCCGCGCACGGCGCCGGCACGGCCAGGGCGCGCCAGCTTGGCGAAGTGCAGGGCGTGGTGGCATCGCTGGTGATGATGATCGCCGGGCTGGTCAGCGTGTTGGCGGCACCGCTGATCCGCAGCGTGTTCTTTTGAGACGGCTTTGCGTAGTACTGCGCGGTCGACAGAAATGCACGGGCGAATCCGCTGAGTAGTACTGCGTAGCCAGTCGCCTTGTGACCGCTTCGGGCACAAGGTTTTTAGCGGGGCGGCCAACGTCCCGCGCGAAATTGGCGCAGAATGCCGGACTTGCGCAATCGTGCCGGCGTGCCGCAAAGCGCCTTTCACATGCACGCGGCGTGCTGTCCTTCTCGCCGCGGCGTGCGCAACGTCCATCTTCGCCAGGCGCGCAAGCTTCGCCGATCTCTCTCGTCCTTCAATAACAACATCATGCGATTACCGCTACTCGCGCTGGCTGCCGCGGCCTTTGGCATTGGCACCACCGAATTCGTCATCATGGGGCTGTTGCCCGATGTCGCCGCCGATCTCGGCGTCTCCGCGCCCGCTGCCGGCATGCTGGTTTCCGGCTATGCCATCGGCGTGGCCGTGGGCGCGCCCATCCTCGCCATCCTCACCGCCAGGTGGCCGCGCAAGACCGCGCTGGTCGGGTTGATGGGCTTGTTCATCCTCGGCAATGCGTTGTGCGCGCTGGCGCCCAACTATGCACTGCTGATGGCCGCGCGCGTGGTCACGGCGTTCTGCCATGCCGCCTTTTTCGGCATTGGCGCGGTGGTGGCCGCCGAACTGGTCCCGCGCGAGAAGCGCGCGCAGGCTGTCGCGCTGATGTTCACCGGCCTGACGGTGGCCAATGTGCTGGGCGTGCCGTTTGGCACCGCCTTCGGCCACCTGATGGGCTGGCGCTCCACGTTCTGGGCTGTCACCGTGATCGGCGTGGCCGCTGCCACGGCGCTGGTGGCATGGCTGCCAAAGGCCATCCCGATGCAGGCCGGCAGCATCCTGCGCGAATTCCGCTCGATCGGCGCGGCCCAGGTCCAGCTTGCATTGCTGATCAGCACGCTGGCTTCGGTCAGCATGTTCACGGTGTTTACGTATATCGCCTACATCCTGCGCGACGTGACCGGCTTCACCGCGCAGCAGGAGAGCATGGTGCTGCTGCTGTTCGGCGCAGGCATCACGGTGGGCGGTCTGGCCGGCGGCAAGCTGGCCGACTGGAAGCTGATGCCGGCACTCGCCAGCCTGCTGGCTGCGGTGGCGGTGGTGCAACTGGTGTTCTCGTGGGCCAGCCATTTCCCGGTGCCGACGCTGTTCACGCTGTTTGTCTGGGGCATGGTGAGCTTTGCGGTGGTTCCCGCCACGCAGGTGCGCGTGCTCGACAAGGCCAAGGGCGCGCCCAACCTGGCTTCCACGCTGAACCAGGGCGCCTTCAACCTGGGTAACGCCACCGGCGCGTGGCTGGGCGGGTTGATGATCAGCGCGGGCCTGCCGCTGACTCAACTGCCCTGGCTGGGTGCGGCGGTGGCCGCGCTGGCATTGCTGGCGGTTGGTGTGTCGGCCTCGCTGGACCGGGGCCAGCGGGTGGCGGCGTAAGGCCGCTGCAAGGCCGTGGGTTGGGGGGGCAGCGGCGCCCATCGCGCGAAACATCCGGCCAGCTTGCGCAGGTATTTGCTCGGTGCCGATCCGGCACAGGCGCTGCGGGCGGTGCAAGCCAGGACCTGCAACGATGCCACCGGGGCACCGCGCCGGGCCATGTCTCGTTGTACGATACGCGGAACCCGCTGGCGGCCCGGATGTTGTCCGGCCGCGGCGGCCCGGAACAGAGCGGCTCGGCGACCCCGGCATGGACTACGCACACATCCTCCAACGCATCCACCGCGACATCGCGCCCCTGCTGGGCCAGGGGCGGGTGGCGGACTACATCCCCGAACTGAGCAAGGTGCCCGCCACGCGTTTCGGCATGGCGCTGGTGTTTGCCGATGGCCGCAGCCATTGCGTGGGCGACGCTGCGGTGCCGTTTTCGATCCAGAGCATTTCCAAGCTGTTCGCCTGCACGCTGGCTTTCCAGTTGCTGGGGGAGGAGCTGTGGCAGCGGGTAGGGCGAGAACCTTCGGGCAATGCCTTTAACTCGCTGGTGCAGCTGGAGTACGAGCAAGGCAAGCCGCGCAACCCCTTCATCAACGCCGGCGCGCTGGTGGTGACGGATGTACTGTGCAGCCGCTTCGTCCAGGCGGAGACCGCGCTGGTGCAGTTCATCCGCCGGCTCTGCAACAACCCGGGCATCGACTATGACCCGAAGGTGGCGCAGTCCGAGCGCGAACACGCGGACCGCAATCGCGCCATGGCTTACTTCATGAAGGATTTTGGCCGGCTGGATATGCCGGTGGACAAAGTCATCGACGCCTATTGCCGCCAGTGCGCCATTGCCATGACCTGCGAAGACCTGGCGCGCGCGGCGCTGTTCCTTGCGCACGGCGGCGTGGTGCCATGGAGCGGCGAGCGCGTGCTCGGCGCCAGCCCTGCCAAGCGGCTTTCGGCCCTGATGCTCACCTGCGGCACCTACGATGCCGCGGGCGATTTTGTCTACCGGGTGGGTTTGCCGGCCAAGAGCGGCGTGGGCGGCGGCATCGTGGCGGTGCTGCCGGGGCGCTGGGCGGTGTGCGTGTGGTCGCCGGGGCTGGACCATAGCGGCAACTCGCTGGCGGGTGTGCAGGCGCTGGAGTGGCTGACTACTCTAAGCGGGCATTCGATTTTCTGAGCCCGGCCGGGCCTCAGTTCTGTGTGCGGCGGAACAGCGCCAGTCCGCCCGCCAGTGCCATCAGCGTGCCGCCGGATACGCGATTCAGCCAGCGCAACCCGTCGCCGTGGAAGGCGTGCACGATCCTGGCGCCAAGGGCCGCGTACACCAGCATGGCGAGCAGGTTCAGCAAGCATTGCGCGACCGTCAAAACGGCGTACTGTGAGAGCAAGGACGCGCTGGTGTCGATGAACTGCGGCAGGAACGCCGAAATAAACAGCAACGCCTTCGGGTTGGTGACGGCTACCAGGAAGCTGCGTGAAAACAACACATGTGCCCGGCCACTATCCACGGCCGCCGCGAATTCCGCCGGTGCCGTGGCCGGTACATTGCCGGAGCGCAGCAGTTTCCATCCCACATAGGCCAGGTAGGCTGCGCCGAACCATTTGATCAACTCGAAGGCCATCTCGGACGCTGCGATTATTGCGCCGAGCCCGGCCGCAACGGTGGCGATCAGGATGATATCTGCAGCGATCGCGCCCGCCATGCCCCACGATGCCTTGCGCACGCCATAGCGCGATCCGTTATTCAGGGCGAGCAGGACGGTGGGGCCGGGCGTGGCGATGGTCACGGCGGAAGCAAAGAGAAACAGGAGCAGGGTGGCGAGTGTCATGGTCTGATCTGGCGTGCGGCAGGGCGGTGACATTGCCTGGCATCATAGAGCAGACATACCAACTTTTGATACGATGGCGGATAGATTCCAACGATAGCCCGCAGGCGCCATCGCGCTTGTGACGGGCACGATTCAACGAATGGCGTGCCCTTGGCGACGTTGCGATTCTCCAATAAGAATCGGAGACAGCGATGATCAAAGAGATTGCATGGAAGAAGCGGGTTTTTGAGACACACGAAGTACAGGTGCAGGTACGGGCCAGAACGCCCAACGTCTGGGAATACACGGTCCGGGTCTGCCGCCCCGGCACGAATATCCGGGCTGCGGGGACCTTGCTGGAGTCATCGAAGGTGACGGACCTGTTCCCGACGGCGGAGGCGGCCGAGGTGGCTGGCTTTGCCCATGGTGCGGAGCTGGCCAAGCGGCTGGCGTAGGTTGCCGTTGAAAGGCTGGCAGCATCGATATGGTGCTGGTGGCGCTTTGATGGCGTAGCGGGTGTGACGTTTTGTAGCGGCCGGGTTGGGCCGTATTGCCCCGCGCTATACTTCGCACGTCGCTGCAACCACAGTGACCGGGTTTAGCAGCCCGTGGAAAAGGCGGACAACCGCCGCCAGGCGGCATTTTTTTGTCCGTCACGCCTTTGCACGTCCCTACGGGCGGGCCTGGGCGGGGGAGCCTTCGGGCTCGCCGGTTCCTTTTCCCCGGTCTGCTAACCCCGCCTTGCGCCCGCCCACCCCGATTAGCAGCGGGGAGCGGTATCGAAGCCGCGTGAAAAGGAGGCACTCCCATGCCCCAGTCTTCGCTCGCCCATTCCGGGCGATTTGCAGCTCCCAAACCGACCGTCATCTGCCAGCGCCCGCGCGCGTTCCAACGGAGGGCGCACGATGTATAACTACCCGCGCTACAACATCACCGCCCAACGCGCAGGCCGCGACACGTTCCTGACCGCGCATGCCGCATCCGAAAGCCCGCTAAGCCTCGCAGCTGAGAAAACCGCGCAACTCAACGCGCTATTGTCGGTGGCCGTCGAGAACGCGGCGGGCGGCACCTTCAGCAACCTTACCGACGAGACCCAGAGTCATCTGCTCTCACTTGCGGCCGTGCTTGCGCACGAAACGCTGGTGTTGGGCGAACTCGCAGCGATGGAGGATAAGGAGCAGGCCAGCGACGGATGAACTGCGCCGGAGGGGCGGTGCAAGCGGCTGGCACAGGTCGTGATTGAAGACTTTGCTGCATGCTTCGGGCACTGAGGCCGGCTTGCTTGTGCGGGTGTGACATTTTGTTGCGCCTACACGGTGCCGAGGCGTCCCGCGCTATGCTTTGCAAGCGGGCCAAGGCGGGGAGCCTTCGGGCTAGCCGTTGTCTTCGTCCGGTCTGTCAACCTCGCCTTGCGCCCGCCCCCTGATGGGCAGTGGGGAGCGGTAAGCCGCTAGCCGGAATGCGCTTCAATGGCGTTCGAACGTAGCGATCACGTCATCGTGCAGCGGTGCGTCAAAGTCGTCCGCGATATGGACCTGGCCTTTCAATGCACCAAAGCGGCGCGCCGGTTTGATCCGTTCCATCGGAACCAGCCTCGCGGCTGGCAATCCGTCCTTGGTGATGACGATCTCCTCGCCTCGAGAAGCGCCATCAACCAGCCAAGAAAGGTTTGCTTGCGCCTCTTCGAGGTTAACGATCTGCATAGCCGCTCCCGTTCAATTACGCCAATGTTAGTCCAATGCGTCGGTTCAGTATGTGCATGCCTTCGCTCAAGTCCGCGTAATCGACGCACCCCCATCGACCAGCGAAGCCGTACCGGTCACGAAGGCCGAGTCGTCCGACGCCAGGTACAGTACCGACCGTGCCAGTTCCTCGGGCTTTGCCACGCGCTTGAGTGCGTGGAGGTTGGTGATGAAGCTCTGCGATTCGGCGGTGTCGTTCATCGTGCGGTACATCTCCGTATCCACCGCGCCCGGCAGGATCGCATTGACGCGCACCCCTTGCGGGCCGAACTCGGCCGCCAGCGCCTGCGTCAGCCCGATCAGGCCGGACTTGCTGGCCGCGTAGGCTGCCACCCCCGGAAAGGCGAAGGTGTAGCCAACGAAGGTGGACGTGAAGATTACCGAGCCGCCACCATTCCTGAGCATCTGCGCGATCTGGTGCTTGGCGCCCAGGAAGGCGCCAGTCAGGTTGATGGCAATGGCGTCGCTCCAGCCCGTCTCCGACACCTCGGTGCTGGGGCCGCCTTCGCCCAAGGTTCCCGCATTGTTGAAGGCGATATCCAGCCGCCCGTAGCGCTCGACGGCCAGCGCTACCAGCGCCCTGGCATAGTCCTCCGAGCGTACGTCGCCGGCCAGCGCCGCCGCTTCGCCTCCGGCCGCGTGGATTTCCGAGACCAGTTGGTCCAGTTCGCTCGCGCGGCGCGCGCCAACCACAACCCTGGCGCCCTCGGCGGCGAACAACAGCGCCGTGGCGCGGCCGATGCCGGAACTGGCTCCGGTGACAATGGCGGTTTTTCCGGACAAGCGTCCCATTTCGATCTCCTGGTTCGCGCCTGGCGACAACGTCGCATGGGGGCACATTAATACATAGGGGTTTGCGTTTCGAATAATCAGCATAGTGAGTCGCGGCAACGCCGGATCACCTTTTGCTTTCGATACCCAGTATGGTTCGCCGTGGCTGTTCGCGGTAGAGTGCGAATCACGGAACTGCTTTTCGGGAAAACCGGACAATGTTGAAACTTGAGGGCGTCGCCAGCTTCGTGGCCATCGCGGAGTCAGGGTCGATCAGCGAAGCGGCGCGCCGCCTGCAATTGTCGAAATCCGTTGTCAGCGAGCGGTTGGCCGATATCGAGCGGCAGCTGGGCACCACCCTGGTGCACCGGACTACCCGCAAGCTCAGCCTGACCGAAGACGGCCTGGCATTCCTGGCGCGGGCGGCACGCATCATGCGCGAGGTCGAGGAGGCCACCTCCGACATGGCCGAGCGGCGCGGCAGCCTGGCCGGCCCCTTGCGGATCTCCGCGCCGGTGACGTTTGGCCGCATGCATCTCGGCCCCGCGCTCTATCCCTTCCTTGCCAGGCACCCGAAGCTGGAACTGACGCTGGACCTGGATGACCGCCGCGTGGACGCGGCCGCCGAGGGCTACGATGCCGTGGTCAGGCACGGCGCGCTGGAGGATTCGCGGCTGGTGGCGTGGCAGCTTGCCCCGAGCCGGCGCGTCCTGGTTGCGTCGCCGGCCTATCTGGCACGGCAGGGCACGCCTCGCGCCATCGAGGACTTGCAGCAGCACCGTGGCATCTTCTACGTCAACCGGGGCGTGGCCGACTGGCGCCTCGCGGGCCCGGATGGCGCGCTGTCGGTTCGCACGCACGTTGCGTTGCGCGTCAATAATGGCGACATGATGCACGACGCCGCCCTGGCGGGCCTGGGCATCGCGTTGCTCCCAACGTTCATCGTCGGCGCATCGATCCGTTCCGGTGCGCTGCAGGTGATCGACGCGGGCGTTCAGGCGGCGGCGGAATCCATCTACGTGGCGCACCCCGAGGGCCAGCGTGCTTCGGCCAAGCTGCGCGCCTTTGCGCAATGCATACGGGAGGCTATCGGCGACCCGCCGTACTGGGATGCAGGGGGCCGTCCAGCGGAATGACCGCCTGCGGCGCGATAACATTCGTGCCAGGCGGTGGCGTGACTTTGCACCGCGTCTTCCCGTGCCGCGGCCCGTAGACTTTTGGGAGTAGACCAGGGCGGTATCACAGGCCGGACAAAAAGGACCAAGTACCGGTTGGATGAGCGCGTGGCAATTGGTGACCGGCTCTTCCTGTCCGATCACGCACCAAACGCCGCTGCCAGCTTGCGTGACCTGCCGGACTTGTTGCCTAAACAGTCTGAGCCATTCAGGCGCGATCCACCTCCGTCCGCTTTCGAACCGACTTTGGCCGATCGTCGAGCAGATCGTGAGACGGTCCGCGACCTTTAAAAGTAACGCTTTTTCCTCACGTCCATCACGAAACCGGCAAGCCAAACTTCAGCCAATGAGATCGGCACCTGTCGTAAGGACAATCTTTCCAAAGTGTGTGCCGGAATCGATCAGTTCGTGGGCGCCGCGAGCGTCGACAAGCGCAAAGGCCTTGTAGACAACCGGCTTGATCTTGCCGCTCTCGATGTGCGGCCAGACCTGCCGCTCCAGTTCATTGATGATGGTCGCCTTGTCCGCGGATGTGCGCGATCGCAATGTCGAGCCCATATGCGTCAGACGTTTCGTCAACATCGGCAAGACGTTGAGATCCTTCGCCGGCCCCTTGATCACGCCCACCTGGAGGATCCGTCCGTCCATGGCTGCAGCGTCATAGTTTCTGGCCACGTAGTCGCCGGCAATGATGTCGAGGATCACGTCGGCGCCTCTTCCATCGGTAGACCGCTTCGTTTCGGCGACGAAATCTTCCTCGCGGTAATCTATCGCGAGGTCTGCGCCTAGCGCCAGGCTGGCCTCCCGATGCGCCTGCGAGCCAACCGTCGTGATGATTTTCGCAGCGCCGAATGCCTTCGCCAGCATGGTCGCGGTAGTACCGATACCTGACGCGCCGCCATGGATCAACACTGATTCGCCGGCAACCAGCTTGCCGCGCTGGAACAGGTTCAGCCATACCGTCATAAACGTTTCGGGCATGGCCCCCGCTTCCACCAACGTCAGGCCTTTGGGGATATGCATCGTGTTGCAGGCGTGCGCGACTGCATATTCCGCGTAGCCACCACCGGGAATCAATGCACACACCAGTTCGCCGATCCGGAATTGGGACACGTCGGAGCCAACGGCGACCACTTGACCTGCCACTTCCAGCCCCGGAATGTCCGAAGCGCCGGGGGGCGGATCGTACAGCCCTTTGCGCTGGAAAACGTCTGGACCGTTCACGGCAGCCGCGTGGATGCGGATCAGAACCTGATCGGCGGCCGGCATCGGCACCGCGCGCGTAGTCGGCACCAGGACCTCAGGACCACCGGGCTGTTTGATCTCAATGGCCGTCATGGACGAGGGCACACGATAAGTTGAAGCAGACATGGATACCATTCCTTCTACAGATGAGGCTCGATTGATCCGGGCGGATCATTGAACGAGGAACTCTTGCGTTCAGTTTAGGCCTCGACGTTGATGAATATGTGCAGCATTATTCATGCTGCCGGATGCAAATTTGCATCAGGAGGGCGGCACGATGAACTGGGATGACGCGCGAGTGTTTCTCGCGGTGGAGCGTGAAAAAACGCTCCGTGGAGCGGCCAGGACGCTCAATCTCGATCAGGCGACGGTCGGCAGACGGATCGCGGCACTAGAGCACGCCCTACGTGCAACGCTCTTCCTGCGCACCTCTGAGGGTTACGCGTTGACCGCCGCAGGCGAGGCCGCGTTGAGATCCGCGGAGAAAATGGAACACTCCGCACACGAACTCGTCAGACGAACTCAAGGCACGGATACACGGCTTGCGGGGGACGTAAGAGTCACCAGCACCGACTCGATTGCGCTCGAATTCCTGCTTCCGGCCATCGAACGCCTGCATGCTGCGCATCCCGAAGTGCGCGTCCTGCTGGACACGTCGACGCGCGTGCTGAATCTGGCAAAGCGTGAAGCGGATATCGCGGTCCGGTCAGTCAGGCCGGATAATCCCGATCTTGTCGCGCGGCGCCTGGCTCGCTGGCCCATGGCGCTCTTTGCATCGAATGCTTATCTCGAACAGCACGGCAAGCCCGCCGCTGGCTCCGCCTTCGTGGGCCACGATCTTGTCGTCTATCAGGGAAACTGGACCGGTCATCGATCACCGACTCTTGCTGGCGAACCGATACACGCGGGGCGCATCGTATCGACTTTCAATTCCAGCCTCATGCTGCGTACCGCGGTAAAGGCCGGCCTCGGCATCGGTGAGCTTCCGATACATCTGGCTGAACACGACGGCCTCGTGCAGATATGGCCGGAACCCGCACGTGGGGCGGTCTACGAAATCTGGCTCGTCACGCATCAAGACCTTCGGCATACCGCGCGCATCGTAGCAATGATTGACGGCATCGTCTCCGCGTTCGAAGATCACACAACCCACACAAAATAGGCACGCACGACTTAGTTTCGGCTGCTGCGTGTCGCGTTACATGCCCGAGCGCCCGATTTATGCAGAATGTCTGCCGTTCAATGCGACATCGCGACCGTCGCCTCATGGCCGGCATGGGACCTCGGCGCGCCGCTACCCGGTCGTCTCTTCCCGACCCGGCTGCCTTTCGGCGAAGCGGAAAGCTGCCATTCAACGCTTAGGTCAAGGGGCGTCCTTGTGACGTGGGCACATCCTCTTCAACCGATCGTTGGGCGACCGCTGGAATCGGGGCGCTAGGAACGAGCCCGTAGCTGGACATGACTGCCAACAACTTCTGGCGGTCTGGCGGCCCGCCGGCATTCACAACTCCCTGTACATCCAGAAAGTATTGCGCACCCAGGTCAGGGGTAAGGACGATTAGTGCCTTGGCAGTGGCTTGATGAGGGTTGCTGAACGCATGGACGGAGCCCTTGGGTGTATGCATCCACTGACCCGGCACCAGATCCCTGACAACACCGTCAACGGAATAGCGGATGAGCCCCTCCAAGGCGTATATGCATTCTTCATTGTGGGTGTGACTATGTGGTGGCGGAACGTTTGCTCCCGGCGCGATCGTCAACTCGAAGACGCCCATGCCCTTCGTGGCCGATCCGTCTATGAGATAGCGCACTGTCAGGCCACCAATTGCGATTGGCTCAAGAGTGGATGCGTCTGTGGTCATCGCGAATACTCCGAACAGGAAAGGTGTCATCAGCGGAGTCGCCGGGGCAACAAATCTGAGATGTGTGGCTAGCTACCAGTCTTGGCGCAGACGGCTGGCTCGATAATGCAAACATACTGCATGCAGCCGAGGGCCGCCACGGAAAAGCTGATTGAATGCGCAATGGCTGTTTATGGCCGAACCCGGAAGTTCGTCGCCGGCCAGCGCTCGATCGCCCCGACTCAGCTCCGAACTTCCGTAGTCGACCCCAACCGGTCGTTCGGGTCTGGTTCATCGCGACGACCGCTTCCGAGGTGCAGCCGCCATTGCGGCTCTTTATTTTCGGCTCGGCGCGGTAGAGCAGGTCCAGAAGCGATCGGGGTTAGTCAGTGAATGCTCAGGCAGCCATTGCGACTGCCTTAGTCGTTCGGCTAGTGGTCTGGCCCGTTCGACATGCGGGACTGCGGCAACACACAGCGCGGGAAGTACGCCCGATACCCACTGAGCAGCGCGTGGTCAGGCAAGAGTCAGGGCCGTACCACTTGTGCCACCCCGCGTCGTCTCAGTTCGAAGCGATCCCGGCCTGCCGGACCACCTCGCGCCAGCGTGGGACCTCCTGCCGGATCGCCGAAGTCATCGCTTCCGGGGTGCCAGGCTCGATCACCCTGCCTACCTGCTCGTAGCTGCTGCGAATGTCGGCGGACTCCATGACCGCGGCCAGTTCCTTGTTCAGCCGGTTGACAATGGGCGCGGGCAAGTCCCGCGGCGCCACCACGCCGATCCAGACCGCGTCAAAGCCCTGCCAGCCGAGTTCGGCCAGGGTTGGCGTGTCCGGCAGCACGGCCAGCCGCCGGGTACCGGTGATCGCCAGCGGCCGGAGCTTGCCGGCGCGGATCTGCGGCAACAAGGGCGCCACGCCTTCCAGCAGGACATCGACCTCTCCGCTCATGACGGCCATGGTGGCGGCAGGGCCCTTGTATGGAATGTGCTGGATATCCACACCGGTGGCCGCCTTCAGTTGTTCCATATAGACGTGCGTAGGGGTGCCGTTGCCCGGGGAACTGTAGCGCAGTTGTCCTGGATTGGCCCGGGCGGCGGCGATGAGTTCCTGCATCGACCTGACCGGCAGCGACGGGCGTACCACCAGAACCTGGGGCCCGCGGAACAGGATGCCGATATGCGAGAAGTCCTGTACCGGGTCGTAGGACAGGTTCGGGAAGAGGCTCGGGCCGACACTCATCTGCACGGAATGGACCATGCTCAGGGTATAGCCATCCGGCGGGCTTTTCTTCACGATGTCCAGGGCCGCGATGCCGCCCGCGGAGGGGTGGTTTTCGACGATGACCGGTTGCTGTAACGCAGCCGCCAGCTTGTCGGCCACCTGACGCGTGACGACGTCGATGACACTGCCGGGGGCGCTGCCATTGACGAAGCGGACCGGCCTGGAGGGATAGGGCTGGGCGACTGCCAGGCAGGCAGCGACACTCGCCAGGATGGCCAGAAGGCAGCGGGCAATGCGGGCAACGGCAAGCTGGGGGATCATGGTGAGTCTCATGGTGTCTGGCACAGCGCCTTGTACTCTATACGGAAGGCATGGAAGGGCCTGGTATTGACATTGTGGATGGCGTGTTCCGCTTGCGAAACCGGCAACCTGACCGCGACCGGCACCTCCGGGTTGCCCTGGATGGCTGGAGGGATCGCTTTGCCGCTCAGGTCGAAGTTGATGTACTTCGGCCGGCTGTCCACGATCAGGACACTTGGCCACTGGTGGTGGTGCAGGTTCTCGCGCTCGCCCGGTGCCACCGTGACTTCCAGCACGCGGATCTGGTCGTTTTCATAGATCACGCGATGATTCGCAGGTGCGGCCACGACTGCATCATGCTCCATGGCCCACTCGGCTGATTCTTCCATTGCCGTGCACAAGGCCGGAGTCTGCGCCGGAGACCGCCCGGGCAAGGCGCCGGCGAGCGTCGAGGCCAACAGCATTGCGCACTTGCCTTTCTGATTCATGGTATCACTCCAAAACCGTTGTCCCGACCGGCCCGGCGCAGCCGCGGCTGAGGGGCAGACTGTCCGTGAGGCGTCTCAAATCTAGGCGCCGGAAGGAACGGCGTCGATAACCACGCCGGCATTTCGCCTGTGCGAGAATTTCACGAATCGTTGAAGTTCTGGCGCCCACCTGGCTGGACTGGAGCTCCGTATGGACCGGATTCGCCGCTTCGAGATGTTCGTGCGGACTGCCGATGCCGGCAGCTTCGTGGCGGCCGCACACTCGATGGATCTCACCCCCTCGGCGGTGAGCCGGGCGGTCGGCGAACTGGAGAAGGTGCTGGGCGTCACGCTCTTCAACCGCAACACGCGCCACCTTGAACTGACCGAGGACGGCCAGCGCCTGCATCGCCAGGCGACGGACCTGCTGGACAGGTTGCGGGCCCTGGAAGTCAGCGTGATGCCGAGCGCGGGCAGGGTCGATGGCACCGTCCGCATCGGCTTGTCGGCCGCGCTGAACCGACACGTGGTCATGCCGCGGCTGGCGCCCTTCCTCGACAGCCATCCTGCCCTGCGCCTTGAGTTGCGGATGACCCAGGATGCACGGGCATTGCGCGCGGAGAATATCGACGTGCTGCTGCATGTCGGCGAGCCACCGCCGTCGAACCTGGTGGCCGTGCGCCTCGGGCAGGGGCGTCCCCACGTCTACGGCTCGCCCGCCTACCTGGAGCGGGCCGGCATGCCGACTGACCCGGACGACCTGGTCCGCCACCGCTGCCTGGTGTTCAGGCCGCCCTGGCTGCTGCAGCCGATCCAGACCTGGACGTTCGAGCGCAATGGCCTGCGCAAGTCGGTTCAGGTGGAACCCGCGCTGGTCTCCGACGATCGGGAGGGGCTACTGGTCGGCGCGATCGCCGGCGCCGGACTGGTGTACCTTGGCGCTTTCGATCCCATGCTGCTTGCCACCGGGCAATTGCGCCGCGCCGTGCCGGATTGGTCGTGCGTGAACAGCTTCAGTATCTACGCCATGTATCGCCGCGGGTCCGGCCGGGTACCGCGCATCGCCGCGTCCCTGCAGTTCCTGCGCGACGCCTTCCAGCAGTTCGATCCGAAGGAGGTCACGATTGCGCATGCCTCGCCGACCAACGGTACAGTGGCGCCAGAGGGCGGGCGGGTTGCAGGCACATCATAAAAATCCATAAATGGGTTTCAAGCACGCCACCATAATGAGAACCCGTCCATCGCAGCAGAAGCACGCGGCATTCGGCGAAGTGTCGCTACGGTACGGCGCCCTCCGCCGCTTGCAGGAGGCAGGTCCAAAAATTGGCTGATGACGGCCTGGCAAGGCTGAAGATCGACTGCACGCCGGCGCCGTCTGGCTCTCCTGTCGGCTGGGCCGGCACGACTGGGTCAATGTTCAGTATCACGTCGGAATGGACATCGGGCTGGGCGAGGACCAGTGTTCGCCCAGCCGTGCGAAGAGACAGTAACGGACCTGAGGCAATCGAGTTCGGACGCAGGGATCTCCAACTGGGACGACGCCGTCAGTAATGTCGGCGCGGGCCCGGTCGGCGCCTCCCGACTCTTCTGAGCAATTCGACAGCGGCCGCGCCGACGCGCCGTACCAGCCGATAAGCCGACGACTAAAAATTGATGGCGGGTGACGCCTTCGGAAGCGATGCCGCCCGCTGAATGACATGGCCTCAGCGATAAGCTTTCAACAAAAAGTGAATCTGTAGTCTGCCCCAAATCCCTGAAGGATTACATCGACATCAGCTTCAAGGGTTTTGGTGTCGCGGGCCTTGAAGGCCAGCCACTCGTATTTCATCTTGTGCCAGAGCTTCTCGATGCGATTGAGCTCCGGGCTGTACGGTGGCAGGAAATACAACGTCAAGCCTTTCGTTTGTAGCAGCCGGAGATAAGGCCGCAGTGCGCGGGCCGTGTGGACCGAAGCATTGTCGAGAATCACGGTCAGCGGCTTGCCGACGTGTTCGACCAGCAGGCCGAGAAATCCAGCGAACAGCATCGAGGTCATCGTCTCCCACAACTTCGCTGCAAACAGTTCTCCCGAGGACAGCAGTGCTCCGACCACGTTCAGACGCTTACCACGCCGGGCTTCAATCATGTGTTGCTCCCCGACAGGTGTCCACGCACTTCGATTCGGCTGCGCTTGCGCGAAGCCAACTTCGTCTACGTAGGCGAGTTCGATTTCGCCACGCTGGGCTTGCTGGACCAACTCCCCAATTTCGGATTGGGCTTGTCGGAACCGCTGTTCGTCCCGCTTTTTTTTAAGCTATGCCGGGTTCGCTTCCATACCAGCCCCGCCCGTTTGAGAATCCCTGTCAGCGTATTGCGGTCGGGTAGCAGCGACGCATTACTACGTCGCCGCCCCCTAAGAACCGGACGTGCGAGTCGCCCCGCATCCGGCTCAAGCCATTCGTTCAGCACCATTGTGTGGCACCGGGCAGACCAGCGGAACGTTTCGCGGTTCGACGGCGGGCAAAGTAGGCGGCCCATGCCGGGTCAAACGGATTGGCCAGTCCCCGGATTTTGACGTGTCGCTGGATCGCGACGGTCGTTGCGCGGAAGAGTTGCAGGCCGCAGGTGTCACCCTCGGTTGAACCCTCTGTTGCAAAATCCCAGGACCGGTATCCGTCGCGCCGGAAGTACCGTTGCCGGACCCATCGGGCTCCTTTCATGGGGTGACGACGCTTCGCCCATCTCCAGAGCCGTTGCCAGATGTGGGAGTCGATTGAGGAGAAGATCGCTTTCGACACGACGTGACGGTGATACTGGGCCCATCCCCGGATCACAGGGTTGAGCTGTCGTATCAACGCCTCCTGCGTGGCGCTCGCGTTTTCCTTGATGATTCCCCTGACCTTGTCAAGCAGCGACTTGATGCTCTTGTTCGCTGGCTTGATCAGCAACTTGCCGTCGTACTTGCGCACGTTCTGGCCAAGGAAATCGAAACCCGCCGCTATGTTCGTGATCCGGGTTTTCTCTTCCGAGAGCTCCAGACCCCGAGCCGCCATGAACTGCCTGACTGCCGGAAGTACCCGGGATTCCAGCACATCTTTCGATACGCCAGTCACCACAAAGTCATCGGCATAGCGGACGACGTTGAGCTGCGCCTTTCTGCACTCAAGTGTGGATGTGCCCACACTTGCATGAACTGCTGCTTCAAGTCCGTCCAACGCCATATTCGCGATCACAGGCGAGATCACACCCCCTTGGGGTGTGCCCGCTTGTGACTCGAACAAGGTTCCTTCATCGATATATCCGGCTCGAAGCCACTTGCGCAGAACCTCCTTATCCATCGGTACGTTCTCCAGAAACCAGGAATGACTGAAGTTGTCGAAACAGCCCCGAATGTCACCCTCCAGAATCCATTCTGACGAGGCACGCTTGGCCAGAACGTTGAAGCACTGTTCGATGGCATCGGCGGTCGAGCGCTCGGGCCGAAAGCCGTAGGAATTGGCGTCTGCAAGGGTCTCCGCGACGGGTTCCAGAGCGAGCTTCCATAAGGCCTGCATCGCCCTGCACCGCATACACGGGATTCCTAACGGACGCTTCTTCCCATTACTCTTGGGAATGTAGACACGCCGCAACGGCATCGCACGATAGCCGCGATGTCGTAGCGACAGCATTCCGTTCCATCTGGCCGCCGGGGATGACCATATCTTGCCGTCCACCCCCGGCGTTCTCTTACCGCGATTCTCCGTCACACGCTTGACGGCGAGCATCTTGCCGCCATGCGAGCGGGTTAGCAGACGTTGCAATGCTTTCACCTTGCCCCATCGGCCTTCCTGAGCGGCCTTGGCGATACGCATCTGAAGTCGCTTCACCTCTGCTTCGATGTGCGACCAGTTTGCATGGTCCCACATCTGCGCAGCGCTCGAGAGTGCACCAGCGTCAGGAGCTTTCGCGTCCGTTGCCGTCATCTGCTTTCCCCCGTATAACGATTGTTCAAGGTTATCTCGCCATGAATGACCACGCGGAAGTCTGCCCGCTTTCGCGTCGGGCGATGTCTCAGCCCGTATCCCGTCCATTACAGCCGGGCGTTCGCTTTCTCCGCATTCCTTTACCCACCGCGCCAACAGCGTTCCTCGCGGTTCGCCTGCCGTTGCCGGCGCCGCGATGGGCTTACCCTGTTCCGCATGAATTTCCGAGCGGGGCGGACCCTTCCTCTTCGCCGGCGGCTTGTCGTCCATGGTGGCCCAGTTCACGAAGGCCACTCCACACCGCGTACCGTTTTGGTCCAAGCCTGTCAGCACGTTTGGCTTGTTGATTCTGACGACGTTTATCGGAAGTTCACATATGTTGATCGTACCCACTCATCCCTTGCTCCTCTCCGCCTCTGTGCTGGCAGATTCCGCCTTACCTCGCGGCTCGGCGTACCGGTTATCCGGCGGCTACGTTGTCCCCAGAGCTTCACACCGAGCTGTTACCGGCTCCGCATGCCCGGGTAGGGAACGGTTGATGGAACAACCGGTTTCATCAGGTAATACCTGCTCCAGTGAAACAGAAACTCAAGCGACTTTCAGGTCGCACATGAACTCGAATCCCGAACTTCTCTTCGAGTCGTGCCAGCAGTTCCGCGGCCGTCAGCGCCTCCTGCGTCGCCCACATCTTCAACTGCTCAACCTGCGCCGGCGACAGCTTCGACGGCGCACCGCTACGCGGCTCGTCCGACAGCCCCGCCATGCCTTTGTCCAACCAACGATAGCGCCTCTCGTACACCGCCTCCAACGTCAACTCCTGCCGCCTGGCTATCTCCTTGGCTGGCACGCCGTTGCTAAACATCAGAATCGTCCGAGACCTGTCTCGTGTTCTCCAATCACGGCGGCTTCTCGCCAGAACCTCAAGCTCGGTACGTTCTTCCTTCGTCAGTTCCAGCGGCTTCAATACGGCCATCGTCTATGTCGCGGTTCTTGTTCGGCCCGACATTATAGAGATACTTCTTGTGAGGCGCTTAGCGAACGTCGCCTACTGGCCGGTTGCGGTCATATTCCCTGTGTGCATTCCTATTCAATTCAAGTTTCCCCTCCATCTCCCTTCGGTTTGACACTTACCCAAATCCCGGTCCCATTTGGCTGATCCATAAGGAGATCAGGATACGTCCGCACCATGTCCGACAATGCCGCATGCCCAAATGCCTTGGGTGAAAATGCAGGATCAGTCCGTTTAAGATACTGTCCCAACGCCCCCAGTCCAACCCGTCCATCAGGCGTGCCCCCAGCCAGTAGTGCGACCGCATTGATCACTGCCTTCGGACGGCGCTTTACGGGTGGTTTGGGCGCAACAGCTATCTTCGGCTTGGCGGGATCTGCCGGTTCGCCTGCCGGCTCGGGCGGAACCCATTCGAAAAACTGGTCGCTGGCATTGCGAAGCGCGTCGGGAGTCTTTGCTTCCCCCACGATATGCACCGTAGCACCACGCTCCCGCAGCTTCCGGCACAGGTATGCAAAGTCCGAATCGCTGGTGACCAGGCAGAAAGTATCGGCGCGGGAATCGAACATGGCTTCCATCGCGTCGAGTGCCAAGGCAATGTCGGCTGTATTCTTCCCGGCTGCATACTGGTATTGCAGGCAAGGCGTGAAGGCCAGACGCACGAGCGCATCCTGCCATTTGTTAGCCAGCGTGGCATGGTTGCCATAGCCTCTGCGCAGCACTACGCGGCCAAACTGCGCGACTACGCGCAGGGCGTGTCCGAGAATCTCAGGCGTCGTATTGTCGCAGTCCACTAGCACCGCGACACGCACTTCCCCCGTCTTACATTCCGCACGTCGAGGACACAATTTGACGCGAATTTCGTTGCTAGCCTGGCGTCCGAAAGGCGTGCTCTGAGACGCCGAGTAACGTGAGCACCTGACGCTGCAGATCCGTGAGCGGCACGTCAAAGACTTGCACGGTGTGCGCACCTTCGATCAACTTGTGGCGCTCAGCGAGACTGAATAAACGTAAGATTTGTTCGGTAGTGGGGCGTCTGCACTGACGCTGCTCCGGGTACAGAGGAAGTTCATCGATGTGCTCGCGCTTCATAGCAAGACGTAGCTCGCGCTCGATGAGCGCCTGCACGAGTAGCGCGAGGAAGTAGAGGGTGAAGAGCGCCTCGATTCTGCCCTCGTCCTTCAGGAACACGGGCGCGATCTCGTGCACGGTCTTGACCTGTTCGAAGCGCTTTTCGATCATGGGCTGGCCCTTGTGGGCTTCCAGCACCTGGGCCGGTGACAGGCTGCGATCGTTGGTCATCAGCGGGTACATGCCATCGCTTTTGTGGTCATAGGCGATCGCCTCATCGTCCGTGGTCCACTCGATGTCAAAGCGCCGCTTGGTGATCTTGCGGTAAGCGGTCTCGGGTCCGGGGCGACCCCGCTGCGTCTGCTTGTACTGATGTTCTTCGCGCACGGTGCGGCGGACTTTCAGGTAGCGGCCGACGTGGTGCTTCTCGAGAATCCCCTTGATCTGCAGATCGATCTCGGCGGCGCCCCGCAGTCTCGTCTTCGCGCCGGCGAGCCGCGCGCGTAACTGTTGGAGCGCTTCAATGGCCGCGGCAATGTTTCTGCGCCGCCGGGCCTCCTGGCGTAGCGTGAGTAGCGGGCTCCAGACCCACACGACTGGCCAGGCTTCGGCAGACGGTAACGGCGCCCGATAGACATACCAGCAGTCGCGCGGCCCGTCGCTGTGGCGTCGATTAGGGCGGTCGCACACACAGGTCCAATCAGGGGTGTTGGTCTGGATCCAGTGGCGGAACTCGCTGTCTTCCAACCGGTTGCGGGGCATCACGGTAACAAAGCGCCCGCCCGCGCGATCAATGTAGTCCGTGTTTTCTCGCGAACACAGTTTTGAATCGGCCACATAGAGAAAGTCGCTGCGCCCTGCCACGGCGCGCAGCGTATTCCAGGTCTCGATGTGGGTACGCGAGTCGCTCGCGTTGCCGTCGGCACAGCGAAACGCGATGGGGATGTTGCCGTCGGCGGTCATGGTGAGGATGAACAGCAACTGCTTCAGATCGGGGCGATGGTCCTTTGAGTGGCCATAGGTGATCACCGGTGCGGTTCGCCCGCGAATCTTGCGGCCTGAGGCGCCACGATAGCTGCCGCAGAAGCGGATCGAAGTGCTGTCGTTATGGCACTCGTCGAAGTTCACGCCGAAACGCTCCCCGACTGCCAACGCCACCTCGGTCAACAAGGCCGCCCGGTCGGCGTCAAACAGCCGATCCAGCGCGCGTCCGAGCCGATCATCGCCGAGGTGCGCCATCTCCTCCGCATGGATGCCGAACATCCCACTGGCGAAGCCGTGCACGGTGTCGTGTTGGCGGTAAATCGGCTCGCGTTCGACGATGATCGAGCGCAGCAGGACGCCCAGGGCTCTGGCGTGAGGAACCGCACAGCGTGCGTCCGAGGGGACGTGTCGATCGAGCACGTCCTCCAGGCCAATGCGTTGAATGAAGTGATTGATGAGGGGTAAAGGACCCAATCGCTCGCTGTGAAGGATGAAGCGAGCCTTGTGCGGAGAAGGTTCTTGCGTGCCTTTCATTCTGTCGCTAAGCTTAGCGACAGACGCCTAAAAGTCAAGTTTATGCCACGCCGTCCCGAAACCATCATCAAGCAAGCTCGCGAGCGGATCGAGCGCATCCGGGAGAGGCTAAATGCGATCGACTATCTGTGTTCCGGGACGCTACTGGAACGCATGAAGGTCTGCGGCAAGCCGGGCTGCCGCTGCGCGCAGGATCCCGACGCACGCCACGGCCCGTACTATGAGTGGGGGCACATGAAAGACGGCAAGCTTGTCCATCGGACGGTCTCACCCGAGCAAGCCGCCGTGTTACGGCGTGCCATCGCCAACTACCGGCAGGCGAAGAGGCTGATGCAGGCCTGGGAGGACGAAACCGAACGCCTGATAGACGCCGAAGCGCCCCGCAAACCCTGACCTACCGGCGCCCGGGAAATTACGCGGAAATTCAATCGGCGACCTGCGGAAAGTAAGCCCCGTGGTTACTTGATTCGCCATTTGTCTCTCTCACTTTTCGTCGCTCACCAGCCAGCCTGAAGGCGGACGCAGCAAGTTTGTTCCTGGAAGGAAGGGAGCATGTTTTGGCCGAAAGCCGGTTTTCGGCCTGGTAATTTCCGCACCCATGGCGGCATGAATATGATTTTCGGTCGCCAGGCTCCGCTCAGCGGCGGCTCCAAAGTGGGGTGCCACGGACAATATCTGTGAATTGGTGTTGGGCGTCCCCTCTTGTGCCTTGCGCAAGGTAGCGCCTAGCGCTGTTGAGCGATCCTGCCAGGAGTCACAGCGACAGTATCTGGAGGCAGTGCAGGGCTAATCACCGAAACATAGTCCCCAAGAATGACCGTGAAATCGACATCCTTGGATGTATACCGCTTGATAGGAATCCCCGCCGACGCCAGCACCTGATCCTTCTGCGCATCACGCTTGCGAGCCTTAGCGGACCCATGAGAAGCCCCATCAAGCTCAATGACATACAGCGGCCGCATTGTCTTACGTTCGCAGACAAGATAGTCCACATACTTTTGCGAAAACATGTTCCGTGTAGCCTGCGCCTTGCCCTTATGCTGAACAAAGGCCGACATGGACACCTGAGGAAAGACATGTGCGTTTCTCAGCGCCATAACGAGTCTGTCATATAACTCGATCTCATCATTACGCATGAACGGCGCTCTCCGGGCAAACAGATATCCCGAAGATGCTGTGGCAGGGGCACCACCCCGTTTCACCTTGAGTAGTGCGAGAAGAAACAGCCCGACCGCGACCAGTATCGCGACAGCGAACAGCGCTTTCATTTGACCCCCGGACTTTTTCTTATTCGGGAGATATTAACCCAGAAAGCTGGCAATGCCGCTATGGCCTGGGTGCAAGCGAAGGACCGCTCCTGCCCGAACTCAGCCGTCGGACCGACCCCTGAACTATACCGTTACCCCGGCCGCCTCGGCTCTCCCGTCTCGCTATGCGGCGAAGAGCAAAAAAAGCTGGTCCGCCCGAGAAGACTTCCTATATTAGTTAGGCTCCGCGCGCGAGGCGAACTGCACGCGGCTTCCCGCGAGCGCACATGGCGCGCAATCCGAAACACTGATCCCGGCGAGGCTGCCTCGCCTGAAACCTGCTGTCCCCGGAGAACATCGTGACGAATCCCAAGCTCGAAGTACTGACCCCACAGAACTGCCAGCTGATCTTCATCGATCACCAGCCGCAGATGGCATTCGGGGTGCAGTCCATGGACCGCCAGGCGTTGAAGAACAACACAGTCGGGCTGGCCAAGGCCGCGAAGATCTTCAATATCCCGACCACCATCACAACGGTGGAGACCGAGAGTTTCTCCGGCTTCACGTATCCGGAATTGCTGGATGTATTCCCTGGCCAGAAGCTGCTCGAACGCACATCGATGAACTCCTGGGACGACCAGAAGGTGCGCGACGCGCTCGCGGCAAACGGACGCAAGAAGGTGGTTGTCTCCGGGCTGTGGACCGAAGTCTGCAACAACAGCTTTGCCTTGTGCGCCATGGCGGAGGGCAACTACGAGATCTACATGGTGGCCGACGCCTCGGGCGGTACGTCGAAGGAAGCGCACGATTACGCGATGCTGCGCATGATCCAGGCGGGCGTCGTCCCGGTGACGTGGCAACAGGTCATGCTCGAATGGCAGCGCGACTGGGCGCACCGCGATACCTACGATGCCGTGATGAAGCTGGTGAAGGAGCATTCCGGCGCCTACGGCATGGGCGTGGACTACGCTTACACGATGGTGCACAAGGCCGCGCAGCGCACCAGCGGCAAGCACGATGCGCTGGCGCCGGTGCCCGCGCGCTAGCCAGTTCGATCCATCCGATTCCTGCTGCGAACACGCAGCGGGCAGCGTATCGCCGAGTTGGACGATGCGCTGCCGGTATTTGTCCGGCGCCGCCGCCTCATTGCACTGTCGCCACCGCCTGGCATGACTGGCGCTGTGGCACGCAACACTACCAAGGAGGAAAGTCATGAAGCTCTATCTGGTTTCGCTGGGCGCGGGAATCCTGGTTGGCATCATCTATGCGCTGTTGCAGGTCCGCTCGCCAGCTCCGCCCGCCATTGCCCTGGTCGGCTTGCTTGGCATGCTGATCGGGGAGCAGGTCGTGCCGACCGCCAGGCGCATCATGGCCGGGGAACCGATCACCGTGGCGTGGTTCCGCTCCGAGTGCATCCCGAAGATCAGCGGTGCACCCCCTGAGTCTCCGAAAGTAGTGACTGCGGCGGCGCCCACTGCGGGAGAGAAGGACGGCACGTGATCCGGGCGACGCGGCATTTTGATTTGCATCAGCGAAGAACAATGCCGGGGTTGTGATCCCATGCGCCGCTGCTAGAATGAATTTCCCCTTTCAGCATGCAGGAGCGCAGTCATGGCGACATACCAGCGCGGCGATCTTTTTATCGTCACTTCTGTCGAGGAACTGCCATGGGGGCGTTACCGGGGCTTTGTGACATTCACGGCGGGCGTACAGCCGGAGGCCTCCTCGCGGCACACCTGCACCAGATGCTGGGACAATCCGCTGCAGGCGCATGAGGACGCCGATGCCGAGGTCGAGTACGCCTACAGGCACTATCTGTCCGATCACACCGACTGGAGTTCCAGGGCCGGCAGTACCGAGCATTGACCGGCGCACCAGGCGCATCCCCTTGCCCGCTTGCGTGACTTACCACGCTTACTTGAAGTTGTCGCGCCAATAGGTTTCGATCTGCTTGACCAGTCCGGGTGGCAGCGCCACATAGTGCTCCGCAGCGGCGTCGGCCTGCCCGTCGTTGAGTGCCCATTTGAAGAAGGCAAGCGCACTCTGTGCGCTTGCCTGATCCTTCGGGAGTTTCGGCATGATCACGAACACGGCGCCGGCGATGGGCCAGGCCTGCGTGCCGGGCGCGTCCGTGATGACCTGGTAGAAATCCGTTTGCTGGGTCCAGCTCACGGATGCCACCGCAGCGCTGAAACTCTCGCGTGAAGGGCTGACGTATGCGCCGTCTCTGTTTTGCATTGCTGCGTAGGGCAGTTTGCGTTGCAAGGCGTAAGTCAGTTCGACATAGCCAATCGCCCCTTTGACATTCTTGATATAAGTGGCCACACCGTCGTTGCCGTTGGCCCCGACGCCGACGGGCCATTTGACGATCGTGCCGGCCCCCACGCTGTTCTTCCATTCGCCGCTGACCTTGGACAGATAGTCGGCCCAGTTGAACGTCGTTCCCGAACTGTCACTGCGATGCACGACCAGGATCTTCTGGTCGGGGAAGTGAATGCCCGGGTTGATTGCGCTGATGACGGGGTCGTTCCAGTTGGCGATCTTGCCGAGGTAGATATCCGCCAGCAACTGGCCGGTAAAGCGAATCTGGCCCGCCGCGACGCCATCCAGGTTCACAATCGGCACCACGCCGCCGATCACCAGCGGAAACTGCACCAGCCCGGCAGCGCGCAATTCATCCGGCTTGAGGGGCATGTCCGAGGCACCGAAGGTGACATTGGCCGCCTTGATCTGCCGGATGCCGTTGCCCGAACCCGTGGGCTGGTAGTTCACCTCCTGGCCTGTCTTGGTGTGATACGTGGCCGCCCATTTGACCAGCAAGGGGTAGACGAAGGTGGAACCTGCGCCGGTGATGTCGCCAGCGTGCGCAGCGAGTGCAAAGCCCGCGAGCGCGCATGCGAGGGTGGCTTGGCGCCACGTGTTCCGAAAGAACAGGGATCCAGTCATATCGCAACCTCCATGCCGGCGGATCGGGAGTGGGTAACGAGTAACGGAGAACGGGGAATGCGCCGGTGCATGCTCCGCCGAGGAGGTCACTTGCTCATCCTAGCACCTGGTCCCGTGCAGCCGGCAAGGCGTTTTTTTCGAATTCGCGCGGCGCTGTCACGAAACTGTCATACGCCGTGTTCGAATCCTTGCTGTTGTGCGCGTATCGGACGTATAGCGAAAAAATCGTGCAAAGGTGTTCGCGCATCGGATCAAACCTGGTGCACCGGCAAGCTCGCGCCGCGCGCTCCCCGATTCACCTCGCCGCCGCCTGCACCACCTGCGGCGTGAAGCCGTTGAAGCCGCATGAAGCCGCATGAAGCCGCATGAAGCCGCGCTATGCCCTGGCTTCGCAAGGGCCGTCCAAGTTGTTGCGGGCCGGCCTTAGGCGTCTTGGCGAGCTTGTCCATCAGTCCCTGTACTTCGGCTTGCAGCCGTCCTGCATCGTGATGCACGACCAGCGCGGGCACCGTGACCTTGCCGCCGTCCGCGAGCCGGATGGCGATGGCGGCCACCGACTGCGTACCGCGGCTGGTGCCGGCCAGCCAAGCGGGCAGGCGGGCATGGCTGCGCATTCCCTCCGATCTGCAGGGCGCGCCGGAAATCGCCGCCTGCCCGGTCCGCATCAGGTACTTAGGGAAATCCCCCGGTTCAAATGGTGCAAAACGTTGCCAATTTATCGACAAATCGTGGATATACTGCACGGGCATTTCCACTCGTAATGGCACACATCATGGCAAACGCAATCCTTCCCCGCTGGCAGTTCTGGATCGACCGTGGAGGCACCTTCACCGATGTGGTGGGGCGCCGTCCCGACGGCACTCTCGTCACGCACAAGCTGCTGTCTGAAAACCCGGAGCAGTACCGCGACGCGGCGGTGGCCGGCATCCGCCACCTGCTGGGCCTGGCGTCGGGCGAGCCGGTGACGGCGGACCTGGTCGAATGCGTGAAGATGGGCACCACGGTGGCCACCAATGCCTTGCTGGAACGCAAGGGCGAACCGACGCTGCTGATCACCACGCGCGGCTTCCGCGACGGGCTGCGCATCGCCTACCAGAACCGGCCGCGGCTGTTCGATCGCCATATCGTGTTGCCGGAACTGCTCTACAGCCGCGTGATCGAGGCCCAGGAGCGCATCGGTGCGCACGGCGACGTCGTCGAGCCGCTGGACCAGGACCACCTGCGCGAGCGGCTGTGGGCCGCCTACGATGCAGGGCTGCGCAGCGCGGCCATCGTCTTCATGCACGGCTACCGCTATGCCGCCCACGAGCAGGCCGCGGCGCGCCTGGCACGCGAGGTCGGCTTCACCCAGGTCAGCACCTCGCACGAGACCAGCCCGATGATGAAGTTCGTCAGCCGTGGCGATACCACCGTGGTCGATGCCTACCTGTCGCCGATCCTGCGCCGCTACGTGGACCAGGTGGCCGGCGAGATGTCAGGCGTGCGGCTGCTGTTCATGCAGTCCTCCGGCGGCCTGACCGATGCGCAGGCGTTCCAGGGCAAGGACGCCATCCTGTCCGGCCCGGCTGGCGGCATCGTCGGCATGGCGCGCACCGCGGGGCTGGCGGACCAGGCGCGCGTGATCGGCTTCGACATGGGCGGTACCTCGACCGATGTCAGCCACTACGCGGGAGAATTTGAGCGCGAGTTCGAGACGCAGGTGGCGGGCGTGCGCATGCGCGCGCCGATGATGAGCATCCACACCGTGGCGGCCGGCGGCGGTTCGCTCCTGACCTTCGACGGCGCGCGCTTTCGCGTGGGGCCGGAAAGCGCGGGGGCCAACCCAGGCCCGGCCAGCTATCGGCGCGGCGGCCCGCTGGCGGTCACCGATGCCAACGTGATGCTGGGCAAGATCCAGCCGGCCTGGTTCCCGCATGTGTTCGGCCACGGCGCCGACCAGCCGCTCGACGCGGAGGTGGTGCGCGAGCGTTTCGGCACGCTGGCGCGAGAGAGCGGCCGCCAGGCCGAGGAGGTGGCGCACGGCTTTATCCAGATCGCGGTGCAGCAGATGGCGAACGCCATCAAGAAAATCTCGGTGGCGCGCGGCTATGACGTGACGCGCTACACGCTGCAGTGCTTCGGCGGCGCGGGCGGCCAGCATGCCTGCCTGGTGGCCGATGCGCTGGGGATGACGCGCGTGTTCGTGCACCCGCTGGCGGGCGTGCTGTCGGCCTATGGCATGGGCCTGGCCGACCAGAACGTGATCCGCGAGCAGGCGGTGGAAACCCGCCTCGACGCGGCGGCGTTGCCCGCGATCGACGCGGCCCTGCGGCAACTGGCCGAGGTCGCGCAGACCGAGTTGCGGCGTCAGGCGGCGGGGGACGCGCCGGTCGTGGTGCACCGGCGCGTGCATGTGCGCTACGAAGGCAGCGATGCGTCCCTGGTAGTGCCACACGGCGATCTGGACGAAATCGTGCGGGGTTTCGAGTCGGCATACCGCCAGCGCTTCGCCTTCCTGATGCAGGGCAAGGGCCTGGTGGTGGAGGCGGTGTCGGTCGAGGCCGTGGTGCCGGGCGATGCGCCGGCCGAACGCGCACACCCGCTGCATCCGGTGCGCGAGGTGCCGCGGCGCGGCACCGTGCCGATGTTCACCGCGGGCACCGACGGCGCGCCGGCGTGGCAGGATGCCGCGCTGGTGGTGCGCGAGGACATGCGGCCGGGCGATGTGCTGGCCGGCCCGGCCATTATCGCCGAGAAGAACGCCACCACCGTGATCGAGCCCGGCTGGCAGGCCAGCCTGACGGCGCTGGACCACCTGATGCTCGAACGCACGATGGCGCGGCCGGCGCTGACCGCCGCCGGCACCACGGTGGACCCGGTGCTGCTGGAGGTGTTCAACAACCTCTTCATGAACATCGCCGAGCAGATGGGGCTGCAACTGCAGAACACCGCCTACTCGGTCAACATCAAGGAGCGGCTGGATTTCAGCTGCGCCCTGTTCGATGCCGCCGGCAACCTGATTGCGAATGCGCCGCATATGCCGGTGCACCTGGGTTCGATGGGCGAGAGCATCAAGGCGGTGATCGACGGCAACGCCGGCCGCATGCGCCCGGGCGATGTCTACGTGCTGAACGACCCCTACCACGGTGGCACGCACCTGCCCGACATCACCGTCATCACGCCGGTGTACGTGGGCGAAGGCGCCGAGCCCACCTTCTATGTGGGATCGCGCGGGCACCACGCCGATATCGGCGGCACCACGCCGGGCTCGATGCCGCCGTTCTCGACGCGCATCCAAGAGGAGGGCGTGCAGATCCAGAACTTCAAGCTGGTCGAGGCAGGCCGGCTGCGCGAGGGCGAGATGCTGGCCCTGCTGCGCAGCGGCGAATATCCGTCGCGCAATCCGCAGCAGAACATGGCCGACCTGCGCGCGCAGGTGGCGGCCAACGAGAAGGGTGCGCAGGAACTGCGCCGCATGGTGGACGAGTTCGGGCTCGACGTGGTGCAGGCCTATATGCGCCATGTGCAGGACAACGCCGAGGAATCGGTGCGGCGGGTCATCACGCGGCTGCGCGACGGCGAGTTTACGCTGCCGCTGGACAATGGCGCGCAGATCCGCGTGTCGGTGCGGGTGGATGCCGCCGCGCGCAGCGCCGTGATCGACTTCACCGGCACCAGTGCCCAGCAGGCCAATAACTTCAATGCGCCGCGCGCGGTGTGCATGGCGGCCGTGCTTTATGTCTTCCGTACGCTGGTGCAGGACGATATCCCGCTCAACGCCGGCTGCCTGAAACCCCTGCAGGTGGTCATTCCGCCGGGCTCGATGCTCAATCCCAATCCGCCGGCTTCGGTGGTGGCGGGCAATGTGGAGACCTCCACCTGTATCACCAATGCGCTGTACGGCGCGCTGGGGCTGATGGCGGCGGGGCAGTGCACGATGAACAATTTCACGTTCGGCAACGCGCGCTACCAGTACTACGAGACCATCTCGGGCGGCAGCGGCGCGGGCGGGTTCCATGACGAGACCGGCCAGCTGGCGGGCGGCTTCCACGGCAGCAGCGTGGTGCAGACCCATATGACCAACTCGCGCCTGACCGACCCGGAAGTGCTGGAGTTTCGCTTCCCGGTCCGGCTGGAGAGCTACCGCATCCGCGAGGGTTCGGGCGGCGCCGGCCGCTGGAAGGGCGGCAACGGCGGCGTGCGCCGGGTGCGGTTCCTGGAGCCGATGACCGCCAGCATCCTGTCCAACGGCCGCCACCATGGCGCCTTCGGCATGGCCGGGGGGCAGGCCGGCGCGCCGGGTATCAACCGGGTGGTGCGGGCCGATGGCCGCGTCGAGCCGCTGGACCATATCGGCCAGGCGGAGATGCAGCCGGGGGATGTGTTCGAGATCCACACCCCGGGCGGCGGCGGCTTTGGCGGCGGCGCTGCCTGAGGGTGCGAGCGATGAGCGTGCTTGTAACCGGCTTCCAACCCTTCGGCGCCGACAGCATCAACTCATCGTGGGAAGCGGCGCGGGCCCTGGACGGGGTGCGCACGGGGAATGCGCGCGTGGTTGCGCGCATTCCCGACAACGCGGGCCACCAGCCCATCGACCGGCTTTTCCACCCTGCCGATCAAGCGGATGGCCGCCGCGCTGCCTCCGGGACCGGACGCCGCTATCGGTTACGGCGCCCTTCATTGAATTTATTGTCGTGCCCTTTGCCGTACGCGGCGTTTTTCCCGGAGATATCCCCATGTTTGAGAAGCAATGGCTGGCCGCGTGTGCCGCTTTCGCGACCTTGTGCGCGCCCGCGCTCGCTGCCGATTTTCCCACCAAGCCGGTGGTGATCGTGGTGCCTTACGCGGCTGGTGGCGCCGCCGATTTCGTCGCCCGCACCGTTGCCGCGAAGCTGTCGACGCGGTTGAAGCAGCCGGTGGTGGTGGAGAACGTCGGCGGCGCCAGCGGCACCATTGGCGCCGCCAAGGTGGTGGCTGCCGCGCCAGATGGCTATACGCTGCTGCTGGGCTCCGGCAGCGAAGTGTCGATCGCGCGCCTGACCAATCCGAAGATCCGCTACGACGGCCAGCGCGACCTTGCGCCGGTGGCGCTGGTCGGCACCCAGCCCCTGGTCCTGGTCGGCGGCAACAGTCTGTCCGCGCGCACCATGGACGAGGTGCTGGCACTGGCCCGGGCCAACCCCGGCAAGCTGAACTACGGCACTGCCGGCGTCGGCACGCCCCAGCACCTGATGGGCGAACTGATCAATCTCGACGCCAAGGTGAAACTGTTCCACGTGCCCTACAAGGGTGCGGCTCCCATCATCAACGACCTGCTGGGCAAGCAACTGGACCTGGCGGTGGTGACCTTGTCCGGCGCCCAGGCCCATGTGAAGTCCGGCGGCATGCGCGCCATCGCGCTCAGTGAAAAGCGCCGCGCCGCTGCGATGCCGCAGGTGCCCACGGTCAGCGAAACGCGCGGGCTGGAAGCGGTCGACATGGGCGTCTGGTCGGGCCTGTTGGCGCCGGCAAAGACGCCGCCGGAAGTGGTCGATCTGCTGAACCGCGAAGTCGGCCAGGTACTGCGCCAGCCCGATGTGCAGGCGCGCCTGACCGAAGCCGGCTACCGGATCGTCGGCGGCAGCCCCGCATCATTTGCCGAGTTCATCTCCGCGGAAACGGAAAAATATCGCCGCATCGTGCAGGCGGCTGGCATCCAGGCCGAGTGACAGCACTCCGGGGGTGGGCGCGGCACTGCGCGCACGCCCGGGAAATTAACGGGTAACGGATAACGCGCCGGCGCATGATCCGCCGGGGGATGTCACTTGCTTATCCTGGCGGGTACAACAGCGCCAACCCCGCGCCTACCGCTCCCCGATCCACGTCGCCACCGCCTGCACTACCTGCGGCTCGATGCCGTTGAAGCCGTGATACGCCATGGCTTCGCAAGGGTCGCCCACGTTGTTGCCGCCATCGAACTGGATCAGGCCGGCCTTGGGCGTCTTGGCGAGCTTGTCCATTAGTCCCTGTACTTCGCTGAACGGGCAGAGCTTGCAGCCGTCCTGCTCGTGGTGCACGACCAGCACGGGCACCTTGATCTTGCCGAGTTCCATCGCTGGCACCGGGCGGCCGCGTTCCTCGCGCAGGACGGTGGAGGTCAGCACGATGCCGTCGGGGCCGCCGCCGTCCGCGAGCCGGATGGCGATGGCGGCCACCGACTGCGTACCGCGGCTGGTGCCGGCCAGCCAGACGGGCAGGCTGGTATGGCTGCGCATCCAGGCGATCACGGCCCTGGCGTCCTCGGCATGCTCCGCAGACTGGCGGAAGCCGTTCAGGAAGGGGGAGGTCAGGTGGTCGCTGGGTGCGTCGATGACCGCAACCGCCAGTCCGTTGTCGACGAAGAGCTGGCGTGCGCGTACCAGGAAGTTGCCGGCACCCCAGCCCAGACTGCCATTGGGATAAATCTGCAGGCCGCCGTGGCCGCCCGGGTAGAGGATCACGGCGGCCTTGGGCTGCGCGGGCGCGAGGTAGAGGAAGCGCTGCGTCACGCCGGGACGGGTCGGGATATCAATGACCTGTGCCGGCGCCGGCTGTGCCCGCGCCACCAGCGCGCAGAGCAGCAGGGTGGCGCAGAATGCGGCTTGCTGCAGCAATCCCATCGGCGTGTTCGCGTGGCGGCAGGGCATGGGCTGGGTCTCCGGTTTCTGTTTGCTTTCCGCTTGCTTTCTGTTTGTCCCCCGGCAACCTATGCCGCGGCCCTGACACGGTACACGCAGCGGCGCGCATTGCTGAGCAGGTGTTCCTCGCGCGTGACCGTCGCCTCGCTGCCGGCGACTTCCTGGAAGATCCGCAGCTCGGCCCGGCAAAATCCCTGGCAGGTCCGCGCCGCGGCGCAGATCGGGCAATGATCTTCGATCAGCAGCCAGTCCTCCCCGTCCTGCTCCAGGCGCGCCATATAGCCTTCGGCCTGGCGTAGCGCGGCGAGGGTCGCCAGCCGCTGCGCGAGCTGTTCCTGGCCGGCGACGGCCGCGAGGTATTGCTGGCGGGTTTCCGCTTCGCGCTGGCCGATCAGCTTGTCCAGCCCTTCCTCCCCGAACAACTGCCGCACCGAGCCGATCAACTGGATGGTGAGTTGCGCATGGGTATCGGGAAAGCGCCCGTGACCGCTGGCAGTCAGGGTCCAGTCCTGGCGCGGCCGTCCGGCACCGCTGGCGCTTTGCTGGCGGCCTTCGATCAGTCCGGCGGCGAGCAGCTTCTGCACCTGCTGGCGCGCGGCTTCCGCGGTACCTCCGAGCGCCTGCGCGATCTGCGTGGTCGAGGCCGCGCCCTTGGTCTTCAGCAGGAACAGGATGCGATCACCCGGAGAGCCAGTAGGGTTATCCAAGCTTTCAGTTGTGTAATTCATGCGGTGCGCCTAATATCCAAAAACGTTCTTGGATATTAGGGCAGGCGGGCAGCCTTGTCGAGCCTGCCCCGCATCCGGCCAAGCAGCGCATTGCCACCGAAAAAGGAAACTGCATCCATGTCAGCCTCACTCACGCATCCCGCCAGGCGCCAGCTCACCATGCTCAATCCCCTTGGTCTCTACGATCCGAGCGCCAACGGTTACTCCCATGTGGCGCTGGTGGCGCCCGGCGCAAGCCTGATCTGCGTGGCCGGGCAGGGCGGCGAGCGGGCGGACGGCAGCTTGCCGGACAGTTTCGAGGCGCAGGTGCGGCAGGCGCTGGACAACCTGCGCGTGGCGCTGGCCGCCGCCGGCTCGCACTTGCACCAGGTTGCCAGGCTGACCGTACTGGTGGTGGATCACGATGAGGCGCGCCTGCGTGTGCTGGCGGAGGTGCTGGCGCGGGCCTGGGGCGATGCGCCCAAGCCGGCCTGCACGCTGATCCCGGTGCCGCGGCTGGCGCTCGACGGGATGTTGTTCGAGGTGGAAGCGCTGGCCGTGGCGGATGCGTCCAACGTGTCCGCCAAGGCAAGCGCGAGCTAGCCCGTGGCGCGTTCAGGCCGCCAGTTTGGGCGGCTGGGGTTGCCGGGCCGGCCCCGCCTGTGTTTCCCCGAAATGCGGATGGCGCGCGAACAACTCGGCTGCCCAGTTGACGAAGACGCGCACCTTGGCCGACAGGTGGCGGTTCTGCGGATACATGGCGGCGATCGGCAGCGAGTCGGTGGGCCAGTCGGTCAGCACCTCCACCAGCCGGCCGCTTTCCACATACGGCAGCGCCATCACGCGCGAAATGCGCGCAATCCCGTGGCCTTCCAGTGCGCAGGCCAGGTAGACGTCGGCGTCGTTGGTGGAAATGGCCGAGGGCAGCAGCATTTCCGTGCGTTGCTCGCCTGCTCCCATCGGCCACGGCATCTCGCGGCCGGTGCGATTGGACAGGTAATTCACGGCCTTGTGCTGCACCAGGTCGCTGGGCTGGGTGGGCGTGCCATTGCTCTTGAGATAAAGCGGCGAGGCATAGAAGCCCAGCCGGAGTTGCCCGATGCGGCGCGCCACCATGGTGTCGTCCACCGGATCGCCCACGCGCAGCACCACGTCCACGCCCTCCTTGAGCAGGTCGATGGGCTTGCCGTTGATGGTCAGCTCCATCTTCAGTTCGGGATACGCGGCGAAGAACTCATGCAGCCTGGGGATCAGCACCAGTTGCGCCAGCCCGGCGGTGGTGTCCACGCACAGCGTGCCGCGTGGCGTGTTGTTCTGGTGGGTGAGCGATTGCTCGGCCTCTTCCACGTCCGCCAGGATCCGCACGCAGCGTTCGTAATAGGCGGCGCCGTCGGTGGTGACGCTGATGCGCCGGGTGGTCCGGTGCAGCAGCTTGACGCCCAGGTGCGTTTCCAGGTTCTGGATCAGGCGCGTGAGCGTGGCCTTGGGCAGGTCCAGCGACTCGGCCGCCCGCGCAAAGCTGCCTACATCCACCACGCGGGTAAATGCCTGCATTGATACGAGACGATCCATGTTCACTCCCCCGGATAAGGAAACAGGCAGGTCTGGCCGGCAGGGCAGGCACCCGAATGGGGTGCGCCCCGGCCAGGCGCATGACGGGTTGCGCGTGTGGCGCGGCTGCGGAAGTGCGGGAGTGGATCACAAAACGGATGACCTTGCACAGCGAAGGGTTTCCCGATCGCGGAAACCGCGATTATTTCATCTGAGAAACAGTGCATTGGCAAAGCCTCGCTTTATCCCACCTTTATCAACCACCATAATTCGCTGCATCGCAATATGCAATGGAGGCGCCGTTAACGTACCCGTTAGTGCACCCGCTAGTGCACCCGTTAGCGCGCAACAACTTACTGCCATGTCGCCCACGCAACCGAAATCCGCAGCAGCAGCCTCCGCAGCCGAACTGGCCGAGGGGCACACGACCGAGAATACGGTGGAAAGCAGCGGCCGCACGATCGCGGTGCGCCTGAGCTACCCGCCCGGCTATCCGGCAGGCAAGGCGGCGCCGCTGCTGCCCTGGCTGATCTACCTGCATGCCGGTGGCTTTGTCGACGCCAGCCTGGAGAAGTCCCAGCGCCTGGCACGCTCGCTGGCCGGCACGGTACCCGCAGTGGTGGTGACGCCGGCATACTCGCTGGCCCCCGATTTCCCGTTCCCGGCGGCGCCGGAAGATGCGTTCCATACCGCCGAGTGGGTGTTGCGCCATGCGCGCCGCCTCAAGGTGGACAAGCTGCGCTTTGCCGTGGTGGGTGAGGAGGCGGGCGGCAACCTGGCGATCGCGCTGTCGCAGATGCTGCGCGACCGCGGCTTGCCGGAGCCGCGCGCGCAGTGGCTGATCCGCCCGGTTACCGATCCCTGCCTGCAGCACGCATCGTGCGCGGTGGGGCAGGGCGGGCGCGGCGTGCCGCTGGAAATGCTGCAGCGGCTGGCCGGCTACTACCGCGATTACCTGCCTACCCCTGCCGCCAGCGTGCACCCTTACGCGGCCCCGGCCCATGCCTCGCGGCTGGCCGGCCTGCCGCCCACGCTGATCCAGGTAGCTGAGGAAGATGCGCTGCGCGCCGAAGGCGAAGCCTTCGCCGGCCGCCTGCTGACGGCCGGCGTGCCGTCCGAAGCCCGAATCATGGCCGGTGCCTGTGGCGCCGGCGTGGAAGAATCCCACGACCGATGTCAGGTGTGGATAAACGAAGGCGCGCGCTACCTGCAAGGCTATCTTGCCGGCGACGACGACGCCTCGCCCAAGGCCGAACGCCAGACAGGAGCCAGCCCGCCCGGCTGATCCCGAATAAAAAAGCCAAGCCGGCCTGCACATAGCAGGCGTACCGGGCGCGATCCCTTCACGCGCGCCGGCGGGGGCGTTCGTCCCATTTTTTGCTTTCCAGTTGAAGAAAACCGCAGACGGAATACGGAGTCAAGAAAATGAATCAGCAATATCGACGCACCATGATTGCCCTGGCCATCGTCGCTGTGCTCGGCGCTGGCCTGGCCACCTCGATCTTCAAGCCCTGGCACGCCGGCGAGGCGCAGGCCGTGCCCGCGCCGGCAGCGCCGGCCACCGTGGACGTGGCAAGCGCGCTGGGCAAAACCATCACCGAATGGGATGAGTTCTCAGGCCGTCTCGAAGCCGTGGACCGTGTGGAGATTCGCGCCAGGGTCGGCGGCACCATTGACGCCGTGCACTTCCGCGAAGGCGCGCTGGTGAAGAAGGGCGATCCGCTCTTTACCATCGACCCGCGCCCCTACGCCGCCGAAGTGGCGCGCGCCGAGGCCGCGCTGGCCGCCGCGCAAGTGCGTTCCAGCCACGCGCAGACCGAGCAGGCCCGCGCGCAGCGGCTGGTGCAGGACAACGCGGTATCGCGCCGCGAGTTCGACGAGCGCGACAACGGCGCCCGCGAAGCGGTAGCCAATGTGCGCGCCGCGCAGGCCTCGCTGGAAGTGGCGCGGCTGAACCTGGCCTATACGCGGATCACCGCCCCGGTCAGCGGGCGCGTATCGCGTGCCGAGATCACCGTAGGCAACCTGGTGGCGGCCGGTGCCGGCACGCCGGTGCTGACCACGGTGGTGTCGGTGTCGCCGGTGTACGCCAGCTTTGAACTCGATGAGCAGACTTACCTGCGCTATACGGCGAATACAGCGAATACCGCGGATAAGTCAGATAAGGCGGATACAGCCGGTGGCGCGTCCGGCGCGCAAGGCGGGCAGTCCAGGTTGCCAGTGTTCCTGGGTCTGGCCAATGAAGAGGACTATCCGCGTGAGGGCCGCATCCAGTCGGTGGACAACCGGCTCGACACCAAGAGCGGCACCATCCGCGTGCGCGCCGTGTTCGACAATCCGGACGGCCGCCTGCTGCCGGGCCTGTATGCGCGCATCAAGCTCGGTGGCGGCTCGCCGCACCCGGTGGTGCTGATCAACGACCGCGCCATCGGCACCGACCAGGGCAAGAAGTTCGTGCTGGTACTGGATAGCGCGAACAAGCTGGCCTACCGCGAAGTCACGCTCGGGCCGTCGTACGAAGGGCTGCGCGTGATCCGCCAGGGTTTGAAGGCCGACGAGAAGATCGTGGTCAACGGGCTGCAGCGGGTGCGTCCCGGCGTCACGGTCGCGCCCAAGCCGGTCGATATGGCGTTCAAGCGCGAGCTGGAGCAACGTGCCGAATCGGCTGACCGCAAGCAGGCGGCCACGGAGAAAACCACGGACAAGGCAGCCGATGGAAAACCGGTGACCTGAGCCGATCCTGCAAGAACCGCATGAGCTGAATCTGCCAAGGGTTTGCTCCCTCTCCCGCATGGCGCGAGAGGGGCCGGGGGAGAGGGCGGGCGCATCCACAGTGCGCCGGCATTGAAACTACCTCTCCCCCGCGGCTAAACCATATTTAGCTTCCCCGCTCCACATGGCGCCTGCATGCCAGGCCGCCAGGGGGAGCCTTTTCGCCAAGACTGCCGAGACTGAGATGAATCTCTCGAAATTCTTTATCGACCGGCCTATCTTTGCCGGCGTGCTATCGGTGCTGATCTTCCTGATCGGCGCCATCTCGATGTTCAAGCTGCCGATCTCGGAATATCCCGAGGTGGTGCCACCGTCCGTGGTGGTGCGCGCGCAGTATCCCGGCGCCAACCCCAAGGTGATCGCCGCTACCGTGGCGTCGCCGCTGGAGGAGCAGATCAACGGCGTCGAAGACATGCTCTACATGTCGTCGCAATCCAATAGCGATGGCCTGCTGACGCTGACCGTCACCTTCAAGCTCGGCACCGATCCGGACAAGGCACAGCAGCTCGTGCAGAACCGGGTGGCGCAGGCCGAACCGCGCTTGCCGGAGGACGTGCGCCGCCTCGGCATCACCACCGTCAAGAGCTCGCCCGACCTGACCATGGTGGTCCATCTGGTCTCGCCGAACGACCGCTACGACATGACCTACCTGCGCAACTACGCGGTGATCAATGTCAAGGACCGCCTGGCGCGGATCCAGGGCGTGGGCCAGGTGCAGTTGTTCGGCTCGGGCGACTACTCCATGCGCGTGTGGCTGAACCCGGAGAAGATGGCCGAGCGCAAGCTGGCCGCCGCCGACGTGGTCAAGGCCATCCGCGAGCAGAACGTGCAGGTGGCCGCCGGCGTGATCGGCGCCTCGCCGTCGCTGCCGGGCGCCGACCTGCAGCTTTCCGTGAATGCGCAGGGCCGGCTGGAAACGGTCGAGGCCTTCGGCGACATCATCGTGGCGACTTCGCCCGATGGCGGCGTGACGTACCTGAAGGACGTCGCCCGTATCGAGCTGGGCGCGTCGGAATACGCGCTGCGCTCGCTGCTGGACAACAAGTCCGCGGTGGCTATTCCCATCTTCCAGGCGCCGGGTTCGAACGCCATCCAGATCTCGGATGAAGTCCGCAAGACCATGGAGGAACTCAAGCAGAACTTCCCCGATGGCGTGGACTACAGCATCGTCTATGACCCGACCCAGTTCGTGCGCCATAGTATCGAGGCCGTCACCCACACGCTGTTCGAAGCCATCGCGCTGGTGGTGCTGGTAGTGATCCTGTTCCTGCAGACGTGGCGCGCTTCGGTGATTCCGCTGCTGGCGGTGCCGGTGTCCATCGTGGGTACGTTCGGGCTGATGCACGCGTTTGGCTTCTCGATCAACGCGTTGTCACTCTTCGGGCTGGTGCTGGCGATCGGTATCGTGGTGGATGATGCCATCGTGGTGGTGGAGAACGTAGAGCGGAATATTGCCGAGGGGCTGTCTCCGAAGGAGGCGACGTACAAGGCCATGCGCGAAGTCAGCGGCCCGATTATCGCCATCGCGCTGACGCTGATCGCCGTGTTCGTGCCGCTGGCCTTCATGACGGGCCTGACCGGCCAGTTCTACAAGCAGTTCGCGCTGACCATCGCCATTTCGACCATCATCTCGGCCTTCAATTCGCTGACGCTGTCGCCGGCATTGTCCGCGCTGCTGCTGCGCGGCCACGATGCGCCGAAGGACTGGCTGTCGCGCGCCATGGATCGCGTGCTGGGCGGCTTCTTTGCCCGCTTCAACCGCTTCTTCGGCGCCAGCGCCGACCGTTACGGCAAGGGCGTGAAGGGCGTGATCTCGCGCAAGACCGCGGTGTTCGGCGTGTACGCGGTGATGCTGGCGCTGACCTGGGGCGTGTTCCAGCTGGTGCCCAAGGGCTTCGTGCCGGCGCAGGACAAGCAGTACCTGGTGAGCTTCGCCAAGCTGCCTGACGGCGCCACGCTGGATCGCACCGAAGACGTGATTCGCCAGATGTCCGACATCGCGCTCAAGCAACCCGGCGTGGAATCGGCGATTGCCTTCCCGGGCCTGTCGATCAACGGCTTCACCAATAGCCCGAGCGCCGGCATCGTGTTCGTGTCGCTCAAGCCGTTTGAAGAACGCAAGACCAAGGAGCTGTCGGGCAATGCCATCGCGCAGCAGCTCAACGGCAAGTACGCTTCGATCCAGGACGCTTTCATCGCCGTGTTCCCGCCGCCGCCGGTCCAGGGGCTGGGCACCATCGGTGGCTTCAAGCTGATGATCGAGGACCGTGCCGCGCTGGGTTACGACGCGCTGTTCGACGCCACCAACGCATTCACCAACAAGGCGCGCGCTACGCCGGAGCTGGCAGGTATCTTCACCAACTACCAGGTCAACGTGCCGCAACTCGACGTGAAGCTGGACCGCGTCAAGGCCAAGCAGCTGGGCGTGCCGGTGACGGACGTGTTCGATACGCTGCAGACCTACCTCGGCTCGGCCTATGTCAACGACTTCAACAAGTTCGGGCGGACCTACCAGGTCAAGGTGCAGGCGGATGCGCAGTTCCGCGCGCACGCGGAGGACATCCTGCAACTGAAGACGCGCAACACCGCCGGCGAGATGGTGCCGCTGTCGTCGCTGCTCACCGTCAAGCAGGGGTTCGGCCCCGACAGCGTGGTGCGCTACAACGGCTTCACCGCCGCCGACATGAACGGCGGGCCGGCGCCGGGCTTCTCCTCGGGCCAGGCGCAAGCGGCGGCCGAGCGCATCGCCGCCGAGACGCTGCCCAAGGGCATCAAGTTCGAGTGGACCGACCTGACCTACCAGGACATCCTGGCCGGCAACGCGGGCGTGTGGATCTTCCCGCTGTGCGTGCTACTGGTGTTCCTGGTGCTGGCCGCGCAGTACGAAAGCCTGACGCTGCCGCTGGCCGTGATCCTGATCGTGCCGCTCAGCCTGCTGGCCGCCATGACGGGCGTGTGGCTGACCCGTGGCGACAACAACATCTTCACGCAGATCGGTTTCATCGTGTTGGTGGGGCTGTCGGCGAAGAACGCGATCCTGATCGTGGAGTTTGCGCGGGAGCTGGAGCATGAAGGCCGCTCCATCGTGGCCGCGGCGATCGAAGCCAGCCGCCTGCGCCTGCGCCCGATCCTGATGACGTCGTTCGCGTTCATCATGGGTGTGGTGCCGCTGGTGGTGTCCTCCGGCGCCGGCGCGGAGATGCGTCACGCGATGGGCGTGGCGGTGTTCGCGGGGATGCTGGGGGTGACGTTCTTCGGGCTGTTCCTGACGCCGGTGTTCTACGTGGCGCTGCGCATGCTCGCGACGCGCGGTGAGCGCCGCAAGGTGTCGGACGCACCGTCGGCGAGCCACAAGGCTATCGCCTCCGCTGAATAAGGATGATCGAAATGAACGCAACCATGACATCCAGCATGACATCGCTACTGCCCGCGGCACTGCCGCGCCTGGCCACGCTGGCCGTGGCCCTGGTCCTGGCGGGCTGCTCGCTGGCACCGACCTACAAGGTGCCGGAGAGCGCCACCGCCGCCACGCCCGCCTACAAGGAAGCCGAGGCCGCGCAGGCGGAAGGCGCCCAGTGGAAGGTGGCAACCCCGTCTGAAGGCGCGCAGCGCGGCGAATGGTGGAAGATCTTCGGCGATGCCGATCTCGACCACCTGATCGCCGCGGCGACCGAATCCAACCAGGATCTCGCCATTGCCGCGGCCCGCGTCAAGCAGGCGCGCGCCTTCACCGGCGTGGCCGAGGCCGACCAGTACCCGCAGCTCAGCCTGGGCCTGGACGCGTCCCGCACGCAGCTCTCGGCAGCCTCGCAAGGGCTGCCCGACGGTACGCCCGTATCGCCGCAGACGGTATTGAGGGCGCGCGCCTTCGCAGGCTACGAGGTGGACCTGTTCGGCCGCGTGGCCGACAACGTCAAGGCGGCGCGGGCGGAGGGCGAAGCCGCGGAAGACCTGTACCGCTCGGTGCAGCTCGCGCTGCAAGCCGACGTGGCGCAGGCCTACTTCGCGCTGCGCACGCTGGACAGCGAGCGCGACCTGCTCAACGCCACCATCACGCTGCGCGAGGATGCGCTCAAGCTGCTCAAGCGCCGTTTCGACGAAGGCGAGACCACCGATCTCGATCCCGCCCGCGCTGAAGCCGAGCTGGGCACGGCACGCGCGGACCTGGCCGGCATCGAGCGCCGCCGCGCCAACCAGGAGCACGCGCTGGCGGTGCTGACCGGCGCGCCGCCGGGCGCCTTTACGCTGGCTGCGCGCCCGCTCGACGCCGCGCTGATCACGGTGCCGGCAGGACTGCCTTCGGACCTGCTGGAGCGCCGTCCCGATATCGCGCAGGCCGAGCGCCTGATGGCGGCGGCCAACGCGCGCATCGGTGTGGCCAAGTCGGCGTTCTTCCCGCGCATCACGCTGACCGGCTTGTTCGGATTCGAATCGAACGACTTGTCGAACCTGTTCAAGTGGTCGTCGCGTGCCTGGATGCTGGGGCCGCTGATCGGCAGCACGATTGCGCAGCCGATCCTGGACGGCGGCCGCAACAAGGCCAACCTGGCGGCGGCGCGCGCGCAGCACGAGGAAGCGGTGGCGGGCTATCGCCAGAGCGTGCTGACGGCGCTGCGCGAGGTGGAAGACAGCCTGGCCGATGTGCGCTGGCTGAGCCAGCAGGCCGGTGCGCTGGACGGCGCGCTGGGCGGCGCCCGCCGCGCGGCCAGGATCTCGCGCAGCCGGTATGAAGCCGGCGCGGTGGATTACCTGACGGTGATCGACGCCGACCGCACGGTGCTGCAGTCGCAGCGCGAGGCCAACCAGGTGGCCGGGCTGCGCGCTTCCGCGACGGTGGCGCTGGTGCGCAGGCTGGGAGGCGGTTGGGGGCCCTTGCCCGAGGCCACGCCCGAGATGGCACAGGCCGGCCCCGGCCCGCTGGCCGCGAGCCACTAAGCGCGCCTGCAAGCCGCGGCAACCGCCCACGCGCGGTTGCCGCGCGTCATCCGATGCCGACCCGACGCGGCCGGCAAAGCTGACTAAACTGGAAGCATCGCGGCCACACGCGCCGGAAGGGCCGCTGGCGTTGCCGCAGTTTTCCTGCGCGCCATCCTTTCACGTTGCTCACCATGAGGCCGCACCGGACCCTTTTTGCTGCGCTGCTCATCCTGGTGGGCGCGGCCGCCATCCTGCTGCTGCCTGTGCCCGGCGCCTGGCGCGACGTTACGCATATCGTCAACGAGGTGACGATCGCGCAACCCGACGCGGTGGTCTTCGATTACGTCTCCACGCCCGCCAACTGGCCCGACTGGCATCCGTCTTCCCTGGCGGTGGCCGGCGCGGCGGACCATCCGCTGGTGCCTGGCGAGCAGGTTACCGAGACCTTCCTGGTGGGCGGGCGGCGCGGCAAGGTGGTGTGGACCGTGGTCGAGCGCAGCCGCCCCTCCGTCTGGATGATCCAGGGCACCATCGACGGGCGCGAGGCGGGAGCGGTGCGCTACACGCTCGCCCCGACGCCGCAGGGCACGCGCTTCCGGCGTGACTTCAGCTACGCGGCGCCGAACCTTCTTTTTGCGCTGACCAACCGCCTGCTGCTGCGCAAGCGCATCGAGGCCGAATCCACCGAGGCGGTCACGCGGCTGCGCGCGGTGCTGGAAGCCCGCAAGCCTGCGGCCGGGACGGGCGGCTGACCAGGGCGCCGCCTTTGCCGCCGGGCTTGCCGGTCCGGGTCGTACCGTATACTGATCGGGCAAATCAATCGGAGCAGATGGTGTCGGAAGAGAACCCGGCGTCCAAGGCAGGACGCAACCCAGAACCAGCGAACGCGCCGGAGCCGGCAGCGGCGGCATTACCGCCCAGGCCTGTTGCCCCGCCCACGCCGGATATCAACGATTGCTGCGGCAATGGCTGCGAGCCCTGCATTTTCGACCTGCACGCTGAGGCGATGGAGCGCTATCGCGCCGAACTCAAGGCGTGGCAGGCGCTCGCCGGCCAGACGGTGGACGCCGGCGCGGGTGGCCCCGTTTTCTGAGCCGCCGGCGCCGGTTCTCCTGGCGAATACGCCACACGCAACGCACAAGGAGCCTTCCCCGTGCCCGTTACCGACCAGCCTGTCCTGGCCGATCTCCATGCGTTCGTGCAGGGCCATCCCCGCCTGCTCGTACTGACCGGGGCCGGCATCAGCACCGATTCCGGCATCCCCGGCTACCGCGACGCGCAAGGCAACTGGCAGCGCACGCCGCCCGTGCAGGCGCAGGACTTCTTCCGCTCGCACGCGGTGCGCCAGCGCTATTGGGCGCGCAGCATGCTGGGCTGGCCGGTGCTTGCCAATGCGCAGCCGAACGCCGCGCACTTCGCGCTGGCGCAATTGCAAACCGCCGGGTTCCTGCGCCAGCTGGTGACGCAGAACGTGGACGGCCTGCACCAGCGCGCCGGCAGTACTGGCGTGATCGAACTGCACGGCCACGTTGGCAGCGTGATCTGCCTGGATTGCGGCACGCGCCGGACACGGGCCTCGCTGCAATCGCAGCTGGAAGCCGAGAACCCCGACCTGGCGGCGTTGCGCGCCTTGCCCGCCTCCGATGGCGACGCCCATCTTGAGCTGGCCAGCTTCGAGGCGGTACGCATTCCCGCCTGCGGACATTGCGGCGGCGTGCTGAAGCCAGACGTGGTGTTCTTCGGGGAATCCGTGCCGAGGGAACGCGTGGATGCCAGCATGCAGGCGCTGGAGCAGGCCGATGCACTGCTGGTGATCGGTTCATCGCTGACGGTGTTCTCGGGCTTCCGCTTCTGCCTCGCCGCCGGCAAGCTGGGCAAGCCTGTCGCCGCGATCAACCTCGGGCAGACCCGTGCGGATGGGCTGCTCGCGCTGAAGGTGGATGTGTCTTGCGCGGCGGCGCTGACGGACCTGGTAGTGCGGCTGGACCTGCCCGCAAGCGCCGCCGGCCACTGAGCGCCCCTGTGCAAAGGCTGCGGCGGCGTGGCTGCCGGGCAGGCTTCAGGGCGGATATAGAGCGTGGAGCGTGCGCAGCGATACCATGCCGCGGGCGCGCATGCCGTGCTGCACGCCCGCCGGCATCCATAGCGCGCGCTGCGGCGGGACCAGCCACAACGACTGGCCGGCCGTGACCTCGACCACCCCGGCAACCGCTGCCGGTGGGACCAGCCGGGGTGGCCGGTGGATGCGCCAAGGCAAGTTAGGGAATGCCACTACAGCACTGGCGCGGATATTGCATAAAATCGCTCTGTTAATTCTGTGAAATTTCACAAGGCGATAAACATGCATTTGCCGGAACCGGACCGATCTGGCCGGGAGCAGGTTTGACGGAAGGGGCGCACCGCTGTGGGGCGCGGCCGGGCCGGGGTGCCGCGCCATGAACACGCGCTTCGTCGAAGCCTTCATGTGGGTAGCCCGCCTTGGCAGCTTTCGCGCGGCGGCCGAGAAGCTGCACATCACCCAGGCCGCGATGTCCAATCGCATTGCCTCGCTGGAGCAGGAAATCGGCGCGCGCGTGTTCGAGCGCGAGGCGCGCGACCTGCGGCTCACGCCAGTGGGCCTGCGCCTGCTGGGCTACGGCGAACGGCTGCTGGAACTGCAGCGGGAGATCATGGTGCTGGGCCGCTCGGGTCATGAGTTGCTGGGGCTGGTGCGCATCGGCGCCATCGAGAGCGTGGTGCATACCTGGCTGGTGGATTTCCTGCGGCATCTGCAATCGTCCTATCCCGGCATCGAGGTGCAGATCACTTCGGAAACCACCGAAGGCCTGCACAAGACCTTGCGTGCCGGCGGCATCGATATCGCCTTGCAGACCGATCCCGCGGTGGGCGAGGGCATCACCAGCACGCCGTGCCTGCCGATGGCGATAGGGTGGATCGGGCCGGCCGGGACGGCACAGCCGGGCGAAGGAAAACTGGCCTCGCTGCTGCAGCATCCGACCATCACCATGAGTCCCGGTTCGCAGCCGCACCTGGCGCTCAAGGAGCTGTACCGCAAGGCGGGGTTGCCGGTCGGCAAAGTGCACTGCGTCAGTTCCATCGCGGCCATCGTGCGCCTGGTGAAAGCCGGCTTTGGCAATGCGCTGATGCCGCTGGCACCCGTGCGCGAAGAAGTCGAGCGCGGCGAGCTGCGCGTGATTGCGTGCGACGTGCCGCTGCCGCATCAGCGTCTGGTGGTAAGCCATCTCGATCACGCCGCGTCGGAGGCGATCCGGCTGGTCGCGGAGCTTGCGTGCCGCGAATCGGATCGCTTCGTGCGCTCGCTGCCTGCACCGTTTGCGCCGGAGTGATGCACCGCAGTGCGCTACGCTGGTGCGCGAACGCGGCCGGGTCGAACAGAAAAACTGATCGGAAACACGAAGAAAAACCCGTTTGTCGCGCGCGGCGATCGCGCCGATCATCAACTCACCGCTTTGGAATCAGCGTGGCAACCGGAGAGTTTGATGAGCGAGATGTTTGCAAGCGAGAACGAGAGTCTGACGATGGAACGCCTGACGGGGATCGCCCCGCAGGGCATGTTGTTCGTCGCGTCGAATGTGGACGCGGCCGATGAGGCCGATTTCAATCAGTGGTACGACCGCGAGCATGTCGAGGAGCGCGCCCGTATCGAAGGCTTTATCTCCGCGGCGCGCTATGAGGCCGTACAGGGCGGCCCGAAGTATCTCGGCCTGTATCGCACCGAGTCGCTTGCGGCATTCACTTCCGCGGCCTACCAGGCGGCGTTCCGCCGGCAGACGCCGTGGTCCGTGGCCAACCTGGCGCGCATGCGCCAGCCGATGCGCCGCGTGAGCGAAGTCACCGCCACGGTCGGGCAGGGCAGCGGCAGCTGGCTCGCCGTATTGCCGCTGGCGCAGCCGGAGGACGCGCTGGCTCTGGTCGATCTCGCCGGCGAGGTGGGCGGGCAACTCTCCGCGCGGGCCGGTTTCGTCCAGTCCTACCTGCTGATGCCGGATGCGGAGCTGAGCCAGCCCTTGCCGGAGGAAAGCCTGGCGGACCGGCAGTTGCTGCCCATCCTGGTGATAGAGAGCAGCGCCGCAGCCGCGAGCGAACTGGCACTGCAAGAAGCTGCTGCGCGGCTGGGCGCCTCGGTGCAGCAGGCTGCCCGCTACGCACTCAAGTGGAAGCTCTTCGCGCGGGAGGTGGTGTGATGCACAACGCCAACACGATTTCCGCCGCGCCGGGCGCATCCGATGCCGCCGCTACCGGCACCGCTGTGCCGAAGATGGGCCGCCTGGCCGCGGCCAGCACTATCGGCACCACGCTGGAATGGTACGACTTCACCGTCTATAACCTGATGGCCGCGCTGGTGTTCAACGCGGTTTTCTTCCCTTCGTTCGATCCGCTCACCGGCACGATCCTGGCGTTCTCCACCTATGCGGTGGGCTATGTCTCGCGCCCGCTTGGCGGCGTGTTGTTCGGGCACCTTGGCGACAAGCTCGGCCGGCGCTTCGTGCTGGTCGCCACGCTGGTCCTGATGGGCGTGGCCACGGGCCTGATGGGTTTGCTGCCCACCTACATGTCGTGGGGCATCTGGAGCCCGATCCTGCTGGTGGCGCTGCGCTTCCTGCAAGGCGCGGCCATCGGCGGCGAATGGGCGGGCGCGGTCCTGCTGTCGATGGAACATGGCGAGCAGCACCAGCGCGGGCGCAATGCTTCCTTTACCCAGGTGGGGCCGTCGTGCGGCACGTTGCTGGGCACTGGCTTTATCGCCGTGGTTTCGCTGTGGCTGAGCCCGGAGGACTTTCAGGCTTGGGGCTGGCGCATTCCGTTCCTGTCGAGCGTGCTGCTGGTCGTCTTTGGGTTGTGGCTGCGCAAGGGCGTTGAGGAAACGCCGATGTTCAGGGAGATGGAGGCGCGCAAGAGCACGGCCAAGACCCCGATCAAGGAAGTGTTCGTGGATCACTGGCGGCGCCTGCTGCTGGCCGGCGGCGTGCGCATTGGCTCCGACGTGCTCTATGCGCTGGTGGTGGTATTCACGCTGACCTACGTGACCAGCGTGCTGCACCTGTCCCGGCCGCTGGCGCTGACCGCGACCATGATCGGGGCGGCGTGCAACGCCATTGCGGTGCCTTTGTTCGGCAGCCTGTCGGACCGGCTCGGGCGCCGGCCAGTGTATATCGCCGGCGCCTTGCTGGCGGTGGTGTGGGCCTTCGTTTTCTTCCGGCTGATGGACAGCGCACAGCCGCTGCAGATCTGCGCGGCAGTGGTCGTCGGGCTGATCATCCACGCCATGATGTACGGCCCACAGGCGGCCTTCGTGACCGAGCAGTTCCCCACGCGGGTGCGCTATGCCGGGTCGTCGCTGGCCTATACGCTGGCCGGCATCGTGGGAGGCGGTTTCGCGCCGCTGATCATCGCCAGCCTGTACAAGTCGTATGGCTCGACGCTGGCAATCTCGCTGTATGTCAGTGCCGCCCTGGCGTTGACGCTGGCGGCTTTGCTGGCCGCCCGGGAAACGGCGAACAAGCCGCTGGCGCGCTAAGCCTGGTCCGCCGGCGCGAAGACGGTTTCGCGGCGGCCTTGCAGCAAGGACTGGCGAAAAGAAAGCACATGCGCCGTGACCGCGCTGGCCGCCGCCGCGGCATCGCCGTCGCGCAGCGCCTGCAGGATGGCGCGGTGCTCGGCGCCGACTTCGCCCAGGTGCCCTTCGGACGACAGGGAGATGGCCCAGAAGCGTTGCGAGCGCGCGTGCAGCACCTTGAGGATCTCGATCAGGATCGGATTACCCGATATTTCCGCGATCTGCTCATGGAACAGCCGGTCCAGGTGGGTCACCTGCGGCAGGTCGCGCTGCGCCACGGCATCGTCGACCTGGCGCAGGATGGCCTCGAGCTTCTGCAAGCCGGCGGGGGTGATGCGCTCGGCGGCCAGCCTGGCGCACAGCGTTTCGTTGGCCAGCCGTACGTCGATCAGGTGCAGGGCGTCGTCGATGGAAAGCGGCGCGACCACCACGCCCTTGCGCGGCAGGATCTGCACCAGCCCTTCGTTGGCGAGCCGGTGCAGCGCCTGGTTGATCGGCGTGCGGCCAATGTCGAGATCGTCCACCAGGGTGGAGATATTGAGATGCTCGCCGGGACGGTAGACCAGCGTGGTCAGCCGCTCCCGCAGGCCGGTGTAGGCCCGCTCGTTCTGCGATGGTTCTTCGGTCCTGGTCCGGGCGCGCGATGAGCCGGCGCTACGGCGATCCACTGATGGCAAAACTCTCTCCCGACAACACGGTAATGCTTGCAAGGGCGATATCGTACTACCAAAAGCCGGCGCGAACGCCTAGTCTTGCGCTCACTGTGCCTGGCGGTGCCGAAGACGTTTTCGCACGTGGATGCCGGCGCCGGTGGCGAAAGCCTTTGCCTGTGCGTTGGCGCGCCTTTCGGCGGCCGGGGCCGTCATCGTGGAACGCGACATGATCGAATTTGACGAGTCGCTCGACATCCGTGCGCTCGGCATGAGCACTGCCGCGCAAGCCCATGCGGTTAGTGCAGCCGCCACTCGGCCGTGCCAAGACGCTCTGGATCGGACTGCAGCGAACGATGGATGCTGCCGCCACGATTCAGGCTCTACGCGATGAGGGCGCATGACTTCTGTATAAGGAGATGCCTATACTTGGCCGGTCAACCAGTACGCCGCAGAGGGCGAGCGGCGAAGCGACTGGTTTGCCAAGGGCGGGCTCAAATAGCGCCGGATGTTGGGCTCTACGCTGAATACGCTGATCGATGCGGAAATTGCGATCCGCCGCGTTGAGGAGTTCGCACCGTCACCGGAACGTGAGCGGTTCATGATGCTGTTGATTTCCGCGCAGCACTTGCCATGATCAGAATAGCGCTGTGCCACGTCTCCTCCGCCGTGTGTTCATCGAAATCACCGGGATGGCTGCCGAGGACTTGTGTCAGAAACCGGCCTGAGCCGGCGTAACTTGTCGCCGTAATGGAAGCGGCAACTGGCGATGCGCAGCAAGTCGTCATCGGCATCGTAGACCAAGCGGTTCGCATCGTCGATGCGGCGCGACCAGAAACCGGACAGGTTGCCCGTCAAGGGCTCCGGCTTGCCGATCCCCGTGAACGGGTCGCGCTGGCACTCGGCAATGAGTTGATTGATGCGTCTGAGAATCTTCTTGTCTTGGGTCTGCCACCAGACGTATTCGTCCCAGGCGTTTAGTGCAAATAGGACTTTGCGCGTCATTCAGCGTCCGGGTCGATTAGGTCGTGTGGCACGGCCTCGCCCTGGCGCAGTTGTGCGATCGACTCCATCAGTCGCTTCGCGTTGGCCGGATTCGACATCAGATACATCGTTTCCATCCAGCTGTCATACTGTTCCTGGGACATGATGACGGCATTCGGCGCGTCGCGGCGCGTGATCAGAATGGCGTCATGATCGTCGATGGCCTGGTCGATGACCGCCTTCAGGTTGTTGCGGGCATCGGAGAAATGAATGGTGCGCATGGCACTTCTCCCATAGAACTTGTTCAATTACTTGGACAAGTATAGCACCGGAAGGATTCGGAGTGCGCTGGCTGCTGTTAGACGGCGATCGTCAACGCGTTCGGTCACGATTGGCTCGCTCCCAGCAGCCCGGGGCTGGCAGGGAACTTGACGCCAGTTGTACGAGAGCCTGCCAAACCGGGGGCTAAGCGGCGACACTGCGAACGCATTCACGGGGATCAGAGCCCCGGTGGCAGCGCAGAGTGCACTGGCCATCGCGGTATCTACTCCGTGATGCGCCAGAACGGCGCCCATCGCGGAACTCGACATGATTGAGTTCACCGAGCCGCCCTTAATCGAGCTTGATGTCAGCCGCGGTGATCACCGTCTTCCACCTGGCCACCTCGGCCGCGGTGTGCTGGTTCAGCGCCGCGGACTTGTAGGCGGCTTCGGGCAGCAGCTGGATGCCCTGTTCTGTCAGCTTCCTGGAGAAATCGGGGTCGGCGATGGCTTTCGCGAACGCGGCGTAGTTGCGGGCAATGATGTCCTTGGGCGTGCCCTTCGGCGCGTACAGGCCGTACCAGGTGGATGCCTCGAAGTTCGGCACCACCGTCTCCGCCACGGTGGGCACATTGGAGAACTGCGGCACGCGCTGCCTTGCCGTCTGGGCGATGGCGACGACCTTGCCGCCCTTGACCTGGGGCAGGGCCGTGTTGGTCTGGTCGAACATGCCGTCGACCTGCCCGCCCATCACGTCGGTCAGTGCCGGACCGGCGCCTTTATAGGACACCGGCGTCACCTTGATCTTCGCTTGCTGGGCGAACATGGCCGCCACCAGGTGGGAGGTGGAGCCCACCCCCGCGTTGCCGAAGTTCAGCTTGCCCGGGTTGGCGCTGGCGAAAGCGACGAGGTCCTGTACGGTCTTGAATTTCGAGTTCGCGCCCACAAGCAGCACCAGCGGCGTATCGGGGAAGCGGAACACGCCGTCGAAGTCCTTGACGGGGTCGTAGGACAGCTTCTTGTACAGCGACGGAGCGGCGGCCATATAGCCCATGTGCCCGACCAGGAAGGTATAGCCATCGGGCGCGGCCTTAGCCGCCTTGCCCGCGCCGATGGTGCCGCCGGCGCCGGCCTGGTTCTCGATCAGCACCGGCTGGCCGAGGTCGCGCCCGACGCGTTCGGCGATATTGCGGGCGAGCGCGTCGGTGGGGCCGCCGGCGGCAAAGGGCACGATCCAGGTGATGGGGCGGGTGGGGTAGGTTTGCGCCAGCGCGCCGGTGGTACTGGTGGACAGGGCTAGCAGGGCGAGGACGGCGGCGAGTCGCTTGGTCATGGTTGTCTCTTTCATCAAGATTGTTCTGGTTCTTCGGATGCTTTAACGGGGGGCCAGCACGGTGTCCTTCACCACCGCCAGCGCCATCCGCTCGGCGGCACCTAGGTAGTTGGCGGGATCGGTCAGGTAGCGGATCTGCGGCTCGCCCAGGCGTGCCACGATGTCCTGGTTCTCACACAGCACGGCATAGAGGCTGCGCTTGTGCTCGATGGCGTGGCGGCAAGCGTCGTAGACCACGTCGTGGGCCTGCTGGCGGCCGATGGCCGGCGCCAGTCCCATCATCACGGCCTCGGCCACGATCAGCCCGCCGGTGAGGTCGAGGTTGCCGCGCATGCGGGCGGTATCCACTGACAGGCCCTTGAGCATGAAGGTGGCCTGGCCCAGCGCGCCCGATGCCAGCAGGAAGCTCTCCGGCACCGCGCTCCATTCCAGGTGCCATGGCCCGGTGGCGCGTTCGAAATCCTGGATCATGGCGTCGAGCATCAACGCGGCGCGCTCGCGCAGCATCTTGGCTGCCGCCAGCATCAGCTCGCTGGAAATCGGGTTGCGCTTTTGCGGCATGGTCGAGCTGGCGCCGCGGCCTTCCACGAAGGGTTCGGCCACCTCGCCGAACTCGGACGAGGCCATCGTCATCACGTCCAGCGCGATCTTGCCCAGCGAGCCGCCGATAGCGGCCAGCAGCGAGACCATCTCCGCCAGGCCGTCGCGGGCCACGTGCCAGGTAATGCGCGGGTCGCGCAAGCCGAGCTCTTCGGCCAGGTTGGCGCGCACGGTGAGGCCGATATCGGTGTCGCCCAGCGAGGCGAGGGTGCCGGCCGCACCGCCGAACTCCACCAGCAGCGCGCGCGCCTTGGCCTGGGCCAGCCGCTCCGCATGGCGGTTCAGCGACGACAGCCAGACCGCGGCGCGAAAGCCGAAGGTGACCGGCAGCGCATGTTGCAGGTGCGTGCGCCCGGCGGTGACGGTACGCGCGTGCGCCGCCGCCAGCGTCTTGAGCGCGCCGCGCACTTCATCGAGCTGGGTCTCGATGATGGCCACCGCTGCCTTGCACTGGAGCATGGTGGCGGTGTCCATGATGTCCTGCGTGGTGGCGCCCCAGTGGACATAGCGGCCGGCTTCGCCGCACATCTCGCTCAGCTGGCGCACCAGCGGCAGGATGGGATAGCCCACGATCTCGGTCTCGGCGCGCATCGCGTCGACGTCGATCTTGTCCAGGCTGGCGCGCGCGGTGATCTCGCGGGCGGCTTCGGCCGGGATCAGGCCCGCCTTGGCCTGCGCCCTGGCCAGCGCGGTCTCGGTGTCGATGCAGCGCGCCACATAGGCGCGGTCGTCGAAGACGGCACGCATCTGCGGAGTGCCGAACATGTCGCGGAAGAGAACGGAGTCGAAGACGGTAGTGGCCATGAGTGCGGGTTCCTGAAAGTGTCGGCAATCGGGTCAGGGGCGGGCGCCAGGGACTGAACCTGTGCCTCATCCAACCTGCCAATATGTCTATCTAAAAAATATGTTTAAACATATTCTAGGAATATGGGTTTCGGCCGTCAAGCCGGATCTGCGTCAGGTTTACCCTTTGCGCTTGGCTTGCGGTCCGCCAGGCGCTAGCATTTGCTACGCCGCAAGCACATCGATCGATCATTCAGGGAACCCATGGAGCCACGCCACGCCGAGTTGACCAAGGCGCTCATTCACGACATTACGAGCGGGGTCTATCCTGTCGGGTCAAGCCTGCCGGGCGAACTGGAGCTGGCCGAGAAGCACGGCGTCAGCCGCGGCACCGTGCGTGTGGCGCTGATGCGCATCCAGGAGCTTGGCCTGGTTTCGCGCAAGAAGCGCGCGGGCACGCGGGTGGAAGCCGCCGCGCCACGCAGCAGGGAATACACGCCCAAGCTCTCCACCATCGACGAACTGGTGCAATACGGCGCCGCCACCCTGCGCACCATCCACGGCGCGCGCGAGATCGTGATGGATATCGAGCTGGCCACCCGCCTGGGCTGCCAGCCTGGCTCGCGCTGGCTCCATATCGAGACATCCCGCACCAATCCGGAAGCGCCATCCCATCCGCTGTCGTGGTCCGATGTCTACGTGATGGCGGCTGACGGCGCCAAGATCCGCAAGCTGCTCAAGACCGACACCAGCCTGATCAGCGATCTGGTTGGCAAGGCAACCGGGCGCCTGGTCAGGGAAGTGCGCCAGACCGTACGGGCGGTGGGGGTGCCGGCGGCGCTGGCCGAGGTGCTGGGTACCGCGCCGGACGCCCATGCGCTGGAATTCGTGCGACGGTATTACGACCAGTCCGACCGGTTGTTCGAAGTCGTGGTGAGCCTGCATCCGGCCGACAGGTTCACATATTCGACCGTGCTGCAGCGGCAGGGCTGAGCTTGCGCCGGGCCGCGCGCGCCGCGCGGGCGTGTTTGCGTTTGCCCCGCGGGTTGTGTCATTATGTATAGACATAATAGATGCGCGCAGCAGCGGGTCCGCCCGGTTCGCCCGTTGTGCCAGCCCCCGCCATGACTGTGATCTTCCAGGAAGACGTCGTCGACACCATTGCCGACGCGCTCCAGTACGTCAGCTACTACCATCCCGCCGATTTCGTCCAGGCGCTCAAGCGCGCCTTCGCAGCCGAGCCCGCGGGCGCGGCGCGAGACGCCATCGAGCAGTTGCTGGTCAACAGCCGCATGAGCGCGCAAGCCCATCGGCCGATCTGCCAAGACACCGGCGTGGCACAGGTCTTCATGACGGTGGGCATGAACGTGCGGTTTGCCGCGCGCGACGGCGGTCCGCTGATGCCGGTGCAGCAGATGGTCGATGCGGCGGTGCGCCGCGGCTATACCGACAGCGCCAACCCGCTGCGTGCCACCATGGTGAGCTCGGCGCTGGGTGAGCGGCGCAATACAGGCGACAACACGCCGGGCTTCCTGCAACTTGAACTGGTGCCCGGCGATACCGTGACGATGACCGTGGTGGCAAAGGGTGGCGGGGGTGACGTCAAGGCGAAGTTCGCCACGCTCAACCCGAGCGATTCCCTGGTCGACTGGATCCTCGCTGCCATTCCGCAGATGGGTGCCGGCTGGTGCCCGCCTGGCGTGCTTGGTGTAGGAGTGGGCGGCACGCCGGAGCAGGCTATGCTGGCGGCCAAGCGCGCCTTGTTCAGCCCCATCGATATCCACGCGTTGCGCGCCAGGGGCGCGGCGGACGACGCCGAGCAGCTGCGGCTGGAACTGTTCGACCGCATCAATGCGCTCGGCATCGGCGCGCAGGGGCTGGGTGGGCTGGCCACCGTGCTCGATGTCAAGGTGGCGGCCTTGCCTTGCCATGCCGCGACGCTGCCCGTGGCGCTGATTCCCAATTGCGCGGCGACGCGCTTCATCACGGTCGAACTGGACGGCTCGGGCCCGGCGCGGCTGGAGCCGCCGCCCGCCGACACTTGGGCGGGCATTCCCGCCGCGTTGACAGCCCCGCCAGGGCGCGTGGTCGACCTGGATCGCCTGGACGCCGCGGAGGTAGCGCAGTGGCGGGTTGGCGACACATTGCGGCTGCGCGGCCGCTTGCTGACGGCCCGCGATGCCGCGCACAAGCGGCTGGTGGCCATGCTCGACGCTGGCGAGCCGCTGCCGGTGCCGCTGCGCGACCGCGCGATCTACTACGTGGGCCCGGTCGATGCGGTCGGCGACGAGGCGGTGGGCCCGGCGGGTCCCACCACGGCCACGCGCATGGATAAGTTCGTGCCGCAGTTGCTGGAGCAGACAGGCTTGCTGGTCATGATCGGCAAGGCCGAGCGCGGTCCCTGTGCCATCGAGGCCATCCGCCGCCACGGTGCGGCCTACCTGATCGCGGTGGGTGGCGCTGCCTACCTGATATCGCGGGCGATCCGCAAGGCGCGCGTGCTGGCCTTTCCGGAGCTGGGCATGGAAGCCATCTATGAGTTCGAGGTGGAGGATATGCCCGCCACCGTGGCGGTGGACGCGCAGGGGCGCTCCATTCACCGGATCGCCGCCGGTTGAGCCGGCAGGCTGCGGATGCGCTAACGGCCGCGCAGCGGGTCCAGCAGGCCGGTCAGGCCGTTGTGGTCGAGTTCGTGCATCAGCGCCAGCAGCTTGCCGATCTCGCCTGGCGGGAAGCCCTCGCGCGCAAACCAGTTCAGGTAATTACCCGGCAGGTCCGCGATAACGCGGCCCTTGTACTTGCCGTAGGGCATGGTGCGGGTGAGCAGGAGGGGCAGGTGTTCGGGATTCATGTGACGGCCTCGGCCCGGCATCGGATGGCGCCGGCCGGGGAATGTTACCAGTGTGCCCCGGCGCCTTGAGCGCCTGGGCGGGGGTGCCGGGTTTGCCGCTGGCCTCCGCGCCGGGGTACGATCGCTACCTTACCGTTGACGAGGATAGGCAAGATGGCAAAGCACGGCTCAGGCACCGGCCTGAAGGGAATCGCGCTGTTCGAGGCCGCCAAGGGCGCGGTGGTGATCCTCGCCGGACTGGGGCTCATTGCGCTGCTGCACCGGGATGCGCAGGCGCTGGCCGAGGCGATCGTTGCCCGCCTGCACCTGAATCCGGGGAGCCGCTATCCGACCATCTTCCTGTCGCTGATGTCCGACCCAAGCAATGCCCGCCTTTGGGCCATCGGCGGCTCCGCCGCGACGTACTCGGCCATGCGCTTCACGGAGGCCTACGGCTTGTGGCGCCAGCGGGCCTGGGCGAAGTGGCTCGGGGTATGGTCGGGCGCGATCTATATCCCGGTTGAAATGTATGAGGCAGTGGTTCACCCCAGCGCGCTGCATATCGGCCTGGCCATCGCCAATGCGCTGATCGTGGCCTATCTGGCCAACAGCATCAGGCGCGATCCGGCGGGGGCATCAGCGTAGCGGAGAGCGGCCGGCAAAGCGATGCCATGCGGCCATCGCCGCAGTGCCGGCCAGGGCCAGGGCCACCATCACCCAGGGATCCACCACGCCACCACCGCCCCCGCCGCCGGTTTCCACGCCATTACCAGTGCTGCTGTTCCCCGCGTTGGCGCTTTCCGTCTTGCCGCCCGCCTCGGCGGTGTTGCCCTGTGCGGCGGCATCGTCGCGCATGGCGAGGTCCACCACCAGCGGGTCGTGGTCGGATGAGCGATAGGCATCGGGCGCATAAAAGGACTGTTGCTGGGCCTCGCTCTTGTGGCTAGCGGATAGGCCAGCGCGATCGGCTCGTCGGCATTGATACGCCAGTGGCGCGCCGCGAGAATGCGGCTGGCCGCTCCGGCATCGGCAAGCGCGTGGTCGATATTGCCGGCCGCGCCTCCGTAGACGTAGCTGTAGGCGCCGCCGCCCGCACCGGCGAAGCGGGCGATCATGTCGACATAGCCGCGCTCGGCCAGCAGGCGGATCGGGGCTTCCTGCGCATAGCTGTTGAGGTCGCCGATCACCAGCCGGCCATCGTCCGGCACGCCGGTGGGCGAGGTGGCGAGCCAGTCCGCGATTCGCGCGGCTGCCGCCACGCGCGTGGGGTTCCAGCAACTCTGGCCGTCGCGCTGGTCCGCATTGGCGCCGCGGGCATCGTTGCAGCGCTTGGACTTGAAATGGTTCACCACTACCGTGAGCTTGCGCGGAAGGCCGGGCAGGCGGAAGGTGGCGGCCAGGGGCTGGCGGGTCCGCTGGCCCAGCTCGAGCGTGGCCGGCTTGCCTGCCGGTTCCACGGTGCGGGCGTTGTAGACCAGGGCGACCTTGATGACATCGCGGCCGAGCTGCTCCACGCCGGGGTCGATAAAGCGCCAGTCGGGCCCGAGCTTGACCGTCAGCCGGCGGATGGCGCTCAGCGCGCCATAGCCGTTGTTCTCGATCTCCATCAGGCCGATCACGTCGGCGTTCAGCCCTTGCAGCGCGCTCAGGATCTTGACTTCCTGCCGGGCAAACTCGGCAGGGGTCCGGGCGCCGCGGTTGTCGGGGTCATCGAAACCCGCACCCCGGCCGTCGCCGTTGAAATAGTTTTCCACGTTGAACGCCGCAACGCGCAGGTCGGTGCGGGCGGTGCGTACCGGTGCGCCCGTGCGCGGGTTGGCGGGCCGGAACACCGGTGGCGGTGCGCCCGGAACGGGCTGCACGCGCCAGCCGCCATGGCGCCGTTCCAGCACGCCCTGCACGTCGGCGACGGTATCGCCGCCGCGCAGCGTATTCGAGGCGCCGAGACCCGGTGCGGGATGGATGACGAGCGGCGGGTTTTGCCGGCTGGAGCCGTCGTCCAGCGTCAGGCGGTTCAAGGCATTGGCGGCGGCCTGGGCGGCGGCGGCGGCGCCCGGCAATGCCACGTTGGTGGGCAACGGCAGACGGCCATGGCTGAGCACCACGCTGCCGTACCGGCCCAGTTCGAAGGTTTCGCTGACGGTGAGGGTCTGCGGCAGCCGCACCAGCATGCCTTCATAGGCCGCCAGCGCGCCCGTGTGCGGCACCGGCAGCGTGACCACGGCCGGGGTGACGGCCTGGGCCGATGCACAGACCGTCGCCTGGCCGGACTGCCTCAGTTGCATCTGGCCGGACCGCTCCTCGACGGTGCCGAGCACGCGGACCAGGTCGCCGGCACGCGCCGCCGCGCGCGGCGCGTGCACGAACAGTCCTTCCGACACGCCGGGGCGGTTCTGGCGCCGGGTGTCGGCCTGCTGCACGAAGTAGCCGCTGATGCCGCCGGTGCCCGAGTAGTCCGCCGTGACCACCGCCTCCACCGCCACCCTGCGGCCGACGGAAGGCGTGCCTTCGCTGGCGTCGCGGAGACTGGCGATCAGCGTGGCCGGCGCGCCGCATTGCGGCGAGATGGCGGCAGGCAGCGTTCGCGGCGATTCGGCATGGCCCACGTCGGCGTGGGCGGACCAGGCGATGCATAGCCATGCCAGGCAGGCTGGCATGAAGCGCGGAAGGAAGGGGCTTGGCGGGGACATGGAATGGGCTCGGCGGATTGCGTGGCATGGCGCCAGCCGCTGTCGGGGCGTGGCGCTTGTGTGACCGGGGCGCCCACGGGGCGCATGGACCGGTAACGGCAAGCTTAGGGGGAATGCCGTGCACGCATGTTGAGAGAAATCTCATATTGACGGCCGGCAGACTCTGCGAGAATGCTGTCTTGTCTTCAACCCAGCCAACGAGATACCGTGACCGTCCGTGCCGTAGTGTTCGATTTTGGTGGCGTGCTGTTCGACTGGAGCCCGGAGTACCTCTATCGCGAGCTGATTCCGGACCCGCAAGAGCGCGCGCGCTTCCTGTCGGAAGTCTGCTCGCCCGCCTGGAATATCCGCCAGGACGCGGGCAGGCTGCTGCGAGAGGCTACCGAGTCGCTGGTGGCCGAGCATCCGGCGCAGGCCGGCCTGATCCGCGCCTTCTATGACCGCTGGCCGCAGATGCTGCGCGGGCCGCTGGCCGACGGCGTGGCGTTGCTGCGGCGCCTGCACGCCGCGCGGGTGCCGCTGTTCGGCCTGACCAACTGGTCCAGCGAGACCTATCCGCACGCCATGCGCAGTGGCGATTTCCTGTCATTGTTCCGCGATATCCTTGTGTCCGGCGAGGTTGGCATTGCCAAGCCCGATCCGGCCATCTATCGGTTGATGGAGGCGCGCATCGATACGCACCTGCCGGGGATCGCGGCGCGGGAGCTGCTGTTTATCGATGACAGCGCCGCCAATGTGGCGGCGGCACGGGCCCTGGGCTGGCAGGCAGTGCATCACGTCGGCGCAGGTGGAACCGCCAGCGCGTTGCGCGATGCGGGATTGCGTTTCTAGCCACGCCGCCGCCTGGTTCGCTTCTTGTTGGCGAACCGGGAGTTTTCATGCGCCAGAGGATTCAGGAGTTCGCCCCCATGGCATCCACACCAGAACGTCCCAAGCATTTCTCCATGGTCCGCGAGCTGCATCTCGCCGACCTGTTCACACTGGGCAACGCGGCCTGCGGCATGGCATCGGTGTTCTTCGCCATGTTCTACGTCGCCACGCAGTCGTCCGCCCATTTCATGGCGGCGGCAGCGCTGGCACCGGCGGCCTTTATCTTCGACGTGCTCGACGGCCGCATCGCGCGCTGGCGGCACCAGCACTCCGCGCTGGGCCGCGAGCTGGATTCGCTCGCGGACATCATCTCGTTCGGGGTCGGCCCGGCAACGCTGGCGTTTGCCGCCGGCATGCGCGGTGGCTGGGACATGGCAGCGCTGGTGTATTTCGTCTGCTGCGGCGTGAGCCGCCTGGCACGGTTCAACGTGACCGCCGAGACCTTGTCCGAGGGCGGCGACAAGGTGGCGTACTTCGAGGGCACGCCAATTCCCACCAGCGTACTGCTAACCGGCGTGCTGGCCTTCTGCGCGTGGCAGGGCCGGGTGGGCGATGCGCTCTACGGCGGCGTGTGGGCCATCGGGCCGGCGGACCTGCATCCGCTCGCGCTGCTGTTCGTGCTGTCCGGCTCGCTGATGATCAGCAAGACCCTGCGCATCCCGAAGATCTAGGGGCTGCACGGAGTTTGGCCGGCACGAATCTGCAAGACTGGGAAAGTTCTTCACGCAGGCGCCGGTGCTCCCGCCGGCTGCCATTGCTCCCCGATGGCACGGCCACCCATGGCGGGGTCGCTCACCGAGGGCGCGCCGGTTTCCATGCGCCCGGCACAGCGCCGCGCGTAGCCGGGCAGGGCGGCCACGGTCACGGTGAAGTCGTACCAGCCGCCCGACGCGTCCACTGGCCATGCCAGGGTGCTTCTGGTGCGGCCTGCCACGGTAGTGCTGCGGGCCGCGCCGCTAACGTAGGCGTTGGCAGCCAGCATGAACGTGCAGGGCTGGTCCGCATCGTTGCGCAAGGTGATGCGCAGGCTTTGCGCGGGGATGTCGTAGACGATCTCGATCTCCGGTGCAGGCACTGCGCCGGCGGGACCGGTGAAATGCCGGTGCCAGCCGTTGGGGCCGAGCACCCACAGGTCATAGCGGCCGCCGTCGGCGCGCGTGTTCCACCTGCCTGCCAGGCCCTTGCCGGCCTCGACCGTATAGCGGCGTGGCAGGCGCTCCAGGTGCAGCCGGTCGTAGACATGAAACACTGCCCCGGCCCGGCCGCTATTGGTAAAGCTCAGGTGCAGCGCGGCACTGCCGGCATCTGCCAGGGCCTGCGCGTGCAGCGCATAGGGGAGCGCCCGCGAGGGGCGCGTGCCGCCGGCTTGCACGGGCAACTCGGGTAGCGCGGGGATGACCGGTGTGCGCGTTCCCTTCAGCGCCCGTGCTCGCGCCGCGCGTGGCGCGGTGGCCGGCAGCGACGCCACGGCGTCGGCATGGTCCGGCGCGGCGAAATCGAACAGCGAGGTGAGATCGCCGCAGACCGCACGGCGCCACGGCGTGATATTGGGCTCGTGCACGCCGAAGCGGGCTTCGATGAAACGAATCACCGATGTGTGGTCGAACACCTCGGAGTTGACCCAGCCGCCCTTGCTCCACGGCGAGATGGCGATCATCGGCACGCGCATGCTGAGACCGTACGGACGATGCAGGTAGCGCGGCAGGTCGTCGGCCTCCACGCCGGTGATCAGCTCGTGGTATTCGCCGCGGGTGTCTGCGGTGGAGGCGCCGGCCAGCGTGGCCCGTGCCGGGTCCGCGTGCCACGCGAGGTACGATGGCACCGCCGGCGGCGGCATATGGTCGAAAAAGCCATCGTTCTCGTCGTACATCAGCAGCAGCACGGTCTTGCTCCAGACCGCCGGGTCGACTGTCAGCGCGTCGAGCACGGCGGACACATAGGCCGCGCCCTGCGCCGGGCTGGACGGGGAGGGATGCTCGGAGCCCTGCAACGTGGGGCAGATCCACGACACCTGCGGCAGGCGGCCTTCCAGCACGTCCTGGCGCAGCAGATCCAGGTTGCGCGTGCGCAGCGCCTTGTCTTTGAGCGCAGCCTGCGCACCCGGCACGCCGCGATAGGCATCACGGTAGGTCTTGAACCCGACGGTGGCATTGAGCGCGTAGTTGTCGGCCATGTCCTGGTAGATCTGCCAGCTGACGCCGGCGGCTTCCAACCGTTCGGGATAGGTGGTCCAGGCATAGCCGCCATCGGGATTGCCGCCGCCGAGCTTGTTGTAGGCATTGCCGATGGCCGGGCCGTTGCCCTTGCCCAGCGGGTCGTTGGTGCCGCTCCACAGGAAGCAGCGGTTGGTATTGGTGCCGCCGAGAAACGATGCGTGGTAGGCATCCGCCACCGTAAAGGCATTGGCCAGCGCGTACTGGAAGGGCACGTCGCCCTCCTTGAAGTAGCCCATGGCGTGACGCTTCTTGAAGGTGGGCCATTGCTGCATGCAGCCTTGGCCCCAGGCGTCCTGCGTATTCGACCAGGTGTGCGGCGTGCCGGTGACGCGCATGAGTTCGAACACGTGCTCCGTATCGAGATGGAACGGCGCGAGCGTTGCGGGTGAGGCCGGGTCGGTCACGTCGCGCTGGTACCAGACCGTCTTGCCGGCGAGGCCCGGGCCGTCTGCCACCGGTATCGGGAAGCGGTCGGCGAAGCCGCGCACGCCCCGCATGGCACCGAAGTAATGGTCGAAGGCCCGGTTCTCCTGCATCAGCACCACGATATGCTCGACGTCGCGCAGGCTGCCGGTGCGATGGTTGGCGGGAATGGCGAGCGCCTTGCGGATGGCGGGCGGCAAAAGGGAAAGCGCGCCCGCGCCGGCAACGGTGCCGGCCGCCGCGCGCAGGAACTTGCGTCTGTCAGGCATGGAGGAGGGACGTAGTGAACGGATCGCGTGGCGCGCAATGCCAAAAACAACACCGGCAAATCCGGCGATGCCGGCGCATCCGCGATCTTAACCCTCCTGGCGGCGGGCGGGGAGGCGCCGTCGTGCCTCCCCTCGTTCGCCTACTGCCGCAGCGACAGCCAGATCGCCTTGGGCTCGGTGAAGTTGTCGATGGCGGCGTCCCCGTGTTCCCGGCCCAGCCCGGAGTCGCCGGCGCCGCCCCAGGGCAGCCGTACGTCGGTTTGGCCGTAGGTGTTGATCCATACGGTGCCGGCCTTGAGGTCTGCGGCTACCTGGTGCACCCGCCCGATGTCGGCGCTCCACACGCCAGCTGCCAGGCTGAATGCGGTGCCATTGGCGATGCGCACGGCGTCGGCTTCGTCCTCGAAGCGGATCACGCTGGCGACCGGGCCGAAGATCTCCTCCTGCGAGACGCGCATTTCGTGCTCGACGTTGGCGAACACGGTGGGCTGCACGAAATAGCCCTTGCCGCCCACGCGCGCGCCGCCGGTCACCGCGATGGCACCCTCGCGCTTACCGATCTCCACGTAGTCCAGCACGGTCTTCATCTGCGCGGATGAGACCAGCGGCCCCATGGTGGTCTCCGGCGCGGCCGGATCGCCCACGCGGATCGAGGCGGCGCGGGCGGTGAGCTTTTCCACCACCTCGTCGTAGACCTCGCGCTGCGCCAGGATGCGCGAGCCGGCCGAGCACACCTGGCCGGCATTGAAGAAGATGCCGGAGGCTGCCGCGCGCACGGCGGCGTCCACGTTGGCATCGGCAAAGATCAGGTTGGCGGACTTGCCGCCCAGCTCCAGCGTGACGCGCTTGAAGTTGGCGGCGGCGCCCTGCATGATGCCGCGCCCCACGCCGGGCGAGCCGGTGAAGGTCACCTTGTCGATGCCGGGATGCGCCACCAGCGCATTGCCTACCACGCTGCCCTTGCCGGTGACGATATTGAGCACGCCGGGCGGCAGGCCGGCTTCCAGCGCCAGTTCGCCGACGCGCAGCGCGCTCAGCGGCGTAATCTCGGCGGGTTTGACAATGAGGGTGCAGCCGCAGGCCAGCGCCGGCGCGATCTTCCACATGCCGATCATCAGCGGGAAGTTCCACGGCACGATGGCGGCGACCACGCCGACCGGCTCGCGCACGGTGTAGGTCAGCGCGCCGGGGCGGGTCGGCACCACCTGGCCGTTGATCTTGTCGGCCCAGCCGGCGTAGTAGCGCACGGTATCGATCACCGCCGGCATGTCCTGGCGCCGCACGGCGGCCAGCGGTTTGCCGGCATCCAGGCTCTCGAGCGCGATCAGTTCCTCCTGATGCGCTTCGAGCAGTTCGGCAAAGCGGTACAGGATGCGGCCGCGCTCGGCCGCGCGCAGGCCGTTCCAGACTTTGAGAGCGGCGCGCGCGGCGGTCACCGCGAGGTCCACGTCGGTGGCGCTGCCCTGGGCGACCAGGGCAATCGGCTGTTCCGTGGCAGGGTTGATATCGGTGGAATATTCTCCAGTGCCGGGTGGCAGGCGCTTGCCGTCGATCAGCAAGTCGTGTCTTGGCAGTTCGGGCTGCGTGCTCATGATGGCTCCTCGCTAGGATCGGTGAAACCTGGCGGCACGTTGGCGAGAAAGCGATGCGGCTTGCTGATGGCGCCCGTGCCGACTGTCACGATGCAGTTTGGGTGGGCACCGGCTCTAAGTCCAATTAATAGGACGGATCGATTAATACGAAAATTGCATGAATGAGGGGGCGAGGGGCGCGGGCGGGCCGCTCAGTCCCCTCAGCGCCCGGCTCGCGCCATGCGGTCCGCGCCATGGCCGGCGGCGGCACGGGGGATCTCCTGGCGCCAGCCTGCGTCGCGCAGCAGGGCGGTCATGGCGGTATGCAACTGTTGCGCCACTACGGGCTTGTGCAGCAGTGCGGCGCCACCGGCATGCACGCTGCGCAGGCGATCCGGGGCGGTATCGCCGGTGATGATGACGGTGGGCAGGGCGTAGCCCAGCCGATCGCGGATCGCCATCATCGCTTCCTGGCCAGTGCGCTCGCCGCGCAGGCGGAAATCGGCCAGCAACAGGTCGGGTCTGAAGGTGTCAAGTGCCGCCAGCGCTTCTTCCTCGGATTCCACCGCCAGGCAAACGGCTTGCCAACTCTCCAGCAGCGCGCTCATGGCGATGCGGATCTCCTGGTCGTCGTCGATCACCAGCACGCGCAACCCGCGCAGGCCGGGCCTTTGGTGCAAGCCGGCGGCGGGCGTCTCGGCGCGGTCTTCGGTCACGGGCAGGGCGAAGCGGAACACCGAGCCGCGGCCGGGCCGCGAATTCAGCAGGACCCGGGTCGACATGGTGCGGGCCAGCCCTTCCACGATGGCCAGGCCGAGTCCGAGGCCTTTGCGCTGGTCACGCTCCGGGTTGCCCAGCTGGTGGAACTCCTTGAAGATGGCGCGATGCTGGGACGCGGGGATGCCGGCGCCGGTATCCCAGACCTCGAGCACCATGCTCTTGCCCCGGCGGCGGCATGCCACCAGCACGCCGCCCTGGCTGGTGTAGCGGATGGCGTTGGCGATCAGGTTGCGCAGGATCAGCTCGACCAGCGTCGGATCGGCAAACACGGTGGCGGTGGTATCCCGGGTGCGGTAGAACAGGCCGCGCCCGTCGGCCTGCGGCGCAAACTCGTTCTCCAGCTTGTACAGCAACGGCTGCAGGTGGAACGCGCGCGGCCGGGCGGTGATCACGCCGGCGTCCACCTTGGAGAAATCCAGCAGCGTGTTGAGCATCTCGCGCGCGGCACAGGAGGCGGCCTCGATGTGCGTAAGCAACTGGCGCTGTTTGTCGGTGAGATCGGACCGGCCCAGCGTGACCACGAACAGGCCGAGCGCGTGCAGCGGCTGGCGCAGGTCATGGCTGGCCGAGGCCAGGAATACGGATTTGGCGCGGTTGGCTTCCTCGGCCTCGCGCTGGGCGTTTTCCGCGCGGGCGGTCTGCTCGCGCAATTGCGAGATCAGTTCCACGTTGGCAAAGCGCAGCGCGATGCCGTGGCGCGCCACGCGCGCGTAGTTGCGCGCAAAGATCATCAGCACCGCGAGATAGAGCGGCGTGCCGAGGAACATGGCCAGATAGGCGACATCGCCGGTGGCGATGAAGACCGCCCAGACCGGCACGATGGCCGGCACGAAGAAGCCCACGGCGACCGGCAGGCAGGCGGAGAACACCGCCAGCGCGGCCGCGCTCATGCCGGCGATCAGCGACAGGATGCAGATCACCGTCGCTGGCGACTTCATGTCCATGTACAGCCATGCCGCCAGCCCCCAGAGCACGCCGATCAGTGTGAGCAATGCCGTCATGGCGCGGGCGTAAAGACCCGCTTTGGCCTGGCCGGTGCGGCCGGGCAGCAGGCGCCGACCGAAGTGCCCGGCGGCGCAGGCCAGGCCCATGGCGAGGGCCCACGCGAAGGCGCCGGGATTCGCGCCGCCCAGCACCAGCCCGAGGGCCAGGATGAAGGCCGCCAGCGCGCAGCCCAGCATGGCGATGCCAAAGCTCTGGTCGATCAGTTCCATTTCCGCGGCCAGCAGGCGCGGTTCGTCGAAGCGGGGGATGAGCAAGGCCATGACCTACCTGCCCGTCTGCACCAGGCCGCGGCGCTGCGCCTCGAGCACCGCCTCCACCCGGCTGACCACGCCGAGGTGATCGAGAATGGCTGCCACGTGAACCCGGACGGTGTTCTCGGAGAGGCCCAGATGGTGGGCAATGATCTTGTTCGAGCGGCCCTGGCTGAGTTGCTCCAGCACCTCGAGTTGGCGCGGGGTGAGCGAGCTGGACTGGTAAGCAATGCCGCTGGCCGCGCCGTCTGGCGCGCCGACCGGATTGTCGTGGCTGTCGCTGGCCGGGTCCGGGCCGAAGTAGGTGTCGCCCTGCAGGCAGGCGGCGATGGCCACCTCGATCTGCACGCTGTCCGCGGATTTCGGCAGGAAGCCGGCAATCTCCCTGCGTGCCTCGGCCGGGATGGTCTCCAGCCCGGAGGTGCCGGATACGATCAGGATGCGCGCAACGGGAAAATGGCGGCGCAACACCTTGACGCCTTCGATGCCGTTGAGACCGGGCATCTGGACGTCGAGCAGGATGATATCCACGGTGGCGCGGCGATGCTCCTCCACCGCGCCCATGACGGAACCCGCCTCGATGATGCTTGCCACGCTTGGGCTGTCAGCCAGCACCAAACGCAGGCCGGTGCGGAACAGTGTGTGGTCGTCGATCAGCAGCAGGTGGGCGTTGAGCATGGTAGGAAGTTGGACGGCGGCCGGCGCGCCGGCAGCGGCCGTTGGAACCACGGTAGTGCGAAAGGAGCGCCGGTTCAAAGCGATCGCCAAGGGCGAATTGGACTAGATTATTACCGTGTTGTCCATTTCCCCACTAAGGAGGGGATACGCAATGCGGGACCCGGCTTGTGTTCCGGGGGGGGGGCCGTGCCGCGCGCGCCCACGCGGCTTCCGGGATGTGGCCGGAAGGCACGCCGGGGACTGCCTGTGCAATGCAAGGTGGCCTTCTAGTCCGGAAGGATTATTTCGCTCGCGGCCGCGGGGTGTCACCATACGGAAGTGGGCGATTTCCGCGACTTGCCCACACCACTTTTATTACCCACATCCACCCGGCTGTGGGTTTTTTTTGTCCGGCCGCCTCCGGGGCGGATCGGGGTGCAACCGGTTGCATCCCGATCCGCCGCTCAGTCGATCAGTTTGCCGGCGGCATCGAAGAAGGGGTGGTCGGCACCGAACGCGCCGATGACCGCCGCATGGCTCACCAGCCCATGCGCGGGATGCCACCAGTGCAGCAGGTAGCCGGGCGGCTCCATGCGAAAGCGCGAAGCGGCTTGCGGGTCGAGGTCCAGCGTGACCTGGTGCGCCGGCCCCGGCGCCGTCATGGCCACCGTGCCGCCGAAGCGGTGCGTGATGTGCCGGTGCAAATGGCCGCACAGCACGCGCTCCACCTGCGGATGCCGGCGCACCACCGCCTCCAGCAGTCCGGCGCCGTCCAGGCCCTGCTGATCCATGTGGCCGATGCCGGTGTGGAAGGGCGGATGATGGAGCATCAGCAGCGTGGGCCGGTCCGGCTCGGCCGCCAGCGTGGCTTCGAGCCACGGCAGCGCGGCGGGATCGACCCGGCCGCCAGGCTTGCCCGGCACCGTGCAGTCGAAGGCGACCAGGCGCAACGGGCCGGCTTCCACGCTGTAGTGGATGGGCGCATCGCCATCGCCGGCGGCGAACAGGTAATCGTGATCCGCGAAGACACGGCGCAAGGTAGCCCGGTGGTCATGGTTGCCCGGCAGCAGCCGCACCGGCATCGGCAGGCCTTGCAGGATGCCACGCAGGAAGCGGTATTCCTCCTCGGTGCCGAAGTCGACGAGATCCCCGGTGATGACGACCGAATCCGGCCGCTGTGGCGCGTCCAGCAACGTGTCGATGCAGCGCTGCAGCGCGCCGGCGGTGTCCACCATGCGGTAGGACAGCTTGCCGCCGGCCTTGATGTGCAGGTCGGTGATGTGGGCGAGCAGGTAAGTGCCGGCCGGATCGCCGGGGTTGCCGGGGTTGCCCGGATTGCCTGGAGTGCAGGTCAGGGAGTTCATGCTGCGAGCGCTTCGGAAAGCGTGATCAGGTGGCCGGTATCGAGGCGCAGGCCGACGCGGTCGCCCGCACGCCAGGCATCGCGCCGGGTGGTGTCGACGACCAGCGGCGCCGGTGCGCCAACGTCGACCAGCAAGCGCGTGTAGTTGCCCAGGAACAGCGCGGTGACGACCGAACCGCCCAGGTGCGCCTCCTCGGCCCGGGCCAGCGCCACGTCCTCGGGGCGGAACAAGAGTTCGGCGCGGGCCGGTTGCGCGGCGCCCGCTGCGTTGTCCTGGCGCGGCACCAGACCACCCGGCACACGCCAGACACCGGCTTCCGGCACCGCCGGCAAGCGGTTCATGGTGCCGATGAAATCCGCCACGAAGGCATTGGCCGGCGCCCGGTAGATCTGCTGCGGCGTGCCGGTCTGGGCAATGCGGCCGCGGTCCATCACGATGATGCGGTCGCCCAGCGCCATCGCCTCGGCCTGGTCGTGGGTGACATAGACGGCGGTGATATGCAGGCTGCGCAGCAACTGGTTGATGTCGGCGCGCAGCGCATCGCGCAGCTTGGCATCCAGCGCGGTCAACGGTTCGTCGAGCAGCAGCACGCGCGGCTGTACCGCGATGGCGCGGGCCAGCGCCACGCGCTGGCGCTGGCCGCCGGAGAGCTGGTCGATGCGCCGCTCGGCGAAGGGCCCGAGTTGCATCATGGACAGCATCTCGTCCACCCGGCGGCGCCGCGCGGCGGGATCGGTCCGGCGCACGCGCAGGCCATAGGCAATGTTCTCCGCCACGGTCATGTTGGGAAACAGCGCATAGCTCTGGAACACCATGCCCACGCCGCGCTGCTCGATCGGCAGGGGCGTCACATCGCTATCGCCAAACATGACCACGCCGCCGGGATCGGGGAATTCCAGCCCGGCGATGATGCGCAGCGTGGTGGTCTTGCCGCAGCCGGAAGGACCAAGCAGAACCACGGTTTCGCCGGCGCCGATGTCGAGGTCGAGGGGTTGCAGCGCCAGCGTACCGTCGGCGAAGGTCTTGCCGCAGTGGCGCAGGGTGATGGGGGTCGGTTCATGCATGGCGGGCCTCGGATGGGGAAAGCGGATCGGCGCCGGAGATTGCCCCGGCGCCGGCGCTGTCGGCAAGCGGCTGGTGCTTGCGGGCGCGCGCGCCAAGCGCGGAGAGGCCCTGCATCAGCACCAGCAGCGGAATGATCATGAAGAAAAACACGATGGTGTAGGCCGAGCCGATCTCCAGCCGCATCGATGCATAGCTATCGGCAAGACCCACGGGCAATGTCTGCGTGGTGGGCGTATGCAGCATCCAGGTCAGGTTGAACTCACCCACCGAAAGCGTCACCACCATCAGCGCGCCGGCCAGGATGCCCTGGCGGCAGTTGGGCAGAACCACGGTAAAGAACCGCTGCAGCCGGCTCGCGCCCAGGCTGGCGGCGGCGTCTTCCAGCGTGCGGATATCGATGGCCGACATGATGGACAGCACCGCGCGCACCATGAACGGGAGCGTGAACAGCACATGGCCAACCAGGATGAATACCCAGCTGGTGCGGAACGCCTGCCAGCCGCCATAGAGCAGGATCAGGCCGAGCGCGGTAGCCAGGCCCGGCACTGCCACCGGCAGCATCAGCAGCTCTTCGATCAGGCGCGTGAGGCGGCCGCGCCGCAGTGCCATGTAGTAGGCCGCCGGCACGCCCAGCACCAGCGTGCAGGCAAGGCAGGCCAGCGCGATGCCCAGCGACAGGAAGATGGTATTGCGGTAGAGCGACCATACCTCCACCAGCCAGCGCGTGGTCAGGCCGCTGGCCACGCCGATGAAGATATTGTTGGTCAGGCCGGCCAGCACCGACAGCACCACCGGGACCACCATGAAGAGGCAAACCAGGAGCGTGAGCGCGAGTTGCAGCCAGTAAGCATTGCCGCGGCGGGAAGTCGTAGTCATGGCAATCCTCATGCGGTGGCGGCGACGGCGTCGCCCGAGAACCATCGCGCCAGCGCCAGCAAGGCCCAGGTGACCGTGCCGAGCAGCACGGACAGGGCAGCGGCCATGCCGAAGTTGGCGTAGTTGGTGAACTCGTTGTAGATGGTGAGCGGCAGTACATCGAGCTGCGTCGCCAGCGTGAAGGCGGTGCCGAAGGCGCCCATGCTGGTGGCGAAGCAGATCGCGCCGCTGGAGATCATGGCGGGCATCAGGGCGGGCAGCATGACGTCGCGCACCACGCGCCAGCGGCCTGCGCCGAGCGAGCGCGCGGCTTCTTCCAGGGAGGCGTCGAGCTTGGCTACCGCGGCCATCACGGTCAGGATGACGCGGGGGATGGAGAAGTACAGGTAGCCGACGAACAGGCCGGTGAGGCCGTAGGCGAAGGTCCAGCGGTCGCCCGCTAGCCAGTCGCCTGCCATGGCCAGCAGGCCGTTACGGCCGCCCAGCATAATGACCATGAAGCCGATGACTACGCCGGGGAAGGCTAGCGGGAAGGTCAGCATGGCTACCAGCAGGGCTTGACCGGGGACGGCGTTGCGTTGGAGGAAGGTGCCGGTGATGCCGGCGATGATCAGGGTTGCCAGGGTTACGGTTGCCGAGAGCAGTACCGTTACCATCAGGCTGTGGAGGTAGCGTTGGCTTGAGATTACGGTCCAGTAGACGCTTGCGCCTTTTTCTCCGGTGATGCTGATGGCCAGGAGTTTTGCCATTGGGAGGCAGAAGAAGGCGGTGAAGATGATTAGGGCCGGGAGGGCGAAGAGGAGGAGGGGGGGGCTTTGTTTGGGCATGATTGGGGATGCTCCCGGGGTTTGGAAATCAACTTCAACTTCAACTTCAAAGGCTTAAAGTCAAAGGCGGTTTCACCCCCCCCTGCGGGGGGGCGACCTACTTTCTTGTCTTGCCAAGAAAGTAGGCAAAGAAGGCGCCCCATACGGCCTGGTACACCTTGACGGCTCGCTTCGCATCGCGCACCGGTGTGGACCGCCCCCACGGGCGCTCCACACGGCTACGCCCAGCGGGCTCTTGGGAAGAGCGATGGCGTCGCGCGGCCATCCATTCCTTTATCGGACCTCTTTCAAATACTGATCGCTGAACCCTTTCTGCGCTTCCGCCATCTTGCCGAAATCCACGGGCTTGGCGCGCGCATAGTCCGCCGCGGGCAGGAACCTGGCTTGCACTTCGCTGGGTATCGCGGCGCTGCGCACCGGCCGCAGATAGGCGTTGGCCCATAGCGCCTGTCCGGCATCGGACAAGACGAAATCGAGCACCTTCTTGCCTTCGGCTTCGTGCGGGGCCTTGTTCACCAGGCTCATCACGTAGGGCACCACCACGGTGCCTTCCTTGGGGATCACAAAGGCCACGTTGGATTTGTCCTTGTAGCGTGCGCGATAGGCATTGAAGTCGTAATCGAGCAGGATCGGGATCTCGCCGGAGAGCACGCGGGCATAGGCGGTCTGCTTCGGCACGATGGGTTGGTTCTTCTGCAGGTCGCGGAAGTATTTGAAGGCAGGGCCGAAGTTGTCCATCGAGCCGCCCAGGGCCTGGTTGATGGCGACGGCGCCGACGTAGCCGACGAAGGCGCTGGCGGGGTCGAGGTAGCCGATCAGGCCTTTGTATTCGGGCTTGAGCAGGTCGGCCCAGGATTGCGGTACGGGCTTGCCGCGCAGGGCGTCGACGTTGACCATGAAGCCGAGCGTGCCGGAGTGGATGGCGAACCAGTTGCCTTGCGGGTCTTTCAGACCGTCGGGGATGTCGTTCCAGTGGGCCGGCTTGTAGGCGGCGGTGACGCCGTCTTTCTTGGCCTGGATGCCGAAGGTCACGCCGTAATAGACCACGTCGGCGACGGGGCTGCCTTTCTCCGCGACGAGTTGCGCGAGCGACTGGCCGGAGTTCTTGTTGTCGTGCGGCACCGTGACGCCGGTCTTTTCCTTGATGGCGCGGATCTGCGAGGCCCAGTCGGCCCATTCGGGCGGGCAGTTGTAGCAGATCGCAGTTTGCGCCGCCACGCCCTGGCTGAAGGCGGCGGCGCCGAGTGCGATGGCGATCCAGCGTAGCGGTTTGGGCCAGGTACGGCTTGCTTGCATGGTGAACTCCTTGAGTAGCGGACTGGGGCTGGGGAAAGCGGGTGGGAAGGGATTCATGCCGGAGCAGCGACTGTGCCGCCCAGGCGCAGGGTGTGTGGCAACAGGGTGATGCGTCCAGGCCGGGCGCTGTCCTGTTTGCCGGCGCCGGACGGCGCGAAGCGCGCAAGCAGGCGCGCGACGGCGCGCTCGCCGATTTCGGTATTGGGTTGGACCACCGATGCCAGTGCCGGCTCCACCAGCGCGCCGAGCGCAATGCCGTCGTAGCCGAGCACGGAGATGTCGCGCGGCACGCGCAGGCCGAGCCGTTTCAGGTCCGAGATCACGCCGATCGCGAGCAGGTCATTGGTGCAGAAGAAGGCGGTCGGCGCGTCCGGCCCCACGGCCAGCGCACGGATCTGTTCGGCGTTGCTGGCCGTGTGGGTGGGCAGGCATACCGGTGGCGCGGGTTCCAGGCCGTGCGCGCGCATGGCGTCGCGGTAGCCGTCGAAGCGCTGGCGGGCACGGTCGGACGCGATGAAGGCGCCGGATACCACGCGGATGCGGCGGTGCCCGGCGGCGATCAGCGCTTCCACGCCTTCGCTGGCGCTGGCGCGGTTGTCCACCGAGACGGAATGGCGCTGGCCGCGGGCGGCAGCCTGGTTGTAGGCCAGCACGTAGGGCACGCCTTCCGCGTCGAGCTGGTCGAGCACGGCGCTGCGGGCGGCATCGGCCACGGTCAGCACCATGCCGTCCACGCGGTGGCGCAGCAGGTATTCGATGCGTTCGCGCTCGCGCGCCGGATCATAGGCGCTGGTCACCAGCATCAGCGAGTAGCCGGCGGCCAGCGCCGCGTCTTCGATGCCGCGCCAGCATTCGGCGAACACGGCGTTCTCCAGCGTCGGCAGCATCACGCCGATCATGCGGCTTTGCTGCGCGCGCAGTTTGCTGCCAAGCAGGTTGGGGCGGAAGCTGAGTTGCCGGGCTGCGTCCAGCACGCGTTGCACCGTGCCTTCGCGCACCAGCGCCGGGCTGTTGAACGCGCGGGATGCGGTGGCCAGCGAGACGCCGGCGGCCTGCGCCACGTCCGCCAGGGTGGCGGTGCCGGGGGCGTCGGGCAGGGCGGGCGATCGGTCCTGGTTGCGCTTCACGTGTGTCGTTCCGGCCTCGGTTAGCGAAGAAGGCATGCGGCAGAAATGAAAACGTTTTCATTCAAGCTGCAAAAAAATCGGGTAGCAAGCTCTTTTGCTGCTGCGGCGCATTAGTAAATTTGCGCTGCCGCAAGGCCTGACCCGGTACAGGGCGAATTCTGGCGATGCTGCATGACAGCACGATGACAGGCCCGCGCCCGCGTTCCCGGAGCCGGGTAGCCTGAACCTGCCTGCGGCCGCAGAATGTGTGAGAAGCCGGACGGCACAAAGCACTTGAAACTCCCGCGCAATCTTATTAACATGTTAAGTACAGGCGGCGCCAACGGGCGATTCGCCGCGACGATCCGCAAGCCGGGCAATGCAATGGCCGGGCGCAGAGCGGGCGCAACCAGACAGGAGCACGATGCGACAAGCCAGAATCGCTGCCGGCGGCCGGCCGGCGCGGGCAATGCCGGTGGACGAAGCCACCTTGCTGCCGTGGAACGGGGCGCGCGCCCTGGGTGAAGACGAGTTCATGTGGCAGCCCGCCATCACCGGCACGGTCTACGGCACGCTGCTGAATTTCAAGGGCGCTCTTGCGGCCCTGGGCGACAGCGTCAACGCCGCGCCGTACCAGGCGCCTCCGGCCGGACCCATCCTCTACATCAAGCCTGCCAATACGCTGGCCGCCCACGGCAGCGACGTAGCCTTGCCGCCGGAGCAGGACACGCTGGAGATCGGCGCCGCGCTGGGCATCGTGATCGGCCGCCGCGCCACGCGCATCGATGTGGCGCGGGCCGCGGACTATATCGCCGGCTACACGGTGGTGTCCGACGTCAGCGTGCCGCATGCCAGCTACTATCGCCCGGCGGTGCGCCACAAATGCCGCGACGGCTATTGCCCGATCGGCCCGTGGGTGACCGCGCGCGAGCAAGCGGGGAACCCGGATGCGCTCGCGATGGTAGTGCGCATCAACGGCGAGGAACGCCAGCGCAATCACACCGGCAACCTGCTGCGCCCGGTGGCGCAATTGCTGGCCGACGTCACCGCCTTCATGTCGCTCGAAGCCGGCGATGTGTTGCTGGCGGGCGTGCCGGAAGGCGCGCCGCTGGCGCGTGCCGGCGACACCGTGGAGATCGAGATCGAAGGTGTAGGGTGCCTGCGGCACCGGGTCGTGGCAGCCATTGGGGAGAGCGCATGAGAACCGCCCGCGTGGCCTTCGATGGCCTGGTCCACAGCGCGCAACCGGCGGGCGCGGGCGCACTGCGTCTCGACGATGGCCGTGTGGTCAGCGAGGACGCGGTGACGTGGCTGCCGCCGCTGGCGCCGCGCACCACGTTCGCGCTCGGCCTGAACTATGCCGATCATGCGCGCGAACTCGCCTTCAAGGCGCCGGAAGAACCGCTGGTCTTCCTCAAGGGGCCGGGCGCGTTCATCGGCCACCGCGCCCACACCATCCGGCCTGAAGGCGTGAAGTACATGCACTATGAGTGCGAGCTGGCGGTGGTGATCGGCAGTACCGCGCTCGGCGTCAAGGCGGCGCAAGCCTATGACTACGTGCGCGGCTACACGGTGGCGAATGACTACGCCATCCGCGACTACCTGGAAAACTACTACCGCCCCAACCTGCGGGTGAAGAACCGCGATACCTGCACTCCGCTCGGGCCGTGGCTGGTCGATCGCGACGACGTGCCGGACCCGATGAACCTGGCGTTGCGCACCACCGTAAACGGCAAACTGACCCAGCAGGGCAACACGCGCGACATGATCTTCGGCATTCCGTGGCTCATCGAATACTTCAGCAGTTTCATGACGCTGGAGGCGGGCGACGTGATCCTCACCGGCACCCCGGAAGGGCTGGCCGATACACAGTCCGGCGATGAAATCGTCACGGAAATCGAAGGCGTGGGGCGGCTGGTTAACACCATCGCCTCCGCCAGCGGATACGGCAGCGTGCGCTGATACGCCACGCGCCAACAAGGAGGAAGACATGATCAAGCATTGGATCAACGGCAAGCAGGTCGACAGCAAGGACACCTTCGTGACCTGGAACCCCGCCACCGGCGAGGAGATCGCCACCGTGGCCGCGGGCGGCGAGGCCGAGGTCAACGCCGCGGTCGCGGCGGCCAAGGCGGCCTTTCCCAAGTGGGCCAATACGCCCGCCAAGGAGCGCGCGCGCATCATGCGCAGGCTGGCGGACCTGATTACCGAGCACGTGCCGCACCTGGCCGCGCTGGAAACCCAGGACACCGGCCTACCGATCGCGCAGACCGGCAAGCAGCTGATTCCGCGGGCCGCCGAGAACTTCAATTTCTTCGCCGAGGTGTGCGTGCAGATGAACGGCCGCACCTATCCGGTCGACGACCAGATGCTGAACTACACGCTCTACCAGCCGGTGGGTGTGTGCGCGCTGATCTCGCCGTGGAACGTGCCCTTCATGACCGCCACCTGGAAGGTCGCGCCGTGTCTGGCGCTGGGCAATACCGCGGTGCTGAAGATGTCGGAGCTGTCGCCGCTGACGGCGGACCAGCTCGGCATGCTGGCGCTGGAAGCCGGCGTGCCGGCTGGCGTGCTCAATGTAGTGCAGGGCTACGGCGCCAGCGCGGGCGATGCGCTGGTGCGCCATCCGGATGTGCGCGCGGTGTCGTTCACCGGCGGCACCGCCACCGGCAAGCGCATCATCGAACGCGCCGGCCTGAAGAAGTTCTCGATGGAGCTGGGCGGGAAGTCGCCGGTGCTGGTGTTCGACGACGCCGACCTGGAGCGCGCGCTGGATGCCGCGCTATTCACCATCTTCTCGATCAACGGCGAGCGCTGCACCGCCGGCTCGCGCATCTTCGTGCAGGACACCGTCTATGACGACTTCGCGCGCAAGTTCGCCGAGCGCGCCAGGCGTTTGCGCGTGGGGGACCCGACCAGCGAGCAGACGCATGTGGGTGCCATGATCACCCAGCAGCACTGGGAGAAGGTCACCGGCTATATCCGCCTGGGCGAGCGGGAGGGCGCCACCATCCTTGCCGGCGGCGCGGAACGTCCGTCCGATCTGCCGGCGCACCTGCGCAACGGCAACTTCGTGCAGCCTACCGTGCTGGCGAATGTGGAAAACCGCATGCGCGTGGCGCAGGAGGAAATCTTTGGCCCGGTGGCCTGCCTGATCCCCTTCAAAGGCGAGGATGACGGCCTGGCCATGGCCAATGACACCGCCTACGGCCTGGCCTCGTATATCTGGACGCAGGACGTTGGCAAGGTACACCGGCTGGCGCGCGGCATCGAGGCTGGCATGGTGTTCGTCAACAGCCAGAATGTGCGTGACCTGCGGCAGCCTTTTGGCGGCACCAAGGCGTCCGGCACCGGGCGCGAAGGGGGCGAGTTCAGCTTCGAGGTGTTTGCGGAGGTGAAGAACGTTTGTATCTCGATGGGCGGGCATCACATTCCGCGTTGGGGCATTTGAGAGTAGCCGGCGCGCCGGTCGGCCGCGAACCGGCGCCATGACAAAACTGGAGACACCGCAATGGGCAAGCTTTCACTCGCCGCCAAGATCACGCACGTACCGTCGATGTACCTGTCGGAGCTACCAGGCAAGCACCACGGTTGCCGCGAAGCGGCAATCGCCGGCCACCGCGAGATCGGCCGGCGCTGCCGCGAGCTTGGGGTGGACACCATCGTAGTGGCCGATGTGCACTGGCTGGTCAACGCCGGCTACCACGTCAACTGCAATGCGCATTTCGAAGGCATCTACACCAGCAACGAGTTGCCGCATTTCATCAAGGACATGGCCTATGCCTACGACGGCAACCCCGAACTGGGCCGCCTGATCGCCAGCACCGCGACCGAACGAGGCGTGATGACGCGCGCCCATGAGATCGCCAGCCTGGAACTGGAATACGGGACGCTGGTGCCGATGCGCTACATGAACGCCGACCGCCACTTCAAGGTGGTGTCGGTCGCGGCCTGGTGCGCCTGGCACCAGCTCGACGAGAGCCGCCGCTTCGGCGCCGCGCTGCGCGAGTCCATCGAGGCCAGCGACGCCAATGTGGCCTTTCTTGCCAGCGGCTCGCTGTCGCACCGGTTCAACGACAACAACAGCCCCGAGGAAAGCATCCACCAGATCAGCCGCGAGTTCTTCAGGCAGGTGGACCTGCGCGTGGTGGAACTCTGGAAGCAGGGCGACTGGGCCACCTTCTGCCGCATGCTGCCCGAGTACAACGAGCACTGCATCGGCGAGGGCGGCATGCACGATACGGCCATGCTGCTCGGCTTGCTGGGCTGGGACAAGTACGACCGGCCCGTCGATATCGTCACCGACTATTTCACCAGTTCCGGCACGGGCCAGATCAATGCGGTCTTCCCGGTGCGCTGACGGATCACAGGATCACTGGATCACGACTCACCAACGAGGCCGCCAATGCCCCACATCATCGTCGAGTACACCGATAACATCCGGGCCGAGGCGCGCGTGCCGGCCCTGCTCAAGACCATCAACGACGTGCTGATCGCGCAGGACGGGGTGTTTCCCACCGGCGGCATCCGCTCGCGCGCGCTGGCGCTGACCGACTACCGCATGGCGGACGGCGAGGAAGACTATGCCTTCGTCCACATCACCCTGAAGATCGGTTCCGGACGCTCCGAAGCGGTAAAAAAGGCGGCCTGCGACGCGCTGTTCGATGCCGTCAAGGCGCACTTTGCCGAGCTCTACGCGCGGCGCTACCTGGCGCTGTCGATGGAACTGGTCGAGTTCAACGAGGGCGGCAGCTACAAGCACAACAACGTCCATGCCCGCTTCAAGAAAGCTTGACCGGCGCCGCGCCCGGTCAAGCTCAACGCTACCCACGGAGACCCCATGCTCAGCTCTGAGCTGATTCGCCAGCTTGCCCATCGCCTGCACGACGCGGAACAATCGCGCAAGCAGATCCGGCAGATCTCGCTGGACCATCCCGACATCACCATCGAAGACGCATACGCCATCCAGCGAGAATGGGTCGCGCACAAGCTGGCCGGGGGCCGCACCGTCAAGGGCCACAAGATCGGCCTGACCTCGCGCGCCATGCAACTGTCCTCGCAGATCGACGAGCCTGACTACGGCACCTTGCTCGACGACATGTTCTTCCAGGACGGCGCAACGATTCCCCCCGGCCGCTTTATCGTGCCGCGGGTGGAAGTGGAACTGGCCTTCGTGCTGGGCAAGCCGCTCAAGGGACCGCACTGCACGCTGTTCGACGTCTACGACGCCACCGCCTACGTGATCCCCGCGCTGGAGATCATCGATGCGCGCAGCCAGTCGATCGACCCGGACAGCAAGCGCCCGCGCAAGGTGTTCGACACCATCGCCGACAATGCCGCCAATGCCGGCGTGGTCATGGGCGGCCGGCCGGTGCGGCCCTTCGATGTGGACCTGCGCTGGGTCTCGGCCATCATGTCGCGCAATGGCGTGATCGAGGAAACCGGCGTGGCCGCCGGCGTGCTCAACCATCCGGCCAACGGCGTGGCCTGGCTGGCGAACAAGCTGCATCCGTTCGGCGTGAGCCTGGAAGCTGGCGAGGTGATCCTTGGCGGCTCCTTCACCCGGCCGGTGGCCGCCAGCCCGGGTGATACATTCCAGGTGGACTACGGCGCGCTGGGCGCCGTGGCTTGCCATTTCGCATGAATCCGAGGCCATCATGGAATTTCCCCTCAATACCTTCAAGCGCGCGCTCGCCGCGGGCGAGCAGCAGGTCGGGCTCTGGCTCGGGCTGGCCAGCCCGTACGCGGCGGAGGTGCTCGCCGGCGCCGGCTTCGACTGGTTGCTGATCGACGGCGAGCACGCCCCCAACACGGTGCCGTCCATCCTGGCGCAGTTGCAGGCGCTGGCCGCCTATCCGGTACAACCGGTGGTGCGCGCGTCCTGGAACGACACCGTGCAGATCAAGCAACTGCTCGACCTTGGCGTGCAGACGCTGCTGGTGCCCATGGTGCAGGACGCCGCCGAGGCCGCCGCCGCCGTAGCGGCCACGCGCTATCCGCCGCAAGGCGTGCGCGGCGTGGGCAGCGCGATGGCGCGCGCCTCGCGCTGGAACCGCGTCGATGGCTACCTGGGCCGCGCCAATGGCGAGATGTGCGTGCTGGTGCAGGTGGAGACGCGTGCCGGGCTTGAACATCTGGATGAGATCGCGGCCACCGAAGGCGTGGACGGCGTATTCATCGGCCCGGCGGACCTGGCCGCCGATCTGGGGCATCTTGGCAATCCGGGCCATGCGGAGGTACAGAGCGCCATCGCCGACGCCATCGCGCGCATTCGCCGCGCCGGCAAGGGGGCGGGCATTCTCAGCGCCGATGTGGCGCAGTCCCGCAAGTACATGGCCCTCGGGACGACGTTTACCGCGGTTGGGGTGGATGCCACGATGCTGGCCCGTGCGGCGGAAAGCCTGGCCGCGCAGTTCAAGGGGCAGGGCGGTGCCGGGGCCGGCGGGGACAAGACGTACTAGGGGCGCAGCGCCAGCCGGTGCTCCAAAGCCCTCTGCAATGACGACGGCTGTTACTCCCTCTCCCCTCACGGGGAGAGGGTTGGGGAGAGGGGCTGTTTGGCTAGGAGCCACTGGAAGCGGAGCCAATGGTCTTTTTCCAGCGCGACAGCGTAACCAGCGCCCGCCCTCTCCCTCGACCCCTCCCACAAGCGAGAAACGCGAGCAAACCAGTGCATCGGAAGCAGGTCCCAACCTGGCGGCAGAACGAAAAACAAGAAAGAAAACGAGGAGTCACACTATGCAAGCATCAGCCTGCCCGCCAAGCGCGCGCTCGCTCTCTATCGTGCGGCAAACGCTCCGTGCCGCGGTCCTGCTGACGGCATCGCTCTGCGGCGTCACCCAGGCCCTGGCGGCCGACCTCGCCGCGCGCTGGGTGGTGCCCTACACCGCCGGCGGCGGCAGCGACCTGGCCACGCGCATCGTCGCGCAGAAGGTCGCGCCGGTCATGCACCAGAACATCGTGGTGGACAACAAGCCCGGCGGTGCCACGATCCTGGCCGCGCAGGACGTGGCCAAGGCCCGCGCCGACGGCGCCACGCTGCTCACCGCGGGGCAGGGCACGCTGGTGCTCAACCCCGCGCTGTACCGCAAGCTACCTTACGACGCCAGCAAGGATTTCACAATGGTCACGTCGCTGGTGAAGCTGCCGGTGGTGCTTGTGGCCAGCCCGGCGCTGCCGGCAAAGACGCTGCCGCAGTTCATTGCCTGGCTGAAGGCGGCCCAGGGCAAGGCCTCCTATGCTTCGGTGGGCACCGGCAGCCCGCATCACCTGAGTGCCGAACTGATGCTGGACCGCGTGCAGGCCAGCGCGGTACATGCGCCCTACAAAGGCACGCCGCCGGCGCTGCAGGATGTGGCGGGCGGGCAGGTTGATTTCATGATGGCGGATCTGTCGGCGGCGGTGCCGCTGATCCGCGCGGGCCGCCTGCACGCTATCGCGCTGCCTGCGGAGCAGCGCTCGTCGGTGCTGCCGGATGTGCCGACCTTTGCCGAAGCCGGGCTGGCCGGATTCACGGCATTTGCCTGGCAGGGCGTGGTGCTGCCAGCAGGTACGCCGGCAGCGTCGGTCGACAAACTCAACGCGGCGATCACCGCCGCGCTGAAGGATCCGGCTGTGGTCAGGCAGATGCAGGAGCTTGGCCTTGAACCCATGGGCGACACGCGGGCAGGATTTGCCGAGTTCGTGGAGCGTGAGCGCGCGAAGTGGGGAGCCTTGATCCGCGCGCACAAGATCGTGCTGGACTGAGCCGCGCCTAGGTGGCCCGCCGTGCTGACGCTGGCGCGGCCATTCCCTCCTGGACGCGATTCGCGATGTCCTGCAGCGGCGCAACGAACCGCTTGATCGCCTCTTCCTCGCTCAGGGCACGCGCGAGATACACCACGTTCAGGCTGCCGCGCACGCGGTCCTGGTACCGGATCGGCACGGCGACGGCGCCGATCTTGCGCTGCTCGAGCCAGTCGCCGCGATTGGAGCCAAAGCCATCCGCGCGCACGCGTTCCACAAGCTTGCGGACATAGGCAGCGTTATTGGCCAGCGCGGCTTGTTCTTCGCCCCCCGCCCCTGAACGCAGCAGGTTGAGGATGTCTTCACGTTCGGCGTCGCCGCAATGCGCGAAATAGGCCCGCCCGGCCGCCGTCGAGAGCATCGGCAGGCGGCGCCCCACCATCGCACGGTGAAAGGACAGCGGGCTGAAGCGATGCGTGGTTTCGCGAATGATCATGGCGTCGCCATCGGGCGTCGTCAGGTCGGACGGCCACAGCACGCGCTGCAGTAGTTCTCCCATCAGCGGCGCGGCGATGGTGGAGATCCACTCATCGTCATTGAAACCTTCACTCAGGGCCCGTACCTGCAGCGTCAGGCGATAGCTGTCGTCCGACTCGCTGCGGCGCACGTAGCCTTCCGCGATTAGCGTCTCCAGCAGGCGCCTGACCGTGGTGCGGTGCAGCCCGGTCAGCTCGCTCAGTTGCAGGGCGGTCCCGCGCCCGCTTTCCATCCGGTTCAGCGCCTTCAGCACGTCCAGTCCACGGGTAAGCCCGCGCACGCTGGCATACGGGGAGGTTCGGCTATGCGGCATAAATTACCCTAAAAAATCCTTTTAAATCAACGTTGTGCACTCCTTGCACATTCTGTTCGTTTTTTTGTCGGGATGCAATCGGGTCTCTACACTCCGCTGTACTACTTAGAAATTCACGAACGAAGGAGACACGATGTCCAGCGCCGCCACCAGCCTCAAGCCCGTCCCGTCCAGCCAGGCCTGCCAGCCGTTCCAGAGCATCTGGGGCGAGTTGCGCGGCGTTTCCTTCAGCCAGGGCTGGCTCGATGCCAAGGGCATCCGCACCCGGTACCTGCATGCCGGCAGCAGCGACAAGCCCGCATTGATTCTGCTGCATGGTGTCGGCGGCCACGCCGAGGCTTATGTACGCAACCTGCAATCGCACGCCGAGCATTTCGACGTATGGGCCATCGACATGATCGGCCACGGCTGGACCGACAAGCCGGCAGGCGGGCGCGAGATTTCCGACTACGTCGACCATGTGATCCGCGTGATGGATTCCCTGGGCATCGAGCGCGCCTCGTTCAGCGGTGAATCGCTGGGCGGCTGGGTGGCTTCGCGGCTGGCCATCGACCATCCCGAGCGGGTGGAGCGGCTGGTACTGAACACGGCCGGCGGCTCGCAGGCGGACCCGGTGGTGATGGAGCGCCTCAAGACGCTGTCGATGCGCGCCGTGGAAGAACCGGGCTGGGACTTCATCAAGGCCCGCGTGGAATGGTTGATGGCCGACAAGGCCAAGGCCTTCGACGACCTGATCGCCACGCGCCAGGCCATCTACGCGCAAGCGGGCATGGTCGAGGCCCAGCGCGGCAATATGGTGCTCCAGGACATGGAAACGCGCCAGCGCAACATCCTGCGCGCCGAGCACTATGGCCGTATCAAGGCCCCGACGCTGGTGCTGTGGACCTCCGACGACCCCACCGCCGATGTCTCGGAAGGCCGCCGCATCGCCACCATGATTCCCGGCGCGCTGTTCACGGTGATGGATGGCTGTGGCCACTGGCCGCAGTTCGAGGATGCCGCCACCTTCAACCGCATTCACCTGAATTTCCTGCTCGGCAACGCCGTGCCGGAAGCGACCACGGTTTAAGCCCGCCAGATCCGCGAAACAGCAGGAGAGGAGACATGAACAACGCCATCGAGATGGCGGGCGGAGACGCTCGTCCGCAGGACCTTGCCACCGACGTCGCCATCATCGGCGCCGGGCCGGTTGGCCTGATGATCGCCAATATCCTTGGCCTGCAGGGCGTGCGCGTCGTGCTGGTCGAGAAGCTGGACCAGATCATCGATTACCCCCGCGCCATCGGGCTCGACGACGAGGCACTGCGCGTGTTCCAGTCGGTCGGCCTGGCCGATGCGCTGCTGCCGCATACCACGCCGCACCACTGGATGCGCTTCGTTACGCACACCGGCCGCTGCTTTGCATCGATCGAGCCGCGCACCGACGAGTTTGGCTGGTCCCGCCGCAACGCCTTCATCCAGCCGCTGGCCGACCGCATCCTGTATGACGGCCTGCAGCGCTTTGCGCATGTGAAGGTCCTGCTGGGCCACGGCATCTCGGCCTTCACACAGGACGAACATGGCGTGACCCTCGGCGCGGAAGACGCGCAGGGGCGGGTCACGTCGATCCGCGCTGCCTATATGGTGGGCTGCGATGGCGGCAACAGCATCGTGCGGCGCACGCTCGATGTGCCGTTCGAAGGGCGCACCAAGCCGAACCAGTGGATTGTGGTCGACGTGCGCAACGACCCGATCGGCACGCCGCATATCTACATGCATTGCGACCCGAACCGCCCCTATGTCTCGGCCGCGCTGCCGCACGGGATCCGCCGCTTCGAATTCATGGTCATGCCCGGCGAGACGGAAGAGGAACTGTCCCTGCCGGAAAACCTTGCCGCGCTGATCCGCAAGGTGGTGGCCGAGCCGGACAAGGTCGACTACATCCGCAAGCGCGTCTATACGCACAACGCGCGGCTGGCTCGCACGTTCCGCGTCAACCGCGTACTGCTAGCGGGCGACGCGGCGCACATCATGCCGGTCTGGCAGGGGCAGGGTTACAACAGCGGCATCCGCGATGCGAGCAACCTGGGCTGGAAGCTGGCGATGGTGGTCAAGGGCGTGGCGCAGGACCGCTTGCTCGACACCTATGGCATGGAACGCCGCGCCCACGCGCGCTCGATGATCCACCTGTCGGAGGTGGCGGGCGACATCTTCGCGCCCGCCAGCCGCTTCGGTGCGTCGCTGCGCGACGGCCTGACGCGGGTGCTGAACGTGTTCCCCCCGGTAAAACAGTACTTCGTGGAGATGCGCTTCAAGCCCATGCCGCGCTACGAATCCGGGGTGGTGCTGTTGCCCGGGCGCCAGCGGGGCGACGGCTTCCTCGCGCGCTTGCTGGAGCGTTCCGGCAATTCGCCACTGGGACGCATGCTGGGGCTGATGAGCGAGAAACGGGATTCGCTGGTGGGAAGGCTTGTCCACGGCCGCGATCCGGCCGGCGGCTCGCCGGTAGGGCGCATGTTCATCCAGCCGATGGTGCGGACTGAGGCAGGCCATACGGTGCGCCTCGACGACGTGATCGGCAATCGTTTCGCCATTGTTGCCTGGGGTGCCGACCCGACCTTCGGCCTGACGCCGCAAGCGCGCGCCGTCTGGGAAAAGCTGGGTGCCTGTTTCGTGATGGCCAAGCCCGATACGCAGCTCGCCTATCGCGACGATGTGCCGGACGGCGTGATTGCGATCGGCGATGCCGCCGGGCGCCTCAAGGAATGGTTCGGCAAGGTGCCTGACTCCGTGGTGCTGCTGCGTCCCGACCGCTTCGTGGCCGGCACGTGCTCGCCGCAGCAGGTGTCGGAGGCCATCCAGGCGCTGGCCGGGAAGCTTGCCCTGGCCGACGTGTCGCCGGCGGCATCTGCTGTCTCGGGCGCTCTGCCTGCGCAGCCGGATGCGGCGCCGGTGCCCGGCCGCGCGATCGCCTTTGCCCGGGGAGCCTGACATGCCGATGCATCTCGAATGCCTGTCCCATACGCCGCTGCACGGCTATTACGATCCCGCACCGGAGATCGTGGCCGAAGTGGAGCGCGCGCAGGCCGCGGCGCGTGCCCGGGTACAAGCCTTTGCGCCGGAACTGGTGGTGGTCTTCGCCCCGGATCACTTCAACGGGTTTTTCTACGACGTGATGCCGCAGTTCTGCATCGGCGTCGAAGCCAGCGCCATCGGCGACTTCAAGAGCCTCGCCGGCCCGCTCGATGTGCCGCGCGGCACTGCCCTTGCGATGGCGCAGGCCGTGCTGGCCAGCGACGTGGACGTGGCTGTGTCGTACCGCATGCAGGTGGACCACGGCTGCGCGCAGGCACTGGAAGTGCTGCTGGGTGGGCTCGGCCAGTGCCCGGTGATTCCCGTCTTCATCAACTCGGTCGCGCCGCCCATGGCGACGTGCCGCCGTGCGCGGCTGCTGGGCGAGGCCATCGGTGGCTTCCTGCAAGGCCTGGGCAAGCGCGTGCTGGTGGTGGGGTCGGGCGGCATTTCACATGAGCCGCCCGTGCCGGAAATCGCTTCGGCCAACGCGGAGGTCGCTGAGCGCCTGATTGCCGGGCGCAACCCGTCGCCCGAGTCGCGTGCTGCCCGCCAGGCGCGCACCGTGGCCGCCGCGCAAGCCTTCACCAAGGGCGACAGCCCCTTGCATCCGCTCAATCCGGCATGGGACAGGGCTTTCCTGGAACTTCTCGCCAGCGGCAACCTGGGCGGGGTGGATGCGATGCGCAATGACGACATCACGCGCGACGCCGGCAAGTCGGCACACGAGATCCGCACCTGGATCGCCGCATTTGGCGCGCTGGCCGCCGCCGGGCCTTACCAGGCATCGGTCGAGTACTACCGACCAATCGACGAATGGATCGCAGGCTTTGGCGTGATGCAGGCACAGCCTGCCACCGGGCACGCATAACCCAACCAGGACCAACCATGTCAAACCAGGAAATGACGCTCGCGCTTGCCAGGCGGCTGCGCGAGGCAGAGCAGACCCGCACGCCGGTCGAACCGCTGCGCGGAGAAATCCCGCCCGGCGATGCGGCGATGGCCTATGCCATCCAGCGCGCCAACGTCGACGCGTGGCGGGCTCAGGGCCGCCGCGTGGTGGGCCGCAAGATCGGCCTGACTTCGCCAGCGGTGCAGCGCCAGCTTGGCGTGGACCAGCCCGACTTCGGCACCTTGTTCGCGGACATGGTCTTCGGCGACGACGAGCCGATTCCGGTCGCGCGCACCCTGCAGCCGAAGGCGGAAGCCGAGGTCGCGCTGGTGCTCTGCCGCGATGTGCCGGAGGAGGACGCCACGCTGGTGGACCTGATCAACGCCATCGCCTACGTGCTGCCTGCGATTGAAGTGGTCGGCAGCCGTATCCGCAACTGGGATATCTCGTACGTGGATACCGTGGCCGACAACGCTTCCAGCGGCCTGGTGGTGCTCGGCGCTGTCCCCGTGGCGCTGGCCGGCCTGGACTTGAAGACCGTGAAGATGGAGATGCTGCGGGACGACGAGCGCGTCTCCACGGGTTCGGGGGCGGATTGCCTTGGCCATCCGCTCAATGCCGCGGTCTGGCTGGCCCGGAAGCTGGCTTCGCTGGGCGACCCGCTGTGCGCCGGCGACCTGATCCTGACCGGTGCGCTCGGCCCGATGGCCGCCGCCGGACCGGGGCAGTGCTTCGAGGCCCGCATCAGCGGCATCGGCAGTGTGCGGGCACGGTTCGCACAGGGCTAGCGCGCCGCGCATCAAGCGATTTACCCCATTAGAAATACACAAGGAGACAACATGAAATACGCAAAACCCATCCTGGCAGCACTGCTCGTGACCGCCGGCCTCGCTGCCAACGCCCCCGCCATGGCCGACACCTTTCCCAGCCGGCCGCTGACCATCGTCGTGCCGTTCCCCGCCGGCGGCGTGACCGACATGATCGCGCGCCAGATGGCGCAGCAGATGCAGACTAGTCTCGGCAAGCCGGTCGTGGTCGAGAACCGGCCCGGCGGTGGCGGCCAGATTGCGGCGCAATCCGTCAGGCGTGCCGATGCGGACGGCTACACCCTGTTTGTGGCCGCCACCGAAATGTTCGCGATCAATCCCGGCCTGTACCGCAATTTTTCGTACGACCCGCTCAAGGATTTCAAGCCGGTGACGGCGCTGGCTTCGTCGCCGCTTGTGCTGGTGGTGCCGCAGGGCAGCCCGGTCAATTCCGTCAAGGAGCTGGTGGCGCTATCCAGGAGCAAGCCAGACGGCGTGAACTATGCCTCGCAGGGCATCGGCTCGATCGGGCACCTGCTGGGCGGCCTGTTCGCCGACAAGTCCGGCGGCCATATGACCCATGTGGCCTACAAGGGCTCGGCCCCGGCCTTGCAGGATGTGATGGCAGGGCAGGTCGACATGATGTTCGACCCGGTGATCACTACCTCGCCGCTGATCAAGGGCGGCAAGGTCAAGCCGCTGGCCATCGCGGCGCCTCGCCGCTCGCCTTCGCTGCCGGACGTGCGCACGCTCTCCGAACTCGGCATAGGCGGGCTGGATGCCGGCGTCTGGTTCGGCATGGTGGTCAAGACCGGCACGCCTGATGCCATCGTCGCGCGTCTCAATGAGGCAGCGGTCAAGGCGCTCAAGGCACCCGAGGTGACCAGGCGTTTTGCCGACCAGGGCCTGGAAGCGCTGCCCATGACGCCGCAACAGTTTGGCGCCTTCCTCAACAGCGAAAGCACGCGCTGGGCCCCGCTGGTCAAGGCCAGCGGCGCCAGCGTGGAATGACGCGAAACAAGCAACAGGAGAACTACATGACCCGCAAGCTGAAAGCAGCCATCATCGGTTCCGGCAATATCGGCACGGACCTGATGATCAAGATCATGCGCCACGGCGAGCAGATCGAGATGGGCGCGATGGTCGGCATCGACCCGGCGTCGGACGGCCTGGCACGCGCCGCGCGCCTCGGCGTGGCGACCACCCACGAAGGCGTGGAAGGACTGACGCGCCTGCCCGTGTTCGGCGACATCGACATCGTGTTCGATGCCACCAGCGCCGGCGCGCACGTGAAGAACGATGCGTTCCTGCGCGGCCTGCGCCCGTCGCTGCGCATGATCGACCTGACGCCGGCGGCCATCGGTCCGTACTGCATCCCGGTGGTCAATGGCGACGCCCATCTCGACGCGCACAACGTCAATATGGTCACCTGCGGCGGACAGGCCACCATTCCCATGGTGGCCGCTGTCTCCCGCGTGGCGCCGGTGCTGTACGCCGAGATCGTCGCGAGCATCTCCAGCAAGAGCGCGGGCCCCGGCACGCGCGCCAATATCGACGAATTCACCGAGACCACCTCGAAGGCGATCGAAGCGATCGGCGGGGCCAGGAAGGGCAAGGCCATCATCGTGCTCAATCCCGCCGAGCCGCCGCTCATCATGCGCGACACGGTCTACTGCCTGAGCGAGATGGCGGACCGGGACGCGGTCGCCGCGTCGATCGACGCCATGGCCGCCGAGGTGCAGCAGTATGTGCCGGGATACCGCCTCAAGCAGAAGGTGCAGTTCGAGACGATCCCGGCCAATGCGCCGCTGGTGGTGCCGGGCGTAGGCCGGGTGAGCGGGCTCAAGACGTCGGTATTCCTGGAGGTGGAGGGCGCCGCTCACTATCTGCCCGCCTATGCGGGCAACCTCGACATCATGACCAGCGCCGCGCTGACCATCGCCAGGCGCATGGCCGGCGCCATGCTGGCCCAACGCGCTGCCGCCTGACGCGGCCGCTCATCAGGAAAGACTGTCATGCAAGACCAGAAGAAACTCTATATCTCCGACGTGACGCTGCGCGACGGCAGCCACGCCGTCCGTCACCAGTACAGCATCGAACAAGCCGTCCGGATCGCCAGGGCCCTCGATGAGGCCAGGGTCGACTCCATCGAAGTGGCGCATGGCGATGGCCTGCAGGGGTCCAGCTTCAACTATGGCTTCGGCGCCCATACGGACCTGGAATGGATCGAAGCTGTGGCCAGCGTGGTCAGCCATGCCAAGGTCGCCACCTTACTGCTGCCCGGGATCGGCACCGTCCATGATCTCAAGGCCGCCTATGGTGCCGGCGCGCGTATCGTCCGCGTGGCCACGCATTGCACCGAGGCGGACGTCTCGCGGCAGCATATCGAGTACGCCCGCCACCTGGGCATGGAGGCGGTCGGCTTCCTGATGATGAGCCACATGACCACGCCCCAGCACCTCGCCGCGCAGGCAAAGCTGATGGAGAGCTACGGCGCCACCTGCTGCTACGTGGTGGACTCGGGCGGCGCGCTGACCATGAACGATGTCCGCGACCGCTTCCGCGCCTTCAAGGACGTGCTGAAGCCGGAAACCCAGACCGGCATGCACGCCCACCACAACCTGAGCCTGGGCGTGGCCAACAGCATCGTGGCGGTGGAGGAGGGCTGCGACCGCGTCGACGCCAGCCTTGCCGGCATGGGGGCCGGCGCCGGCAATGCGCCGCTGGAAGTCTTTATCGCGGCGGCGGAGCGCATGGGATGGAACCACGGCTGCGACCTCTACAAGCTGATGGATGCTGCCGACGACATCGTGCGTCCGCTGCAGGACAGGCCGGTGCGGGTCGACCGCGAAACGCTGGCGCTGGGCTATGCCGGGGTGTATTCCAGTTTCCTGCGCCACAGCGAGGCCGCGGCGAGCAAATATGGCCTGAAGACGGTCGACGTGCTGGTCGAACTGGGGCGCCGGCGCATGGTGGGCGGGCAGGAAGACATGATCGTCGATGTGGCGCTGGATTTGCTGGAGGCGCGCAAGGCCAGCGAGGCAAAAGGTGCGAGGGCCGTTGCCCGGGAAACCGCCTGACAAGGTCCATCCGGCGGCGGCTTGCGGCAGCAAGGCAAGCCGCCGCCGCCGGGGTAAGGCGTCGGCATGATCAATGGCGTCGCCCGCCAGCCTGCTGCCATTCCTCAAACCAACTCAAACAAAAAGCCGCCTCCGCGCAAGAACGCGGAGGCGGGGCTGAGCGGCGGCCTTGATTGCCGCCGCGAGCCAATTCGTTATGCCGGCAAGTAATTAACGCTGGCCTTGCTGGCCGCTTTTCTGGCCTTGCTGGTTTTGCTGCCCAGCCTTCTTGTCGTGCTGGCCGCCTTGCTGGCCCTGACCACGGTCCTGCTGTTGCTGCTGGCCGGCCTTCTGGTCCTGGCTGCCGGACTGGCCGCCTTGTTGACCGGATTGCTGCTGTTGCTTGCTTTGGTCTTGCTGGCCTTGGCCGGGTTGCTGTTGCTGTCCCATCGTGCTCTCCATGGCGCGGCGGAATGCCGCGTTAATGGAAGGGTGCAAGGCGCGTGCCACGCTGCGGGTATCCATGCCACCTGCCGGTCACCCGAGATCGCGTGCGCCCCGCAACAGACCGGCTGGCAAGGGTTTGCGCGTCTCCCGGGCCTTGCTTTTCCTTACCGCCACCAGTCGGGCAAGGGCGCGATGTTCACGGCCCCGCACATGCCGGGCACTATGGACCGCAGGCAAGCCAGTGCTTTTTACAAACGCCGCAGGTTTTTTACAAGCGCCATGAAGGCCGCAATGAAGTGAAGCCGGAGGCGGTGCTTCAGGCCGCCAGCGTGAATGCCGGACGGAGTCCGGCAGGGGCAGCCTGGCTGCTTCTGTCCGCCAGCAAGCTCAGGGCAGAGGGGCCTAGCGTGTTGGCGCAGGCTGCCCTTAACGCAGCGACGCCCGCCAGTCCCACTTGCCTGGCCAGCCACTCGGGGGGGGCGTCCTTGTCCATCGCAAGCAGGTAGATCGTATGCGCTACCCGCTGCTCGCGCAGCAGGGTGCGCAGCGATTCGCCTTCCGCGAACAGGCGTGCGCGTACCAGGCGCGGCGTGGCCTGCCAGCGCTCGGCCACCAGCGCCGCATTCCAGGCCAGCCTGGGCTGTTCGAACATCTCGCCGGCGAGGGCGCGCGACCAGTATTTCTGCATGGGGTATGTGCAGCCCGGCGTGGCGGCCAGCGTCATGCGCGGACAGGCGTCGTCCGGCACCGGGCGCAGCGCGATCACCGCGCTGCGCCCGGGCGCCGGCAGCAAATCGCAATCGAAATATGAAAAGGCAGGGACCACGAACGGATTCCCCGGCCACACCTCGCGCCGCGCGTTGGCGTCGCGCAGGCGCGCGCTGCCACGCAGGGCGTCGACGCGCACCGCGAAGGGAAAGCGCAAGCGGGACAGGCGCAGATCGGTTCTGCTGACGAGGGCCATGCGAAATTCAGGAGGGTCCGGCTGGCAGGCGACGCGCGGGGCGCGAAGCGGAACTCGCATTGTACGGGTTCGCAAGGCCAGTGGCTTCCGGGATGGCGAAGGAAGGTTTCATCGGCCGCGCTGGCCACATTGGCTACAGTTCGGACAATCCAAAGTGACGCAAGCGCTCAAGATCCGTCACCCGGATGCTCTGGTAGGACAGGTCCACCATGCCCTCCGACGCCAGCCGCCGCAGCGCCTGGTTGACCCGCTGGCGGGAAAGCCCGGTCAGCAGGCCGATCTCCTCCTGGGACAGTTCCAGCACCTCGCTGGTACGCGGATACAGCGCGGGATGGAACAACTGGGCCACCGCTTGCGCCACGCGCGCATCGACGCTCAGCAGGCGCTCGTTCTGCACGGTGGCGATGAACTGGCCCATGCGTTCGTTGAGCTGGCGCACCACGAAGCTGGCGAAAGGCAGGCTCTCGGCCAGTAAGGTGTGGAATACGGTGTCTGGCACCAGCGCCACGCGCGAGTCGCGGATGGCGATCACATCATATCTCCGCGCTTCGCGCTTGATCACGCTGCCTTCTCCGCACCAGCCGCCCGCCGGCACGCCCGAGAAGGTGCAGCCGCGCCCGTCCGGCGTGTAGACCGCGAGCTTGATCAGGCCACGCTCCACGCCGATCCAGTAGCGCGAAGGCTCGCCGCGATGCGCCACGAAGGCACCCGCGGCAAAGTCCCGCACGACCAGTTGCCGCGCCGCCAGTGCCTGATGGCCGGGCGCGAGCGCGGCGAACCATTCATGTTCCGAGAGCAGGGCGGCATGGCCGGTGCACTGCGGGGATGCTGGCGGCTGTGTGGCGGCTGCAGGGGGAGAGGTAAGCGCTTCGGGCGTGGCTGCTGGCAGGCTGGACATGATTTCGGCTTGGCCCGGCGCGGGCATTGTCATCCGGACGACAGAGCTTCGTCGTGTGCGATGATAGCCTTGCACGGCGAAAAGTAACAGCGACCGGCAGCGCGTGGTTCATCCTGTGGAAAGGAACCGGCCCCGCCGGCGCATGCGGAGACTACAGTAATGCCAAGCGATTTCGATACCGGCCTGGGCAAGAACCCGGCCAACCACGTTCCCCTGACACCGATCGACTACCTGGCGCGCGCCGCCGAAGTCTATGGCGACCGCCTGGCCATCGTGCACGGCCCGGTGCGCCAGAACTGGCGCGAGACCTACGCGCGCGCGCGGCGCCTGGCCAGCGCGCTGGCGAACCTGGGCGTGGGCAAGGGCGATACCGTTGCGGCCTTGCTGCCCAACACGCCCGCCATGGTGGAGGCGCATTTCGGCGTGCCGATGGCCGGGGCGGTGCTCAATGCGCTGAATATCCGGCTGGATGCCGCCAACCTGATCTTCATGTTGCGCCATGGCGAGGCCAGGGTGCTGCTGGCCGACACCGAGTTTGCCGACCTGGCGCGGCAGATCGCCAACGAGATCCCGGGGCTGAAGGTAGTTGCCGTGGTGGACGCACTGGGTCCGCAGGACGCGCAGCCCTTCGGCGAGACCGACTACGAAAGCCTGCTGGCCTCCGGCGATCCCGCATTCGCCTGGCAGATGCCCGCCGACGAGTGGGATGCGATCGCGCTCAACTACACCTCGGGCACCACCGGGGACCCCAAGGGCGTGGTCTACCACCATCGTGGCGCGGCCATCAACGCCATCTCCAACATCCTTGAGTGGGACCTGCCCAAGCACGCGGTGTACCTCTGGACGCTGCCTATGTTCCACTGCAACGGCTGGTGCTTCCCGTGGACCATCGCGGCGCGCGCCGGGGTCAATGTGTGCCTGCGCAAGTTCGAGCCCAAGCTGGTATTCGACCTGATGCGCGACGAAGGCGTGACCCACTACTGCGCCGCGCCCATCGTGCATACCGCGCTGGTCAACGCGCCGCCGGCCTGGCGCGAAGGGCTGCGCGGCCCGGTGCGCGGCATGGTGGCGGGCGCGCCGCCGCCGGCGGCGGTGCTGGCGCAGATGGAGGAAATGGGCTTCGAGCTGACCCATGTCTATGGCCTGACCGAGACCTACGGCCCGGCCGCGGTGTGCGCCGAGCAGGACGACTGGGCTGGCTTGTCCCAGGAGGAGCGCGCCACCAAGAAGGCACGGCAGGGCGTACGCTACCACCTGCAGACCGAGGTGGCGGTGCTGGATCCGGATTCGATGCAGCCCGTGGCCGCCGACGGCGAGGAGATCGGCGAGATCATGTTCCGCGGCAATATCTGCATGAAGGGCTACCTGAAGAACGAAAAGGCCACCCGCGAGGCCTTCGCCGGCGGCTGGTTCCATACCGGCGACCTGGGCGTGTGCACGCCGGACGGCTACGTCAAGATCAAGGACCGCAGCAAGGACATCATCATCTCCGGCGGCGAAAACATCTCCAGCGTGGAGGTGGAAGACGCGCTCTACCGCCATCCCGCCGTGCTGGCGGTGGCGGTGGTGGCCCAGCCGGACGCGAAATGGGGCGAGACGCCCTGTGCCTTTGTCGAACTCAAGGACGGCGCCAGCGCCACCGCGGAGGACCTGATCGCGCATTGCCGCACCTTGCTGGCCGGCTTCAAGGTGCCCAAGGCGGTGTACTTCGGGCCGCTGCCCAAGACCTCGACGGGCAAGATCCAGAAGTTCGAACTGCGCCGCAAGGTGAAGTCGGATACGGCGATTGACGTGTAAGTGCCTCGGCCGAAGCCGCCGGGTGCGCCAGAGCCGTCTGCGATGATGACGGCTGTCACTTCCTCTCGTCCGGTTGCTCTCACGCAAGCGGGCGAGGGGAACACGTACCTGCAAGTCCGTGGCGGGTCACGTTCCTCTGGATCACCCGCTAGCGACTTCATAGCCGAGCCCGCACAGCTAACAGTACTCATTCATGAGGTTTCCCACTTTCCCGAGGCGATGAACTCTGAAGACAAGTGGTACAACATTCTCCTGTCAAGGCTTCGGGCCAAAGCGCGCAATCAGTTTTGCATCGTCAATGCAGACAGCATCGCATATTACGTGACGAACATCCCAAATTGGAGCTACAGGCAGCCAGCATGGAAACCGTGATGCAAAAGCTGCTCGTCGCATTCGTCTTACTCTGTGTGTTGCCTGCATATGCTTGCCGCCCTGCATTCTTGACGCACGAACCCATCTTCGAGCGTGGCGCTGCGAAGCTCTCTGCCCCCGAAATTGCTCGGCTGGCCGCGTGGCGCAGTGATACACGGCAAGCATTTCCTGCGGGCTTCGAGGTATTCATGTCGCTGTGGCAGAACGAGAGCGCCGGAATCTCAAGCAAGCTTGCCGAAGCGCGTGCGCGTTGGCTCGCCGATCTGCTGGAGCATATGGATGTCAACCGGGCCGACATCCACCAGCCAGAGATTCGCGACATCGACAACCGCCACGTCTCACCAGCGGATGCCGCCACGTTCCTAAACACTGTTACGATAGCTGTAAATCCGCGATGCCCACACGCATGTTGCGACAAAGAGAGCCGGTGAGTTGGTTTCCGGGCGTACTGGGGCGTGTAAAGTGGACCCCTCAGTCAAGACAGCTTTCAACCGAACTTAAGCTGCATCCATTTCTTCACATGCAGCGGAACAGCGCTGCCCTGGTTGTGCGCGGGGAGAATCCCCTGCGCAGCGTAGCGGAGCAGGGGATTCTCCCCGCGCACCGCCGAACTTATCGACAATCATTGCCCCACCGCCCTCGCCGCTGGCATAGACGGCATCCGGCGTTTTGTAGCCCAGCGACTGGTGCGGTCGTTCCTCGTTGTAAAACGAGAAGTACTGCGCCAGCCCGATCATCAGCTCCGCCATGTTGGCGTACCCCTTCAGGTACACATCCTCGTGCTTCACGTTGCGCCACAGCCGTTCGACGAAGATGTTGTCCAGCGCCCGGCCGCGACCGTCCATGCTGATGGCGATGCCCTCGCGCTTGAGCACGCCCGTGAAGACGTGGCTCGTGAACTGGGAGCCCTGGTCGCTGTTGAACATCTGCGGCCTTCCATACTCGCGCAGCGCATCCTCCAGGCAGTCCACGCAGAACGACGCGTCCATGCTGTTGCTCAGGCGCCAGGACAGCACCTTCCGGCTGTACCAATCGATAATCGCCACCAGGTAGGCAAAGCCGCGCGCCAGCCGGATGTAGGTCACATCGGTCGACCACACGTGGTTCGGCCGCGTCACCGCCACGCCGCGCAGCAGGTAGGGGTAGACCTTGTGCTTCGGATGCTTGGCGCTCGTCGCCGGCCCTGGCGCCATGCCCGCCAACCCCATCTCGCGCATCAGGCGCTGCACACGCTTGCGGTTCACCACGCAGCCCTGGCCGCGCAGGAACACCACCATGCGCCGGCTGCCGTAGAACGGCCGGTTCGTATATTCCTCGTCGATCAGCCGGCACAGCCGCAGATCCTCGTCGCGCTCTTCCCCAGCCGCCGATACACCGTTGCGCGCGACACTTCCGCCAGGTCGCACTGCCGGCTCAAGGGCAATTCCTCCGCGCCATCGATCCATCCCATCCGGGCTTCCCGGCTCATTCCCCCAACTTTTTTTTGAGCCAGTCCACCTCCATCTTCAGCCGCCCGATCTCGCCGTACAGGCGATCCTCGCCGCTCTTGTCCTCGGCCGGCTTCGGGCCGCGCCTGGCTTCGAACAGGGCGCCGGCCCGCTCAAGAATTTCTTTCTTCCACTGCCCAACCAACACCGGATGCACGCCGTATGTCTGCGCAATCTCGCTGATCGTCTTCACCCCGCGCACCGCCTCCAGACCAACCTTGGCCTTGAATTCCGCCGTGTGCACCTTGCGTTTCTTGCCTTCACTCATTCGCCATCACCCCGTCAAGGACGACAGCTTAAACTACCGCCTGATCACTGCCTCAAATCATGGGTCCACTTTAGTGTCCCCTGGTGCAGAGTCGTCTTGCATACCGATAAGCCGCAGCGCAATGATGTCGTTCTCTCTCACGATTTCGCCAGTGTTGCCTGGGTCGACGTAGCCACCTGTAGGCAGATTTCCCCGATGCTCTGTAAATGGCCTCAGATAAGGTCTTGGTGAAAGAGAGGAGCAAACGGCCATGTCGCAGCCTCAAGCCCGCAGATACCCCTCCGCCAGCGCGACCCAACACGCCGCGCCAAGCGGAATCAACTGGTCGTTGAAGTCGTAGCCGTCGTTGTGGATCGAGCAGCCCACCCACTCGCCGGTGCCATTGCCCAGCGCGAAGTAGCAGCCCGGCATCTTCTCCAGCATCCATGCGAAATCCTCGCTGCCCATCTGCATCGACGGCGGCACCTGGATGACCTTGTCGCTGCCAAGCACGCTGGCCACGGCCTGCCGCGCGATGGCGGTGGCTTCCACGGTATTGCAGATCGCGGGCGCGAGGCGCTCATAGGTGATGTCCACCGCCACGCCACAGGAGGCGGCCTGGTGCGTCACCACCTCGCGGATGCGGTTTTCCAGCAGGTCGCGTACCTCCGGCACGGTGGCGCGCACGCTCAGCTTCAGCGTCGCGGTCTCCGGGATGATGTTGTAGGTGCTGCCGGCTTCCATCTGGCCCACGCTGATCACGCCGGCATCGACCGGCGCCACGTTGCGCGCCACGATGCCCTGCAGCGCAACCACGGTAGCCGCCAGCGCCAGCGTGGGATCGGCGGCGCGGTGGGGCATGGCGCCATGGCCGCCTTTGCCGCGGAAGGTGATCGTGGCGCGGTCCGACGAGCCGCCCATCGGGCCGCTCTGCACCACCGCCATGCCCACCGGCAGGCCCGGCGCATTGTGGAAGGCGTAGATCGCATCGCAGGGGAAACGCTCGAACAGGCCGTCGTTCATCATGGCGAGCGCGCCGGTCATGCCTTCCTCGTCCGGCTGGAAGATCAGGTTGAGCGTGCCGTCGAAGTTGCGCGTGGCGGCCAGGTCTTCGGCGGCCGCCAGCAGCGTGGCGGTATGGCCGTCGTGGCCGCAGGCGTGCATGCGGCCGGCCACCTGGCTGGCATAGGGCAGGCCGGTGCGCTCCTGCAGCGGCAGCGCGTCCATGTCGGCACGGATGCCGATGCTGCGCGTGCCGTTGCCCACCTTCAATTGCGCCACCAGCCCATGGCCGCCGACGGTGTGCACGTCGTAGCCCCACTCGCGCAGCAGGGTGGCGGCCATCCCGGCGGTGCGCGGCACGTCGGCGCCAAGCTCGGGATGCGCGTGGATGCGGTGCCGCAGTTCGGCGAAGCGCGCCGCGGATTCGTTCAGGGCGGACGGGACATTGCCTGGGGTCTGGGTCATGACAGTACGATCCTGGATGTGCTGTGGAATAGGGAAAGAGGGGAAGACGATCCTGGCGCGCGTCAGTCGCGGCCCGGGTGGCTGGGGAACATGGCCAGCGCGCTCAGGCTGATGCAGGCAGAGGCAAACAGGTACCAGGCCGGCGCCATGTTGCTGCCGGTGGCGGCGATCAGCCAGGTGACGATCAGCGGGGCGAAGCCGCCGAACACGGTCACGCCAAGGCTGTACATCACCGACATGCCGGTGGCGCGATGGTGGCGCGGCAGCGCCTCCATCATCAGCGCGGCGCCGGCGCCGCTGCTGACCGACATCAGCGCCACGGCGCCGCCGATCAGCGCCATGGTGAGCGGCAGGCCCGGCCCCGACGAGAGCAGCATGAAGTTGGGGTACACCAGCGCCAGCGATGCCAGCCCGCCGGCAAACAGCAGGGGCTTGCGGCGCGGCAGCCGGTCGGCCAGCAGGCCGGACAAGGGCGCTACCACCAGCATGGCGAGGCCGGCCATGCAGGCCGCCAGGAACGCGGTGACGGGCGGCATGTGCAGCGTGTTCACCAGGTAGGTGGGCATGTAGAACACCATGATGTACATCGACGAAGTAGAGCCGGTCATCAGCAGCATGCCCAGCAGCAGCGTGCGGCCATGCTCGCGGAACACCGCGCCGATGCCGCCGTGTTGCCCGCCCTCATGCGTTTCCTGCAGATTGCGGCGGATATACATGCCCACGGGCGCGATCAGCAGACCTAGCAGGAACGGCAGGCGCCAGCCCCAGTCATGCATGGCTTCCGGGCTGAGCAGGGCCGATACCGCAGCACCTGTCAGCGCGCCCAGCAGCGCGGCGCCGCCTTGGGTGGCGGCCTGCCAGCTAACCAGGAAGCAGCGGTTGCGCTTGCTTGCCGACTCCAGCAGCAACGCGGATGCCGCGCCGACCTCGCCGCCCGCCGACAAGCCTTGCAGCAAGCGGCCGAGCACGACCAGCACGGTCGCTGTCACGCCGATGCTGGCGTGGGTCGGCGTGAACGCGATCAGCGCCGTGCCCGCGGTCATCAGCGCAATGGTGAGCGTGAGCGCGGTCTTGCGCCCGCGCCGGTCGGCCAGGCTACCGATCAGCACCGCGCCGAGCGGACGCATCACGAAGCCGGCGCCAAACGTGGCAAAGGACAGCAACAGCGAAGCCAGCGGGCTGCTCGACGGAAAGAACAACTTCCCGATGGTGGCGGCGAAGAAGCTGTAGACGGTGAAGTCGTAGATCTCCAGCCCGTTGCCGATCGCGGCGGCGACGATGGCGCAGTGCGAATGCGGGCGGGCCGCGGTGGGGGCGGCGGCGGATGCCGTGCCGGCGGGGCTGGATAGCGCGGTAGGCGCGTGTGTCATGCTTTCCTCCTCGGGTGGGATTGGCTCGGGACGGTTGCGGCGCGGCGCCGTCTCTAGTGGTGTGCTGGCATGGTAAGAGCGAGGCGCCGGATAAGCACTTCGCTTTTTTTCATGGGTATGAGAATCTGGAATAGGCGGGAATAGGCGGGCATGGGCGCCAGCCATCGGGAATGGCGGGCGATGCTCAAAGGGGGGAGGGGTGCCGCGCAAGCCGGCGGGGGGGCAGCTTACGCGCGTCCATGCAACGGCGCAGGCGCAGGCCAGTTCAGGGGGCGGCCGCGCCGCCCAGCGCCGGGGAGTCACCGGAAAGCGCTTCCAGCATGGCATCGTGCAGGCGAGCCGCGGCCCAGGTCAGCACGTGCCGGTCGCGCGTGACCAGGGAGATGGTGCGCTCGGGCACCGGCTCTTCCACCTCGATGAAGTCCATATTGTCCGTGACGAACTTGCTGCCGCGCGATTCGCTGGAAAGCAGGATCAGGGTATCCGCCTTCCAGCACAGTTCCAGTGCCAGTCCCATGGAGGTGCACTCGATCACCCGCGCGGGGGGCGCCAGGCCATTGCCCGCGAACAATTGATGAAAGGGCGAACTGGTGTCGGAGAGCGGGTCCAGCACCAGCCAGTCGGCCTGCTGCAGCAAGCGCACCGAGCGGGCCGCGCGCAGCGGATGCCCGCGCCGCGCGGCAATGATGGTCGGCAGGCGGCAGGCCTGGGTGCAATCCAGTCCGCGGTCTGCCGGCAGCAATTGGGATGTCACCGCAAAGTCCATGGTGCCCTCGCGCAGGTGCTCCAGCAACTGCGTCGGTCGCATCTCCTGCACGCGCAGGCGGGCGTTGGGAAACTCGCGCCGGAAGGTGCTCAGGCAGGCCGCCATCGGCCGCATCACCGCCGTGACCGGCGTCACGCCAACCGTGATCTCGCTGACCACGCTGCCCATCATGTCTTCCAGGTCCTCGCGCGCGCGCCGCACGTTCTCGCTGATCAGCCGGGCATGCGTGACCATCCGCTGGCCATGGGGGGTGAGGCGCACGCCCCTGCTCGAACGCACGAACAAGGTGGCGCCGACGCTGCTCTCCAGTTCCTTGATGGCCTTGCTCAGCGCGGGCTGCGTCAGGTGAAGGATGCGCGAGGCTTCCTGGATGCTGCCGGTGTCAGCGATGGCGGCCAGGGCACGCAACTGGTTAAGCTTCATGGGGAGCCTGCGGGGTCGTGGACGCACATGGTAACGGCAAAGCGCCCGGCGCAGGTGGCCGGGCGCAGGGCGCAGTAACGAGCGCCGCAGTTCGCGCTCAGTGGGCCGTTACGCCGGCCGGACTTGCCGCCACGGAAAGCGCCCGTGGGCCCTTGTGCACCGGCAGCTCGCCGCTGAAGGCAAAGTCCACTTCCGGCACATAACCGCTGATGATGTCGGCAATGGCGCGGCCCGAGCCGCAGCCGTGCGTCCAGCCCAGCGTGCCGTGGCCGGTGTTGAGGTAGAGGCCGTCGATCCCGCTGGCACCGATATACGGCACGTTGCCCGGCGTGGCGGGGCGCAGGCCAGTCCAGAAGCGAGCGAGTTCAGGACGGCTCATGCCCGGGAACACGTCCAGCGTGCGTTTGACGATGGCATCGCAGCGCACCGGGTTCAGGTCCATCGCATAGCCATTGAGTTCGGCGGTGCCCGCCACGCGCAGGCGGTCGCCAAAGCGCGAGAACACCAGCTTGTACTCGTCGTCGGTCAGGCTCACGCTGGGCGCGCGCGCGGGGTCGAGCACCGGCAGCGTCACCGAGTAGCCCTTGGCGGGATAGATATCCAGCTTCACCCCCAGCGGGCGCGCCAGCATCGGGCTGAAGCTGCCCAGCGCAAGCACATAGGCATCGGCGCTTTCGATCTGGTAGCCGCCGGTTTCATCGGCGATCTCCACGCCGCGCATCCTGCCGCCATCGGCATGCAGGCGCTGCACCCGTACGCCGTAGCGGAAGCGCACGCCAAGCGCCTCGCACTTGGCCGCCAGCTCGGTGGTGAAGCGGTGCACGTCGCCGGATTCGTCCTCGCTGGTATAGGTGGCGCCAGCCAGGCGCGGCGCGATATTGGCCAGCGCCGGTTCCAGGCGTACGACTTCGTCGGGCCCGATCACGCGGCGCTCGCAGCCCAGTTCGCGCATGATGCGCGCCGGCTCGATGGCCGCGTCGAACTCCTTCTGGCTGGTGTAGAAATGCAGGATGCCGCGCGTCAGGTGGTCATACTCGATGCCGGTTTCCTCGCGCAGGGCCTGCAGGCTGGCGCGGCTGTACGTGCCCAGGTTCAGCAACTGGATCATATTGTGGGTGGAGCGCTTAGCCGTGCACTCGCGCAGGAACTTCAGGCCCCATGACCATTGCGCCGGGTCGGCGCGCAGGCGGAACAGCAGGGGCGCATCCTCCCGGCCCAGCCAGCGCAGCATCTTCAGCGGCGCGGCCGGGTTGGCCCATGGCTCGGCATGGCTGACCGAGATCTGGCCGCCGTTGCCAAAACTGGTTTCCCGGGCGGCGCCCGCATTGCGCTCCAGCACCACCACCTCATGCCCGGCCTTGGCCAGGTACCACGCAGAAGCGACGCCGATCACGCCGGCTCCCATCACGATGACTTTCATTCTTCAGGCTCCGGACAGCAAAAAGGGGCAGACAGGCCATCTGGCCTGTCTGCCCCCACTGTCCTTTTGCCTGAGAGATTCGCCGCACCCACCACGGGTGCCGGCTTGCCCCTTCGGCGGCCGCATGCCGCGCCACGCTTGGTGGTCCGGTCCGGCGCTCTCCAGTTTTATCGGTTTCCAGTCTTCTGCACCTGAGCGTTTCAGGGGTACGCCTTCGGTAGAAACGCCCAACCTGATATGACGGGGGGCGCCTCGTTCTCCTGGAAGCCGCACCATAGCACGCGTGGCGGGGAGACTGCAAGGGCAGTATAGGTAGCGGGCGTCGGGCCCGCCCGCCGATGTAGCAGCGTTTTGTAGCATCTCCTTCTGGAGTCGCCGATTCTTAAACGTTTGAAGTAGCCGCGCGCCGTACCGCTGGAGGAAATCCGGGCATCCGCCCGGCAAGTTGCGCGAGTGCGTCATATCGGACTCACGGAGCTAATCGCACTGACATGGTTCCCCAGCCTCGTAAGGAAACTAAAAGGAGCGTATCCGCAGGTCACGCTCCAACCCGACGTGGACCTTTCGGCTTCATTGCGCGACAAGAAAAGGCCAGGAATTGCTTGAGCTTTGCGAAAGCTGAATCGCCTGGAAGAAATCCAGAAGGGCAGTATCACACTCGATGGGCAAGATATTCACGCGCCATCACTGAACATCAATAAATTCCGCAGCCACGTTGGCTTTGTTTTTCAGCAGTTCAATCTCTTCCCGCATTTGTCCGTGAGCGAGAACATCTGTCTCGCACCGACAAAGGTCGCGTCGAAGAGCAAGAGTGAGCCGAAGCAAAAGGCGCTCGCGCTGCTCGAACGCGTCGGTCTTGGCCACAAGGCTGAAGCGTATCCTCAGCAGCTCTCCAGTGGGCAGCAACAGCGGGTCGCCATCGCACGCGCGTTGGCGATGGACCCACCCGTCATGCTGTTTGATGAGCCTACGAGTGCGCCGGACCCGGAGATGGCGGGAGAGGTGCTGAACGTCATGAAAGGCTTGGCTAAGGACGGCATGACAATGGTCTGTGTCACCCACGAGATGAACTTCGCCCGAGAAGTCGCAGACCGCGTCTGGTTCATGGACCGGGGTGCCATTCTCGAAGAGGCGGCTCCGTCAGCATTCTTCTCGTCGCCGCAACATCCCAGAGCGAAAGCGTTCCTTTCCGACCGCCGTTCGCACTAACTGGCATCCGCCGCGGAACGGATATTCTGAAGGCCATTGCCCTCGGTGCCAAGTTCGTATTCGTCGGCCGGCCATTCGCATACGCAGCCGCCATTGCCGGTGAGGCCGGCGTCACCCACGCCATTGAGTTGCTGAAGGCGGAAGTCTCGCGGGACATGGCAATGCTTGGCATCAATTCCCTTTCCCAACTGGACGCGACGGAGTCGCCTTACCACCATCGCTTACTGCCCGGGCGACGATAAAGAAAGCGAACTGACTCAGGTCCAGTCGGTCAGCGCCAGAACGTCAGCGCCCCTGTCGAGAATCGCGGCCCGCTGCAGCAAGTCGCTAGGGTCGCAGAGCCCAACACAAGTGCCGGCAAGGGTCATCCTTGCCTGAGCAGTTGCGCGCAGGCTTGCCGCTTCGTGGCGCAGGGCCTTGATGCCGGCCGAGACAGTCCAGCGAGTCCTTCTCCCACTGCGAGCGCCGGCTAGCGACGCGTCGTTCGTGACCACGGGAGAAGCGAGAGCTTGATGCATATTGACCTTCAAATTTTTCTATGCCTCGTTTCGCTTGGCGGTATCTCGCGAACGGGCGTTCTTTTTTGTTTTGGCAAACATGCCAGAGTCTTGCTGGCCACTAGCGGCGATGAACTCGCCGATGACGTTGCAAATAACCGCTCGCGTATTTAACTGGACCTAGATGACAATTTGGAGTCAGGTGAGTGCCGAAAAAGACGGATATCAGTGGGGCGCGGGTTAACCTTAGCGCTGTGTCATGGCGACTTGCCGACCACCTACCATGCCATGGGTGGTGAGGGTCACAATGGCCAAGAGATAAGCCGGAAAAATCTATTTAATTCTCAGATTAAGAATTTTTAATTCTGCATGGACTCGCGATATAGTCCTGCGGCCACCGTGTCACCAGTTTCCGGCGACGTGGTTTTTTTTGTGCGCGAACGTGCACTGAATTTTCTTCTGGCAGCAAGCGCCTACGGGGCCATTGAGCGAGGCAAGGTCCTTCACGCGTCAGGCGCGCGTTGCATGCCTACTTGAGCTCGCAGTACATGCATAGCGCTGAGCTTTGTGCAGCATTGCGGAACTCCCGTGAGGCTTGGACTTCAGGCGGAGCCTTATCGAACGGGATGTGGCAGAAACCCCAGCGCGCGAAATAGGCGGGAGCCGATGCAGACAAGAGAAAAGCATGTCGGACTTCAGTGCCGCGGGCGCGCACGAGAAGCTTTTCTACGAGGCGGCTCGCGACGCCCCTATCTCGATAGCCGGACTCCACTGCCACGGACCGGATGATAATTGCTCAGCAGTCAGAAATATATGCGACAGAAGGATGGCGGAAGAATGAGCGTACAAGCGTCGGGTTTTCCGCCACGGTTTGAAGCTGTTCGTTAACCTTTTGTTGCAGGTCCTCACCTTTACGAAGAGGCCTGCGTGCCACACCTGTGCGCTTGGTATGACTCCACACCAACTCGTCTGGATTAAGGTCGGGCGAGTAGCCAGGCAAGAAGTGCAATGCGAGCTTGCCCTTTGTCGATTGAACGTAGCGCTTCACGCATGCCTTCTTGTGCGCGGGCAGTCCATCGACCACCATGTGCACGCTGTTTTTTCGCCCGCGCATCAACTTTTTGAGGAGTTCGACGAACAGCTCTCCCGTCAGACCGCCTTTGTAGGTGGCGAACCAGAAGGCCCCCTTGGAGTTGACCGCCGACGCGGCACTGATGCTCTGGCGCTGCCCCGGCCGATCGATCACCGGGGTCTTGCCACGCGCACCCCATGTCTTGCCATGCACGGTGTCGGCACGAAAGCCAGACTCGTCCCAGAAGAAAATGTCAGCCTTCTGTGCCTTTGCCGCCTTCGCGATGGCAGGAAAGGTCTCCTTGCGCCATGTCTCAACGGCCATTGGATCGCGTTGATAGGCGCGTTGCAGTGGCTTTTGCGGCGTCAGTCCCCTGCGCGCCAGAAGCGCACCGATGCTAGCCAAGGACAGATCCACTCCGAATTTTTCTTCCACCAACAACTGAACAATCTGGCGCGTCCACAAACCAAAGTCAAAACCGTATTGCGTCGGATTCTTGCCATTGATCCAGCGAAACACCTGGGCTTCTTGGCTGTTCGTGAGTTTGCGTGGCCTGCCACTACCTTTGGTTGAGCGCAAAGCCTGCAAGCCCTTGCCGCGGCCCATGGTCATAGCGCGACATCGGAAGGCCCAGGAACGATGCATGCCAAAGGACTTGGCCACGTCCTCGGGATGCTCACCCTCCCTCATCCGCTGCACCGCCAGTACGCGCATTTCCTCAAGGGTGTTATGCGCCAAGGTTCGTCCATCTCGTTTCATTAACGTCGGATTTCAACAGATCATGGAAGTTCAATTTTTGTCGCATATATTTCTGACTGCTGAGTGAGTGTCCACGACGCTCCGCTGCAGCACAGCCAACGATACGACCGTCACAAAGCGCAATCTGGAAGCTGTCGAGGATCTCCGTCACGTCCTCCGTGGCTAGGCCGCATTCTGCCAGCAACGAAGTCATCGGCTCGATGTCGGCTTGGGACGCCGAACGGAGATAAACGTGGGTAAGCATAAAGCTGTCTCCGGTCAGTGCTCGATGAGGCTCTGGGCGCCCTGGCACTTTGTTGATGCCGCGCGTCAGCACCCACTGCTGATACGATGCAACTAGTTGCGGGATGCTACCAGCTTGAACGCTCTCGTGACAAGCCCGAGGCAACTCCAATTTGTATCACTATGTGATATATGTGTCGCCAGCGCGCGCAGACCGGAGCCTGGCAGAATTGCCGTTCTCCTGGAAGCCGCGCATTAGCACGGGCTAAGCGGAATCGCAATGACTGGTGGGAGGCCCGTATCGGGACAATGCTCCCATGCTGCCGCGGCACCTTCAAGTGCCGCCACCGCGCCGCTTGTTGCCGGTGAGCATGGCGGCGATGAGATTCTCCTTGTGAGCCATGCTCATCGCGACGGCGGCAATGAGGTGTATGACGATCAGCACCATCAGGGCTTCGGCCAGTAACTCGTGCACGTCCTTCGGTCCATCCTCACCCCAGAATGCGTCCAGCCTCGACATCCAGCCCGTCACGGCGAGCGCGATGATGATGGCCCACATGGTGATCATCATCATCGCGCCGAGCGGCGTGTGGCTCAGATACCGGGGCGGGCGGTGGGCAATCAGTGCCTTGAGGTAGGCCAGGAGGCGGGAGGGCGTGGGCAGCCACGCGGAAAACCTGGCAGGCTCGCTACCGATGAAACCCCACAGGATCCGGAACAGGACCAGTCCGGCGGCAACATAGCCCATTGCGCGGTGCGACGGGCCGCCGGAGTCCTCGACCAGGCCCCGCAGCACAAGCGCGGCCACGCTCCAGTGCGTCAGGCGCACGGCAATATCCCAAACGCGAACCGACGCAGCGCCTGTCATCATGGCGTGCCCGCCTGAGACCGCCGTTACTTCTCGATTTCCGATTTCACGACATCGAGGGTCTTGGTGTCATAGTAGATCTCGGCCTTCTTGCCTTCCTTCGTCGTGCCGTAGATCTCGTAGCAGTTGCCGTCCACCTTGAACTTCTTGATGGTGTAGCCCTGGGCTTCGATCGTGGCCCTGGCGTCGGCTTCTTTCATCCATTCGGCTTTGGGATGGGCGACGCACTTGGCACCAGCGATTGCTCCCGTTGAGAACACGCCAGCTAGGAGGAACAGGCAAATACGCTGCATGGAAGGCCTCGGCTCAGTCATATGTGACAGCGAAGCATAGACAAACAGGTAACGATTCGCAATACGGATTTGCCCCTGCCGCCGCGAGGGCAGCGTATCGGTTTCAGGGGGACTGATCGGCTTGCGCTAGAATGGCTAATGCAGGCCAGGATTGCGCGGCGCCATTCCGGCGTGCGCGGCACATGGCGCATGTGCGTGCAAGCACCGATGTGGTGCGCCGGCGCCGGCCAGGCAACGCCGCAGTAGCCCAAGTTTCCCGCAGCGCTTCGCCTGCCCCATTTTTGAATTCACATGCAGCTTGACGATACCAACCCGCAAAACTCCTTCCTGAACACAACGCGCAAAGAGCGCAAGCGTGTGCAGGTGTACCTGGTCAGCGGCATCCGGCTCGTCGGCTCCATCGAGTCATTCGACGCCTTTGTGGTGATGCTGAGCACACCTGGCGGCATGCAGACCATCTACAAGCGAGCCATATCGACCATCCAGCTGGACACCGGCACGCGCCCGCCCGGTGGTGGCGGCGGCGGCGCGCGTGCGCCGGGCAGCGGCCCGCGCACGCCGGGCGTTGGTCCGCGCACGCCACGCGTGACGTCCGACGGCAACCCCCAGGCACCCCTTGTGGTGACGCGAAAGCGTCGCTCCATGGTGCCCGGTAGCGGAAACGAATAGGCTGCCACGCTGCCGCGAAGTCCGTTTTTGCCGGATGCGTTGCTGATCGCCGCGAATTGCTGCGTCCGATAGCCGCTGGCCGAGTTTGTCCTCGCCATGATCGGGTCGAGTGGCTCGAACCCGATCCGACAGTGATGAATCGCCCGGCCCATCCGGTGGCACGTGCTGGCGATGGTCACATCCCGGCCTCTTCACGTTCTTCCCGGGCGACTTGCTCGTAATCGTCAGCTCGTCAGCGCCCCGGCGGGCTCGCCGGGGCCTGGTCAAACTGTGGAACCGCCCTCCGTCAGTTGCCGATGCCGAGCAACTCCACTTCAAAGTTCAGCGTGGCATTCGGCGGGATCGTGCCCGGCACGCCGCGCGCGCCATAGGCGGTCGGGCCGGGGCAGACCAGCTTGGCCTTGCCGCCGACCTGCATCTTCTGCACGCCTTCGGTCCAGCAGGGGATGACGCGGTTCAGCGGGAACGAGATCGGCTGGCCGCGCTTGTACGAGCTATCGAACTCGGTGCCGTCGGTCAGCGTGCCGCGGTAGTGCACCTTTACCGTGTCCGACGCCTTCGGCGTGGCGCCGGTGCCCTTGACGATTTGCTCGATGGACATGCCGGACGGCAGGGTTTCCGCGGCCGGAGCGGCTGCGTGGGCGACGGAGGCCATTCCCAGGGCGGCAAGTAGCAGGGCAATTTTCTTCATGTGTCAGTTTGCAGAGTGGTGGGGGTGAAGTCCGGGCTGGCAAGGCCGGCCGGAAACCAGCATCTTAAACCGGGATGGCCATCGCAAGCCGCAACTGGGCTGAACCCAGGGGGCCGGGCGCGATGGCGCCAGCGCCGCCAGATGCCGTCGCGAAGCATGGACTCCCCGATGGCCGGACTCAACCGGGCAATGCGCCGGAGGCGCCGGAATATCCGGTTGAACAGGGGCCGTCCCAGGCCTCCACGGCTCGGCGTAGCCTGTACGCATCAAGGCATCATGGGCGGGCGGTAAGGCAGCGTCGAAGCAAATGCCCAGAGCATGAACAGCACAAGCGGCGTGTGAACCAGCAGCTGGGTGAAGGTAAAGCCCACCACGTCCTTGGCCCGGATCCCCAGCACGCCCAGCAGCGGCAGCATCCAGAACGGGTTGATCAGGTTGGGCAGCGCCTCCGCGGCGTTATACACCTGCACCGCCCAGCCCAGGTGGACCTGCAGCGCGTTTGCCGCCTGCATCACGTAGGGCGCTTCGATGACCCATTTGCCGCCGCCCGACGGCATAAAGAAGCCGAGCACGGCGGAGTACACGCCCATGACGGCGGAAAACGATTCCCTGGTGGCAACCGAGACAAAGGCCGACGCCAAATGGTGCGAAAGGGTCGTGCCGTCTACGCCGGCAGCCTTGGTAAGGATGAATGCGATGCCGCCATACAGCGGAAACTGGATCAGCACCCCGGCGGTGGAGGGCACCGATTTGGCCACGGCGCGCAGGAAGCGCTTGGGCCGCCAGTTCAACAGCATTCCCAGCATGAGGAACAGGAAGTTGTAGGTGTTGAGATTGGAGATCGCGAGGACAGGATCCTTGGTGGTGAACTCGCGGACCAGCCATCCCGCGCCCAGCGCCACGATCAGCAAGGTCAGCAAGGGGCTGTACTCCAGCCATTCGCCGGGACGCGTGGGACGGCCGATGCCATCGCCGGCGTCATCGAGATCTACGCCCATGTCCTGCGCAGTACGCGCGCGGTCTCCCGCCGGTGCCGAGAAATATGCCACCAGCAATGACGCAACGATCAGCACCGCCGTCATCGCCATCGACTGCCACAGGAAGATGGTCTGGGAGAAAGGGATCACGCCGGTGATATCGAGCAGTGATTTGGGCAGGCTGGCGGGATTGGCCTGCAACTGCGCGGCGGAAGAACTCAGTCCCAGCGCCCAGGTGGCCCCCATCCCCAGGTAGGCCGCCGCGCTGGCCGCGCGGTAGTCCACGCGCAGTCCGCTGCGCCTTGCGATGGCCCGCACCAGCAGCCCGCTGAGGATCAGGCTGATGGCCCAGTTGAGCAGGGAAGTCAGCAGGCTCACCAGCGCGACAAAGGCGATGGCGCCCCGCGCCGTCCTTGGCAGGGCGGCGAGCCGCCGGATCAGCAGCGAAGCAGGGGGCGAAGCCGCCACCACATACCCGGAGATGGCCACCACCGCCATCTGCATGGTGAACGGGATCAGGCTCCAGAAGCCGTCGCCGAATGCTTGCGCCACGCTTTGCGCCGGCGCGATGGCGGCGAAGATATAGGAATCGGGGAACCAGCGCTCGGACCAGTCGGTGACCTTGACGGCCAGCCGTTCGAGTCCGCCGCGGCCTGGATGGTCCGCCGCGTCCAGCGATAGGGGGGTGCTTTTCATTGCTGTCTCCTTACATTGACATGGCTTCTGCGTTCGGCGTGGCGCCTTGCGAGCCCTTGAATCCTTCATAGGCCATGACGGCCGCCGCGAGATCTTCCAGCGCGGTGCCGACAGCCTTGAAGACGGTGATTTCCGCGTCGTCCACGCGGCCGGGATGGCACCGCTGGCACAAGTCCGCGAGCGTGGCCCGGATGTCGGCCGCGTTGAGCACGCCGGCCTCAATCGGGTGCAGCAGGTCGCCGGCCTTGAGCACGGCCTCGCCCGTGTCGACGAAGACGGAAGCCGCATTGAAGCAACCGTCGTCGGCCTCGCGCATGGCTGGCGTGAAGCCGCCGATCAGGTCCAGGTGGGTGCCGGGCCTGAGGAACGCGCGATGCACGAGGGGCGCGGTGGAGAGCGTGGCGGCGGTCACGATGTCGGCGTCTTCGCAGGCGGCGGCGATCGTCGGGACAAAGCGCGCGTCGAAGCCGTCGGCCTGCAGTCGTGCCACCAGCGCTTCGCCTTGCCGCGCATGGATATCCCAGACGGCAACGCGCCCGATCGGCCTGACGGCGCGATAGGCATGGGGCAGCAGGCTGGCGACCCGGCCCGAACCAAGCACCAGCATCGACGACGCATCCTTGCGGCTCAGGTACGAGGCCGCCATCGCCGACGCGGCGGCGGTGCGCCTGGACGTGATCTCGTTGCCATCGATCATGGCCAGCGGCTTGCCGGTGCGCGCGTCGTGCAGCAGGTAGGTCGAGTACAAGCCCGGCAGGCCTTTCGCCGTGTTGCCGGGGTAGATCGTCACGGTCTTCACGCCAAGGTAGGCGCCGGCCCGCCAGGAGGGCATCAGCAGCATGGTTCCGTCCGCATCAATGGCATGGCTGTGGCGCTGCGGGACTTCGCAGCCCCGGATAAACGCGTCGCGCAGCGCGGGCACGAGATTCTCGAACGGCAGCAGGGCACGGGTGGTGTCGGAGTCCAGTATCAACATAGTCGCTTTGGTGGGGGGGGGAATAAGGCAGGCACCGGCGATCGCGATCACGCATTCAGCACGATGTCGCTGGCCGGAACGGCCTGGCACGCCAGGCACACGCCGGCATCGTCGGGATCCTCGCCGTGCAGGTGCCGGATGCGGCCCGACACGATGGATACCGCGCAGCTTTCGCACTGGCCGACCCGGCACCCGCTGGGCAATGCCAGGCCGAGTCTTTCGGCGAAGCCCAGCAAAGGCCCGTCCGCCGAGCGCCAGGTGCTGGACATGCCGGACCTGGCGAACACCACGTTGAACTGCTGGCCGGTCCCGGCCACCGTCCGTTCGGGGGAGCGGAACACTTCCCGGAAGATGTCGGAGCGGGGCACGCCGCGGGCAGCCAGCGCATCGGCGAAAGCGATCATCATCGGCGCGGGGCCGCACATATAGACGAGGGGGCGCTGGGCAAGCAGGCGTGCCGGGACATGGTCGGCGCTGACGCGTCCGGTTACGTCGTAGTCGACGCCGGGCGCGTCGCATTCCGCCGGACGGTCGTAGAAGTCGACGACTTCCAGCCCCCGGAGGGTTTGCCGTAGTGCCCGGATGCGTGACCGGAATGCATGGGCAAGGCTGTTCTGGTTCGCATAAAGCAGCAGGATCTTCGGCGGATCGGCGAGGCTGGCCAGCGATTCGAGCAGGCAGACGAACGGCGTGATGCCGATCCCGCCGGCCAGCAGCACCAGCGGCCGCCGGGTATGCAGCGGCATGACAAAGGTGCCGGACGGCGCCCGCAGCCAGACCGTATCGCCGGCCGCAAGGCACAGGTTGATATGCGAGGAGGCGCGCCCGAATACGGTCTCGCCGGTTTCCGACACGCCCACCGCGCGGCGCACGGAGATAGAGTAGCCGCGCCGGTCCGGCACGAGGGCCGGGCCGGTGAGCGAATACGAGCGCACGATCTCCTCGCCGGCGGGTGGCACCGTCAGCCTGATCGTCACATGCTGGCCGGGCTGGAAGTCCGGCAGGCCGCCGCCATCGGCGGGTTCCAGAAATACCGACGTGACCTCGCGGGCTTCCTTCACCAGGCTGGCGACGCGGAAGGCGCGATATCCGTCCCACCTGCGCCGCCCCACATCGACGCCGGGATCGCGCTCCACGTTGCAGCGGTAGCCGCGCAGCGGCACGGAGCCGCTGACGGGGTCGATGCTGTCAGCGGCGATCAGGCCGTTGTAGTTGCTGTTGCCCTGTCCCGAGACAGCCAGCGCGGATTGCGCAAGTGCATCGCAGCGCTGCCACCAGCCAAACTCGCCGACCACTACGCGCGGATGCAGGCCTTCCCTGACCTTGGCGATAAACCTTGCGCTGCCGACGGCTGTGCTCACCCGGATCGCATCGCCGCTCGCTATGCCGCGCGCGGCCGCCATCGCGGCAGGGATCTCCGCTTCGGGCTGGAGCGCACGGCGCCTGAGCGAGGGCAGGCCGCGATGCTGGCTGTGGCAGTAGTAGCCGCTCTTGGCCGAGGTCAGCACGAACGGGAAGGCATCGCCCGAAGCGTCCTCCGCATCCACAGGAGACTGGTCCGGGCGTGGCAAGGGCGGATAGCCGTGGCGCAGGAGCTGCTCGGCATACAGCTCCACCAGCCCGGTCGGCGTATTGAAGGCACGATCGCGTGGCCTGCCCGCATACTTACGTTCCACGTCGGCGACCGGCACGCGGATGCCTTCCGGCTGCTCGCGCAACTTGCCCACCGTCAGGCCGCAAGGGGCCAGCATATGATTCCACCCCGCTTCCAGGCTGCCGCCGAAGAAGGCCTCCGACATGCCCAGCCGGACAGCCAGATCGAACACGATGTCGTTGTCCGCGCGCGATTCGCCGCGCGGCGACACCATGCGCTGGCGCAACTGCACCAGTTGTTCGGCCTCGGCGGAGATCTCGAAGCCGATGCGCAGGCCTTCTCGCTCCCACGGTGTGTTGACCGGCAGCAAGACATCGGCGTAGCGGGCGCTGGGTGTCTCGAACAGGTCGCAATGCACGTAGAAGTCCAGGCTGCGCAGGGCGCGCGCGCCGTCTTCTACGTCGGCCTGCGATAGCAGGGGATTGGTGCCAAAGGCGACCAGGGTGCGCACGGCGTAAGGTTGCGCGTGCAGGATGGCCCGATACAGGTCGCGCGCCGTGACCCATCCTTGCGCGGGCGGGCCGAGCGGCCTCGCCTCATAGCCCAGCGCCTTGCGTTTTTGCTCCGGCGGCAGCAGGTCGAAGCTGCTGACGGGATTGTACGGAGGCTTTTGATAAATGCGGTTGCCGCCCTGCTTGTCGAAGCTGCCGGTCAAGGCATAGAGGCAGGCAATCGCCCGGTCCGTCTGGGTCGCATTGTCATGCTGGCCGACGCCGGACCACGCGTGATAGGCCACGCGATCAGCCGCGCCGAACAGGCTGGCCGCATGGCGGATATCCGCCTCCGCCACCCAGGTGAGTGCCGCGGCAACGTCCGCCGGATAGCGGGCGCATTCGCTTGCGTACAGGTCGAAGGCGGGCCGGCAGGCGAGGGTGGGGGGACCCGGCCGGTTGGCATTGCCCACTTCGAACGTCCCCCGCAGCGCGAGCTGCTCGAAATCCCGCCCGGCCAGCGCCGATGACGGCCGGACTTGTCCCGCGCAGGCATCCCATACCAGGCAGGCCTCGCCATCGGCGAGCCCCACGTCGCGGCCCCGCAGCAAGCGCCCGTTGTCGTTGCGGACCAGCAAGGGGCCGTTGGTCCATTGGCGCACGAAGACGAGATCGAACGCATTCGCCTCGATCAGCAGGTTGGCGATTGCCATGGCGAGCACGGCATCCGTCCCCGGCCGCACGCGCAGCCATTGCTCCGCCTGGCCGGCCAGCGCCGTTTCCCTGGGGTCCACCACCAGCAGCTTGGCGCCGGCGGCCCTGCCGGCGCCAATCGCCTCGGCCTGCGCCAGCCAGGTGTTGGTCGGGTTATGGCCCCACAGCACGATGAGGTTGGCGTTGCGGTAGTCCGCGGTCGGCATGCCGCAGCCGAAGGTGAAAGCATGCGCGTAGTCCTTGTGCCAGTTGCAGATTTCCGTGGCATAGCAGGTGTTGGGGCTGCCGAATAGCCGGATAAACCGCTCGATCCAGTCGATGCTGTCGGACAGCGGCGTGCCGCTCGGCGTGGTGACAGCAAACGCAACCGATTCGGCGCCGCCGTCGCGCCGGGCCTGGAGCATCCGCCGCGCCACTTCGGACAAGGCCTCTTCCCACGAAATGCGTTGCCAGCCGGGATCCGCATCGGTCTTGGGGTTGGTCCGCCGCATCGGATGAAGGAGGCGGTCCGCGCTGTGGACCAGTTCCGGCGCCGATTTGCCCTTCATGCACATCGCCTTGCCCGTGGGGTGCGAGGTGTCGGGGCGGACTTCGATCAGCGCATCATTCGCCACCACGTTCACCGTGCCGCATCGTGAGCGGCACAACGTGCAGTAGCCGCGCTTGTCTTCCTTTGTCATGAGTGTCACCGCATCTTGTCTCCTGACCGGATGCTAGCTAGCATGTGGAGGTATTTCTAATTCATAATTTCGACACAGTAATATCGTAAAAATCGATGACACCAACTTTGAAGCAAATGCAGCATTTCGTGGCCATCGCCGAGACCGGGCAGGTGTCGCGTGCCGCACTTCGCTGCCATGTGTCGCAGTCGTCGATGACGGCATCCCTGAAGGCGCTGGAGGAAGCGGTGGGCGCTCAGTTGTTCACGCGCCATGCCGGCGGCGTCCGCCTGACCGACGCCGGCACGCGATTTCTCCGGCATGCGCAGCAGATCGAGGACGCCGTGCTGGACGCGGTGGAAGCCGTGAGCGTTGCCCCGGTGGAGATCGCCGGCACGGTGCGCGTGGGTGTGACAGAGACCATCACGGCCTATGTGCTGCCCGGCTTGCTGGAGTCGATCGAGCGAAAGTTTCCCGGGCTCCGGCTGAAAGTGCTCGAGCGGGAGCGGCATGACATCGAACGCGGCGTCCTGGCCGGCGAGATCGATATTGCCTTGCTGCTGGTCTCGAACCTGCCCGGTCTCGACCACGTCGCTTGCGAAACGCTGCTGCGCTCGCCGCGGCAGCTATGGGGCCATCCCGAGCATCCGCTGATGATGGTGGACCGCATCGGTCTGGCGGACGTGGCACGGCACGACTACATCCTGCTCGACATGGACGAGCATATCGCCACCGTCGGCAAGTACTGGGGGCAATATGGCCTGGCGCCGCAGGTGCGCTACCAGAGTTGCTCGATCGAGGCAGTGCGCAGCCTGGTCGCGGCCGGGCGCGGCATCGCTATCCTGTCCGATCTGGTTTACCGGCCTTGGTCGCTCGAAGGGCAGCGGATCGTGCGGCGCGCGATTGCCGACAAGGTACCGTCGATGGATGTTGGCCTGGTGTGGAAACGCGAGCCCGCCACGCCGGGTAATGTGGTGGCGCTGGCCGACTACCTGCGCAGTGCGTTGAAGGGCAGGGATAAGGCGCGTGCCTGAGGGAGACGAACAAGAGATCCAATTGATCTGCCCGCCTGCGCGGGGCGCATTGCATTTTGTACATCGGAAAGCCGGACGCTGGCAAGCCTCCACAAGGCTGTTGTGCGTTGTGCGCCGACGGTCATGCGGCGCCAGTGGCACCCGGCGGCAAACTTGGCTAGAGTGGGAACCTCATACAGCTTGCGTCATGCATGAGGACATCAATGGAAGCACAGCGCCTGCAGTTCCCGGGAAGTGACGGCCAGCAACTCTCCGCGCGGCTGGACTTGCCCGTTGGCCCGGTCCGGACCTTTGCCTTGTTCGCCCATTGCTTCACATGCGGCAAGGACGTGCTGGCGGCGACGCGCATCGCGCAGGCGCTGACCGCACACGGCATCGCTGTCCTACGCTTCGATTTCACCGGTCTTGGCGGCAGCGGCGGAGACTTCGCCAATACCAATTTCTCGTCCAATGTGGCCGACCTGCTGGCGGCGGCGGACTATCTCCGGCAACAACACCGCGCGCCAGCCCTGCTGATCGGCCATAGCCTGGGCGGCGCGGCCATTCTCAGCGCCGCGCTCGGCATCCCAGAGGCCAAGGCGGTTGTCACCATTGCCGCGCCGAGCGATCCCAGCCATGTCGTCGGCCTGTTCAAGGACCAGGCTGCGCGCATCGAAGCCGACGGCGAGGCCGAGGTCCGTCTTGCCGGGCGCCCGTTCAGGATCAAGCGGCAGTTCATCGAGGATGTGGCCGAGCAGAGACTGCTCGACGGCGTGGCCAGGCTGCGCAAGGCCTTGCTGGTCATGCACGCGCCGCAGGACGATACGGTTGGCATCGACAACGCCACGCAGATCTTCATCGCCGCGAAGCATCCCAAGAGCTTTGTCTCCCTGGATCGCGCCGATCACCTGCTGACGCGCAAGGAAGATGCCGTCTACGTGGCCAACACGATTGCCGCATGGAGCCAGCGCTACCTCGATATCAATGTGGAAGAGGTGCCGGCCGCCGTGGCGGAAGAGGGGCTGGTGCGCGTGGAGGAAAACCACGCCGGCAAGTATCAGCAACGTATCACCGCCGGGCCGCATCACCTGCTTGCCGACGAGCCGGTTTCTTTCGGCGGGCTCAATGGCGGGCCGGCGCCTTACGACCTGCTGCTGGCCGCGCTTGGCGCGTGCACGGCCATGACGATGCGCATGTACGCGGAGCGCAAGGGCTTCCCGCTCGAACACGTGGCCGTGTCCCTGCGCCACGAGAAGATCCACGCGGCCGATTGCGCGGAGTGCTCGACCACCGAAGGCAAGATCGACTGGATCGAACGGGAGATCACCATGCGCGGTCCGCTGGACGAGGCCCAGCGCGCCGCGTTGCTGGAAATCGCGGATAAATGCCCGGTGCACCGAACGCTGCATTCGGAGGTGATGGTGCGGACGCACGAGGCGGAGACGGCGGCCAGTTAGGCAGCGAGGGGCGGCCTGCGCGGCCGCTCCTTTCGGCCCTCAGAGAAGGGTGGTCTCGATCCGCGATGCCGCCTTCAGGAACAGCGTCACCGGCGTACGCTCGCAGATCTCGGCGAGCCGCTTGCGTTCGGCCTCGCCCAGTTCAGCGCCGCTCACCCGGACTTCACGCCGGATGAAGCGTGCCTCGTCCTTGCCCTGGAAGACTGCGGTGACTTCCACGTCCGCCACGGGCCATTGTTTGCGCTGCATATACATCTTCAGCGTGATGGCTGTGCACGATGCCAGCCCGGACAGCACGAAGGCGAAGGGCGGCGGACCCTGGTCGGTGCCGCCCAGCCCGGCGGATTCGTCGCCGACGAGTGCGTGGCTGCCAGCCTGGAGGTGAACGAGGTAGTTGGCGTCGGCCGGGCCGATCCTGGCGGTGGCTTGGGAGTTTGACATGGTATTTCCAAGGGTTGGTTGAGCGGATATTACGCAGATGCGGGCGCGAGGGAAAGGACCGGCCGGCGCCGGCGGATTTGCTTGCCGATGTAACGCCGCCTGGACAGGCTACCCGCCGGCTCGCCCGCGCCTACACTGTAAGCACAGCTTTGAGAGTCGGGGCGAGCATGAATTCAACGCAAATATTGCCGTTGCTGCTGCATTTCGATCAGCATCTCGGTCCCGCCATCGCGCAGTACGGCCTCCTGGTCTACGGCATCCTGTTCGCCATCGTGTTCTGCGAGATAGGCCTGTTGCCGCTGTTCTTCCTGCCGGGCGATCCGCTGCTGTTTATCTGCGGCGCCTTCTGCGCCTCGGGGGCGTTGAAGCTGTGGGTGCTCCTGCCGTTGCTGCTGATCGCCGCGGTCACTGGCAGCCTGCTGAACTACGCCATTGGCAAAGCCATCGGGACACGCGTGTTTGCCGGCGGCTACCGCTGGATCAACCAGGACGCGCTGCGCAAGACGCAGGACTTCTGTCAGCGGCATGGCGGCCTGGCCCTGCTGCTGTCGCCCTTCGTCGCTGTGGTGCGTACCTTCGCGCCCTTTGTCGCGGGCGTGTCCGACATGCCGGTAGCGCGCTTTGTGCTGGCGGCTAGCGCCGGTGCGGCGGTGTGGGTGATCTCGCTGCTGGTCGGTGGCTATCTCTTTGGCAATGTGCCGCTGGTGCGCGACCATATGAGCGCCATCGTGCTGCTCGGTCTCGCGCTCGGCCTGGGTTCGCTGGTGGTGGCGAGTGCATGGCGGGCGGTGCGGGGGCGGCAGGGGGCGCGGGGGTGATACTGTTGGCGGCCGGTTGCGCTTTGCCCGGAATAGCGATGCCTTCGGTCTAGGGGGGCGCCTGCGGGCAGGAAAGCGGGAACCGTCCCGCAAGGAGGGGAGCCCGGGAGGGCGGCCCCGAGGCGCCGGGCGCGTTCGCCTGGCCAGCTGCGCTCCGACAGGAAGTGACGCTTATCCGGTCCGATTCGCAATTGCCTCACAACCTTCATCGTTTTGTCATCAGCACCACCCAGAATGCGCTCACTGTTGATGCAAGGAGAGTGGGATGACGCATGCGATTGAAGTGCGCGGCCTGTCCAAGTCGTTCCAGGCGGGACGCAAGGCGCTGGATAATGTTGGCCTTGCCGTTGCGCCCGGTGAGATGGTTGCCCTGCTGGGCGCCTCGGGCTCGGGCAAGTCCACATTGCTGCGCCATGTAGCGGGTTTTGTCGCAGCCGATGCGGCTGGCGCTGGCGAGGTGCTGGTCAACGGCCGCACCATCCAGCAAGGCGGCCGGCTGGCCCCCGATGTGCGCGGCGCGCGCGCCGAGATCGGGTTTGTGTTCCAGCAGTTCAATCTGGTGGGACGCCTGCCGGTGATCACGAACGTGCTGACCGGCATGCTGCCGCGCGTTCCGCTGTGGCGCAGCCTGATCCGCTTTTTCCGTAACGAAGAGATCGACGCCGGGCTCGATGCGCTTGCCCAGGTTGGTATAGACGACTATGCGTTTCAGCGGGCCTCGACGTTGTCCGGCGGCCAGCAGCAGCGCGCGGCGATCGCCCGCACGCTGGTGCAGAACGCGCGGGTGATCCTGGCCGACGAGCCGATCGCTTCGCTGGATCCCGAATCGGCGCGGCGCGTCATGGAGTTGCTGGCGCAGATCAACCGCACGCGCAAGGTGGCGGTGGTGGTGTCGCTGCACCAGGTGGACGTGGCAATGCGCTATTGCCCGCGCGTGGTGGCGCTGCGGCATGGCAAGGTGGTCTACGACGGCCCCTCGGCGGCGCTGACGCCGGGCATGCTGCGAGACCTCTACGGCACCGAAGCCGCCGAACTGCTGCCCGACGGCGCAGGGCTGGATGCGGCGGCTCCCGCCATGATGCCCGGCGGCCTCGCCGCAGCCTGATTTCCCGGATTTTTTGACAAGTTTTTCCGCAAGCACCCCCAACAAGGCTTTTCCCCGGAGTTCCCTTATGCTGCGCAGAACCCTTTTTGCCCTGATCGTCACGAGCGCCGCGGGCGCGCTGTCGTTTCCCGCTTTCGCCCAGGAGGGCAAAGTCCTCAACATGGGTTTTATCTCGACGGAGACTTCGTCCAACCTGAAATCCGCCTGGCAGCCCGTGGTCGATGACCTGAGCAAGCAGCTGGGCGTACAGGTGAAGCCGTTCTTCACTTCCGACTACGCCGGCATCATCGAAGCCATGCGCTTCAACAAAGTGCAGATCGCCTGGTTTGGCAACAAGTCCGCCATCGAGGCGGTGGACCGAGCCAACGGCGAGGTCTTCGCTTCGGTGATCGACAAGGATGGCAACCCCGGCTACTGGTCGCTGCTGATTGTCAACAAGGATAGCGACCTGAAGACGCTTGACGATGTGCTCAAGCAAGGCAAGTCGCTGAGCTATGGCGCCGGCGATCCGAACTCCACCTCCGGCACCGCCGTGCCCGGCCACTACCTGTGGGCTGCCCACAAGATCGAGCCGAAGACGTTCTTCAAGACGGTGCGCGTGAGCAATCACGAGACCAACCTACTGTCGGTGCTGAACAAGCAGGTCGACGTGGCGGTGAACAACACCGAGAACATGGAGCGCTACCGCATCAATACCGGCAAGAACGCCTATGATCAGGTGCGCGTGCTGTGGAAGTCGCCGCTGATCCCGGCGGACCCGCTGGTCTACCGCAAGGACCTGTCGGCCGACGTCAAGGCCAAGGTCAAGACCTTCTTCGTCAACTACGGCAAGGGCGCCGATGCCGCGCGCGAGAAGGAAAACCTGGCCAAGCTGACGTATCAGGGCTTCCGCGCTTCCAACGACGCGCAACTGGTGCCGATCCGCCAGATCGAGCTCGCCCGCGAAAAGACCAAGATCGAGACCGATACCACGCTGGCCGCCGCCGACAAGGAAAAACGCCTTGCCGACCTGAGCAGCAAGCTGGCTGAACTCGACAAGATCGCCGCCAGCGCGCAGTAAGCGCAAAGCAGTCCGCCGGGCGCGATCGCGCGGCCCGTCCCGATGCTTGGGGCGGGCCGCCACGTATCCGCTGCTGCGGCGTGCTGCCCTTGCTGGTTGCTACTGCCGCTTCATCGTAATTGCCGCTGTACCCACCGTTGTCTTTGCCTCCCCCATGCTGCCTTCCGTCAACACCGCCATGCCTCCAGCCACTCCGTCTCGCGCCGGCCGCCCGCCGCGGGCCAGCCTGCCAGTCCTGTTCGTCTGGGCGGTGGTGCTCGCCTTGCTGGCCATGTCGTGGCAGGGCGCCGACATGCGCCCGTTTGACCTGTGGAAGGATTCCGGCAATATGGCGAAATTCGCCGCCGACTTCTTTCCGCCCAGCTTCCGCGACTGGCGCATCTACCTGGACGAGATGCTGGTGACCGTGCAGATCGCGATCTGGGGCACCTTCCTGTCCATTGTGTTTGCCGTGCCGCTGGGCCTGGCGTGTTCTTCGAACATCGTGCCCGCCTGGGTCTACCAGCCGATGCGGCGCGTGATGGATGCCTGCCGCGCCATCAACGAGATGGTGTTCGCCATGCTGTTTATCGTGGCGGTGGGGCTGGGGCCGTTCGCCGGCGTGCTGGCTCTCTGGGTGCACACCACCGGCGTGCTCGCCAAGCTCTTTTCGGAAGCGGTGGAGGCGATCGATCCGCGCCCGGTCGAAGGCGTGCGCGCCACCGGCGCCAGCGCGATCGAGGAGATTGTCTATGGCGTGATTCCCCAGGTGTTGCCACTGTGGATCTCGTACGCGCTGTACCGTTTTGAATCCAACGTGCGTTCGGCCACGGTGCTGGGCATCGTCGGCGCGGGTGGCATCGGTACCGTGCTGTGGGAGATCATCCGCAGCTTCCAGTATGCCGAGACCTGCGCGGTGATCATCATCATCGTCGGCTTTGTCACGGTCATCGATTTGCTGTCGGCGCGCATCCGCAAGGCGCTTGTGTGACGCGGGCATCAGCCCGCCTCGTATGCCAGCCACTCAAGCAAGCCACCACCCCTGAATCTTCATGACCATCCTGCGCCGCATCGAAATACTCTTCTCAGGCCACGGCACCGCCTTCTACGGCGGTGAGGCCATCACGCAGACCGAGCACGCGCTGCAATGCGCGCAACTCGCCGAGCAGGCCGGCGATCCCGAATCGCTGATCGTGGCCAGCCTGCTGCACGATCTTGGCCATCTCGTGATGTCCGAGGACGGCACCACCGACATGCGGCACCAGGAGGTGGGCGCCGATCTGCTGGCGGTCGGGTTCGGGCCCGCCGTGACCGAGCCGGTGCGCCTGCACGTGGCGGCCAAGCGCTACCTGTGCGCCATCGATCCGGGCTACCAGGCAACGTTGTCGCCAGCCTCGCTGCACAGCCTCGCCTTGCAGGGCGGCCCCTACGATGCGGCGCAAGCCGAAGCCTTCGTCGCGCATCCGCATGGCCCGGACGCGGTGCGCCTGCGCCGCTACGACGATCTGGCCAAGGTCGTGGGCCTTGCCACGCCGCCGCTGGAGCACTACCTTCCGATGGTGTCGCGCTGCATCCGGCGCATTTCCTGAACTACCGATCCATGAACGACCAGGAAGGAAGCCGGGGAGCTGGCGGCCTGGCCCTGCGCGAAGTCACCGGCACCGACACCGAACTCGTGCAGGTGGCCGCCTTGCTGTCCGAGATGGATGGCGAGGCACCGCTGCCACTGCCCCGCATGCGCGCGTTGTTTGCGCAACTGAAGGCAATGCCGGACTATCGCTGCTACCTGATGCTGGCGGATTCCGGCGAACCGCTTGGCACGTTCTGCCTGCTGATATTCCCGGTGCTGGCGCATGACGGGCGCAGCGAGGCTATCGTAGAAAGCGTGGTGGTGGCCCGCACCGCGCGCGGCACCGGCGTGGGTTCGGCCATGATGCGCGCGGCCATGCGGCTGGCCGAGGAGGCGGGCGCCGCCAAGCTGGCGCTTTCGTCCAGCGCCAGGCGCCTGCAGGCCCATCAGTTCTATCGGCGGCTCGGTTTTACCGAGCACGGCATCAGTTTTAGCATCGGGTTGCCGGTGGCGGCTTAGCCGGACGGCTTGCCGCGCGGCGGCGACGTCCGGGATCAGGATCGCCCGGCCACCGTCAGCCCGGTCTTCCCCCCATGTCCCCCCTCGCGCGTCAGCCGCAGCAACGCCTGCGCTGCCGTCTCCAGTGCGCCGCTGTTGTCGATCACCGTCAGCCTGCAGCCAGCCGGCACCGCGAACGGTTCGCCGGCGCGCTGCAGGCGCCGGACGATGGCTTGCTCGTCCTCGCGGCCACGCAGGCGCAGGCGCTCTCCCAGTACCTGCAGGCGCACGCTGATCTGTACCGCGTGCAGGGCGGGGTAGCGGGCGTGGGCGGCGGCGAGGTGTTCGCGTGAGCCGTTGACGACCACGCTCAGGCCTTGCGCCAGCCAGGCGTCGAGTTCGATGCCGATGCCGTAGCACAGGCCGTGGCTGCGCCAGTGCAGCGCGAAGCCGTGTTGCGCGGCGCACCGCTCGAACTCGGCCTGGGTGATCGCGATGCTGGCTTCGTCGGCGCTGCTGGCGCGGGTGATGTAGCGCTGTGCTATCCGTACGCGCCCATTGTCCTGCAGCTTGTCGCGCAAGACGCGCAGCAAGGAGTCTTTGCCGCTGCCGGAGGGGCCCATCAGGTAGATCAGGCGGCTTCCGCCGGCGGCTTGAGCCGGTGCCGCGGGCATGTCGGCCCGGGCGGCGGTGCCTGTTGCCTGGGTATTCATGCCGTGGTTTCCAGCAGGGCCGCGCCGGCGGCGTCGGTGATGCTGCCGTCGAAGCCGTAGTGGCGCGCCGCCATGAAGGGCGCAACCGGTGCCGGCTGCACGAACAGGCTGACATCGCGTACTGGCATCGGCGCTTGCAGGAGCGTGCCGCTGGCGGCTTGCAGCATGGCGATGGCTTCGGCTTGTTCGGCTTCGTCCAGCATGCCGGTCAGCGTGATGTGGAATATGAAGGTTTCGAATGCGTAGGGGTAGCCCCAGGCGTCCAGCATGCGCCGGGACTCCGCGCTGAGTTGCGCGGGTTTGCGGCGGGCAAGTTCGGCGCTGCTGGGCGGCGCGCGGAAGTCGTCCAGTTCCCGTACAGCGGCGTCCGCCAGGGCGTGCATGCGCGCATTGGCGCTCGCGTCGCCGCCCAGGCACCAGGCCAGGAAGCCGCGCAGGTTTTGCAGGGCGAGCGGAACGGCGAAGGGCTGGCGGTCCAGGGCGAAGGCGCGCATGGCGGCGTCGAGCCCGGCTGGCGTTTGGCTGTCCGCAAGGCGGAACGGTGCCTTGAGCGTGGCATGCAGGCCATAGTGGGCGGGTGCTTCGGTCCAGCAGGCAATGCGGGCATCCTCCCGCGCGGGGCGTGCGATGGCTGCGCCCGTGTCGGCGCAGCGGCCCAGCCACTGCGCGCCCACCTGCCGGAACGGCGCGGCGGGATTGAGGTAGATGGCGTAGCGATAGGCCCGGGACATTGGGTTTGGTACGGTGCTTGGTATCATGGGAAACGGTCAGGCGGCGCGCCGTTCGTCGCCGGACAACACCAGCGGGAAGGCGCGGGTGGCGTGCCGCAACACGCCGCCGACGATGGCGGCGCAGACTTGCGGCAGGGCGGGATCGCGGTCGTCGACGATGATGGCGTCGGCGCGCAGGCCGGGGCCCAGCGTGCCGCGGTCGTTCATGCCGGCGGCGCGCGCGGGGTTGCGCGAGACCAGGTTCCAGGCGGCCGGCAGCGGCAGCACGCCGAGCTGCGCCAGCCGGAACGCCGCTTGCAGCGGCGCGGGGTAGTAGTAGTCGGAGGCCAGTACGTCGCACAGCCCGGCGGCGATCATCTCGGTGGCGTCCGGGGCCCCGGTGTGGCTGCCGCCGCGGATCACATTGGGTGCGCCGAATACGGTGTGGTTGCGCAGGGCACGGGCGGCGCGGGCCACGTCGACGGTGAGCGGAAATTCCGCCACCGTGCAACCTTGCTGGTGATAGCCCTGGCGCGTGGTGGCATCGCCGTCGTCGTGCGATGCCACCTGCAGGCCGGCGGCGCGGGCGGCGGCAATCAGCCGGGCCACGCCGGCGGGCACGGCGCCGGCCTGCGCGGCGGCCTGTTCCAGCCGTTGGCGGAAGGTGGCTGGGTCGCATTCCGCGCGGTCCGCGTACTGCGCCAGCTTGCGGGCGTCGTGCATGCGGGTCGCCATCAGCGGCAGGTGGTCGTTGATGGCGACGAAGCGCACTTTGCCTGAATCGATCCAGTCCAGGGCTGTCTCCAGCCCGGCCAGGTGGTGCGCCTCGAAGCGCAGGTGCACGTGGTGCTGCGCGCCCAGCGTGCCGCGCATGCGTTCCAGGCCGTCGAACATGCGTTGGGCGTACGCCTCGCCGCGCAAACCGCCTTCCCACGACAGCGTCACGCCATGCAGTTCGGTGGTGATGCCATGCGCGAGCAACTGGCGATCCACGTCGAACAGCGCGCTGGTGTACGGGAAGCTAACGCCGGGCCGCGGCATCACCGCGCGCTCGAAGGCGTCGCCGTGGATGTCCACGATGCCGGGCAGCACCAGCAGGTCGCCCGCATCGAGGGCGGCTCCCGGCGTACTGGCGGGCCCCGCCAGGCAACCATCGCGGAAGGCGAAGGCGGCCGGGGCGATGCCGTTGGCGGTCAGGACGCGCCGGCCGCGCAGGCCGGCGAGGGTGGGGTGATATGCGTGATTGGTATCCATGCTGGCGACCTTAGCGCGGGCAGATGACAAGCGGATGTCTAGACCAATTGCGGTGCGATTCGTGCATTGGCAGATTGTGTCGTTGCATCGCCGCCTGCGCAACCCGCGGCGACGCTATCGTGTCCCGGTATGCGATTGCCACCAGTGCTGCACGCCATACCGGAAGTAAGCAATTTGCGGGCCGGCCGATGTCCGGCCCATGTTCCGTCCATCCCTGTGGCGCGAAGATCATGGCCGGTGCCGCCTAGTCCTGGTCGGCCACGGTCAGTTGCACCCAGTCGCCGGCGAAACGCACCACGCTGTATTGCAGCGGCACGCCTTCCGGGTCGACATTGAGCGCTTCCACCTGCAGGATCGGCCGGGTCTTGGGCTGGTTGAGCTGGCGGGCCACCGGCGCGGTCGGCATGGCCGCGGTGATGCGCGACCATTTGCGCGTGTAGTCGGTGATGCCGTAATGGGCGAACGCCTTGGAGATGGACTGGCGCGCGCGCAACTGTTCATCCATGTCGGGAAAGCGGGCGGCATCGAAGTAATGATCGGCGACGTCGATGGTGCGGGCTTCGGCCTTGCCCAGCATCTGCACGCGCAGGATGGGGGCGCTGCGCGCCAGCCCCAGGTGCTTGGCGATCTCGGGCGCACGCAGCGTTTGCGATTCGAGCACTTCGATGTGCCCGCGCATGCCCTGGCTGGCCAGGTTCTGCGAGAAACGGGTACGGCGCCCGATGGCGTAGTCGATCGCGTGCTCCTGCACGAACGTGCCCCTGCCTTGCTCGATGCGTACCAGGCCGTTCTGCTCCAGTTCGCCCATGGCGCGGCGGATGGTGTGGCGATTGACGGCGAACCGGCTGGCCAGCTCCGGCTCGGGCGGCAGCCGCTCGCCCGGCATGTAGAGCTTGTTGCGGATGTCGAGCGCCAGGGCTTCGCCGATCTGGCGCCATACCGCAACTCCCGAACCGCGTTCGACTTCCTGTTCCACCATCCTGTCCTGCCTTTTCGTCATCCTGCGTTAATCATTGGCGTGCTTCAATGGAATGCGATTGTGCCTCAACCGCGCAATGCGGTGCGTAGAACCAAACAACGTCGCCAGGCGTCATCAAAGCTTCATCTGGCTATGTTGTAGTTCGGCCATGGATGGTATTCTACATCCAAACGTATAGACGTATAGGGGATGTGAAATGGATCGAACGGATACCGGATCCGGCACGCAGCCAGCGGCGGCGGCCCAGGAACAGGCCGGCCAGGCGGCCCGCGCCGCATGGCTGCGCGTGCTGGCCCTGGCGGACCCGGAAGCCTTGGAGCAGGCCGTTGGCCGCCTCGGCGCGCTGCCGGCGTATCGCCTGCTGCGCAAGCCGGAAAGCGGCATGGCGATGGTGCGAGGGCGCGCCGGCGGCACCGGTGCGCAGTTCAACCTGGGCGAAGTCAGCGTAACGCGCTGCGCGGTAACGCTGGAGCCGGGCGTGGTGGGCGTGGGCTACGTGCAGGGCCGTACACACCGCCAGGCGGAGCAGATCGCCGTGCTGGATGCCCTGTTGCAGCTTCCAGGCTGGCACGAGCGCGTGCAGGCCGAAGTGGTCGCGCCGCTGGCCGGGGAGCGCGCGGCGCGCGGCGAACACGAGGCCGCGGTAGCAGCACAGACAAAAGTTGAATTTTTTACCATGGTGCGTGGAGAGGATTGAGATGCCAGGCCAACCGATTGCCGCCCAGGCGGCTGGATACGACAACGCGCCTGCGGGCCGCCAGGCGCCGATGCTCTTGCCCGGCTTCGACGATGCGGTGCAGTCGGCGCAGCGGACCTTCCGCGCCGCGCTGGACGCCATGTCACACCCCGGCACCATCGGCGAGCTGGCCGAGCCGTGCGGCGTGCCGCCGGGCCTGTCGCCTGCGCTGAGCGCGCTGCTGCTGGCGCTGGCCGATAGCGATACGCCCGTGTGGCTGCCGCCGCAAACGCCCGAGGGCGTGCGCGCCTTCCTGCGTTTCCATTGCGGCTGCCCGCTGGTGGCCGAAGTGGGGCAGGCCACCTTCGTGGCGGTGCCGGCCGGCCATGCCGTGCCGGATCTCGCGGCGTGCGCCCAGGGCGATCCGGCTTATCCGGACCGCTCCGCCACGCTGTTGCTCGAAGTGGAGTCGCTGTGCGATGGCCCTGCCGTCACGCTGCGCGGCCCCGGCATCGAGCGCCAGGCGACGCTTGCCGTGCAAGGCTTGCCGGGCGGTTTCTGGACCCAGTGGCAAGCCAACCATGCGCGTTTCCCGCTCGGCGTGGATGTGCTCCTGACCGGTGCCAGCCGCCTGTGCGCGCTGCCGCGCACCACCCAAGCGGAGGCTTGATATGTACGTTGCCGTCAAAGGGGGCGAACGCGCCATCCTCAACTCCTATCGCATGCTGGACGACTACCGCCGCGGCGACCGCGCCGTGCCTGAGCTGACGCTGGCGCAGGTGCGCGAGCAGATGCCGCTGGCCGTGTCGCGCGTGATGGCCGAGGGCTCGCTGTACGACCCGCACCTGGCCGCGCTGGCCATCAAGCAGGCCGCGGGCGACCTGATTGAAGCCGTGTTCCTGCTGCGCGCCTATCGCACCACCTTGCCGCGTTTCGGCTATTCGGTGGCGCTCGATACCGGCGCCATGCGCTTGCGGCGCCGGATCTCGTCCACCTTCAAGGACGTGCCGGGCGGGCAGGTGCTGGGCCCGACCTACGATTACACCCAGCGCTTGCTGGACTTCACGCTGGAGGCCGAGCGCGAGAATACGCCGTTGCCGCCGGCGGCGTCCACGCTGGACGCGCGCATGCCCCGCGTGACCGACCTGCTGCGCCAGGAATCGCTGATCGAGCCGGAGACGGTGCCCCCGCTCGATCCCGCGCCGCCCGACCTGACGCGCGAACCCCTGGAACTGCCCGCCGCCCGTCCGGCGCGCTTGCAGAACCTGGCACGCGCCGATGAAGGTTTCTTGTTGTCGATGGGCTACTCGACCCAGCGCGGCTACGGCAACTCACACCCGTTCGCGGCGGAGATCCGCTACGGCGCGGTGGAGGTCGAACTGTTCGTGGAAGAGCTGGGATTTGCCGTGACCATCGGCGAGATCGAGGTCACCGAATGCCAGATGGTGAGCCAGTTTGCCGGCAACGCGCAGGATGGACCGAGCTTTACGCGCGGCTATGGCCTGGTGTTCGGCTACGGCGAGCGCAAGGCAATGTCGATGGCGCTGGCCGACCGCGCGATGCGCGCCGCCGAACTGGGCGAAGCGGCCGACGCGCCCGCCAATGACGTGGAGTTCATGCTCTACCACAGCGACAACGTGGAAGCCTCCGGCTTCGTGCAGCATCTGAAGCTGCCGCACTACGTGGATTTCCAGACCAATCTCGAACTGCTGCGCCGGCTGCGCGCCGAGCGCGGGCAGGGCGTCCCCGCACCGGCGCCGGTGCCGCCGGAGAACGACACCGCCGCCATCGCTCAAGCCCCGTCGCAGGAGGCCATCGCATCATGAACGACACCAATGCCAACGCCGTCGTGCGCGACGAACATTACAACTTCGGCTATCTCGACGAGTCCACCAAGCGCATGCTGCGCCGCGCGCTGCTCAAGGCGGTGGCGATCCCCGGCTACCAGGTGCCGTTCGGCAGCCGCGAGATGCCGCTGCCATACGGGTGGGGCACCGGCGGTATTCAGGTCACGGCCTCCATCATCGGCAGCGACGACGTGCTCAAGGTGATCGACCAGGGCTCGGACGACACCACCAACGCCATCAATATCCGCCGCTTCTTCGGCCGCGTCACCGGCGTGCAGACCACCGAACGCACCGCGCAAGCCTCCATTGTGCAGACCCGCCACCGGATTCCGGAAACGCCGCTGGCCCAGGGCCAGGTCATGGTGTTCCAGGTACCGATCCCGGAGCCGCTGCGCTGGCTGGAGCCGAGCGAGACCGAGACCCGCACCATGCATGCGCTGGCGGAATACGGCGCCATGCATGTCAAGCTGTACGAGGACATCGCGCGCCATGGACGCATCGCCACCACCTACGACTACCCCGTGATGGTCAACGAGCGCTACATGATGCGGCCGTCGCCCATCCCCAAGTTCGACAATCCCAAGCTGGACCGCAGCCCGGCGCTGATGCTGTTCGGCGCGGGGCGCGAGAAGCGGGTCTATGCGGTGCCGCCCTACACCAGCGTCAAGAGCCTGGATTTCGACGACCATCCCTTCGCCGTCGAAACGTGGTCGGGCTGCTGCGAACTGTGCGGCGCCACCGACAGCTATCTCGATGAAATCATCACCGACGACGCGGGCGGCCGCATGTTCGTCTGCTCCGATACCGAGTACTGCGCCACGCGACAGGAACAAGGTGAAACCGGCGCCAACGCCAGCAAGGAGGCCGCATGAGCCGCACCGATCCGCACCAGCCGCTGTTGTCCGTGCGCGGCCTGACCCGCACCTGGGACGGCGTGCACGGCTGCCACGATGTCAGCTTCGATCTCTTTCCCGGCGAAGTGCTGTGCGTGGTGGGCGAATCCGGCTCCGGCAAGAGCACCTTGCTGCAGGCGGTTTCCTGGCAGGCCGCGCCGGAGTCCGGCAGCGTGCGCTACGACATCCGCGAGCAAGGGCTGGTTGACCTCGCCACGCTGTCCGATGCCCGTCTGCGCCTGCTGGCGCGCACCGACTGGGGCTTCGTGCGCCAGAACGCGCGCGATGGCCTGCGCATGCGCGTGAGCGCCGGCGCCAATATCGCCGAGCGCCTGATGGCGGTGGGCGGACGCCACTACGGCGAACTGCGCGAGGTCGCCGGCACGTGGATGGAGAAGATGGAGCTTGACCTGGGGCGCCTGGACAACGCGCCGGCGAGCTTCTCGGGCGGCATGCAGCAGCGCCTGCAGATCGCCCGCAACTTGGTGACGCATCCGCGCCTGGTGTTCATGGACGAGCCCACCGCCTCGCTCGATGTCTCCGTGCAGGCCCGTCTGCTCGACCTGTTGCGCCGGCTGGTGGCGGACCTTGGCCTCGCCGCAATCATTGTGACCCACGACCTGGCCGTGGCACGCCTGCTGGCGCACCGCACGCTGGTGATGCAAGGCGGGCGCGTGGTGGAAAGCGGCCTGACCGACCAGATCCTCGACGACCCGCACCATCCGTACACCCAATTGCTGGTGTCTTCCATCCTGCAGAGCTGACCATGACGCAAGACTCCAACAGCCATCAAGGCAAAGCCGATAGCAATACCGTCGACGCCGCCGGTGCCAGCCGCATCCAGGTGCGCGGCCTCGGCAAGACCTTCGTCCTGCATAACCAGGGCGGCACGCGCCTGCCCGTGCTGCAGGCCATCGACTTCGACGCCGCCGCCGGCGAGTGCCTGGTGCTGGCCGGCAGTTCGGGCGCGGGCAAGAGCACGCTGCTGCGCTGCCTGTACGGCAACTACCTGGCCACCGAAGGCAGCATCCGCATCCGCGACGGCCACGACTGGGTGGAACTGACCCGCGCGCCTGAGCAGCGCATCCTGCAACTGCGCCGCGAGGTGATCGGCTATGTCAGCCAGTTCCTCCACGTGATCCCGCGCGTTAGCACGCTCGACGTGGTGGCCGAGCCGCTGCAGCAGCGCGGCGCCGGCGCCGGCGCCGATGAAGCGCGCGAGCGCGCGGCGACGCTGCTGGCGCGGCTGCAGGTGCCGGGCCGTCTGTGGAGCCTCCCGCCGGCGACGTTCTCGGGCGGCGAGCAGCAGCGCGTGAACATCGCGCGCGGGTTGATCGGCGGTCATCCGGTACTGTTGCTCGACGAGCCGACCGCCTCGCTCGATGCCGACAACCGCGCCGTGGTGGTGGCGCTGATTCGCGAGGCGCTGGCCGAGGGCCGTTGCCTGGTCGGCATCTTCCACGACGAAGCGGTGCGCGATGCCGTGGCCACCCGGTTGCTGCCCTTGCACCCGCCCGCCGTCACCGAGGCCGCGCCTGCTGGCAAGCTTGCCGCCGTGGCTGGCTGAGCCGATTCGTTGTTGCTTTTATCCGTTTCCAATCGTTTCCGGAACCGACCATGCTTCCTGCCTACCTGACCCATGCGCGGATCGTCCTGCCCGACGGCGTGCTCCCCGACAGCGCACTGCTGATCGAGAATGGCCTGATCGCGGCCATCGAGCCGGATGCCGCCGCCGTGCCGCGCGCCACCCAGGTGATCGACCTGCGCGGCCAGACCCTGATGCCCGGCCTGATCGACCTGCATTGCGATGCGATCGAGAAAGAAGCCGAACCGCGCTCGCGCGTGATGTTCCCGCTCGATTTCGCTGTGGCGCAGGTCGACCGCCGCAACGCCGCTGCCGGCATCACCACGCCCTATCATGCGGTGTCGTTCGCCAGCAATACGTTCGGCGTGCGCAACTACGACACCGCCGACGCCCTGGTGCGCGCCGTCACGGCTTTCCGTGATCACAGCCTGGTGGATAACCGTGTCCATTGCCGCTACGAGGTCACCGATGCCAGCGCGCTGCCCGTGCTGGAGCAACTGATGGAGGCCGGCGTGGTGGACCTGGTCTCCGTGATGGACCACTCGCCCGGCCAGGGCCAGTTCAAGACGCTCGAAGCGTACCTGGCCTACATGATGGGCAACCACGCCATGAGCCGCGAAGAAGCCCGCGCCGCCGCCGACAAGAAACTGGTGGAGCAGCATGGCGCGCTGGATCGCGTGGAACGCCTGCTGGCGCTGGCCGCGCGGATGGGCATTCCCGCCGCCAGCCACGACGACGATTCGGTCGAGCGCATTACCACCATGCAGGCGCTGGGTGTGCGCATGAGCGAGTTCCCGATCAACCTGGAGACCGCGCAGGCGGCCAAGGCGCAAGGGCTGCCGACCATTCTCGGCGCGCCCAATGTGCTGCGCGGCCAGAGCCAGAGCGGTTCGATGCGCGCCATCGACGCCATCCGCGCCGGCGTGGCGGATTGCCTTTGTTCGGACTACCAGCCATCCACGCTGATTGCGGCGGCCTTCGCCGCCGAGCGGCAGGCGGACCTGAGCCTGCCGCGGGCTGCCGCGCTGGTCAGCGCCAACCCGGCGGCGGCCTGCGGGCTGTCCGACCGCGGCCGCATCGCGGCCGGGCTGCGTGCCGACCTGGTGGCGGTGGCAACGGTGGCGGGCCAGCCGCTGGTGACGCATACGTGGTCAGCGGGCCGCCTGGTGTTTGCCGCACGGTATCCGGCAGGCGTCATGAGTTCCGACAGCGCCGGCGTCGTCCGGATTCCAGCTTCTGCAGAGGAAGGGCGCGCAGCCGCGTGACGCTGCCTCCGGCCATATCGGAGGCTGGAACGGGGCCGGGCGAGGCCGGACGGCAGCGCCCTAGCGGCTGGAGGCGCGAGCGGTGGCGCGGGGGGCGGCGTGCCAGTCGCCCGGTATGTCGGGGAAGATCTCGCACTCGCCGCGCACGATCAGTTCCACCGTTGCGCATACGCCTTTGACGCCGCGCGGGCCGACGCAGACCAGGCTGTGAGGGTGCTCTGAATGATTGGGAATGGCGTACACGCGCATCCCCTCCTGATACAGGGGATGGGCGGGCAGCCTGGCGTTCAGCATCTCGACAAAACGCAAGGGGCTTACGACTGGCTTTTCCATCGTGCTCTCCCATGGAGCATGGGCGTAACCTCCGGCGGGCGCCGGATGGCCAGAAAGTGCGGGGAGGACGGAAGGCGGGAATCCCTCCGGCCGTGATATCTGCACAAACCAAGGATGTGGTCCGGGCGCCGCGGCGGGCGCGGAATGCGGCGCGATAGCCGCTCGTCGCGGTTCTCGAAGCAGGGGTCCACTTGGTAAGGTTAGGCGATCTGCCGGCGGGTTCAAGCTTGCCAATGGCATGAAAGGCCGGGTGGGACGAGGCCGCCACTCCGGGCTGCGGCAGGCCGCCGGAATGCGGATCGGGACGCCCGCGCCTGCCTTTGTGCATGGTCCGGCGCATCAGGGCACCATCCCCGGCGCCGGCTAGTCGGGAAGGCCGTTTGCCGTGCTGAGGTATATTGCACGGATGCCAGTCTCCGGGACGCCTCGGTTGCCATTCCCCGCGCCCCGGGTCTTGGTCATGAATATTTAGCCGGGCCCGCGCGATGGCGCGCCCCTTACCGAATTCCTTCCCGCATGAACGTTACGCCAACCCTTGCCGCAGCCGGTGCTGCTTCCATTTCCGCGTCCGTTGCCACGCTGCTCGCGCACTACGATGCCGCCATCCTGCCGCTATGGAACGGTCCGGGCTGGAATGCCGCCATGCAACTGCCCTATGAGGCGCTGTCGGCCACCGATCGCCAGCCGCTGCCGGTGGCGCGCTATCGCGCCATGGCATGCGCGCGCCAGCTTTATGTGTTTTCCCGGTGTGAGGGCGCCGACGCGGCCGCCCACGCCGCGCGGCTGTTCGCGTCGCTGCGCGGCCGTTTTGCCGATGGCGAGTACGGCGGCTTCGTCTACAGCATCGATGCGCACGGCCAGCCGCTCGATAGCACCAAGGATTTGTACACCCACGCCTTCGTGGTCTTCGCTTGCGCGGCGTATTTCAAGCGGACGGGCAGCCCCGAGGCGCGCGCCTTGCTGGACGGCACGGCGCGGCTGATCGAGCAGCGTTTCGGCATGGCGGACGGCCTCTACCACGCCGGGCTTGCGCAAGACTTCAGCCCTGCCGGCGGCACGCCACTGCAAAACCCGATCATGCACCTGACCGAGGCTTACCTGGCGGCTTACGAGGTCTCGGCGGACCATTTTTACGCGGACCGGCTGGCGGGCATTGCCGCAGCCATGCTGGCCAGCTTTGTCGATCCGGCCAGCGGTTGCATCACCGAGTTGCCGTTGACGACGGACATCGCCGGCAACCGGATCGAGCCCGGACACCAGTTCGAGTGGTTTTCGCTGCTCGCTTCGGCGCCGTCCCTGTTCGACGGCTCGCCGCTCAGCCAGGCGCTGACGCGGGCCTTCGACTTCGCCCTGGGGCACGGTGTCGATACCGGCACCATGGGCGTGGCGGCGGCGCTGAACCTGGATGGCTCGGTGCGCGACCCGCTCCAGCGGATCTGGGCGCAGACCGAATTCGCGCGGGCGCTGGTGGTGCGTGGCGATCGCATTGCGCTCGCACACCTGCAGGCATGGCTGCAATCATTCCCGGCGCGTTTTCTCCACGCGGGCGGCTGGTACGAATGCCTGTCGGCGCAGGGCAAGGTGGAGCGGGCCGAGATGCCTTCGACCACGCCTTACCACCTTGCCACCGCTTACCAGGCGCTGGCACATTCCACTGCCGGCTAGCTGGCGGCAGGGCTGAGCAGGCGGTCGAATTCGTTGCGCACGATGCGGTAGGACTCGCCGGAGAAGCCTTCCAGCCCGGCGCGGTCGATGACGGTGATATGGCCACGGCTGTGGCTGATCATGCGCAGTTCCGCCAGCTTGCCCACGGCTTCGGTGACGCCCTCGCGGCGCACGCCAAGCATGTCGGCGATGGTCTGCTGGGTGACATCCAGCTCGTTGCAGGGCGAACGGTCCAGCGCCAGCAGCAGCCAGCGGCACAACTGGGTGGTCAGCGAATGATGGCGGATGCAGACCGCCGTTTGCGAAACCTGCGTGAGCAGCGCCTGCATATAGAGCAGGGCCATGCGCTGCAGCATGGGCAGCTCGGGGTAGATGGCGCGCAGGTCGCCGGCGGCCACGCGGTAGCCGCATCCGCTACTGCGTACCTCGATGCGGTTGGGCATGGTCTCGCCGCCGGTCAGCGCGGGCAGACCTACCATCCCCTCGCGGCCCACCGAGGCCAGTTCGATGGTAGCGCCGCTTTCCTGCAGGGACATCATCGAGATCACCGCGGTGCTCGGGAAGTAAAGATGCCGGATGCGTTGGCCGGAGTCGCTCAACAGTTGCCCCGTGCGCAGGTTGACGCTATCCAGCCGCGGAATGAGCAGGCGGCGCTCGCGCTGCGGCAGTGCGCCCAGCAAATGATTGCCGGACAGGTCCAGTTCTGTGTCGGTCATCCCATTCTCCCCTAGTCGAAAAGTCCCGGCCACGGCGTCAGCCGTTCTGTCTTGTTCTGTTCGGTTTGCCACGCAGCAGCGCCTGACCCGTTACTGTATTTAGCGTCATGCGTGCGCTTGCCGACACTGGCCGGAGGTTGGAGATCGTCACGGTATTGGGGGGGATAAGCCTTTGGCTGAGTTCATCCTTTTGACTGGAAGATGACTGGAACAAGGCCTAGGCCAGTCAGGTCCGGGCGGGGCAGGGCGCAGCGTCGGGCTGCGCGGCGCGTCCACGTGCAGGGCACCGCACGCGGATCGAGGCGGACGGGTTTCGGCAAATAATCTGAAAAAAACCTGTAAGTTCCATCGGGTGCCGGCGACGAATGGGCTCATTCACCCAGTTGGAGATTGCCATGTACCCGAACCTCGCCAAGTCCCTGTTTGCCGCCGCCGCCATTGCCGGTGCCGTGTTTGCCCTGGGCAGCGCCCATGCCGCCAGCGCGGCTGCCGATCGCGCTGGCAACGCGCCCTATGCCCGGTCGATGCACAGCGGTGCGCGCGACGTATTCAGCGACGGTGCGCGCACGGCACCCGTGAGCGCATTCACCGATGGCGCCCGTGGCGGCAGGTTCGATAGCTTCACTGACGGTGCCCACGCCCGCACGGCCGATCCCTTTACCGACGGCGCGCGCATTGCCGGCCTGGACCGCACGGGTCCTTCCGCCGATCCTGCCCGCAGCATCGACCCGTACACGGACGGTGCCCGCACCCGCATGGTTGATCCGTTCACCGACGGTGCCCGCATTGCCGGCCTGGACCGCGTTGGCGTCTCGTCCGATCCTGCCCTCAGCATCGACCCGTACACCGACGGTGCCCGCACTCGCATGATTGATCCCTTCACCGATGGCGCCCGCATCGCCGGCCTGGACCGCAGTGGCGTCTCGTCCGATCCGGCTCGCAACATCGACCCGTTCACCGACGGCGCGCAGAAGCTGGCCGGCATGGACACGCGCGGCGTATCGGCATCCCCGGCCCGTAGCTTCGACCCGTACCAGGACGGCGCCCATGCGTGAGCCGGGGCGGGAATCGCACGAGGGTGCTGGCTATTCGTCCAGCCAGGACCCGCGCAGATCGCTCTTTTGCAGCAGTTGCAGTAGCGTTTCGGCGGGCCGGCTCAGGCGGCCCGCGCGCAGCGAGATGAACTCCACCTCCGGCAGCGCCGGCAGGCTTTCACTATTGACCAGCGGCGACAGGCCGCGCCCGGAAAGGTATTGCGCCCTCACGGTAATGCCTAGCCCGCCACGCGCCGCGGCAATGCAGCCCGAGTGACTGCTGCTGGTGCAGACGATCTGCCAGCGCATCCCGGCCTTGGCCAGCGTATCGAGCACGATGGCGCGCGTGACGCTGGGCTCGGGTACCAGGATCAGCGGCAAAGGCTGCCTGAGGTCCGCCACGGTGCCGGGCCGCGCGAGCCACTCCAGCTTGCCGCGGAACAGCGGGGTACCGCGCCTGTCGCCTTCGCGGCGCTTGCCGATCATCAGGTCCAGCGCGCCGGCATCCATCAGCTCGTAAAGCTTGCCGGTCATGCCGATGGTGATTTCCAGTTCCACGTCCGGATGCGAGTTGCGAAACGCGGCCAGCACATTGGGCAGCGGCCCCAGCGCCAGGTCGTCCGAGGTGCCCAGCCGCACGCGTCCCTGCAGGCGGGGCGCATTGAACTGGGATTCAGCGCGCGCGATGGCTTCCAGGATCAGCCGCGCATGCGCCAGCAGTGCCTCGCCGTCGGCGGTCATGGTCAGGGTGTGGGTATCGCGCACGAACAGCCGCCGTCCCACGTGCTGTTCCAGGCGCCGGATATGGTCGCTGACGCTGGACTGGGACAGGCCGAGCTGGCGCCCCGCATCGGTGAAGCTGTGGGCGGCGGCAACGGTGGCGAAGGTCCGGATCCAGACGGGGTTGAGCATGCGGCATTGTCATCGGAATATCCGATTACAGTCAATATATCCAGAGGGGTTCCCGATTGACAGCGCAATCATTAACATCGATAGCATTCGTGGCCCTGGGTTCTTCCGGATCTGCTCCCCGCGATCCCACCCGATGGCCGCGCCGGTTCTCCACCGGTCCTTGCCGAGATGTACCAGATGAACAGCCAATCCTCCCAAAAGGCCATGCTGTGGATCGTCGCAGCGGGCTTCTTCATGCAAACGCTCGACACCACCATTGTCAACACCGCGTTGCCCGCGATGGCGCGCAGCCTCAACGAAACTCCCCTGGACATGAAGCCGGTGGTCGTGGCCTACACCCTGACCATGGCCATGCTGACGCCGGCCTCGGGCTGGCTGGCGGACCGCTTCGGCACCCGCCGGGTCTACTTCGCGGCGATCCTGACCTTTGTGCTCGGCTCGCTGTTTTGCGCCGGCGCGCAGAGCCTGGACCAGCTTGTGATTGCCCGCGTGGTCCAGGGCATCGGCGGCTCGATGCTGCTGCCGATCGGCCGGCTGGCGGTGCTGCGCAGCGTCTCCGGCGAGCAGTACATCGCGGCCCTTGCCTTCGTGTCGGTGGCGGGGCAGGTCGGACCCATCTTCGGGCCGGTGCTGGGCGGCTGGCTCGTGCAGTCGGTGGCGTGGCACTGGATCTTCCTGATCAATGTGCCGGTCGGCGCGGTCGGGATGCTGGCCGTCTTGCGCTACTTGCCGGATAACACCATCGGACGCGCGCCCCCGTTCGACTTCATCGGTTGCGGTTTGCTGTCGCTTTGCATGGTGGCGTTTTCGCTAGCGCTCGACACGCCGCACGAAGCCAGTCACGCGGCATGGAGCGGCAGCCTGTTCGCGCTGAGCCTGCTGTCCGCCCTGCTATATATTCCACATGCCCGGCGGCGGCGCGATCCGCTGTTCCGGCTGGCGTTGTTCCGCGAACCCAACTTCAGCATCGGACTGGCCGGCAACCTGGTTTGCCGCATCGGCTCCGGCGCGGTGCCGTTCCTGATGCCATTGCTGCTGCAGTTGCAGATGGGTTACTCGCCGCTGCATTCCGGGCTGATGCTGCTGCCAGCCGCGCTGGCCGGAGTGGTCGCCAAGCGCTGGATCGTGCCGTTGGTCAAGCGCTTTGGCTATGACACCTTCCTGCTGGTCAACACCTTGCTGGTGGGCGGCTCGATCGCATCGTTCGCGGCGATTTCGCCGGGCTGGCCGACCGGTCTGGCCATCGCGCAGCTCGCGTTGTTCGGCGCCACCAACTCCATGCAGTTTGCGGCCATGAACAGCGTGACGCTGAAGGGCCTGAGCGTGGAAGACGCGGGCAGCGGCAACAGCCTGTTCTCGATGGTGCAGATGCTGGCGATCGGCCTCGGGGTCACCATCGGCGGCGGGCTGGTGAGCCTGTTCACCGCGCAGCTTGGGGTGGCAGGCACGGCTTACCGGATGGCGTTCCTTACCGTGGGCATCATTACGCTGCTGTCGGCGCTGGTGTTCCGCCGGCTCGACGGGGAACAGTTCGACAAGGGACGCGCACCAAGCGTGGCCAGCCGCTGAATCGTGCCGGCCAGGCCGCGCCTGCGAAGGCGCGGTGCGTGGCCGGTCACTCCGTCACGCCATTCTCTCGCAGCAGCCGCTCGCACTCGTCGAGCAGGTCGTGCGCAAAAGCGGACTGGTATTTGGGGTCGAGCGCTTCCATCATTTCATGTGCGGTGTACAGGCCGGCCTCGCGCGACAGGGTGCCGGCCAGTTGCCGTGCGAACTGATCGCTCAGTTGCGACAGAAGGCGCCGCTCCGCCAGCGCCAGTTGCAGCCTGGAGCGCGACAGCCAGAGGCCTGCCAGGGTGGAGCCCTGGGCATCGGTCATCCACTGGCGGTGTTCGTAGTACGCTGACAAACGCTCGGCGGCAAGGGCGAACAGCAGCGCCTTGCGCGTATCGAAATCCAGCTTGAGCGGCGCGGCAGGGGCGGCCGCGGAAGCGTCGGGATGTGAGGTTTTCATAGGGCTTGCAAATAATGCGGAGGGCGCGAGCCTACCATGACCGGATGCGTCCCATGCCGGAATGGCCGTGCCGGGCCATTCCGTCTTCTCGTCCTTCCCGTGATCAGGACGGTTTGTCCGCGGCGAAGCGCGCGGTCAGCCACGCGCCAATTGCCTGGATTTCTTCCATGCAGACTGAGTGCGACATGCGATAGGTGTGCCATTCCACCGTGCATCCCTGCTGTTGCAGCGTATCGCGCGCCAGCATGCCTAGCTTGACGGGTACCACGTCGTCCTCGGCGCCATGCCCGGCGAAGATCGGCGTGGCGCGGTTGGCCTCGCTCAATTCGGCGGCAAGCAGCGCAGGCGAGGGGATATAGGTGGAAAGGGCGATGATGCCGCCCAGGCGCTCGGGATGCGTGAGGCCGGTGGTATAGGCCACGGCGCCGCCCTGCGAGAAGCCGGCCAGCACGATGCGATGGCTGGGCACGCCGCGCTGGTTCTCGCGCGCGATCAGCGCGCGAATGGCCTCGCGGGTGATGCGGATACCAGCCTCGTCCACTTGGCGGCGCGCGTCGTCCAGGGACTCGATGTCATACCACGCCGGCATGACGTAGCCCCCGTTACAGGTGACCGGGATGGCCGGCGCGTTGGGAAACACGAAACGCACGGCGGGCGCGGGCGCCAGGTCCAATTCGGGTACCACGGGGACGAAGTCGCTGCCGTCGGCGCCGAGGCCGTGCATCCATATAACCGACCATGTCGGCGATGGCGCGGTTTCGATTTCAATGGCTGGCAGCAGTTCGCTCATATCAGTTTCCTGTTGGGTCCCGGGCCGGGCACGGACGTCGCGAGGCACCGCGCGCGGCGTTGGGTCTGTGTGGATGACGCGGGAAAGCCGCGCAAGGCGGCCAGTATCGCACAGCGCTCGCGCAGCACACGGCGATGCCCGACGGGCCATGACGAGCGCCACGTGTAGCGGTTGCGTGTGACAGCGTCGCGGCAGACGCGGCACGGCAGCAGCCGCGTCCCCGCGCAGGCGAGGGACGCGCCATCACCGTGCCGGCGCGGGCTGCGCCGGCAACGGTGAAACGTCAGGCTGCTGAAGGTACGGCAGGCACCGTGATGAGTCCGGGCGCGGAGCGATGGGCCTGTGCGTGCTCGGCGGCGGCAGATATGCGCCGCTTGTCCACCACGCTTTCGACGCCGGAGGCGCTTACGTCTTCCAGGAAGGCGACGAGGTCGCGATAGTAGTCGACCTGCATCTGTGCTTCCAGCAGGCGGCGTTCGGCCTGGAATAGGGTAAGCCGCATTTGCTGCAATTCCCTTGCTGCTATTTTCTCCGGTGTGGGCGGACTAAATCTGTCTGCAAGCGAACGCATGGCAACCTCCCCGATCAGCGGCTTCGAATTGAAGCACCTGCCATTGCAACCAATATAGTAAATAAAAGCGCGTTTCACGCTCTGTCGCGCGCCGTCCACACAGTCGATTGCCGGCGCACGGAGGCAGGAGTAAATTCATTGTCCGGCGATTCCCTGGAGGGCCGGCATTCAGGAAAACCCGATATTTCCCCGGCCTATGCAGCGCCCGGCGTGCCCTACATGGCGAGCATTCCCGGCTCCGGCTGCCTTAGTTTCGCCAGGTAGCCGTGGATTTGCGCGACCACAGCGGCGCCTTCGCCAACGGCCGCCGCAACACGCTTGGTGGAGCCCGAGCGCACGTCGCCAATCGCATAAACACCGGGTACGCTGGTCTCCAGCGCGGAGGCGGGCGCCTCGCCTTCATGTGGTGTGTCCGAGCCGGTCAGCACGAATCCCTTTGCATCGACGCGGACATTGCACGTACGCAGCCATGCCGTATTGGGATCGGCGCCGATAAACAGGAACAGATGCCGGATCGGTATTTCTGTAATGCGGTCGCTATCGCGCGTGCGGTAGCCGACGGTAGCCAGTCGCTCTTCTCCGGCCAGTGTCACGACCTCCGCGCCGGTATGCAGTTCGATATTGGGCTGGGCCGCGATGCGCTCGATCAGGTAGCGCGACATGCTGGCCTCCAGGCTCGCCCCACGGATAAGCATGTGCACGTGCTTTGCGTGCGCCGCCAGGAAGACCGCCGCCTGTCCGGCTGAGTTGCCGCCCCCGACCAGCATGACCTCGTCGCCGCCGCATAGCCGGGCTTCCACCGGAGACGCCCAATAGTAGACGCCGCGCCCCTCATAACGATCCAGCGCTGCGATGGCGGGATGGCGATAGGCCGCGCCGCTGGCTATGACAACGGTGCGGGTCGGGATCTTGCGGCCGTCGCACAACTCAATGCGTTGCGGGTGTTCGCCGCAATGCAGTGCAGCCACCTCCAGCGGGATCGCGACGTGAGCACCAAATTTCTGTGCTTGGACAAAGGCGCGGCCGGCCAGTGCTTGTCCTGAGATGCCGGTGGGAAAGCCGAGATAGTTTTCGATGCGCGAACTGGCGCCTGCCTGGCCACCGGGCGAGCACTCGTCGAACACCGCGACGGAGAGCCCTTCGGACGCGGCATAGACGGCCGTTGCCAGCCCGGCAGGGCCGGCACCCACCACGATCACATCGTAGACATGGTTCGGATCGAACTCGGGCAACAGGCCCAGGCAAGTGGCAAGCTGGCCTGGGTCGGGCGCGCGCAGCACCGCGCCGCCGGGGCAGATGACCAGCGGAAAATCGCCTGGGGCGGCCGCGCTGAACTCGAGCAACGCGCCGGCGTCGGGATCGGTGTCCGCGTCGACCACGGTGTGGGGATAACCGTTGCGCCGCAGGAAGGCCTGCAGCAGCAGCAGGCGCGGCTCGCTGCCGCGGCCCAGCAGGGTCGGGCCTTTGCCGCGTTCGATCAGGCCGACGCGGCGCAGGATCAGCGCGCGCATGATCCGCTCGCCCAGCTCGGCTTCCGCGACCAGCAGCGCGCGCAGCCGGTCGGGTGGGATCGCAATGGCCTCGACGTCCTCCAGCGCCATGCCGTCGACCAGGGAGGGCTTGCCGGATAGCTGTCCGACCTCGGCGAGGAAGTGCCCCGGTCCGTGTTCGCCCACCACCGTCGAACGATCCAGGGCGTCGCGCTGGGACACCCGCACATGGCCCCGCAGCAGCACCACCATGCCGTGGGCGGGGTCACCCGTGCGGAACAGGAATTCGTTGGGGAGCCATTGCTTCACCGTGCCGAAATGCTGGAGCCGGGCGATCTCGCCGGCAGTCAGCAGGGGAAACATCTGATGCCGGCGCGACTCCATCGGGGAGAATGCTGCCGTGGTGGCCTCTGGCTCGACTGACAGGTCCGCCGGCGCTATGGCTTGCGGATCGGCGTGTTCGGAACTCCCGATGGCATTGTCTGCGCTCATGAGTACGGACTCCCGGTGGCACCGCGCGGGAGGCGGTGCAATGGATTCGAGTGCGGCAGGAGCGTGCGCGGGAACGCCCGCGCACGGCCATGGAGAGTTTGCTCGCGATGCCGCAACGCGGCAATCCCTGATGGCAATCTTTGGCGGTGCGTGTGAGACCTATGGCGCACAGCGGCGCGCGAGTGCCCTCGATCGCGATCCCGCGCCTCCAAAAGCCTAGTACACACCGATGGCAGGTGCAGGCGGCTGTCAGAAAAATGATATCAATGGATCATTCTTTCTGGCCGGCTGCCAATAGTGCTGCTTGTGCCTCTTGGATCTTTTCAGAATATTCTTAAGCGCAACCTGGTAAAAACCCTTGACTATCTACCTACAGATAGATAAGATGTGTTCCATGGGTGCCGTAGCGAGGTCAGGCAGAATAGGCCAGCCAGCCGGTTTCCAATGCAACAGATATGTAACGACGACGAAAGTCACTTTTTTTTGCCCGGATTGTCTACCTAGTGGTAGGTAAAACGAAAGGGAAGTGGCGATCCAGCTAAATCCCGGTCCCCGCGGCCAAAGCAGACCCCCGGACCCATGCTTCGATTGGAGAACATCATGAACACTAAGCTTTTTGCCAAGTCCCTGCTCACCGCCACCACCCTCGCCGCAGCTTTTGCCGCCGGCCATGCCCAGGCTGCCACCGTTTCCGCCGACAAGTACAGCTATGAATACCGCACCCGCGACGTGTACAGCGATGGCGCCCGTACCGGCAAGTTCGACTCGTTCACCGATGGCGCCCGTACCGGCAAGGCCGACCCGTTCACCGATGGTGCCCGCAGCGGCAAGTTCGACGTATTCAGCGAAGGCGGCCTGACTGCCGGCCTGGACCGCGCCGGCGTGTCGTCCGAGCCTGCCCGCAGCATCGACCCGTACACCGACGGCGCGCGCGTCGGCAAGACCGACCCCTATACGGATGGTTTCCGTACCGTCGCCGGCCTGGACCGCCGCAGCGTGTCGTCTGAACCGGGCCGCAGCTTCGACCCGTACACCGACGGTGCTCGTACCGATAAGCGCGACCCGTACACCGACGGTGCGCGCAGCGGCAAGCGCGACGTGTTTACCGACGGCGCGAATGCCTGAGCAAACCACCGGTATGCCGTGAGGTCAGCATGACCGCGGCGTAGCGCGATCCATGCATCATCGTCGTGCCGCCGTCATGGCGGCGCACGGATATCAGGAGCACATCATGAGCCGTTGGCAGAGTTTCCGGATGTTGGCAGGCTGGGCACTGGTTTGCGCCGCCAGTGGCTCCATGGCAACCGTGTTGGCGCAGACGCTCCCTGCCTGAAAGCCTTCCCGGCCCGCATCACCACTTGTAATATCGCAGCGCCGACGCGCTGCGCGACATCGGCGCGCCCATTGAGGCGCGCCGATTTTTTTGCTTCCTGGCCGATTTCCGGGGAAGACTGCTGCGGTTCATCAGCGACCCAAAGCGGCCGACGGGCTATGATCCGCTACATTACCGAGGCAGCCGCATTACATTGGTCCAAATGAGCCACAGCCCTCAACAGCATCGAGTACAAGACCTCCTCACTTCCTATTTCTGGAGTGGCGACGCCATCCGCAGTCGACGCGTGAGTGACATCGTGCTCTCAGGCACGGTCGACGTGCCTGTACCCCCTGCACGCTTGCTTGCAGATTGGGCAAGGGAGATATCGTCCCGCCTGGTCCTGGAGCCCGGGGATGTCGAGGCAATGCCTCTGGCACGAGCGCGAGCGCGCTGGCCGAACTACACGCGCTGCGTGCAGGCCGTGTCCGATTGGGCGTGCGCGCTTGGACTGCCTGGGGTGCTTGCCTCCAGTGACGTAGCCCTCATGGCCTGCCGCGGCGCAAGGTACCACCATGACGGTGCGCAATATGGCGGTGCGGCCTTTTGCAATCTTTTCCTGAGCGAGGACAGGGGGCAGGACTTGCATTTTCCCTCTTTGGGTCATCGCATCCCGCTGACCCGGGGCACGGCGGTGATATTCGATACTTGCCAGCCTCATGGCGTAATTCAACGCCGCAGCAGCGGTTTTAATGTGGCCGACTTCCCGCCCGACCAGGACTGCACCCAATTATTCCTGACCTGGGAGCTTCCCATCGAAGATGCCCATGTTGGGCAGGCACTTAAGGTTGCCTTCGACATCGCCCCTTCGACCTCGCTGCCGCTGAATGAAGAGCAAGTCTGGCTGAACGGTGCAAGGGCCAGTGTGTGCCCGGATTCTGGCCAGTGGTGCCGGGCCGACTAATTGCCGGAGTCGCACCGCGGTGGAGCGCTTTGCGGCCAAGGCAGCCTTCGCGCTACAGAAACCTCTGCTGCAGCCACTGTCGCATCGACCTTTTTCACTTTTATGTCGGCAAAGGCGTTTACCACCTGGACCTTGTAGTCGCCAAAGGCATTGACGAACTGGATCTTGCCGTGAATCCTGGACACGTCCACGGCCGTTGCCGGAAATGCATGGAGCGATGTGCAAAAAAGCAATGCGAAGAGGGCGGTTTTCCGCATGGGGTGATCCTTCGGGGGAAGGGCGGAATTTTAGTGCCTGGAAAGGCGAATTGTCCGACATACGAGGATTGGACGTCTGGGGCCTAGCCCAAACTTTGGTCCCTGAACTCGCCGGAACCCGCGCCACCGTTGGGTTTCGGCTATTTTTTGGGGTGCATATGTACCCATGTAAATACATTATATTAGCCTTGTTTTTTGCTGAATATGTCCAATAATGGTGTTCATGTATATCGAACACGTCCCCAACCGCAATTCCCCGCCGGCGATCCTGCTGCGCGAGTCCTATCGCGAAGGCAACAAGGTCAAGAAACGCACCCTGGCGAATTTGTCCGCACTGCCGCCCGAGGTGATCGAGGGCTTGAAGGTCTTGCTGCGCGGCGGGGCGGCCGTGGCCTCGGCCGATGAGGCCCTGGTGATCGAGCGCAGTCTGCCGCACGGCCATGTGGCCGCCGCGCTCGGTACGGCCCGCGCCTGTGGCGCGCAACACTGGTTCGCGGCGGCGCCGGGCCGCGTGCCATCCCTGGTCATGGCGCTGCTGGTGGCACGCCTGATTTCGCCCGCCTCCAAGCTGGCCACGCACCGCATGCTGCAGCAAGAGACCGCGGCCCATTCGCTGTCGCGCATGCTCGGCATCGGCGATGTGGAGCCCGAGGAGTTGTACGCCGCGCTGGACTGGCTGGGAGAGGCCCAGGAAGCCATCGAGAAGCGCCTGGCGAAGCAGCATCTGGCTGGTGGCACCCTGGTGCTCTATGACCTCACTTCCACCTGGCTGACCGGGCGCTGCTGCGACCTGGCGGCCTACGGCTACAGCCGCGATGGCAAGCGTCACGAGCCGCAGATCGTGTTCGGTCTGGTCTGTACGCCGCAAGGGTGTCCGGTGGCGGTCGAAGTCTTCGCCGGCAATACTGCCGATCCGAGCACGGTGGCGTCTCAGGTGGAGAAGCTCAAAGACCGTTTCGGCATCGAGAAGCTCGCCTGGGTAGGGGACCGGGGGATGCTGACGCAAGCCCGTATCGACACGCTGTTGCGCCCGGCAGGACTGGACTGGGTGAGTAGCCTGCGCGCCCCGCAGGTAGCTGAACTCGCCCGCGAACAAGGCCCCTTTCAGCCCTCGCTGTTCGATGAACGCAACCTCATCGAACTCACCAGCGAAACGTTTCCTGGCGAGCGACTGGTGGTGTGCCGCAATCCGCTGCTGGCCGACGAACGGGCCAGGAAACGCGAGGCGCTGTTGCAGGCCACCGAACAGGAGCTCAACAAGATTGCCGAGGCCACCACGCGCGCACGCAACCGGCTCAAGGGCACGGAGGCGATTGCCCTGCGCGTGGGCCGGGTCGTCGAGCGCTTCAAGATGGCCAAGCACTTCGAGCTGACCATCACCGACACCAGCTTTGCCTGGGCGCGCAAGACGCTACAGATCGAGCAAGAGGCGGCACTCGATGGCCTGTATGTGGTGCGCACGAGTTTGCCGGCGGCGCAACTGTCAGCCGAGGCGGCCGTGTCGGCCTACAAGGGCTTGGCGGCGGTCGAGCGAGCGTTTCGTTCGCTCAAGACCATGGACTTGCACGTGCGCCCCGTGTTCCATTGGAATGCCGAGCGCGTGCGTGCTCATGTCTTTCTGTGCATGCTGGCCTACTACGTCGAATGGCACATGCGCGAAAAATTGAAGCCGATGCTGTTTGACGATGAATACATCGAGCTAGCGCGCGCTTCCCGTGCCTCGCCCGTGGCCAAGGCACGGCGTTCGGAACAGGCGAAAGCCAAGGACGCCACCAAGCGCACCGAGGATGATCTGCCCGTCCACAGCTTGCGCACGTTGCTCGGTGATCTGGCCACGCTCACCTACAACATCTGCCACACGCCGCTGAATCCGGAGGCCAAGATCATCATGACCACTCGGCCAACGCCCATTCAGGACCGCGCCTTCCGCCTCCTCGGTATCAGCCCGGCAGCCCTTCTGTAGCACCTGTACCCAGCAAGCCCTCGCTACGCACTCGCATAACTGCGTGGAATCAACACCTTACGTTCGCAGTGAACTCAAAGTTGGGCCTAGCCTGGCCGGAGCGCCGCGGGCCGGCCGCCTTGCCATCCGGGATCCGTGGCGAAGTACTCCGCCAGGAAGTCCAGCATGGTGCGCAGGATCGCCGGCATTTGCCGGCGCGATGCGTACACGCCATGGGCGAAGAAGCCGGTGCGGGTCGTGCCGGGGCACTTCCTGGACGATGCGCCGCAGACGCTGGCATCGGTGCGTTTCACGCGCGACTACCCGCGCACGTTCGAGCGCGAGGCGGCAAAGGCGTCGGATGCCAAGGCATTGAGCACGGCGATGCAGCAGCACTATCCGAAGCTGGGCGGCGTGGAGTCGCTCGAGCTGAGCGCCAAGGTCATCAAGGGCGAGATGACCTGGCCGGCAAATAACGGCGGCGCACCGCATTGAACACGACAAATCACAGGAACGCATCGATCATGTCCGGCCTCAACCTGCATTACATTTATGACCCCCTGTGCGGCTGGTGCTACGGCACGGCGCCGCTGGTGCGCGCCGCGCGCGCGGTGCCGGGGCTGGCACTGGCGCTGCACGGCGGCGGCATGCTGACGGGCGCGAACCGGCGCCGCATTTCGCCGCAATGGCGCGACTACGTGATGCCGCATGACAGGCGTATCGCGGCGCTGACGGGCCAGCCGTTCGGCGAGCGCTATTTCGAGGGTTTGCTGCGCGACGAGCAAGCGGTGATGGACTCCACGCCGCCGACCACCGCGATCCTGGCGGCGCAATCGATGGGCGGCGCGGAGGCTGCCGCCGATTTGCTGGCGCGCCTGCAGCACGCGCACTACGTGGACGGGCGGCGCATCGCCGATACGCAAGTGCTCGGCGACGTGGCCGTGCAAGCCGGACTGGATCCGCAGCGTTTCGCCGATCTCTGCCTGGACATTGGCGCGGGGCAAACGCAGGCGCATATGGCAGACAGCCGTGCGTTGCTGAACCGGCTGGGCGGCCAGGGCTTTCCCACGTTCGCGCTCGAACGCGGGGACGGACGCTTTGCCGTGCTCGACGTGGGACCGTACCTTGGCGACGCGACCGCATGGCAGGACAGCCTCGCCCGGGCGGTCGCGCAGCAGGGGGCGGGTGGCACGGATGGCGCGGATGGCGCGGGCGGCCCGGCTTGCGACGCGCAAGGCTGCGATTTGCCGGGGCAAGGGTAAATTTCGGACCCGGCTTGCCGTTATACGTAGCGACGTCCCGGCACGCCGGCCGAGCCGGTTCCGTCGATGCCCACGTGCGCGCAGGCTGTCCTCCTTACGGAGGTGGGGGCTGCGCGCGGAGGCATCGACCCTCCACATGCACCCTACATGCTTCACATCCAAGGCCCTCCCGGCGAGACCGAACTTTTTCGCACACTTGTGCTCGGCGTGACCGATTACGCGATCTACGCGCTGGACCCCGCGGGGAGCGTGAGCAGCTGGAATGCCGGTGCGCAACGGGCCAAGGGATATACGCAGGATGAAATCCTGGGCGCGCATTTCTCTTGCTTCTATACGCCGGAGGACCGTGCCTCCGGGCTGCCCGAGCGAGCGTTGCAACTGGCGCGCGACACCGGCCGTTTCGTGGCCGAGGGCTGCTGGCGCATGCGCAAGGATGGCACCCGCTTCTGGGCCCACGTGCTGATCACGCCGATATTCGATCGCACCGGCAAGCAGATAGGCTATGCCAAGGTCACGCGCGACATGACCCAGCAAAAGGCCGATGCCGAGCGCATCGCCGAGGTGACGCGCAAGCTCGACCTGGCGCTGGAGAATATGTCGCAGGGGCTATGCCTGTTCGATCCGGAAGGCACGGTCATCCTGACCAACCGGAGGATGGAGGAGGTCTTCCAAGGCGCTGGCAAGGCGCTTGCGCCCGGCGCGGATTTCCTCACCCTGTGCCGCACCATGGCAGGCGCGCATGAGAGCGAAGCCGCGGCGCCGGGCGCGCTGGCGGGCCTCCCCGGCCGCTATGCGCAGCCCGAGGCGGGCCAGCCGGATGGCCGCGGCGAGCAATACGCGCAGGCGCTCTACGAGCGGCACCGCGAGATCCTGCGCCGCCACAAGCACTGGCGCAGCGTGGAGGCGCTGCCCGACGGACGCGCCATTGCGCTGTCGCACAGCGCAATGGCCGACGGCTCCTGGGTCACCACCTGCGAGGATGTCACCGAGCAGCGCCGCATCGAAGCCAAGATCCATCATATGGCGCGCCACGACAGCCTGACCGGACTGCCCAACCGCAGCTATTTCAACGACTACCTGGATGAGGAATTGCTGCGTGCGCAGAAGCAGGGCTGCCAGGTGGCCACGCTGGGTATCGACCTGGATCGCTTCAAGGAGATCAACGACCTGCATGGCCGTGCGGCCGGCGACACAGTGCTAAAGGCGGTGTCCGGGCGCATTGCCGGCCAGCTGGAGGCGGGTGAATTCATCGCGCGCATCGGCGGCGATGAGTTTATTGCGGTCAAGCGCTTTGAGCGGCAGGCCGAGCTGAGCGACTTTACCGCCCGCCTGGTGACTTGCCTGAGCGAGCCCGTGCGGCTAGACGGCTTCGACCTGACCACTGGCGCCAGCATCGGCATCGCGATCTTCCCCGGCGACGGGGCCCATCGCGACCAGCTGGTCAGCAACACCGACCTGGCGATGTATCGCGCCAAGGGCAGCCTGTCGGAGTCGATCTGTTTTTACGAGAGCCGGATGGACGAGGCGGAACGCGAGCGCCGCGCGCTTGCCGGCGAGCTGTGGACCGCCATCGCCGCGCACCAGTTCGTGCTGGACTATCAGGTGCAGACCGCCATTGCCAGCGGCGAGGTGATCGGCTGCGAGGTGCTGCTGCGCTGGCACCATCCGGAGCGGGGACTGATTCCGCCGGACGATTTCATTCCGCTGGCCGAAGAGTGCGGCGCCATCCTGCCGATCGGCGAGTGGGTGCTGCGTACCGCGTGCCGGGAGGCCGCGCAGTGGACCTATCCAAGGAAGATCTCCGTCAACCTGTCTCCGGTGCAAATTACCCACGGCAACCTGGTCACCATGGTGGCGCACGTGCTGGAGGAAACCGGGCTGGCCGCCGGCAGGCTCGAACTCGAGATCACCGAGTCGACCATCATCGGCGACAAGGATCGGGCGCTGGACATCCTGCGCCGCATCAAGGCGCTGGGCGTTACCATCGCCATCGACGATTTCGGCACGGGCTACTCCTCGCTGGATACCTTGCGCTCCTTCCCCTTCGACAAGATCAAGCTGGACCGCACCTTTATCGCGGAGATTTCCGGCAGCCAGCAAGCCAAGGCCATCATCCGCGCCATTCTTGCCCTGGGCCAGAGCCTGGCGATCCCGGTGCTGGCCGAAGGCGTGGAGACCGACGAGCAGCTCAGCCTGCTGCTGGCCGAAGGCTGCGACGAGGCGCAGGGATTCCTGCTCGGGCGCCCGCAGCCTCTCGAATACTTCCGTCGTGTCCATGCCGTGATCGGGCACGGCGCAATCGCGGCTGCATCGTAGCCCCAGGCGCTGCACGGCGCGCGCGGGCAGCGCCGGGGCGTCTTTTCCCCATGCCCCGCTAACGCACGCCTCCGCTCGCCAGCCACCAGGCCATGGTGGCGGCCAGCCACGCCGGATCGTCGTGCGGCATGTCGTGGCCCGCCCAGGGATGGCGGCGGTGCGGCACGCGCCAGGCCGCGGCGAGATGCGCCGAGCAAGCGGGATCGACCAGGCGGTCCGCCGCCGATGACAGCACCAGTGTCGGGCAGGCCGGCGGCCTGGACGCGGCCTCATAGCGCGCCGCGGCCCACAGCTGGCGCAGCGCGTTGGCGCGGCTTACCGGCGCGCTGGTGCGAATCGCACACCACGCGGCTACGTCGGCGGCGCGTGCCGCGCTGGTGTTGCAGGTCAGCCGGTGCACGGTGCGCTCGCAGTAAGCGGCGTGGTGCCAGCGCAGCGCCATGCCGAGCAGTGCGGGCCAGTTGCGCGGCGGCAGGCGTTCCGTCAGCGCGCAGAACGGCCGCATGCTGGTGTTGATCAGCACCAGTGCCCCGATCTCCCCTGGATGGCGCCGCGCCCATTCCGCCGCCACCATGGCGCCCAGTGACATCGCCAGCAGCCGGTAGGGCGGGGCTAGCGCCCGCTCGCGGGCACGTTCACGCATGAATTCCACCATGGCAGCCACGCTGGCCGGCGCGCGCCCGGCTGCCTCCACGCCGTTGCCCGGCAGATCCAGCATGGCGATGGGCCTGATGCCGGCGGTGGTTTGCAGCACACCCGGCAAGGCGCCCCAATGGCGTGTCTCGCGCGTCAGGCCGCGCAGCAGGATCCAGTCGCTCATCGGGGCTTGCCGTCTTGCCACTGCGCCGTCGCCAGCTCGAGCAGTGCCTCCCGGCGTTGCCCTTGCGGCAGCCAGCGCTCCGGCGCGTAGGCTACGCGCCCCAGGAAATCGAGCAGGTTGGCATGGCGGCGCAGCACGCGCGCGGTGCGATGCGCCTTGACCGGGTTGAAGATGCCCTGGCGCGAGAACAACTGGCGGGGATTTTTCTTGATCCACAGCCAGGAACCCAACTCCAGTGTCATCGGCAGGAAGATATTGCCGGGTGGGGTGTGGTCGTAGGCCCAGTCCCACAGGTCGCCGTGCAGCAGGTACTGGCGGCTCTGCGGCTCGAAGGCATAGCCGTGGTGCGGATGCGCCTGCTCGAACATGGTCTTCAGGGCGAACATCTCCGGCAGGTGCGCCATCGGCGCGGCGGTGCGCGCGTAGGGGAACCAGATGCTGTCGCCCCAGCCGTAGCCCGAGTGGCAATCCAGCGCAAAGCTCAGGGGGCGGCCTTGCAATTGCTGCGCCGCCACTTGCAACACGGCCGTGCTCTCGGTCTCCATGGGTGCGCCGCGCCTGCCGCGGTACCACGGCAGCCATGCCCCCAAGCGCTGCCCGCCGGCGAGCAGCGGCACGCGGCCGGCCGCGTCCTGCGGTGCGTTGCGCATCAGGTCCACGCCGTTGGGATTGGCGCGCGTGGAGGCCCACATGCCACCCGGATTGACGATGGGCATGAACAACAGCCGCACCGATTGCAGTTGGCGCTCCAGCAAGGCGTCCCACTCCAGGCGCCACAGCAGCATGCGCATATAGTCGAGCAGCAGATGCGTGCCGATGCGCTCAAGCCCGTGGATGCCGGCAAAGAAACCGATGGCGGGGGCGTTCGGATCGTTCGAGCCGATGCTGGCGGTGTAGAGCGGGAAGCGCTGGCCGCGCGCCTGTACCTCGCCCACCCGGCAGGCGTGCAGGCGGCCGGCGCCAGCTTCCAGGATGGCCTCCAGTTGCTGCATTTCAGCCAGGCCATCGTCGGCGGTAGGTGACTGCGCCATGCGCGGTGGCGTCAGTGGGTCCGGCGCGCCGCGCCGGGGCCGCAAGCGGCGGGTTTGACGCGGGACGGGCAATCGGACATGGGCGAGAGCGGTTCCTTGGTATCTGTGCCGGCCAGGCAAACCAGGCGCGGCCGGCGGGGGCGATGCGATCATCATGATCGCTAACGCCAATATAGGCGCTGGCGCCGGTCCGGATATAAAAGCGTGCCCGCCATCATCCCCCTGTAATGTGAAAGCCCCGTGACGCGCGCCGCCTGTCAGGCGGATGCGAGGACCGGCACCGGCGGTGCAAACAGCGTCAGTACCGGCCAGTCACGCACGCCCGCCAGGGCGAGCAGCGCGGCATCCGGGTTGGTGGCCACCGGGTGGCTGACGGCTTCGAGCAGCGGGATATCGTTGCGCGAGTCGCTGTAGAACACCGTGCGCCCGAACTGGTCCCAGGCCATGCCGAGGGAGCCAAGCCACTGCGTAACACGCTCGATCTTGCCAGCGCCGAAACTCGGCACGCCCTCGACGGCGCCGGTGAATTCGTCCTGCGCCCCGCGCTCGGCCTCCACCGCGATCAGGTGGGGCACGTCCAGCGCCTGGGCAATCGGCTCGGTGACGAAACGGCAGGTGGCGGTGACGATGCAGCACAGGTCGCCGGCGCCGCGATGGGACGCCAGCAGGGCGCGCGCTTCGGGCCGGATGGCCGGCGCGATCACGTCGCGCATGAAGCCGCTGCGCCAGGCTTCCAGGCGCGCGCGCGGATGGCGCGCCAGCAGGCCCAGGGCGAAGCTCGCATGGCGGTGGAAATCGAGACGTCCGGCGCTGTACTCGGCCAGCCACAGCGCATTGTTGGCATCGACGTCGCGCGCATCGGCGGCACCCACTTCCACCAGGTAGCGTGCCCATTCATATTCGCTATCCAGCGGTAGCAACGTGTGGTCGAGGTCAAACAAGGCAAGGCAGGACATGCGCCGTCTCCGGTCGGAAAAGCCGCAAGCATGCGTACCGGCAATGACCTGGGGATGAAGCGCGGCGCAAGAATTCCAATACCGCTATTGGCGGATTTCGTGCGTGCCTACGCGGCCGCGCGCGGCGCCAGGCATTCCAGGAAGGCGCCGATCAGGCGCGTGTGCGTGCGCCCTTGCAGGCAGTAGAGATATTCGTGCAGCACGGGCGGGTCGCTGGCGAACGGCACCACGCACAGCGCCGGGTCGCGCGGGACCTCGCCGAGCGGCACCACGCTGGCGCCGAGGCCCTGGCGGATCGCTTCGCAGATGGCTTCGCGGCTGCCGATCACGGTGCTCGCGGGCAACGGCACGCCGGCGTTGTCCAGCGCGGTCTCGGTGGCCTTGCGCGTCATCGAGCCATGCTCGCGCACCAGCAGGTGGCAGGCCCCGAGTTGCGCCAGGCTGACGCTGCGCGCGCGCGCCAGCGGATGGCCCTGGTTGACCACCAGCACCATTGGATCGGAGGCAAGGGTGATGCGGGCAAGGCGATCGTCGTCGACGGCGTGCGACGAGACCGCGACGTCGATGCGGTACTCGAACAGCGCATCCAGCATCTGCTGCGAGTTGCCGATCTCGATGCTGATCTCGATGGCGGGGTGGCGCTCGCGGAATGCGGCCACGCTTCTCAGGATGTAATAGGGCCCGGTGGCGCCAATGCGGAGATGGCCCAGATGCAGGTTGCCGGCATTGCGCAGCAGGAAATCCGCGCTGCCTTCATGCTGCATCAGTTGCTCCACCACCGGCATCAGGGCCACGCCGACGTCGCTCAGGTCGACCCGGCCGGCACGGCGGTAGAACAGCTCAACGCCATAGTTCTCTTCAAGCTGGCGGATACGGCCGGTGACCGTGGGCTGGCTCACGCGCAACTGCTTGGCGGCGGTGGTGATGCTGCCCTGCCGCGCCACTTCATAAAACGTCGTCAGCAGGTCGCCGAGCATGGGGGATTTCCGTGGGAATAAGGCAAGCGCGCCAGTCTAGCGGCGATTTATGACAATTCATGTGACAACGCGCCATCGCGCCGCCGTGGGCACGGCGGCGCGATGGCGCAAGGGATGGACGGCACGGGCGGCGGCAGTGGCAGGTGCCCCTGCCGCCGCCCGGCTTCGCTCAGGGCACTGCCCGTGCGGGCTTGCCCAGCGCGGGGTCGGACACCCCGTCGGCGCCGGTTTCCAGGCGGCCGGCAAAGCGCCGCCTGAAGCTGCCCTGGGTGGTGGTGACGACGAAGTCGTACCAGTTGCCCTGCAGGCCCACCGGCCAGTGCTGGTCAAGCTGCTTGCCCGGCGGGATCTCGAAGGTCCAGGGGCCGTCTTCGCGGTAGGCGGCGGGCGTGACGGTGAAGGTGCAGGCCGCGGCGCCGGTGTTGATCATGGTCAGGTAGACCGCGGCGTTGGCAATGTCGTAGCACACGCGGATTTCCGGCGCGGTGCCGCCAGCGGCCGTCACGGTGCTGACGTCGCCCTGGAAGCTGCGGTGGAAGCCGTTCGGGCCCAGTACCCACAGGTCGTATTTGCCATTGTCGGTGGTGAAGACATCCCAGCTGCCATTGAGCTGCTTGCCGGGCTCGACCGCATAACGGCGCGGCACGCGGTCCAGGTGCAGGCGGTCGTAGACGTGGAAGACGGCGGCGGCCGTGCCGGTATTGCTGAACAGTAGCCACATGGCGCGCGCGCTGGGGTCCTCGCGGCCGCTCACATGCAACTCATAGGGCAGGGCGCGGGAGAGCCGGGTGCCGACTTCCTGACTGGCCGGGTTGGCGCTCTGGAAGTCCACGCTGGGCAGCGCGACCTGGGGCTTGGCTTCCTGTGCCGTGCGCACGCTGTCGGCCGAGGTCTTGGTGAGGCTGGACAGGGCAGGCGGCACCGCGCTGTTGGGGTTGACGAAGTTGAAGGCCGACAGCAGGTCGCCGCAGATGGCGCGGCGATAGGGGCTGATGTTGGGCTCGGCGATGCCGAAGCGTGCCTCCAGGAAACGCAGCACCGAGGTGTGGTCGAACACCTGCGAGTTGACCCAGCCGCCACGGCTCCACGGCGAGACCACATACATCGGCACGCGCGGGCCGGGGCCGTAGGGATGCTTGTCTGTATGGTATTCGCCGTCGGTGGCGATGGTGGAGTTGCCGGCCAGCACGCCATTGGCATCGTAGGCGGGCGCGCACGGCGGCGGCACGTGATCGAAGAAGCCGTCGTTCTCGTCGAAGTTGATCAGCAGGACGGTCTTGCTCCAGACGTCCGGGTTGGCCGTCAGCGCATTGAGCACTTCCTGCGTGTACCAGGCGCCCTGCACCGGGCTGGAAGGCCCCGGGTGCTCGGAGTAGGTCGCCGGCGCGACGATCCACGATACCTGCGGCAGGCTGCCCGCGGCGATGTCGTCCTTCAGTGCCTGCAGGAAGCCGCCGTCCGGCATGGTGTTGCCGATGCCCTTGATAAGCGGGTTGATCACATCGTCGGCGATGGTATAGGCCGGGTAGGGACTGCCGTTGGAGGCATTGCCGCGCGCCTCGTTGGCCTTGCGGTACTGCACGAAGCCAGCCAGCGGGTTGTCCGTGAAGTTGTCCGGCATGTTCTGGTAGACCTTCCAGCTCACGCCGGCCGTCTGCAGGCGTTCCGGATAGGTGGTCCAGCGATAGCCGCCGGTGGAGGCGCCCATGGAGTCGCCGCTGTTGTCGATCACCGGGCCACCATTGGCGCCGGTGGGGTCGTTGGTACCGGTCCAGTGGAACAGGCGGTTGGTGTTGGTGCCGCCGTGGAAGCCGCAGTGATAGGCGTCGCACAGCGTGAACGCTTCGGCCAGGGAGAACTGGAAGTCCAGTTCGCTCTTGGTGTAGTAGCCCATCGACTGGGTGTTCTTGAAGGTGGGCCACTTGTTCATGCGGCCCAGGTCCCAGGCGTTCTGGGCGTCGGGGTAGCTGTGCGGCGTGCCGCTGACGCGCTGTGCGTTGCCGGTCGCGCTGTCGAGGTGGTACGGCTGGACGATGCGGTTGGTGTAGCTCTGCTGCCAGACACTGAGGCCGCCGGCCAGCGGGATCGGGAAGCGGTCGCCAAAGCCGCGCACGCCCTTCAGGGTGCCGAAGTAATTGTCGAAGGAGCGGTTCTCCTGCATCAGGATCACCACGTGCTCGACGTCGCGGATGCTGCGGGTGGCGTTGTTGGCGGGAATCGCCAGCGCGCGGCGGATCGACAGCGGGAAGGCGGCCATTGCCGCGGCAGCGGCGGTGCCGCCGCTGGCCATCTTGAGGAATTTGCGTCTGCTGTGAAGGCTCATCTTTGTTTTCTGGCTGGTCTGTTCGGGTTGTGCCGGACGTCCGGTCGGCGCCGGGGTGCCATTTGGCGCTAATCGACGCCCTACGGCGCGCAGCGCAACTGCGGCGTGGCCGCGGGAGGCTGTCCGGGCTGGGCCGGCTGGGCGGGCTGAGCCGGATCGGCGGGCTTGTTGTCGGCGGAGTCGCCGCCGCAGGCTGCCAGCGCGGCGCACAGCGCCAGTGCCGCCAGCCAGCCTGGCCGTGCGAGGAAGGAAATAGAAGGCTTCATGGTCACGTTTGCTCTCGTGGGAGGAATCAGGGATTGAGCGTGGACAGCGGCTGGCGCGAACCGGTGATCGTTTGCAACTCGGCAAGGCTGAGCTGGCGCGTCCACATGGCCAGGTCGTTGAACTCCATCACGCCCTTGAGCGCGCCGCTGTTGTTTGGCACATAGGCATGCGTGGCATCGTCGTTGATGCCCCAGACCTTGGTGGCGAGACCGTTGAGCTTGGTCACGTCGGTGTTGGCGATGGCCTTGTTTTCGGTCTTCTGCAGCCCCAGCACCGGATCGATGATGTAGGCGCTGAAGGTCTTGGCCGTGGCGTTGATCGACAAAGCCACGTAGGCCCACTGGTTGGCGCTGAACTTCATGCCCTGGATGTCGTCGCGCTTGCCGCCGCTGCCGATGTTGAAGCGGATCTCGCAACTGCCGAACAGGCCGAGGGCGATGCCGGCGTTGCTACCCGAGACATAGTTCTTGTTCGACAGGATGGGCTCGCCGGTGCCGTTGCCCTGGGTGCAGTCGGACTTGAACCAGAAGCCGATGGTGAACTGCGGGGCGAGCGCGATATCGGCGCCGCTCTGCGTGAGCTGGTAGGCATCGATTCTCGAATCGACCTTGAGCGACTTGCCGCCAAAGTTATCGCTGCCCAGCGAGCCGCCGTCGGTGCCAGGGACCCAGGGGCCGATGGTGGTAGTGCCCTTGCTGTCGGTTGCCGGCAGCGTCTCGAAGCTGTAGTAAGCGGACAGGTTGTTGCGCAGCGTGTCAGCCAGCACGATCGGCTTGACGTAGTTGATCTGCGCCAGCATCGCGGTGGGCACGCCGTTGCGCACCAGCGTGTAGTTGAAGCGATAGATGGCGCTGGCGGGCGCGTTGAGCGTCTTGTCTTCGTAGCTGGTGGTGCCGGCCGGCAGCGTGGCGATCTGCACACCGTCGCGCAGCAGCGCCATGTCGCCGCCGGCGGTGGTGGGGTTCTGCCAGGACAGCAGCAGCGATGCGTTGTAGGCGCCCACCACGGAACTCAAGCCGCGCACGCCCACGTTGCCGGTCAGGGCCGAGCCATCGAGCTTGTACGAGGCGGCAGGCACCGCCACGCCGGTATGCGCGAGCACGGTCGGCAACAGGTCGGCTTCGGTCGGCAGTGCCGAGAGCGCGGTTGCATTGGCGGGCGCCGGGGGGAGGTTGCTGGCCAGCGCCGCATTGAACGGCTTGTTGAGCGCGATGAATGCGGTGCGGTTCTGCACCGTCGGCAGCGTGGTGGTGGCGCCCGTTGCGTCCAGGCCGTGGCTGGTGGTCACGGCCACCAGCCAGTCTTCGTTCGCATTGGCCTGGCGGCGCGCCTGCACGGCCGTCAGCAGCTTGCCGAGCGCCTGGTCGAAGCCCGACAGCGCGGTGGCGTAACCGCCGCCCTGGAAGCCTTGCGCGGCGGCCGCGGCATCGGGCGCCGCGTACTGGGCGAAGACCACGTCGTAGCCCGACTGCACCAGCTTGACGGTCTCCTGCGTCACGCAGTTGTCATCGGCATTGCAGTCGCGCAGGGAATCGAGGTTGCCCGCGGCGACGTCGGCCTTGAGCAGCGCCGGCAGCAGGGGCGCGCTGGTTGCGCCGCCAAGGCGCAGCCGGGCTGTGCCTGCGGTGGCGCTGGCGCCGCGCAAATACTGGAACACGCTGGGCGCCTTCAGGCCGGCCGCCGCGGCCACGTCGTCGGTGACCCCATGGCGGTCCGCCCAGCTGCCGCTGAGCACGGTGGCCCAGCTCGGGCCGTTGAGCGGAACCTGCTCGGTGGTGGTGCCGAGCCTGCCACCGGTGGCGGCGGGCGTGATCGCCAGCGTGGCCAGGTTGGGCAGGCTGCGCTGGGCCATTGCGCTCTGCAGCTGGCTGTAGGTGGCGCCATCCACACCGACCAGCAGCACCTTCTTGCTGGCGGCGCCGCCCGGCCCCGTGTTGTTCTGCTCGGGGGCCGCCGTCGCCGGCGTGTCGTTACCGCCGCCTCCGCATGCCGCTACCGTACCCGCCAGGGCCAGGCCACACGCCATGCGCGCCCGCTGTTTCCATGCCATATCCGATCCCTCTTTTCTGTTGTCTGAAGCGGTACGCCGAATTGCCGGCGCTGCCGATCGCGCTCCCCGCGACGCGTTCGCAGAGTAAGAAAAGGGGTTGTCACCCGGGTGACAGGGAGGCAAAGAATGCTGATGCGCCTATTCGGATTCTTGAGGCGACAGGCGCGGCGACGCATGCGCGAGCCCTGGCGTGGGCGGCGGGAGCCGGGATTTGAGGGATGAGCTGGCCGTGGAGGCGGCCTTCGAAGACTGCGGAGAAGTGCGGAGATGGGAGGGGAAAAGCCGGGATGCTGCGCGTAGCGGAGCATCAATCGCGCTGCGCTGTCCCCGTCATGGCGATGGAGGCAGCGCAGCGGCGGCGGCTGGCGCCGCGAAACTCAGGCCTTGGCTGTTTGATTGGACGCGCCGCTGGCTTGCGTGGCCGTGCGCCGGACCATCAGCGCCAGCAGGGCGGCCACCACGCAGGCCGCGCCCGCCGCGTACAGGGCCGGGGTATAGGTCAGCAGCAGGGTGCGCGTGAGGCCCGCGCCAAACGCGGCCGTGGCGGCGCCGACCTGGTGGGCCGCAAAGATCCAGCCGAACACCATCGGCGCGCGCTCCTTGCCGAAGACGGAGCCGGCCAGCTTCACCGTGGGCGGCACCGTGGCGATCCAGTCCAGGCCGTAGAACATGGCGAAGATCGACAAGCCGTACAGCGTGAACGTGGAGTGCGGCAGCCAGAACAGCGACAGCCCGCGCAGCCCGTAGTACCAGAACAGCAGCTTGCGGCAATCGTAGCGGTCCGACAGCCAGCCCGACAGGATGGTGCCGACGAAGTCGAATGCGCCCATCATCGCCAGTGCGCCGGCGGCGGGCACCGCGGCCATGCCGAAGTCCGCGCACAGCGAGATGAAGTGTGTCTGGATCAGCCCGTTGGTGCTCAGGCCGCAGATGAAGAAGGTGCCGGCCAGGATCCAGAAGGTCTGGTTGCGGGCAGCATCGCGCAGCACAACGAAGGGGCCGCGCAGGGTCAGCGGCGCGGGCGGCGCGCTGGCCTGCGCCGGCGCGGCGGGCGCATGCACGGGCACTTCGCCGTAGGCGCTGAGGCCCACATCGCCGGGTCGGTTGCGCATGAAGCAGAACACCAGTACCGCCAGCAAGGCGCATGCCCCCAGCACCGGCAGCACGGCGATGCGCCAGCCCATATGCTCGATCAGCCAGGCTGCCACGGGCAGGAAGGCCAGCTGGCCGGTGGCCGAACTGGCCGTCAGGATGCCGATCACCAGCCCGCGCCGCGCGCTGAACCAGCGGCTGGCGACCACGGCGGCGAGCACCAGCGCGGTCAGGCCGGAGCCGACGCCGAGCATCAGGCCCCAGGCGATAAACAACTGCCAGAGTTCGGTCGCCACGGTGGCCAGCGCCATGCCGCCGGCGATCAGCGCCAGCGCTGCCCAGACCACATTGCGCACGCCGAAGCGTTCCATCAGGATGGCCGAGAACGGCGCCATCAGGCCGAACAGCGCAAAGCGGAAGGCCAGGATCGACGAGATCTGGTCGGTGTCCCAGCCCATCTCGCGCGTCAGCGGCTTGAGGAAAGCGCCGGGCAGGCCGAGCGCGGCCGAGGTGGTCAGCATCACGCAGAAGGTAATCGCGGCGATCAGCCACGCGTAGTGGATGCCGCGCCGGTCGAGCCGGCTGGAAAGCGCTTGAGCGAACATGGGATATCCGGGGGCGTTGGGGATTCTGTGAGGTGTTCGTTATTGCGCGAGCGGGCCCAGCAGCATCTCCCGCGCGGCGGCGAGGATGTCTTCGGACAGGACATCGCCTTCGGTGGCCCGCGCCAGGGTCATCGCGCCCACCAGCGTGGCAAGCTGCGCCAGCGCCAGCTTGCGCCGCTCGGCCGGGTCTTCGTGGTCGACCGTCTTCATCCAGTCTTCGACCATTTGCCTGAAGCCATCGATATAGACCTGGCGCACCGGCTTGTCCGCCGGTTCGCGGGCAATGTCGCTGGCCAGGGCCACCGCCGCGCAGCCATCGCCGGGGCTGGTGCAATGCGCCTTGGTGAGATAGGGCTCGACCAGGCTGGCGCGCATCGCCCGCTTGTCACCTTCGGCGCGCTCGATGCGCCGTGTCCAGCGCTGCGCGGATTCCTCGAAGGCGCGCTTGCTCGCCTGCGCGGCCAGCGCGTCCTTTGACGAGAAGTGTCCGTAGAAGCCGCCGTGCGTCAGGCCGGCGCCGGCCATCAGTTCCGCCACGCTCACGCCGTTCAGTCCGCGTTCGCGAAACAACCTGGAGGAAGCCTGCTCGATGGCTTCCCGGTGCTTCTCTGCCTGCTCTCGTGATGCGCGCGCCATGTTTGATTTTCCTGCCAAAACTTTGCTTGACCGGATTTTAGATGATGACCATAATTTATTCAATAGATGTTGGACATCATTTAAATCGGCGCCGCCGACAGCATCACCGATGCGGGCGGCGCTGCCTTTCCCACAGGAGAATCTGTCATGCAGAACTTGTTCGATCTCACCGGCCGCGTTGCCGTCATCACCGGCTCCACCAAGGGCATGGGCCTGGAAATGGCGCGTGCGTTGGGTGCTTCCGGCGCCGCACTGGTGGTGTCCGGCCGCGATCAGGCGGCTTCCGAAGCGGTGGCCGCCGCGCTGGAAGGCGAGGGGTTCAAGGCCAAAGGCATCGCTTGCGATATCGGCAACCTGGAAAGCATCCAGGCGTTTGCCAGCCAGGTGCTGGACGCCTACGGCCGTGTGGACGCGCTGGTGCTGAACGCAGCGGGCAGCGGCGTGGCCGGGTCACTGCTGAGCCAGGGTCCGGAAGTGTTTGAGCAAGCCATGGCCGGCAATGTGCGGGGTAACCTGGTGCTGGTCAATGCGCTGGCCCCGCAGATGATCGGACGCGGCGACGGCGCCATCATCTTTATGTCGAGCATTGCGGCCAAGCGCGGCTCGGCCATGCTTGGCCTGTACAGCATCACCAAGGCAGCCACCGACGGGGCCGTGCGCAGCCTGGCGTTGGAACTGGGGCCGAAGGGCATCAATGTGAATGCGATCAACCCCGGCCCGGTGCGCACCGAGTTCTCGCGCGAGGCGCTGTGGGGCAATCCGGAGCAGGAAGCGAGGCTCGCCGCTGGCATTCCAATGCGCCGTATCGGCGAGGCGAAGGATGTGGCGGGCCTGGCCGTGTTGCTGGCGTCGCCCGCCGGCCGCTTTATCCACGGGCAGAGCATCGGTGTGGACGGTGGCCTCTCCGCGTGACGGCGTGAAGCCGTGACGGCGGGCCGGCGTGCCACCTCAGCTATGCATGCCGGCCAGCCCCATCAGCAGGCGCAACAGCAAGGCCGCCACACCCAGCGCCGCCACGCTGGCTACCCAGATCAGCAACAGCCAGCCGACCCGCTTGAGCCATGGCTTGGGCGGCTGCGCGCGCCCGCCGTGGTTCGTCGCCGCCATCAGTGATAGCCCTCCCCATGCCGTACCTTGCCCCGGAACACGTAGTACGACCACACCGTATACATCAGGATGAAGGGAATGATGAACAGCGCGCCCACCAGCGCAAAGCCCTGGCTTTGCGGCGGCGCCGAAGCGGCATAGATCGAGATGTCGGGCGGCACGATGTTGGGCCACACGCTGATCGCCAGCCCGCTATAGCCCAGGAAGACCAGCGCCAGCGTGTACATGAACGGCGCCAGGTGGGCATGCTGCTGCAACGAACGGATCAGCCGGTACATGGCGAACGCCACCAGCAGCGGCACCGGCGCGAACCAGATCAGGTTGGGGAAACTGAACCAGCGCTCCGCAATGCGCGGCTGCGAGATCGGCGTCCAGATGCTGATCACCACGATCACCGCCAGCAGCACCCAGGCCAGCTTGCCGGTGAGTTCCAGCATGCGCTCGTGCAGCTTGCCTTCGGTCTTCACGATCAGCCAGGTGCTGCCCAGCACGGTATAGGCCACCACCACGCCGAGCCCGCAGAACAGCGGGAAGGGCTGCAGCCAGTCCAGCGGCCCGCCGGCAAAGCTGCGCCCGCTGACCTTGATGCCATCGATATACGCGCCCAGCGAAACGCCCTGGAAGAAGGCCGCCACCAGCGAGCCGCAGATAAACGCCTTGTCCCAGACGTGGCGCTCGCGGTCGTTGGCCTTGAAGCGGAACTCGAACGCCACGCCGCGGAAGATCAGCCCCAGCAGCATGAAGATCAGAGGCAGGTAGAGCGCGCTGAGCACCAGCGAGTAAGCCAGCGGGAAGGCGGCCAGCAGCCCCGCGCCGCCCAGCACCAGCCAGGTCTCGTTGCCGTCCCACACCGGCGCCACCGTGTTCATCATCACGTCGCGGTCATGGCGGTCCGGCACGAAGGGATACAGCATGCCGATGCCAAGGTCGAAGCCGTCCATGACCACATACATCATCACGCCAAAGAAGATGATGAGGATCCAGATAAGAGAAAGGTCGATGCCCATGATGATCAGCTCCTACGATCGGCCAGACGGTTAGCGGAGGCGACGGCGTCCGGCACATCGCCCGGATCGTCCACGGCGGACAGCGGGCGCGCCGGGGTGCCTTCCACGCCGTGGCCGCCATCGGGTTCCGGGTCGCCTTCATGCATGACCGGGCCCTTGCGCACCAGCCGCATCATGTAGGCGATGCCCACGCCGAACACGAAGAAATAAGCCACCACGAACAGCGCGAGCGAGAACGCCAGTTCCGGCACGCCGTGCGGCGAGACCGCGTCGGCGGTGCGCATCACCCCGTAGACCACCCAGGGCTGGCGTCCGATTTCGGTGGTGAACCAGCCCGCCAGCAGCGCGATCAGGCCGGCCGGGCCCATCCATAGCGCCATGCGCAGGAAGGCGCGGGAGTGGAAGAGCTTTTCGCCACGCCGCAGCAGCAGGCTCCAGAGCCCGAGAAGGATCATCAGCATGCCAAGCCCCACCATGATGCGGAAGCACCAGAAGATGATGGTGGCGTTGGGCCGGTCCTGCGGCGCGAACTCTTTCAGTCCCTTGATCTGGCCATCCCAGGTATGGGTGAGGATCAGGCTGCCAAGGCGCGGGACTTCCACCGCGAAACGGGTTTCCTCGCGCTTCATGTCGGGCCAGCCGAACAGGATCAGCGGCAGCGCCTCGTCGCCGCGGTTTTCCCAGTGGCCTTCGAGCGCGGCGATCTTGGCCGGCTGGTGCTTGAGCGTGTTGATGCCGTGCATGTCGCCGATCACGGCCTGGATCGGCGCCACGATCAGCAGCATCCACATCGCCATCGAAAGCATCTTGCGGATGGCCGGGTTGTCGCGCCGGCGCAGCAGGTGCCACGCGGCGGAGGCGCCCACGAACAGCGCGGTCGCGAGGAATGCCGCCACGCTCATGTGCACCAGCCGGTACGGGAACGACGGATTGAAGATCACCGCCAGCCAGTCCACCGGGACCACGCGGCCGTCGATGATCTCGTAGCCCTGCGGGGTTTGCATCCAGCTGTTGGAGGCCAGGATCCACGTGGCCGAGATCAGCGTGCCGAGCGCCACCATCAGCGTGGAGAAGAAATGCAGGCCGGGGCCGACCCGGTTCCAGCCGAACAGCATCACGCCGAGGAAGCCCGCTTCCAGGAAGAACGCGGTCAGCACCTCATAGGCGAGCAGGGGGCCGGTCACGCTGCCGGCGAAGTCCGAGAAGAAGCTCCAGTTGGTGCCGAACTGGTAGGCCATGACCAGGCCGGACACCACGCCCATGCCGAAGTTGACGGCAAATATCTTGGACCAGAAATGATAGAGGTCGCGGTAGACCGTATTCTGGGTGCGCAGCCAGCAGCCTTCCAGTACCGCCAGGTAACTCGCCATGCCGATGGTGATGGCGGGAAAGATGATATGGAAGGAAATGGTGAAGCCGAACTGGATCCGTGCCAGGTCGAGCGCGCTCAAACCGAACATATCGTGACCTCCATGAAGCTGTGCCGACGGGCCTGGCTTGCCAGTCTGGGAGCGGCCTTGCCACAGCGCGCAGCAGCAGCACAAGTCACTAGAGTAGACCACCGGGCGAGCGCATTGGAAGGCGCATTTTTCGTGCGAAGTGGATGGATCGGCTGGCGGCGGGGTGCCGCGGCCTTGGCGGGCCCTGACCGGGCGGGCAGGTTTGAAGCGGGGATGTCCATGAGCATTGCCGGGAGATTGGGCACGGTGCCCGATCCTGCGCGTTGCGCATTTTGTGCGTTTCGCGCCGGGCGCATGCCATGGAGAGCATGTTACCGGCAGTGCGAGGAACATAACAGAAGCAACCGGTGACAAAAAGACCGGATCAGAATGGCGGCAAGACGGCCGGAAAGGCAGTCGGTTATTGCGCGGGAATGGTGATCAGCGGCAGCGCCTCCTTGCTGCCGGTATCCACCAGCGTGAAGAACAGCATGATCGCCGCGAGAGCACGTTTGGTCTTCAGATCGCCATTTTCAATCCAGAACCAGTAATCGCGATAGCGCACGGCGGCATACGTCTGCGCCGGCTTGTCCTTGCCACTGTGAATCCGGACAGCGTCCTGTTGCGTCTCCGATGCTGTCTGCGCGAGCCCGGGCAGCGCGCTGTGTTCTTTCAGGTGTGCCTCCGGGACATCCAGATAGCTGGAAAAGGCAAGCATGATCTGCAGCATTGAGCGGCTGTTAACGGACAATTCATCGTCCGCGCCACGGGCCGGGGAATACCTTAGCGTGAACTTCTGGATCGTGGGAGGCAGCTTGAGCAGCCGGCGGATCTCGGCCACCTTCGCCACGATGTCGGCAGGCATGTCTTCGCGCCGGAAGAACAAGACGCCGGTCGATCCCTTGACTTTGTCCTCTTCCACGCGCATTGAGAATGCGCCAGCGGCCTGCACGTCGCGCATTAACTCGATTGCGCGCTGAAACTCCGGGTCCGCCTCCCGCACGATCCCCGCGGCCGTCGTGCGATTGCGCACGCCGTTGAGCGACTCGACCGTCATGCTTAACACAAAGTCCGCCGCATAACCGCTCTGTAGCATGAGGAAGATGTTCCTGGGATCGATCGGCTCCATCAGCCCGCGCACGAATCGTTGCCCGGTCGCGGGCGTATAGGTGATAGTGGGCCGGTCTGTATAGACGCCTTGTACCCCCGACGCCAGAAAATTGCCCTGCACCGCATTGGCCGCCGAAACGGTGCCGTTCACCGACACGCCGGCTTGCAGCGAATAGCCGCTGACAACCGATGCCACGTCCACGAAAATTGGCAGGTCCACGTAGCGGAGCTTGACGATGTTCAGCAGCGTTTGCTGTTTCCAGGAATCGGCGATCGCGGCGCTGTAGTCGAAGCGGTCCGCAACAATGGTGGTGGGGCCGAGCGATGTGCAGGCAGGGAGCAGCACGCTCGCGCCGAACCATATCCACAGCTTCCGGCATACCAGGCTAGCGAAGTCGCTGGCGTTGCCGGGGAGCCTTCTGTGGTGTGCAGGTTTCATGGCAGTGCCTGTTTGCTGCTCGTTCGACGATCGGATGCCGCCCGGCTTCGAGGCGGAATCCCGGAACACCTGAAGCATTCGCACTGGGCGGCGCTTCCACCTGCCTCACTGTCTGCCTGAGACCGCGACCCATTCCCAACGCGTCGTGCAACCTCTTCGTCACTATAGGAGTGCGATCGGAACGCCAGTTGATCTGGCTCAAGTTTGCGTAGCGTGGAGTTCTACCTGTGCGCCGGCGCTCCTGCATGCGGAAGAAGCGTTGAGCCGGGCGTTTGCAAGGACCTTGATGAAGCGACTATCGTGCTGTTCAGAACTTGTGGCGCACACCCGGCGCGGGGCGCCCGGCATGCTGCTTTAGTGATCCGGCGCTGGGCCACCCGCCATTGCCAGCGGCGGGGTGCGTTCTCAGGCGCCGGCGCGCTCTGCCTCATTGCGCGCCTCGGCAAGCCGCAGGTCGCGCAGGTAGCGCGGCCTGGCGATGAAGAACACGGCCGCTGCGACCAGGGAGATCAGCGGAACCATCTGCAGGGCCCCGAGCAATCCGATCCTGTCGGCCAGCAGGCCCGTCAGGTAAGGCGCCGGCGCGGCGCCAAGGATGTTGTTGGCCAGCGTCAGCATCGCCAGCGCGGTGGCATGGGTCGAGGGGCGGGAGAGATTGACCACCATGGCGCCGGCGGGGCCCCAGGTACCCATTGCCACCAGCATGCCGAAACCGATCAGCAGCAACTGCGCGGTACCCGGCGGCAGCCGGAAGCCCGCCAGCAACAGCACGCACGACACGAGACAGAAGAGGATCGCGAGCGTCAGCTTGCGGGCCGGCGCGTTGCGGCTTACCCGGTCCGTCAGCATCCCGCACAAGGTCATGCCGACGCCGCCGACGATCAGCAGCGCCGCGGCGAGCAGCGCAGCCTTGTCGGGCGGCATGCCGTAGTACCGGTTCAGGTAGCTCGGCATCCAGGCCATGATCGCGTAGGCGATGAAAAGCTGCAGGCCGCTGCCGACATAGGCGCAGACCAGGGACGGTGCCCAGAAGAGCCCGCGCAGCAGCGCCGGCAAGGGGATGCGGGCTCGGGCTGGCGCCGCGCCGCCGTGGGTGGCGCGTGCCCCCGCCGTGCGCCGCGCCAGCCTGGCTTCGGTCACGGTGACGCAATAGATCAGCACCACGATCAGTCCGAATACCGCCATGGCCATGAAGGCCGCGCGCCAGCCGAAGCGGGCCGCCACGACACCGCCCAGCCCCATGCCCAGCACCGCGCCGAACATGCCGCCGGAGGTGAAGGCACCGGTCAGGGTGGCACGCAGGGAAGGCGGGAAGATGCTCAGGATCACGGCCAGCCCGACGCTGCCATAGGCCGCCTCGCCAATGCCGACGAAGAAGCGGGCCGCCAGCATATGCCCGTAGCTGGCGGAGAGCGCGCACGCCAGCGTGCCGCAGCTCCAGAGCAGCGCCATCAGGGCCAGGCTCTTGACGCGGCCCCAGCGATCGGCGACGAGCGAGAACGGCACCGTGAACAGACCGACCATCAGCGCGACGATGCCGCTGAGCGAGCCGAGCTTGGCGTCGGACAGGCCCCACTCAAGCCGCAGTTGGGGAAAGACGGCGTTCAGCACCTGCCGCGACATATAGTCGGAAAGCAGGAGCGCAAAAATGAGGGCGAATACCAGCCACGCGTAGGCATGCGAGCGTGCCGGCTTGGCGGTGAGATCCGTGTCCGCGCGAGCGGTCCCGGAGAGGGACTGTCCCATGAAAGTCTCCTGCGGTCTGGTGCCGCTGTTGCGCCGCGAATTCGGCGCGGATAATGCGATCTATGGCGAGCGGACGGGCATCGTGGCCCGTCCGCTTGCCCGGGGCTGGCGTCAGGCTGCGCGCAAGGGCAGGTTTGCCTGCCGCGGCTTGCGGTTGGGCGCCATGCCATGCATTGCCAGGGTTTCCTCGGCATCCTTGTACTGCACGCCGATCTTGTAGATCTTGCGCGCTTCCTTGCCGCTGGCCACTTCACGGCCGAGTTCGCGGGCGACGCGCACGCACTGCTCGATCTGCTGCACCGAGGTCATGCGGTTGCCGTGCTGGTCGATGATGGTGTCCTCGATGCCGCAGCGGGGGTGCAGGCCCATCGACATGGCCATCATGTTGAAGGGCAGGACGTTCTTCAACAACGATTCGGCGGTCAGCGTGCAGCCATCCGGCGCGCGATGGATGAAGTTGAAGAAATTGAACGGATTCGGACCATCGAAGCCGCCGCCGATGCCGATCCAGGTCAGGTTCAGCGGTCCCGTGTACACGCCCTTGCGCACCAGGCGATCGAGCGTTTCCAGCGCATGGATGCCGGTCAGCTGGAAATGCGGCTGGATGCCGGAGGCCTGCAGGCGCTTCAGGTGCTCCTCGACCCAGGCGGGGCCGGCGGGCACGGTCATTTCGCTGTAGGCAGCCTGGAAAGCCGGGTTGGCCAGCGAGGTGCCTTCCAGGTATTCCGGGTAGAGCAGCTCCATGATGTTCATCTGCGTCGTATTGATGGCTACCGTCACCTGGTCCGGCTTGGGGTCCAGGTCGGCCAGCATGTGCCGGGTATCGTCCGACAGCCACTTGGCGGCCTGGCCGTCGTCTTCCGGGGCAAACGAGATCGAGCCGCCGACCTGGATGATCATGTCGGGCACCGCGGCGCGCACGCCGGCGATCAGTTCGTTGAACTTGGACAAGCGCTTGGAGCCCTTGCCATCGAGTTCGCGCACGTGGAGGTGCAGCACCGTGGCACCGGCGTTGTAGCAGTCAACCGCCTTTTGCACCTGTTCATCCATCGTCACCGGAATGTCTTCGGGGAAATCCGCCGGCATCCACTCGGGGCCGTAAGGCGCCACGGTGATGACCACTTTGTCCTGGTTCTCGGGGTGCAGGGAATCGTCGAGGAATTGCATGTTTAGTCCTTGTCTGGTTGGGGCACAGTCAATTGCGCCAAGTCTGTCTGTTCTTGCCGCTTAAAACGGTATGTCGCCAATGATCCCGGCGCGCTCCATCTTGCGATGGCAGGGGGGGTAGTCCATGACGGCGTAATGCTGGGTCGAGCGGTTGTCCCAGATCGCCACGCTGTTTGGCTGCCAGCGCCAGCGCACCTGGTACTCGGGGATACTGGCCTGGCTGACCAGGTAGTTGAGCAGCAGGCCGGCGCCCGGATTGGCGTCCTGGCCGAAGCGCACGCGCTGCGGCGTGTGGTAGTTGGTGAAGTGCGTCGTGAAGGCGTTGACAAACAGCACCTTCTCGCCGGTCTCGGGGTGCGTGCGCACAACCGGATGCTCGGCATCGGGATACTGTGCCTTCAATGCCAGGCGTTTCTCGAGGGGCATGGCGGCACCGAAGCTGGCTTCGATGCTGTGGCGGGCACGCAGGTCCGCGATCTGGCTCTTGATGTGTTCGGGGAGGTTCTCATAGGCCAGGACCATGTTTGCCCACATGGTGTCGCCGCCGACCGGCGGGCCCTCCACGCAGCGCAGCACGCAGCCGAAGGGCGGCGCCACGCGCCAGGTGGCATCGGTGTGCCAGGCGTTTTCGTAGCGGTCGTTCGGCTGGTCCGGGTTTTTGTAGATCCGCACCAGGCCCGGATGTTCGGGGTCGCTGCCGGCTACCGGGTGGTCTTCCAGTTCGCCGAATAGGCGGGCAAAGGTAACGTGTTCGGCGCGCGTCATGGCCTGGCCGCGCAGGAACAGCACGCGATGCCGGAGCAGCGCGGCACGGATTTCCGCAAACAGGCCGGCATCGTGAATGGCGTCGGCCAGCTTGATGCCAACCAGTTCGGCGCCGATGGCACAGGTGAGTGGTTCGATACGCATGGTGCCCTCTTAGATCGTGAAGACCGAGGAGCCGGTGGTCTTGCGCGACTCCAGGTCCCGGTGGGCTTGCGCCGCGTCCTGCAGGGCGTAGCGCTGGTTGATTTCAATCCGGATGCGCCCGGCCGCGACATGGCCGAACAGTTCGCCGGCCAGTTCGTTCTTTTCGGCGGGGTCGGCGATATAGTCGGCCAGGGCGGGGCGGGTCAGGTAAAGCGAGCCCTTCATCGCCAGCAGTTGCGGGTTGAAGGGCGGGATCGGGCCGGAAGCCGTGCCCACGCAGACCATCAGGCCGCGGCGCTTGAGCGAATCCAGCGAAGCGTCGAAGGTGTCCTTGCCGACGCTGTCGAATACCACGTTCACGCCGACGCCGTCGGTCAGTTCACGCACGCGCCCGGCCACGTCCTCGCGGCTGTAGTCAATGATGTGGTCGCAGCCGTGGGCGCGGGCAACGGCCGCCTTGGCCTCGTTCGACACGGTGCCGATCACGGTGAGGCCGAGCAGCTTTGCCCACTGGGAGACGATCAGTCCGACCCCGCCGGCGGCAGCGTGCAGCAGGATGGTGTCGGCGGGCTTGAAGGCGTAGATGCGGCGCATCAGGTACGCGGAGGTCAGGCCGCGCATGGTCATGGCGGCGGCGGTCTCGCAATCGATGCCGGCGGGCAGCTTGATGAGCGCTGCGGCCGCGATCAGGCGCTCGGTGCTGTACGCGCCCAGCGTATTGAGAAAGCCGGTATAGGTGACGCGATCGCCGACCGCGACCTGGGTCACGCCGGCGCCGACGGCCTCGACCACGCCGGCGGCCTCGACGCCCATGCCGGCCGGCAGGGGCATCGGGTACAGGCCCGAGCGAAAGTACGTGTCGGCGAAATTCAGGCCCACCGCTTCATGGCGCAAGCGGACCTGCCCGGGACCGGGTTCGCCCACGGCGACCTCTTCCCAGCGCAGCACTTCGGGGCCGCCGGTTTCATGGATTCGAATGGCATGTGGCATGTTGGTTCCTGTCTCTGATTGTTCTGGCGTTGATTCGGTTTACTTTGCTTCGCTGGCCCATGCCAGCCCGGCCGGCAGCCGTGCGAGACTTGCGTCCCGGCGCGTCCGCGCCATCGCGACTTCACGCTTGATTGCCGGCATTGCATTTCCCGCTTGCGCGTCCTTGTGTTGAGGGAATAGTAGGCGCGCGGCCTGGGGGGACTCCCCCCAGTGGCGGGGGGGTGGGACACAGGGAAATCCCTGATACGGGCTGGCAATGCACCGGGCATGTCTATAATCGGCGACATTGGCTTGCCGATCCCCTCAATCCATCCGGCCAGCCTGGAAACATGCGGCACTGCCGCAGGCAGGCAGTGCGTCGGGATGTACATGCAACGGCACGCGCGGCCGCGCAGCATGCAAACATGGGAAGACTGCCGCGTCTACTTTCATTCGATGACAAATCCAACCAGCGGCGCTGGCGTGACCGCATCGGAACTGCTGCTCAAGACCAGTCCGCCGCGCGCACCGCGCCATCTTCTTGCGCGCTCCCGGCTGGGCTCGGACGGCGAGCGCTTTCGCGACCGGCCCGTGACCATCGTGCAAGCGCCTGCCGGCTTCGGCAAGACGTCTCTGCTGATTCAGTGGCACCGCGAGTACATCATGTGTGGCAGCGCGGTTGCCTGGGTGTCGCTGGACGAGCACGACGATCCGGGGCGCTTGTTGCTGGGGCTGACGAGCGCGATTCGCTCAGGCTGCGGGCGGCCGGCGTTCGGCAAGAGCCTGCCGGAAGGGGAAGGATCGTCCCGCGGGTCGCTGGAAGGCTTCACCGCGTGGCTGGCGGAGATTGCCCACGTTGCGCTCGATATCGTCCTGATACTCGATGAAGCCGAGCGATTGCCGGATTCCAGCCGCGATGCGTTGATCTATGTGCTCAACAACCTGCCGCCCAACCTGCGCATCGTGGTGGCGGCGCGCGGCGGGTTCGACACGGTCGTCGAGCGCCTTGGCCCTTATGGCCAGTGCGTGAAGGTCGATGCCGGGATGCTGCGTTTCCGCCTGGACGAGACGATCGCACTGATTGGCAGCCACTTCGACGCCAGTGTCGAAGCCGACGCGTGCGCGAGGTTGCATGACGCGACCGAGGGCTGGCCGCTCGGCTTGCAGCTCGCGCTTTCGGCAATGTCCCTCGCCCCCGATCCCGTTGCCGCCATCGATGCCCTGGCAAACAGCACCGGCGGCATGCGCGAGCACTTCGTGACCGAGTTGCTCGCCCGGCTTACCGACGCGGATACCGGCTTTCTCATGCGCATCTCGATTGCGGATCTGCTGCATGCCGGCCTTTGCCGCGCGGTGACGGCGATGGAGGACGCACCTGATCGCCTGGAGCGCCTCATGCGGGAAACGCCGCTGTTCGTCGTCGCCGACCAGAAGGGCGAGTGGTTCCGCATGCACGCCATGGCACGCGATGCGCTGCGCGCGCGGCTGACGGAACTCCCGGCGCAGGAGCTCGCCGGATTGCACGATCGCGCCATGCACTGGCTTGCCGATCATGGCATGACCGAAGCTGCCGCGCGCCACGCCTTTGCCAGCGGCCAGCGTGAGACTGCCTATGGCCTGGCGCAACGCTGCCTGCACGAGGCGGCGACCCGCGGCCACTTGTCAGCCGTGCTCGAATGGCTCGAGTGGCTGCCCGAGTCCGAGCTGGACAAGCATCCACGCCTGCGTCTTGCCGCGGCATGGGCGCTGGCGCTGAGCGAGCGTCACCAGCAGGCCGAGGCGCAAGTGCGGAAAATCCTCCACCACGCGACACCGGACGACGCCATGCGCTACGAGATCGATCTGATCCTGAGCGCCGCCGCCTATTACGCGGACGAGCCAGATTGCATGGCCGCCCTGTTCGATCGCTGGGGGGAGGTACCGCCCGTGAGCGATGCGTGGCTGGTGCAGGCGCATGCCAATCGCCTGGCTGCCCGCGCGTTGATGGCGGGGGAATATGCCAAGGCCCGCCGTTACCAGCAGCAGGCGCCGCGTGGCGACGCCAGCCTGGCGTATCGCTATGTGATCCGGTGGCGCGATTACATCGTCGGGCTAGGGTATCTGTCCGAGGGGCAGGTGATGCTGGCGGATCGCACGCTGCGGCCGGCGCTGGCCCGCGCCGACGAAGAACTGGGCCGGCGCCACCCGTTTTCCTGCATGATCGCCGCGTTGCTGGCCGCTGCCGCCTATGAGCAGGACGAGCTGGACGAAGCGGCGGCATTGCTGGCCAACCGGCTCGACATACTCGAGCGCGGCGGCACGCCCGACACCGTGCTGCTTGCCTACCGAACGGCGGCCCGCATCGCGGCCGCCACGGGCCTGGAGCACCGCGCCCTTGACCTGCTGGAGACCATGCACGCCGTCGGTACTGCCCGCAATCTGCCGCGGCTGTGCGTGGCGAGCCTGACCGAGCAGTTGCGGCTGCATTGCGGGCGTTTCCGCTCCGAGACATGCCAGGCCCTGTTGCGCCGCATCGACGAGATCGCTGCGCAGAGTGCCGCCCCTGAGTTTCCGCTCAGGCAGCGCAGGCTGGTGTTGCTCCAGGACATGGCGCATGCCTACGCCAGCTTTGCGGAGCAGGACTGGCGCGCGGCGCAGCAGTGGCTGGCGCGGGCCGAGGCGGGAGCGGATGCGATGAAGCAAGGGGGCGTGCGCATCGAAATGATGGCGCTGCGTGCCCTGGCACTGGACCGCTGCGGCGAGAAGGGACTTGCGTTGTTACGCGAAGCCATGAATCTGCTGCAGGCGTACGGGATCAAGCGCGGCCTGCGCGACGTCCACCCCGCGCTGGCGGACTGGGCGCGCGATGCGGGCTCCGAAAGCGCAGCCATGCGGCGCCTGGAACCTGCGCCCACGGCGCGCCCGTCCGCCGGGACAGGCGCAGGCGGGCCACGCGCGGCCCCCAGCATGGTGCTGACGCCGAAGGAGCGCAGTGTGCTGGAGTTGCTGGCCCGGCATCTCGCCAACAAGGAAATCGCGCTTGCCATGGGTATCGGCCAGGAGACCGTCAAATGGCACTTGAAGAACCTCTCCGCCAAGCTGGATGCGGGCACGCGCAAGCAGATCGTGCGCAGGGCCCAACTCCTTGGCCTGCTGCACGACAATTAATCCCAACGGCCGGGTCTGCCAGCTACCGGCCCCCGGGTGCTACACGGCCGACACCGAAGACGCCCGCCCGGCCGGGCCGTCCAGCACCGGCGGCGCGGTCACGATGGATTTCAGGCCGGGCACCGCTTCGCGCAACTGGTCCAGCCGCGGCAGCGGCCGGCGCAGCGCCTCCGAGCCGGCAAAGGCCTGCTCCATCGCATGCGCCACGCCCAGCGTGTGGTGATCGGCACGGAAGCGCCCCACCACCTGCAGGCCGAAGGGCATGCCGGCATGGTCGACGCCGCACGGCAGGCTGATTGCGGGGTGGGTGGTCAGCGTGACCACATAGGTCGGCGCCAGCCAGCGGTAATAGTTCTCCTGCTTCTCGCCGTTGATGGTCTCGGCATAGAGGCTGGTCCACGGGAAGGGCGAGACCGGCGTGGTCGGCGACAGGATCACGTCGTAGTCTTCAAACGCGGCCTGGAAGCGGCCCAGGATGCGGGTCTGCTCCGCTTGCGCCCAGGCGCTGTCGCCTAGCGACATGGCTGCGCCCATTTCATAGTTGGCGCGCGTGTTCGGGCCCAGGCTTTGCGGGTCGCGCTGGTAGGCCTCGTGCATGCCGGCCACGAAGCTTTCGGCGCGCAGCACGTCGAAGCAGCGGTGCGCCTCGCCCAGGTCAAAACGGACTTCGTCGCAACTGCGGAACAGGTGCCGCATTGCCGCGATCTTGTCGCGGAACACCTGGCGGATCTGGTTATCCACCGCGCAGACGCCGAAGTCCTCGGTCCAGCCCACCCGCAACGAGCCCAGGTCGATATTGGCAGGTATGAGGTAGGAAATCGGGTCGAGCGCGTAGGTGAGCGGGTCGCTGGCCGAGACGCCGGCAGAGGCCGCCAGTTGCAGGCAGGCATCGGCCACGGTGCGGCCCATCGGGCCAACCACGGAGATCGGCGTCCAGCCCAGCAGCTTGCGCGAGCTGGGCACCACGCCCGGCGACGGGCGGAAGCCCACCACGCCGCATTTTGCTGCGGGAATGCGCAGCGAACCGCCGGTATCCGAGCCCGTGCAGACCGGCAGCATGTCGCATGCCAGCGCCGCGGCCGAGCCGCCCGAGGAGCCGCCCGCATTGAGGTTGGGGTTGAACGGGTTGCCGGTGGCGCCCCAAACGGCGTTGCGCGAATTGGCGCCCGCGCCCATCTCCGGAATATTGGTCTTGCCGGTGACGATGGCGCCGGCCGCGCGCAAGCGTGCCACCAGCACGTTGTCGGCGCCGGGCACGTTGTCGCGGTACAGCGGCGAGCCATAGGTGGTGAGCAGCCCGGCGGTGGCCTCCAGGTCCTTCACGCCCAGCGGCAGGCCGTGCAGCAGGCCCAGCGGGGCGCCGTCGAGCACTGCGCGCTCGGCATCCCGGGCTTCCTCGCGCGCGCGCTCATAGCAGGTTGCGGTGATGGCGTTGACGAAGGGGTTGACCGCCTCGATGCGGGCGATGCACGCCTCCAGCAGCTCAACCGGTGAGATCTCCTTGCTGCCGATCATGCGGCGCAGCGCCACGGCGGATTGGGCGAGCAGGTTGTCGTTCTGGATCATGATGGCATTCTCTTGCGTGGGTTGTTGCAGGCAGGGCGTTCCGATGCGTTGGCCACGCTACCGGCTCAGGCCGCGTGCCGCCACCGGCCAGACAAGCGACACGAGGCCTTTGCGCACGCCGACGAGTTCGTCGTACAGGTTGAGGGTGGGGTCGCAGTGGCCGGGTACCAGCAGTACCTGGGTGCCGAGGCCGGGCAGATCGGCGCCGTTGCCGCCGGGAAGCGGTTCGAGGATACCGTGCTCGTCGTTGGCCGCCACATAAGCCACGGTCCGGCTGGGGCCATCGCCAGCCCACACCAGAGGCAAGCCGGAGTCCACCGCCATTGACTTAAGGCCGGCGTCCAGCACCACGCGGGGCGCGGGGCGCGTCGCCGCCGCCACGCTCATCACCGCGGTGGCAATAAACAGGCTGTGCTCGAAGCGCAGCGTGCCGCTGTAATCATTGCGGCCATAGTCGGCGTCCATGAAGATATAAGAGCCGGGCTGGATCTCCGTATAGACGCCACTGGCCAGGTCGAACTCCACGCTTCCGCTGCCGCCGCCGGTCACGGTCGCGCAAGCCACGCCGGCCTCGGCCAGCTCGGCGACGATGGCGGCGGTACGCGCCGCTGCATCTGCCGCCGCCTGCCGGCGCGCCGCGTAATCGCGCACATGCTGGATGCCGCCGTGATACGCCTGCAAGCCGCGGAATTCGAGCTGCGCGTGCGCACGGATCGCTTCGACCAAGCGCAACGCGGCTGGCGCGTCTGCCACGCCGCAGCGGCCCTGGCCCACGTCGATCTCCACGAACACGCCGATGTGGCTGCCGGCTTGCGCGGCGGCGGTGGCCAGCGTCGCGACCTGCCGTGCATCGTCGACACAAACGCTGATGCGGGCGTCCCGCGCCATGCGCGCCAGCAGCGCGGCCTTGGCTTGCCCCGCGATCTCATTGCTGATGTGGATGTCCCTGACGCCGGCCTGCACGAACGGCAGCGCCTCGCTGACCTTCTGGCAGCAGATGCCGGCCGCGCCGCGCGCGATCTGCAGCAGCGCGATATCGGGGCATTTGTGCGCCTTGGCATGCGGGCGCAGTTGCACGCCCGCCCTGTCGGCGGCCTGCTGCATTTGCGCCAGGTTGCGCTCGAAGGCGTCGAGGTCAAGCACCAGGGCGGGCGTGTCGATGGTGGCCGCGGGCTGCCCGGCGGCGGGCGGTGCAAGGTGCAAGATTGTTGCTTCGGAATCGGGGAGCGTCATTGGCTGGCTTGTCTCGAGTCGTTCTGGATGGCATGACGCCGCCTCTGGGGCGGCTGTGCTTGCGATGATGTGGGCAGGGGCGGGCACTGTCAAACCGCGCCCGCTTCCCGGCGCCTGCGTTCAGTCAGCCTGGATGTTGGCACGCTGCGCGATGGCGCGCATGCGCGGCAGCTCCCTGGTGATCAGCGCCGTCACGTCGGCCGCGGTGCCGTAGGACGGCTCGAAGCCATTGTCGAGCAGCTTCTTGCGCGTGTCCGGATCGGCCATGGTCTCGGCCAGCGCCTTTTCCAGCCTGGTCTTGACCTCGGGCGGCAAGCCGCGCGGCGCTACCACGGCCAGCCAGGTATCCATATCGGTAGCCGGATAGCCGCTTTCCGCCACCGTGGGCACGTCGGGCAGCAAGGACGAGCGCTTGGCGGTGGTCACGGCGATGGCCTTGACCTTGCCGGCGCGGATCTGCGGCACGGCGGCCGAGACCGTGTCCACCGAGAACGGGATCTGGCCGCCGATCAGGTCGGTCATGGCGGGCGAGCTGCCGCGGTATGGCACATGCAGCATCTTGATGCCGAGATCGTTGAGCAGCATTTCGCCGGCGAACTGCGCGGTGGTGCCGGTGCCGAAGGAGCCGTAGGAGTATTTACCGGGCGCAGCCTTGACCGCTGCCGCGAGCTGCTTGAGGTTGTTGACCGGCACATCGCGGTTGGCCAGCAGGATCAGGCCGGTGCGCCCGGTCAGCCCGATCGGTTCGAAGCTTTTGAGCGGATCGTAAGGCAGCTTGGGATGGATGGCCGGATTGACCGTGAAGGTGGTGCCCGAGCTGACCAGCAGCGTGTAGCCATCCGGCGCGGCCTTGGCCACCAGGCCGGCGCCGACGATGGTGCCCGCGCCGGGCCGGTTGTCGATTACCACCGTCTGGCCCAGGCGGTCGCCGAGCTTCTTGGCCAGCAGGCGGCCGATCACGTCGGTGGCGCCGCCAGGCGGGAAGGGGATCACCATCTGGATCGGGTGCGTGGGATAGGCCTGGGCCAGCGCGCTGCCGGCGGGCACCGCCAGGCAACAGGCGGCCAGGCCTGCAAGCTTGAAGGATTGAACGGTTTTCATGCTGACTCTCCTGCGTGGCAGAGGCCGGCGGCTGGGGGCCGGCTGGCGTGCAATGGTTAATCGTTGATCGACGATCATTGATCAGGCTGCGAGCGCGGCCGCCTTGTCCAGGAACCCCTGGTATTCCGCCGGCGGTACGAACAGGCCGCCTGTGGTCCACACCAGGTGCGTGGCTTGCGGCATCGCGGTCTCCAACTGGTGCCGGGCCAGGTAGGCGCGCCCGGCGGCGCTTTCGCACAGCATGCGCGGGCCGCTGAAGCCGGCCGCGGCCGAGGGTTCGATGCGCAGCCCTTGCGTGCGCCAGGCAAGCTCAAGGTGCGCGAACAAGGTGTCGTCCGCCACGGTGAAGACGCCCGACAGCAGCGGGCGCATCACCGCCGCCGCCAGCTCGGAGGCGCGCGGCACGGCCAGGCCATCGGCCTCGGTGCGGTTGCTCAGGCCGAAGTCATAGACGGAAGGATTGCCCCCGTCCGCCATCATCTGCACCAGGAAGCAGGGCGACTGCGTGGGCTCGGCAAAGAAGCAGTGCACATGCGGGCCAAGCAGTTGCCGCATGCCGAAGGTGATGCCGGCCGGCGCGCCGCCTACGCCACAGGGCAGATAGACGAACAGCGGATGGTCGGCATCGGCGCGGATCCCGTGCGCCTCCAGTTGGCCGCGCAGGTGCAGCGCCGCCGCGCTATAGCCGAGCAGCAGCGACAGCGAGCGCTCGTCGTCCACAAAGTAGGTGAACGGATCCTGCTGCGCCTGGCGGCGCCCGGCGGCGACGGCTTCCTCATAGTCACCGGCGTGCTCCACCACTTCCACGCCACGGTTGCGCAGTCGCGCCTTCTTCCACGCCTTGGCGTCCGACGACATATGCACAGCCGCGCGAAACCCCAGGGCCGAGGCCATCACGCCAATGCTCAGGCCGAGGTTGCCGGTGGAGCCGACCGCCACCTGGTAGCGCGCGAACAAGGCCCGCGCGGCGGGCCCCGCCAGCGCCAGGTAATCCTCAGGCGCGCTGCGGCCGGAGCCGATCAGGCCATGCCGCAGGGCCAGGTTTTCGGCAAATTCCAGGACTTCGTGAATGCCGCCACGGGCCTTGATGGAGCCAGCCACCGGCAAGCTGTGATCGGCTTTCACCCAAAGGCGCCCGTGGCCCGGCGGCAGCCCCAGGCTTTCCTGCATCGCCGGCACGGCCAGCAGGGGCGATTCGATCGCGCCGGCCGTCTCCGCCAGTTCCGGAAACAGCGCGGGCAGTAGCGGAGCGAAGCGCGCAAAGCGTGCCTGTGCCGCCTCGACATCAGCTAGACTAATGCTCCGCTCGCCAGCGGACTGGGCCGGGGGCGGCGCGTCGGTGCGGGCCGGATTGCACCACATCAAGGGCTCGCCCGCGCTCAGGCTGGCGTGGAGCGCATGTGTCGGGTTTGTGGGAAGAGGCTGGTTCATCGGTATGGATCGGCTGCTACGCGTTCGGGATGACTTCATTGTTGGCCCGGCCTCGCTGTGCCGCAATCCATTTATACTTAGCGAAGCATTAGTTTTCCTAATGGCTATTCACGGACAAAGATGCGCAGCAGCGGCCACTTATGAACACCTTGCTATCGTCTTCGCTGCTGAGCTGGCTGCGCTGTTTCGAGGCGTCTGCGCGGCACTGCAACTTCACCCACGCGGCCACGGAGCTGTGCGTCACGCAGGGCGCGGTCAGCCAGCAGGTCAAGCAGCTTGAGCAATGGCTGGACCGGCCCCTGTTCCTGCGCACACCGCGGGCGCTGGTGCTGACACCGGAGGGCGAGCGGCTGCGTTTTGTGCTGCGGGAATCCTTCCAGTCCATCGAAGGCACGCTCACCCAGTTGCGCAAGCCACGCGAGGCCGGCCCGATCGCGCTGAGTTGCGCGCCATCGTTCGCCATGCGCTGGCTGACCCCGCGCCTGGGCGATTTCTTTCGCGATCACCCCGAGGTGGGCTTGCGTGTCTACGGCGAGTTCCACGCGCTCGACCGCACCCGGATGGTGCGCGACGGGATCGACGCCGCGGTGCGCTTCGATCTGGGCGGCTATGGCGACCTCAAGGCCCGGCTGTTCCTGGACGAATGGCTGCTGCCGGTGGCCAGCCCCGGCTTCCTGGCGGCGCATCCGGACCTGCGCGGCCCGCAGGACCTGAAGGGCGCCTGGCTGCTGCACGACGCGAGTCCCTGGGACGGCGCGCAAGCCTTCGAGGAATGGCGCCACTGGCTGCGGGTGGCGGGGGTGGAGCTGGAGGCGGCCGGGCTGGAGGCCGGCCAGCGCTTCAACCTGTCCCAGCTCGCCGTGGGCGCGGCGCTGGCCGGCCAGGGCGTCGCGATGGGCCGTTCGGCACTGGTGCTCGAAGATATCGAGGCTGGCCGCCTGGTCGACCTGTTCGGCATCCATGCGCGCTCGCAGGCGTCCTATTTCTTTGTGTCGGCGCATGGGCAGACGCCGCATATCGCCATGGTGGAGGACTGGCTGGCGGCCGAGGGCGCGCGTTTCGATGCCGCCCGCGCCAAGGTGCTCGATATACGTGCACGCGGCGTGAAAGCCACCGGGAGATGACAAGCCAGCTATTCCACGGCATAGTCTCCGGCTTTCGCGCGGTCTTCGCGCGGCTTGTGGGCATTTGCGTACCCGATGGATTTTCCTGTCCTGATCCTGGCGCTGGGCGCCATTGTGGCCGGCTTCGTGCAGGGCTTGTCCGGCTTTGCCTTCGGCATGGTGGCGATGTCCTTCTGGGTCTGGACGGTGGAGCCGCGCCTGGCGGCGACCATGGCCGTGTTCGGCTCCCTGACCGGGCAGGTGGTGGCGGCCGTGACCGTGCGGCGCAGCTTCTCGCCGCGGCAACTGCTGCCCTTCGTGGCCGGCGGCGTCCTGGGTATTCCCATCGGCGTGGCCATCCTGCCGGCGCTCAATCCCGCGGTATTCAAGACCTGCCTGGGCGGCTTGCTGGCGATCTGGTGCCCGCTGATGCTGATGTCCGGGCAACTGCCGAGAATCCGCTTCGGCGGCCGCGTGGCGGACGGCGTGATCGGCGCGGCCGGCGGCATCATGGGTGGCATCGGCGGATTCACCGGCGTCATCCCGACCCTGTGGTGCACCTTGCGCGGACTTGCCAAGCACGAGCAGCGCGCGATCATCCAAAACTTCAACCTGGCCACGCTGGCCGTGACCATGGCCACCTATGTCGGCACCGGCATCGTCACGCACGACATGCTGCCCATGTTCCTGGTGGTGGGGCCGGCCATGCTGGTGCCCAGCATCCTGGGCGCGCGCCTGTACATCGGTATCAGTGAAATCGCTTTCCGCAGGATCGTGCTGAGCCTGCTGACGGCCTCCGGGGTGGCCTTGCTGGCCGCTTCGCTGCCTGAGTTGCTGCAGCCGTTGCACTAATGCCCCAATGCCTTGGCGCGGCTTTGCGCCAGGGCGCGCCGCGGCTCAGGTATGAAAGCTCTCAGCTTCGGTTTGCGCCGTCGCCTCCGCGCCGCTGCGCTCGAACTCCGCGATCACCTGTGCCCCGAGCAGCAGCAGGGTGGCGGCAATCTCCAGGCTGAGCAGGACCACGATGGCGGTGGTCAGCGAGCCGTACACCACGCTGACCTGCGACAGCGTGGCGAAGTACCACACCAGCACGCGACGCGAGACTTCCCATAGCAGCGCGGCGGTGACCGCGCCGATCAGGGCATGCCGCAGCGACAAGCGCCCCACCGGCATCACCAGGTAGATGGACATCAGCAGCAGGATTTCGCCCGCCAGCCCGAACAGGTAGAGCAGGGCGCGAGAGAGCCGGTCCAGCGACCAGTCGTGGCCCAGCAATTCCACATGGTGCTCGCCGATGGCCTGCAGGCTGCCCGACACCACGGTCACCAGCAGCAAGCCCGCGCTCAGCACGACGATGTAGCAATACGGCAGCACCGCCGACACCAGGAAGTGGCGGCGGCGGATCGCCACCCGGTGCACGAAGATCACCGACATGGCGTTCTCCAGCACCGTGAACGCCAGCGAGCTGAAAAAGATCATGCTCACCAGCAGCACCCAGCCGATTACCCCGCGGTTCGCCAGGAAATTGCCCAGCTCGCCGACCAGCGCGCGCGATTGTCCTGGCAGCAGCCATTCCAGATAACGGGACAACGTCGCAAGCAGCGAGTCCGGCTCGATCACATGCGACAGCGCGATCACCATCAGGATCAGCATCGGCACGATCGACAGCAGCGCGTAGTACGCCACGGCCCCGGCCAGCAGCAACCCCTGGTTGGCGCGGAAATGCCTGAGCGTGCGCAGCACGAAGCGGCCGGGATGTTTCAGCACCAGGCGGGCGCGTGCGTCGAGTATCGGCATGGCATTAGGTCCGTCATCGGCAGGGCGGCGGTACGAAGCGCCGGCGACCGAGCCTGGCGGTTGCCAGGCCGTTTTCGCGCTGCTTGCGTCGCTCCTCTCAATGTGGCGCATCGCGTGCGGCGCGGCAAGGCGTGCTTGTCCTACACCGGCTAGCGGCTTTCGCCGACAGAATCCCGTCCCGGCAAGACTATGCTTGAGTGATGCGAGGCGGGCGCCTTCGCCGCCGTGTGCCTTGCGCATTGCATTCGCACCCCATGCCCCGCACCCCGTACCCCGGCATGTGGCCAGGAAAAGTCCACTGCTTCCGTCAACCGCGCGGGTATTGCGCCCCCCCCCAAGCCACCTCTCATGCTGTCGTTCACGCAACCAATCTGCAACCCATGGCCGATCTGAACGCCGGGCCCGCCTCGGTGAGCCAATCGTCTGTTCCTCCTGACCCGGATGCCGGCCCTGGCACCGGAGCCCGTACGGGCAGCCACGCACCCACGCCTGAATCCGCAACCGGGCAGGCGGCGGCTGCCTCCCTGGCAAGCGTGGCGCCGGAGGCCGCTCCCGGCCCTGTACCTGCGGGGCGCGGCGCACGGGCGCTGACCGTCCTCGCGGTGCTGGCCTCGCTCTATACGCTGCACCTGGCCCGCGAGTTCGTGATTCCCGTGGTGCTGGCGGTGGTCATTGCCTACATGCTGGATCCGCTGGTGACCGTGCTGTGCGGCCGCCGCATACCGCGCGTGCTTGGTGCCTCGCTAGTTCTGCTCGCGGTGCTGGCCGGCGTGGTCTGTTGCGCCTACTTGCTGCAGGACCAGGTATCGGGGCTGGTGGACCGCTTGCCGGAAGTGGCTACCAAGCTGTCTCGCTCGGTGGGCGCCTTGCTCAGCGGCGACGACTCGATGCTGCAGAAGATCCGGCGGGCGGCCACGGTGCTGGGCGGCACCGGGCAAGGGCCGCCAGTGCGTGGCTCGCGGGTCATCGTGGAGCGCCCGGGGGATTCGCTCAACAATATCCTGCTTGCAGGCTCGGTTGGCGTCTTCGCGCTCGTCGGCCAGGCATCGGTGGTGTTGTTCCTGAGTTTCTTCATGCTGGTGTCCGGCGACATGTTCAAGCGCAAGTTCGTCAAGATGGCTGGGACCACGCTGTCGCAGAAGAAGATCAGCGTGCACATGCTCGACGAGATCAACCGGCAGATCCAGCGCTACATGGTGATGCTGGTGGTGACCAATGCCATGGTTGGCGCGCTGACCTGGTTCCTGCTGAAATGGCTGCACGTGGACAACGCCGGCACCTGGGCGCTGGCCGCCGCCGCCTTGCATCTGGTGCCTTATTTCGGCGCGGTCCTGATCGCGGTGTGCATCGGGCTTGCCGCCTTCATGCAGTCCGGCGACTTCGGCACGGCGGCGATGGCGGCCGGCGGCTCGATGCTGGTCGCCACCCTGATCGGCGCGCTGGTCACCACCTGGATGACCGGACGCATGGCCAAGATGAACGCCGTCGCGGTGTTCATCGTGCTGCTGCTGTTCACCTGGCTATGGGGCACCTGGGGTGTACTGCTGGCCATTCCCATCGCCGTGATCGCCAAGGTTGTGGCGGATCATGTGGAGGGGCTGGAAGTGTTGGCGGAGTTCCTGGGCGAGTGAGGGCCGTTGCGGGGACGGCCCGCTGGTACTCGCTGATTGCGCGCGCCGCTGATGCTTACTGCTACGCCACGAAACGTGCCACCAGCTTCGCAACGGCGGCCGGCACGGCATCCGGCAGGCACGCTTGCAGGTGCAGTGTGCCTGCCGTATGCCAGGCCAGTTCCGCCTCGCGTTCGTCGAAGCGCAGCGTGCCTTCGGCAAACACGCGTTCCTGGCGCATCCCCTGGTTCATCGAGACAAACTGCAGCGGCACCACTTGCGCCGGGTTGTTGCCGGCGTCCACCCACAGCCACTGGTACTTGCGCGAGCGCGGGGCATCGGCGGGCAGGCCAAGGCGCTTGATTTCCAGCACCGTGCCGGCGTGGCCGGTAAAAGCAAAGAGGATCTCGTAGGCAGGTGTGGCCGGGGTTAGTGTCATGGCTGGCTGGAAAGCGGGCGTGCCAGCATCGCGGCAGCATCCCTGGGATGCGCGATTCTACCCGTGCCTCCCATATGCGCAAACGGCGCATATCGATAGCCGAACACCTTCATTCCGTGCCCTGGGGGCAGGGCGCTGACATCGCTGCAAGCGAGCCGGCGCTGCAAGTGCCGGTCGCCTCTTGATAACAGCGGCCAGCCTGGGCGCCGGCGATGCGGCTACGCGGCCAGCGCTTCCTCGACGAACAGCAAGCGATCGTTGCCCCAGAACAGTTCGTCGCCGACGATGAAACTGGGCACGCCGAACAACCCGCGCGCCACGGCCGCTTCGGTGGCCTGTTTCAGGGCATCCTTGACCGCGGGGTCGTCGATCATGGCCAGCACCTCGCGCGCATCGAACCCGGCCGCCGTGAGCACGGCGCCAATCTCGGCCGGATCGTTCAGGTTGCGCTGCGCCTCCCACATGGCGGCAAAAATCGCTGCCACATAGCGGTGGAACGCGACCTCGTCCCGCATCTGGAAGCCTGTCGCGGCGCGCATCAGCGCAAGCGTGTTGATCGGGAAGTGCGGATTTTGCCTGAGGTTTGCACCGTAGCGCCGCGACCAGCGCTGCGTGTCGGTCTTCGACCAGAGGCCCTTGGCCGGAATCTCCGCGGGGCTATGGTTGCCGGTGGCCTTGAAGACGCCGCCCAGCAGGATCGGCCGCCATACGATCTCGGCGCCGGTGCGCTGCGCCACGCGAGGCAGTTCCTTGTAAGCCAGATAGGAATAGGGGCTGCCGAAGTCGAAATAAAACTCTACTTGCCTGCTCATGCCGTTGTCTCCGCTTGTCGTGTCTTGTCGTTGATCGCTTCACTGCCGCGCTGGCCGCGCCTTACCACGGCTCGATCCACGGACGGATGTCGAGTTCATGTGTCCACGCGTCGCGCGGTTGCTGGTGCAGCATCCAGTAGGTATCCGCAATATGCTCGGGATTGACGATGCCGTCGTCCTGCTTGGTGGCGTAGCGGTCGGGGAAGTTCGAGCGGATGAAGTCGGTGTCGATGGCGGCATCCACGACCAGGTGCGCCACATGGATGTTCTTCGGACCCAGCTCGCGCGCCATGCTCTGGGCCAGCGCGCGCAGCGCGTGCTTGGCGCCCGCGAAGGCGCTCATGCCATCGCGCCCTCGCAGGCTGGCGGTGGCGCCGGTGAAGAAGATCGAACCGCGCCCGCGCGGCAGCATCACGCGGGCCGCCTCGCGCCCCATCAGGAAGCCGCCGAAGCAGGCCATCTCCCAGACCTTGAAGTAGACGCGCGACGTGGTTTCCAGCACGGAGAACCGCACATTGGCGCCGATGTTGAATATCGCCACCTCCAGCGGCGCGATCTCGCGCTCGATGCGCTCGATCAGCGCCACGGTCTCGTCTTCCTTGCGGGCGTCGCAGGCAAAACCATGAGCCTCGCCACCCTCGGCGCGGATCTGCTCGACCAGTGGGGCGAGCTTGTCGGCGCTGCGGCGCGTCACGCACGCGATATAGCCTTCGCGCGCAAACCGGCGCGCAATGGCGCCGCCGGTGGCGTCGCCAGCACCCACCACGAGGATGGCTTTCTTGTCGGACATATTTGTCTCCGGTCTTGGATTGTCAGCCCGCGCAAGGACGCGGACGGGCTGTTTGCGTTCTGGCCGACGCCACCCGCTTCCAACGGGCGCGGATCCGGCGTAAGCTAAACGTTCGTTTAGTAAACGAACGTTATGGTATGAATGCGGGTTGCGTCAAGTCCCGTCCCTATCCGTATTCCTGTTTCTATCCCTGTCCCGAGCCCAGGAAGAGCAATGCGTTATTCCGCAAGTCATAAAGCCGCCACTCGCCAGCGGGTCCTGGAGGCCAGCGGCGCGCTGGTCAAGCGCGAGGGGTTTGCCGCCACCGGCGTTGACCAGCTGATGGGCGCGGCCGGCCTGACCGGCGGCGCCTTCTACAGCCATTTCGATTCCAAGCAGGCGCTGCTGCGCGAGGTGATCGCGCGGGAACTGCAGCGTAGCCGCGAGCTGTTGCTGCTCGACGGGGAAGGGGGCGATGGCGCGTGGCTGGCGGGGATGCTGGACCGCTATCTCACCTTGGGGCATGTGCGGCATCCGGAGACAGGGTGTCCGTTGCCGAGCCTTGCGGCGGAGATTGCGCGGGCCGATGCTCAGACGCGCGCTGCCTGCGAGGACGGCCTGGTTGCCATGCAGCGGGATATCGCCCGGCGGCTCGGAAGCGGCGAGGCGGCCTGGGGCGTGATGTCGCAGTGCGTGGGCGCATTGATGCTGGCACGCACGGTGGCCAGCCAGGATGTGGCGCGGGAGATCCTGGCTGGTGCGCGGGATATGCTGGAGCGGCGGCTGGGCGAGCAGGCCGTGGATGCGAGGGGATCGAAGTAACGGCTTCCCCGTTCCTTGCTTCACCCTCTCAACTGCTGGCGACTTCCATTTTCCCTCCAGCAGTTCCGAGGCTCCCGCCGCGCGAGCCACATAGTCGTTCCTGAGGATACAGGGGATGCAAACCAGTGAAACGGCGGGGTGTGCGGCGCCGCGCCGCCGCACGCTGTCAGTCGGTAGCGGGCGTCAATGGCGGCAATTTCCAGCTGCCATTCATCGCCGCTTCGCTCGGCCCGTACAGCCCGCCCACGGCGCTATACATGCCTTCGGGTGCGGGCAGCCAGTTGGACTCCTTTTCCTTGCCGGGGGAGACATGGCCCACATAGAGCGTGAGTCCGCCGTCGGCATCGTATTTCAGGCCCTTGGTGCGGTCGCCGATCGAGTAGCGCTGGAGGGGATTGGCATACAGGAATCGATCCGGCAACGTGTAAAGCGTGATCGACCAGAAAAACCTGGCGGGAGGTAACTGGCCCGGCCCGAAACGGATCTTCGACGCCTAGATATAGGCATCCCTGGCAATGGCGCGGGTTTCGTCCTGCGTGGCAGCGGACTGCGCCACGGCTGGCCCGGCGCCGGCAATGAAGCCGGCCAACGCGAACCCGATCGCAAATGCCGGCAATCTGGCCATTTGCAACTCTCCCTTTGATTAGTTGTTTGTCTTTTTTCTGGTGCCGGCCCGGACTCAGTCTTCCGCGACCGGGCGCGAGCGCCAGCGGCCGTCGCTTTGCTTGCAGAACCAGCCGGTCCAGTTGTCTTCCTGATCCCCGCGCTTGAGCTGTGCCTTCAGCTGCCGGCAGGGCTGGCCCTTGTCGGTCTTGCTGCGCAGCGGCGTCAGCTGGCCTTCGATCGGCTTGCGCTTGCCTTCCGGGGGGGCGGTCCAGGAGACCATGGTCCCGTCGGCGCCGTTGATCAGCACGTTGCGCACGTTCTGGGCGAACGCGGCCGATTCCTTCTGGCTCATGGTGCCGATGACCGTGCCGTGGATAAAGGTGTCGAGGTAGGCGAACGCTGGTGCGGCCGGGGCGAGCAGGGCAGCGCTGAGTAGCGTGGTATGGAGCAGCAGGCGCGGTGTCATGGCAAGGGTCCTTGGTGGACATGGGAAACGACTGGAGGAACCGGCACGGAGGCGGGGGCTCAGTCCCACCATTCTATGTGCTGAAAGCGGCGCATCTCGACGCCTATCGAAGAGGGCGCCAGCCAGTATCCCTGCCGCAAACTTAGTCCACTCTGGCAGCAAAAGGCAATACAGTGCGTTTGTGCAGCGAGTCAAGGCAAATGAGCAAGCAGCCACGCTGAGCGGCTGCCCGGACGCAGGGCGTTATCGTTTGCACGGCTTTTCCGAGGCCGGGGTTCCGACCATATGGGAGACGCAAGGCCAGATGAAGTGAAAGTTTTGTGCTGCGATCTAAATAATTTGGCAAACCGCACCGCAGCGGTCCATTGCAAAGTTTTCCCGATGCGATATGAAATCTTTCACCCGGCGCTCCACACCGGGCCGAGGCGCGCTATGTTCAAGCCGGGTGTACCGCAGCATGCTCGCCATGCTGCGTAGTCAGGGCTTTCGCTTGTCCTGCATCTGAGCTTTTCTGATCTTCCATTTCGCTGACTACTTGCCAGGATTCCCATGCTAAACCGTCATTTGCTCTCCCATTCCCTGCACGCAGTCGGCCTTGCCGCGGCCGTGCTCTTCACCCCGCTGAGCCAGGCTGCGTCCACCCTCGCCGCCGGCATTGCCGAGGAACTGGTGGTTTCCGGCCGTATCGTCGCCATCGATCCGGATTCGAAGGCGGTGCTGGTGCAGGGCCCGCGCGGCAACGTCGTCGAACTGATTGGTGGCGATGAAGTGAAGAACTTCAAGCAGATCAACAAGGGCGACATGGTGACGCTGACCCGGGATGCCGCCGTGGTCACCACGCTGGATCCGGTAGACACCAAGGACACGGCAATCACGGAATCGGTGGAGCGCACCGCGCGTGCGGGGGACGGCGCCAAGCCCGGCTTCGCGCGTGAGATCACGACCACGGTCACGGCGCAGATTACCAAGGTCGATGCCAAGAACCGCACCGTGACCTTCCGCACCCCGCGCGAGACGCTGCGCACGGTTAAGGTGCGGGACCCGAATATCGACCTCAGCAAGATCAAGGCGGGCCGGCTCGCCAAGATCGTCTATCGCGAGGTGGTTGCGATCGTGGTCACCGGCCCGGCCAAGTCCTGACCCTGGCAAGATTGCGAAGCATCCCGCGGTGCTGTATGGCCGCGGGATGCCTGCGTTCACGCGCTAGCGGTGAAAGCCGTGGAAGCCGCCCATGCGCCGGCCGCCGCCGAAGTTGCCGCTGAAGTTGCCACCCCCGCCGCCGCCCCACTGGTGCGCTGTCTGCCCGAAGCGCTGCTGTCCCACGTTGCGCGCCTGTCGCTGCTGGTCCAGCTGGTCGGCGACATCCGGGTTGGGCTGCACCGGCTGCCAGCCGCCCGACGTGTGCTTCTGCCAGCCGCCATCCTGGGTGTGCTGGTAGACGTTGCCGTCGTGGCCGGCGTACACATCGCCGTTGTTCCAGGCCACGGCATTGCCCTTGTCCCGGTTGACCATCACGCCCTTGCTGGCCGCTTCGTGCTGGCCGGTCTGCGTGTTGCCCGCCACGCCGAACTCGGCCGCGCCTGCACGCCCGGTCTGCGCGTTATAGCTCGCTACCTGGCGCCCGGCAGCGTAGTTGCCGGTGTACTCGTTGCCGGCGACGCCGCCACGCCCGGCGCCGCTGCGCCCGGTCGACGGGTTGGAGAAGGCGCCTTGCCGTCCGGCCACGGCGTTGCCGCTGTAGGGGTTGAAGGCGGCGCCGGCGCTGCCCTGGTAGCGCGCGCCGGTTGCCGGGTTGTACCCCGCGCCGGCGGCGCCGCGCCATTGCGTGCCGGTCCAGGCGTTGTAGCCCGAGGCATGCGTCACCGTGCCTTGTCCCCAGCGCCCGTAGAAATTCGCCGTGTTGACGTTGACGTAGTTCCAGTAGCCGCCGCCCCAGTATGGGCCCCAGTAGGGCGCGGCGGCGCCCCATACCGCGCCCACGGCGAAACCGAAGGCGAAGCCCTCCGCGGTGCCAAGCGCAAAGCCCGCGCCATAGCCATAGGTGGGGGGATAGCCGTAGTAAACCGAGCCCACGTAGGCCGGGTAGACATAGCCCGTGCCGTAGACCACGGTGCCGTCCGGGTTCACCACCACGCCCATATAGCCGGGCGTATAGCCGACCACCACCGTGTCCGGGGTGACGGAGTAGATGCGCACATAGGTGACGTAGTGCAGCGGCGAACTGGCCGGGATGGTGTAGATCGTGCCCGGCACCTCGGTGGCGACGCGCCAGGGTCCGGTGGGTGCGGCGGCGACGAACCACACGCCGTTGGACACCGCGTAGTAGTGCTCGCCGTCAACCTGGAGTACCGGCGTGGCGGCGTTCACCGCGTAGCTCATCGAGGTGCCGGTAATGGGCATGAAACGCGGCGAGCCGTCGAAGGCGACCGTGAGCGTGGCCTTGGCGCGCGACACCGATGCGGTCTGCGGGATGGTCGCGGCGATCTGCGCCTCGCGGGCCTGCGGCGTGCCCGGCACCGACACCAGCACGTTGGCCTTGGGATCCTGCGGCGGAATCTTCGCGAAGTCCGCCGGCAGTTCGCTGCCGGGCACGAATTGCCACGGACCATCGAATCCCGGCGCACGGAACCAGCGGCCGGAGATCAGCACGTAATACCGGTTGGAGCTGGGGTCGACGAATACCGCGCGATCGGTATTGGTTACCGTCAGCAGGCCGACGCCGGCCACCGGCGACAGCTTTGGCGTGCCGTCGATGACGATCAGCTCGGTGGGCGAGGTGGATACCAGTACCGCCGGCGCGTTGGCGGGGCGCTTGCCGTCGGCGGGCAGCATCGGGTCGGCCTTGACGCCGGTCTGTGCGCGGCTGCCGGCGGTCACCAGGGCTTGCGGCGGGCTGGCCAGCACTGCCCACGGCCCGTTCAGCCCGTCAGCGGTGTACCAATAGCCCGCGGCCTGCAGGTAGAGCTTTCCGCCGCTATCGCGCAGCAGCAGGGCGCGGCCGTTGAGCGCGTGCTGGTAGCGCGTGCCGCTCACCTCGCGCCAGGCCGGCTCGCCGTCCACCAGCACCAGCAAGGTCGGGACCGATGCGAACACGATGTGCGGCGCATCGTTCTTCACCGCCACGCCGGGCGCCTTGGCCTGTTGCTGCGAGACGGCGTAGCTGGCCTGCAGTTCGTCGAGCGGCACCGTCATGCCGGCCTTGGGCAGGCGCCCCACCAGCGCCGCGCGCACCTGGTCGGCGCCATCGGGATTGGTCGGCACCTCGACGCTGGTAATCTGGATGTCGCGCATCTGCACCAGGCCGGAGGCCTTGTCGATATCGGCGCGCGCCGCAAAATGCGCCACGCCGTAGGTAGGCGCGCCGTCCTTGGCGCCCACCGCAACGGCGGCGCGGCCGGACAGGCGATCGCCATCCCATCGCTCCACCTGCGGCTGGTAGATCTCGATGTGCTGGGAAGCGGCATCGAAATCGCGCGGCCAGGTCAGCGGCGCCGCGGCCTTCGGCGGGTTGGCGGCCTGTGCCTGGGGCAAGCCCAGCGCCAGGCATCCGGCAAGCATCAACAGGCCCAACGGCGCGGTGAGATGGCGGCCGGGCCCGGATGTCTGCGTGGGCGTTGGTATCGGCTTTTGCATAAGACAGCTCCAGTGCTGTGGAAAGGTGGCGGGACGGCACGGCGGCGGCTTAATGCCAGGCGCTGCCCACCTGGACATAAAAGGCGTTCTGGTTTTTGCTATGGGCCACGTCGATGCCGATCGACACCCCCAGCTTGCGCGCGATCAGGTAGCGAAAGCCCCCGCCGATGCTATACACGGTGGCCGCGTCGGAGAAGCTGTGCCATCTGCCATAGGCCTTGCCCGCGCCGGTAAAGCCCAGCAACGACCAGCGCGGCGTCGCCTCCCAGCGCAACTCCATTTCGGTGACGACGGCGTTGCGGTCCTGGTAGCGGCCCTTGGATACGCCGCGCAGATCGACGAAGGGCTGCGCGTAGAAGGGAATATCGCCGGTGGAGAAGCGCCCGTCGGCGCGCAGCCCGAGGATCCATGTGCGCGCCAGCGGCAGCCAGGTGAAGCCGCGCGCGTTGTACATATTGAAGTTCTGCGTGCTGCCGAAGCCGCCGCGCGCGAACTGCGCTTCCAGCTCGGCATAGCTGCCGCGGCTGGGATAGAAGATGTTGTCGCGCGAATCGTAGTCGACCACCAGCCCGCCCTTGCCGATGCGTTGGTCGCGGTCAATGCCACCCAGTTCGGTGGCCACCGGGCCCTTGAAGGTGGCCGTGGAGTCGAACAGGACGTAGCGCGGCCCCACGTACCAGTGGGAGTCTCCGATGCGCGCCATGAATTGCTGCACCAGGAACAGCCCCTCCAGTTGGTAGGCGCGCGCCTGGTTGAGCAAGCCGAAGTAATCGAGTTGCGCATCGACCTTGGCCAGCGCGCCGAGGTAGCGGTAGCGGTCGCCGTCCCAGGTATGAAAGTGTGCCGCGCCCACGCCCCAGGTGCCGTTGCCGGTATAGGCGCCGCCCACCGCGGTGATATTGGGCGGGGCCGGACCCTGCCCGCTGGCGTGCGCCTTCTCGGCAGCGTCCTTCATCGATTCGGAGAAAAACAGCAGACCCAGGCCGGCGCCGTAGCCGATGGCCGGCTCGGTGATGAGGGCTGGCACCGGCAGCGCGCCCTTGTGGTTGAGCAGGAGGTCGCTTGCGTCGAGCATGCCGTCTTCATGGTCGAACAAGCTCAGCGCTTTCGGGTCCTTCTCTTGGTTCTGGCTGTTCTGCGGTGAGGGTTGGGCGTGCGCGGTTGTTGCCGCGAGCGCGAGCAGTCCGCATGCAAGCAAGGCTTGTGTGGCAGGAAAGCGATTCGGAATCTGCATGAAAAGCGTTGGGGGCGACAGCGGGCTCGGTGACGTCCCGCCACCTTAAGCCATCGCCCTGCGGCGTGGACGCCATGCGAAAACTTTCAGATCACGTGGGAAAAGTTCTGTATATCGCACATAGGGAGCCTATGTCAGCATCGCCCTGAGTGATCGATGCGCCAGTTGGGTCCTTCGGCTGGCAGCAAGCAGGAATTCCCAGGGAAATGCAACGATGAAGACGATTTTGCTGCGCCGCGGACAGGCCGCCATGCTCGCGCTGACACTGGGCGCCGCGCCGGGGCTGCATGCGCAATCCACCGCCGAGGACGCCAACAAGAGCAACAACCCGCTCAACCCGGCGCCTTCGCTCAACCTGCAGAACTATTACTCGCCTCGGGTGTACGACACCAACGTGCACACCAACGATTTCCTGCTGCGCGGCACGCTGCCCATCCTGCCTGGCAATCTGGTGGGCGTGCCGCAGATCCTGCGCGCCACGGTGCCGGTCAGCACGCGCCCTCAGGCCGATGGCAGCTACACCACGGGCCTTGGCGACATCAATATCTTCGATATTTTCCTGCTCAGGTCCCAGGGCACGCAGATCGGCGTGGGGCCGTTGCTGACCATGCCCACCGCAACCTCGCCGGAGCTCGGCACCGGCAAATGGCAGGCCGGCCTGGCCGCCGTGGTGGTGGATCCCACCCCGGCCCGGCTGCTGGGTGCCCTGGTGCAATGGCAGCACTCCTTTGCCGGGCAGAGCGCGCGCCCGACCGTGCAGACGCTGACGTTCCAGCCCTTCGGCATTTTCAATTTCCCGGGTGGCTGGTATGCGCGGTCCACCGGGATATGGACTTTCAACCTGCAGAACGACGCCTATTACATCCCGGTGGGCCTTGGCTTCGGCAAGGCGTGGAAGGAGGGCAAGACCATCATGAATGTGTTTGTCGAGCCCCAGTATTCGGTGGCACACCACGGTCCGGGGCAGCCGCAATGGACGGTGTTCGCCGGCTTGAACATGACGTTCGGCAAGTAGGGAGCGCAAGGCGCCGCGGCCGGACCGCCACGTTGGCTCCCACAACAATTCCCTAACATCGGTGCCAAAAACTTTCATCTCTCCCTCCGGCTTGCTCTGGCATGCTAAAAGCACGCCCCAGGCTGGGGCGTGGCCAGCCTATTGCGGACCGCAACCATGAATCGTCGTCGAGAGAAGGACAGTCAATCCCGCCGGGCCGCTCCGGCCGCGGCGACGGTGGCGGGGCCGGCGCCCGCGCGCTGGCGCCGCGCGCTGTGGATCGGCGCGGCGGTGCTGGCTTGCGCGGCGGTGGGCGGCGGCGCGGCCTGGTGGCAGGCGCGCGGCACCGCGCAGGTACCGGCCAAAGCGGTATTCGGCGATGGCACGCGCGGCCCCAGGGACATGGCCTGGGTGCCGGGCGGGGAATTCCTGATGGGCAGCGACCATAAGCTGGCGCAGGCCAACGAGCGGCCGGCCCACAAGGTGCGCGTACATGGTTTCTGGATGGATATCCACCACGTCACCAACGCGCAATTTGCCGCCTTCGTGCGCGCTACCGGCTATGTCACCACGGCCGAGCGCAAACCGGACTGGGAGACGCTGCGCGTGCAGTTGCCGCCCGGCACGCCGCGTCCCCCCGATTCGGCGATGGTGGCGGGCGGCATGGTGTTCGTCGGCACCAACCGGCCGGTGCCGCTGCAGGATTACTCGCGCTGGTGGCGCTATGTGCCCGGCGCGGACTGGCGGCATCCGGGCGGCCCCGACAGCAATATCACCGGCAAGGACGATCATCCGGTGGTACAGGTTTCCCATGAAGACGCGCAGGCCTACGCGAAATGGGCCGGCAAGCGCCTGCCTACCGAGGCCGAATGGGAGTTCGCCGCGCGCGGCGGGCTGGAACAGGCGACCTATGGCTGGGGCGACCAGTTCGCCCCGGAAGGCCGACAGATGGCCAACGTCTGGCAGGGACAACAAGCGCAGCCGTTCCCGGTGGTGAGCGCGAAGGCCGGCGGCGCGCTCGGCACCAGCCCGGTGGGCACGTTCCCGGCCAACGGCTACGGCTTGTCCGACATGACCGGCAACGCCTGGCAGTGGGTGGCAGACTGGTACCGCGCCGACCAGTTTCGGCGCGAAGCCGTGAGCGCCAGGCCGATCGAGAACCCTGGCGGCCCGGCCGATTCGTGGGATCCCTCGGAGCCCGGCGTCCCCGTGGCCGCACCGCGCCGCGTCACGCGCGGCGGGTCCTTCCTCTGCAATGAAGACTATTGCCTGAGCTATCGCCCCAGCGCCAGGCGCGGCACAGATCCGTACAACAGCATGTCGCACCTCGGCTTCCGGCTGGTGGTGGACGACACGCAGTGGAAGCAGGCCAGGGACGGCAAGGCCGCTACGCAGGCTGCCGCAGGTGGCCCGCGGCCAGGCTGAGCGGGGCGGCGAACCATTTCCGACGAGCGGCGCGGCAGGGGCCTGTGTGCGGGTGGCAGTTTTTCTCCTGCTGCCTGGTGAATCGCGGTCCGTTGACAGGGAAGGCATGACACGCATGAGCCGGATCGGGGCCGGTCGCTTCTAGCGGGGTGGCAGCGCCTGCGCCGCACGGCGCGGGATGGGATGCACGCGGAGGTTGGGACAGATGAGCAGGAACCGGGCACATTCAGCCGCGATGGCGGCACCGCCACCGGGACGGCCCGCAATGCCGTCACGGCCCCTGGCGCTGGAAGCGGCAGAGACGCATGGGGCTTTGCTGGCGGCGCTGCTGTTCGCCTCCGGTGCATCCGCGCTGGTCTACCAGGTGCTGTGGATCAAACAGGTGGCGCTGATCGTTGGCGTTGACGTCTATGCCGTCACCACGGGCGTCAGCGCGTTCTTCCTTGGCCTGGCCTGCGGCGGCTGGGCGCTGGGCCGGCGCGCGGACCGCGCGGCACGGCCCTTGTTGTTCTACGCCGCGCTGGAACTCGGCATTGCGATGCTGGGCCTTGGCGCCACGCTCGGGCTGGCGCAGGCGGCACCGTGGTTCGTGGCGATCGAGAGCCGCGCCGGCCTGCTGGCCTGGTGCCTGCCCTTCGCGCTGATCGGCGTGCCTGCCTTGTTGATGGGCGGCACCTTGCCCGCGCTGATGGCGGCCTGCGCCCCGCCGGCGGGCAAGGTGGCGCGTACCGGCGGCGGGCTCTACGCCGCCAATACCCTGGGCGCCATGGCCGGCGCCTTGCTGACTACCTTCATGCTGGTGCCTTCGTTTGGCGTGCGTGGCGCCGCCATGGCCGCTGCGCTGGTCAACCTGGCGCTGGCGGCAACGGCGTTTGGCTTTGGCCGCGCCAGCGCGCCTCGGGCAATCGATGCCGCCGCGGCAGCACCGGTGGCCGCGCCGCAAGCGCGGGCACGGCTGGCGGTGGGGCTCTATGCCGTGGCCGGCGGCATCGCGCTCGGCTATGAAGTCGTCTGGTCGCAGACCATCGTGCAGTTCATGAGCACGCGCAGCTTTGCCTTCACCATCGTGCTGGCCACCTACCTGGGCGGCCTGGTGGCAGGCAGCGCCATCTACGCCCGTTTTGCCGACCGCGTGCGCGATCCGTGGGGCGTGTTTGGCGTGCTGGTGGGGCTTGCGGGCCTGGTCGCGCTGCTGCAGGTGGCGGGGCTCGGGAACTGGCTGGTCCAGTTGCAGGTGAGCCTGGCAGGCGTGGTCATGGCGGTCACGGGCAGCGAGCTGGCCGCAATGTGCGCGCGCTTTGCTCTGGCGGGGCTGTGCGTGGTGTTTGCGCCCACGATACTGCTCGGTGCGGCGTTTCCCGCGGCCTTGCGCCTGTGTGCCGAACCCGGCCATATCGGCCGCGACGTCGGCGTTGTGCTGGCGCTCAATACGGTGGGCGGCATCGCCGGTACCTTCCTGACCGGCTTCGTGCTGGTACCGGCGCTAGGCCTTGTCCATACCCTTGGGATACTCGCCGCTGCGGCGGCTATGGTGGGCACAGTGGCCGTGCTGCGCGGCCCCGGCGTGCGGCCCGCCCTGTGCGCAGCCGCCCTGGGCATCGGCGTCTGCGTGGCAGTGGCCGCCGTGCTGACGCCGCCCGATCGCCTCGCGCGGCTGCTGGCCGAGGCCAAGGACGGTACCCTGGTTTCCTACGAGGAAAGCCCCGGCGGCACGGTCGCCGTGATCGAGCAGGGCAGGCCGGGCGCCAGCTTCCGGCGCCTGTACATCTCAGGTGTCTCCAACTCGGGCGACGCCATCGGGTCGCTGCGTTACATGCGGCTGCAGGCCTTGCTGCCGCTGCTGATCCACACGCAGGAGCCGCGCTCGGCGCTGGTGGTTGCGCTTGGCACCGGCATTACCGCGGGCGCGCTCACGCAATACCCGGGGCTGGAACGCCGCGTCACGGCTGAGCTGCTGCCCGCGGTGGTGCGTGCCGTGCCGGAATTCAAGGGTAACTACGATGTCAGCCGCCATCCCCGATCCGACATCCGCGTGCGCGACGGCCGCCACGAACTCCTGCGCAGCACCGAGCGCTACGACCTGATCACCCTGGAACCGCCGCCGCCATCCGCGGCCGGTGTGGTGAATCTCTACTCGCGCGATTTCTACGAGCTGGCGCGCAGCCGCTTGCAGCCGGGCGGGCTGTTCGCCCAGTGGCTGCCGCTGGCCACGCAGAACGACGAAGACTCCCGCGCGCTGGTGCGCAGCTTTCTTGACGCGTTCCCGCACGCCTCGCTTTGGACTACCGAGGTGCACGAGATGCTGCTGGTGGGCTCGGACGCGCCGCTGGACCTGGACGCCGCGCGCATCCAGGCGCGCTTCAACCAGCCATCCGTGGCCGACGCCCTGCGCGAGGTCGGCATCAATTCGCCCGCCGCGCTGCTCGCCACTTGGGTGACGGGGCGGGAAGGGCTGGAGCGCTACGCCGCCGGCGCGCCGGCCGTGACGGACGACCGGCCGTTGATCGAATACGCGGGCTGGGTGCGGCGCGACGAGATATCGCGCGTGCTGCCCGCCTTGCTGGATCTGCACGTAGCACCGCCGTTGCGCGGCGCAGACCCTGCCTTTCAGGCGGATATCGATCAGGAGCGTCGCCGGCTGATGCACTTCTATGCGGCCACGCTCGCCGCTTACGCCGGCGACCGGCAGCGCTGGCGGGAAGAGATCGGGCTGGCCGTGCAGGGCGGTGAGGCCAACCAGTACTTCCGCCGCATGCTGGGCATGCGGGACTGAGCAACGAGAGATCCGCGAACACGGATTTGGGAAACCGGGGCCGCCGGCAGCGGTCGGGTAACAGAGGAGGAGCAGACATGCGAATTAATCGCTCACTGAAGCGAGCGGCTATCGCGCTGGCGGTGGCGGTGCCGATCGCGGCCGCCGGTTGGCTGGTATCCGCACCAACCATCACAATGGCAGCGGACGCGCCTGCCAAGGCGCCAGCGAGCGCGCCGAACAACACGTCCGCCAAGAAGCCGAATATCCTGGTGATCTTCGGCGACGACATCGGGCAGACCAATATCAGCGCCTATAGCATGGGTGTGGTCGGTTACAAGACGCCAAACATCGACCGTATCGCGCGCGAGGGCATGATGTTTACCGACTACTACGCCGAGAACAGTTGCACGGCCGGCCGCTCCTCCTTCATCACCGGACAGACGCCGTTGCGCACCGGCCTGAGCAAGGTCGGCGCGCCGGGTGCGCCGGTGGGCCTGCAGAAGGGTGATATCACGATTGCCCAGGCATTGAAGGCGCAGGGTTATGCCACCGGGCAGTTCGGCAAGAACCACCTGGGCGACAAGAACGAGTACCTGCCGACAGCGCATGGTTTCGATGAGTTCTTTGGCAACCTCTACCACCTGAATGCCGAGGAGGAGCCCCAGCGCCCCTATTGGCCGAAGGACAAGAACGACCCGTTTGTGAAGAACTTCTCGCCGCGCGGCGTGATCCACTCGTTCGCCGATGGCAAGGTCCAGGACACCGGCCCGCTGACCACGAAGCGGATGGAGACGATCGACGACGAGACGACTGCCGCCGCGCAGGAGTTCATCAAGAAGCAGACCAAGGACAACAAGCCATTCTTCGTCTGGATGAATACCACCCGCATGCACTTGTTCACGCACGTCCGCGACTCCATGAAGGGGCGCAGCGGCATGCCGGGCAACGAGTATGCCGACGGCATGCTGGAGCATGACGAGGATGTGGGCAAGCTGCTGAAGACGCTGGATGACCTGGGCATTGCCAAGGACACCATCGTAGTCTACACCACCGACAACGGCCCGAACCAGTTCTCCTGGCCCGACGCGGCAACCACGCCGTTCCGCAGCGAGAAGAACACGAACTGGGAAGGTGCGTTCCGGGTGCCGGCCATGGTGCGCTGGCCCGGCCGCATCAAGGCAGGCGAAGTGTCCAACCAGATGTTCTCCGGCCTGGACTGGTTCCCCACGCTGCTTGCGGCCGTGGGCGATACCACCGTCAAGGATCGCCTGCTCAAAGGCTGGTCGCCAAAGTCCGGGCAGAGTTTCAAGGTGCACCTGGACGGCTACAACCAGCTCGACTACCTGACCGGCAAGAGTCCGAAGGGCGCGCGTGATGACTTCTACTACTTCAACGACGACGGCGAACTGGTGGCGATGCGCTACGGCGACTGGAAGATAGTCTTCTGTGAGCAGCGAGCGCCGGGGGGCATGCAGGTATGGGCTAACCCGTTTACCTGCCTGCGGTTTCCAAAGGTCTTCAACCTCCGCATGGATCCGTACGAGCGGGCAGATGTCGTCTCGGACCAATACTACGACTGGATTACCAAGAATGCGTACCTGACGGCGATAGGCGTCACCAAGGCAGCGGCATTCCTTGAGACCTTCGTGACTTATCCACCTAGCCAGAATCCTGCCAGCTTCAGCGTGGACCAGATCCGCAAGTCGGTGGACGAGCGCATCGAAAAGCAGAGGTCGCAGAAAAAGTAGCGGTCGTAGCCGCCGTGTCACTACGTGGCCCGCCGGTCATCCCGGTGGGCCATTCTCACGCCAGACCCCGCCCTCGGGCCGGGGCGAACAAGAGACGCACACACAATGAGTCCAAGAGAGGCAATCGCGGCGCTGCAGCAGCATGTGGAGCAGTCCATCAAAGGCCAGGGCGAAGTGATCCGGCAGATCGTCATCGGCCTGCTGGCCAACGGCCACCTGCTGCTGGAAAGCGTGCCCGGGCTGGCCAAGACGCGCATGGTCAAGAGCGTGGCCGCGAGCCTGGATGCGCAGATGCGCCGCATCCAGTTCACCCCGGACCTGCTGCCCGCCGACATCACCGGCTCGGACATCCTTTACCAGGAGGCTGGCAGGAACAGCTTCCGCTTCCAGCCGGGCCCCGTGTTCGGCAACCTGATCCTGGCCGACGAAATCAACCGCGCGCCGGCCAAGGTGCAATCCGCGCTGCTCGAAGCCATGGAGGAGCGCCAGGTCTCGGTGGGCGGCACCACCCATCCCATGCCTGAACTGTTCATGGTGCTGGCCACGCAGAACCCGATCGAGCAAGAAGGCACTTACCCGCTGCCCGAGGCGCAGATGGACCGCTTCCTGATGAAGGTGCTGATCACCTATCCCGCCGCCGACGACGAGCGCGATGTGCTGCGCCTCGTGCGCGGCGAGGAGACGGGCAGCGCGGCGCCCGCTACGCCCCGCTCGGAGCAGGCCAGGGTGCCGCAGTCGGCGATCTTTGCCGCGCGCGAAGAGATCCACGGTGTCCACGTGGCTGACGCGATCGACCGCTACATCATTGACCTGGTCAATGCCAGCCGCACGCCGGCCCGCTTTGACGCCGAACTGGCGAAATGGATCGCGCTGGGCGCCAGCCCGCGCGGCGGCATAGCGCTGGACCGCGCGGCCCGCGCCAACGCCTGGCTGGAAGGACGCGATCACGTCTCCCCGGACGATGTGCGCGCCATGGCGCTGCCGACCTTGCGGCACCGGCTGATCCTGTCCTATGACGCCAGCGCGGACGGGCTGGACGCCGACGCGGTGGTGAAGAAACTGGTCGAGGTCGTGGCCGTGCCCGCATAAAGGATCCCGCGATGCCGGTGGGAAGCAGCGTAACCAATCACGCCATCAGGCCGATGCGCGAGAGCGAACTCGGCACCGTGTGGGTCGACGTCGCGCACCTGGCCCGGCTGGAACTGGCCGTGCGGGACCTGGGCTTCACCATGCGCCAGCCGCACGCCAGCGTGCTGTCGGGCAAGCACGGCTCGCGCATTCGCGGGCGCGGCCTGAACTTCGAGGAACTGCGCGGCTACCAGCAGGGCGACGATATCCGCCACCTGGACTGGAAGGCCTCGCTGCGCATGGGCAAGCCGCTGGTGCGCGTCTATACCGAGGAGCGCGACCTGCCGGTACTGCTGGTGGTGGATCAGCGCATGCCGATGTTCTTCGGTTCCAGACGGGCGATGAAATCGGTGCTGGCCGCGGAGTTTGCCGGGTTGTGCACCTGGATGGCGCTGCAGGCGGGCGACCGCGTGGGCGCGATCGTGTTTAACGACTCCGATACAACGCTGATCCGGCCGCTGCGCAGCCGTGCCCGCGTGCAGGCCGTGCTGGGCGCCATCGCCCGGATGAACCAGGCGCTGCACGCCGACAGCGCGGCGCGGCCCGTCTACGGCCAGCTCGACCGCACGCTGGAGCGCGCCTTGCAACTGGCCGGGCACGACCACCTCATCTGCGTGATCAGCGATTTCGCGGGCGCCGGCCAGCGTACCCAGGACCTGCTGCGCCAGCTTTCCAGCCACAACAGCGTGATCGCGGCGATGGTGTTCGATCCCTTGTTCCAGGAGGTGCCGCACCACACCGGCCGCATGGTCGTGACTGAAGGGCATCTGCAGGTCGAGCTGGATATGGGCGACAAGACCACGCGAGAGCCGATCGAATCCTTCTTCACCGGGCGCCTGCACGAGGTCACCGAACTGCTCAAGCGCAGCGGCGTGCCGATGATGCCGATCGACACGGAGGGCGAGGCCCTGGCCCAGTTGCGGCATTTCCTGGGACGCCTGGCGCCGCGCGGCAAAGCGCCAGGCCGGCATTGAGGCGCGCGGCGGATATTCCATGGCAGACCTGACCCGTTCCTACGCCACCGATGCCGCGCAGCCAGTTGCAGGCGCACCGGAGACCACCGGCACATTGGCAAACCTGCAGGAAATCGCCTTGCCGCCGCCTGTGTCCTATCTGCCCCAGACCTGGGGCTGGGCCGTGCTGGCCGCCTTGCTGCTGGCGCTGGGCGGGCTGCTGGCCTGGCGCGCCTGGCGGCGCCGTCAGGCAAACCGCTACCGGCGCGACGCGCTCGCGGAGCTGGCGCGCATTGAAGCCGGCCTGGCCGCGGCGGCCGGCGACGACAGCCGCCGCGACGCGCTTGCCGCCTTGCCCGCGCTGGTCAAGCGCGTGGTGCTGGCGTTCGCGCCGCGCACGCAGGTGGCCAGCCTGTCCGCGCAGGCATGGCTGGACTATCTCGATGGCACCTGGCGCGGCGGTGGTTTCAGCAACGGCCCTGGCCGGCTGCTGCCGGCGCTGGCCTACGGGCAGCGCCCGCCGCCGGCCGCCGAAGTGACGGCGCTGATTGCGCTGCTGCGCGACTGGATCGGACAGCACCATGCTCACCTTTGACCACCCGTGGGCCGCGCTGGTCCTGCTGTTGCCCATCCTGGTCTGGCTGCTGCTGCCGGCTTACCGGGAAACCATGCCTGCCGTGCGCGTGCCGTTCTTCGAGGAAATAGCTGAACGCTCCGGCCTGCGGCCCTCCGAGGGCGCGGTGGTGATGCGCCGCAACTGGGCGCAGCGGCTGCTGGCGCCGCTGTGCTGGGCACTGGTGGTGGCCGCGCTGGCCAGGCCGGTCCGGGTGGACCCGCCGATCGAGCGCACCGAGCCGGCGCGCGACCTGATGCTGGCGATCGACCTGTCGCAATCGATGGAGGCCAGGGATTTCGCGCAAGCCGACGGCCACCGCGTGGACCGGCTTACCGCCGTCAAGCAGGTGGTCAGCACGTTTGTCGATCGCCGCAAGGAAGACCGCATCGGCCTGATCGTGTTTGGCGCGGCGGCGTTCCCGCAGGCGCCGCTCACCATGGACCACGACAGCGTCAAGGCCTTGCTCGCCGAGGTCCAGATCGGCATGGCGGGCCCGCAGACGGCGATTGGCGACGCCATTGGCGTGGGCGTGCGTATGACCGAGAAATCGCCCGCACAGGAGAAGGTATTGATCCTGTTGACGGACGGGAACGACACTGCCAGCAAGGTGCCGCCGGAGCAAGCCGCGCGGGTCGCCAGGGACAAGGGGCTGATCATCCATACGATCGGCATCGGCGACATCAACGCCACGGGCGAGAACAAGGTGGATCTGGGTGCGTTGCAGAAGATCTCCAGCATGACGGGAGGCCGCTCTTTCCGTGGCGAGGACCTGGCCGGGCTGGAGTCCATCTACGCGACGCTGGACAGGATCACGCCAGTCAAGGTAAAGCGCCAGTCGCACCAGCCCAAGCGCGATCTCTTCTACTATCCGCTCGCCGCGGCGGGCATGCTGCTGTTGCTGTATCACGCGGTCATGCTATTGCTGACCGCCATCCGCCGACCGCGCCGCCAGCCGTTGGTGGACCGTGGCCAGGGCGTCGCGCCGGAACCGGGGCACTGAATGGATTTCAGTGAATTCCATTTCCTGCGCCCCCTGTGGCTGCTCCTGATGCCGGCGGCGTTGCTGATTGTCTTCGCCTGGCATCGGTTCTCCGACCCACGCCGGCGCTGGCAGGGCGTGATCGCCCCGCACCTGCTGGAGCGGCTGATCGTCGATGGCGGGCGCGGCTGGCGCCTGCGGCCGGTACACGGCGCGTGCGCCGCACTGATTCTGATCGGACTTGCCGCGGCGGGGCCGGCCTGGGAGCGCGAGCCGCCACCGTTTACCGAGGACAAGGCGCCGATGGTGATTGCCATCGACCTGTCGCGCAGCATGGACGCGGTGGACCTGGCGCCGACCCGGCTGGAGCGCAGCAAGCAGAAGGTGCGCGACCTGATGCAGCTGCGCGCGGGCTCGCGCACCGGGCTGGTGGTGTACGCGGGCACGGCGCACATGGTAGTGCCGCCGACCGATGACCCGCAGTTCATGGCGTTGTATTTAGACGCGCTGGATACCGGCATGATGCCCCGTGAGGGCAAGAACGCCGCCGCCGCGCTGGTGCTCGCCGACACCCTGCTGGCGCGCGAGTCGGCCGCGGGCACCGCGCTGTTCATCACCGATGGCTTCGACTGGGCGGAAATCCCCGGTTTTGCCGCGCACGCCCGCAATAGCCAGGCGCAGGTGCTGGTGCTGGCCGCCGGCACTAGCCAGGGCGGCCCGATCCGTACCGCCGATGGCCGCGTGGCCACCGACCAGCAGGGCCGGCCGGTGCAGGGCACGCTGGACCTGGCGGCGCTGAAGGCGCTCTCATCCGATGCCGACATCCCGCTGGCCAGCCTGACACTGGACGACGACGATGTGAACTGGGTGCAGCGCCGCGCGGTGCGCAATATGCAGGCCGCGCAGGAGAAGAACGCCGAGGTGCACTGGAAGGAGGCGGGCTACGTCCTGACCATCCCCATCGCGTTGCTGGCTGCCTTCTGGTTCCGGCGCGGCTGGGTGGTGCGCTGGCTGCCGGCGTTGCTGGTGGCCCTGCTTGTGCAGGCACCGCGCCCGGCGGTGGCGGCGCCGGTGGTCCTCACAACGGCATCGACCAAGGCGTTTTTCCTGGATGCCTTCCTCACCCCCGACCAGCAAGGCCGCTGGCATTTCGAGCGCGGCGATTACACCGCCGCCGCGGCGCATTTCCAGGACCCGATATGGCGTGGCTGGGCCAGCTACCGCGCGCGCGACTTCGCGGGCGCGCTGATCGCGTTTGCCAGCCTGGCTACCCCGGATGCTTTCTTCATGATGGGTAACTGCTATGCGCAACTGAAGGACTATCCGCGTGCGCTGTCGGCCTACGACAACGCGCTCAAGGGGCGCCCCGGATTCGCGCAGGCCACCGCCAACCGGGCCCTCATCGCGGCGCTGATCGAGCAGGAGAAAAAGAAGAAAAAAGATGACGGCGAGGAAGCGCCGGACATACCGCCGGACAAGATCCAGTTCGACGACAAGGACGATGGCGGCAAGAAGGAAAAGGCCGATATGAGCCACCTGCAACAACAAAACGCCGAGCTATGGATGCGCAACCTGCAGATCTCGCCGGCGGATTTCCTGCGCCAGAAGTTCCGGATCGAGGCGCAGCAGCCTGCGCAGGGCAAGGCCGCGCCATGAAACGCCTCCTGTTCTACAGCATCATTGTCGCCTTGCTCGGCCTGCTGATTGCGCTGCCGGTCCTGGCTGAAGGGCCGCGGTCGATGGCGCGCGCGCACCTGGAGCCAGGCGGCGCGGTGGCGCAGGGCCAGCCTGTCAAGCTGGTGGTGGACGCGCTGACTACCAACTGGTTCACCGAGGCGCCGGTCTTTCCCGCGCTGGAGATTCCCGGCGCTATCGTCAGCCCGCCGGGCGACGACGCCACCAACCTGAGCGAAGACATCCAGGGCGTGAAGTGGTTCGGCGTATCGCGCTCGTACATCGTCACGCCGCAGACCGGCGGCGATCTTGCCATTGCGCCGCTGGAACTCACGCTGCAGGTAGGGCAGGTGAGCGGGGTGGTAAAGGTGCGCACACCCGCGCTGACGCTGAAAGTCAAGACGGTGCCGCGCCCGGCCAGCGCAGAGAACGCTATTGGGACATCGCGGCTGGAATTGACGCAGTCGATCGACCATGACCTGCGCACGCTCAAGCAGGGCGACGCCTTTACGCGGACCATCGAGATCAGCGCCGACGGCGTGCAGGCCATGCTGCTGCCGCCCACCACATTTGGGCCGGTGTCCGGGCTCGCGGTCTATCCCAAGGCGCCCCGCGTGCAGGACATCAGCCAGGAGCGACAGGGTTTTCTGGGCGGGCGCAGGGTCGATGCCGCCACCTATCTGGTGCAGAAGTCCGGCCGCTACGAGTTGCCGGGGGTAAGCGTGCAGTGGTGGGATATCCGTGCTGGCAAGTTGCGCACGGCCACGGTACCCCCATTGCGGTTTACCGCTTCCGCCAACCCCGGCTACCAGCCGCCGGTTGGCATTCCGGGCGAGCCCCTGGCGGCGCTGCCGGGACGCCATGCGCGCCTGGATCCGCAACGGCTTGCCTATTGCGCCGCAGTGCTGGCGGTGCTGGGGCTGGCGGCCTGGCTGCTGTTGCCCTGGCTGATCCGCGCGGTTGGGCGCCTGAAGGCCTGGCGGCGCCAGCGTCGGCTGGCTTATGCAAGCTCCGAGGCCGCCGCCTTTGCGCGGCTGCGGCGCGCGCAGCAGGGCGAGGACGCCAGCGCACTGGTGGGCAGCCTGTACGCCTGGCTCGACCGGGTGGCCCGGCGCGCGCCCGCTGTGCTTGGGCGCCCCGCGGCGCTTGGCGATGCCGAACGCGCCGCCGGCAGCGCGGCTTTTGCCACGGCGGGGGAGCAACTGCTGTCCAGCCGCTATGGTGCAGCGGCCGCACAAGACGATGTGCCGCCAGCCGCGCTGGGCAAGGCACTGGATGAAGCCAGGGCGGGGCTGGTGCGCGGCTCCACACGTTCTGGTCATCAGGCGGCGAGATCTTTGCCACCGCTCAATCCGGCCAGCGGCTAGCAAACAGGCCGCCATGACCGGTCTAACCTTAGTTTCCATCCGGAGCGGATTCCACAATGCTTCCACCTACGCTGCAGGCTTGTTTCGCATCATCCCGCCCGCCCGGGCGGCGCACCGCCGGCGCGTTGCCCTTGTCGATCGCCATATTGCTGGCAGCCGCCATGTCCGGCAAGGCCGCCGCCGGGCCGGTTGACCTGCCGAATTCCCTGCCGAACATGGTCGGCGCCGGCATCGGCTCCACGACGGAATACGCCGGCGGCAACGACCGCATGATCGGCGTGGTGCCGGGGGTGCGCTATGTCACGCCGGGCGGCCACCTGTTCGAATGGTACGGACCCTATGCGCAATACAACTTTGGTGGCGTCACCGGTTTCCAGTGGGGGCCCGCAGGGGCGCTCCGGTTGGGGCGCAAGGATGTCGACGATCCGGTGGTCTCCCAGATTCACGAAATCAAGACCACGGTGGAGGCGGGCGGCTTCATCGGCTACGAGTACCTGGACCAGGGCAGCATTCCCTACCGGCTGCGCGGCAGCGTGGCGGTGGTGACAAATGCGGGCGTGGTCTACACGGGTGCGCGCCTCAGCGTCAACGGGAGTGCCTGGGTGCCATTGCATCCGCGGGTATATGCCGGGACCGGGCTGGGCGCAAGCTGGGTGAGCCAGGGCTTCAACCAGACCTACTACGGGGTGACGCCGGACGATGCCGCGCGCAGCGGCCTGCCCGTCTATGCGCCCGGCGGCGGATTGCAGCAGGTGACCGGCTGGCTGGCGCTGGTTTTCCAGATCGACAAGAACTGGTACGCCGGCGCCATGGTCTACGGACAGCGGCTTACCGGCAGCGCCGGAGACAGTCCTATCGTGACGCAGCGCGGCACGCGCAACCAGATCACTTATGGCGCTGGCATCGCCTATGCCTGGAGATAGACAAGCATAGAAATAATCCGTACCGGCAACAACACGCGGAAACCCAAAAGACAGAGCCGTAATCCAAGGAGAGCTTGTGGACACCCCTGAAGACATCGAATCCCGCCGCGAGCGCGGCAAAGTCACGCGCAAACACGTTCCCCGCAGCGCGCATGTCGCGGTCGGCAGCGTTGAACGAGATCCCGTCGAACTGCTGGAGATCAACAGTGCCGGCCGTGTCGACCGGCTGGTGCCGCTGCGCTATGGGCGCATGATCGAATCGCCTTTTACCTTTTACCGTGGCAGCGCCATCATCCAGGCGCATGACCTGGCCGGTACGCCGGATTCAGGCATCCCCATCCAGATCTGCGGCGACTGCCACCTTGCCAACTTCGGCGGGTTTGCCAGTCCTGAACGCTCGCTGCTGTTCGACCTCAACGACTTCGACGAGACCAGCCTAGGGCCCTGGGAATGGGACCTGAAGCGGCTTACCGCCAGCTTCGTGGTGGCGGGCCGGCATCTGCGCCACAAACGCGGCGTGATCGATGACCTGGTCTACCGCATCGTACGCAGCTATCAGGAGCGCATGGCCAACTATGCCGGGATGGGCATTCTCGACACCTGGTATGACGCCATCACCTTCGAGCGGCTGATGGCCGAGACGCCTTCACCGCAAATCCGCAAATCCCTGGAGCGCGGCATGGCGCGCGCGACCAAGCGCGCCAGCGCAGCACTGTTGCCGAAGTTGTCGGAGCGGGTTGGCGAGCGCTGGAGGATCCGCGACGCACCGCCGGGGATCTTCCACATACAAGGCGAGAACACGCTGTTCTCCCCCGAGGACGACTGGATGAAGATCACCGACACCGACAAGGCTTTCGACAGGGCGTTCAAGGAATACCTGGGTACCATGGCCCCCGACCGGCGCCAGTTGCTCAGCCATTTCACACGCCACGATGCCGCCTTCAAGGTGGTGGGGGTGGGCAGCGTCGGCACGCGCTGCCTGATCATCCTGATGATCGACAACCACGGCAAGCCGCTCTTCCTGCAAAGCAAGCAGGCCACCCAGTCGGTGGTGGCGCGCTATTTCAAGTCGCCGCCGGTGACGCATGAAGGCCGGCGCGTGGTGGAAGGCCAGCGGCTGATGCAGGCCGCCAGCGATGTGTTCCTGGGCTGGAACGACGGGCCGTCCGGCCGGCATTTCTATATGCGGCAACTGCGCGATATGAAACTGTCGCCCGAGATCGAGTTGATGGATATCGAACTGTTCAGCGAGTTCGCGGCGCTGTGTGGCTGGGTGCTGGCGCGGGCCCATGCCAAGGCCAGCGGGATGGCGCTGGAGATCAGTGGCTACCTCGGCGGCAGCGATGCGATGGCCGATGCATTGTTGGCGTATTCAAACGCGTATGCGGATCAGGTCGAGCGCGACTACGACGTGTTTGTCGGCGCCTGCCGCTCTGGCCGCCTGGAGGCGCGTACGGATGCCGACATGGCGGCGGATTTCCGCATCTAGGGCTGGCCCGGCGCGTTCCAGCGCAACCGGCCCCACCAGCGCGATGAACGCGCGATACGCGCAGCCGATGTCAGGGCTTGCGAGGGCGCGGGCAGCATGCTTGCCCGCCCGCTGGCATCGCACCCATAATTCCGGATATTGATTTCCGGGAAAGCCAGTTCCGAAAACATTTTCAATACACACTCCGATAGATTTCAGATGGGGAAGATGTTGATATTGGAAACGATGGGACTAAAGGACGAAAGTTCGTCACTGAGGCCCAGCGCGCCAGCATGGCCGCCGAGACTGGAAACCAGATTTTCCGAAGTACCGGACTCAAGTAGACGGGGCGCTGGCATGCGGCCCGTAGCGCTGCCCGGCCAAGAGCGCTGGCGCGGGATCTCTATCGAGCACCGGTTGCCGATGTCGAGTCCGGGCAAGGCAGAGAGCGTGACGGACCTCACCCGGTCAGGTGATTGCGCCACGCGCCCGATTGCCTATGATCTGCGGTTGGGGCGGACTTCGCGAGCCGCCTTTTCACACTTAGCCCTCGACCTCCCCGGCCGAGGGCTTTTTTCTCTGGCGGGAAAAACACCAATTCTGGCGAAACCGTTTTTAGGGCAAAATCTGTAACCTTTGCCGGAGCGGCGCGATGCGCGCAACCAGCGGCCGGCCAACACGAGATTGCCGATCACCCGACCACAAGGGAAAACCTAAATGCACCCCAGGAAGACGAAGCCTCTCGCCATTGCGTTGCCACTGCTGCTCGCTGCGGTGTCGGCGCATGCCACGGAGGGCGCGTTGGGCCGGCCCATTTCCGGCACCAGCGTGGTGCCGAATGCCGGCATCGTATCGCCGGAGCCGATCCTGGCTGTCAACCTGGCCGAGATGTACCTGAATGGCTCTGTCGACGGCGGACGCCAGGTGCCGATCGGGGGGCAGGCCTCGCTCGGCATCAGTGGCGAGGTAGCCTTTACGCTGGCCACCATCATGAAGGTCTGGGACACCAAGACCGGTGCGTGGAATTTCGCCTCCAGCTTCACGCTGCCGTATCTGTGGAACAGGGTGGGTGCCAACGTGACGTTGGGGCGTTTCAACGGTAGCAGCCAGGACACCGCGTCCGGCCTGTTCGATATCTACTTCACGCCGGTTATCGCCGGCTATCACTTCTCCCAGACCGAGCACGTGGCGCTGAGCCTGAACATCTGGGCGCCCACGGGCAGCTACGATTCCCAGGCGCTGGCTAACACGGGCCTGAACAACTGGACCTTTGTGCCGCAGGTGGCGTACACCAAGATCCTGCCCGAGCAGGGATGGCAGTTCGATGCAGTCGCCGGCCTGCAGTTCTACACGCGCAACAACGCCACCAACTACCAGAACGCGCCGCTCTTCACGCTTGACATCATGGCGCGCAAGCAGTTCACCAAAGCCTTCAGCGCGGGGCTGATCGTCGGCACCACGCAGCAGCTCGGCAGCGACAGCGGACCCACCGCGGATAGCCTCAATGGCTTCCGCGGGCACGACTGGGCGATCGGGCCGGTCATCAACTATGACACCAAGATCGGCGCCAAGAGCACGCTTTCGCTCGGCCTGCGCTGGGTGCCGACGGTGGCGAGCCAGAATCGCATGGAAAGCACCAGGACTTTCATGGGCACGGCGACGCTCGTGTTCTAGCGGGCTGTGCGCAGAGCCGTTCCGAGGTCGGAAGCGGCTGGCGGAATGCGCCGACAAGATGGTGCCGGGGCCGCCGCCAGTGACACGCCGGCTTGCCCGCCGGCGCTATTCCTCCACGATCTGCTCGAAGCGCAGGGCCAGGAAGTCGATCAGGGCGCGCACCGCGGGCAGCAGCCCCCGGCGCGAGGGATACACGGCATGGATGACGCCGCCCCTTGGCCGCCACTGCGGCACCAGCATGACAAGCCGGCCTTGCTTCAGCTCGTCCTCCACCACCATGCTCGGCAATGCCACCGCGCCGACCCCCGCCAGCGCGGCGAGGCGCAGGGCCAGCATATCGTCGGTGACCAGGCGTGGGCTGTGCCGGATTTCCATGCCGGCGCCATCGGGGCCCTCCAGTTGCCAGCTATGCGCGGGTTGCGGCGGGCCCCAGTCGAGCGTCGGCAGCGCGGCCACGTCGGCCGGCACGGCGGGCAGGCCGCGCTCGGCCAGCAACGCGGGGCTCGCGACCAGGCACCAGGCGCGCCTGCCCAGCGTGCGCATCACCAGATCGCTGTCGCGCAAGGGCGGCACGCGGACCCGGATCGCCACGTCGATGCGCTCGGCGATCACGTCCACGCTGCGGTTGGTGGCCTCCAGGTGCACGATCACTTTTGGGTAAGCCGCCATGAACTCCGCCACCATGGCGCCGATCCGCGCGTGCAGCAGCGCCACCGGGCAAGTCAGGCGGACGATGCCCTGGGGCTCGGAACGCGTCAGGTCGATGGCCTGCTGCGCGGCATCCGCCTCGACCAGCATGGCCTTGAAGTGGCCGTAATAGCTTTGCCCGATCTCGGTGACGGAGAAATGCCGGGTCGAGCGCTGGATCAGGCGCGTGCCCAGGCGCTCTTCAAGTACGCCGATACGGCGGCTCAACTTTGACTTGGGAATGCCGAGGGCACGGCTTGCCGGCGCGAAGCCCTGGTGATCCACCACCTGGGCGAAGTAGAAGAGGTCGTTGAGGTCGGGGTGCATCGGGGGGCATCGTCCTATCAATAGGACACTGAGGATAGCGCACGCCGACTACCGACGGGCCTGGGGACGGCCTAAGCTCTTCTTCAACAGAGGCGCAGTCAGCCCCCATCGCTCAGGAACCTCATGAAGCAGATCATCGGCACCTATAGCAGCCCGCACGCCCATTGGGTGGGCGACGGCTTTCCAGTCCGCACGCTGTTCTCCCAGCAGAGTCTTGGCAGCCACCTGAGCCCGTTCCTGATGCTGGACCATGCCGGCCCGGCCGAATTCACGCCCGCCACCCGCAAGCGCGGCGTGGGCGAGCATCCGCACCGCGGCTTCGAGACCGTGACCATCGTCTACCAGGGCGAGCTGGAACACCGCGACTCCACCGGGCAGGGCGGGCGCATCGGCCCGGGCGACGTGCAATGGATGACGGCGGCATCCGGCATCCTGCATGAAGAGTTCCACTCGGAAGCTTTCACCCGCGCCGGCGGCACCCTGGAAATGGTGCAACTGTGGGTGAACCTGCGCGCCCGCGACAAGATGGCGGCGCCGGGCTACCAGACCATCCTGTCGGCGGACATTCCTTCGCTGCCCTTGCCGGGCGGCGCTGGCCGGATGCGCGTGATTGCAGGTGAACATCAGGGCGCGCGCGGACCCGCCCACACCTTCACGCCGATGGATGTCTGGGACCTGCAGTTGCGCGAGGGCGCGGATGTCGACTTGCAGGCGCCCGAGGGCCGCACCGTGGCGCTGGTCGTGCTGCGCGGCAATGTGCGGGTCAACGGCAGCCAGGCCGCGCAGGCGGGGCAGATGGTGCTCCTTGGCCGCGCGGGCACCGCCTTTGCGCTGGAGGCCACCAGCGCCGCCGTGGTGCTGGTGCTGCACGGCGACCCCATCGACGAACCGGTGGCCAGTTATGGGCCGTTCGTGATGAACACGCAGGAAGAAATCGCGCAGGCGCTGCAGGACCTGCGCAGCGGCCGCTTCGGGCATATCGAGGCGGCGCAGGAGAGGCGCTTGCAGTGAGCGCGCATCAGGATCGGGCGGCCCTCAGGGGCCGCGGCAGCCAGACAGCGTGCATCCGATCGCGAAACGCTGGATTCCCGGCGCAGCTGAACGTCAATCGATGAGCTTTCATCGTGATTGACCGTTGTTAATCGTTAATCCTCAAAAAAGGAGATTCGCATGACTACCCCGTACAAGCGCCTGGACAAGAGCCAGGCCGCCGTCCTCCTGGTCGATCACCAGGCTGGCCTGCTATCCCTGGTCCGCGATATCGAGCCCGATAAATTCAAGAACAACGTGCTTGCGCTGGCGGACCTGGCCAAGTATTTCAACCTGCCCACCATCCTGACCACCAGCTTTGAAGATGGCCCGAACGGGCCGCTGGTGCAGGAACTTAAGCAGACCTTCCCCGATGCGCCCTACATTGCGCGGCCGGGCCAGATCAATGCCTGGGACAACGAGGATTTCACCAAGGCGGTCAAGGCCACCGGCCGCAAGCAATTGATCATCGCGGGCGTGGTGACCGAGGTCTGCGTGGCGTTCCCCGCGCTGTCAGCGCTGGCCGAAGGCTATGACGTCTTTGTAGTTACCGACGCCTCCGGCACCTTCAACGAAATCACCCGCAATGCCGCCTGGAGCCGCATGGCGGAAGCCGGCGCGCAGATGCTGAGCTGGTTCGGCATCGCCTGCGAGCTGCATCGCGACTGGCGCAACGATATCGAGGGACTGGGCACGCTGTTCTCCAATCACATTCCCGACTATCGCAACCTGATCGCCAGCTACACCACGGCAAAGGGCGCCAAGTAGGCTCGGAGAGCCGGCGCTTCAGGCGCTGGCCCTCTGCGTTTCACTGGCCTGCGCACGCAATGGCGCAGGCCCGGCGGGCCGGTTTCCCCTGGCCGCGCCCGTCAGGATCGCCTTGACAGCCTTACTTAAGATATATATCTTACGATATGTCTTTCGATAGTAGAGGTTGCGATCATGCGTCACCATCCGCTTCTGGGCAGGCTTAGCCATCACATGCTGGCTCACCTGTCGTCTCATTTCTCCGCCCATCCCTCATCCCACGGGGCGCGTCATGCCATACATGCCGTTGGCCGCCATCGCCATGGCGGCGGTCCGGGCGGCTTCTTTGGCGGCGGCGACGGCTTCGATGGGGACGGCGATAGCTGGCGGCGCGGCCGCAAGTTCAGTTCGGACGATCTCCAGCTGATGCTGCTGTCCCTGCTGGAGGAAAAGCCCAGCCATGGCTACGAACTGATCAAGGCGCTGGAAACGCGCACCAACGGTTTCTACAAGCCCAGCCCCGGCATGGTCTATCCCGCGCTGACGTTCCTGGAAGAAGTCGGCTACGCCACCGTGGATACCGAGGGCAACAAGAAGCGCTACCAGCTGGCGGAGCCGGGCCGGGCGCATCTCGAAACCAACCGCGAGCGGCTGGCGCTGATGCTCAACAAGCTCAAGCACGTGGCGCGCAAGATGGAGTGGGTGCGGCGCGCGCTGTCGGGCGAAGGGGCCGAGGGCGGCGAGGAGCGTGAAGCCGAAGGCGGGTGGCTGCCCGAGTTCGTCGAGGCGCGCATGGCCCTCAAGCGCGCACTGCTGATGCGCACCGAGGCCACGCCGGCCGAGCAGCGCCGCATCGCCGCCATCCTGGCGCGGGCCACGGCGGAGATCAATGCCGGGCAGGACGGGCAGAGCGCTACCTGAGTGCTGACCCGGTTCCCGACACTCCATATCCCGAATTCCAACTCCCAGTCATCAAGGAGATCCATGAATACTCGCGACCTCACCGTGCAACGCGTTCGCCATGAACTCAAGATGCGCCTACTGCAAGTGGTGCGTACCCAGGCCGTCTCCCCGCAACTGCTGCGCGTCACGCTGGCCGGCGACGACTTGAAAGGCTTTGTCTCCGCTTCCTTCGACGATCACGTCAAGGTGTTCTTCCCGGCGGCCGGACAGGAAAAGCCCATACTGCCGGTAGCCGGCCCCAACGGCCCGGTCTTTCCCGAAGGCGTGCCGAAACCCGCGGCGCGCGATTACACGCCGCGCCGCTATGACCCGGTCGCGGGCGAACTCGACATCGAGTTCGTGCTGCATGGCGATGGCCCTGCCTCCACCTGGGCCGCGCAGGCTGCGCCCGGCCAGTATCTCGGCGTGGGCGGCCCGCGCGGCTCGTTCGTGATTCCCGAGAGCTTCGACTGGCACCTGCTGGTGGGCGACGAGACGGCGCTCCCCGCGATCGCCCGGCGCCTGCAGGAACTGCCGGCCGGCGTGCGCGCGCTGGTGGTGCTGGCGGTGGACAACGCCGCCGCCGAAATCCCGCTGCCCAGCCGCGCCGACGTCGAACTCCGCTGGCAGCACCGCGACAGCGCGCCAGCGGGTGCAACCGCTGGCAGCCTGTTCGAGCAAGCGCTGCGCGAGCTTCCGCTGCCGCGCGGCGAGGGCTATGCCTGGGCCGCCGGCGAAGGCGCGGCGATCCGCGCCGTACGCCAGTACCTGGTGGGCGAGCGCGGCATCGAGAAGGGCCGCATCCGCGCCGCCAGCTACTGGAAGGCCGGCGCCGCCGCCGTGCATGAGAACATCGACGACTGACGATTGACGGCTGCCGCGCCCGTTCGCGCGGAGGTTGAAGACCGGTTCGTCTGGTTTTACAATGCAACCGCCTCGCCGTGGGTGCCGGAACCGGCGCCAGCGCAGCGCGCCGCAGCCCGCGGCGCCGTGCCGGCGGCGGGCAGACGGAGTTGCGATATGGTCCGGCGAACCAGCCTGGAAGGTGCGGAGTGCCCCGTCGCCCGCTCGCTCGATGTGATCGGCGACTGGTGGTCGCTGTTGATCGTGCGGGATGCCTTCGACGGCCTGCGGCGCTTCGGCGAGTTCCAGCGCAGCCTGGGCCTGGCCAAGAACATCCTGTCCGACCGGCTGCGCACGCTGCTGGCGCACGGCATCCTGGAGCAGGTGCCGGCATCGGACGGCAGTGCCTATCAGGAATATGTGCTGACGCAGAAAGGCCGGGCACTGTTTCCCGTGGTGGTGGGTTTGCGGCAATGGGGCGAGGCGTTCTTCTTCGCGCCGGGCGAGCCGCATTCGGTGCTCGTGGATGGCCAGGCCGGCAAGCCTGTGCGGCAGCTCGAGGTGCGCGCCGAGGATGGGCGCCTGCTCGGGCCCGATGACGCGGTGGTGAGGAAGGTGGGCGAGGCGGCATGACGCTGCGCAATCCATCGCAGACGTAGCCGATCCTTCGGCCTTCATTCAAACGTAGTCCACACCGCATCGCCATGCCAACGGATTCTTCCTCCTGCCCCGCGCTCCTTGTCAGTTCCTGCCTGCTCGGCCAGCCGGTGCGCTACGACGGCCAGGCCAAGGCCCAGCCCGAGCCCGTGCTGGCCATGCTGGCGCGGCATTTCGATCTGATTCCGGTCTGCCCCGAATCGCTGGGCGGCTTGCCCACGCCGCGCCCGCCCGCCGAGATCGTCGGCGGCAGCGGCGCGCACGTGCTGGCCGGTGCCGGCATCGTGCGCGATGCCACCGGCGCCGATGTCACGCAGCCCTTCACGGCAGGCGCTCGCGACGCACTGGCGATCGCGCGGCAGCGCCAATGCAAGCATGCCTTGCTCAAGGCGCTGAGCCCGTCCTGCGGCAACCGTGAACACTACGACGGTTCGTTCAGCGGCGCCGTGCGTCCGGGGCAGGGCGTGGCCGCGGCATTGCTGGCCGAGGCGGGTGTGCGCGTGTGGAATGAGAGCGAGATCGAGGCGCTGATCCGCATCGCGGGCGCGTCGCCGGCCGCGTTGCAAAACCCGTAGACGCCGTGCGTATTCGCCGCTAAGATCTTCCGGTCGGCCGCACCAACGGCCGGCAGCGTCGCTCGGACGGTTCCGGGCGCTTACGTTCAAGGAAAATCCATGTCCACCTCCGCAGGCAAGCGCCGCTTCGCGCGTATCGATCGTCTTCCCCCCTACGTCTTCAATATCACCGCCGAGCTGAAAATGGCGGCGCGCCGCCGTGGCGAAGACATCATCGACATGAGCATGGGCAACCCCGACGGCGCCACGCCGCCGCATATCGTTGCCAAGCTTACCGAAGCCGCGCAGCGCCCCGACACCCACGGTTACTCCGCCTCCAAAGGCATCCCGCGCCTGCGCCGCGCCATTTCGCACTGGTACCGCGAGCGCTACGACGTCGAGATCGATCCGGATACCGAGGCCATCGTCACCATCGGTTCCAAGGAAGGGCTGGCCCACCTGATGCTCGCCACGCTCGATCGCGGCGACACCGTACTGGTGCCCGATCCGAGCTATCCCATCCACATCTACGGCGCGGTGATTGCCGGCGCCGATATCCGCTCGGTGCCGCTGGTGCCGGGGGTGGACTTCTTCGCTGAACTGGAGCGCGCCATCCGTGGCAGCTATCCCAAGCCGAAGATGATCGTGCTGGGCTTCCCGTCGAACCCGACCGCGCAATGCGTGGAACTGGACTTCTTCGAGCGCGTGATCGCGCTGGCGCGCAAGCACGATATCTTCGTGGTGCACGACCTGGCTTATGCCGACATTGTGTTCGACGGGTGGAAGGCGCCATCGATCATGCAGGTTCCGGGTGCCAAGGATATTGCGGTGGAGTTCTTCACGCTGTCCAAGAGCTACAACATGGCGGGCTGGCGCATCGGCTTCATGGTCGGCAATCCCGACCTGGTGGCGGCGCTCACGCGCATGAAGAGCTATCACGACTACGGCACTTTCACGCCGTTGCAGGTGGCCGCCATCGCCGCGCTGGAAGGCGACCAGCAATGCGTGAAGGAGATCGCCGCGCATTACCAGACGCGCCGCGACGTGCTGGCGCGCGGGCTGATCGAGTCCGGCTGGCCGGTGGAGATTCCCAAGGCCTCGATGTATATCTGGGCGCGCATTCCCGAGCCGTATCGCGCGCTGGGTTCGCTGGAATTCTCCAAGCAGTTGCTGGCCAAGGCCAAGGTCTGCGTCTCGCCCGGTATCGGCTTTGGCGACTACGGCGACGAGTACGTGCGCTTCGCGCTGATCGAGAACGAGGCGCGGATCCGGCAGGCGGTGCGGGGCATCAAGGCGATGTTCCGCGCGGACGGACTGGTGAAGGTGCCGGTGGACGAGCACCAGCCGCACGGCCACGCGCCGAAACCGAAGGACTGATCAGCCGCTGGCCAGGCTCTGGTCCGATGACGCGCCGGCGCCATGCCGGCGTGCAACGTGCGCGGCGTCAGCCGAGCGATGCCAGCGGATGCGATTCACGCGGCCACGGGCTATCGAAGAACGATTGCACCGTGGCTTCGCTGACTTCGTCCGCCGTCTTCACGCGCCAGCGCGGCGCATTGTCCTTGTCGACGATCAGCGCGCGTACCCCCTCGATGAAGTCGCCCTGCGTAAAGGCATGGGATACCACGCCCAGCTCCATGCGGAAGCAGTCCGCAAGATCAAGGTCCCGGCCACGCAGCAGCATTTCCCGTGTCACGGCCATCATCAGCGGCGAGCGTCCGCGCAGGATCTCCAGCGTGCGCGCGGCCCAGCCGGTATAAGCCGGATCGGACTCGGCCGCCAGGCTGTCGAGCAACCCGGCCATGCTCGCGTCGGGACGGAAGTGCCGCAGCACGGCCGGCAAGGCCGCCTGCAATGGCGCGTCGGCAGCGCCGGCAACGGGCACTGCCTGCAGCACGGCACGCAGGTCCGCCAGCGCATCGCCCGTCCAGCGAATACCGGCCAGGGTCTGCTCGATGCCTTCCAGGCTCGCGGCGGGCACGGCGATATCGGCCAGTTTGCACAGCAGTGTATCGGCAGCGCCGAGCGTCACGCCGGTCAGCCCGACATAGAGCGCCAGTGCCGGCGGCAGCCTGGACAGGAAATGGCTGGCACCCACGTCCGGCACCAGGCCAATGCCGGTCTCCGGCATCGCCACCCGCGAGCGCTCGGTGACCACCCGCAGATGCGCGGCCTGCGCCAGCCCCATGCCGCCGCCCATGACGATGCCGTCCATCAGCGCCACCACCGGCTTGGGATAGCCATGCAGGCGGTAGTCGAGCCGGTATTCGTCGACGAAGAACTGCTGGCGTAGCGATGTGCCGGCGTGGAAGCTGTCGTACAGCGCGCGGATATCACCGCCGGCGCAAAAGGCCTTGCTGCCCGCGCCGCGCAACAGCACGGCGGCGATGTCGCCGCGCGTGGCCCACGCCGCAAGCTGCGTATCGAGCGCGCCGATCATCGGGTACGACAGGGCGTTCAGCTGACGCGGGCGGTTCAGCGTGATCACGCCGACGCCGTTGATCTCCTGGAACAGCACCTCGGGCTCGGCGGTCATGGCGGCGGCAGGGCGCTCCTGCGCGGCGTCGTTCGGGTTCAGGCGCATGGCGTGGCTCCTAGGCATTGCGCCATTGCGGCGCGCGTTTTTGCAGGAAGGCGTTGACGCCCTCGCGCTGGTCCTCGCCGTCGAACAGGTCGACAAAGCGCTCGCGCTCCAGCGCCAGCGCGGGGCCGCGCGGTACACCCTGGCGGGCCAGGTGCACCAGTTGCTTGCTGTAGGCCGCCGCGCGCGGGCTGACATTGCTTGCGCGCTCGGCCAGGCGCATAGCGGTGTCGAGAGCCTGGCCGGCCGGCACCACCTCTTCCACCAGGCCGATGCGCAGCGCGGTGGCGGAATCGATCCGTTCATTGGCCAGAATCATGCGCTTGGCCCAGCCTTCGCCCACCAGCCAGGGCAGGGTCTGCGTGCCGCAGCCGCAGGGCAGCAGGCCGACGCCGGCTTCGGGCAACGCCATCTGGGCCTGTTCCTCCGCAATGCGGACATCGCAGGCAAGCGCGCATTCGAGCCCGCCGCCCATCGCGTAGCCGTTGATGGCCGCGATCACCAGGGGGCGCGCATTCTGCAGTGCTTCGAAGGCGGCGCCGAAGCGCTGCGCCATTACCCGTGCATGGGCGCGGTCGCCGTCGGCGAAGCCGTTGAGGTCGGCGCCGGCGCTGAAAAAGCGGTTGCCGTCGCCGGTGACGACGATGGCCCGCACACGCTCATCGGCGTTCAGCGTGCCCACCAGTTGCTGCAGCTGCTGCAGGCCTTCGGCATTGAAGGCATTGGCGGGCGGGCGCTTGAGGGTCAGGCGGGCGATATGCCCGTCGATCACGTGTTCGATCATGCCGACGGCTCCTCTTGCGTCATGTACTGGCGGATCACGCCCGAGAAATCGAGCTGCCCGTCGCCGGCCTGGCTCACGGCCTGGTAGATCTGCTGGGCCAGGGCGCCCAGGAAGAGCGGCTGCCGCACGCTGCGGGCGGCGTCCGCGGCCAGGCCCAGGTCCTTGAGCATCAGGTCCGCGCCAAAGCCGCCGCTGTAGCCGCGGGAGGCCGGCGCGGCCGGGATCACGCCGGGGTAGGGGTTGCAGGTGTCGGCGGCCCAGCAGCGTCCGGTGGAGGTGTTGACGATGCCGGCCAGCACGCCGGCGTCGATGCCGAGCTTGACGCCGAGGGCCATGGCCTCGGATACGCCGATCATGGAGATGCCGAGGATGAGGTTGTTGCAGATCTTGGCGACCTGGCCGGTGCCGGTGCCGCCGCAGTGGACGATGTTGCGGCCCATGCTGGAGAGTACTGGCTGCAGTTGCCCGAACAGGGCCTGTTCGGCGCCTACCATGAAGGTCAGCGTGCCCGCCTGCGCGCCGCCGGTGCCGCCGGAGACCGGGGCGTCGGCCATCGGGTTGCCTTGCTTGCCGGCCTCGGCGGCCAGTGCGCGGATGGTGGCGGGGTCGATGGTGCTGGAATCGACCAGGGGGACGCCGGGGCGGACGCCGGCGAGGACGCCTTCGGGATCGAGGTAGGTGGCGCGTACGTGGGCGGCGGCCGGCAGCATGGTGATGACGAAGTCGGCTTCGGCGGCTGCCTTGCGGGCGGATTGGGCGATGGCGGCGCCGTCGGCTTTTAGTGCTGAAAGGGCGGTTGGGTTCAGGTCGAATACGGTGAGGGTGTGGCCTGCCTTGAGCAGGTTGCGGGCCATGGGGGCGCCCATGTTGCCTAGGCCGATGAAGGCGATGTGCATGTTGGCTCCTTACTCTTTGTATCGGTTGTGTTTTTTGCGGTTTTGGCGGGCTTTTGGAGTCAAAGGCTTGAAAACCTTAAAACCTAAAGTCAAAAGCAGTTTCACCCCCCTGCGGGGGGCGACCTACTTTCTTGTCTTGCCAAGAAAGTAGGCAAAGAAGGCGCGCCATACGGCCTGGTACACCTTCACGGCTCGCTTCGCATCGCTTGGGGGCTCGCTTCGCATCGTGTTGGCGGAGGGCAATGTCTTCAAATTTTTGAAGGCTTGCCCGCTGCCCGCCGCCCTTCGCTTTACCGCAAGCTGATGGTCGTATTCACTCCATCGTTCACCGTCGCGTCATCGAACCAGCGTGCGGTCACGGTCTTGGTCTGCGTATAGAACTGCACCACCTGTTTGCCGTAGGGACCCAGGTCGCCTAGCTTGGAGCCGCGCGAGCCGGTGAAGCTGAAGTAGGGCACAGGTACCGGGATGGGGATGTTGATGCCGACCTGGCCGACGTCGATCTCGCTCTGGAACTTGCGTGCCGCCGCGCCGCTTTGGGTGAATACGCCGGTGCCGTTGCCGAAGGGGTTGCGGTTGACCAGCGCGATGGCTTCGTCAAGCGTGTCGACTGCGATCACTACCAGCACCGGGCCGAAAATTTCCTGCGTGTAGATCGACATTTCCGTGGTGACGTCGGCGAATACGGTCGGGCCGATGAAGTTGCCGTCGGGGTAGCCGGGTACCTGCACGTTGCGGCCGTCCAGCAGCAGGGTGGCGCCTTCGCGCTCGCCGGCTTCGATCAGGCCGGTTACACGTTGTCTGGCCGCTACCGATACCACCGGGCAGACATCGACACCGGGCTCGCTGCCGGCGCCGACCTTGAGCGTTTTGGCCTTGGCGACCAGATCGGGCAGCCAGTCGCGTGCGGAGCCTACCAGCACCGCCACCGAGGTTGCCATGCAGCGCTGTCCGGCGGCGCCGAACGCCGCGCCGGCCAGGGCGTTGAGGGTGTGCTCGCGGTGCGCGTCGGGCAGTACCACGGCGTGGTTCTTGGCGCCCATCATCGATTGCACGCGCTTGCCGTGCGCGCCGGCCAGGTGGTAGACGTGGGTGCCTACGGCGGTGGAGCCGACGAAGGAAACGGCCTTGATGTCCGGGTGCGTGCACAGGGCATCGACCACCTCGCGCGCGCCGTGTACGACGTTGAGCACGCCGGGAGGTACGCCGGCCTCGACGGCCAGCTTGACCAGTTCCATGGTGGACAGCGGATCCTGCTCCGACGGCTTGAGCACGAAGGTGTTGCCGCACACGATCGCCATCGGGAACATCCACAGCGGGATCATGGCCGGGAAGTTGAACGGCGTGATGCCGGCGCAGACGCCGATCGGCTGTTGCAGGGTGTAGGTATCCACGGTGGCGGCCACATTCTCGGCAAAGCCGCCTTGCTGCAGCGTGCCGATCGAGCAGGCGTGCTCCACCACTTCCAGGCCGCGGAAGATATCGCCTTCGGCATCGGCCAGGGTCTTGCCCTGCTCGGCGGTCAGGATGGCGGCGATGCGCTTGCTGTGTTCGCGGATCAGGGCCTGGTACTTGAGCATGATGCGCAGCCGCGCGCCCAGCGGCGTGTGGCGCCAGGTGGCAAAGGCGCGATGCGCCGCGCCGACGGCCGCATTGACTTCGGCCGCCGTGGCCAGGGGGACCTGCGCCAGCACTTCCTGCGTGGCGGGATTGACCACCGGGCGGAATTCGGTGGCGGCGGACTCCACCCACTCGCCGTTGATCAACAGCTTGACGGTGGGCACGGCGGCGGTGTTTGCGGAAGCGGGCTGGGCACTCATTGGGTGGTCTCCGTCGGTTCTGGGTTTTGGTTGGTCAATGCTGGAAAGGAGCAGGCACGCTGCTCAAAGGGTGCGCGCGATCAGCATGCGCTGGATCTCGCTGGTGCCTTCGTAGATCTGGGTAATGCGGGCGTCGCGGTAGTGCCGCTCGACCGGGTAGTCTTCCAGGTAGCCGTAGCCGCCGTGGATCTGCAACGCCTTGGAGCACACGCGTTCGGCCAGCTCAGAGGCGTAGAGCTTGGCCTGCGAGGCTTCCGACAGGCAGGGCTGGCCTGCGGTACGCATATGCGCGGCGCGGTGCACCAGCAGGCGCGCGGCATTCAGCTCTGTAGCCATGTCGGCCAGCATGTTGGCAATCGGCGGGTGCTCGCGCAGCGGGCGGCCGAACTGCACGCGCTCGGCGGCATAGCGGCAGGCGGCTTCGAAGGCGGAGCGGGCGATGCCGAGTGCTTGCGCGGCGATGCCGATGCGCCCGCCTTCCAGGTTGGACAAGGCAATGCGCAGGCCCTCGCCAGGCTCGCCGAGCAGCGCGTCGTGCGGCACGCGGCAGTCTTCCAGCGTGATGGCGCAGGTGTCGGAGGCGCGGATGCCGAGCTTGCGTTCCGGCGTGTGCACGATGAAACCGGGTGTGTTGGTAGGCACGACAAAGGCGGACAGGCCGCGCTTGCCTTGCTCCGGCTCGGTGGCCGCAAACACGATGGCCACGCCGGCGCGCTGCCCGTTGGTGACGAACTGCTTGGAGCCGGACAGCACCCAGCCGTCGTCGGTGGCGCGGGCACGGGTGCGCAGGTTATGCGCTTCCGAGCCGGCCTGCGGCTCGGTCAGGCAGAACGCGCCGATCATCTCGCCGCTGGCCAGGCGGGGCAGGTAGCGCGCCTTCTGCGCCTCGGTGCCGTAGTGCAGGATGGGGCCGCAGCCCACCGAGTTGTGCACGCTCATCAGCGTGGCGCAGGCGGCGCAGCCCGCGGCGATCTCCTCGATGGCCAGCGCATAGGCGATGTAGTCGGTATACGTGCCGCCCCATTCCTCGGGCACGATCATGCCGAGCAGGCCGAGCGCGCCCATTTCCGCCACGACCTCCGGCGGCAACTGGCCGGCACGGTCCCAGGCGGCGGCGTCCGGTGCCAGCCGTTCGCTGGCGAAGGCGCGCGCGGTGTCGCGGATCATGGCTTGCTGTTCGCTGAATTCTTGGTGCATGGCGGCTCGGGTTGCGCCGGGACCGGCGTGGGGTTGGCACGCGATCGCGGCGGCTGGCGGTTGGTCGGGTGGCCCGCCGTGGGCGGGGGCATGGCAGCAAGTGTAGGAAGACAGCGGGGGTGCTCCTATGCCAGAATCCGCCAACCTTGCTGAACTCGTTTGCCACTGCCGGCAAGCCCGGGCAGGCAAACCGTACCGTACCGATCGTTGCATTCCATGGAAAAACACAGCGTCGCCATTTGCTTCGTGCATCACGCCATTGCGGGCCTGCGAGCGCGCGGCATCGCGCCGGAGCCGGTGCTGCAGGCCGCAGGCATCGCGCCGGCGCTGCTGGCGGTGCCGCAGGCGCGGGTGTCCGCCGCAAGCTACAGCGCCCTGTGGCTGGAAGTGGCCGCCGCGCTCGACGATGAATTCTTTGGCCAGGATTCGCGCCGCATGAAATGCGGCAGCTTTGCCATGCTTTGCCACGCCGTCGCGGGCAGCAAGACGCTGGCGCAGGGGCTGGAGCGGGTGGTGCGCTATTTCGGGCTGCTGCTCGACGATATCGGCGTGCGCCTGGAGCGCGAAGGCGCTGGCGCCGAAGGTGGCCAGGGGGCCGGCAAGCGCGGGCGGGCGGCGCTGGTGCTCACGGCACCGTCGGCGCGGCCGCCGGGCGTGTTTGCCCAGGAGACCATGCTGATCATGCTGCACGGGTTGATGAGCTGGCTGCTGCGCCGGCGCGTGCCGGTCCTGCTGGCGGCGTTCAGCTATCCGGAGCCGGCCTACAGTGCGGAATACCGGCTGATGTACTCGCGCCACCTGGCGTTCGGCCAGCCGGCCACGGCGCTGGTGTTCGACGCGGCCTGGCTGGACCAGCCGGTCCACCAGGACGAGCGCAGCCTCAAGGCCTTCCTGCGCGACGCGCCCCACAACGTGGTGGTCAAGTACAGCGACCGGGGCAGCATCATGGCCCGCGTGCGGCGCCAGTTGCGTGCCCAGCCGCCGGAACAGTGGCCCACGTTCGACCGGCTGGCGCACGATGTCCATATGTCGTCATCGTCGTTGCGTCGCCGGCTGATGGAGGAGGGCGGCACCTACCAGCAACTGAAGGACGAACTGCGGCGCGACCTGGCCATCGAGGCGCTCAGCCATTCCAGCCGCCCGCTGGCGGAGATTGCCGCCGAACTGGGCTTTGCCGAGCCCGGGGCTTTCCACCGCGCGTTCCGCCGCTGGACCGGGCTGCGGCCGGGCGCGTATCGGGCCACGACGCCCGCGATGCCCTAACGGCGCTAACGCTCGCCGGAAGGGCCCATGGCGGAGGGTTGCGCCGCATGTGCCGGAGCGGCGTGCGGCATGACGTCAGGGGCAGCAGTATGCGGCAGCACGCGGTTGCGCCCCGAGAGCTTGGCCATATAGAGCGCGGTATCGGCGCGCGCGGTGAGTTGCTGCAGGCTCTCGCCGGGCTGCCATGCGGCATAGCCGCCGCTCACGGTATAGCGCATCGTGCCGGACGGGCCACCGACGGGGCTGGCCTCGGCCAGCGAGCGGATGCGCTCCGCGACGTGGCGGGCATCCTCCAGCGAACTGGCGGGCAACAGCACGACGAATTCCTCTCCGCCCATGCGGCCGATGCGGTCGGGCGCGCGCAGGCTGGCGGCGGCAAGCCGCGCGAACTCGACCAGCACGGCGTCGCCGGCGGCATGGCCGAACGTGTCGTTGACCGACTTGAAGTGGTCGATGTCGACGATCAGCAGCACCGGCGGGTGCCCGCCCCGGGCGGCGCGAGCCAGTTCGTGAAAGGCTTCCTCCTCGAATGCCTTGCGCGACATGGCGCCCGTCAGGTAGTCGCTGTTGGCAATGGCTTCGAGCCGGTGCACCATCGCATCGTGGATCATCAGCACCGCGCCCATGGTGAGACCCGGCGTGGCCATCGCACCCAGCACGAGAAAGGCGGCATTCAGTCCGGGCGAGGTCATGGTGGACGGGTCGTCCATGATCGAGAGCGCCGACAAGATGCCGCGCAGGGCATGCGCGGCGGCAAGGAAGAAGGCGAAACCGGCCGTGGTCAGGCGGTGGCTGGCGGGGCGGCTGTGCGGGCGGTAACGCACCAGCACGTACCCCGCGCAAGCGCACAGCACGGCATGGAATACCGAAACGACGACAACGCGCGCGTTGAAGTCATTGTAGATATAGCGCCACGTCACGATGCCGGCCACCACGGCGAGGGTCGCCGCCGCCATGGCCCGCCAGGGCGGCTCGCGCCCGCAGAAGCGCGCGATGCCGGCGTGGAACAGCGCCAGCGCCCACGCCAGCGCGCCGTTGGCTACCACGATCGACAGGATATCGGGGACCCGGCCACGCAGCGTAAATAGTACGAGCGCCACCATGGCCGTCAGGTTGGACTGCCACCAATGCCTCACGCCGGGCTGGCCGCAGCGGCGCAGCGACCAGACGATCGCCAGCATCATGACGCTGAGCAGCGTCGTGACGGCTAGCAGGGCGAACGGGTCCGACATCTGCTGATTTCCTCCGGTTGTGTCGCGTGATTGGGTGCGGGTGCCCGGGCGGGCGCGAAGCTCCGGAGAATACCCTAGCGGCGTCGCCGCTACCCACCCACGCAAGAGGGGGTAGACCATTGACTTGCGGCGGCGCTCTCAGGCCAGGGGGCTAGAATGGGGAGCAGGGCGCTTTGATCGGTACTGCGCATCAATGCCCTGACGCTGGCCGTATTGCCGTCATCCTGTCCTTCCCCTCTTGTTTTCATTGCCGCAGCCAGGAACACCATGCAACAGATCAGATTCGACCTCGGCGACCTGCAAGCCATGGTGGCGGTGGTCGAGCAAGGCGGCTTTCGCGCGGCGGCCGAAGCCCTCAACCTGTCGCAGCCGGCGCTGTCGCGCCGCATCGAGAAACTGGAGGAAGCGCTTAACGTCAAGTTGTTCGAGCGCACTACGCGCCGCGTCACCCTGACCGTGGTTGGGCGGGAGTTTGTCGGCAAGGCGCGTGCGGTGCTGACGGAAGTGGAGACTTCGCTGCTTGGCATCGGCGATGCCGCCACGGCTCGCGCCGGCGAAGTGACCATTGCCTGCGTGCCCTCGGCCGCGCACTATTTCCTGCCGGCGGTGATCGGGCGTTTTCATGCGCAGTATCCGAATGTCCGCGTCAAGATGGTGGACGAGGGGGCTAACGTCGTGCTGCATAGCGTGGCCAGCGGCGAGGCGGATTTCGGCCTGAACTTTATCGGCACGCAGGAAGCCGATCTGCTGTTCGAGCCGTTGCTGCGCGATCCGTTCGTGCTGGCCTGTCGCCGCGACCATCCGCTGGCGCGGCGGCGCTCGGTGAAATGGGCCGAACTGGCCGGGCACACGCTGGTGGCCCTGGCCAAGTCCAGCGGCAACCGCCTGATGCTGGATCTCGCCCTGGCGGAGGCGCTGCGGCGGCCGGCCGCCTTCTACGAGGTACGCCACGTCAGCAGCGTGCTGGCGCTGGTGGAGGCCGGCCTTGGCGTGGCGGCGGTGCCGCGGCTGGCGCTGCCCGATGGCGACCGCTCGGGGCTGGCCGCCGTGCCCCTGCGCGAGCCCGCGGTCTCCCGCATGCTGGGGATCCTGCGGCGCCGGGGGCGCATGCTGTCGCCGCATGCGCAGGCGTTGTACGAGATGGTCGCGCAGGCGGTGCCAGGGCGGGGCCGGGCGCGGTCATTGATGCGTGAAAGCGATCAAAGCTAAAAAAGATTGCATTATCGCGGCGCGCGGCGCGTGCATAGAATGGGCTGCCTGCCCTCGGAGACCGATGCGGGCAGGTCTTTTGTCTTTTGTCTGTTCCCATTTCCCATTTCAATGCCCATCGAGAGCGCATATGCCCATGTCGTCCGCCGCAGTGCCTGGTCCCGTCGTCACGTCCCTCCGCAGTCATCCTTCGAACTCCCATGATTCCCGCAAGCGGCCGTTGCTGGCGCTGGTGCTGGCCGGCGTGGCCAGCCTTGCGCTGGGCGCCGGCAATGCCCTGGCCGAGGAAGTCAAGGTCATGAACTCGGGCGGCTTCACCGCAGCCTACAAGGCACTCGGACCCGGCTTCGAGAAGGCCACGGGCAATACCTTGTCAACCGCGTGGGGCCCGTCGATGGGCAAGTCCCCCGAGGCGATTCCCAACCGGCTCGCGCGCGGCGAGCATGCCGATGTGGTGATCATGGTTGGCTACGCGCTGGATGAACTGATCCGGCAAGGCAAGGTGGTGCCGGATAGCCGGGTAGCCCTGGCCGATTCGCGCATCGGCCTGTCGGTGCGCGCCGGCGCGCCAAAGCCGGATATCAGCACGGTGGATGCGTTCCGCAAGACGTTGCTGGAGGCGCGCTCCATTGCCTATTCCGATAGTGCCAGCGGCGTGTATGTCGAGAAGGAGATGTTCAAGAAGCTGGGGATCGAGGAACAGGTCAAGGGGCGCGCGCATATGATCGAGAAGACCCCGGTGGGTAGCGTGGTGGCGCGCGGCGATTATGAGGTCGGCTTGCAGCAGGTCAGCGAGTTGCTGCCGGTGGCGGGTGCTACGTTTGTCGGGAAGATTCCGGAGGCGGTGCAGCAGGTGACCAGCTTTGCGGCGGGTGTGCCGGTGGGCGCGGAGCATCCGGAGGCCGGGCGGGCGTTGATTCGGTATCTGGCTTCGCCTGCGGCAAGAGGGGAGATCGAGAGGAGCGGGATGGATGCGGTTGTGGGGGATAAGCGGGGGCAGTGAGAGGGGCGAGGCGCTGGTTGCGCGCTCGCGCTGGCGCTAGCCCTGGCAAGCCGGGGCCGCGGCGATGCGGTTCCTGCAGGTCTGCCGCAGCGGGTTGCTGGCGCGCCGCGCGCCACCCCGTAGCGCATCCTGTCGCAAAACAATCCGTCTGGCTGGTATGATCCGTCTCCATGACACAAGCACACCGCCGAAAGAAGCAGCCCGACGTGCTGCGCCCGCAGCTATTGCATTCCGCGGCCCAGCTCGCCCTCGAATCCGGCCTGCGCGCCGTGACGCTGGATGCGGTGGCGGCGCGTGCCGGTGTCAGCAAGGGCGGATTGCAGCATCATTTCCGCAACAAGCAGGCGCTGCTGGACGCGCTCTTCGACGACGCGGTTGAGACCTTCAACGCCGATGTGGCCGCTGCGATCGCCAGCGACACGCAGGCCGAGGGCCGCGCGGCGCGGGCCTATATGCGAGCGACGCTGCAGGAAGAGAGGAAAGAGGACGCCGCCAGCTATCTGCACCTGCTGTTGGCGCTGATGCTGACCGATGCCGATACGCGCGATCGCTGGGCGCCACGCATCGCCGAAATCGCACGCCCCGATCCGCTGCCCGCGGCAGAGGCGGCGAGGCTGATGATTTGCCGCCTGGCCGCTGACGGGCTGTGGCTCGCCGACCTGCTGGGCAGCCAGTCGATGGAACCCGGGCTGAGGGCGGAAGTCCTGCGCCAGCTGGACCAGATGACGCGGCGCCAGCCGCAATGAACGCACGATTGAATTCCCAATTGAATACCCAACCGAATACCCAGCCAAAGGCTCAACCTGGCACCTGGCATGACGCCGGCGCACCCACGCAGGAAACGCCCGCCACGCCGGGCGCCGGCGCGGACCTGCACCGGGCCATCGACGCGGCCCGCGAGGCCCTGCTAAGCCACCAGCATCGCGACGGCCACTGGTGCTTCGAGCTAGAGTCGGACGCCACCATCACCGCGGAGTACATCCTGATGATGCACTTCGTGGACGAAATCGACGCCGAATTGCAGGCGGCGATGGCGGTCTACCTGCGAAGCATCCAGAGGCAAGACCGTCATGGTGGCTGGGACCAGTACCACGGCGGCGCGCTGGACGTGTCATGCAGCGTCAAGGCCTACTACGCGCTGAAGGCTGCCGGCGACGATCCCGATGCCCCGCACATGGTCCAGGCCCGCCGCGCCATACTGGCGCAGGGCGGGGCCGCCAAGGCCAATGTTTTCACCCGCATCCTCCTGGCCACGTTCGAGCAGGTGCCCTGGCGCGCCACGCCCTTCGTGCCGGTCGAGCTGATCCTGTTCCCTCGCTGGGCGCCTGTGCATCTGGACAAGATGGCCTACTGGGCGCGCTCCACGCTGGTACCGCTGACGGTGCTGTGCTCGTTGCGGGCCAAGGCCGCCAATCCGCACCGTGTCGGGGTCAGCGAACTGTTCGTCACGCCGCCCGAGCGCGAGCGGCATTACTTCTCCCGCGAGGGCCTGATGCGCAAGGCCTTCCTGGTGGTCGACAAGCTGGCACGCGCGATCGAGCCGCTGATTCCCGCCGCAGTGCGCCGGCGGGCCATTGCCCGGGCGCAAGCCTGGTGCGTGGAGCGCATGAACGGCGAGGATGGCCTGGGCGGCATCTTTCCGCCGATGGTGTACTGGTACGAGATGATGGCGCTGCTCGGCGTGCCGAAGACGGATCCGGCACGTGCTACCTGCCTGGCCGCCATCCGCAAGCTCGTGGTGCGCCGCGCCGACGGCTCGGCCTATTGCCAGCCCTGCCTGTCGCCGGTGTGGGATACCGCCTGGAGCATCATGTCCTTGCAGCACGCCGGCACCGACGCGCGCACGCAGAAGGCGGTGCAGCGCGCCTACGACTGGCTGGAAGCGCGGCAGGTGCGAGACCTGCGCGGCGATTGGGGCAAGCACGTGCCCGCGTCGGTGCAGCCCGGCGGCTGGGCGTTCCAGTACGCCAATGCCTATTACCCCGACATCGACGACAGCGCCGTGGTGGCCGCCATGCTTGCCGTGCGCGCGCGCAGGATCGGCCAGCCCGAACGCTACCAGGACGCGGTCGAGAGCGCCGTGAAATGGATGGTGGGCCTGCAATCGCGCAATGGCGGTTTTGGCGCCTTCGATGCCAACTGCGATCGCGAGTACCTGAACCGCATTCCCTTCGCCGACCATGGCGCCCTGCTGGATCCGCCCACCGAGGACGTTTCCGGCCGCGTGCTGCTATGCATCGGCCTGAGCGGAAACCGCGAAACGCACGCGGCCGCCGTCGAGCGCTGCGTGGCCTATCTGCGCCGCACGCAGCGCGCCGACGGCGCCTGGTGGGGACGCTGGGGCAGCAACTATATCTATGGCACGTGGAGCGTGCTGGCGGGCCTGGCGCTGGCGGGCGAGGATGTGCGCCAGCCCTATATCCGCAAGGCAGTCGACTGGCTACTGCGCTGCCAGCATGCCGACGGCGGATGGGGCGAGACCAACGACAGCTACTTCGACCGCTCGCTGGCGGGCACCAATGGGGGCGAGAGCACGCCCAACTGCACCGCCTGGGCGCTGCTGGCGCTGTTCGCCGTGGGCGAGGTGGATACGCCCGCGGTGCGCAGTGGCATCGCTTACCTGCTGGACTGCCAGACTGGCGAGGGCCTCTGGCAGCATCCGTCGCACAATGCGCCGGGGTTCCCGCGCATCTACTACCTGAAGTACCACGGCTACACCGCCTACTTCCCGCTGTGGGCGCTGACGCGCTACCGTCAGCTGGCAAGGCTCCCGGCGGCTAAGTAGAGCCCGGGGCGGCCCATACACTCTGGCACACCCGCATGGCCCGCTTCGCATCGCGGGCTGGCGTGCCCCCCCTTGGGGGTGCTCCACACTGCTGCAACCGGCGAGGTTTGAACGGACCCGCGGTTTGCTCTGCTCTCCCGCTTGCGGGAGAGCAGCCAGGGGCGTAGCCGGACACAGCGATTCTGATGCTGCTCGGACTCAAGCCAGTCTTCCATCTGCCTCTGCGGGCACTTCAGGGCTTCGCGCGTAGCCTGCGCGCGCACGCATTTTCCGACCAGTATCCAACTACACGACGTTGAGCCGCTACCACGGCCGCTCAATTGTAATTATTGCAAATGTAATTTTGTTTAAAAATTGCAAAAAGGATACATGGAGGCGAGAAAAGACGTTTAGAGTCCTGCGGCAGCGTTTATCGTGCGATCTGTTCGTTACTCAAAAACACATTTTTATCGGATGGCGTTGTTCGTGAGTCAGGTTAATAAACAAAGTATTCGTATTTCAGCAAAAGCCATTGTTATCCACAAAGGTGAAATTCTATTGATCAGATATAAATCGGATTCAGATGAGCGGTATACCCTGCCGGGCGGAGGGCAGTTGTTTGGCGAAACGTTGCCTCAAACATTGGTCAGGGAGTGCCTGGAAGAAACAAATTATCATGTTGAGCCAGGCAGGCTTGTTTTTGTTAGGGAATAAATTGGCGAAAACCACGAATTTGCGGAACTCGATGGTGGTGTTCATCAAATTGAAATGATGTTTCTTGCCTCCCTTGTTGAAAAAAGCTCCGATATTCACGCTCCAGAAACAAGTGCGGACAGGGATCAAATTGGTGCTCAGTGGGTAAGCCTGGTTGACGTGGAAAATTCTCCGTTATTCCCTGCCGCTTTACGGCCTTTGATTTCAGCGGGAAAAATTACATCCGATGAAAAATATATTTAGGAGATGTAAATTAAACATCAGAAGGTGAAAATTCGCATTGCTGGCCCCTCTGGATCGCTGCCCACAGAGTTCCTGTGCGCGCGACGAGGGATATCGACTTGTGTTAAATAATATGGGCGACCGGAAAGAATTATACGGCCAGTTTCTTGGGGCGATGGGAGGGGATTAATCAAAAAATCTCCTATGATATTCACTGGAAAATGGAGCGGCCGCCAGAAAAATTTCCCGTCGAACAAGTCTACGGAATTCTATTTTTTGGCGATGGATCAGTCCTGATCCTGGATGATGCAGGGCGATTTAACCCATCTCCTTATACAGAAGTAAGACCGTCTTCGCAGCGAGGTAGGAAGCCCGAGGCTGCGGAAATTTCGAGGTAGGGGGTTGTTAACTTCGCCAGACTCGCGTTTACTCTCGGATTTTCGCGCAGTTATGAGCAACGAGTCGGGGGCATGGGTGGACGAGGAATTTGAGAGTCTGGATCTTGGTGATCCGCGGCGGGATCGGCGCGCCAAGGAGTTGCTCAAGCGGTTTGCGGCCATGCCTACGGCGAGCATCCCTGGCGCATGCGATGACTGGTCGCAAACCATTGGGGCGTATCGGTTTCTCGGCAATGAGCAGATCGACTGGCGGGACGTGATGCAGCCCCATTGGGAGCGCACTGCAGGGAGGGCCGCGCAGTTTCCGGTGGTGCTGTGCATCGCTGATTCGACCGAGCTGAACTTCAATGGCCAGGAAATGGAGGGACTGGGGCCGCTGAGCTACGAAGCCCAGCGGGGTATGTTTTTGCATCCGACCTACGCGGTGACGCCTGACCGTGAACCGCTTGGGGTGATCGATGCCTGGATGTGGGCTCGCGAGCCAAAGGACGCCGACGGAAACCGCGGCGGGATCAAGGAAAGCGTACGCTGGATTGAAGGGTATGAACGGGTTGCGGAGCAAGCCGTGCTATTGCCCCAGACACGGCTGGTGTATGTGACGGACCGCGAGGGTGATATCGCTGAGTTGATGGCGCGCGCCCAGGAACTTGGCCGGCCGGCCGACTGGCTGATCCGCAGCCAACACAACCGCAACCTTGCCGAGGGCGGCAAGTTGTGGGATAGCGTCGGAGCCAGCCCGGTACTTGGGGAAATCACCTTTATCTTGCCGGGGCGTGCAGGCCAGAAGGCGCGCGAGGTCAAACAGGAGCTGCGCGCAAAACGTGTGAAGCTGCCGGGTCTGGTCAGAGCGGAGATCACCTGTGTAGAGGCAAGGGAGATCGGAGCGCCCGCAGACGTCCAGCCAGTGGTTTGGCGGCTGTTGACGAACCGAGAAGCGCAGGACGCCGATGCTGTCATCGAACTCGTCGACTGGTACCGAGCCCGATGGGAGGTGGAGATGTTTTTCCATGTCCTGAAGACTGGCTGCAAGGTCGAAGCGCTACAGCTATCGCACATGGATCGTGTGGAGCGGGCCTTGGCGTTGTATATGGTGGTGGCGTGGCGCATTGCCCGCTTGATGCGGTTGGGCAGAACCTGCCCGGATCTGGATGCGTCCGTGTTCTTCGACGCCGACGAAATTCGGGGAGCATACGTGCTTGCCAAGAAAGCTCGCCCGAAGACACCGGTCACGCTCAATCAGATGATTCGGCTGGTTGCTTCCCTGGGTGGGTTCCTTGGGCGCAAGAGCGATGGCGAGCCCGGCGCTAAGACGATTTGGATCGGCATGCAGAGAACCATGGACGCCGCCCTCACTATTCAAGCACTGCGGGAAGAGTCATGACTTCTGTATAAGGAAATGGATTTAACCTTCCTGGAGGTCACCTGGAGAATCACGAGACATGGCTCCAGACATTGAGGCGCGAGTGTATGGAAGAGGCTCAGGCTGAAATATCCAATCCGATGTATCTCGGTCATGTCGCAGTCAAAGAGCATGCCGATGGCCATACCAGAGACTTCGTGCAACTGCGGTTCGTGGCAGATGTTCGGAAACTACTGCCATCCAGTCCCGACCCTGTTACCGGCAAGATCTACGCGCGCAAGAAAGTTAGCCCTTCCAATGCGGCAAGGCTACTCAACTGGGGCGAGCATGGTATTCAGCAGCTACAAGATGCGGAAGCTCTATGGCAGTTGACCAGGCAGAGGCGGGCGACGTGACGCCCTGATTGCAACTAGCGCCGGTGTTCATCGTGTTCGGGGCATCGTTGCTCCGCAGCCGATGGCAACTAAAGCGGATGCCCGTCGTGGAAAACGAAAATAGCGCCGGCTCGTTTCCGGGCCGGCAAGAATTCCCTGCTGCCTCTATTTCCCAGGGCCCCCGGCCCGAGCCGAAGTGCCCGGTCAGTCACGCATCGCCGGCATGGCGTTGCCCGTCAGCAGTACCGCCGCTTGTTCACCATACGTGACCACGTATCCGCCGTTGGACGCTTGCCATGCCTGGGCGCCTTGCCTGTCGGCGAACCAGAGATGCTGGTAGTCGCCGAACTGGCCGAGGTCGAGGCGGTAGCGGTCCAGTACCCTGGCGGGGCGGCCGTCGATGTCGCGTTTGCACGCGGACCAGCTGGCGTAGCCCAGTTCGGCCGCCAGCAGTTGCAGGCAGTGCTTGAGTTGCAGTGTGTGGCGCAGCCGGTAGAGTTCCGCGACGCTTTGCGCGCGTACCTGCGCGCGGTGGATGCGCCGGATTACTGGTAGCGCCTGCATGGCTTCTCCGGCGTGGAGCTGGCGCAGCAGCCTGCGTGCATGGCGGCGCAGGAAATCGCTGTTGGGAAGGCGGGATGGAGCGTTGAGCGTTGTGAGCCACATGTCATGTCCTTGCAATGCCGTTTCCCGCGGCGGCAAAAAAGGTCAATGGTGTGGTTCTTGCAACGAACTGGCGGTGCCGGGCTGGATCGCTCGGCGCCGTACGGTACGGGCAGGCAGGTGCGCTGGCTTTTGCGGGAGCGGGCGCCCTGCCGGCGCCCGGACGGGATTATATGCCAGCACCGGATGCCTTTGGCAAGCGTTGGCTGAATCAAGCTGCGCTTGCCCTTGGCCGGATGCGAGCCGGCTAGGCCGCCTGCGCCTCGGTCTCGGCCGTCAGTCCGAGTTCCTCCACCAGCCGTGCCGCCAGCGCTTCCGCCTGGTTGCGCACGTCGATGATGGTGCCTGACTCCCACAGCGCCCCGCGCAGCGGTGCGCCCAGCGCGCTGAGGCCGGGCACGAGGCGGCCGCCGCGATCGAATACGCGGCCGCGCGCGTCGCCGTCGAGCCCAGACCCGGCTGCCGCCGGCCGGACCAGGCCGCGCGCCAGCAGGCTGCGCACCAGGGGCCGGGTGTTGCCTGCGTGCCAGCCGTACTCCGCGCCGGTGCAGTTGATGGCCGCGTCCACCGTGGAGGGCGCGGGCAGCGGGCGCGACAGGTGCAGGGCCACGCGCTGGCCCCTTCCCCCGCTGCCGTGACCGCCACGCTGCCAGCCGCTCGCGGTGTTCCCGTCATCGGCCGGCGCCAGTGCGGTGACGCGGGCGGCGTGTACGTGCAGGCGTCCCTGTGCGCGCACCGCCTCGAATACCGCATGCGTGGGCGGCGCGGCGCGGTGCAGCAGGTTGTCCCAGAAGGGCCGCACATGGCGCAGGAAGCGCTGGCGCTCCGGCACGCTGGCGGCCGCCCACAGCGGGCCGATGTAGGTACGCAGCGCGGGCGGCACGCTTTGCCAGTCGAGGCCTTGCGCCGTCAGTTCAGCGCTTTGCCGACGCACGCGCCGGACCACGTCGCGCGCGGTGGGCGCGGCCAGCGCTTCAGGTCCCGCGGCGGCCAGGAAGTCGTCGCAGGGGCCGGCGTTGTGGCGCAACCAGGGTACCAGCGCACGCCGGGAGAAGGCGTGGTAGGTGCCGGTGAAGCCGAGGCGTTCCAGCGTGGCGACCACGTCGAGCATGGTCAGGCTGGTGCCGATCAGGGCGATCTCGCGTGCGTTCGCGAGCCGGGCCAGTGCTTCGGGCTGCCAGGGGTCCGGCACGTAGCGGCCATCGGCTTCGAGCGCGTCGTCTTGCGCTAGCGCCGGCCTCGCGGGCTGCACGCCGGTGGCCAGCACGATGTGGTCCGCATCCCAGACACGGCCGTCGGCGCTGCGCACGCGGTGCGGCACGCCGATGGTCACGTCGGTGATTTCCGCTCGCACATGTTCCAGCGTGGCGTGCCCGGCGGCGCCTGCCAGCGCGCGCGCCAGGGTGTCTTGCAGGTAATCGCCGTACACGCCGCGCGGGGCGAAGGTGTTGTCGGCCTCGGCGGGGGTGGCGCGCCCATGGCGCACCAGCCATTGCGAGAAGTCTTCCAGCGCATCGGGGTGAAGGCTGAAGTTCAGCGCGGGCCCGTTGAGGTAGTGGGCCGGGTCTTGCGTGCTGTAGGCCAGGCCGCGCCCCGGCTCGGCACGCGGCTCGAACAGGTGGATGGCGAGCGGTGCGCTGCTGTCGCGCAGCAACCGGATGGCGGTCAGGGTGCCGGCCATGCCGCCTCCCACGATGGCGATGCGGCGTGGCTGGGAATCGGGTCGGGTCATGATGGTCTCAGGCGTTGGTGCCGGGCGGGTTGGCGTGTGCCGCTGGCGGTGCCGCGGCGCGCAGCGCCTGTTCACCGGCATTCACCAGGATGGCGTCGTTCTGCGGGGTATGGATGCGGCTGCACAGCACGTTGCGGTAATGGCGCTCAAGCGGATTGCCACGCGACAGGGCAGGGTTGCCGGCGAGCCTGACGGCAAGCTCGACGGCGGCGATGGCGTTGTCGGTGATGTTGAGCTTGAGCAGGTTGCTGTCCGTGGCGCTGGCCGACGCGCCGGCATCGGCATCGGCGCTGAAGCGGTCCAGCTGGATGCGGCTGGCCAGCAGCCAGCTGTCGATGCGGCCCACCGCTTCCTGGAAGCGCGGCAGCGTGGCCAGCGGCGCGCCCAGGCTGCCGGGCGCGCGCAGGTTGATCCACGCGACAAACCAGTCGCGGGCGCTGTGCGCCACGGCGTTGTACAGCGTGCCGAGCAAGGTGGATGTCCACACGGCCCAGGCCGGGTCATGGCGCTCCGCCCAGGCTTCGGGCAGGCGCAGGTCGACCGCGTAGGCGGCGGGCAGCGGGGTATTGTCGAAGACCACGTCGTGGCTGCCGGTGGCGCGCATGCCGAGATGGTCCCAGGTCGGCACTACGGTGATGCCGGGCGCGTCTCGCGGCACCAGGAACACACCGGTGCGCGGGCTGGGCTCGTCGGTGCGGCCCCATACGGCCAGCCAGCTCAGCGCCGGGATGCCGGTGGAATAGATCTTGTGGCCCGACAGCAGCCAGCCGTCGCCCTGCCGGCGCGCCACCGTGGCCGGCAGGCCGCCGCGCGCGGGGGAGCCCAGCGCGGGCTCCACGCGCAGGGAATTGATCAGCGCGCCTTGTTCCACCGCGCTGCGTTGCACCTGTTCGCGGATGTCAGCCGGCCATTGCGTGTCCTGCGCCAGGTTGCGATGGCCGAGGATCTGCATCACCAGCACCAGTGCCGTGGACGGATCGCCCGCAGCCACGTGATGGACCACGCGGCGGGCTTCCGCCAGCCCGGCGCCGGCACCGCCGAGCGCGCGCGGCACGGTGAGGTCGAGCAGCCCGAGCTGGTGGAGTTCGGCGATGTTCTCGAAGGCGAAGGTGGCGTCGCGGTCATGCGTGGCGGCGCGTGCGGCAAAGCGCGCGGACAATGCGCGCAAGGCTTCGTCCGTGCGCAGGGGACGCGCCGCGCCGGCCGTACCGGTGGCATCGGGGGGTGGCGCGGCGGGCGTGAAGCCGCTTTCGCGATGCCACTCCGAAATCCGCTGCCGGCTGGTCGTGCCGGTGGGTTTCAAATGCATGCTTGCTCCTGTCTTGTCTGGTGGATGTTCAATGGCAGATCAGCCCGCTCTCGACCAGCATCATGTTGAAGGCGGCGTCGCCGGCGGCTGCATCTCGCAGCCGTGCAAGCCGCCCGTCGCGTTGCCAGCGCGCCAGCCAGTGCTCCAGGTAGCGCGCCGATTGCGCGTCAGGCTGGCGCAGCGTCAGCGTCGCGCCCTCGCCATCGAGCAGCAGCGGCGCCGCCGCGAAGAAGCGCCATTCCGGCAAGCGCATCACGCGCGCGATCAGCGCGGCATCTTCCGCCACCGCCGCGCACTCGCCACGGCGGAACGCCAGCAGCGACTGCAGCGGCGAGGGATAGCGGCGAAGCCCGACGCCAGCCCGGCTCAGGAGCGCCTGGAAAGGGCTGCCTTCGCTCACGCAGGCGGTTTTGCCGTCGAGCGCATCGAGCCGGCTTACCGGCGCGAACCGCAGGGTCAGCAAAGTGCCGCGAGGCGTGCCTGGTGCCCGTACCGAGGCTGCGCGCGGATACGCGCCGTCCGCCGCCGCGCCAAAAGCGAGATCGATAGCGGGGTGCTCGTTGCTGCCGGCGCTGGTTACCAGCAGATGCCGCAGCCTGACCGGGACGCCCAGTGCGCGGCCCAGTGCCGCGGCCAGCCCTGCTTCACCCGGATCGGGTTCTGCCACCAGCGGCCGGCCCGGCGGCGTCGGGCGCGGATACGCATGCACGCCCACCACCAGTTCGCCACGCGCCTGGGCTTGGCGCAGCAGGGGACCGGGCTCGGCGTGCGATTGCCACGACGTGCCCGCGAAGAGCCATAGCGGCAGGGCGATCACGCAAGCCGCCAGGGCGATCCCGCCCGCAATGCGCCTTGCCGCCGCCGGGATGCCAGAGCGCAAGCGCGGCGGGGCACGCATACGCGTGCCGTCCGCCATCCCGCCTGGTAGCGGGTCCAGCCCCAGCCGCCATGTGCCGTGCAGATGCCTGAGTTCATCGGGCATGGCCGCCTCGCCTGCGTTGGCTTACCATCCCTGGCCCAGCCCCAGCAGGCCGAGGATCTCGCGGCGCAGCCGGATCAGTTCGGGGTCGTCGCGATGGCGCGGATAGTCGCGGTCGATCCTGAGTTCCGCCGTGATGCGGGCGGGGCGTTCGCTGAACACGATCACGCGCGTGGCCAGCAGCAGCGCTTCCTCCACGTCGTGCGTAACCAGCAGCGCGGTAAAGCGCGAGCGCTGCCACAGCGCTACCAGCTCGCCCTGCATGCTCAGGCGCGTCAGCGAATCGAGCTTGCCCAGCGGCTCGTCGAGGATCAGCAGGCGCGGCTCGTTGACCAGCGCGCGCGCCAGCGCGGCGCGTTGCGCCATGCCGCCGGAAAGCTGGCGCGGATAGGCGCGGGCGAAGTCGGTCAGCCCCACGCGTGCCAGCGCATCGTCCACGCGGGCGCGCTGGCTGCCGAGCAAGCCGCGCGCTTCCAGGCCGAGCGCGGCGTTGTCCCATACGGTGCGCCACGGGTAGAGCGTGGGGTCCTGGAACACCACCACCCGGCTCGGGTCGGGCCCGCCGATCGGCACGCCATCCACCGCCAGCGTGCCGCGCCGTGGCGGCTCCAGCCCGGCCACCAGCCGCAGCAGGGTGGACTTGCCGCAGCCGCTGGGGCCGAGCAGGGCAACGAACTCGCCCGGCTCCGCAGTCAGGCTGACGCGGCTGAGCACCGGCAGCACCTGGTCGCGCAGCGTGAAATGATGGCTGACCTGGTCGATGGTCAGGCGCACGCCGTTGCCGGCGGCGCCGGGCTTGTCGATGGCAGCTTGCGCAGGCTGGCCCCGGGCGGGTTCGTCGAGCACGGCGCTTACCATTTGACCACTCCTTTTTGCCAGGCCAGCAGGCGGTCCCGCGAGCGGAACAGCAAGGTGATGAGCCCTGAGAACAGGATCGCCATCACCAGCAGCGCGCCGTACATGCTGGCGTAGGCGGCCCAGCCCTGGGCCCATTGCAGGTACCAGCCCAGGCCGGACTTGACGCCCAGCATCTCGGCCACCACCAGCACCGAGAACGATGCGCCCAGGCCCATGAACAGGCCGACGAACACGCTCGGCAGCGCCGCGGGCACGGCGACTTTCAGCACCAGGAAGCGCTCTTTGGCACCGAGGGTGCGGGCCACGTCGTAATACGCCGGGTCCACCGCCGCCACGCCGGACCACGTCAGCACCGTGACCGGGAACCAGGTCGCCAGCGCTACCAGGAAGGTGGCCGCGCTGGCGCTGCTGGGAAAGGCGAAGAACACGATCGGCAGCCATGCCGTGGCCGGCAGCGGCCCCAGCAGGCGCAGCACCGGGTGGACCCAGTAGCCTGCGCGGCTCGACCAGCCGATGGCCACGCCGGTCAGGAAGCCCGCCAGCGCGCCCAGCAGGTAGCCGGTGGCCAGCAGGCGCAGCGAGTGCGCCACCGCGTCGGCCAGCCGCGCATAGTCCTCGAGAAACACTTCAAGCAGGGCTTGCGGCGGCGCGAAGAAGGGGCGCGGCAACAAGCCGAGCTTGGCGGTCACCAGTTCCCAGATCAGCGTCAGCACCGCGAGTACCAGCAGCCACGGTCCGGCACGGCGCAGCGCGGCGCCGATGCCGCCCAGCCGGTGCTGCACGAACGCCAGCACCAGCAGCACGGCGGCGATACCCGCGAACAGCGAGGCGGTTTCATGCGTCAGTGGCCAGTCTTCCGGCTCGGGCCAGAGTTTCACCACGGCGGCGACGGCCAGCCAGGCCGCCGCGGCCAGTGCGCCACCCAGCCAGACACGCGGGATCGCGGGCGCCGGCAAAGCCAGGAAGTCATCGGGCGCGTCGAAGGCATCGTGTCCGGCAAGCGCCTGCGCGCTGTCCAGCGCGCCGCGCTGCCCGTCAGCCGAGAACGTTGGCATAGATGCGCTCCGCGAATTTGCTGGAATCGGTGCCGGGCCGGATCACCGACACCAGCTTGAGTTCGTCGGTGTACTGCGCCAGCTCCTTCTTCAGGTCCGCGCCCACCGGATGGTGGCCGTGCGTATGGCTCTTGAGCATGGCCACCACATCGGCCTGTGGAACCTTGGCGAACTCGGCAAAATGCCGCGCCGCGCCTTCGGGATTGGCCACCGTCCAGTCCTGCGCTTGCAGCACGGCGTGGGTGAGCGCCGAGGCGGTCTGCCTGTCCTCGCGGATCAGGCTGCCGCGAATGCCGAGCACGCAGCAGGCGCGGTTGGCGTATTCGTCCGACAGGTTGGTGGCGACCTCGACCAGGCCGCGCTCCTTGCGCAGCAGGTAGGTGCGCGGGTCGCCGTCGGCGGCGGCCTGGGCTTCGCCTTTTTCCAGCGCGATGCCGAGCAGGTCGGCCGGGTACTGGCGCCACTGCACATCGCGCACGGGGTCGATGCCGCGCTTGGCCAGCAGGATGGAAAAGAAGTTCTTGGCCGGGCTGGCCATGTCGCTGACGGCCACGGTCTTGCCCTTGAGGCTCTTCAGGTCGGTCACGCCAGAGTTGCTCAAGGTCAGCAGCCGCATGCAGCCGCCGTGTGTGGCCGCCGTCAGCTTGACGTCGAAGCCTTGCTCGAGCGGCTTGAGCCAGCGCAGCGCCATGCCCACGCCGGCGTCCGCCTTTTTGGTGGCAATGGCTTCGAGCAACTGGTCGGTCGAGCCGCCAAAGTTGATCAGCTCCACGTCCAGCCCGTGGTTGCGGAAGATGTTCTCCTTCAGCGCCGCGGCAACCGGCGCCAGGCACACGGAACTGGCGTTCCAGGCCAGCTTGACCGGCTTGAGCTGGCCGGTGGCGGCGCTGGCCCTGGACGTCCAGATAAAGGGCGCGACGCCGCCGGCGATGGCGAGCGCGCCGGCGGCCTGCAGCCAGCCACGGCGGTTCAGCGTGCCCGTGCTGCGCGGATTGCCCTCGGGCGAGGAACGGTTGACTGCGGACGGCTGCTCCGGCTCTTGGTGCATGACACTCCTCGGTAGGCTGCTGGATGTGGACGATATGCACCATGCTAAGAACTGGTTCACTGCAACAGAACGAATTTGTTGGCACAAGCTTGCACGCCCACCGACTAATGCGGCGGCCGCATATGCTTGTGCCGGCGCGAGGGCGTGGCCGGCAGTGGGGTAAGATCGCCGCTTTCCATTCCGGTCAGATCGATGCAAGCGCAGGCAGTCGCCGCCCCACGGCGGGTGGATATCGTGGTGTACCCCGGATTCAAGGCCATGGAGGCGGTCGGCCCGATGACGGTGTTCGACTACGCCAATGTGCGCCTGGCCCAGCGCGGGCAGCCGCCGGCCTACGCCACCCGGATCGTCGCGCTGGAAACGGGTCCGGTGCGCTCGGACACGCTGATGACGCTGGAGGCCACGGCCCGGCTCGATACCGTGCTGCTGCCGGACATCGCCCTGATCGTGGGTGCGCGCGATATCGAGCGCGCCATGGACGAGGCGCAGGGCATCGTGCCCTGGGCGCGCGCGGTGGCGCCGCGCATCGGGCGGCTGATCGCGCTGTGTTCGGGCACGTTCTTCCTGGCCGCGGCGGGCCTGCTCGACGGGCGCCGGGCCACCACGCATTGGGGCGTGGCCGCGCTGCTGCGCCAGCGTTTTCCGGCGGTGGAGGTGGATGCGGACGCCATCTTTGTGCGCCAGGGCAACCTGTGGACCTCGGCCGGGGTGACTGCGGGCATCGACCTGGCGCTGGCCGTGGTCGAGGAAGACCTCGGCCGCGAACTGGCGCTAGACCTGGCGCGTGAACTGGTGGTTTACCTCAAGCGTCCCGGCGGGCAATCGCAGTACAGCCTGCATCTGGCCAGCCAGGCCACCAGCCACGCCGGCATTCGCGGGGTGCAGGACTGGATACTCTCGGATTTGACGCACGACTTCACGATGGCGGAGATGGCGGGCCGGGTGGCGATGAGCGAGCGCAATTTCCGGCGCGTGTTCGCGCGGGAGACGGGTAGCAGCCCGATGGCGTTTATCGAGTCGGCGCGCATCGAAGGCGCGCGGCGGCTGCTTGAACAAGGCGAACTGCCGCTCAAGTCCATTGCCGCGCGCACCGGATTTGGTTCGGACGAGGGGCTGCGGCGCGCGTTCCTGCGCCAGATGGGCATTACGCCGCGGGACTACCGCGAGCGTTTCGGGGTGGCGCAGCAATAGGCAGCAGGCAACAGGCGGGGCTTTACTGGCTGCCCGAAGGCGTAGCGCCCGTGGCGCCCGGCGCGTTGGCGTGCAGCCCCGAATCCTGGCTTGCCGGCGTATCGGCGGCGCTGCCGCCCGGGCCGTTCTGTGCGCTATCCTGCGAGCGCTGGCGGCCCCGGCCTCGGCCGCCGCCACGTCCGCTGGCGCCGATCGCCGCGGCATGGCTCTGCTTGAGTTCCTGATTGATGCTGTCCACCGTGCGCGGCGCAGGCGTCATGCGCGCAAAATTGCTCTGGATAGCGCTCATGGCTTCGTCGCCAGCCGCGGGTGAACCCTGCGCGAAGGCGGCGGGCGACAACCATAGCGCGACCACCACGGGAACCAGGCGGAAAGCACGGGCGCTGCGGGTCATGATGATGTCCTTCGGATGGCCGCAAGCCGCGTTCGGATGACGCGGCCACGGCGATTCAGGACACTACCAGCGCGGCCTGCCGCAACGCAAGGCGGTGCGCGACGGATTCTGTTTCATCGGGCGCCGGCGTGTTTCAACGTATTACCAGGCGGCGCCGCCTGCACCGGCGCTTACTCCAGGTTCTGCCCGATACGCCACAACACCCCGGACGGATCGATCAGCACGAAGTCGCGCATCTGCCAGGGCTGGTCCTGCGGCGGCACGATCCTGACACCGTAGCGCCCGCCGATATCCTGTGCATTGACCTTGTCCCACCAGGCCTGCACATCTTCCACCAGCAGATGCATCATCAGGTTTTCAGCCAGCTCTTTCACATAGAAGTTCTGCAGCATGAAGCAGCACTTCCCGTGATGCAGGTAGGCCAGGTTGTCGTCGCTCCATGGCATGACGAAACCCAGGTCCTGGTAAAACTGCCTGGATAGCGCGAAATCCCGGGCGGGCACAAAGGCCTTGAGTTCGACGGCGGTCAGCTTGCTCATGATGCCTTGTTCAGGCGCACGGGCGGTTCCCCGCCCGCCGCACATGGTCAGAGTTGCGCTACGTGATGCCGGATATGGTTCTCGATGAAGGTCGAGATGAAGTAATAGCCGTGGTCGTAGCCCTCGTGCCGGCGCAGCAGCAACGGCTGCCCGACGGCGGCGCAGGCGGCCTCGAATACCTCGGGATAGAGCTGTTCGGCAAGGAATTTGTCGGCCAGGCCCTGGTCGACCAGGATGCCGCGCGGGAAGGGCGCGCTGGCCTGGCGCCGCATCAGCGCCGAGGCGTCGTACTGCTCCCAGCTTGCGCGGTCCTCGCCCAGATAGCGGCTAAAGGCCTTCTCGCCCCACGGACAGCGCACGGGCGCGGCGATGGGCGCGAAGGCCGACACCGAGCGGAAGCGGCCGGGATGGCGCTGCGCCAGCACCAGCGCACCATGCCCGCCCATAGAATGGCCGAAGATGCCGACACGCTGCGGATCGGCGGGCAGCGCGGTGGTGACGAGGTCGAACAACTCCTGCGCCACATAGCTTTCCATGCGCCAGTGCTGGCTCCAGGGCGCCTGCGTGGCGTCCAGGTAGAAACCCGCTCCCGCGCCGAAATCCCATGCCTGCGCCTCGCCGGTGACGCCGGTGTCGCGCGGACTGGTATCGGGCGCCACCAGGATCAGGCCATGCTCGGCGGCAACGCGCTGGGCGCCGGCCTTGATCATGAAGGTTTCCTCGGTGCAGGTCAGGCCGGCCAGGTAGAACAGCGCGGGCAGGCGCTGTTCAGGCTGGATCAATGCCTGCGCCGGCAGGAACACAGAGAATCGCATCGGCAGGCCGATGGTCGTCGAGGCATGCCGATAGAAGCGCTGCACGCCGCCGAAGCAGCCGTGCTCGGAGAGTAGTTCGAGCATGGCGGGCCTCAGTACAGGACTACGGAACGGATCGACTCGCCGCGCTTCATCAGGTCGAAGCCCTCGTTGATGCGCTCCAGCGGCAGGGTGTGGGTGATCAGGTCGTCGATATTGAGCTTGCCGTCCATGTACCAGTCGACGATCTTCGGCACGTCGGTGCGGCCGCGCGCGCCGCCGAAGGCCGAGCCCTTCCATTCGCGGCCGGTGACTAGCTGGAACGGGCGGGTGGAGATCTCCGCGCCCGCCTCGGCCACGCCGATGATGATCGACTTGCCCCAGCCCTTGTGGCAGCACTCCAGCGCCTGGCGCATGACCTTGGTGTTGCCGATGCATTCGAAGGAATAGTCGGCGCCGCCATCGGTCAGCTGCACGATATGGTCCACCACGTTCTCCACGTCGTTCGGGTTGATGAAGTGGGTCATGCCGAACTTGCGGGCCATGGCCTCGCGGCCGGGGTTGAGGTCCACGCCGATGATCTTGTCGGCGCCCACCATCCTGGCCGCCTGGATCACGTTCAGGCCGATGCCGCCCAGGCCGAACACCACCACGTTGGCGCCGGCTTCCACCTTGGCGGTGAACAGCACCGCGCCCACGCCGGTGGTCACGCCGCAGCCGATGTAGCAAACCTTGTCGAAGGGGGCATCCGGGCGGATCTTGGCCAGGGCGATCTCCGGCACCACGATGTGGTTGGCGAAGGTGGAGGTGCCCATGTAGTGGAAGATCGGCTTGCCGTCGATGGAGAAGCGCGAGGTGCCGTCGGGCATCAGGCCCTTGCCCTGCGTGGCGCGGATGGCCTGGCACAGGTTGGTCTTGCGCGACAGGCAGAACTTGCACTGGCGGCATTCCGGCGTGTAGAGGGGGATCACATGGTCGCCGGGCCTGAGCGAGGTCACGCCGGGGCCCACGTCGGTGACGATGCCCGCGCCTTCGTGGCCGAGGATGGCCGGGAAGATGCCTTCAGGATCGGCGCCGGACAGCGTGTAGTAGTCGGTATGGCAAATGCCGGTGGCCTTGATCTCTACCAGCACTTCACCGGCGCGCGGGCCGTCCAGGTCGACTTCTTCCACGGTCAGCGGGGCACCGGCCTTCCAGGCGATGGCGGCTTTGGTCTTCATGATGTTGTCCTTGGTAGTGGCGGCAACTGGCGTGCCGGCCCGATGTCTGGGGACGTTATTTGGTGCCGTGCGGGACGAGCCAGGCACGGCACCGTTCGTCAGCGACGACTATACGCCTCGCGGTTGGCCGCGGACGCCAGAGGCGGCGGATTTGGCCTCGGGCGCCCCTTGTTTGGCCGAAATCGTGGGTTGCGCGGGGCGGGGCGGCTGCCGTCCGGATGCCGGTTCGGCCAGGGTTTTGGCATCGGCCCGGAGATCTTCCGACTGGCCGACGTGGCCAGCGCAGGGTCGACCTGGGCGCGCTGCCGCCCCCTGCCTGGATCAGGGTAGGGTCAGGGCATATCGAATTGATCGGATGGCTTGCTTTGATCCAGCTCCGGCAAACCTGCGGAATACATGACCGCCCAGTTGTCCGGACCTAGCCCTGCGTCACGGCAGGGTAAGCTGCCGACGCGCTTTCCGTCCTTCTCGACGACAAGCCCTTCTTTTTCCCAGCCCTTGCCGCTGCCGGCGTAGACCACATAGTCGTAGCCCCCGTTGGAGAACCTGAAGTAATCGGTGCCGCCACCTGAGTAAGCGGTGACGCCCCACCGGAAGTGCTTGCGCGGATCATCCGTGAGTTTCGGGTAAGCAAGCTCGACGGCCCCCTTTTTTCCAAAGCGGTACTGCACGTACCCTTTCGTTTTGGAAAGATCTGGCGAAGCGCAAAGCGATACAACCTTGTTGCCTTTGACCGTACATGAGAACGCAACTTTCTCGCCCGCCGCGCACAGCGATTCATGTGCCAATGCGGTAAGCGAAAACATCGAAAGCAGCAGGGCGCCAATGACGCGATGCGGGTGGGACATGGATGACTCCAGTTGAATGACTCCGGTCAATCGAGCAGGGCGCCATGCTCGAACGCGACGAATTCGCAGCCGTAATGGTGTACCGCAGCGTCGGCGGTATGCACCGACTGGTAACGTACCACGCGAACCCCCACCTCCAGGCTTGCCAGCGTGCCAAAGCGCAGCCTGCCTTTGGGCAGCAACGTCCCGACGGCCAGGGCATCCGTAACTGGTGTGCGCGAGCGCAGCCCCACGCCGGATGCCGAAAGATCGGCAATGTCCAGGATGAGTCCGGTGCCGTCAGGCAACTCGGCCTCGAATGTGTACTGGTAGTCCAGCGTCTCCGCCCTGTAGTCCCGCCGCCGTTGCACCTGGGACAGTTTTTCCGGGAATGGCACCGAGAACGCAGCGGCGCCGGCGAACAGGGAGCGGGCCGGGGCGCCCAGGCAAAGCGTGAGCGACACATCATCCAGGACGGTCGAAAGTTCGCTTTGCGCGCAGGCTAGTACTGCCTCATTGTCAGGCTCGCCAGCGCATCCCTGGAGCGTAAACGTGCGGGCTGGCGCGTCCACGGACAATACTTTTGTGCGCAGCGTGCGCCCATCCGGCAAGCGCAAGTCGAGGCTGCGCTCCTGCATGGCCAGGATGTCCAGTATCGCGCGGATCTCATCCTCAACGGTGTACTGGAACCCATCCGATGACGGCGGGTTGGTCGAAGCGGGGTCAAGTCTATTCATGGATTGGAATGGCTGTTGAACGATCTGACGCGAGGCGTCGGCCCGGCGCGGAGTCAGGCCCAGGCTGGCAAGCGAAGGCGGCCAGGAATGTGACCGCGAAACGACTCCTAACGGCGGGAGCGATCAAATCTTTAGCCCGCCGGGGAAGGGGGGAGGAATGGCGCTGCGATGGAAAAGATGGGGAAGAGAGCGCTGGATTTCTCAAGAACCTGTTTGGCAATGCCGTTAGAGCGGTCGGCATGCAACGGAAAATGCGATGCAACGAATATGCCCTCGAAGTTGGCAGCTCGCGCGAACCTTCCGATCAAATACCTTGAATGAGTTAGTCCCGATGAATCGTAGCGCTAGCGCCGCAGTGTTCCCGGACCTGTCTGCAACACCGTCATGGCCTCGAACGCCTTAGGCGCGCCCTTGCCGCTCCCGTGGGCGGCAGGCAGCGATATCGAACGGCTCAGCGATCCGGGCCGGATACTTCAGATCCTGCAGGATCTGGTGCGCGTGCGTACCCGGCTCCATCTTCAACCTGCGCAGGAGTGGCGGGTTGCTTCGTGCTTTCTGTCCGTCGACCCGTCCAGAGGCACCTGCGTGCTTGCCTGGTGCCGCAACGGCCTGGAACTGGAAGCGATCCTGAACGCCAGCGAACTGGCCGCCTCGGCATCGCTGGGCGATATCACGTTCCATTTCCGGTTCGCCACGCCGGCAGTCACCCGCTTCAATGCCGGACCGGCGTTTCTCGCTTCCTTCCCGGCCGGGATCTATATGGTTCCGCGCCGCAGGCATTTCCGTGTCCGCCCGCAGCAGGACAGGGACTTTCGCTGCCAGATCCTGTTAAGCGACGGCCAGCTCGTGGAAATGGAAGTCGCGGACCTGTCAGTATCCGGCGTGGGCTTGCGCTCCATGCGCGTCGGACCGGGTCAGTTGCCGGTCGGGACCAGCATTCCGCAATGCCGCCTGGATCTTGGCGACCTGGGTGCGATGAAGCTTGCGCTGCAGGTGGTGCGGCATCGAAAGGCATGGCACGGCAACGAGGCGCACAATCATTTCGGCTGCCGCTTTGGCCAGATGGATGGGCAGAGCGGCAAGTGGCTGCAGCGCGTGGTGTTTGCCCTGGAGCTGGTGGGGCGCCAGTGAGCAGGGCGCCCGGAGACGGGCCAGCCTGCGCCGGTCGCCGCAACAACGGCGCCATTGCATCCGGCACCGCCAACTCGAAACGCAGTACCGCACCGGCGAGCGCCTCGCTCAGCTTTTGCGCCAGCAGGCTCGCGAGGATGCCGGTGGTGCCATGGCCCGCGTAGTGGGCGCTGCCGATGGCATCGCACGCTGGAACTGACGAGCCGTCGCGCTCAGTATCCTGGGTATGGCTGCTGCGGCGCCTCCTGATAGTAATAGGGCGCCGGCTGCGGTGCGCATGGCACATAAGCGCGATCGTAATCGCGATAGCAATATCCCGGCGGCGGCCCATAAGCCGGCCCATAAGCTGGCGCGGGCGGGGCGGCCACGACGACCGGCTGGCTGGCCACGGCGGTACCGACTACCGCCAGCCCGACGAGGGCGCCGATGGCCAGCGCGACCGCGCCGGCCGAGTCGCCGTCACCGTGGCCGCGTCCGCGTGCGGAGGCAGGACCTGCGGCCAGCAGCGCGGCGGTGAGCAGGCCTGCGCCTAGGATGCGGGCGGCACGATTGGGTTTGCGCATGACTGACTCCTTGTGGCTGCATGTAAGGGCCAGCGACAGTGACAGCGGCTGGCCTTGCAGCCATCTTAGGGGTCAGGCGTCTCCGGAATCTGTCCACACGGTTAGCAGATGTAACGCTGGAGCCATGGCGATCAGGGTGCCGGACGCGGTGGCGGAGGCGGCGGCGAAGCGTCGGGTGCCGGGGCCGCCTGCGGCGCCGGGGCCTGATTGTCAGGAGCCTTTTGCTCGTGCTTCTTGTGTTTCTTGTGCCGCGGTGGCTGTGGCGGCAGGGGCTTTTGCGTGGCGCGCTCGCCTTGCGGCGTTTGCGGCTCTGGCGGCGGAAGCGCGGCGCAGGCCATGCCACTGACGGCCAGGGCGGTAAGCAGGGCGGCTGCCTTGCAAATCGAAATTCCGGGCTTCATCAGGACCCCTCGAAAAATAATCCGTCACAATCGTCACAACTCTCGGCAAATGCGGGGGCTGAAGTGTAGGAAAACACCTGAACCGTGTATCGCATTTGCCTCCCGGCGTATCTGGCGAGCGTACTCAGGCACCGCCCCGGTCGCGAGGCACCGCCGCCAGGCGGGCGGTGGACGCTGGCGATGCGGTCCCGTGCTGGCCTTCATGCTGACGGCCAAGCCACCATCCCAGCCAGGCCCATCCCAATGCCAGCGCAGCCCCGGTGAGCGCCACCACGGCCGGGTGGCCGGATAGCCCGTCAATGGCGGTCTTGATCCAGGCGCTGACCGTATCGCCGGCGCGATAAACGGCGGTGTCGATCACGTTCTTGGCCTTGTATTTGGTTTCGGCATCCATCAGCGTGAACAGCATCTCCCGGCCCGGCCGCAGCAATGCGTATTCGCCCACCCGGCGCAGGATCATCACGCCGGCCAGCACGCCGAAGGCCGGCCATAGCGCCAGCACCAGGAAGCCCGCCGCCACCGCCAGCGGCACCGCGCTGAGCAGGGAAGTCACGCCGTAGCGCCTGGCGATGCGGCCCGAGAAGAACACCTGCACCACAATGGTCAGCGCCTGCACGATGGCGTCGATGGCGCTGAAGACCTGCGTCTGCTGCGTGCGGCTGGGAAAGGTCTGCGCCACCAGCCTGGCCTGCTCGAAGTAGAGAAAGGTGCTGGCGGTGGCCAGCAGGATCACGAACAGGCTGATGCCCAGCAGGTAGCGCGAACGCGCCACCAGCGTCAGGCCGGCCCAAAGCCCGCCGCCTATAGGCCGGGCCGGGTCTTGAGCCGGGACCGGATCGTCCGCCACCGGCACGCCGGCACCGGCGCGCCGGCGCCAGCCGAACAGGTAGCCCACGCCGGGCAGCGTGGCCGCCAGCAGCGCGGCGGACAGGAGCATCAGCCCGGTCAGGCCGATGCGCGGCACCAGCCAGCCGCCGAGCAACGGCCCGGCGAGTCCGCCCGCGCTGGCGCCGGCGGCCAGCAGGCCGAACAGGCGCCGCGCCTGGCCGGGGCGGAATACATCGGCCATCAGGCTCCACGCCACCGACACCACGAACAGGTTGAACACCGACAGCCAGACGTAGAACACCCGCGCCAGCCAGATACCGTCGGGCGCGGCGCGCGTGGCCACGGCAAAGCCCAGCAGGTTGGCGATAAAGAACGCATAGACCCACGGCACAAAGCGCCGCCGCGGCAGGCGTGCGCTGCACAGGCCATAGCAGGGAATCGCCACCAGCATGACCACGAAGGTGGCGGTGAACAGCCATTGCAGGTTCTGCACACCACCGGCGATACCCATGGTCTCGCGCACCGGGCGCAGCATGAAGTAGCTGGCGAACAGGCAGAAGAAGAACAGGAAGCCGGCCGCCACCGCGCTGCCTTCGCCGGACTGGATGCCGAGGCTGTGCCGGGCCGCTTGCGTGCTGCTGGCCATGACCGGCTCAGGCCAGCAGCGCGGCGATGCGCTCGCGCTGGCGGGCATCGGGCATGCGGCCCAGGCCCGCGCCGAGGTTGTCACGCATGTTCCTGGGCTTCGAGGTGGCGGGGATTGCCGCCGTCACGGCGGGATGGCTGACAATGAATTTCAGGAAGAGCTGGGCCCAGGAGTCGCAGTCGATCTCGCCGGCCCAGGGTGGCAGCGGGCGGTCCTTCACCGCGCGGAACAGCCGGCCGTCCTGGAACGGGCGATTGACCAGCACCGCCACGCCGCGCTCCTGGCACAGCGGCAGCAGCGTGCGTTCGGCATTGCGCTCGGCGAGCGAGTAATTGATCTGGACAAAATCCACGCGTTCGCTACGCACGATCTGGGCCAGCGCCTCGTGCGCGTCCTCGCGGTAGTGGGTGATGCCGGTATAGCGCGTCTTGCCGCGTTCCTTCAGCTGGCGGATAAAGCGCAGGTTGTCGCGCCAGTCGATCAGGTTGTGCACCTGCAGCAGATCGACGGTTTCGCTACGCAGGTCGCACAGCGACTGCGCCCACTGCGCCGGCGCGTTGGCGGCCGACGCCGAGATCTTGGTGCCCAGGAAGACCTTGGCGCGGGCGTTGGCATCCAGGAGCAGGTCGCCGGTAACGGCCTCGGCGCTGCCGTAGCTGGGCGCGGTGTCGATCACCGGGCCGGGCGTTTGCAGCAGCAGGGCCATTACCTCGGCCAGCGGCGCGCGCTCGCCGGGCTCGGTACCCACATTGAAGGTATCGGCGGTGCCCATGCCGATCACCGGCAGCGTTTCGCGGCCGCCGGGCAGCGCACGGCGCAGGGGGACCGGGGAGGGCGGGGCAGCGAGCGCGGCGACGGGCGAGGCCAGGCCGGCGGCAAGCAGCATGCCGCGGCACAGGAAGCGGCGTCGATCAGATGACATGGCGGTCTCCTCGCTGGTGGGCACGGATTCTGGTGGCCGGGATCCCCTGTGCTGCGGCATATAGCCACGGCTTCGCACGGCACGGTGCGGCTGGATTAAGCTGGACGCTCCGGTCCGGGGCATCTTCTCACAGATAGGAATCCTGCTGCTATGGTCGCTTTGGTCGCTCTTCTGCTGGTCTGCATCTACCTGTTGCTTGCCGGTGTGCATGTTTACTGGGCGTTGGGCGGCTCCCTGGCCAAGGATGCGGCGGTGCCCCGCGTTCCGCGCAAGGTATCCCCCGGCGAAGGGGCGGCTGCGGTGCCTGCGATGGTGCCTGCTTTCACGCCTTCGCGCACTGGCACGCTGATGGTGGCCGTCGGGCTGGCGGTGGTGGCATTGATGGTGGCCGCGCGCGCCGGGCTGTTCGCCGTGCCATACACGGGGCCGCTGCTGCAATGGGCCATCGGCCTGGTGGCGGTGGCCATGCTGGCGAGGGCGGTGGGCGATTTCCGCCTGGTTGGTTTCTTCAAGCGCGTCACCGGCTCACCGTTCGCGCGGCTGGATACGCTGGTCTATTCGCCGCTATGCGCAGTCCTGGCCGCCGGCCTGGCGTACGTGGCGATGCTGCCACCCTGAGCGTCCTGCGTGCTCCCGCCGGCGGCCCGCGCGGTATCGCCGGAACCCCCGATTGCAAATTGGGGGCGAGCGCCTGAAAATGCCCCTCATCCAAGACCGGGCGCCGCGGCCAGGGGCCGCGGCAAGAGGCTGAACGGGAGACGGGAGACCACGATGCGCACCCAGGTAGCGATCATCGGTGCCGGGCCGGCGGGCCTGCTGCTGGGGCATCTGCTGCGCCGCGCCGGCATCGATGCCGTGGTCATCGAGGACCGCAGCCGCCAGCACGTCGAGGCGCGCATCCGCGCCGGCGTGCTGGAGCAAGGCACCGTGGACCTGCTGGTGGCCTCCGGCGCGGGCGAGCGCCTGCAGCGCCAGGGCCTGCGCCATCACGGCATCGACCTGCTGTTCGGCGGACGCCGCCACCACATCGACCTGTCCGGGCCGACCGGGGGCCGTGCCATCACTGTGTACGGCCAGCACGAAGTGGTCAGGGACCTGATCGCCGCGCGCCAGGCGGATGGCGCGCCACTGCTGTTCGAGGCCAGCGGCGTGGCGCTGCACGGCATCGATGGCAAAGCGCCCGGCGTCACGTTTGCACACGGGGGGCGGCGCCACACGCTGCATTGCGATTTCATCGCCGGATGCGATGGCTTTCGCGGCGTCTCGCGCGGAGCGATTCCGGCATCCGCGCTGCAGGTGTTCGAGCGGACCTATCCCTTTGCCTGGCTCGGCATCCTGGCCGAGGCCGCGCCAGCCGCGCGGGAGCTGATCTATGCCAGTCATGCGCGCGGCTTTGCCCTGTTCTCGATGCGTTCGCCGCAGATCACGCGGCTCTACCTGCAATGCCGTCCCGACGAGGATCTCACCCTGTGGCCAGATACGCGGATCTGGCAGGAGCTGCACGCCCGCCTGGAGACCGGCGACGGCTGGCGGCTCAACGAAGGCCCGGTGCTGCAAAAGGGCATCACGCCGATGCGCAGCCATGTGGTGGAGCCTATGCAATATGGCCGGCTGTTCCTGGCCGGCGACGCGGCGCATATCGTCCCGCCGACCGGTGCCAAGGGCATGAACCTGGCGGTGGCCGACGTGCGCACGCTGGCACGCGCGCTGGCGGCACACTATGGCGAACGCCGCGAAGACCTGCTGGCGGCGTACTCCGCCACCTGCCTGCGGCGGGTCTGGCGCGCCGAGCATTTCTCCTGGTGGATGACTTCGCTGCTGCATCGTTTCCCTGACCAGACCCCCTTTATGGCGCGGCTGCAGCGGGCCGAGCTGGAATATGTTGCCGCTTCACCCGCCGCGGCCGCGTCTCTCGCGGAAAACTACGTCGGGCTGCCCTTCGCCGCCTTCGAGGGCGAGTGAACCCCATCCAACCCTTTGGAAAGACAGGAGACTTCATGACTCAGCGCAGTGGACGGGCCTCATCGCAACGCGGGGAGGCCCGGCGATGATCGCCAGCTTTGGCGTGCTGTTCGACGGGCTGGCCTATGGCTGCCTGCTGTTCCTGATCAGCGTCGGGCTCTCTGTCACCATGGGCCTGATGAATTTCGTCAACCTGGCCCACGGCGCATTCGCCATGTTCGGCGGCTACGTGGCGGTGGTGCTGATGAGCCGTGCCGGCGTGCCCTTCCTGGCGACGCTGCCGCTGGCCTTCGCGGGTGCCGCGGTGGTGGGCTGGGGGCTGGAGCGCACCTTGTACCGGCGCCTCTACCGCGCCAGCCATCTCGACCAGGTCCTGTTTTCCATCGGGCTCACCTTCATGGCGATCGCCACCGCCACCTACGTGTTCGGGCCCGGCCAGCAGCCGGTGGAACTGCCCGCTTTCCTGCGCGGGCAGGTGCGGCTTGGAGGACTGGATCTTGGCGCCTATCGGCTGTTCCTGATCGGCGTGGTGGTGGCGATCACCGCGGCGCTGGGCTGGCTGGTGGCCCGCACGCGCTTTGGCGCGCAGGTGCGCGCGGCTGTGGACAACCAGCAGGCGGCGCGCGGCCTCGGTATCAATGTGGAGCGCGTATTCAGCCTGACTTTCGCGCTCGGTTCGGGGCTGGCGGGCCTGGGGGGCGGGCTTGGCATTGATGTGCTGGGCCTCGATCCCTCCTTCCCGCTCAAGTACATGGTGTATTTCCTGCTGGTGGTGGCGGTGGGCGGCGCGGGCACCATCCGCGGGCCGCTGGTGGCGGCGCTGCTGCTGGGCGTGGCCGATGTGGCCGGCAAGTATTACGTGCCGGCGGTGGGCGCCTTCGTCATCTATGCGCTGATGGTGCTGTTGCTGGTGCTGTTCCCGGCCGGTCTCTGCGGGAGGCGGGCATGAGCGCGCTGGACAAGGTATCCGATGTGGCCAGCGCGGGTGGCGGCGTACTGCGCCCGCGCCTGCCGGACGGGCGCTGGCGAGCCGGCGAGATCGTGTTCTGGCTGCTGCCGGTGGCGGCCTGGTTCCTGTTGCCCGGCTACCTGATACTCGGCAGCCAGGTGCTGATTACCGGCCTGTTCGCGCTGTCGCTGGATTTGTTGCTGGGCTACGCGGGCATCGTCTCGCTCGGACATGCGGCGTTCTTCGGGCTGGGCGCCTACACCGCCGGCCTGCTTGCCGCGCATGGCTGGGGCGAGCCGTTGTCGGGTCTGCTTGCGGCGGGCGCGGTGGCCGGCGTGGCGGGCTGGCTGGCGAGTTTCCTGGTGGTGCGCGGCGGCGACCTGACCCGGCTCATGGTCACGCTGGGCATCGGGCTGATGCTGTTCGAGGCGGCCAACAAAGCGGCCTTCCTCACCGGTGGCGTGGACGGACTGTCGGGCGTCACCATGTCGCCGCTGCTCGGGTTGTTCGCGTTCGATCTGTTTGGAAAGACCGCCTACCTCTACAGCCTGGTGGTTGTCTTCGTTTTGTTTGTGCTGGTGCGCAGGCTGGTGGACTCCCCCTTTGGGCTGTCGCTGCGGGGCATGCGCGAAGGGGCGCGCCGCATGCCCGCGCTGGGCGTCAACGTGCCGCGCCGGCTCGGCGCGGTATTTGCCGTGGCGGCCGCGCTGGCCGGCGTGGCCGGCGGGCTGCTGGCGCAGACCACGCAGTTCGTGGGCATGGACGTGCTGGGCTTTCCGCGCTCGGCGGAGTTGCTGGTGATGCTGGTGCTGGGCGGCGCGGGCAGGCTGTACGGCGCCCTGGTTGGCGCGGCGGTCTTCATGATCGCGCAGGATGTGCTGGCGGGCATCAATCCGGTCTACTGGCAGTTCTGGATCGGCCTGTTGCTGGTGGTGATCGTGCTGTTCGCGCGCGGCGGGGTGATGGGCGCCGTTGACGCCTTGCGCGGGATGCGCCGCAAGCCGGAAGGAGGCCAGCCATGACGGCCATCTTGCGCACGGAAGGGCTGTCCAGGTCCTGGGGCGGGTTTGCTGCCAACAGCGAGATCTCGCTCCGTTTCCCGCCGGGCGCCCGCCATGCCCTGATCGGGCCGAACGGCGCCGGCAAGACCACCTTCATCAACCTGCTGACCGGCGCCTTGCCGCCCAGCAGCGGCACCATCTGGCTCGGCGACGAGGACATCACGCATCTGCCGCAGCACGCGCGGGTGCGGCGCGGCATGACGCGCACCTTCCAGATCAACACCTTGTTCCCTGGGCTGACCGTGCTGGAATCCGTCGTGCTTGCGGTGGCCGAACGCAGCGGCGCTACACGTATCTGGCATCGCACCGTGGCATCGCAGAGACCGCTGGCCGACGAGGCCATGGCGGTGCTGACCAGCCTGCGCCTCGACCGCGATGCCGATACCGAGACGCGCAGCCTGCCTTACGGCAAGCAACGCCTGCTCGAAATCGCGCTGGCGCTGGCCACCCGGCCCGCCATCCTGCTGCTGGACGAGCCCGCGGCCGGCATCCCGGCCGGCGAGAGCGCCGATCTGTTCGGCGTCATTGCCGGCTTGCCGCGCGACATCACCATCCTGTTTATCGAGCACGACATGGACCTGGTATTCCGCTTTGCCGAGCGCATCACCGTGCTGGTCGGCGGCCGTGTGCTCACCGAAGGCACGCCGGCGGAGATCGGCGCCGATCCCCGCGTCAGGGAGGTGTACCTCGGGGAGGCCGTGCATGACTGAATTGCTGCAGGCAGAAGGGGTGTGCGCGGGCTACGGCGAGGCCGTGGTGATCGACGGCATCGACCTGACGCTCCGTGCCGGTGAGAGCCTGGCCCTGCTGGGCCGCAACGGCGTGGGCAAGAGCACGCTGCTGATGACCTTGATGGGCCTGACGCGGCTGCGGCGCGGCAGCCTGCGCTGGCAAGGGCGCGACCTGTCGCGGCTGGCCGCCCACCAGCGTGCCGCCGCCGGGCTGGGATGGGTGCCGCAGGAGCGCTGCATGTTCCCGTCGCTGACGGTGGAGGAGCACCTGACGGCGGTGGCGCGGCCGGGCTTCTGGAACGTGGCGCGGGTCTACGAGATCTTCCCGCGATTGCAGGAGCGCCGGGGCAATCTGGGCAACCAGTTGTCCGGTGGCGAGCAGCAGATGCTGGCGATTGCACGGGCACTAATGGTAAACCCGTTACTGCTATTACTGGACGAACCGATGGAAGGTTTGGCGCCTATTATTGTTCAGGAATTGCAGAACGTGATCCGCCGCTTGATAGACGAAGGCGGCATGGCTGTGATTGTGGTGGAGCAGCACGCGCGCCTGGCGCTTGGCATGACCCGGCGCGCGATGGTGCTCGACCGGGGCAGGGTGGTACATGCTTCGACCAGCACGGAGTTGCTGACGGACAAGGTTACGCTGGACAGGTTGCTGACGGTCGCCTGAGCCAGGCCACGGCATGGTCAACCGGGGTCTGGCGGTGGTGGGCAGCCGTTGATGAACCACGCCGACACGGGCGGCAAAACCGTGGCCGGCATTCGGGCTATGCCCATTCTTGCAGACGGGTAGTGACGGGGGACTATGGAAACCCATGAGCAGAAGCGGCTGGTCAACGCCTATATCAAGCGTTACAGCCGGTACGACCCGGCCATCGGTCGGCACGAGGTGCGCTCATTCTGGGTCTGGCAGGCCTGCGACTGGCTGTGCGTCAATGATCCCGAAAGGCTGTGGCGGCTGGTGCTGGAGGTCCTTGCCCATACGGAGAGTCCCCGCGTGCTGGGCGCGCTCGCCGCCGGCGAACTCGAAGACCTGATCGAATACCACGGCCCGGCGTTCATCGAGCGTATCGAGCAGCAGGCCGGGCGCGACCCGCGCTTCCGCCGCCTGCTGTGCGGCGTCTGGCGCAGTTCCACGCCCCAGGTCTGGGCGCGTATCCTGGCCGCCAGCGATGGCAATTTCAATGAAGTGCCGCAGCGCGCGATGTGGATGTGCTACGACGTGCGGGGCATCGGGCTGCCGGACGGGCCAGCGCCTGGCGGCGCCACGGCGGAACTTGCGCAGATGCGGCGCGCACCCGAGAAAGTGCCTGCCCGCATCGAGAAACCGCAGTCTCCCCGCCGGCAGTGCCAGGGCGCGCGGGCCACCATCGCCATTGAGCCACCGCGCCCCGGCGCGCGGGCTACTTCCCCGGATCCTTGACGTTGTCGAACTTGTCGAACTCCACGTTGTAGAGTTCGCCACCGACCTTCTCCACGCGCCGGATATAGACCGTCTGCACCACGTCGCGGGTGTCCGGGTCGATCAGGATCGGGCCCCGCGGGCTGGCGATCTTCATGCCTTTGAGCGCTGCCAGCATCTTGTCCCCGTCAGTCGCGCCGCCGGTTTTCTTCAGCGCTTCGTAGATCGCGCGCATGCCGTCGTAGGCGGCTACCGCCATGAAGTTGGGCCGGCCGGCGCCAGGGTTGGCTTCGGCGAACGCCTTCAGGAAGGCCTTGTTCTCCGGCGAATCGTGCGCCATCGAATAGTGGAAGGACGTGATCACGCCCAGCGTGGCGTCGCCCATGGCCGGCAGCACGTGGTCGTCGGTAAGGTCGCCGGTGGCGATCACGCGGATCCCCGCCTCGGCCAGGCCGCGCTCGCGAAAGCCCTTCATGAACGCCACGCCTTGCTCGCCCGCGGGCAGAAAGAGGAAGACCGCCTCGGGTCTGGCATCCTTGATGCGCTGGATAAACGGGGCGAACTCCGGGTTGCGCAGCGGCACCCGGATGGATTCGATCACCTGGCCGCCACCGCCGATGAAATTGGTCTTGAACGCTGTCTCCGCATCGATGCCCGGCGCGTAGTCCGCAACCAGCGTCACCACCTTGCGCACCTTGTTCTTGACGGCCCAGGTGGCCATCGGCGCCGAGATCTGCGGCAAGGTCATCGAAACCCGCGCGATATAGCCCGACTTGGTGGTGACCGAAGACGACGCAGCGTTGAAGATCACCATTGCCTTCTTCGCCTGCTCGGCCACCGGCGCCACCGCCAGCGCCTCCGGCGTGAGACCAAAGCCGGCCAGGACATCGACCTTGTCGCGCACCACCAGTTCTTGCGCCAGGCGCTTGGCCACATCGGGCGCGGGGCCGGTGGTGTCCTTGCTGATGATCTGCACCTTGCGGCCCGCCACGGTGTCGCCGTTGAGCTTCTGGAACGCCTTGATGCCACCCTCCATCTGCTTGCCGTAGTCGGCGAAGCTGCCCGAAAAGGGCGCGATCAGCCCGATCTTGACGGGGTCGGCGGCGTGGGCGAGCGTTGGCGCCACGGCAAGCACGCTGCACGCCGCTAGGGCGCGCAGCAAGGGGGCAAAGGTCATCGATGGTCTCCTGGTTGGGTGCGCTCTGATCCCGGCGCCGGGCCGGGCGCGTGCCGGCGCGGGCACTGGCTGTGGAGTTTAGGGGGATGGGGGATTTGGTGCAATCGGGGAGGGCCGCGCATTCATGGCGGCCGTATCGGTCCGGCGTTGGCCAGCGGAACCTCGCGCAGAGGCGCCGGCTAACGCCGGTTGTCCGCGTCAGGCAGCAACAAGACGGAACGAGGACACCGCTTGCTTCAGGCGTTGCGCCTGCTCTTCCAGCGATCCCGCTGCGGCTGCGGCTTGTTCCACCAGCGCAGCATTTTGCTGCGTCACCGTATCCATCTGGGTGACCGCCTGGTTGACCTGCTCGATGCCGGCGCTCTGCTCGGCCGACGCCGCGCTGATCTCGCCCATGATGTCGGTTACGCGCCTGACCGCGCCCACGATCTCTTCCATGGTGTGGCCGGCTTGCCCCACCAGCTGCGAGCCCTTTTCCACGCGCTCGGCGGAATCTCCGATCAGTGTCTTGATCTCCTTGGCGGCAGTCGCGCTACGCTGGGCAAGGCTGCGCACCTCGCCGGCCACCACCGCGAAGCCACGGCCTTGTTCGCCGGCACGGGCGGCTTCCACCGCGGCATTCAGTGCGAGGATGTTGGTCTGGAAGGCGATGCCTTCGATCACGGCGATGATATCGACCACCTTTCTGGACGCGCCGTTGATCTTATCCATGGTGTCGACCACCTGGCCGACCACTTCGCCTCCCCTGACCGCGATTTCGGAAGCATTGACCGCCAGGGAGCTGGCTTGCTTTGCGTTGTCGGCGTTCTGCCGGACGATGCTGGTCAGTTCCTCCATGCTGGAAGCGGTCTGTTGCAAGGACGACGCCTGTTCCTCGGTCCGCTGGGACAGGTCGGTGTTGCCAGCGGCAATCTGGCTCGTGCCGGAGGCAATGGACTCCGTGCCGGTGCGTACCTGGGTGACGATGCGCAGGATATTGCCGTTCATCTCGTTCAGCGCTTGCAGCAACTGGCCGGTCTCGTCCTTACTATCCACGTCGATGCGGCTGGTCAGGTCGCCGGCCGCCACTTTCCGGGCAAAGCCAACGGCACGATGGAGCGGCCGCGTAATGCCGATGGTCAGCCACAGCGAAAATGCCACGCCGATCGCCAGCACCAGCAGGCCAAGCACGATCAGGCGGTTCCGCGTGGTTTCATAAATCCCGTTGATATGTTGCGCGGTCGCGTCGATGCTGGTGCGCTGGATATCGAGCAGCTTCTGGATTTCGGCGAGATAGGCGTTGCCGGCAGGCACGAACTCGGCTTCCAGCACCTGGTTGGCTTCGTCCGTGCTGCCTTCCTCCTTGAGCTTGGTGATCTTGTCGCGAGAGTCGTTATAGGGCTTGCGCACGGTCTGGATCGTCTGGAATGCCGCTTTTTCCGCTTCCGAGGAGAGCATCGGCTCGATCTTGTCCCGCAATGCGGCGATGGCTTCCACGGAGCCCTTTGTCTCCGCGGCAAAAAAAGCGCCGAGGCCCGGGTCCGAGCTCCGCGCCACCGCGGTCGTGCGCCGCACGCTCGTGTGCATCAGGCGATACCAGTCGCTGACGACGCGCTCCTTGGCCAGCGGCTGCTGCATCATGTCGTGCGTGCGGTGAGCGACTTCCTGCAAGCCCAGGACGCTGAACACCGTCATGAGCGTTGACAGTAGCAGCACCACGCCGAAGCCAATACCGAGACGTACCCCAATTCCAAGATTTTTCATTTCTTCTACCTGAATGGAAATAACAATGGTGGCGAAATGCTGGCCCCGAGGGTGCCCATTCGCTCTTTTGTCTGCCGCACAGTGCTATGACGACCGCACCTGTAGGCAATGGTGAATAACGGCTGGCGGGAGACAGACTTGAGTGCCGATGCTGCCCGCGGGGTTGGGGAGGCGCGAACCAGTGCGAAACGCTGTACCGCAAGTCAGAATGCATGGGCCGCATTGGACCCCGTGAAGCAGCGTTGTGTCCGCACACCGTGCGGCCGGGTAGCCCAGCGTTAGCAGGCGTAATTGCGGGGCGACCCCACAACGCTTGATCCAGCGCAAATCAAATGCCTGACGCCATCGCAGAATTAAGTAGGCGCGCATCGGCGCGCTCGGGAGACCACGATGCCGGCATTGACCCTGGAGCAACTCAACACCCTGGCCGTCCTGCTGGATAGCCGGGAGGAACGGATCCGCGGGCAGATGGATGCGGCGAATGTTGCCCGTGCCGTTTCCACACGGCCCGAAGCGGGCGACGTGGCGGATCTGGCGGAGCAGGGCGCCGAACAGCGCATGGACGACGCGGTGGTGGACCACTACCGCGCGGAACTGGCCGATATCGCGGCCGCGCGTGCACGGATAGCGCAGCAAGCCTACGGCATCTGCCTGGATTGCGGCGAGTCCATTCCGTATTTGCGCCTGCAAGCGTACCCGACGGCCGAGCGCTGCATGCCGTGCCAGCGCAGGCATGAACACACATTTGGTGCGGCGTCTTGAATCCCTGATGAGAGAGCGCCACCTGATGGAACGCATCATGGAGATGGAGACGGGGGCTGGCCACCGCCCCACCACACCAGCTTTCAACAGACCCGCGGTATCGGCCCGGCCGCGCATCATGCCTGTCGCGGCAAGCCTGAGATCGACTATGCCACCGCAGAAGAGACGCCGCGCGTTCATTGGCGTCGGGCTTGAGCGCAGCCATCCTGCGCCGCCCGACGATGCCTGGAGACCAGCATGACCCATCCCATCGTGACCCCCGACGCCGTTCCGGAGTATGTCGAATTGCCCCCTCCGCAGATGGAAGGCGGCATGCCGCTGATGCAGGCGCTGCGCCTGAGGCGTTCGATCCGGGCCTTCACCGGCGATCCGCTGGCGCCGGAACTGCTCTCCAGCCTGCTGTGGGCAGCTTACGGCATCAGCGAGCCGAAAACGGGCCGGCGCACAGCACCGTCGGCGCGCAACTGGCAGGAAATCGACCTGTACCTGGCGCTCGCCGACGGCCTCTATGCGCTGGAACCAGTGGCCTGGCGCTTGCGCCTGGTTAGCGGGGAGGACGTGCGCGCAACCACCGGGCTGCAGGACTACGTGGTGCAGGCGCCGCTGGACCTGGTGTTCGTTGCTCGCCTGTCCAGGATGGATGAGCAGGCAAAACCGGTGCGTCAGTTCTACATGGGGCTGGACACCGGATACATCAGCCAGAACGTGTACCTGTTCTGTGCTTCCGCCGGGCTGGCGACGGTGGCGCGCGGCCTGCTGGACAGGCGCGCCATGGCGGGTGCGATGCGTCTCGATGCGGACCAGCGCGTGGTGCTGGCGCAAAGCGTTGGCTTTGCCTCGGCGAACGGAGGGACCGGGCATCCGGCATGACGATCTGCAACGAGCGTCTGGGAGCCGGTTATCTATTGGAGGGCATGATGAGCACAACCTCGCGGGAGCAAATCGACATCGATCTGAGCGGTGCGGTGCTGCCCGGCGACCTGGTCTGTCCGCCGCGTGCTACCGGCCTGGTGCTGTTCGCGCATGGCAGCGGCAGTTCGCGGCTCAGTCCCCGCAACCGCTATGTCGCCGGCCATCTCAACCACGCCGGCATTGCCACCCTGTTGACGGACCTTCTGCTTGCCGAGGAAGACGTCGGGCCGGCGCGGCGTTTCGATATTGGCCTGCTGGCCGCGCGCCTGGAGGGCATCACCCGCGCCGTTCGCGGCATGGCGCAGCTTGGGCGACTGCGCCTGGGGTACTTCGGCGCAAGTACCGGCGCGGCGGCTGCAATCCGGGCCGCCGCGATGACTGGTGGCGGCTATCGGATCGAGGCCGTGGTTTCGCGCGGCGGCCGCCCGGATCTTGCGGGCCATGACGCCCTCGCGGCGTTGTCCGCGCCGACCTTGCTGATCGTCGGCGGCGCGGATACCGAGGTGCTGCACCTGAATGAGCGTGCCTACACATGGATGTCCTGCGAGAAGCACTTCGAGATCGTTGCCGGTGCAACCCATCTGTTCGAGGAGCCGGGCGCACTGGAAGTGGTGGCACGGCTGGCTACCGGGTGGTTCGCCACACACCTGGCGGGGCGGCGGGGCGCGGACCCGGCAACCGGTGAACAGGAGACATCATGATGTTCCGGGACAGGACCGAAGCCGCCACGCGGCTGGCGCAAGCGCTTTCGAGTTACCGGGGCACGCATCCCGTGGTGCTGGCCGTTCCACGCGGGGCGGTACCGATGGGCAGGATCGTAGCCGACCAGCTCGGCGGCGAACTCGATGTGGTGCTGGTCAGGAAGCTGGGTGCGCCATTCCAGCGTGAACTGGCAGTGGGTGCGGTGGATGAGAGCGGCTGGGTTTATGTCACGCCCTTCGCCGAACAGACTGGCGCCGATCCGGCTTATATCGCAGAGGCGCGCAGAGAGCAGCTGGAACTGCTGCGCCGGCGGCGTGCGCTCTACACGCCCGGGCGCACCGCATTGCCGCTCGCCGGCCGTACGGTCATTGTGCTGGATGACGGCCTGGCCACCGGTGCCACCATGATTGCGGCGCTGCACGCGGTGCGGCAGCAGCAGCCTGCGCGGCTGATATGCGCCGTGCCCGTGGCCGCTCCGGATTCCCTGGCCCTGGTGGAGGGCTATGCGGATGAAGTGGTCTGCCTGGGTGCTCCCGCTTATTTTCGTGCGGTCGGCGCGCATTACCGGGAGTTTCCGCAGGTCGACGACGCTGAGGTGGTCGCCTGCCTGGCGGGGGGTGGGGGATGAATGCACAGCCGCATCGGCGGCGGCCTGTGCGCCGAAAACCGCATCTGTGCGACCCACTGCCGCATAAGCCGGCGCAGTGCGTTGGGGCATTCGGAAGTATGCGGCGGCGCGGCAACTATCGGGCGGTTGACGTGCGTCAACTCTGGCCTTCAGACGCCGCCAATAATGAAAAGCGCATCCATGCTGGCACGGTCAGCGTCTGCGCGGTTTCGCCTGACGCTTTTGTGCGGAGACCCGCTCTCCATCCATGTGGGAGACGTCTGGATTTTTATGCCCATCCGCAGTTTACTGAGTGAAATGACGCCTGCAAGGAAGTGATCGAAACGCAGGTGACGAAGTGGGGGCGCGAAACATGGAATTGAAATACAAAGGCCGAACCGTCTCGATCCACACACTCAAGGCCTCCCCCGATAGTTGGGATTGGTCTTACGTCATCCACGGAGTCGAAGCCAGGCGGCATGCCGATGCGCTTGCCCGGTCGGAAGATGTTGCGGTGGAGTGCGCTTTTCAAGCGGCCCGGAAAGTCATTGACCGCTTGTCGGAAGAGGACAATGACTAGCGTCGCCACAAGCCGGGACTGATCGACGGCAGCGGAGGCAGCCAATGGATCGCGACACCATGGAGTACAAGGGGTTCATCATCCATGTCTTCTGCGAGATGATCAAGGATGGCTCGTACACGGCATCGTGCGAAATCTGGGAAGACGCGGCTGTCGTGCATGATGCCAGATCGATTGGCCGGAACTCCGCCACTGCCGCGGATGCGAAGGCGGCGGCTTACGGATGGGCGAGGCAGTGGATAGACAGCAATTCTTGAGAATGAGGCGGGGCCGGTACCTCGCCGCCGTTTGGCCGGATCTGAATGACACCTGGACAGGGGTAGAGAATGCTGATTGGCGTGCCAAGGGAAATCAAGGACCAGGAGTATCGCGTCGGACTGACACCGGCCAGCACGCGGGAATTGACCAGCCGGGGCCACCAGGTGCTGATCCAGGCGGGCGCGGGCGCGGCGATCGGCCTCCCGGACGAAGCCTACACGGCGGCCGGCGCGGCGATATGCGGCGACGCGGGCGAAGTCTTCAGCCGCGCCGACATGATCGTCAAGGTCAAGGAGCCGCAAGCCGCCGAGCGCGCCATGCTGCGGCCGGGACAAATTCTGTATGCGTATCTGCATCTGGCCCCCGATCCCGGGCAAACGGCGGATCTGCTGCGGTCTCGTGCCGTCTGCATCGCCTACGAGACGATCACGGGGCCCGGCGGTGGCCTGCCGTTGCTGGCGCCCATGAGCGAGGTTGCAGGCCGCATGTCGGTCCAGGTGGCCGCGTCCAATCTTGAAATATCGAAGGGGGGCATGGGCTTGTTGCTCGCGGGCGTGCCGGGCGTCGCACCGGCCCATGTCGTCGTGATTGGCGCGGGGGTGGCAGGCACGCAAGCCTTGCAGGTAGCAATCGGCATGGGGGCCAGGGTGACGGTGCTCGACAAGAACGTGGAACGCTTGCGGCAGCTCGACCTGATCTTCGGCAATCGCATCACGACGCTTTACTCCAGCGAACATAGCGTCGAGGCGTCGGTATTGAATGCCGACGCGGTGATCGGATGCGTGCTGGTGCCGGGCGCATCCGCCCCGAAGCTTGTCACGCGCGGCATGGTCGCGCGCATGAAGACCGGATCGGTGGTCGTGGATGTGGCGATCGACCAGGGCGGGTGCTTTGAGACCTCGCATGCGACCACGCATACAGAGCCAACCTACCTGGTCGATGGCGTGGTGCATTATTGCGTTGCCAATATGCCCGGGGCCGTTGCCAGAACCTCAACGTTCGCGCTGAACAATGCAACCATCGGCCACGCTATCGCGCTGGCGGACAAGGGATGGAAGCGCGCGCTGGCGCAGGACAGGCACCTGAAGGCAGGCTTGAACGTTTGCGAGGGCCGCGTGACGTACAAGGCAGTGGCCACGGCGCTGGGCTACGAGTACATGCCTGCCGACCAGTTGCTGGACTGATTCCGTGCCGCAACAACGCCGCCCTCGGTTTGCTTCATTAGCCATCGGGTTGCGATGGAGGTGCGGTTCAGATTACATCCGCCTGTTCCTGGCAAGGCGCGGCGACCGCGACGCACGCATGGCGCATCAGGACGGTCTTCCGGCCGTATCGCCTCGTGAGCTCGGCTTCACTGCGCGATGCCATCCGCCCCTTTTGTACTCAAGAGATGGGCGGCCGCGCGTATGCTGAGTATGCTAGATGAGGTAGACGCTCACCTGACCAACCGGAGGGAATCATGACCGCGCCTGTCACACCCCGGGTTATGCGCAAGTGCCCGTCATGCGGCGCGCAAGGGATGGATAAGATTGCCCACCGTCATCAGCTCTCGCCACAGCAATGTGCCCATCTTCGTTGTCGTTCACAGCAATGAAGGCGGGCATGTTTATGGGGTCCTGCCATACTCGCAGCCATAGGCAGGTCCGCGCTACGCAACGCCGCTCGTCCTAGTCGCGAGGAGGCAGCTATGTTCAAGCATCTTCTGGTACCCACGGACGGATCCCCACTCTCCGAAACCGCCGTCAGAATGGCGATGATGGTCGCCAGGGACTTCCGTGCGAAGGTTACGGGCATTCACGTCATTCCCGAGTTCCGTGTCTTTACCCATCGAGCCGACATGCTCGAGGATGCGCAGGAGCGCTTTGCCCAAAGGGCTGAACACCATGCAGAGCAATACCTGGGAGTGATCGCGCAAGCCGCGAAGGAAGCAGGGGTGGAGTGCGAAACGGTCTGTGTAACCGGCGACCATCCTTATGAGGCGATTCTCCGGGCGGTGGAGGAGCGGGGCTGCGACCTTGTCGTCATGGCCTCGCACGGCCGATCTGGCATTCAGGGGCTGCTGATCGGCAGCGAAACCCAGAAGGTCCTGACGCATGGCACGATCCCGGTTCTTGTGTATCGTTGAGGGATCGTGCCCGGTTGACAGCGCCTGAAGCGCACCGCCTTCAAGCAGCTCAGTGGGTACCGATTCCTTCGCTCACGCTGTCCTGCGCGAGCCGCCTCCAGTTCTTCGCTGCATAGGCATGGGCTTGCCTTAACGCTGCCCACAGACCGACCAGCCTGAGCATCTTCAGCAAGCCTCTGGCTTCGAATTCCGTCGTGCGCCGGACCCGGGTCCGGCCATCGCCGAGCGATTCAAGGGTGAAGGTGTCGACCAGCTTGCCAACCCAGGCGCGGCACCAGACGGTGCTTTCCCGCATCTAGTACTGCAGCAGCCGGTCCGGCTCCAGCTGCAGGATGCGCTGGTTGATCGTGCCCCGGTCCGTGGTGCATTGGCGCGTATTCCCGACCGCAGCGGTGCCTTCCAGGACCCGGCAGCTCACTGGCTTGGGAATTCCGAACCAGAACAGCAGCGGGCGCGACGTATCCATGCGCGCATGCAGGAAGTGCGGCCAGACATGCCGCGGCTCGCAATCGAAAATCCACTCGGATTTGATCTTCATAACCTGTGCCCGATTGCGGATAGCGGTTGGCGGAAACAAAAGGGAGCCGCGCGGGCTCCCCTCGTTCAACAGGCCGGCACGGCTTACAGTGCGGCGTCTTTCAGCTTCTTCATCGGGCGTACCTTGACCTTGACGGTTGCCGGCTTGGCGGCGAACCACTGGTCTTCACCGGTGAAGGGGTTCTTGCCGAAGCGCTTCTTGGTGGCGGGCACCTGGGTGGCGACGACCTTGAGCAGGCCCGGCAGGGTGAACTCGCCGGCGCCCTTCTTGTGGACAGCGCTGAGCACCGTGTTCTCGAGATGGGCCAGCACGGTCTTGACCGTCTTGGCATCCAGTTCGGTCTGGGCGACCAGGTGGGCGACCAGGCTGGATTTGTTGAAGGTGTCCTTCAGGGGCTTCACCGCCGGTGCGGCTGCTGCGACCTTCTTGGCCGGCGCGGCCTTCTTTGCCGGTGCCGCTTTCTTTGCCGGCGCTGCCTTCTTGGCGGCAGGCTTGGCGGTGGTCTTTACGACAGCATTTGCTTTGGTAGCCATGGGTCTTGAATCTTGTGTTCGTTGAATTGCCGCCTGCTGCCGACGGCAGCAGGCGCGCGGCGAGCATAGCACTCCGCGCGGCGCATGCCAAACGCGCGCCATCGGCGCGGCGCGCGGCGCGCTAATTGCCGGTGCCGCCAGCGCCGCCACGCAGGCTGGCGGCAAGCGCCAGGCAGCCGAGGCCGATGCGGCGACCGCGATTCCGGGCAAGCACTGCTGAGCCTACGATGGATCTTTGGTACGCGTACGCGAAACTGCTCCCATGATGCCCAGGCCGAGGGCGATGATACACACGATGCCCACATAGACCTGTGCCACACCTGCTGTAACGAGACTCCACGCAATGCCGCCGACGAGCAGCAGCAGTCCTACCAGGTAGAGCGCGAACGACATGAGGCAGCTCCTTGCAAAGCGCAGCGAACCGTCGCGGCATAGGAGCAATTTAGTCGGCGGGTCCGCTGCGGGCTATCGGAGGATTGCGGAGATTGACGTAGGCCTGTTCTGACTTGTCCGGCGTGGTAAGTCCAGTGGCCCCTGGCGCAAGGCGATGGTTTCGGGGCGCGTGCGTCTGGGTGTCGCGCACCCCGTAGCCCTTGAGGAGGACGATTTCGCCATCCCGGTTTACGGCGCGCGCGAGACCCGGCGCTTTGCTGTCCTGCATCGACGCTGCGATGAGCCGGCGGCACGCTCCGCATCGGATGGGAGCTAAGGCGCGCATGCAGTACACCCATACCAGGCAATGCGCGATCCGGTTACGCGCCTGGCAACCACGCGCGGCGGCGCAGTATGTGCACGCCATTGGCGCGGCAGGAAAGACGCCTTACTTGGCGGGCGCTTCCGCCGCGCGCTTGTCGGCGTCGCGCAGCCGCTTGACGGCTTTGCCCAGCAGGCCGCCTTCGCTATCGGATACCGCGGCTTCCAGCGTGGTCAGCGCTGCCCTGATCTGCGCGCCGTGGGCGGCGGAGAAGGCCTGGTCTTCAATCAGGGCGTCGGCCTCCTTGCGGGCGCGCTTGCCCAGCTTGCGGGCGAACTCGGGGTCGAGCTGGCCTTGGGCGGTGGCGTTGGCGATATGGTCGAGCAGGGCGATCAGGCCTGGCGCCGTAGTGGTGGCCGGCACGGCTTCCTCGGTCTTCCTGAGCTTTTTGGGCATAGTTCTTTTCCTCCGGTTGGGGCTCGATTCTATCGCTGGGGCAGAAGCGGGGCCTGCCTCCAAATATGAAAGATTTGTGACAATCATGAGCAGGAAAGGCCTCGGCGCCCAGCGATTTGGTGCGGTGCACACCATAGCACATCGCGGCACGGAATCCTCCGGCCGGCACCACTGGCACCGGGGCACGGGGCATGAAAAAAGGGGAGGCGCACGGCGAGCGCCTCCCCTTTTTCCGTGGCTGCCGCCCCGCGGAGGGTCAGACCACCGTGGCCAGCGCCAGGGTCAGCAGCAGCGCGATCACCGAGATCAGGGTTTCGCAGACCGACCATGTCTTGAAGGTCTGGGCCACGGTCATGTTGAAGTATTCCTTGACCAGCCAGAAGCCGCCGTCGTTCACGTGCGACAGGATCAGCGAGCCGGCGCCCGTGGTCAGCACCAGCAGTTCGGGCCGGGTGCCCGGCACGCTGGCGGCGATCGGCGCGACGATGCCGGCTGCGGTGGTCATGGCTACCGTGGCGGATCCGGTGGCGATGCGGATCAGCACCGCGACCAGCCAGCCGAGCAGCAGCACCGACACATGCGCGCCGGTGGCCACGTCGACGATGGCGTTGGAGATACCCGAATCGCGCAGCACGCGGCCAAAGCCGCCGCCGGCGCCGACCACCAGCGTGATGATGGCGGTGGGCGCCACGCACTCGTTGGTGAACTTCAGGATGTTCTCCCGGTTGAAGCCGCGGGCCTTGCCGAAGGTGTAGAAGCTCACCAGCGCGGCGATCAGCAGCGCGATCACCGAGTTGCCGATCAGCTTGAGGAAATCATTGAAAAAGGTCTTGGGCGTGCTGATGACATCGGCCCAGCTGCCGATCAGCATCAGGAACACGGGCAGCAGGATGGTGAACAGCGTGATGCCGAAGCCGGGCAACTGGTGTGATGCCTTGACGCTCTCGTCCTCCTCGGTGAACTGGTCGGCCAGCGGATTGATATCCGGCAGCTTGACGTAGCGGTCCATCAGCTTGGCGAACAGCGGGCCGGCGATGGCGGCGGTGGGGATGCCGACGATCAGCGCGTACATGATGGTCTTGCCGATGTCCGCCTTGTAGGCGGTCACCGCCAGCAGCGCGGCGGGGTGCGGCGGGATCAGCCCGTGCACCACCGACAGGCCTGCCACCATCGGGATGCCCACCAGCACCATGGAGGTCCCGGTGCGCTTGGCCACGTTGAAGGCGATCGGCACCAGCAGCACGAAGCCCACCTCGAAGAACACCGGCAAGCCGACGATAAAGGCGATGGTGACCATGGCCCAGTGCACGTTCTTCTCGCCGAAGGCATCGATCAGCGTGCGCGCGATGCGTTCGGCGCCGCCGGATTCGGCCATCATCTTGCCGAGCATGGTGCCCAGGCCCACGACCAGCGCGATGTGGCCCAGGGTGCCGCCCACGCCGGCCTCGAACGATTTGACGATGTCGCCCATCGGCATGCCCACGGCAAAGCCGAGCAGCACCGACACGACGACCAGTGTGATGAAGGGGTTGAGCTTGAACTTCGCGATCAGCACGACCAGTGCGATCACGGCGATCAGCGCGTAAAGCAAGAGTGTGGTTCCGGTTACGGCGCCCATATTGTCTCCTTTGTGCGGGGTCCGCCGGTGGCCCGGCGGGGCTCCCCCGCGTCCGCTATGAAAAGGGCCGCGCTGGCGGCGGCCGGTTCAGGTTGTTCGTGGCAGGCTGGCCTGGGTTCAGGCCGTCGGCTTCTTGTAGGCGATGCAGTCCACTTCCACCTTGCAGTCGACCACCATGCTCGACTGCACGCAGGCGCGCGCCGGCGGGTTGGCGCCGAAGTACTCCTTGAAGATCTTGTTGAAGGAGGCGAAGTCGCGCGCGTCGTCCAGCCAGACGCCGCAACGCACGATGTGCTCGGTGCCGTAGCCGGCTTCGGCCAGGATGGCCAGTACGTTCTTGATGGCCTGGTGGGTCTGGGGCACGATGCCGCCGTCGATCACCTCGCCGGCCACCATCGGCACCTGGCCGGACACATAGAGCCAGCCGTCGGCTTGCACGGCACGGGCAAAGGGCATGTGCTGGCCACCGGTGCCGGCGCCGCCTTCGACGCCAAATCGTTTGATATCCATGGGAACTCCTGAAGCAGATTGCAGATTGCAGATTGCAGATTGGGTTTATTGCTGGCCACGCGGGGCGGGAGCGCGGCCGGGATTCACCGCGCGGGTTGCCGGCCGCGCGGCCTCGTTACTGTGGCGTTGCGGCGTTCGCCCCAGCGGGCTTGCCGCGTGCAAGGAAGCGGCCCGCGCGCGTGCCGGTGGGCCGGCGCTGTTGCCACGACAGCTCGCCGTTGACCCACACCGCGGCGATGCCCTCGGCTGGTTGCATGGGGTCGGTGAAGCTGGCCGCATCGCGAATCGTGGCGGCGTCGAACAGGACCAGGTCCGCCCAGTAGCCTTCGCGCACGAAGCCGCGTTCGGTCAGGCCGAAGCGTTCGGCCGACAGCCCCGTCATCTTGTGGATCGCTACCGTCAGCGGGAACAGCTCGCGATCGCGCGCGTAATGGCCAAGCACACGCGGAAAGGCGCCCCACAGGCGCGGGTGGGGCAGGGGATCGTTGGGCAAGCCATCGGAGCCCACCACGGTGGCGGGGTGGCTCAGGATGCGGTCCACGTCCGCGTCTTCCATGCAGTGATAGACCGCGCCGGCCGGCTGCAGGCGGCGCGCGGCGTCTTCCAGGCTGAGCTCCCACTCGGCGGCGATGTCGGCCAGCAGCCGGCCGCCCATGTCCGGGTGCGGTTCGGACCAGGTCACCATGATGTCGAAATCGCTGGTGACCTGCTTGAGGTCGAGCGTGGAGGAACTGGCCGTGTAGGGATAGCAATCGCATCCCACCGGCTGCCAGCGCTGGGCCCGCTCCAGCGTGTCCAGCACCTCGGCGCTGCGGCCCCAGTTGTCGACGCCGGCGCATTTCAGGTGCGAGATCACCACGGGCACGCGCGCGTGCCGGCCGATGCGGAAGGCTTCGTCCATCGCTTCCAGGATCTCGGCGAACTCGCTGCGCAGGTGGGTGGCATAGAGCGCGCCGGCGCGGGCCAGCGGTTCGGCCAGCGCCAGCACTTCGTCGGTGGTGGCGGAGAACGCATTGGCGTAGGCCAGCCCGGTGGACAGGCCAAGCGCGCCATGGTCGAGCGCTTCTTCAAGCTGCGCGCGCATGGCGGCGATCTCGGCCGCGGTGGCGGTGCGGTCCAGCCGGTCCATATGGTTGCTGCGCAGCGCGGTATGGCCGACCAGGGCCGCCACGTTGACGGCCGGCTGCGCCGCCTGCACGGCTTGCGCATAGGCGCCGAAATCGGGATAGCGGAAGGCGTCGGCGGTGCCCAGCAGGTTCATCGGGTCGGGCGGCTCGCCGCGCAGCGCGACGGGCGCCGCGCTGATGCCGCAATTGCCGACGATCACGGTGGTGACGCCCTGTGACAGCTTGGGCGTCATCTCGGGCTGGCGTACCACATTGGTGTCGTCGTGCGTGTGCACGTCGATAAAGCCAGGGGCCAGCACCAGCCCTTCGCCTTGCACCACATGCGCGGCGCTGCCGGGATCGATGCCGTCGGCACCGTCCTCGAGCATGGCGATGCGGGCGATGCGCCCGGCGCGCAGCGCCACGTCGGCCAGGCGCGCTTCGGCGCCGGAGCCGTCGAGCAGGGTCGCGCCGCGGATCAGGGTGTCAAACAGTTCAGGCATGGTCAGTCTCCGAGCGGCTGGCGGCTTTCCGGGGCATCCGGTCCGGCAGTGTTGCCGCGGTGCGCGTCGAGCACGTACTTGAGCCGCCGCAATTGCTCCTGGCTCTGGTCCTGCTGGAGCAGGGCGAGCTGGGTAGCCAGCACGTCCATCACCAGCAGCATCGCGTAGCGCGAGGCCGAGGGCTTGAAAATAAAATCGGTTTCCAGCGTGCGCACCGGCAACAGCACGTCGGCGCGTGCCGCCAGCGGCGAGCCCAGCGCGGTCACCGCGACCAGCTTCGCGCCGTATTCGCGGGCGATATCGCAACTGGCCAGCATCTCGGGCACATTGCCCGTGGCGGAGAAGGCAAGCACGACATCGTCCTTTTGCAAGGTGGCCGCCACCATCTTCTGCAGCAGCGCGTCCTGGTAGCTGGCCACGGGACGGCCCAGGCGGGCCAGGCGGTAACGCGCCTCGTCGGCCATGAAGGACGAGCCGCCACCCATGCCAAAAGCGTAGACCATGCGCGCCTCCAGCAACAGGCGCGCCGCACGCTCCATATGGTCGGGGTCGATCAGCTTGCGGTTGACCTCAAGTGAGTCCAGGATATCCGCATGAATGCTGTCGGCCAGCGTGGCCGGCGACGGCTCCGCCGCGCGGGCGACTTCCGCCTGCAGGAAGCGCTGGCCCACCGCGGTGGCTTGCGCCAGGCGCAGCTTCAGATCGCGCACGTCGCGGCAGCCGATGGCCTTGGCGAAACGGGTCACGCTGGCCTCGCTCACCCCGGCCTGGCGCGCCAGTTCGTTGATGCTGGTGGCCGCCGCGCCTGCCAGGTCCTGCAGGATCACTTGCGCGACCTTCTGCTCGGCCAGGCGCAGCGTGGGGCCACGCTCGGCAATGCGGGTCAGGATGTCGAAGGGCGCGGACATGGTTGGCAGGTCGGTGGTGGAGGCAAGCGGTTCCATCGGGCCAATGTCGCCCCGGAGCCAGCTTTGAATGTTACTTTATAACAAGGGTGAAATATCGTAATTTCAAGGCTATCATTACGTCAATCGGAATTTTTCAGGATGATGGCAGCATGCGTGAAATAAAGTACCAAGCCGGCACGATCGATCCGCTCAACAAGGCGCTGGGCAAGCTCGAGGCGCCGCTGGCGCCCGATGACGCTGGCCAGGTAGGCTGGAAATTGCTGGCCGAAGACCTGAGCCTGCCGGCGGCGGTGCTGTATGAAGAGCGCCTGGTGCATAACCTGGAGTGGATGCGCCGCTTCATGGGCGAGTACGGCGTGCAGCTGGCGCCGCATGGCAAGACCACCATGGCGCCCAAGCTGTTCGCGCGCCAGCTTGCCGCCGGCGCCTGGGGCATCACCCTGGCCACCGCGCACCAGACCGCCGCCGCGTATGCGCACGGCGTGCGGCGCGTGATGATGGCCAACCAGCTGGTTGGCCGCCGCAATATGGAAATCGTGGCCGACCTGCTGCGCGATCCGGATTTCGAGTTCTTTACGCTGGTGGATTCGCCTGAACTGGTGGACCAGCTCGGCGCCTATTTCAGTGGCCGCGGGCAGCAGCTCCAGGTCTTGCTGGAGCTAGGCGTGACAGGCGGCCGTACCGGCGTGCGCGACGCGCGGCAGCAGGAGGCCGTGCTGGCGGCGCTGACGCGCTGGCCCGGCGTGCTGTCGCTGGCCGGCGTGGAAATCTACGAAGGGGTGCTGAAGGAAGAGGCCGACATCCGCGAGTTCCTGCAACGCACCGTCGCGGTGACGCGCGAACTGGCCGCGGCGGGGCGTTTCGGCCGCAACCCGGTGGTGATGTCCGGCGCGGGCTCGGCCTGGTACGACGTGGTGGCGGAGGAGTTCGCCCGCACCGACATCGGCACGCCGATCGACATCGTGCTGCGCCCCGGCTGTTACCTCACGCACGACGTCGGCATCTACCGGGCCGCGCAGCAACGCATCCTGGCCAGCAACCCGGTCGCGCAGAAGATGCGCGAGGGCCTGCTCCCGGCGTTGCAGCTGTGGGCCTATGTGCAGTCGATTCCCGAGCCCGACCGCGCCATCATCGGCATGGGCAAGCGCGATGCCGCCTTCGACGCCGGCATGCCGCTGCCCGCCCAGGTGTACCGCCCCGGCACGGAGGCCCCGGTGCCCGTGCCCGTGCACTGGGAAGTCACCGGCATGATGGACCAGCACGCATACCTGCAGATCCGGCCGGGCGACGATCTCAAGGTCGGCGACATGGTTGCCTTTGATATTTCGCATCCATGCCTTACCTTCGACAAATGGCGCCATATCCCGGTGCTCGACGGCGACCTGCGCGTGATCGACCTCGTGCAGACGTTTTTCTGAAGCGGCATCGCAGGCAGCAGTGACGAGCAGCAACGACAGCAACGAGCAGCAACGACAGGGGACGCTTGCACCATGAGCATCGACATTCTCGCTTTCGGCGAAGCACTGGTTGAGTTCAACCAGCAGCCCGACGATCCCACGCGCTACCTGCAAGGGTTTGGCGGCGACACTTCCAACTTCTGCATCGCGGCCGCGCGGCAGGGCGCGCATACCGGCTATATCAGCGCGGTGGGCGAGGACACCTTCGGCGAACGGCTGCTGGCGCTATGGACACAGGAGCGGGTCGATACCCGCCACGTGCGCATCGACGCCGGCGCGCCGACCGGCGTGTACTTCGTCACCCACGACGCGCACGGCCACCGCTTCGACTACCTGCGCAGCGGCTCCGCGGCCAGCCACTACAGCCACGAGAACCTGCCGCACCACGCCATCGCTGAGGCGCGCTACCTGCATGTGTCCGGCATCAGCCTGGCGATCAGCACCAATGCCTGCGACGCCGGCCTGGCGGCAATGGAGCACGCGCGCAAGGCGGGTTGCAAGGTCTCGCTCGATACCAACCTGCGCCTGCGGCTCTGGACGCTGGCACGCGCACGCGGCATCATGCGCGAGGCCTTTGCGCTCACCGACGTATGCCTGCCCAGCTGGGACGACATCACGGTGCTGACCGGTCTCAACGACCGCGACGCCATCGTCGACTACCTGCTGGGCTGCGGCATCGGGCTGGTGGCGCTGAAGCTGGGCGAGGAGGGTGCTTATGTGGCGACGCCCGAAGCCCGCTCGCTGGTGCCGCCGTACCCGGTGCGCCCGCTCGACGCCACCGGCGCCGGCGACTGCTTCGGCGGCAGTTTCGTCGCTCGCCTGGCCGCTGGCGACGATCCCTTCGAGGCCGCGCGCTATGCCAACGTGGCGGCCGCGCTCTCCACCACCGGCTACGGCGCCGTGGCGCCGATCCCGTTTATCGAAACCGTGCTGGCGCGAATGGCCCAGTCGGTTTCCGTAATTGCCTGATACCACCCTGGCGCCCGGCGCCGCCCAACGGGCGGCCGGGCAGGCAGGCTTGCAACCCCAAGCGCCAAGTCCCATCGTCCGACCTTACCGAACACCAACTGCCATGCAAACTCAATCTCCCTCGCTGATCGAACGCCTTGTTAACGTGCCGGTGATCCCGGTGCTCGAGTTTTCTTCCGTCGACGAAGCCCTGCATGTGTCCGAAGCCTTGGTCGGCGGCGGCCTGCCGGTGCTGGAGATCACGCTGCGCACGCCCGTGGCGCTGGACGCCATCAAGGCCGTGGCGGCAGCGTTTCCGCAGGCCTGCGTGGGCGCGGGCACGGTGCTGACGGCGGCGGACCTCAAGGCCGTAGGCGATGCCGGCGCGCAATTTGCGGTCTCGCCCGGGCTCACGCCGGCACTGGCCGTGGCTGCGCAGGGCGCCGGCGTGGCGCTGCTGCCTGGCGTGGCCACCGCCAGCGAAGCGATGGCGGCCATGGAGGCCGGCTTCAAGTTCCTGAAGTTCTTCCCGGCGGAAGCGTCGGGCGGGGTGCCGATGCTCAAGTCGCTCTACGGTCCTTTCGCGCAGTTGCGCTTCTGCCCCACCGGCGGCATCGATCTCGCGCGTGCGCCAAGCTATCTCGCTCTGCCCAACGTGGTGTGCGTGGGCGGCTCGTGGGTGGTACCCAAGGACGCCGTGGCCAAGGGCGACTGGGCGCGGGTGCGTACGCTGGCGCAGGAGGCTGCGGCGCTGCGCAAGACCGCCTGACGCCCGCCTGCCCGCCTGCCTGGGGCGTCGGACAAAGGCGGATAGCACGCTGCCTCGCCAGGTTCTAAGCTTGCCTTATCCGGACTGCTGGAGGCAGCATGTTTGCGCGATTGGCGGGAAAGGCGGCGGGTAGCGCGGCAAGCTCCGCGGGAAGCCGGGCCCGCCGGCTGCGCCGCGCGCTGGTTTGCGCGCTGGTCCTGTTTGCCGAGTCCTGCGCCAGCCTGCCACCGCCTGTTCCTCGCGAGCAAACCGCCGCCCTGTCCGACCCTGCCACCACCGCCCTGGGGCGGTTGGTCGCGGAAGGCTCGCCCGACCCGGCCCTGTCTGGCTTCCACGTGATCGCCTCCGGCGAGGAAGCCTACGGCACCCTGATTTCGCTGGCGAACCATGCCACGCGCACGCTGGATCTCCAGTACTACCTCATCGAGGCCGACGAATCCTCCCGCGAAATCCTGCGCCACGTGCGGGCAGCCGCCGAGCGGGGCGTGCGTGTGCGTGTTCTGGTCGATGACCTGCACGGCGATGGCAAGGACCGGGCCTTTCTGCGCTTCGCGGGACATCGCAATATCGAAGTGCGCATGTTCAACCCCTTCCCGGCGGGGCGCTTCTCCAAGTTCACGCGGATGCTCTCTTCCGCCACCGACGTCCGGCGGCTGAACCGGCGCATGCACAACAAGGCGTTTATCGCCGACAACGCACTGGCCATGACCGGCGGGCGCAACATCGGCAACGCCTATTTCCTGAGGGCACCGGATACCAATTTCGTCGATCTCGACGTGATCGCGGCGGGGCCTGCCGTGCGCCGGCTCTCCGCTGCCTTTGACCAATACTGGAACAACCCGCTGGCGGTATCGGTGGAAACGCTCGCGAGCCCGGCCGAGACGGCGGACGCGGCCGCCAGCGCGGCCCGGCCCGGGCAGACCCTGGTCGACGCGGAAACCGAGCGCAAGCGCATCGAGGCACAGGGCATGACGCCGCCCGGCACAATCGACGCACGCGCCAGCTTCCTTGGGCGCCAGTTCGCGGGCGGCGGCAAGCTTGCGCTCGAATGGGCATCCGCCAGCGTGATGGTGGATGCGCCGAGCAAGGCGTCGCCGGACCAGGAGCCCGCTGCCAGCAAGACCATGGGTGAAGAACTGGGCCACATGCTCAGCGGGGCGAACCAGGAGATCATCCTGATCTCGCCATACTTCATCCCTGGCGACCGCGGGGTGGCGTGGATGGCGGAGCTGGTCAAGCGCGGCGTGAAAGTGCGCGTGCTGACCAACTCTCTGGCCGCCACCGATGCGCCCATCGTCCACGTCGGCTACCGGCGTTACCGGCCCGACCTGCTGCGCGCGGGCGTGGAGCTGCATGAGCTCAAGTCGCGACCCGGCCGGCCGCAGAAAATCATCGGGGATTACACGTCGTCGCAGGCCAGCCTGCATGTGAAGGCCGCGGTCGCGGACCGTACTAACCTGTTCGTGGGGTCGATGAACTTCGATCCCCGCTCGGCCAGCCAGAACACCGAGACTGGCCTGATCGTCCACAGCCCGAAGCTGGCGCAGCAAGTCGCGCAGCTATTTGCCGGGGCGATCGATGACAACAGCTACCTGCTGCGCTTGTCCGGACAGGGCGCGGTGCAATGGGTGGATGGCAAGGGAGACAAGGCGGTGGTGTTCGATACCGAGCCGGATACCAGCTGGTCGAAGCGCACATGGATCGACGTGCTCGCGCCTTTCACGCCGGAGCAGCTGCTGTAACACCCCCGGCGCGCTGGCCGGTCATGCCGGGGATGACGTGCGAGGCGGCGGAGGGTAGCGACGGGCCGGTGGCGCAACGCCAGGCCCACTCCCGCCAGGCACCGGAGCCGGTGCCGTCGACGCATCCTACTTGCTGCGATCCGCCGCGCCTTCGAGTTTCTGGCCGCCCTTCTGAATATCCTGGCCGAGCCCGGCCATGGTGTTGCAGCCAGCCAGCAAGGTGGCAAACAGAATGCAGAAGATCCATCCTTTTTTCACGCCAGACTCCTTTCGATCATTGAATTCGCCGCAATTCTACCGTTGTCGCTGGGCACTATTGAAGCGCGATGCATGTCATTTTGTAACCGTTCGTGCCCGGCGAAACGTGCGGCGGGATGCCGCATTCCGGGGAGGCGGCAGCAGCACGGGCGGCCTGCCTACGCCAGCAGCTCGCTCGCACGGGCGCAGATGGCCGCATGTGTCTGCGCCAGCCACTGGGCCGGGAAGAGCTGGGCCAGCAGGTAGCTTTGCACGGCACAGCCAGATCATACGGCACGGCAGGCGCCGCTCGAAGGGTCGCGGATACAGGGATAGTGCGGATTCGCAGGGGCTTGACGGAGGTCGAATCCGGCGCCTGGCGTAACCAGGCCCGGTTCGGCAGGCGCGGCGCGGAACCCGCCAGGCCCGGCGGGCAGGGTGATCAGCCGGTGGTTTCGGCGTCGGCGCCGTCCTCGGGCGGCACGCGCGAGGACAATACCTTGTCGATGCGCTTGCCGTCCATGTCGACGATCTCGAACTTCCAGTCGGCCCAGCGCACAGTGTCGCCGGTTTGCGGGAGCCGGCCCAGCAACAGCAACAACATGCCGGAAAGCGTGTGGTAGCGCTCTTTGTCCTCTTCCGGCACGTGGCGCAGGCCAATGCGGTCTTTCAGCTCGGGGATGGGAATCAGGCCATCGAGCAGCCAGGAGCCATCCTCGCGCTGCACCGCCCATTCCTCGCCGGTGCCGTCCTGCTTGAATTCGCCGGTGATGGCTTCGATCAGGTCCTGCAGCGTGACCAGGCCCAGCACCTCGCCGTATTCGTCGATGACGAAGGCGATCTGGCCACCCGAGATGCGGAAATTCTCCAGCAATTCCATGCCGGTCACACTCTCAGGTACGAAAACCGGAGGTTGCACCACGGCGGCCAGGTCGGTGGGCTCGCCGCGCAGGCGGCGCGCAAGCAACTGGCGCGCGCTGACCACGCCGAGCATGTCGTGCATGCCGCCGCGCACCACCGGGAAGCGCGAGTGATCGGACTCCTCGATGCGGCGCAGGTTTTCTTCCAGCGGGACTTCCACGTCCAGGCAGACCACGTCGCCGCGCGGCACCATCAGCGAGGTGAGCTGGCGGTCGTCGAGGCGGAACACATTGCGCACCATGGTGTGCTCGTGCTGCTCAATGACGCCTGCCTCCGAGCCTTCCACCAGCAGCGCATGGATCTCTTCTTCGGTGACGGCCGGGCCACGGCCGCTCTTGACGCCAAGCATGCGCAGCACCAGCCGGGTCGAGCTGGAGAGCAGCTTGACAAAGGGCGTGGAGGCCAGCGCCAGGAAGGAAATCGGGCGTGACACCAGGCGGGCGATGGTTTCCGGCGCCATCTGGCCGAGACGCTTCGGTACCAGTTCGCCAAGCACGATGGAAAAGTAGGTCAGGCCCGCCACAACGATGATGGTTGCCACGTAACCGGCGGTCGACTCCTGCAAGCCAAGGCCTTGCAGCCACACACCAAGCGGCTGGGCCAGGGTGGACTCGCCAACCACGCCGTTAAGCACGCCGATCGAGGTGATGCCGATCTGCACGGTCGAGAGGAAGCGGGTGGGGTCTTCGCCCAGCTTGATCGCCTCGATGGCGCCGCGGTCGCCTTCTTCGATGCGCCGTTGCAGGCGGGCCTTGCGAGCCGTCATCAGGGCGATTTCGGACATCGCGAACAGGCCGTTGATCAGAATCAGCGCCAGTAATATGGCAATTTCCATCAGGGTGCGCGCCCTGTGCGCGCAGGAGTTATCGAGGCCCAAAGCATAACATCGCTGTGTGTCAGGACCGCTTCCGGCCTTGCGCAGAGTGGCTTACTCATCTCCCGGCGGTACTTTGCGCCGAACGAGGCACCGCCCTCCGCGCAGCGCGAAAACCGAACGATGCGCCGTTCGAATTCACGACGTTCGAGACGGTGCAAGTCGCTTGTTCCCACTTTCCGGAGCCCGGGAATATTCGATATCCCATTGATATAAAAAGAAAAAACGCTTGTCTCCGCTGGCTGGCACAGCGGTTGCGATACAGACACCGGACCACCGTGCCACGCGGTGCGTCTGGCAACGGCGCTGCCTGGCAGCTGCCGTGAACGCTGTCAAAGCAAGGAGACAAGGATATGGAAGTGCAATCACAAGTCCAGGTGATGGGCATCGACGCCGGCGGCACGATGACCGACACCTTCTTTGTGCGCGCCGACGGACGGTTCGTCGTCGGCAAGGCGCAAAGCAACCCGGAAGACGAATCCCTGGCCATCTTCAACTCCTCGGAGGACGCGCTTGCGCACTGGCAGCGCGGCGTCGACGACGTGTATCCCGAACTGCTGACCTGCGTGTACTCGGGCACCGCGATGCTCAACCGCGTCGTGCAGCGCAAGGGGCTGGACGTGGGCCTGATGGTCAACAAAGGCTTCGAGCACGTCCATTCGATGGGGCGGGCCATCCAGAGCTACCTGGGCTACGCGCTGGAGGAGCGTATCCATCTCAACACGCACCGCTACGACGAACCGCTGGTGCCGCTGTCGCGTACCCGCGGCGTGACCGAACGCACCGACGTGCAGGGTGAGATCGTCATCCCGCTGCGCGAACACGAAGTGCGCCAGGCGACGCGCGAACTGGTGGCGGCCGGGTCCAGGGCCATCGTGATCTGTTTCCTGCAGTCCCACAAGAACGGCACCAGCGAGCAGCAAGCGCGCGACATCGTGCGCGAGGAACTCAAGAAACTGGGCGCCGATATCCCCGTGTTCGCCTCGGTGGACTATTACCCGCAGCGCAAGGAAAGCCACCGGATGAACACCACGGTGCTCGAAGCCTACGCGGCCGAGCCCTCGCGGCAGACGCTCAAGAAGGTCAGCGACCGTTTCAGGAAGCACGGCGCCAAATTCGACCTGCGGGTGATGGCCACCCACGGCGGCACCATTAGCTGGAAGGCCAAGGAACTGGCGCGCACCATCGTCTCCGGCCCCATCGGCGGCGTGATCGGCTCCAAGCTGCTGGGCGAGACCCTGGGCTACGACAATATCGCCTGTTCCGACATCGGCGGCACCTCGTTCGACATGGCGCTCATCACCAAGGGCAACTTTGCCATTGCCGCCGATCCCGACATGGCGCGGCTGGTGCTGTCGCTGCCGCTGGTGACGATGGACTCGGTGGGCGCCGGCGCGGGCAGCTTCGTGCGGCTCGATCCCTACAGCGGCGCCATCAAGCTCGGTCCGGACAGCGCGGGATACCGCGTCGGTACGTGCTGGCCGGAGAGCGGGCTGGACACGGTGTCGGTTTCCGACTGCCATGTGGTGCTGGGCTACCTCAATCCTGACAACTTCCTTGGCGGCGCCATCAAGCTGGACGTCGAGCGGGCGCGCCAGCATATCAAGGCGCAGATCGCCGATCCGCTGGGTTTGTCGGTGGAGGATGCGGCAGCGGGCGTGATCGAACTGCTCGACCTGCAACTGCGCGAGTACCTGCGCTCCAATGTAAGCGCCAAGGGCTACAACCCGACCGAGTTCGTCTGCTTCTCCTATGGCGGGGCAGGGCCGGTCCATACCTATGGCTACACCGAAGGGCTGGGGTTCAAGGACGTGATCGTGCCGGCGTGGGCGGCGGGCTTCTCGGCATTCGGCTGCGCCTGCGCGGACTTCGAATACCGCTATGACAAGAGCGTCGACCTGGCGCTGCCGCAGGACGCCGCCGAGGCGGACAAGGCCCAGGCGGCCCAGACCATCCAGAAGGCGTGGTCGGACCTGGCCGCCAAGGTGATCGAGGAGTTCAAGATCAACGGCTTCAAGCCCGAAGACGTGATCCTGCGCCCCGGCTACCGCATGCAGTACATGGGCCAGCTCAACGACCTGGAAATCAGCTCGCCTATCGTCAGTGCCGCCACAGCCGGGGACTGGGAGCAGATCGTCGATGCCTTCGAGGAAACCTACGGCAGGGTGTACGCCAGCTCGGCGCGTTCGCCGGAACTGGGCTTCTCCGTCACCGGCGCGATCATGCGCGGCATGGTGATTACCCAGAAACCGGTGCTGCCGGAAGACCCGGAAGGCGGGCCGAAACCGCCTGCGCAAGCCCGCCTGGGAACGCGCCCGCTGTACCGCCAGAAGCAGTGGCGCGACGCGGTGCTGTGGAAGATGGAGGCGCTGCAGCCCGGCAACATCATTACCGGACCGGCCATCATCGAGTCGGACGCGACCACCTTCGTGGTGCCTGAGGGCTTTGCCACCACGCTCGACAAGCATCGCCTCTTCCACCTCAAAGAAGTGAAGTAAGGAGACACGCCATGAACATGATGTCCAGCAAGGAAGTCGGCCTCGCCGACCTGCTCAAGACCGGCGAAACGCTCAAGCAGTTCCGCGACGCCATCCTGGAGCGCACCGCTAAAACCGGCCACTACAACGGGCTCACGCGCCTTGAATTCCGCGAGCGGGACCCGATCCGCTACGAAAAGCTCTTCTCCAAGCTGCGCGGCGGCCTGGTGCATGCACGCGAAACCGCCAAGAAGATCGCCGCCAGCCCGATCGTCGAGCAGGAGGGCGAACTGTGCTTCACGCTCTACAATGCCGCAGGCGACTGCGTGCTGACCTCGACCGGGATCATCATCCACGTCGGCACGATGGGCGCGGCGATCAAATACATGATCGAGAACAACTGGGAGGCCAATCCCGGCATCCATCCCGGCGACATGTTCACCAATAACGATTGCTCGATCGGCAACGTCCATCCTTGCGACATCGCCACCATCGTGCCGATCTTCGCGCACGGCAAGCTGGTGGGCTGGGTGGGCGGCGTGACCCACGTGATCGATACCGGCGCGGTGACACCGGGATCGATGTCGACCGGGCAGGTGCAGCGCTTCGGCGACGGCTACATGATCACTTGCCGCAAGACCGGGGTGAACGACACGCCGTTGCGCGACTGGCTGCATGAGAGCCAGCGCTCGGTACGCACGCCGAAATACTGGATCCTGGACGAGCGTACCCGCATTGCGGGCTGCCACATGATCCGTGACCTGATCGAAGAAGTGATCGAGGACGAAGGACTGGAAGCCTACGAAGAGTTCTCCTACGAGGTGATCGAGGAAGGGCGGCGCGGCCTGCAGACGCGCATCAAGGCGATGACGTTGCCCGGCAAATACCGCAAGGTCGCCTTCGTCGATGTGCCATACAACCATCCGGACGTGCAGACCTCGTCGGCTTTCGCCAAGCTCGATTCGATCATGCATTCGCCTGTGGAAATGGAAATCCGCAAGGACGGCTCGTGGCGGCTGGATTTCGAGGGCGCGAGCCGCTGGGGCTGGCACTCGTACAACGCGCACCAGGTGGCCTTTACCAGCGGCATCTGGGTGATGATGACCCAGACCCTGGTGCCCACGCAGCGCATCAACGACGGCGCTTACTTCGGTACCGAATTCCATCTGCCCAAGGGTACCTGGATGAACCCGGACGACCGCCGCACTGGCCATGCCTATGCCTGGCACTTCCTGGTCTCAGGCTGGAGCGCGATGTGGCGCGGCCTCTCGCAGGCCTACTTCAGCCGTGGCTACCTGGAAGAGGTCAATGCCGGCAACGCCAACACCTCCAACTGGCTGCAGGGCGGCGGCATCAACCAGGACGGCGAGATCCACGCGGTCAACAGTTTCGAGGCGTCTTCGTGCGGCACCGGCGCCAGCGCCATCAAGGATGGGCTGAATCATGCCGCGGCGATCTGGAACCCGGAAGGCGACATGGGCGACATCGAGATCTGGGAAATGGCCGAGCCACTGCTCTACCTGGGGCGCAACGCCAAGGCCAATTCCGGCGGCTACGGCAAGTACCGGGGCGGCTGTGGTTTCGAGACGCTGCGCATGGTGTGGAAAGCGCAGGACTGGACCATGTTCTTCATGGGCAATGGCTATATGAACAGCGACTGGGGCCTGATGGGCGGCTATCCGGCCGCCACCGGCTACCGCTTCGAGGCCCACAAGACCGGCCTGAAGGAGCGCATTGCCGCCGGCGACAGCCTGCCGCTGGGCGGCGACGCCAATCCGGACCTGCCGGATTACGAGAACCACCTCAACGCCGGCGCGGTGGTCAAGCGCGACCAGCAGTGCATGACCACCGAGGACTGCTACGACAACTACGACCTGTACCTGAACTACCTGCGCGGTGGCCCGGGCTTCGGCGACCCGCTCGACCGCGAGGCGGAAGCCATCGAGCGGGACCTGAACAACGCCTTGCTGCTGCCGGAGTACGCGCAGAAGGTCTACGGCGCCGTGGCGACCAGGGATGGCAACGGCATCTGGAAGGTGGATGCCAGCGAAACGGCTCTGCTGCGCGTCGAGATCCGTAACCAGCGCCTGGCGCGCTCGCAGCCCGTCCAGGAATGGATGAAGGGCGAGCGCGAGCGGATCCTGGTCAAGCACGCCTCGACCCAGGTGCAGCACATGTTCGCCACCAGTTTCGGTCTGTCGAAGAAGTTCGAGCAGCAGTTCCGCACGTTCTGGGATCTGCCGGACTCGTGGACACTGACCGAGGACGAGCTGGACGTGCCGACCTATGGCTCCAAGTACCGCATGGACCTGTCCAAGATGCCCGACGTCAACACCGTCGTGCTGGTCGAGGAATGAAGCCCGGCCCACGCCAGCGAACACAGACATCAGGCAATACGCCACCAGAGAGGATTCAATATGTCCACCTACACCAGTGAACAGGTCAAGAACCTGGTCGACGGCAAGCTCGACTGGGACACCACCTTGCGCATGCTGTCGATGCCCAAGGATGCCGCGCGCTTCCAGCTTTATGTGGAAGCACTGCAGAAGAAGCTCGATTGGGACGATCGCATCGTGCTGCCGCTGAGCCCGCACATGTTTATCGTGCAGCAAGCCAAGACCAGGAAATGGGTGACGCAATGTGACTGCGGCCATGTCTTCTGCGACTATCGGGAGAACTGGAAGCTGCACGCCAACGTTTATGTGCGCGATACGGACGAAGCCATGGCCGAGGTCTATCCGCAACTGATGGCGCCGGATACCCAATGGCAGGTGTACCGCGAGTACTACTGCCCGAAATGCGGGACCATGCACGACGTGGAAGCCCCCACGCCGTGGTATCCGGTGATCCACGACTTCGAGCCGGATATCGAGGCGTTCTACACGGACTGGGTGAAGTTGCCGCTGCCGGAGCGCGTGGATTGATGCGCACATCGGCGCAGAAGTAATTACTTGTCCACTTTTTGGCCCGGGGACGGATCAGCCGTCCCCGGGCGGAAGGCCTGGCGGCCGTTCGATTTTCGGACGGCCGTTTCGTTTTCGGCCGGTCGCTGGCGGACGATCCGGCGCGCGCGCGGCCCGGCAGGGCGCGTGGCTGGTGGCTGGCGCGTGGCCTGGAACTTGCACGACGTAGGCAAGTCCCGGCTGGCTTTGGCGGCAGCGTCGGGAGTAGCATGCAGGAAGCGGGCTCTGGTCCCGCAAAGCAGATAAGACAAGAGAACGAGCCGGCGAACCGGCCATCCGAGCCCGCATCGAGCGGGCCCCGCAAGGAGACACGGAATGCAAGAAGCCGGCACACCGATGGATTGGTTTTCTCATCCCGACCACGACGCCAGCATCATGTCCGCCTGGGAACACTTGATCGACGGCGGTGAGGCGAGTGCCGGAGAATTGCGCTGCGTGGTCGACGATTCCTGGCGCCGCTGTCTGGTGGGCCAGGTCGATCCCGGTGCTGGCGCCGCGCCGCCACCGCTTGACGAAGGTGCCCTGAGAGCCCGGCGGGAGAAGAACGATCGCCTGCTCAGCGCCAGCCTGCCGCTGATACAGCAGACCCGCGAGTTTCTCTCCCAGACCGGCACGATCATGCTGCTGGCCGATCCCGACGGGATGATCCTCCAGCAGGAGGGCGATATGCGCATCGTCGAGCCGGCCGGGGAAGTGGGCCTGATTCCCGGCTGCGACTGGACGGAGCTCAACTGCGGGACCAATGCCATCGGTACCGCGCTGGCCTTGCAACAGCCCGTGCAAATTCACGGCGCCGAGCATTTCTGCGCCGGCATCAAGCGCTGGACCTGCTCGGCCACGGTCATCCGCGATCCGCTGGACGGTGGCGTGCTTGGGGTGATCGATGTGTCCGGCCTGGCGCAGACCTACAGCCGGCATAGCCTGGCGTTGACGGTGTCGCTGGCCGGCCGTATCGAAAGCCGGCTGGCCAAGCTGGCCATGGAGCGCCGCCTGCGCCTGCTGGATCGCTGCATGAGCCATTTTGCCTCGGTGCGCAGTGATGGCGTGCTTGTCCTCGATGCGGGCGGGCGCCTGGTCAAGGCCAATCCGCAGGCGCCAGGGGCGCTGGCACGGCTGGGTGTGAGCACGGCGCTGAACAGCGCGTTTTCCGTCCCCGGCCTGGACGCCCGTGCGGCGGGCGCGGGCTCCGGACCACTCCCCCAATGGCTGCGCCTGACCCGCTTCGAAGCGATCCGCGACAACGGTGAGATGCTGGGTTTCGTGGTGGTGATCCCTGCCGCGCCGCATCGTCTTGCAACGGGTGCTGCCGGCGTGCCGGCCGCCCGGCCGGGCCTGGCCCCGGCGTTTTCCCGGATCGTAGGCAGCGGCGCTGCCTTGCGCTCCGCCGTGGAGAAGGCGCAGCACCTGGCGCCGTCCAGGGTGCCTGTACTGCTGCTGGGCGAGACGGGTGTCGGCAAGGAACTGTTTGCGCAGGGGATTCACCAGGCCAGCGCTTGCGCGGATGGCCCGTTCGTGGCGCTCAATTGCGGGGGGCTGTCGCGGGACCTGCTCGCCAGCGAGCTCTTCGGCTATGCCGAGGGCGCGTTCACCGGGGCACGCAAATCGGGCGCGCCCGGCAAGATCGAGGCCGCCAACCGGGGAACGCTGTTTCTGGACGAAATCGGGGAAATGCCGCTCGATATCCAGCCGCACCTGTTGCGCGTGCTGGAAGAGGGGGAGATTTACCGGCTGGGCGAGAACACACCGCGCAAGGTCAGCTTTCGCCTGGTCGCCGCCACCCACCGGAACCTGCGTGACGATGTGTCCGCGGGGAAATTCCGCATGGACCTGTTCTACCGTATCGCCGTGACCAATATCGCGATACCGCCGTTGCGCGAGCGCAAGGACGATATCCCGGCCCTGGTCACGCACTGGCTGGGACAGCTATGCGAGCGCTACGGCCTGCCGGTGGCCTCGTTCGACGACGACGCTTACCGGTGCCTGCTGGCCTACGACTGGCCGGGCAATATCCGCGAATTGCGCAACGCGCTGGAGGGCTCCTTGCTGATGGCCGAAGGCGGCGTGATCACCATGGACAAGCTGCCGCTCGAAATCAGCGCGGTGGGCATGCCTGGCGCCGCCAGCTTGCCCAAGGGCCTTGCCGGCAGCGTGCCCGAAACGGTGTGCTCGCTGGAAATGGCCGAATCGGAATCCATCCGCAAGGCCCTGGCGTACAGCGGCGGCAACCTGACCAGGACCGCGTCGCGCCTTGGCATCGCGAAGAGCACGCTGTACCAGAAGATCCGCAAATACGGGTTGAGCGCGGCCCTGAGCGAAACGCGCGGCAGGGTGACATAGGGCGGCGATTCTCACCGCTTTCCGCACCTTCAGTCCTCCAGTTTCAGGCTGGCTTTCTTGACGAAGGCGTTCCAGCGTTCGTATTGGTCGCGGGCGTAGCGGTCCAGCGCCGGGCCATCGCTGGCCACGACCTCGAAACCCGCCTGGGTCAGCTTGCGGTGCGTTTCAGGGTCCGCCAGCGCGGCCTGGAACGCTTCGGTGAGCTTGCGCACCGTCGCCGGCGGGGTGCCGGCCGGGGCGAAAATGCCGATCCAGGAATAGGCCTCGAAGCCGGGAAAGCCGGATTCCGCCACGGTCGGAACATCGGGCAGGTCTGGCAGCCGCTGGTTGCCGGTGACGGCCAGCGGCTTGATCTTGCCTGCGGCAATCTGGCCCTTGAGCGCCGCATAGCTCAGCAGCGTCAGGCTTGACACATTGCCGAGCACGGCCTGCACGGCGGGCCCGCCGCCGGCATAGGGGACATGCAGCAACTCGACGCTGGCCTGGCGCTTCAGGTCCTCGGCGACCAGGTGATTCATCGAGCCAAGCCCGGTGGAGGCGTAGCTGTATTTGTTCGGCGCCTGTCGGGCGGCGTCCAGGAAGGCCCGCAGGTCTTTGCCGGGCACGGTGGGCGAGGCGCCGATGACCAGCGGGAACCGTACCGCCAGGGTCACGCCGACGAAGTCCTTGAAGGTGTCATAGGGCAGCTTGGACTTGGCGATCGGATTGATGGCGTGGGTGTCGAAGCTCACCAGCACGGTGTTGCCGTCCGGGGCGGAGCGGGCCACGTACTGGGTGGCGAGCTGGCTGGCGGCGCCAGGGCGGTTCTCGATCACCACCGGCCTGCCGGCAGCCTCGGCCAGCTTGGGCTGGATGATCCGCGCGGCGATGTCGGTGCTGCCGCCGGGCGGGAAGGTCACGACCAGTTTCAGCGGCGTTGCGCTGTCCGCCAGCGCGGGCCGGGTGGCCAGCGGCAGCAGGCAGGCCAGGAGCGCGACGCCGGCAACCAGCGCGCGTCGGTTGACGGATGCTACACGTAGGCAAAGCATGAATACCTCTCCCTTGGTCTGTTGGCGTCTGATGGCGTCCGTGACTTCTTGTGCGCGGTCCTTCCTGGCCGGCGGCCGCGCTCCCCGGCCCTGTGCCTCAGCCCATCCACTGGCTCACCGGCGCGGCGGTGTCCTGCAACTCCTGTGAAATCACATCGACCAGCGCCGGGCCATCATGCTCCAGCGCAGCCCGGATGGCCGCATCCAGCAAAGCGGGATCCTCCACCCGCCAGGCCTTCACGCAGAAGGCTTCGGCCACCCGGGCGTGGTCGGTGCGATTGAAGTCCACCGAGAAATAGCGTTTGTCGTAGCCGGCTTTCTGGCTGGCCTTGATCCAGCCGTAGACCGAGTTCGAGAACACGATCATCTTCAGCGGGATCTTGCGCCGCACCAGGGTTTCCATCTCGCCGCAGGTGAAGCCGAAGCTGCCATCGCCCATCACCGAGACGACAGTGGCGCCGGGGCGGCCGACGATGGCGCCGATGCCCGCCGACATGGAGAAGCCCAGCGCGCCATGCGCCCGGTTTGTGATGAAGTGGCGGCCGGGCCGGCTGGCATTGTAGTAGGCCGAGAAGTACGGGCATGGCGTACCGGGGTCGGCGACCACGATGGCATCGTCGGGCAGGAGGCGGTTGAGTGCATCGACCACGCGCTCGGGCTTGATGGGCGTATCGTGCGATGCAGCCAGGGGGGCGAACGCGGCCAGCTTGGCGGCACGCGCCGCGCCAGCTAGCGCCACGCCGTCGGCGGCGTCCTCCGGACGATGCGCAAGGCGGTCCCGCACGGCAGCGTTCAGCGCGCGCAAGGCCAGCAGCGCGTCGCCCACCATGCCGACCTCGGTCCGGTAATTGGCCGCGATCACCATCGGGTCGGCATCGATATGCAGGATCGGCACGCTGCGGGCGGGAAAGCGCCAGTGTTCGGTGGTGGTCGAACCGGCCCGGCATCCGATGAACAGCACCAGATCGGCCTGGGCGACGATCTCGCGGGTCGCCATGATGCCGCCGTTGGCGCCCACCACGCCGGCATTGAGCGGGTGGGTGTCGGCCAGGCTGCCCTGGCCGCTGACCGTGGTGCAGACCGGCGCGGACAGCATGACGGCCAGCGCGTCGAGTTCACCGCAGGCGCCGGAAATCACCACGCCGCCGCCGCAAATGATGACCGGCGCGCGCGCTGCCACCAGCTTTTGCGCCGCTCGCTCGATTTCCGCGGGATCCGGGGCGTAGCGCATGGCGGGGAAACGGTCGTGCCCCTGCTGGGCCCAGACGTCGGCGGCATCGACCTCGTGCTTCTGTACATCGTACGGCAGGCAGATATGGGCTGAACCCGGCTTGCCCGTGGTCATGGCGCGGAACGCGCCGCGTACCGCATCAGGAATCTGGTCGGCACGGTCGACGGTGGTATTCCACTTGGTCAATGGCCGGTAGAGTGCCTCCTGGTCCAGCTCGGTCAGCGGGTATTTGCCGCGCGAACCCACCGAAACGTCCGACGTGATGCCCAACACGGCCACGGAAGATTCATTGGCCTCGACCAGCCCTGGTAACAGGTAGGTAGCCCCGCCACCGCTCGGGCCTTCGCAAACGCCCACCTTGCCGGTAACGCGCGCATAGGCGTCGGCCATATAGGCGGCACTGCGCTCGTCCCGGGTCAGGATGTGGTCAATGCCGTGGTCCAGGCGCGCCAGGGCATCATAAAAGGGCAGGCTGGTGTCGCCGCACAGGCCGAAGACGTGCTTCACGCCGTTGAGTTGAAGCATCCGCACCATGGCTTCGGCGCCATTCATCTTAGTCATCCGGGGAATCTCCAAATCCAGGGGCCGCGCGCCGCCCTGGTTGCGGGCCGGGCGCATGCCTGTCTTCGTTGCAGTTGAGCAGGCATGTGCAAAGGATACCCATTAGAATACAGTTAAGTATACTTAAAATTGCAGCACCGGGCCGGACGTGCCACGTGCACGCGGTATGATCCAGCGCCCATCCTTTCGAAGCGAAGCAGACAACAGCATGAAGACGCCTATTTCCACCGTCAGGCGAAGACGCGGCTCCGACGTGTTCACCACGCTTCGGGAGATGGCGATTTCGTATGAACTCAGGCCTGGCGAGCGCCTCAACGAGATTGAACTGGCCGAGCGGCTGGGCGTGAGCCGTACACCGGTGCGCGAAGCGCTTACCCGGCTAGCCACGGATGGTTTCCTGGTGGAATCGAGCCGCGGCTATATGCGCCGCCCGCTCGAAATCCAGGAAATGCTGGATCTGTACGAGGCCCGTGTCGCGGTGGAGCGGGAATGCCTGCGCCTGGCGTTCGCGCGAGCCACGCCGGCCGCTATCGCGGAGATCGGCGCCTATCTCGATCGCAGCAAATCGGTCCCGCCGGATACGCCGGTGCGCGAACTGGTCGAACTCGACGAGGGTTTTCACATGCGCATTGCCGCCATGGCCGGCAATGCCGAGCTCAGGCGCATGCTCGCCAGCCTCAACGAGCGCATCCGCTTCATCCGGTGGATCGACATGGAGAACATCGGCCGCGATTCCACCCAGCGCGAACATGCCGAGATCGTGCGCGCCCTCGCGGACCAGAACTGGGAGGAGGGCGAGCGCTATCTCAGCGCGCATATCGCGTTGCGGCGCGAACAGATCGTCGAAGCCATTACCAAAGGGCTGGCGAGGATCTACTTGCCGGATGCCGCCGAGGACGCACGCTCGCCGGAGGCGCCCGCCGCGGGGCGTTGAACCTGCGATTACCTCCGAGGTAGTCGCCAGGTGGCCATCGCCATGCTGTAATACGGCCATGGACTCCCTGACCCCCAGCTCCGAAACCGCACTCGACTTCCCCGGCCTGCTGCGCTACTGGCGCGGCAAACGCGGCTACAGCCAGCTCGCGTTGTCACTGGCGGCAGGGGTCTCCCAGCGGCATATCAGCTTCCTGGAATCCGGCCGCGCCAGGCCCAGCCGCGAGATGGTGCTGGCGCTGGCCGACCGGCTCGGCGTGCCGCTGCGGCAGCGCAACCGCCTGCTGCTGGCCGGCGGGTTTGCGCCGGCCTACAGCGAGCACGGGCTGGCCGCGCCCGCGCTGCAGATGGTGCAACAGGCGGTCGCGCTGATCCTGTCCAAGCAAGAGCCGTATCCGGCGGTGGTACTGGATCGCTTCTGGAACATGCTCGATGCCAACCAGGCATACCGCCGCATGATCGGGGTACTGCTGGGCGAGCGCGCGCCATCCGTGCTGGAGGAGGGCGGCGGGCGCATCAACCTGATGCTCACCGTCTTCAATCCGGATGGCCTGTGGCCGGTCATCGAAAACGCGCGGCAGGTGGGGCGTTACCTGTTGCGGCGCGTATGGCAGGAATTGCAGACGCAGGCGCAGGACCAGACCGCGCGCGAAATCTTCAACCGGATTGCCGGATGGCATCCCGACATGGTCGGCCCGGCCGGCGTCCCGCTGTTCGATGACGAAGCCGCGGAACGCACGCCACCGCCGATGTTGCCGGTGGCGCTGGCGGCCGAAGGTTTCCGCGCCTCGCTGTTCTCGACGCTGACCACGCTGGGCATTCCGCAGGATGTCACGCTGCAGGAAATGCGCATCGAGTGCTTTTTCCCGGCCGACGATGCCTCGCGCGCCGCGCTGGAGGCGCTGTCGAAGCGTCCGTCCGAACGCTTGCCCTCCGGCGCCCACCGGGGCGTAGCTATCGGTAGCGCATGAGGTAACTCATGGCAAAGGGAAATGAACAGGATGGAAGTCGGTGACTATGGTCTATTTCCATTGAGAGAGTCCCCAAAATCCCATGGCAATTGGCTTTTTCGATTTGAGGATTTTCCTAATAATCGGGATTGGGCGATTATTGATTCAACTCTGCGGGCAGAGTGCGTGCCGCTATAGCGCCTTCGATGGGGCACCTGAAGCGAGGGACTAGCTGCCAGCCGGAAGGCGGCCGTGGCACGGTATGCGACAATGCGGGCTGTTTTTTTGGTCTACACGAGGGTCCGTCCATGTCCTTGCGCGCCTTATTCCATGCTGCCGCCGTGCTGATCGGCAGTAGCGTCTGTCTTGCCGCGTATGCCGAACCGGTTGCTGCAACGGTTCGCCCCGCCGCCGCGGGTTTATATGAGTGCCAGGCTCCCAATGGGGGTACGGTGTTCCGTTCCACGCCGCGCGAGGGTTGCGCGATGCCGGCCGCGCCGGATCCTTCGGCGCCCGACCCGCAGCGCTGGCTGCCCCTGATGGGCGCAAACGGGGTGGTCTCCTACTTTGACAAGAGTTCGGTGCGCCGCCGGGGGGCCGAGGTCGGCGTGGCCGTCATGCGTAACTCGCCGGCCGGCGTGATTCGCACCGCCAGTGGCGAACCGATCCGCTCCTCGCTCAAGCGCATGGTCTTCAATTGCGCCACGTCAATGTATGCGGTGGTCGAGCAGACGCTCTACGCCAAACGCTACGCGCGCGGCGAATCGCTCTACACCATCAGCGCGCCGCAAGCCGGCATGCCGCAGCCCGCCAACGCCGGCACCGTTGCCGGCGAACTGCTGGGCCGGTTGTGCCATTGAGGCCCTCGCCGGCGCGCCTGGACGCGGCCAATGCTGCGCCGCAGTGTCGATAGGCGTGCTGATGCGTCAACCCATCTCGACCTTGTGCCGTTGTTGGTGGTGACGAAGCGTAGGTGCCTGTGGCCGCCAAGGGCCACGGCCAGGCTTCTTTCCACAGCTGACCAGGAGGCTGATATGAAGAAGTGGATCGTGATGTTGTCGCTGGCCATGTTTGGCGCGGGTGCATATGCCCAGGCGTCGGCTCCCGCCGCCGGAGATAAGCCTGCCGCGGCAAGCTCGAGCAAGGCGACAAAGCCCGCCAAGACGAAAAAGAACCACGCGCCTTCCGATAGCGACAAGATGATGAATAAAGGCGCCTGAGCGCCGATAGCGAAAGGCGACCGGCACCCCTTGCGTCATTGCGCCACCGCGCGCATACGCTGGCCGGGCTAGTTCGCCACGCCGCCCGCGTCCGCCGCACCGCGTTACATCACGCGGTGCAGCGCGCCCGGGTACCGATGTCCAGCGGCGCCATGCGCCATTCCGGGGGGACTGGCATCGAGGCGGAACCTGATCGAGAGGCTGCGGCCTCTCTTTTTTTGCCCGGTTGTATTCACACCGGCTTCCCGTCGCAATGTCGATCCCGCGCCGCCTCGCGCAACGCCATCTGACAGCTGGTCCAACTTTCCCGAACGTCTGCTTCAGACGAGCATAGGCTTGATCCGGGTGCAGTGCACGATTTCGCAGGTGCGCCATGCGCCGTTCCAGTGCCGTACGGGTCCACGCAGCCCGCATTGACGGCGCCCAATCCATATCCTAGCGTTGCAGATTCGGACGTCGGCCCCAAATAGCAGAGCGGGGTGCAGCGGCATGCGAGACGGCGGCGAGATGCTCGCCCCCGGCTATCAAACCTGGCGGCAGCGCCAGGGAAGGGGCTGTAGAAATGGCTGAACACACAACGTGCCCTGTGCGGCACCGCGCGCTGATCCTGGGGCGTTGTCCATGTGACGCCCCGGCACGGGATCCGCGCCGAAAGCGGCGTCCGGGCGACCGGGGTTTCAAATTGTTGCAAACGTTGCCTGATCGAAACGTGACTTCCTAGGCTCGAATTGTTAAGGTTCTTTTGCGCATTGCAACAAGCCCGATACACGCTTGGTCAAGTGAAAACAATGCGCCGCAAGATCCTTATCCGTGCTTCCCGGTATCTTCGCGGTCAGCATCCCGCCGTTGCTTTTGTCATCCCGGCCGCATGGTGGCCCGCCTTTTGCTGCGGTGACAGATCGCCCCTAATTTTCCAACTCTGCCTGTCACTGGCATCCATGTCCGAAACCGTTACCCTGCCGACCTTCCAATCTGCCCAACCCCATACGGCGGTACGCGCCAATGCGGGCGCCATGCGCCTGGGCAGGTGGTTGTGCGGCGGCATGCTGGCGGTGTGCGCGATGGCCGCGCACGCGTTCGACTTCGATACCGTGGCGGCGCGCGCGCGCCAGCTGGCCGGAACGCCTTACAAGGCGCCTGCGCAGAACCTGCCTCGCGAACTTCGCGAACTGTCCTACGAGCGTTATCGCGAGATCGAGTACAAGCCCGAGCGATTCCAGTGGCGCAATGCCAAGCTTCCCTTCGAGCTTTCGTTCTTCCATGAGGGCATGGTGTTCGACCAGCCCGTGCGCATCAACGAAGTGGTGAGCGGCAGCGCGCGCGAGATTCGTTTCGATCCGGCCGCCTTCAACTATGGCCCGCACAAGGTCGATGCCGCCAAGCTCAAGCCGCTGGGCTTCGCCGGCTTCCGGGTGCTCTATCCCCTCAACAACGCCAAGAGCAAGGACGAAGTCGTGTCCTTCCTGGGTGCCAGTTACTTCCGCGCGCTCGGCAAGGACCAATGGTATGGCCTGTCGGCGCGTGGCCTGGCGGTGGATACCGCGCTCAATTCGGGCGAGGAGTTCCCGCGTTTCGTCGAATACTGGATCGAGCGGCCTTCACCGGCGGACAAGCAACTGACCATCTATGCCCTGATGGATTCGCGCCGCATGAGCGGGGCTTATCGCATCGTGATCCGGCCGGGCGCGGAAACCGCCATGGAGGTGAAGTCGCGCCTGTTCATGCGCGAGAACGTCACCAAGCTTGGCCTGGCGCCGCTGACCAGCATGTACCTCTTTGGCGAGAACCAGCCTTCGGCGGTGCAGGACTACCGGCCCGAGGTGCATGACTCCGACGGTCTTTCGGTGCAGCTCGGCACAGGCGAATGGCTGTGGCGGCCGCTGAGCAACCCCAAGCGCCTGCTGGTGACCTCGTTCGCGGCGACCAATCCGCAGGGCTTCGGCCTGATGCAGCGCGACCGCAATTTTGGCAACTATCAGGAAATCGGCGCGTGGTACGAGCGCCGCCCGAGCGCCTGGGTGGAGCCCAAGGGCAACTGGGGTTCGGGCCGGGTCGAGCTGGTGCAGATCCCGACCCCGGACGAGACCAACGACAACATCGTGGCGTACTGGGTGCCCGACAACCCACCTAAGCCCAAACAAGCTTTCGATTTCGAATATCGCCTGCTGTGGCAGAAGGACGGCGAAAAACAGCCGCCGCTGTCGTGGGTGACACAAACGCGGCGTGGCCAGGGGCTGAGCCGCAAGCAGGACGACACCAGTTTTTCGCTGGTGGTGGATTTTGAAGGCCCAGTCTTCAAGAAACTGGCTGCGGATACCCGGATCGATCCGGTGATCTCGGCCGACAGCAACGGGGAGCTGCTGAACACTTCGACGCAGCGCAATGAGGCAACCGGCGGCTGGCGCATGATGATGGTCGTGCGCCGCAAAGACGAAAACAAACCGGTCGAATTGCGCGGCTATCTTCGCAACGGCAATACAACCCTATCCGAGACGTGGAGCTACATCTTACCCCCAGGCTAAAGCAGCGCGCGGCCCCGGCGGCATGCGAGCGCTATCTCGATCGCGTGCCGGTCTCCCCAGACCTGCGCCGCGAGCTTCTCAACAATGTCGCTGGCAGCGATGGCGCGGACCCCGGGTCGGCCATTCATTCGCTGCAGCAAAAACTCGCGGCTAAAGACGCCGGCCAGTCGCCGGCGGGCGCTGCCTACGGTTCAGTAGGGCGTCGCCTCAATCTCGCGTACGGCGCCCCGCAAGCGGCGGGCGAGCCCCTGGTGCAACGCCGTGCCGATGGCACCGTGCATATCGACACCGGCCCGGCTCCCGAGCGCGCCTCGATGGTGCCGCGGGCCTGGCCCCCGCACATCGTCACCGGTTTCCTTCGCAACCTGGGCCGGCGCGTGCTTGGCCGCCCGCCCGTGCCCGAAACCTGGGACACCTTGCATGATGGTCCCGACGCCGAGGGTAAGTGGCATCCCGCGGGCGCGCATCGCCGCTGGGTGCTGCTTGGCCTCGTGGCCGGGCAGACCGCACTGGCCACCTACTTCATGACAAAGGTGCTGCCTTATCACGGCACCGACCCGCTTGAGATCGCCGTACTGGCGCTCTTCGCTATCCTGTTCTCGTGGGTGTCCGCGGGTTTCTGGACCGCGATGATGGGTTTCCTTGTGCTGGCCAAGGGCGGCGACCGCCATCTGATTTCGCGTTCGGCAGCGGTGGACGGACCCATCGCGGAGGAGGCGCGCACGGCAGTCATCATGCCGATCTGCAACGAGGACGTGAACCGGGTCTTCGCCGGGCTGCGCGCGACCTATGAGTCGATGGAGCGCACCGGCGAACTGGCGCGCTTCGATTTCTTCGTGCTGTCCGACAGCGGCGACCCGGACCTGCGTACCGCCGAGACCGATGCGTGGATGGAAACCTGCCGCGCGGTCAATGGCTTTGGCCGAATCTTCTATCGCTGGCGCCGTCACCGCGTCAAGCGCAAGACCGGCAACGTGGCCGACTTCTGCCGCCGCTGGGGCAGTGCGTATCGCTATATGGTGGTGCTAGACGCCGATAGCGTGATGAGCGGCGAATGCCTGACCACGCTGGTCAAGCTGATGGAAGGCAACCCCGGCGCCGGCATCATCCAGACCGCACCGCTGGCAGTGGGGCGCGAGACCATGTATGCGCGGGTGCAGCAGTTCTCCACGCGCGTGTACGGTCCGCTGTTCACCGCAGGACTGCACTATTGGCAGCTTGGCGAATCGCATTACTGGGGCCACAACGCCATCATCCGCATCCAGCCCTTCATGGAGCACTGCGCGCTGGCGCCGTTGCCCGGCAAGGGGCCGCTGGCGGGGGAAATCCTGTCGCACGATTTCGTCGAGGCCGCCCTGATGCGCAGGGCCGGGTGGGGCGTGTGGATTGCCTATGATCTCGAGGGCTCCTACGAGGAACTGCCGCCGAACCTGCTTGACGAGGTCAAGCGCGATCGCCGCTGGTGCCAGGGCAACCTGATGAACTTCCGCCTGTGGATGAAGCAGGGCTTCCACGCGGTGCACCGCGCCGTGTTCCTCACTGGCGTGATGGCTTATCTGTCGGCGCCGTTGTGGTTTCTGTTCCTGGTGCTGTCCACCATCATGCTGGCCAAGCACGCACTGGTACCGCCGGAGTATTTCACGCAGCCTTACCAGTTGTTCCCGACCTGGCCCGAGTGGCATCCGGAAAAGGCGCTGGCCCTGTTCTCGGCTACCGCCACGCTGCTGTTCCTGCCCAAGGTCGCCAGCGTGCTGCTGCTGATGAAAGACTCGCGCAACTATGGCGGGCCGCTGCGCCTGGTGGCTTCGATGCTGATCGAGGTGGTGATGTCGGCCTTGCTGGCCCCCGTCCGGATGCTGTTCCACACCAAGTTCGTGGCGGCGGCATACAGCGGTTGGGGGATTACCTGGAAATCGCCTCCGCGCGAGGATGCGGAGACGACCTGGGGCGAAGCATTTCGCCGTCATGGCATGCACACCTTGCTAGGGCTTGCATGGGGCGGAGTGGTGCTGTGGCTGGATCCAAATTTTGTCTGGTGGCTGCTGCCGATCGTCGGCTCGCTGGCCTTCTCGATTCCGCTCTCGGTGTGGCTGTCGCGGGTTTCGTTTGGCCGTGCGCTGCGCCGCGCCAGGCTGTTCGTGACGCCGGAGGAGGCCACGCCGCCGCGCGAAATGGCCGCCATGCAGAAGCACGTCGAGGCCGCGGGCGAACCGCCGGCATTTATCGATGCAGTGGTCGACCCCGTGACCAACGCATTGATGTGCGCCACCGGCTCGCCCCGCGTGGTACAGCCGCAGGCCACGCAACAGGAACATGCCGCGCTGGTGCACCAGGCCCTCACCGCCGGGCCAGACGGCCTCAGCGCTGCCGAAAAGCACCTGCTGCTGGGCGATCCCTTTGCGCTGGCCAGTCTGCATGAACTGGTCTGGGGTTCGCCGCTGGCGCATTCGGGATGGAAGGAAACCCGTGTGTTGCCCCGGCGCGCTGCCAATGTGGTGCCGCTGCGGCCGCGGCTTGCCTGAGTCTTGCCAGAGGAGCGGGCGCCCGCAACGGGCGCCCACCGACCCCGGCACTCCCGGGTGTCGCGGCAAGGAAATCAAATGGTTTAGCGCAGCGCCGAAGAGCAGATGGGCGCGTTGATGTAGACGTCGCCCACGCGGCGCTCGCCCCGCTCGTTGCGCGTCATATAGCGGAACATCATGCTGATGCCCAGCTTGGTCAGGATTTCCACATCCCGGTTGGCGCAGATATTGCGCTGCAGGGGCGCGGCATAGCTGAGCTCGAAGCTGGCGAGGTCCAGCATGGGGCCTCGATACTTGGTCAGCTCAAGCTGGAACAGGATGTGTTTGCCCGGTACCGACTGGCAGCGGCGCAGGCGCGTCTCGCCATCGATTTCGATGGGCAGCGCATCGTTGAGTTGTCGGCAGGCACGCGACAGTATGTTGTCCGGCCGCGCGGTGTTGCGCAGCAATTCCGGTACGCCCGCTGCGCCGGTGTTCTGGCCAGTGGCCGCGCCCTTGAGCATTTGCGCCAGCGCATCGGCTTCGTCCACAACGACGGGTGCGGAGGCTGCGGCCCTGACTGGCGGCGTTGCCGCGCGCGCTTGCTGCGCCCACGGCAAACCGGCCGCGCCGGCGGCCAGGGTAAGTAAGACAGAAAGCAGTGCGTATCTTGTTCTCATGCAGGAAAACGTTGCCGGAAGCCGTTTCGGTGGCCGGGCTTCCGCGGTGCGTCGGGCTGCGCGATCGTCCGCCCGGGGCGGCCGACAGGCTGGCATTGTACCCTTGGCGTTACTGCGGTTGAAAGCCACGCACTCCTCCGATCCGCGGCGAAGCGAAGCCCGTTGCCGCCGGCATGTCCCGGCACCGTCGGGCCTATCATCACAGTTGCGCGCTTCCAGGCGGACGCGCGCCTGCATCATCGCCGCGCGGCGTGTCGAGTACGCGGCTTGTTACGCTATGCAACAATTACGCCTCTTACCGCTCCCGCGCCGCTCGCGTCGCTGACGCATCGGCGCAGGTGGCCATTCCGGCCGCCCCGTTGTTCCTCAGGATGTTTCGATGACTCGCTCCGCCCGCGCGCCACAGTCCGCGCGTTTCCCGCTTTGGCTCCTGGTATGCGCTTCGCTCACTGCGCTGGCGCCCCTTTCGATTGATATGTACCTGCCGAGCTTCCCTGCGCTGGCCGGCGATCTTGGGGTCGATATCGGGCGCGTGCAACTCACGCTGGGAACCTTCCTGGTGGGACTGGCGGTGGGCCAGGCCTTCTATGGCCCGATCAGCGACCGCTTTGGCCGCAAGCCGCCGCTGTACATTGGCCTGCTGTCCTATGCGCTCGCAGCGGCCGGATGCGCGCTCGCGCGCGACGTCGAGGCGCTGATGCTGTGGCGCTTCTTGCAGGCCCTGGGCGGCTGTGCGGGCATGGTAATGGCCCGTGCCGTGATCCGCGACCGGCTGGAGGCGCACGAATCCGCGCGCGCCTTCTCCTCGCTGATGCTGGTGATGGGCCTGGCGCCGATCCTGGCACCCATCATTGGCGGGGCCGTGCTCGCGGCCTTCGGCTGGCGCGCCATCTTCTGGCTGCTTTGCGCCAGCAGCCTGTTGATCCTGTGGGTGGTCCACCGGTACATGGAAGAATCGCTCGACACCGTCAATGCCATGCCACTGCGCCTTGGCCGCGTACTCGCCAACTACGGCGAGCTGCTGCGAGACCGGGGCTTCGTCGGCTATTCGCTGTCTGCCGGCTGTGCGCAAGCGGGGATGTTCGCCTATATTGCGGGGTCGCCGTTCGTGCTGATCGAGTTGCATGGCATCGATCCCTCTTATTACGGCTTCGTATTCGGCGCCAACGCGTTGGGCTTGATTGGCATGTCGCAACTTAACGCGCGCCTGGTGCGCAACCGCACGCTTGACCAGGTGCTAGGCGGCGCCCTGGTTGCGCCGTGCGCGGCAGGCCTGGCGTTGGCTGCCGCGGTGCTGGCCGGCCTGGCGCCGTTGCCGGTGCTGCTGGCCGGATTCTTTGTGTTTATCGCCAGCCTTGGATGCATCCTGCCGAACGCCTCGGCCCTGGCCATGGCGGAGCAGGGCCAGCGGGCCGGCACGGCGTCCGCGTTGATGGGGACGCTGCAATTCGGGCTGGGCACCCTGGCCGGCGCCGCGGTCAGCTTCTGGCGCGACGGCAGTGCATTGCCGCTGGCGGTAGTCATGGGTATTTGCGGTACCGGTGCGGTACTGATGCGCGTCTTCGGCCGTTCAGGCAAGCCGGCGCACAGCGCCGGCTGACTGCTGCCGCCGTAGCGTAGCGGGACGGCCTGGTTCCGCGCTTCCGGCTCCTCCCTTCGTGGCACGGTTACGTGGCCGCGCTGTTTTGCAGCACCACCAGCTGGGCTGGCATCGGCGCGGAGAATCCGGCCTCGCCAAAGCTCTCGCGGATCACGCGGTTGGTGTCGAAATACACCTGCCAGTAATGATCGGTATGGCAGTATGGACGCACGGCAAGGACGGGGCCGACCAGGTTGAATTCGAGAATCTCCACGTCGGGCGGCGGTTCGGTCAGCACGTTGGGCAGTGCGGCCATGCGTTCCTTGAGCAGCGCGGCGGCGGCGACGTGGTCGGTACTGCCGGCTAGCTGCGCCTTGAGTTCAACGCGGCGGTAGGCGTTGGCGCTGAAGTTCTGGATGGTGTCCGCGAAAATCTTGTTGTTGCCGATCACGGTCAGGACATTGTCCGGCGTATCCAGCGTGGTGCAGAACAAGCCGATCTCCCTGACCGTGCCGGTGATTCCACCCACCGTGACGAAATCGCCGACCTTGAATGGCCTCAGCACCACGAGGAAAGCTCCCGCGGCAAAGTTGGACATCAAGCCCGACCAGGCCATGCCGATGGCAACGCCGGCCGCGGCGATCAGCGCGGCGAAGGTGGTGGTCTGGATGCCGAAATAGCCCAGGATGCCGATCACCAGCACGACATTGAGCGTGACCGTGACGATGGACCCGACGTAACGCAGCAAGGTCGGATCGACCTTCTGCTTGGCCAGCGCCCCCTGCACCAGCCGCACCACGAAATGAATCAGCGACCGGCCGACCACCCAGAAGGCGAGGGCAGCAAGTATCTTGATCCCGAATTCGGTCGCATAGGCGATCACTACGTCCTGAAGCTTCTGCAGCGTTGTAGCATCCATCGCGGTTCTCCCTTGCTGGCTCGGCAGGTACACGGGCAACGAACATCATGCAGCGGATTCCCGGGCGCATCGGGGGCGAGACGCGAGTGCGGGCAACGCATTATTGCTACGCCGCGTGCGGAAGTTCAAGCACAAAATGGCCGCCACGGGCGCAGCGCGCCACTGGCGGCCAAAGGCCGGGGATCCGCAGCAGCGGATGGCGCAGGGGGCAAGCCCCCTGCGCGCCGCGGCTTACCAGTTGGTTTCGCGCTCCGGCGTGGCGGAGATGCGATGCAAGGACAGGTCCGCGCCGTTGTATTCCGATTCGGCATCGAGCCGGATGCCGACCAGCTTCTTCAATGTGCCGTAGACCACGGTGCCGCCCACCAGGGCGATGACAATGCCAAGCAGCGTGCCGATCGTCTGCGCGCCCAGGGAGACGCCACCGATGCCGCCCAGCGCCTGGCTGCCAAAGATACCGGCGGCAATGCCGCCCCAGGCGCCGCACAGCCCATGCAACGGCCAGACGCCCAGCACGTCGTCGATATGCCATTTGTTCTGGGCCAGCGTAAACAGGTAAACAAACAGCGCGCCGGCGATGGCCCCGGTCACCAGCGCACCCAGCGGATGCATCAGGTCCGAGCCCGCGCAGACCGCCACCAGGCCGGCAAGCGGGCCGTTATAGGCAAAGCCGGGGTCGTTGCGGCCCGCCGCCCAGGCGGCCAGGGTACCGCCCGCCATGGCCATCAGGGAATTGATGGCGACAAGCCCGCTGATCTTGTCGACGGTCTGCGCGCTCATGACATTGAAGCCGAACCACCCCACCGCCAGCACCCAGGCGCCCAACGCCAGGAAAGGGATATTGGAGGGCGGGTGGGCGCTGATGCGGCCGTCTTTCTGGTAGCGTCCGCGGCGCGCGCCCAGCAACAGGATTGCCGGCAGCGCGATCCAGCCGCCCATGGCGTGGACCACGACGGAGCCGGCGAAGTCGTGGAATGGCACGCCCGCGACGGAGGTGATCCAGTCTTGCACGCCGAACCGGTTGTTCCAGGCGATGCCTTCGAAGAAGGGATACACAAGGCCAACCAGGACGAAGGTTGCCACCAGTTGCGGATTGAAACGCGAGCGCTCGGCAATCCCGCCGGAAATAATGGCGGGAATGGCGGCCGCAAAGGTTGCCAGGAAAAAGAACTTCACCAGTTCATAGCCGCTTCGTTGCGCCAGTTCATGGGCGCTGGTAAAGAATTCGACCCCATACGCCACGGTGTAGCCGATGAAGAAATAGGCGATGGTGGAAATGGCGAAATCCACCAATATCTTGACCAGGGCGTTGACCTGGTTCTTCTTGCGCACCGTGCCTAACTCAAGAAACGCAAAGCCCGCGTGCATAGCGAGCACCATGATCGCCCCCAGCAGGATGAACAGGGCGTCGGTGCCGCTTTTCCAATTGTCCATACATTCCTCATGCTCAAAATGGGAGCACTGGTATGCAAAAAGCATTCCAGTGTGGGGCATCCTGGCGGGGAATCTGCACCGTGTTGGGTGCTTTTGCACCGGATTGTCGCGCCTGCGGGGGCTGTCCCGGTGATAACAGCGAGGGCGATCGCCTTGCGGTCCCTATGGCGACAGACAAAAGCCTGCGCCAAAATGATGCATCGCATTGATTTGGGGCGTAGCCCCTTACAACCATGCACCATAATGGGATATTGCAGCGCTCTTGCCCAGAACCAGGGCATGCCGCCGCCTGTGATCCTCGCATCGCACCGGCGGTGGTAGCGAGCCGACGAAGCAAAGCCGCATCGCGCAGCAAGGGATGCGCGTTGCCCGTACGCGCGTTCGAATTCTTCCTAGCGTCAGCGAGCGCATTTGAAACGGCGGAAAAGGGGGGGTAAATTCCCCGCAAAGGCGCTTGACTCAAGGATTTGCGGCTTTTTTCGTTGCATTGGTGCCACTGGGGATTGCCCAATGCGCAAAGCGCGGATTAGACTGCGCCGATCGGTAATTTGCCGCGTGGCAGACACTCCGATCAAGACGACCAACAAGGGAAATCAGCCATGAATAAAGGTGAACTGGTATCTGCCATCGCCGCGGACGCCGAATTGAGCAATGCAGCGGCAGAGCGCGCACTGAATGCGGCTCTGGACAACATTAAGAAGGCAGTTGCCAAGGGTGATTCAGTAACGCTGGTGGGTTTCGGCAGCTTCAGCTCCGGCAAGCGCGCCGCGCGGACCGGCCGCAATCCGCGTACTGGCGAGACCATCAAGATTCCGGCCGCAAAGACGGTCAAGTTCTCTGCCGGCCAAGGGTTCAAGGACGCTGTGAACAAGAAGAAGTAAGCAGTCTGCGCCTTGAGCGCTGATACGAAGGCGGCCCGAAAGGCCGCTTTTTTGTTGGCACCGGGGTGCGCCGGGACGTGCTCCGCCACAAGGCACGGGGCCCGTTCCGGGTTAAACTGCCGATCGTCGGCACCAGCCTTTCGACCCGCTTCGTGGGTCCGCCCGGCCGCTTCCAGATTCCGGATTTCATCATGAACGACCTGTCCCACCAGCTTTCCATGACCGTGCTGATGACGCCGGACATGGCCAATTTCTCCGGCAATGTGCACGGCGGCACCATCCTCAAGTATCTCGACATGGTGGCTTATGCCTGTGCCAGCCGCTACGCGGGGCGCTATGTCGTGACCTTGTCGGTGGACCAGGTCGTATTTCGCCAGCCCATCCACGTGGGAGAACTGGTGACCTTCCTGGCAGCAGTCAATTTCACCGGGCGCAGCTCCATGGAGATCGGCATCAAGGTCATCACCGAGAACATCCGCAGCAAGCTCGTGCGCCATACCAATAGCTGCTATTTCACCATGGTGGCGGTGGACGATAATGGCGCCCCGGCCGAGGTGCCGGCGCTGGTGCCGCGCGACGAGGTCGAGCGCCAGCGCTTTGCCGCGGCCCAGCTGCGCCGCCAGCTTCGCCAGGAAATGGAAAAACGGCACGACGAAATCACGGGCAAGGTGCCCTGAGGTGGAAGGGGCACGCATGCATACCAGCCTGATGCGCCTGCTAGCGGCGCTGGCGCTGCTGGCGCCGGCCGCGCATGCCGAGGAGATCGGCAGCGTGAGCACCAATTTCCGCATGACCGGCTCCGACAAGGTGGTGATCGAGGCTTATGACGATCCGATGGTGCAGGGCGTGACGTGCTATGTCTCGCGTGCCCGCACCGGTGGCATCAAGGGATCGCTGGGCATGGCCGAAGATCCGCCCGAAAGCTCGATCGCCTGCCGCCAGGTCGGGCCGATCACGTTCAAGGGCCCGCTGCGCCAGCAGGACAATGTATTTTCCGAACGCATGTCGATCCTGTTCAAGACCTTGCACGTGGTGCGCACGGTCGACCGCAAGCGCAATACCCTGGTCTACCTGACCTACTCGGACCGTATCGTTTCCGGCAGCCCGCAGAACAGCGTGACCGCGGTGCCGGTGGCGGCGGAAACGCCGATTCCGGTCAAATAGCCTGCAACCAAGAATCCCATCCGGAGAAGACAGCATGAGTCAGCAAGGCAAGGTAGCGCTGGTCACGGGCGCCGCCCGTGGCATCGGCAAGGCGGTGGCGCAGGCGCTGCTGGTGGCGGGCTACCGGGTGGTGTTCGCCGGGCGTACCGCCGAGCCGCTCCAGGCGCTGGCCGCGCAAGCCCGGGCCGATGGCCATACGGCGCTGGCGGTGCAGTGCGATGTCAGCAATCCGGCTTCGGTGGATCACCTGTTCGCGCAGGTCCGCGAACAGTTCGGCCGGCTCGACGTGCTGTTCAACAATGCCGGCATCAATGCGCCGGCGGTGTCGATCGACGAGTTGTCGGTGGAGCAATGGAAGGCGGTGCTGGACACCAACCTGACCGGCGTCTTCCTGTGCTCGCGCGCCGCCTTTGCGCTGATGAAGTCGCAGAGCCCGCGCGGCGGCCGCATTATCAACAACGGCTCCATCTCGGCGCACGCGCCGCGCCCCAATACGGTCCCGTATACGGCCACCAAGCACGCCATCACCGGGCTGACCAAGAGCCTCTCGCTGGATGGCCGCGCCTTCGATATCGCTTGCGGGCAGATCGACATCGGCAACGCCGCCACCGACATGGCTTCGCGCATGGCGCGCGGCGTGCCCCAGGCCAATGGCGAGATCGCCCCCGAGCCGCTGATGGACGTGGCGCACGTAGCCAGTTCGGTAGTCCATATGGCCAACCTGCCGCTCGATGCGAATGTGCAGTTCATGACCGTGATGGCCACCAAAATGCCCTTCGTCGGCCGCGGCTGAACATCGCCCAAGCGCCTTGCCCGCCCTGACGCCGGCAAGGCTGGCTGCTAGTTGGCAAGCTGCGCCAGCGCCTCGCTTTCGGCCCCGCAGTCGCCGGCGGGCTTCAGGCCCTTGGCGCGGACTTCGGCAAGCTCCGCCTTGGCTGCCGCCAGATCCGCACGGAAAGCGGGGTCGGCATGCAGCCGCGCCACGGTGGCTGCGCCCATGATGCGGCCCTGCATCGCATCGCTTTGCCAGTGCACATTGCAGACCAGCCGGCTCCGCCCATAAGCCAGCCCGCGCGCCAGGATCGCATTGGACTGTTGGGGCGCGATTTCCGCCAGGATCAGTGCCCATGCCCAGCCAACGGCGTTATGCCCTGACGGGTAGGAGCCGTCCTTGGAAAGCATGGGCTCTTCGGCGGGCGTGCAAGTCGGCTGGTGGTTGACCATGAAGGGCCGGGCGCGCGCATATTTGTCTTTTACGCCGTAGGTGGATAGTCCCGCATCGGCCAGGGTCCGGCGCAGCAGCAGGTAGAGCCTGGGCGTCTGCCCCTGCGATACCGGTGCATCGTAAGCGCGATTTTCTCCGCACGTAGCGTTGACGCCCCGAAAGGCGCAGGATTGTGCCCACGATTTTTTTCGTGGGCACAATTCATGGACGATAGCGATTTTGACTTCCTGCCGCTGCGAGTGACCAATGTCGGCGCCAACGGGAAACGCAGCTACGACAGGCAGGGCAAGCGAAGATTGATCGAGGCTTGCCTTGAACCCGGCGTATCGGTTGCCAGCATGGCGATCCGAGCCCGGGTGAACACGAACCAATTGTGGCGCTGGGTCAAGCAGTACAAAGCAGAAAGACAAGGTGGTATTGACATGGATAGCGCCGTCGAAGGCGCGCCATCGGCCTTCGTTCCGGTAGTAGAGGTTCGCGGCGTACCTCCTCAAGCCCAGCGGTCACGGCCGGCATCGCCGGAATCGACATCTGTTCCCGTGCCGCAATCTTCATCTTCGCCACAATTGGCACGCCTGTCGGCACGGCTGCCAAACGGCGTAACCATCGAGCTCGAATGCACACCGAAAGATGGGACGCTCGTGAAGGCGATGATCGCGGCGCTGGGGGACACCTGATGTTCCGCCTCGACGCTGACCTGCGGGTCTATCTGCACCGCGAGCCTATCGACTTCCGGGCCGGCCTGAACAGTCTGGTGACGTTGGTCGAGCAGTCGATGCAACTCGATCCGTTCGCCCGGGCCGTCTTCGCGTTCCATAACCGCGGCCGCAATCGGGTCAAGCTTCTGCTCTATGACCGCTCCGGATTCTGGCTCCTGATGAAGCGTTTGGAAGCAGACCACTTCGCCTGGCCACGCCGCCAGCAGGCGGTGATGGAACTCACCACCGAGCAACTGCACTGGCTGCTTGAAGGTATCGACATCGAAGCCGTTCGCCGACACCCTTCGCGGCGCTACCGGCACGCGAGCTGAGTCAGCGTGAGGGAGGCCAGGGTGCGGGCTCTGGCCATAGGCTTCGCGAGGCGGCTGCTCGCCAGGGGATTGGCCGATACCATTGATATGGATTCGACGTAAACCTGTTGGCGATGCGATTGCACTATCGTGAATGGCATGCCTGCACATGACCTCATCCCTGATCTGCCGCCTGACGTCCAGGCCTATATCCGAGAACTCGAGAAGAAGAATCTGGATCTCGAGTCGCTAGCCCAGCAACTCTCGCAGCGTATCGAGCAGCTCGAAGAGCAGTTCCGCCTCGCGCAGCTCAAACGCTACGCGCCGAGCAGCGAGAAGCTCAAGGATCGGGTGTTTGACGAAGCCGAGCAGATCGCCGCGACAGAACCTGCTGGCGACGATCCCGATGACGCGTTCACGCTGCCCGATACGGGACTTCCGGAAGTCGATGAGTCTGCACACCGCAAGCGGGGACGCAAGCCGCTGCCGGCGTCGTTGCCGCGCCAGCGCATCGAGTACGACCTGCCCGAGGAACAGAAAATCTGTCCATGCTGCCAGAGCCCGCTGCATCGCATGGGCGAGGAGACGAGCGAGCAGTTGCACATCGAGGTAAAGGCCTCGGTGTTGCAGCACGTACGGTTCAAATACGCGTGCCGCCATTGCGAGCGCAACGCGGAGCGCACGCCGATCGTGGTCGCGCCGATGCCAGTACAACCGCTGCCAGGTAGCAACGCGAGTCCGGCGATGATCGCGACGGTGACGACCGGCAAGTACGTGGATGGCACGCCGCTATACCGGATGGAAGACGCGCTGGCCCGTGCGGGCATTCCGGCGGGCCGCGGCACGCTGGCGAACTGGATCATCAGGCCTGCCGAACTGCACTACAGCCGGTTGTACGAGGCGATGCGCCAGACGCTGCTGTCGCAGCCGCTGATCCACGGCGACGAGACGACGGTGCAAGTGCTCAAGGAAGAAGGCAAGACCGCGCAGAGCAAGAGTTACATGTGGCTCTACAGAAGCGCACAGGACTGCGAACAGCCTGTGGTGCTGTTCGACTACCAGCCGGGGCGTGGTCAGCAATATCCGCAGGCGTTTCTCGCCGGCTACGAAGGCATGCTGATGACCGACGGCTACAGCGCCTGGCGCACGCTCAAAGCCGTCACGCACTTCGGGTGTCTTGCACATTCGAGACGACTGTTCGTCGACGCGCACAAGGGCCAGAAGAAGCCCGGCGGTCGCGCACAGCAGGCGCTCGAGTACTTCAAGGCGCTGTATCAGGTCGAGACACTTGCTCGCAGAGAACTGCCAGAGGGCGAGACACGGGCCGGCTACACCTACCGACTGCGGCAGGAACACAGCGTACCGCTACTGGAGGCGCTCAGGAAATGGCTGGACGAACTGGCACCGCAGGTTCTGCCTGAAAGTCTGCTGGGCAAGGCGATCAGCTACACGCGCAATCAGTGGGAATACCTCAGCCGCTATGTTATCGATGGGCGTGCACCCCTCGATAACAACGTGATAGAGCGCGACGTGAGACCCTTTGCAACCGCGCGAAAGGCATGGCTCTTTGCAGACACGGTTGCCGGTGCGAAGGCGAGCGCGACGATCTACAGCCTGATGCTCACGTGCCGCGCCTGCAACGTCGAGCCGTATGCGTATCTGCTTCACGTTCTCACCGAGCTGCCGCAGCGTGCGGCGGACGCCGACATCAGCGACCTGCTGCCGTTCAACTACGCCAGCCAGCAGAGCGCAATGACGAACCCCGGTTGATGACATGACAGGGCGCCGGCACTGCCCCGGCGCGCGATTCCTGGTACCTCCATCGGACATTGCCGATCCTGCTCGAGCGTCGCAATAGGGCCGAGCCCGCCTGTTCGCCGAGAACGACTCTCAATACAGTGTGCTGAATTGCGCGGTTACGGTTGTACGAGGCGATGCGCCAGACGCTGCTGTCGCAGCCGCTGATCCACGGCGACGAGACGACGGTGCAAGTGCTCAAGGAAGAAGGCAAGACCGCGCAGAGCAAGAGTTACATGTGGCTCTACAGAAGCGCACAGGACTGCGAACAGCCTGTGGTGCTGTTCGACTACCAGCCGGGGCGTGGTCAGCAATATCCGCAGGCGTTTCTCGCCGGCTACGAAGGCATGCTGATGACCGACGGCTACAGCGCCTGGCGCACGCTCAAAGCCGTCACGCACTTCGGGTGTCTTGCACATTCGAGACGACTGTTCGTCGACGCGCACAAGGGCCAGAAGAAGCCCGGCGGTCGCGCACAGCAGGCGCTCGAGTACTTCAAGGCGCTGTATCAGGTCGAGACACTTGCTCGCAGAGAACTGCCAGAGGGCGAGACACGGGCCGGCTACACCTACCGACTGCGGCAGGAACACAGCGTACCGCTACTGGAGGCGCTCAGGAAATGGCTGGACGAACTGGCACCGCAGGTTCTGCCTGAAAGTCTGCTGGGCAAGGCGATCAGCTACACGCGCAATCAGTGGGAATACCTCAGCCGCTATGTTATCGATGGGCGTGCACCCCTCGATAACAACGTGATAGAGCGCGACGTGAGACCCTTTGCAACCGCGCGAAAGGCATGGCTCTTTGCAGACACGGTTGCCGGTGCGAAGGCGAGCGCGACGATCTACAGCCTGATGCTCACGTGCCGCGCCTGCAACGTCGAGCCGTATGCGTATCTGCTTCACGTTCTCACCGAGCTGCCGCAGCGTGCGGCGGACGCCGACATCAGCGACCTGCTGCCGTTCAACTACGCCAGCCAGCAGAGCGCAATGACGAACCCCGGTTGATGACATGACAGGGCGCCGGCACTGCCCCGGCGCGCGATTCCTGGTACCTCCATCGGACATTGCCGATCCTGCTCGAGCGTCGCAATAGGGCCGAGCCCGCCTGTTCACCGAGAACGACTCTCAATACAGTGTGCTGAATTGCGCGGTTA